>NZ_CP187891.1:0-2290000 GCF_050558525.1 Enterococcus sp. DIV0236 | reverse complement strand
ATTTGGTTTGGTGATACACCAATGTATTCTATCCCAAAAAATATCCGACAATTAGTTAAAGAAGATCATCCAGAAAATGTTATTTTCCCAGGTTATATTAAAGGAGATGTCATCGAAGGGGCCTATGCGGCAGCGAATCTCTTCTTTTTCCCTTCTCGTGAAGAAACGGAAGGAATTGTTGTTTTAGAAGCATTAGCTAGTCAGCAACAAGTTTTAGTGCGTGATATTCCAGTTTATCAAGGCTGGCTAGTAGCTAATGAAAATTGTTATATGGGTCATTCTATTGAAGAATTTAAAAAATATATTGAAGGCTTATTAGAAGGGAAAATACCTAGCACTAGAGAAGCAGGCTATCAAGTAGCAGAGCAAAGAAGTATCAAGCAAATTGGTTACGAGTTAAAAGAAGTCTACGAAACAGTCTTATCTTAACAAATATTGAAGGCAGTTATTGTTAGATGAAATGGAGGTAATGAGAGTGAAAATTGGTTTTTTTACTGATACGTATTTCCCGCAAGTGAGTGGGGTAGCGACTTCTATTAAGACCTTAAAAGATGAATTAGAAAAGCACGGCCATGAAGTGTATATTTTTACGACAACCGATCCTAACGCGACTGATTTTGAAGAAGATGTCATACGGATGCCTAGTGTGCCATTCGTGTCTTTTAAAGATCGCCGAGTAGTGGTTCGCGGTATGTGGTACGCCTATTTAATTGCCAAAGAATTGGAATTAGATTTAATTCATACACATACTGAATTTGGTGCGGGTATTTTAGGGAAAATGGTTGGGAAAAAAATGAAAATCCCTGTCATCCATACGTATCATACAATGTATGAAGATTACTTACATTATATTGCTAAAGGAAAAGTTGTCCGTCCATCACATGTTAAATTCTTTTCAAGAGTGTTTACAAATCATACGACAGGTGTTGTTTGTCCCAGTGAACGTGTAATTGAAAAATTACGGGATTATGGAGTGACTGCACCAATGAGAATTATTCCAACAGGGATCGAAATTGATAAGTTTTTACGTCCCGATATTACTGAGGAAATGATCGCTGGAATGCGTCAACAACTAGGTATTGAAGAGCAACAGATTATGTTGTTATCGTTAAGTCGAATTTCTTATGAAAAAAATATTCAAGCAATTATTCAAGGATTACCACAAATTATTGAAAAATTACCACAAACTCGTTTAGTAATAGTTGGAAATGGTCCCTATCTAGAGGATTTAAAAGAATTAGCAGAAGAACTAGAAGTCAGTGAATACGTTCAATTTACGGGTGAAGTGCCAAATGAAGAAGTCGCTATTTATTATAAAGCTGCTGACTATTTTGTCAGCGCCTCAACGTCAGAAACACAAGGCTTAACTTATACAGAAGCGATGGCTGCTGGCGTTCAATGTGTTGCAGAAGGGAACGCCTATTTAAATAATTTATTTGATCATGAAAGCTTAGGCAAAACTTTTAAGACAGACAGTGATTTTGCCCCAACATTGATTGACTATATACAAGCAAATATTAAAATGGACCAAACTATTTTAGATGAAAAATTATTTGAAATTTCTTCTACAAACTTTGGCAACAAAATGATTGAATTTTATCAAGACACATTGATTTACTTTGATCAACTTCAAATGGAAAAAGAAAATGCGGACTCAATAAAAAAAATTAAAGTAAAATTTACATCTTTAAGAAAATAAACTGCAAAACTTTCCTCCTTCGTTTATACTGAAGGAGGAAAGTTTTTTATTTTAAGAACGGAGGAAGCTACTATGTCTAAAATCGGCTTTATTGGAACGGGTGTCATGGGGAAATCAATTATTCGTAACATGATGAAAAACAATTTATCTGTCAATGTTTACAATCGAACAAAAAGTAAAACAGATGATTTAGTTGCTGAAGGAGCAGTTTGGTATGATACGCCAAAAGCAATTGCGGAAGCGAGTGATATCATTTTTACAATGGTTGGCTTTCCTTCAGATGTTGAAGGCGTGTATTTTAATGAAACAGGGATTTTTCAAGCAGATCTTACAGGTAAAATAGTAGTAGATTTAACCACAAGTACGCCGACCTTGGCTGAAAAGATTGCCAAAAAAGCAGCAGAAGTGGGTGCTCATGCGTTGGATGCGCCAGTTTCTGGTGGTGACTTAGGTGCTAAAAATGGTACTTTAACAATTATGGTTGGTGGTGATCAAGAAAGTTATGACACCGTCTTACCAATTTTCAAAACATTTGGTAAAACGTTTATGCTACACGGCTCAGCTGGAAAAGGGCAACACACTAAGATGGCGAATCAGTTAATGATTGCAGGCACAATGACCGGGTTGACTGAAATGCTCGTTTATGCAAATGCGACAGGATTAACTTTAGAAAAAGTTCTGGAAACAGTCGGTGGTGGTAGTGCTGCGAACTGGTCATTAAGTAATTATGGACCGCGTATTTTAAAAGAAGATTATACGCCAGGCTTTTTTGTTAAACATTTTATCAAAGATTTAAAGATTGCGTTAGATGAAGCAAAAAAACTTGACCTTCCATTGCCAGCGACGCAAAAAGCGACAGAATTATATGAAAGCCTTGCAGATAAAGGGTTTGAAAATGATGGCACACAGGCCTTAATTAAGCTTTGGTGGACAGATGGCAAGCAACCAACGAATAAAAATTAAAGAACAACAAAAAAATCAAAAAAAATGACGAAAAATCATGCAAGTTAGGCAATGTTTTGTTACAATGGTACAGAACTAGTTTGCAAAAGGAGGCCCACTGATGAAACATTCACAACTTGTGGCGATTATTAAGAGACTGGAAGCAATGATCGAAGCAGCAGATAATGAAGTACAAGTACGCCGCTTTGAACGTGAAGGCGTAGAGAAATGTATTGTAAGTTTTGATAAATCAACAGAAACATTTGAATTAACAGAATCTGATACGCACCAAAGCTATCAATTCGATAACATCGATATTGTAGCAATGGAAATTTACGACTTAATTCAATAATTAATCGTCCTACATTTTAATAAGGGAGTGGAGTAGAAGCACCAAAGCTTCTGGTTCACTCTCTTCTCGTATTATCCAGTCAAGTTGTAGCAATAGCTTAGTGGGAGTTTAAGAATTATATAACAAAAATCACTGGCACTTCTCAATCAGGGGAGTGCCAGTGATGCTTTTTAGTTGCACTTCTTTCCTTTTTCTGTGAAAATAGTTTGGGTATCAAAGTAATTGATCCTTTTTTTAAAAGCCTCGTCCCTTGAAAATGCGCCTTTTTTGAAATATTTGAAGAATATTTCATTAAAAATATAGAAAATTCTCTTGCATTCTTTGCTTATTTACGATATAGTTTGAACATCAAATGTTTTGATAATCAAAGTATATGGATGGTGCACAGAATGGAACCTAATTTAGAAACAGTCAACGATTACTTAGTCAGTGTCTTTAATGACATCTTAACGATTGAAGAATCTGAATTGAAAAAATCACAATTTAATGATTTATCCATTACGGAGATGCACACAATCGAAGCAATTGGTATGTACAAGAAAAAAACGTCTTCAGAAGTAGCCAAGGAACTGTCAATTACCGTCGGAACACTTACTGTAGCGATTAACAACTTAGTTAAAAAAGGCTATGTTGAACGTTTGCGTAGTGAAGATGATCGACGTGTAGTAAAGCTTGGCTTAACCAAAAAGGGAAAATTACTTTTTAGAGTCCATCAGCATTTTCATCGTGAAATGGTTAAAAACATTTTGAAAGGCATGGAGCAAGAAGAAGAACAAGCGCTGTTAAGAGCACTAAAAAATCTTCATGATTTCTTGCAAGAATACAAATAAAAAGTGAGGATCCCCATGAAGAATTATGCACGAATTAGTTGTACAAGCCGTTATGTTCCAGAGAATTGTGTCACGAATCACCAACTGAGTGAAATGATGGATACCTCTGATGAATGGATACATTCGCGAACAGGCATTAGTGAACGTCGCATCGTTACGCAAGAAAATACGTCTGATTTATGTCATCAAGTCGCAAAACAGTTATTGGAAAAATCTGGAAAGCAAGCAAGTGAGATTGACTTTATTTTAGTTGCAACAGTGACACCAGATTTCAATATGCCTTCTGTTGCTTGCCAAGTGCAAGGCGCAATTGGCGCCACTGAGGCCTTTGCTTTTGACATCAGTGCAGCGTGTTCTGGTTTTGTCTATGCCTTAAGCATGGCAGAAAAACTAGTCTTAAGTGGTCGTTATCAAACAGGTCTAGTAATTGGTGGCGAAACATTTTCCAAAATGTTGGATTGGACCGATCGCTCCACAGCGGTGCTTTTCGGTGATGGGGCTGCCGGCGTCTTGATTGAAGAGGCTGAGACACCGCATTTTCTAAATGAAAAATTACAAGCAGATGGACAACGGTGGGCGGCTTTAACGTCAGGCTACACGATCAACGAAAGTCCTTTTTATCAGGGGCATGAGCAGGCTAGTAAGACGCTACAGATGGAAGGACGTAGTATTTTTGATTTTGCGATTAAAGATGTTTCACAAAATATTTTATCACTCGTGACGGACGAAACCGTGGATTATCTTCTACTACATCAAGCAAATGTGCGCATTATCGATAAAATTGCACGTAAGACGAAGATTTCCCGCGAGAAGTTTTTAACGAATATGGATAAATATGGCAATACCTCAGCTGCTAGTATTCCTATTTTGTTGGATGAAGCAGTTGAAAATGGGACCTTAATTTTAGGTTCCCAACAACGCGTGGTGCTAACAGGATTTGGCGGCGGCTTAACATGGGGCTCACTGCTCCTAACGCTGTAAAAAACTGTTCACATATAAATGAAGAAAATGACTATTTTGGAGGAATATACACATGGTATTTGAAAAAATTCAAGCAATTATCGTAGAAGAATTAGGAAAAGATGCTGAAGAGGTACAATTAACTACAAACATTCAAGAAGAATTAGATGCGGATAGCTTAGATTTATTCCAAATCATTAACGAAATCGAAGATGAATTTGATGTGAAAATCGAAACAGAAGATGGCATCCAAACCGTTCAAGATTTAGTAACATATGTAGAAAAACAACAAGCAAACTAATACATGAAAATAGGGGGCTGGGACATTTAATTGCTAAATGACCCAGTCCCTAAAAAAACAAGTAAATAAGCCGGAAAAATCCTTTTTTACTTGAATGAAGTGTACTTATCTTAGAACTAAAGGACGTATAAAATCAATGAATCAACAGTTATGTGAGTTGCTTGGAATCAATTATCCCATTTTTCAAGGCGGTATGGCTTGGGTAGCCGATGCTTCATTAGCAAGTGCCGTGTCAAACGCTGGTGGATTAGGGATTATTGCTGGCGGCAATGCCCCAAAAGAAGTCGTAAAAAAAGAAATTAAAAAAGTTAAAGAATTAACGGAGCAACCCTTTGGTGTCAATATCATGTTACTTTCACCTTTTGCCGATGAAATTGTCGATTTGGTTTGTGAAGAACAGGTTCCTGTCGTAACGACAGGTGCAGGCAATCCAGCCAAATACATGGCTCGTTTTAAAGAACATAACATTAAAGTAATCCCAGTAGTTCCTTCAGTTGCTTTAGCAAAAAGAATGGAAAAAATTGGTGCCGATGCTGTCATTTTTGAAGGAATGGAAGCTGGTGGACATATTGGCAAGTTAACCACTATGAGTGGCTTACCGCAAATCGTTGACGCTGTGTCAATTCCTGTGATTGCAGCAGGTGGGATTGGTGATGGTCGTGGTATGGCTGCGGCCTTTATGTTAGGTGCTGAAGCAGTCCAGTTAGGCACACGTTTTTTAATTGCCAAAGAATGCAACGTTCATCCAGATTATAAACAGAAAGTTTTAAAGGCACGTGATTTAGATGCAGTAATTACCTGCCAACATTTTGGCCATCCAGTGCGTACTTTAAAAAATAAATTAACCGCTCAATATAATCAATTAGAAAAGCAAGAACTCCAAAAAGAAGTGCCTGATTTAGAAATGTTTGAAAAAATTGGTCAGGGCGCTTTGCGCAAAGCTGTCGTTGACGGGGATATGGATTACGGTTCCGTCATGGCGGGACAAATTGCCGGGTTAATAAAAAAAGAAGAAACAGCCCAAGAAATCATTGATTCACTCATGTCTGAATGCAAAGCGATTGTACATAAGATGAATCAGCGTTGGGGCTAAGTGAATAATTTTAACAAAAAATGAGGTGTCGTATGAAAACAGCGATTTTATTTAGTGGACAAGGAGCCCAGTATCAAGGGATGGGTGAAGAATTATATCACCAAGAAGCGATTGTTCGGGAAACTTTCGATGAAGCAAGTCATATCTTAGGTTATGAGATGGCAGAACTTTGTTTTACTGAAAATGAACGTTTAAATGAAACAGAATATACGCAACCTGCTATTTTAACAGTCAGTGTCGCATTTTACCGTCTTTTGCAACAAAAAGGACTAACGCCTGATGTCGTAGCGGGTTTAAGCTTAGGGGAATACAGTGCTTTGGTTGCCAGCGGGGCTTTGCGCTTTTCAGAAGCAGTGGCCTTGGTCCAAAAGCGCGGTCAGTACATGACAGAAGCAGCACCACAAGGAACTGGCAAAATGGTTGCTGTCATGAATGCTGAGCGTGAAGTAATTGAAAAAGCCTGTCAAGAAGCCAGTGCTTTCGGAATTGTGGCTCCAGCAAATTATAATACACCACAACAAATCGTGATTGGTGGTGAGGTTGCTGCTGTTGATCAAGCGATGACACTTCTCAAAGAAGCTGGTGTGAAACGAATGATTCCGTTAAATGTGAGTGGCCCTTTCCATACGGCGCTGTTACAACCAGCATCAAAAAAATTGGCTCAGGATTTAGCAAAATTGAACTTTCAAACGATGCAAATTCCTGTCATTAGTAATACGACTGCCGAAATTATGCCCCAAGAGGCAATTCAAGCGTTATTGGAAGAGCAAGTCATGTCTGCGGTACGTTTTGAAGACAGTATCGAAACGATGAAGGCTATGAACGTGGGAACGATGATTGAAGTTGGTCCAGGGAAAACATTAACTGGTTTTGTTAAAAAAATTGACAAAACAATTGAAATGCACCGTGTGGAAGATGTTGCAACATTAACAGAAACGTTAACAGCACTTACTGGGAGGTAAAAAATGGAATTAACAGGGAAAAACGTATTTATTACTGGAAGCACTCGTGGGATTGGCAAAGCAGTTGCGTTGGCTTTTGCGAAAGAGGGCGCCAATATTGTTTTAAACGGTCGGAGTGAGATTACGCCAGAACAACGACAAGAAATTGAAGCCTTTGGGGTAAAATGTATTGGCCTTTCTGGAGATATTTCCGATTTTGATGCAGCAGGTGAGATGATTCAAGCAACCGTTGACCAATTAGGCTCGATTGATATTCTGGTGAATAACGCTGGGATTACGAATGATAAATTATTATTACGAATGACAAAAGAGGATTTTAATGCCTGTTTAGATATTAACTTGGTAGGAACTTTTAACATGACCCAACAAGCGGTTAAACGTATGATGAAACAACGAAGTGGTCGGATTATTAATATGGCTAGCGTTTCTGGTTTAATGGGAAATGTTGGTCAAGCAAACTACGCTGCGAGTAAAGCCGGTGTCGTTGGTTTTACTAAATCGGTGGCACGAGAAGTTGCGCCGCGCGGTATTACCTGCAATGCGATTGCACCAGGGTTTATCCAAACAGAAATGACGGATGTTTTATCAGAAAAAGTTAAAACACAAATGAATGCACAAATTCCCTTACAAACGTTTGGGCAAGTCGAAGATGTCGCAGCTACAGCGATATTCTTAGCTAAAAGTCCCTATATTACTGGGCAAGTCGTGAATGTTGATGGCGGCTTAGTCATGCACGGATAAACGAAAGGAGTCAAAAGGATGAATCGAGTAGTTATTACCGGTTACGGTGTCACCTCGCCGATTGGCAATGAACCTGAGACTTTTTTAGAAAGTTTGAAAACAGGGAAAAATGGTATCGGACCGATTAGTAAATTTGATGTTAGTGAAACAGGTGTCACCTTAGCAGCTGAAGTGAAAGACTTTCCAATGGAAAAATATTTTGTTAAAAAAGATGGCAAACGCATGGATAAGTTTTCGTTATTTGGCATTTATGCGGCCTTAGAAGCAATGGTTATGAGTGGCTTGGATACCAGTCAACTAGATGTGGATCGGTTTGGCGTCATGGTGGGTTCCGGGATTGGTGGTTTGGAAACAATTCAAAATCAAGTAATTCGGATGCACGACAAAGGACCTGAACGTGTGGCACCGTTATTTATTCCAATGGCGATTGGAAACATGGTGGCGGGAAATATTGCTTTACGTGTTGGTGCCAAAGGAATTTGTACTTCAACAGTGACGGCTTGTGCTAGTGCAACTCATTCAATTGGGGAAGCGTTCCGCAATATCAAACATGGCTACTCCGATGTCATTATTGCCGGTGGAGCAGAAGCGCCTATTACAGAAATCGGTATTTCAGGATTTGCTTCCTTGACCGCTTTAACAAAGGCGACTGACCCAGAAAAAGCCTCAATTCCCTTTGATAAAGAACGTAGTGGATTTGTGATGGGAGAAGGAGCGGGTGTCTTTATTTTAGAATCATTAGATCATGCTCTAGAACGAGGCGCAACTATTTTAGGTGAAGTGGTTGGCTATGGTGCTAATTGCGATGCCTATCATATGACATCACCAACACCAGATGGGAGCGGGGCAGCGAAAGCCATGGTACTAGCAATGGAAGAAGCTGGGATTTCTCCAGAAAAAATTGGCTATATTAACGCCCATGGAACAAGCACACAAGCCAATGACAGTGCAGAATCTAAAGCAATTGAATTGGCTTTAGGTGATGCCGCAAAAACGGCGTATGTAAGTAGTACGAAGAGTATGACGGGACATCTCTTAGGCGCCGCTGGTGGAATTGAAGGAATTGCTACCCTAAATGCTTTACAACATCAATTTATTCCGCCAACCATTAATGTGGAAAATCAAGATGAAGCAATTACGGTGAACGTTGTTTTAAACGAAAGCAAAGAGCATAAATTTGATTATGCTTTAAGTAACTCGCTAGGCTTTGGTGGCCACAATGCAGTTATTTGCTTAAAACGCTGGGAGGATTAACATGCAGTTAGAAGAAGTAAAAGCACTATTAACACAATTTGATCAATCAACTTTAACCGAATTCGATTTACGAGAAGGCTCGTTTGAATTATATATGAATAAAAATACAGTTTCTGGACGAAGTGCCGTAGAACCAGTAGCGCAACCACAAGAAACATCAGTAGCCGCTAGTGGTGTGTCAGCGCCTGTTGAAACAGTTTCTGTCGTTGAAGAAACGCCAACCAATACACCGACAGCCAATGAAAAGACAGAAGAAATTACGTCACCCATTGTAGGAATCGTTTATTTACAACCAGCACCAGATAAAGAGAACTTTGTCAAAGTAGGAGACACTGTTAAAACGGGTGACGTTGTGTGTATCGTTGAAGCGATGAAATTAATGAATGAAATTACGGCGACAGTTGACGGTGTGATTACGGAAGTGTTAGTCAACAATGAAGATGTGGTTGAATTTGGTCAGCCGCTATTCCGAGTTGCTAAAGGAGAATAAAACATGAAATTAACAATTACAGAAATTCAAGAAATTTTACCACATCGCTATCCCTTTTTATTATTAGATAGTGTTGAAGAAGTCATTCCCGGGGAACGCGTTGTAGCGAAAAAGAATGTAACGGTTAATGAGCAAGTTTTTCAAGGTCATTTTCCTGGGAATCCTGTTTTGCCAGGAGTTTTAATTATTGAATCGTTGGCTCAAGCAGGCGCCGTGGCATTACTTTCAATGCCTGAATTCAAAGGGAAAACGGCATACTTTGGTGGATTAGATAAAGCAAAATTTAGACAAAAGGTAACACCAGGCGACACATTAATTTTAGAGGTTGAACTTTTAAAAGTCCGCGCTTCTGCTGGAATGGGTAAAGGTGTGGCAAAAGTTAATGGAAAAAAAGTTGCCGAGGCTGAATTAACCTTTATGATTGGATAGGTGAAAAATGTTTTCGAAAGTATTAATCGCAAACCGCGGAGAAATCGCTGTTCGTATTATTCGTGCCTGTCGCGAATTAGGCGTTCAAACAGTTGCTGTTTACTCTGAAGCGGATCAAGAAGCGTTACACACACAGTTAGCAGATGAAGCCATTTGTATTGGACCGGCGAAAGCAACTGATTCTTATTTAAATGTTCAAGCTGTTTTAAGTGCAGCGATTGTTACCAATGCTGAAGCGATTCATCCAGGGTTTGGTTTCTTATCTGAAAATAGTCAATTTGCTTCAATGTGCGAAGAATGTAACATTACTTTTATCGGTCCTAAAGCAGAAACGATTGATGCAATGGGCAATAAAATAAACGCACGTCAACTGATGCAAAAAGCCAAGGTACCTGTTATTCCTGGGAGTGATGGCGTCATTGATTCTGTCGAAGAAGCGTTGACGATTGCTGAAGAAATTGGTTACCCAGTGATGTTAAAGGCAGCTGCTGGTGGTGGCGGAAAAGGAATCCGAAAAGTTCTTTCAAAAGAAGAGTTACCGAAACACTTTACTTCAGCGCAGCAAGAAGCCAAAGCCGCATTTGGTAATGATGATATGTATTTAGAAAAAATTATTTATCCAGCACGTCATATCGAAGTGCAAATTTTAGGTGATCAATATGGGCATGTGATTCACTTAGGAGAACGTGATTGCTCACTACAAAGAAATAATCAAAAAGTGTTAGAAGAATCACCATCGATTGCTATTTCTGAAGAAAAGCGTCAGATGTTAGGCGAAACGGCCGTTCGAGCGGCACAAGCTGTGCATTATGAAAATGCCGGAACCATTGAATTTTTGATGGATCCAGCTGGCGACTTTTATTTCATGGAAATGAATACCCGCATCCAAGTCGAACATCCAGTTACGGAAATGGTAACAGGGATTGATTTAGTCAAAGCACAATTAGAAATTGCTTCAGGTGAACCTTTAGGCTATACCCAAGAGGATGTTACCATGACTGGGCATGCGATTGAGTGCCGAATTAACGCTGAAAATCCTGCCTTTAATTTTGCTCCTTCACCAGGTAAAATTCAAAATCTCTTGTTGCCTAGTGGTGGAATGGGCTTGCGTGTAGACAGCGCTATGTATTCAGGGTATTCAATTCCGCCTTATTATGATTCAATGATTGCAAAAGTCATCGTACATGGTGAAAATCGTTTTGATGCCTTGATGAAAATGCAAAGGGCTTTAAATGAAATTGTAACAGAAGGTATTATTACGAATGCCGAATTCCAATTGGATTTAATTACACATGACAATGTTTTGACAGGTGACTATGACACAAGCTTTTTACAAGAAACATTTCTACCAAATTGGGAGCCAGAAAGCAATCATTAAAGAAAGAACGCCGCAAGAGCTCTCTTGCTTGGAAAGATCAGTGATCTTTTGAAAGGAGCTGAGCTCTTGCCGCTAAAATACGAGGAGTAAGCAAATGGCATTATTTAAAAAGAAAAATTACATTCGCATTAATCCAAATCGTGCTGATGCAAATGATGCATCAAAGAAGCCTTCTGTTCCAGATAATATGTGGGCAAAATGCCCTTCTTGTAAGCGAACACTGTATACAAAAGAAATGGGTGCAGAAAAAATCTGTCCGCATTGTGGCTATAGTTTTCGGATTGGTGCATGGGAACGATTAGCGATAACCGTTGATGAAAAAAGTTTCCACAATTGGGACAGTGAATTAGTGACAAAAGATCCACTAAATTTTCCTGGTTATCTTGAAAAAATTGAAAAAATGCAAGAAAAAACTGGGCTAGATGAAGCTGTCTTAACGGGAGAAGCAACAATTGAAGGACAAGCTGTTGCAATTGGAATCATGGACGCTAATTTTATCATGGGCAGTATGGGAACGATTGTTGGTGAAAAAATCACACGCTTGTTTGAGCGGGCGACAGAAAAGCATTTACCAGTAGTGATTTTCACTGCATCTGGTGGTGCCCGTATGCAAGAAGGAATTTTTTCATTGATGCAAATGGCGAAAATTTCGGCCGCTTTGCAACGGCATAACAAAGCAGGGCTGCTGTATCTTACGGTATTGACTGATCCAACGACTGGCGGTGTTACCGCAAGTTTTGCGATGGATGGAGATATTATTTTGGCAGAGCCTCAGAGTTTAATCGGTTTTGCTGGCCGCCGTGTAATTGAACAAACGATTCGTCAAGAGTTGCCAGATGATTTTCAAAAGGCCGAGTTTCTTTTAGAACATGGTTTTGTAGATCAGATTGTGCCAAGAAATCTTTTGCGTCAACGATTGAGCGACTTGTTACGTTTACATTCTTTGGAAGGGTGGCGCTAACATGGAAAAGAAAACAGCCAATGATGTTGTTACCTTGGCAAGAGCCCAAGATCGTTTGACAACTTTAGAATATATAGAAGCAATTTTTGAGGACTTTTTAGAATTTCATGGGGATCGTTACTTTGCCGATGATTTAGCTGTAGTCGGTGGTGTTGCTACTTTGCAAGGGAAACCAGTTACGGTGATAGGTATCCAAAAAGGTCGAAATCTACCAGAAAATATTGAACGTAATTTTGGTTCACCTAATCCTGAAGGGTATCGCAAAGCGTTACGTTTAATGAAACAAGCGGAAAAATTTAACCGCCCAGTCATTACCTTTGTGAACACTGCTGGTGCCTATTGTGGAATTGGTGCCGAAGAGCGAGGAGAAGGGGAAGCCATTGCGCAAAACTTGTTAGAAATGTCTGATTTGAAAGTGCCAATCATTTCAGTCATCATTGGTGAGGGCGGTAGTGGTGGTGCTTTGGCTTTAGCAGTCGCAGATGAAGTTTGGATGTTGGAACACACGATTTATGCGGTTCTTTCGCCAGAAGGTTTCGCCTCTATTTTGTGGAAAGATGGCAGTCGTGCGAAAGAAGCAGCAGAATTGATGAAAATCACAGCGACAGAGCTGAAGGAATTAGCTATTGTAGATAAAGTAATTCCAGAAGTTATGAACGGTCAGCCTCTGGAACAAGCAAAAATTAATCGCATGTTACAAAAAGCGTTTATTTCAAAATTAACTGAATTAGCTAAATTAGATACGGAAACGTTACTAGAAAAAAGATACCAACGTTTTCGCAAATATTAGAAGTTACTACTCATCAACGAACTTTTCAGGGGTTGATGGGTGGCTTTTTTTATTTTTTCTTTTATTTTACTTGTTCTTTTACAAGGAACGACCGTCCTTTATAGAAATTTTCAGCAAAATGCAGTATAATACAATAGGTAGAGACTGAAGCATAATTGTTTAGTTATGTTTCAGTCTCTTAAAATCGAAGAAACTACATAGTGTCAGTGAGAGGAGTCACGATGTTTTCAAAATATAAACCGACATGGATGATTGATGCGATTTATAAAATTACCCCCGCACAATTAAAAAAACTGGGGATTAAGGCAGTACTAACTGACTTAGATAATACTTTAATTGCTTGGAATAATCCCGATGGAACAGAAGAATTAAAAACTTGGTTATTAGAAATGAAAAATGCAGGAATTACTGTCCTCGTTGTTTCAAACAACAAAGACAGCCGGATTAAACGCGTTGTTGAAAAGTTTGACTTAGATTATGTAGCACGTGCCTTGAAACCAACCGCACGTGGCTTCAAATTAGCAGAAAAAAAATTAGGCTTGAAGCCATCTGAAATGTTAATGGTCGGCGATCAGATTATGACAGATATTCGGGGAGCTAACGCAGCGGGTATACGCAATGTTTTAGTTCAACCGATTGTCGATACAGATGGCTGGAATACTAGAATCAATCGGTTCTTTGAACGGAAAATTATGAAATACTTATCAAAAAAACATCCAGAAATGACATGGAGAGGCGGATTAGAATGACAGAGGCAATTCATTGTATTGGCTGTGGTGCGATTATCCAAACGGAAAATCCTCATGAATTAGGCTATACACCAAAAACAGCTTTCGAAAAAGGAATGGAAACAGGGGAAGTTTATTGCCAACGTTGTTTTCGCTTAAGACATTATAATGACATTCAAGATGTCCAATTAACAGATGATGACTTTTTACGTTTATTGAATGGTTTAGGAACAGAAGATGCACTGATTGTGAACGTAGTGGATATTTTTGACTTTAATGGCTCTCTTATTCCAGGACTACATCGTTTTATCGGAGATAATCCTGTGTTGTTAGTTGGTAATAAAGTGGATATTTTGCCTAAATCATTAAAAAAACCTAAAATGGTTCAATGGATGAGAGAACGGGCCCATGAAGCAGGATTACGCCCTGTTGATGTTTTACTAACAAGTGGCAAGAAACCACAAGAAATGCAAGAGTTATTAGATACAATCGAAAAATATCGTGAAGGCCGAGACGTTTATGTCGTAGGTGTGACCAATGTTGGAAAATCAACATTAATCAATCAAATCATTCAACAAACAGTGGGTGTTCAAGATGTGATTACGACATCACAATTTCCTGGAACAACGCTAGATAAAATTGAAATTCCATTAGACGATGGCCACTTCTTAATCGATACGCCCGGAATTATTCACCGTCATCAAATGGCACATTACCTAGGTAAAAAAGACTTGAAAATTATTGCACCGCAAAAAGAAATCAAACCGAAAGTTTACCAATTAAATGCTGAACAAACCTTGTTTTTAGGTGGCTTGGCTCGCTTTGATTATGTCCAAGGTGCTAAAAGTTCCTTCATTGCCTACGTTTCCAATGACTTAAATTTACACCGAACAAAAACAGCAACCGCCGATGCTTTTTATGAAAAACATGTTGGTGGCTTATTGCAGCCCCCACGTGCCGATGAAGTCGCTGAGTTTCCTGAATTAGTGCGCTTTGAATTTTCCGTGAAAGAAAAAACGGATATTGTGTTTGCTGGTCTAGGTTGGATTACTGTCACAGAACCTGGTGTAGTCGCTGGTTGGGCGCCTAAAGGTGTCGATGTTTTACGTAGAAAAGCATTAATTTAAATTTTAGAGAGAAGGCAAACAATTTGAAACTTAGAGGAAAACAAAAACGTTATTTACGTAGTCAGGCACACCATTTACAACCTATTTTTCAAGTAGGCAAAGGTGGTTTGAATGACGCAATGATTACACAAATTGATGAAGCGTTGGAAAAACGTGAATTGATTAAAATTACGTTATTACAAAATACAGATGAAGTAGCAGAAGAGGTTGCAGAAGAACTAACAGCAGCCATTCATTGCGATGTGGTACAAATTATTGGTCGCGTGTTGGTCTTATTCAAGCCATCAAGTAAAGAAAAATATCAAAAAATTTCAGCAGCAGTCAAAGAGATTTAATATTGGAGGGATGAACAATGGGAGAAAAAAGACAAGCGCGTCAAGGAGCGGACGTTCTCTTGCAAGAGGAACCGTTACGTTTTCAAACAAGAAAGCAAGTCGGCTTGTTAGGTGGTAATTTTAATCCCGTTCATTTAGCACATCTTGTCATGGCCGATCAAGTTCAAAATCAACTAGGTTTGGACAAAGTTTACTTAATGCCTACGTACTTACCACCACATGTAGACGAAAAGAAAACAATTAGCAGCGAACATCGGTTAGCAATGTTAGAACTAGCGGTGGCTGATAATCCCTGCTTAGATATTGAGCCAATTGAATTAATTCGCAAAGGCAAAAGTTACACGTATGATACAATGAAAGCCTTAAAAGAAGCCAATCCAGATACTGATTATTATTTTATAATTGGTGGAGATATGGTGGAATACTTGCCCAAATGGCATCGGATTGATGACTTACTCCATTTAGTTCAATTTGTCGGCATTCGGCGTCCTAATTATCCAACGGAATCTACCTATCCAATTATTTGGGTCGATGTTCCGCAGATGGCGATTAGTTCCACTTTGATTAGACAAAAAGTCAAAAGTGGTTGCTCAACACGCTATCTTCTTCCAGAGAATGTGATAAACTATATTCAAGAGAAGGGACTGTATCAAGATGAGCTGGATAACAAATTATGATGCTGCACAACGTGAATTATTAATGCAAAAAGTTCAAATGCAAATGAGTGAACGTCGTTTTCGCCATGTGTTAGGAGTCGAGGAAACAGCTGTGGCCTTGGCAGCGAAATATGGTGCCGATGAAGCGAAAGCCAGTATTGCTGCTTTGACGCATGATTACGCCAAAGAACGTCCAAACGATGAATTCGAGTTGATTATTCGCCGAGATGGTTTTGATTTGGCTTTATTAAACTATGGCAATGAAATTTGGCATGGCTTAGTTGGGGCGGATATTGTTCAACGGGAATTAGCCATTGATGACGAAGAAATCTTGCAGGCAATTCGTGTGCATACAACTGGGGCTGCTAAGATGAGCTTGCTAGATAAAATTATTTATGTCGCAGATTACATTGAACCAGGACGTGATTTTCCAGGTGTGAAAGAAGCCCGTGAAATTGCCCTTGTTGACTTAGATGCAGCGGTTGCTTATGAAACGAAACATACCTTGTTACATTTGATTGAACAAGAACATAAAATTTATCCAAAAACGTTAGAGACCTACAATCAATGGGTCGTTAATCAAAAATAAAAGAAGAAAGAATTACTAGGAGGGAACTATCATAGATAGCCAGAAAATTTTAGAAATTGCTGTCAAAGCAGCAGATTCAAAACGAGCAGAAGAAATTGTCGCATTAGACGTAAGAGAGATTTCATTATTAGCAGATTATTTTTTAATTTGCCAAGCCAATAGTGAACGTCAAATCAATGCGATTGTTGATGAAATTAACGAACAAGAAGCCAAAAATCAAGTAGAAGTCAAACGTGTGGAAGGTAAAGAAGGCGGAAAATGGATTTTAATCGATTTAGGCGATGTTATTGTCCATGTATTCCAATCTTCAGAACGTGCCTTTTACAACTTAGAAAAATTATGGTCAGATGCCCCAATGATTGATCTAAGCGCTTGGGTCGACTAAAATGGCCTATGAAACGTTTGCTTTCGTCTATGACGAAGTGATGGACGAAAGCCTATACCAAAAATGGTTGGATTTTTCCAATCGTCATCTCCCACAAGGAACCCAACAAATTCTTGAAATGGCTTGTGGTACAGGCGCTTTAGCAGTTGATTTCGCGAAAAGTGGTTACGATGTGACGGCCTTAGACTTATCAGAAGAAATGTTGATGATTGCTAGTGAACGGGCCTTTGAAGAAGAAGTGCCAGTTCAATTTGTTCAGGGAAATATGCTAGATTTATCTGAAGTGGGACAATACCAAGCCATCACTTGTTTTTCTGATTCACTGTGCTATATGGCTAATCGCCAAGAAGTACAACAAGTGTTCGATGAAGTTTATCAAGCGTTAGAAGAGGAAGGAACGTTCATTTTTGATGTTCATTCTACTTACAAAATTGATTCAGTTTTTCCAGAATATAGCTATCATTATCAAACAGAAGAATTTGCTTTTCTATGGGATAGTTACGCTGGTGAAAAAGAACACAGCATCGAACATTTCTTAACATTTTTTGTGAAAGAACAGGAAACAGATGAGCACTTTGTTCGGTATGATGAATTGCATCAAGAACGAACCTATTCGTTAGATAACTATTTACGAATGTTAGAAAGTGCTGGTTTCATGAACGTCAAAGTTTATGCAGACTTTACAGATGAAGCACCAACTGAAACAAGTGAACGCTGGTTCTTTGTTTGTCAAAGAGATTAATAATATTTGGCTTATGAGCTTGGGACAGCGCTTAAAAACGTTTGTCTCTTTGCTGATAAGTCCATTTTTTTATAACGGAGGTGGCTAGAGTGAAAGCCTGTGGCATTATCGTGGAATATAATCCCTTTCATAATGGACATCGCTATCATGCCCAACAAGCTCGCCAACAAAGCGGAGCTGAAGTAGTGATTGCTATAATGAGTGGAAATTTTTTACAAAGAGGAGAACCAGCCTTACTAGATAAGTGGGCCAGAGCAGAAGAAGCTTTGCAAAATGGTGTGGATTTAGTCATTGAATTGCCGACAGCTTGGTCGGTACAGTCTGCGGATTACTTTGCCAAAGGCGGTATAAAGTTATTGCAGGCGTTGCAATGTGAGAGCTTATGTTTTGGAACAGATAGTACAAGCGCAATTGATTATGCGGCTTTCGGCCAGTTTGTCCAAGAAAATCAATCCTTAATTGATCAAACGTTCCACGCATTGACAGACAAACAATTGAGTTATCCACAAAAAATGACTGCTGTTTTTCGTCAAGTATATCCTGAAAGCAGGTTCGATTTTTCTTCGCCTAATCATATTTTGGGGATGAGTTATGCAAAGGAAAATGCCACGTATCCAACCCCGATGACGCTCTACCCAATTGCTAGAAAACAAGCGGGCTTTCATGATGCAACGATTTCTGGGAAAGTTGCTAGCGCCACGGCGATTAGGCAAAGTGTTTTTCAACAAGAAATAACGCAAGTGCTGCCAACGGTTCCTTCTATAACCGCACAACATTTACAAACACAAGCAATGATTTCATGGGAAAACTACTGGCCCTTCCTAAAGTATAAAATTGTTCAATCCTCGTTAGAAGAGTTACAAGCCATTTACCAAATGACGGAAGGACTTGAATATCGACTAAAAGATCAAATCCAAGCAGCAGGTTCTTTTCACGAATTAATGGAACGTATGAAGACGAAGCGTTATACTTGGACAAGATTGCAACGATTAGCAACCTATATATTGTTAAATATGACCAAAGAAGAAGTTGAAACTGTTTGGCAAAACAGTTATCTCCATGTGCTAGGATTTACGCCAAAGGGACAAGCTTATCTAAAAGAAACCAAAGCACAGATTCAATTGCCGGTAATTTCCAAAGTATCTAAAGAAAACCGCGCAATGCTTTCGTTAGATATTCGCGCCAATCAACTATACCAGATGGGAGATTCTTCTTTAAAAGAACAAAATTTTGGTCGGTTTCCCTTACGATTTTCGCCAGATACCTAAAAAATACTTAACAAAAATCAGTTTCCCCAGTATAATAAACAAGGGATAAGATACTAACAACAAATCAGAGAAAGCGAAGTGAGAATATGGGCCGTAAATGGGCAAATATTAAAGAGAAAAAAGCTGCCAAAGACGCAAACAATAGCCGTGTTTATGCAAAATTCGGGATTGAAATTTACGTAGCAGCGAAGTCAGGAGACCCTGATCCTCATGCAAACCAAAAATTACGGTTTGTAATCGAACGCGCCAAAACATATAATGTACCAAAACATATTATTGATCGCGCTATTGAAAAAGCAAAAGGTTCAGCAGATGAACAATATTCTGAATTACGCTATGAAGGATTTGGGCCAAATGGTTCAATGGTCATTGTTGATGCTTTAACAAACAACGTGAACCGAACAGCAGCAGATGTGCGGGCCGCATTTGGTAAAAACGGCGGAAACATGGGTGTCAGCGGTGCTGTTTCCTACATGTTTGATAATACAGGTATCATTGGCTTTGCTGGTGACGATGCGGATGAAATTTTAGAATACTTAATGGAAAAAGACATTGATGTTCGCGATGTTGTTGAAGAAGACGGTCAAATTATCGTTTACACAGAACCAGAAGATTTCCACCATGCACAAGAAGCGTTAAAAGAAAAAGGCATTGAAGAATTCACGGTTACTGAGTTAGAAATGGTTCCACAAAACGAAGTAACATTAGAAGGCGACGATTTGGCGAACTTTGAAAAAATGTTAGACGTTTTAGAAGATTTAGAAGATGTTCAAAAAGTTCATCATAATGTAGATTTACCTGAATAATCCATTTGTTCGTTTGTTTTAAGATTTAGAAAGTGAGCCATCGGTCATTTTGACTGATGGCTCACTTTTTTTCATATAATATATAGAAAAAAGAAAGTTGATTGATAAGTCCATGTGACACAAAGCATTCAATGACAGGTTCAACTTTTGTCTGTTCCATAAATATTTGTCTAAACAGTTGAATTAATAGTACAATAGTCTAGTAAGATAGATCATTGAACGGGGTGAATAGGCGTGAAAAAGGGAATGTTAGCGTTTTTTGTCGGGCTAGCGGTTTTATCATTAACTGCTTGTCGGGAACCAAAAGAAAAGAAAGTAACCGCTTCAACGGAGGCATCCTCTAAAGTTGAAGAGACGAATGAAAAAACCAGTGAAACAATTGATAAGACAAACGAACAAGCGAGCCACAGTGTCGAGTCTAACGAATCAGTGAAAAATGAAGAGTCCACAGCTGATGAAGACAACAGTCAGCTAACTGTAGCTGATTTAGATACTACAGCGATTAATGCTGGCGATTTTACTACTTTAGTTGGAACATGGAAAAATGGTAAAGGAGAGAGTTTGATCATTCATCCTGATGGTAGTACAAATACCGGAGGAATGATTACGAAGGATTCACCTACTGATGAGTCGCGACCAATTACAAGCTTAAGTATTAGGTGGGGGCCTACTGGTGCTGCGTTATTATTATATAAAATTGGTGTTGAAAATCCTAACGGCGACCAATCGGATAAGACGAAACCGCGATTGTTAATTACTCAAGATAGTGGAAATTATCCTGCGGAAGAGTATTACTATCGTTCTTCTGAAGAGGAAAATCAAGACCAAAATGAAGAGGCAAAAATCATCGATACACAAGAAAAAGCAGAGACATATATTAGAAAGACACTGACTGATGCAGAAAATAATGATACGAACCTTGGATTTTTGGGTATGAATGGAAATGACTTCTTTTTTAGAGCCCAATCGAAACAGATGGTTGCAAATGGAGGGACAGGGACTGTCGGTTTTTACAGAGTATCACCACAAGGAGCAGTCAGAATAACGGATGCACGAGGCAACTAAAGATAGTCTCGTGGCAATCTATTTAATTCCTATAAAAGTAGCAAAATAAGAATGAAATGATCACAAAATCTTCACATTTAGTTTGTAAGATATAAGCATATCAACAAACAACCTTAACAACACAAAACACTTTTTCATTTTTAACTCCTTTCCCGTCCTTACCCAAAGGGCGGGTCTTTTTTATGTTCAAAACGATTCGCTCAAGATACCAAAAAGCCAGCTTGTAGTAAGCTGGCTTTTAACTCTTTACATGTTGGCGCTTGTAGACACGAGATAATAATTAAGGTGTTGGAACAGTTGGTGAATAGTTCGTTTTTCGACCATAAAGTTCTTGTGTCGCCGCCGAGATATACGCAGATGAATCTTTTCCTGGGAGGTTATACATTAGATAAATACCATATTGCTCCGCTTTTGTACGTTTAGCATATTGCGCAGCTAGATTTTGATTGACACCAACTTCAACGGCAGAAGCACCTAAACGAGAAGCAGGCATCCCCGCAATTTGTGGCGGATTCCAGGTACTATAATAAGGGTTCCAAGCATAATCAATTAAAGAACTCATTTGAGGATTAGCTGAAGAGTTCGCAGCCGCTGGTCCAATATTATAAAAAGTAATTAATTTATCATTGCCTAAGCGATTTCTTAAGGCTTGAAGTAACCAAATGAACGAAGAATTATTTGGTTGAGGCGTCCCATTTTTTCCGTATTCAGCATACTCATCATCAAAATCAATACCATCTAAATGATACGTATTAACGACTTGTTCTAATTGAGCTGCAAAGGCATCCGCACTTTCGTAAGTTGGGAAATTAGCAAAGCCAGCACCTTCATGGTTGCCTAAAATAGACAATAGGACTTTAGTGCCGCGTGCTTGAACTGGACGAATTTGTGTTTCAGCTTCGTTTAAAGTTTGTTGGACCCGTTCATTTAGATATAAGTAAGGTTTTTTATTGACCGTGTCATAATTAATATTGGCTGCAAAAATAATCCCCATATCAAAAGCAGGTTGATTGGTTCCAGCTAAAGTATATTTTCCCACATTGTTAAAATCGTGGTTGTTTACTTCTACATACATGACTGTTTTAGGTGTAACAGTTGATGCTGCTTGTACTTCAAATGCAGGTAGTGCAAACAGTAAACCACCGACTAAAAGTATCAAACTTAAAAAAGTTGAAATAATCCCTGTTTTCTTGTTAAAAAAATGAGTGCTCAATTGATGCCCCATAACTTTCTCCTCCTATAAAATAAATATTATTTGTAAGCGCTAACAAAGATATGTTATCATTTTTATAATTTAAACACAAGAAGAAGAGAACAAAAGTGAGCAAATCCACAGAATATAAAAGCGTCCTTCGCAAAATGGTCTTGCGAAGGACGCTCTTTTACCAATCAAAGAGTAAGGCATAGCCTAAAGAAAGCAGCTCTCGACCAAAATTTTTGATATCTTTTGGAAAAGAAGAAGCCGCAGTGATGCCTGAAACATTTGAGATGCCTGCTCGCTTGGCTAAAAGTTGCGAGCGATACATGTGAAAGTCACTAGTAACAATCACTAGCCGTTTAAAAGAAAGGAGTTTTTGTGAATTGACAATATTTTCTTTGGTGCGTGTGGCACGATTTTCTAAGAGAATCTGTTTTTCTGGAACACCTTTATTTAGCAAGTATTGTTTCATAACCGCGGCTTCCGTAGCCGGCTCATCTGCTCCTTGCCCTCCGCTAACAATAACGGGTGTCTCGGGGTGTTGTTTAATATAGGGGATAGCCACATCTAACCGAGCTTGCAAAACACGGCTGGGCAGTGCGGTTTCTTTAGACGTCCCTAAAACACGGGCCCCTAAAATTAAAATAGCATCTGGTTTATCGGTGGGTTGCGTATTTTTGCCAGTAAAAATAAGTAGACCTAAAATCAAAAGAATACAAAAGCCAAAACTGACAATGGATAAACTTGTTATTTTTAACCAATGCATGAAACATCCCTCCTTGTAATGTTAGTGTATACGAAGTACCATAGAAAAAGCGATAGAAAACAAAAGACTTATAAAAAAATCTATGTTTTAATAGAAACTTTTGAAGAGAGGGAGCGAGTGAATGCGTACAGAAGAAGAAATGTTTCAACTTATTATGGATGTAGCAAAACAAGAAGAACACATTCGAGCCGTGGGAATGGTGGGTTCTCGCACGAATGTGAAAGCGCCAAAAGATAGTTTTCAAGATTTCGACATTGTTTATATTGTAGAACCATGTGCTGAGTTTTTTGAAACAGCAACGTGGACAGCAAAATTTGGTCAACCATTAATTATGCAACGTCCCAAGGAAATGACCTTATTTCCCACAGAACCGAAGACGCGGGAAACATTTTTAATGTTATTTGAAGATGGTCAACGTATCGATTTAACGTTGTGTCCTCTCGCAGAAAAAGATAATTGGCATGAAGGCGATTCTTTAGCAATTATCTTGTTAGACAAAGATGAAAGTTTGCCGCCTTTACCTGTAGCATCTGATAAAAATTATACAGTAACAGTTCCGAATCAGCAGCAGTTTAACGATTGTTGCAATGAATTTTGGTGGGTTAGTACGTATGTAGTTAAGGGGCTTTGTCGGAATGAACTATTTTACGCTGTCACACATCTCTATGAATATTGTCAGCAGGAACTGTTGCGCTTGCTTTCTTGGCAAGCGGCTTGGCAGGAACCGGAGCCAATTTCTGTTGGGAAACAATTTAAGTATCTGAAAAATTATGTCACTCCTGACACGATGGATCAATTAGCATCGTTGCTGGATTTTTCTAGTAAAGAAGCTTGTTGGAACAGCTTAATAAAGACACAAGCCTTTTTTGACGTCGTCGCTCAGGATTTTGCTAAAATGGCCCAGTTTACGTATCATTTACAAGAAGCAAAAAAAGTCACAGAGTATACAAATTCTTTAAGATTAAAGGATTTACAAGGAAAATAAGCTGAAAACAACGTAAAAATAGTGTATAATTGAAAAAATTAATCTGCGAGAGAAAGGGAACCTTTTTTGATTGTAGATCACCGCAGTTGTTTGTTGCCTAGTCTCTAAGAAATAAACCTAAAATTATTGATATAAAGGATGAACAAATGAAAAAAGAAGAAATGCAAATGCGTAATACACGTCGTCAAAAATCAGGAAAAAATAATAAAAAGAAAGTAATTATTACTTCTTTGGTTGGACTAGCTCTGGTTGCTGGGGGCAGCTATGTTTATTTTCAAAGTCACTTTTTACCAACCACAAAAGTAAATGGAGTTTCTGTAGGCTGGTTAAATGTAAATGCTGCAGAAGAAAAATTAGCGCAAGTTAATCAAACCGAAGAAGTTGTGGTTCAAACGGGGACAAAAGAAGAAAAAATTCAACTTCCTAAAAAATACCAATTGGATCAAAAATTTTTAAAAGACCATTTACACAGTAGCAAGGTGAAGCTACCGTTAAACGAGGCATTCAAAAAAGAACTAGAAGCTAAATTAGCGACTTTAAGTTTTCCAGAGGGGAAACCAAGCAAAAATGCGAGTATCCGTCGAGGCAATGGCATTTTTGAAATTGTTCCCGAAGAACAAGGCACAGTAGTGGACACACAGCGCTTAAACCAGCAGATTATTGCGGATGTTGAAGCGGGAAAAGGCAACTATCAATACAACGCCAAAGATTTTTATAAAGCCCCTGAAATTACAAAAGAGGATCAAACGTTAAAGGCAACATTGACAACGCTCAATAACAAGTTAAATAAAACAATTACAGTTGATATTAATGGTGAAAAAGTAGCCTTTGATAAAACACAAATTCAAAACGTGCTGAATGATGATGGTACAATCAACAAAGAAAAACTAACTACTTGGGTGACACAATTAGAAACAACATATGGTTCTGCTAATCAACCAGTTTTATTTACAGATGTTCACGGCACGACACGTCGTTTTAAAAACAACGGAAGTTATGGCTGGTCGATTGATGGGGCCAAAACGCAAGAACTACTAGTAAACGCGCTGAATAGCCAAGAACAAACGAATGCAATCACTGCTCCGTTGGTTGGTGATACCAAAGAAAATAGTAAAATTGCCAATAATTACATTGAAATTGATTTAAAAGATCAAAAAATGTATTGTTTCATTGATGGCAAAAAAATAGTCACCACGGATGTCATTACTGGCAGATATAACAAAGGAACCGCAACAGTACCAGGATTCCATACAATTTTATATCGGACAACCGATGTGAATTTAGAAGGTCAAATGCTTGATGGTTCTCGATACAGTGTGCCAGTAAAATATTGGATGCCGTTATTAAGTCAAGGGGGCGTTGTCACACAAATCGGGATTCATGACTCCGACCATAAATTGGATAAGTATGGCGATAAAGAAGCCTTTAAAACCGATGCTGGTAGTAATGGCTGTATCAATACGCCAGGAACAGAAGTTTCAAAAATCTTTGATGTATCCTATGACGGAATGCCGGTAATTATTTATGGACATATCTATGATGATGCACCAGGTGAATTTGATAAACCTGTAGATTACGGCGAAGAAGTATAAAAAGAGATATTAGGCAAGACCGTACTTTGGTCCAGCTGTGTATCTGAAAAGTAAAAATTGGAGACGTCAGCGTAACGACTGACGTCCCCAATTTTTTATTGACAAGCGTCATAACCCGCTCTATGATACAAACAGAACAAGCAATTTAAATTGGGGGAACGAAGATGCCATTTGTACATGTAGAATTAATTGAAGGCCGCACAGAAGAACAGTTAACTAATATGGTCAAAGATATTACAGAAGCTGTGTCAAAAAACGCTGGTGCACCAAAAGAGAATATCCATGTGATTGTCAATGAATTGAAAAAAGACCGCTATGCACAAGGCGGCGAATGGAAAAAATAAGTTTTCAGAGAATTTCTGTTGAATCACTTGCTTTTTCTGAAAATAAGTGGTTAAATAAGTGCATAAATGATTGATGAGAAAGACAACTGAACTTGCCCGCGATCTATTAGAGAGGAAAATCTTGGCTGAAAATTTTCCAGATTGGCACAAGGGATGACCACTTTCGAAACCTTTGTTGAAACAAAGGCGGTCGCACCGTTAACACGCTAGAGGAACACAGATTATTTGTGTTCAAAATTAGGTGGAACCACGATATTTTCGTCCTAGTATTCGTTAGAATACTAGGACTTTTTGTTTTTTAACAAGGGGAACAGGTGGCTGTTTCGTTTCATTGTGAAAAACAGGAACACAATGAAACGCTTCAAATCAAAAAAATTAAAAGGAGAGAATTTTATTATGTCTATTCACATTACTTTTCCAGATGGCGCTGTTAAACCGTTTGATTCTGGGGTTACAACATTTGATGTTGCTAAAAGTATTAGCAACAGTTTAGCCAAAAAAGCTTTAGCTGGTAAATTCAATGGTGTTTTAATCGATTTAGATCGTCCTATCGTAGAAGATGGTTCGCTTGAAATCGTGACACCTGATCATGAAGATGCTTTAGGAATTTTACGTCATTCATCAGCTCATTTAATGGCTAATGCCTTACGTCGTCTTTTCCCTAACATTAAATTTGGCGTAGGTCCTGCGATTGATTCTGGGTTCTACTATGATACAGATAATGGGGAATCCCCTGTGACAGCGGAAGATTTACCTGCAATTGAAGCCGAAATGATGAAAATTGTGAAGGAAAATAACCCAATCGTTCGTAAAGAAATCTCACGTACAGAAGCGTTAGAATTATTTGCTGATGATCCTTACAAAGTTGAATTAATTACAGATTTACCAGAAGATGAAATCATCACTGTCTATGATCAAGGCGATTTTGTTGATTTATGTCGTGGTGTTCACGTCCCTTCAACAGGACGGATTCAAGTCTTTAAACTACTTTCAGTAGCTGGTGCTTATTGGCGCGGAAACTCTGACAATCATATGATGCAACGGATTTACGGCACTGCCTTTTTCGATAAAAAAGATTTAAAAGAATTTATCAAAATGCGCGAGGAAGCCAAAGAACGTGACCACCGTAAATTAGGAAAAGAATTAGATTTATTTATGGTTTCACAAGAAGTTGGTTCAGGGTTACCTTTCTGGTTACCAAAAGGCGCAACCATTCGTCGTACAATTGAACGTTATATTGTGGACAAAGAAATTAGCTTAGGTTACCAACATGTGTATACACCAATTATGGCAGATGTGGAATTATACAAAACATCTGGTCACTGGGATCATTACCATGAAGATATGTTCCCACCAATGGATATGGGCGATGGCGAAATGCTAGTATTACGTCCAATGAACTGTCCACACCATATGATGGTTTATAAAAATGACATTCATAGTTACCGCGAATTGCCAATTCGAATCGCTGAATTAGGGATGATGCACCGCTATGAAAAATCTGGCGCATTATCAGGGTTACAACGCGTTCGTGAAATGACTTTAAACGATGGCCATACTTTTGTTCGTCCTGACCAAATTAAAGACGAATTTAAACGTACTTTGGAGTTAATGGTGGCAGTCTATGCTGACTTTAACATTACGGATTATCGTTTCCGCTTAAGCTATCGTGATCCAAATAATACAGACAAATATTTTGATGATGATGCGATGTGGGAAAAAGCGCAAGCGATGTTAAAAGCTGCCATGGATGAATTAGAATTAGATTACTTTGAAGCAGAAGGCGAAGCTGCCTTTTACGGTCCGAAGTTAGATGTTCAAGTAAAAACAGCTTTAGGAATGGAAGAAACATTATCAACCATCCAATTAGACTTCTTATTACCAGAACGTTTTGACTTAACTTATGTTGGCGAAGATGGTGAAAATACACATCGCCCAGTTGTTATCCACCGTGGTATTGTCTCAACAATGGAACGATTTGTGGCTTACTTAACAGAAGTTTACAAAGGCGCTTTCCCTACTTGGTTAGCACCAATTCAAGCAACTATTATCCCAGTTTCTGTAGAAGCGCATTCTGAGTATGCTTATGAAATCAAAGAACGTTTACAAGCACAAGGCTTACGTGTTGAAGTCGATGATCGTAACGAAAAAATGGGCTACAAAATTCGGGCCTCTCAAACACAAAAAGTACCTTATCAATTAGTGGTCGGGGACAAAGAAATGGAAGATGCAACGGTGAACGTCCGTCGTTATGGAAGCAAAGAAACGTCTGTCGAAGATTTATCAATTTTCATTGACAGCATGGCTGCTGAAGTTCACAATTACAGCCGTTAAAAAAAGGGAAAAAGTCAAAAGGACTTCTGAATTCAGAAGTCCTTTTGACTTTTTTCAAAAACAAAATAATTAAATATTTCCTTAGAGCTGGGAATAATCCTGATTTTTTGACTATTTTTTGTTACAATGAGAATGCGAAACTTTTTAGTGAAGGGACTAGAGGTATGAAGAAAAACTCATTTATAGATAAAATAAAAAAAACAGATGCCGCAGCAAAGAGTCAACGAGGTAGAAAGCCACATATTCCTTTTCGATTGAACTTATTATTTTTTGTGATATTCACTTTATTTGTTTCATTAATTGTCCGTTTAGGATATTTACAGATTGTAGAAGGAGAAGAGTTTAACAAAAAAATCACTGCCAATTCTTCACTACAAATCACGACACCATCCCCTCGAGGACAAATTTATGATTCACAAGGAAAAGTCTTGGTTTCTAACAAAGCCAATTTAGCAATCACTTACACACGAGGAAAAAATATTGAAGGAAAAGATATTTTACCGATTGCGAATAAAGTTAACGAACTTATTAACGTTCCAGTTGATCCAAACTTAACGGATCGTGACAAAAAAGATTATTGGTTAGCGAATCCTGAAAATTTAAAAGCAGCCCAAGCCCGTTTAACCGATCAAGATAAAGAAGATGAAAAAGGCAACAAAATTACGGACGAAGGCACATTATATGCCAAAGCAGTTGAAAAAGTCACCCCTGAAGAAATTGCGTTTGATGACCGAACCTTACAAGCAGTAACGATTTTTAAACGAATGAATGCAGCGTCACAAATGAACACGGTCTTCATCAAGAATGAAGGGGTAACAGAAGGTGAAATTGCGACAATTGGTGAACACACAGCGGAAATATCTGGTGTTTCAACAGGGACTGATTGGACGCGTGATTATTCTCAAAGTGGCGCATTACGTAGCCTGTTGGGCACCGTTTCAACTGAAAAACAAGGATTGCCAGCCGAAGAAGTCGATGAATATTTGAAAAAAGGCTATGCACGAAATGACCGTGTCGGGACTAGCTATTTAGAAAAACAATATGAAGACGTACTACAAGGTAAAAAAGCAAAATCAGAAGTCGTTTTAGACAATAACGGAAAGATTGTTTCACAAACCCCAATTTCCAAAGGGGAAAAAGGCTCCAACTTAAAATTAACGATTGATTCAAATTTCCAAAACAAAGTTGATGAAATTTTACAACGAAACTATTCACAAATAGTCAAAACCATTGGACCATACTCAGAAAATGCATATGTCGTTGCTATGAACCCTCAAACAGGTGCTATTTTAGCGATGTCCGGATTTCATCATGATTTAGCAACTGGAGAAGTCACACCTAATCCTTTAGCACCTATTTTGAATTCTGAAGTTCCTGGATCAGTTGTGAAAGCAGGTACTTTAACAGCTGGTTATGAAACAGGCGTCATTAAAGGCAATGACGTTTTAACAGATGAAGCTATTTTACTAGCAGGTAGTAATCCAAAAGCTTCTTGGTGGAATGCTTCTGGCGGAACAACCATGCAATTAACTGCGGAGCAAGCGTTAGAATATTCTTCGAATGCTTATATGATGAAATTAGTCTTTAAAATGATGGGTGTGAATTATTATCCCAATATGATTTTCCCTTATGAAGTAGGAGATGACACTGTCTTTAAAGAATTAAGAAAAGCTTTTGCAGAATATGGTATGGGAACGAAAACTGGAATTGATATACCAGGAGAAACAACAGGAATTCAAAACAAGGACTTTAAGGATTCGTCTTCTGCGCCACAAGGTGGTAATCTTCTTGACCTATCTTTTGGGCAATATGATACCTATAGCGCGTTACAATTAGCACAGTACGTTTCCACTGTCGCAAATAATGGTATCCGCGTGCAACCCCATGTGGTAGAAGGAATCTATGGCAATGATGAAAATGGAGCTTTAGGAAAAATTTTAAAAGAAATTGAACCAAAAGTTTTGAATAAGGTGAATATTTCTGAAGACCAGATAGGAATTCTTCAACAAGGTTTCTATAATGTAGTAAATGGAACTAGTCCTTTTACAACTGCACGTGGTTTAAAATCAGACAAGTTTTCGATTGCTGCTAAAACAGGGACCGCCGAAACGCAAGCAACAGATGCTAATGGAGTAAACCATACAACGGTTAATAGTAACTTGGTGGCTTATGCGCCGTACGAAAATCCTGAAATTGCAATTAGCGTTGTTTTACCACACTTAAATGATGAATCTTCCAAACCAAATCAAACGATTGCCAAAGAAGTTTTAGAAGCGTATATGGAAATGTACAAAAAATAAAATTTGTAAAGTAGAACTACTTTACAAATTTGCCCAAAAGGGTAGTCAAATGACAAAAAAAATGGTATGATATTCAAGTCTAAGAAATCTCTTGGAAAGATCAATTATTAGTAGGAGGGGAAAACATGCGCGTAAACATCACTTTAGAGTGTACTTCTTGTAAAGAACGTAACTACTTAACAAATAAAAATAAACGTAACAATCCTGATCGTTTAGAAAAACAAAAATATTGCCCACGTGAAAGAAAAGTTACTTTACACCGTGAAACTAAATAATTTAGTTAGATAGAGCCTAGAATCCTTGTTGTGTAAGGGTCTAGGCTTTTTATCTTTTGATTCATTACATGTTCATTTGTAGATGGAATGTAGAGGGAGGATTACCCAAGTTTGGCTGAAGGGGACGGTCTCGAAAACCGTTAGGCGAGTAACATCGTGCAAGGGTTCGAATCCCTTATCCTCCGTACTGAGAAGCAGTTGAGTTATTAGTTGCAAATAAAACGACAGAGACGTACACTTAAAGTAGAAAAATACTTAAGAAGAGGTGTCTATTATGTCAAACTATGAAGAAAAAGAAGCGCAAGCATTAGTAAAAATTGCTGACGTTTTGAACAAATTGGATGCAAGTTTAGAAGAGTTGGGCTCGCTAGATGAGGATACAAAAAAACATAGTATGAAGAGATGGATTGTTGAAAAAAAAGCCATTCATGAGATTAAAAAAATTGCACAAGAAGCTGGTAAGTATGACAAGTATGATGAAAAAGAATTAGAAAAAGAAATGGATCTGTTGGAAAAGTTTATGTAAAAAAGCGCTAGCTTTTGTTCAACAGTTATTTAAGTTTGAGTCTAGAATTAATCGTTTTGATTTTTTCTAGGCTTATTTTTTATGAAGTAAGCAAATCGTATCGGGAGAGGTATTGGAATAAGAAATAAAGCATGTATTGATTCAGAAAAAAAGTTGTAGTAAAATGTTCGTCACAACTACTTTTCTTATGATTTCATAGAAGGAAAAGTTGGAATAATGAATTGAGAAGAGTCGATTTTTAGGAGATGATTTTAGGTGACTTTTTATCAATTATTGCAGTTAGATCCATTTATTTTAAAACAAAAAATTCATCAAGCGGACACTAAAAAACAGCGGAGATATTTTTGGCGCGCCTTGTTAATAAGAGATATTTTATTAGTTTCGTTTGCGATTTTATGGGTGTCGACGATTACTTTTTTCTTTGGAAAAGCTGTAGCGCCTTTTTCAATTGTATTATTTTGTTTGCTGTTGAGTATCCGTTTCGTCTCATATGGCTACAGGGAAAAACAGGCCTTGCTTAGTTTAGGAATCGTGTTAACAATTCTAGGTGTTAGTCCACTAATTTCACTGATTTCTGTATCATTTTTACAATGGGGTCTTCATTTTATCTGCTTGCTGGCATTGTTTTTCTTAACTGGTAAAAACCCTAAAATGGGTAATCCTGGCTTGTATACGTTCTCCTACTTATATTTAGTTGGCACGGTTCACTATCAATCGTTTCAGCAATTAGAACAAACTTTCTTTGTATTAGTGTTTGCTTATCTACTTTTAGCTTTTGTTTATCATGTGAAACATAAAAAATTGGATCAAGAGATTACTTTTATACAGATGGTTACAGAAAATGGTTTTTTTAATCAAAGAAATATTTGGTTTGGTTATTACGCTTTAGGCATTAGCTTATTACTTTTTATAGGAACGCACCTTCAGATTGACCGCTTTATGTGGGCAACATTTGCTAGTTCGTCATTATTTTCTGGGTATAATACGTTTAAATTGTCTGAACGAGCCAAAGAACGAATAATAGGGGTCGTTATTGGTTCTCTAGTATCGGCTATCTTGTTATTTTATATACCAACGAACCTACTTGGTATTTTAGGAGGACTTTGTTTAGGCTTATGCACATCTTATAAAAGTAAAACGATTTTTAATTGTGTTGGTGCTATCATGGCAGCTTCTATGATATTTGGGCTAGAAACAAGTCTTTACTTAAGAATTTTGTTAAATATGTTGGGGCTAGCTTACGGTTTGCTTTATCATTTTGTCTTTGTAAAAACTATGTCCTATTGCAATCGCAAAGAGTGGCTGAAATTGTCTGAATAAAAGGAGCCTAACATTCTTTCTTGAAAGAATGTTAGGCTCCTTAGACATTTTTGTTTATATTTCATATTATCAAATTATATGCATGCTGTTAATCAATGCCCAACTGCTATATCAAATGTCGCAATTTTTGCTGAGCCAGTAGGTACAAGGTCTAGTTCCACTTCGTCAAACTGATTACCATCAACTGGTATCCCAAAGTAAATGGTAGATAGTCCAGTTCTACTTTTATAGACTATTATCTATTAGTATACCTAAATTTCTATTTAATTCGTAATGACTGACCAGGATAAAAAACAGAAGTTTCAATGCCTGGATTTAATGCTAATAATTCTTCTAAGGTTAAACCATTTCTTTCGGCTAACTGTCGCCCACCTTCACCACTTCGTACCGTATCGTATATAGGTTGGTCTGATTTAGAATTTTGTATTTGTTCACTAGAATCAGAGTTTTGTGGTGGTTGCTGTTCAGATTGTTCAAAAACTTGTTGAGTTTGATTATTTCTTTCAATTAATTGTTCCAACGTAATATTACCTAGATAAGTGTATATTTGTCCATTAACAGTTAAAGTACCATCATTATTTTTCGTTACTGTTCGGGGCGTATTATTCAAAAGAAACGTCATTGTTTGATTACCATTCTCATCCACAGAAAAACTTACATTTTGAAGAGGAACATTCGATTGAGTTATGCTAGTGAGTGTTCCGTCAGCATTTATAAAAAATAAGTTATCACTTTGAGGAATACCCCAACCGCCTATAAAATCAGCTAAGCTAACTTGTGGTAGCGGTTCTTTAGTAGTAGATGAAGAGGTAGATTGGTTTGTTTCAGATGAGACGTTTTGATAATTAGAGCTGGTTTCTTCCGTTTTATCTTTTTGAGTAGAAGAATCAATACTTTTCTTTGTGTAAGGTTTCAAAACTAGTTTTGTTTGGTTATCAGAATTGTTTGTCTTAGTAGGAGTGAAAAGTAGATTTTGCTTTTCTTTTTTTATCTTGTAAGCTACTTCTTTTCCTTCATTTTCCCAACGAATTTGATTGTTTTTTAGATGGTATTTGACTTTGTATTCTATTTTATTTGCAATTTGTTTACCTAATTCTTCGCCTGCTTTTTCCAACTCATTTTTTGCAGTTGATGTGTGTTCATCTGTATTGATTTTGAAAGTAGCGGTATCTTCGCTGAATGATACAATCATTACTACTTCATCAACGTTGGAGTTTACGGCCCACTCGTTTGCCATTAGCTCTTTTGTGGTCACTTTATTTCTGCAAGAAGTAAGGGTCAGTAAGGATAAAAAAACAATCAACCCCAGTAAACTTTTTTTCATTTTTAACTCAATCCTCTTTTCTATTTTACTGTTTTTTTGTATCTTCGAATCTCTCTCAACCCCAGCCAACCACTCGCTGATAACAAGTACCAAAACGGCATAAACTGGATTAGATAGCGAGAGCGGCCGCCTTCAAAGAGCAATAAATACAGAATAGCTCCAATGAAAGCTAATTTTAAAATCGCGTAGTTATTTTTTGAATCTTTTAGAGGGATACTGAACAATAGACCTAGTAATGTGAGTAAATAGAAAAAATGCATATAAATTCGTAGATAGTTACTTTTTTGATTTTGCGGATAATACAGTGACCGCAAGTGTTCTTGCCAACGATTTTTAGAAGGTGTTTCTGGAATTAAATCACCGCCATCCCAACCCCAGTCAAAATCACCATTGGCAGTATTATGACGATTTTTTTGAGCCAGAAAACGGAGATAACCGAAGAATCCTTTATTTTTTAAACGGTCTTGAATCATTTTTATGGTATAAGCTTTTTTGGCTTCTTGTGTAGGCAACTGATTTACTGCTTGTGTATCTGCATCATTGTAACCGCCAGTTCCAGTCAAACCCATCATTACAAAAAGTGTCCAAGGTTTGGCTTGTTCTTGATCGATTTCCGTAATCGTTTGTTTTTCCACAAAAAATTGAAAACTATAATATGCGCTGGCGAAACCAGTCAGTAAAAAGAGAGCAACCACGGTTAATTTTACGATAGACTGTTTGTTCCGATTTACTAAAAGAAGTTGCAGCACTTTGATACAACTAAATGCAATAAAAAAGATAATAGACGAAGGTTTCATTAAAAAACACCAAGCTAGGCCAATCCCAATAAACAGTAATAAACAATATTTTACGAAGGGAGGGGAAACTTGGTCAAAAAGGCTATATGCAAAAAAGACTAGGTTGATGAACAATAAGACGGCCGTATCTGTATAAGGCGTGAGTAACCATGGAGACAATCCGAAAGAAAGAAAAAATAAACTGTAAGCAACGAAGGCCGTTAATGGATTAAAGACACGCTTAGAGGCATGATAAAAGAGAAATAAACTGCTATTAATAAACAAGCAATTAACCACTTGCCAACTAAACCAAGTATTGCTCCAGCTCCCTGTTACATCAATGAAACGCAAAAATTTATTAAGGTAATACATCATGAAAAAGAAAAATTCGTTATTGGGGTTTAAAGAAAGTACGATTTTTGAATAATCCCTATTTTCAGTGGTAATACTATGAAAGTTGTCAAAAACATCCCAGCCAATCGGCACAGTAATCTGCGTCAGGAGTAAAAGTTGTAGTAAAAATAAACTGATCAAACTACCAATAATAACCACACGATCATGGGTTTTTATTAAGTGCCAGAGCGCTTGAATCTTAGTGTAAAGAAATTTTTTGTTTTTATAAATAATCAACAATAGAATAATTAATAGAGGAAGTAAAACAAGCAAGTGCTTAGGCTTTTCCCAAAGAATTTTTACCAGCGAATAGGGAGAGTTAATTGCGCCGTAAAAGACAAATAAAATAAAAAAAGTAAAAATATAATTTTCTAGATTCAGAATCCGTTTAAAAGTAGCCATATTTTCTCCTTCCATTTTTTTAGCTAGACTAGTTCTTATTTTATCATAAAGATTTTAAAATAAGAAAAAAGCCCTTCTTTTAAAAGAAAGGCTTAAAACTTTTCCTTACTTCACTTCTTTGTAACGGAAGAAGAAGCGTAAGACGCTATTTTGGCTAGTTGTTGTTAGTTTATCTGTCGGTAAGACTGTTAGTAAGAAGAAAAACAGACTAATCACAAGAGTGAAAAATAAGAAGACGGGACTGCCACCTGTTATCACAGTATCTGTTTGAACATCATATTTCAGTGTTGACATAACAGAGAAAACTTGTGTATAGCTACAGGCAATAGAAAGTAGATATAAAACAAGCACGCCCCAACCTGTCATCCCAGCATCACGATAACGACGTACACACATTGCCCACGTTGGTAATAATAAAGCTAACCATAAAACAAGTGCAAAAAGCATTAACGGTAATAAGTTTCCAAAATCATAGGTTTCAAAATATTCAGCTGCTAAAATTGCTGACACGGCTTTGCCGACAATGACAATATAAAAAATAAGTGCTAAAATGCTTAATACCAATGTCATCCACCAATAACCAGCACGTGTGGTCCGACCTTTAAAATCAACATATCCACGAAAATAATCTTTAAAAGCTTGTCCAAATGTTACTTTACCTTTTTCCTCAATTTTAACCATAAAAACACCCCTTTGTATTTAATAAAATGATTATAACGGAAAGTAATAAAATAGGAAAATGCGAATTCGCATATTTTGTGATTTTTTTGATAAATCATATAAAGAGCAGGTTTTATCAAAAAACGGTAAAATAAGAGAAGATATTTTATAATGGAGGAATCATGAATGAAAATCAGTATTAGACATCGCTACATAGCAAAAATTCCAGCATTAGAAGTGACAACAGAAGAGCAAAAAAACGAAGCATTACCTTTAATTGTTTACTATCATGGTTGGCAATCAGCTAAAGAATTATCTTTAACACAAGCAAGAAAATTAGCACACGAGGGGTTTCGGGTCATTTTACCAGATGCCATGAACCATGGAGAAAGAAAAACAGGACCTATTTCCACGATTCCTTCGATTACATTTTGGAGTAGCATTCAATATAATTTAATTGAATTTCCAGTAATTATCCATCATTTTCATAAATTAGGGTTGATTAAAGAAAATTGGATTGGCGTAGGTGGTGTATCCATGGGCGGTATTACTACTAGCGCTCTTATGACCCAACATCCTGAGATTCAAGCTGCTGCTTGCTTAATGGGAACACCCTATCCGGCGCGCTATATTCAGCGAGTGATTCAACGGGCGAAAGAATTTGCTATTTTTGTACCTAAAGACTTGCCACTGTTGCTAAGTTGGGTGCATCAATACGATTTATCACAAACGCCAGAAAGACTACAAGAACGACCGATGCTGTTTTGGCATGGAACGGAAGATGAAAAAATTCCCTATGAAGACATGGCTGATTTTGAACAATTAGTGTCTGGGAAAACGTATGCGAGAAATACGCAATTTATAACGGAAATCGGTGAGCGGCATTTAGTGAAAGGAGAAACAATGGATTTGGTTGTTGACTTTTTTAAAGAAGCGTCAAAAACGTTAGAAAAATAACGGGATTTTTCAAAGAGAAAAGGGGAATCAGCTTGTTTTTTAAGAACACTTTCTATAAACTTAACAGAAAAGGGGTTGAAGGTGTACATGGAGAAAAACAAGTTGAGAAAAGTGGGCTTAACTGCCCTGGAATGGCTAAAACAACATCCAGAAATTAAACAACATAAAGAATCAAGTCTCTATGAACAGTTGTTTGCTAGTCAGCAATGGCAACAAGCACAAACAATCGGAATGATTCGGTCGTTACCGCTAGAATTATCAACACAGCCAATTTTCGAACGGGCCATGCAAGAGGGCAAGCAAGTGGCGGTGCCGCGAACATTTAAAGGAGGCAAAATGCACTTTTATCAAGTCTTTCCAGAGACGGTTTATGATACCAGTGCATTTGGCGTGGAAGAACCTCCGTTAACAGCGGCAGAAATAACAGCTACAGCGATTGATTTATTGATTGTGCCAGGGATTGTTTTCAATCGTGCTGGCTATCGAATAGGCTTCGGCGGTGGTTTTTATGATCGTTATTTGGAACATTTTTCGGGCCATTCATGTAGTTTAGTTTTTAGTGAACAACTCCATGAGCAATGGCAACCAGAAGCGTTTGATCAGCCAATCGAACAATTATTTATACAATAGGAGGAATGGAATGAATTATCAAACAGAAATGAAATTGAAACGGCTAAAAAATCAGCCGTTCATTACGTATGCCCTTTTAGGTATTTCAATCATTGTTTTCCTTGGATTGGAATTAACTGGAGGATCAGAAAATATTTTAAACTTAGTTAATTGGGGAGCAATGGTTCGTCCACTGGTAGCTCAAAATCATGAATACTGGCGGTTTATCACGCCAATGTTTCTTCACATTGGATTTATGCATATTATTTTGAATATGGTTACTCTTTATTATATCGGCGCACAGGTTGAGGCAATTTATGGGCATTGGCGCTATTTGGGAATTTATTTATTGAGTGGGATTGCTGGAAATATCGCCAGTTTTGCCTTTGGGACACCCAACAGTGTCTCAGCGGGTGCTAGTACAGCGCTTTTTGGTTTGTTCGGCGCATTTGTTATTTTAGGACGCCATTTTAGAGACAATCCAGCGATTATGTATATGGTGCAACGCTATTCAATGTTTATTGTGATTAATTTGTTATTTAACTTGTTTAGTAGCTCTGTAGATATGATGGGTCATGTTGGCGGTCTAATTGGTGGACTATTAGTAGCGACGGCTTTTGCTGTTCCAAATCGTGAAGAAGCATTTAATAAGCACGAGCGAATTATGGCCACGTTAATTTTTATTTTTCTTGTCGTAATTTGTCTGTTATTGGGTTTTAAAAAATACGGTTTACCTGTATAATAAGGAAGTGTTTTCGTATGGAAACGTTATATGATGTACAACAACTTTTTAAACAGTTTGGGATGTATATTTATGTCGGTGCACGGATTTATGATATTGAGTTAATGATGATTGAATTAAAAAAATTGTATGAAGGTCAATTGGTAGACCGAGATACGTATTTACAGGCCCGGCATATTTTGCAAAGAGAGCATCGAATAGAAGAATCTAGAGGGAAGCAGAAAGGAATCGACTAAATGGATAAGAAGATTATTGGGATTGATTTAGGTGGAACGACCATCAAATTTGCTATTTTAACAACCGATGGCGTTGTTCAACAAAAATGGAGTATTGAAACGAATATTTTAGAAGATGGCAAGCATATTGTGCCATCAATTATTGAAAGTATTCGTCACCGTATAGATCTTTATAATATGAAAAAAGAAGATTTTGTGGGAATTGGTATGGGAACACCAGGAAGTGTCGACATTGAAAAAGGAACTGTTGTAGGTGCCTATAATTTAAACTGGACGACTGTACAGCCTGTCAAAGAACAAATCGAATCTGCTTTAGGAATTCCGTTTGCCTTAGATAATGATGCCAATGTTGCCGCTTTAGGTGAGCGTTGGAAAGGCGCGGGGGAAAACAATCCCGACGTGATTTTTATTACTTTAGGAACAGGTGTCGGCGGAGGCATTGTTGCAGCGGGAGAATTGCTCCACGGTGTTGCTGGCTGCGCTGGTGAAGTTGGGCATGTGACGGTTGATCCTAACGGCTTTGACTGTACCTGTGGGAAACGTGGCTGTTTAGAAACTGTTTCTAGTGCCACTGGTGTCGTTCGTGTTGCACGTCATTTATCAGAAGAGTTTGCAGGTGACTCTGAACTGAAACAAGCGATTGATGATGGACAGGATGTTTCAAGTAAAGACGTTTTTGAATTTGCCGAAAAAGGCGATCATTTTGCTTTAATGGTTGTGGATCGTGTTTGCTTCTATTTAGGCTTAGCCACAGGAAACTTAGGCAACACGTTAAATCCAGATAGCGTGGTTATCGGTGGAGGTGTTTCTGCAGCAGGAGAATTTTTACGTAGTCGTGTCGAAAAATATTTCCAAGAATTTACCTTCCCGCAAGTTCGAAATAGTACAAAAATCAAATTAGCAGAGCTAGGTAATGAGGCCGGCGTCATTGGTGCCGCTTCACTAGCATTACAATTTTCAAAAGAGAAATAGAGAGGGCTTTTTAGAATGAGTATTTTATGGGTAATCAATGGCATTTTGCTAGTTATTGTACTAGCGATGGTATTCAATGAATTATATTTGAAAATTATGGTGAAACGTTCAGCAAAAATGCTGACGGAAGAAGAATTTAAAGAAACAATGCGTAAAGCACAAGTGATTGATGTTCGTGAGAAAGATACATTTGATGCTGGGCATATTTTAGGGGCGCGCAGCATGCCATACAGCATGTTAAAAACAACAATTGGTTCTCTTCGTAAGGATCAACCTGTTTATCTTTATGATCAGAAGAAAGCTTTAAGTATCCGAGCAGCTAATTTATTACGCAAAAATGGCTATACTGATATTTATATTTTAAAAGGCGGCTATGATGGCTGGACTGGGAAAGTGAAAAAGAGAAATAGTTAATAACAAAAAGAGTTGGTCTTCATTGAGACCAACTCTTTTTGTATAGGAAAGCTTAATAGAGATGTTGCTTTTTGTCAGTCCTCACTTTTTGAGCTACAATAAAGAGAAGAGGTGAAGGCAGATGATTCAAATCAAGCGAGCATATGAAGCACCGACAGAGCAAGATGGCTACCGTGTTTTAGTTGACCGTATTTGGCCACGAGGAAAATCCAAGGAATCTGAAAAGTTAGATGAATGGCTCAAAGAAGTGGCCCCAAGTACAGAGCTACGGAAATGGTTTAATCATGAAGTAAATAAATATCCCGAGTTTAAACAAAAATACCAAGAAGAATTGAAACATGAGCCAACTGCCACAGCGTTTAAGCAGTTACAGACGATTGTAAAAAATCAGCCAGTAGTCACGCTGGTCTATGGGGCGAAAGATACAGTGCATAATCAAGCGGTTGTCTTAAAAGAATTATTAGAAAAATAGAGTAGGTGATTGGATGAAAATTGCAATTGTAGGTGCTGGACCCAGAGGCTTATCAGCTGCAGAACGAGTCATTGAATGGGCTCGTAAAACGGAAATAAATGTTCAGCTCACGTTGTTTGATCCATACGGTCCAGGTGGGAAAATTTGGCGAGCAGAGCAACCTAATTATTTATTAATGAACACCGTGATTAGTCAAGTCACTTTATTTACAGATGAATCTTTTAGTGGCGAAGGACCAATTGTCAAGGGCCCCACTCTCTATGAATGGACCCAAACAGAAGCTGCGCAGTACATTCAACAGCAACAACCCTATAATTATCTTGAGTTGTTGAAAGAATGTCATCGCCTTGGACCGAATGATCACTGCTCGAGGGCTTTTTATGGCATGTACCAAAAATGGTTTTATACGTATTTAGCCACGAGGTGTAACGAACAAACATCGCTGACGTTTTTTAAAGAGCCAGTAACTGCTGTGCGGGCAGGAGAGGATAACTATTATGTGTATACTCAATCCATTGAGTTTACGGCAGACAAAGTAATTTTAGCTTTGGGTCACCAAGAAAATGAATTAACGACTGTTGAACAAGAGCTGGCGGACTACGCCAAGGAGCATCGTTTGTTTTATTCTTCTCCTAAAAATGCGGCGGATGCTTTATTGGCACTTGCCAATATACCTGCAAAACAACCCGTTGTGTTAAAAGGCTTAGGTTTGGCATTTTTTGACTATTTATCTGCCTTGACGATTGGCCGCGGGGGTGTTTTTTCTCGTCAAAATGGCCGTTTACGTTATGAAACTTCTGGAAGAGAGCCTATTATTATTGCTGGTTCTGGTCGCGGTTTTCCTTCTCATCCTCGAGGGATTAATCAAAAAGGCTACGGGGAAGCCTATCAGCCTGTTTTTTTAACCGAAACGTATTTAGCTGAATGTCGTAAAAAAGGACAGGTTACAGGCGCAGAGTTTTTTGGGTATTTAAAAAAAGAAGTGGAATATGTGTATTACACTTGCTTAATCGAAGAAAAATATCCGCATCTTTCTAAAGAGGCCTTTCAACAGCTGTTTATTCAAACCAAGGGAGCGCCGGAAAGCCTAGCCCACTTTGAAAAACAAGATTGGTTTGATTGGCAAGCGTTAGAACATCCTGAAACAAAGAAAACCACTCATGAAAGTTTTCGTTCGTTTTTACTAGAGTATTTAAAATGGGATATTCAAGAAGCAGAGAAAGGCAATCTTAGCGGTCCTTTGACCACTGCTTTAGACAGTTTAAAAGATTTAAGAGATCAGATTCGCTTTGTTTTGGATGAAGGGTTATTAACGAATGACGAGAGTCAAAAGTGGTTGTGGCATTGGTTTACCCCGTTGAATACCTTTTTGTCAGTGGGACCTTCTGTTGAAAGAACAGAAGAGCTACAGGCGTTAGTTGAACTGGGATTAGTCACGATTCTGGGGCCAGAAATGCGTGTCGAAATGAAAGCGGGTCAATTTATTACTTATGCTAATTTGTTTCCGGAAAATCGGTATAATAGTCACTTTTTAATTGAAGCGCGCATTCCCAAAGTCAATAATGAAAAAAGTTTGAATCCTTTAACGAGGCAGTTGTTAGCCGATAAGCTAGCTACGCTCCATCAACTAGCATTAGCCGATGGTCAAATAGTCAAAACAGGTGCACTCTTGATTGTGCCTGCCACGAATCAAGTCATCACAAAAGATGGACAGGTGGCGACAGGCCTTTTTAGTTGTGGTATTCCAACAGAAGGTATTCATTGGTTAACAGCCGCTGCAGCTCGTCCTGGTGTGGATCCTTGGAATATGCGCGATATGGATCGGATTGCTGCTACTATTTTTAATAGTTAAGAAAAATAGTCAGCTCCTTTGGTAAAAAAGAAAGCATAACAAGTGGTCATCCATCAAAGCGATGGATGACCACTTGTTATGCTTAAGAGAATCAACAGAGCCAGAAGCGCTTCTGTTGATTTCTTGGCGTTAGATTTTTTATCTCAACGTCACAGCTATTTTTTAACGTGCAATACGTTTACGCATCGCTTTTTTACGGTTTTCTTCAATCATATCTTCTTTTTCTTCAATTGGATCAATGACTGTTTTTTTAATAGTTGTAGCCACACCGGCTAAAGCAGCAACTGTGATAGCAGTACCGACTAACATACCTGATACAAATTTTTTCATCGTTCATTCCTTCTTTCAAATTGTATTTGTTTCTATTATGACGGAAAAAAGCAAAAAAATCCAATAGTTACAATGATTTTTCATAAACTCTACGACTAATTTAGAGATTTGTTAAAATTTACCAAGTCTTTTCTGTATTTTTATAGGAAAAATGAATAAGGAGAAATGGCCAAATTAAATCCTGTTTACAAAATGAAATAATTCAGAAGTAAACCTTATTTAATGGTACAATAGAAAAAGAAATTAGGGAGTAAAAGGAGCGTATTTATGTCTATTTTAGTATTAGGTGGCGCAGGCTACATCGGCTCACATGCCGTTGATCAATTAATTTCAAAAGGATATGCCGTTGTGGTTGTTGATAATTTATTAACGGGGCATCGTTCAGCAGTTCATGAACAAGCGACTTTCTATGAAGGCGATATTCGTGATAAAGCTTTTTTACGTAGTGTCTTTGAAAAGGAATCAATTGAAGGGGTGTTGCACTTTGCGGCCAATTCTTTAGTAGGAGAATCCGTGGAGCAACCGTTAATGTATTTCAATAACAATGTTCACGGCACTCAAATTGCCTTGGAAGTTATGCAAGAATTCGGAGTGAAACACATTGTTTTTTCTTCCACAGCGGCCACTTATGGCGAACCAAAAGCAATGCCTATTACAGAAGAAACCCCAACGAATCCTAAAAACCCGTATGGGGAAAGTAAATTAATGATGGAAAAAATCATGAAATGGTGCGACAACGCTTATGGAATGAAATATGTTGCTTTGCGTTATTTTAATGTTGCGGGAGCAAAAAAAGATGCCTCAATTGGTGAGGATCACACGCCAGAAACGCATATTGTGCCAATTATTTTACAAGTGGCATTAGGCCAACGAGCAGAGCTAAGTATTTTTGGGGATGATTATGATACACCAGATGGCACGTGCATTCGAGATTATGTTTATATTGAAGACTTGATTGCAGCACATATTTTGGCTTTAGAATACTTGAAAAATGGCGGCGAAAGTGACGTCTTTAACCTGGGTAGCAACAACGGCTATTCTGTTAAAGAAATGTTAGATGCTGCTCGCGAAGTAACAGGTCAAGAAATCCCTGCGACAATCGCGCCACGCCGAGCAGGGGATCCTAGTACATTAATTGCTTCTAGTGAAAAAGCCAAACGAGTTTTAGGCTGGCAACCAGAAGTAACTGAGGTCAAGGACATTATCGCCACCGCTTGGCAATGGCACCAAGCTCATCCACATGGATATCAAGAAAAGTAATAGGAGGAATGAATCGATGACCACGAGTCAAATGATTGCCGATTTTACCACACTTGCTATTCAAGCAGGTGGTTGGATGGAATTGGATCGCTTATATCTTCAGAACCGTTTATTATCAATGATTGGTGAACAAGAATTAGGCGAAGTAGACATACGGCCTGTGGCAACACCCGCCGCTGATTTGGCGGAACAATTGTGTCAAATTGCGAGTGCCAACCAACTTGTAAAAACAGAGCAACAAAAAGAACAGTTCATGGTGCAATTGATGGATTTGTTAACACCGCCACCTTCTGTGGTTAATGCTTTTTTTGCACAACATTATGCTAAAGAGCCACAAGAGGCTACCGAGTATTTTTACCAACTTTGTCAAAAAAACGGTACGGTCATTGAACAGGAAAAACCTGTTGTTTTTTCAACAGTCTATGGTGATTTTTTAGCAAATAAGGTCCACAGTGAGGCGCCAAAAGCAACGCTCTCTGCACAAAACTATCCCCGCTGTGAATGGTGCATGGCAACAGAAGGCTACCAGGGAAGTCAGCAATTTCCTGCGACTACGAACCATCGAGTGATTCGAATGAACTTAGATGGCGAAAGCTGGGGGTTTTCCTTTGTAAAACAGGCACAATATCAGCAACAAGGTGTGATTGCGTTTGAAAAACATCAGGCAGCGAAACGTTCAGTTAAGACTTTTCAGCAATTGTTGAAAATTGTTGAGGTCTTTCCTCATTATTTTGCTGGGATTGATGCTGTCTTTGAACAAAATGAGCATGTCTATTATCAAACGGGTTTGCAACAATTTCCATTAGCCGAAGCGAGCATTTCAGAATATGTTGAGTTAGCTAACTATCCTTTAATCAACGCAGGAATGGTGAATTGGCCAGTTGCAACATTTCGCCTAGAGGGACCGAATGCGTCAGAAGTTGCCCAAGCCGCAAATGATATTTTTGAGCAATGGCAAACGCTGAAACTGCCAACGGATGAGATACAAATCGTTGCCCGACGAAAAGAACTTTTATATGTCATGGACTTAATTTTTAGTCGACCTCAAGCAAAGCCTTCGTTAACGTTAGCAGAAGTCCAAGGTTTAACGACTTGGAGCAATCAGAAAACGCAGGCACTTGAAACTGTCGCTTCAGCGTATCAACAGCGATTAAAAGAAGCCAGTGCGTTTGCAGAAACAAGTGAAGGAAAAGCGGCTTTTTTAGCAATGGTTGCGCCAGTGACTCATTAAAAGAAAAAAGATGCCGAATGACTAAAAATCACGTATAATAGATAAGAATGAAAAATAAGGGAGGGTAAAAAATGGCTTATCAAGCACTTTATCGGGTCTGGCGTTCACAACGTTTCGATGACGTAGTAGGACAAAAAGCAATTACTCAGACACTGAAAAATGCGATAGTGCAAAAGAAAACATCTCATGCCTATTTATTTACTGGCCCTCGTGGTACAGGTAAAACCAGTGCCGCAAAAATTTTCGCTAAAGCGATTAACTGTAAACATAGTCAAGATGGTGAACCTTGTAATGTTTGTGAAACCTGTGTAGCCATTACGGAAGGTCGTTTAAATGATGTCATTGAAATTGATGCGGCGAGTAATAATGGCGTGGAAGAAATCCGTGATATTCGTGATAAAGCAAAGTATGCACCGACACAAGCCGAGTACAAAGTTTATATTATTGATGAAGTTCATATGCTATCAACAGGCGCGTTCAATGCACTTTTAAAAACCTTGGAAGAACCGCCACAAAATGTTATTTTTATCTTAGCAACGACTGAACCACACAAGATTCCGTTAACGATTATCTCACGGACGCAACGCTTTGATTTTAAGCGAATTAGTACGCAAGATATCGTCGATCATATGGCCCATATCATGCAGGAAATGGCTCTCGATTATGAGGAACAAGCCCTTTATGTGATTGGGCGTGCTGCGGAAGGTGGGATGCGAGATGCCTTGAGTATCTTGGATCAAACGATTTCATTTAGTGATGAAAAAGTAACACTGGAAGATGCAATGCAAGTGACAGGCAGCCTAACCTATGAAATGATGGATCATTATATTCAGTGTTGTGTCGCCGGTGATGTTGAACGAGCATTAGAAGGCTTGGAAAGTATTTTAGGCGAAGGCAAAGAAGCGCGCCGTTTCTTAGAAGATTTGTTATTATATTGTCGAGATTTGCTGATGTATCAGCAAGCACCGAAGTTATTAGCAGAAAAAGCAGGAACTTTGACAGAAGCATTTAAGGAACTAGCTACACAAACACCTGCTGAAAAAATCTACCAACTAATCCAAATTTTAAGTGACACACAAAATGAGATCCGCTTTACCAACAATGCGAATATCTATCTGGAAGTAGCCACTGTCAAATTAGCTAAAACGGTGCAACCCAATAAACACAACACGCCAGAAACAGCTAATCAAGATGGTAGTGCAGAGGGAAATCCAGAATTAGCAGATTTACAAAATCAAATCGGGCAACTGAAGAAAGAACTGGCTGAATTAAAGAAACACGGTGTAGCTGCCAAAGAAGCAGATGCGCCACGTCAACAAGCACGACCACAAGCGCCAAAAAGTTCGTTCCGTGTACCCACAGAACGGGTATATCAAGTCTTAAACGAAGCGACTAGAACACATTTAATGAATGTGAAAAATGTCTGGGAAGACTTACTGCAAACATTATCTGTGACTCAACGAGCGATGCTAAAGGCTAGTGAACCTGTCGCAGCGAGTCCTAAGGGCATCGTGGTGGCATTTGACTATGAGATTGTTTGTGCTCGTGCAACAGACGATGAAGAGATGCAGTTAGCTTTCAATAATAATTTAAGCCGTTTGATGGACTATACACCAGAGATGGTCTGTATTACTAGAGAAAGCTGGCCAAAACTAAGACAAAGTTTTATTAACCAAAATCAGGGCAGTTTGAATCATTCTGAACCTGAAAATGAAATGGCTCGTCTAGCGGACGAACCGCCTGTAACAAATGAACATTCACAAGAAAATCCAGTAGTAGATGAAGCAATCGCTATGTTTGGTGAAGAGCTTGTCGAAGTACTAGATGATTAATACGAAGGAGTCGAGGAATTATGATGCGAGGAATGGGCAACATGCAAGGCATGATGAAACAAGTACAAAAAATGCAAAAAGAAATGGCCAAAGCGCAGGAAGCGCTAAATGAAAAAGAATTTATCGGTGAAGCCACCAATCAACTTGTGACAGCGACATTTACTGGTGATCGCACAATGAAAGATTTGACCATTAAAGAAGACGTGGTTGATCCTGAAGACGTTGATATGTTACAAGATTTAGTCATTATGGCTGTCAACGACGCGTTAGTAAAAATTGAAAAAGAAACCGAAGCAACTTTAGGTAAATACACCAAAGGAATGCCAGGATTCTAAAAAATAAGACAAACGAAAGTATGAAAAACGTCATGCCCAAAAAATCGAACTTTTTGGGCATGACGTTTTTTCTGTTTTTGTGGGAAAACTCTTTGGCAATTTTAGTAGTCGCTTCCAAAAAACTATGCTATACTAAAGCCAATTGAAGAGAAACATTTGGGGTGCTATTAGCTGAGATTATACCCATGGAACCTGAAACAGTTAGGACTGGCGCAGGGAAATGTCTTGAAATTTTGACCGATTATTGCACCCAACTACGTTTATTTGTGGTTGGGTTTTTCTGTCTTTTTCAGTCGCGCCTCCTTTTGCTTCTCGCAGAAAGGAGTTTTTTTACGTGGAAAAAAATCGAATCCACAGAGTTACGTTACTAGCTTTAATGATTGCGATGGACGTCGTATTATCGCCGTTAATGAGAATTGAGGGAATGGCCCCTATGTCCAGTGTCATGAACATTATTGCCGGAGTTTTATTAGGTCCTCTTTACGGAACGCTCATGGCACTTGTCTGCGGCTTAATCCGTATGACGTTCTTAGGTATTCCGCCATTAGCGTTAACAGGTGCCGTCTTTGGCGCGTTTTTTGCTGGTTTATTTTATCAATGGGGACAAAAATTAGGCTGGTCGATGCTAGGAGAAATTTTTGGGACAGGCATCATTGGCTCGTTATTGTCCTATCCTGTAATGGTTTGGTTTACTGGCAGTAAGCAGAATTTTTATTGGTTCATTTATACACCACGATTTATTGGTGCCACACTGATTGGTTCAGTGATTGCTTGGCTTGTCTTAGTAAAACTGAAAGAAACTCGGGTATTTAAACAAACACAGGAATTATTTTTGGGAGGGTACTTTTATGAAAACAAGCGTTAAGTTTGAAACGATTTTTCCACTGACAACGGCACCATTAATTCAGTGCATTACGAATGAAATTACGTGTGAGTCTATGGCGAATGCATTACTTTATATTGATGCTAAGCCTATTATGGCAGATGATCCCCGGGAATTTCCGCAGTTGTTTCAGCAAACCAGTGCCTTGGTTTTGAATTTAGGCCATTTATCACAAGAACGAGAGCAGAGCTTGTTAGCAGCTAGTGATTATGCTCGGCAAGTGAATAAACCGACCGTAGTCGATTTAGTTGGTTATGGCGCTAGTGATATTCGCAATGAAGTCGGGGAAAAGCTGGTGCACAATCAGCCAACCGTTGTGAAAGGGAATCTTTCAGAAATGCGGACTTTTTGCCAGTTGGTGAGTCATGGTCGAGGAGTAGATGGCAGCCCTTTGGATCAAAGTGAAGAAGCAATTGAGGAACTGATTCAGGCTTTACGTGAACAAACGCAAAAGTTTCCCCAGACGGTATTTTTAGCAACAGGGATTCAAGATGTTTTGGTTAGTCAAGAGCAAGTGATTGTCTTACAAAATGGCGTTCCTGAGTTGGATTGTTTCACTGGCACGGGCGATTTAGTCGGCGCGTTAGTTGCCGCTTTATTAGGTGAAGGCAACGCGCCAATGACTGCGGCAGTAGCCGCAGTGAGCTATTTTAATCTTTGCGGAGAAAAAGCCAAGACTAAGAGCCAAGGGCTGGCCGATTTTCGCCAAAATACGTTAAATCAGTTATCTCTTTTAATGAAGGAGAAGGATTGGTTTGAGGCGGTGAAAGGACGAGTGCTATGAGAGAGCAATTGAAAGTTTATTTGGTGACAGGCCGGTATGATTTTAGTGATACTGAATTTTTAAAACGAATTGAAACTGCTTGTCGCAGTGGAGTGACATTGGTCCAACTGCGTGAAAAGGAAGTGTCAACACGGCGCTTTTACGAATTAGCAGTGAAAGTTAAAGCGGTAACAGATGCGTATCAGATTCCGTTGATTATTAATGATCGTGTCGATATTTGCTTGGCAGTGGATGCGGCAGGTGTGCATATAGGGGATGATGAATTACCGGTTGCTCTTGTGCGAAAACTGGTTGGGTCCACAAAAATCGTAGGTGTTTCAGCCAAAACGGTGGCACGAGGAGTTGAAGCGGAAAACGAGGGCGCCGATTATTTAGGCGTGGGCGCAATTTTCCCCACAACGACTAAGGACAGTCCGTTAACTTCTTTGCAGACACTTTCTGAAATTGCCGCAGCAGTCACGATTCCTGTTGTAGCGATTGGTGGAATCAAAGAAGAAAATATAGAACAACTTATGGGAACGGGAGTGGCTGGTGTTTCACTGGTCAGTGAAATTATGCTGGCTGAACAGATAACCGAGAAAGTTCAAGGGTTGATGCGTGTAACGGAGCGAATGTTGGAGGCGAGAAAATGACCGAATATAATTTGACCCCACAAGTAGTCACGATTGCTGGTTCTGATTCTGGTGGGGGAGCTGGCATGCAAGCAGATTTAAAAACATTTCAAGCACGGCAGGCATTTGGCTTAAATATTGTCATTGCATTGACGGCACAAAATACGTATGGCGTGCAAGATAGCTTACCGATTCCTAGTTCATTTATTGATGCACAATTTCAATCACTGGCGGCTGATTTTAAAATTGGGGCAGCGAAAACGGGGATGTTAGCAGATAGTGAGCGTGTCGAAGCTGTTGTTCGCAATTTGCAGAAAGTTGATTTTGGTCCGTTGATTGTCGATCCTGTAATGGTGGCTAAAGGTGGACATCATTTGTTAGAAGCCGAGGCAGTTCAAACAATTAAAGAGCAACTGTTGCCATTAGCAACGGTCGTGACACCTAATTTACCAGAAGCGGAAGTTTTACTAGAGACGACCATCAAGACAGAACAAGAAATGCAGACCGCAGCAAAAAAATTACAGCAATTGGGCACAAAAAATATTATTATGAAAGGCGGACATAGCACAAATCAACAAGCGGCTGATTATGTGTTAATGGAAGACGGTTCGAGCTTTTGGCTAAGTGCACCACGAATTGTAACGAAAAATACTCATGGAACAGGAGATACTTTTTCAGCGTGTATCGCAGCCGAATTAGCAAAAGGTACGCCGTTAGAAGCGGCGATTGTGATTGGCAAACAGTTTATACAAGGGGCCATTAGCCAAGCAATTTCTGTTGGACATGGTCACGGACCTACTAATCATTGGGCCCAATTAACGCAAGATATTCAAGTTATTAAAGCATAAGAAGAGCCTGGGGAAAAATCATTTTAGATTTTTCCCCAGGCTCTTAAATAGCTTAAAGCTCTTTTTTGATATAGTTTATAAACGTTTTGTTCACTAATCTTCACATTTTAAATAAATTTCTTGGCCTTGTTCTTGCAAATGAGCCACGTGGGATTCTCCCCAATTACATAAGTTATCTAAGACAGCAGAGAGGCTTTGACCATAATCGCTTAAATAATATTCGACTTTTGGTGGAACTTGGTTGTAAACTTTCCGCTCGATAATGTTGTCTTCTTCGAGTTCCCGTAATTGTTGTGTCAGCATTTTTTGACTAATGCCAGTAATACCGCGTTTTAAATCGCTGGGGCGCATGGCGCCGTGCCGTAAATTACACAGAATAATTGGTTTCCATTTACCGCCAATAACATCCATCGTTGCTTCGACACCAATCGCATATGTACGAGTTTCCAAAAAACATTCCTCCTTAATAGGTTGATAATAAACAAAAGTTACTAAAAGGTACCTATGATACAAAAAAGTAGGTACTTATCAAAATTTCAATCTTAGTATATAGTAATTTTTGTTGAAATTCAAATGTTTTTTAGGAGGAAGAGAATGGAAAAGAAAATTTCACCAAATTTAACGCTCTTTGCATTAGCTATCAATGCTTTCGCAATCGGTTCAACAGAATTTATTAGTGTGGGTTTATTACCAATGATTGTTAAAAGTTTTCATATTAGTCTTTCCCAAGCAGGTTTGACTGTTTCTTTGTACGCTTTAGGTGTGACGATTGGGGCGCCGTTATTAACAATTTTGACAGGAAAATGGAATCGTCGCTCATTAATGCTGGGGATTATGCTTCTTTTCATTAGTGGGAATTTAATTGCTGCGTTTGCGCCAACGTTTATTATTTTATTAGTAGGGCGGATACTTTCTGCATTGGCGCATGGCATTTTCATGTCTGTTTCGACTGTCATCGCCGCAGATGTTGTGCCGCCATCACGTCGAGCCAGTGCCATTGCTATTATGTTTACGGGGTTAACGGTTGCAACAGTGACTGGCGTACCTTTAGGGACGTTTATTGGGCAACAAACAGCTTGGCATATGTCCTTTCTTTTTATAGCCAGTATTGGCTTGGTGGGACTGATTGCTAGTTATTTTTTAGTTCCCAAAAATTTACCGATACCAGGGAAGGTTGACTTAAAAGGAATCACGCGGATTTTTACGAACAAACCCCTCGTTTTCTCTTTTCTAATTACTGCTTTTGGTTATGGTGGAACGTTTGCTGCATATACGTACTTGTCACCGTTATTGGAAAATTTAGGCTTTTCAGCCAATGCGGTAGTGATTATTTTAGTTGTTTATGGCGTAATGGTCGCAATTGGCAATACAGTAGGTGGTCACTGGGCAAATAAAAAACCTTTAGATTCGTTAGTAAAAATGTTTAGCTTATTAATTCTGTCCTTAGTCTTTTTATTCATTACTGTTTTAATGGATAACAGTCTTCTAGGCTTATTAGGAAGTTTGATGTTGGGTCTATTTGCCTTTATGAATGTACCTGGTTTACAACTATATGTTGTAGAATTAGCGGAAAAGTATGTTCCAGAAGATATCACTTTGGCCTCAGCTTTTAATATTGCAGCCTTTAATATTGGGATTACCGTTGGCTCAATGACAGGTGGGATGGTCACAGATCATTTATCAGTAACATATACACCGATTTTTGGTGGTTTTATCGTGCTAATTGCTGTCTTGTTCGTACTTTATATTCGGAAGCAAGAAGCATAAAAAAACAACTATCTTTAGAAAACTAAAAAAAGCAGCTGGTCACTATGGAACTGACCAGCTGCTTTTTTTTAAGCTTTTTTGCGGAAATAATTCCAGCAAGCAATCAAAACAATCACTAATAAGGTTAGCAAGAAAATCAGAGAAATGAGTGAGCCCATCGTTGTCCCCTGAGCAAAATTATCTGCGTGGTCTTGAGCGATATTAATAATCGTCGCTACAATGGCCGTCGCAATAGCGCCAGAAAATTGTTGAAGTGTATTAAATAACGTATTGCCGTCGCCAAAATCTTTCTCCTCTAACAAGCTCATACCAGTCGTCATCATATTACTGTATGCAAAACCTAGACCAATCATATAGGTAACATGTCCAGCGACGAATCCTAATAAAACAGGCATCTCTAGTAAAATTGTTAAAGCTAGCCAACCGATTGTCGCCAAACTTAAGCCAAATAATATAGGTTTTTTAGCGCCGTATTGATCCAACACTCGTCCAGAAAGTGGTGCCAAAATGGCCCCAACTGTAGCACCTGGCAGCATGACTAGCCCAGCTACAAACGCATTTTTTCCAAGGACGATTTGAACAAAGTTTGGTAAGACAAAGGAAATACCTAACAATAAGAATTGACAAACTAAAAAGCCACATAAAAATAAAACAAAGGCGGGATTTTTTAAAATTGTCAAACGTACTAGTGGCTGTTCAGCGGTCGTTGCTCGTTTATAAAAAATAACAAAGCCAATAACGGCTGCCAGAAGTGAAAGCCAGCCAAACAATGTACCAATTTTACTTAAAAACATCAACAAACCACTAAATAACAGGGCAATACCAATTAAACTAACCAAATCAAGAGTGGTGGTTTTTTTAACAGGTATTTCTGGAATAGCAGATAATCCCATAAACAAAGAAAGCAGTAAAACAGGAATTAAGAATAAAAAGATGGCGTGCCAAGATAGGGAAGATGTTAAAATTCCACCATACGTTGGACCAATGGCTGGAGCAATTGAAGTGGTCAATGTGCCTACCCCCATCATCGTTCCCCGTTTTTCCAGCGGGGTAAAGTTCAAAATAATATGAAACATCAGTGGCAAAGCAATCCCAGTGCTAGCCCCTTGGAAGAGTCGGCCTAATAACAAGATACTGAAAGATGGCGAATAGACATCAATCGCTAAACCAATCAAAAAGAAAAGATTCGCAACAATAAATAAGCGTCTTAACGAATAGGTTTTTAATAAATAATTGGATAAGGGCACCATGATAGAAATAACTAATAAATAAATCGTTGTCACCCACTGCACGGTACCGGTGGAAACACCAAATTCCTTTGTTAATGTCGGAAAGGTTACATTCATTGCTGTTTCAATTAATACGCCAGCAAAAGACATAATTCCTGTCGCTAAAACGGCAGGGAATAATCGTACGTTTTTTTGTTCCATTTAATCACCTCTATAGTTTTCATTTTTTCGTAAAAAAATAGAAGCAGTTTCTATAAGAATAGAAACCGCCTCTCTCTCGACACGCAACTTGCGTGTTATCTGTACGATTTGTTTACATGTTGCATTGTAAACAGTTTTTAGGCAATCGTCAAGCAGAAAATAATTAACGTTGCATGAAGAAACTAATAATTGCAAAAATAGCAATGTGAGCTGGATAGAAAATATAAAAGAAATTCCGCATGCCACGGCCTTTTTCACCATTATAAAGAACAATTGGAATCGCTGCTAAAATCATCATCCATTGGTGGTTCACCCCGAATAGTTCTTGGAAATTATAGCTGGCTGCTGAAATCAACGCAACAACGCCAATTGCTGAAATTTGTAACCACTTTTTGCCATGGAATAAATAAAAAGCCACGGCCAAGAGAACAAATAAAAACCCACCTTCTGTCATCATTAGTGATGGCACAATCAGATTGAAAAGTTGGAAACCAATTAAGATAGCAGGGTTGCTTAATATGTCTGGAGAACTAAAAACAACGAGAGGTAGAGCACTGATTAATAAAGGCACAATAAACCAAAGAAGCCCTTTACCAATTTGTTTTTGTTTAAAATAGTCCATAGACTGCATGTAGACCGTACCTAAAAATAACGTCCCAAAAATATTATTGATAATTAAGCCACCTGTTGAAAAATACGCATTTAAAATGCCGTTCAGAATCCCCATAATCCAGAAGCCTAACAATAACCGGAACATGTATTTTCGCCGATTGCTTGTGTGAATGAAGCCTTCAGAACTTTCAAATAAGAAAATAGGTGCAGCAATTCGTCCAATCCATCCGAACCAACCAGGCACGCCTAAAAAACTAAAAAATTGCAATAGATGGTCAAAGACCATTGAAATAACCCCAATGACTTTCAAATGAAAGCCAGTTAATGTTTTACCCATAGTATAAACGCCTCTCTTTCATAAAGAACAATATAACAAAGTCCAGAAAAACCAACCATTTATTTGCCTAACAGTTATCTTACAAAATTGTTTGATTTCTTCAGCTTTTGATGAAAGAAAAAAAGTGCCAAGACTAGTTTTTATAGTTATTCTATGCTATAGTAAAAGTACATTTTAATAAAAAACATTTGGGGTGCTGTTATGGCTGAGATGATACCCATTGAACCTGATGCAGTTAGTACTGTCGCAGGGAAATGCCGATTTACTTTGATTTTTCACGCACTCATTCTGTCCTAGGATGAGTGTGTTTTCTTTTATCAGGGTTTATTTAAGTCACTCCTTTTGCTTTTTGTTAAGAGAAAGGAGTTTTTTTATTGAAAAAATGGTCATTGCAACAAGTCGTCTTACTCGCTTTTTTAGCCTTTTTGTTTGGCGGTGTTTTTATGGGGGCAGGGTTCCTCTATGCGTTATTGAATGCTGCGCTGTTACCATTAGGCCTGAGTCCATTTGCCAATGAGCTTTTATTTGGAATGTGGACCATGGTGGCACCAATTGCAGCGATGCTGATTCCACGAGCGGGAAGTGCTGTTTTGGCGGAAGTTTTAGCCGCTTTGGCAGAAATGCTTTATGGTTCGTATTTCGGACCTAGTGTATTAATTTCTGGTGTGATTCAAGGCCTAGGTAGTGAAAGTGGCTTTTTTGTGACACGCTACAAACGGTACGATACACTAACGTTATTTTATAGTGCGATTGGGACGACTATTTTTAGTTATGTGTATGAATACTTTAAGTTTGGTTATGGCAATTACGGTCTGGGGATGAACATTGCTTTAATTAGCGTTCGATTCGTTTCTATTTGTTTCTTTGGTATTTTCTTAACGAAGGTTATTTTACGAATGTATCAGTCTGCGCAAGGGTTAGCTGTGAAGGCAAAATGAATAGTATCCAATTAAAAGCTGTGTCCTTTTCACGAGAACAACCCTTGTTTGAAAAGACAAATTTAGCAATTCCTCAAGGAACGTTTTCCTTATTAATTGGCGATAGTGGTAGTGGAAAATCAACGCTCTTACGATTGATTGCCGGATTTGCTCCGCTTGATTACCAAGGAGAAATTTTGATTGAAGGAATGGAACGCCGACAATTATCAACTCGTGAAAAGACGCAAAAAATTGGCATGCTGTTTCAAAACCCCAGTCAACAATTTACAATGAAAACCTTGGAACGAGAACTGATTTTTGCTTTAGAAAATTTAGGAATCTCGCCTGAAGAAATGAACCGAAAAATCCAAACAGCGCTTCAACTTGTTCAGACTCAAACCTTATTCACACGAGAATTAGCGACGTTATCTGGTGGTGAAAAACAAAAAGCGGCGTTGACAGTTCTGCTAGCAATGAACCCAGATATTCTTTTATTAGATGAACCTTTTGCAAGTATTGATCCAACCTCTCGAAAACAATTTATTCAAATTTTAGCAAGACTCCATCAAGCAGGCAAAACGATTTTGGTGTGCGACCACGATTTCAACGATTACGCTGATGTTGTGGACCAAGTCGTCACGTTGAAAAACGGCCAGTTTGAAAAACAACCGTTGACGTTTATCAAAACAAAACCGCAGACATTTCAGCTTACAACTTCTGTGGTAAAACAACCAATGCTCCAATTGAAAAATTTTCGTTTGTCTCAGGGAAAACGAGTGCTACTTGAAGAAAAAGAAGCGCTTTTGTTTAAAGGAATTACCACGTTGACGGGGCCAAATGGGGCGGGAAAATCCACCTTATTAAAAGCCATCGTTCAGAGACAAAAATATCAAGGGAAAATGTTCTTGGCAGGCCGCCGCTTGCGGGCTTCAAAAAAATTGTATCAACACATGACATTAGCGGTGCAACAAGCCAATCGTCAGTTTGTCACGTTGACTTTACGAGAAGAGCTTTTGTTTGGTCAGAACATGACAGCAGAAAAAAGAAGAAAACAAGAGGAAGCCTTAACTTTTTTAGGTTTAAAAGAAAAACTAGAGCACAGTGTTTTTCAACTAAGTGAAGGGCAAAAAAAGATGGTGCAATTAATTAGTTTGCTGAGCTTAGATTTGGACTGTTTACTTTTAGATGAACCTTTTGCTGGATTAGATGAGCGAGCATGCAATTATTTTGTTGAATGGATCAAAGAAAAAAGTGCGCAACAAGATTTTCTAATCGTCACGCATCGGCTAGAACCTCTCTCTGGCGTGAGCAATTACCGAATAGAATTGCTGCAGCAACAACTGATTATCTGGCAGGAGGGAACCACATGCAAATAAAGCAAACAAATGCAGCAATTTATGCTTCTTTGATTCTTATTTTGACCTTTGAATTATCTTTTTCTCAGTCAATTTTAGCAAATTTGGCGGTTTTTATGGGTTGTGTCATTTTTTTAATAGGCCAGCGAAAATCCCGCTTACTGCTTTGGTTATTTTTCTTGCCACTTTTACCAGCAATCGGGACGTTTTGGTCTATTTATTTGCATGGTACGAGTAGTCAACAAGCCTGGCTTTTGTTTAGTCGAACGTATGCCTTTGCCGGTTTAGGACTAGCTTTTGCTGTAGGCGTTGATTTTGAAGAATTATTGTTGTTATTGGAACAAAAGGGGCTAGCACCAAACTTTGTTTATGGAATTTTAGTGGTGGTTCACGCCTTACCGGAAGTGAAAAGAGAAATTAATGATTTAAAAGAAGCAAGCCTACTCCGTGGCAAAACGTTTCATTTTTGGTCGCCGATGCTTTATGTTAAAACACTGCTCGTTGCTGTTTCTTGGCGAGATAAATATACGGAAGCAATGTCTGCCCATGGCTATGAAGAAGGAGCCACTAGAAGTCGAAAAGAGCATTTTGTGTCAGCAAAAGTCAGTCTTGGGCTTGCTATTTTGATCATCATTTTTACCAATTTGTTTATTTTTCTAACGTAAAGGAGAAACCTATGACATTTACAGAACAAGCCAAAGAACAAGCGCAAGCTTCTTGGCAAGGGAGTTTTCAGCATCCTTTTATCACAGAGTTACATGAAGGAACCTTGAGTCCAATGATTTTTCGCTACTATTTAATTCAAGATCATTACTATTTAAAACATTTTAGTCAACTTTATCGCTTGATTGCGGCACAAACGCAACAACCTCGATTGAAAAAATTACTCTTAACAAATGCGGAAAATCTCGCGTTGGGCGAATTAGCTATTCGTGAAACTTTTTTTGAAGAACTAGCGATTACGGAAGAAGAAGTTGCAGCGACACCGATTGCACCAACCGCGTATCACTATGTTTCTCATATGTATCGCCAACTTATTGAAGGAACGCCTAAGACGGCCGCAGCAAGTATGTTGCCTTGTTCTTGGCTCTATCAAGAAATTGGTGCACAGTTAGTCAAACAACACTCACCAGAACCACTGTACCAACGTTGGATTGAAACCTATGCTGGGGAGGAAGCGTACCAACACGTCCAAGAGGAACGTCAACTGTTAGACCAATTATATGAAGAAAGTTCACCACAAGAACAAGCAGCTATGATCACCGCTTTTGTTATCAGCAGTGAGATGGAATACGCTTTTTGGGAAATGGCCTATACACACGAAACCTGGATTGGTTAATACAAAAACAAGTCGTTTAGTGCTCGTAACTAACGACTTGTTTTTGTATTAGAAAGCAGTAATTGTCAGTTGCTTTTTTGACAGGGCGTGATAAGATATTCAGTGACGCAAAATCTGTTGTAACTCGCTCAGTAATAACAGAAACGCCTTGCTAAGAAAGGACTGTAGAAGCCTCATGAATTATCCAGAACCGATTGCAAAATTGATTGAAAGTTATATGAAATTACCAGGAATTGGTCAAAAAACAGCGACACGGCTTGCTTTTTATACAATTGATATGAAAGAAGAAGATGCTAATGCTTTTGCAAAAGCGCTAATTAGTGTCAAGAGAGATCTCCATTTCTGTAGTATTTGCGGAAATATTACTGAAGAAGATCCTTGTGAAATTTGCCAAGATAAAAATCGTGACCGTAGTATTATTTTAGTAGTGGAAGAACCAAAAGACGTTATGGCAATGGAAAAAATGCGTGAATATCAAGGCTTGTATCACGTACTCCACGGGGTGCTTTCACCGATGGAAGGAACAGGACCAGAAGATATTAATATTGCCTCTTTGATCAAACGATTGCACGATGATGAAGTGAAAGAGGTCATTATAGCAACCAACGCTACCACTGAAGGAGAAGCGACGGCGATGTATTTATCACGGCTCATTAAACCAGCTGGAATCACCGTTACTCGTTTGGCACACGGCTTGTCTGTCGGCAGCGATATTGAATATGCAGACGAAATAACCTTGCTAAAAGCAGTCGAAGGGCGTCGAGAAATTTAAAAGAAACATCGTTGGAAAAAGAAGTTGAAATCGAAGTAGGTCGTTTCTGTGAGAAAATGTCGCAGTTCAAGCTTTTCCGTACTTCTTTTTCAGTTTCTTTTTTTCAGCGGATGCATCACTTTAAATAGGACATAAGGATTTCAATTAGACTGATAGAGCAAGATGAAGTATAATAGATACAAGTAAAAATTGATTGGAGTTTTCGCACGTGCAGGGTATTTTTATCACATTTGAAGGTCCAGATGGTGCTGGTAAAACCAGTGTTTTGAAGGAAGTTTCTGAAAGATTAGCTAAAGAGTCAAAACGAAAAATTGTCACTACAAGAGAACCAGGCGGCATACCGATTGCCGAAAAGATTCGAACAGTTATTTTAGATCCAAGAAATGACAGAATGGATGAGCGAACAGAAGCTTTACTTTACGCAGCTGCTCGTCGTCAACATTTAGTGGAAAAAATCTTGCCAGCTTTGGAAGCGGGTCATTTAGTCCTATGTGATCGTTTTGTTGACAGCTCATTAGCCTACCAAGGCGCTGGGCGTAGAATTGGGATTGCCCCCATTGCTTCAATTAATGCGTTTGCGACAGAAGGTGTCTCACCAGATTTTACAATTTATTTAGACGTTGACTCAGATACTGGCTTACGGCGGATTCAAGAAAATCGAACACAGCAAATTGATCGCTTAGATTCAGAAGGGTTAGAATTTCATCAACGTGTTCGTCATGAATATTTGAAATTAGCAGAAGAAAATCCACAACGTATCAAAAAGATTGATGCACGGATGAGTTTAGAACTTGTCGTAGAAGCAACGTATCAGGCGATTATTGAACGTTATCCAGAAAACTTTTAATTATAGGAAGGTGTAGACCATGAAGATTATTTTAGCCATTGTACAAGACAAAGATAGTAACCGATTAGCCAACGAATTTATTGATGCCAATATTCGTGCTACAAAATTATCCTCAACAGGTGGATTCTTAAAAGCGGGAAACAGCACATTTATTATTGGGATTGATGATGAACGTGTCGACGAAACATTAGCTTTAATTAAAGAAACATGTCAATCAAGAAAACAATATGTTTCAACACCTGTGACTTTAGATATCACAATGGATGGCCAAATTCCTTATCCTGTGGAAGTTGAAGTAGGCGGCGCTACTTGCTTCGTCTTACCAGTTGAAGGATTCCATCAATATTAAGATGAATGAAGCACAACAGCTACAGCAAATGCAACCTTTGCTGTACAAGCAACTCCAAAAAAGTTTTGAGCATGGTCGTCTTGCCCATGCTTATCTTTTTGAAGGAGATACAGGAACTGGAAAACAAGAATTTGGCTTATGGATGGCGAAACATGTCTTTTGTACGAATTTAGTAAATCAACAGCCTTGTAACGAATGCCATAATTGTGTGCGGATTAATGAAAATGAACATCCAGATGTTTTAAGAATTGCGCCAGATGGGCAAACCATCAAAGTGAACCAAATCCGTGAATTAAAAGCGGAGTTTTCTAAAAGTGGGGTCGAGACTGCTAAAAAAGTTTTCTTAATTCAAGAAGCAGATAAAATGAGTACCGGCGCAGCCAATAGTCTCTTAAAATTTTTAGAAGAGCCAGAAGGACAAATTTTAGCTATTTTAGAAACCACTTCGCTTTCTCGAATTTTACCAACGATTCAATCACGATGCCAAACCTTACATTTTCAACCATTAGTCAAAAAAACATTAATTGATCGCTTAATCAAACAGGGGATTGGTGAAAAGACTGCAACCCTTTTAGCTGAGCTGACAAATAGTTTTGAGAAAGCAGTTGAAATCTCTCAAGATGAATGGTTTAATGAAGCTAGGGAAATCATTTTGCAATGGTTTAATTATCTAAAAAGTAATGATTTACAGGCATTTATCTACGTTCAGAAGAAAATGGTCAAAGTATTTAAGGAAAAAGAACAACAAGCGCTTAGCTTTGACTTGCTCATGGTTTATTACCGTCAATTATTGGAAGAAAGTGTTGCGACACAGCAAGCCAAAAAAATAACGGAAGAGCAGGCGGAACGGCTGGCGCTAATTTTGAAAGCACGCCAAAAATGGACTGCCAATGTTAGTTGGCAAAATGTTTGTGAACAATTAGTTATCCAAATGATTCACCCTAAATCATAAAGGAAAAAAGTGCCAAGTGGCATTCAGTTTCATAATATAGTAGGAACTTAGTTGTTTCAGCAAGTTCCTTAACCGATTGAAGCAACGTTCACTTGAACTAGATTAGGAGGAATAAAATGGTAGAAGTAGTAGGAGTTCGCTTCCGTGAAGCCGGTCATATCTATTATTTTGCTCCTGGAAAATCTGAGTATATTTATAATGAGAAAGTACTCGTTGAATCTCAACAGTCAAAACAATTAGCTACTGTTGCTATTCCTAAAAAAACAGTCGATTCAGACGATTTACCAGAGGACCTAAAACCCATTTTAAATAAAGCAACAGCCAATGATTTAGAAAAAGAACAAAAAAATTTGGCTGATGCAGAAGCTGCCAAAAGCATTGCCAATGAAAAAATTCGAGCTCATGACTTAAAAATGAAATTAGTGCGAGTAGAATATACCTTCGATCGTAGCAAAATGATTTTTTACTTTACGGCAGATGGGCGAATTGATTTTCGTGAATTAGTCAAAGACTTAGCGGCTATTTTCCGGACGCGAATTGAGTTACGTCAAATTGGTGTCCGAGACGAAGCGAAAATATTAGGTGGCATTGGCCCTTGTGGCAGACAACTGTGTTGCTCAACATTTCTAGGAGATTTTATGCCAGTTTCAATCAAAATGGCTAAAGATCAAGGGTTATCTTTAAATCCTGTCAAAATTTCGGGATTATGTGGCCGCTTAATGTGTTGTTTGAAATACGAAAACGACGAATATGAAGCCGCTAAAAAAGAATTACCAGATTATGGAAAAGAAGTAATAACACCAGATGGCAAAGGCAAAGTCGTCGGGTTGAATCTATTAAGTCGGATTGTCAAAGTTCGTCTGCATGGTCGTGAAATCGCAGCGGATTATGATTACGAAGAAATCAAAGAAGCTACTGCGAAAGTTGCTGCTGAAAAAGGTGATCAAAATGGATAAACGTTCGCTCTATGATGGATTAAATTCGTTGGAAACTGATTTAGACAGTTCAGTGACACAATTAAGAGAAATTAAAGCAGCACTCCATGAGTTGGTAGAAAAAAATACCACGTTGGAAATCGAAAACCAACGCTTACGGGAGCATCTCCAAGAACTGAATAAGTTAGCAGGAAATACAACTGAAACTGAAAAACAAGAGCTATCAAAATCACGTATGAATTTGGAAAAACTTTATGAAGAGGGCTTCCATGTCTGCAATATTTTATATGGTTCAAGACGTGAAAATGATGAAGAATGTGCCTTTTGTCTTGATGTTATTTATGGGGAACGTACGCGTTAAGTCTAGTGGAACACTGCAAATAAAAAGGAAAGGTTTGGTTTGACAGTCAATCGATTGTCAAATCAAACCTTTATCTATTTATAGAACGAAAAAGGAAAATGAGGGATGCGCTATGCAAAAACAAAAAAGTTTTGATAAGCAAACAACAAAAGGAAAATTGTATCTTGTCCCAACACCGATCGGCAATTTAGAAGATATGAGTATTCGTTGTTTAAACATATTGAAAGAAGCAACGGTGATTGCTAGTGAGGACACAAGAAACACACAAAAATTGCTAAATCATTTTGAGATTACAACACCACAAATTAGTTTACACGAACATAATTACAAAGAGCGAATTCCTCAACTGATTACACGATTGCTGAGTGGTGAAACGATTGCCCAAGTTAGCGATGCAGGTATGCCTTCAATTAGTGATCCTGGTCATGAATTGGTTACAGCATGTCTTGAAGAAGAACTGGCAGTGATTGCCTTGCCAGGACCTACGGCAGGAATGACCGCCTTGATTGCCTCGGGTCTTTTACCACAGCCATTTACGTTTTATGGTTTTTTACCAAGAAAGAAAAAAGAACAGAAAGACGTGTTATCAGCATTAAAAGAAGAACGGCCGACACAGATTTTTTATGAGTCCCCCTATCGGATTGCTAAAACGGTAGCAACGTTTGCTGAAGTCTATGGTCAAGAACGCCCCGCTGTGATTTGTCGGGAATTAACGAAACTTCACGAAGAGTATTTACGAGGTACCTTAGGAGAACTAACAGAATATTTAGCAGAAAATACGCTAAAAGGCGAGTGTTGTTTATTAGTTAGCGGATTTACTGGTGAGAAAGAGACAATAGCAGCAATGCCGGCTATTTCCCTCAAGGAACATGTACAAGTTTTAATGGAGGAAGAGGGACGGAGTTCAAAAGAGGCAATCAAAGAAGTGGCCAAATTGAGAAATGTAAAAAAACAAGAAGTATATAAAGAATATCATTCCATTTAAAAAAGGAGAGAAACATGAGTAATTTATTGCGAGCAGAAGGCGTGTCTTATCAAGTAAATGGTCGTAGCATTCTTTCTGATATTGATTTGTCATTTGAAACAGGTAGCAATACAACAATTGTTGGTCCTTCAGGTAGCGGGAAAAGTACATTTTTAAAAATTTTATCTTCATTATTAAGTCCTACAGAAGGCGAAATTTTTTATCAAGAAGCGCCAATTACTACAATGCCAATCGAAACATACCGCCAAAAGGTTTCTTATTGTTTTCAGCAGCCAACTTTATTTGGTGAAACCGTGTATGATAATTTGTTATTTCCATTTACCGTCAGACAAGAAGCGTTTAATCAGGAAAAAGTCGTGGCATTACTCCAACAAGTGAAATTGCCCGCTGCTTATCTTGAAAAGAAAATAGCCGAACTCTCTGGTGGTGAGCGACAACGGGTTGCTTTGCTACGAAACATTATTTTTGTACCAGATGTTTTATTATTAGACGAAGTTACAACGGGATTAGATGAAGAAAGCAAACAGATTGTCAATCAATTGTTAAACCAATTAAACAAAGAGCAAGGAGTCACGCTGGTTCGTGTCACGCATGATACCGAAGAAATTCAGCAAGCACAGCAAGTGATTCGTATTGTAGCAGGAAAGGTGGCGCCGACAGATGGATTTAGCAGTTAATAATTTATCCTTATTTTTTTCAGCCATGCTAGTGGTGGTCGCATTAATTATTAGTACTAAAGAAAAATTAGGTTTTACCAAAGATATTATTATTAGTGTGATTCGAGCAGTCATTCAATTAGTCGCAGTCGGCTATTTATTAAAATATGTTTTTCAAGTCAATAACCTTATTTTAACGCTCATCATGGTTTTGGTGATTGTTTCCAACGCAGCCTTTAATGCAAAAAAACGCAGCCAGCAATTACAAAAGGGCTTTTTGATTTCTTTCATTGCAATTGGTTGTAGTACAGGAATTACCATTGGTATTTTGATTTTTTCTGGTTCTATTAAATTTATTCCTTCTCAAATCATTCCTATCAGTGGGATGATTGCCAGCAATTCGATGGTGGCAATTGGTTTATGCTATCGCAATTTAGATACTCTTTTTCAAAACCAACGGCAAGCGGTAATGGAGAAACTAGCATTAGGTGCAACTATCAAACTCGCCTCTTTACCAATCATCCAACAAAGTGTGAAAACCGGGATGGCGCCGACGATTGATTCTGCCAAAACTGTCGGAATTGTTAGTTTACCTGGGATGATGTCAGGCTTAATTTTTGCGGGCGTTGATCCTGTCCATGCGATAAAATATCAGATTATGGTGACTTTTATGTTGCTATCAGCAACAAGTATTGGTTCAGTGATTGCAACTTATCTTGCCTATAAAGGCTACTATAATCAACAAAAACAATTGGTCGTTTAATTAAAAAGCTGGAAATCTGTGTTTATAACTTCACGGATTTTCAGCTTTTTCTGGTTGAAATAAAGAAGTTTCAATTTGAAAAAGAACGGACGTTCGTATATAATGGAGGGAGGAGGCGAATCAAAATGATGAGCGAATTACGTTTTCCCTTAAAAAAAGATACGTCGAGAAAAATTATACATATAGATATGGACGCGTTTTTTGCTTCAGTTGAAGAACGAGATCATCCAGAGCTAGTAGGACATCCGTTAGTTATTGCGCGCCATCCAAGTGATACTGGGGGCAAAGGAGTGGTGACCACAGCGAATTATATTGCTCGACAGTACGGTATTCACTCGGCTATGAGTGCTCAAAAGGCGTATGAACTATGTCCAAGTGCCATTTTTAAGCCAGGTAATTATCAGAAATATAGTGAAATTTCTCAAGAAATCCGTGAAATTTTTCGCCGCTATACAGATGTGATTGAACCGGTATCTATTGACGAAGCGTATTTAGATGTAACTGAAAATAAGGTCAACAGTAAGTCGGCTATTAAAATTGCGAAAATGATCCAATATGATATTTGGCATGAATTGCAGTTAACTTGCTCGGCAGGTGTTAGTTACAATAAGTTTTTAGCCAAGTTAGCATCAGATTTTCAGAAACCAAAGGGCCTGACGGTTGTCTTACCAGAAGAGGCCGAAGATTTTTTGAAAGCATTACCGATTGAAGATTTCCATGGAATCGGGAAAAAAACAGTGCCCAAAATGCATGAACTAGGGATTTTTACTGGAGCAGATTTATACAAGCAAGATGAGATGACGTTGATTCGGTTATTCGGTAAAATGGGTTATTCATTGTATCGTAAAGTCCGTGGTATCCATGATGCGCCAGTTCAAGTGACTAGAGATCGTAAGTCGGTAGGCAAGGAACATACTTACGGCACCCCTTTAACGACGGAAGAGCAGGTTACGGCTCAATTGAGACAATTAGCAGCAGGGGTTGAGCGTGCGTTGCAACGAGTGCAAAAACATGGCAAAACAGTAGTCCTGAAAGTTCGTTATACTGACTATACGACGATTACGAAACGTGTGACATTACCTGAATATATTTCTAAAAAAGAAGAACTTTTCTATCAAGCGAATTTAATTTGGGAAGATATTTTAGGTTTAGAACAAGGAATCCGTTTATTAGGCATTACTTTAACGAATTTAGATCCACTAGCGTATGAAAACATTGTTTTACCTTTATGGGAAAAAAGTTAGCCCTTTAGACACATCCTCAAGAGATGGCTAAAGGGCTAACTTTTTTAAATTGATTTTTTGATTTGTTCATAAGACGTTTCGGCGTCATGACATTTTTCCCAAATAACAGCTTTGCCAGCAGCAAGTGATTTGGGTACATCAATAATCCGTTGATTACTACTGCCACGAAATTGTAAATTTAAATTACGTTTTGCCAGTTCAAAGCGCCCATCAACTAAAATGTCAATTGAATGGAGTAGTTCAAGCTTATCAGGCGTTTCTAAAAGTAGTTCTTCAAAGGTATACCCAGACCAAGACCAGATATCTTTGGCTGAGCCAAATGTTTCCCGCACACGTTTGACTACACTAAGACAAACATCTGTATTCAGAAAAGGTTCACCACCCAAAAGAGTCAAACCTTGGACATAGTCATGGGACAAATCTTCAATAATTTGATTCATTAAAGATTCTGTAAACGGCGTACCGTAATTGAAATTTTGGACAGCTTTGTTAAAACAACCTTCACAAGCAAAGAGACAGCCGCTCACATATAAACTATTGCGTACACCTTCGCCATCAACAAAGTTGAACGCTTTGTAATCGGCAATCTTTTTTTGGCTGTAGTCTTCGGTTTTCCATTCTTGTGGTTTCGGATTACGCATCAGCAAAACTTCTTTCTATAGAATAATCGAGTTTAATTTTTTAAATGTTTCACACGAGAGGAAATTTCTTTGTGACGACCATGTACCATTGGGCGAGCTTGCGGGTTACCTAAATAACCACAAGTCCGTTTAACGACATCACAAGTCTTAGGATCATGATTGCCACATTCTGGACATTCAAAGCCACGTTCAGTTGGATGGAAGTCCCCTTCAAAACCACAGGCATAACAATGATCAATTGGCGTATTGGTTCCTAAATAGCCAACTTTGTCATAAGCGTAATCCCAGACAGCTTCAAGTGCTTTGGGATTTTGCTGTAACATGGGGTATTCACAGTAGTGGATAAAACCACCAGAACAATATTTTGGATAATCCTTTTCAAAATCAAGTTTTTCAAAAGGCGTTGGATTTTTGCGTACATCATAATGGAAACTATTTGTGTAATATTCTTTATCTGTAATATTTTCGACGATGCCAAATTTTTCAGTATCTAAACGGCAAAAACGGTCAGTCAAGCTTTCGCTCGGTGTAGAGTAGACACTAAAATGATAGCCGTATTCGTTGCCCCAGTTATCGGCATTTTTTTTCAGTTCTTTTAAAATATCCAGTGTAAAGTTTTTGGCCTCTTGATTGTCCTCCCAAGCACCGCCGTAAAAGGCAGAAGCCACTTCATACAAGCCAATATAGCCAAGCGAAACCGTGGCACGTTTGTTTTTAAACAGTTCATCTACGGCATCCTGTGTAGCTAAACGTTTTCCAAATGCACCATACATGTATAAAATCGGTGCATTCGCTGGTTTAGCTTCTTTAACACGTTCAACCCGATAAACCAAAGCATCTTTAACGATCGCTAAACGTTCATTTAAAATTTGCCAGAACTTTTCTTGACTTCCTTGCGCTTCTAAAGCGATTCTTGGTAAGTTCAAGGTCACAACGCCTAAATTCATTCGGCCAACATTTACTTCTTCACCTTGTTCGTCTTTCCAGCCTTGTAAAAAGGAACGACAGCCCATTGGTACCTTAAAACTACCTGTTAGTTCAACGATTTTATCATAGTTTAAAACATCAGGATACATGCGTTTCGTTGCGCATTCCAGTGCCAGCTGTTTAATATCGTAGTTTGGATCAGTAGGTTGCGCATTGACGCCGCGCTTAATTGTGAAAATCAGTTTTGGGAAAATAGCTGTTCGTTTTTCAATCCCTAAACCATTAATTCGGATTTGTAAAATCGCCCGTTGAATTTCTCGTTCAAACCAGTTGGTACCTAAACCAAATCCCAGAGAAGTAAAAGGGGTTTGTCCATTGGAAGTAAATAAGGTATTAATTTCATACTCAAGACTTTGCATGGCATCAAAAATATCTTTTTTCGTTTTCTTCCGAGCGAATGCTTTTTGGCGTTCTTCTCCTTCAATCCATTCTTGCGCATCTGCTAAATGTTTTTCATAATTACGTTCCGCAAAAGGCGCTAATAATTCATCAATCCGATCGGCAGAGCAACCACCATATTGACTGGAAGCTACATTGGCAATAATTTGAGAAATTTGTGCAGTGGCCGTTTGAATTGATTTTGGTGATTCGACATCAGCGTTCCCAATTTTAAAGCCATTGTTTAGCATGCCTTTAAAATCAATTAAACAGCAGTTTGTCATGGGCGTATATGGATGATAATCTAAATCGTGGTAATGAATGTCGCCTTTTTGATGGGCATTAGCCACGTGTGAAGGCAACATCTTTAAACCAATTGATTTTCCAACAATCCCAGCGGTTAGATCACGTTGCGTATTAAAAACGTCACTGTCTTTGTTGGCATTTTCGTTCACGACAGTCTGATCTTTATTAATTAATTTGCCGATAGATACATTAATATCAGTTGCTTTACTACGCTCAAAATCACGTTGGGTTCTGTAATGAATGTATTCTTCGGCTAAGGCATATTCGTTGTTGGATAGCAGAGTATGTTCCACAATATTTTGAATTTCATAAATTTTTACGTTATTGGTAAAACGTTCGGCAATTTCTCGATTGACATCGGCAACAATCGATTGGACTTTTTGATGTGTCAAAGGAGTGACTTGGTCATGTATTTTTTGTTCAGCTTTGATCAAAGCGTCGTATATTTTTTGATCATCGAAAGTCACTAAACGACCATCCCGTTTGACGACTTTAATTGTTGAGAGATTAACATCCTCGGCTTTTTCATCAGTAATCTTCATCATTTTATCCAGCTCCTTATATCTCGTTAGTAACTATCCTAATACAAAGGTCGGCTAAATTCAATCGATATATTGCGTATTTTTAGTAAAATATCACTAGACAAACACTATATATTGTGCTTGTGCTGTTTTGAAAAAATATGAAAACAAATGAAGAAAAGGATTGAGCAAATTTTTTTGTGTGAAAAAAATTCTTTGTCAAAATTAAAAAACAGCAAAGAGTTTTTTGCCAAATTGCTAAAAGCAACACTAAAAAATAACAATTATTAAATAATAATTGTTTGCGGATTTATTCACGAAATGCCAATTATTCTTTGACTACCGAACGATATTGTAAGATAAAACGATGTTCATTCAGATTTTTTCTTGGTAAAATAAGAGTAATAACAAAACGTTGGAGCGAGAAAAATGAAAAAAATTGTAGAAGTAAACCATGTCAGCAAGACATATGGTCGTTTAAATAATAAAACAGAAGTATTAGATAATATTTCGTTTACCGTTGATGAAGGCGAATTTGTGGGGATTATGGGTCCCAGCGGTGCTGGGAAATCGACACTGTTGAATGTCTTATCCTCGATTATTTTGCCAACCGCAGGAATCGTGCGCATCGCCGGACAAGATATTTTAAAAATGCGAGATAATCAATTAAGTGATTTTCGGAGAAACGAAATGGGGTTTATTTTTCAATCGTTTAACCTAATTGATACGTTAAATGTGAAGGACAATATTCTGTTGCCTTTAGCTGTAGAAAAAGTTTCATTAGAAGAAATGGATAAACGTTTGTTACATGTGACTTCGATTTTGGGGATTCAGGAGCTTTTATCTGCTTATCCACCAGAGATATCTGTGGGACAAAAACAACGGGTAGCAGCTGCTCGTGCTTTGATTACGAACCCTAAAATTATTTTTGCAGATGAACCAACTGGCTCACTGGATTCAAAATCAGCAACAGAATTGTTGAAATATTTAGCTGAAATTAATCTGCATGATGATGCCACAATTTTGATGGTGACACATGACCCGTACACGGCCAGTTTTTGCAATCGCATCTTATTCATTAAAGACGGTGCGATTTTCTCAGAAGTTGTTCGTCAAGGATCACGTAAGGAATTTTTTAATCGTGTGATAGATATGCAAGCAACGATTGGTGGAGGCGGGCGCGCAAATGATTTTTAAACTATCATTAAAAAATTTAAAAGCTCATGTACCTAACTATCTGGTTTATTACATTAGTATGACTTTTGCAGCGGTCGTTTATTATTGTTTCCGTGCGATTGCTTACAACCAGCCTCTTGTCGCAGGTGCAGGCCGTGATATCGAAATTAAGCGATCTTTAGGACTTGGTAGTACCTTAGTCACCATTATTATTTTGGGCTTTATGTTGGCAGCAAATCGTTTTTTTATAGGAAAACGTAGCCAAGAAATTGGCTTGTATCGATTAATTGGCTTGAGAAAGAGCCAAGTTTCACTAATTTTTTTAGTAGAAAATTTAGTTTTAGGCTTTGTTTCACTAATTAATGGAATTATTTTAGGAGTGATTTTCACCAAGTTGTTTTCAATGATTTTAGCCAAAGTTATGTTTTTAGAAGTCCCCAGTTTCTTCTATATTTCTTGGCGTTCCGTTATTGAAACCGGTGTAGCTTTTGCATTTATGATTTTGATTGTCTGCTTAAGAAGTATTTGGATGATTTATCGTTATCCATTGTCGCAGCTTATGCACCAAGAAAAAATTGGTCAAATTAATTATAGTCGTTTAACGAAACGGCGGCAGTTTCTAGGTATTTTAGGACCTATTTGTTTACTGGCTGGTTATTTTATTGCGTTTGATTTTCGGAATTTAGCGACAGGTATTGTGTATAAACAATTAAATGATTCATTGGATATCTCGATTCCGATGATTATTACATTGACGCCTTTTATCATTTTGGGTCTCTGTGTGGTGGGAACTTATTTATTTTTCCGTTATACCATGTATTTTATCATTCGCTTATTTAATCATAGAAAAAAATGGTATTACCAAGATTTACGTATGATTACTTTAGGCAATGCCAAACGCTACTTATTTAAAAGTAGCAAAACACTCACTGGTTTGACCTTGTTAATTGCGACAGCCTTGAGTGGGATCGGCGTGATGGTTTTTGTGTATACGATTAGTATGCACACGGTCAACAGTGATGGCCCCGTGGACTTTTTAGTTTCACAGGAAAGCTATCCTAAATTGAAGAAAGTTCTCGATGAAGCGAAGGACACCAAAATAAAAAATGAAGTGACACTTTCTTATAAAATTACTGGAATTGAACGCAGTTTGCGAATTGGTCAAGCGCAAGAGGAACAAGAAACGATTGAAGCAGTTAATGTTTTATCCTTCTCAAATTACCGCAACTATCAAAAAATTAATCCTTATTTAAACGATTTACATTTAAAAAATGACCAAAGTGTTATCTATATGGATAGCTTTACCAATATTTTAAGTGGTATGTCTCGTTATGAATCGAAACTGCAATTTGTTGAAGGGGAGAAGGCACAATTGCAACAAGTGCTGCCTAACTATCTAGGCAATTTTTTATTACAATATTCCTTACCAACGATTGTCGTTTCCGATGCCCTTTATCAGAAAGTGACAAAAAATTCCATTCAGTATCAGATTAACGCCGTAAATGTTGACACGAAAAGCCGTGAAAAACTTTATGAAGCCGTAAATAAACAGATTGCCACAGAATGGCAAGCGCCAATTTTGTATAAGTATGAAAAAAATAACCAGCAGTTGAGTGGTTTTGCCAAACAAATGCCTAACGAAGAGGTAAAGAATACGCAAGATGATGTCACAGAAACTTGGCGGCTAAATATGAATGATCGCTACGCCTCTTTACGCTATGAACGAAAAATTAACGGCTTGACTTTATATGTCTCCATGTTTGTGGCAATTTTAGCGTTGTTTATTACGGGCAGTATTTTGATGTTACGACAACTGTTTTCAGCTGTAAGTGAGCGTCAAGATTACGTGACTTTAAAACGGATGGGTGTTTCTAGTAAAGCGATAACTAAGCAAATTTATCGACAGAATAGTTTGATTTTCTTTCCGCCGATGGTCATTGGGATTTTGCATACTACCTTTGCCATTTATTTGCTAAGCCAATTTATTAAGAGTCCAGGATATTTGTTAGTATATCTTTCTTGTGGAATCTTAATAATTGTTTATCTAATTTTTTATATTTTAACGTCTGCCATTTATGCGCGGATGATTCGACACATCAATTTTTAAAAAACTGTAAAAGCCGTTGTGAAGCGGTTTTTACAGTTTCTTTATGCGAAAAAATTATGAGAGTTCCGTTTATGAAAATCATGAAAATTTAAGAAGTGACGAAATTGTTAGTTTTTTTATTAAATTGTAAGAAATTTCAATGGACTTTGCTGAAATATAGCATAAAATAATGGATAGCGATTAACCTTAGGAGGTGAATGATAATGAAAACAACTTTTCAGAAAATTCTCAATAACGAAAGTCTTAAATTCATCGGTAAAACGTTATTTTATTCTTTCATTGTCATTGCATTAATTTATCTTTATCATTACAAGAATATCAATGGAGGAACCTTCATTTATAACGAGTTTTAAGGAGGCGGCTATACATGGAAAAAGTAATTAATATGATTCAAACGATTGATGAATGGGCACGTAAAGAACCCCAACGTCCTGTTTATTTAACCGAAGAAAAAGTCTCTACGTATGGAGAGTTAAAAGAAAAGTCAGACAATCTAGCCGCTTATTTAGCTGAGCTGAAAACGGACAAGTCAGCGATTGTCGTATACGGAGAATTAGATTTTGAAATGATTGTGAGTTTTTTAGGCGCATCGAAAGCTGGTTTTAGCTATATCCCCATTGATGCACATACACCAAAAGAACGCATTGAACTAATTCTAAACGTAGCCAAACCAACCGCAGTGATTGCTGTGCATGAATGGCCTGAGTTAGCCACCGAAGTGCCAGTAATTACGGCGGAAGAATTAACAGAAATGATGATGCATGCACCTCGGCATGCGCCTGCGTTGACGCCTGTCACAGGAGCAAGTAATTACTATATCATTTTCACTTCAGGGACAACTGGCGTACCAAAGGGTGTGCAAATCAGCCATGATAATTTAGTTAGCTTTACGAATTGGTTGTTGCAAGATTTTGGTTTAGAAGAAGGGGCCCGCTTTTTAGCACAGGCACCTTATTCGTTTGATTTATCGGTGATGTCTATTTATCCCGCATTGGCGTTAGGCGGCTCATTAACTCCGTTACCCAATGAAATCATTAACGATTTTAAACAATTATTTACGCGTTTGCCACAATTAACAATCGACGTCTGGGTTTCAACACCGTCCTTTATTGAATTGTGTCTAATGGAACCAAGCTTCGATGGTGAACATCTACCAGCACTGCGCACGTTTTTATTCTGTGGAGAAGAATTACCAAAACCAACAGCTGAGAAATTAGCCGCTCGTTTCCCAACTGCGCATATTTATAATACGTATGGGCCGACAGAAGCGACTGTAGCGATTAGTGCCATTGAAATCACTCAAGAAGTTTTAAAAAGTGTTCAACGTTTACCAATCGGGTATGTGAAAGAGGATACGCAAATTTATATTATGGAAGGCATGTCAAAATTACCTGCAGGTGAAATTGGTGAAATCGTCATTGCTGGACCAAGTGTTTCCAAAGGCTATCTAAATAATCCTGCGAAAACAGCTGAAGCTTTTTTCCAATTAGATGGCGTACCAGCTTATCGCACAGGCGATGCTGGAAAGTTAGTCGATAACCTATTGCAGTATGAGGGACGCTTAGATTTTCAAATTAAATTGCATGGCTACCGCATTGAGTTAGAAGAAGTGGATCATCACTTAACGAATGTTTCCTACGTGAAACAAGCAGTCGTTGTGCCGAAATATCAAGGAAATAAAGTCCAACAATTAATTGCCTATGTCGTTCCGCAAGCACATGAATTTTCAAGTGATTTTCAATTAACTAAGGCAATTAAACAAGAATTAGCCACGTTGACAATGGACTATATGATTCCGCAAAAATTTGTATATGTTGAACAATTACCTTTGACAAGTAATGGCAAAATTGATCGGAAAGGGTTGATGAATGAGGTGAATGCCACATGATGAATTTTCCTCATATGATTCCCTATAATGCGCCGTATTACTTTGTTCTGCTAATTGCGGCCTTGTTGCCGATGATTTTAACTTTAGCCATTAAAGGGACACGTTGGTCTTGGTACCAAACACTCGTGACACTGGTCTTTCTATATATCAGTTTTGGTGGCGAATTTTGGCAACAAGGAGTCGCTCTGATTGTATATGTTATTTATCAGACGTTACTAACGTGGGGCTATGCGGCTTATCGAAAAAATAAAAATGCAGGTTGGGTCTTTTATCTGGCTGTCTTTTTAGCTATATTACCGCTTGTTTGGGTGAAAGTTTCTCCCTTCATGACAGGCAAAACAACCTTACTTGGCTTTTTAGGGATTTCTTATTTAACCTTTAAAGCGGTCCAAGTGGTCATGGATTTACGGGATGGCGTAATGAAAGAATATCATCCGTTTCGTTACATTCAGTTTCTCTTGTTTTTCCCGACTATTTCTTCAGGACCCATCGATCGTTATCGGCGCTTTGAAAAAGATTTGAAAAACCCGCCGAGTGCGGAGAAATATTTAGACTTTTTAGAAAAAGGAATTTTTTATTTATTTCTAGGATTTTTATATAAGTTTATTATCAGTCATTATCTTGGTGGTGTCTTTTTACCACATGTGGAAAAAATGGCCTTGGCACAAGGTGGTTTATCCTGGTGGACAGTCGGCTATATGTATAATTACAGTTTGTATCTATTCTTTGATTTCGCAGGCTATAGTTTACTGGCCGTTGGCACAAGTTATTTAATGGGCTATGATACACCAATGAACTTTAACAAACCGTTCCTAAGTTGGAATATTAAAGAATTCTGGAATCGTTGGCACATGACCTTATCTTTTTGGTTCCGTGATTACATTTACATGCGCTTAATGTTTTTCTTAATGAAAAAGAAAGTCTTTAAGAGTCGGATTGTGACTTCTAATATTGGTTACTTTGCGTTGTTCTTAATTATGGGCATTTGGCATGGATTAACGTGGTTCTACATCGCTTATGGGCTCTACCATGCAACACTAATTTGTGTAACAGATGCTTGGCTACGTTTTAAGAAAAAACATAAAGACAAGATACCATCAAACAAATTTACACATGCATTTGCAGTCTTTTTAACTTTCCAAGCGGTTTGTGTCAGCTTCCTGATTTTCTCAGGATTTTTAGACAAACTATGGTTTAAATAAATAAAAATAAAAATATAAAGGGGCAATTTATAATGAACATTCAAGAAACAGTATTAAACATTTTAGAAGATATTACAGGAACAGACGAAGTTGTGAACAATCAAGACATTCAATTATTTGAAGAAGGATTATTGGACTCTTTAGCGACGGTTCAATTATTAGTAGAAATTGAAGGACAATTAGGAATCCAAGTTCCTGTATCAGACTTTGACCGTGAAGTATGGGGAACACCAAAACAAATCATTCAACAAGTGGAAGCTTTACAATAATGTCTAGAAAAAAACGACTAATCAGAATCTTAGGTCCAGTGCTTTGTTCAGCGGTCTTGGTTGCAGTGTTCTTTTTTGCACCGTTCAGAATCAATTTAACTTCCGAAAAAACGTTGAAGGAAGCATCAACGTCAATGGCACCGAACGTTTTAAAAGGCAATGTGATTAAAAACAAAGCAGTGGCTTCTGGTAAATATGTTCCTTTTTTTGGCTCTTCTGAATTAAGTCGATTTAGTGCTTTCCACCCTAGTGTGCTCTCTGAAAAGTATCAACGGAACTACCGACCGTTTTTACTAGGAGAAGCGGGCACACAGTCATTAACCCAAGCAATGGTCATTCATTCGATGGGCGATGCGATTGCCAATAAGAAAGCGGTCTTTATTTTATCTCCGCAATGGTTTGTCAAAAAGGGTGTACCTAATGATAGTTTTGGTGCACACTATTCACAATTACAAACCTATCAATGGTTAGCTAATTTAACCGAATTAACCAGCGGTGACCAATATCTAGCACAACGTTTGACCAAATTTCCAGTTGTTCAAAAAGACAAAGTCTTAATGGAAACTTTGGCAAATCTGCAGGCAGGGCAACTTCCCCAACGCTCTCAACGAGATTATTTTATAATGAATCTCCGTTTCTTGAATCGTGAAGATGAATTGTTTAGCCAAATTGGCATGGTTAGCAGAGAACCAATTGTTGAAAAAGATATGAAACAATTACCTGCTACTTATAATTTTAATGAATTAGATCAGCTAGCTGGAAAAATTGCGGCAAAAGCCATTAATAATAATAAATTTGAAATTAGTAACGGTTTTTATCGCCAACGGATTAAACCAGTTTTACCGAAATTAGCTCATTCACAAAAGAAATGGGATTATCGTTTTTCTCCAGAATATGGTGATTTCCAAGCTGCGTTAGAACAGTTAGCAGAAAAAAATGTCGATGTTTTATTTGTAATCCCACCTGTTAACAAACGTTGGTCGGACTATACGGGCTTGTCACAAGATATGTTGCAACAAGTAGCACGCAAGCTGAAATATCAACTTCAAGAGCAAGGCTTTACTAACATTGCTGACTTCTCAACATGTAGTAATGAACGTTACTTTATGGCGGACACGATTCATTTAGGTTGGCGTGGTTGGCTCGCTGTTGATCGTCAAGTAGATGAATTTATGAAACAACCTGCGCCTAAAAAGTTAGCGTATCAAATTGATGATCGTTTTTATCAGACAGATTGGCAACAACAAAATCCATTAGTCTTACCTCAATTTTAAGAAGGCAAGATGGATCAAGTACCAATTATCTGAAGCGGACTAGAAGCGCTTCGTAACAATGAAAATAGCCTGTACCTGCCGTTGAATAACGAGCGTGCAGGCTGTTTTTTCGTTTATTTTTAGTGGAGAACGTTGCTCAATTTATTTTTTGTAAGTATTTTTTTAGTTCGTGGTATAATGGATAAAATTGGTTTTTGAGGGGAGTTATTTTTATGGATGCAAAAGAAGAAAAAATGTTAATTGATTTAACAAGTGCTAAAGGGATTGCTGGGAATGAAGACGAAGTACGTTCGTTATTTAAAAAGTATGCAGCACCGTATGCGGATAAATTTTTATATGATGGCCTTGGCAGTATTATTGCAAAAAATGTTGGTGATAAAGAAGGACCAAAAGTCTACATTTCTGGGCATATGGATGAAGTCGGTTTCATGGTTACCCAAATCACAGAAAAAGGCTTTTTAAAATTTCAAACCGTTGGCGGTTGGTGGGGGCAAGTGATGTTGGCCCAACAAGTTCAGATTAAAACCACGACTGGTAAGGTTTACCATGGTGTCATTGGGTCTAAACCACCGCATGTGTTAACAGCGGAAGTTCGTAACAAACCCTATGAGATTGCAGATATGTTTATTGATATTGGTGCAAGTAGCGATCAACAAGTTGCAGAATGGGGGATTCATCCAGGAGATATGGTGACACCATATATTGACTATCGTCGCATGAATGATACAAAATTTTTATTGGCAAAAGCGTGGGATAACCGAATTGGTACGGCCGTTTCATTAAAAGTTTTAGAAAATTTAGCGACAGCAGGGCACCCCAATATTTTATTTGCAGGCAGTGATGTGCAAGAAGAAGTGGGGCTACGCGGTGCGCAAACAAGTACGCATCTTGTGAATCCAGACATAGCGTTTGCTTTAGACACAGGAACAGCTGGTGACACACCAGGAATGACACCTAAAGAAGCCGACTCTGTTTTAGGTGAAGGACCACAAATTTTGATTTATGATGCATCGATGATTCCGCATAAAAAATTACGTGATTTTGTTATTCAAGTGGCGGAAGAAAATAACATTCCCTTCCAATATACAGTGATTACAGGGGGAGGTACGGATGCTGGCCGCATGCATTTAACGCGCAACGGGATTCCATCATTAGCCATCACGGTGCCTGTTAGATATCTGCATTCACATACCTCAGTTATTCATGAAGATGATTATTTCAACACAGTCAAATTAGTCACAGAAGTGGTGAAACGTCTAGATAAAGAAACAGTCGCTAAATTGACTAGTTATTAGTTTCAGAAAGGATGGAATGAATGAAAAGTTTAGTAACAAATTCGCAACATCGTGCCAATGCTCGCAGAGCTCTTGATGGGCAATGGGGGATCATGGCTTGGTTAACTTTCTTAGGAGTGGTTTTACAGAGCTTCTTAACATCGATTGTGCAAAATTTATTTTCTGGTGAAAATCAAGTTTTTCAAAGTAGTTTTGCCGCAGTATTACTGCAAATTTTTGTTTTATTCGCGTTAAGTTATGCGCTATATTACGCAGCCTTGAAGGTGTTGCGTGGTGAAAAGGTGCGGGTCAATATTTTAATGAGTGTTTTTCAAGGAAAATATTATGGTCCGCTATTTGTGGTCAACCTACTTCAAAAAGTACTTGAACGTGTAATTGGTTTGTTATTTTTGTTACCAATTTTATTTGGGGCAGGGACAACCTTGTATTTCAAATTGATGTTTAATACAGTTACACCAGAGGAAATCCAAGCCTTTTTCTTAAATGATTTTTCCTTTTTCCTAGCATTTGGCGTTGCCACTATCTTAATCTTTTTAATTGGTTTATTTGTGAGTGGCGTTTTTCAATTTGCTGTGTGGCTACGTTTTGATAATCCAGAACTGCCAATTATGATGGCATTGAAACAGGCGTTATATTTAATGAAAAATCGTTTTTGGCAATATTTATGTTTACAATTTTCTTTTATTGGTTGGTATATTGTGGGCTTTTTAGCTATTGGTATCGGTCTATTATGGGTGATTCCTTATAACTATGTAGCGTTAGCTAGTTTTTATCAAACTGCCTTAGAAGAAAAAGGTTTAGCCGAAGAATAAAAAAGAAGCTTGAATCCTTCGTTATCTCGACAAAGGGTTCAGGTTTTTTCTTTGGTCTTTTTGTGAAAATTTAAGCGTTTTAACCTCGTTTTTCCGTTATTTTATGGTAACATGGAAGTATCGTATTGAAGGAGGTTGTCCACACATGAAATTGACTGTCTTAGGCTGTTTAGGTGCTTATCCATACAAAGGAGAAGGAACGAGTTCCTATTTGTTAGAATCTGAAGGCTTTCATTTGCTTATTGATGCAGGCAGTACGACATTAGTGCGTTTAGAAAACTATCTAGATCCATTGAAATTAGATGCTGTCATTCTGTCGCATTACCATCATGACCATATCGCAGATTTAGGTGTTTTACAATATTATCGTCAGCTTTATCCAACGCTGGAACCGACGCCTATTTTGCCAATATATGGCCATACACAAGATCAAATGCATTTCAAAGAACTAACGCTTCCTAACGTTTCCGAAGGGAAAGAGTATTTTGAAGCAGAAGAGTTGGCAGTAGGACCATTTTTAATTACTTTCATGGAAACGATTCATCCTGTCACTTGTTACGCGATGCGGATTGTTGAAAAAGCGACTGGCAAAGTCTTTGTCTTTACAGGAGACTCTGGTTACTTAGCAAGTTTTGAAGACTTTGCAAAAGACGCTGATTTATTCTTAGCGGATACGTACTTATTTGAAGGTAATGAACGACATCATGCACATTTTACATCAAGAGAAGCGGGTGAAATTGCCAAAGCAGCACAAGTCAAACAATTGATGTTGACCCATTTACCACAGCATGGGTCATTGGAACAACTACGGGAAGAAGCGCAAAACTATGCTGGAACGGAAATTCCAGTGACATTAGCCCAACCAGATTTAACAGTTGAGATTTAAAAAAGTAACTATACCAAGGGAGAGAACCGATTGTGATTTTTGTACCGAATGAAAATAATGACCCACGAGTGAACTTAGCAATTGAAACATATTTGTTAACAGAAATGCCTTTAGATGAGCCCATCCTTTTATTTTACATTAACGAGCCGTCAATCATTATTGGCCGTAACCAAAATACAATTGAAGAAATTAACAAAGAATATGTAGATGAGCACGGCATTCATGTTGTTCGTCGCTTAAGTGGCGGCGGCGCCGTTTATCATGATCATGGTAATTTGAATTTTAGTTTTATTATGCCAGATGACGGCAACTCTTTCCGTGATTTCGCAAAAGTTACCCAACCAATTATCCAAGCATTGCACGACTTAGGCGTTGAAGGTGCCGAATTAAAAGGGCGCAATGACCTAGTGATTAATGATATGAAGTTTTCAGGAAATGCGATGTACGCTACCAACGGCCGCATGTTTGCACATGGAACCTTAATGTTTGATAGTGATATTGATGAAGTTGTAAATACATTGAAAGTACGGAAAGATAAAATCGAATCTAAAGGTATCAAGTCTGTTCGTTCACGGGTAACAAACATTAAACCATTTTTATCTGAAGATAAACAAGAGATGACAACGGAAGAATTCCGCCAAGAAATTCTTTTGAAAATTTTCGGCGTAGATTCGATCGACCAAGTTAAAACGTATGAATTAACTGATCAAGACTGGGCGGCTATTAACAAAATTTCAGAGCAATACTATCGCAATTGGGATTGGAATTATGGTAAATCACCTGCATTTAACTTAGAACGTCGCCATCGTTTTCCAATTGGCTCAATTGAAATGAAAATGAATGTGGCGGATGGTGCCATTCAAGAAATTAAAATCTTTGGGGACTTCTTTGGGCTTGGTGAAATTAAAGATGTTGAAGATATTTTAACCGGCGTGAAATACGATAAAGCTTCTTTAGAAGAAGCCATTGATCAAATTGACGTTAAAAAATACTTTGGAAATATCGAAAAAGAAGATTTGCTTGGGTTAATTTATTAAAAAAAAAGACAGCCGTTTCAAACGGTTGTCTTTTTTCTAGCTAAAAAATAATGTTTAGCTTTTAGAAAGGTAGTGCTATGTGCAAAATCGTCGAAACGATTTTTATCAGGGAACTATCAAATAGCTCGCCTGCATATGTACTTGAACCAAGTCAAGTCCGGGAATTTGGTTATGTGCTTCACTATAAATCACTATCTGTAAAGAGTATACAAGATTTCCTTTCTTTTGTGATATCAAATTTTTACAGACAAAGTAGTAAAATTTGACGTTTCTTATTTTAGCAAGGTTATAGGCTTGTTTTGGGGCTTGAATTAGCAAGAATTAATAGTGATTTAAGGGAAAATATTAACATATGTAGAAGTATTTTTATAAGAAATAACGAGAAAAAATCAATAAGTATGTTCTTGAGGGCTACTTTTTGACGTTTTCTAATTAAAACTTAATAAAAAATAGCAGAAACAAAGAAAAAATGTGCTTACAAGAAGTAATCCGCACTTAGCTAGGAAGTTAAGAATGTGCATGTTATTTTCAAACAAATAATAAGAATCCTATTTCAATCCTTTACAGAGGAACAAGGACTTCGTATAATAAAGGGACGAAAAGGAGCGAAAGTGATGAGAAACGAAATGATGCATCGACCAGTCGTTAAACCAGAATTGGTTGAGTATATGCGTACAAAACAAAAGAAACTTCCCGGAGAATTAGGTGCAGTGGAGGCGGAAGCCAATGAAGCAGGGGTGCCGATTATTCCACACGAAACAGTAGTTTTTCTACAATTTTTGCTAGGACAACTAAAGCCCAAAAATATTTTAGAAATCGGGGCAGCAATTGGTTTTTCTTCAAGCTTGATGGCTCAATTTGTTGGTGAAGATGGTCACGTGACCACGATTGATCGTTTTGACGTAATGATAAAAAAAGCGAAGAAAACCTACCAACGCCTAGACTTAGAAGAAAAGGTCACTCTTTTAGAAGGTCAAGCAGCTGAGATTCTACCAACGTTGGAAGGACCTTATGACTTTATTTTTATGGATAGTGCCAAATCAAAATACATTGAATTTTTACCTGAATGTTTACGGTTGCTACCAGTTGGCGGCGTTTTGATGGTGGATGATGTATTTCAAGCTGGGACAATTTTAGACCCTGCTGAGGAAGTACCGAAAAAAAATCGAGCGATTCATCGTAAATTAAACCAATTTTTAGATGTAGTCATGGCTCACCCTGATTTAACTTCTACTTTAGTTCCTCTTGGTGATGGAGTTATTTTAATTACCAAAGAGAAAGAAACGATTATTTTAGATAGTTAAAGAATGTCTTCACAAAAAGAAAGCGAATCATTAAAAAGCAAGTTCTTTTAATGATTCGCTTTCTTTTTTATGTTATTTAAAAAGTTATCTCACTATTTCTAATTGAGAATGATAATCATAAAATTCTCAATAGGACAGTATTATGTGTTAATAAAACCTCGTTTGTTTATAATTATTCTATTGACGGAATAATTATAAACTGTTATCCTTAAAGAGTAAAAAAACAGAGGAGGAACGACAATGAATTTAATTAATCAAAAACTTTTTGACTTTGAATGTGATGCCTATCACGATGGTGAATTTACACGAGTATCAACAGAAGATATTTTAGGAAAATGGAGTATTTTCTTCTTTTATCCAGCTGATTTTTCTTTCGTGTGTCCTACGGAATTAGGGGATATGCAAGAGCATTATGCGCATTTACAGGAATTAAATTGTGAGGTTTACTCTGTTTCAGAAGATAGTCATTATGTGCATAAAGCATGGGCTGATGCTACAGAAACGATTGGAAAAATTAAATATCCAATGTTAGCCGATCCCAACGGTCAACTTGCTCGTTTCTTTGGTGTTTTAGATGAAGCTTCTGGAATGGCTTACCGTGCTTCATTTATTGTGAGTCCAGAAGGGGACATCAAATCTTATGAAATCAACGACATGGGTATTGGTCGTAATGCTGAAGAACTTGTTCGTAAATTAGAAGCTTCTCAATTTGTAGCAGAACATGGTGATAAAGTTTGTCCAGCCAATTGGCAACCAGGAGAAGAAACAATTGCGCCAAGCTTAGATTTAGTTGGTAAAATTTAAATTCGCTTTGTAAATAGAGGTCAAAGAGTTGGATAAAACAGAGAAAATGTTTTGTTCAGCTCTTTTTCTGAAACACAGAAGAAAGAGGAGAATCAAGTGACAGAAGAAATCTACGATTTGATTATTATTGGTGGCGGCTCAGCTGCTTTATCTGCAGGTATCTATGCAGGTCGCGCAATGATGGATACCTTAATTATTGAAAAAGACAAAATTGGTGGACAAGTAACGACGACTTCTGAAATTGTGAACTATCCAGCGATTCGTCACACAACAGGTCCAGAACTAATGGAAGAAATGCGCATTCAAGCACAAGACTTCGGTGTAGCTTTTACAAAAGACGAGATTATTGATGTTGATTTTAGTCAAACGATAAAAACTGTTCAATCGGCGAGTCAAACCTACCAAGCATATGCAGTATTGATTGCGACAGGGGCCTCTGCTCGTAAAATTGGTTTCCCTGGTGAAAGTGAATTTACAGGACGCGGCGTGGCCTATTGTTCTACTTGTGATGGGGAGTTTTTCCAAGGCCTAGATATTTTTGTGATTGGTGGCGGTTATGCAGCAGCGGAAGAGGCCGTTTATTTGACACGTTACGGTAAATTAGTAACGATGATTATCCGAGAACCTGATTTTACATGTGCAAAATTAACTGCGGAGGCGGCTAAAAATCACCCGAAAATTAAGATTGTTTATAACACAGAAGTGAAAGAAATTACGGGAGATGATTTTGTCCGAAAAGCTGTGTTTGTCAATAACCAGACGGGAGAAGAAACGGTTTATGAAGCACCAAAAGACAGTACATTTGGTCTGTTTGTTTTTGCTGGAAATAAACCAAGTACAGAAATTTTTGAAGGAAAAATTGCCTTAGACCGTGGGTATGTGCCAACAACTGAGAATATGGAAACCAATATTTCTGGAGTTTATGCAGCAGGAGATTTACGAATAAAAGAATTACGTCAAATTGTGACGGCGGTTGCAGACGGTGCAATTGCCGCCACTCATGCGCAACGTTACGTGACAGAACAAAAAACACAGGCGGGCCAACCGATTGTAACGAAGCGAATGACTGAACGATTAGCTAATCAATCTGCCCCTGAAACAAGCAGTCAGCAATCAAAAGAAAAACAGCCAGCGAAAGTTACTGGTAAGCATCAGTGGTTCCCAGAAAGTATGCGCCAACAATTAAGCGGTATTTTCGCTAAACTAACCAAAAAAGTGACATTGCTTCAGTTTTTGGATGCAAGTGATGAAAAATCATTGGAACTTCAGTCATTCTTAACAGAATTTGCAAGTCTGGATCAGAAGATTACTTTAGAAACGATTTTGAAAGATACTGAGCCAGCCAAAGAATTGCTGTATGGGATTGAAAAAATGCCTAGCGTTGTGCTCTTAGATACGGCAGGAAACTATACAGGAATTAAATTTAGTGGTATTCCTAGTGGCCATGAAGTAAACTCGTTGGTTTTGGCGGTTTATAATGTCGGCAGCGAGGGGCAGCCGTTAGAAGCAAGTCTGCAAAAGAACATACTTGCATTGCCAAAAAGAAAAATAGAAATCTTTGTTTCACTAACATGTCATTTCTGTCCCGATGTCGTGGCGGCTTGCCAACGTATTGCATCAATTAATCCTCATGTGGAAGCAGAAATGGTGGACATTAGTCTATTTCCAGAGTTGAAAAAAGAAAAGAAAATTATGAGCGTTCCAGCAATGCTGATTGATGGCGAACAAATGATTTTTGGTTCAAAAACAATGACCGAAATTATTGAAGCCTTGGCTTAAAAGAGGCGGAAAAAGTAATTAACCTAAAGAACCTAAGTCATTCAAAAAAGTGAGAAATACGTCGAGATGACGTATTTCTCACTTTTTTCGCATAGTTAGTCAAGTATCTCTTTTGATTAGGCGATTGAGTTTCCTAAAAAGAATTAAAAAGACACAACAGCAAATGAACAATAGGCTTCCTGTTAGTGGTAAAAAGATACCTTGCATGTAGCTATCGATATGCATTAAACCAGGTACCTCGCTGAAAAAATCATGGATAAACTGTTGAATGAGCTTATTAGCTAGAAAAGCAGCTAAAGGCAAAACAAAAATCAAATAATAGATGGGTTGTAAGGCATAGCTAATTAAAATTTGTAATTTTGTCGTACCTAAAAGAGCTAAGATCAGTAAGTCGTTTTTTTGCTCTAAAAAAGTTAGGAAGAAAGTTCGGCAAATATAACTAATCAGGAAGAAAAAGAGTGTTCCAGCGCTGATTCCAGCCAAACCTCTGAAAATTGTCAAGGGAGGAATCACTGCATAATTATCAAGAAGAATCATTTGTGAAAGCCATCGAGAAAACAACAAAGTCAATAATAGAGCAGAAAAAGTCAGAAAACTAATAATAAAGATAAGAATCAACGTACTAAATTGGTTTTTTGAGCGCCACGCATTTTTGAGAGAGTCTGTGAATAAGTAAAGAATCGAATACATCATCGCGTCCTTTCTGAAAAATTTTTGGTCTAGAGGAAAAGTTATGTAAAAGAAAAGACGTTATCTCCTGCCAACTAGCCACTGAAAGAGATAACGCCCTTGCTGGAAACAAGAACTGGATTATTTCACCAATACTAATTTTTTTAAAGGTTCAACCCCAAATCGTTGTTCTTGCTGTAAAAGAATTTCGGCACAAGCTCGGCTATCTTCTAAAGCATCATGATGATTATTTAAAGTGATATTGAGGTTTTCACAAACGGTATTTAATTTATGATTAGGAAATTCAGGAAACAGTTTGCGACTCGTTTTGACTGTACATAAAGAAAGGTAATTAGGTTGTTCTAAGCCATAGTAATCTAAACAGCCAGCCAAAACACTACAATCGAAACTTGCATTGTGAGCGACCACTAACCGATTTGGTTGAAAACAATGCTGAATTTGTTGCCATACTTCAGGGAATTTGGGCGCATTGACAACATCTGATTCATGAATGCCGTGAATTTGCGTATTCCGCCAGAAAAAAGGTGTTTCTGGTTTGATTAACGTGTAAAATTCATCCACAATCCGACTATTTTCTACTTTAACAATTGCAATGGAACAGGCACTATGTTTATCATAACTAGCTGTTTCAAAGTCAAAAGCGTAAAAGTTCATTAAAAAAAACTCCTTTCAACGCGTTGAGTAACACTTAAAAATCAAGTACAACTTCCACTGGACAATGATCACTACCAAGAATATCTGTATGGATTTTAGCACTGACTAAACGTTCATTCAAGGATTCTGACACAACGAAATAGTCAATCCGCCATCCTGCGTTATTTTTTCGTGCGTTAAAGCGATAACTCCACCATGAGTAGATGCCTTCAGCTTCTGGATAAAAATAACGGAATGTATCAGTGAAGCCACTGTCTAACAACTCAGTAAATTTTTGCCGTTCTTCAGGCGTGAACCCCGCATTTTTTTGATTGGTTTTCCAATTTTTTAAATCAATCTTTTGATGAGCTACGTTTAAATCACCGCAAAGAATTACGGGTTTTTCTTGATTTAATTCGTTTAAATAGGCACGAAAAGCATCTTCCCATGTCATTCGATAAGCTAAACGCTTTAGTTCAGCTTGTGAGTTTGGTGTGTAGCAAGTGACCATGAAAAATTCTGGATATTCTAAAGTGATCACGCGGCCTTCTTGATCGTGAGCCTCGATACCTAAGCCATAGCGAACACTTAATGCTTCTTCTTTAGCGAAAATTGCTGTGCCAGAATAGCCTTTTTTTTCGGCGTAATTCCAATACTGATGATAGCCAGAAAGTTCTAAATCAATTTGCCCAGCTTGTAATTTTGTTTCTTGTAAACAGAAAAAATCTGCATCTAATTCATTAAAAACATCCATAAAATTCTTTTTAACAACCGCTCGTAAGCCGTTGACATTCCAAGAAATACATTTCATTGTTGAAACTCCTTTCAAATAAGAAACGCTTTTGCTCGTTTCAGTGCAAACCAGAACCAAAGAAAAGGTCGCTTGGTACTTTCTTCTATTCTAATACTTTTTAAAGAAGTTTTAAATACTTGAAAAGAAAAAGAGAAAATGACTGATTTTTGGAAAGAAGTAGTCTATGATAAAATAGTAAAAAGAGCAGAAATGAGGACAAACGAATGAAAATTGGAGTCATTGGTTTAGGAAATATTGCACAAAAAGCGTATTTGCCAACTTATAGTGAATGCCGCCACTTGGCAGAGTTTGTATTAGCAACTAGAAACCCAGAAACACGACAAAAAATCGCTGATCAGTATGGCTTTACAGAAACCGTTGGGACCATAGAAGAATTGATTGAAGCAAAGATTGATGCTTGTTTTGTCCATGTAGCCACAAAAGTGCATGGTGCAGTCGTTCGCCAATTATTACAGGCTGGTATTCACGTCTTTGTGGACAAACCTTTAAGTGAAGAGCTTGCTGAAGTCAAAGAATTACAAGCATTGGCAGCAGCCAAAAATCTGCGCCTGATGGTTGGCTTCAATCGTCGTTTTGCCCCTTATACGGAAGTATTGAAAAATATTCCTGAAAAACAAACAATTTTTATTAAAAAGAACCGCATCAATACAACGAGAGAAACAAGTTTTATGATGTATGATTTATTTTTACATGTCGTTGATACCGCAGTTTATTTAGCGGAAGGACCGCTCCACGTGGTGCAGTCAAAATTAGTGGAAGAAAACGGTCATTTAAAACGAGCAATTTTACAATTAGAAACCGAACAGACAACGATTGTTTGTTCCATGGATTTACACTCTGGGGCCAATACAGAAACTTTTGAAGTCACCAGCCCCACAGGTACTTATCGCTTGGAAAATTTAACGCATTTGACCATCCAAACAGAAGAAGAATACCAAGTAAAAGAGATGGGAGATTGGACGCCAACATTGGAAAAAAGAGGTTTTTACCAAATGGTTACTGCTTTCATTCAGGCTATTCAAAAACCGCAAGAGCAAGAGTTAAAACAAGAAAAAGTCTATGAAAGTCATGCGTTATGTGAAGAAATGCTACGCCAACAACAACGGCATGTTCTTTAAAGAGGACTAGCAACTTTCTTTCTATCATGCTAGAATAAGACAGATATTTTGAAAAGAAAGGACTAACTTTCGTGAACACTAAAGCTATGTTAGAAACATTAAACGAAATTACTTTATTAGTAGATGAACCATTAAAAAACGTAACCTTTACCAAAACAGGCGGCCCAGCTGATGTGTTGGCCTTACCCAAAACAAAAAAAGAAGTCGAAGAGATTGTGGCGTATTGCCGAGAACAAGGACTTTCATGGTTAGTATTAGGCAATGCTAGCAACTTGATTGTTCGTGATGGCGGTATTCGCGATGTCGTGATTATGCTAACAGAAATGAAAGAAATCAAAGTAGCCGGTACCACCATGATTGTGGATGCTGGTGCCAAGCTGATTGATACAACCTACGAAGCCTTAGCAGCTGATTTAACTGGTTTTGAATTTGCTTGTGGCATTCCGGGAAGTGTCGGTGGTGCTGTTTATATGAATGCTGGAGCATACGGCGGGGAAATTAAAGATGTTTTCCAATCTGCAGAAGTGCTGTTGGCAGATGGAACTATCCAAACAATGACGAAAGAAGACCTGAATTTCCGTTATCGTCATAGTGAAATTCAAGAATTACATTGTATTGTCTTGCAAGCTACGTTTGCTTTAGAAAAAGGGAATCATGCAGAAATTAAAGCCCAAATGGATGAATTAACGGAACTTCGTGAACTGAAGCAACCGCTAGAGTATCCCTCTTGTGGCAGTGTCTTTAAACGCCCTGTTGGTCATTTTACAGGGAAATTAATCCAAGACGCTGGCTTACAAGGCTTAAAATGGGGCGGTGCTCAAATTTCCGAAAAGCATGCGGGATTTATTGTTAACATCGATCATGCAACCGCAACAGATTATGTGGAATTAATTGCACATATCCAAGAAGTGATTAAAGAAAAATTTGATGTTGAATTGCAAACGGAAGTTCGAATTATTGGTGAAGAAGTCTAAAAAATAAGCTAGGGAGGCAAGTCATTTTGACTTGCCTCCCTAGCTTTAAATCCTAAGATAAAGGTCGTAAATTTTACTCGTCTTCTAAATTTTCCAATTCTACAACTTTAAAGTTTTTCCGCTCTAAATGTTCTACAATGGCTGTACACGTTTCGGCAGTTGTGCCGGCTGGTAAAGTAATAAGTGTGCGACGAACAAATTCTTCACTATCGACATCCAATGTAATACAGCTGGCGATGCTGCTATATTTGGCAATGATTTTTGAAATGGCTGCTAAGTCGCCTTGTTGACCAACTGAAGCAATTGTTAAAACGTAGCTCCCTTGTTTTACATTCCAAGATTGCGCTAAAATATTTAATAAGGTGCTGTGTGTTAAAATGCCGTAAAAATAATTATTTTCATCTAAAACAGCAATGTAAGGCAGTTCTTTAATAGTAAAAAATACCTTGAAAAATGAAGTGTTGACATAAATAAATTTTGTAGCATTTTTTAACAAATAGGTAACAGGTAAACTCATATCGCCACCGTTTGCTTTATGGCGGTAAATATGCATTTTATAAATATTTCCTCGGAAAATTTTTCCAGATTCGTCTAAAATTGGGACACAACGGTAACCTGAGTCTTCTAAAATAGAAAGAGCTTCTTCTAGAGTACAAGATTCATTGACGGTTGTTAAATTATCTTTTTTAATAACTACAGATTTTAATAACATAAACAGGCCTCCTAAGGGTTCATTTTTAATAAATTTATCATATCATAACTTAGCAGAAAACAATAGCTGAGACCTCAGAATAAAAGCAATTTTGTTAAAATAAATAGAAAATAAAGAAAAATCAGATATTTTATAAAAGAAATCAAGCACGTATTCGCGATAATGGTAAAAAATTACGTAAGAATCGGCACAGCGCTTCTTTAAAAAGTAAATTAAACTTTGACAACTTTTTCGAATAATGGTACTGTTAAGAAGTAAATTTGTGAATAGAGGAGGTCGAAGAACATGGCAACAAAGAAAGCAGCTCTTGCTTGTTCCGTTTGTGGCTCTCGCAACTATTCTAAATCCGTTAGTGAAGGTAAACGTGGCGAACGCTTAGAAATCAATAAATTCTGTAAATATTGTAATCAATACACGTTACATAAAGAAACGAAATAGATTTAGAGGAGGGTATCAACATGAAATTTTTCCGCAGCGTTGCTGATGAGATGAAGCAAGTAACTTGGCCAACAAAAAAACAATTGCGTAAAGATACATTAGTTGTAATTGAAACATCTATTTTATTTGCAGCATTGTTCTTTATCATGGATACTGTTATCCAAACGGCATTTGGCTGGATTTTAAAATAATTAATTCTAGTATTTCCCGACGAGGGGTGCTATAATAGTATTCGAGAAAAAGCTTCGGGAAACTGAGCTTTTTTTATTTGCTCGAAAAAAATAAACTAAAACATTTAAAGGAGCCGAATCAGTAATGGAAACTTTTGAAAGAAATTGGTACGTATTGCACACCTATTCAGGCTATGAAAATAAAGTAAAAGCAAACATTGAATCACGTGCACAAAGCATGGGGATGGGCGATTATATTTTTCGTGTCGTTGTACCAGAAGAAACAGAAAAAGAAGTCAAAAATGGTAAAGAAAAAGAAATCGTTCATAAAACTTTCCCTGGTTATGTGTTAGTGGAAATGATTATGACCGATGATTCTTGGTATATTGTTCGTAACACGCCAGGCGTAACTGGTTTTGTAGGCTCACATGGTGCCGGTAGTAAACCCGCTCCTTTATTACAAGAAGAAATTAACCACATTTTACGTTCAATTGGCATGAGCACCCGTCAATCAGACTTAGAAGTAGCGCTAGGCGATACAGTGAAAATTATCGAAGGTGCCTTTTCTGGTCTTGAAGGTGTTGTGACAGAAATCGATGAAGAAAAACAAAAATTAAAAGTAAACATCGATATGTTTGGTCGTGAAACAAGTACAGAATTAGACTTTGAACAAGTCGATAACATTGATTAATAAACAAGCTGACAAACTATTGTTCAGCTGATTGATACAGATTGTAGGGTCTGGAAAAGCAGTCAACTGACTTCTTTTCCAAGCCCTTTTTTATTTCATCGCAGAAAGGAATGAAAAAAATGAAACATGCCCAAAAATATCGTTATTTTTCTTTGCTAATGGGTCTTGTTCTATTATTAAGTGCTTGCCAAATTGGGGCAACCACGAAGAATGACAATCAAGCCGCCACAAAAGAAGCAACTGTTGAGTTAAACCGCACAACAACACCAACGCTTTTTTTTCATGGTTACGCAGGAACTAAAAATTCGTTTGGCTCGTTACTGCATCGCTTGGAGAAACAAGGTGCCACAACTCAAGAATTAGTGCTACTCGTTAAACCTGATGGGACCGTGGTTAAAGAGCGAGGAGCTTTAAGTGGCAAAGCGACGAATCCCAGTGTTCAAGTTCTATTTGAAGATAATAAAAACAATGAATGGAATCAAACAGAATGGATAAAAAACACATTACTCTATTTACAAAAAAATTATCAAGTGAACAAAGCCAATATTGTCGGGCACTCTATGGGTGGTGTTAGTGGTTTACGTTATTTAGGAACCTATGGGCAAGACACATCGTTACCTAAAATTGAAAAATTCGTCAGCATTGGAGCACCTTTCAATGATTTTATTGATACGAGTCAACAGCAAACCATCGAAACGGAACTAGAGAACGGCCCCACAGAAAAAAGTAGCCGCTATTTGGATTATCAAGAGATGATTAATGTTGTTCCAGAAAAACTGCCCATTTTATTAATTGGTGGTCAATTAAGTTCAACAGATTTAAGTGATGGAACGGTACCGTTATCTAGTGCCTTAGCAGTCAACGCCTTGCTAAGACAGCGAGGAACTCAAGTCACTAGCCAGATTATTAAAGGAGAAAATGCACAACATAGTCAATTACATGAAAATCCTGAAGTAGATCAATTGCTAATCGAATTTCTATGGCCGAGTAAAAAATAGCAAAAAGGCACATGTTCCATAAAAAATGGAACATGTGCCTTTTTCTATACTTTGGCTAGCGAAATAGCTTTTTTCAGCTATAATAAATAAAATTATTTATTTTTAGGAGATATTGGAATGTAATCCTCATGATTTAAATAAGCACAAATCAAGGCTTCAAAGGTGATTAATGTTTGGCCAAAAAACATTTGTGGCTGAGCGACACTTGTTGAAAACGGGCTGTAAGAGTCAGTTGAAAAAACGAGATCTGCCAGTCGACCAAGAGTTGAATTTTTGGCGCCAACAAAAGAAATGATAGGATGTTTTTTCTCTTTCGCAAGCAGAGCTGTTTCTTTTAAGTATTTTTCTTCACCAGAATGTGAAAGGATGATAAAAAGAAAATTCTGATTATTTTGACTATTTATCGAATGAGTATAGGCTGTTGTGATGCTGGGGATGCCATGAAAATTGAAAACTTCACTAATGTAAGCCGCCAAATGTCGTGAAAAGTCATGACCTAAAATAACAAATAAATGACTCTTGTGTTTGGCAAGCAGTCGACAAAACTCGTTGGTTGTTTCAAATGAAGGCGCTGTTTCAAAAGGGATTGGCTGAGAAAAATGGGCTTCTTTTAATTTGTAAATAAGTTCATTATAACCTGATAAATTTAATTTTTTGGCTAAACGAATGATGGAACTAGGCGAAGAAAAGCAGTGTTTGGCAACTTCCCGAATACTCAAATCGGCCGCATTCGTACTTTGTTGATCCAAATAATACAAAATCTGACTTTCTGTTTTCGTTAAATGATACGTTTCTTTTAAGTAATCTAAGTTCATGAGCAAACCTCCTTTATCAGATTATAAATAATTTTATGGGAAAAAGGTATCAAAAAATAAAAAAATGAGGTGTTTTTATGAAAAGGGCAACAAAGCAAAGGCTGTCTTTGGCAGCAATCATGGTTCTACTTCTCTCGGGCTGTGGAAGTGTTGGGAAAGAAACCAAAAAGCAAGAACAACAGGTATTACGGGTCGGGATTGATTCGGAATTATCAACGGCAGACGTGTCGTTGGCAATGGATAATACCGCAGCAGATGTAATGAGTCAAGTAGGGGAGGGACTTTTCTCCTTTGACGAAAAAGGAGAAGCGAAACCAGCATTGGCAACTGAAAAAGTACAGCCCTCCAATGATGGTTTAAGCTATACTTTTACGATTCGAAAAGATGCAAAATGGAGTAACGGCGAGCCAATCACAGCCAATGATTTTGAATACTCTTGGAAGCGCACAGTGGACCCAAAAACAGCTTCCCCGCAAGCGTATTACTTTGAAGGGCTAAAAAATTATCGTGCTATTGTTGACGGTGGCAAATCTAAAGAAGAGTTAGGAGTAACAGCCATTGATGACCATACCTTGGAAGTAGAACTAAGCTATCCTATGAGTTATTTTCAACAATTATTGGCGGTACCAGCTTTTTATCCTTTAAATGAAGCATTTGTCGAAAAAACGGGCAAAAACTATGGTACATCAGCTGAGTCAACACTTTACAATGGCGCCTTCACATTAGAAGGTTGGGATGGCACGAATAATACTTGGTCCTATGTGAAGAATAAAAATTATTGGGATCAAGCGAATGTTTCGCTAGATAAGGTGGATGTCCAAGTAGTTAAAGAAGTCAATACTGGGAAAAATCTTTTCGAAGGGAAAGAATTAGATGTTGTAAAAATTTCTGGAGAAATTGTTGCACAAGAACAAGGCAATGCAGCTTTGAAAATTCGTGAAATTCCTGGAACGTATTATATCCAATTAAATACGCAAAAAGATCTTTTGGCAAATAAGAATGCACGTCGAGCAATAGCATTATCATTGAATTCTGAGCGTTTAGCTAAAAATGTTTTAAATGATGGCTCAAAAAAAGCACTTGGCTTCGTGCCAACAGGTTTCACTAATCAAGAAACGCAAAAAGATTTTGCAGAGGAATTAGGAGATTTAAATCCTAGTGAACCAGAAAAAGCGAAAGAATTATGGCAAACGGCTAAAAAAGAATTAGGAATTGAAAAAGCGGAGCTAACGATTTTAAGTTCGGATACAGAAAATGCTAAAAAAATCAGTGAGTATGTTCAAGGAGCTTTAGCAGATAATTTAGAAAATTTAACAGTCAATGTTTCGCCAGTTCCTTTTAATAATCGTTTAGAAAAAAGTCGCAGCGGAGATTTCGACATTGTGGTTGGTGGCTGGACGCCAGTATATGCTGATCCAATCGACTTCTTAAACCTATTGCAATCAAAAAATTCCAATAATTTTGGTAAATGGTCTAATAAGACCTTTGATCAGTTGCTTCAAGAAGCAAACGTAACTTATGCAAATAAATATGAAGAACGTTGGAAAACATTACAAAAAGCGGATCAATTGGTTGCGGAAGAAGCACCCCTAGTTCCTCTTTATCAATTAACAGAAGCACGCTTAGTGGCCGATTCTGTCCAAAATTTAGTCTATGGTCCATTAGGTTCAGGCTATTACAAATCAGTCTCTATCAGTGACAAGTAAAGGTTGGGAAAAAATGAAAAAAAGTCAAGCTGTTCAATTAATTCAGGAACTTTCAAATGCTAATGGTGTTTCAGGCTTTGAAACAGAAGTCGTTAGAATCCTTCAACACGCAACTGCAGATTTTACTATTCAACGGCTAGATGCCATTAAAAATTTATATCTTGAGAAGAAAAATAATCTAAGTGAAGGTCCAGTAGTGCTTTTTGATGCTCATAGTGACGAAGTGGGTTTTATGATTCAAGCAATTAAAGAAAACGGCTTGTTGCGTTTTCTTCCGTTAGGTGGCTGGGTCCCTAATACGATTTCTGCACAAAAAGTTCGGATTCGTAACCGGGAAGGCACCTATCTGCCAGGCGTAGTTACTAGTCGACCCCCTCATTTTATGACACCAGAGGAACGTCAGCGGCCGTTAACCATTGCTGATTTGACGATCGACATTGGTGCTACCTCAAAAGAAGAAGTAATTGAAACGTACAAAATCGATCTTGGTGCACCGGTCATTCCAGATGTGACGTGTTGTTACAACGAACAGACAGATCTTTTTTTAGGAAAAGCTTTTGATTGTCGCATTGGCTGTGCTTGCTTAGTGGACGTCATGGAGGAGTTGAAAGAAGAGACACTTCCATTCAAGTTAGTTGCGACAGTAACTGCACAAGAAGAAGTTGGCGAAAGAGGAGCACTTATTGCCGCAAAACAAGTCAATCCTGATTTAGCTATTGTTTTCGAAGGCTGCCCGGCTGATGATACGGCAGAAACGCCAGAGATGATTCAATCAGCAATGGGAAAAGGACCGATGTTACGTTATTTTGATGTTTCTATGATTACGAATCCGGAATTTCAAGAGTATGCACTAGAGATTGCTAAAATACACAAAATTCCTGTTCAAGTTTCTGTTCGAAGTGGTGGTGGAACCAATGGCATGGCGATTACACAAGTTCAAGGAGCCCCGACGATTGTTGTAGGAATTCCTGTCCGTTACGCTCACACACCCCATTGCTATGTGGACTTTCAAGATTACCGAGCGGCGAAAGAATTAGTCATTCAATTAATCAAAAATTTAGACGCCGACAAAATTCAAGCACTGGTTCAGCCATTGTCAAAGGAGTGGAACAAATGAAGATTTATGTGTCATGCGATATTGAAGGATTAGCAGGTATTGCGACATTTGATATGGAAAAAGAGGACACCGTTTTATTCCGAGAATTATATCACCAACATGTGGCTTGGTTGATTGAAGGGATTCAAAAGAGTGCCAAAAATGAACAAATTACAGAAATTACTATTGCCGATTCGCATAGCCGTGGATTGAATTTAGCTTATGCGCGCTTGGCAGAAATGGATGAACGAATTTCCTTAGTGAGCGGCTTTCCTCGCATGGATTATATGATGAGTGGCTTGGATAGTAGCTATGATGTGGTCTTTTTCTTAGGTTATCATGCCGGTATTGGTAAACAAAAAGGGAATATGGATCATGGGTATAGCGCTAGGGTTGCTTATGATTTAAAAATAAACGACTTAGCGATGAATGAAACGACAATTAATGCAGCTTACGCTAGCGAATTAGGTGTCCCTGTTGGTTTAATTATCGGTGAATCAGGCTTAGAGGAACAACTTTTTCAAGAAAAAATGATGCCCGAAGTTCCCTTTGTTTCCACCAAAGACTCTCTGGGACGTTATGCAATCAAAAATAGACCCATGCAACAAGTTCGGGAAGCTATCGTAGCGACTACAAGTCAGGTGTTAACTTCCTTTGCGTTGTCAGAATTACCCCGATATGCCTTGCAAACACCTGCAACTGTAAAATTGCAATGTGTGACGACAGCACAAGCAGATCGTATTGAAATGTTACCAATGATTAAACGCATTGATGGTAGAACCGTTTCATTTGTAGGTGAAACGATGAAAGATGTCATGAATGGAATTGTCGCTGTGGTTGGTTTAGGCGGAACAAGTGATTAAAGAAGAAGCTTACGGAAAAAACGAATGGACGTTTTTTTCTGTAAGCTTCTTGCTATAGTTATTTCTATTTTTGTTTCTCTAGAATTTCTTTGCTTAAACGTTGTGCAGTTGGTGTCACCGCAAGACCGCCTTCAGCGGTTTCCTTGAAAATTTGTGGCATTTGGCGACCCACTTGGTACATTGCGTGGATGACTTCATCTGGTGGAATGACACTTCGAATCCCCGCTAAAGCCATGTCAGCTGAGATGAAGGCTTGAGAAGAACCTAATGCATTTCGCTTCACGCAAGGGACTTCAACAAGTCCCGCAACAGGATCACAAATGAGGCCCATCATATTTTTTATCGTAATGGCCACAGCTTGAGCAGATTGATCAGGCGTACCGCCAGAAGCCGCAACTAAAGCGGCACTTGCCATTGCACTAGCAGAACCGACTTCAGCTTGACAACCACCTTCGGCACCACTGATTGAGGCATTATTGGCAATCACTAAGCCAAAAGCCCCAGCGGTAAATAGAAAATCCAATTGTTGCTGATGCGTTAACTTTAAGCGATCAATAACTGCCAACAAGACGCCAGAAACTACTCCGGCACTGCCTGCGGTTGGTGTAGCACAAATCAAGCCCATTTTTGCATTAACCTCATTAACAGCAATCGCATTTCGCACGGCTTGTAAAATGGTCTCACCGCTTAAAAAGTTGCCTGAATGTATGTAATCATTTAAGCGGGTTGCATCGCCACCAGTTAGCCCTGTTACTGAGGTAACACCAGCGATTCCTTCAGCGACGGATTGTTTCATAACGGCTAGATTTTTTTCCATTGTTTCAATAATTCGTTCACGAGAATACCCGCCATGAGCCATTTCTGTTGCAATCATTAATTCGCTCACAGAAGGGTAATCTTTCGCTTGAGCTACCAAATCTTCAATTGAATAAAACATCGTATTACTCCTTTACGTTCATTTAGTCAAAATAGTTAACGCTATATATATGAGGGATTTCAGCTAATTGCATGACAATGTCACCGACTTCGGCTTGATCAACTTCAATAATCATAATCGCTTTTTCCCCTTTAGATTCTCGGGTAACGGTCATTGTACTAATATTGATATCGCTAGCTGAAAGGATGTTGGTCACCTTAGCAATCATGCCAGGAACATCTTGATGAACAACGATAAATGTTGGCGTGCCCATACTTAAAGACAATTTGAAGCCATTTAATTCAGAAATTTGAATGTTTCCACCACCAATTGAAATTCCTGTCACAGATAGTTTTCGGTCGCCAGAAGAAACCACAATTTTAACGGAATTAGGGTGGTCTGCTTTTTCACTTTTAGGAATAAAACAAACTTCCATTCCTTGTTCATAAGCAATTTCCAAAGAATTGGCTAGTTGCTCATCATCTGGTTCCATACCTAAAAGGCCGCCAACTAAGGCGATATCTGTTCCGTGACCACGATAAGTTTTAGCAAAAGACTCATATAAATAAATGTCAACGCTATCAGGTTGCTGTCCAAAAATACTGCGAACCACTTTTCCAATTCTTGCCGCTCCAGCTGTATGAGAACTGCTTGGACCAATCATAACAGGTCCGATAATATCAAAAACACTATTAAAGCGTAACTCTTCCATTTCAGCACCTTCTTCATTAGAATATGTTTTCATTGGAAGTCTAACACAAAAAATGGCGGGGAACTAGGCAATCGCTTGTGTTTTAGCGAATAATTTAAATTTTTATCAGAATGAAAGCAAGGGGCCTTCGTTGACAAATCAGTGAAGAGATGCTAAATTCTAGATAATAAAAGACGAAAAGAGGGATTCGTGCGTTGAAAATTTAAGTTAATTTTTTAGAGAAACTGTATAACTTTGCCTGAATATAACGGGTGGAGTGTGCGGATTTTCGGAAATTAGCTTAAAGAATTCAGCCACGGGTCTTTTTGTATACCTTGGATTGATGCCGCTGATTTCCGTAAAGCTGCATCAATTTTGCTTTATGGAGGTATATTTATGTCGAAAATTGAACTAAAACAACTATCTTTTGCCTATGATAATCAAGAAGTATTGCTTTTTGATCAGGCAAATATCACGATGGATACCAATTGGAAATTAGGATTGATTGGCCGCAATGGCCGTGGGAAAACAACCTTATTAAGATTGTTACAAAAGCAGTTGGATTACCAAGGAGAGATTCTTCATCAAGTCGATTTCGTCTATTTTCCACAAACAGTTGCAGAAGAACAACAGCTCACTTATTATGTCTTACAAGAGGTGACTTCTTTTGAACAGTGGGAATTAGAACGAGAATTAACGCTTTTAAACGTTGATCCTGAAGTTTTATGGCGGCCCTTTTCTTCTTTATCAGGCGGCGAAAAGACGAAAGTTTTATTAGGTCTTCTTTTTATTGAAGAAAATGCCTTTCCTTTAATTGACGAGCCAACAAATCACTTAGATCTAGCTGGCAGACAACAAGTGGCTGAATATTTGAAGAAAAAGAAACACGGGTTTATTTTAGTCAGCCACGATCGGGCATTTGTTGATGAAGTGGTTGATCATATTTTGGCGATTGAAAAAAGTCAATTGACGCTGTATCAAGGGAATTTTTCTATTTATGAAGAGCAAAAAAAATTAAGAGATGCTTTTGAACTAGCAGAAAATGAAAAAATCAAAAAAGAAGTCAATCGCTTGAAAGAAACCGCTCGTAAAAAAGCGGAATGGTCGATGAACCGTGAAGGTGATAAGTACGGCAACGCTAAGGAAAAAGGGAGCGGGGCGATTTTTGATACAGGAGCCATTGGTGCCCGGGCAGCGCGCGTAATGAAGCGCTCGAAACATATTCAACAACGCGCCGAAACACAATTAGCAGAAAAAGAAAAACTATTAAAAGATCTTGAGTATATTGATCCTTTGTCAATGGATTATCAGCCAACGCATCACAAAACATTATTGACGGTGGAAGAGCTTCGTCTAGGCTACGAGAAAAATTGGCTATTTGCGCCACTTTCTTTTTCAATAAACGCGGGAGAAATTGTTGGAATAACAGGGAAAAATGGCTCAGGAAAATCGAGCTTAATTCAGTATTTATTGGATAATTTTTCTGGGGATTCAGAAGGCGAAGCCACTTTGGCTCACCAATTAACCATTTCTTATGTGCGCCAAGATTATGAAGACAATCAAGGAACTTTATCCGAATTTGCAGAGAAAAATCAGTTAGATTACACCCAATTTTTAAATAACTTACGAAAACTTGGGATGGAGCGTGCCGTTTTCACTAATCGAATTGAACAAATGAGTATGGGGCAACGGAAAAAAGTCGAAGTAGCCAAATCATTGTCTCAATCAGCAGAGCTTTATATTTGGGATGAACCCCTTAATTACTTGGATGTGTTTAATCATCAACAATTAGAAGCGCTAATCTTATCTGTGAAGCCTGCAATGCTAGTGATTGAGCATGATGCGCATTTCATGAAGAAAATAACGGATAAAAAAATTGTCTTGAAATCATAAAAACATCTTGAAAAAGTAAAGGGAATCCTGTATAGTAATAGGGTATGTTTTAAATGTACGTTGAGTGGGAGGGGAAATCTCAACCCCATTAACCACGCACGAGAACTTAAGGAGGTATTTTCGTGGCTAAAAAAGTAGAAAAAATCGTTAAATTACAAATTCCTGCGGGGAAAGCAACACCAGCTCCACCAGTAGGTCCAGCGTTAGGTCAAGCAGGTATCAACATCATGGGATTCACTAAAGAATTCAATGCTCGTACAGCTGACCAAGCAGGCTTAATTATTCCAGTAGTAATCTCTGTATATGAAGATCGTTCATTTACATTCATTACTAAAACACCACCTGCTGCAGTCTTATTGAAAAAAGCTGCAAAAATCGAAAAAGGTTCAGGTGAACCAAACAAAACTAAAGTTGCAACAGTTTCAAGCGATCAAGTGAAAGAAATCGCTGAACTTAAAATGGCAGACCTAAACGCCGCTGACGTTGAAGCAGCAATGCGCATGGTTGCAGGAACTGCACGAAGCATGGGTATCATCGTAGAATAATTTTTATTCCACACTTACTCAAAGAAGTAGCTTCTCAGTTCGTTTCATATTTAAAGATATGAAAGACGTGGGAGGTACAACCGTTATAACCACAATCAAGGAGGAAACAAAATGGCTAAAAAGAGCAAAAAAATGCAAGAAGCATTGAAAAAAGTTGATGCTACAAAAGCTTACTCAGTTGAAGAAGCAGTAGCTTTAGCAAAAGATACAAACATCGCGAAATTTGACGCAACAGTTGAAGTTGCTTACAAATTGAACGTTGACCCTAAAAAAGCAGACCAACAAATCCGTGGAGCAGTTGTGCTTCCAAACGGAACTGGTAAAACACAAACTGTTTTAGTATTCGCTAAAGGCGAAAAAGCTAAAGAAGCTGAAGCTGCTGGTGCAGATTTCGTAGGCGACGACGACATGGTTGCAAAAATCCAAGGTGGATGGTTCGACTTTGACGTAGTTGTTGCGACTCCTGACATGATGGCTACAGTTGGTAAATTAGGCCGTGTCTTAGGACCAAAAGGTTTAATGCCAAACCCTAAAACTGGTACTGTAACAATGGACGTTACAAAAGCTGTTGAAGAAGTTAAAGCTGGTAAAGTAACTTACCGCGTTGACAAAGCTGGTAACATCCACGTACCAATCGGTAAAGTTTCATTTGATAACGAAAAATTGGTTGAAAACTTCAACACAATTAACGACGTATTATTGAAAGCTAAACCATCAACTGCTAAAGGTCAATACATCAAAAACATTTCAGTAACAACAACATTTGGACCTGGAATCCACGTTGACCAAGCTTCTTTCTAATTTGAAAGAAAATAATTAAAAAATTCTTGACTCACTCACTTACCCTATGGTAAAGTGAGTGAGGTTAATAATTAACTGTACCGAAGACAGTAGGTGACGCAAGTCTTAATTTCCTACCGAGGACAATTGTTGAGTTATATACAATTCGGTCCCTCTATGTCTACGGTGGCATGGAGTTTTGTTGTTTTACACGACTTTTTGAAAAAAAGCCGATGTAAAACAATACTTGGCGAACGAAGTGAGCGAAGTTTCATTTGATTCTTCTACTTTACATAACGTAAACCAAGTCCAACTCCACCATCAAAATCAGGAGGTGAAATAAATGAGTGAAGCAGCAATCGCTAAAAAAGAAACCCTAGTTCAAGCAGCCGCTGAGAAATTTGAATCAGCAGCATCAGTTGTAATCGTGGACTACCGTGGTTTAACAGTTGAAGAAGTCACTAACTTACGTAAACAATTACGTGATGCAGGCGTAGAAATGAAAGTCATCAAAAACTCAATCCTTTCTCGTGCAGCTAAAAAAGTTGGTTTAGACGGCTTAGACGAAGTCTTTACAGGCCCAACTGCTGTCGCATTCAGCAACGACGATGTAGTAGCGCCAGCTAAAATCATCGACGAATTTGCTAAAGATGCAAAAGCATTAGAAATCAAAGGTGGCGTCATCGAAGGAAAAGTTTCTTCAGTGGAACAAATTACTGCGTTGGCAAAACTACCAAACCGCGAAGGTTTACTATCTATGCTATTATCTGTATTACAAGCGCCAGTCCGCAACGTGGCTTACGCTGTCAAAGCAGTGGCAGAGAAAAACGAAGAAGTTGCTTAATTGCAGTCTAATTCAAACAAATAAAAAACAAACAATTTTAATTTAAATGGAGGAAATTCAAAATGGCATTAAACATTGAAAACATCGTTGCTGAGTTAGAAACAGCAACTATCTTAGAACTAAGCGAATTAGTTAAAGCTATCGAAGAAAAATTTGACGTATCAGCAGCAGCTCCTGTAGCAGTAGCTGGACCAGCAGCAGGTGGAGCAGCAGAAGAACAAACTGAATTCACTGTTGAATTAACAGCAGCTGGCGATCAAAAAGTTAAAGTTATCAAAGCAGTTCGTGAAGCAACTGGCTTAGGCTTGAAAGAAGCTAAAGCTGTAGTTGATGGCGCTCCTGCACCAGTTAAAGAAGCTGTTTCTAAAGAAGAAGCAGAAGCTTTAAAAGCTGCTTTAGAAGAAGTTGGCGCTTCAGTAACAGTAAAATAATTCATTCAACTTTTGAATGTTCGAGAACCCTTGTGTTGCAAGGGTTCTTTTTTTATAGCAAACGGTAGTTGTCTTTTGCTAAAACAACTACCGCTAGTAAAATATCTATAAAATTTAATTGTCTACTTTGACAAATTAACAACAATACAATCATCTACCACTTTCTCTCCAATATTGTTTATTTGCTAAAACTTGTAAATTATTTATTGATTTTGATTAGTCTATATATCACACTCCCACCTATAATAAAACCCTAATTAATTATAAAATAGATAAATTATAAGAACTACCTAAATTTGAAAATTATTAAATAAATTGTTTTTTTCTTTAACTACAGATAAGCAACAATTTATTTTAAGTCAAAAACTGTTGACGATATTGTCGAGGTGTCATCTCTTTTTTCTGGAAGAAAAATTTTGAAAAATAAGAAGGTGAAGAAAAACCTGCTTCAAAACTGATTTCCGTGATGGTTAAGGAACTTTTTCTTAACAGAGAACAGGCTTTTTGCAATTTTAAGTTTTGTACATAAATACTAGGATTTGTTTGTTCATAACGCTGAAATAGCTTAAATAAATAGCTACGATCAATGTTATACTCAGAAGCTAATTGACTAATTGAAAGATTGTTTGAAAAATTTTCGTGAATAGCCATTTTAATTTGGTTAAATAATTGTTGGCTTTGATTTTCGTGCTGTGTAACGGAATGATGCTCTAGATAATTCAACAATTGAAAGCTTTCACTTAAACTGCCAAAATGATTATGTTTCTTCGCTTCTTGGTAAATATTTTTAAATAAACTTTCTAATTTCTTATCAACAGTTCCTTTTAAAATACAATTTTCGGTAGTCAGGCCTATTTTTTCTAAATACTGAGACGAAAGATCTCCAACAAAACCAACCCAATGATAGGTCCAAGGATTTTGCCGATTAGGATAATAAATATTGCGACAATTGGCTGGAATCATAAACAAATCGCCAGCGGTAATGTGTTGTTTTTCCATAAAGGGTGTTGAAAGATAGCCTTCACCATCGCTACAATAATGCAAAACCCAATAATTAATGGGGGCAAACTCAGTTGGTTTTGTCGGACGGCATTTTTCATAGCCAGCTTCATAAAGATGAAATTCTTGGCTAATAGGTTGATCATTAATCAGGATGCTGACATTATTTGTAAAAACATTTTGCATGCTATCACCTCTTTATAAGAGTATGTAAAGGCTTTCTAAAAGTCAACATCTTTACAAGAAATAGGCAACATTTTTTATTTTTAAAAAACTGTAAGCGTTTTACAATGTGTGAGTACTAATTAATTTGATAAAGAGAGGATGTAGTAAAATGGCAACACATTCACGGGAACGATTAGGTTCTGTCGCATTGATGCTCATGACTTTTTCAGCGGTTTTTGCCTTTCCCAGCATTGTTAACAACAGTATTCAGATTGGCCTAGCAACTATTCCAGGCTATTTATTCGGCTCTATTTTTTACTTTTTACCATTTATTCTAATGATTGCAGAATTTGCTTCTGCTAATTCTGAAAATGAATCAGGTGTTCACAGTTGGTTGGAATCTGTGCTAGGACCTAAATGGGCATTTTTAGGCGCTTGGTCGTATTTCTTTGTCAACTTGTTTTTCTTCTGTTCATTGCTACCGAATACATTGATTTATGGTTCATACGCTTTTTTAGGTCAAAACGTTTTTCAAGGAAACCATAGTACTAAAATAATTGCAGTGATTTCTATCCTGTTATTTTGGTTAATGACATGGGTTTGTATTAAAGGTGTTTCGTGGATTTCGAAAGTGACTAGCTTAGCGGGTGGTGCTCGTTTATTTATGGGCGTAGCTTTTGTGGTTTTAGCCTTTGTCGTCGTGTTTGGTTTTGGCAATGAGCCAGCACAAGAGTTTACCACGACGTCAATTATGCCAACTTTTAATTGGACTTTTTTCATGACGATGGCGTGGATTTTACAAGCTGTTGGCGGTGGTGAAAGTATCGGTGTATATATTAAGGATGTTAAAGGCGGCAATAAAACGTTTGTCCGCACGATGATTGGTGCAACGATTGCGGTCGGTATCATGTATATTCTTGGTGCCGTTGCTGTAGGTTTGGTAGTGCCAACGGATGTCTTAAAAGGAAACTTTTCAAATGGTATTTTCGATATCTTTAAAATTTTAGGTACGTATTTCCATATTCCCGCAGCAATGATGGTGCGCTTAGTAGGAATTATCTTATTTGTCGGAAGTCTTGGTTCTTTGGCTCTGTGGACGGCAGCACCAGTTAAAGTATTTTTCTCAGAAATTCCTGATGGGGTCTTCGGTAAGTGGCTAGTGAAAACGAACGAAGAGGGAAATCCAACCAATGCTTTGTTAGTTCAAGGAATTATTGTGACGATTTTAGTTGCCATTCCAGCATTAGGAATTGGAAATATGGATAGCTTTTTAGAAACGTTAATTAATATGACAGCTTCTACGTCATTAGTGCCTGTCTTGTTCTTGTTAATCGCCTATATTGGGCTTCGTTGGAAAAAAGAAACAATGCCGAGAAGTTTCCGCTTTGGTAATCGAACCTTTGGCTTAATTGCGGGAATTTTCTTATTAGCCATTTTTATCTTTGTATTCTTTATGTCAACTGTGCCGGATCCAAAATTAATCATGGAAGAAATCAATGGCACGTTACCGAAAGGAACCGCTAGTCCACTGGGCATGTTGGCGTATAACATCATTGGGTTAATTGTCTTTATGGGCTTTGCTTGGATTTGTTGGAAACGATATGAAACAAAAGAAAAAAATGAAGTTGGTAAAGGAGAAATGGATTATGAAGACTTGGGAAAATTATAAAGTAGATAGTATTAATCGGTTGCCTGGACGAGCACATTTTTCGAGCTTTCCTTCGAAAGAAACAGCGTTATTAAATGAAAATAAATATACACAAGCATACAAAAATTTAAACGGACGCTGGCATTTTCTCTTTTTAGAAGCGCCAGAATACAGCCCAGAAAACTTTTTTGCGACGGACTTTGATACAAGCCAAATGGATCAAATCACTGTTCCTGGAAATTGGCAAGTCCAAGGATATGGCAAAATGCATTACTCTGATTTATGGTACAATTTTCCCATTAATCCGCCGTATGTACCAACGGAAAACCCAACAGGTATTTACAAACGGACATTTGCTATAGATGAAACATTTCACGATAAAAAAATCATTTTACGTTTTTGTGGCGTAGATTCAGCTTATCATGTTTGGGTGAACGGCCATGAAGTTGGCTACAGTAAAGGTGCACGAAATGAAGCAGAATTTGACATTACGCCTTACGCTAAAATTGGTGAAACAAATGATTTAACAGTGCGAGTCTATCAATGGTCAGATGGTACGTATTTAGAGGATCAAGATATGTGGTGGTTAAGTGGTATTTTTCGTGATGTTGAATTACTCGGTGTACCAGAAAATGGGCTGGAAGATTTCTTTATTATTTCCGATTTAGATGATTCGTATCAAAATGGCCACTTGGCAATTACGGGTAAATTTTGGCAAGACAAAGGACAACAAGTTCAATTGGAGTTGATGGATCAGCAGGGAAAAACGGTTCTTAAAGAGACTGTCGCAGGAAATCAAGGTAAGGTTGAATTTTCAGCAAGTTTACCGTCTGTCACTGCTTGGTCAGCTGAAAAACCATACTTGTATCAACTATTTATCACTGTTTTTTCTGAAGGGGAAGTCGTCGAAGTTATTCCGCAAAAAGTTGGTTTTAGAAATATTCATGTATCTGGTGAGACTTTCTTAGTCAATGGTGTGGCCATTAAACTAAAAGGAATGAATCGTCATGATTATAATCCGAAAAATGGTCGAGTGGTTAGTCGTGAAGAAATTGAAAAAGATATTCGTTTAATGAAACAATTTAATATTAATGCCATTCGAACCAGTCATTATCCAGCATCTGCTTATTTCTATGATTTATGCGATGAATATGGAATGTATGTGATTGATGAAACTGATTTGGAATGTCACGGCTTTGAATTAACCGGAGAATATGATTGGATTAGCAACGATCCAGAATGGGAAACGGCTTATGTTTCTCGGATGGTACGGATGATTCAACGGGATAAAAACCATCCATCAATTCTCTTTTGGTCGTTAGGAAATGAATCTGCGTTTGGTCATAACTTTATTGAAATGGCCCGTATTGCCAAAGAAATGGATCCAACACGTTTGGTTCATTATGAAGGTGATTTTGAGGCAGAGGTCACGGATGTCTATTCTACAATGTATACGTGGTTGGAACACCCAACTAGAGAATTACTGATGAATACGATTATTGAAAATTCAAAAAAACCGCATATTTTATGTGAATATTGTCATGCGATGGGGAATGGCCCTGGGAATTTAAAAGAATACCAAGAGCTATTTTATGCTCATGATAAATTACAAGGTGGCTTTATTTGGGAATGGTTTGACCATGGCATTGAATCTGTAACAGATAACGGTGAAGTTTATTATCGTTATGGCGGCGATTTCGGCGATGATCCAAGTAACAAAGATTTTTGTATTGACGGGATGTTGATGCCTGACCGTACGCCATCTCCTAGCTTGTATGAATACAAAAAAGTCATTGAACCCATTACAACTAGCGTTATTGACGTTCTGTCAGGTGAATTCTCATTATTGAGTCGGTTTGACTTTGAAAACTTGGCTATCTTTAAGCTGGTTTATACAATTACTGAAGATCAAACAGTAATTCAATCAGGGACAGTAGCAGTGCCAGCAATTGCTGCTAGAGAAGAAGGAAGACTGCACTTACCTTATCATTTAGATTTTCCTAAAAAGGCAGGAGCCGCCTATTATTTAACTCTTTCATATCAATTGAAAGAAACGACCGCCTATGCATCTGCTGGTCATGAATTAGCTACCGCACAGTTTGAATTGCCAATTGCAACGCCAGGGATCGAGATCACACCAGTTGGCACGATGATGGCAAAGGAAATTGGCCCTCATTTATACATTGAAGGACCAAACTTTTCAATTAATTTTGATAAAGTGAAGGGCGCCTTAACGAATGTGACACGAGATGGTAAAAAATTATTGCATAAAGGGCCGAAATTTACATTTTGGCGGGCACCAATCAGTAATGATATGGAAATTATTGATGAAATGAAGAAGAAATATTTCTTACATTTAGAGCATGAAATTGTCCGTTCTTTTGAGTGGAAAAAAGTTGATGATTTTATCCAAGTCATCGTAAAAACAATTAACGGAACGACTAACAGTGCTTGGCATTATCAATGTACCTATCAGTATTTAATTGCACCAAATGGCGAAATTTTCTTCGACTTAAAAGGTAGTCCTGCTGGTAAAATTGAAAATGCGCCAGATATGTTACCACGTTTGGGTGTGACTCTCCATTTAGACAAGTCTCTATCAGAAGTAAAATATTTCGGTAAAGGGCCGAGAGAAAACTATGTAGATTCACAAGAAGCTGGTTTACTTGGCGTTTATGATGCTACAGTGACGGAAATGTTCACTAATTATGTTGTTCCACAAGCCAATGGTAACCACATGGCGACTAAATGGTCCGCATTCACGGATGATCGCGGCCAAGGGGTAGTAGCAACAGCGGCTGATTCATATAATTTTAGTGTTTCTTATTTTGAAGAACAAGCGCTAGATGTTGCTAAGCATACCAATGAATTACAAGAAAGTGAGTATGTTGTTTTAAATATCGATTACAAACAAAACGCCCTAGGTAGCTACTCTTGTGGCCAGTGGCAATTAGAAAAATACCGGACTACGTTTGAAGAATTCCAATTGGCATTCCGCTTAACACCTTTTAATAATAAAGAGATTCAAGCAGCGGATGTCGCACATGAACGAGTAAAACGACCAACAATTTCTTAAATAAAAGCTCAGAACAGTGCACTTCGGTCTCCTGTTCTGAGTTTTTTTAATGAAATTATCAGAAATTATTGCTTTTTTTTCATGGAAACAAGCAAACTATTTTGTTATCTAATAAAAGTAGTCCATAATAGTAACATAGCGAATTATTCGCTAGATAAAGCATTTAGGAGGAATTATTTTATGCATACTTTATGGGTTTTAATCGTTGGTGCTGTTATCGGTGCTATCGCTGGCGCACTTACAAGCAAAGGTCAATCAATGGGTTGGATTGCGAATATCGTTGCCGGTTTAGTTGGTTCATTTATCGGAGAAAAAATCTTAGGTAGCTGGGGTCCTCACGTAGCAGGTATGGCAATTGTGCCATCAATTATTGGGGCAGTAATTTTAGTTGCTGTGGTTTCATTCTTCTTCGGACGAAAAAATAGCTAATTAAGTAAATAATTGTTTAATTAGTTAAAGGAGGTCGGGACAGAACCGTTTAGCTCCGAGAAATAAGAAGAAATTTCCGAAAATTGCTTTTTAATTTTTGGAGACCAAGTAGGTATTGTTCATCATCGAATCACTACGTTCTTCGTGATTCTCAACAATTTCGGCTTATTTCCGAAGGACCTTCAACTCTTAGAGCTTTAGCTCTTAGAAGTTGTTGAGATCGGAGCAACGCGTAGTGTTGGTTCTGTTCCCGCCGTTTATCAGTTTTTGAGCGTGGAGCAAAAATCCAAAGTGATTTTTGTCCCACGCTCCTTTTTTTATTTTCTCGTTAATTTTACGACAACTTCACAACGAGCGGTTTGTGGAAACATATCAACAGATTGTAAATAGTCTACTTGATATACTTTGGCTAATTGAACTAAATCACGTGCTAACGTGGATACATTACAAGAAATATACACCATTTTCTTAGGTGGTTGTTTCAAAAGGGCCGTTAATAATTTACGATCCAAACCAGTCCGTGGGGGATCAACTACAATGGCATCAGGTTTAAAGCCTTCTTTGAACCATTTAGGTAATAAGTCTTCAGCTGTTCCAACAGCATAATGTGTGTTCGTAACACCAAGTCGTTTTGCATTGAATCTAGCATCGTCAATTGCGGCGGGAATGGTATCCATACCACGAACTTGATGCGCTTGTTTCGCTAAACTTAAGCCAATGGTCCCGACGCCACAATAAGCATCAACAACAGTTTCGTTTGGTTGTAAATCTAAGGCCTTGATTCCTTCATTATATAAAACTTCCGTTTGTTCTGGATTCAATTGGAAAAATGCTCGCGGCGATAAATCAAAGACAACGTCGTTAATGTGTTCTTCAATGCTTTCTTTGCCCCATAAGTGAAGGGTATCATCACCCATTACTAGAGAGGTTTTTTTATTTTGGACATTTTGCATAATAGAAACAACTTCTGGTAATTGTTCATTAATTGCGCGAACCATTTTTTCTTTTTGTGGAAATTTCTTCGATTGTGTAATGAACACTACTTGGACTTCGCCAGTTTGGATGCCCACTCGAACCATTAATGTTCGAAAGATACCACTATTTTTACGTTCATCATAAATTGGTAATTGAAAGTCATTCAATAAATCAACTAATGTATTCATCACCTTGGTTGTCGCAGGCTGTTGGACCAAACAGTTATCAATCGGTACTAATTGATGTGAATCAGCTTGATAGAGACCAGCTTCTACTTGGCCATCGATTTGGCGTAATTGGAATTGGGCTTTATTTCGATAATTCCAAGGATTCTCCATCCCAATTGTTTTTCGTAGTTCATAGTTTTGATAATTGACTGGCTTAAATTTGTTAAGCGCCTGCTTTAATAAATCTTTTTTAAAGTCTAATTGTGCTTTGTAGGCTAAATGTTGTAGTTGGCAGCCGCCACATGTTTCATAGACAGGACAAGGAGGGACCACGCGATCTTTAGCAGCTTTTTTGACAGATTGAAGGGTTCCTTCAGCAAATTTGGGTGTAACATTTGTGATCGTGGCAGTCACTTCTTCTTTCGGTAGCGCCCCAGGAACGAAAATAATTAATTTTTTATAATAGCCGATACCTTCGCCATTAATTCCTAATCGTTTAATTTTTAAAGAAATTTGTTGGCCTTTTTTTACTAGTTGTTGGGTCATATTCTTTCATCCTTTAGTCATCTTACATTTTTCACTTCCTCCCATTTTAGCACATTTTTATTTATTTGGCTTCCAAGGATTCTATGGTATAGTAGAATATATGTTCTGATTTAGAGGGGCAGGAGAATAAGATGACAACAATCACACGAATTAGTAAAGATAAAGGTGAATTTTATCTACTTTGGCTATCTTCAGGCGAAAAACTGCGTGTCTCGGAAGATATTTTAGTACGGCAGCGTCTGCTAAAAGGCCAAGAGTTATCAGATACTTTAATAGAAGAAATAAAAAAAGCCAGTTCTTATGATGTCGGGTTACAAATGGCGATGAATTATTTAAGCTATCAATTACGTTCAAAGAAAGAGATTTTTACTTATTTAAAAGAGAAAGAAATTGAACCTGAAGATCGAGTAAAAATCGTTCAACGTTTAGAAGAGCTGCGGTTGTTGGATGATGCAATTTTTAGTGAAAGTTACGTACGGACAGCTATGCGAACCAGTGATAAAGGACCACGAAATGTGGCACAACAATTAAAGCAAAAAGGCATTAGTGAAGAAGATATTCAGCATGGCTTGACCTTTTATACGTTAGATGAACAGCTTAATGTTGCCACAGCAACTGCAGAAAAAGCCATGAAACGCTATCGAACTAAAAGTTTTAAAGATGCACTTCAGAAAACGCGTCTGCATCTGATGCAAAAGGGCTTTACAAATGAAATCATTGATCTAGCTTTGGAATCTTTAGCTTTTGAAAAGGACGAAGAACAAGAACAACAAGCGTTAGACAAGGAAGGCGAACGTTTATGGCGTGCCAATCAGCGATTTGATTTTTCTAAAAAAGTCCAAAAAGTCAAACAAAGCTTATTTCAAAAAGGGTTTGACTATGATTTGATTCAGCAATTTATTAGCGAAAAGGAAGTAGAACATGACGAATAAAGAGCCTTGGGAGGCGTGGAGTCCCGAAAAAGTTAGTTCATTCCAGGAAGATTTTTTAGCTTGGTATGAACGAGAAAAACGCAATTTACCTTGGCGAGCGAATACAGATGCATATCGTATTTGGATTTCTGAAATTATGCTACAACAAACTCGCGTAGATACAGTCATTGATTATTTTTATCGATTTATGGAATGGTTTCCGACGATTCAAGATTTAGCGGAAGCGCCAGATGATAAGTTGTTGAAAGCTTGGGAAGGGTTAGGCTACTATTCACGAGCGCGTAATTTAAAAGTGGCAGCGCAACAGATTGTTTCAGAATTTGGTGGGAAAATGCCTGACACAATCGAAGATATTCGGAGTTTAAAAGGAATCGGCCCCTATACGGCTGGTGCGATTGGCAGTATTGCCTTTAATCTCCCCGAACCAGCAATTGACGGTAACGTCATGCGGGTAGTGAGCCGTTTATTTGAAATTGATGCAGATATTGCAAAAGCGAGTAGTCGTAAAGTATTTGAAGCGGCGATGCTTAAAATCATCGATCGTGAGCGTCCAGGGGATTTTAATCAAGCCTTAATGGATCTAGGCTCAGCCGTCTGCACCCCAACTTCACCTAAGTGTGAAAGCTGTCCGCTTCAGCAATATTGTGCGGCCTATCAGGCAGATAAAATGACCGCTTATCCAGTCAAATCAAAAAAAGTTAAGCCGAAAGATGTGTATTATGTCGGCACTATTATTGAAAATAAAAAGCAAGAATTTTTATTAGAACAACGCCCTGAAACCGGTTTGTTAGCCAATATGTGGCTGTTTCCGATTGAAGAAATTAGCAAAAAACAATTTCAACAATTGCAAAAACTGGCGCAACCAGCAGAAACGGAAAAACAATTAACTTTAGAGTTAGAGCCTGTAACAGAGCCTTTGGTCGCTGAAGAACCTGTCAACTTTTTTACGGACTATGAAACAGTTGTCTGGCAAAAACGTGCCTTAGGCGAAGTCGTTCATATTTTCAGTCATTTAAAATGGCATATCTTAGTCTTTTATGGCCGAAATACAGGCGAATTAGCCACACTAGAGTCGCAGCGGTGGGTGGCAGCACAACAATTTTCAGAGTATGTTTTTCCAAAACCACAGCAAAAAATGGTGGAATTGTTCAAAAAAGAACACGAAAAAAAATAACAAAAAAGAGAGGCTTTTTAACAAACAAGCCCCTCTTTTTTGTTTCCTCTAGGTTATACCCCTATATAAATTCTGCTATGTTTAGTTTTGAAAGGGACTGGTAAGATAGACTTGTCTCTTGTCTGCTTAGAGGAGTAGTAATGATGGTGGAGACTTTTCAAGAGAGAGGAAGTACAGCCAATGAGTAGGAAGCGAAAAATCAGCTTAATTAGTTTAGTCATCATTTTGTTTTTTGTCACAGTCGGCTCAGCATACTTTGCTGTAGCGGGTAGCTATTTAAAGAAAACAATTGATAAAGGCTATGTTCCCATAAAAAATGATTATAATGAAGCGCAAAATAAAGATAGTCAATCGTTTTTGATTATGGGGCTAGACAATACAATTGAACGGAAATTAGGCACAACTAGGACTGATGCTATGATGGTGATTACCGTGAATAACAAGACGAAGAAAATAACCTATTTAAGTTTGCCACGGGATAGTTTTGTTCAAATTGATGCGAAAAATTACCAAGGGATGCAACGAATTGAAGCTGCCTATACCTACGATGGACCAACAGCTTCTGTTAACACAGTTGAGAAATTATTGAATATTCCAATCAATCATTACGTTGTGTTTAACTTTTTATCTTTTATTAAGTTAATTGATGCGGTTGGTGGCATAGATGTCAATGTCAAGCAGGCGTTTGATGGTGTCACCAAAGACGGGCCAGGATCCATTCATTTTGATGCAGGGAAACAGCATTTAGATGGTACGAAAGCTTTATCTTATGCTCGTGAAAGACATAGCGATAACGATATTATGCGTGGATTCCGACAACAAGAAATTATTCAAGCAGTTGAAGACAAGTTGAAATCTGGTCAATCAATCATGAAAATAATGGACATTATTGATTCGTTAAATGGAAACATTCAAACTGATGTGGATTCCAATGAATTGACTCATTTAGTCAAAGAAGGTTTGACTTGGACCAATTATGATAAACAACAGCTTTCTTTTGACTGGCGCACTTTTAGTAATGAAGGGCGCAGTATGGTTGAACTATATCCAGATAGTATTGAAAATGTCCGTCATCAATTACGTGTGTCTTTAAATTTAGAAAAGCCAGATGAACGAGATCAAGACGGCTATGTCTTCCATACGAACGGTGAATTTTTATATCAAAGTGATTATACCGTTCAAGATGAAGCAGCTGAGGAAAACGAAATGACTTCCATCAACGGCAATACGTATATTGGTGTTCCTGGCAATACACAGACCGGCCCGTTGCCATCAGTTAAAACGGAAAATGGCTTTATAAAATAATTTATTTTCCAAGTGTAGAAAATCCGAACATAACAGATTAAATAATCCGCTTACTTATTATTCTTCTAAGGAAAAAACGAAGGATTTTAGCAAGGAAACAGCGTATCATTTGATATAAACCCAACATTCCCTTTATAATGAAAGTAACAAGCAAATTTTTGTTACTTAGAAGGGGAAGGGAGCAAGGAGTTATGTTTAGTTATACAGATACCATTTTGTCAATTATGCAAAGAATTGAAGTATACAACGAAATTTTCAAAGCCATCTCTAAAGAAGTTCAAGAATACGGTTGTAATCAGGCTGCACATCGGAGAGGCCGTGACACTTATATGTTTTGCCGAAATAATGTGAATCGTTTTTTTACAGAAGAAATGATGTTTCGTAAAAATTTAGAGCCGTATTATGATAAAGAAGCAACGAAAATCTTGCTAGAAGGATTAGATACGTATAAAGAAGGAGTATTTTTCTGGTTAGAGGCATTAAGTGAATCTTGCCAAGTGACAGATGAATTGAAATATCAATTAGGAATCCGCCAAAAAGAATCCTCTTATTTATTAATTAATCAAGCTTGTAAAGAAGCCTGTGAGGGCATTCAAAGCGCTCATAGTGTTCATAAGATGTAAAAAGTTAGGGATAGCTGTCAATCTGGCAGTTATCCCTAACTTTTTTATTTCAATATCATCTGATAAGCATAACGTTCGCCATCGTTAACATCTAAAATCACGTCACCTTGATAAACAAAGCCAGCTTTTTTAATCAGGTGCTGCATAGCGAGATTTTGTGGATGTGTATCGATTCGAATATCAGTAGCACCTTGCAAACGAGCGGCTGTAACCAGTGAGCGCAAAAGCACCAAAGCCAGTCCTTGACCTTGAAAGGAACTTTTTAGAGCAACACGATGAATTGCCGTATACGTAGTTTGAGAATGAGGTTGCCAAGAACCATTAAAAATCGCTTCATAAGCAGGATCAATCTCCGAACATAAAACACCAACGCCTGCCAAGGCATCCTCAACCATTAAAATATAGCAAGTTTGCTGGTCGATATCTTTTGCTAAAATTTCTTGATTCGGGCCATCGCCGTTTTGCCATTGGGGAATGCCACTTTTTTGTAAGGTGCGGCGTCCATCTTCAATGATAGCAAGGATGTCAGGCAAATCAGAAGGTTCTGCTTTTCTTAAGTAAACAGTCAAAAAATATTCCCTCCTCTTAGAAACCTGTTGTTGTTTTCAATTGGTAAATTTTTGAAGGGCGGCCAATGCCAACGGGACGTTCACCTAACTCTTCAAAATATTGTGTCATGGCTTTTTTAAAATTTGAATGGTCAATGCTACGATAATCAACGCCGAGGAACTTCGCAAAAACTTTACGGGCTTCCGTAATGGTGAAATCTTTTCCTAAGACTTGAAGCACTTGCGGTTCATGTTCCATTTTATCAACAACACGATTAAACGCCTTAATTATAATTTCACTATGGTCGAAGGCTAATGTATCTTTACCAAGAGAGGCCGCTGTTTTCAAGTCTAAAGTAATTTCCACATCTTCATGAGATAACGTGATGTGTTGACCATGCCGTTCAAGATTGAACCAGTGGACTTCTTTGGCATCGTCGCCAGCAATTAAAGGTTCTTCACCAATAAAAGCTAAATAGCTGACTGTCACGACCCAGCCACGAGGATCACGATCTGGGCGACTAAAGCTGTGTAATTGTTCAATATTTTCTTGAGAAATCACCACACCAGTTTCCTCTTTTGTTTCTCTTAAAACACTATCTTCAGTAGATTCGTTACGATTAACAAAACCGCCAGGAAGCGCCCATGAGTTTCTAAAGGGGTGACCTTTACGTTGAATCAGTAAGACTTTCAATTGATCGGCTTCCTTGTTGTAACAAAGAAGAACCATATCAACGGTTAAAGAGGGTTTTTCATATTCAGGTAATTCTTGTTGATGATACCAAGTTAAAAACTCTGCTAAGCTAGCTTGGCGTTCATAATAATTTTTTTCTTCGGCTTTAGAAGCAAATTGTGGCACAATTGCTCCTCCTTTCAAAAAGAAACATGGTTTTCTTTTATTGTATCATTAAGTGGCTGAAATACAATATTCAAGCGTAAAAAGAAAAGCAAGCCTGGGACAAAAATCACTTTTGATTTTTGTCCCGGGCTTGTACTATAAGAAGTTTGTTCTAAACGTTGTTTATTGTGTTAATTCTAATAATTTATTTTTCAAATCTTCTTCCATATGGCCAAGTTCGATTTCGGCAGCTTGGCGTTTTTCTTTTCCTTCTTGTTGAATACGTAATGTTTCTTGGATAGTTTCAATTAAATCATTTTGTGTTTTTTGTAATGTTTCAATATCGACTAGGCCACGTTCGTTTTCTTTTGCTGTTTCAATTGCAGAAATTTTTAGCATTTCTGAATTTTTCTTCAGTAAGTCATTGGTGGTTTCAGAGACTTGACGTTGAGCAGTCACAGCATCTTTTTGACGGAGTAAGGTCAAGGCGATGACTACTTGGTTTTTCCATAACGGAATCGCTGTATTCACCGATGATTGAATTTTCTCAGCCAAAGCTTGGTTAGTATTTTGGATTAAACGAATTTGTGGGGCTTGTTGAATCGTAATTTGACGAGCCAAGCGTAAATCATGGGTTCTTTTTTCTAAACGGTCTAGGAATTGGTTATAATCATTAACAATTTGGACATCCATTTGATCCCCAGATTCTTCCGCTTTTTTCATGGCTTCAGGAATAATTTGCGTCCGTAGTTCTTCTGCTTTTAATTCCCCAGCGGCAATATAGATGTTTAAGGCATCAAAATAATCTTTATTTTTTTGATACAATTGATCTAACATGGCATTATCTTTTAAAAGACCATCTTTTTCATGGGTTAATTTGACAGCAATTTTGTCAATTTGCGCACCAATTTTTTGATATTTGGCGGTAATTTCGTAAACGGATTGTTTGACTTTACCTAACATTTTTTGAATAAAGTTGCCTTCGCCAGCACGTAATTCATTGGGATTGGCTTCATTTAAACGAAACATTAGATCGGTCAGTGAATCACCAACAGGACCAATGTCTTGTGCTTGAACGTGGTTTAACATCGCTTGCGAAAATTCGCCAAGTTTGATTTGGGCATTTGAACCATAGGTAATTACTGCTTGTGAATCTTGAACGTCAATTTTTGAAGCTAACTCTTTTGCTTGGGCTTGACGTTCTTGTGGTAATTTATCAATTAAACGAGGAGCTGCTTGCTGTTCTTTTAACTCAGATAGTTCATTTTGTTGCGTTGGTGTTAGTTCATCCATTGATGAAAATGGATTATTTAATAAATCGTCCAATGTATTGGTTACAGATGTTGTTTCTTTGGGTTGTTGCTCAGTCATTTTTTTTCCTCCCTAATGATTATTGCTGGTCTTCGTTTACTTGAGGTGATTCCTCAGTTGCAGCTTTTTTCGACAAGCTGCTTTTAGCGATCGACATTTCGACATCTAAATCGTCTAAGTCATCGGAAACGATTTCCTCATAATCATTTTTAACTAATTTTGACAATTGGTCAATGATTTGTGCGCTTTCTTCTAATTTTTCATACGTTTGTTTGTTTTTTACTTCATGTTGTTCGATTTCTAAATGTTTACTTGTTAAGTCAACGATATTTGGTAAATGTGTGTAGAGAAAGTGATTGGCTAAGTGTAACTTTTTAGGTTCTTTCACTAACTCTTTAAACAGAGCTTTAGAAACCTTCGTTGTATCATTACGTAAGTCAATCGCCCGTAATTTAGTTGAACGATTCATGTTTTCTTGTAATTGTATGATTTGTTTTTTGGCTGTGCTCATTGTACTTCTGAAAAAATCAATTTCTTGTGGAGATAACCCCAACTCACGATAATGGGCTTCTTTATCTTTCGTTAAGTAAGGCATTTGATCGCTCTTGTCGGCGGCATTTTTCTTTTTTCGATAGAGAACGAATACTAAAAAGCCTACCAGAATCACAAAAGCGAAGAAGCCATATTCTCTAGCGACAGCAATGATTAAGGCTCCTAAAAGAATATAGCCAATCAGTAATTTTGTATTTAATTTGTTCATTTATATAGTTCCTCCTATCTATCTAATCCTCGAAAGAGTCAGCTCTCGTTACAATAGTTATTTTAGCATACTCTGTGAGAGAAAAGACATACAGCGGAAGATGTATTTTATGATTTAGTGAAATCCTAAGAAAAAAAGTATAAAACGCAAAAAAAGACCCGTCCTAATTGGGGGTAGGACGGGAAAGGAGTTAAAAATGAAAAAGTGTTTTGTTAGGGTTGTTTGTTGGTATGCTTAAATAATACAAGGAAGTTGTGAATTTTTTATGTCTATTTTTTTTCGAAAATGTAATTTTTTTCTAAAGCAATAAATTTTTTTCTTTGAAAAGGGTTTAACTAGAGAAGAAGGGGTGCGATTTTTATCATTTTAGGGTATGATAAACAAGAAAGGTTGGTGAAAGATATGTTAAATTATGAGGACTTCGAAGAAAAAACACTTCAACGTCGAGAAATTTTTAAAGGAAAGATTATTGATGTTTTTTTGGATGACGTGGCTTTACCGACAGGCGGCACAGCTAAACGCGAATTGGTTTTTCATTCAGGCGCAGTAGCTATGATTCCGTTAACCGCAGAAGGAAAAATAGTCTTAGTTAAACAATTTAGAAAACCCTTGGAACAAGTGATTTTAGAAATTCCAGCGGGAAAAATTGATCCTGGAGAAGAAAATCAACTGGAAACGACGGCTATGCGGGAATTGGAAGAAGAAACTGGGTATCGTGCAGGTCAGCTTACCTACATAAATTCAATGTATCTGTCACCAGGATTTGCTAACGAAAAATTGGCTCTCTATTTGGCAACGGATTTGCAGAAAGTCGAAAATCCGCGTCCTCAAGATGAAGATGAAATCTTGGAACTTTACGAGCTAACAATAGCTGAAGCCAAAGCAGAAGTGGCAAAGGGCACGATTTGTGATGCCAAAACACTTTTTGCTATACAATACTGGGAATTGTATTTACTGCAGAGACAGTTTAAGGAGGACACGCAATGAGCAAAGGTCCGTTAGTCACTCGGACAGAGCTTCGCAAACGCAGAGAAGCAGAAGAAAAAGAAGCGGAACGTCGTCAGCAAGAAGAGCAGAAGCTGGTGGAAAAAGCGTATAAGCGAAAAGAAAAAGAAATTTCGACGTTTTATCGTAAAGAAAAGAAAAAACAAAAACCGATCAACAAGTCACGAGTAGGAGAATACTCGAAGCGTCGAGAACGGAGTACTTGGTTAAACAAGGCAATTATTATTGTAGCGATTTTATTAGCCGTTGTGGCATATATCGTTTTGAATTTATAGAAAAGAGGAATCACTATGAAAATTGGAATTATTGGAGCAATGGATCAAGAGGTCAAAATTCTAAAAGAAAAATTGACAGACACGATGTCATGGGAACGAGCAGGCGCTTTATTTGTTTCTGGTTCGTTAGGAAGACATGAGGTGATTGTGGTTCGTTCAGGAATTGGTAAAGTGGCCTCAGCTGTGACCACGACTTTATTGATTCATCAATATGGCGTAAATATGGTGATTAATACCGGTTCTGCTGGTGGTATCGGTGAAGGACTAAAAGTCGGCGATTTAGTCATTGCAGACAAATTAGCTTACTTTGATGTTGATGTCACTGGTTTTGGTTATGCCTATGGACAATTGCCTGGTGGTGTACCTTTGTATTTTGAAACAAGTGAATACTTGCGGATGGAAATTGCGAAAGCTGCTGAAAAAACTGGTTTAGCTATTCGTAAAGGATTGATTGTTACTGGAGATACTTTTGTGGATAGCGCTGAGAAAATCGCCAAAATTAAGAAAGAGTTTCCTGAAGCCTTAGCTTGCGAAATGGAAGGCGCAGCAATTGGCCAAGCGGCTTCACAGTTCAATATTCCATTCTTAGTTGTACGGGCAATGAGTGATACAGCAGATGGCGAAGCAACTCAAAGCTTTGACGAATTCATCGATGAAGCTGGGAAAAAATCAGCCGAAATGGTTATTCATTTTGTCGAGAACTTAGTTTAAAAAGAGAAAGAAACAGCCATCATTTCATCAATGAAATGATGGCTGTTTCTTTTTGCTTGTTGTCATTTAATGAAAGGTTTTTAAATACTGCTCTTTTTGTTTGCGCGTTAATTTTTTAAAGGCGGCTTCGGCTTTAGTGGCCGCGCTACGTGTTTCAAATTTCTCTGTATGAATCATTTTGACTGGCCGTCGTTTGGCTAACCGTGTATATTTTGCACCAGTTCCGCTATTATGTTCGGTTAATCGACGTTCTGGCTCAGTTGTATAGCCACCGTAAAAGGAACCATCTTGGCAAAGTAAAACATAAAAATAATGGGATTTCTTATTCTCCATACAGCATAGCCTTCATTTCTGCTTCGTATTCGTTCTTTTCATTGTATGTAAAAAGAGGTGGTAACACACGAAAACCGTCTTTTTTGCCTTGCTTAATGCCTTCAATTAGTAAAACATTGGCTTCTTTGCCTGGCTTCGGATAAACAAACCGAGCTTTTTTCGGCGCAATATTGGCGTTTTCCATGGCATGTAAAATATCCAGGAAACGATCAGGACGATGAACCATTGCGAGGCGACCATTTGTTTTTAATAAATCCGCCGACACAGTGACCACTTCTTGAAGAGACGTGTGAATTTCATGACGGGCAATCGCTAAGTGCGGGTTTGGATTTTTTTGGCTAGTTGGTCGTTCTTTAAAGTATGGGGGATTACATAGTACTAAATCCACAGAATCTTTTTTGATGACTTCTGTCGCTTGTTTTAAATCACGTTCATACATCGTTACTTGTTTTTCCAATTTATTTAATAGAATACTTCGTTGACCCATATCTGCCAAACGAGGTTGTAATTCGATTTGGTCGATCTTTGCAGCTGTTTTCCGACTAACGAAGAGGCCGACCGCGCCATTGCCAGCACACAAATCGACAATCTTGCCTTTTTTTGGTAGTTGCGGAAAATTAGCCAATAAGACTGCATCAATGGAAAAAGAAAAGACTTCTTTGCTTTGAATAATTTTAATATCATCCGCATATAATTGATCAATCCGTTCGCCGGATAATAACATAGATTAAGAACCTCCAACTTTTCATCTGATTGTTCATGTATTATACTACTTTTAAACCCGTATGACAAAATCTGTTCCCTAGATTAGTAGGAACATGTTATTTCTCTAATTGATAGACGTAAAAAAAGCTTGTCAAAAGGTAGAGCTTTCGGCATACTAGAAAGCGGAGAGAAGAAAGGAAGAAAATTATGTTTTTTACATTTATGCGTGGCGTGGTTCGCGTCATTTTATTTGTGATTAATGGAAATGCACATTATGAAAATAAAGAAAAATTACCAAAAGACCAAAACTATGTCTTAGTTGCGCCGCATCGAACATGGTGGGAACCGCTGTATTTAGCTGTTGCTGGCAGTCCTAAGAAGTTTAGCTTTATGGCAAAAAAAGAGTTGTTTAAAAATCCTGTTTTACGTTTCATTTTAAAACATGCGAATGCGTTTCCGGTGGATCGTGAGAAGCCCGGTCCCAGCGCGATTAAAACACCTGTCAAAATTTTAAAAAATTCTGATTTAAGTTTGATTATGTTCCCCAGTGGCACGCGTCATTCCTCAGAATTAAAAGGTGGGGTAGCCTTGATTGCTAAAATGGGGCGAGTACCTATCGTGCCATCTGTTTATCAAGGTCCGTTAACTTTAAAAGAGTTGTTTAAACGTAAAAAAGTAACGGTTCGTTTTGGGGAGCCAATCGATATTAGCGATATTAAAAAAATGGATAAAGACGGTTTAGCTGAAGTGGAACGTCGGATGCAAGAAGCATTTGATCAGTTAGATAAAGAAATTGATCCAACTTTTAAATATGAATCAACAGAAAAAGAATAAAACAAACCGCTACAAAATAGGAATGTTACTGGCAGGTAGTCTCATCAAAAGATGATGCTCCCTGTCTTTTTTCTTGTGTTAAGAAAAAAGTTTGTTAAAAATCTAATTCTTCTGTCCGATTTTCTTAAAAAATACCAGAAATTTGTTATAATAATAAGAAGGACTTTTTTAGGCGGTGAAAAAATGAAATTTTTACATACAGCAGATTGGCATATTGGCAAAAAATTACATGGTTTTGATTTATTGGCAGAACAAAGGGAAGCCTTTAAACAAATCTTAGCAATTGCGAAAGAAGAGCAAGTGGATGCTGTTGTGATCGCTGGAGATTTGTATGATCGCTCTGTTCCAGCGGTTGAAGCAGTCGAGATTTTTAATGAAATGATGATTCAAATGAATCTCAAAGAGCATTTACCCGTGTTAGCTATTTCGGGAAACCATGATAGCAGCACTCGTTTAGAAACAGGAGGCCCTTGGTTTAACCAAACGCAATTTCATTTGAATACGCGTTTAGAACAAGCCTTTCAACCAATTGAAATCGACAATACCCAATTTTATTTGTTGCCTTATTTTGAACCGATTGCGGCTCGCTTATATTTTGAAGATGAAACGATTCGAACGATTCAGGCGGCGATGGAAAAAGTTGTCGCGAAAATGCAGGAATCTTTTCTTCCCAACAAAAAACAGGTGTTAGTTAGTCATTTTTTTGTCGCTGGCAGTGAAAAAACTGATTCTGAAACAAAATTAACAGTGGGTGGTTTGGATGTTGTACCGACGGCTTTGTTAGAGCCTTTTGATTACGTCGCGTTGGGCCACTTACATGGAAAAAATGCGTTGCAGGCACCTAATGCTCGATACAGTGGCTCGCCTGTAAAATTTTCTTTATCAGAAATGACACAAGAAAAGGGTGTTTGGCTTGTTGAAACAGAAGCTGAAGTTCATTTTCAATTCCGTGCTTTGAAACCATTGCGAGACATTCAACAATTGACGGGCTCGTTTCAGCAGTTAACGGATCCCGCTTTTTATCAAGAAGTGAATCGGGAAAATTATTTACATGTCCAATTAACTGACCGAGCGATCATTCCCAACATGATGAATCAATTGCGAAAAATTTACCCCAAAATTATTGGGCTGGAACGTTTGAATGGTCGAGAAACAAGCAACGGAAATCAGAAAAAAGTGGTACAAATAGAACAACGTTCACCAGAAGAACATCTGCATGACTTTTTTAACGATGTGACAGGAGAGGCCTTGACAGAACAACAAGCACAATGGGTCCAAGAAGAACTGAGTACACTTAATCAATTAGAAAGAGGGAAGTAACAGGATGAAACCATTATCTTTAACATTGAAAAACTTCGGACCGTATATTAATGAAACCATTGATTTTACGAAGTTTGAAGATTCTTCACTTTTTCTAATTAGTGGAAAAACAGGGTCTGGGAAAACAACGATTTTTGATGGAATGAGCTATGCTTTGTTTGGTGAAAGTTCTGGGAAATTACGTTTAGGCAAAGAAATGCGTTCCACATTTGCTGACCCCTCAGAAGCCACTGAAGTTACTTTGCTTTTTAAACATAACGAGTATCTCTATGAACTGAACCGCCTTCCCGAACAAGAACTTTTTAAAAAACGTGGCACAGGAGTCCGTAAACAAAGTGCCAAAATTTCTTTAATTGTCAAAGATGCTCAAGGGAAAGAACTACGAGCCTATTCTAAAAGACGCGAAGTGGACGAACTCATTCAAGAATTATTGCATTTGAATGCCAATCAATTTGCTCAAATTGTATTGTTACCACAAGGAGAGTTTCGGACTTTTTTAATTGCTAAAAGTGATGAAAAAGAAAAGGTTTTGCGTAATTTATTCGGAACAGAATTGTATCAGTTGTTCAGCGAAAATTTAAAAGAACGCTTAAAAATTGCCAATCAAGAGATTCAAGAAACCCAGCAAAAAATTGAACTGAAAACAGAACAGTTGCATTGGTCAGAAGAACCTGAACCGACAATGACACTTTTTGAAAAACTTCAATTATTAGAAAGCCAACAACAAGAGGCTCAGCAACAACTATTAGTTGAAAGAGAACAAATTGCAACCTTAAAACAAGCCAAACAAGCAAAAGAGCAAGTTCGTTATGCTATTGAAGAACGACAAAACTTGCAACAGCAAAAAGAAGAATTACTGGAAAAGAAAGCAAAACAAGCTGAACAGGAAACCGTCATTGAGCGGCTAAAGGAACAGATTCAGCAATTAAAATGGAGCCAAAAACAGCAATCTTTAGCTGAAAAAGTCTTTGAAAAACGAAGCGAAAAACAACAAAAAGAGCAAGAAACAAAGTCCAAACAACAAGCTCTTATGGAAACGCAACAAGCATTGACAGATTGGCAAGCAATCATGAGTGAGTTGGAAGAACAACAACCATTGATTGCTGAAAAACAAGAACGTCTTCAAACGATTCAACGTCAATTACCACAATACCAAGAATATGAACAGTTAGCCCAACAACAAATAGCAGAACAAGCCAATTATCAAGCCATTCAAAAAGAGTATGAATCTTGCCAACAGGAAAAAACAACATTAGCGGATAAAGTGGCGACAGCCAAACAATTTATTGAACAAGAAGGAACACTTGAAAAAGCAAATTTTGAATGTTCTAGTGTAGCAGATCATTGGCAAAATTTTGTAGAACGTTGGCAAAAAAATCAAAAAGCTTGGCAAAAAATTAGTCAAAACCAAGGGGAATTGCACGAGCTGACACAACGGTTTGCTGTTGAACAGCAACAAAAAAGCGCCGAAGAAGCGAAGTTGCAGACAAAGAAAAGTCAATGGGCCTCTTTACAAATCCAACGATTAAGCTTGTTACTTGAAGAGGGGGAATCTTGCCCAGTTTGTGGCTCTTTAGAACATCCAAAACAACAAACTCATCAAGAAGTTTCCTTAGAAGAGATTGATCAAGCGGAACGGGAATTAACGGAAGTTGAAAAAACGGTTCAACGATTTACTGAAACGCTCTCTGCATTAGGGGCGGAAAAGCAACAGAAAGAAAGCCAATTACAAGAACAGGAAGCTGCATATACTGAGGAACAAGAACAATTAGCAGCGCAGTTTGCTGACTTGCAGTTGCCGTTAACAGGACTAACTTTTTCACAAGTAACACCTGCAGAAATTGCGGAAGTTGAGTCGCAATTAGCTAAAGAAAAACAACAAATAGCACAAAAACTAACGGAAATTTCAGTCGAAAAGGACCATCTAGCGGAACTAGAAGAACAAGTAGCTGAAAATTCCCAACGCTTTGAAGTGCTCCGACAACAAGTAGAAACAATGCAACAAAGTCTGGAAAGAATCACTATCCAGCAGCAAATGATTGCTAGCCAATTATTGGATGCAACCGTCACATACGAAGAAATGACCAAACAACAAACTTTGCTTCAAGAAGAACTCTCTGCATTTGAACGTCAAAAAGAAAACGTGACGACACAAGGAGAAACCTTGAAGAAAGAAGAAATGATCCTTGAAAGTACGTTGACGCATTTGGAGAAAGAACAACAAACACTTCAACAAACAGTCGCACAACTTGAGAGTCAGTTAAAGGCAGTTTTAACGGAACAAGGCGTGACAGAGGACCAATTGAGGGAGTGGTTGAAAGAGGTACCGACACTAGAAAGTCAGCAAGAACAAATTGCTTTATTTGAACAAGAGCAAACCCAACTGACTATCCAACTCGCTGAAATTGAGAAAAAATTATCTAGTGATACGTTCCCAGAATTATCTTTAATCACCACAGAAATTGAACAAATAACACAACAAATTGAAGAACAAGAAAAAAAATACTATCAACTGCATGAAAAAATGCTGAATAACCAACAGTTGGTTCAAGAAATTAATGCGCAAAGAACAACAATTGAAGACAAGTTTGAGGAAATTGCTGCACTACAGCAGTTGGCAGATACGGTGAATGGCAATAATCCTAAAAAAATTAGTTTTGAACGGTATATGTTACAAACGTATTTAGAAAGAGTGCTGACAGTCGCTAATCAGCGTTTAGACCGCCTGACCAATAGTCGTTATCAATTTGAATTGAATCACGAAGCAGGCAGTTATCGGAATCAAACGGGGCTAGAAATCAATATTTATGATGACAATTCAGGGACGGTACGCAGCGCTCACACGTTATCAGGCGGAGAAAGTTTTATAGCAGCGTTAGCTTTGGCACTTTCTTTAGCAGAAGTGATTCAAGAACAAGCAGGCGGAGTCTTAATTGATGCGTTGTTTATTGATGAAGGCTTTGGTTCCTTAGATGAAGAAGCATTGGAAATGGCAATGGAGGCGTTAGAAACGATTGAAAATGAAGGCCGCATGATTGGGATTATTAGTCATATTGGCGAATTAAAAGCACGAATTCCACAACAATTACAAATAAAAAGCAATGGGAATGGTCAAAGTACCGTTCACTATCAGCTAGCTTAGTAGAAGAGGAGGTGAGTCGATGAAATGGAGTATTCCAGAGCGAATCGTTGAACAAGGGCGCGAATATATGCAAGAAGGCCGGGTCTTATCTATCGTTCAAAATCCAGAAAAAAGGATCTGGTTGTCTGAGGTTTTAGGGGAAGAACTTTATCTTGTTGAATTGGATGGTACCGCCAAAGAACAAGATGTTTGTGAATGTCAATATTGGATGGAACATGGCTATTGCAAGCATACAGTGGCAGTTGAACTGGCACTGAAACAACGAGGCGTGTCAAGAATTATTCAAGCGAATCAAACAGTCAATTTTGAGAAAACAAATCGATCAACAGCTGAAATGTTTACCAAAGGCTTTGCCAAATTAAGCAAAGCTTCTGCCGAAGTTCCCTTGCAGCCTTTACGTTTAGAATTTCATTTAGATGTGATCGAAACGAATAATTACTATCCAGAATTATCAACGATTGGTCTTTCTTTAAAAATTGGTTTAGAAGGAACCAAACCTAAAACATATATTGTGAAAAATATTGGTGATTTTTTACAAGCATATGAAAAGGAAATGACTTTTATGGTGAATAAACAACACCAATTTACTTTGCTACATGATTCTTTTTCAATGGAGATTCAAGAAATTTTAACAGAACTTGCGGCAATTTATCATACCAGCCAATTATTAGGTGCAAACGGTATTCAAGTTAAAGGGAAAATCGACAAACGTTATCTATTATTACCAATTGATCGCAGTCAATCGTTAGTTGAAAAAATGAATCGAACGGGTCAGTTTATATTAACCAATCAAACTCATAAGTATCGCTATCTAACGTTCAAAGAAACCAGTTTGCCACTTACGTTTACAGTGCAAAAAACCGAGGAACAAAGCTTCAAATTAACTATTCAGAATCCTATTACAACGTTTCTAGCCCACTATCACTGGGCGATTGCGGATCAAACGGTTTATTTACTAACAGAAGAGCAGGAAGCCATCTACACCACGTTACTTCAATTAATGAAACGCTTGGAAGAGCCGTCAATTATTTATGAAAAAGAAACAGTTTCTGATTTATTTAGTGAAGTGTTACCATTATTGGAAAAAATTGGTCGAGTGTCTGTTGAAGAATCAGTTGAAGAACTAGTCGTCCATCATCCTTTAAAAGCAGTCTTTATTTTTAAGAAAATTAAAGGTCGGATTAATGCTCGAATTGACTATCACTATGGAGAAGTCATTTTCTCGACAAACCCGAAATATGCTCAATTACCTGAAGTCAATCAAGAAATCGTTCGAGATAAAGCAAAAGAAACAGCAATTAAGCAGCAATTTCAACAGTTTGCCTATCAGCAAACAACCACAGGCTTTGAAAAAGTCTTACCTGCTGGGGAGTCCTTGTATTATTTCTTTAAAGCCGAAGTACCAGCTTTCCGTCAATTAGGAGAAGTTCGGATGGGACGGAAATTACGGGAATTGTATTTAGATGCCCAGCATCATCAACCAACGATTGAAGTTGCGGAAGGGGATTCTTGGTTGGATATTCGGTTTGATGTCACTGGCATTGATGAAACCGAAATCGATGCAGTATTGACTAGTCTGCTACGTAATGATGCTTTTTATACGTTAAAAAGTGGTGAAATTCTTGCTTTTGACTCAGAGGAATTTTTCCATACAAGTGCAATTTTAACGAAGCTGCGAAAAAATATGCATCAAGAAGACAATGTCATTCATGTGCCCAAAAACCAAGGCCTCATGATCGAAAGTTTATTAGAAGACAACGAGCGGGCACATTTTTCAGATTCCTTTAAAAAAATGGTCACGGATTTAACGCATCCAGAAAACTTTGAAGCGCAAGTCCCCAAAACCTTACAAGCAACGTTACGCCATTACCAAGAAACAGGTTATAAATGGCTGAAAATGCTTAGCCATTATCAATTTGGCGGTATTTTAGCTGATGAAATGGGTTTAGGGAAGACACTGCAAACCATTACCTATTTACTTTCGGAAAAAGAAGAAGAGCGCTTGAAAGGGACAGCTTTGATTGTCGCTCCTGCAAGTTTAACCTATAACTGGTTAGCCGAAGTCAAACGTTTTGCGCCAACCTTAAATGTTCAAGTGGTTTCTGGCAACCGCCAAGAACGAGCAGCGCTTTTACAAAATAGCACCGAAGATATTCTGATTACTTCTTATGCAAGTATGCGACAAGATGTTCAGCTTTATCAGGAAATGCGTGTCGGCTATTTGATTTTAGATGAGGCCCAAATGGTTAAAAATAGTGGGACTAAAACGGCGCAAGCCTTAAAAAGTTTAAAAGTACCACAACGTTTTGCATTAAGTGGCACACCAATTGAAAATAATTTAGATGAACTGTGGTCAATTTTCCAAATGATCTTACCGGGATTGTTCCCAGGCAAAAAAGCCTTTCGAGAAATTAAGCCGGAAGAAATTGCCAAAATGATTCAACCATTCATTTTACGACGAGACAAGAAAACGGTGCTCGCAGACTTACCAGAAAAAATTGAAAATAATATGTACAGTGTCTTAACAGAAGAACAAAAAACGGTTTATTTGGCCTATCTAAAACAAATGCAAGCAGATGTTAGTCAAATGGATCAGGCGACCTTCAAGAAAAATCGCATGAGTATTTTAGCAGGCTTGACCCGTTTACGACAAATCTGTTGCGATCCGCGTTTGTTTATTGAGGATTACACGGGAGGTTCTGGCAAAGTGGAACAAGTCAAAGACTTTTTAGTGGCTGCCAAAGAAAACAATCGTCGTGTCCTATTATTTTCTCAGTTCACAAGCATGCTTTCTATCTTAGAAAAAGAATTGAATGAATTAGGCTTAGAGACGTTTTATTTACGAGGAAGTACGAAGCCTCAAGATCGGTTAACGATGGCGAATGCCTTCAATGAAGGAGAAAAAGATGTCTTCTTAATTTCATTGAAAGCAGGGGGAACCGGACTAAATTTAACTGGTGCAGATACAGTTATTTTATACGATTTATGGTGGAATCCCGCAGTCGAAGAACAAGCGGCTGGTCGGGCGCACCGCATGGGACAAAAAAAGGTTGTTGAAGTGTGGCGGATGATTGCAGAAGGAACGGTTGAAGAAAAAATGAATTCCTTACAGCAAGAAAAACGCGAGCTGTTCCAAAAAGTGATTCAAGGAAATGAAGAGCAATTAGCGAAAATGACGGAAGAAGATATTCGCACAATTTTAAGCATTGGAGAATAGCCGTTCAACTTAGTTGCTACCTTATTTAAAGAGAAATGGAGTAATTCGTTTGAAACAAAAAGAATATATGGAATATCGGCCGCTAGGTGAAGAAATTGAACGGATTCGTAAAGGAAAAAATATTCCTCTGCGTGTCTTTGATGAAAATGGTGTTTCTAGTCGAAGTTATCAACGCTTTGTCCAAGGAAATAGTGAATTGCGTATTTCGGATTTAGCCATTATTGTCGAAATCTTGTCTATTTCGCCGATGGAAATGACAGAAAAATTAACGCCAATGTCCAAAACAGTTTTAGCTAAGGAGCAGTTTAATCAAGCAATCTTTAGTAAAAATTTTCAAGAAAGTAGTCGAATCGTTGCAGATTATCGGGCGTATTATGATAAATCGTCTTTTGCTTTAGGAAAGCAAGAAGTAATGTATTCGATGTTGGCGTTGGAATATCTTTTTAACCCTCAAACGGTTGTGACAAAAGAGGAATTTATTGCATTAGAAAATCAGATTCTGGAACGATTAATTAATGCCGATGTGTATACTATTTTTAATTTGAAATTTTTAGCATTACAAAAAAACGTTGGCTTGCAGCCGTTTCCAACTTCGTTACTTTTTCGTGTACTACAATCTGTCAATGAGCGGGAAATTATTGATATTCGCTCGCTAGAAATTATCGAGCAAGTAATTATTGATTTTTTATTTGCGGCGATTGTCAGCCAAAATGTTCCCCATATTCTTCATGTATTAAGCATGTTTAAAGAATATGAAGTGGGTGAAAATAACTGGCGAATGATCCTCTGGAAAAAAATAGCAGAAAAAATAGAAATGATTTTAACCAATGAAGAAATATTCGCAGATTGGTCAATCTTTAAAGAACAAATCCTTTTATCTATCACATTGTTTTTACCAAAAGCCAAACAAGAATTTTTTGCTGGGCAATTGGAAAAAATAGAGGATAGTTTAAAAGAAATAAAAGAAAACTAGGCATAATTGAGAATTTGTCATAATACATTCTGGTTGTGTTTAGCGACAAAGAGCGCCAAATAGGGGTAGAAAACCCTATTTGGCGCTCTTTGTCTTGTCTATACAAATTAATTTGGACAGTTTGTCGTAATTGAACCCATTTTCAGTTGATATTCACTATAATTAAGAAAATATCAGGAGGTGAAGTTTATGAAAAAAATGTGCATCTCCGCAGTTAGTGCCTTACTTTTGGCTAATAGTTTGCTACTTCCTGTAACAACTTTCGCCGAAACGACCGAAACAATCGCATCCTCCAGTGAAGAAAATGTTTCATCTGTTTCAGAAGAAAAGATTCCAGAAACTTCATCGGCAGAAGAGCAAAATTCAGCAACCAGTAGTTCGGAGATTCCCCAATCAGAAGAGTTAACGACTGTTGAAACAAGTGAAGAGCCGCCAAATGAAGCACTAGTGATAACGGAAGCACAACTGATGATGCCCCAATTATACGCAGGTGCTGTCTTAGATAAAGCGACGCCTATCAGTACACTATTTCCTGATCCAGCCTTTGCGGAAAATATCAGAAAACAGTTAAGCAAATCTCGGACCTCTAATACTGTCACCCAAGCAGAATTGGATAAACTGAATAAAGTTATTTTAGAAAATGTCGTTGTTTCTAATGTGGAAGGAGTTCAATACCTAAGAAACTTAGAAGAATTATCTTTTCAAGATTCACTCAATGTAACAGATTTGAGTCCTTTTGCTAAAGGTGAATTTAAGCTATTACGTTTTTTATATATGAGAAACAATAAAATAGCTGATCTTAGTCCGTTAGGTCAAGCAGGATTAATTAATTTAGAAGGCTTGTATGTTGAGAACAATCAATTAACGACATTAAATGGACTTGAAGGAATGGCTGCTTTAAAAAATTTAAGTATCCAAAATACGACAGATCATCCGTCAAAAATCACGCCGAATAATCGAGTGACTTCCTTCGACCCGCTTCGTTCTCTTCGTAATTTAGAAACCATTTGGGCTGCCAATAATCAGATTGCTACTTTAGATGGGCTTACGGAAGCAAATAACCTACTCCGTCTTTATGTGGAAAATAATCAATTAAAAACAATTGCGCCCTTGGCGAATAAGCCACGTCTAGAAGAGTTGAGTATTATGAATCAAACGATTGCTAGTCTGGAAGCTTTAAGCACTGTTCCTAATCTGCGTGTACTGTATGCAAGAAACAATCAAATTTCTTCCTTGGCACCGTTAGAGAAAACACTCAATCTAACAGTTTTAGATGTGGGAGAAAATCAAATTTCAGATATCAGTCCGTTAAAAGGCTTAACGGCCATTACAGGGCTAGATGTATCTAATCAAATGATTATCTTATCTTCTGTCGATTATATTGCTGGGAAACCACTGCAATTAAAAAATAAGGTGGTATCTCGTGATGGTCAACTATTTCCACCGCTGACGATTAGCCCTTATGGAAGTTACGATGCCACAAAAGGACTGTTTGAATGGAATTTACCCAAAGCTCATGAAGGCGTTTCTTATATCTGGGAATCAACAGATAAAGCATACTTAGGGAACTTTTCTGGAACAGTCGTTCAACCTGTCAAAGAAGTTTTCTTAAGTGAAACGAAACTATCTTGGTCAAAAGAGCGTATAGAAAAGTCGATGGAAAAAACAATCGATATTGATGACTTTCAAAAAACAGCCCTGCCTTTTTATTGGCAAGATGTCGATGCTGGGAATAGATTACAATTTATTGTCAAAAAAGAGGGCCAAGAAATCCAGAAATTAGCAGATGAAACAACCACTAATTCTAAAACATTTAAGGAAAAAGCCTTGTTATTACCAGAACTAACTTATGGAAAACAGCAGTTGGTCGTGGAAGTCTATGATAAAGGCTACAAGATTGATGAATTAGCGCTAACAGTCACTGTGGTTGGCTCTGTCAGGTTCAAAACGGTACCCACAGCGATTTCCTTTGGGAATGAGCTGCAAATCGCTAGTAGCACGACCCAATATCCAATTGTTTCCATGGATCAACCATTAGTGATACGGGATACTCGTCAAACAGGGAATAATTGGTCGCTTGCACTAACCGTTACTTCTGATTTCAAATCTGAATCAGGTGCTACGTTGCCGAATATTTTAAAATTTAGAACCAACCATCGCTTACAGGACATTCCAGAAGGCCAATCGATTCTTGTTCACAACCAAGTCAATGGACATCAAGAAACAAATATTTCTGATCAATGGAAAGAAAATGACCAAGAGTTGTTATTATCTGTTCCTGGAGGGACGGCCAAAGCAGAAGAATACGAAGCAAAACTAACTTGGCACTTGATGGACGTACCTGATGGCAGTGCAAAATAGGGGGTGAGTCTTATCAAAAAAATAGTTAGCGGTGTATTGCTATTAGGATTGATTTCATCAGTTGATGTATTTGCTGAAACAAATGCCTATCCGACAAATGCAGAAGTTTCTTTTTATGGCGAGTATGAGCCACCAGCCAACAAAGAAAAACCAGATGGTAAGATACCACAGCGTTTCTCCAAGCAGTCGGAAGCAATACCAGCAGTGAGTGGAGAATCATTGAAGCATTCAACAAGTAAAACGGTTGATCAAAAAGGCTCAGGCTTCTTACCTCGAACTGGTACTAAACAGCAACAAATGTTTAATTATCTCGGAATAATAGTCATCTTTATGGCTAGTTTTATTTTAAAAAAAAGAAAGAAGGAACAATAAAATGAAAAAAATTATCTTATCAACAATCCCCGCTATCACTTTAGGCGTGGCTATTGCACCAGAAGTGAATGCAGAAGAAAAAAACTATGAATCAAATGCCATCGTAGAATTTACGCCGGATACCTCTATCAACAAACCAGTCGATCCAGTGAATCCAGATACCGAAAAACCTGTTGAACCCTTTGACCCAACGACACCAGACACAGGCAATAAGCCAAATGAAGGAACAACTGGTCCACTAAGTATCGATTATGCTTCTAGTTTAGACTTTGGCAAAAATAAAATTTCAAATAAAGATGAAAAATATTATGCAAATCCACAATACTTTTTCTTGGCAGACGGTTCTGGTCCTGATTTGACTAATCCTAAACCAAATTATGTACAAATTTCCGACAAACGCGGAACGAATGCCGGTTGGGCCTTAACAGTTAAACAAGAAACACAATTAACAGCGACAAAAGAAACATTAAATAAAGTTTTAGACGGTTCAGAAATTAAATTAAGTCAAAACAAAGCAGTGTCTAATTCCAAAGCAGTCACACCAACTGCGCATGAAGTAACTTTAGTAGCTGGTGATTCATCAAATGTGATGTCTGCCGCTGAAGGTCAAGGTTCTGGAACTTGGCTTAGTGCGTTCGGTGGGATTGAAAAAGTGGAAGTTGACGGTGAAAGCGTAGATAAAAATACAGCGATCACATTAACTGTACCAGGAGCAACACCAAAAGATGCTGTTCAATACAAAACTGTTTTAACATGGACAATCGCTGATTTACCAAGCGTATAATTATTGAAACTATAACAATAGAAGAGAAGGAGCACTAACATGAAAAAAATGACCATCGCAAGCAGCTTAATTTTAGCAACCATCGCGGTAGGCACACTACCAGTTCAAGCAGAGGAAGTGGCTAATCGCGACACAGATGCTATTGTAAAATTTAAAGCACCAGATGAAAAAGATCCCAACAGCAAAAATCCTGTAGTGGATCCAGAAGACAAAGACGGCAAAGATCCTGTGACACCTATCGACCCAGTAAATCCTGACAAACCAGTTGATGAAGGTTCTACAGGCCCCTTAACCTTGGACTATGCTTCAAGTTTAAACTTTGGTGAAAATATCATCAGCACAAAAGATGAAATCTATTTTGCATCAGCACAAGTTTTAAAAGATAAAAATAATGTTGAAAAAACGGGTCCATTATTTGCTCAAATTACAGATAATCGTGGAACTTTAGAAGGCTGGACTTTATCTGCAAAACAAAATTCTGCATTTACTTCTGCTACAAAAGGTCAGACACTTGAAGGAACTGAAATTGTCTTTCAAAATGCTTCAGCTGTGACAGCAGGACAAAGCGCTGCACCAACAAGTTTAGCGAGCGTAACTTTTGGTACAGTGGGTGAAAGTCATAACGTGATGGTAGCTGCAACAGATCAAGGTGCTGGGAAATGGTCATACTTATACGGCAATGCTAGTTCAATTGCTGAAGTTGACGGCCGTCAAGTAATGAAAGATGTTCAATTAAAAGTGCCAGGTAAATCAGTTAAATTAAATGATGCCTACAAAACAACAATTACTTGGACATTAGCTAATACGCCAGTATAAAAAGAACCTTTTTGGAGAAAGGAAGAGGGGAACTCAGCCTTTCTCCTTTACATAGAAATGGAGTGTAGAGCGAAATGAAAAATAGATATTTTATTCTGATGATCCTAAGTTTTTATTTCTTTGCTTTTGGGATTGAAACCTCAGCAGCAGAATTACGATTTAGTGTTGAAACAGAAATTCCAGAAAACCAAATAGATAAAACAAAAACATATTTTGATTTAATGATGAAACCAGACCAAGAACAAATTTTGAAAGTTCGAGCGGCCAATAGTACAGATGAAAATTTAGTGATTGATGTTAGTGTGAAGTCGGCCACAACAAACAGCAACGGAGTGATTGAATATGGCGAGTCGTTGACAGCATTAGATAAATCTGCACCAGCAGATTTATCAGAAATCATTCAACTGAAAGACGGCGGTGAGAGTGTTGAATTGCCTGCTAAAAGTGAAAAAGTAGTTGAATTGCGAGTGAAGATGCCTAAAGAAGAGTTTTCAGGGCAACTAGCGGGCGGGATCACGTTTAGTGAAAAAGTCGATGAAACGAAAGACAAGCAAAAAGAAAATACAAACGGCTTAGCAATTGAAAATCGCTATGCCTATACAGTAGCTGTTTTACTTCGAGAAAATGAAACAGTTGTACAACCAGAATTGTCTTTAGAGAAAGTTGAACCGACACAAAGAAATGCGCGCAGTGTTATTTCTGCAACACTGTTAAACCATGAAGCAGCCTATCTTCAATCAATGAAAGTAACGGCAAATGTTAAAAATAAGAAAACAAATAACGTTATTTTAGAGAAAGAACAAGAAGATATGCAAATGGCGCCCAATTCAATTTTTAATTTCCCTATTCCTTATGAAGAAAATGAAATGGAAGCTGGGACGTATGTATTGGCAATGACTGTGGAAGGCTCAGGAAAAAAATGGCAATTTACGAAAGAATTTACAATCTCAAAAGAGGAAGCAGAAACATTTAATGAGAAAGATGTAACCGTCAAAAAAACGGAATCTAAACTTATTTATCTCTTAATCGGTTTATTGATCCTTTTACTGATAATCTGCCTGTTCATCATTTTACGTCTGAAAAAACAAAAAAATAAATAAAAAAAAGCCGTTCTTCAATTTGAAGAGCGGCTTTTTTTTAAAGATTAAATAATTTCTCCACAGTCGGACAAAGTTCGGTGAAACAAGTGACTTCTGCAAGGTGTGATGCAGGTTGGCAACTTGGTAGTTCACGAGAGCGGTGGTTAAACCAAAGAGAATGCCAGCCACCATTACGTGCGCCTACAATATCATTGTCATAACTATCACCAACATATAAAGTATGTTCAGGTTCCATACAAAATTGATTACAGGCTAAATCAAAAATTTCCTTTTCAGGTTTTTGAAAACCCGTACTTTGAGAAATAATGATATTTTGGCTTGGAACCCATTTTTCAAGATTCAATTGTTTAACTTTTTTAAATTGATGGTCTGTTGGACCATTTGTAATAATCCCCATCGGAATTTCTTTCTCTTGTAAAGTATCAAGAAGCTTAGTAACTTCTGGATGCATCGTAATATTATCCAATTCTTCTTCATAAACTTGTTGGAAAATTTTTCCTTCTTCTTGTGAAATTCCTGGATAGTTTAGATCCTTTAATGTTTCATTCATCCGGAAAAACCGCATGAAATCTAGGGACCATTCATTGGCTAAAACTTTCGGAAACGTTTCATCGCTGTGGTGTCTAAAACGAAGATACAATTCATGCATATCCTCTGTCGCAACGTTTGGGAAAATTTTAGTCATCGCATTTCGAAAGGGTTGTTGCTGATCGTACAGCGTGTCATCAACATCAAAAACAATGGTTCTCATTTAACAAGTGCACCTCTTAACTTTTTTACAAAACTTTTCATATGTTATATTGTAGCCGATATTTTCACAAATAAATAGAGTATTTTTCACTGTATTTCAAGGTTTTGTACAGAAATCAAAGCCTTGTGGGAAAAGACAATTATAGTTATTTTTACCGAAAAAATGGAAACGATAAATGAAAAAATATTCTGATAATGAAAAGTTTGTGAAAATGATTTTGAGTCAAAGTTACTTAAATAACACATGTTCTGATATAAGTTAGAATTTTGCAAGAGACAGTCTTTTTCCGTATAATGAATGAGAATGAAGGGGGAGAGTTAGGGAGTTATGTTAAAGCGTTTTTTTGGGTATTATCGGCCGTATCGTCGATTATTTATTTTGGATTTTGGGTGTGCCGTTTTTGCGGGGCTGTTAGAGTTGGCTTTTCCAGTAGCAGTCAACCAAGTAATTGATAAGATTATGCCAAAAGGAGATTTTCGCCTCATTGCATTAGCTAGTGCGGGCTTATTTGCATTTTATATAATCAATACGTTTTTACAATTTATTGTGGTTTATTTTGGTCATATGTTAGGCGTGAATATTGAAACAGATATGCGTGAAGAATTATATCAACATCTGCAAACACAACCGTTTGAGTATTATGATAATCAAAAAACAGGGAAATTAATGAGCCGTTTGACCACTGATCTTTTTGAAATTTCGGAAGTGGCGCATCATGGTCCAGAAGACGTCTTTATTACGATTATGACGTTAGCAGGTTCTTTTTTATTAATGTTAACCATTCACGTGAAATTAGCCATCGCTACGTTTATTTTATTGCCATTTATCACGATTGCGCTAGGCTATTTTAATAAAAAAATGACAAAAGCGAATACGGATATTTACGATAATTTAGGTGAATTTAATGCTGGGATTGAAGCGTCAGTAAGTGGAATACGTGTCACGCAATCTTTTGCAAATGAACCATTTGAACGAAAACAGTTTAATTATTTAAATCGAATGTATCGAAAATCGAAATTATATTTTTATAAAGTGATGGGTGTCAGTTCCGCCTATAATTACTTATTAATTCGTCTGATAAATTTATTTTCATTAATTTTTGGTGCGTATTATACAATTAAAGGAGAAATTACAGAAGGTCAGTTTGTAGGATTTATTTTATTAGCCAATATTTTTATTCGGCCGATTGAAAAAGTCAACAATATGATTGAAAGTTATCCCAAAGGATTTGCTGGCTTTAAACGTTTTACGGAAGAAATGGACAAACAACCGTCCATCAAAGATTTGCCAGGAGCTGTTGCTGTTTCACATTTAGAAGGAACGATTGCCTATAAAGATGTTTCATTTGCTTATGAAGATGGCACAAAAGTTTTAGACCATATCAATTTAAAAATTCAACCTGGTGAAACCGTTGCTTTCGTTGGACAAAGTGGTTCAGGAAAAACGACCTTGTGCAATCTGTTGCCTCGTTTTTATGAAGTGAGTAGTGGTGAAATTACGATTGACGGTAGAAATATCCAGCAAATGACCTTGGCTTCATTACGTAAGCAAATTGGAATTGTTCAACAAGATGTGTTTTTATTCCCTGGAACATTACGAGAAAATATTGCTTATGGGAATTTAAATGCTACAGAAATAGACATTCAACAAGCGGTGAAATTAGCACATTTAGAACATGTAATTCAGCTAATGCCAGATGGCTTGGACACAATTATTGGCGAACGTGGCGTGAAATTATCGGGTGGTCAAAAGCAACGAGTGGCAATTGCGCGAATGTTCTTGAAGAACCCGCCGATTTTAATTCTAGATGAAGCGACTTCTGCATTAGATACAGAAACAGAGCAAGTGATTCAAGAGTCATTAAACTCGTTAGCTGACGGGCGAACAACATTAATTATTGCCCACAGACTGGCAACGATTAAACATGCTGATCGAATAATCGTAGTGAGTGACCAAGGAATTTTAGAAGATGGAACACATGAAACTTTGTACGCGCAAAGAGGTCACTATCGTCGGCTGTACGATGCTCAATTTAGAACATAAAAAAACCCGCGAATAAAACTTCGCGGGTTTTTATTATGTTTAGTTAGCGCCGAACTTTTCTTCCCAAACCAACAGCATTTTTCATTCGTTGAAGTGTTTTGTTGGCTACCAGGCGAGCGTTTTCTGCGCCCTCATCTAAAATCATATCTAATTCTTCTGAAGCTAGAAGCTCTTGGTAGCGCACTTGAATAGGTTCTAATAAGGCAACTACTGCTTCTGCTAAATCTGCTTTGAAGTCTCCATAGCCTTTGCCTTCGTATGCTTGAACAAGTTCCTCAACAGTTTGACCTGTCGCAGCAGAATAAATATTTAGTAAGTTAGTAATACCAGGCTTTTCTTCTTTATTATATTCAATTACACCAGTTGAATCAGTTACAGCAGAGCGGATTTTTTTGCGAATCACTGCTGGCTCATCAAGCATTGAAATAAAGCCCTTCACATTTGTATCGGACTTACTCATCTTTTTCGTTGGTTCTTGTAAGCTCATAATTCGACTACCTTGCTCAGCGATTTTTACTTCAGGCATCGTTAAAATTTCTTGATTTTTTTGGGCGTAACGTTTGTTGAAGCGTTCCACAAAATCACGTGTTAATTCTAAGTGTTGTTTTTGATCATCTCCGACTGGCACTAAGTCAGCGTTGTACAACACGATATCACCAACCATTAATGGAGGGTATGTTAAAAGACCAGCGCTTACGCCAGCACGACCATTTTTTTGCGATTTATCTTTAAATTGTGTCATTCGCTCTAACTCACCAATAGAAGTATTGCACTGAATGATCCAACCAGCTTCTGCATGGGCACTCACTTCAGACTGTATGAAAATTGTTGCTTTTTGTGGGTCTAAACCAACCGCTAGGTAAAGAGCTGCTAAGCTACGAATTTGTTGGCGTAGCTTTTGCGGTTCTTGGGGAACGGTAATGGCATGTTCATCCACAATACAAAAATAACAATTGTATTCATTTTGTAATTCGATAAATTGTTTCATTGCACCAATGTAATTTCCGATTGTCGGAGTACCACTGGGCTGAATACCAGAAAAAATTGTTTTCATTAAATAACCACCTGACTTTAGACTTAAGATAGTGAATAGTTCTATTATACATTTTATTAGAAAAAAATACATGGGAACTTCTTGAAAAATCACCAAGAGAAGTAAATTATAACAGCAACCATAAAAATAGAAAACTGTATTACTTTTTTACAGAATCATAACGAATATCCATAAAATTTCATAAAAATTAACCCTAATTTTACACGGATGTAATGAAGGAAAAATAAACAAAGTTAATAAAAAATGTTTAAAAACCCCTAGTATTTTTATTAGAAATTAGGTATACTGGTTTTAAATAGAGGAACAGTACAGTTCCCTGTTTCAGAAACGCGATGATTCGCGAAAAGGAGTGATGCACAATGTTGACACTTTATACTTCCCCAAGTTGCACGTCATGTCGTAAGGCTAGAGCCTGGTTGCAAGAGCACGAAATTCCTTTTAAAGAAAGAAATATTTTTTCTGAACCTTTAAATATTGAGGAATTAAAAGCAATTTTAATCATGACAGAAGATGGAACAGAAGAGATTATCTCTACTCGCTCTAAAGTTTTCCAAAAATTAAATATGGATTTGGACGAGCTTCCACTTCAAGATTTATTAGAGTTGGTTCAAGAAAACCCTGGATTGTTGCGTCGGCCAATTATGATTGATGAGAAAAGATTACAAGTCGGTTTTAACGAAGATGAAATTCGTCGATTCTTACCAAGAGATGTTCGACAACTGGAATTGCGCCAAGCACAATTAATGGCAGGTTTATAAAAAATATAAAATTTTGTTCTTTATTTGTTAATTGTAATAAAGAACGATTCATATGAATTTAGGGCCAGGGATTTTTATCTCTGGCTTTTTAATACATATTTAGAACTTGTATTCATTTGATTTGGCAGAACGTGGTCAAGGAAAAATAGTATCTTTTTTGGAGAGACTGCGTTAAGATGAAGAGGTAGAAGGAGCGAAAAACCAATCGTTAAAAAAGTTCAAAGTTTATAAAACGTTCGCTAGTTTTCGAGGATTTATAGACTTTCCACTTTACTTTTGTGTAGTTTTCGCTACAATGAACGTAAGAAGTTTCCTGATTGAAGCAAAGAGAGGTGTAGCGCTATGGAAATGGAACATATTAATGAAAATACGATTCGTGTGTTAATTGGCAACGAAGACCTGGCGGATAGAGGGATTACTTTTCTTGACTTACTAGGAAACCACAAAGATGTTGAAAATTTCTTTTATAGTATTTTAGAAGAAGTTGATGTCGAAGATGAATTCCAAGGTAGTGAAGCAGTCACTTTCCAAGTCTTGCCTAAAAATGATGGTTTAGAACTGTTTATTAGTAAAAATGTCGCTATGGACGACTTGTCTTCCTTAGAAGGTCTGAGCGAAGTCAATGCAGATGTTAGCGAATTAATTCGCAAACAAATTGAAGCAGACAAAGCAGCCGCCGATGAACTTGATGAGATGGAAGCCACAGATGAAACAAACAGAAATGTAATCTTTGAATTAGATAATTTTGAAGCGATGATCCAATTATCCAAAGAAGTCTTCATGCAATCTGTTTTGACTAACTTATACACTTACAACGATCGTTATTACTTACAAGTTTTGTTCTTAACCGATGAATTAGAAAAAACAAATGTTGACAATGAAATTGCACAGATTTTAGAATTTGCTCATAAAACAACTGTCACTCAGGATACTTTAGTCGAATATGGCACTTGTATTATGGAACGCAGTGCATTGGAATTAACACGTTATTACTTTAATGATTAAGCAAAAAAGCAAAAACTTTCGAGTTTTTGCTTTTTTTTTGATGAAAATTAAGAAACTTTGCGTAGTTTATTTATGAGAGGTGAAAATCATGTTAACAGCTTTAACGGCAGACAACCAAGAATTATTTTCTTTAATCGATTGCTCGATTGATGAATTAACACAGATACGAAGCGAACAAGCTTTTGTGTGTCCAATGTGTCATCAATCGGTCATTTTGAAGGCAGGCCCCATTAAAATACCCCATTTTGCTCATCGTAAAAAGAATAGTTGTTGGTACGAAGCAGAAGCTGAAACAGAAGAACACCTCCGCTTGAAGCAGCTTTTTGCGGAAAAGTGTTTACGCGAAAAGCTGTCCTTTCAAGTTGAGGCATACTTACCCACCTTGAAGCAACGCCCAGATTTACTCATTGGGAAGATAGCCATTGAAATTCAATGTAGTCCATTGCCAATTAAACGTTTGGTAGAACGGACGGAGACTTATCAAACTCATGGCTATCAAGTTGTTTGGATTTTAGGTGAACGATTAGTGCCTAAAGACAAGCTCACGCAATTAACGAAACAATTCCTTTACTTTTCGGAGTCCTTGGGATTTTATTTATGGTCGGCCAATAAGAAGCAAGAACGAATAGAATTACTTTGTCATATTGAAGAGAGTCAATGTCAACAATTTTATAGAAGAAAACAATCATGGGATTTTTACGAAAAACAATTACTAGAAATCTTCCGACTACCGACCGCTAATTTAAATTTACTGCCAGATAGACGGCACACTGGCCAATTGATGCATGATTATTATCAAAAATTGACGCAACAACTTGGTTACAGAAATGCTCAGTTGCTTAGAACACAAAGCTTTTTATACACGAAAGGTTGTCACCTTCTCCAGTTACCTCCTTGGTTTTACTATCCTGGATTGAAGCTAATACCTTCTTCTGAAGAAGATATTCATTTAAAAATGCTTGTTTGGGAAGCACTAAAAACCAAAGAAGGGCGTCTAGTGACCAAACAGGAACTATGGCGTATCTTGGAAGCTGTTTTTTTGGAAGAAGGGAACTTTGTTTGGCAGCCACTACCGAATATTGGCTTAAAAAAGCTTTTTAAAATCGTGGGGAATAGCTTATTGAGCTGGTTACAAGAATGTTATGTGTTAATTAAAGTAAACAATAAGTACCTAATAACTAGTATTTTCCTAAGAGAAGATCCTGAAAAGCTCATTCATTGGCTAAAAAAAGTGAAAAAACAACATTTTTTTAGTCACACGTGTTAAATTATGATAGTATAATGAGTAAAACGTTTCTTAAAGGAGAGTAAACTATGAGCGAAATTAAACAATTACCAACACGTGATGAAGTTCCAACTCCATTAACTTGGGATTTAACCAAAATTTTTAAAGATGATGCTGCTTTTGATGTTGCGTATAATCAGTTGACAGAAGAGCTAAATCAAGCAGAATCATTTAAAGGAACCTTAGGGAATGGTGCAGAAGCTTTTCTAGCTGCGTTAGAATACGTTTTAGATGTCTATCGAAAAGTGGAAACATTATATGTCTATTCTCATTTAAAAAATGATCAAGACACTACAAATACAGCTTACCAAGCTTTATATGCCAGAGCTAGTTCTTTATATGCACAAGTTAGTGAAGCTGTTTCTTGGTTTGACCCAGAGGTTTTAACATTAAGTGATGAACAAATCTGGGGATATTTTGAAGAGCAGCCCAAATTAGCTGTTTATCGTCACTATATTCAAAATATTTTAGATGAACGTCCCCATGTTTTATCGATGGAACAAGAAGCTTTACTGGCGGGGGCTAGTGAAATTTTTGGTGCCTCAAGTAATACATTTTCAATTTTAAATAATGCAGACTTAGAATTTCCAACTGTGCAAAATGCTGAAGGCGAAACGATTCAACTTTCTCATGGCGTTTATGGTCAGTTAATGGAAAGTGTCGATCCATCTGTTCGTGAAGCAGCATTTAAAGGGTTGTACAAAGTGTACAAACAATTTAGAAATACCTTAGCCTCAACTTTAGGTGCACATGTTAAAACGCATAATTATAAAGCAAAAATTAGAAATTATGATTCTGCTCGGGCAGCATCTTTAGCAAGTAATCATATCCCTGAAAGTGTTCACGAAACATTAGTAGCTGTAGTAAATAAACATTTACCTTTGCTACATCGTTATGTAAAATTAAGAAAAAAATTATTAAACGTAGAAGAATTACACATGTACGACTTGTATGCGCCTTTGCTAGGTGAAGCACCAATTCGTTACAGCTATGAAGAAGCAAAAGAAAAAGCAATTGAGGCTTTAAAACCACTAGGTGAAGACTATTTATCTATTGTTAAAGAAGCTTTTTCAAGTCGCTGGATTGATGTGATTGAAAATCAAGGAAAACGAAGTGGCGCATATTCTTCAGGAGCTTATGACACAGCCCCATACATTTTAATGAATTGGCATGATAGTTTGGATCAACTATTTACATTAGTCCATGAGATGGGCCATAGTGTTCATAGTTACTATACAAGAAATAATCAGCCGTATGTTTATGGCGACTATTCAATTTTCTTAGCTGAGATTGCTTCAACCACAAATGAAAATATTTTAACAGAATATTTATTACAAACAGAAACAGATCCTAAAGTACGTGCGTATGTCTTAAATCACTATTTAGACGGCTTTAAGGGAACCATTTTCCGTCAAACCCAATTTGCGGAATTTGAACATTTTATTCACACGGAAGATGCTAAAGGCACGCCATTAACAAGTGAATATTTGAGTGAGTATTATGGCGAGCTCAATGCTAAATATTATGGACCAGAAGTAGTTAGAGACGAAGAAATCAGTTACGAATGGGCGAGAATTCCACATTTTTATTACAATTACTATGTTTATCAATATGCAACTGGCTTCTCAGCCGCTTCGGCATTGTCTAAACATATTTTAGCTGGAGAAGAAGGAGCTTTAGAGAAGTACCTTAACTACTTGAAAGCAGGAAGTAGTGACTTCCCAATTGAAGTGATGAAAAAAGCGGGCGTGGATATGACACAAGCCGCGTATATCGAAGATGCAATGAAAGTTTTTGAAGAACGTTTAACGGAATTAGAAGCTTTGGTTGAAAAATTATAGACAAAAAAAAGTGGGCTATAAGTCGAAATGACTTATAGCCCACTTTTTAACTCTTAAGATAATCAGTTAACCGCTTTTCTCGCAGCATCTTTTTTATAATAAATGTAAATGTCCATTTGGAAAATGATAATTGGAGCGACGTTTAAATTCAAAGGTTGCGTCACCTTGGTCCAGCAACGGTTCGTTATGTGGATGGACACGACAAAGTTGTTTAATTTCATCCATGTTTTCAAAATTTTCGACTAAAATGCCGAAATCGTTCTCGCAAGTATAGTTGTAAACGACTGCGGTAGGATGTTGTTTAATCCCCATTTCTCGAGCAACTTTTTGGTCGGTTTGGAAAGATTCTTTGACAAAATCGGATTGTCGGTCTTTACGATACATATCAATATCCCCGCCGGCCGCTAGAAGTAGTTCTTCTGATAACTCAGGAGAGTAAGCTAGACCGTCTTCAGCTACTGCTTTTTGTAAGCCAATCAACAATTGTCGGCCTTTTTTTCGGCCTTGTAACTGTGCTGCTTTATAGTCAAGAGCGGCTGAGTATAAATCTTCAAAAATTCGATTCCGTCGTTTAATGTCATTAATCGGAATATGTTGACGACTTAAAAATTCATTGATCGTTTTCATGTTTAATAAAGGAATAAAGCGCAATTGTATTTTCTTCTTGTCGTTAACAGACAATTGTATAATTTCTTTTTCAATTTCTAAACAGACGCCGCCTAAAGGATTGACGAACAAATAAATTTCAACCATTCATACTTCCTCCAATGCCATGCTTTTTCAAATACAGGTGCCAGAACGTCAGTGCTTCGAATACTAAGGGGCAGTGGTCCGCATCATGCGTTGAATCTTGTTAGGTGCAAGCGTAATGGGAATGTTCAAATCAGCCATTAATGTTTGAAACGCTTGCTTGCCGCTTTCAGCTTCAGTAACTTCTAACTCTAATTCAAAATCGTGCTGTTGGTTATACCAACTTTCGTCTAACGCAAGTAGTCCTTGAGGAATTTGTTTTTCTGCACGTGCTGTTTTTAATGAACCAATTAAATGGATCGAGGCGATTTCAATACCTAATTCTTGTAATTTCTTCGCCACAGCCCCCTCAGTAGGGAGGTGATTCCTTTTGATAAAGTGGTTCGCCGTCTCAAGCGATAAAGGGTCATTGATTTCTAATAATCCTTCTGGCACAGGAACTTTTAAGGTTAACTCACCACGATCTGCTAATACGCGAATTCTTAAGCCCATTCGTTGTGCTTTTAATTGAAAATCGTCCGTATCAAAATAATGATTTGTTTGCGTAAAAAAGTCCGTTTTTTGAATAGCAAAATGGTCGATTAATCGTTTGAAATCTTGCGGACTAACTAATGTTTTAAATTCAATTTCTAAGTGCTCACTCATGGGGTTCTCTCTCTTTCTTAAATCACTCCAATTTTCACATATTATATAGGTTTCCGTCAAGAAAAGTGGTCTTCTCTGTGAAAAATTTTTCTAATGAAAGGCGTTTGGAAATCAAATAGCGAATAACACCCTATTTTAGGGAGGACTGTGGTAAAATAATCAGTGAATGAAATTCAAGGAAATTGAGGGATCTACCATGGAACGAGAGTGGGAGCTGTTTTTAGCGCCATATGAACAGGCGGTCAGCGAATTAAAAGTAAAACTACGAGGTATTCGTAAACAATTTCGGGAGCAAGATAAACACATACCAATTGAATTCGTTACAGGACGTGTGAAACCAGTAGATAGTATTTTGACAAAGACGGCTATTCGGCATATTCCTTTAAATCGGATTGAAGAAGAAATGCAAGACATTGCCGGTTTGCGGATTATGTGCCAATTTGTGGAAGACATTTACCAGGTAGTCGCACTTTTAAGAAATCGTAAAGACTTAAAAATTGTGGAAGAACGGGACTACATTGAAAATAAAAAAGAAAGTGGCTATCGTTCGTACCATGTGGTGGTGGAATATCCTGTGCAATTAGTCACCGGGGAAAAGATTATTTTGGCCGAAATCCAAATTCGGACACTCTCCATGAATTTTTGGGCAACGATTGAACATTCTTTGAATTATAAATATCAAGGTGTCTTTCCTGAAGAAATGAAAGAACGCCTTCAGCGAGCGGCAGAGGCAGCCTATTTATTAGATGAAGAAATGTCATCTATTCGTGAAGAAATTCAAGAAGCACAACATTACTTCTCTCATGGCCGTGGATTGCTAGAAAACGAATACTATAAGCAAATTAAAAACGAAACACCAGAAAATCAGTAAAGGAGTCTGTTTATGAAAGTGGCGATTGTTCATAACTCGGAAGAAAAATCGAAACAAGTCACAAAACAACTGACAACACTATTAGAGCAAAATCAAATTCAAATAGACAATCGTCAACCTGAACTTGTGATTTCAGTCGGCGGAGATGGTACGCTTCTTTCCGCTTTTCATCGATTTAATCATCTGTTAAACGAAGTAAGTTTCTTAGGTGTACATACCGGACACTTGGGTTTCTATACAGATTGGCGTGATTATGAATTAAAAGAACTAGTTGAGAGTTTGTGTATTCATCGTGAAAAAAGTACGAGTTATCCATTATTAGATGTGCGGATTCGGTTTAGAAATGGGAAACCAGATAAACATTTTTTAGCATTAAATGAATCGACAATTAAACGAGGAAACCGGACGATGGTGGGCGATGTGTTTATTAAAGACGAACTGTTTGAACGATTTCGTGGTGATGGGTTGTCGATTTCGACCCCAACCGGCTCGACTGCGTATAATAAAAGTATTGGTGGGGCTGTTTTGCATCCTAGCATTAATGCGTTTCAGTTAACCGAAATCGCCTCCTTAAACAATCGTGTCTTTCGAACATTGGGGTCACCGATTGTAATCGCACATACGGAGTGGCTGGAGATTAAATTACAGGAAAGTGATGATTATTTTGTCACGGTGGACCAATTAGATATTTATCAAGAAAATATCGCTTCTGTCTGCTATCGAATTGCAGACGAACGGATTCATTTTGCCTCTTATCGGCACATGCATTTTTGGCATCGAGTGAAAGATGCCTTTATTGGTGAGGATTAATTAAACGATGGAATTTCAATGGACATATGACAAAGAAACAACACAACAAGTGAAATATTTTTTTAAGGAACAAGGTGTTTCAAAAGGGTTATTAGCAAAGGTGAAATTTCAGGGTGGTAAAATTCAAGTGAATGGGACCGTTCAAAATGCCATCTATCCTTTACAAACTGGCGATGTCGTTAAAATGACGATTCCAGATGAAGCGGAACATGAGACATTATTAACAGATGATGAACCGATTGAAATTGTGTTTGAAGATGATCATTTTTTAGTAGTTAATAAGCCTGCTGGCATTGCCTCGATACCTGCTCAGTATCATCCTTCAGGAACGATGGCGAATCGTGTTAAGGGCTATTACAAGCGTCAAAATTACGTGAATCAAGTTATTCATGTCGTGACTCGTTTAGATCGAGATACTTCTGGGCTGATGTTATTTGCGAAACACGGCTTTGCTCATGCTTTAATTGACCAAGAATTACGAGAAAAAAAGGTGACAAAAATTTATTATGCCCTTGTTGGTGGAGCGATTGAGCAGTTAAACGAGCATCAATTGATTGAAAAGCCAATTGGGCGCGACTTGTCCTCTTTATTAAAACGCCAAGTTATCGAAACAGGTCAATTTGCTAGTACAGAATATTGGCTCGCAAAAAGAGGAGCCCAAGCAGCAGCTGTGCGCATTCAGCTCCATACAGGACGAACACATCAAATTCGGGTACATTTTGAAGCAATTGGCTGTTCATTGTTAGGGGATGAGATGTATCATGGAAAGATGGATCAAGGAATTGAGCGGCAAGCGTTGCATTGCATGGAACTAATTTTTACTCATCCTTTTACCAAAGAAACGGTTCATCTGATTTCCCCACTAGCGGAGGATATGAAAAGTGTAGATGATACGTTATAATAATAAAGAGGCAGGAGGGGAAAGTGTAAGATGAATGAAGGCCAAGAAATGGAAGAGCAATTTGCCCTTCTTTTAGAAACGCTAAAAAATCAACAAATGAACGAATTTCGTGAGCTATTTTTAGCGTTACACATTTATGAACAAGGACAATTTTACCAATCGTTAGATGAAAAAGACCGACAACATTTATACAATTACCTATCTCCGAAAGAACTAGCGGATATGTTTGATGTTATCGAAGAAGATAATGAGAATATGAAAGATTATTTAGCTGAAATGCGCCCAAGTTATGCAGCCGATATGTTAGCTGAGATGTATACCGATAATGCGGTGGATTTACTAAATATGTTAGATAAGAGTCAAAAGGCGAAATATCTTAGTTTGTTAAGTAGTGAAGAAGCAGGCGAAATTAAAGAGTTACTTCATTACGAAGATGAAACTGCTGGGGCGATTATGACCACCGAATTTGTTTCGATTGTGGCGAATCAAACAGTGCGTTCTGCGATGTACGTCTTAAAGAATCAAGCGGACATGGCGGAAACAATCTATTACGTTTACGTAGTCGACCAAGAAAATCATTTAGTCGGCGTTATTTCGTTGCGGGATTTAATTGTTAATGATGATGATACCTTGATTGCTGATATTTTGAATGAACGGGTTATTTCAGTTCATGTTGGCGATGACCAAGAAGATGTCGCGCAAACAATTCGTGACTATGACTTCTTAGCTGTGCCAGTTACAGATTATGATGATCATTTGTTGGGGATTGTAACAGTTGATGATATTATTGATGTTATCGATGATGAAGCCGCTAGCGACTACTCTGGTTTAGCCGGGGTCGACGTTGAGGAAGTTAGTGAGAACCCCTTAAAAGCCGCTTCTAAACGATTACCTTGGTTAATTACGCTGCTGTTTTTAGGGATGTCTACGGCCTCGTTAATCAGTAATTATGAGTCGTTAGTTAGCGAAGCGAGTATTTTAGCCGTTTTTATTTCTTTAATTACCGGAACAGCCGGCAATGCCGGAACACAATCATTGGCGGTCGCGGTACGCCGTTTGGCTATGAAAGATGAAAAGGATAGTAATTTTGGTCGCTTAATCTTAAGTGAAGTGCTCACGGGACTAGTGACGGGGGCTGTGACAGGTTTAACCATTATGATTGTGGTTGGCGTGTGGCAACATAATCTTCCGCTTGGATTTGTGATTGGGATGGCAATGCTCTGTGCAATTACTGTGGCGAATTTAGCAGGGAGTTTAATCCCAATGTTAATGGATAAATTAGGGTTTGATCCCGCAGTTGCCAGTGGCCCGTTTATTACTACCTTAAGTGATTTAACCAGTGTATTAATTTATTTCAATATTGCCAGCATGTTTATGCGTTATTTTGTTTAAAAAATTGCACTTATTTATCATGAGACTGAGGTAAAAGGATTCGTTGGTTTGCTTTAAATCAAAAAAGTGAGATAGCCGTTAATACGACGGCTACCTCACTTTTTTAGATACAAGAAATTAAACAATTTTTGTGCCATGGACTTCTGTGACTTTTAAAGTGTCCATCACAGTTTGAACGTTTTCTGTGGAAATACCGCCACCTGGTAAAATAAGAATCCGTTGATCTGCGTAGACAATTAATTCTTTTAAATGATCAAAGTTGTCTTCGATAGGGGTACCAGCTGGCCCGCCATGAGTTAAAATACGCGTCACACCACGCTCAGCTAACCAGTCGATCGCCTTAAATTGATTTTCTTTCGACAAGGCATCAAAAGCCATATGGAAAGTGATTTGCAAGCCTTCAGCCGTTTCAATGAATAAGTCCAAAGCTTCTTCATCTAACCAACCGTCCTCAGTTAAACAGCCAATAACAATGCCGTCGGTTCCTAATTTCTTTGCTTCGATTAAATCGGTATGCATAATTTTTAATTCAATATCATTATAGACAAAATTGCCGCCACGAGGACGAATGATTGTCATCACTGGTACAGAATGTTCGCCAGCGTATGCTAAGACTTCTTCAATAACACCAGTACTTGGCGTCGTTCCACCCACGGCTAAGTTATCGCATAATTCGATGCGATTCGCACCTTTTTGAATGGCTTGGGGAATCTTAGTGAAATTTTCGGCACAGAATTCTTTAATCATTTCTTATCGCTCCTTGCTTTTTCTTCACAGGCATTGTACCATAATTCTGCTTACTACCATAGCCCTGAAAAAAAGAGTGCAACTTTTTATAAGAGAAAATGTTCATTTGATGAACGTAAGGAGTTTTAAATGTTAAAGAAAATTGAACGAGCACAACAATTATTAAAAAAAGAAGCAGCCGTTTTTCGCTGTCCAACTTGTCATGAACCAATGCATTTAGAAGGGGTTGGTCTGATTTGTCAACAGAGGCATCAATTTGATTTATCCAAGAAAGGCACGCTATACTTTCTAAATCATAGCGTTCAGACAGAATATAATAAAAAAATGTTTACTTCTCGAGGAAAAATGATTCAAAGTGGCATGTACGCGCCTGTTTTAAACAAAATTATGCACTATCTTCCTCAAAATAAAACAGTAGTCGATGTTGGTTGTGGTGAAGGGAGTTTTCTAGCTGAGTTAAGTCAAGCAGGCTTATCTGGACTGAAAATCGGGTTTGATTTATCAAAGGAAGGAATCTATTTAGCAAGTAATCAGCCAATTGATGCGTTTTGGTGTGTGGCGGATTTAACGAATTTGCCATTTGCGAATGAAGGGCTTGATACGATTTTGAATATTTTTTCTCCTTCACATTATCAAGAATTTCGGCGAGTACTAAAAGCTGACGGGACTGTGATTAAAATTATTCCTGAAGAGAATTACTTAAAGGAATTACGAGCGGCTTTTTATCCCAATGACGAAAAGAAACAAAGTTATTCCAATCAAAAAGTAGTCCAACGTTTTGCCGAGGAATTAGCTGTGGAAGTAGATGAACGAATAACTTATTGCTTTGACATTTCCGAGGAAAGACGGTTGGATTTATTAGAAATGTCGCCATTAGAGTGGCAAGTTTCTCAAGAAGTTAAAGCCGAGCTACAACAGCGACCATTGGAAAAAGTCACGATTGACGTCCGCTTGTTAGTAGGTCGTAAAAGATAGACTTTTTTGTGAAGAAAATCCTAAAAAAGTCTTGCAATAAAGTGACATTGGTGTTATATTACTTACAAGTTGTTTTTTCATTGGTTTTTATCAGGGTCCTGTTCTGATAAAAGTTAGTGAAGAGACCTTCACTAACGTAACGACTCGCCGTGCTAGACACCGAGACGGTACGTTTTTTTTATTGGTTAGAATAGCTGCCGCCTGACATCATCGCGTCATGCGGTTTTTTTTTGAAAATAAGTATTGTGGGCGCTATTTATTTTGAATTTATGCTAAAATGAACACGATTGATATTTGAGGAGCTGAAGATAGTTGACGAACCATATTGTTTTATTTGAACCACAAATTCCAGCAAATACTGGAAATATTGCACGGACATGTGCAGCGACGAATACACCGTTGCATTTAATTGAACCTTTAGGATTTTCAACAGATGATAAACACTTAAAACGTGCCGGATTAGATTATTGGAATGATGTAAATATTACGTATCATAAAGATTTGGCTGCCTTTTTAGCCCATGTGGCAGGCAAACACTTGCATTTAGTAACCAAATTTGCTCACCAAACATACAGCGAGGTCAATTATAATGATGGCGAGGACCATTATTTCCTTTTTGGAAAAGAAACAACGGGCTTACCAGAAACGTTTATGCGAGAAAACGAAGAAAAGTGTATCCGAATTCCTATGAATGATGAACATGTGCGCTCACTGAATCTTTCTAACACTGCTGCACTAATTGTTTATGAAGCCTTACGTCAGCAAAATTTTCCGAACTTAGAACTGACGCATCATTATGAAAATGATAAATTAGATTAAAAAAAGTTAAGACAGTAGCGCTTTTTTTCAAAAATGTCAGGAGAAAGTGGTTTTATTTTTACTGTTGCCCAATTTCCGAGCCTAGAACAAAAAACAATTTAGATTTTTGTTCTAGGCTTATTTTGCTTGGATTACTAGAAACTTCCATGGATATTTTCGCAGGGAAGTGATAAACTAGAAAGACATATGAAGAGATAAAGAAGTTTGGAGAAGTTACATGAAATTATATTTTACACGACATGGAAAAACTGAATGGAATCAACAGAAACGATTTCAAGGAATGACAGGAGATTCGCCGTTATTACCAACTAGTTATGACGAAATTAAACAATTAGGCCAATATTTACAAGATATTCCGTTTGAAAAAATTTATTCTAGTCCGCTATTACGTGCCAAAAATACTGCGCGGGGAATTCAACAAGAATTGAATCATCCAGTTGAAATTGTTTATACAGATACCTTAAAAGAATTAGGTTTAGGTCGTCTAGAAGGACAATATATTGAAGAAATGCGTAATTTTTATGGAGAAGAATTAGATCATTTACGGCATCGTTTAGATTTGTATGATCCAACAATTTTTGATGGTGAACCAATCGAGCAAGCGATTCAACGGATTTCAGATACAGTTGCTGAAGCGGCGAAGCAACACGAAGGTCCAGTTCTATTTGTCGGACACGGAGCAGCGCTGACGGCGGCAATCCAAGCGATGGCTGGTAAACCATTATCAGAATTACGGACAATGGGCGGGCTGTTAAACAATAGCCTTTCAATCCTTGAAACCAAAGAGGCATCAAGGAACATGCCGTACGACTTAACGTTATGGAATGATACGTCTTTTTTAGCTAAAGAAAAAGCACAATAAGCGCACAACAGAAAGGAGGGCTTGTAGTGGTAACACTTTTTGGTGAGGACGAAGAAAAAGCCTTTATTGTTGGGACTGTACAAGCAATCTTTTTTGAAAATCCCAGTAATTTTTATAAAGTCGTTCTTGTAAATGTGACCGATACAAATACAGATTATTTAGAAAAAGAAATTGTAGTAACTGGAAGTTTTGGCCAAGTTCAAGAAGAGGAACCCTATCGTTTCTTTGGTCATTTTGTGGACCATCCTCGTTATGGCAGACAGTTTCAGGTGGATAGTTATCAGCAAGAAAGACCGACTTCGGCTAGTGGGGTGGTTAACTATTTATCAAGTGACAAATTTCCTGGCATTGGTAAACGAACTGCTGAAAAAATTGTTGAAGTATTAGGGGAAAGTGCGATTGACCGAATTATTGATGATCCGAGTGTTTTGGAAGAAGTTACTGTTTTAAATGAAAAAAAACGTCAAGTAATCGTCGAAACAATTCGCTTGAATCACGGGATGGAGCAAGTGATTGTGGGACTAAATCGATACGGCTTCGGTAGTCAGTTAGCTTTTTCAATTTATCAAACCTATCAAGAAGAAACCCTTTCTGTGATTCAAGAAAATCCTTATCAGTTAGTTGAAGATATTGAGGGAGTCGGATTTAAACGAGCGGACAATATTGCTGAACAAATCGGCATTCAGGCGGATTCTGCTGTTCGAATTCGAGCGGCGATTTTACATGAAGTGTTTGAGCACTCCATTCGCTCAGGCAATACGTATGTTCAAGCAGATGTTTTGTTAGAAGAAGCGATTCGGACCTTGGAAGCAAGTCGCCCAGTGGAAATCTCACCTGATCAAGTAGCCAATGAAATCATTACGTTAGTCGAACATGGAAAAATCCAACAAGAAGAGACTAAACTTTTTGAGAACAGTCTCTATTTTTCTGAATGGGGCATTGGTACTTCGATTCAGCGTTTACTTTCTCGTAAAAAAGAAATTCATTATGAGGAAGAAGAAGTCCAAAAAAATATCCGAATGATTGAGAAACGTTTAAATATTCAGTATGGCGACTCGCAACAAGCAGCGATTGAAGAAGCGATTAAATCGCCGTTATTTATTTTAACTGGAGGGCCCGGAACAGGGAAAACAACTGTTATTAATGGGATTGTCTCGTTGTTTGCGGAACTAAATGGTCTTTCATTAGATCTCAAAGACTATACGCAGGAGATGTTTCCAATCTTGCTAGCGGCGCCAACTGGGCGAGCAGCGAAACGTATGAACGAAACGACAGGTTTACCTGCAAGTACCATCCACCGTTTGTTAGGCTTGACAGGTCGTGAAAAAAATCCGAGTTTAACCGCCAAAGAATTAGAAGGTGGTTTGCTAATTGTAGATGAAATGTCCATGGTGGATACTTGGTTAGCCAATACGTTATTAAAAGCTATTCCGACAAACATGCAAGTGATTTTTGTTGGTGATAAGGATCAGCTACCGTCTGTCGGTCCAGGTCAAGTCTTACATGACTTATTGCAAATTAACGAAATTCCCAAATGTGAGCTAAACGAAATTTATCGTCAAGGAGACGGTTCAAGTATTATTCCTCTTGCCCATGAAATTAAAGAAGGAAAGTTGCCTGCTGATTTTCAAAAAAATCAAAAGGATCGCTCGTTCTTTGCAAGTGATATTGGTCATATTGAAGAATACATTCGACAAATCGTCACAAAGGCAAAAGCAAAAGGGTTTACGCCACAAGATATCCAAGTTTTAGCGCCAATGTATCGTGGCGCAGCTGGCATTGATGCCTTGAATAAGATGATGCAAGAAATCTTCAATCCAAATGATGGTAAGAAAAAAGAAGTCAAATGGAATGACACCGTCTATCGGATTGGGGACAAAGTTTTGCAACTAGTCAATACGCCAGAATTAAATGTGTTCAATGGAGATATGGGAGAAATCGTCGGAATTACTTTAGCCAAAGACTCAGAGGACAAAGTGGACGAGTTGGTTTTACAGTTTGATAATAATGAAGTAACGTATAAAAGAAATGAATGGAATAAAATTACGCTATCGTATTGTTGTTCGATTCATAAAGCGCAAGGTAGTGAATTCCGCATGGTGTTACTGCCAATGGTTCATCAGTATAGCCGAATGCTGCAACGAAATTTGTTGTATACAGCAGTGACACGTAGTAAAGAATTATTAATTCTATTAGGTGAGGTTTCTGCTTTTGAAACATGTGTCAAAAACGAATCGGCTAGTCGCATGACGATGCTAAAAGAACGAATCGTGAACGCAGAACAAATGACCTTAACGACTAGAACTCAGTTAGAAGCCTATGAAGAAGGTTTAACGGCAGACCATCCATTTACTGAAAAGGAAACAAAAGCTGTCTCTTATGAAACTGAACAGCAATCAACGAAAGCCGATCAGATCAAAGAAACAGACGAGCAATTAGTTGACACAACGGTACAAGAAGTTTCACTATTTGCTGATGAAGGGGAAGAGTCAACCCCAGAAACAGCAAATAAAGCGACAAAAGTTGTCGAAGAACCATTACCAAAAGAACCACGACTAACAGTCGAAATTATTCAAACAAATGCTATTGATCCAATGATTGGAATGAAGGATACGACGCCTTATCAATTTCTGTGAGAAAAGGAAAGAGTGCCATAAGTCGTTTTGACTTATGGCACTCTTTTTCAACCTTAAGGGACTTAGTTAAAACCAAAACAAACGTTTTTGTGTGGTATAAACCATATCAATACTTCGTTTGCCTAAAATCTCGCCATCTGCGTGAATGGTTTGTGGAATCGTCGAAACAATTCGAATTTTACTTGATTGAAAATGATGAAAATGCTTAGATTTCCCTTGTTTTTGACGAAGCAATAGGAAAATAAGCCACAAAATTTTAAAAATATTGATTCGTTCCACGACAACTAAATCCACGACTGCTTTGCGAGGATTGGCCGTCGGCATAATTGATACACCCCCGCCAAAATAAGGATGATTTGTGACCGTACATAGGAAAGCACGATTAAATGTGTATTGTTTACCATTCATTTCAACTAAAATTGGAAAGCCTTTTTGTTTAAAAAAGACATGAATGATTGAAGAAATATAGGAAAGCGAGCCAAGCTTAAATTTATTTAAGGCTTTTTTTGATGACGATTCGTTGGTTTTTTCCACGATTGCCGCATCTAACCCTAAGCCAACATTATTGGTGGCTAAGCCGATTTCTTCTTGGTTGGCTTCTACATAATGAATTGTTTGAATTTCTTTTGGTCGTCTGGTGCGCAGGATTTGATGCAATGCTTTATCAATATTTCTTGATAATCCCACCCCTCGTGCAAAATCATTTCCAGAGCCGCATGGAATATAGCTTAAAGGAATAGCTGAATCATATGGAAGTAATGAATTAATGACATTATGTAGTGTGCCATCGCCGCCTAGCACGACTAGGATTGGAAAAGTTGAAACGTCTAAGTCTTCAGACCAAGGAAGTAAAGTTGTTTCTGCAAGTTCCTTCGTCAATTCTTTTTCATGTCCAGCGTAATCAGTGTAAAGAGCCGTATATTTAAGTTCTTGTTGCTTAAGTTGTTGAATCACTTTTCTAGCGACTTTTCGGCCATTGCCGCTACTTGCCTGCTCGTTGATAATAAGATAGTAGTGAATGTTCATTGAGCTCCTCCTTTGAATCGCTATTGTCCATTATACCAGAGGGAGGAACTTCTGCGAATAAAGATTGCTTAAAAAAGTAAAAAATGACTAGAAAAAGGCACGAAACAATGCATGAGAGGTGAAAACTGCAAATAAGTGCAAAGTAAAACAGGGCTTTCATTGACTATTTTGACGTTCCATATTAGAATGTGAACTGTTGCAATTGTAACCAAGGTTCATCAACCATCCCTTGTAAAAAAACTCGGAGAAAGAAGGAAAAAGTATGCAAAATTCGTTTCAAGCCAATCGAAAGCTAAGAACAGTCTTAGCCAATGGTATCATTATGGGCTTATATATTGTCCTCTCTTTATTGGTTCGGCCAGTTTCTTCTGGTATGATTCAATTTAGAATTTCAGAAAGTTTGAATCACCTAGTCGTTTTCAATCGCAAATTGATGTGGGGTGTTTTAGGCGGCGTTATCTTTTTTAACTTATTTTTTGGTTTCGGTGTAATGGATGCTCTGTTTGGTGGAGCGCAAACATTATTTGCGTTGAGCTTAACAGCTTTTTTACAAAAAAAGGTACCAAGTATTCCTGTTAGAATGTGTCTAAATAGTCTATTTTTTACTGTAAGTATGTTTTTTATTGCCTTTATGCTAGTACCAAGTGGCGGTCAAGCATTTTGGACAACTTATGGTTGGTTAGCATTAAGTGAAGCGATTATTATGACGATTTCAGCACCAATCATGTATTTTATCAACAAGTCATTAAAATTTGAAACACGTATTTAATTGAAAAGATGTGGATAGAAATGATTCATCCTTTGAATGGCAGTGAAGAAAAGTGTCGTTGCTATTAGTGAACTAAGTGATAGAATGAACTGTTTCTACCTCGTCTTTTTTACATAAAGAATAAGATCTACATTTTTTCTAAAAATTTTCATGTAAAACTTTACTAGTCTGTTGGAATACACTATGATAGTGTAAGATAAACGGACTATTGGAAAGTCACAGCAGAGGAGTTTGAACATGTACACATTTAAAATCGGTATTCCGGCAGAAGTACACGATACATTTGTTAAAAATCACCCATTATGTAATTTACTACAGTCATCTTCATGGGCAAAAGTCAAGGATAACTGGGGTTCTGAAATTGTTGGGGTTTATGAAAAGGATACATTAGTCGCATCAAGTTTAGTTTTAATCAAACCATTACCAGCCGGTTTTACGATGTTATATACACCAAGAGGTCCAGTAATGGACTATACAAATGAACGTTTGGTCAGCTACTTTATGGCTGAATTGAAAAAATTTGGCAAGAAAAAACGAGCTTTATTTATAAAAATGGATCCAGCGGTTCACTATCAAGATTTTCATTTGGGAGAAGAACATCAACCGCATGCTGAAGCGACAGCTATTATTGAGACCTTGAAAAAAGCAGGGGCCAAATATCAAGGACTGACAATGGATATGGGGGCCACCATCCAGCCCCGCTTCCAAGCGAATATTTATCGTGAAGATTTTAGTGAGGAACAATTGTCAAAAAGTACCAAGAAAATGATTAAAACAGCTGAAAAAAAAGGGGTCGTTGTGCAGCAAGGGCATGTTGACTTTGTTGATGAATTTGAAAAAGTCATTCAATCAACCATGGAACGCCAACATATTTCTTTGCGGAATAGTGATTACTTTAAGAAGCTGTTGAACATTTACCCAGAAGACTCCTTTATTATGCTGGCGCAAGTCAATTTAAAGGAACGCTTAGATAGCACGCGACAACGCTATGACAAAAATCAAAAAGACTTGAGTAATTTGAAAGAAAATCAAGTGAAAAAGCGCCATAATTTAGAAGAATTAGATGCTTCCTTGACTCGGGAACTAAAAGAATTAGAAGAAAATATCGCAGAAGCTGGTGAAATCGTCACGGTTGCTGGCGCCTTGGCTGTGACATTTGGTCCAACAAGTGAAATCCTTTATGCTGGCTTAGATGATCGTTATAAACGCTACATGCCAACATATGTGACTTGGCGAGATGCCATTCAAGAATGTTTTAACCGTGGCTGCGAAAGCTGTAATATGGGCGGCTTAGAAGGTAGTTTAAATGATGGCTTAATTAAGTTTAAAGCGAACTTCAACCCAACGATTAATGAATTTATTGGGGAATTCGATTTACCGGTTAATAAATTATTATTTAAAGCCAGTGAATATGCCTATAAATTACGAAAACAAAAAAAATAAATAAAAAACACAGGGACTAAAAATCAAACTTGATTTTTAGTCCCTGTGTTTTTTTCTATAGTTTTTGCGTTGCATTCCGTTTCATTAAGCGAAGCAAAACGCTAGCAATTGCTGAAGCAGCTACACCAGCAACAAGAGCTTCTGGCACACCAGAACTGAAAATCGTCGCAATAATAGCTAGGTAAACAGCAGTTCCAGCTTTACCAATAATTTCAGCATAAGCTGAATTAAAAAGAAAATAAATCATGTTCATGACTAAAATGGTATTCGTTGCTGAGCCTAAAACACCAGCCACAAATAAGGAGACAGGTTGCGCTTTTTCCTTCGTTAATTTATTTAGCCATTTGTAAGCGAAATAAGGAACGACCCCAATTAAAATCCGCGGAATGAGCACAATTAAAAGAGCCTTCCAACTACCGTGATCGGTACCAATCACAGGAATAAATGGAGAAAAAACAAACGACAAAGGTGTTGGTGCTGTCGTATTTTTAATTAAGCTAATGATCCCAAATGTGCCGCCCAACATACTACCGATTTTTGGCCCTAAAACAATGGAACCAATAATTACAGGAATATGCATCGTGGTCGAATTTAAAGGACCTAATGTGATAAATCCTAGCGGGGTTAAAGCCAGTAAAAGTAAGATAGCTAAGAACATTGCTGTTAACGTAAATTTTTTCGTGTTATTCATAAATTACTCCTTGTTATCAGATGCTAAAATTTTCATCACTGTTTGAAGGATATCTTCAACAGTGGCAAGTGCGCCACGACCATAATCGCCACAAGCTAATAGAGCTTCACGTGGGATTATTTCTTGATAGCCGACTTCTTTTAAAATGCCAATATTTCGTTGGACAATGGGGTTTTGGTACATATACGTATTCATCGCGGGCGCAATAATTTTTGGTGTTTCAGGATAAAGTGCCAAAGCAACTGTTGATAATAAGTCGTCGGCAATCCCATGGGCTAATTTCCCAATTGTATTGGCCGAAGCAGGTGCTACTAAAAATAAATCCGCTTTTTTAGCTAACTCAATGTGATTAATTTTACTGGGATCAATTTCCATCATGACATCCGTATGCACTGGATTCTTAGAAAGTGATTGTAACGTCAGCGGAGTGATGAACGCTGTGCTGCTTTTAGTCATTAAAATTTCCACATTGTAGCCAAGCTTAGCTAGTTGACTTGTAATATCTGCTGCTTTATATGCAGAAATGCTGCCAGAGACGCCTAATAAAATAGTTTTCATTGTTGTTCTCTCCATTTCTTTTCAACATTTTTAACGATCATTGAACCAATCCCTTGTTTTGAACAAGCTTCTTGGACAATGCCCGTTTCGTTAATTAATAATCCTTCGTGTTCTGTTTCATGAACGTTCATCAAGTCATTGGCTAAGACAAAGTCACACCGATTTTTAACCAAAGCGGCTTGTGCAACCTGGACAAGTTCTTCTTGTGAAACGTCGACAAGTAATTTAAAGCCCACTAAAACAGTTTGGGGTTGCTTGTCACGAATCATTTGGATGACTTTAGGATTTTTCTTTAGAAAAATTAATAATCGGTCCGTATCAGATGAAATTTTTGTTGCTGTTTGAGGAATATCAGCAATCTGATTCAATGTGTTTTGAACGATAGTTACCAAGGCTTCTTTGGTCTTTGGCAATGTTTGTTCGCTTAATTGTTGAGCAAAAGAATCAATAAATTGTTCTTCCGTTTGCGCGGTTTCCGTCGTAAAATCACTGACTGCCATTGCGTGAACAATCGCATCAAATTGCTTTTCAGCAAAGAGTTGTTCTAACGTAGTAGCTAATTCAACCGTTGTTTCTATTTCTTTAATTGATAAGTCCAATTGTTGGGTTGGACGTAATGCATGTTTGGTTGTTACGTAGGTTACGGTGTGTCCAGCAGCTAAAAAACTTTCAGCAATTGCTTTTCCTAGTCCGCCAGAAGAATGATTGGTAATCGAACGAACATTATCAATCGGTTCTGACGTTCCACCAGCAGTAACTAAAACATCCATAATCAAAACGCCTCCTTAAGAAATTCGGACAATGGTCCGTCCAATATGTTGGCCTGCTTGTAATGCTTCAAAAACAGGGGGAAGTTCTTCTAAAGTAATCTCTTGATACACAGCTTTTTCAGTGATGTCTAAATCAGTGGCAAGACGTTGCCAAACTATTTTTCGTTTGTCCATACCAACATTAACCGAATCAATGCCCAATAAATGAACGCCCCGTAAAATAAAGGGTAAAACGGTTGTCTCTAATGTAATTCCAGCAGCGCGGCCACAAATGGCTGAACGGCCATCATAACGAAGTTGTGGTAAAACAGCAGAAGTAATTTCCCCACCAGTGGTATCAATTGCAAAAGCAAAACGCTGTTTCATTAATGCTTTAACAGGAGTTGCTAAGAAATCTTCTACTAATAAGCATTCACTAACACCTAACTCTTTTAAAAGCTCAAAAGAATCTGGCTTTCTAGTTAATGCAGTGATTGAAGTGTAGCCTAATTGATGCAACATCGCAATAGACAATGTCGCAACACCGCCTGTCGCACCAGTTACAATAATGGGGGCTTCTTTGTCGTCGCGTAAGCCATCGTCTTCTAAAGCTGTGACAGATAATCCGGCCGTAAAGCCAGCAGTTCCGAAAATCATTGCTTCTTTGAGACTCATTTTTTCAGGAAGTGGAACTACCCAATCGCCAGGAACACGCACATATTCAGAATAACCACCAGTATGACTAACCCCTAATTGATAGCCTGTTACGATCACTTTATCGCCTTCTTTGAAACGAGGATCTTCCGATGTGACAACAGTGCCACTGACATCAATTCCTGGAATCATTGGATAATTGCGAATCACACCGCCGTCTTTTTTTGAAGCTAAAGAGTCTTTAAAGTTAACTGAGGAGTAGGCTGCTTTGATTACTACAGTGCCTTCTGATAAATCGTCTAAAGTAATGGTTTCTAGTTGACCAATAACAGATGTATCTTGTTCTCTTAACGTAAATGCTTGAAATGAATTCATATAAAAACTCTCCTTCCAATTATGTAAAAAAGCAACTCGTCTTATTTTATCATATTCTGATTTTTTCGTATCATTTTTCTTCTTATAAACAGTAAGTTATACAGAAAAGAAAGATTGTGTGACAATTAGACTAGAAAAATAAAGAAAAATGGTTGAAATTTTTCAAAAAGTTCGTATACTAAAAAAGGTAAAACTAAACTGTAAGTTTAGTATTACAAAACTTTTGTTGAAAAGATTAGCTGAAAATAGAAACGAGGTGTGCCATGGAAATTGGTGAGAAGTTGAGAAATTTACGCATTCAGAAAAATTTAACACAAGAAGAATTAGGCGAAAGAACGGATTTATCCAAAGGCTATATTTCCCAATTGGAGCGGGATTTAAGCTCACCATCAATGGAAACATTTTTCTCAATTTTAGAAGTACTAGGCGTGACGCCAGAGCAGTTTTTTAGTCAGCAACCGCTTGAACAGAAAATTGTCTACAATGAAGAAGAAAGTACCCTCTATTATGATGAAGAACATGGCTATGAACTAAAATGGTTAATTCCAGCCTCAAATGAAAAAGAAATGGAACCTGTCATTATTACTTTTGATAAAAATGGCGAATACAAAACGTTTGAACCTTCTCTATCAGAAACATTTATTTATGTGATTGATGGCTCCATTCGTTTGACATTAGGGGAAGCCACGTATATTGCTAAAAAAGGTCAAACCATGTATTACCAAGCAACAGAACCTCACCAAATTAGCAACAATGGTCGAGGAAAAAGTCGTGCGTTAATTGTGGCGACAGAATCGTATTTATAAAGGACGAAATGGAGGAGTTTATCCAGTGAGAAACCATGTGATTTCATTTGAAAATGTTGTCAAACAATTTGACGATGAACCAGTATTAAAAAATGTCAGCTTTGAAATTGAAGAAGGAAAATTTTATACGTTATTAGGACCTTCAGGATGTGGCAAAACAACGATTTTGCGTATTATTGCGGGATTCAATGACGTGACTTCTGGCGATGTTTATTTTGATGGTAAAAGAATAAATGATGTACCTGCCAATAAACGCCAAGTCAATACCGTGTTTCAGGATTATGCTTTGTTTCCTCACATGAATGTTTTTGATAATGTTGCGTTTGGTTTAAAAATCAAAAAACTATCCAAAGCAGAAATTGAAAAAAAAGTGAAAGAGGCATTACGTTTGGTTCAATTACCCGGCTACGAAACACGTGAAATTAGTGAAATGTCTGGGGGCCAACGTCAGCGGGTCGCAATTGCACGAGCGATTGTCAATGAGCCAAAAGTATTGCTTTTAGATGAGCCGTTATCCGCTTTAGATTTGAAATTACGCACAGCGATGCAATATGAACTACGTGATTTACAACAACGTTTAGGAATTACTTTTATTTTTGTGACCCATGATCAAGAAGAAGCATTAGCGATGAGCGATGAAATTTTTGTCATGAATAAAGGTCATATCGTGCAAAGTGGCACACCAGTCGATATTTATGATGAACCGATTAATCACTTTGTTGCTGACTTTGTAGGGGAAAGTAATATTGTGGATGGCGTGATGCTGGAAGATAATTTAGTTTCATTTGTGGGAAAAAAGTTTGAATGTGTCGATGGCGGCATGCGGAAAAATGAACCTGTAGAAGTCGTTTTACGTCCAGAAGACTTAACGATTACCACGCTTGAAAAAGGCAAGCTAACCGTAACGGTGGATACACAGTTATTCCGCGGCGTTCATTATGAAATTATTTGTTTTGATGAACAAGGAAACGAATGGATGGTGCATTCCACTCGAAAAGCCAAAGAAGGTGCTCAAGTAGGTCTCTCTTTTGAGCCAGAAGATATTCACGTGATGCGCTTCAATGAATCAGAAGAAGACTTTGATGCCCGTTTAGAAAGTTACGACGAGTAAACGAAAGGGGAAAATAAAATGAAAACAATGCGTCGAATTTATTCGATTCCCTATGTAATGTGGTTACTTTTATTCGTCATTGCGCCAGTGCTAATGATTATTTATCAATCATTTTTCGATATGAATGGCCAGTTTACTTTGGCGAATTACCAAACGTATTTTACATCAGGAACGTATTTAAGTATGACCATTAATTCGGTTTGGTATGCTTTTCTGATTACCATTTTTACGTTATTGGTAAGTTATCCTACGGCTTATTTTTTGACAAAGCTCAAGCATAAACAGTTGTGGTTAATGCTTGTTATTTTACCAACGTGGGTGAATTTATTATTAAAAGCTTATGCCTTTATTGGGATTTTCAGTATTCATGGGAGTATCAATCAGTTTATGAGTTTTATGGGTTTGGGTACGCACCAGATTCTGTTTACAGATTTCAGTTTTTTATTTGTCGCAACGTATATTGAAATTCCATTTATGATTATGCCGATTTTTAATGCCTTAGAAGAGATGAATCCTTCATTGATTAGTGCTAGTCGGGACTTAGGAGCTAGCAGTGCGGAAACATTCCGCCGTGTCATTTTTCCTCTCTCCCTAAACGGTGTGAAAAGTGGCGTTCAAGCTGTCTTTATTCCTTCGCTCTCGCTCTTTATGTTAACGCGTTTAATTGGCGGCAATCGGGTGATTACGTTGGGAACGGCGATTGAGGAACACTTCTTAGTAACGCAAAACTGGGGCATGGGTTCAACAATTGGTGTGATTTTAATTGTTGCCATGTTTATTGTGATGTTGCTGACGGGTGAGAAGAAGAAAGGGCGTGGCAAATAATGCAAAAGAAAAAGTTTAAATGGTCTTATGTGTATTTATTCGTTGTCTTTGCGCTACTGTACGCACCAATCTTTTATTTGATTTTTTATTCGTTTAACGACACGCAAACGATGAATCAGTTTACTGGTTTTACGTTAGATAATTATCGGAACGTTTTCGAAGACACACGCTTGTTAACCATTGTTCTGAATACGTTTTTGCTAGCTTTCTTATCGGCTTTAATAGCAACCATCATTGGAACATTTGGTGCGATGGGGATTTATTATACAAAACGTCGTAAAAACCGGAACACGTTGCTTAGCTTTAATAACATTTTACTCGTTTCACCAGATGTTATTATTGGAGCCAGTTTCTTAATTTTCTTCACGGCAGTAGGGTTTATCAGTTTAGGTTTTACAAGTGTATTATTGTCGCATATTGCCTTTAGTATTCCAATTGTTGTTTTAATGGTTTTACCAAAACTACAAGAGATGAACGATTCTATGGTAGATGCGGCACGGGATTTAGGGGCCAATAATGTTCAAGTGATTAAAAATATTATTTTGCCTTTTTTAGCGCCAGGAATTATTGCTGGCTACTTTATGGCCTTTACTTATTCGTTGGACGATTTTGCCGTAACATTCTTTGTGACAGGCAATGGTTTTTCAACATTATCTGTTGAAATTTATTCACGAGCACGTCAGGGAATTAGTTTAGAAATCAATGCCTTAAGTGCGTTAGTATTCCTATTCTCAATGATTCTAGTTGTCGGTTATTACTTTATCAGTAAAGACAATACGCCAAAACGTTTAAAGAAAATGCGTCGGGAACAAAGTGAGGTGGCCAAGTTAAAATGAAAAAATTACAGTCACTTTTTATTGGAATTATCGCTATTATTGTCATCTTGTTTTTTGGCGTGCGCCAATTGGAGAAAGCAAGTGGCATGGCAGGAGCAGATACCTTGACCATTTACAATTGGGGGGACTATATAGATCCGGCCTTGATTAAGAAATTTGAAAGAGAAACAGGTTATAAAGTCAATTACGAAACCTTTGATTCTAATGAAGCTATGTATACAAAAATTCAGCAAGGTGGTACAGCCTATGATATTGCCATTCCTTCTGAATATATGATTCAAAAAATGATGAAAGCGAAGATGCTTTTACCACTTGATCACAGCAAATTAAAAGGCTTAGAAAACATTGATGCACGCTTTTTAGATCAATCCTTCGATCCCAAAAATAAGTTTTCCGTTCCATACTTCTGGGGCACGTTGGGGATTATTTATAATGATAAATTTATTGACGGCCGTCAGATCCAACATTGGGATGATTTATGGCGCCCGGAATTAAAAAATAATGTCATGCTGATTGATGGCGCTCGCGAAGTGTTAGGATTATCTTTGAATAGTTTAGGCTATTCGTTAAACAGTAAAAACGACCAACAATTACGTCAGGCTACCGATAAGTTAAACCGATTAACGAACAATGTCAAAGCAATTGTTGCCGATGAAATCAAAATGTACATGGCTAATGAAGAAAGTGCAGTTGCTGTAACTTTCTCTGGTGAAGCTGCTGAAATGCTAGAAAACAATGAACATCTACATTATGTGATTCCCAGTGAAGGCTCTAATCTCTGGTTTGATAACATTGTGATGCCTAAGACAGCCAAAAATAAAGACGGCGCCTATGCATTTATGAACTTTATGTTACGACCAGAAAATGCAGCACAAAACGCAGAATATATTGGTTATTCCACACCAAATAAAGAAGCTAAAAAACTATTACCAAAAGAAGTTGCCGAAGATAAACAATTTTATCCAGATGATGAAACCATCAAACATTTAGAAGTTTACCAAGATTTAGGTCAAGAATACTTAGGAATTTATAACGATCTGTTCTTGGAGTTTAAGATGTATCGGAAATAAAAAAAGTACCTTCATAACTTTCGAATCGCCCCTAAAAGTTAGATTTTTAGTCTAACTTTTAGGGGCGGCTTTTATTCATACAAGCTTCTAATTGAGGCACGAAGAAACCTGTGCTACACTTTGTATAAAGCATAAAAGGAGCAAAGAAAATGAAAAGGAAAACAATCCGAATACTACTAATCAGTAGCGGGCTTATTTTAATCCTACTGGTAGGTTACCGTTTGTATCTAGAATATCAAACAGATATTCAATTATTTTTGAATCCTAAAGCCAGTAAGACACAATTATTAGAGCGAATTCGTTCACATGGTTTTTCAGCAGCGCTGTTGTTAGTTTTTTTGACCGCGATCATGTGTGCAGTACCAGGGATTCCAACCTCGGTAATTGGTGTGATTGCAGGATTGAGTTTTGGTCCCTTCAGCGGCACACTCATTAACGTTTTAGGGAATAGTTTGGGAAATTTAATTGCAATCTTTTTGATGCATCATATAAAATTTTTAGATAAAAAAACGGAGACCAATCATTGGGTCCAGTCCATTCGACGGATGAAGCATCCAAAAATTGGGATTATGGTGGGCTACATGATTCCAATTATTCCTTCTTCTGTGATTAATTTTGCTGCAGATACTATGCAGTTGCCATTAAAAAATTTAATAGCCGCGATATTCATTGGTGTAATTCCTTCCTCAATACTTTACGCATGTGGAGGCGAAGCGCTATTTCATGGATATAATAAAACGGCAGTATTGTTAATTGTGAGTGTTCTTTTGTTCGTTGGCTTGGTGGTCATTATTGAGAAAGATAGAAAAAGATTTCAAAAAACTGTTCTTTAAGAACGGTTTTTTTGTGCATTTGAACAATAAATCCTGTTAAATTTACAATTTTAAAAAGAAAGGACTTTGATAGAATGAAAGCGTAAACAATTTAAGGAGCTGATTTTGAATGCCAGATATTACAATATCTTGGGTTGCTGCAATTTTAGGATTAGTTGTAGCGATAGTATTAATTTTGAAAAAATTTAATCCTGTGTATTCCTTGTTTTTTGGTGCAATTGTTGGTTGTCTTATTGGAGGCGCTTCCCTGTCAGATACAGTCGCTGTTCTATTAAACGGAACACAAAGTATTATGGGAACCGCAATCCGTGTCTTAGCAGCCGGCATGTTGGCGGGTGTGATGATGGAATCTGGTGCGGCAGAATCAATTGCCAACGCCATTGTACAAAAGCTTGGCGAGAAAAAAGCTATTTTATCTTTGGCATTATCTACAATGGTAATTACAGCTGTGGGCGTATTCATTCCTGTTGCAGTGTTGATTGTTGCCCCGATTGCTCTATCCGTTGGGAAAAGTACGGGTATCAGTAAGTTATCATTATTGATTGCCTTATCAGGTGGCGGCAAAGCGGGCAATATTATTTCGCCTAATCCAAATACTATTGCAGCGGCGAACGGCTTTAATTTACCTTTAAGTGACGTTATGATTGCTGGTTTTATTCCAGCCGTATTTGGCTTAATTACAGCTGTCGTTCTTGCAAATATCATGAGAAGCAAAGGATCAATGGTCAAAGAAACGGATCTTGTAGAGGAACAAACAAAAGAATTATTACCTTTGAAAAAGGCGTTAATTGCGCCAGTGTTAGCGATTGTCTTATTATTACTTAATCCGATTGGCGCCGTTTTAAATATTTCTTTCATCAAAAGTTTGAATATTGATGCTCTGTATATTTTGCCGTTCGCCTCAGTTGTTGGGACAATTGCGATTGGGCAAACAAAACAACTGGCCTTTTATGCGTCTTCTGGCTTGAAGAGAGTAACCGATACCGTTTTAATTTTAATTGGTGCGGGTGCAATTGCTGGATTAATTTCTGTTTCTGATTTATCAACACAAATTGTCCACTTAATTTCTGTTATGGGAATTTCTGGAACCTTCTTGGCACCGATTTCTGGTATTTTAATGGGCTTAGCAGTTGGTTCAACATCCACAGCGGTTATTTTAGCGACAGGTTCTTTTGGACCAGCGATTTTAGATATGGGCACATCTTCACTTTCAGCAGCAGTCATGGTGCATACTGGGGCAACTGTGATTGATAGTGTTCCTCAAGGCAATTATTTCCATATTACGGCACAAAGTATGAATATGACGATTAAAGAAAGAATTCGAGTGATTCCTTATGAAATGTGTGTCGGTGGGATAATGACGATTGTTGCAACCATTTTATATGGCTTTATTTTAAACTAGTTGGAAAGTAGGCGCGAAAAGATGACGAAAAAATTTGTTTTGGCTCCAGACTCATTTAAAGAAAGTATGAGTGCAAAAGAAGCCTGTCTGGCAATGGAAAAAGGGATTTTAGCTGTATTTAAAGATGCAGACATTCAACACGTCCCGATGGCAGACGGCGGGGAAGGAACGGTGGATTCCTTAGTGGATGCAACAGGAGGCACAAGAGTACCAGTGCGTGTGGCAGGACCGCTTCCTGATCAAATCGTTGAAACCTATTACGGCTTATTAGGTGACCAAGAAACGGTGGTCATTGAAATGGCGAAAGCCAACGGAATTGAATTGGTCAAAGCAGCAGAACGTAATCCCTTGATCACTTCTACTTATGGTACAGGAGAAATGATTCAACATGCGCTCAATCATGGGGCAAAAAAAATCATTATCGGCATTGGTGGTAGCGTGACAAATGATGGGGGTGCAGGTATGATTCAGGCACTTGGTGCGCGTTTGTTAGACAAGGAAGGGCAAGAATTGACACGTGGCGGTGGTGCATTAGATAAACTGGCGCAGATCGATTTAACACAGTTTGATCAACGTATTTTTGCTACCGAAGTTCTAGTAGCAAGTGATGTGAATAACCCACTAACAGGGCCAACAGGGGCGTCTCATGTCTTTGGTCCGCAAAAAGGTGCGACAGAAGAAATGGTGGCTCAATTAGATAAAAACTTAGCCCATTATGCAGCGATTATCAAAAAAGAGGTCGGTATTGATGTTGAGATGATGCCAGGCGCAGGAGCTGCTGGTGGTTTGGGTGCAGGGTTACTAGCATTCACAAAAGCTCAGTTACGCCCAGGGATTGATATTGTCGTAGAAGTGAATCAATTAGAAGAAAAAATAAAAGCTGCTGATTATGTCTTTACTGGTGAAGGGGGGATGGATTTTCAAACAAAATTCGGCAAAGCCCCTTATGGCGTCTCACGTTTGGCCAAGAAGTATCAAAAACCGGTTTTCGCTTGTGCTGGCTATATCGGCAAAGATGTGGATGTCCTCTATGAAGAAGGGATGACGGCTATTTTTGGAATTTTGGCCAAAGCCGAACCATTGGAAGCAGCATTGAAAAATGGACCAGTTAACTTAGAAAGAACCGTTGAAAATATTGCTCGTACATTACAGCTGGTGCCTTGTGACTAAGAACTAGCCATGGTATCATCAGTAATGAAAGCTGAAATAAAAATGTTCAGTCGTTGATCTGAAGAATTAAGCGTTTGGGACATAAGTCATTGCGGCTTATGTCCCAAACGCTACTCGCTTTTTAGAAAGTTGGCGATAGCAATGTTAAAATTAGACAAAATCCAAGCAAATAAAATTGTTGAAAAGTTAATGGCGGATATTCCTTATAACATCAATATTATGGATGAACGAGGAAAAATTATTGCGAGTGGAGATTCTGCTCGAATTGGGGAGCGCCATCGTGGTGCAGAAAGAGCCATCAATGAACGGAAAAATATTGAAATTTATAAAGATACTTCTTTAGAGAAAAAAGGCACCAATGAACCGATTATTTTGAATGATCACATTTTAGGTGTCGTAGGCATTTCAGGAGAACCAGACGAGGTGCGCAAATTTACCAAGCTTGTGCGCTCGATTGTTCTTTTACTGACAGAAGAATTAAATACACAACAAGAACGCGAAAAAAAGAAGAAACAAAAAAATCAGTTTATCCAGCACTTAATGCATGTTGATTCTGCTTACTCAGAAGCCTTAAAATTTGAAGCGTTGGAACTATATAACCTTCAATTAGATGACCAGAATCATTGTGTACTAACCAAGGACAAGCGCTTATTATCCAGTTATTATCCTGGCCATGAAATATTTGAATGGGAAAATTGTTATCTGGTGATTACTTCTGAACCACCTCAGATAACAAAGCCAGTAACAGAATACCTTGTAATAAGTTCGGAAAAAGCCACGATTCAACAAATGGTCCAAGAGGCACAAAACACGTATTTACTTCTATCGTTTCTCCAATTAGAAAAGGCTAAGTTTTACCAAGCAGAAGATTTTTTCATTCAAGGAATTTTTAATTTTCCTTTTCATATTGAATTGGATTTTTTTGAAACCATCCAGACGATTTATGATGAATACTATGAAACCGTTATTTTTTTCGCCAATCATAACTTAAACATCAATGAAACCTCACAAGTATTACATATCCATCGAAATACATTGAATTACCGCTTGAAACGAATTCATGAATTGACGGGGATGGATCCAAAAGTTTGGCAAGATTTTTGGAAATTGTTCTATTATTTTGCCTATTGCTTTAAAGAACGTTTTGAAAAGTAGTGAGGAGCAGGAATGCTTGTTTGTTAAGCAAGTGTCAGCATATTTTTCGCCAGAATCAAAAATATCTTTTATAATAATTGTAAGGAATCAAACGATTTAGATATCAATGAGGAGTGGTACCAGTGAAAAAAGCAGTTTTAATTGTTAACCCCAGTTCTGGTGGTGAAAAAGCCAAAGAATTTGAAACGTTAGCAGAAGAAAAATTAAAACAGTTATTTGATGAAGTTGTAGTGAAACAAACAGAAAAAGGCGGCGATGCAGAACAATTTGCCCGTGAAGCTGCGGAAAGTCACTTCGACAGTGTTTTCGTAATGGGGGGAGATGGAACCGTTAATGAAGGAATTAGCGGGTTGGCAGAACAAGCTTACCGCCCAAAATTTGGCTTTTTTCCTTTAGGAACGGTGAACGATTTAGCGCGAGCCTTGAATTTACCGATGGATCCTGAAGAGGCGATTCAACAATTAGATTTAGAAAAAACCAGTGCTTTAGACGTGGGGAAAATCAATGACGACTACTTTATGAATGTCGTTGCGATTGGGACGATTCCAGAGTCAATTAACGACGTGGACGTTGAACAAAAAACGAAGTTAGGAAAACTCGCTTATTTTATTTCAGGTGCCAAACATTTAGCGAATGCTCAAACGTATCCTTTTCATTTAAGCTTGGATCAAAAAGAACAAACCATTGAAAGTAGTACCGTTTTAGTTGGCTTAACGAATTCAATCGGTGGGTTTGAAACATTATTACCAGAGGCCCAAGTGGATGATGGCAAACTTCATTTAGTTTATTTAAAAGATCAATCATTGTGGGATGCAGTAAAAGCAGTCCCAGATTTGTTAAAAGGTGTCGACCAGTCCACTGATAATTTAGTTTACCTAACCTTTAAAGAAGGAACAATCTCCTTAGAAAACCAAGAAGAATTAACCACTAATGTGGATGGTGATGAAGGAGCTGCTTTGCCAATTACGCTGGAAATTTTGCCTAAACACTTGACGGTCTATTGCGGTGAAGAACAAACAAAATAGCTGATTTTTTGAGAAAAGCTGGAACATTTCTATTTGTTTAAAAAACAGATAAGTTCTGGCTTTTCAAATCATCTAAAAGAGAATCAATCAGGGGCTATGCTATACTTTGTTTCTACATATTGATAGATAAGGGAGTTAATGAGATGAGAAGAAAAAAACATAAAAACAAAAAGAAACAAGAACTTTTTGAAGAGATTGAAAAACAAGAATTAGCAGAACAAGAAACTAAGCAATTGAATGAAGAAATCGAAGACCCAGAATTTCGTTCTTTTTTTCAAGATGTCTTGAAAAAATTTCCACAAAAAACGTCTACGGCCATAATGAATGCTTTCGCAACTTCTAAAGGTAAAGCAGAACAATTAGTGACGAACAGTCAAACACAACTCGACAAAGTATTTGATGAATTTTTGGCTGGTGTTTCACCTGACGTGAAAAAGAAAAGTCATCAAACGATTCATTTTGCTGCATTGTCAGCAGCAATTATTGGGTTTTCGCCAATTCCATTTTCGGATGCTTTTTTACTGGTACCTGTTCAATTAACTATGATGTCACGGCTGCATAAAATTTTTGGTCAGTCTTGGTCTGAAAGTTTAGGTAAAAGTTTAACCAAAGAATTAGTAGTGGTTAGTTTAGGTAAGAGCGCAGTCGGGAATATTCTAAAAGTGATTCCTGTTGTCGGAACTGTGACTGGTGGCATGGTCAATGCTTCAGTTGCGGTAGCAATTACGGAAGCGCTTGGCTGGGTGACCGTCAAAATGTTAAACGATGGTGTTGATATCTTTGATGATGTGATGTCTTTCAAAGGACAATTTTCAACATTATTTAAAGCCATCCAAAATGCTAAAAAGAAATAATCGCTGTATCGATTAACTAGGGTGAGACACATTTAAACTTTTTTAAGTAATTCGTAGCAAATTTCCAAGGTTTTCGTCACAAATTATTCACAGGTTCTCGTTAATATATAAGCATACCAACAAAACACCCAACATAAACACTTTTCATTTTTACTCCTCAAGTAAAAATAACTCCTTTCCACTCAGTCTACCCAACTGAGTGGTTTTTTTTGCGAAAAAAGAGGGCGTTGAACAATTTGTTCAACGCCCTCTTTTAATAGATGGGGAAGTCATTTGTTAAGAATTATTTTTTCCATTCTGCTACTTGGTCTTTATGTGAATCAACCCAATCACGTGCAGCTTCTTGTGGGTCTTTGCCTTCGTTAATTTCTAACATGACAGATTCCATATCCTTAGTTGTCCAATGGAAATTATCTAACACTTTGTAAGCTTCTGGTTGATCTTCTTTTAGGCCTTGGCGAGCCATTGTGTGAATCGCTTCTTCGCCGCCCATAGTGCCTTTTGGATCAGCTAAATATTTTAAATCATATTTTGCAAACATCCAGTGAGGAGACCAGCCAGTAATAACGATGTCTTCGTTGTTTTTAATTGCTTGTCCTAAGGCGACAGTCATGGCACCTGATGAAGAAGTTTCAACAGACCAATCTTTCAAATTAGGATAAGCTTCTTTAGTTTTCTCTGCTGCTGCAACAACACCAGCACCAGGTTCAATTCCAGTAATCTTTTTCCCAGCTTGATCAGATAAATCTTCGATAGAATCAACATCCATATAAGAAGGGACGACAATTCCTAGCTTCGCGCCTTTAAGGTTTTCACCAAGGTCGTCTAATTTATCTTTATATTGTTTATATTGCTCTGCGTGTGTTCCTGGCAGCCACGCACCAACCATGGCATCTGTTTCACCTTTAGCTACAGATTCCCACATAATTGCGTTATCTAAAGGAGTCGTTTTAACATCATACCCCATATCTTTTAAGACTTCGGCAACAACATGTGTGGAGGCTACTTCGGTATCCCATTCCACATAAGAAAGGGAAATTTGCTTATCATTTGTTGTTGTAAAAATTGAAGCACCAACTAAGCCAGCGACAATTACAACAACCGCTGCAATAATCCCGTATTTTTTCTTTTTAGAGGTGGCACCAGCTGCTTTAGGGGCTGCTTTTTTATTATTTAAATGTTGAGTAAAACGGTCAATGATAATCGCTAAAATAACTAAAGCCACACCATTTACGAAACCGTTCCCGACTTGCGCACGTTGTAAAGCAGAAAGGACGCCACGTCCTAATCCAGGCGCACCAATCATTGAAGCAATAACTACCATTGATAGAGCTAGCATGGTTGTTTGGTTAACACCAGCCATAATCGTGTTTTTGGCTAAAGGTAATTCTAATTTGAATAATTTTTGCCAGCCAGTACTACCGTAAGAATCAGCTGCTTCAACAAGTTCATTTGGTACTTGGCGAATTCCTAAATTCGTAAAGCGAACAGTTGGTGGTAAAGCGAAGATAACAGAGGCGAAGACCCCAGGAACCATACCAATTCCGAAGAATGCAACGGCTGGAATCAAGTAAACGAAACCAGGCATTGTTTGCATGAAGTCCAAAATCGGTGTAATGATACTTTTGGCTTTTTCGCTTTTCGCCATTAAAATCCCTAGTGGCACACCAATGATAATGGAAATAACACTAGAAAGTAAAACTAACGTAACGGTACTCATTAAATCGTTCCATAAGTTTTGGTTATAGATAAACATTAAGCCGATAAATGTGAATAAACTTAAGCCAATTTTTTTATTAGAAATAAAGAAAGCAGCAATCGTTAATAGCACGATCAGCACAAGTGGTGGTACGGCTGTTAGTAAGGCAGTAATGTTGTCCATTACACTTTGACCAATTGTTTGTAAAAAGCTGAATAATCCAGCAAATGTTGAAGTTAACCAATCAGTAAAACTTTCAACCCAAGACGCGACAGGTAATTGATACTTATTCATGTTCGTTCACCTCTGTTTCTGCAAGTGCTTCAAGTACGCTACCACGGATGACCACGCCTAATAGTTTGCCGTTATCAGTCACGGCAAGAGGCGTTTGTGCATCATAAATCAGTGGGAAAATATCATTCACTAACATATCTTTATCGATTGTTTGAATTTCTGGATCCACACATTCTACAAGAGAAGTCCCGTTTTTACGCGCTTCTAAAGCTTTTTCTGCGCGTACCACGCCTTTTAGTTGGCGTTTTTTATCCACGGCAAGTAACATACTCACTTCTTCTTGACGCATCCGTTTTAAAGCAACAGTTGGGCCATCAATTTCAATGTTAGTAGTTAAAGCAGGTACCATAATATTTTGGGCAGTTAAGACTTTTGAACGATCCACATCTTCCACGAAGGTTCGCACATATTCGTTGGCTGGGTTGGTTAAAATTTCTTCTCCAGTCCCAATTTGCATAATTTGACCATCTTTCATCAAGGCAATCCGGTCGCCGATTCGTAAAGCTTCATTCAAATCATGTGTGATAAAGATAATGGTTTTTTTGACATTTTCTTGTAAATCTAATAGTTCGTCTTGCATTTCACGACGAATTAACGGATCAAGAGCAGAGAACGCTTCGTCCATTAATAAAATTTCTGGATCGTTAGCCAAGGCACGAGCAAGGCCGACACGTTGTTGCATCCCACCAGATAATTGACTTGGTAATTGGTCTTTAAAAGCAATTAAGCTAGAATTTTCTAAGGCTTTTTCAGCTTTTGCTTGGCGTTCTTCTTTAGGAACACCACGAATTTCTAAACCATATTCCGTATTTTCTAAGATAGTTCGATGGGGGAAAAGACCAAAGTTTTGGAAAACCATGCTCATTTTATTTCGACGTACTTCACGTAATCCTTCTTTATCTAAAGAAGAAATATCTTGTCCATCAATATAAATATTTCCTGAAGTTGGTTCAATCAAACGATTTAATAAACGAATTAATGTTGATTTCCCACTTCCTGATAACCCCATAATAACGAAAATTTCGCCTTCTTCAACTTCGAAATTTACATCATAAACACCGACTGTGGCACCCGTTTTTTCTAAAATTTCTGTTTTGCTTTTGTTGGCACGAATCATTTCAAGTGCCGGTTTGGTTTTCTTACCAAAAATCTTGGTAAGGTGATTTACTTTTACTTTTGGCAAATCATTGTTCCTCCTCATTAAAAAAAGTGACTACATCAGACTACTATAAAGTTGTCACTTTGTCAAATTAGATGAAAATCTTTCTGAAAATGAAGAAAAACAGTATTTTAACTAGGTTTTATAGTGGTTTTTTATGAAAAATAGAAATAATAAATAAAAAAAGTGACTATTTACCGCAAGATAAGTAGTCACTTTTTTGTTTAAGGATAAAAGAAATTTTGGACACGTTGTAAGGTTGATTCGTCATGTCCAACAAAATAAAGTGTGTCGTTCAACGAAATCTTTGCATATGGACCAGGTGAGACCAAAAGCTCTTCTTTGTGTTTGATAGCGATAATCGTTGCCGAAGTGTTTTGCCAAAAATTCATTTCGCTAATCGTCGCCTCAAGATAAGCAGCTTCTTCTGTTAAAACTAATGAATAAGGATTCATTGGATTGAAAGAATCAAAACGCTTTGTTTGTTCAACAAGAGTATCTAGAATGCTAGAAAAATGAGTAAGTTCTTCTTTTTGTTTCGCTACGCTATCTAGCAATTCTTCTTTAATTTCAGCAATCGTTTGAACGTCTTGATATTGTGTCACAAAGTCCTGCGCTTTTTCTTTTGATGCCACATAGAAGCCGCTGCCGTGTTTGGCTTTAACGATTTCTAAATCGACTAAAACGATAATGGCTTTGCGAGCTGTTTCTGGCGACACTTGGTATTGGTTAGCTAGGGTGGAACGGGCATGGATTTTATCTCCAACATGTAATTTGCCTTCTGCAATTTTTTCCGCAACATCAACGGCGATTTGTTGATATTTGGGCTTCGTTAAACTGATTTTTTTGGAAGCCATAGTGAATCCCTCCGTTAATTGTTATTTTCCATTTCTTCTAATTCTAAACTGAAATTTTCCCATTGCTCAAGTAGTTCATCTTGTTGCTGACGAGCGTCATCTAATTGTTGGTTTAAAGCCAGCAATTCAACATGATTTTCTAGAATGTCTGGTTGACTCATTTGTGCTTCTAATTGTGCAATTGTCGTATCTAACTGAGCAAGATTTTCTTCGACTTGTGTTATTTTTCTTTGCAAAGTACGGAGTAATTTTTGTTGCTCCTTGTTTTGATAAAAGGTATTTTTGGCTGTAACTGGTTCGGGTTTTTTCGCCGCTTCTTCATTAGCTAAGAGGGCAGCGATTTCTTCTTCCTCTTGTTTCTTTTCTAAATAATAATCATAGTCGCCTAAATAAAGTTTGCTGCCCTTTTCAGAAAGCTCAACAACTTTTGTTGCAATTCGATTGATAAAGTAACGGTCATGGGAAACGAAGAGGATGGTTCCTTCATAATCAATCAGCGCATTTTCTAAAACTTCTTTATTATCGATATCCAAGTGGTTGGTTGGCTCATCGAGAATCAAGAAATTGTCACGATCCATCGCTAATTTTGCTAATGCCACACGTGCTTTTTCGCCACCGCTTAATAAAGGAATCGTTTTTTCAACATCGTCTCCACTGAAGAGAAAGCCGCCTAAAATACTTCGAATCTCTTTTTCAGGTGTGGTTGGGTGTTCATCCCATAATTCCGCTAAGACCGTTTTATTGCCATGTAAATTGGCTTGCTCTTGGTCATAGTAACCTACAGAAACATTGGTGCCAAAAGTTTTACTTCCTTTAATGAAAGGAATGCGATCAATAATTGATTTCAAGAGAGTAGATTTACCAATTCCGTTCGGTCCGACTAAGGCAATGGCTTCTTTGCGACGAATATCCAAATGAATAGGTTCGGATAAAATATGTTCTTGGTCGTAACCAATGGCGGCATCTTCGACTTGTAAAACAACATTTCCCGAGACTTTTTCACTATCGAAAAGAAAATGCGCCGATTTTTCATCTCCTTGAGGTCGGTCTAAACGGTCCATTTTTTCTAGTACTTTTCGGCGACTTTGTGCACGTTTCGTTGTAGATGCACGAACCAGATTTTTGGCAACAAAATCTTCTAACTTATTGATTTCTTCTTGTTGCTTTTCATACGCTTTCCATTCACTGGCTAATTGTTCTGCTTTTAACTCTAAGTATTTGGAATAGTTTCCTTTGTAGTGAGTCATTTTTTTGCGACTCAGTTCATAAACTTCATTAACTACCTTATCTAAAAAATAACGATCGTGGGAAACAATCAATAGGGCGCCGGCATAGCTTGGCAAATAAGATTCCAGCCAAGAAAGCGTCTCGATATCTAAGTGGTTTGTAGGCTCGTCCAGAATTAAAATATCTGGTTTTTGTAAAAGCATTCTCGCTAATGCAAGCCGGGTTTTTTGACCACCAGATAAGGTTTGAATATCTTTCGTGTAAAAGGATTCATCAAAGCCAAAGCCGTGAAGGACTGAGCGAATTTCATTTTCATAGCCGTAGCCATTTTTTTCAGAAAACGTATGTTGCAATTGATCGTACTCTTTTAAAATTCCTTCATAAACGGAAGTGGTTGGCTCCATTTCACTAATTTTAGTTTCTAATTCTCGCATACGCTGTTCCATTTCTAGGATGTCAGCAAAGGCTTTTGTCATTTCTTCCCAAACGGTTTTATCTGATTCTAAGCCGGTATTTTGAGCTAAATAACCTAACGTAGCGGTTTTATTTTTGGCAATGGTTCCGCTATCGGGAGCATCAATGCCTGCAATGATTTTTAAAAAAGTCGATTTTCCAGCACCATTACGACCAACTAAGGCAATCCGACTTTTTGTTGCAATTTCTAAATGTATGTTTTCAAACAATGTTTCCGAGCCAAAATGCCGGGCAACTTGATTTGCTTGTAATAAAATCATCAGTAGTCCTCATTTCTAAATTCATTGCCCTTAGTGTAGCATAAAATCTGCTAAAATAGCACGTATCAAAAAATGCTTTGTGAAGGTTTATACCTTTTATCACAAACTTTTGAAGAAAAATGCTATTTTTGAGCCATAGAATTGCTTTTTATTGTGAAAAACTGCTATTATGTTAATGGATAAGATTTAAGTGAAAGTATTGGAGGTCCAATTGTGAAAGATCAAGTTATTCCAAAAGCAACGGCGCGACGCCTTCCTTTATATTATCGCTACTTAAGAATGTTACATGATACAGGAAAAAATAAAGTCTCATCAACTGAATTAAGTGAAGCGGTACAAGTAGACAGTGCGACTATTCGTCGTGACTTTTCATATTTTGGTGAATTAGGTAAACGTGGGTACGGCTATGATGTTGAAAACTTAATGAACTTTTTTGCAAAAACATTGAATGAAGATGAGTTAACCAATGTCGCATTAATCGGGGTTGGTAATTTAGGAAGTGCTTTATTAAAGTACAAATTCCATCAAAGCAACAGTATTCGTGTAAGTTGCGCATTTGATGTGAATGAAGATATTGTGGGACGCATTGTTGACGGTATTCCGGTTTATCCAATGGAAGATATGATGGAACAAATCCGTGTTCAACAAATCGAAGTAGCTATTTTAACTATTCCAGCTCGCAAAGCGCAAGAAGTTGTGAACAAACTTGCCGAAGCAGGGGTTAAAGGAATCCTAAACTTTACGGCTGCGCGTTTAGTAGCGCCACCTGAAGTATTAATTCAAAATGTTGACTTAACCAACGAATTACAAACATTAATTTATTTCTTACATCATGACAACGAATTGATTGACGAAGAAGAATAAGCAAAAGAAAAGGGCCTAGTCGTTTAGACGAAGGCCCTTTTCTTATTGAATTGTACCATTATGCAAAAGTAGTTGAACAATAATCACAATCGTATTCATGCCACAATGGGCAATAATTGAGGTCCAAATTTTTCCAGTTTGCTTGTACAAAAGAGCAAAGAAAAATCCCATAAAGAAATAAACAAAAAAGTGACCATCGGCATGTGCGAGTGAAAAAATCGCCGAACTAACAGTAGCCGCAATCCAGAAATTTGTAAAAGGCTGGATTAAATGGATAAATGCATAACGAAAGACGAATTCTTCCATAATCGGACCACCGATAGTAGTTGCCAAAATAAATAAAGGATTTGCCAAAATCACCGCTACAATAGCTTGTGTATTTTGAGAAGTAGCTTGTTCTCCTGTGATGGCTACTTCAATGGCAAAAGTAACCCCTTGAATCAGCATGGCAATGAAAATCCCACTTACACCTAGTAAAAAAATAAAAATAGGTGATTTCAAGGTTGCTGTTTCCTCTAAAGGAGAAGGTTCTGTTGTTTTTAAAAAGATGCCAATCATTACAAGGGCGCCAATAATGTAGAGAGCAGTTGTCACATTAATCGCTGCATTGGGGGAAATACCCGAAAAAAGTAACGGCCCGAAAAAAGCGATAATGTATGTGACTAAAATAAATAAACTTGATTTTCTTAAGGTCATGGTTAATCCTTTCTATAATTATTTTTTACGATTATTGCGATATCCTAATAAAAGAAAAACGAATAAGAAAAAGAAAAGAGATTCCCAAAGTGTCGAAACAATTCCTTCTGTGACACTGAAAACAAGATTTCCTAAATTCGCTATCACAAAATAAACGAAGGTTGCTATTAGTGCTGTAAGTAAACGTTGTTTCATTTTATTCGCCTCCAATCGTAGTCAATTTATTTTACCATGAATTAAAGGATTGGAAAAACATTCCATTAAAAAAGAATACTCAATAAAAAATGCGTATCTTATAATTGACAAGAAAAAGAGAGAAAAGACTTGCATTTTTAGAGTGAAATGAGTATTATAAATAGTGTGAGTTAGCACTCTTATGTATCGAGTGCTAAAATAAGCGAAAACTTTTTATTTGGAGGGATTTATTGTGTTAAAACCATTAGGCGATCGCGTCGTAATTAGAGTCGCGAAAGAAGAAGAAAAAACTGTTGGAGGAATTGTTCTTGCATCCGTTGCAAAAGAAAAACCACAAACAGGTGAAGTTATCGCAGTAGGTGAAGGTCGTGTGCTTGAAAATGGCACAAAAGTTCCGATGGAAGTAAAAATTGGTGACACAGTAATGTTTGAAAAATATTCAGGAACAGAAGTGAAATACGAAGGCGTAGAATACTTAATTGTATCAGCCAAAGACATTATTGCCACTGTTGAATAATAAACAACTTTTACAGAATAATATAATAGAAGAAAAAAATTATGAGGTGAAGAAATCATGGCAAAAGAGATTAAATTTGCAGAAGATGCACGTGCAGCAATGCTACGCGGAGTAGATGTATTAGCAGATACAGTGAAAGTGACATTAGGCCCTAAAGGTCGTAACGTTGTTTTAGAAAAATCATTTGGTTCACCATTGATTACTAACGATGGAGTAACAATTGCTAAGGAAATTGAATTAGAAGATCATTTTGAAAACATGGGCGCAAAATTAGTTTCAGAAGTTGCTTCTAAAACGAATGATATTGCTGGTGACGGAACAACAACAGCGACTGTTTTGACACAAGCCATTGTTCGTGAAGGCTTAAAAAACGTAACTGCTGGAGCTAACCCATTAGGTATTCGTCGTGGGATTGAATTAGCAACAAAAACAGCAGTAGAAGAATTACACAATATTTCATCTGTAGTTGATTCAAAAGAAGCGATTGCACAAGTCGCTGCTGTTTCATCAGGTTCTGAAAAAGTCGGCCAATTAATTGCCGATGCAATGGAAAAAGTTGGTAACGACGGCGTAATTACCATTGAAGAATCAAAAGGGATTGAAACAGAATTAGATGTGGTTGAAGGAATGCAATTCGACCGCGGTTATTTATCTCAATACATGGTTACTGACAACGATAAAATGGAAGCTGTTTTAGAAAATCCATATATCTTAATTACCGACAAAAAAATCTCAAATATTCAAGATATCTTACCTTTATTAGAACAAATTCTACAACAAAGCCGTCCACTATTGATCATTGCGGATGATGTTGATGGGGAAGCTCTACCAACATTAGTATTGAACAAAATCCGTGGTACATTTAATGTTGTCGCAGTAAAAGCGCCAGGATTTGGTGACCGCCGCAAAGCGATGCTTGAAGATATTGCTATTTTAACAGGTGGTACAGTAATCACTGACGACTTAGGGTTAGAGTTAAAAGACACAACTATTGAAAACTTAGGAAATGCTAGCAAAGTAGTTGTCGACAAAGATAACACAACAATTGTTGAAGGTGCTGGTTCAAAAGAAGCCATTGATGCCCGCGTTCATTTAATTAAAAACCAAATCGGCGAAACAACGTCTGATTTTGATCGTGAAAAATTACAAGAACGTTTAGCTAAATTAGCTGGTGGGGTTGCTGTCGTTAAAGTCGGTGCTGCAACTGAAACAGAATTAAAAGAATTAAAATTACGAATTGAAGATGCATTAAACGCAACACGTGCCGCTGTAGAAGAAGGCATGGTTTCTGGTGGTGGTACCGCACTGGTCAATGTAATTGGTAAAGTCGCTGCGCTAGAAGCTGAAGGCGATGTGGCAACAGGGATCAAGATTGTCGTTCGTGCATTAGAAGAACCAATCCGTCAAATCGCTGAAAATGCTGGTTATGAAGGATCAGTGATTGTTGACAAACTAAAAAATGTTGACTTAGGTATCGGATTCAATGCAGCTAACGGTGAATGGGTAAACATGGTTGAAGCCGGTATTGTTGACCCAACAAAAGTAACTCGTTCTGCCTTACAAAATGCAGCTTCTGTGTCAGCTTTATTATTAACAACTGAAGCAGTTGTTGCAGACAAACCAGAACCAGCTGCACCAGCTCCTATGATGGATCCATCAATGGGCATGGGCGGTATGATGTAAAAATAAAAAAGTATTCTAAAAGCTTACGATTGAAAAATCGTAAGCTTTTTTTTTACATAAAGAATAAATAATCTAAATAATATCTTTGCTTATGGTGTTTTCTCAAATATTTACTCAATTAACAAAAAAGATGATAATTTAAAGGCTTCGTTTTAGCTAGACAGCCTTGTTTTTATTCGATAAAATTTAGTAATAACAATCATTTTTTGAAAACTAGTAGTTGGTAATTTTTATTTATTAATAGAATATAAATAAAAATTATTATATTTTGAAGGGGAATATTAGGAAGATTGAGGTGGGAAAATGGAAAAATATACAATTGGTGTCGTTCCTTTGACAATTGAAACAAAAGAATACTGTCAAAATTGGTTTGTTAGTAATCAAGTAGAATGTCAGATCATCCAAGGAACAAATATACTTCTTCATTTGCACCATATTGATGGATTAGTGATTGAAGTTACTGACCACCAGCAAGTAAATACTTGTTGTGAGTTATTAATGACGATTCGCAAGCAGTCAGATTTACCGATTTGGTTATTTTCTCGGACAGAAGTAATTAGTAAAGTCAATCGAATTATTTATTTACAATTAGGTGCAGATGGCGTTTTTGATCATTCTTATGATCGTCAAGAATGCATGTTAAGCATGAGTAATTTATTGCAACGTGTAAAAAGACGTTTTTATCCTAAATTAGCTATTGCAAACGAGGAACAAACAGTTACTAAGAATCTTTCTGAGAGATTGTATTTAATTGCGCCAAATTTGAGTGTTTGCTTGGGAAGTGGAGAAGAAATTCTTTTAACAAAATTGGAATTTTTCACAATAGAGTATTTATACAAACACGCAGGACAAACAATTACATATGAAGAACTCTACAAAAATGTCTGGAAAGATACTGCGAATGAACGAAAATATCGTGTCGCTAATGTGATTTTCCATTTGCGTAAAAAAATTGAACAAGATGTGAACAAACCACAATATATCAAAACAATTCGCTCAAAAGGCTATATGTTAACGGTGTAAAAGGTACGAAGGAGGAGAAACAAATGTGGCAATTTTTGACCAAAAACAATGAAGATGAGGAGTATGAGAAGATGCCGGATTTTGAAAATGAACAATCGATGAAAGCACAACCAACGGTAACAGAAGAAGCAATCTTTGATGACGAGTTCGTTTATGCAAAAGAGCAATCCGCAAAAGTAAAACAGGTCCAGCAACAAGTGCCGACTGAACTGTCAGAAGAGTCATTTTCTTTTGTTGAAAAACTAGAAGAAGAAAATCAACTATATCAGCAATCCATTAAAAAGCTAACGGAGCAATTATTAATGCAAACCAATGAAGTGGAAGCATTACAAAAACAAGTAGTCGAAAAAGATGTTCAACTTAAACATGTTAAAGAAACATTAAGTGATAAAGAAACAACTATCACTTCTTTACAGAAACAATTGTCTGAAGAAAAGATGCAACAGAGACAGACCAGTGAAGAGAATTTAGACACAGCCGTTACGCTTTCTCAAAAAGAAATTGGCGAAGTGTTATTAGAAGCCAAACGTCAAGCAAAAGAAACAATTAGTCAAGCCAAACAACAAGTTGCAACAGTTCATGAAGAAATGGAACAACGTTTAGCAACTTTAACACGCATGAAGCAAGTGGCAAGAGAGTACCAAGCTTATTGTGAACAAATGCTGACAATCAAGAATGAATCAACAGGAACGTACCAACAGATAGAGCAGTTATTAGCAGAAATAAAGAGGTAAATGAAGGAGAAATGCGATGAAAAAAAGAAAGGCAAGATATTTGAAGTTGGTATGTATTGGAATTTTAGGGATTTATGCGGGCGCCAGTTACTACAATTCGGAACCATTAATCGCTCAAGAAGAGACCGAAACGAGGGACGAAAGTCGACAGCTATCGCTGGAAGAAAAAAGAGCGGACCAAGCCAATCAAGACCAAGGAACCCTTACTTCTTCAACGCTGAACGAAACAATAATAAGTTCGTCTGAACAACAAGAAAGTTCAACACAAAATGACAGCAGTGACCATCAGGAAAATAATGTGGAACCATTAGAATCTGAAAATAGTTTACCGCCACAAGAAAAGACAATTGCTAGTACTAAACCAACCGAATCGTTACAAAATGATCAACCAATATCTGAAGATCGTAAAGCGCTCACTGAGAAGTCACCTCATAATCAGGAACCACAAAATTCTACATTAACTGAAAAGACCAAAGAGCCGTTGGTACATTCAGAGGTAGACAATAGTCAAGAAAAGGAAAAGCAAGCAGGAATTCAACAACAAGCCGAGGCAAATTTTGTTGTCCAAGAGAATGCTTCTACTTCTGAGTTTATTAGAAAAATCGGTGAAGAAGCACGAGTTATTGGTCAGCGACATGATCTATACGCTTCTGTCATGATAGCTCAAGCTATTTTAGAAAGTGGCTCGGGCAATAGTGCGTTAGCAGCGCCGCCTAATTATAATTTGTTTGGCATTAAAGGCGCTTATCAAGGTCAAAGTGTCAGCTTTCCCACACAAGAAGATGATGGTAAAGGGAAGATGACCACCATTCATGCCGATTTTCGTCAGTATCCATCTTATAAAGAGTCATTAACAGACTATAGTAAATTAATTATCAATGGGCTGGCGGGTAATCCGACGTTTTATCACGGCGTTTTGAAAGCAAACACGACGGATTATCAGCAGGCAACAAAATTTTTAACAGGTCGTTATGCAACGGATACATATTACGATAAAAAATTAAACGCGTTGATTGAAACCTATCAATTAACTGAATACGATCAAGAAAAGAAGAAACCAGTAGTGACTAATTTGGCAGAAGAAAAGAAACCTTCGTTTGATAAGGAAGCAGTCAAAGAACAGCTAAAAAAAGAAGCAGTCATCTATGAAGTAAGCAAAGGAGATTCTCTCGCCACCATTAGCCAGACGTTTGGTGTGTCAGCAACAGCCATTTTAAAGCAAAATTCAAAGACTCAAGAAATGTTTTATATTGGCCAAAAGATCACGATTCCTCAGCATACAGCGGCGACTTCTCTAGAACCGAAAGAACAAGCGTTACTTCAATCACTAATAATCAGTAAATCGGTGACTAATGCTTTGAAAACAGCAGAGCAATCAAATGGTAAAGCGAATGACTCAAAAACAGAGTCTACTGAGTATTATGAAGTAAAAAGAGGAGAGACACTCGCAAAAATTGCAAAAAAAACGGGCTATTCCTTAACCGCCCTCAAGCAGACAAATGACTTAACGTATTCTGTATTAACCGAAGGACAAACGATAGCACTTCCTAAGCTAAAGGACTAATGCTGATTTAACTTATTGGTTGATGGAGTCATATATTATTAGACGAAGAGAAGAGAAGAGGAGAAGTTCATCCATGGATGAACTTCTCCTCTTCTCTTACTATGTTTTTCATAAATACTTAATAAATAGTAAAATTAGCAAGAGAATTGTGTCTTTACACAAAATAGATAGGTTTTCTTGCCGAAGTTTGATAAAATGATTAGTTGAAAGGATGCGTGAAAATTGAAAGAATTATTTCGTAAATACCGAGAAGTACTGGCTTATTTATTTTTTGGTGGTGCAACGACTGTCGTTAACTTAGTTGTGTTTTTTGTTTGTCAAAATGTGTTAGGGTTGGATTACAAGATAAGTAACACAATTAGTTGGTTTTTATCTGTTCTATTTGCCTTTTTCACGAATAAATATTGGGTATTCGCAAGTAAGCATGAAAGCATAGCTGGTTTTTTTAAAGAAATGGGCTTATTTTATTGGTACCGAATTTTATCTTTTGTGGCTGATATGGGTTTAATGATTCTCCTAATTGATGGCATTCATTTTTCATCGTTTTGGGCGAAAATCATTACACAAGTTGTAGTAGTGATTTTAAATTATTTCTTCAGTAAATTTTTCATTTTTAAAGAAAAAGAGGTCTAAGCAGATTTTAGGCTAAAAAAAATTTTTTTGTTATAATATAAACAAGTTTTTAATACAAAGAATAGAGGTAGAAAACGATGGACTATACATATGCAGATGATAGTTTGACATTGCATACAGATATGTATCAAATCAATATGATGCAAACATACTGGGAATTAGGGAGAGCAGATTTACATGCTGTTTTTGAATGTTACTTTAGAGAGATGCCCTTTAATCATGGCTACGCAATTTTTGCAGGTTTAGAACGTTTAGTCAATTATCTCGAAAATTTAACGTTTACAGAATCTGATATTGCATATCTCCGAGAAGTTGAAGAATATCCAGAAGATTTCTTGACGTATTTAGCAAATTTTGAATTTAAATGTACTGTACGCTCTGCTTTAGAAGGGGATTTGGTTTTTAATAACGAACCGTTAATTCAAATTGAAGGTCCTTTGGCACAATGTCAATTGGTAGAAACTGCCTTGCTAAATATGGTGAATTTCCAAACATTAATTGCGACAAAAGCGGCTCGAATTAAATCCGTGATAGGCGATGATCCTTTATTGGAATTTGGAACACGCCGGGCACAAGAATTAGATGCTGCCATTTGGGGCACAAGAGCCGCCTATATTGGTGGGGCGGACGCGACAAGTAATGTTCGTGCTGGTAAAATTTTTGGTATTCCGGTTAGTGGGACTCATGCCCATTCATTGGTTCAGTCGTATGGAAATGATTATGAGGCATTCATGGCGTATGCCAAAACACATCGGGATTGCGTTTTCCTTGTTGATACGTATGATACTTTGAAAGCTGGAGTGCCAAGCGCAATTCGAGTAGCTCGAGAAATGGGTGATAAAATTAATTTCCTAGGTGTGCGGATTGATAGTGGCGATATGGCTTATATTTCTAAACGAGTTCGTGAACAACTGGACGAAGCTGGCTTTACTGAAGCAAAAATTTATGCATCGAATGATTTAGATGAAAATACGATTTTGAATCTAAAAATGCAAAAATCAAAAATTGATGTATGGGGCGTGGGTACCAAGCTGATTACCGCCTATGATCAACCGGCTTTAGGAGCGGTGTTTAAATTAGTTTCAATTGAAGGTGAAGATGGTCAAATGAAAGATACCATTAAACTATCTAGCAATGCTGAAAAAGTGACAACACCAGGGAAAAAACAAGTCTGGCGCATTACACGTAAATCTGATAAAAAGTCAGAAGGGGACTATGTGACACTTTGGAACGAAGATCCTCGCCAAGAAGAAGAAATTTATATGTTCCATCCCGTTCATACCTTTATTAATAAGTATGTCCGTGATTTTGAAGCACGGCCAGTACTCCAAGATATTTTCGTTGAAGGAAAACGTGTGTATGAATTACCAACTTTAGATGAAATTAAACAATATGCAAAAGAAAATTTAGATTCACTTTGGGAAGAATACAAGCGGGACTTGAATCCGCAGAAATATCCGGTGGACCTTTCAACAGATTGTTGGAACCACAAAATGAATTTATTGGAAAAAGTGCGTAAAGACGTTAAACATTTAACGGAAACGGTGAATAAGGAGGCCTAGAAATGACAACACTTCAAGAAAAAATCATTCAAGAGTTAGGTGTTTTACCGACAATTGATCCAAAAGAAGAAGTTCGTAAAAGTATTGATTTTCTGAAAGCTTATTTAACTAAACATCCTTTTTTAAAAACCTTTGTCTTGGGAATTAGTGGCGGACAAGATTCAACATTAGCTGGGCGCTTAGCACAATTAGCGATGACTGAAATGCGCGAAGAAACAGGAGATATGTCGTATCAATTTATTGCGATTCGCCTTCCTTACGGTGAGCAAGCAGATGAAGCTGATGCACAAGCCGCGCTAGCCTTTATCCAGCCAGATGTTTCTTTACGAGTGGATATTAAACCAGCAGTGGATGCAATGGTTGGTTCGCTAGAAAACGCTGGCGTTCAAATTAGCGATTTTAATAAAGGAAACATGAAAGCACGTCAACGTATGATTACACAATATGCAGTAGCTGGCGAAAATGCTGGCGCAGTAATTGGCACAGACCACGCAGCCGAAAATGTGACAGCTTTCTTCACCAAATATGGCGATGGCGGAGCGGATATTTTACCGTTATTTCGTTTAAATAAGCGCCAAGGAAAAGCTTTGCTGAAAGAACTTGGGGCACCAGAAGCCTTGTATCTAAAAATACCAACAGCTGATCTAGAAGATGACAAACCGTTAGTTGCAGATGAAGTTGCCTTAGGTGTCACGTATGATGCCATTGATGACTATTTGGAAGGCAAAAAAGTCTCGGAAACAGATCAACAAACAATTGAAAACTGGTATAAAAAAGGACAACACAAACGGCATTTACCCATTACAATTTTTGATGATTTTTGGAAATAAAAACACAGACCATCGGCGAATGAACGATGGTCTGTGTTTTTTTTACATAACTACTTTTCAGAAAGTAAACGTTGCTACAGCAACTATCCTATGATAATGAAAGTCGTTTTCATTTAGGCGTTTTCACTTTCTTTTTCAAAACAGAAAAGGTACGCTCAATAATGTAAAGTGAATGATGGGAGAGAAAAAGAGATGAAGCATGTAACAAAATTGGGGATTACAATTATAACAGGAGTTTTGGCATTATTATTTGAATTTATTTTACATCAGCCGAATTGGGCGTATGGCATTATTTTAATAACAGGTTCTGTAATGGCGTTAATGATGTTCTGGGAAATGATTCAAACCTTACGTGAAGGAAAATATGGTGTCGATATTTTAGCGATTACCGCTATCGTTGCAACCTTAGCTGTGGGAGAATACTGGGCCAGTTTGATGATTTTAATTATGTTGACTGGTGGTGATTCATTAGAAGACTATGCCGCTGGAAAAGCTAACCAAGAGCTGAAGTCATTATTGGATAACTCGCCACAAAAAGCTCATCGCTTGAATGGCGAAAATTTAGAAGATGTTTCTGTTGAGGAAATCAATGTTGGCGATGAATTAGTAGTAAAACCAGGGGAACTAGTTCCAGTTGATGGCTTGGTAAAAACCGGGACATCAACAGTCGATGAATCTTCATTAACAGGAGAATCAAAACCAATTGAAAAAAATCCTGGGGATGAATTAATGTCGGGTTCCGTGAATGGTGATGGCTCTTTGAAAATGGTTGCTGAAAAAACTGTAGCCGACAGTCAATATCAAACAATTGTGAACTTAGTGAAAGAATCTGCGGCACGTCCAGCTCATTTTGTACGTTTAGCAGACCGCTATGCGGTACCTTTTACACTAGTTGCCTACCTAATTGCAGGTGTTGCTTGGTTTGTTTCAAAAAGTCCGACGCGTTTTGCGGAAGTCTTAGTTGTTGCTTCGCCGTGTCCTTTAATTCTATCTGCCCCAATTGCTTTAGTGGCAGGGATGGGTCGTTCAAGTCGTCATGGGGTCGTTATTAAATCGGGAACGATGGTCGAAAAATTAGCTTCTGCAAAAACGATTGCGTTTGATAAAACAGGCACGATTACGCAAGGACAACTTTCTGTTGATCAAGTCCAACCAATCAATGCTGAAATAACTGCTGCTGAATTAGTGGGATTGGCAGCAAGCGTGGAACAAGAATCAAGTCACATTTTAGCTAGATCAATTGTTGCTTATGCCAGAAAGCAAGATGTCCCATTAAAAAATATTACAGATCTAGCGGAAGTTTCTGGTGCTGGCGTGAAGGCATTTGTGGATGGTGCTGAGATACGGGTAGGTAAAAAGAATTTTGTGACACAAGAGTCTCAAACAACTGAAAAAATTGATAAAACGACCATTCATATTTCACGTAATGGCACATATTTAGGCCGAATTACTTTTACAGACACAGTACGACCAGAAGCAAAAGAGACTATGGAAAAATTACACCAATTACATCTTCAACGAATTTTAATGCTGACGGGGGATCAAGAATCCGTCGCAGAAACGATTGCTGCAGAAGTAGGAATTACCGAAGTACATGGGGAATGTTTACCACAAGATAAATTAACTATTCTAAAAGAATTGCCTAAAGAAAATCATCCAGTCATCATGGTAGGAGATGGTGTAAATGATGCACCTTCGCTTGCTGCTGCAGACGTAGGTATTGCTATGGGCGCTCATGGAGCTACTGCGGCTAGTGAAACTGCTGACGTTGTTATTTTAAAAGATGACTTAAGTAAAGTCAGCCAAGCGGTCGAAATTGCCCAAGATACCATGAAAATTGCCAAACAATCTGTATTAATCGGAATTTTTATCTGCGTTTTACTAATGCTAATTGCTAGTACCGGGATTATTCCAGCGCTAATCGGGGCTATGCTACAAGAAGTGGTGGACACTGTGTCAATCTTATCTGCTTTGCGAGCTCGTCGAATTGGCAAGTAAGGTGGAACAATTAATTGCCTGAATGTCCAGCTTAGTGGTAAAATAAAGGTACGTTTTTAATATTAATAAGTTACAGGGGAGAGATTGTGCAATGAAAGGAAACCAAATAGATGGGCAACCAGTCACGGAAGAACAACTATTAAAAGAAGGCTACCGTAAATATACTGGGGAAGGAATTGATATCTTTTATAATAAAGATATTTGTGAACATATTGGTAATTGTGTTCGTGGAAATCCAGAAGTCTTTGAAGTTGGTCGGAAACCATGGATTATTCCAGATAACGGAAGTGTTGAAAATGACATGATTGTGGTAGATTCATGTCCAAGTGGTGCTCTAAAATATATTCGGAAAGCAGGGAACGAATATGCAAATTAAAGAAGAAAACAATCGTTTTGCTCTATATAACGATGAAAACCAAGAAATTGGTGAAATGACTTGGTCAGATGCTGGCGAAAGCATGATGATTATTGATCATACGTTTGTTGATCCAACTTATCGTGGACAAAAATTAGCTGAAAAACTTGTTTTAGCCGGTGTTGAAAAAGCGAGAAAAGAGCATAAAAAAATTATTCCGCTATGTCCATTTGCCAAAAAAGAATTTGATACTAAACCTGAATACGGAGACGTATTGAGAAAATAAAAAATAAGTTAGCAACAGCCGCAAGTAGAAATCTGATTCCTACTTGCGGCTGTTGCTATTAGAGACAAATAAGGAAAGACATTAAATTTCACTGGTGTTTACAGATAAAATATGCTACATTAAAGTAGATGAATTTCGCATATTTGTATAAAAAGGAGAATTAACGCATGTATAATCTAATCTTAACGTTGGTCATCATTTTATCTGTTTTAATCGTCATTACTGTTATGATGCAACCAAGCAAACAAAACAGTGCAGCAAGTGCCTTCACTGGCGGTGCAGATAAATTATTTGGGAAGCAAAAAGCGCGCGGTTTTGAAGCTGTTATGCAACGCTCAACAGCAGTTCTTGGCGCAATTTGGATGATTTTATTATTTGTTTTGGCGTTCTTATCTTCAAAATAAGTACGTAATCTTTTAAAATGACAAGTTTAGAACAGAGAGATGAGTGCGGACACTTATTTTTCTGTTCTTTTTCTTTCTGAAAAAGTCTTTGAAACTTATCATTTCGGAAGGTTTTCTTTTGAGAATATGATAGAATGAAGCTGAGGTGAGCGAAGTGGCAAAAAAAATCAATTTACCGAAGCCGTTATTTTCAGAAAAAGGAAAACGGGCGGTCCTTTTATTACACGCTTATTCTGGCAGCAGTAATGATGTACGGATGTTAAGCAGACGTTTAGAAAAAGAAAATTATACTGTCTATTCGCCTAATTTTTCAGGACACGGCACGCTAGTTCCTGAAGATATTTTAGATCAAACAACGGAACAATGGTGGCAAGATACACAAGAAGCAGTCGCTTTTTTGAGAGAAAGAGGTTACCAAGAAATTGCCATTTTTGGTTTATCAATGGGCGGGATTTTCAGTATGCATGCATTAACGGAACAATTAACAGGATTAATTGGTGGTGGATTTTTCTGTTCACCGATCTACCCTGTCGAAAATAAAGTCCCAGAAAATTTCGTATTATACGCAGAAAATGTGATGAAAATCGCAGAAGTTCCTGCAGAGGAACAACAAAGCCGGTTGCAATCGATTGAGCAACGAGTCAAACAACAATTAGGAGCGATTGAAACGATTGCTAGTCAGACGGCTGACAAACTAAACAAAATCCACGCACCTCTTTTCTTAGCGCAAGCTGGCAAAGATGAAATGATTGAGCCAATGGGCGTCTATCAAACGGCCCAAGCGCTAACACAAGCACGTGTGACCTTACAATGGTACCCAAACAGCGGACATGTCATTACGGTGAGTGGAGAACACAAACAATTAGAGCAAGATGTGGTGCAATTTTTAGCAACACTACCTTGGAATGAGGAGAAATAATGACAAAACAAACAATTAAAGAGCAAATTTTACATTTCATGGAAAGCCAAAAAAAGAAAAGCTTTTCAATGGAAGAAATTGCACAAGGCTTGAATTTAGAAAAAAGTTCAGATTTTAAAATTTTAGTGCAAACCATTGCACAAATGGAACGAGAAAAGTCAGTTAGTTTCAACAAAAAAGGCAAAGTCCTGTTACCAATGAAAGACTTATTAATAGAAGGAACGTTTCGTGCAAATGAACGAGGCTTTGGTTTTGTAACCATCGATCCTGAAGAACCAGATGTTTACATTCCTAAAGAGGCAACGAACTTTGCAATGGATGGGGACACGGTTTTAATCGACGTGATCCAACATGCGGATCCTTTTTCAGATCGCGGCGCAGAAGGTAAAGTCAAAGAAATTAAAGAGCGAGCAGTGAGCCAAGTTGTCGGAGAATTTGTGGCATATAGTGAAGAAGAAATGGCAGAAATGGGACTGTATGGCTACATGATTCCCAAAGATAAGAAATTGAATCAGTATACTGTATCAATTGCACCTGAAGGGATTAAGCCAGTAGATGGTAGCATTGTCATTGCTGAAATTACCTATTATCCAGATCAAGAATATCCAACGAGTATGGAAGGACTAGTCAAACAAGTGATTGGTCATAAAAATGATCCAGGAATGGATATTTTATCAATCGTGGTGGCTCATGGAATTCCCACAGCATTTCCTGACGAAGTTTTGGCTGAAGCGGACCAAGTACCAGAAACTATTGCAGAAAGCGATTTAGTCGGTCGTCGGGATTTACGTGATCAGTTGATTGTGACGATTGATGGAGAAGATGCGAAAGATTTAGATGATGCAGTAACGGTACAAAAGTTAGCAAATGGCAATTTCTTTTTAGGGGTGCATATTGCAGATGTTTCTTATTATGTAACTGAAGGAAGCCAATTGGATATGGAAGCGTATGAACGTGGCACAAGTGTCTATTTGACAGACCGTGTTGTGCCAATGATTCCGCAGCGATTATCAAATGGGATTTGTTCGCTAAACCCACATGTTCCACGTTTAACCATGAGTTGTGAGATGGAAATTACACCAGAAGGAGAGGTTATTTCGCATGAAATTTTCCAAAGTGTAATCCAAACAACGGAGCGAATGACCTATACAGCAGTCAATGAAATTTTAGAAGAGCAAAAACCTGAAACGTTAGAACGCTACAAAGAGCTAGTTCCCATGTTTAAAGAGATGGGCGAGCTGCACCATATATTAGAAGAGATGCGTATGCGCCGTGGTGCGATTTCTTTTGAAGATCGTGAAGCCAAAGTCCTAGTTGATGAAAATGGTCATCCCCAAGATATTCTTTTACGCACGCGTGGCGTGGGTGAACGATTAATTGAATCCTTTATGTTGGCAGCGAATGAAACTGTGGCGCGTCATTATCATGACTTAAAACTGCCATTCATTTATCGGATTCATGAACAACCAAAAGAAGAAAAAATGCAACGTTTCTTTGACTTTGCTGCAGTACTTGGCATTCTTGTTAAAGGAACAAAAGAAAACATTTCACCGAAAGATTTACAAAAAGTTTTAGAGCAAGTTGAAAATAAGCCGGAAGAAGTGGTTATCAATACGATGTTGCTAAGAAGTATGCAACAAGCGAAATACTCAGAAGACAACTACGGACACTATGGGTTGGCTGCTGAATATTATACGCATTTCACTTCACCAATACGTCGTTATCCAGATTTAATTGTGCATCGTTTGATTCGCAGCTATAGCCAAGATCAATCTGAAAAAAATCAAGAAAAATGGAACGAAGCATTACCAGAAATTGCCAATCATAGTTCAAGTATGGAACGTCGCGCAGTTGATGCAGAGCGTGAAGTGGACGCCATGAAGAAAGCCGAATTTATGGTAGATAAAGTGGGAGAAACGTATGACGGGATTATCAGCTCAGTCACAAAATTTGGTATCTTTGTGGAACTGCCTAATACAATAGAAGGCTTGATTCACGTGAACAACTTAAAACAAGATTATTTCCACTTTATTGAAAATCATATGGCGTTAGTTGGTGAACGGACGGGAATGACTTTGAAAATTGGTCAGAAAGTTCAAATCCGTGTTGAAAAAGCTGATCCAGAAACAAGAGAAGTTGATTTTGAATTGATTTCAGCTGAGGAAGTCGCACCAGTCGAAGGACCAAAAGGACGTAAAAAAGGTAAAGCCAATTCTTCAACTCGTTCAAATAATCAACGAAGAAATAAAAAAGATGAATCATTTGATGGTAAGAAAAAGAAAAATAAGAAAAAAGGCAAAGGCAAAAAACAACCTTTTTATAAAGAAGCAATGAAACAAAAAAATAAAAAAGGGAAAAAGAAGAAGTAGAGGAGGTCGCTTATGCCAAAAGGGGAAGGAAAATTAATCGCACAAAACCGCAAAGCTAGACATGATTATTCAATTATCGATACGGTTGAAGCTGGGCTTGTTTTACAAGGAACAGAAATCAAATCTATTCGAAATGGTCGTATCAATTTAAAAGATGGTTTTGCACGAATTCGAAACGGAGAAGCCTTTTTGTATAATGTTCATATTAGTCCATATGAACAGGGCAATATTTTTAATCATGACCCATTACGTACCAGAAAATTATTATTACACAAAAAACAAATTAATAAGTTAATCGGCGAAACCAAAAATACAGGTATCACATTAGTACCTTTGAAGGTCTATATTAAAGACGGCTATGCCAAAGTTTTGATTGGTTTAGCTAAAGGGAAAAAGCAGTACGACAAGCGTGAAGACTTGAAACGTAAGGAAGTTGACCGACAAATCAGCCGAACATTAAAAAATAACCGACGTTAAAAATGTAAATTTATTCTTTTTCGCATATTTGCTTGCCTTTCTTCGGATTAGGTGTAAAATCTGGTAAGTGTTGAGTAAATGAATGTAAATGATTCATTTTTTAATCGCTTCGGAAAGCAGTACCACCCTGCATTAGATTGGTTTATGGAAAAGGTTTTCCAACCAATTTTCAACACATGAAATTTTAAAAGTAAACTATTTGTAAATTATCAACAAGTGGTGGTACGATAGCTTTGCCAGGGATTATCACTCAGGAGTAGGATGAAACTTCTGAAAGATTGTTGGAAAAGAGGTGAATTGATTTGGAAGAGAAGAAATTACTCTTCAATATCGGACCAATTTGGTTTGATGGAACCATTGTTTTGATGGTGCTGTTGACGTGTATCATTGTTTTCGCCTTTGTCTATGCTTGTACGAGAAATATGAAGCTACGACCTAAAGGCAAACAAACGGTCATCGAATGGTTAGTAGATTTTATTCGTGGAATCATTACAGACAATTTACCTCGTAAAGAAGTGAGCAATTTTCATTTAATGGCGTTTACCCTGTTCATGTTTGTGCTTGTTTCAAACATCTTGGGTCTCGTTACAAAAATCGTTGTGGGCGACGATCTCAGCGTTTGGAAAAGTCCAACCGCCGATCCAATCGTAACCTTAACGTTAGCGATGATGATGATTGTCTTAACACACTTCTTTGGTATGAAACGCTTTGGTTTTAAAGGCTATCTAGTTAATAGTTATTTAAGACCCGTTGGTTTCTTACTACCGGTAAAATTAATGGAAGAATTCACGAATCTATTAACATTAGGCTTGCGTTTGTACGGAAACATTTTTGCCGGCGAAGTTCTCTTGGGCTTGATTGCTGGAACCGTAGCAAGCGTTGGATTATGGGTTATCCCACTAGCAATTCCGCTAGAAATGATTTGGGTAGCATTCTCAATCTTTATTGGATGTATCCAAGCGTTTATCTTTGTGACACTTTCAATGGTTTATATGTCACACAAAATTGAAACAGAAGAATAATCAAGAAATACGAAGGACAAAAATTATCTTTTAGGAGGATTTTACACAATGGAAGGATTAAATTTTATCGCAGCAGCAATTGCAATTTTCGGTTCAGCTATCGGAGCCGCTATCGGTAACGGACAAGTTATTTCAAAAACAATCGAGTCAATGACTCGTCAACCAGAAATGTCTGGTCAATTAAGAACAACAATGTTTATCGGGGTCGCTTTAATCGAAGCTGTGCCAATTTTAGGTGTCGTTGTTTCTTTATTACTTTTATTCAGATAAGCAATAAAATGGAGGCAGGACGCTGATTATTATCGGGACCGTCACTGCTTTCTTCTATCTTTAGCCTTTTCAATAGCTGGTGATAAAGCAGTTGAAGAAGCTAAATCGATTTTTGCAAGAAAGGAAGTTGAGACTTCATGCTACTTACTATATTGGTAGTCGGTGAAACGGCTCCTAGTACCACACTAGGCACGATGATTGTTGTCAGTGGTGCATTTTTAATCTTGATGCTCTTATTAAAGAAATATGCATGGGGAGCAATCGTAGATATTTTGACACAACGTGAAGAAAAAATTGCCAACGATTTAGACTCTGCAGAACAATCTCGCGTAGCAGCAGCGAAAATGGAAAAAGAACGTCAACAACAATTACTTTCTTCCAGATCAGAAGCAGCTGAAATTATTAAAAACGCGAAAGAAAGTGGAGAACAGACTCGCCAAAAAACATTAAAAGAAACAACTGCGGAAGTTACTCGCTTACGCGAAAAAGCTCGGACAGATATTTCTCAAGAACGTGAAGAAGCATTGTCTTCAGTAAAAAATGAAGTGGCAGATCTTTCTCTTCAAATTGCAGCCAAAATTTTAAATAAAGAATTAACACCAGATGCACATGAAGCATTGATTGATTCTTATATTGAAAGTTTAGGTAAAGCAAATGAAACTAGATAAATATACAGTTGGTAAACGCTACGGCAAGGCTTTGTTTGAGTTGGCAGTTGAAAAGAACCAAGCTGAAGCAATTTATCAAGAATTATTGACGCTTCGCGAAGTCTATCACCAAGTACCTGGTATTGGCGATATTTTAAGTGATGATCGCTTAGAGCCTTATGAAAAAGACAGCATCATGGAAAAACTAGTAACAGGTTTTAGTGAAATGATGCAAAACTTTTTGCGAGTGGTTTACGAATATCGTCGCATGTACGATCTGCTCTTGATGATTGATGAATATGAACGACGTTATGATGAGCACCAAGGACTAATTTTGGGTTCAGTGACAACAGCCATTCCTTTATCAAAAGAACAACATCAAGCAATGGAAGAAAAAGCTGCCCAATTATTAGGGTATGAACAAGCGCATTTAGTCAATTTAATTGACCCGTCAATTGTCGGCGGAGTGGTTATTGAAGCAAACCATCAAGTAATCGATGGCAGCATCCGCAAACAATTAGAACATATGCAGCAGAAGTTATTAAAATAATCTTTAGGACTACAAAGAGGTGAATTGAATGGCTATCAAAGCAGAAGAAATCAGTGCCTTGATTAAAGAACAAATCGAAAACTATCAACAACAGCTTGCTGTTGAAGAAGTTGGAACAGTCACTTACGTCGGTGACGGAATTGCCCGCGCCCACGGTTTAGAAAATGCCATGAGTGGAGAACTTGTTGAGTTTTCAAACGGTTCATACGGAATGGCACAAAACTTAGAAACAAATGATGTAGGGATTATTATCCTTGGCGATTTTGAAACCATTCGTGAAGGAGATAAAGTACAACGCACAGGCAAAATCATGGAAGTACCCGTCGGGGAAGCTTTGATTGGCCGTGTTGTTAATCCATTAGGTCAACCATTAGATGGTTTAGGCGAAATTAAAACAGACAAAACACGTCCTGTGGAAGCAACAGCTCCCGGTGTTATGCAACGTCAATCTGTTGCTGAACCAATGCAAACTGGCTTAAAAGCCATTGATGCCCTAGTACCAATTGGTCGTGGACAACGGGAATTGGTTATTGGAGACCGTAAAACAGGGAAAACATCGATTGCAATTGATACAATTATTAACCAAAAAGGACAAGATGTAATTTGTATTTATGTAGCGATTGGTCAAAAAGAATCTACTGTTCGTAACCAAGTAGAGACACTTCGTAAATTTGGTGCCTTAGATTATACAATCGTTGTGACTGCAGGGGCTTCACAACCAGCACCATTACTTTACATTGCACCATATGCAGGAACTGCAATGGGTGAAGAATTCATGTATAACGGCAAACATGTCTTAATTATTTTTGATGACTTATCAAAACAAGCCGTGGCTTATCGTGAACTTTCTCTACTATTACGCCGTCCACCAGGTCGTGAAGCTTATCCAGGGGATGTCTTCTATTTACACTCACGTTTGTTAGAACGTGCAGCTAAATTAAGTGATGAATTAGGTGGTGGTTCAATGACAGCCTTACCATTCGTTGAAACACAAGCAGGCGATATTTCTGCTTATATTCCAACAAACGTTATTTCAATCACTGATGGACAAATTTTCTTAGAAAGCGACTTGTTCTATGCAGGCACTCGTCCAGCCGTTGATGCTGGGTTATCTGTTTCTCGGGTCGGAGGATCAGCGCAAATCAAAGCAATGAAAAAAGTTGCCGGAACGCTTCGTTTAGACTTAGCTAGTTACCGTGAGTTAGAAGCCTTTACACAATTTGGCTCTGATTTAGATGCGGCAACACAAGCTAAATTAAACCGTGGTCGTCGTACGGTAGAAATTTTAAAACAAAAACTACATGCGCCACTGCCTGTAGAAAAACAAGTCTTAATTTTATATGCGTTAACACACGGCTTTTTAGATAGCGTGAGCGTGGATAAAATTTTACACTTTGAACAAGATTTATTCGATTATTTTGATGGCAAACATGCAGACTTATTGGAAACCATTCGTACAACGAAAGACTTACCAGATACTGATGCATTAGATGCAGCGATTACAGAGTTTTCTGAAATGTTTGCAGCGGCAAACAACAGCGGAGATTCAGCCAAAGAAGCTTTAGAAAAAATCGATAACGCATAAGAGAGGTGAGCGACATTGGGTGCTTCATTAAACGAAATCAAACAACGCATTGCATCAACAAAAAAGACAAGCCAAATTACCAAAGCGATGCAAATGGTTTCTGCAGCCAAATTGACCAAGTCAGAAGGCGCCTCTAAAAGCTTTCAAGAATATTCTTCAAAAATTCGTAGTGTCGTTACGCATTTAGTAGCTGCTCAGTTAAGTGAATTACGTGAAACAGAACAATCTTCTCTTAGTGAAGGGAACTATCATGTGATGTTAGCACAACGACCTGTCAAAAAAACAGGCTATATCGTTATCACTTCTGACAAAGGGTTAGTTGGTGGCTACAATAGCTCAATCTTAAAACAAACCATGAGTATGATTCAAGAAGACCATGATTCTAATAAAGAATATGCCTTAATCGCTATTGGTGGTACAGGGGCGGATTTCTTTAAAGCACGCGGAATCGATGTTTCCTATGAGCTAAGAGGCTTAACGGATCAACCAACGTTTGAAGAAGTCCGTAAGATTGTGACAACGGCAACGACTATGTACCAAAACGAAGTGTTTGATGAATTGTATGTTTGTTATAATCACCACGTTAACTCACTAACGAGTCAGTTTCGTGTGGAAAAAATGTTGCCAATTACTGATTTAGATCCATCAGAGGCGACCTCTTACGAACAAGAATATCTTTTAGAGCCTTCACCTGAAGCAATCTTGGATCAATTATTACCACAATATGCAGAAAGCTTAATTTATGGGGCGATCATTGATGCGAAAACAGCAGAACATGCTGCTGGGATGACCGCCATGAAAACAGCCACTGACAATGCGCAAAATATTATTAGCGATTTAACAATTTCTTATAACCGTGCTCGTCAAGGGGCGATTACCCAAGAAATTACAGAAATTGTTGCTGGTGCAGCTGCACTAGAATAATCTAGTCTTACGTTTGAACGTTTATAAAAACGTTCAAAGCGTGTGACTTTATGAAGACTGGAGGAAAGAAATTATGAGTTCAGGAAAGATTGTTCAAGTAATCGGTCCCGTTGTTGACGTGGAATTTTCATTAGATCAATCCTTACCCGATATTAACAACGCTTTAGTCGTTTATAAAAATGGCGAAGCAAAACAAAAAGTAGTACTTGAAGTCGCTTTAGAACTAGGTGATGGAGTGATTCGTTCTATCGCCATGGAATCGACAGATGGTTTACAACGTGGAATGGAAGTTATCGATACAGGAAAATCAATTTCAGTTCCTGTTGGTAAAGATACATTGGGTCGTGTGTTTAACGTTTTAGGAGACACAATTGACTTAGAAGCGCCATTCCCTGCAGATGCTGAACGTAGTGGGATTCATAAAAAAGCGCCAGCATTTGATGAATTAAGTACCAGTAATGAAATTTTAGAAACAGGGATTAAAGTTATTGACTTATTAGCGCCTTATCTAAAAGGTGGTAAAGTCGGACTTTTCGGTGGTGCCGGTGTTGGTAAAACCGTCTTAATTCAAGAATTAATTCATAATATTGCCCAAGAACATGGAGGGATTTCCGTCTTTACTGGTGTTGGTGAACGGACACGTGAAGGGAACGACCTGTACTATGAAATGAAAGATTCAGGCGTTATTGAAAAAACAGCCATGGTTTTTGGTCAAATGAACGAACCACCAGGTGCACGGATGCGTGTGGCCTTAACTGGGTTAACGATTGCTGAATATTTCCGTGATGTGGAAGGACAAGACGTGCTATTATTTATTGATAACATTTTCCGTTTCACCCAAGCCGGTTCAGAAGTTTCTGCCCTTTTAGGTCGGATGCCGTCAGCCGTAGGTTACCAACCAACCTTAGCGACTGAAATGGGACAATTACAAGAACGGATTACTTCAACGAAAAAAGGATCAATTACCTCTATTCAAGCAATCTATGTTCCAGCCGATGACTATACCGATCCAGCGCCAGCAACAGCGTTTGCCCATTTGGATGCAACAACTAACTTGGAACGTAAATTAACCGAACAAGGGATTTATCCAGCGGTAGATCCGTTAGCTTCATCTTCTAGTGCCTTGGCTCCTGAAATTGTTGGAGAAGAACACTACGAAGTGGCTACCGAAGTGCAACATATTTTACAACGTTACCGTGAATTACAAGATATCATCGCTATTTTAGGGATGGACGAATTATCAGATGACGAAAAAGTACTTGTTGGTCGCGCACGCCGTGTTCAATTCTTCTTATCTCAAAACTTTAACGTTGCTGAACAATTTACAGGTCAACCTGGTTCTTATGTACCAGTTGCGGAAACAGTTCGTGGCTTTAAAGAAATTCTTGAAGGTAAACATGACAATCTGCCAGAAGAAGCCTTCCGTAGTGTCGGTAAAATTGAAGATGCCATCGAAAAAGCGAAACAATTAAACTACTAGAAAGGCGGCAAACACAATGGATAGTCTTACTGTGAATGTAGTAACGCCGAATGGTCTAGTTTATGACCACCATGCAAAAATCGTTGTGGCGAAAACAACAGATGGTGAGATTGGTATTTTACCAAAACATGCGCCAATCATCGTTCCGCTAGCGATTGATGAAGTCCGCATCAAACGGACCGATTCAGATACACATGTTGACTGGGTAGCTGTAAATGGTGGTATCATGGAAGTCCGTGATAATGTCGTTTCTATTATTGCCGATAGTGCTGAACGTGAACGAGATATCGATGTACCTCGTGCTGAACGAGCAAAACAACGAGCAGAACGTTTAATTGAAGAAGCCAAAGCAAAAGACGACCGCGATCAACTACGTCGTGCGACTGTTGCTTTGCATCGTGCAATCAACCGGATCAACGTATCGAAACATGGGTAAAAAAGGCTGAAGGATTCAGTCACTTTTGTAGAGTTTAAGGCGCTTGCTATTGAGTCAGGTGCCTTAAACTCTATTTCTTCGTATTTTTTAATAAATAGTGTCAAATTTTGGCATTTCAAGTGGATTAATTATCGGTTTTTATTATTTTGTGATAAAATGTTCCTACGTTAGAAAAAAGGAGGCTCCTTATGCAATACTATGGAGTAGATGCTATTGTTCGAATCGTTAGTCATCTTATGTTCATTTACATAAGTTTTTGGGCGTTGCAATCATTGCGTATTGAGCAATTTTTCAAAACCCAATTTACACCGCAAATCAGAATGTTGATGGTATTTTTCGCCATCGCTATCGGATACACAGTTAGCTCGTTTGCTTTAGAATTGATTGCGCTTTGTCGAAATCTTTTCATTGTGTATTTTCCTTAAAAATTGAAAAATAAAAAAAGGTACAATTTTTAGTTGAATAATGGTATAATAGTAAAGATTTTGAATAGGAATACCTATTCTCATTTTTTTGGGGGGAACAAAATGGAACAAATTATTGTTCATGGTGGTAATACAAAATTAGAAGGAACTGTAAAAATTGAAGGCGCCAAAAACGCTGTTTTACCAATTTTAGCAGCTACTCTTTTAGCTGAAGAAGGCGTTACTACTTTAAAAAATGTACCAATTTTATCTGATGTATTTACAATGAATCAAGTAATTAAGCATTTGAATGTAGCCATTGATTTTGATGAAGACGCGAATGAAGTAACAATAGACGCAACACAACCTTTAGGGATCGAAGCAAACTATGAGTACGTTAGTAAAATGCGTGCTTCTATCGTTGTAATGGGACCTTTATTGGCTCGTAATGGCCATGCCAAAGTGGCAATGCCAGGTGGCTGTGCCATTGGAAAACGACCAATTGATTTACACTTAAAAGGCTTCCAAGCATTAGGTGCAAAAATCATCCAAAAAAATGGTTACATTGAAGCAATTGCGGATGAACTAATCGGTAACACTATTTACTTAGACTTCCCAAGTGTCGGCGCTACGCAAAACATTATGATGGCTGCTGTTCGTGCGAAAGGAACAACCATCATTGAAAACGTTGCTCGTGAACCTGAAATCGTTGACTTAGCAAACATTTTAAACAAAATGGGTGCCAATGTTATCGGTGCTGGAACAGAAACGATGCGTATCGAAGGCGTCGATAAATTACATGCCGTAGAGCATTCAATCGTTCAAGATCGAATTGAAGCAGGTACGTTCATGGTAGCTGCAGCAATGACTGAGGGCAATGTTTTAATTGAAGAAGCAATTTCTGAACATAATCGTCCGCTAATTTCTAAATTAACTGAAATGGGTGCAATCATTGAAGAAGAAGAAAACGGCATCCGTGTAATTGGACCAAAACATCTAAAACCAACAGATGTTAAGACAATGCCGCATCCTGGTTTCCCAACAGACATGCAAGCGCAAATGACAGCGATCCAAATGTTTGCTGAAGGAACAAGCATCGTGACAGAAACAGTCTTTGAAAATCGTTACCAACACTTAGAGGAAATGCGTCGAATGAACGCTGACTTAAAAATTGACGGCAACATTGCCGTTATTAATGGTGGCAACGAGTTACAAGGAGCAGCAGTGGAAGCCACTGATTTACGGGCAGCTGCCGCATTGATTTTAGTAGGGTTACGTGCAAATGGCATTACACGTGTCTCTAATTTGAAATATTTAGATCGTGGCTATTATGAGTTCCATAAAAAACTTCAAAAATTAGGCGCGAACGTTGAACGTGTCAATGATGAAAAAATTGAAGAAAAACAAGCAACGACAGTAATCTAAAGGAGTCAAACGTATGAGTTCATTTCGTTATATTTTAGTAACATTATTGAAAATTCTAGTGGTCATTTCGTTAGTCATTATCTTATTTGTTGTGGGAACAATGATTGGTTATGGTTTGATTGGAAATGGGAATCCAATGGATGTCTTTGATGAAAAAATTTGGACTCATATTATGAACTTCTTTAAATAAAAACTTATTTTAAGGCGGTGAACAAAAGTCAATTGACGATTGTTCATCGCCTTTTCTTTTTCCTGAATATCTATTTTATTCTATGCTATAATAATAGAAGTAAGATAATGAAGGAGTGGTATGGAAGATGCAAGCAACCGTAACAGAAATAGGCAAACATGCAATCGATGATTCAGAAAAAATGATTATTCTTTTTGGTGAAACTGCTACCGATACCTTGAAGCAACATGCAGTTATTCAATCATTCCCAGAAAAAGACCAAGTTACCTTGGCAGAAGGAGATCATCTGAAAATTGGCGATACAAACTATACAATCACAAAAGTGGGTTCTTTTGCCAATAGTAACTTGCAAAGTATCGCTCACAGCACTTTAATCTTTGCTGATGCACCAACCGATGAGGATGATGTTATCCGAAATGGTGTTTATTTAACGCCCCATCAGTTACCAAAGATAACCATTGGAACAACAATTGATTATTTAGTAAATGGAGCGTGAATCAATGGATAAAAAACAAACGACTGATAAACGCCTGTCTTGGTTTTGGCGTTGGTTTTTAAATAATCAAGTAGTAACAGCCTTACTGATTGTCTTATTGGTGCTGTTAATTATTCTAACTTTTACGAAAGTTTCTTATTTATTTAAGCCCGTTTGGCAGTTTTTTGGCGTTGTCGGCTTACCAGTAATTATGGCGGGGATTTTATATTATTTATTAAATCCGATTGTCGATTATTTAGAGAAAAAACAAATCTCACGTGTCTGGAGTATTATCGGCCTATTTATTTTAATTGTGGCACTACTCATTTGGGGTGGTATTGTAATCGTTCCTAAAATTCGTGAGCAATCTGTCAGCTTTGTGAATCATTTTCCTCAATATATTGATACAATTGATCAAAAATCGCAGGAAATATTAAGTGATCCACTTTTCGCGCAATTTAGAGAACAACTTGAAGCGGCAGGCGATAAAGTTGTCAGCTCGTTAGGTACCATCATTAAAAACGTCTCAACGTTCACAGTACAAGGAATTGGTAATTTCTTTGGGGCGGTGGCTACGATCTTTGTCGCCATCATTACGATGCCGTTTATTCTATTTTATTTACTGAAAGATGGCAAAAACTTAGCGCCATATTTAATAAAGTTTTTACCAGTGAAGATGCGTAAACCAACCTTAAAAGTTCTTGCAGAAGTCAATGATCAAGTCTCTTCTTATATTAGAGGACAGTTAACTGTCGCTTTCGCAGTGGCAATTATGTTTATGATTGGTTTTTCTGTCATTGGCTTAGATTATGCAGTCACTTTAGGTATTGCAGCAGGCTTTTTAAATTTAATCCCTTATTTAGGGTCATTTTTAGCCATGATTCCAGCAGTCTTTTTAGGAATTGTCAGTGGGCCAGCTTTGTTAATTAAAGTCTTGATTGTTTTTGCCATTGAGCAAACGGTCGAAGGTCGGTTTATTTCACCACTTGTCCTAGGCAGTCAGTTATCCATTCATCCAGTCACCATTTTGGTTGTTTTATTAACGTCTGGTAAACTATTTGGGATTGTCGGGGTGATTTTAGGAATTCCTGTTTATGCCGCAGCTAAGGTGATAATTACACACATTTTTGAGTGGTACCAAATCGTTTCCGGTTTGTATGATGAAGATAAGCCAGATCAACAAGAATCTACGTAACAAAAGAGACAAGCAGTGAACGAACTGCTTGTCTCTTTTTGATGTAAATCACTCGGAAAATTTAGAATGTTTTACCGTATTCAGTTGCTTTGGTCATGGCAGTATTTAAAAGTTCTTCCGCGCGATCAGGGAAATGATCGATTCCTTCGATGAATAATCCGTCAACTTGATCAACGCCAATAAAGTTTAGAATCGCTTTAATGTATTGAGAAGCAAAATCTTTTCCTTCGTAGAAGCCGCCATTTGATTGGATGTGTAAGGCTTTTTTACCACTTGTTAGAGGTTTTGGTCCTTCTGCAGTATATTGGAATGTTTTTCCAGCAACGTTGATTGTATCTACCCAAGCTTTTAAGCGTGTCGGTACGTTTAAGTTCCACATTGGATTAGCAATTACTACTTTGTCTGCAGATAAAAATTGATCAGTTAATTCATTAAAACGAGCCACTTTTTGTTGTTGGTTTTCGCTTAATGTTTCAAATGCTGCGCCAGCGCGAAGTGCACCCCAAGCAGATAATAATTCTTCATCGATTTCCGGCATGTTTGTTTCTGGGGCATAAACATCTAAAATTTCGATTTCGTCTGATGGATTTGTTTCACGGTATGAAGCTAAAAATGTTTCTAACGCACGAACTGAGCGTGATTCTTCTTTTGTTAATGGATGTGCTTTAACAACTAATAATTTTGACATTGTGTAATCTCCTTAAAATAAATAGTTTAAAAATTCAACATCTCTATTTTACTAATAAAAAGTAAGAGAAAGCAAGTCTTTTTTTTACTTTTAGTAAACTTTTTTTTTAAATGGATCAACAGAGTAAAAAATAAATAAAAATATTTTTTTGGAAAGGCTTGCATATTAAAAAAAAGCATGCTATTATTACTTTGTAAATAAGGATTGTTACTGCTTTGCAGGCAAAACCAGAGTCTTCCATTAACACAATCAGTGGAGGGATTCTGGGCTTTTTTTATAAAAAAGTGAGGTTGCATTCATCATGAGGATTGAAAAAGTTTTAAATAATAATGTCGTGCTTTCAAGAAATGAGCAAGGCGAAGAAATTGTTTATATGGGACGCGGCTTAGCCTTTCAAAAGAAGATTGGAGACACGATCAATCCAGATTATGTTGAAAAGGAATTCGTGTTAAAGGACTCCGCTATGGCAGGGCAATTCCAGCAGCTGTTTGAAGACGTCCCCACCAAAGAAGTAGAAGTCGTCAAACAAATCGTTGATTTAGCAGAAACAACGCTAGCGATTGAGCTTTCATCAAATATTTATTTAACTTTAACGGATCATATTCACTATGCGTTACTTCGAGCCAAAGAAGGAATTGATATTCCGAATCCTCTTGTATTCGAAACACGCAAATTTTATCCTAAAGAATTTGAAATCGCAAAGCAAGCATTAGCGATTATTGCTGAAAAGCTAGGGGTTCAATTTTCAGAAAATGAAGCGGGCTTCATTGCTTTTCATATTGTGAATGCTGAACAAGGAAATGGCAATATGGAAGTTACCATGGAAGCAACCAAGATGGTTCGTGATATTTTAACGATTATTAGTCGCTACTTTGGACAGGTGTTTGATGAAGATTCATTGAACTATCAACGAATTGTTACACATCTTCAATATTTTGCGCAACGTTATTTAAAACAAGAAGCGCATGATGAGGAGGACGAATTTCTTTTTGCTTTGGTCCAAGGAAAGTATCCTAAGGCGTTTCAAGCGGTCCAACGTATTAATGAGTATTTATTAAAAAGCTATGATCGACCAATTGATCAAGCGGAAATGATTTATTTAACCATTCATATCCAAAGAGTGGTCAATGATAAAAAAGCATAACAACCAATAATCGCGGATTGTTACTGATAATGCAGGCAAAACCTAGATTGAAAAAACCGATAACGATTTTCGCAGACTGCGCAGCTGTGAAGAGAAGGATCTGGCTCTTTTTCAATGTAGGTTTTTTTGATATTAAAAATTAATGGAAATGAGGATCTAGAGATGAGTAAAAATCAAGAAATTGCAGCACGTGTGTTAAAAGCTGTTGGGGGCGAAGGCAACGTTAATAGTGTTGTTCACTGTGCTACACGCTTACGTTTTAAATTAAAAGATGAAAATAAAGCAGATACTGCTGCATTGAATGCTGACCCAGATGTTATTCAGGTAGTTCAAAGTGCAGGACAATATCAAGTGGTTATTGGCAGTCACGTTAGTGATGTCTATAAGGATTTGATGGCCAACAGTGGACTAGGTAATGATTCTGATAATAGAGAAAAAGAAAGTGGCGGAAATATCTTTAACCGTTTAATTGATATTATTTCTTCTATTTTTACACCGTTTTTAGGTGCAATGGCCGGCGCTGGGGTTCTAAAAGGCTTCTTAACATTAGCTGTAACTATGGGCTGGTTAGCTGACACTTCAGGCGTATATCTTGTTCTCTTTTCGATTGCAGATGGCTTATTTACTTTCTTACCAATTATGTTAGCGTTTACGGCTGCTAAAAAATTCAATACTAATCCCTTTTTAGCGGTTGCTTTGGCGATGGCCTTAGTTCATCCCAGCATTACTGCTTTAGCAGGCAAAACAATTAGCTTTGCTGGTCTTCCAGTGATTATTGGGCCAAGTGGCTATACTTCTTCGGTTTTACCAATTATTTTGGCTGTTTTTGCACAAAGTTATGTAGAACGTTTCTTCAAAAAAGTAATTCCGAGTTTTCTACAAATTATCTGCGTTCCGTTAGCTGTTTTCCTTATTATGGCACCTGTTACCTTCTTAGCTATTGGTCCTATCGGGACGGTCATCGGCGATTGGTTGGGACAAGGATACAACGCAATTTACGCTTTTAGTCCAATTATCGCAGGGTTATTAATGGGTTCGTTGTGGCAAGTCTTGGTAATGTTTGGTATGCATTGGGGCTTTGTACCAATTATGATGTTAAACTTAACACAAGGTGGCGATACGATGGTACCAATGTTATTACCAGCCGTTATTGCACAAGGCGGGGCTGCTTTAGCTGTCTTTTTCCTAACAAAAAATGTGAAATTAAAAGGTTTGGCTTTGTCTTCAAGCATTACAACTATTTTTGGAATTACTGAACCAACTGTATATGGTGTGACTTTACCATTGAAAAAACCATTTATTGCAGCTTGTATTGGTGGCGGTATCGGTGGTGCATTTGTGGCTATGAATCACGTGAAAAACTTTACGTTTGGCTTGGTTAGTATGTTGAGCTTACCTGGGTTTATTCCTGCAGAGACAAAAGATACTGCACCGATGATTACTGGTGCAATTGGTGCCGGAATTGCCTTTATCATTGCGTTTGTCTTAACGTTTGTCTTACGTTTTGAAGATCAACCTAATCCAGAAACAGTAACTGAAAAAACAGCAACTGATAAGATGGTGGCACCTGTAAAAACGAATCAAGAAGACAAAATTATTTTAGCAAGTCCACTTCAAGGTGAAATTTTACCGCTAGAAAAAGTACAAGACCCTGTTTTTGCTTCAGGTGCTTTAGGAAAAGGTGTTGCAATTGAGCCGACTGAAGGCAAACTGTATGCACCCGCAGATGGTGAAATCACCACATTATTTCCGACAGGACATGCTGTTGGCTTGACGACAACAGAGGGCGTTGAATTATTAATGCATATTGGCATGGATACGGTCGAATTAGATGGTAAAGGCTTTGAATTATCAGTGAAACAAGGTGATTCTGTTAAAAAAGGAGATTTGCTGGTTACTTTTGATATTGCTGCCATTAAAGAAGCTGGTTATCCAGTAGTTACACCGATTGTGGTAACGAATACGAATGATTATTTAGATGTTTTGGATATGAACCAAACAGACGTGTTACATGGTGAAGACTTTTTAGCCATTATTAAATAAAAGACAATTGGAGGAGGAACAAGTATGACAACAACGACAAAATTTCCAAAAGGATTTTTATGGGGCGGTGCAACCGCAGCCAATCAATTAGAAGGGGCTTACTTAGCCGATGGTAAAGGGTTATCTGTGGCAGATGCGATGCCTGGAGGAAAACAACGTTTCGCTATTTTAGGAGATGAAGCGTTTGATTGGACGATTGACGAAACGAAATATCGCTACCCTAATCATACAGGAATTGATCACTATGATCGCTTTAAAGAGGACATTGCGTTGTTTGCTAAAATGGGCTTCAAATGTTATCGATTTTCAATTGCGTGGTCGCGTATTTTTCCACAAGGAGATGAAACACAACCGAATGAAGCCGGCTTGAAATTTTATGATGCGGTTATCGATGAATGTTTAAGCTATAACATTGAACCAGTAATTACGATTTCTCATTATGAAATGCCACTGCATTTAGCGAAAGAATACGGCGGGTGGAAAAATCGTCAATTAGTTGACTTTTATGAACGTTTTGCGGAAACTGTTTTAACACGTTACCACCAAAAAGTTAACTATTGGATGACATTCAATGAAATTAATTCAGCTTTCCATTTCCCAGCACTTAGTCAAGGATTGGTGAAAAGCAATGGAGCCAATGATTATCAAAACATTTTCCAAGCATGGCATAATCAATTTGTTGCAAGTAGTAAAGCTGTAAAAATTGGCCATGAATTAAATCCAGAATTACAAATTGGATGTATGATTATTTATGCAACAACGTATGGCATTGATTCGAATCCAGTCAATCAAGTTGCTACAATGATTGAAAACCAAGAGTTTAATTATTATTGTACAGATGTTCAAGTTCGTGGTGAATATCCAGCATACGCAGAACGCATGTATCAAAAATATGCTGTGAAAGACTTAGTTATTGAAGAAGGAGATTTAGAATTATTAAAAGAATACCCAGTGGATTACATTGGCTTTAGTTATTATATGTCGACTGCTGTCGATGTTACTGGTACTACCAACGATACAGCAAATGGGAATCTTTTAGGCGGCGTTAAAAATCCCTTCTTAGAAGCAAGTGAATGGGGTTGGCAAATTGATCCCGAAGGGTTACGAATTGCCCTAAATGAATTATATAATCGTTATCAAAAACCTTTATTTATTGTGGAAAACGGCTTAGGTGCAATTGATAAAGTAGACGAAAATTTCTATGTGGCAGACGACTATCGGATTGATTATTTACGTCGTCATATTGAAGCAATGGCAGAAGCAGTTGCAGACGGCGTCGATTTAATGGGCTATACGCCGTGGGGCTGTATCGATTTAGTCAGTGCTTCCACAGGTGAAATGAGTAAACGGTATGGGTTTATTTACGTTGATTTAGACGATGAAGGAAATGGTACTAAAAACCGTTATGAAAAAAAATCGTTTAATTGGTACAAACAAGTTATCGAAACTAATGGACAAAACTTAGACTAGTTATTGTAATTAAACAAAACAAGATAAGCGTAGTAGGTTGTTGCTTCTGTTCCCGCCGTTTATTAATTTTTAAGCTTGGGCCAAAAATCCAAAGTGATTTTTGGCCCAAGCTCTTTTTTGTCAATTTTTCAAAATAGTGCACAATACGTTATAATAGAAACAACTGAGAGGAGCGTTTCTAATGATTAAGCAATTACAACATCCATTTTTTGTTATTATGGGTCCGAGTGGTTCTGGCAAGACCGCAATTACAAGTAAGGTTTTTCCGAAAAACTATAAAGTTATCTCGCATACTACGAGGAAAAAACGATTGGATGAAGTGGATGGCGTGGATTACTATTTTGAAACAAAAGCAAGTTTTCAAGCCTTGATTGAAACCAATCAGTTAGTGGAGTATGATTTTTACCATGGAAACTATTACGGTGTCGGTGTAGCTGCCATCGTTGAAACAACGAAAGAGCATCCAGCCTATAATGCGTTAACTTTTCCAGGCTTTCAAGCGGTCTTTGAGCGTTTCGGCGAGTCCGTCATTCCAGTTTTTTTTGACGTTTCAAAAGAAAATATTTATCAACGTTTAAAACAACGAGAATCTGATCCTAAAATTATTGAAGAACGTTTAAACCTTTATGATCAAGAAATTCTTATCAAAAACCAATTGGAACAATATCCTAATTATCAACGAATAGATGCCAATGGACCTATAAAAGAGGTCGCTGGCTTGTTACAAGAATGCATCAAACACTATTATTAATCAAGCAACTGGTGAGACAGAATCTAACATCAATTTTGTCTTGCTAGGTGCTTGATTTTTTTTGTAAAAAACTTGCATTCTGAATAGAGAGTGCTATAATGACATGGTGTCATATGACAATGTGTCATAAAAGGGAGGAACACAAATATGCCTACGAATACGTTTTTTCATTTGCCAGAAGAAAAGCAACAACGCTTATTAGATGCTGCGCAAATTGAATTTTCGCGCCATTCTTTACAAGAAGCGTCAATTGCAAATATTGTTAAATTAGCGGAAATTCCTCGCGGTAGCTTTTATCAATATTTTGAGAACAAAGAAGATTTGTATTTTTATTACTTTGCGACATTAAGAAAAAATAGTGAACGAGATTTAGAGAAACAAATTATTGCGGAAAATGGTGATTTAATCGAAGCCATGGATGTCTATTTCTCCAAAATGATTGTCGAAGTGCTAACTGGAGAGAATGCTTCTTTCTATCGGAATTTATTTGTCAACATGGATTATCGTGCTTCACGTCGGGTGACGGATAATTTAGCGACTGGAGAAGAGGAAAAAAATAGGAAACAGCACTGTCATAAGCATAGAGGAAGAAAAGGCCATGCTGCCTATGCAGAACATCTTTATCAAATAATTGATCGTTCGAAATTAACCATTGAAACGCCAAAAGAATTCACATGGTTTATGCAGACGGCGATGCATGCCGTTTTCTCAACAATTGTTGATGGGTATCGTCAACAAAGAGAAAATCCCGCCTATGATTCAACTGAAGCAGTCAAACAATTAAAAATGAAATTAAATTGGTTGAAAAATGGCGCTTATAAGTAGCAAAAAGGAGGAGAAGTTAGTTGATTAAACTAGTCAAACGGATGTCGTTATGGTCGGTCTTTGCAGCGGTTTTATTTATGATCGTGCAAATTATCGCAGATTTATATCTGCCCACATTAACATCTAATATCATTAATGACGGTGTCGCTAAAGGAGATATTAACTATATTTGGAGTACAGGAGTTGTCATGTTAGGCTTTTCTTTGATTAGCATTGTCGCTTCTATTGGAAATACTTTTTTTGCCACCAAAGAATCACAAAGTTTAGGAAAAAAATTACGGACTGATATTTATCGAAAAGTTGAAAATTTTTCTAATAATGAATTTGACAAATTTGGGACAGCTTCGCTAATTACACGAACAACCAATGATGTCAATCAGATTCAAATGGTTATGCAAATGTTTTTACGTTTAATGATTAATGCACCTTTAACGTTAATTGGTGCAAGTTTTATGGCATATAACAAGGACCCACAATTAACGAAAATTTTTCTATATGTTTTACCAATTATGGCTGTTTTAGTGGGAGGTATCATGTTTTTAGCGGTTCCGTTATTTAAGAGCATGCAAAAGAAAACCGACCGTTTAAATTTAGTTTTTCGTGAAGGACTGACAGGGGTTCGTGTGATTCGGGCCTTTGGCAAAGCAAACTATGAAGAACAACGTTTTGATGAAGCCAATAAGGATTATACACAAACGGCGATTAAAGTGAATACGATTGTCGCTTTGATGATTCCTTTAATGACACTCATTATGAGTGGTACCAATATTGCAATCACTTGGTTTGGCGGTCATTATATTGCGGAAATGCAACTAGAAGTAGGGAACTTAATCGCCTTTATGACTTATGCTATGCAAATTCTGATGAGTTTCATGATGCTATCCATGATTTTTGTCATGGTACCGCGGGCGCAAGCTTCTGCTGATCGGATTAATGAGGTGCTAAATACTGATTCAGAAATCAAAGATGTACCCAATCCAGAACTACTCTCTCTAAAAGGCGACAAAGCAACATTGGCGTTTGAACATGTTAATTATCGTTACCAGCATGCTGAAAACTTAGCACTGGAAGATATAGATTTTTCAGCAAAATCTGGGGAGACGGTCGCGATTATTGGTGGGACTGGTTCTGGGAAAACAACGCTGGTTAATCTTTTACCACGCTTTTATGATGTTGAATCTGGCAAGATTTTGCTAAATGGTAAAAACATTAAAGATACGTCACAGCATAATTTACGAGAAATGATTGGCTTTGTACCGCAAAAGGCTGTTTTATTTACAGGAACGATTCGTGAAAATATGCAATACGGCGCCCCAAATGCGACCGATGAAGAAATTTGGCAAGCCTTAGAAATCGCGCAGGCGAAGGCGTTTGTTTCAGAATTGGCAGAAGGTTTGGATAGTCATGTCGAACAAGGCGGCGGTAATTTCTCTGGCGGACAACGCCAGCGGTTGGCTATTGCTCGTGCTTTAGTAAAACCAGCAGATGTCTATGTTTTTGATGATTCCTTTTCTGCATTGGACTTCAAAACAGATGCTAATTTAAGAAAAGCCTTAAAAGAGCAGATGACGGATGCAATTGTCGTTTTAGTGGCCCAACGTGTAAGTACGGTTATGGAAGCATCGACAATTTTAGTATTAGACGAAGGGAAATTAGTTGGTAAAGGAACGCATGAAGAGTTATTAGCGAACAACCAAACGTATCAAGAAATTGTACATTCTCAATTGAGAGAGGAGGACCTTGCATGAGTAGTCGACCAAAAGGCGGACCAATGGGCGGCGGACCAGGACGCAACATTGGCGCAAAAGGGCCAAAACCAAAAAATTTCTGGAAAACAGTGAAACGTTTATTTCGGTACATGTCTAAACGAATGCTGTCAATTATTGCAGTCTTAGTATTAGCAATCGCAGCCGTCGTTTTCCAAATCCAAACACCAAAAGTATTAGGACAGGCAACAACTGAAATTTTTAAAGGCGTCATGAAAGGCGCTGCTGAAATGAAACAAGGCTTAAAAATAACTTCTTTTCCAATTGATTTTGACAAAATCGGTCAAATTTTATTAATTGTTATTGCCATGTATCTTATTTCTGCTGTCTTTAATTTCTTGCAGCAAGTAATTATGACACGTGTTTCACAGCGAACAGTTTATGAATTACGTCAAGAATTAGAAGCGAAAATGAACAAAGTTCCAATTTCCTATTATGATACTCATAGTAATGGGGACATCATGTCACGGGCAATTAACGACATGGATAATATTGCGAGTACTTTACAACAAAACTTAACCCAATTAATTACCAGTATCGTGACATTTGTGGGTGTACTTTGGATGATGCTGACCATTAGCTGGCAGTTAACACTAATTGCTTTAGCAACAGTGCCATTAAGTTTAATTGTTGTGATGGTTGTGGCACCTCGCTCGCAAAAACATTTTGCGGCTCAACAAAAAAGCTTAGGATTATTGAATAACCAAGTTGAAGAAACCTACGGTGGTCACGTAGTAGTAAAAAGTTTCAACCACGAAGAAAGTGATCAAGAAGTATTTGAAAAAGAAAATGAAAAATTATATCATGCTGGTCGCAAAGCACAATTTATTTCAGCGATCATTATGCCTTTAATGAACTTTATCAAAAATCTAGGCTATGTGTTTGTTGCAGTACTTGGTGGCGTAAAAGTAGCGAATGGTATGATGGATTTAGGGGATGTCCAAGCATTTCTTCAATATACCAATCAATTTTCACAACCGATTACTCAAATCGCTAATTTAATGAATACAATCCAAGCTACGGTGGCTTCGGCAGAACGTGTCTTTGAAGTATTAGATGAAGAAGAAATGGTGGATGAACCTTCTGGCATACCAGTGGAAACAGATAGTCCTTATCGTGTTTCTTTTGAACATGTTGCTTTTGGCTATTCACCAGAGAAATTATTAATGAAAGATTTCAATTTAAATGTTAAACCTGGGGAAATGGTCGCAATCGTGGGCCCAACAGGTGCTGGAAAAACAACCCTAATTAACTTATTGGAACGCTTCTATGATATTAGTAGCGGCAGCATCAAATATGATGGCGTAGATACGCGCGATTTATCTCGCGAAGAGTTGCGAGCACACTTCTCAATGGTTCTTCAAGATACTTGGTTGTTCACTGGAAGTATCTATGACAATATTCATTATGGTAATGACCAAGCGAGCGAAGAAGAAGTGATCCGTGCGGCGAAAGCAGCCCATGTGGATGATTTTGTCAGAAAATTACCAGAAGGCTACCAAACGATTTTAAATGAAGAAGCCAGCAATATTTCTCAAGGTCAACGACAATTAATTACAATTGCTCGAGCATTCTTAGCAAATCCAGACGTTTTAATTTTGGATGAAGCCACCTCAAGTGTGGACACTCGAACAGAAATACTGATTCAAGCAGCAATGAATCGTTTATTGGAAAATCGGACCAGCTTTGTAGTTGCTCATCGCTTGTCGACTATCCGTGATGCTGATACGATTATCGTTATGGCAGAAGGTTCAATTGTGGAAACAGGAACCCACGATGAATTAATGGCAAAAAATGGTTTTTATGCTGATTTATATAACAGTCAGTTTTCAGAAGAAGTAGCCTAAAAGGCGAAGCAAAAAAATAGTAATTCATGATGAGGCTTCAGGAACCATAGTCGTAAAGACTGGTTCCTAAAGCCTTATTTTTTTGACAAAAAGTTAGCGAAATTGAAAAATTTCTATTTTCTTTTGAGAAAAACAGGATATTACTTGATGAAATAGCAAGAGATGTATAAAATGGGAGAGAAGAAAATGGAGGTAACAGAAAAAATGACTGAATTTCAATTAGAAAAAGCTGCGACATTAAAAACAATTGCCATTCGTGCGAAAAAAGTTGGCGAAATGGTCGACTTTTATAAAAAAGTAATGGGTTTTGTTTTAAAGTCAGAAGAAAATAACCTGTCTATCTGGGGTACACGTGAAGCAGGAACGCAATTATTAATTTTAGAAGAAACTAGAAAAGCCGAAGATTTTCATAATGAAGAAAAACAAATGGCTTATTTTTCAATTAAAGTTCCTACGGAAAAAGAATTTTTACAAATTGCTCAACGAGTGCTTGAACAAGACTACCCAATTGATGAAAGTTTCCAAATTGGCACACGTCAAAGCATGTTCATTACTGATCTTGAAGGCAATCAATTTGAGATTTTTCACGATGAAGCAACAGCAAATTCGACTTCTGAAAAGCAACCGATTGTGCTTAAAGATCTTATCAGTGAGGACTTAGAGCCGCATCAAGGGTTAGCCGCTGGGTCATATTTAGCGCATGTGCAATTAAAAACAAACAATCAAAAAGAAATAAAAGCATACTATGAGGAAGTTCTGGGTCTAAAACGCAATGAAAAAGATCAATTTGTTTTAGAAGATGGCAAAGCAACTATTGGATTCCAAAAACCTGAAACAAGTGAAGTGGATCAATTACCTGATCCACACTTAGGTTTAGATTTCTTTACCATTAAGCTCTCTGATCAAGAACATATTTTAGCAATGGAGCAACAATTAACGGCAAAAAATCAAGAGTTCTTTATTGACCAGAAAAAAGCGATTGTCACTGTGTTTGATCCAATTGGCTTGGAATGGTGGTTTGTCTTAAAATAAACGCTTAGACAGACAAAATAAGCTTGTTTTAGCAAGTCTGGAATAAAGTCGGAATAAAAGTTTAACGCTACTTTTGTTCGGAACTTATTCTAGACTTTTCCTTTAATATTAAAAATAGAAGGTGAAAAAATGTACGAAAAAACAAAGTGGAAAATTCAAAAAATGATGAAAAAAGGTGTTTTTTCGGGGGCTAGTTTTTGTTTCATTGAAGGTGAAAAAGAGGAGAGCAATTGTTGGGGACTCGCACAAATAAAACCCACTAAAGAACAATTAACCTCGGCCATGCTGTTTGATGTGGCTTCTTTAACCAAAGTAGTCGGCACCACCACCGTTATTTTGCAATTAGTGGAAGAAGGAAAAATTATTCTAGATCAATCATTACAAACTTATTATCCCTCTTTTCAAGATTCTAATATTACAATCCGGCATTTGTTGACACATACGGCAGATTTACAAGGCTATATTCCTAATCGTGATCAGCTGAATGCCCAAGAATTAAAAGACGCCTACAATCATTCATTTCACGCAGGCAAAGCGATAGGTAAAAAAGTTGTTTATACAGATGCAGGGACTATTTTATTAGGCTTTATGTTAGAAGAAATGTTCCAACAATCAATGATAGAAATTTTATCTGAGCGAGTATTGCTTCCTTTAGGGATGAACGAAAGTACGTTTCTACCAAAGAATCCTTTAAACTGTGTGCCAACAGAATTACATGAACAACGAGGGGTGATTCGAGGTGCAACCCATGATCCTAAGGCATTTGTTTTACGGGAACATGCAGGGAATGCTGGCTTGTTTAGCAATGTCTATGATTTAACAAAATTTGTTCGAATGTATTTAAATCGAGGCAGTTATCACAATCACCAATTCTTGAAAAAAGAGACAATTGATTTGTTACTAGTTAACCAAGTGCCAGCTGCAGATAAACCACGTTCTCTAGGCTGGGATTTTAAATATGATGTAGCTACGCAACAGCCATTATTATTCCATACAGGCTATACAGGCACTTTTTTGCTAATTGATGTGCAAAAACAATCAGCGTTTATCTTTTTATCTAATCGAGTCCATCCAGAGGACCACCGGAATACTTATATCGAAGAAAGAGATCAGTTGTTGGCAACCTATTTAAAAGAGAAATCATCAGTTTCAGATGAAATGACTAGTTTTTAGTGATATAATGAGAGCGAATTCAATTTGGGAGGTCACAGTCAATGCAAGAACCATTATTTTTACAACCTGTTTTTCAAGAAAAAATTTGGGGCGGCAATCGTCTACACACGCTATTTGGTTTCGATTTACCGAGCGATAAAATTGGTGAAGATTGGGCAATCAGTGCACATCCACATGGCGTTAGTACTGTTTTAAATGGCGAATTTAAAGGAAAAAAATTAGATGAATTGTGGGCAGACCATCAAGAGCTATTCGGCCATGCAGGTGGCGCTGTCTTTCCATTATTAACGAAAATTTTAGATGCTGAAGATGATTTATCCGTGCAAGTTCATCCTGATGATGCATATGGTCAAAAACATGAAGGCGAGCTAGGCAAAACTGAATGTTGGTACATTATTGATGCAGAACCTGGCGCTGAAATCATTTATGGACATCACGCGAAAACAAAAGAAGAACTTGCAGAAATGATTGAAGAAGGTCGTTGGGACGATCTTTTAAGAAAAGTACCAGTGAAAAAAGGCGATTTTTATTATGTACCAAGCGGCACTATTCATGCCATCGGCTCGGGTATTTTAATTTTAGAAACGCAACAAAGCAGTGATACTACGTATCGGGTTTATGATTATGATCGAACAGATGATCAAGGAAAGACCCGGGAATTGCATATTCAACAATCCATTGATGTGACAACCGTTCCGGCAAAGGATCCTGACCTCTCTATTCAACAAGAAAATCAAGGACAATCAAGCATTGTTACTTATGTAAAAACAGATTTCTTTAATGTTTATGAGTGGCGTGTCAGTGGGATTCTAAAAGTTAAAAAACAAGCACCTTATACATTAGCAACAGTTATTGAAGGTGTGGGTCGATTGATTACAGAAGATGCTACAAAAGCAGATGTGGCTACTTTTGATTTGAAAAAAGGCGATAGCTTTATCTTTCCAACAGATATTCCGAGCTGGCGTTTTGAAGGTGATCTAACGATTATAGCTTCAGAACCTGGCAGTCGCTAAAAAAAGAGGGGATCATCAACAGATGATTTCCTCTTTTTTTGGCATTAAAACAGTTTATTTTGTTATAAAGGAACGTTTAGGTAAGGCAGCGATAACAGCTGTGACGATGATGACTGATAGCAGACGATCCCCGTAATCTGTTATCAATTGAACCAACAGGACGCTTGCTAACTGATTTAAGCCTAAACCATATAAAAATTGGACAATTATGCTGGAGCCAGCAGAAGTAATTCCACCAAATAAACAAACTGTGATTAAGGAAGAAATCACTGTTCCTGGTATCGTTAACCACAACGTTTTAAATGGTAATTTGGTTACTTTTAACTGCTGATGAAGGAGCAAGCCTGCTAAAATTCCTGTGCAGAGTTGGACAGGTGAATAATACAGAGAAAAGATATCCGTTGTCAATCCAGTTAATAGACTTGTTAAAATACCTGTCAGTGCACCAAAGAGTGGGCCTAATAACGCACCTGTAAAAATAGTTCCCGCACTATCAAGATAAATTGGTAAACGAAGGAGTAACGCAATGGTACTGCCGAGGTAATTTAAAGCAACACTAAAAGCGATAATTGTAATGATTCGTGGTGTTATTTTTTTCATGGTTATCCCATCCTTAAATTTTTGAAATCTCTTTCGATCTCATCTATTTGTACATTTAAAAGAATGGATAGAAACTTCACGAAAAACTGTTGACTATCAACCGTAGTCAAGACATGACAATTAGCTGGTTGCTGCTGGAAATGATACTGATCGATCATTGATTGCCCCATAGCAATGCCGTCAGGAACAATTTGTCCGTAACTGGAAAAGCCTTGGCAGAGCGTAGGATCAATAAAATAAGCAACCGCTAAGGGATCGTTGATAACACACCCTAAAATACGTTCATATTTCCAATGAAAATCAAAATAAAATTGAGTAATCTCAGCGAGGTAATTCCCCATTTTGGGGTTGAGTCGTTGACAATAGTTGAGAATTGTTGGTGTAAAAACAATTTCTCGTGTGACATCTAAGCCGACCATCTCGATTTTTGCACCTAATTTCTCAAAAACCCAAGCTGCTGCATCAGGATCACACCAATAATTAAATTCTGCAACAGGAGAGCAATTGCCGTGGCTTTTAAAGGTACCACCCATTGAGACAAAACGTTGAAGATTTCGCCCCAGAAGAGGTTCTTTTTTTAAAGCCAAAGCAATATTTGTTAAAGGACCAAGGGCAATGATTGAGCAATCGGTAGCTTGTTGAAAGGTTTGTGCTAAATAGTCAGCAGCGGAAAGCGCTTGTGCTTGGATTTTGCTAGTTCTGGGGAAATATGTTTCACCTAAACCATCCATGCCATGTGTATCTTGTGCACTAACAAATGGCCGTTTTAAAGGGTTAGCAGCCCCTTGGTAGACAGGAATATCTAAGCGATTAACTTTTTCCAAACATTTAAAAACATTTTCCACGCCAATCTCCACAGGGACATTTCCGCAAACAACGGTAATCGCTTGGACATCTAGCTCTGGTGAAGCAAGTGCATACAAGAGAGCAAGCGTGTCATCAATTCCAGGATCACAATCAATAATTACTTTTTGCATTTTTTCCAATCCTCCTTTTTCGTTAACTGCAAATGATAACTCTTGTTAAAAAAGCTATGACTTGAGTTAGTATTGAGAGATACTTAGTTTTTTATTCTGGGAAGTTTCCGAACCAGTCCGAGAAATTTTCGATTTTAAATGCACCTCTTTATCTTACTATATTTTGTAAAGATGTAAATAGTTGTCGGAGAAATGAAAAAGAATCTAGTCCTATATGTAGGAACTAGATTCTTCTTTTATTTATAAAGCGTTTCAGGAATAGCGATCGGTTCACCATATTTTTTCTCTAAAGCGGTCCGAATTAACCGAATCCCTAGATTTTTGTTGCGTGCTAAGATTGGACCGTGGAAGTAGGAGCCAAACACATTTTTATAGACAACGCCTTCGCCATTATCTTGACCGTTATTGCCTTTGCCTTGTTTGACTGTTCCTAAAGGTCGTTCACCTTCGCCTAAAAAAGTCATGCCGTTATGATTCTCAAAACCATAATACGTTTCATCGAATTCTTCATTATAAATTTCGATATCACCAATGAAACGATTGTTGTCTTGGCTCAAAGTGTAATGATCTAATGCACCGATTCCTTTAATTTTTTCGCCTTGTGCGCCGACATAGTAATGTCCTAGAAGTTGATAACCACCACAGATAGCTAACAAGACACCGTCATTTTCAATATAAGAAGTCAAAGCGTCTTTTTTATTCTGAATGTCTTCTGAGATGATCAATTGCTCGAAGTCTTGACCGCCACCAACAAAGACTAAATCATATTTTTCGGGATCAAACGGTTCGTAGATACTGATAATTTCTGATCGGAAGGTAACGCCCATTTTTTCGGTTAAATATTTAAGCATCAATAAATTTCCGTTATCTCCGTAAGTATTTAATAAGTTGCCATATAAATGACAAACGACTAATTCTTTAGACACCATTCATTCCCCCTTGAATATACCCTTGGGCTGTTAATGATTTTCTTAATTGCAAAACAGCAGTATAGGTTGCCAAAATATAGACATGATCTGTCGGCAACGTTTTAATTTCTGAAATTACTTGTTCTAAATCAGGAATTTCTAGTAATTTTTCTTCAGGAATACCCGCAACTTTTAAACGCAAGGCCATATCTTCATGGCGATCACCGCCAGCAATTACTTTTGGAATGTCCATATCAGCAAAGGCTTCATGATTACCATCCCAAATCCAACTGACATCAATTCCATCTGCATAATTAGCATTTAATAATGAAACCAGCGAGAAAGAGTAAGGGGCTAAGCCCATCATATCAATGACCTGATTTAAACCAACGGGATTTTTTACTAAAACTAACGTACATTCTTTATCGCCAACTTTAATGGTTTCTTGACGCCCAAAAACTTTTTCATCATAAGCTAAGCCTGCTCGGATTTTATCTGGTGCCACCTGATAATATTCTGCTACCGCTGTGGCCGCTAGCGCATTATAAACATTATACATCCCACCAACAGCAATGCCGTATTCTTCGCCATCAATCACAAAATCAGCAGATGTGTTATCCATCCGGACCATTTCCGTTAACTGCACATCCAATTCAGGGCGTTTGAAGCCACAATTTGGGCAATAGTAATCACCTAAATTAGCATACGTAATCATTTTATAATGAAGAATATGATTACATTTTGGACATAAAACCCCATCTGTATTGTAATGAGCCAATTGCTCTTTCGGTGGTAAATGATTAAATCCATAGTATTTGCGAGGATTTACAGTTTCTTTTGAATTAAAAATTGGCGAATCACCATTGCACAAAATAGTTGCTTCAGGAGCAGCAGCGGCGCCTTCCATAATTAAGCGATACGTCGTATAAATTTCACCATAGCGATCCATTTGGTCGCGGAAAATATTCGTAAAAACAAATAATTTTGGTTGAATATATTTAGTGACACGGCTTAAACTTGCTTCATCAATTTCTAACACCGCAAATTTCTTTTGTCCTTTTTTCGCCTTGGCATTTAAAAAAGTAGAGACAATTCCTTGCTCCATGTTAGCACCCGTTGGATTTGTTAATACCTCATCAAATTCTTGGCGTAAAATGTTAACAGTTAAAGCAGTTGTCAATGTTTTGCCGTTCGTTCCAGTGACTACGACAATTTCATAGTCTTTTGCCAATGTATCTAAAATTTTAGGATCGATTTTTAGGGCTAATTTCCCTGGGTAGCTACTGCCGCCTTTAAAAAATGTTTGTAAAACCCATTGCGAAGTTTTTCCTGCAGCAATTGCTAAATGACTTCGAATCCCCATTTGTTGTCCCCCAATTTCTATATCTTTAATTTTTCGTTATTTTAAATTAAACTCAATCTATCATACCATAACTAAAATAAAAAATTAATTCCTTTTACTTTTTCTTACTATTATTTAAAAAGTCTTTTAGAAAAAGTAGAATAGTGAAGGAAAAAAGAGAATAGACGACTTGTCTTAACAACAAATCGTCCATCGATTTCCATTTTTATTTCGCATCAATATAACTGTATAGCGTATATTTAGAAATATTGAAGAAGTTAGAAACTTTGTCTCCAGATTTAGTGACTAAGAAGGCGCCTTTATTGTTTAAAAATTGAATACACTTGATTTTATCGTCCTTCGTCATTAATGGGACCGGCTTGCCAACTAATTTGACTGATTCGTGAATTAAATCGTCTAACAACTCATTAACATCCTGAGGAATGTAATCAGGGTCTTTATCTTCTTCAGGTTCTGCAGTGGAAATCAAAGATTTTAAGTTTGACTCTGCAGCAATCAATGTAGTGATGTCGTAGTTAATAGCAAAAATACCATCGAGTTGACCATTCTCATCTTTAAAATACATTGTACTAGATTTTAAAATACGACCATCATGGGTGCGGGTCAGATAGTTAATATGATCATTCAACTCACTAGGGTCTTTTTTTAAGGCTTCTAAGACTACTTGAGAAGGTCCATCGCCCAGATGACGAGAAGAGACATGACCATTTTCGATGGAAACAATAGAGTTGTTAATATTGTCTTCATTGATTTGGTGGATAACGACTTCGCAGTTTTCCCCAAATTGACCAGCTAAACCTTTAGCAATTTGTGTTAAAAAAGTAAGTTTTTCGTCGGATAACATAAATAAGCTCCTTTCTAATGTGCCTGGCACAAACAGTTTTTATAAGATTGTGTCAAATTTAACATAATATTTTTAAATGGAATAGGCAGGGCTAAATCCTTTAATGTCGCGTACTACCTGTTCTGAAAAATAATGATAGCATGATAAAAATAATAATACAAGATAACGGCTGTTAAAATTCTAAAAAATATTTTTTAGGTAGCATTGTTTTTTTTAAGGTAAGGTGATATACTTTAATCAAGTTAATGAGTTCGTTAGTAAAAAAATGCAAGCGCTTCAAATACTTTTCGTAGAAATATAGATTAGAAAAGATAGACAAGCTATATTCGTGAATGATTGAGCGATTGATTTGTAAGCGTTTGCTAAATGTGGGGAATAGGTTGGAAAATAGGAGGAGAATACATGTTATTAATTGGAAATGGGCGTTTAATCACTCGGGATGCGCAGAATCATTTTTTTGAAAATGGGTGTGTGGCGATTGATGGTCAAGTTGTGAAACAAGTCGGAACAACAGAAGATTTAAAGCAAGCTTATCCAGAAGCGACATTTATTGATGCTAAAGGTGGAGTGATTATGCCAGGCTTTATTAACATGCACAATCATATTTATAGTACCTTTGCACGTGGGTTAAGTTTAACGAATTATCATCCTAAAAATTTCATGGATATTTTGGTAGATCAATGGTGGCGAATTGATCGTGCCTTGACATTAGAAGACACTTATCAAAGTGGTAAGGTTGCTTATTTAGATAGTATTCGCAACGGCGTTACAACTGTCTTTGATCATCATGCTAGTTACGGAGAAATTACAGGGAGTTTAACCCAATTATCTAATGCAGCGGACGAGTTAGGGATTCGGACCTGCCTTTGTTATGAAGTTTCTGATCGCGATGGTGAGCAGAAAATGCGGGAAGCAGTTCAAGAAAATGCCGCCTTTATTAAAGCCAGTTCCTTAAGAAATGATGATATGCAAAAAGCGATGATGGGGATGCATGCAGCATTTACTTTATCAGATGCTTCTTTAGAATTATGTGCAGCCAATACGCCAGATGGGATTGGTTATCATATTCATATTGCAGAGGATTTAGCCGATGTTCATGATTCTTTGAAAAAATATGGGAAGCCGATTGTGAACCGATTATTTGATTTAGGGATTTTAGGAAAACAGACAATGGCAGGCCACTGCATCCATATTGGACCTCATGAGATGGAATTACTAAGAGATACAGACACAATGGTGGTCACGAATCCAGAGTCGAATATGGGGAATGCGGTCGGTTGCCCACCTGCGATGCGCATGTTTAATGAGTATGGTATTTTGATGGGTCTTGGCACAGATGGTTATACGAATGATGTGACGGAATCCTATAAGGTAGGAAATGTTATCCACAAACATCATTTAGCTGATCCAAATGCGGCTTGGGCAGAAATTCCCACAATGCTGTTTGATAATAATCCGCAAATGGCTAATCGCTATTTTAAAACAAAGCTAGGCGTTTTAGAACCTAATGCAGCAGCAGACGTCATTATTGTTGATTATCATGGCCCGACACCAATGACAAAAGAGAATTATAACATGCACATTTTATTCGGCATGAATGGTGGGATGGTCACTGACACGGTGATTAATGGAGAAATTCGGATGCGTAATCGTGAAGTTCAAGGAATTGATGAAGAGAAAGTTTGGCATGATGCGCAAACGCAAGCACAATCTTTCTGGAAACGAGTAAATCAATAGCTTTCATTATAAATAAAAGGAGTGACGTTAATGAGTGATATTATGCATCCCATCTCAATTGAGGCTTTATTAAATTGGATTTTTAGTGAGTATCAACAAGATGGCACAATTTTTGGCATTCGTAAATTTTATCATGCGGATCCTACAAAAACGATTTCGTTATTTGGAGAAAAAATGGAAACCCCTTGTGGTCCAGCAGCAGGTCCTCATACACAATTAGCACAAAATATTATTGCGGCCTATTTAACAGGTTCTCGTTTTTTTGAAGTTAAGACAGTCCAGATACTGGATGGAGAAGATTTACCAGTGAGTAAACCATGTATCGCAGCAGCGGATGAATGTTACAACGTTGAGTGGTCCACAGAACTGCGTGTTCCCCAAGCTTATGATGAATACGTCAAAGCATGGTTCGTTTTGAAGTTACTGAGTAAAGAGTTCGAGCTAGGTGACCCGAATGGTTTCATTTTTAACATGAGTGTTGGCTATGATTTGGCAGGGATTCAATCGCCAAAAATTGATCGTTATATTAACGAAATGCAGAACGCAGAAGGAACGCCGATTTGGGCGGAATGCCAAGCAGCTGCCAAAAAATATCTATCTTATTTTAAAAAAGTAGATGACTTATATATCGAAGCAATTAGTCCTAAAGTCTGTCATTCTATTACGCTGTCGACTTTACACGGCTGTCCATCAGATGAAATTGAACGAATTGCGGCCTATTTATTAAGTGAAAAAGGGCTCCATTCCTTTATTAAATGTAATCCAACCATGTTAGGTTATGAATATGCGCGTCAAACGATGGATGAGCTAGGGTTTGATTATATGGTTTTTGACGATCACCATTTTAAAGAAGATTTACAATTTGAAGAAGCAGTACCGATGTTACAACGTCTGCAATTATTAGCCAATAGTAAAAATCTAAGCTTCGGAGTTAAAATTACGAACACTTTCCCGGTAACGATTGCAGCAAATGAATTACCTGGTGATGAAATGTACATGTCAGGACGTTCGCTATTTCCTCTTAGTATTTCATTGGCACAAAAATTATCAGAAGCATTTGATGGGAAACTACAAATTTCTTATTCTGGCGGTGCAGATATTTTCAATAGTAAAGAAATATTTGATGCTGGTATTTGGCCAATCACTATGGCAACGACGCTGTTGAAACCTGGTGGCTATCAACGAATGAATCAAGTTGCTAATGTATTGGGCACAGCAGAATATCCTCAGATGGTTCATGTCAACTTGGATAAATTAGCCCAAGTTGTTGAGAAAGCTAAAACACAAGCACGTTACCAAAAATCAATTAAATTACCAGAAAGTACCAAACTAAGAAAAACAGTTCCGTTAACAGATTGTTATATTGCTCCTTGTCGAAGTGACGGTGGTTGTCCAATCAATCAGGATATTCCTGCTTACCTTCGTTATGTCAGTGAAGGTAATTATTTAAAGGCCTTGCAAGTAATTGTCGATAAAAATCCATTGCCTTTTATTACTGGAACCATTTGTGCACATCCTTGTATGACTAAATGTACACGTCAATTTTATGAAGAATCTATTCATATTCGGGAAGTGAAGTTAGAAGCAGCTGAACATGCTTATGATGAATTATTGACGACACTAGAAAAGCCACAGCCAAAAGAAAATGCACCTAAAACAGCTGTTGTGGGTGGAGGTCCTGCAGGGATCTCTGCTGGGTATTTATTAGCACGTGAAGGCATGCCTGTTACTGTGTTTGAAAAATCCAAGACAATTGGGGGCGTTTGTAGCCAGATTGTACCAGAATTTCGAATTTCTATGGAATCTGTTCAAAAAGACGTTCAGTTAGCGGAATTTATGGGAGCTGAATTCCTTACAGGACAAGAGGCGCCATCATTGGCGGAATTGAAAAACCAAGGCTATACGAATGTTATTTATGCCATTGGTGCATGGAAACATGGGGTCCTTCGTTTAGAATCTGGTCGGGCATTGAACTCGTTAGAATTTTTAAAAGCAAACCGAGAAAATCCAACGATTAATCCTTACGGAGAACAGATTGTCGTCGTTGGTGGCGGAAATACAGCTATGGACTGTGCTCGTGCAGCCACAACATTACCTGGTGTTAAAAAAGTCTCAGTGGTTTATCGTCGGAATAAACGCAATATGCCAGCAGATGAAGAAGAACTTTATTTAGCCTTAGAAGATGGCGTTGACTTTTTAGAATTACTTTCGCCAATTAAACATGAAAATCAACAATTAACTTGTGAAAAAATGGTCCTAGGTGAACGAGATGCTTCTGGACGCCGTCGTCCAATTGGTACAGGAGAAATAATTGATATTCCTGCTGATACAGTGATTGCCGCTGTTGGTGAAAAAGTAGATACAGAATTTTACCAAGCATTAGGCATTCACACAGACAACTATGGGAAAGTCGTTTCAAATCAAGAAACATTGGAAACAAATATACCAGGCGTCTATGTCATTGGTGACGCTAATTTAGGACCAGCCACAATTGTTGAAGCAATCGCTGATGCAACCAAAGCGGCCAATAATATTTGTCTTGTCCACAATCATCACTATGAAAAAGATAATTTAAATAGTGATGTCGCATTTGTTAGAAACAAACGGGGTATCCTTGTGACAGACGAAATGTCTTGTAGTCAAGCTAGTCGTTGCTTAGAATGCTCCACAATTTGTGAATCTTGTATGGATGTCTGTCCAAACCGAGCAAATATTGTTGTGTACGTCGAAGGAAAACCACAAATTGTTCATGTTGATCGGATGTGTAACGAATGTGGCAACTGTGAAACATTTTGCCCTTATGCAAGTGCCCCTTACAAAGACAAATTTACCTTATTTAACAGTGAAGCTGATTTTTATGACAGTACTAATTCAGGTTTCTATGTTCAAAATCCTGTGGATAAAATTTGTTTACTGCGTTTATGGGGAACGGTGTCAACAATTCAATTAACGGATCAAGGATTAGATGTACCAGAAGATTTAATCGCATTAATGGTAACTATGATTGAAGAATATGCTTATTGTATGCAAGCATAAAAGGAAATTTACGACTGGGGGATAAATAAATGTCTATTCTGCTCAAAGGTGGAACCGTCGTATCTGCATATAATCGTCGTCAATTGGATATTCGAATTGACGGCGAGCAAATTGTAGAGATGGGGGCAAATTTACCAGTAGAAAATTCTCAGATTGAGGATGTTACGGGGTGTTATGTATTACCAGGCTTTATTGATGCGCATACGCATCTGGAATTAAATAATGGCAAAGGTTCGTTAAGTACGGCGGATAACTTTACCACTGGAAGCCAAGCGGCGGTGGCCAAAGGTACGACTACGGTTATTGATATGGCTACACCTAATAAAGGCGGCTCATTGAAAGACTGTTTAGCTACTTGGAATCAATTGGCTGAAGGCAAGAGTTCATGTGATTATACTTACCATATGTCCATGATTGAATGGAAACCAACGATAGCTGCTGAAATTCAGGAAATGATTGCTGCAGGTATTACTTCCTTCAAAATGTATATGGCTTATGATAATTTGCGGACCACAGATGCGGAAATTTTTGAAGCGATGAAGGAAATAAAAAAAGTTAATGGAATGTTAGGCGTTCATTGTGAAAATGGTGATTTAGTAGATGAATTAATCCAATCATATGTTTCTCAAGGAAAGCTAACCCCGCACTATCATCCGTTATCAAGACCGGCGGCTGTTGAAGCAGAAGCGGTAGCAAGATATTTGATGATAGCGGAAATGGCTGATTTGTCGGTTAACATTGTGCATTTAAGCACAAAACGATCATTAGAAGCGGTGGAACGGGCTCGTCAAAGAGGACAATCAGTTTATGTAGAAACTTGCCCTCAATATCTTTTACTAGATGATCACTTGTACGATGCGACTAATTTTGAAGCAGCAAAATATGTCTGCTCACCGCCACTACGCAAACGAGAGGATCAACAGGCTTTGTGGCAAGGGATTAAAGAGGGGGCAATCAATACAATATCGACAGATCACTGCAGCTTTAATTTTCACGGACAAAAAACAGTTGGCAAAGATGATTTTAGTAAAATTCCCAATGGGATGCCAGGTGTTGAAACGAGACCAGAATTAATTTACACGGAAGGTGTGGCGAAGGGCCGAATCACCTTGGAAAAAATGGTTGCTTTGCTTTCTGAAAATATTGCTAAACAATTCTCGATGTATCCACAAAAAGGTGTGGTGCAAGAAGGCAGTGATGCCGATTTAGTTGTTTGGGATCCTAGAACAACCGGCGTGATTGCTGCGAGAACGCAGTTACAAAATGTCGACTATACGCCGTATGAAGGATTTGAAACACAAGGACAGGCTCGAATGGTTTATTTAAGAGGTCAAAAAGTTGCTGAAGCTGGGCAAGTCATCTTGGCAAATCAAGGAAAATTTGTTTTTCGTAAAGCAACTTAAAAATAGAAGGAGGAGAAGTATTTTTGGAAAAAATTAAATGGACAGCAAATGAAATGCCGAAGACGGAGGATAAGTACTTACCTCTGATGTCTAAAGAAAAAATTGAGAAAGCTTTGGCTTTTCACAAAAGTTTTCCACAGTATTCAGAAACACCATTAGCAGAATTGAATCATATGGCCGCTTATCTGGGGTTAAATGATTTCTTTGTTAAAGATGAATCTTATCGCTTTGGTTTAAATGCTTTTAAAGTCTTAGGTGGTTCGTTTGCCATGGCTAACTATATTGCCGAAAAATTAAAGAAAGATGTTTCGGAACTAACATATGATGAATTAACTTCTGATCAATTACGATCAGCTTTTGGACAAGCTACGTTTTTTACAGCAACTGATGGTAACCATGGACGAGGAGTCGCTTGGGCTGCGAATAAATTAGGCCAAAAATCAGTTGTACTCATGCCGAAGGGTTCAACACAGACGAGAAAAGAAAATATTGAAAAAGAAGGCGCAACCGTCACAATTGAAGAAGTTAATTACGATGAATGTGTACGAATGGCTAATAAAATGGCCGAAGAAACTGAAAACGGTGTCATGGTTCAAGACACCGCTTGGGACGGATATGAAAAAATTCCGACTTGGATTATGCAAGGATACGGAACGATGGCGTTAGAAGCCTCTCAACAATTAAGAAAGTTTGGCTCTGAACGACCTAGTCATGTTTTTGTTCAAGCTGGTGTCGGCAGTTTAGCTGGGGCGGTGATTGGTTATTTTGCTAATGCTTTTCCAGAAAACCCACCGATTATGGTCGTAGTTGAGGCACAGGCGGCTGACTGTTTATATCAATCAGCAATTAAAAAAGACGGAGAAATTCGCTTTGTCGATGGTGATTTACAGACAATTATGGCTGGCTTAGCATGTGGAGAACCTAATACGATTTCTTTTGATATTCTAAAAAATCATACATCCTTCTTTGTTTCAGCACCAGATTGGGTTTCTGAAAAGGGAATGCGTATGTTGGGCGCGCCATTAAAAGGGGATCCGCAAGTTGTATCAGGCGAATCTGGGGCAGTAGCAATGGGCTTAGTAGCTACAGTGATGCAAGATCCCGACTATCAAGAATTACGTGAGGCATTGCAACTGGATGAGACGTCAAACGTTTTAATGTTTTCTACCGAAGGGGACACTGATCCAGACAATTATAAAAAAATTTTATGGAGGTAAAAGGAATGGATTTTAATGCAGTAAATGCAGCAGCAGAAGGTTACAGAGAAGATATGGTCAAATTTTTAAGAGACCTTGTCAAAATTCCAGGAGAAAGTGCAGAAGAAGGCAACAAAATTGCGCGAGCAAAAGCCGAAATGGAAAAATTAGGTTTCGATAAAATTGACATTGATCCTCAAGGAAATTTACTTGGTTATATGGGGTCTGGTGAAAAATTAATTGCTTTTGATGGGCACATGGATACTGTCGGAATTGGTGAAATGAGTAACTGGAAATTTGATCCTTACGATGGCTATGAAACAGAAACTGAGATCGGTGGTCGCGGTACGTCTGACCAAGAGGGCGGGATTGTTTCGGCTATTTATGGCGCTAAAATCATGAAAGATTTAGGTCTATTATCAGAAAAATACACTGCTTTAGTAACAGTTACTGTCCAAGAAGAAGACTGTGACGGCTTATGCTGGCAGTACATTATCAAAGAAGACGGTATCCGTCCAGAATTTGTTGTTTCAACAGAGCCAACAGATGGGGGGATTTATCGTGGTCAACGAGGCCGAATGGAAATTAAAGTTGATGTCAAAGGCGTTTCGTGTCATGGCTCAGCACCAGAACGTGGAGATAATGCCATTTACAAAATGGCGGATATCTTACAAGATGTTCGTGCCTTAAACAACAATGGAGATACAGAAAGCACAGCGATTCGTGGTTTAGTTCGTATGTTAGATCCTAAGTACAATCCAGAGTGGCAAGAAGCCCGTTTCTTAGGTCGTGGTACGGTGACTGTTTCGCAAATTTTCCATTCTTCACCAAGTCGGTGTGCTGTTGCGGATGGCTGTACCGTTTCACTAGACCGTCGAATGACTGCTGGAGAAACTTGGGAAAGTTGTTTGGAAGAAATTCGCAATTTACCAGCTGTTAAAAAATATGGAGATGATGTGACGGTTTCAATGTACAACTATGATCGTCCTTCTTATACTGATTTAACTTATGAAATTGAATGTTATTTCCCAACATGGGTAATTCCAGAAAATCATGATGTAACAAAAGCCTTGATGGAAACGCATAAAAATCTCTATGGAGAAACACGGAAAGGCTCTGTAGAAACAGTGGAAATGCGTGAAGAGCGCCCATTGTTAGATAAGTGGACCTTCTCAACAAATGGCGTTTCAATTATGGGACGTAATGGCATTCCTTGTATTGGTTTCGGGCCAGGGGCGGAAGCACAAGCACATGCACCAAATGAAAAAACTTGGAAAGATGATTTGGTTCGTTGTGCAGCCGTTTATGCGGCATTACCAACGGTCTATTGTGGTTAAGTAAAGGATTATTAGACAAGAAAAAAGGAGCAGATGGAATGGAAACGTTTAAAGAATATATTGAGAAATTAGATAAATTAGAATTTGAAAAAATGTACGAAAATGACTTTTTCCTAACTTGGGAAAAAACAAGAGATGAATTAGAAGCTGTTTTCACAGTTGCCGATACATTACGCTATTTAAGAGAAAATAATATTTCAACTAAAATCTTTGATAGTGGCTTGGGGATTTCTTTATTCCGAGACAACTCTACAAGAACACGTTTTAGTTTCGCTTCAGCGTGTAATCTTTTGGGCTTAGAAGTTCAAGATTTAGACGAAGGAAAAAGTCAAATTTCTCACGGAGAAACTGTTCGTGAGACAGCAAACATGATTTCTTTTATGGCTGATATCATTGGTATTCGTGATGACATGTACATTGGTAAAGGCAATGCTTACATGCACGAAGTATCAGAATCTGTCCAAGAAGGATATAAAGATGGGGTATTAGAACAACGCCCAACGTTAGTGAATTTACAATGTGATATTGACCATCCGACGCAAGCAATGGCGGATGCGTTGCATTTAATTCATGAATTTGGTGGCATTGAAAACCTGAAAGGGAAAAAAGTTGCCATGACTTGGGCGTATTCACCATCTTATGGAAAACCATTATCTGTTCCTCAAGGAATTGTTGGTCTAATGACCCGTTTAGGAATGGATGTCGTCTTAGCACATCCAGAAGGTTATGAAATTATGCCAGAAGTAGAAGAAGTTGCGAAGAAAAATGCGGCAGAATTTGGTGGAAACTTTACTAAAACGAATAGTATGGCAGAAGCATTCAAAGATGCGGATGTTGTTTATCCGAAAAGCTGGGCACCTTTTGCGGCAATGGAAAAGCGAACTGAATTATATGGCAATGGTGACCAAGCAGGAATTGATCAATTAGAACAAGAATTACTTTCTCAAAATAAAAAGCACAAAGATTGGGAATGTACAGAAGAATTGATGAAAACAACGAAAGACGGCAAAGCTTTGTATATGCATTGTCTACCAGCTGATATTACTGGTGTAAGTTGTGAAGAAGGTGAAGTGGAAGCTTCTGTTTTCGATCGTTATCGGGTCGAACTTTACAAAGAAGCTAGCTACAAACCGTATGTTATTGCGGCTATGATTTTCTTAAGTAAAGTAAAAAATCCGCAAAAAACCTTAACAGACTTAGCGGATAAAGCGACACCAAGAGAAGTAAAATAATGAATTTGGCATGAAGACAGATGCTTTTTCTTTACACAATGAATCATTAGAAGTTGCCTCTTCAACATGAACAAATAAGACCTTCCCAAGTCTATTCATGAATGTGTGATTGTCTCGAGTCAAGAACGCTTAGTCATGTGCGTTGACTTCATGCAACGACAACAGACAGTTAATACGAAAACTCGTTGTGAAAAAGAAAAAGCATCGTCCTTTTTATAAAACAGAAAATGAGGTGAAGCAATGGGCAAACGCGTCGTAGTAGCTTTAGGTGGCAATGCTTTAGGAAATAATTTGACGGAGCAGATGACTGCCGTAAAACAGACCTCCAAAGCGATTGCAGATTTGATTGAAGCAGGATATGAAGTTATTTTATCTCATGGCAATGGTCCTCAAGTGGGGATGATTCAATTAGCTATGGAAGAATTTTCCTTTAATAATCCACAATATCCAGTTGTTCCGTTATCCATGTGCGTAGCCATGAGTCAAAGTTACATTGGCTATGATTTAGAGAATGCGCTACAAGAAGAGTTGCGTCAGCGAAATATAAGTAAAGCCGTCACCACCATAGTCACTCAAGTGGTCGTGGATGAAAATGATCCGGCGTTCAAAAAACCAACGAAACCAATTGGCCGCTTCATGACAAAAGAAGAAGCAGAACAATTAGTCAAAGAAAAAAATATACAAGTGATGGAAGATGCTGGCCGTGGTTATCGCCAAGTCGTCGCTTCTCCTAAACCAAAAAATATTGTCGAACTTCTCACGATTCAAACATTGGTTGATGCTGGCCAAACAGTCATTGCTGGCGGCGGTGGTGGCATCCCAGTCATTCAAGAAGGGAACCGACTAAAAGGTGTCAATGCAGTCATCGACAAAGATTTTTGTAGTGAACGACTGGCTGAACAAGTGGATGCTGATCTGCTCGTGATTTTAACAGCAGTTGAAAAAGTTTGTATTAATTTTGGTAAAGAAAATCAAGAAGCCTTAGGGAATGTTTCAACAGAAAAAATGAAACAATATGCGCAAGAAGGTCAGTTTGCTCCAGGTTCAATGTTACCAAAAGTTGAAGCAGCGATTAAGTTTGCTGAATCTAAGCCAGGTCGAAAAACATTGATTACGTTATTAGAAAAAGCCAAAGAAGGATTATCTGGAAAAACAGGGACTTTAATTGAAAATAAAGAATCATAGAATGGAGGAAAACGATGACAAACAAAATGATTAATTCTGCACAGGCACCAGCTGCTGTAGGGCCTTATTCACATTCTGTCTTAGCGGGAAATACGTTGTACATTTCTGGACAACTAGGATTAGATCCGCAATCGGGTGAAATGAAGGCTACAGTGGAAGAACAAGCAAAACAAGCTTTTATCAATTTAGGTTCGATTTTAAAAGAGGTCGAGATGACCTATGATAATGTTGTGAAAACAACGGTGTTTTTACAACATATGTCTGATTTTAGCAAAATTAACGAAATCTATGGGAATTACTTTTCAGAAGTTTTGCCTGCACGTTCTTGTGTAGAAGTAGCCAAGTTGCCAAAAGATGGTTTATTTGAAATTGAAGCAGTTGCTGTCAAAGGATAATTTTTAAGATGTTTCTGAGGGAAAAAGGATTGCATTCTTTATTGATTAAGGGGAACAATCCTTTTAGAATAAAAAGAAGAAGGAAACGATCCTATGAATGAAAAAAAAGAGCAAGCATTATTTGAATATGATGCGAAACTATCAATTTCTGAAGCAATTCCGATGGGATTGCAACACGTTGTCGCAGCAGTAGTAGGGATTGTCACACCGGGAATTATGATTGCCAAAGTTTGCCAATTAAGTCCTAGTGATACGACTATTTTGATTCAAACATCATTGATTTTTTCAGCAGTTGCAACGTTAATTCAACTTTTCCCTATTTTTGGAAAAGTGGGTTCACGGTTACCAGTTATGATGGGGGCAAGTTTTGCGTATGTACCGATTTTGATGGCCATCGGAGCTGATTTTGGAATTGCAGCAATTTTTGGTTCCCAATTAGTTGGCAGTATTCTTGTTATTATTGTTGGTTTGTTCATTAAAAAAATCCGTGTGTTGTTTCCGCCTTTAGTAACAGGAACGGTTATTTTAAGTATTGGCCTATCCCTGTTTCCTGTTGCGATTAAGTATATGGCAGGAGGAGCTGGTAGTGCTGATTTTGGTTCAGCCCGGAATTGGTTAGTTGCATTATTAACCTTTGCGATTGTCTTTTACTTCAATTATTTTGCAAAAGGATTTTTGAAGTTATCAGCAATTTTAAACGGAATGGTTATTGGCTATTTGATTTCTTTAGCTTTAGGGATGGTTAGTTTTGAGCCAGTTCAAAATGCTAAAATCGTTCAGGTAATTACCCCGTTTCACTTTGGACTGGATTTTCAATTGGTACCAATCTTTACGCTTGTGGTGATGTTTATTGTTGATGCTGTTCAAGCCATCGGTCAATTTACAGCAACAACGGTTGGGGCAATGGATCGGGATGCAACGGATGAAGAATTATCTGGCGGAATTATGGGGAGTGGTTTCACTAACTTTATTGGCAGTTTATTTGGATCAATCCCAGTGGCAACTTTTGGGCAAAATGTTGGTCTGGTTACGGTAACAAAAGTGATTAATAAATATGTTCTGGTTTTCGCTTCAGTTATATTATTAATTGCTGGTTTTGTTCCGAAAGTAGCTGCGTTATTAACTACGATTCCTTACGCGGTAATTGGTGGTGCAACGATTTCAGTTTTTGCTTCTATTTCTATGACAGGTATTCGGATGATTGCTTCGCAGGAAATGACTCCTCGAAATACTGGGGTTGTCGGAACAGCTCTAGCATTTGGAATTGGTGTCACATTGTCTACTGGAAGCTTAGCTGGTTTTCCAACTTGGGTAACAACGATTTTCGGTAATTCGGAAGTTATCTTAACCACTTTGGTAGCAGTCCTTTTAAATGTCATTTTAAAACCAAAAAAGCGCGTAGCACTTGAGTGAAGATTGCTTTTTTTGATACGAAAGTGAGTAAGCTTTCGTATCCTTTTTCCCTTACGTTATCTATAAAAAAATGAACGAATAAAGGAGGAGAAGATGTTTACGTATTCCCTAAACTTAAAATTAAAAACAGATCGGAACTTTTTTGGTCCTGGCGTTGTCGAAGTTTTACAAAAAATTCAGCAAACTGGTTCACTAAACTTAGCGGCAAAAGAGATGAAAATGTCTTATAATAAGGCATGGCGGATTGTGCGGGTAGCTGAAGAAGAGCTATCTTTTCCATTAATTATCAAAAGTGTTGGTGGTTGTAATGGTGGCGGGTCAATTGTTACGGACCAAGGAAAAGAATTGATTGATCAATATCTTTTATTTGAGAAAAAAGTGTATCAACAGGTAGACGCATGCTTTGAAGAAATCTTTAAAGAACAGGATGTAGTATCGGAGGAACTGAAATGAGAGAAGTATTTCAGCGTTTGAAACAGGCAATATTGGAAAAGCAAGACACGATGTTATTAACGATTGGTACAAGTTCAGGATCCACACCACGAAGTCAAGGGGCTAGAATGCTGGTTTCCGCCGAAGGTAGAATAGCCGGAACTGTTGGTGGTGGCGCGGTTGAATTTCAGGCTGAACAAGTGGCAAAAAAGCTACTTATTGAGAAAGAAAATGCACAACGTCAATTTATTTTAGCACCGAATAATATTGCTGATTTAGGCATGGTCTGTGGCGGAAGTGTCACGATTTTTTTCCATTATCTTTCATGGGAAACGCCATTTTTAAAAGAGTTGTGTGAGTCCATAGAAACGCATTTTCAAAATAATCAACAAGGTTGGTTAATGACTGAACTAGATCAAAACAATTTAGGAAAAGTATCCTTTTATAGTGAAACAGGTGAATTGATTGGTTCCACTTCTTGGGAGGGGGAATTAAGTTTGCTACCTAAAGGTATCCATTGTGTACAAAAAGAGGAAACAACTTTTTTAACAGAAGCGATCCTCCAAGTAGGGAAAGTGTATATTTTTGGAAGTGGTCATGTCGCACGCGCATTGGTACCTATTTTAAACTATTTATCGTTTTATTGCGTTGTAGTGGACGATCGTCCAGAATTTTTGACGGCACAAGCTTTTCCACAAGCTGAGGAACTACGAGTTATTCCTTTAGAAAATTTAGCTGCGTTTATTGAAATAACGGCGGACGATTATGGTATAGTAATTACCAGAGGACACAATTTTGATTTCATCGTTGCCAAACAGTTATTGGAAACACCAGCCAAATATATTGGTGTGATGGGGAGCAAACACAAAATTGCTTCACAAGTTCGACGGTTAAAAGAGGTCGGTTATACAATGACTGAAATTGAAAGAATTTTCATGCCAATTGGCTTAGATATTGCAGCCGAAACACCAGAAGAGTTAGCGATTAGCATTGCGGGAGAATTAATTCAACAGCGCTATCAATAATGAGGATCTTTAAATTAAATAAAAAACTTTTTTTGCTAAAAAATAATTTTTAGAACGAAGATTTGTGGTATAATCTAGGTGATTGAACACTAAACTATATCAGAAATCGAGGTGCAAGAAATGTATTCAATTATTGTAAATGGTCAAAGTGAAACCTGTGAAACAAACAAAAAATTAATGGACTTTTTGCGGGAGGATCTGGGCCTAACTGGAACAAAAGATGGCTGTAACCAAGGCTCTTGCGGTGCATGTACGGTGTTAGTAAATGGAAAGGCTTCCAAAGCATGTTTGTTTACTCTAGAAAAATTAGCTGGTAAAGAAGTCACGACAATCGAAGGTTTAAGCCAACGGCAAAAAGATGTCTATGCCTATGCGTTCGCAAAAACGGGTGCAGTTCAGTGCGGGTATTGCATCCCTGGGATGGTTATTTCGGCACAAGGATTATTGAACAAGAAACCCGAACCCACAAAAGAAGACATTCAGAAAGCTATACGAGGAAACATTTGTCGTTGTACAGGATATGTGAAAATAATAGAAGCCATTCAGTTAGCTGCTAAAATGTTTTGTGAAGAAACGAGCATTCCAGAAGAACATTCAAATGGTAAATTAGGGGAAGACTTCCAACGGGTCGATGCAGTGGAGAAAACCTTAGGAACAGGGATTTATGTAGATGACATTGACATAGAAGGAATGCTTCATGCATCTGCTTTGCGGAGTGCCTATCCTCGCGCAAAAGTTCTATCAATCGATAGTACCCAAGCATTGGCGCATCCTGACTGTGTGGCTGTGTTCACAGCTAAAGACGTTCCAGGAAATAATAAAATTGGTCATTTAGAATTTATTTCCGATTGGGATGTAATGATTCCAGAAGGTGAAATAACACGGTATGTTGGGGATGCAGTGGCACTCGTTGTTTCAAAAAGAAAAGAAACCTTACCAGAGATAAAAAATTTAGTGGAAGTTGATTACGAAGAAATGATACCGCTTACTTCTTGTGAAGCTGCTTTAGCAGAAGGTGCACCAGCTATTCATGAAAAGGGCAATATCTTGTCTCATGAACACTTGGTACGTGGCAATGCAGAGGAAGTATTAGCAAATTCTGCGTTTGTAGTGACAGAACATTATTCCGTACCAATTAACGAACATGCCTTTATGGAACCCGAGTGTGCGATTGCACAGCCTGAAGGTGAGGGCATTTTACTCTTTAGTGCGGGTCAAAGTATCTATGATGAACAACGGGAAGTGGCTCGGATGTTAGGACTGGACAAGGAAAAAATTCATGTTCAATCAAAACTTGTTGGTGGCGGTTTTGGTGGGAAAGAAGATATGAGTGTTCAGCATCATGCATCCTTAGCCGCTTGGTTATTGAAGAAACCAGTAAAAGTACTGCTAAGCCGTGAAGAAAGTTTGATGGTTCATCCTAAACGCCATGGCATGGAAATGGACTTTACGACCGGCTGTGATGAAGAAGGCAATTTAACTGCAATGAAAGCAGTGATTTATGCGGATACTGGGGCCTATGCTTCTTTAGGAGGACCGGTATTGCAACGGGCTTGTACACATGCGGCAGGTCCCTACAAGTATCAAACGATTGATGTGGAAGGGTTTGCTGTATATACTAATAATCCGCCAGCAGGTGCATTTCGTGGATTTGGTGTTTGCCAAACGGCTTTTGCAATTGAAAGTAATTTAAACTTGTTAGCAGAAAAAGTCGGACTATCACCATGGGAAATACGCTTTAAAAATGCCGTCGCCCCAGGAGATACTTTACCGAATGGACAATTGGTCTCGAAAAATGCGGCGTTAAAAGAAGCCTTGTTAGCGGTTAAAGACGTCTATGAACAAGCGGAAGTTGCTGGAATTTCTAGTTTCTTTAAAAATAGTGGCGTGGGTGTGGGGCTACCTGATACAGGGCGTTGTATTATTTCTGTTGAAGAAGGAAAAATACATGTCCGCACAAGTGCTGCTTGTATCGGTCAAGGGATGGCAACCGTTACGACGCAAATTGCCTGTGAAACATTAAATTTACCACCAGAAATGATTGTTGCGGAAGCACCTGATACGAGAAGAACGCCGAATTCAGGAACAACAACGGCTTCGAGGCAGTCACTCTTCACAGGAGAAGCTACTAGAAGAGCGGCAATGCAATTACGGTATGAGCTTGATATGGGACGTGCTTTAAGTGATTTGGAAGGCGAAGAATTTTATGGGGAATATTCAGCGAAAACGGATCCATTAATCAATGATAAAAAAAGTCCAGTTAGTCATGCTGGTTATGGTTATGCTGCTGAAGTAGCTATTCTAGATGACAAAGGAAAAGTAGCTAAATTTGTGGCTGCGTATGATATGGGGCAAGTGGTGAATCCACGAGCTGCTGAAGGTCAAATTGAAGGTGGGATTGCGATGGGCATGGGGTATGCTTTAACTGAAAAATTTGCCTTAGAAGAAGGCTATGTTAAAGCAAAATATGCAACGCTAGGATTAGTGAATGCCACTCAAGTACCACCAATCGAAACAATTTTGGTTCATGCTGACAATCTTCACGAAGGTTTAGCTTATGGAATTAAAGGCGTAGGTGAGTTAGCAACGATCCCTACCGCACCAGCTTTAGCAGGCGCATATTTTGCCTTGGATGGTCAGCTCCGACCAAGTCTGCCTTTAGAAAATACCCCTTATCAAAAGAAAAAAAGATAAAAGGAGACAACTCATGTCACTCGTTAGTGTCATTATTCTAGCATCGGGCAATTCGCAACGGATGGGCCAAAATAAATTGTTCTTAAAATATCAAGGAAAAACATTTTTAGAGCACACGTTAACCTTAGTGAATCAATTAGACGTATTAGAACGGATTTTAGTTGTTTCGCCTGAGAATCAGCCAGCGTTTGCTTTACCTAATAACATTCAGGTGATTCTCAATCATCAATGGCAAGAAGGGCAAAGTAGCAGTATTCGTTTAGGAACCGAACAAGCTCGGGGAGCTGGCTATTTATACTTACCTAGTGATCAACCATTGTTAACACCTAAAATGCTACAACCCGTGTTAGATAAATGTCAGAGAAATAAAATTGTAGTGCCATTACAAAAAGATGGTTGTCCTAGTAGTCCAGTATTATTCGGTAATCAATTTCGACAAGAACTATTAACATTGACTGGTGAAACAGGCGGACGCATGATTTATGAACGCTTTCCAGAAGCAGTTCAGATGTTGAAAATAGCGACTCCTGGCCGTTTAAAAGATATCGACACGCCAGAAGAGTACCAAAAATTAATTCAAGAAACCAATAGTTAGAGAGGAAAAACGTATGAAGGACTTGGTTTATTTAAATTATGCAGCGACTTCCTATAAAAAATTTCCAGCAACCATTGAGACTTTGACTGCCTATTTAGCAGAAAATCAGTTCATGAATTACGGAAGAAATGCCCCTTTGCTTAGAGAGGGGCTTCCTCTTTTAGAGACACGTCAATTGTTAGCAGACTTTTTTCAGGCACCCAGTGCGGCTCAGATTACGTTTACGAATAACGCAACAACTTCCTTAAATCTTGCATTAGCGGGGATTTTACAACCTGGCGACCATGTGATTACGACTATGTTAGAACATCATGCAGTAGCTAGACCTCTTCACTTGCTTGAGAAAGAACGAGGCATTTCAGTGACGTATGTTGCTTGTCAAAAAACTGGCCTGTTAGATGTAGAAGATATTCAGCGAGCCTGGCGCACGAATACAAAAGCCTTGGTGATGACACACGCATCCAATGTCTTAGGCACCATTTTACCCATTGAAGAATGTTTTCAATGGGCTCAACAGAAAGGCTTACTAACTGTTTTGGATGCAGCTCAAACGGCGGGATTTTTACCAATAAAAATGACCCAGATGGCCATTGATGTGTTAGCCTTTACTGGACATAAAAGCTTATATGGATTAGCAGGTATTGGTGGGTTAGCTTTTAGTGAGCGAGGGGCTGAAGCGGTTAAGCCACTGATAACGGGCGGCACTGGTAGCCATTCTAATTCCTTTGATCAACCCTCTTTTTTACCAGATAAATTTGAAGCTGGTACGTTAAACAGTTTAGGTATTCTAAGCTTAAATAGTTCTGTTAAAGAGTTGAATAAAATTGGTTTAGCAGCGATTCAAAAGCACGAACGAACCTTAATGCAGAATTTTTTAGATGGTTTATCAGGGTTACCTGTCACAATTTTGGGAACCAAGGACGTGGCACAAACTGTCCCTGTTGTTTCTATCACACTGTGGAATCAGGAAGAAACAGTGGTGGCACAGCAACTAGCAGAACAATATGGCATTATGACGCGCGCAGGTTTGCATTGTGCACCATTAGCCCATGAAACAGCTGGGACTTTAGCAACTGGCACCTTACGTTTTAGCTTTGGTTGGCAGACAACGCCTGAAGAAATTACTTGGACAATTCACGCTTTACAAGAACTACTAATTTGAGAAGGAGCGGACAGCATGGATTTTTTATCACAATGTACATCAGGTGGCTGCGGGGCAAAAATTGAATCCCGTGTACTGAACCAATTGTTGCAACACTTACCCGAAACACCGGCAAATGAGCGGCTACTCGTCGGATTTGAACATGCCGACGACGCCGCGGTTTACCAAATAACGCCTGAAAAAGCTTTGATTTCAACGGTAGATTTTTTTTCACCAATGGTCAATGATCCGTTATCATTTGGAAAAATTGCGGTCGCTAATGCTTTAAGTGATGTTTATGCCATGGGCGGAACAGTCCTTTATGCGCTAAATCTTGTTTGTTTTCCACAAAAGATGTCAAAAGAATGGTTGGAACAAATGCTCTTGGGTGGCAGTTTAAAATTAAAGGAAGCGGGTGCTTTACTGGCGGGAGGCCATTCGATTTATGACCATGAACCCAAGTATGGCTTAGCGGTAACTGGAGAAGTTCATCCAGAAAATTTGTGGCATAATAATACGCCACAGGTGGGGGATGTCTTGATTTTAACTAAAGCATTAGGTGTAGGAATTATTCAAGCGGCTGTTCGGGGGCAATTGGCGAAGCAGACGGAACAAAAAATCGCACAAGATTCGATGGAACGTTTAAATAAATATGCCGCTGCGAATGCTCGATCTTACGCAGTACATGCTTGTACTGATGTGACTGGGTTTGGTCTATTAATTCATGCAAAAGAAATGGCTGATAATCAGGTAACATTACTGATTGATACAGAAGCGTTACCAACCATTACAGGAGCGTTGGCCTACGCCGGAGAATGTTTAGTCACTGCAGCTGGGCAAAGAAACCGACAAACAATCGGAACGACAATCGATTATTCAAAAATTTCTATGGAAATGCAAGAACTTTTGTTTGATCCACAAACATCTGGCGGACTGTTAATTAGTGTCGCTGCTGATGAAGCGGCAGCCTGTTTAGCAGCTATTCAAAAAGAGGACCCTGTTGCCAAAATTATTGGCGAGGTTCTGCCAAAAGAACAACAAGCAGTAGTACTTTTATAGAGAGAAGGGCCAAATATGAAATTAGTAGATGCGTTGGGAAAACCTTGCCCAATACCTGTGATTGAAACAAAAAAAGCCTTGGCGGAGTTAGGTTTAGCTGGAGGCACTATCGAAGTTTTAGTCGATAACGAAGTAGCTGTTGAAAATTTGAAAAAATTAGCTGCTAAAAAACAGGCCACTTTGACTGCAAAGCAGATAGAAGCCACGGTTTTCTCTGTCAAAATTACGGTACCTGAAGAAGCGACTCAACAAACAAGTCAGTCAGCAACAGATTTAGTAATTACGATTGGCTCCGATCAATTAGGTACTGGAGACGAGCAGCTAGGACGACTATTAATGAAAAGTTATCTTCAATCATTATCAGAAGCAGAAACTGTTCCTACACAGCTATTATTCTTTAATCGAGGGGCGTTTTTAACGAATCAAGCAGCGAATACCTTAGCTGATTTGCAACAATTAGCGGAGAAAGGAACCACGATTCAAACGTGTGGGGCCTGTTTAGATTTTTATCATTTAACAGACACCTTAGCCATCGGCTCTATTACTAATATGTACGAAATTGTTGAAACAATGAATCAAGCGGCTAAAGTAATTACGCTTTAACAAAAAAGAAGGTGAAAAGATGGAGTATTTGCTAACCTTTCCGAATACACATTATGCTGTTCAGGCAGAACAAGTACTGTTGACAAGAAAGGTGGCTGTTCGCGTCTTTACTTTGCCACCATCATTGACGGATGGCTGTGGGATCGGTTTACTCATTAATGAAGCGGAAATAACTCGCAGTGTATGTTTTTTAGAAGAAGCAAAAGTACGCGTAGCCTCTATTTTTTCTGTGAAAAATGACCTTGGGGAAAGGAGGTACCAACTGTGGAGTCCTTAAAAAAGTGTTTTGATTTACAAGGAAAGGAGATTGTGTCGATTGTTGGTAGTGGTGGGAAAACAAGCTTAATGTGGGCGCTAGCAAAAACATATCGAAAAGAAGCTGTTCTGGTTAGTACAACCACAAAAATTGGGTTTCCCCAACGTCAATTGTATGATTATTTTTATACAAACCATTTTGAAAAAATAACGCCGAATATCTGCGGAATCACTTTAGCAGGAACCGCTGTCAACAACCAAACAAAACTAACGATGCCTGCAATGACCTCGTTTCAAACATTGTTTCAGCACTTCACGAAAGTTTTTTTAGAAGCGGATGGGTCCAAACAACGACCTTTGAAAGGCTGGTCCTCTTATGAACCCGTGATATTAAAAGAAACAACCACCACAATTGGTGTGCTTCCGATTTCTGTGATTGGTCAAAAGATAGATGAAACGACCATTCATCGGTTGCCGCTTTTTTTGGAATTAACCGATGCGCAACTACAAGAACCAATCACAGAAACATTGTTAGCTCAACTGATTGCTCATCCAAAAGGATTGTTTAAAGAGAGCCAAGGCCAACGAATTTTATGTTTAAATCAAACCCATACGCGAAGAGAGTTCGTTCAAGCGATGAATGTCTGTCTTCAGTTACCCAAAAGCTGTTTTGAAAAATTAGACAAAATTATTGCTTGCAATATGGAATTAGAGAAAGGACTTATTTTATGGGAGAAATCAGTCAAAACATCCAAGAAAAATTAGTGATTGTTCGCGGAGGGGGCGATCTAGCGACAGGTGTTATCCAAAAATTATGGCACGTTGGCTTTAAAATACTAGTATTAGAAACAGAATGTCCTCTGGCCATTCGGCGGACTGTTTCAGTTTGTGATGCTATTTTTCAGAAAGAACAAAGAGTGGAAGATTTGGTTGCTGTTCGAATTACTTCATTAAAGGATTGCGCGAAATGTTGGCAGCAAAATAAGCTGCCTGTTTTTGTCGATCAAACAGCAAGTGCTATTCAACAATTGAAACCACTGATTGTTATCGATGCGATTTTGGCTAAGAAAAATTTAGGTACGCATCGAGAAATGGCACCGATTACGATTGCTTTAGGACCAGGCTTTTCAGCACCGCAAGATGTCGATGTTGTGATTGAGACAATGCGTGGCCATAGGTTGGGACGTTTATACTTTGAAGGAACAGCTTTACCTAATACAGGTATTCCAGGTGAAATTGGCGGAAAAAGTGCGGAACGAGTTGTCCATGCTCCTGCTTCAGGACAAGTTACCCACCTTAAAAACATAGGGGATCTCGTGTTGAAAGGGGAAGCATTATTTTTTATCGATCAGGTTCCAGTTTATTCGCCTCTGACAGGGACTTTGAGAGGATTGATTTCAGAAAAGGTAACATGTTATCAAGGGTTGAAGTGTGCAGATGTAGATCCTCGACCAGTTGAGAAAGTCGATTGCTTGACGATCTCCGACAAAGCTCGTGCATTAGGGGGAGCGGTTTTAGAAGCAATTTTTATGATTGGAAGAAGGAAAAACGTTTTATAAAAAAGAACCTAAATAATATTTTTTTTACCTTAAAAATATTGTTAAAAAGGTTTGGAATGTGGTATAGTAAAGACGTAGTAAAAAATACTCTATCTCGAAAGGGGAAGAGTACATACTTAGTTAGATTAGTTTGTGAATAAAATCATTTGTAAAAGTTATTTTTTTAAGAATTAATGTAAGGGGTTACAATTGCATTTGAATGCATTGAAATATTTAGGAAAAAGAAAGGAAATGAATGAAGATGGCACTAGTAAAAATTGTTTATGCAAGTATGACTGGAAACACAGAAGAAATTTCCGAGATTTTGGAAGAACAGTTTCAAGAAGCTGGAGTTGAAGTAGAACGTGAAGAATGTTCAGAAGTTGATGTAGACTTCTTTGATGATGCAGATGCTTGTATTATCGCAACGTATACTTATGGTGATGGGGAACTGCCTTTTGAATTTGAAGATTTCTTTGATGAATTAACTGAGAAGGATTTAGCAGGTAAGCCATTTGGTGTTGTTGGCTCCGGTGATCGTGAATATGGTGAATTTTTCTGTAAATCAGCGCATGATTTTGTAGGAGCTTTTGAAAAAGCTGGTGCTAAAAAAGTAGCTGAAACAGTTGAAATTGAAAACAATGCAGAAGAAGAAGACATCGAAGTGCTAAAAACATTTGTTAAAAGTGTCGCCACAACTTTATCTGATAGCGTTGCCTAAGGGTTTAAGAAAGTAGGAGTCAGAATGAAAAGGAACGATGAAGGTAGGTATTTCAATGTTTAATATTCTTCAATCGACTCAATTATCTAGTAATACATTTGATTTTTGGCTGGAAGCGCCAAGAATAGCGACACATGCTCAGGCTGGACAGTTTGTTATTTTAAGAATTGACGAAAAGGGAGAACGGATCCCCTTAACGATTGCGGAGACAAATCCACAAGCAGGCAGTATTCGAATTATTTTCCAAGTAATCGGTAAGACAACAGCTGCACTTTCCCAACTTAAAACTTCCGACTCTTTGTTGGATGTCACTGGACCTTTAGGTATGCCCACAGAAGTGAAGCAATATGGAACGGTGATGGTTGTCGGTGGCGGGGTTGGTATCGCGGCTATTTATCCAATTATCAAGGCTTTAAAAGAAGCAGGCAACCGAGTGATTACGATTTTGGGGGCACGAACAGCTGAGTTAGTTCTGTTACAAGAAGAATGCCGTCGTTATTCAGATGAGCTAATCATTACAACGGATGATGGTTCATTAGGTAAAAAGGGCTTAGTAACAGAAGCGATGGAAGAAGTTATTGCACGTGAATCTGTAGCGTGCAGTTGGGCGATTGGGCCCAGCATCATGATGAAATTTTGTACCTTGACAGCTGAAAAACATCAATTACCAATTTATGTTTCCTTGAATCCTATTATGATTGACGGAACAGGCATGTGTGGCGGTTGTCGGGTCACTGTTGATGGCACCATGAAATTTGCCTGTGTTGATGGACCTGAGTTTAAAGGCAATGAAGTAAATTGGGATGAATTCATTAATCGAATGAAGCAATATCAGGAAGAAGAAGCAGTTTGCTTTACAGATCGTTTGAAAGAGCAGGTGGAGAAAAATGGCTAGAAAAAGTCGTATAAAAACACCGATTGCGGAACAAGCACCTACTATCAGAAAGAATAATTTTGAAGAGGTTTGCTTAGGCTATACATTAGCAGAAGGGCAAGAAGAAGCGATTCGCTGTTTACAATGTAAAAATGCACCTTGTATTGCTAAATGCCCCGTGATGATTGATATTCCTGGATTTATTTTAGCTATTCGTGAAGGAAACATGGAACAAGCAGCCGATATTTTAAGTAAATATACGAATTTACCTGCTATTTGTGGACGCGTTTGTCCGCAAGAGAAACAATGTGAACAAGTTTGTAAATTAGGGAAAGCCAAAAACTTTGAACCAGTGGCAATTGGCAAATTAGAACGTTTAGTTGCCGATTGGGCATTAGAAAATCACAAGTTTCCTAAGAAAACAGCGGAACCAACAAAAGGGAAAATCGCAGTGGTCGGTTCTGGTCCTTCTGGGTTAACAGTTGCGGGGGATTTGGCAAAGCTAGGCTACGAAGTAATTATTTTTGAAGCGCTTCATGAAGCTGGTGGCGTATTAACCTATGGCATACCTGAATTTCGATTACCGAAAAAAATTGTTAAACAAGAAATTGCGAGTATTGAAGCCTTAGGTGTAACAATAGAAACCAATGTGGTAGTAGGTAAAACGATTACGATGGAAGAAATAATGTCAGAGTTTGATGCCTGTTATCTATCGGTTGGTGCAGGGGCACCAAATTTTATGGGAATCCCAGGAACTAGTTTAAATGGGGTTTATTCTTCTAGTGAATTTTTAACACGAATCAATTTAATGCATAGCTATGAGTTTCCAGAATATGATACACCGATTAAACGTGCTAAAAATGTTGTTGTGATTGGCGGCGGGAATGTTGCAATGGATGCCGCTCGTTCAGCCAAACGATTAGGCGCTGAAAATGTGAACATTGTGTATCGTCGTTCGTTAGAAGAATTGCCAGCAAGAATTGAAGAATATCACCATTCCCTTGAAGAAGGAATTAACTATTATTGGTTAACGAATCCAATTGCTTATTTAGATGACCAACAAGGAAATCTAGCCGGTGTTGAATGTGTCAAAATGGTTTTAGGTGAACCAGATGCGTCTGGAAGACGACGGCCAGAACCAATTCCAAACAGCACGTTTACCATTCCTGCTGATGCAGTAATCGAGGCAATTGGCCAAGGGGCAAATCGAGTCTTGTTATCAACATATCCAGAAATAGAACTAAACCAATGGGGTTACATTCAAGCTGATCCTAAAACAGGAGCAACCTCAATACCTGGCGTTTTTGCTGGGGGCGATATAGTCACAGGTGCTGCCACCGTTATTTTAGCGATGGGCGCTGGGAAAATCGCAGCTAATGCAATTGATCAGTATGTCAAAACACAAAAAACAACAGTCACAAGCAATGTTTAGGAAAGATAAAAGGTGAAAAAATGAAAAAAACAATGGATGGAAACACCGCAGCGGCTTATATTTCATATGCGTTTACAGAAGTTGCCGCTATTTATCCTATCACACCAAGTTCAACAATGGCTGAGTTGGTAGATGAATGGGCGGAAAGTGGTTTAAAAAATATTTATGGTCAAAAAGTTCAAGTTATTGAAATGCAATCAGAAGCTGGGGCAGCGGGAGTAGTTCATGGTTCGTTAAAAACAGGTGCGTTAACCACTACTTATACTGCTTCACAAGGTTTACTGTTGATGATTCCCAATATGTATAAAATCGCAGGAGAATTGCTGCCTTCTGTGTTCCACGTGGCGGCTCGGGCAGTAACGACAAGTGCGTTGAGTATTTTTGGTGATCATGGCGATGTGATGGCTACCCGCCAAACAGGTTTTTGTATGTTAGCAGAATCAAGTGTTCAAGAAGTGATGGATTTGTCGGCAGTTGCTCATTTAGCTAGCTTAGAAGGTAGTTTACCTTTTGTAAACTTTTTTGATGGTTTTAGAACGAGCCATGAACTACAAAAAATCGAAGTGATTGATTATGATGACCTGAAAGAAATGGTGAATCAGGAAGCTGTAACTCGTTTTAGAATGGGAGGCATGAATCCTAATCATCCCACTGTTTCAGGGACCGCTCAAAATCCTGACATTCATTTTCAACAAAGAGAAACAGTCAATAAAAATTACGAAGAAATGCCAAAAATTGTTCAAAAATACATGGAAAAAATTAACCATCTTCGTGGAACAACGTATGATTTAACCGATTATTACGGGGTTGAAGATGCAACAGAAGTCATTATTTCAATGGGGTCGGCTTCGCCAGTAATCAAACAAACAGTCGACTATCTCAATCAACAAGGACGCAAAGTTGGTTTTATCAATATTCATTTATATCGTCCATTTCCTACCGAAAACCTTCTTGAAAAATTACCAGCTACAGTAGAAAAGGTTGCGGTTTTAGATCGAACAAAAGAATCAGGAGCCGAAGGGGAACCGTTATTGCTAGATGTTCAAAGCGCTCTTTATCAACATGAAAATCGACCAATTGTGATTGGTGGACGTTATGGGTTAGGCTCTAAAGACGTAGCGCCTAATCAAATTAAAGCGATCTATGATCATTTGTTATTGCCATTTAAAGAATTAAAACAACGCTTTACGGTGGGAATCGTTGATGATGTAACCTATCAATCATTGCCAGAAGAACCTACTTTAGATTTAACGCCAGATACTACCTTCCAAGCAAAATTTTGGGGCTTTGGTTCTGACGGAACTGTGGGAGCAAACAAGCAAGCGATTAAAATTATCGGAGATCATACCGACCTTTATGCACAAGCTTACTTTAGTTATGATTCTAAAAAATCAGGCGGTTTAACCGTTTCGCATCTGCGTTTTGGTAAAGAGCCAATTACTTCCACGTATTTAATTGAACAAGCAGATTTCATCGCTTGTCATAATGCTTCCTATTTGCATAAATACGACTTGTTAAAAGGTTTAAAAGATGGCGGAACGTTTTTACTGAATACTATTTGGGATCAAGAAAAGGTTCATCGTTTATTACCGGCTAAGTTAAAAAAATATATTGGGGAGCACCAAATCAAATTTTATATTATCAATGCGGTTGAGTTAGCTCGCAAAGTAGGCTTAGGCCGTCGGATCAATACAGTGATGTCTACTGCCTTTTTTGAAGTAACAGATATTTTAACGAAAGAGCAATATTTACCGTTACTTAAAGAAGAAGTGAAAAAGACTTATGGAAAAAAATCAATGGAAATTGTTGAAAAAAATTACCAAGCGATTGATGCTACCTTTGAATCGCTGCAAGAAATTGTAGTTCCAGAAGATTGGGCAACCATTGTTTTAGAGCCAGAAAATCAAGAGTCGGAAGCTCCAGCTTTTGTGACAAATATTTTAGAACCGATCAATCGTCAAGAAGGGGATCAGCTGACCGTTTCAGATTTGATTGAAAACGGAATGAAGGGCGGTGCCATTCCTATGGGCACTGCGGCTTATGAAAAACGTGGCATTGCGTTAGAAGTACCTGAGTGGCAAATGGATAAGTGTACGATGTGTAATGAATGTGCCTTTGTTTGTCCACATGCGGCTATTCGACCGTTTTTAGCGGATGAAGAAGAACTGAAAGAAGCACCTGCAGGTTTTGCCATGCGCGAAATGCGTGGCACAGATGGGTTGATGTATCGTATCCAAGTTTCTTTAGAAGACTGTACAGGTTGTGGTCTTTGTGTTCAGGCATGTCCCGTGAAAGACAAGGCGATTTTAATGAAACCTTATGAAACTCAGAAAGAGCAAGCGATGAATTGGGCCTTTGCGATGACTCTTAAACAAAAAGCCAACCCAGTCAAAAAACTTTCTGTTAAAGGTTCCCAATTTAACCAGCCATTGATGGAATTTTCAGGTGCTTGTGAAGGCTGTGGCGAAACACCTTATATTAAGTTGTTGACGCAACTATTTGGTGATCGAATGATGATTGCTAACGCAACAGGCTGTTCATCAATTTGGGGTGGTTCGTCACCGGTGACGCCTTATACAACGAACGAATGTGGCCAAGGACCAGCTTGGAGTAATTCGCTGTTTGAAGATAATGCGGAATATGGTTATGGTATGTATATTGCCAATCGAACGAAACGTCAACATTTAGCTAGTCTGGTTGAAGAAAGTCTTGCTAAAAACGTCGGATCAGATTCACTTCAAGCCTTGTTAAATGATTGGTTGGAACACATGGCTGAAGGGGAAGGAACACAACAGCGAGCAACCAAACTAGCGGCAGCATTAAGTGAAGAAGCCGATGAAGATCCACTTTTAACAAAAATTTACGAACAAAAAGATTTATTAGTGAAAACGAGTCAATGGATTGTCGGCGGCGATGGTTGGGCCTATGATATCGGGTTTAGCGGCATTGATCATGTTCTTGCCAGTGGGGAAGATGTTAATATTTTTGTTATGGATAACGAAGTGTATGCCAATACAGGCGGACAAACATCTAAAGCTACACCAGCTTCAGCCATTGCCAAATTCTCAGCGGGTGGGAAACATACCTCTAAAAAAGATTTAGGGATGATGGCAATCACTTATGGGAATGTCTACGTTGCACAAGTAGCTTTAGGCGCAAACTCAATGCAAACGATTAAAGCAATTGACGAAGCGGAGCGGTACCCAGGCCCATCAATTATCATCGGTTATACCCCATGTATTAATCACGGGGTCAAAGGCGGAATGGTTCGGACGTTAGATCAAGCCAAAGAAGCCGTTGAATCTGGCTATTGGCCACTTTATCGCTATAATCCAGAGTTAGTTAAGAAAGGCAAAGATCCGATGGTCATTGACTACAAGAAAACAGATTTTGACAAAATGCGTGATTTCCTTGAAAAACAAACACGTTACTCTGCGTTGCATACAATTAAAGAGAATCAAGAAGTAGTCGAACATTTACTTGATAAAACTAAAGAAGATGCAATTGAACGCTCTGAAAGTTATAACAAACTAGTCACACATATGAAAAAATAAAAAAACAAAGCCTCTTACTTGAGAGGCTTTGTTTTTTTATCCAATAATAATTTTTTCTGAAGGGTATTCGTAGCCTAAGTCACGTGTTTCTTTTGGTACAAAAATCATTAAGGTATAAAGCATACCAATACGTCCAATAAACATTAATAAGGCAATCATTAATTTACCTACTGTTGTTAAATCGTCTGTAATGCCCAAAGAAAGACCGGTTGTCCCAAAGGCAGAAGCGACTTCCACAATGATTGAAATCAAGGGCAGATTTTCAGTTGCTGACAAAAAGACGACAGCGAAAAAGCACATAATCAAAGACAACATGAAGACGACAATCGATTTTTTGACATCATCGTCATCTATTTTACGGCTAAAGACGCTAATATCATCTTCACTTTTTAAAAAGGCTAACAAATACAAGCCAATAATCGCAACAGTCGTTGTTCGAACACCACCACCAACAGAGCTAGGACTACAACCAATAAACATTAACACAGAAAAAATAATCAACGTTGTAATTTGGAAGTCCCCTAAATCATTAATTTGGAGGCCAGCGTTTCGTGTAGTCATCGAATAAAACATCGAACTTACCCAACGGCCACTTTCATTCATTGTCAAAAATAGGTGATCTTTTTCTAATAAGTAAATCAAAATAGTCCCACCAATAAACAGAACAATAAACGCTAGCAAAGCAATTTTACTAAACAATGAGAAGCGGAAAGGCAAGCCTCGTTTCTTCTTGCGAAAGTTCTTTTTCTTAAAATGTAACCACTCATGAATTTCCAGTAAAACGGGAAATCCAATTCCGCCGATAAAAATTAAGAACATAATTGCCAGTAAAAAGAGATAATCATGAGCAAAAGGGATAATTGAATCACCTGAAATATCAAAGCCTGAATTAGTCACTGCAGAAATAGCTTGATAAAATCCATAAAATATCGCATCTCGCCAGTTCGTATAATAACCACTTATATAAAAATAAAGCGAAAAGAGCGAGCCGAAGATTACTTGGAACCAAATTAAAATCAAAAAAGTGGTGCGGATCAGTCGAACAATTCCGCTCAGTCGCGGCTGATTCATGTCAGTCATAATTAACTGACGTTGCTTTAATGTGATTCGCCGTTTTGATAAAATAAAAAAGACCGTTGAAATCATCATAATCCCTAAGCCACCAACTTGGAAAAGAACCTCCAATAAGACGATCCCACGATCATTAAAAACCGAATTAATATCGACTGTGGTGAGTCCAGTAACACTGACTGTACTGATTGCTAAGAAAAATAAATCAATAAAAGGAACATGCGAGTCAGGTTCTCTGAAAATAGGGAGGCAAAACAATAAATAAGAAATAACCGTCATTAATATGTAATAAGCGACGATGATTTGAATAGATGAAAAATTTTTGCGAATAAATCGATCGCTTTTTCGCTGTGCCAGCCACAGCAAACGTGTATGGTTCACTAGATAACCTCCCAATTCTAATTAAACTAAGTATACCAAAACTTTTCGCCTCAAACGAATAATTCTGCCAGAAAATCCTTGAAATGACAAATAAAAATAAGAAATTCGTTAGAAATAATTGGAAAACATCCACAAACAAGCGAGAACATGATATTTTATGAAAGAATAGAAAAATAGGTTGTTCCCCAAACAACTTATTGCTAATTGGTCAGTTTGTCTAACGATACAACTTTAAAAAGTAGTGGTAGCTTTTTTATTTCGGTTGATATGTGAATGTGTTCACTTTATGTAACAAACTGTTATTTTTATTCAAATGAAAAATAAGAAATTGTGTTGGTAGAAATCAATAGTTTATAAGGTGGGAAAACAATGAAAAAAGTGTTAATGGGAGTTCTTTCCCTAGGGTTATTATTAGGTGCAGCAACAGGTTGTACAAGCGATCAAGAAAAAGCCGCTGGTAAAACAAAAGCGTCTTCTGAAAAAACAGAAGCAACATCTGGTGCCTCTGCTAATGGTTATACAGATCCAAGTGAACTAAAAGACAGTTATGATGTTGTTATTGTTGGTTCAGGTGGTGCGGGGATGACCGCTGCATTACAAGCCAAAGAAGCTGGCATGAATCCAGTTATTTTAGAAAAAATGCCTGTTGCAGGTGGGAATACAATTAAATCGTCTTCAGGAATGAATGCTTCACAAACAAAATTCCAAGAAAAAGAAGGCATTAAAGATAGCAACGATAAATTCTTTGAAGAAACACTAAAAGGCGGTAAAGGAACCAACGATCAAGAATTACTACGTTATTTTGTTGATCATTCAGCTGAAGCAATTGATTGGTTAGATACAAAAGGAATTACATTGAGCAATTTAACGATTACAGGTGGAATGAGCGAAAAACGCACACACCGTCCTGCTGACGGATCAGCAATTGGGGGCTATCTAGTTGACGGTTTAGTACGTAACGTTCGCGAAGAAAAAATTCCATTGTTTGTTGATGCTGACGTGACAGACTTAGTTGAAGAAAACGGTCAAATTGATGGCGTAAAAGTGAAAATGAAAGATGATAAAGAAAAAACAGTTAAAGCAAAAGCAGTCGTTGTCACAACAGGTGGTTTCGGTGCCAACGAAAAATTAATTACACAATACAAACCAGAATTGAAAAACTATGTTACAACGAACCAAGAAGGCACAACAGGTGACGGTATCCAAATGATTCAAAAAGTTGGCGGTGCGTTAGTGGATATGAAAGAAATTCAAATTCACCCAACTGTTCAACAAAGCGATGCTTTCTTAATTGGTGAAGCAGTTCGTGGAGAAGGCGCAATCTTGGCTTCTCAAAAAGGAGAACGTTTTGTTAATGAGTTAGATACACGTGATAAAGTTTCTGCAGCAATCAATGCCTTACCAGAAAAATCAGCTTATTTAGTCTTTGACCAAGGCGTTCGCGACCGTGCAAAAGCCATTGATTTCTATGATCAAAAAGGTTTCGTGGAAAAAGGTGAAACGATTGAAGAATTAGCTGAAAAAATTGGCATGCCTGCCGATACATTGAAAGCAACGATTGATACTTGGAACCAAGATGTTAATGCCAAAGATGACAAACAATTTGGCCGGACAACTGGAATGGAAGCTGACTTAAGCACAGCGCCTTACTACGCAATTAAAATTGCACCAGGGATTCACCACACAATGGGTGGCGTGAAAATCAACACGAAAACAGAAGTTTTACGTGAAGATGGCACACCAATTAAAGGTCTATATGCTGCTGGTGAATTAACAGGTGGCTTGCATGGCCAAAACCGTATCGGAGGCAATGCCATCGCCGATATTATCATTTATGGTCGTCAAGCAGGTACGCAATCAGCAGAATTTGCCTCTGCTCAAAAATAACTAGCATTAAAAAGTCTGAAATTGTAGTCAAATAACTACAATTTCGGGCTTTTTTATTGCATACTAGCAGGATCATTAGTTGGAGTATAAACAGCCCTGCTAAAATGACTTTGGCGTAGATTCTGTTTTTTTCAGAAAAATGCACGACCATTTTAGCTAAAAATACTGCTTTTTTGCTGAAAATATAGTAAAATACGTAAGGAACTAACGGAAAGGTGTAGTGAACATGGCTCAATTATTTTTCAAGTATGGCGCAATGAACAGTGGTAAAACCATTGAAATCTTAAAAGTAGCACACAATTACGAAGAACAAGACAAACCAGTTGTTTTGATGACCAGTGGACTAGATACACGTGATGGTGTCGGGAAAGTATCCAGTCGCATCGGATTACGCAGAGATGCTATTCCAATTTTTGAAGAAACCAATGTCTTTGACTTGATTAATGATTTGTCTTACAAACCTTTTTGCGTATTAGTCGATGAATGTCAATTTTTAAACAAGCATCATGTCATTGAATTTGCACGAATTGTTGACGAATTAGATATTCCAGTAATGGCATTTGGGCTAAAGAATGATTTTAGAAATGAATTATTTGAAGGCTCAAAGTATTTACTTTTATATGCAGACAAATTAGAAGAATTAAAAACGATTTGCTGGTTCTGTCATAAAAAAGCAACTATGAACTTGCACTATATTGATGGCAAACCCGTTTATGAAGGGGATCAAGTCCAAATTGGTGGGAATGAAGCCTACTATCCTGTTTGTCGCAAACATTATTTTCATCCAAAAACAGTGAATGAAGAACAGTAAGGAGAGACACTATGTACGATCAATTACAATCTATTGAAGATCGCTATGAGGAATTGGGCGAATTATTAAGTGACCCAGCAGTCATTAGCGATACAAAACGTTTCATGGAATTATCGAAGGAAGAAGCTAATACACGTGAGACGGTTGAAGTTTATCGCCGATATAAACAAGTTGTTGAAGGGATTAGCGATGCCGAAGAACTTTTAAGTGAAAACTTAGATGCGGAAATGGCCGAGATGGCGAAAGAAGAACTTTCTGATTTGAAAAAAGAAAAAGAAGTGTTAGAAGACCGCATTAAAATTTTATTATTACCAAAAGACCCAAATGATGATAAAAATATCATCATGGAAATCCGTGGTGCAGCAGGTGGCGATGAAGCCGCACTTTTTGCTGGCGACTTATTTAATATGTACCAAAAATATGCAGAAGCACAAGGGTGGAAAGCGGAAGTTTTAGAAGCGAACGTCACTGGAATCGGTGGATATAAAGAAGTAATTATGATGATTTCAGGAGATAACGTCTTTTCAAAATTAAAATACGAAAGTGGCGCTCACCGCGTGCAACGAGTTCCTTCAACAGAATCACAAGGACGGATTCATACATCGACAGCAACCGTTGTAGTTATGCCGGAAGCGGAAGAAGTCGAAATCGAATTAGCTGATAAAGATATCCGTGTCGATATTTATCATGCAAGTGGCGCTGGTGGACAGCACGTCAATAAAACCGCTTCGGCTGTTCGATTAACCCATTTACCAACAGGAATCGTGGTCGCAATGCAAGATGAACGTTCACAGCTAAAAAACCGTGAAAAAGCAATGAAAGTTTTGCGTGCTCGTGTGTATGACCAAATTCAACAAGAAGCACAAAGTGAATATGATGCTAACCGTAAATCGGCGGTGGGGACCGGAGATCGTTCAGAACGAATCAGAACGTATAACTTCCCACAAAATCGAGTAACGGATCATCGTATTGGTTTAACCATCCAAAAACTAGACCAGATTCTTGCTGGTAAATTAGACGAAATCATTGATGCATTAGTCTTATATGATCAAACATCGAAATTAGAAGAGATGCAAAATGGCTAAACGTTACTTTGAAGTCCTTAACTGGGCTTCTTCTTTTTTAGAGACGCAAGGCAAAGAAGGCTATGCTATTCACTATGTTTTTTTAGAACGTAAAGGTTGGGATAAAACGCAGTGGCTCCTGCATATGCAAGAAGAAATGCCCCAAGAAGAAGAGGAACAATTAAAAACGGATTTAGCCCAATTATTGACAGATTACCCAGCACAATATTTACTAGGACAAGCTGAATTTTATGGACATTCCTTTATTGTTAATGAACATACTTTGATTCCTAGACCAGAAACAGAAGAATTAGTCGAGCGTTGCTTAAAAGCCAATCCAGATACTCCTTTGACGGTCGTGGATGTCGGAACAGGGACAGGTGCCATTGCGATTAGCTTGAAACTGGCACGGCCCAACTGGCGAGTTATTGCCATTGATCTTTCAGAGGAAGCGTTGACTGTCGCTAAACAAAACGCGAAAGTATTAGGTGCTGACATCGAATTTTATCATGGGAATGGCTTACAGCCAGTTGCTTCTGAAAAAATTGATCTGCTTATTTCTAATCCGCCCTATATTAGTGAACAAGAATGGCATTTAATGGATGCAAGTGTCCGAACGTATGAACCTAAGACCGCTTTATTCGCTGAAAATAACGGTTTGGCTTTATACCAACAATTAATTCATGAAAGTCAAACGATGCTTAAAGCAGACGGTAAAATTTATTTTGAAATAGGGTTTCAACAAGGCGCGGCCCTCCAAGAATTATTGAGCGCCGCCTATCCACAAAAAACAATTAAAATTGAAAAAGATTTATCTGGCAACGATCGCCTCGCGATAGCCGAGTAACTAAGGTTCTTCGTCGCCACTTTTCTAGAAGGAGCGATTTGCAATGGAAACAAAAAAATTAACCAAACAAGAAATAGCCCAAGCGGCAGCAGCCATTCAAGCAGGCGAGCTAGTGGCTTTTCCAACAGAAACTGTTTATGGCTTAGGTGCCGATGCCTTAAATGAAGCGGCAGTAAAAAAAGTTTACCAAGTAAAAGGCCGCCCCAGTGATAATCCATTGATTGTTCATGTGAACAACGTTGAGATGGTCAAAAAATACGTGGCGACCTTACCAGAAGTCGCTACAAAATTGGTGTCTGCCTTTTGGCCGGGACCATTAACTTTAATTTTTAATGTGCCTAGCGATACATTTTCTAAAACAGTAACAGGTGGTTTAGAGACAGTCGCTTTTCGTATGCCAGATAACCAAGCGACCTTAGCTTTGATTGAACAAGCCAATGTTCCGTTGGTCGGACCAAGTGCGAACACTTCTGGCAAGCCTAGTCCAACATCTGCAGAGCATGTTTATCATGATTTGCAGGGGAAAATTGCTGCCATATTAGATGATGGCCCAACGCAGATTGGGGTGGAGTCAACGGTCTTAGATTTAACGGCGGAAGATGGTGTGCCAGTTATTTTACGACCAGGAGCAATTACCAAAGAGCAGTTGGAAAGCATTATTTCCCAAGTGAAAATCGATACACATTTAATTAGCGAAAATGCAGCACCCAAAGCGCCAGGGATGAAATACAAACACTATTCTCCTGATGCGGAAGTTTGGATTATAAGCGGTCAAACAGCAGAATGGCAAGCGGCGATTCAGCAAGCAAAAGAACAACAGGAAAAAATCGGCTTATTTTTAAGTGATGAACAGGCAGCACAACTAGATACAGAAAATGCGTTTGTTTATTCTTATGGTGCAGAAACGGTTGAAAAAGCCACAAAAGAACTATTTGCAGGGTTAAGAGCGTTAGATGAGCAAGGAGCTACCACGATTTTTGCGCAAGGATTTGCAGAAACTGGTTTAGGCACTGCTTACATGAATCGCTTGAAAAAATCAGCCAATCAAAAATTTTTTGAAAAATAAGAGGTATTTGTAACGAAGCTGACACAGAAGTATGATACAATCAGACAAAAGAAAACAAAATGGAGTGTTGTTTGAATGGATTACAAAACGTATGACCCAGATTTATGGAATGCAATTGCAAGAGAAGAAGAGCGCCAAGAAAATAACTTGGAACTAATCGCATCTGAGAATGTTGTGTCAAAAGCAGTTATGGCTGCCCAAGGAAGTATTTTAACGAATAAATACGCAGAAGGTTACCCTGGTAAACGGTACTATGGTGGTTGTGAATTTATCGATATCGTAGAAAATTTAGCTATCGATCGTGCCAAAGAATTATTTGGTGCAAAATTCGCGAATGTACAAGCCCATTCAGGTTCTCAAGCCAATACAGCGGCATACCTTTCATTGGTTGAACCAGGTGATACCATTTTGGGGATGGATTTATCAGCTGGTGGTCACTTAACACATGGTTCGCCCGTTAACTTTAGTGGAAAAACCTATAATTTTGTCAGTTATGGAGTGGATCCTTCAACAGAAGTAATCGATTACGATGTTGTGCGAATTTTAGCAAGAGAACATCGTCCAAAATTAATTGTTGCTGGCGCAAGTGCGTATTCACGAACGATTGATTTCAAACGTTTCCGTGAAATCGCTGATGAAGTAGATGCCAAGTTAATGGTTGATATGGCGCATATTGCAGGCTTGGTAGCTTCAGGGTTGCACCCAAATCCAGTTCCGTATGCTGATATCGTAACAAGTACGACCCATAAAACATTGCGTGGTCCTCGTGGCGGTTTAATTTTGACAAATAGCGAAGAATTGGCGAAAAAAGTAAATAGTAGTATTTTCCCAGGCATTCAAGGTGGCCCATTGGAACATGTGATTGCCGGAAAAGCCGCAGCTTTTAAAGAAGCATTGGATCCAAGTTTTGCTGAATATAGTCAGCAAGTGATTGCAAATGCGCAAGCGATGACGAAAGTTTTCAATCAAGCGCCAGAAGCTCGTTTAATTAGTGGGGCAACAGATAACCACTTATTACTGATTGAAGTGACAGGTTTTGGTTTAAATGGAAAAGAAGCAGAAGCTATTTTAGATAGTGTAAATATTACTGTCAATAAAAATTCAATTCCGTTTGAACAATTAAGTCCATTTAAAACAAGTGGTATCCGTATTGGAACGCCTGCAATTACTTCACGTGGTTTTAAAGAAGAAGATGCGGTAGAAGTTGCTAAATTAATCGTTCAAGTCTTAAAAGATCCAGAAAATACAGCAGTTCATGATGAAGTCAAAGCAGCTGTAGCAGCGCTAACTAAAAAATATCCATTATATAACTAACATCAGGGATAGCTGAAGCGCGATTCTCTGTACAAATAAGAGTCGGAGCTTAGGATTTAAGGAATTCAACTTGTGTCCTAGGCTCTTTTGTTTTACAATAAGAAAGAATAAAATAATGAAGGAGAATAGATATGGGAAAATTTCAAGTAATTGATCATCCGCTAATTCAACACAAACTAACAATGATTCGCGAAAAGAACTGTGGGACAAAGGTTTTCCGCGAAGTTGTCAACGAAATTGCTATGTTAATGGCTTATGAAGTATCACGGGATATGCCTTTAGAGGATGTTGTCATCGAAACACCGATGGGTAAATCAACACAAAAAACACTTTCAGGGAAAAAAGTAGCAATCATTCCTATTTTACGTGCCGGCATTGGCATGGTTGATGGGATTTTAGAATTAATTCCAGCAGCGAAAGTTGGACACGTTGGACTTTATCGTGATGAAGAAACATTGCAACCACATGAATACTTCGTGAAATTACCTGAAGACATTGCAAGTCGTCAATTATTTGTTGTTGACCCAATGCTAGCAACAGGTGGTTCCGCAATTATGGCCATCGATTCATTAAAAGAACGTGGTGCTAGCAACATTAAATTTGTATGTCTAGTGGCCGTTCCAGAAGGTGTGAAAGCTTTACAAGAAGCGCACCCAGATGTAGATATTTATACAGCAGCTTTAGATGAGCGCTTAAACGAAGACGGCTATATCGTTCCTGGTTTAGGGGATGCTGGTGACCGTTTATTCGGAACAAAATAATAACAAAAAACCGTTAGGTAACCGATTATGGTTACTAACGGTTTTCTTTTGCTTAAAGAACTTTTCTAGGTGTATAATAAAAAATAAAAAAACAAAGGAGGAGCTATGAAAAAGAATAAAAAAGCCTTACACGCTATCGCTGTGATTGCTAGTGTGATGTCAGTTTTGATGTATGTTTCGTATATTCCGCAAATTTATGGAAATTTACATGGGGAAAAAGGCAATCCGACGCAACCATTAGTGGCAATGATTAATTGTATTTTTTGGACGATTCATGGGTTATATGGAGACGATGGAGAAACACGAGATAAGTCCATTATTTTTGCTAATGTGCCCGGAATTATTTTTGGTTTTTTTGCGTTTATTACAGCATTATAGTTTCCGACGAATTGGAAAGTATTCCAATTCTGTACATAAAAAAGAGCGGGGGAAATTTCCCACGCTTGAAGAATTAAATCTTTTTCAATTGTTTGTAATTAATAACAATCACACCATTGCTGTGCACCATTAAGTGATTGTTTTTTTGCGTTTCGTCAATTTCGACGACAGCGGCATTTTTTAATTGTTTCGTAACAACGCCTGTTTGTGGCTGTCCGTGAACAAGAAAAGTAACATGGGTGTCAACGGCGAAATCCTTACCAGCATCCGATGGAACAACAGGAGTAACCATACCATTAAAATTTGACATACAAAAAACCATCCTTTCTTGATATCTCTATTATACCACATTTTCAGAAAAAAGTTTGTAAAGTCGCTATTTGGCTTATTTTAAAGAGATTTTGCATAAATAAATAACAAACAGACTTTACAAATAAAGTAGAAAGTCCTATAATAGATTTGTTTCAGGCCAGCTTAGCTCAGTTGGTAGAGCAACGCACTCGTAACGCGTAGGTCACAGGTTCGATCCCTGCAGCTGGCATCTAAAAAAACAGACAGGCACTACCATCTGGTAGTGCCTGTCTGTTTTTTTAGATAAAATTTTGGATTAGTGCAAATGAAGCAATGCCTACCAGTACAATAAGCAATAAGTTTTTAGTAAGTATTGCGGCTAAAATGGTAGGAAATGAAGCGAATAAATAAGGAAGATTGAGGCTTGGTAAATGCCCAATTCTTTGTTCAAATAAGCTACTAAACCATAAGGCGGACATAATCACAATTGGAACAAAACTTAGATATTCTAATAATTTCTGTGGCAGACTGATTTTTTTTAAAAGTAAAAATGGCAGTATTCTTGAAAGCCAGGTTGCAACGGTACAGCCTAAAATTGTTAAAAAGAGATACTCAGAAGAAGGCATGTTTTATCATCACTCCTATTCCACACCCGATTAACGTGACAACTAAGACAATTAAATTACTGGGAATAAAAATTAGACCAATAGACATCAAACCAAAAGTAATCAGGACCATGATGAGTTGTAAAGCGATTTTCATGGAACGATCACTAATTATCTGCAGATAGAGTAAACCAATGAACATAGCCACGACCGCAAACTCAAGACCTAATGCTTGAGGGTTTGCAATAAAGCGCCCTAGATAGGCACCGATGATCGTCGAAAAAACCCAAGTCGCATAGGAAATCAAATTGGCAGCATTAAACCACTCAAAACTTAAACGTCCTTTGGTGTGGTTTAATTTATTCATTCCTAGTGCAAAACTTTCATCCGTCAGTAAGGTTCCCAACCAGAGATTTTTACCGAGAGATTCGGCTTTAAAGTAAGGCGCAATGGTCATTCCCATAAGAATCATACGCGCATTTACTAAGAAAGTCGCTAACACAATAGATAAGATAGGGCTGCCGCCAGTCAACATACTAACTGTTACAAACTGAGCAGATCCTGCAAAAATAAAAAACGACATCGCACTAACAATAAGAGGGGAAAAACCTGCTGCTTGTCCTACGATACCAAAAGCAATGCCAATACCAATATAGCCAAAAACCGTTGGCAAGGCTTCACGAATGCCAGTGCGTGCATCTAATTGGTGGTTCATTCTCTTTTTTTCCTTCTTTCTGTATAAAATTTAAACACGTGTGTATGAAAATCTAGACCTTCGATAATGAGACACAACGAGCGAATGAGCGTTTTCATTATTAACCACTCCTTTTGAACAACTAAGATATATATTGTATAATACAATAAAGAATACTTTTGTTCAATATATTAAACTTTTGGATGATAAAAAGAAACAGAAGGAGCAACTATTTTGGAGATTAATACAATTATTGGCAATAATTTAAAAAAAATTAGACAAGAAAAAAAACTTACGTTAGATGAACTAGCTGGGATAACCGGAGTGAGTAAAGGGATGCTTTCGCAGATTGAAAAAGGAACCACCAATCCTACCATAAATACAATTTGGAAAATAAGTAATGGACTCAATGTTCCATATACGTATTTATTAGAAGATGACTATGTTAAAGAAAATCCCGTGGTAAAAAAAACTGAGACGGTAACACAACATTCTGAAGATCACTCCTATCGAGTCTTTAATTACTACTCGGACAACCAGGAAAGAAACTTTGAACTCTTTCAGTTTGAATTAGATCCAGGGAAAAAGTATCAAGCTGTTGGGCATTCAAAACGTTCGACAGAATATGTCATGGTTATTCAAGGAGCATTAGCTCTTGAAGTCGGCGGTCAGAGATACCTTCTTCCAAAAGACGCCGCTATGTATTTTGATGCTAATCAAGTACACACGTATATAAATGACGGAACAGAGAAAGTCCAAGCAGTCGTCATTAACTATTATACGTAACAGTGGAAAATAAACATTAGAAAATTGCTGCATCTGTTATTTTATGGACAAAAAAAGTAAACAATGCTACCCTAAAAATAATAGAAAATGAAAGATAAAAGAAGAGGTCAAAATGAATAAAAAAATTAAAAGTCTTGGTAATACAGCATTAAGTTTACTAAGTAATACGATTATTGTTGTGCCTTATTTACTTTACATTCAATTGAGTGATGGACACAACCTTCTAACAATTTTACCATTTGTCTTATTTTATACATTGCGTATGACAGGCATTTTTCTGGTTCGAGGAATTAATTTGTCTTTAACTAGTCTAGGTCTACTAAAGATTTCTCTATTGTTAGGCTTGGCAGGCTCCTTAATTGGGATTGCCGGCGCTTATTCTTTCCCGCTTTATAGTATTTCAGGAATGTTGTTAGGACTTAGTGGAGCGTTGTTGCCACCAAGTAATCAATCAATTCGCTTTTTCTTAAAAGAAGAAGGTCAAAAAATCAGTCATAGCAATCTTTTAACGACAGTCTTATTGACCGCTGTTTTATTTGGCGCTTTATTTTTTAAAGCGACTGAGATTGGACTGGCGTTATTGGTGTACGCGCTCTATTTTCTGGTTGCTTTAGTAGCAATCAAGAGCTATCCTGTTTCATTAAACGAGCTAGAAGAAGAATCAGCAGAAGTTTCACGAAAAGAATTAATTCTGTTTGTTATCTTTTTTGTGTTATTACTTTTATTAAGAAGTGGTCGCTTATTAACGAATGCGGTGGAATTTGATTATGCGATTGTTGGCGCCTGCTGTTTCTTTGTGGTGGCTGTCCTTTTCGTTAGTCATTATGGCAAACGCGGTGCGTATAAAGTATCATTAGAAATGAATCTTGCGACCTTGATTAACGGGATTGTGGGGAACTATTTATTTTTATTTGGTTCCATTTATGTTGCAGGGGTTTACGGCAGAGCTCATATGGGCATCTATCTCTATTTACCTTATGTTTTAGGGATGATTTTTGCAATGATTGCAGCTAGTAAAACGAAACAATGGTCAAACAACATACCAATGATTGGTCTGGCGGGAAGTTTGGGAATATTACTTCTTACTTCGTGGACTATTTTAGGCCTGTTTCTCTTGAGTTTTTTCAAAAGCACATTGAACAGCTTTTTAGCTAGGCGATATTATCAAGAGACAGATTTGCCAAAAGATAGCCGCATCCTTATCAAATATACAACACAAACAAAAGGGAGTTTATTCCATCAATTTATTTTGATGGCGCTTATGTTAGTCACTGTAGTAGGCAAAGGTGGCACGACACAATTTTTATTAGAATTGACTGGCGGCAAAGGCATTTCAACGCAAACAAGTCAATTTTTAACTTTCATTAAAAATAGTAACTCGCTCTTAGTGTTATTGTTTATTGCAGTTTATTTCGTGGTCGTTTTTCGCCAAAAGAAACGATAATTTACAAATATTCATAAAAAAATACTTGGAAAAACAGTGATTGTGGCTGATTTTCCAAGTATTTTTTTATGAAAAGATGTTTTTTTTTTTCGAAGATTCAAAAAAAATTAATCAATTGTTTCATTTTTAACAAGCTATTATTAGGTTATATGAATTTTATTGAAAGGGGATTAGTATGAAGAAAAAAACTTTTTCTTTTGTGATGTTGAGTATACTTCTCGCACAAAATTTCGGGTTTGCCGCAAATGCCTATGCTGTAACAACGACAGAAGCACAAACAGAGACCACTGATACAGCAAAAAAAGAGGCAGAGTTATCGAACTCAACACCATCTTTACCTTTAGAAACAACGAATACTTCAGAAATGAATCAACCAACTGCAACAACTGAATCGCAAACCACAGAGGCGAGCACAACAGCTTCCAGTGGTGCTACACCATCTGAACAACAAACAACGGAGGACAAGGACACCTCACTTAATGAAAAAGCCCTACCAGATGTTCAAGCGCCAATTACAGATGAACTACTTGACAGTATGAGTCTTGCGCCGATTGGTGGAACAGAATACAGCCAAACAGAGGTTCACCGCGAATTAAATACAACACCGGTAACCGCTACGTTCCAATTTGCTGTTGGAAACACAGGTTATGCACCTGGATCAGTTTATACAGTTCAATTACCAGAACATTTAGGTTATTCAACTGTTAGCGGAGATGTGACGGGCATTGGCGCAACTTGGGCAGTCGATGCGGCAACCAAAACATTAAGTATTACGTTTAATCAACGAGTTTCAGATACTTCCTTTAAAGTAGAATTAAAAAGTTATCTAACAACAGAGGCGGAACCATTAGTCAAAATTGAAACTCCAGGAAAAAATAAAAAAACCTACTCGTTTGATTTATATGAACAAGTGGAACCAATTCAATATAACGAACGAACCAGAACGACGGGATTAGATGGCGAAATTTTTTATAATTTAGACCGGACGTTAACTGGCAATCAAACATTAGAATTATTAACAACAGAGACGCCAGGCGCTGTCTTTGGAAAACAAGATAACTTGGAACCTCAAGTTTTCAGTTACGATGTCGACATTAATGGTCAAATTTTACCAGAAACGCAAACCCTGTTAACACCTGGCAAAGATTATACATTAAGCGATAATTCACTCGGGCGGATTGCTGTAACTGTTCCAAACATGAATCAACAAAAAGCCTATTCCTTATCGATTAATCGGACAATTTATTTAGAGAGTGCTTCGGACTATAACTACTTATATTCGCAGCAGTATCCAACAACAAAAATTGGGTCAATTTCTTTGAAAAGTACGACAGGAACTAAACAAACAACCGATTTTACTGCTAAGACGAGTCAAACAAGTAAAGTAATTGCTGATCGTGAAATGCGTAGTATGTCCTATATCAGTTTTCAAAGCAAAGGGAAATATTATGTAACAATTTATGGCACGTTAACAGAAACAAAAGTGGGTCAACAAATCGTATTAGAGAGTACAAACGGTCAAGAAATTAAGAATCCTAAATTTACGGCGTATGGTCCTTTATATGAAAATGTAAAATTGGAAGACTATTTTGATATTAAAACTGAAGGTGGCAAGCTCACTTTAACGGCCACAAAAGATAGCTATTTAAGAATAAATATTTCTGATTTAACAATGGATTTTGACAAGAAGGACATTAATCTATCATTAAGTACACCTGTAATTGGTCCTAATAAAGCCATTCAATTAGTATCCGATCAATATATTGAACCAATTAGTGTTGTTAATCCTTTGAATGCTGAAACTGCTTGGGGTAATTATGATCAAAATGGTGCCTATTCATCAAGAACAACTGTCTCAGTTATGGGAAGCAAAGAGACACCGATTCAAAATTTAGAAATTAAAGTAAAGCATCCTAATTATCTTTCATTACGAGCTACAAAAGAAATTTATTTTTATTACAAGTTAGGAACGGATTATACAGTAACGCCAACGTCAGATGGTTCAGTTATTAAGTTCACTACGCCAATAACCAACGAAATCCAAATTCCAATAGGTTTTAATTACGTGCCAGATAGTTTGCCAAAAGATAAAAGTATCCCAGTCGATACGATACCGATAACAATGAGTGCTGAAGGTTTAACTCCAGTTGATACGACAGTAACTACTAATAGTAAGCGTGGTTCAGAACGAACACTTCAAAGTAGTAAAAATCAATTCCTTGTCAATGCACGAAATGATTCTTTTGACTCACTAAGCGTCCGTACAAAAATTCCAGCTGGCGCCGATGTTCTTTTTGACATTTATGATGTTTCAAACGATCAGGTAGATTCAATTTATCCACAATACTGGGATCGTGGCTATTATTTTGATAAACCAATGTCACCAGACAGTCCTGGATACCCAACGATTACTTTTGACGAAAATACCAATAGTTACACGTTTGATTTTGGAAAAACCAACAAACGTTACATTATTGAGTATAAAAATGCCAATGGCTGGATCGACGTGCCAACTCTTTATATAACTGGGACAGCTAAAGAACCACAATCGAATAATAATGAAGGGTCTGCTACGGTTTCTGTTCAAAATGAAGCGTTAGACATTTTGAGTGCAACACAAGCGGCGAATCCAACATTAAAAAATGTAACAAAAACGACAGTAACAACAAAAAATATTGATAATAAAACACATCGTGTGAAAAATCCAACGATTGAATTAACACCCAAAGGCACAACCAATGCTCAAATCGATTTGAATTCTATTACCGTGAAAGGTGTGCCAGAAGATGCTTATTCATTAGAGAAGACTACAAACGGTGCGAAAATTATTTTTAAAGACTATACATTGACAGAAAACATTACGATTGAATACAATACTGTCTCTGCAAACGCTGGCCAAATCTATACAGAAACAACAATCGACTCTGAAACATTGAACCAGATGTCTGCTAGCAAGAAAAAAGTCGCCACTGCGCCAATCACATTGAAATTCTCAGAAGGCGATGCGGAAGGTATTGTTTATTTAGCAACTGCCACATTCTATACGCATAACATAGAGGATGAAAACCAAGCAATTGCGAAGGTTTCTTTTGAACTAATTGATAATGTCACGCATACAGCAACCGAATTTACAACAGATGAAAAAGGTCAATACTCCTTTGATGCCATCATGACAGGTGATTATACTTTGCGAGTAACGAATGTACCGCAGGAATATTCCGTGGATGAAGAGTATTTGACAGGTAAAGCCATTAAGCTGGTCAAAGGAGACAATCAACTAAAAATTCCATTAACTAAAACAATTGATCACAGTCGTTTACAAGTCAAAGATTCAACGATTTATGTCGGCGATTCATGGAAACCAGAAGAGAACTTTGTTTCAGCGACAGATAAAACAGGTCAAGATGTCCCATTCGAAAAAATCACTGTTTCAGGTCAAGTTGATAACACCAAAGCAGGCGTTTATCCAATCGTATACAGTTACGAAGGTAAAGAAGAAACAGCCCATGTGACCGTCAAACCCGACCAATCTAAGTTAGAGGTCAAAGATTCAACGATTTATGTGGGTGATAAATGGAAACCAGAAGATAATTTCGTTTCAGCAACAGACAAAACAGGTCAAGATGTCCCGTTTGAAAAAATTGACGTTCAGGGAACAGTGAATGTTGATAAAATAGGCGATTATGAAATTGTCTATAAAAATGGCACAAAAGAAGCGAAAGCAATCGTTCATGTCCGTGATGATAGTCGTTTACAAGTCAAGGATACAACGATTTATGTCGGCGATAAATGGAAACCAGAAGAGAACTTTGTTTCAGCAACAGATAAAACAGGCCAAGATGTCCCATTCGAAAAAATCACTGTTTCAGGTCAAGTTGATAACACCAAAGCAGGCGTTTATCCAATCGTATACAGTTACGAAGGTAAAGAAGAAACAGCTCATGTGACCGTCAAACCCGACCAATCTAAGTTAGAGGTCAAAGATTCAACGATTTATGTTGGTGATTCGTGGAAACCAGAAGATAATTTCGTTTCAGCAACAGACAAAACAGGTCAAGACGTTCCGTTTGAAAAAATTGATGTTCAGGGAACAGTGAATGTTGATAAAATAGGCGATTATGAAATTGTCTATAAAAATGGCACAAAAGAAGCGAAAGCAATCGTTCATGTTCGTGATGACAGTCGCTTACAAGTCAAAGATACAACGATTTATGTGGGAGATTCATGGGAAGCAGAAGAGAACTTTGTTTCAGCAACAGATAAAACAGGTCAAGATGTCCCATTCGAAAAAATCACTGTTTCAGGTCAAGTTGATACTAGCAAAGCAGGCGTTTATCCAATCGTATACAGTTACGAAGGTAAAGAAGAAACAGCCCATGTGACCGTCAAACCCGACCAATCTAAGTTAGAGGTTAAAGATACAACGATTTATGTTGGTGATTCGTGGAAACCAGAAGATAATTTCGTTTCAGCGACAGATCGTGACGGTCATGCTATATCCTTTGATAAGGTTCAAGTAAAAGGGGAAGTTGATACAAAGAAAACAGGAGAGTACCAGATTTCCTATACCACTGAGCCAGTTAATGAAACCAAACCAGCTGTGCAGTCACGACTTTTCTCAATGTTTTCAAACGAGACACCTCGTCAATTGACGACAGTAGCAACTGTTCATGTGATTGATCGTAATCCTACACCACTACCAGATAAAAATGAGAACAACCAGACTAGTTCCTCAACGAATCAAACCACGATAAAACGTAGTCAGTATGTCACACATATTGTGAAACCTGACAAGCAAGGACGTTATCCAAAAACGGGAGAACAAACTAATGGTCTATATCGTGTGCTAGGACTTGTTGTGTTACTTATTGTGATTATTAGTGGTATAGTCATCAAGAAGAAACGAAAATAATTAAATGAGCGTGGGGCAAAAGTTTAAAGTAACTTTTGTTCCACGCTTAAAAGATGAATAAGTGCATGAATGAGGGTAGCTGTTTCCTTGGAAAATAGGAAGTTTTACAAGTGACTTTTATTTTAAGAACACCTATTAGCAGGTTTTTCTGTTAAGATAGTTATTTTTATGAAATAGTTTGGAGGAATAATAAACGAGATGAACCAGCGAACTATTTATTATGGTAGTATCGGCACAGCCTTATTTCTTTCTTCAGGAATGTTGATTGCTTCAGTGAATAGCTATGCAAACGAAGCGACAACACCAGGCAAATACACCGTGACTTATGAAGTGGATGGCAAAATTGAAACAGCAACCATTACGGTCAAAGAAAATCAAACGGAACTTAAATTAAAAGACACGTTTTTAGGAGTTAATCAAGCATGGTCACCATTAGACAATGTCGTTTTTCTAAAAGATAAAGAGGGTCGCCCTTTAAATTTAGAAAATGTAATTATAGAAAATAATGTAAATACTCAAAAAGTAGGCCTTTATTTTGTAACCTTCCGTTACGAGTCATACCTTTCTATTGCGAAGGTGTATGTCAACCCTACTAATTTTGCTGCAGAGGGGAATATGCTTGCAGAGCTTCCTTATAGTCAAGCAATGATTGGCCCAGAAAGACCAATTATTGCCTCGAGACAGGACAAGGAGCAACAAACAAAACAGGAGAAAAAGAAAAATAAAATTGAACAGGAACGAGTAAATAAAAAGGTGCTGTTAAATGATGAGTTGTTGAAAAAAATAGATACGATAGCCCCAGTGGAAATTACTGGAGGAGCGGCAAGTGGGTCCTCTCAATTTGGCACCACTTTAAGCTTCCTGTCAGGCTCACTTTTGTATGGAACAAGGAGAGTTTAAATGGAATTCTTGTTATTAGATGATCGGGAAAATTTAAAATTAGCGATTATTAGAAAGTTAGAGCAACAATATTCATTTTCTGAACGAAAAGATCGTTTATGTAAGCAATTAGCTATTTCTCCTTATTTGCTAGAACGGAACATAACAGAAATCAATGCAGATTTGCAACGCTTTGGTCTGATTAATGAGATGGAAATCAGTGAAAAAAATAATGAAATTTTGTTATCTCAAAGCCTTCGTATTTCTTCAAGTATTATTGAAGAATATTATTTAAAAGACTCGTTAGAATTTAATCTATTAAAAACGATTTTCTTTCATCAGTTTACCTCAATCAAAAAATACGGTGAAAAGCACGGGATGAGTCGAACGGTTGTATACAAAATTGTTGACCATATCCGGAAAGAATTAGGTCAATACGGTATTAAGTTATCCAAAAATTTACAACTTAGCGGCAATGAAATGGCGATTAGACAATATTTTACTATGCTTTATTACCGAATTTACAAAGATTCTGAAGAATTATATAATCAAACAGATCTTCGCGCAGTTAACCAATTATTGGCTCAATTGAAAGGCTCTTATGAAAATATCACTAATTTTCATTTATTTAAACATTATGTATTGGTGGCGTTAGAACGAACGCAAAGAAAAGCTAATTATTTTTTATCCCAAGAAGAAAATCCATTCGCTTTTGATGAAGAAAGTTCGATTTATCAAGAAATTCAATGTTGGATCAACGAAGTGATGAAGGCGACTCATGCAGAGAAAAACGCAGAAATTCAAGGAATTATCGGCAATTTATCGGTCTATCAAAGTGAACTTATTTCGGAACATTTGCTGAGTTCTCACAATGAGGCAATTACGGCTACGAAAACATTATTCTTTTCTTATATGCCGTTTACAATTTCGGACGAAGAATTTTATCAAGAAATTGTTCCGATTATTTATCAACATCGTTTTATTACGCCGTTCATCGATATCACCTTACGAATTATGGATTTAGAATTTTTTCAGGAACGCTACCCAATTGTTTTTAATAGCTGTCGTCAGTTTTTATTTGCGTTGGATTGCTCGGCGTTTGAGTTTAGTAAGCTTTCTTTATTTTTTGATTTGCTATTAGTGTTATCCCGTCTTTATGACCAAAGGAATGAAAAAAGCACGATCAATCTTTATGTGAATTTTACGCAAGGAGAAAAATATACTCAGTTTATCAAAGAACAAATCAAAATATTCGAATCTTTCAGCATTCACTTTCATTCAGCGATTCGACCAGATACTGATTTAGTAGTTTCGGATTATTTACCAAAAACGTTATTTTCAGTAAAATGTTTAATTTGGTTAGCGCCCCCGCGAGCCAGTGACTGGCAAAATTTTGGCAACGAAATTGTCCGAATTAATAAAGAGCTACAACAAACGAAACAAAGAAAAAGCGAATAAAAACAGTCGCAACGTGTTTTAGTTGCGACTGTTTTTTGTTACTGAATGTTTATAGTAAACTTTCTCATTATCACTGATGTAAAAAATTTTAAATAAAAGCCAAATAGGATTGAAGAAAAAGAAAAAATTGCTAGTGAAGGACCAATTCTCTAAAGTTTTTCTCAAATATAGTAGAATTCCTTTCTTTTCTTCTGTGAGAAAGATATAATAAAAAACGTATGAACAAAGGAAAAGGGATGACGAATGAATAGAAAAGAGAAAACAAATTTAGATAGTCGAATTGATTACGGCGTGATATTACCAGTTTTTCTTTTATCACTAATTGGTATGCTATCGCTTTACGTAGCGCTTTACAATGATCCAAGCAAACCTAAAATTGGTAGCTTGTTAATGAAACAAGGACTGTGGTATTTAGTCGGAGGATTAAGTATTGTCATTATTATGCATTTTAGCTCAAAATTACTCTGGCGGTTAACGCCCGTTTTTTATGCACTTGGATTAGTATTAATGGGATTACTACTGAAATTCTATGACCCCGTGCTAGCAGAGCAAACAGGTTCTAAAAACTGGATTCGCTTTGGTGGCACCACATTCCAACCATCGGAATTGATGAAGATTGCGTTTATTTTGATGTTGGCCTATATAGTGACCATGCATAATGTTAAATATGTGGACCGAACACTCAAAAGCGACTTTTGGCTAATCGCTAAAATGCTATTAGTGGCGATTCCGGTAATTGTTTTAGTCCTTTTACAAAAAGACTTCGGGACGATGTTAGTTTTCTTAGCCATTTTTGGGGGAGTTTTCTTAATGTCTGGCATTACTTGGAAAATTATTGTGCCAGTTTTTATTTTAGCTGCTCTAGTGGGGGCTGGAACTATTTACTTGATTACAACAGAAACAGGTAGAGATTTATTGTCTAAGTTAGGGGTCGAAGCCTATAAATTTGATCGGATTGATTTATGGCTAAATCCTTTCCATACAGATCCAGATCGCTCATTCCAACCAGCGCTAGCATTAACAGCAATTGGTTCTGGAGGCCTTTTCGGAAAAGGCTTTAACGTGAGTGATGTGTATGTCCCTGTTCGTGAGTCAGATATGATTTTTACAGTTGTTGGTGAAAACTTTGGCTTTATTGGTGGCTGTTTCATTATTTTGTTGTATTTTATTTTAATCTACCGCATGATTCGCGTTTGTTTTGATACAAATAATGAATTCTATGCCTACATTGCCACAGGAATTATCATGATGATTTTGTTCCATGTTTTTGAAAACATTGGAGCGAATATTGGTTTACTACCATTAACTGGGATTCCATTACCGTTTATTAGTCAAGGTGGTTCTTCCATTTTAGGTAACATGATTGGGGTGGGCTTAATTATGTCCATGCGTTACCAACAAGAAACGGTTCGTACCAGAAGTGGTCGTTAAAGAAAGAAGAAAGAAGGGGTAGAAATGTACACACTTTATGAATATCCTAAATGCTCAACTTGTAAAAAAGCGAAAGCGTGGTTAGATCAACAAGGCGTTAAATACCAAGCAATTGATATTAAAGCAACACCGCCTAGTAGTGAACAATTAGCAAAATGGATGAAAGAGACCGGCTTGCCTGTTCGTCGTTTTTTTAACACAAGTGGGGTTTTATATAGAGAACAAGGCTTAAAAGATCTTGTTGACAGTTTTTCTATTGAAGAAGCAAGTCAGCGTTTAGCTGCGGATGGCATGTTGATTAAGCGTCCAATTCTCTTAAAAGACAATACATTTCTAACGAATGGTTTTAAAGAAGCAGATTACGAAGGAGTGCTTGGAAAATGAGTGAAATGAAACAAATTGATCAATTATGGATCTTACCAACAGAAGCAGGTTATAAAATTGGTTTAACCGCCGAAGCCCAAGAGGATTTAGGAAAGATTACTTTTGCAACGTTTCCAAAAGTCGGACAAACATTAGCTAAAGGTGACTCTTTAATTGAATTAGAAGCAGAAAAAGCAGTCAGTGAATTCAGTAGTCCATTATCTGGTAAGGTAGTTGCGATTAATGAAGCGGCTGATCAAGAGCCAAGTGCATTAGATGAAGAAAATGCCTGGATTGCTGTTTTAGCAGATGTTGAACCAACAGAATTTGAAAATCTTTAGTCTTACGTTGACAAGGCCAATGTTTATTGCTATAATTTTCTCAATCTAATCAAAAGAAAGCTTTGAAAAGAAGAGTACATGTTAAGGACGTTTGAAGAGAGCCCTGTTTGCTGAGAATGGGTAACAGATTTAAGATGGAAGATGGTCTTTGAGCAGAGTAAGTGAGCGAAGCAGTGAACTTACTACGGGGCGCCCGTTACAGCCAACGGTATGCGAAGAATCAAGTACCGTATGAGGTTATTATTGAGAAATAATAGCGAATTAAGGTGGTATCACGAAATGACAAACTTTCGTCCTTTTTGCTGTAATAGCAAAAGGATGGAAGTTTTTTTGTTTTTATTAAGCAAATTCGTTTCATAAAAAGTGCGAAACCTTCAAAATAAGAAAGTAGAACAGAAAGAAGAGGAGAACAAAATGGCATTAATTGAATTACGTCATGTAAAAAAAGAGTTTTCCGGTAAAGCGGGTAAAGTCACGGCTTTAAAAGATATTGATTTAACGGTTGAATCAGGTGATATTTATGGCATTATTGGCTATTCAGGTGCAGGAAAAAGTACGTTGGTTCGCCTATTGAATGGACTTGAAACACCTACAGAAGGTGAAGTAGAAATTCAAGGACAAGATATTGCATTGTTGCCAAATAAAGAACTACGAAACTTCCGTAAAAAAATTGGGATGATCTTTCAACATTTTAATTTATTATGGTCACGGACGGTCCTAGAAAATATCATGCTCCCATTGGAAATTGCTGGCGTTCCAAAACAAAATCGGAAAAGCCGCGCAGAAGAGTTAATCAAGTTGGTTGGATTAGAAGGACGGGAAAATGCCTACCCAAGTCAACTCTCTGGTGGGCAAAAGCAACGAGTGGGGATTGCCCGTGCCTTAGCTAACAATCCTGATATTTTGCTTTGTGATGAAGCAACGAGTGCTTTGGATCCGCAGACAACCGATGAAGTGCTAGAATTACTACTAAAAATCAACCAAGAATTAAATTTAACGGTTGTATTAATTACCCATGAAATGCACGTGATTCGTAAAATTTGTAATCGCGTAGCCGTGATGGAATATGGTGAAATTGTTGAAGAAGGTAAAGTAATCGATATTTTCAAAAAGCCTCAAACAGAAATTGCGAAACGCTTTATCCAACAAGAAGCGGATAAAAACATTGAAGAAACGGAACTGGTTGTTGAAGAAATGTTGGAACAATATCCGAATGGGAAAATTGTTCGCTTGCTTTTCCACGGTGAACAAGCGAAATTGCCAATTATCTCGCATATTGTCCAAGAATATCAAGTAGAAGTTAGTATTATTCAAGGGAACATTCAGCAAACAAAGCAGGGTGCAGTGGGTTCTCTTTATATTCAATTATTAGGCGAAGAGCAAAATATTCTAGCAGCCATTGAAGGATTACGTAAACTTCGTGTAGAAACAGAGGTGATTGGAAATGAATAATCGTGGCTTAGCAAGTTTCTTTGATTTTTCCCAAATTGATATAAGTAAACTACAAGAAAAAACGATTGAAACACTTTATATGACAGGGATTTCAATCATAGTGGTCGCCATTTTAGGGCTGATTTTAGGACTACTACTTTTTGAAACGTCAGGCAGAAAAGGGATTTTGAGCCGATTACTGTATTGGCTAGTGGCCATTTTTGTAAATATTTTCCGTTCGATTCCGTTTATTATCTTAATCGTTCTGTTAATTCCTTTTACAAAAATTATTTTAGGGAGTATGTCTGGTGTCAAAGGCTCCTTACCAGCATTGATTATTTCCGCAGCACCTTTTTATGCTCGCATGGTCGAAATTGCTTTTCGTGAAGTCGATAAAGGCGTGATTGAAGCAGCCAAAGCAATGGGGGCCAATCGTTTCCAAATAATTTGGAAAGTGCTATTACCAGAAAGTCTGCCAGCACTTGTTTCTGGCTTAACCGTTACAACCATTTCTTTAGTGGGCTACACTGCAATGGCGGCTGCTATTGGAGCGGGCGGTTTAGGAAGTTTGGCGTATCAAGATGGCTTCCAACGTGGTCAAAATACAGTTACCTTAGTAGCAACGATTTGTATCTTAATTATTGTCTTTGCGATTCAATGGCTTGGGGATACAGTCGCTAAAAAAATAGATAAACGATAAATGGAGGGAATAAGATGAAAAAACGTACATTATGGTCAGTAATTACTGTAGCAGTAGCTGTCTTAATTTTAGGGGCTTGCGGCAATAAAAAGAGTGATGACTCGGTCTTGAAAGTTGGGGCTTCACCAGTTCCGCATGCAGAGATTTTAGAACATGTAAAACCTTTATTAGAAAAAGAAGGCGTAAAATTAGAAGTGACGACTTATACAGATTACGTGCTACCTAACAAGGCGTTGGAAAGTGGTGATATCGATGCCAACTATTTCCAACATGTGCCGTTCTTTAATGAAGCGGTTAAAGAAAATGATTATGACTTTGTGAATGCAGGTGCGATTCATTTAGAACCAGTTGGGCTTTACTCGAAAAAATACAAATCGTTACAAGAAATTCCTGATGATTCAACGATTTACGTTAGCTCTTCCGTTTCAGATTGGCCACGTGTTTTAACGATTTTAGAAGATGCTGGTTTAATCACGCTGAAAGAAGGGGTAGACCGGACAACTGCTACTTTCGATGATATTGATAAAAATACTAAAAAGTTGAAATTCAATCATGAAAGTGATCCAGCAATCATGACCACTCTTTATGACAATGAAGAAGGGGCTGCGGTTTTAATTAACTCAAACTTTGCCGTGGATCAAGGATTAAATCCGAAAAAAGATGCGATTGCCTTAGAAAAAGAAAGTTCACCTTATGCCAATATTATTGCGGTTCGTAAAGAAGACGAAAACAACGAAAATGTAAAAAAATTAGTCAAAGTGTTACGTAGCAAAGAAGTCCAAGATTGGATTACGAAAAAATGGAACGGTGCCATTGTTCCAGTCAATGAATAAAAAGAAAAAGACAATAGAATAAAAACTTGAGGTCGGGACAGGCGTGTTAAGCTTCAAGAAATAAGAAGAAAGTTCTGAAAGATGCTTTTTGTCTCTCAAGGACGTTCAGCTTATTTCCGAAGAAGCTGCTCCTGTCCCGTTGTTTATTTAAAATTTTAAAGCTAGGCAGATACATCATGTTGATTTACTTGCCAAGTCTAAGTTTTTTTCTTTTAAAAAAGGACTATAAATGATAAAGTTACAAGGAATTTCTTAATTATCAGGAAAATTCAGGGACTATGCATAGGCATTTGCATTAGTTATTGTTATAATAATTAAGATAGATTTTTTGGAATGGAGGGAAAAAGATGTTACGTTTTTTTCCGCAAAAAAATAAATATGTAGAAGAAGCAAGCCAGTACGCCTTTGATAAAGAAGGCCAAATTCCGCAGCACATTGCCATTATTATGGACGGAAATGGCCGGTGGGCACAGAATCGAAGACTGCCGAGAATTGCTGGACATAAAGAAGGCATGGATACGGTTAAAAAAATAACGAAGCATGCTAGTCATTTAGGCGTTAAAGTTTTAACACTTTATGCATTTTCAACGGAAAATTGGAAGAGACCAACAGATGAAGTCAATTTCTTAATGCAATTGCCTGTTGATTTTTTTGATACATTCGTGCCTGAATTAATTAAGGAAAATGTTAAAGTCAATGTAATGGGCTACCAAGAGTTTCTACCAAGCCATACGCAAGATGCTGTTAAGCGGGCCATTGAGCAAACCAAGGACAATACGGGCATGGTTTTGAACTTTGCTTTAAATTATGGGGCGCGTGCGGAGCTACTAACTGCCATGAAACAGATTGCTGCAGAGGTTTCAGAAAAAACATATACGGCAGATGAGATTACAGAAGAAACGATCGCAGATCACTTAATGACTGGCTTTTTACCCACGGAACTTCGTGATCCAGAATTGTTGATTCGAACAAGTGGGGAAGAGAGAATTAGTAATTTCTTGCTATGGCAAATTGCTTATAGCGAGTTGTTTTTTACAAAAGCATTATGGCCTGATTTTTCAGGAGACACTTTAGAAACCGCGATTGCTTCTTTCCAAAATCGTAATCGTCGTTTTGGTGGTCTAAAAGAAACTACAGAAACAGAAGGGAGCGATCCGCAGTGAGACAACGTGTCATCACAGCTATCGTCGCATTAATCATCTTTATTCCAATTATCTGGTATGGTGGTTTTGCAATTGAGATTGCCGCTGTTGCTTTGGCAGTAGTCGGCGTGTACGAGTTATTCCGTATGAAAGGATTAACGTTATTAAGTTTTGAAGGTGTTTTATCAGCATTAGGGGCCGTTTTTTTAGTTATCCCAACAATTAAGTGGTTAAACTTTTTGCCGGAAATGCAAACAAATTTCATTTTATTTTATGTCACTGTAATGTTGTTGTTAGGTGCTTCGGTGATTTCTAAAAATACATATACGATTGAAGAAGCTGGCTTTCCAGTTATTGTCAGTTTATATGTAGGGATGGGGTTCCAGAACTTTATTAGTGCCCGTTCCGCAGGTTTTGAAGTCTTGTTATTTGCTTTATTCATTGTCTGGGCAACGGATATTGGTGCATATCTATTTGGACGACGATTTGGTCGTCATAAATTGATGCCAGATGTTTCACCCAACAAGACAATAGAAGGTGCACTTGGTGGTATTTTATCAGCCGTGGTTGTAGCAGCGTTGTTTTTAGTTTTCACAGCTAATAAAGGGTTATTTCCTTATCCAATGCCGGTGATGCTCGTATTGACGGTTCTATTTTCTATAGTAGGGCAATTCGGTGATTTGGTTGAATCTTCTATCAAACGTCATTATGGCGTGAAAGACTCTGGTAACATCTTGCCAGGACATGGCGGTATTTTAGATCGTTTTGATAGTTTATTATTTGTTTTCCCAATTATGCACTTATGTGGATTATTTTAAATTGATTAACAAAATTTAAAAAAGTATCGTCAAATAAGCAAAAATCCAGAAGAGTCTCTCTTCTGGATTTTTGCTGTTTATTGGGTTAGTTTAGGTACCTTGTGAGTTATTTAATTTATAAGAGTAATTGTATAAAGATGGCTAAAGTTTCTAAAAAATTAAATAGGTGATTGGATGTTAAATATCTGAACATTCAGAGGGAAATTCGATTGTTAAAAATTAAATTATAACAATCGAATAACACTGGAATGTTTATTTCAATAAAGCCATTGACGTTTAGCATAGATAAATTTATACTTAAAAGAAGAAAAGCAAAATAATGTATTTTATAAGCTTGTTCAATCGTGGTGAGAGTTATTCATAAATTTAAACAAGTAAAGAGAAGATAATTTAGAGATTTGTGAACGCGTTCTTCATACAAGGTTATAGATTAGGATTATATTTTTGATAATCTAATGTAAAGGATTAATTCAATGAAAAAATTTTTAGAGAATAGTATACATCAAGCCATAAAAGCTTGTTTTTTCTTTTTAGGTAAACTACCTAAAAAGAAGTTATTTATTTTTGAAAGTTTTCATGGAAAACAGTATAGTGATAATCCACGTGCAATTTTTGAGTACATAAGAGATAACTGTCCTGAATATCAATGTATTTGGGCAGTAAAAAAAGGATATGAGATACCTTTTGTGGAAGAGAATGTTCCTTTCGTCAAACGATTAAGTTGGAGATGGCTATGGTTGATGCCAAGAGCTCAGTATTGGGTTTTTAACACGCGGATGCCAGCTTGGATGTATAAGAATCAAACAACAATCTATATACAGACGTGGCATGGGACCCCTCTAAAGAAACTGGGCTTAGATATTGAAACAGTCAAAATGCCAGAGCATGAAACAGAGAGCTATAAACTAGAAGTTATTCAAGAAGCAAAGCGTTGGGATTATCTCATCTCACCTAATGCATACAGTACTAGAGTGTTTCGACAGGCCTTTCATTATGAAGGGAAAATATTAGAAGTAGGATATCCGAGAAATGATTTGTTAGTTTGTGAAAATAAGGACAAAATAGCTTTTTCTGTTCGCAATCAGTTAGGCCTTTCAGCCAATCAAAAAATTATTCTTTATGCGCCAACATGGCGCGATGATGAGTCTATCCGAAAAGGAGCCTATCGTTTTACCAATCATTTGCCAGTTGAACAACTTTTAGAAATTGATTCTTCTATTGTAATACTTACACGATTACATTATTTAATTGCAGAAAGTTTTGATATAAGTGCATTTGGTTCACGTGTAATCGATGTTTCTTCTTATCCAGATATCAATCAACTTTATTTAATCGCTGACTTATTAATTACAGATTATTCATCGGTTATGTTTGATTTTGCATTAACAAAAAAACCGATGCTATTTTTTATGTATGATAAGGAAAAGTATCAAAATAGTACAAGGGGATTCTATTTTGACCCAACAGCAATTTTGCCTGGGAAAATTGTGACAGATACGGATAGCCTAGTAACGTCTGTAAAAAACGTATTGTTTTCTAAAACGGAACAGGAACAACGTTTATATGTGCAGTTTTTTCGTGAATTTTGCCTTGAAAATCAGGATGCCACTAGACAGCTGATTTCAGAAATTTTAAAGAGATAAAAAGCCGGAGGGTGTAGGTTGGAAAAACAAAAAGAAGTCCAAAAAGAATATGAAGAGTATCAATATATGTTAGATACTGAAACGTGGAAAAAGGAGTTAAGTCAATTTAAGCTGTCCTCTTCAGAAAAAATATCAAAAAATCCTAAAGTCTCAATCATTATTGCTAATTACAATAATGCACCATATCTTAAAAAGATGATGGATTCTCTTGTTCAACAAACCATTGGGATCGAGCAATTGCAAGTGATGTTTATTGATGATTGTTCCACAGATCATTCGTTAAAAGTAATAGAGCCATATCTTGAAAGATATCCGAATATTGAAATTTATCAGCTACTTGAAAACACTGGAGGCGCTCACGGCCCAAGAAACGTAGGGATTGTAAATGCACGTGGTGAGTATAGTGTCTTCTTAGATGCAGATGATTGGTATGATTTAAATGCATTGAAATATTTATCAGACCTACTAGATGACTCTCACGATGATTTTGCTGTTTCTGGTCTAATACAGAGTACGGATGGCCACTTAATGTTAAAAAGTAAGCCATATTATGTGGATGGGTCATTTAAAAATCGGTCTATCCAAGAATTGCCAGCTGAATTTTATGGTTGGTTAGGACCGCAAGCTATCATGTTAAGAACTTCACTGATACACAATAATAATTTACACTTTGTTAATCAACGGGTGGCTGATGATGTGCTGTTCTTTTATGAAGCCATGCGATTTTCAAAAACCATTACACAAGGGGAAAGGTTAACGACTTATTTAAATCGAGATGCAGATAATGAAAGTTTAAGCAAATCAATTAATCGGACATTTATGCTTTCTTGGTTGCGTGCGTTAAGTTATATTAATCAACAGTTTCCAGATGATTTGTCTAAAGAACGGATGTTAGCACGCCGTTTAGAATGGCTAATTTATGACTTTTGTATTCGGAGGGATACTGGATATCCATTCAGTAAAAAGCGATTACAAGACTTTAAAGTACAGATGGATCAATATTTAGGTGAATTAAATTTTGATCCTAGTCCGTATTTTAGAAGTGATGTGCGTCAAATCATTTGGACATTTTTACAAACTAACGATATTGATGGTTTGTATTGGTTTATTCAATGTCAGTCCATTCGTTGGGTGTTAGTCAATCGCTTTGGTTATGTTTCAAAAACAGAGAAAAGTTATTATTATCCAAGATTATTGAAACGATTCCCAGCAGTTCGCATGAATGCTTATGCAGAAGCAACGCAACGTGATGGCAATACGCTTTCTTTAAATGTGTATACACACCAAAAAATTACAGGATTTGAAATAAAAGAGCTGAAAAATCCTTTTGAAACAAGACAGAGGCTGGCGTTTAAAAAAATTAGTGAAACTAGTTATCAGGTAGAGTTGCCAGAAAAATTTTCAAATAAAGAAAGTAGATTTACGATAGTTTTTGATAATTATTTAGAAATTGGGGTTAAAGATTTTAGTAAGTTTTTTGCTTAAATTTTGTCCGTTTAAATCAGGATATTTTGAGTATACAACTATAAATGATAAGTGAGGGAAATTTGTTTTATGGAAAATGTGAAAGTGTCAGTCATTGTACCCGTCTATAACGTAGAAACCTATTTAGAAGAGGCATTAATGAGTTTGAAAAACCAAACATTGAAAGAAATTGAATTCTTAATTATTAATGATGGCTCTACTGATAATAGTCAAAAAATTATTGAAGAAATTGCACAAGATGATCCACGTTTTCGCGTTTTCAATGTTAAAAATGGGGGAATTGGAAAAGCCTTTAACTTGGGTGTTTCAGAAGCAAAAGGTGAGTATATTGCTGAATTTGAAAGTGACGATTATGTAGCATTGCATGCCTATGAGCGTTTATACAATACGGCCAAAAGTCATCATGCAGATGTTGTCCGTTGTAATTGGGTTGAATTTTCTTCTGAAGAAGAGGTTGAGCGAGATATCTTATGGCAATATCCCGATAAATACAATCAATTGATTGACTTAAAAACGACGGATTTAATTGTACAAGTTTATCCATGGAATGCCATTTATAAAAAAAGTATGATTGAGAAAGAAAACGTAACTTGGGATGAGGAAATTAAAAGTTATGGGGACACTGGTCTATTTTGGAAAATCAATTCAGCATCTCAGAATGTTATTTTTATTAAAGATTGTTTGTATTTTTATAGACAAGACAACCCAAATTCGACAGTAAATAATGTGGCAACAAAGGTTCCTTTCTTGTTTCAACAATTTAAACTAATTCGTTCAAATTTAATTGAACAAAATAAATTTGAACGCTACAAAGGTTATTTTTATAAACAAATGTTCGAAAAATACTTTTGGGCGATTGAAAAACTAACACATTTACGTGACGAGTCGGTTTATGAAGTGATTCAAAAGGTAGCTGTAGATTTTAAACAAGCTATAGAAATAGACCAGCTGAATGATATCGATTTTGAATACATCAAACAATTTTATCAAATTGCGAATGATCCAGTAGCTTATTATGAGGACTACTTGAAAAATCTGTATAAAGTTAGTGTTGTCATGCCGATTCACAATGCTTCAAAATATTTAAGACAAACATTAGAAACTGTTTGTGAGCAGTCTTTACGTGAGATTGAAATCATTTTAGTAGAGAATGGCTCTACAGATAATACCATGGATATTATTAACGAATTTGCAGTAAAAGATCCGAGAATTACGGGGATTTCTATTGGCAAAAGTAATCCTGGACACGCAAGAAATGTGGGCATTTCGATGGCACGAGGACGGTATTTGCAATTTCTGGATGCAGATGATCATTTTGAAGCGAATTTATTACAAGACGCTTATTATCGTGCATATGATAGTGCAACAGATATTCTGTTATTTGGCATGAAAGAAAAGTTACCAAATGGAGAAGTGCACGTTGTTCACAATCCATTACTAACTAATGGTGGACGTATGTCTGGTGAAGAAATTTCATTGGATGAAGTAACTCCTTATTTATATGACAAATTATTTTTATTAGAATACATCAAAGAAAATAACTTGGTAAACTTAGAACAATTTGTTGGCGAGGATGCTTATTTCACTTATACAGCATTATTAGGTACCGAAAAAATTGTTGCACTAAACAAATATTTGCTGACACGAATCGTTAGACAAGATGGCTTGATGTCTACGTATGGAATGAATTATCGTGATGAGTTCAATTTACATGACAAAATGTTGGAATACTTAAAACAACATGCTCCAAATCGAATTGAAGCATATCGGTTAAAAATTATTAATACATTAAACTGGTTTATTTTTGATATGAATCGTGTTGATCAAGCATTTAAAGAACGTTTCTATCAAGAATTAAAAGAGAAATATATCCAACAATTAGGGCTAGACTTAGTGAAAAAAGAAAAATATTCTAATGACCCAGAACAAGTAGAACGTATCACTCGAATCCAAAATATTTTACAATACAATTTAGAAATATATCAAAATATTTATAAAGATTTTGGGATGAAAAAAACCTTCATTATTCCGAATGTTCATATTCAAGAGCGTGGAGGTAAAGTAATTTTTGGACAAGAGAAAGCCCAGGGAAATGGGACGGCAATTGAAATGTTTTCAATTATTATTGCAGATAACGATACAAGCAATGCCAGCGGAGTAATTGATTTCGTTTATATGGGTGACAATACAAAAATAATTCATGATAGTTTATTAGTATCTTTATTAATAAAAAAAGAAGGTACTACTTTAAAATCGATTGTTTTACAAGCCGAGTGGGAAAAAGGCTATACCTTACTACAAGAAAATATGTATTATACTTTCGTAGACAATGTTTTTACAATTTGGGCGGGCTATACTCAAAAATATGCAGCATTTGATTACAATGTTCGAATTTTGACTTCTCGAGAAGGGGAAACACATTTTAGTGTCGTTCGACAAAACCAAGGCTATATCCAAGATACAATGACAAGTATTGGTAACGAATTAACACCTATCAATAAAATTGAAGGAAATGAACCTACAACAATTAAAAAAGCTGTATCAAAAAGTCTTAAAAAAGCAAAAGGGTTGTTGAAATAACATGTAAAAAAGATTCTTAATCATGAATGAATAATTAAGTAAGTAACAGAGAAAGTAGGAGCGGAAAAATGAAAAAAGCAGCAATTATGGGCTGGTGGTATAACCAAAATTATGGATCAATCTTAACATACTATGCTCTAAACAAATATGTACAGAATAAAGGGTACGAGACGGTTATGATTGATGGACCACTAGGTTATAAAAACAGAAGTAACTTTCGAGCATGGATGCCTTTAGCGTATAATTTTTTTAAGAAAAATAATATGCCCTATACTGAACAATTAACAAAAGAAACGTTACCGACATTGAACGATTTAAAAAATCTAGATACCTTTATTTTAGGCTCTGATCAAATGTGGAATCCGTGGAATGGTTGGGTAGACGACGATGATTTCTTAGATTTTGTTTATCCTCGTAATAAAACAATTGCTTATTCTGTTTCATTAGGAAAAGCAGATACAAGTAAATATGATCCCAAATGGGTTGCAAACCGCAAAAAAGATATTACACAGTTTAATCATGTTTCTATGAGAGAAGATTTTTCTGTACAAATTATGAAAGATATTTTTCAAGAAGAAGTTATTCAGGCTTTGGATCCAACCTATCTTGTTGAAAGAAGTGAATATGATTCTTTAGCTGATCAAGCTACGTTTAAACGACAAGAATCAGGAGATTATATGGCTGTCTTTTTCTTGGATATTAACAAGGAAAAAGTTCGTGTAGCACTAGCGATCGCAGAAAAATTGGGACTGAAATTAGTGGTCCTGCCTAATCCTTTAAAAGGACGTGAACTAGCGAAAAAAACGTTTCCTAATACAGTAGAATATGTTTCTGAAGATACACCAGAAAATTTCTTATCTGTTTATCGAGAAGCAAAATATATTATTACTGATTCGTTTCATGGCACTGTTTTTGCGACTATTTTCCAAAAACCGTTTTCAATTTTTTATAATGAACAACGTGGAATTGACCGCTTTAATAGCTTGATGAACCTGTTTGAGCTTGGCGAAACTAGACGTGTCTATGAGCAAAACACAAAACAAGAAATTGAAGAAAATAAAAATATTAGTTTAGCACTTGACTATCAAAAGACCGCTGGAAAGATTGCTAGAGAAAAAGAGATTTCAGATAAGTGGTTAACCGATGCGTTGACAAGTAAATTTAGCCCAGATGAAGACGAAGTATATGATGAATTTAGGCGATATATTATCAATAAACCTTTGGATTTTTATCGAGCTAAAACAACTGTTCCGATTTCCGCAGCAATTGTTTTATCGCCAAATGGTACGATAAAAAATTCCAATCCTAATGAAAGCTTTTGGAAGCTAACAGATAAAGAATTAATTTTTATGAATAATCATCGTGAAGTCACTACAAGATTTAATCGTGAAAAGTTTAAGGGAAAGGAAACGTTCAGTCCTTTTAGAATCGTCGGTAAATATGTGAAAGATGAAAAAATCGAACATGTTATGTATTTGCATCCGATACAAAAACCTAAGCCTAAACCGAAACAAGGCACAGAAAAAAAAGCATTAGCAATTCCCGAGAATCTTTTAACAAGAAAACAATTAATTATGAAAATTGTGCAAAATGAGAGAATTCGTTCGTGGAAACAAGATCTTTTAGAAGAATTACCAGATTTAGAGTTATTTGTAGGTCGTGAATTAAAAGAATATGCTTCGAATTTTGTTGGTGGTCCAGCAGATCTTTTAATTTTTCCAAAAACGATAGAAGAAGTTGCTTTAATTGTAAAATATGCTAAAAATAATCAGATTCCTTTAACTGTTATCGGTAAAGGTTCAAATATTTTAGTCCGTGATGGTGGTATCCGTGGGATTACTTTAAATATGACTGCCTTGAATTATCGTAAAATTACGGGGAATGTTTTAACAGTTTCGGCAGGTGCAAGTTTAATTGAAACATCTTATTATCTACTAGAACACTTGAAATGCGGTTTAGAATGGGCAGATAATATTCCAGGAACCATTGGTGGCGCAGTTTATATGAATGCTGGGACAGTTAAGGATATTAATAGTATGTTTCTTGAAGCTACGATTGTAGATGAAAATGGAGAAATTAAAGTTTTAAATAAAGAAGATGTTCAATTTAGTCATCGCTATAGTTCATTTATGGATCATCCTGAGTGGATTATTCTAGAAACTAAATTACAGATTTCAGAAGGTAATTTAGAAAATATGGTAAATGACATGGTAGGAACTGTCGAAATTAGAGAAAGGATGCACCCACTAACACATCCAAATCATGGGTCAACTTTTACTTGGGGACGGGCGCCTCGATTAATTCAACAAGCTGGCTTAGTTGGTACTAGAATTGGCGGAGTAAAAGTATCTGAAAAACATCCAGGTTTCTTTATCAATGTTGAACAAGCCTCTGCTCAAGACTATGAAGCATTAATTTATTTAATTATTGCAAAAGTTTATGAATTTTCTGGATTTTTATTAAAACCAGAAGTGAGAATTTTAGGTGCAAATATGTGGGAAGCAAGTTTAACTTTTAAATAAACAGGGGAGTGTGTGACATGAAGAAAATAATCACAATAATTGTGTCTTTAGCAATTGGTATCGGTTGTGGTTTTTGGTCAGGATATTACATCAGTAAAAAATATTCAGAAAACCAAGAGACAACTATTTCCAAAAGTACTAACTCAGAACAACCTTTGATTACAAATGGAGAGTATCAAGTAACAGCTAATTGGGATTGGAAAACATTAGTTGTTAAAGATAATGTGTGGACATTGGATGGCAAACGTATTTATGATGTTTCCACTACAAATGATAATATTGTGATTTTAAAGGGAAAAAATTTGAAATCACTTGTAGTTTATAAAATAGAAAAAGATAACGAAAAAATCAACTTATATTCTTACACAAAAGAAGGCGTTGGGAAAAAAGTATTAGCTACTCTAGTGAAAAAATAAATAATGCATTTGGTGTTTGAAATAAATTGAAAGTAACTTTGTTAGGAGAAGTTAGTAAATGAAATACAATACGAAAAATTATGACTATTTAATTGTTGGTTCGGGACCTTTTGGGGCAACGTTTGCTTGTGAAGCAGCTAAACGAGGAAAAAAAGTATTAGTTATTGAGAAACGTGCTCATATTGGTGGCAATATGTATACACATAAAGAAAACGGGATTAATGTCCATGACTATGGTGCCCATATTTTTCATACTGACAATAAAGAAGTATGGTCTTATGTCAATCAATTGACGGAATTCAATGGCTACATCAATCAAGTAGTTGCTAATTACAAAGGGGAGCTCTACAACCTACCATTCAATATGAACACGTTCTACCAAATGTGGGGGGTAAAAACACCAGCTGAAGCACAAGCAAAAATTTCAGAGCAGCGGGAGGCAGCTGGAATTAAAGGCGCTCCAAAAAATTTAGAAGAACAAGCGATTCGTTTGATAGGAACGGATATCTATGAAAAATTAATTAAAGGCTATACAGAAAAACAGTGGGGACGTAAGGCTACGGAATTACCAAGTTTTATTATTCGCCGTTTGCCAACTCGTTTTACTTTTGATAATAATTACTTTAACCATCGCTATCAAGGCGTACCTGTCGACGGTTATACAGCTATGTTTGATAAATTGTTAGAGAGTGAATTAATTGATATTCAATTGAATAAAGACTTTTTGGCAGAGAAAGAAACTTACTTATCAGAGTTTCCAAAAATTGTTTATACAGGGATGATTGATGCATTCTTTGATTATTCTTATGGCGAATTAGAATATCGTTCAGTACGTTTTGAAAATGAAACAGTAGATTCAAACAATGCACAAGGCAATGCCGTAATTAATTACACAGATGCGGAAACTCCCTATACACGGATAATGGAATGGCGACATTTTGATCAAAAGGCCGATGAAAACAAAACGATTTTGACGAAAGAATACCCACAAGATTGGGATCGTTCAAAAGAAGCCTATTATCCTGTTAATGATGAGAAAAATTCACTTTTGTTTAGAAAATACAAAGAAAAAGCAAACGCTCAAGAAAAAGTTATTTTTGGTGGACGTTTAGCCAATTATCAATACTATGATATGGACCAAGTTTTCGGAGCAGCTTTGAAAGCAGTCGCTAAAGAATTTGGTGAAATGGCCAACTAGTGAACGGTTAGACTCGGAGGAACAAATGGAAAAAGAACTGAAAGTTAGAACAAAATTACTTACCAAAGAATACAGTTTAGCGCAAACACGTATTGACAAATTGAAGACACTTTTTAGTGTTTTTCAAAACAAAGTTCCCACATTTTGGGCGTTAAAAGGTGTTAGCCTCGACGTATATTCTGGAGAAACAATTGGTATTATTGGTTTAAATGGTTCAGGCAAATCCACTTTATCAAATATTATTTCAGGCATCACCCCTCAAACGTCAGGAGAACTTGAAATAAATGGTGAAGTTTCAATTATTTCGATTGGTGCAGGACTAAATAATAATTTAACAGGACGAGAAAATATTCGAATGAAATGTTTAATGTTGGGGGAAAAGAATAAAGAAATTGATGCCAAAATCGATGATATTATTGAATTCTCAGAATTAGGCGTTTTTATCGACCAGCCTGTTAAAACTTATTCTAGCGGTATGCGTGCTAAGCTTGGTTTTTCAATTGCGGTTCATCAAAATCCAGATATTTTAGTGATCGATGAAGCGTTATCTGTAGGAGATCAAACCTTCTATAATAAAGGCTTAAAAAAAATGCTTGCATTTAAAGAGCAAGGCAAAACTATCTTTTTTGTCTCTCATTCTATTCAACAAGTAGAGCAAATTTGTGATCGTGTCGCTTGGATGCATTATGGTGACCTACGTGCATTTGGTGAAACTAAGCATATTTTAAAGGAATATCGTGCTTTCTTGCACCGTTATAATCATTTCACTGAACCACAAAAAGAATCGTATCAGAGAGATGGCAAGGCCAAACAGAGAAATTTTTCTTTGGAACAACTTCAAGAAACAATTCTTGAAAAAGCCAATCAACAAGTAGGCAGTCGCCGGACGACTAAAGAAGTCATTAAATTTACTACTAAAAATAAAATTGGAGATAAAATGACTCTTGGTACGAAGAGCTTGTTAATTTTGCTACTTTGTATGATTTTTTATGTAAGTCTTACCTTTGTAAAGGGTATTTCATTAACAACAGCTTTCATTCATCCAGCGGAAACAATTCAACGTATATTTGTTCCTGAGAAAGTAGCAGGGAAGGATACAAATGCTGTGAAAACGACTAAAACTAAACCAGCTTCAACAAAAGAATCTAGGCAGCAGGAGGAAGTTCAGCCTAGCCCAACGAACGTACCAGAAAATAATAATAGCGAACAAGCTGTGTCAACGTATACTGTGGAAGTTGGAGATTCAGTCAGTTTGATTGCTGAAAATCACGGACTCACTATAGAACAACTTCAAACTTTGAATCCAGAAATCATTGAGGTACCTATTTATCCTGGACAAGTGTTGAAATTGAAAGAGGTGACTGAATAATGCGCGAGGTAAAATTAATTTTAGCTGAACAGTTTTCATACTTAGGCGTTGCACAACGAATTGCTAAATACAGTAATAAAGCATTATATCAAAGCCACATCTTAGGAAATTTATGGCAAATTTTAAGTCCTTTAATTCAGTTAGGTGTCTATTATTTTGCTTTTGGGATTGCCCTTGGTGGTGCTCGAACCGTAAAAGGAGGAGTATCCTATATCGCTTGGTTGATGGTAGGATTAAGTACATGGATTTTTTTAAGTACAGTAACGAAACAAGCTTCTAGTTCTGTTTATATGCAAGTTGGCATGGTCTCTAGAATGAAGTTTCCAATAAGTATATTGCCAATGGTTAAAATATTTTCTGAGTTACCAAGTTATTTTGCATTCACTACGTTAACAGCGATTGTGTCAATCTCGACAGGTGAAAAGATTTCTATTTATTGGATTCAGCTACCTTACTATATTGTAGCGATGATTATCTTTTTATATAGTTTTAGTCTAATTAATTCAACGATTGCTGCATTAATTAGGGATTATCAAATTTTCTTGAATTCTATTATCCAAGTATTAATGTATATGTCAGGGGTCTTTTGGGATTTGAGTACAAAGAATTTACCGTCTTGGTTATCAAAAATTCTTATGTTGAATCCTTACGCATATATTATTAATGGATTTCGAGATACATTTTTCTATAAAAGATGGTTTTTTGAAGATAAGCCCCAGCTTGTTGTTTTTTGGCTAACAACATTAGTAATATTTATCGTAGGAGCTCATTTACATGTTAAGTTCAGAAGTAAATTTGTTGATTATATGTAACATGTGAAGAAGTAAAACCACCGTATACTGACAAGAATACGGTGGTTTTACTCTTTAATTGACAATAGCCTTCTCTTTAAAGAGAAGGCTATCTAACGAATCAATATTATTATTTTAAAGTTGGATCAGACTATTTCTAGTATTCAAGTATTTTTCATTTAAGCGATGTATTCCCTACCTCTAATACATCCTTGTATCTCTCTAGACACGCCAGTTTTGAATAAAATCATCAAAACAATTGAATGGTTCGTTTAAAAATATTTTTCGTATTCTAAATATTATAACATAAAACTCGTCAACTGACCACTAGCTGACGAGTTCATAATTTTTCCAGATAAATAGACAGCCGTTTTCCGCCGACTGTCTAAGATTAAGATAGATTTGTAAAGAAGTGAATAAATGCTTCCTACTATCTCTTTATAACATGAGGAAAAGAAAACTGCAAAAGATAGCTGTGTTTTTTGAAAAAAAGATCAGCTGGTTTCCGCCAGCTGATCATCCGTTGAAAAGAGATATAAAGAAGTGAATAAAGCTTGCTTTACCTCTATTTTATACCATGTTTTGATTCAAATAACTATTCAGTATTAGTTATACTTAAATAATAAATATGTATACGGATGTATTGTTTTGAGGTATAGTCATAGAGAAAAGAGGGAACGTTTATGAAAAAATTTTGTTTAAGTTATAGCTCTGGTAAAGATTGTTTATTGGCGATGGATCGATTGGTACAAGCAGGAAATCAGCCAGTTGCGTTAGTGACAACATTAAGTGATGAAATTAATCGTTCTTGGTTTCACGGCATACCAATCTCCGTCTTAGAAGCAGCAGCCGAAGCGTTAGATTTACCACTTGTTATATCACATAACAATGAAACAAATTACACAGAAAAAGTGGTTGAGGCACTGCAGGAAACCAAAAAATTAGGTGCAGAAACGGTTTGTTTTGGCGATATAGATATTGAACAAAATGGTGCTTGGGATCGCCAAGTTGCATTAAGTGCTGGGCTTGAGCCACAATTACCTCTTTGGCAGGAGAATCGCGAAGCACTTGTGAAAGAATTCTTGGCAAAAGGGTACACAGCAATTATCAAAACGGTCAGCAAAGAGGCAGGTATTCCAATAAAATTTTTAGGAGAACCGTTAGATGAAACATTTATCACGTACCTTAAAGAGAATCAATTAGATATTTGCGGAGAAAACGGGGAGTACCATACGTTGGTAATTGACGGCCCGCTATTTAAAAAGAGGCTCAATTATTATACTTCAGGAATTTATGAAAGTCCTTATGCTTATTCCTTGATTATTGATGCTTAAATGAAAGTAAAAGGACACAAGCTGCCACTTTTTCTAGGGATATGCTATAATTAACTTAAGAAAAGTAGAGAAAGTGAGTGGTTAATTATGGAAGAAACTGTCTTTTTTAATTTAGGAAATGCCCTTGCTTCAAAAAGAGATCAAAAAGAATTAATTAAAGAAGCCCAAATTGCGAAAGATACTCGAAAGATTCCAGGAAAACTGATTATCGTTGAAGATGAAGAAAATGGTACCCATATTTTATTTGAATTAGCTGATCAAACAGAACCATCTGCTGAAACAAAAGAATTCAAAGTGAAAAAAGTGATTGATTAATAAAAAAGCAACGAATTTTTCTAAATTCGTTGCTTTTTTATATTTTTTTACACAAATGATACAAAAAGAATATCAAAATCAAATAAATGATTAGTATACTTGAAGAAACAAATAGGAAGCAAAGCAAACGTTTTGAGGTGTTCTTTCATGGAAAATCGAGGAATTTTATTTGATAAAGATGGTACGTGTATTCGTTTTGACACTCTTTGGCAAGCAGGTTTGCAAGCTTGTTTTGAAACACTAAGTATGTTAGCCCCTCATCATTCAGCAGAAATAAAAAAGATATTAACTATTCAGGAGCAACGTTTTTTGCAAAAACATTTACTTGATGAAGTCCTTTATCAGGAACTTTATCAGGAATTGGCGCAATTTGAGGAATTAGTCGAACAGGGAATCAGCAGTCGATGGCTGGAGCAATTTTTTTATGATTATTTACGAAAAAATCTGAAAAAGATCGAACCAATTGGTGATTTAAAACAGTTATTTCTTGAGCTAAAACGGAAGAACTATAAAATTGGATTAGCAACTTCAGATACTTTGCCAGCGACTATGTTGATTATGGAATATCTTGGTTTAACAGAAATGTTTGATTTTATTGCGACAGGAGATCGTTACTTACCGAAACCAGATGCGGACATGCTCCAAGCCTTTTGTCAGTCATGTCAATTGAAGGCGACAGAAGTAATTATGGTGGGGGATTCGCTCGTGGATGTTTTCATGGGAACGTGTCATGGCAAAGCAGGAATTGGTGTTTTAACCGGCAACTGCCAGTCAACTGATTTTGAAAATTTTGAAGTAGCTTATTTTCGTGATATCCATGAAATACCTTATCAAGAATTATGGGGTAATACCAAGAAGAAAAAAATCTATTATTTTTGATATAAGTATTGTGAAAAACGTTTCTTTTATTCGAGTATCTAAGCAAGCATACTAGTGTATTTCAATAAAATACCATGATGTTCATAGGTTTTATAATTTCAGCTCACAGATTTTTGTTCAATAAGAAAAAAATTACAACTAAAATAGAAAACGAGCGTGGGACAAAAATCACTTTGGATTTTTGTCCCACGCTCAAAAACTGATAAACGGCGGGAATAGAAGCAACACTTTCGGAAATAAGCCGAAAGTGATTTTCTCACACAAGTGTTCGGGATATCTTAATCCTTACCTACGTGGTTCTCGGAGTTAAACACTTCTGTCCTGACTTCGTTGTTAATATTTTACAATGACAAGTTTTTCTTATTTTAATCCTGAACTTGATTTAGAAATTGCATTTCCATTAGAAAAAGAAACCGTAACAGTAGCACCTAAATCACCATCTAAGTTTTTCATCCAGATTAAAGTATCATTTTTTTCACCATTGATATTTGTAGAAGTAATCCCTGTTGGGTCTCCTAAATCTTTTCTAGCTTGTTCTTCAGAATATGAACCATCAGTAGCAATGTTATTTACTTGGTCTGCAGTAACTTTATCATGTTTTGCAACCTTCAAGCCACTTACAGATTTGCTCGCTGCTTTGCCATCAGAGAATGAAACAGTAATAGATGCAAGAAGATCACCACCCTTGACATTTGTCCAAGATAGAGTAGTGGTAGAGATGCCTTGGATATCTGTTGTAGAAGAAGAGGCTGGTTCACCTAAAATTGCTTTTACTTCATCTTCTGTAGAACCGCCTTCGCTGCTGTTCATAATATCACCGACATTAATTTTATCGTAAGTTGCTTTTAAATCAGAGTTATCTTTCGATTTATCTTCTGATTTCTTTTCAGAGCTTTCTTTTTTTGTATCATTTTTTGAACTATTCGTAGCTTTTGAAGAAGAGGCTTCTGTTTTCACTTCTTTGGTATCATTGCTTGCTTTTTTATCCTCTTTGCCAAGACCACTACCAGCAATCCCCAGCACAATAACTACTACAACCCAAAACCAAATTTTCTTATAAAATGGTTTTTTTACTTTTCCTTCATTTGAATCATTTTTTTTCATTTTCACTTTCCCTCCCATAGTTTAGTTAATGATTTGTAGCGCTTACTAAATAGTTGAAAACAATCCCCAATTAAATAACTTTGAACTACAAATCACTTAGTTTAAATGAAAATAAGTATACCGCCATGTGTAAAAATAACACACCACAGTATACTTATTTTATCATTATTTCATAAAAATAACACCATTATTTTTATGAAATAATTAAAAAAGATAAAAAATCTAAAAACTTCGACCGCCGCCACCGAATGTGCCGCCGCCAGTTGAGTGGGTGGTGCTACCACCACCGCCCATTCCGCCATTGCCGCCATTGTTTTTAGGAATACGACGCGTAGTGATGAAAGAGTTGGTTAACTGATCTGTGCGGGAGGTTAAGTTTAAAGTTGTTTTTTCCCTAAAGGGATATTGATAACTTGAAAATTTTAATTGATATTTAGAAATATTAATGCCTAAGAAGACCAAACTGAGTATCAGCGCAGCAGCAAAAGCAATTACCATTTCCAGCGGGGTAATGGCTTTATAACGGGTGATTTTACCTGTTTCGCTGTCCACACGATAGTGACCCCCAGGAACCCCTTTATCAACAAATGCTTGAGTTTCCTGAACAAAGGTTTGAGCAGCCGCGAAATAATTTCCTTGACTCATCCCATCCATTACTTTATCTAAGGTATCATCAATTCGTGCATCCGTCATATAATCAATCATGTTTCCAGAAGTAGAGATGTAGACTTTCCGTAAGTCCATATCAATGAGAAAAAGAATCGCATTTTGATCCTTGCCAACTTTATTTAAAAGATAATGATCTGCATATTCTTGTTCATCGCCATAGGTATTATTATTTGTGGTCACAATAAAGACAGAGGCTTTTGTTTTTTCTTCTAAAGGTTGTATCTCTTGCTTTAGTTGGTTGATTTGATCAGGTGTCAGTAATTGTGCGCCATCATCAATTGAATTTTCAGCCGCCGAAACGGGTAGGGCAAGGCCAAAGGTAAGAAGTATTAGGAAAAAAATAGGTAAAAGTCGTTTTTTCATAGGAAATAACCTCCTAATAAAAAGAGTGCTAAGAGTCCAGCGAAAATGCCTAACGTTGCTAGTCCTAAACGGGTGTAACTAATTGGAAGCACACCGCTTACTTTACCTGTTTGTCCATTCATGGCATAATAATAAACTTTTTTTGATTGTTCCTGACTGCGATAGGTGACTAACCAAATTGGCAAAAGCATATAGTGATTATTTTCTTGGTTTAGAGAAATATCCGTGCGAACATTTGTCAACGTAGTATAACCAGAAGCAGAGTCCCGTAACAATGATTCCGAATAATCTTGTAATTCTTGTTGGACGTGTTTTTTGATTGCTTCATATTCAATATCGCGTTTTTCTGCTTGGAAACCTGCTAGGTATTGGCTTTTGAAAGGCACCGCTTGATCAATTAAAAATGGTTGAACGCCTTCCACCATTTTTTGTTGGACGTTTTTTGACAAGGCATTTTTAACTAATTCTTTAAACGATAATTTTCCTGAACGTCCCACATTGAAACGTTTTGTTTCGGTGTATTCAATATCACCTACGCGCCAAATGCGAATACTTGTGCCAGTAGCTTGCAGTTGTCCGTCGACTTCTGCATCAACGACCCAATAGGGGAAGTAAACCCCAGTTAATTTATCGATTTGATTTTTGCTGAAAAAATCTCGGGGAATGAACCATTTTTTCTTGGTCCAAGCGAGAAATTTTTCAATCGCTTCGTCTTTTTCAATTGTAAAGGGTAAGACGTTTTCTGGTAAAAATTCGCCACTTAATCGACCAGCCAAGACAACTGGATTATGGCAATAATAACAGTATGTGGCAGCCGTTGTTGCATCGGTGACAATTTGAGCGCCACAGCTTGGACAATTAAAAATTTCCATTGTGCCTGCATCTGCAGTTGTTTCATTCTCAGTGGTCTCTGTTTGTTGCGTAGCGGAGGATTCTTCTTCCGCTGTGAAAGTCAAATTTTCCTCGGCAGTCGTTGTTGAGGGATTCTCTAAATGTGCCTCATGTTGCTGTTGCTCATAACGAGTCACTTCTTCTTCCGTGTAAATATTTAAACAATATTCACAATGAAATTTTTGATCTTTGGGATTAAATAAGAGCGGGCCGCCACAGTTGGGGCATTTATGGGTAAATGTTGTTTCCATTGCAACCGTCCTTTCTAATAGAGTGAGTAAATAACAGGAATCTGATTCAAAGAAAAAGGGTAGACTTGTGCCTGACCCTTTTCTTTAATTGTTCACTACTTGCTTATAAAGGAACCCCTTGGAATGGTTTACCACAATGTGGACAGAACTTAGGAATACCATTACTTAAGTCAACAATTTCGCTACATTCACTACATTTCATTTCTAATTTTGGTTTTTCGTTTGTTGGTTTTGGTGTACCACAGTTTGAACAAAACTTCCCAGTGTTTTCAGTCCCACATTGTGGGCAAGTCCAAGTGTCTGTAGCCCCTTGTGCATTTTGCTGGTTTTGTTTTTCTTGCATTTGTTGTTGGTTTGTTTGAGATGCTTGCGCAAAGTAGTTGCCATTCGCATTCATGCCCATACCAACGCCCATAAAGCCGCTCATTGCGCCACCTTCATTTTTACCAGCAGCCTCCATACCACGAGCCAAGGAACCTTGAACATAGCCTTCGCGAACACCTGGATCGCTGAGCATAGCACCTTCATTTCGCATGTTGATTAATTTTGTTGAATCATCTGTATAAGAAATGCTCGCAACTGCTACAGAAACAATTTCCATACCGCGATTGGTGCGCCAATCCTCATCAAGCGCAGTTTGCATATATTTGCTTAATTCAACACTTTTTGAGGGAACATAAGAAATACGTTGCCCATCAGCAGACATTTGATTGATTGCTGCTTGCAATGCTGTAATGAACTCTGCCAAATATTGTTCATTAATATCATTAATATCTACTTGCGTTTGGTTTTTAGGAATCGCATTAGTATAAAATAGCAAAGGATCTGTAATTTTAATTGAGTAATTTCCGTGTGCACGTAAGAAAAGTTCGGCATTATAAAAATTATCAAAATAGTTTAATGGCGCAGGTGTTCCAAATTTAATGCCTTTAATTTCTTGCAAATTAATATAAAAAACTTGTTGTTTTTGTGGAGTTACGCCACCAAATTTGAAACGACTGAAGGTCTCTGCAATCGCATCTTTTAAAGAACCGTTAAACATTGAAGGCGCAGAATCATTTTTGACTGTATAATAGCCTTCTTCAGCAGTGTAATCGATGATTTTGCCCCCATCGACAAGAAGCATCATCATGTTGGGATAGACATGTACAACAGAACCATCTGTTAAAACATCGTCCGTTCCTTTACGATTAGAACCACGTTTATCATCTTTACGCACAAAAACACCTTTTGTCATGACGGTTGTGTCCCCCATATTATCAGGTTCAATAACCTCTAGCCATTGATCGGCCAAGCCACCGCCAACTGAACTTGTTGCTGCTTTAATAAGTCCCATGTTCATTCCTCCTAATAAAAAACTAATTGTTACAGCTAGTATACCACACAATGAATGCAGAGAAATCCAACGAAAGCCTGATGAAATGGAAAAAATTGATCAAACTTTATTAAGAAATTAAAAAAAGTATAGGTGAAACACAAGCATTTTAAAAAAAGTTACGTATAATAGAAGAAAAGACATATTATATAGTTAGGGGATTATTGAATGGAACGAAGCAATCGTAATAAAAAATCTTCAAAAAAACCACTTATTCTTGGTGTTTCTGCCTTGGTTCTAATCGCTGCTGCCGGTGGCGGGTATTATGCTTATAGTCAATGGCAAGCCAAACAAGAATTAGCCGAAGCGAAGAAAACAGCTACTGAATTTTTAAACGTATTGTCAAAACAGGAATTTGATAAGTTACCGTCCGTTGTTCAAGAAGCTAGCTTAAAGAAAAATGGCTATGATACTAAATCTGTTGTTGAAAAATACCAAGCAATTTATTCAGGGATTCAAGCAGAAGGAGTCAAAGCTAGTGATGTCCAAGTCAAAAAGGCGAAAGACAATCAATACACATTTACCTATAAATTATCGATGAGCACTCCTTTAGGCGAAATGAAAGATTTGTCTTATCAATCAAGTATCGCCAAAAAAGGCGATACCTACCAAATCGCTTGGAAGCCGTCTTTAATTTTTCCAGATATGTCAGGAAATGATAAAATTTCGATTCAAGTAGATAATGCCAAACGTGGAGAAATTGTCGATCGTAATGGTAGTGGGCTAGCAATTAACAAAGTGTTTGACGAAGTGGGCGTAGTGCCTGGCAAACTCGGTTCTGGCGCAGAAAAAACAGCCAATATCAAAGCTTTTAGTGATAAATTCGGCGTTTCTGTTGATGAAATCAATCAAAAATTAAGCCAAGGATGGGTCCAAGCAGACTCCTTTGTACCAATCACAGTCGCTTCTGAACCAGTGACAGAATTACCAACAGGGGCTGCGACAAAAGATACAGAGTCACGTTATTATCCGCTGGGGGAAGCAGCTGCGCAATTAATCGGGTATACGGGCACCATTACTGCAGAAGATATTGAAAAAAATCCAGAGTTAAGTAGTACGGGCGTAATTGGTAAAACTGGCTTAGAACGAGCGTTTGATAAAGAATTAAGAGGGCAAGATGGTGGCTCACTAGTTATTTTAGATGACAAAGAGAATGTCAAAAAAGCTTTACAAACCAAAGAGAAAAAAGATGGTCAAACGATTAAATTAACGATTGACAGTGGCGTACAACAACAAGCCTTTGCTATATTTGACAAACGCCCTGGTAGTGCGGTCATTACCGATCCTCAAAAAGGCGATTTATTAGCAACGGTTAGTTCACCTTCGTATGATCCTAATAAAATGGCCAATGGCATTTCTCAAAAAGAATATGATGCTTACAATAACAACAAAGATTTACCATTCACAGCACGTTTTGCGACAGGCTATGCACCAGGCTCTACCTTTAAAACAATTACCGGTGCCATTGGTTTAGATGCAGGGACATTGAAGCCAGATGAAGAGCTAGAAATTAATGGTTTGAAATGGCAAAAAGATAAATCTTGGGGCGGCTATTTTGCGACACGTGTAAAAGAAGCAAGTCCAGTCAATCTGCGTACCGCTTTAGTTAATTCAGATAATATTTATTTTGCCCAACAAACATTACGTATGGGGGAAGACAAATTTAGAGCGGGTCTTAATAAATTCATTTTCGGTGAGGAACTAGATTTACCAATTGCCATGACGCCTGCTCAAATTTCAAATGAAGATAAATTTAATTCTGAAATTCTTTTAGCAGATACGGGCTACGGTCAAGGCCAATTGTTAATTTCGCCAATCCAGCAAGCTACCATGTATAGTGTTTTCCAAAATAATGGAACATTGGTCTATCCAAAAATAGTTTTAGACAAAGAAACGAAGAAAAAAGACAATGTAATCAGCGCCAACGCAGCGAATACAATTGCCACAGATCTTTTAGGTAGTGTGGAAGACCCTTCAGGTTATGTTTATAATATGTACAATCCGAACTTCTCATTGGCTGCTAAAACAGGAACAGCTGAAATAAAAGATAAACAAGATACAGATGGCAAAGAAAACAGTTTCCTTCTAACGTTAGATCGTAGTAACAATAAATTCTTAACAATGATTATGGTTGAAAATTCAGGAGAAAATGGTTCTGCAACAGATATCAGTAAACCATTAATTGATTACTTAGAAGCAACCATTAAATAAAAAGAGAAAATGAACGAAACGAGGTTTCTGTAAAAAGAAACCTCGTTTTCCCTTTTTAGAAAAAGGAAAGTGTGCTACAATGAAGCGACTAAATTGTAGAAGGAAAGGGATTCGTGTGCGAATTTTAGCAATAGATACATCTAACCAAACATTGAGTATTGCTGTGTGTGAAAATCAAAAAATTCTGGGAAGTTATACAGCAACGGTTAAAAGAAATCATAGCTTAACATTAATGCCGGCAATTGACTATTTGATGAGTCAATTGAACTTGGCGCCAACGGCAATTGATCGTTTTGTCGTAGCAGAAGGACCTGGATCATACACTGGCTTACGTTTAGGCGTGACGACTGCCAAAACATTGGCCTATACTTTAAAGAAAGAGCTAGTAGGCATTTCCAGTCTACAAACGTTAGCTGCCAATTGTGTTGGACAAACCGGTTTAATTGTGCCTCTTTTTGATGCGCGTCGTAAAAACGTCTATGCTGGTGCTTATCGGTTTGTCGATGGCGTGTGGCAAAATGAGTTACCGGACCAACATATTTCACTGCGGGAGTTATTAGAACAACTAAAAAATGAACCAAATCTTTTTTTTGTTGGTGAAGATGTTGAAAAATTCACTGAAGAAATAGCTCAAATCATTCCTCATGGGGAAATTTGTGATGTCCCGCAATGGCAAATTCCTAATGCCGCAGTTTTGGCTGCGTTAGGTAGTGTGGCTGAACCTGTTGAAAATGTTCATGGGTTCTTACCTGCGTATTTGAAAAAAGTAGAAGCGGAAGAAAATTGGTTGAAGACACACACGCCTAATGGAGAAAGCTATGTGGAAAAACTTTAATTTTGTGACAAAATACTTTACAAAAAGACGGCAACGGTATATAACTAAAACCATTGCAATGAACCAGCAAGAATTTCAATTGCGTGAAATCACCTACCAAGATATTAAGGATTTACTAGCAATTGAACGTGAAGTTTACGCTGGGGAACTTCCTTGGACGATGTCTGCTTTCATGGCAGAACTTGGCTCAAAAGCGCCGCATCTCTATTTGTTAGCGGCAATTAACGGAAAAACAGTTGGCTTTATTGGTTGTCGGATTCAAGGAACGGATGCACACATTACGAATGTCGCTGTCCATACAGCATACCAAGGCTTAGGTTTAGGTCGTTCTTTAATAGAAGAAACGCGAATTTTTGCCAAGAAAAATCGTTGTGAAACCTTATCGCTAGAAGTACGAATGAGTAATGTTAAAGCCCAACGTTTATATCGAAAAATTGGCTTTGTCTCACAGACGGTGAAAAAAGGCTATTATGACGAAAATAATGAAGACGCACTAGAAATGATAATTGATTTAAAAGAAGAGTGAAGAAAAAATGTTAGTAACAAAAAAAGAAATATCTGTAGCAAATATTGGTGAAGAATTATGGCGTTTTAGTAATTCTTCTTATACAACTGGCTCCCCTTGGACAGAAACACAATTCGCGGAAGATTTTGCTCAGGAAAATAGCGAATATCTTTTTTTAGTTGAAAATGGCCAGTGGTTAGGTTATATTGCCTATCATTTTATTTTAGATGAAGCAGAAATTAGTCACGTTGTTGTGAATGGTCAGAAACAACACCAAGGAATTGGTTGTCAGTTAATGAAAGCTTTTAAAGAATATGTTAAAAGTCGTGACATTACACAAATTTTCTTAGAGGTCAGAGAATCGAATACATTAGCTCAAAAACTTTATGAAAAAACAGGTTTTCGGAAAGTAGCTGTTCGAAAAAATTATTATAAAGAACCTCAAGAAAATGCCTTTGTAATGTGTGCGAAATTAAGGAAGGAAGCCCAATGACAATTTTTACAAAAGAACGTAAATTATTATTAGCTGTGGAAAGTAGCTGTGATGAAACAAGTGTGGCTGTCATTGAAGATGGCGACAAAATTCTTTCCAATATCGTAGCTTCGCAAATTAAGAGCCATCAACGTTTTGGTGGAGTCGTTCCGGAAGTTGCGAGTCGTCATCATGTCGAACAAGTGACAATCTGTATTGAAGAAGCATTAACAGAAGCAAAAGTCACACCAGAAGAACTCAGTGGCGTTGCTGTGACCTATGGGCCTGGGTTAGTCGGTGCTTTATTAATAGGACTTTCTGCAGCAAAAGCATTTGCTTGGGCGCACCAATTACCACTTATTCCAGTCAATCATATGGCTGGGCACATTTATGCTGCCCGTTTTGTGGCACCGCTCGAATTTCCATTGATGGCCTTACTCGTTAGTGGAGGACATACGGAATTGGTCTACATGAAAGAAGATGGCTCTTTCAAAATTGTTGGTGAAACACGTGATGATGCAGCTGGTGAAGCGTATGATAAAGTCGGACGGGTGTTAGGGTTGCCTTATCCTAGTGGCAAAGAGATTGATGCTTTGGCCCATGAAGGCACAGATACCTACCAATTTCCACGGGCGATGCTAAAAGAGGATAACTATGACTTTAGCTTTAGTGGCTTAAAAAGTGCGTTTATTAACACGGTTCATAATGCAGAGCAACGTGGTGAAGCACTGTCTACAAAGGATTTAGCCGCAAGTTTTCAGGCGAGTGTGGTGGAAGTATTAGTGGCTAAAACCATTCGTGCTTGTCAAGAATATCCTGTTAAGCAATTGCTAATCGCTGGGGGCGTTGCTGCGAATCAAGGATTACGAGAAGCAATGAGACATGCAATCAGTGAACAATTACCAGCAGTAAAATTACTTATTCCGCCATTAAAACTTTGTGGGGATAACGCGGCGATGATTGGCGCTGCCGCCTTTATCGAAGCTGAAAAGAATCACTTTGCTTCGTATAACTTAAATGCAGAACCTGGCGTTAGTTTTATGACAATTAGTGAAGAAGGCTAGCCAGCTAGACAAAAATTTGCTATAATGAAGCCAGTTTAACAATGACATTCGATGATAAAGAGAGTACTTATTTCAACGTCAGCTTAGCGATCTTGGGAAGGTGGGAGCCAAGAGTGATCGGAATGAGGAAGCGCACTTTTAGAATTCTGCTGAAAGCAGACGGCAATCACCGTTATCGATGAAGCAGGTCTATCCAAGTAGTATAGACAATTAGAGTGGTACCGCGGGTAAATTCTCGTCTCTGACAAAACAAATTATTTTGTTTTGTCAGAGACGTTTTTGTTTTTTATACTTACAAATTAATCAGGAGGGTTCTTATGAACAACAAAGAAATCGTAGCAAAAGCGTTACATGATGTTTTAAATGAAGAATTAACGATGGATCAAATCGAACAATTATTGGAAAATCCTAAATCTGTTGATCATGGAGATGTTGCTTTTCCAGCCTTTTCATTAGCTAAAATTTATCGTAAAGCACCACAACAAATTGCAGCAGAATTAGCAGAAAAAATTGATGGCACAAATTTTGAAAAAATTGAAGTGGTGGGACCTTATTTAAACTTCTTCATGAATAAAGAAGCAGTCAGTCAAGCTGTTATTGGCGAAGTAGTCAAAGAAAAAAACAACTACGGAAACAGTACCTTTGGTAATAATGGCAATGTTCCTATTGATATGTCTTCACCAAACATTGCTAAACCAATTTCTATGGGGCACTTACGTTCTACGGTAATCGGGAATTCAATTGCCTTTATTTTAGAAAAAATTGGGTATCAGCCAATTCGGATTAACCACTTAGGTGACTGGGGTACACAGTTTGGTAAGTTAATTGTAGCTTATAAAAAATGGGGTTCTGAAGAAGCAGTCCGCCAACAACCAATTAATGAATTATTGCGCTTATATGTGCAATTTCATGAAGAAGCAGAAGAAAAACCAGAATTAGAAGACGAAGCACGTGCATGGTTTAAAAAATTAGAAGAAGGAGACCAAGAAGCTAATGAATTATGGAAATGGTTCCGTAGCGAGTCTCTAAAAGAATTTGATAAAATCTATTCCATGTTAGAAGTTGAATTTGATTCTTATAATGGCGAAGCCTTTTATAATGATAAAATGGATGAAATTGTTACTTTATTAGAAGAAAAACATTTATTAACAGAAAATCAAGGTGCAGAAATTGTTGATTTGACAGAATATAATTTAAATCCAGCACTTATTCGTAAATCAGATGGTGCGACGTTATATATCACACGGGATTTAGCTGCTGCGCTTTACCGTAAACGGACGTATGATTTTGCCAAATCACTTTATGTAGTCGGCAACGAACAAAGCAATCACTTCAAACAATTAAAAGCAGTCTTGAAAGAACTAGGATTTGAATGGTCAGATGATATGGAACACATTCCGTTTGGTTTAATTACTCAAGGCGGTAAAAAATTATCCACACGTAAAGGGAAAATTGTTTTATTAGAAGAAGTATTGAATGAAGCTGTTACTTTAGCAGGAAATCAAATTAACGAGAAAAATCCAGACTTAGCAAATCGTGAAGAAGTGGCGAAACAAGTAGGTGTAGGTGCAGTTATTTTCCATGACCTTAAAAATGATCGTCTAAATAATTTCGATTTTGTATTAGATGAAGTTGTTCGTTTTGAAGGAGAAACTGGGCCATATGTTCAATATACACATGCTCGTGCGATGAGTATTTTACGTAAAGCAAACTTTACACCAGACGCCACACAACGTTATGCACTAAATGACAAGGATAGCTGGGAAGTCGTGAAGTTGTTACAAAAATTCCCTGAAACTGTGATGCAAGCTGCTGAAAAATATGAACCATCTGTTATTGCGAAACATAGCATTCATTTAGCACAAGCGTTCAATAAATATTATGCCCATGTTCGGATTTTGGATGAAGATGCTCAAAAAGAGGCACGCTTAGCGTTAGTTTATGCAGTAGCTACTGTTCTAAAAGAAGATTTACGTTTACTAGGGTTACATGCACCAGAAGAAATGTAGAAGTTTTTGTGAAAATTTTACTGTGTTGAACGCTAAACTTATTAAGCAAATATTAAAGTTAAGTTACAGATTGAGAAATTCATAGTAATTAAATAGCTGGGGTGCTATACTCGAGTCAAGTTATAAAAGGATTAGAAAAGGTGGCACCCAATTATATGACAGAAAAATGGCGTGAAGACGAAGAATATCTTTCTTATGTAGAAGATTTATTAGCAACCGAAGAAGTCCAAAAATTAGCAGAATACACACAACATATGCATTCAACTCGTTTAGAACATTCAATTAGTGTTTCCTATCATAGCTATAAATTAGCAAAGCGTTGGAACGGCAATGCTCGTGCAACAGCTCGTGCTGGTTTATTACATGATTTGTTTTACTATGATTGGCGCACAACAAAGTTTGACGAAGGCTCTCATGCCTATGTTCATCCACGAATTGCAGCCAAAAATGCTGAAAAAATTACAGAGTTGTCTGATTTAGAACGAGACATTATTATTAAACATATGTGGGGCGCAACTATTGCACCACCAAAATACAAAGAAAGTTACATTGTAACCTTTGTTGACAAATATTGTGCTGTCAAAGAAGCAGCGTTGCCGATGACGACAGCCATGAAAACCAAATGGCGTCAGTATTTTGGCCAACAGTCAATCTAATAAAAAGCTTATCCTTACGGATAAGCTTTTTTTGTTTGACGTTGACTAAAAAGTCTAGCATTCATCTATTTAAAATAAATATTAAAAGTAATTTTGTTCTGTTAATTTCTTTTGAGCGTATCGAAAGACTGCTTCTTGATTTTCAGTTGTTAACTGTTTGTAAATGTTCATAATATTGGTTGGGACAACAAATGGCGTTTCTTCCGTTTCAGGAATACCTAAGATTTCAAGAGGTGATACATCTAAAATTTTAGATAAGGCGACAATTTTATCCCTCCCCATATTTTCAATCATTCCAGTTTCCCATTTCCTGACGGTACTTTTTCCAACACCAACAAAATTTCCAACTTGTTCTAATGTAAGATTTTTCTCCATCCTTTTTTGCTTCAAAAAATTTTCTTTCAAAAAAAACACCTCCGTAAAAACATTCTAGCACAAAAAGTGTCGCAAAAGAAACATGTTTTACTCTATACATAGAGTGATAAATAACTATTGAATAGGCATATATTGACGGTTTTTTCACAAAATGATATACTTCCAGTGTCTAATAAGACACTAAAAGGGGTGAAAAGGGGGAGTAAAATGGAATCAAATTTAATTCATTCAAAATTGAAATTAAAAGGGAAAAATGTTGAATGGTTAGCAAGTGAAATGACCGCTGCAGGTCAACCAATCTCAGCTTCAACAATTTATAAGAAATTAAAAGGAGAGGTTGTATTTAAAGCTTCAGATATTAAATTGATTTCTAAGTTGTTAGATCTGGAAAGCGAAGAAATCATGGTTATTTTTTTTAATGAACTAGTGTCTAAAAAGACACGTGGAGGTTGTTAAAGGTAATGAGTTATTCTTCTATTGCACTTTCCAGAGTTGCGTGGTATTATTTTTAATAGTTTAATAGCAACATGGTGATGGTGTTCACCACGAACTATTTATTGGACGAATAAATTAATGACGCCTACCAAACGGGAGAAGTGTACCCTTTGGTAGGCTTTTTCTGTACGCTAGGATTGGCGATAAGAAAATTGTAAAGGAGCATGTAAAGTGAAAAAAGAAACAAAGCAACTACTATCAATCGGCGGTTATATGGCAAAATGGTTGCTCATTACCGCAATTATTGGTTTATTTATGGGGGCGTTATCCGCCTTTTTCTTAAAGAGTCTCACCTATGTAACAGATGTTCGTTTAGTAAATCCTTGGTTACTCTTTATCCTCCCCATTAGCGGTGTCGTTTTTACGTATTTCTATACGCGTTTTGGGAAAAATGCTAGCCGAGGAAATAACTTAGTGATTGAACAAGGCAATGGCGGGGAAGAAGATATTCCCTTGCGCTTAATTCCTTTAACATTGTTTGGCACGATTACTACGCACTTATTTGGTGGTTCTGTTGGTCGTGAAGGGACGGCGGTGCAAATGGGGGGCGCAATCGCAAATGCTGTAGGAAAAGTCTTTAAACTGTCCGCTTTGGAACGACAAGTAATTATTATTAGCGGAATTAGTGCAGGTTTTAGTTCTGTTTTTGGCACACCATTAGCGGGAGCGGTTTTCGGATTAGAAGTTTTGGCGATTGGAAAAGTTCGTGCAGAGGCACTTTTCCCAAGTTTTTTTGCAGGCTTGTTTGCTAATTTTGTAACTGAAAGTTTTGGTGTAACACATACGCATTATCCGATGGGCAAAATTCCGACTTGGTCGGTTGATCTATTCGTAAAATTATTTTTGGCATCGATTTGTTTTGGTTTGGCAGGTTGGGTTTTTAGTCGTTCCATTGTCTTTTTAAAAAAGACCTACGCAAATTGGTTTGCTAATGTCTACCTTCGTGCGTTTCTTGGGGCGTCCATTGTCGTTCTGTTTGTGCTCGTCTTAAACAACCAGCGTTATTTAGGCTTGAGTTTACCTTTATTAGAAGATGCTTTTGCAGGCAATGCGCAGCCTTTTGATTTTGTTGGGAAATTATTCTTTACGGTGTTATCCTTGGGTGCCGGATTCCAAGGAGGAGAAGTGACGCCATTGTTTGAAATTGGGGCTACGTTAGGGAGCTCTTTGGCCCCTTTGTTACATCTATCAATTCCTTTTTTAGCAGGTTTAGGATTTATTGGTGTTTTTTCTGGCGCCACGAATACGCCGATTGCTTGCTTCATTATGGGCATTGAACTATTTGGTAGTGAAGCGGCGGTCTATTTTTTCATGGTCTGCTTAATCAGTTTTATGTGTTCAGGAAATAGCGGTATTTATGCTTCGCAACAAAGTTTGTATCGCAAAGGAACAGCAGAGTATCCTCTCTTTAATGCATTAAAAAATCGACGTAAATAAGATGTTTTTTTATGAAAATATGCTAAACTAGAGAAGATGAGGTGAAGACATGAAAGACTATCAATATCCATTAGATTTAGATTGGACGACAGAGGAAATGGTGATTGTCACTAATATGTGGACAGCAGTTGAGCAAGCCAACGAAACAGGCTTGCCTGTTGACAAATTTTTAACAACTTATCAACAATTTAAAACGGTCGTTAAAAGTATCGGCGAAGAAAAACGCTTAGGTCGTGAATTTGAAAATGCTTCAGGATATTCGTTATATCGTACGCTTCAACAAGCTAAAAAACAGGGAAGCGGCAAATTAAAGCTGGGGGATGATTAGATGACTGAAACGCAAAAATTTGTTCAAACAATTCAAAGTTGGCTTTTTGAAGCAGCCGATGTGATTCGAATGAACTTGGAATCAGAGTTAACCGTTCAACAGAAAAATGGCCGCACTGATTTAGTGACAAATATGGATGAACAAACCCAAGAATTTTTAATGAATAAAATTCAAACAAATTTTCCCGAAGATCAAATTTTAGGGGAAGAAAAAGGCTACAATACTTTAAAAAGTTTTGCTGGTCGCGTGTGGATCATCGATCCGATTGATGGCACAATGAATTTCGTGATGGAAAGAGAAAATTTTTGTATTATGTTAGCTGTTTATGAAGACGGCATTGGTAAATTAGGTTTTATCTATGATGTGATGCGAGAAGAACTTTATTGGGGCGGCAAAGGGCTTGGCGTTTATCGGAATAATCAATTATTAAAAGCGCCTACTATGAAAGCCTTGGCAGATGGATTATGGGGCATGAATGCTTACATGCATGGAAAAAATATTCATCACGCAACGGAAATCGGACAAGCAAGTATGGGCGTGCGTATTAGCGGTTGTGCAGGTTTGGAAATTATTGCCATGTTAAAAGGCAACCATCATGGCTATTTATCTAATCTAAGTCCTTGGGATTATGCAGCAGGCTTAGTACTTTTGGAAGAATTTGGGTTTAAATACTCTGGTATTACAGGAAAACCATTAACTTTTGATGGCCGTGAATACTTTATTGCAGCAACTCCTGAAACCTATGATGAAGTATTTACCCGATATTTAAATGAATCGGAATAATCCAAGAAGAGCGTTGCTGAAAGGTAAGGCTCTTCCTCTTTTAAAAGAGAAAAATTTGTAAAAAAATGTCCTTGTTTTCAGAAAAAGCCGAATAATTTCTAAAACTTTCATTATTTTTGCAGGCGAAAGCCTTTTTTTAATGAAAAAAGTTTGCTATAATAAGCAGTCGGCTTTTATGGACTTAAGTAACATAAGCGTATATAGATAAGGAGCAATTAAATTGAAATACAGAGATGATATTCGTAACGTGGCAATTATCGCCCACGTTGACCATGGTAAAACAACCTTAGTAGATGAACTTTTAAAACAATCTGACACTTTAGATGGACACACACAATTACAAGAACGTGCAATGGATTCCAATGCACTTGAAAGTGAACGTGGAATTACTATCTTAGCAAAAAATACAGCCGTAGATTATAACGGTACACGTATCAACATTCTAGATACACCAGGACACGCGGACTTCGGTGGTGAAGTAGAACGTATCATGAAAATGGTAGACGGTGTTGTTTTAGTTGTCGATGCGTATGAAGGAACAATGCCTCAAACACGTTTCGTATTGAAAAAAGCATTAGAACAAAAAGTAACACCAATCGTGGTTGTTAACAAAATTGACAAACCTTCTGCTCGTCCTGAACACGTAGTAGATGAAGTTTTAGAGTTATTCATCGAATTAGGCGCAGACGACGATCAATTAGATTTCCCAGTTGTTTATGCTTCTGCTTTAAACGGAACTTCAAGTGAATCAGATGATCCAGCAGATCAAGAGCCAACAATGGCCCCAATTTTTGATAAAATTATTGAACATGTGCCAGCTCCAGTTGATAATTCAGACGAACCACTTCAATTCCAAGTCTCATTACTAGACTACAACGATTACGTTGGACGTATTGGGATTGGCCGTGTGTTCCGTGGCACAATGAAAGTCGGCGACCAAGTTGCGTTGATGAAATTAGATGGCAGCGTGAAAAATTTCCGTGTAACGAAAATTTTAGGTTTCTTTGGCCTACAACGTGTGGAAATTGATGAAGCAAAAGCGGGCGATTTAATTGCCGTTTCTGGAATGGAAGACATTTTCGTTGGGGAAACAGTTGTAGATGTTCACAATCAAGAAGCATTACCAATTCTACACATTGATGAGCCAACCTTACAAATGACTTTCTTAGTTAACAATTCTCCATTTGCGGGACGTGAAGGAAAATACATCACCGCTCGTAAAATCGAAGAACGTTTAATGGCTGAATTACAAACAGACGTATCTTTACGTGTTGATCCAATTGGCCCAGATTCTTGGACTGTATCAGGCCGTGGCGAATTGCATTTATCAATTTTAATTGAAAACATGCGTCGTGAAGGCTATGAATTACAAGTTTCTCGTCCAGAAGTTATTGAACGTGAAATTGATGGGGTTAAATGTGAACCATTTGAACGTGTTCAAATTGACACACCTGAAGAATACATGGGTAGCGTGATTGAATCCCTAAGTTTACGTAAAGGTGAAATGCAAGATATGATTAATGCCGGTAACGGACAAATGCGTTTAATCTTCTTAGCACCAGCTCGTGGCTTAATTGGTTATTCAACAGAATTCTTATCAATGACTCGTGGGTATGGTATTATGAACCACACCTTCGATCAATACTTACCAATGATTCAAGGAACGATTGGTGGCCGTCATCAAGGTGCACTAGTTTCAATCGATACTGGTAAAGCAACGACTTACTCAATTATGAGTATTGAAGAACGTGGTACAGTTTTCGTTGAACCAACGACAGAAGTTTACGAAGGAATGATTGTTGGGGAAAACAATCGCGACAACGATTTAACTGTGAACATCACAAAAGCTAAACAAATGACTAACGTTCGTTCGGCAACGAAAGACCAAACATCAGTCATTAAAAAACCGAAAAAATTAACGTTAGAAGAATCATTAGAATTCTTGAATGAAGATGAATACTGTGAAGTAACACCAGAAAGCATCCGTTTAAGAAAACAAATTCTTAACAAAAACGAACGCGAAAAAGCAAGCAAGAAAAAGAAAAAAGCTGAATAATTTTTCGACAAATAAACATTTAAACCAACTATGCTCGTTTTACTACGAAAATAGTTGGTTTTTTTGATGGCAAAAACGAATTAATGCGTATTTTAAGATAAGGTTATTTTTTTATGTGTGGATAACTACTCGTTATCCACAACAAGCAAATGCCGCTATTTTTGAAAGCTTTTGATAGCAAGCTTTCACAATTTTTCATTCTTTTTGATGTTTCACGTTAACTGGTGTTTCACGATTGTGTCTTGTTTTAACACACCTTGTTCCTGTTAGATTAGCGTGTTAAAATGACTTGTAGAACAAAGATTGGAGCGCAATAAATGAGTGCATTACAAGAATTATTAAAAGATACATTTGGCTATGATGATTTTCGGCCAGGACAAGAAACGATTATTCGTCATGTATTGCGACAAGAAAATGTCTTAGGCATTATGCCAACAGGTGGAGGCAAATCGATTTGTTATCAGTTGCCAGCCTTACTTTTGGATAATTTAACATTGGTGATTTCACCATTAATTTCTTTAATGAAAGATCAAGTAGATGCCCTGAATTTAATGGGGATTCCAGCTACATATATCAATAGTACCATTTCCTATCAAGAAATGAATCATCGTATTCAATTAGCGGTTAACAAAGAAGTCAAGCTATTGTATGTTGCGCCAGAGCGATTAGAATCTTATGATTTTCAACAGATGCTGACACATGTACCGATTGATTTATTGGCAGTAGATGAGGCACACTGTATTTCACAATGGGGGCATGATTTTCGTCCAAGCTATTTGCGTTTAGCAGAGATTATCGATCAATTTCAACAGCAACCAACTGTGATTGCACTAACAGCAACAGCAACGCCACAAGTAGCGGAGGATATTGTCAAGCAATTAAGAATTCCATCAGAAAATGAAATCAAAACAGGATTCGCTCGAGAAAATTTATCTTTTCAAGTCGTGAAAGATCAAAATAGAGACGTTTTTCTTTTGGAATATTTAAAGATGAATACTGGACAATCAGGTATTATTTATGCAAGCACGCGGAAGGAAGTTGAACGAATTTATCATTTATTAGAAAGTAAAAAAATTGCAGCTGGGATGTATCATGGGGGCATGAGTGAACAGTTACGTAGTGAAAATCAAGAAGCATTCTTGTATGATCAAGTGCAAGTGATGGTAGCAACAAATGCCTTTGGTATGGGGATTAATAAGAGTAATGTTCGTTTTGTCATTCACGCACAAGTACCAGGGAATATTGAATCTTATTACCAAGAAGCCGGCCGAGCTGGTCGTGACGGTCTGCCTAGTGATGCTGTATTAATGTTTGCTCCACAAGACTTGCAAATTCAACAATACTTTATTGAACAATCTGAAATGACCATTGATTATAAGCAGAAAGAGTACTTGAAATTACGGGAAATGTCACAATATGCGAATGCACAAATGTGTTTACAAAAATATATTTTACGCTATTTTGGTGAAGAAGGGACGGACTGCGGTCGCTGCTCGAATTGTCTGGATAATCGAGAATTAGTCGATATTACGGTCGATGCCCAAAAAGTCTTGTCTTGTGTAAAACGTATGGGAGAACGTTTCGGTAAGGGCTTAGTTGGTAAAGTCTTGACTGGCTCAAAAGATCAAAAAATTGATCAATGGCATTTTGATCGTTTGCCAACATACGGACTAATGAAAGGTCGCACGCAAAAAGAAGTCACACAGCTGATTGATTATTTGACAGCAGAACGTTATTTAATTCCTTCTGATGGGCAATTTCCGTTGTTATCAGTCTCGACAGAAGGTGTTCAGGTGCTTTTAGGGGAACGGAAAGTCTTCCGAAAAGAAGACCAAAAAGTTCGAAAAGTAGCAGTGGATGATGCCTTGTTTGAACGATTACGCGAATTACGTATGGACATGGCTCAAGAGGCAGGCGTGCCGCCATATGTAGTCTTTTCCGATAGTACACTTAAAGAAATGTGTGAAAAATTACCGCAAACAACGATTCAATTATTGCAAATAAAAGGGGTCGGCCAAAATAAATTAGATAAATATGGCACCGCCTTTTTAGAAGTAATTAAAGAATATCAAGAGACAAAAAAATGATATAGTTTGTTATTTTATTTAAAATTAAAAGCAGAAAATAAGAAAAAAGTCTTTTAATGTATTTGTTGTTGTATTGATAAAATAAGCTTGTTATATAAAGAGATTTCTTACTTAATATATCGCTTGGTTTTAGAAAATTTCTTAAAGGAAATTTTCTGAAATCATCATGTATCTAACTGAGAATTATGTTATAATTATTTAATTAAGATAGGGAGGTTCTGTACAAATGGACGAAGGAATTTCAAAGAAATTTGCCATTCAATTATTAGAAGACGATGCAGAACGCATTAAAATGCTTATTCGTAATCAAAAAAACAGTTTGTGCATTTCTCAATGTAAAGCATTTGAAGAAGTGGTGGATACACAAATGTATGGTTTTTCAAGACAAGTGACCTATGCGACCCGTTTGGGGATTTTAACTAATGATGAAGGACATCGCTTACTAAGTGATTTAGAACGCGAATTGAATCAATTATATACAGATGTTTATGAAGAAACACAAGAAAAAAACGAGATTGGCAAGGAGGGTTAAGCTTTGCCAAACAAAGTAAAGAAACGGCATTTGCTAGACTATAGTATTTTTATTCCATATTTAATTTTAAGCATCGTGGGATTGATTATGGTATATAGTTCCACATCCGCATTACAAGTAATGAAAGGTTTTTCACCTACCTCATTCGTTATTAACCAGGTTGCCTTTTGGGTAGTAGGGTTAGTTGCAATGTTTTTTATTTATAAGATGAAAACATCCGTTTTTCAGAATCGAAGTTTTATCATGTTTGCCATTGCAGTAATTACGGTTATGGTTTTAGCCGTTCGGATTCCTGGTATCGGGAAAGAAATTAACGGCGCACGTGGTTGGATTGAGATTGGTGGATTTTCGATGCAACCAGCTGAGTATTTAAAAATCATGGTTGTCTGGTACTTGTCTTATATTTTAGCACGGCGACAAAAGACAATTAATGGAGGCATGGATCAATTTAAACAAGCTGCCGGGCGCCCGTTGATGCTCGTTTTTGTATTAATTGCTCTAGTTGCAATCCAGCCTGACTTCGGGAATGCGGCCATTCTAACATTAATTACCATCGTGATGGTTTTAGCAAGTGGGATTAATTATATGTATACCTACTTGGTCGGTGGCTTGGGCATTTTAGGTAGTATCACGGCTATTCAGTTATTAATTATGTCTAAAGGAAAAATTTTCCCAGCGCGTTATCAATATATTTATAATCGTTTTGCTGTTTTTAAAAATCCATTTTTAGATGAACGGAACTTAGGCCATCAGTTAGCTAATTCTTATTATGCAATCAGTAATGGCGGCTGGTTTGGCAAAGGTCTAGGGAATAGTGTTCAGAAAAAAGGCTTTTTACCAGAAGCACATACGGACTTTATCTTTGCGATTACTTTAGAAGAGTTAGGCATTATCGGCGGTCTAGCGATTTTAGGATTGTTGATGTTTATGATTGCGCGAATTATTTTAGTCGGTGTACGCTCGAAGAAACCTTTTAATTCACTAATGTGTATTGGAATTGGTACAATGTTATTAATTCAAGTCTTTATTAATGTTGGTGGGATTACTGGGATTATTCCATTAACAGGAATTACTTTCCCGTTCTTGAGTCAAGGTGGGAATAGTTTGCTGATTATTTCGATTGCTGTGGCCTTTGTCCTGAATATCAGTGCAGATGAAACACGTCAGAAATTAGAAAATGAGTACTATTTATCTTTAGAACAGAACCAATAAATTTGAAGGAAATTGATGGTAGGAGTGACGTTATGAAAAAGGTATTAGTTGCCAATCGTGGTGAAATTGCGATTCGAATTTTTAGAGCTTGTACAGAATTAGATATCCAGACAGTAGCGATTTATGCTGCAGAAGATGAGTATTCTGTTCATCGTTTCAAAGCAGATGAAGCGTATTTAGTTGGTAGAGGGAAAAAACCAATTGAAGCCTATTTAGACATTGAAAATATTATCCAAATTGCCAAAAAATCGGGAGCAGATGCCATTCATCCTGGTTATGGCTTTTTATCAGAGAACTTACGCTTCGCCGAACGTTGTGAAGAAGAAGGAATCATTTTTGTTGGACCTAAAACACATCATTTAGATATTTTTGGCGATAAAATTAAAGCGAAAGAAGCAGCTGTAGCTGCGGGGATTGCTTCGATTCCAGGCTCAGATGGGCCAGTAGCAACGGTGGAAGAGGTCGTAGCTTTTGGTGAAACGCATGGCTTTCCTATCATGATTAAAGCTGCTTTAGGTGGCGGCGGTCGCGGGATGCGCGTTGCCCACGATGCCAAGGAAGCACGAGAAGGTTACGAAAGAGCCAAAAGCGAAGCGAAAGCAGCCTTTGGTTCTGACGAGGTTTATGTTGAAAAGTATATTTCTAATCCTAAACATATCGAAGTACAAATTTTAGGCGATCATCATGGGAATGTCTTGCATTTATTTGAACGTGATTGTTCCGTTCAACGGCGCCACCAAAAAGTGGTAGAAGTCGCACCATGTGTATCAATGAATGAAGAACAACGAGCAGCCATTTGTTCGGCTGCTGTGCAGTTAATGGCGCATGTCGGCTACGTGAATGCGGGAACGGTTGAGTTTTTAGTAGAAGGGGATCAGTTTTATTTTATTGAAGTGAATCCTCGTGTTCAGGTAGAACATACTATCACAGAAATGATTACAGATATTGATATTGTGATCTCTCAATTACAAATTGCGCAAGGGCTTGATTTGCATAAAGATATGCATTTGCCAAAACAAAACGAATTGACATTAAAAGGCGCGGCTATTCAATGTCGGATTACGACTGAAGATCCACTGAACCAGTTTATGCCAGATACAGGGAAAATCGATACGTATCGTTCACCAGGTGGTTTTGGTGTGCGTTTAGATGTAGGGAATGCTTATTCTGGCTACGCTGTGACGCCCTACTTTGATTCTTTATTGGTTAAAGTCTGTACGCATGGTTTCTCTTTTGAACAGGCAATCAGTAAAATGCAACGCTGCTTAAAAGAATTTCGGATTCGTGGCGTGAAAACAAATATTCCGTTTTTACAAAATGTTGTGAGCTATCCATCGTTTCAATCTGGCGAAGCCAAAACAACCTTTATTGATAATACACCTGAATTATTTGAATTTCCTCGTATGCGCGATCGTGGCAATAAAACGATGAAATACATTGGAGAAGTAACGGTCAATGGGTTCCCTGGCATTGAACGAACGGAGAAAAAATATTTTGAAGCCCCGCGCGTGCCGACAGATATTGAAGTTCCAGAAAAAGTGATCACAGCTAAAAATATTCTAGACGCTCAAGGAGCAACCGCCGTCATCGATTGGGTTAAGAATCAAGAAAGTGTGTTAATGACAGATACCACGTTCCGTGATGCGCACCAAAGTTTATTAGCGACTCGTGTGAGAACACAAGATTTTAAAGCAATTGCTGGTCTAACTGATGCAGCCCTGCCTGAGCTGTTTTCTAGTGAAATGTGGGGTGGCGCTACGTTCGATGTTGCCTATCGCTTCTTAACCGAAGACCCATGGCAACGTTTAAGAAAAATTCGTCAGTTGATGCCAAACACACTTTTACAAATGCTGTTCAGAGGATCTAATGCGGTAGGCTATCAAAATTATCCTGATAATGTTATTGAAGAATTTATTAAAGAATCCGCTCGCCAAGGAGTCGATGTTTTCCGAATTTTTGATAGCTTAAACTGGATTCCTCAAATGGAAAAAAGTATTCAAGTCGTTCGGGATACCGGAAAAATTGCGGAAGCAGCAATTTGTTATACTGGGGACATCAATGATCCAGCCCGAGCAAAATATAATGTTCAATATTACCTTGATATGGCTAAAGAATTGGAAAATTTAGGTGCACAAATCATTGCGATTAAAGATATGGCTGGCTTATTGAAGCCACAAGCTGCTTATCGTTTAATTAGTGAATTAAAGGCAGCCACGGATTTACCAATTCATCTCCACACTCACGACACTAGTGGCAATGGGATCATCACTTATTCAGCGGCTACTAAAGCAGGCGTTGATATTGTTGACGTCGCAATGAGTGCGATGAGTGGCGCAACTAGCCAGCCAAGTATGAACAGTCTATATTATGCTTTAGTCAATGGTGAACGGACGCCAACTATTAACATTGATAATGCACAGAAAATCAATCATTATTGGGAAGATGTGCGCATGTATTATCAACCATTTGAAAATGGGTTAAATGCCCCGCAAACAGAAGTCTATATGCATGAAATGCCTGGTGGTCAATACTCTAATCTACAGCAGCAAGCAAAAGCGGTAGGCTTAGGGCACCGTTGGGATGAAATCAAAAAAATGTATCACACAGTGAATTTGATGTTTGGTGATATTGTAAAAGTGACGCCATCTTCAAAAGTCGTGGGAGACATGGCACTCTTCATGGTTCAAAATAATCTGACAGAACAAGATGTTTATGCGCGTGGTGAAGAACTAAGTTTTCCTGAATCAGTTGTGACTTTTTTCCAAGGTGATTTAGGTCAACCAGTTGGTGGGTTCCCGAAAGAGCTCCAACGAATTATTCTAAAAGGTCGACCAGCCTTCACAGAGCGGCCAGGTGACTTAGCAGCACCAGTTAATTTTGCGAAAGTACAAGAAGAATTAGCCGAAAAAATTGGGTATCAACCTAAATTGGAAGAAGTTTTAAGTTATTTAATGTATCCACAAGTATTTTTAGAGTATCGTCAAAAATACGAAACCTTTGGAGATATAACCTTATTAGATACGCCAACATTCTTTAATGGTATTCGTCAAGGAGAGACATTGGAAGTTCAAATTGAACGAGGAAAAACGTTAATTATTCGTTTAGATGAAATTGGCGAACCTGATATTGACGGAAACCGTGTCTTGTTCTTCAATTTGAATGGGCAACGTCGTGAGGTTTTAGTTAAAGATGCCTCTATTAAGTCAGCTGTTCAAGTAAAACAAAAGGCGGAACCAACTAATAAAGAACAAATCGGCGCAACGATGTCTGGTTCTGTTCTACAAGTATTGGTCAAACGTGGCGATAAAGTAGAAAAAGGTCAGCCGTTGCTGATTACAGAAGCCATGAAAATGGAAACGACTATCGAAGCACGTTTTGCGGGCACGGTAGATCACATTTATGTTGAAGAAGGCGAAGCAATCAGCTCAGGTGATTTGTTATTAGAAGTAAAAGAAAAATAAGATGAGAGGGGAAAAAATGAAGCGATTTTGGGCCTTTACTGCTGTTTTTTTAACAGTTCTACTCATCGGATATTTAGAGCCAGTTTTTTTCCCTGCTGAAAAACCAACCGAAACAGCTCAAAGTGGGCGCTTATCCAGCGCTCACACCGCTGTTCCTCATGAAGAATTGCCAGCTTCTGGCTACGCAGCATACATAGGGAAAGATGTGGAAACCTTTATCCGCCAGTTTGGCAATCCTAAAGAAAAAATTAAAACAGGTCGTACGTATGAATTATGGACGTTCGGTTTGACGATGAATGATTACTTAGAAGTCAACGTTCGAGAAAATAAAGTCATCGCAATTAAGGCCTTTAACAATGACAAAATGATAGAACCGTTTAAGATAGATATGAAGCTTGCTGACTTGTCTGATTTAATGACGATTTATTCGAATTTTGCATTTAATTTTCATCATGAAGCTTACGATGTCGAGCTGATGGAAGAAGATATGAACTATCGACCATTGGTTGCTTTTGATAATGGCAGTTTTGCAGTGTTATTTTTTAATCAGCGGACAGGTGGTTTGATGGCAGTTAATTATGTCAATAAAGAAACGTTGCTCACGGAAATGCCGTATCAATTAAATGAAGGTTCTCCTTTGCCAGTTGATATAACGCAGTCAATGACCTTCGATCCTGTTCAAAGTAACCAAGCGATTTATGTCATGAATCTGGTTAAACAGCAAGAAAAGCAAGCTGCTTTTTCAGTTTCCACACAAAGTCAAAAAGATGCCCAAACATTGTATCAAACGCTGGCTCATCATACACCAACAATTTTGTCGGCAAATCGACAAGCAGAATTGTTACAAACGAGAGAGGAACATACAGCCATTCATCCCTTTCATTTGACTAAGGACGAATTTTCTTTTTTAGTTAAAACGAGCAAACTTTCGCTGAGAGAACCGACAGGTATTTTCCAAGAACCTGTTTATGATAGTACCTTTACTATTTTGTCATGGTTTTCGGACCCGCAATATGATAGCTATTTTGCTGAGTCAGAAACGACAGAATTGGGCGTTGCCTTTTCCAATGAAGGTGTGTTAGTCTTATTAGAGAAACGACCAGAAAATAGGCAAATCACGGAGAGTAGTGAAAAGTTATGATTGTGACAGAACATTTATTTGCAATTGAAGATCAAACAGAATGCTTAATTTCAGCACTTTTAGAAAGTGATGCTGTTCAAAACTATAAAGAAACAAAAAAAGCTATGTATGCTTCGACGGAAGTTGCTCAGTTACAAAAAGCATTTTTAGAAGCTAAGTCAGCTTTTGAGCGAGTAGAGGCTTATGGAATTCATGCACCCGATTTTCGGGAGAAACAACGAGCCCTACGTAAAGCAAAGCGGGCGCTTGATTTAAATGAAATCGTTGCAAACTATCGTTTTGCTGAGACAAACGTTCAAACGTTGCTAGATACAATTGGTTTAAAGATTGCCCAACTAATTTCTGAAGATATTAAAGTAGATGCTGGAAATCCTTTCTTTGAACGAGGAAAGAAACATTCAGGTTGTGGAGGAAGCTGCCATGCAAGCTAAAGAAGAAAAAGAATTTACGCTTCAAGAGCGTCGTTGCCTAATTGTTTGGGTATATACATTAAAACCGTTAAAACAGTTACGCCGATATGGACTGATTCACTATGTTTCACGAAAAATGAAATATGTGGTGATTTACATGAATGAAGAAAATATTGAAAGTAACATGGAAAAAATTAATCAGTTACATTTTGTTCGTAGTGTCGATAAATCGTATCGACCAGATGTCGAAATGAATTTTGCTGAAAAAATTGGTACTAAAGCGGCTTATCAAGAACAAGAAGACGATGGCTATGTAGTAGAGGAATTATCTACAGAGATTCGCTTAGCGGAGAATGTCTAATGCAAAAGAGTGAGAAATGTTATGAGAAATTTCAAACATTTTTCACTCTTTTTGTTATAATGAATTATAAAAGAATGATTGATAAAGGAGTCGAAACAATGCGTGTTATTTCTGGAGAATATGGTGGCCGGCGCTTGAAAGCGTTAGATGGCGACAATACTAGGCCTACAACAGATAAAGTAAAAGAATCTATTTTTAATATGATTGGTCCATATTTCGATGGTGGAATGGCGCTGGATTTATATTCAGGAAGTGGCGGGTTAGCGATTGAAGCCGTTTCTCGTGGAATGGACAAAAGTATTTGTATTGAAAAGAATTTTGCTGCACTAAAAGTAATTAAAGAAAATATTGCGATTACAAAAGAACCAGAAAAATTTGAAGTTAGAAAAATGGATGCTAATCGTGCCTTAGAACAGTTTTATGAAGAGAAGCTACAATTTGATTTGGTCTTATTGGATCCGCCCTATGCCAAACAAGAAATTGTTTCACAATTAGAAAAGATGTTAGAACGGCAGTTATTAACAAACGAAGCCGTTATCGTTTGTGAAACAGATAAAACTGTCAAATTACCGGAAACGATTGGTACACTAGAAAAAACAAGAGAAACCGTTTACGGAATCACTCAAGTAACGATTTATCGTCAGGAGGCGTAAGATGCGTAAAATTGCTCTATTTCCCGGAAGTTTTGATCCGATGACAAATGGTCATTTAAATTTGATTGAACGCAGTGCGAAGTTATTTGACGAAGTCATCATTGGCGTTTTTATAAATACAAGTAAGCAAACATTATTTACGCCAGAAGAGAAAAAATATTTAATTGAAGAAGCAACTAAAGAAATGCCAAATGTGCGTGTTATCATGCAAGAAACCCAGTTAACTGTGGAAAGTGCAAAATCATTAGGGGCTAATTTTTTGATTCGTGGCATTAGAAACGTCAAAGACTACGAGTACGAGAAAGACATTGCTAAAATGAATCAACATCTGGCGCCAGAAATTGAAACGGTTTTTCTATTAGCAGAAGAACCATATGCACATGTAAGCTCCAGTTTACTAAAAGAAGTTTTACGTTTTGGAGGCGATGTGTCTGACTATCTTCCTCCCAATATTTATCATGCGTTAAAACAAAAGAAGAATGACTGGAGCTAAAATAATGAATAAAAAAACAGAAAAATTTTCGTTTAAATCACTCATTCCAATGGTATTGGCATTGCTGCTAATTGGTTTGTTTATCGTCCCAATTCCTTATTATATTGAAGGACCAGGAACGACAGAAAATTTAAAAGAGTTTGTAACTGTTGATGGAAAAAAAGATACGCAGTCTGGTGCTTTTTATTTAACAACGGTGGGCATTCGTTCGGCCACTATTTTTTCTGCCATAAAAGCAAACTTTTCGGATTTTCAAGAAGTTATGTCTAAAAAAGAATTAATGGGAGATAGTAGTAATAGCGAATATAATCGAATTCAACAATACTATATGGATTCCTCAAAAAACGCCGCAATTGAGCAAGCCTTAAAATTAGCGAAGGTTCCATATGAGATGAAATTTAAAGGCGTCTATGTGTTAGCGATGGAAGACAACTCAAGTTTTAAAGGAAAAATTGAAGTTGGCGATACCGTGACAGGCGTGGATGGTAAATCTTTTAAAAGCAGTGAAGAATTAATGAATTATATTAAAGCACAAAAAGTGAATCAAAAAGTCACTGTTCAATTTATTCAAGATGGCAAAACAAAAGAAGCGACCGGCAAATTAATTGAATTGCCAACAGATAAAAAAGCGGGGATTGGTATTGGTTTGACTGATCATACAGAAATTGATTCTTCTATCCCAGTATCTATTGAAGCGGGTGATATTGGTGGGCCATCGGCTGGTTTAATGTTTACTTTGCAGACCTATGAACAATTAAGTCATAAAGATTTACGTAAAGGTCATGAAATTGCTGGAACAGGTACGATGAACAGTCAAGGAATCGTTGGTAGAATCGGTGGCATTGACAAAAAAGTTGTAACTGCCAGTGAGAACGGCGCAGAAATTTTCTTTGCACCCGATGATGAAATAACTTCAGAAATGAAAAAAGTTGAGCCAAAAATCAAATCGAATTATCAAGAAGCACAAGAAGCTGCGAAAAAAATTGGGACAAAAATGAAAATTGTCCCAGTAAAAACGGTTCAAGATGCCTTGAACTATCTAGAGAAATTAAAATAAAAGTACGCCTGGACCAAAAATTACTAGTGATTTTTGGTCCAGGTGCATTTTTTTGTTAAAAAATGCGTAATTATATTTTGAAGGGAGGACAAACGATGGATTGGTTGAAACAGTTACCTAAAAAGTGGCTATTGCTAGGTAGTGGCGCGTCTATAGTTATTTTGATAACTCTATTAGTGGGCATTTATTTGATGGTTAATAAGGAGCCACGAGTAGACACCACAATGTGGGAGGAGACAAGTCTGACCACTACGGCAGAGGTTGCCACAGATGCCACAAAAGAAAGGGCAGAAACAATGATCTATGTTGATATTAAAGGCGCAGTGAAAGTACCAGGAATCTATCAACTAAAAAATCAGCAGCGGATTTGGGATGCTTTAGCTTTAGCTGGAGGCGTGAGCGAGGAAGCTGATACTACCCAGGTCAATTACGCTCAAAAAGTAAAAGATCAAATGATTATTTACGTGCCCAAAAAAGGAGAACCAGTGCCACAGTCATTAGAAACGTTGCAGGAATCAGCACCTGCTCAGCAAAATCAGGAGGAAAAAATCAACCTTAATACGGCAACAGAAGCAGAGCTACAAACGATTTCAGGAATCGGTGCGAAAAAAGCACAAGAGATTATTCGCTTTCGTGACGAACAAGGACCGTTTAAAACCGTCGAGGAACTGAAAAATGTTCCAGGTATTGGAGAGAAAACAGTAGAACGTTTAAAAGGCATGTTGACAGTGACTGGCTAACTTTTAACAGAAAATTCCTGAGAATTCTTGACTATGGGATGCGGATAACATACTATTTGTAATAAGATTAAATGATTTGGCAAATCGAACACAGGAGTCATTAAAAATAAAGGAGGTTTATTATGGAACGAATTCCATGGGACCAATATTTTATGGGACAAAGCGTCTTATTATCATTAAGAAGTACTTGCACACGGTTAACTGTCGGAGCAACCATTGTTCGCGACAAACGAATTATTGCAGGAGGTTATAATGGTTCAGTCAGTGGCGGAACGCATTGTATTGATGAAGGATGTTATGTTGTTGATAATCATTGCGTTCGAACAATCCACGCAGAAATGAATGCAATTTTACAATGTGCGAAGTTTGGCGTCCCTACAGAAGGGGCAGAAATTTATGTGACACATTTCCCTTGCCTGCAATGTACAAAGATGATTTTACAAGCAGGGATTAAAAAGATTTATTATTTAAAGGATTACCGTAATGATGCGTACGCCCTAAATTTAATTGAACAAGTAGGAGCCACGGTTGAAAAAGTGACTTTAGTACCAAAATATTTTGCCGAATTACAATGGGGAGAAGAATTTGCCACACTTGAGGACAATCCTTCCTCAGCTGAGGAATAATTGGTTCTTCATAGCTCTGCTGACTAGTTGTGGGCTGTGGTGTTTTTTCGCACCTAGTCTATTAGGAGCTCTTCTTTTTTCTATCACTGTTATCCGTATTGTCTGTACAAAAAGTTTTCCTGTTATATTGGGAGGTTTTTTGTGCAGTTTTTTAATAGTAGGGGGCATATTGATTTTCCAGTGGTTAAAGCCAGTCTCTTTGTTGCCTAAAGAAGTCCGCTTGTCAGGACAGCTAACGATATTACCAGATGAAATACAAGTAGATGGTGATCAAGTAAAATTTCCTGCCAATTGGATCGTAAAAGGCAAAAGGCAGAAAGTGATGGCATTTTATCAATTAAAAAGTATGAAAGAAAAACAGCAATGGCACCAACTAACCACAACCATTCAGGCAACCGCTGTAGGTATTTTAGACTCGCCCCAAGGTCAAACCAACAAAAATGGCTTCAATTATCAACTATTTTTAAAGAATCAAGGAATCGAAGCTATTTTATTCATTGAGGAGATAGGACAACCGCGTCCTTTTTTTTCTTGGCGGTTTAAAGAAATCATTAGCGTTTGGCGGAAGTGGGCGATGGTACATATTCAGAAAAATTTTGCTGATACTAGTGCAATGTATATGAATGCGTTGCTCTTAGGTTTTCGTAATGAAGAATTTGCTGAAATAAGCGATAAATTTTCAGCATTAGGCATTTTGCATCTTTTTAGTTTGTCAGGGATGCATGTTTCTTTTTTCCTTCGTTTATTTCGCTTGCTGATGCTAAGAATCGCTCGCCGAACGCAAGAAAGTTATTTTTTGTGGCAATGCGGTTTTTCTCTGATATATGCTGGTTTAACAGGATTCTCAGTTAGTGTCATGCGGGCGCTTTTACAAACAAACCTCAATACGTTCAATCGACGGTTTAATTGGCAGGTTCCGGCCCTCGATTGTTGGAGTTTAACTCTCTTAGTGCACTTGATTGTTCAGCCAACCCTCTTTTTTTCAGTCGGCGGTCAATTTAGTTATTTACTTTCCTTTGTTCTGCTGTTTTTAGAGCAAACATTGGTTGGTTATTCTTCGCCTTTCATTAAAAATTGTTTAGGCTCTTTCCTATTGGCTGTGGCTTCCTTACCTATTTTAGTCCAATCATTTTATGAATGGCCCTTGTTAGGAAGTTTCTTAACATTTCTCTTGTTACCAATTTTTGAACGGTTCTTGTTACCGCTTTTGACGTTGAGCTTTTTTCTAGTGATTATTATGCCAGCACGTTATTTAGCAGCCTTGCTCGAACCACTATTTTTAACAATGAATGGCTTATTTGAGTGGGTGCTAGTTCACTTAAATCCGAAGCTGACCATCGGCTATTTAAATTCTTGGATACAAATTAGTTTGTTATTACTAATCGGATTTTCAATGATTTATTTAGCAGACAAGTCTAAAAAAATTTTTTTCTCAATCGGACTACTAATTGTTTTGATAAATAGTAAATACCTTTCGCCAATTGGCATTGTTGCAATGATCGATGTAGGCCAAGGGGATAGTTTGTTTATCCAAGCGCCTTTTCACAGAAAAAATACACTAATCGATACAGGTGGTCGGTTGTCTTTTGACAAAGAAGCTTGGCGGCAACGGAAAAATAGTCGATCAGGAGCGGAATATTCAGTGATTCCTTTTCTCAAAAGTCAAGGGGTCAAACGTTTAGATGAAGTGATCATCACACACGCACATGAAGACCATTTTGGCGATTTATTAGCCATTGCGCAGAAGGTTCCAATTTCTGTTCTTTATTTTCCTAAAGGAGCAGCTGAAGCCAATTTTTCGTTTCGCCAAGTCTTGAAACAACTCCAAAAAAGCGGGACAGACTGTCGGCCAATTTTAGCGCCCAAGCGAATTAATGGACCCGTTTCTTTTCAAATTTTATCACCAAATAAGAGCAGTATTGGGGGCAATAATGACTCGATAGTGTTTTCCACACAATTAGGCGGACGGCATTTTTTATTTACTGGTGACTTGGAAGCCGAAGGAGAAGAACAAGTGTTGGCTCGCTATCCCCAGTTGACAATCGACATCTTGAAAGTCGGTCATCATGGTAGTAAAACGTCGTCTACTAAAAGATTTATCAAACAGCTTAATCCGCGAGAAGCATTGATTTCAGCTGGACTGAATAATCGTTTTAAACATCCTCATCAGGAGACATTAGCGACGCTGGAGGAGCAAAAAATAAATTATTATCGGACCGATCTTCAAGGAATGATTTATTATCAATGGTTACCTTGGCAAGGGCTTTCTAAAGCCAAATTTGTTAAAGAACAAGACTAGTATTTCCAGAAGTAACATGATAGGATAAACAAGAGAAACGAGAAAAGGAGCGAGCCAATGGAGTTACAAAAAGCTTTGAAAGAAGTGCGAGAGCAAAAAATCGCTCCAGTGTATTTATTAATAGGAACAGAACTTTATTTAACTGAATTATTTAAAACAACATTGATGAAAGAATTGTTGACGGAAGAGGATGATCAATTTAACTTTTTCTCATTTGATATGGAGGAAACACCTTTAAGTGCAGCGATTGCTGAAGCGGAAACAATTCCGTTTTTTGGTGATTATCGCCTTGTCTTTGTGGAAAATCCTTACTTTTTAACTGCCGAAAGAAAAACAAACGGTGTGGAACATGATGTCAATCTTTTATTGAATTATTTGGAAAGTCCATCACCAACAACTGTTCTTGTTTTTATGGCCTCATATGAAAAATTAGATGAACGCAAAAAAGTTACCAAAGCATTGAAAAAAAATGCCACAGTGGTTGACGTCAATCCAATGGATGAAAAGGCTATTCGTCAGTACATTTCTCAAACGATTGAGAGCGAAGGGTACACTATTCGCTCCGATGCTTTTGATTTATTACTTCAATTGACAGACTTGAACTTATCAAAAATTATGGGAGAATTACAGAAGCTGTATTTATATGCCCTTGAGACGAAGACAATTACACGAGGTGCGGTTCAAGAATTAGTCCCTAAGTCTTTGGAACATAATGTTTTTGACTTAACCAACGAAGTACTTTCTGGAAACAGTGAAAAAGCTGTTCAATTGTATGAAGATTTACTTTTACAAGGAGAAGAAACCATTAAGTTAAATGCAATCTTATTGAATCAGATTCGCCTTTTTCTACAAACAAAAATTTTGGCTAAGATGGGCTATCAACAAGCGAATATCGCTGATACATTAAAGGTTCATCCTTATCGAGTCAAGTTAGCGTTACAACAAGTCCGACGATTTGAATTGTCTCGATTAGAAAGACTTTATGATGAATTAGTTGAAAATGATTACCGCATGAAAACGGGCCAAATGGATAAAGAATTACTATTCCAATTATTTATTTTAAAATTGACTGCACAAGCAAAATAAGAAAATGCCAGAGGCAATCGTCATACAACGATTGTCTCTGGCACTTTCTTATTATTTAGCTCCTAATAGTTCTTCTTTTCCGTGAACAAGCTGTGTCAACATGGCACAGAAAGGTGTTGCTACGTTGTATTTTTGTCCTTTGCGCCAAACGGCACCATTGATGTAATCAATTTCTGTGAGACGATGATTTTTAATTAAATCTTGATACATAGACGGATAGTGCAAGCCAATACCGTTTGGATCATAAGTTTGAGCAATATGTGTATAGACTTCTGCTTGATCTAAATGAATGGCTTCTTTTTCTGCGACTGCTGCAAATTCACTGATTAATGTTTTAACAAGGGATTCACTAACAGGTAGTGCACCAAATTCGGCAATATTACAATCAAGGATTGTACACAAACCGTTTAGCGTGCCATTGACACAGGCTTTCCGCCAAATAGAGTAGCGAACATTGCTACTATAGCTTGGATTTAAACCAGCTTGTTGGAAGACATCAACGACTTCTAAAGCAAATTTTTTACCAGAAGGATCAATATTTTCTAATTCAATTTCGCCATCACCTAAAAGTTTAACACGTCCCGGTCCTTCTAAACCAGCTGTCCACATGGTAATGCCAACCAAGATGTTTTCTTTTGGCACATATTTTTCTAGTACATCTTCATGACCTAAGCCATTTAATAAACATAGTACATACGTTTTTTCAGTAATCATTGGTTGAATCGCTTTAAACATTGCATCTAATTGTTGTGCTTTGGTTAAAGCGATAATTAAATCTACTTGTTCATTTTGATGGTCAATTTCTTCTGGTGAGAAGATTGGTAGGTTCGCGACAACTTCTTCTCCATTAAAATCAGCGATTAAACCATTTTTACGAATAGCTTCAATGTGTGCGGGCCATTGATCGATTAAAGTTACATCATTTCCGCCTTGATGCAACATAATTCCTAAACGGCTGCCCATAGCGCCGGCACCAGCAATTGCAATTTTCATGTGTATCCATCTCCTTAAAAGTTCTTTAACCGTTATTATTATACAGCAACTTTCCTAAAAATGAATAAATGGGACTTGCAAATTTGTTATTTTTTAAATGTTTCCTAAAAAGTAAGGATTGCATCAAATGGTAAAGTAAGCTAAAGTAAAGCGTGGAAAAGTTTATAAATGAAAGTAGAGGAATCGTTAATGACGAAAGAAAAATTTTGTCGAGAATCACGAGTGATTCAAACACATCGTGTATTTCCCTTTGATTTAAATCCCTTTGGTGCACTATTTGGTGGGAAATTAATGTCTTTAATTGATGACGCCGCATCCATTTCCGTTTCACGACATTGTCGGAGAGGGGCAGTTACAGCATCTTTAGATAACTTGAATTTTTTAAAACCTTTAAAAGAAAATCACTCAGTGTGTGTTGAAACGTTTGTTTCTGGCGTGCATCATAAATCGATGGAAGTATTTGTTAAAGTTGTAGGAGAAGATTTAACAACTGGAGAGCGTTATTTAGCGGCGACTTGTTTTACAACTTTTGTAGCCATTCCGTCTCATATGAATCCCGAAAGTGACTTCCAATTAGCGGCAGTCGTCCCAGAAACTGCAGAAGAAAAGTTGATTTGTTCCAATTATGAAACGAGGCGACAACAACGTTTAGCTTTGCGAGAAGAGACTAAATTATTTAGTCAACATCTCACAACGGATTTACCGTGGATTGATTCACCTTTATAAAAAAATGTCCGAGTCTTTGTGAAAACAGACTTGGACATTTTTTGATGAAAAAAGAAGCTAACATGAATGCTAACTTCTATCTCACATTATTTAGCTAATTTGCTTAAACGAATTTTATCGCGGTTAGCTTTGTTTTTATGGATTAAACCTTTAGTTGCAGCCATATCAACAGCTTTAACAGCTTCGTTGTATAAAGCATCGACGTTATCAGCTCCAGCAGCTACAGCTTCTTCAAATTTCTTGATTGCTGTACGCATTGCGTTTGTTTGAGATGAATTTTTCGCATTCGCGTTAGCACTTGTACGTACGCGTTTGATTGCAGATTCGATATTTGGCATTTGTTTCACCTCCGATGATTTAGGTTTTACACTGGTCAGCCAATGTAATTCAACAGTAATCATTATACCTAATCCATTGTTCCATTGCAATAAAAGACGACAAGTTTTTTTCCTTAACAGACAATTTCAAGAAAAAAATAAGAAAATTTGCCAGAGCCTTAAGAAAAAAGCATACATTTTTTTTAAAACATGCTATGATAAAATAGATAAATGAAAAATGGTGGTGTCTTTGTGAGTATTGCATTATTGGTAACGATTACTTTGGTAATGGGTGTAATTTTTGTTAACGGTTGGACGGATGCGCCGAACGCAATTGCAACCGCTGTCTCGACTCGGGTGTTAAAGCCGAATGTCGCAATTTGGATGGCTGTTGTGATGAACTTTTTAGGTGCATTAGTCATGACCTTTTTTAATGCCCAAGTAGCTGAAACGATTAGCAACATTGTTAGTTTTGACGCAAATGGAAACGCTTCACAGGTGGCTTTGGCTGCTTCGCTTTTTTCAATTGTGGTTTGGGCAGTTGCTGCGTGGTATTTTGGTATTCCCACGAGTGAAAGCCATGCGTTAATTGCCGGTTTGACTGGTTCGGCTATGGCATTAGGTGGTTTGGGTGCAGTCAATGGCTCGGAATGGATCAAAGTGCTTGTTGGTCTAGTTGTTTCTACCGTTATGGGCTTTGGCGGCGGTTATTTGATTGCCAAACTTGTTGTGAAAGCTTTCTCGGCTGTGCCTAGAAGAAAAGCCAACAAATTTTTTACAGTAGGGCAAGCCTTTGGTGCAGGAGCTAATGCTTTTTTACATGGTGCGCAAGATGGGCAAAAATTTATGGGCGTGTTCATGTTAGTACTTTTTTATAATAATTTAGTCGAAAAAACAGGTGGCGGTTTTGTGATTCCGTTATGGGTTATGGTTCTGTGTTCCATTACAATGGGCATTGGAACTTCTGTGGGCGGCATGAGAATCATTAAATCAGTCGGGATGGATATGGTAAAGCTTGAACGCTATCAAGGCTTCACTGCGGATTTAAGCACGGCTATTTGTTTATTTTTAGCATCGGCTTTTGGGATTCCAGTTTCAACTACTCATACAAAAACGACAGCGATTATGGGAGTAGGTGCTTCTAAGCGAATCTCAAGTGTTGACTGGCGTATTGTGAAAGAAATGCTGATAGCATGGATTTTAACTTTCCCAGGATGTGGGCTGATCGCTTATGTGATGTCAAAATTATTTATTGCAATTTTTTAAGGAGAGAAAAACATGGCACGTAAAAAACAATTTGATTATTTTGGAGAATTAAACCAGTTAGCAACAAATGCTTATGAAGCGGCAAAGGTTTTGCAAGAAATTGTAGACAATTATTCATTAGAAAACTTAGTAAAAAAATCAGAAGCGATTCATCAATTGGAAAAAGAGAATGATGAAATTGTTCGCAAAATTTTAAATGAACTCTATATTTCCTTTATTACGCCGATTGATCGAGAAGATATTGTCGATATTACGGATCACTTAGATAACATTATCGATAGCATTAATAGTTTGTCTTATTTACTTGATCATTTAGTTGTCGAAGAAATGATTGCGCCCGCGCTAGAATTAACTGCTTATATTGTTAAAGCGACAGAAGGCGTTAAATCAGCAACGAAGGAATTTGCAAAATTTAAGAATTCTAAAACGTTAGTTTCATTGATTGATGAAGTGAATACGATTGAATCTCAAGGCGATAAATTATACAGTAGCGCCATGAAAGATTTGATGACTAACGAAAAAGATTTATTAAAAGTTATCAAGTGGAAAGATGTTTACGATCAGCTTGAGCGCACGATTAATGATTGTGAATCAGCTGTTAATATTATTGTCGGAATTGTCATCAAAAATACGTAAAGAAAAGAGGGGGGAGCTGTTGGTTAAAGTAATTATTGATGCTGATGATTTTGGGATGTCAGAAGCGATTAATCATGGTATTATCAAAAGTTATGTCGATGGGTTAACAACGTCGACACTTTTGATGCCCAATTTACCAACAGCAGAACACGCCGTTGCGTTAGCAAAAAATTATCCAGGATTATTTGTAGGTCAGCATACGAATTTTTTATTAGGGAAACCTTGTGCGGACCCATGTATGATTCCTTCACTGGTAGATGAACAAGGCAATTTTCATCGCTCTTCTTATTATCGTCAACAAAAGCAAGTAACCTTCGTATATGAAGAAGTACGACTTGAAACGATTGCGCAATTGACACGCTTTAAGGAACTAACTGGACATTATCCTGAACATTTTGATTGCCATTCGATTGGTGATGAAGTGGTTGATCAAGTATTTTTAGAATTAGCAGAAGAGTACGGACTTCATACAACCCTGAAATATAGTGGGGAAAAAGAATATCCACCGCAACAAGGTTATTTCCAGGTGACACATTTGTTAGAGTCTGGGGCGCTATCTTATATTCACGAAGGCGTATCAGTGGAGAATTTTTTAGAAGATGACTTTGGTTTATTACGGATGCCGGAATCGGCAATTGCTGAGATGCATTTTGATGTTGGGTATTTGGATCAATTTGTGTTAGATAATTCTTCATATACCACTTTACGCTGCAAAGAATTAGCAACGATTTGTGATCCTCGTGTTCGTCAGTGGTTTGAAGAACAGGGGATTGAGCGAATAACGTTTGGCGATTTAAAAAAATAAAACCGTTGCTTTCAACAGTGAAAGCAACGGTTTTATTTTTATGAGAATAACCAGTAGCCAATTAAAATCGCACCTAAAATTACACGATACCAACCGAAAACTGTAAAATCGTTTTTCTTCAAGTAATTCAATAAGAATTTAATCGCAATGATGGAAACAACGAAGGCAACAATAGAGCCAGTTAATAAAATAATGATTTCTTCTGACCCAAACGTATTTCCTTTGGCCAAGAATTTAAAGATTTTTAAAAAACTTGCTCCAAACATTACTGGAATTCCTAAGAAAAATGAAAACTCTGTTGCAACAAAACGTGAGGCCCCAATTAAGATTGCCCCTAAAATGGTCGCTCCTGAACGTGAAGTTCCTGGAATTAATGCCAGTACTTGGAAAGCACCAACGATTAAAGCGGCTTTATAAGTGAAGTCTTTTAGATTAGTACACTTCGGTGCAACATTTTTATTTCGTTTTTCAATGATAATAAAAGCAATCCCATAAACAATTAACATAATCGATACTGTTAAAAAGTTATAAAAATGTGCATCTAAATAATCATCAAATTTTAGACCAATAACTGCCGCTGGTAAACAAGCGACTAAGACTTTAGACCAAAGAATCCAAGTATCTTTTTTCTCTTCGCCATTTTTCTTCGGTGAGAAAGGATTCAATTTGTGGAAGTATAAAATAACAACCGCCATAATCGCTCCCAATTGGATAACGACGTTGAACATTTCCATAAAATCTTTACTTAGATCGAGTTTAATAAACTCATCCACTAAAATTAAATGTCCGGTACTACTAATTGGAAGCCACTCGGTAATTCCTTCGATAATACCAAGAATAATTGCTTTCCATAGGTTAGCAAAAAGCATGTCACCATTCCTTTCTGAAATAAATGCAAAATACATCAAGTATAAGTATACCCGCTGACAAAGTAAATGCCAATGCAAATTCTTATTTTAAAATAAATTTTAGAATTATACAAAGGTGCCACTTGTAATTCATGAAACTTTTTTCTATACTAGTGATACTTTAAAAAATGGGGGAAGAGAAATGTTTGGATTTTTGAAGAAAAAGAATGAAGTTGTCGAAAATAATACAATGTATGCCGTTTCTAATGGAACCGTTATCCCAATTAGTGAAGTGAATGATCCTGTTTTTTCACAAAAAATGATGGGAGATGGCTATGCAGTAGTTCCAGAAAATGGTGAAATTTATGCACCTATTGAAGGAGAAGTTTTAAGCGTTTTCCAAACAAAACATGCCATTGGTTTAAAAATGACAAACGGTCTTGAAATTTTATTACACATGGGTATCGATACGGTAGAGTTAAACGGGGCACCGTTCACTATTAAAGTGAAAGAAGGCGACCAAGTGACTGCAGATACGGTGGTCGCAATTGCTGATTTAGAAGCAATTGAAGCAGCTGGTAAAGGAACTGAAATGGTTGTCATCATTACCAACATGGATAAAGTAGCACAATTTTCGTTAGAGAAAAATGGCGTGGTTACAGCTGGTACACCAGTTGGCTCTGCCACAGCCAATTAATGCATTAGACGAGGTCGGGACAGAACCGTTTAGCTCCGAGAAATAAGAAGAAATTTTCGAAAATTGATCTTTGATTTTTGGAGAATTTCGGCTTATTTCCGAAGGAGTTGGTTCTGTTCCCGCCGTTTATCAGTTTTTGAGCGTGGAGCAAAAATCCAAAGTGATTTTTGTTCCACGCTCGTTTTTTTTTGAACAGAAATAAAATTTTATTTTGGAATTAAAAAATATTTAGAAAAATAGTTGAAATTTTATTTCAAACAAGTTATAATGAAAGCGTATTAGAGAGGAGCTAAAAAGATGTATGGTATTTCAGTTTTTCTTGGTGAAGAGATTACAAACGATACAATTATTTATATCAAAAAGATGAAAGCGCTTGGATTTGATGGTATTTTCACTTCTTTACACATTCCAGAAGATGATACTTCTCTTTATCGCCAACGCTTGACTGATTTAGGGGCAATTGCTAAGGCAGAAAAAATGAAAATTATGGTAGATATTTCAGGTGAAGCGTTAAAAAGAGCGGGTTTTTCTTTCGATGAATTAGAGCCTTTAATCGAGTTGGGCGTAACTGGCCTTCGGATGGACTACGGCATTACGATAGAACAAATGGCTCATGCTTCACATAAGATTGATATAGGATTGAATGCTAGTACCATTACACTGGAAGAAGTGGCTGAGTTAAAGGCTCACCAAGCGGACTTTTCTCGCTTAGAAGCTTGGCATAATTATTATCCAAGACCTGAAACCGGCATTGGAACAACATTTTTTAATGAAAAGAACCGCTGGCTTAAAGAATTAGGCTTACAAGTTTTTACTTTTGTGCCAGGAGATGGGCAAACAAGAGGCCCAATTTTTGCTGGTTTACCAACATTAGAAAAACATCGGGGGCAAAATCCTTTCGCCGCTGCCGTTGGTTTGATGGCTGATCCTTATGTCGATGCTGTTTATATTGGTGATCCCACAATTAGTGAGCGAACCATGGCTCAATTTGGTTATTATCACCAAACCAATCAATTTCTGTTAGAAGTAGCACCTAGCAAGAGCCGCTATTTGAAGCGAATACTTGGAACTCATACCAATCGTTTAGATGCTGCAAGAGATGTTTTGCGAAGTGAATTATCAAGAACGAGTGAAATGTTCAGAAAAGATGAAATTGCAACGATTGAGTCAGAGCAGACTAAAGCACGTCCAGTGGGAACCGTAACGATTGATAATGAAAAATATGGTCGCTATATGGGAGAAATTCAAGTCACACTTGTGGACTTGCCGAAAGATGAAAAAGTCAATACGATTACACGAATTATTGAAAAAGATCAAACGATATTGCCGTTAATCAAGGCAGGCAATCAATTTACGCTAGTCACGGAAGGAACGATAGAAAATGAATTTAGAAAACTTAACAACTGAACGTAGAAATGAAAATACAATGGGCTTAGATGAGATGAGTGTCAAAGAAGCTTTACAAAAAATGAATCAAGAAGACCAAAAAGTTGCAATGGCAGTGGGTCAAGAATTAGCAGCCATTGAACCAGTGGTAGAAGCCATCATCAAAAGCTTCAATCAAGGCGGCCGCTTGATCTACATGGGCGCTGGTACGAGTGGTCGGTTAGGTGTCTTAGATGCAGCCGAATGCGTACCAACTTTTGGCGTCGAGCCAGAGATGGTTCAAGGCCTCATCGCTGGTGGTCAAAAAGCAATGACTGTCGCAGTAGAAGGTGCTGAAGATTCAAAAGAACTAGGTCGTCAAGATTTAGTTGATCTAAAATTATCAGCAAATGACATTGTTGTCGGGATTGCAGCCAGTGGTCGGACGCCTTATGTAATTGGCGGTTTAGAATATGCTACAACGGTGGGAGCAGCTACCGCAACTGTGGCATGTAATAAAGATGCCGAAATTAGTAAGTATGCACAAATGCCGATTGAAGTAGATGCAGGACCTGAATTTTTAACAGGTTCGACTCGCTTGAAATCTGGGACAGCTCAAAAATTAATTTTAAATATGTTATCAACTATTTCCATGATTGGTATTGGGAAAGTCTACAATAACTTAATGGTTGATGTAAAACCAACCAATGAAAAATTAGTGGAGCGTTCCAAACGGATTATTATGGAAGCAACGGGTTGTAGTTATGAAGTTGCCGAACTAAAATTTGTAGAAGCAGAAGAAAATGTGAAGTTAGCAATTGTAATGATTTTAACTGATAGTACTAAAGAAGAAGCAACACAAAAATTAATTGACGGGAATCAATTTATCAAGAATACATTAAATTAAGGAATTAGGAGGGTGTTTTAACATGGCAGAAGAAAGAATTAAACGCATTGCTGATGGGATTTATAAAGAAGTTGGTGGTCAAGAAAACGTGGACAAAGTCATTCATTGTATGACTCGTGTTCGTATGGATATCCGCGATTATGACAAAGTAGATATTGAAGGATTGAAAAAAATTGATGGCGTTATGGGCGTCGTAGAAGATGATACGTTACAAGTAGTTGTTGGTCCAGGGACTGTTAACAAGGTTGCACAAGAAATGGTAGATCAAGCAGGTGTCAAATTGGGAGAACCATTTAATCATGGCACCACAACTGATGCTTCAGCAGGCAAATCTGGAAAAGATTTAGTAGAAGAAAAAGCCGCTCAAATGAAAGCACAACAAAAAGCGAAACAAAATAACACTTCACCATTTAAAAAAGTGTTAAAAGCCATTTCTAGTATCTTTGTTCCGATGATTCCTGCCTTTGTTGGGGCTGGTATTATTGGCGGGATTGCAGCTGTTATGTCTAACTTAGTTGTTGCTGGTGATATTTCAGCTTCATGGCAACAATATATTGATGTCTTAAATATCATTAAAAATGGGATTTTTGCTTATTTAGCTCTTTACACTGGGATTAACAGTGCCAGCGTTTTTGGTGCAACGCCAGCGTTGGGTGGTGTTATTGGGGCAGTCACAATGTTGACAGGAATGAATCCAGATGCTCCAATCAGTAATATTTTCACTGGGGGAACATTATCTGCAGGACAAGGCGGAATTATCGGTGTTATTTTTGCCGTATGGTTATTATCATTGTTAGAAAAACAATTGCATAAAATTGTCCCAGAATCAATTGATATTATCGTAACGCCAACCATTTCACTTTTAGTGATTGGCTTAGCAACTATTTTCTTAATCATGCCTGTAGCCGGAGCTATTTCTAATGGCTTAGTTGGTATTATCAATGTTGTCTTAGAAAAAGGTGGCATGGTTGCTGGCTTTACTCTTGGTTTAACCTTCTTGCCAATGGTAATGTTTGGTTTACATCAAATTTTGACGCCAATCCACATTGAAATGATTAATCAAACAGGGATGACTTTGTTATTACCAATTCTGGCCATGGCTGGTGCGGGACAAGTCGGTGCAGCTTTAGCATTATGGATTCGTTGTAAATCAGATAAAAAATTAGTTGAAATGATTAAAGGTGCCTTGCCAGTTGGGATTTTAGGTATTGGTGAACCATTAATCTACGGAGTTACTTTACCATTAGGACGTCCATTCATTACTGCTTGTATCGGCGGTGGTATTGGTGGTGCGGTGATTGGGGCCTTCGGTAATGTTGGTGCGATTGCTATTGGACCAAGTGGGGTGGCTTTAATTCCATTAATTGCCAACAACCAATGGCTTGCATATGTATTAGGTTTATTGGCTGCTTACGCAGGTGGTTTTGTAGCAACGTTATTCTTTGGGATTCCTAAAGATATGCAAACAACTAAATAATAAATAGAAAAAAGGAGAACTTGGCTTCTCCCTTTTTCTTTGTTAAAATTTAATTGCGTAGGAAATGGTGTATCAGGAGGGGTGTTTATGCAACAAAATATTGTCTTATCTATCCAAGATCGTCTACAACAATTACCAAAATCAGAACGAAAAATTGCAGAATATATTTTAAAAAATACAGAAACAGTTATTTCAATGAATGCGCAAGAGCTAGCGAAACAAGCAGGATCAAGTCCAGCGGCAATTATTCGTTTTTGTCATTCTATGGATGTGAATGGCTTTACAGAGTTGAAACTTTTATTATCTGCAAATCTTGGCCAAATGAAGCAGCAAATGTACACTGAAGTTACTAAAGGGGAATCAACAGCTGATATTAAACAAAAGTTACAGGCGCGCTTTGTTCATGTGGTTGAGCGAAGCGGTCAGACATTAGAGGATGTCGCAGTGAATGAAGCCGTTGATTTGTTGGAAAAAACAGAAGTAATTTTTGTCTATGGGTTGGGCGCCTCTTCGTTGGTTGCTCAAGATATTTATCAAAAGTTTACGCGATTAGGCCGAACGGTATTTACAACATTGGATCATCATTTATTTGCTTCCATGTTAGGCTCAACAGAAAAGCCTAGTGTTTTTATTGTTATTTCTAATTCTGGAACGAATAAAGAAGCAAGTACTTTAGCTGATTTAGCGAAGCAGCAAGGGATTCCTATTATTAGTATCACACAAGATGAAAAATCAGTGATTGGTGAAAAAAGTGATATAGTCCTTCAAACCTCTAGTGGGGAAGACGTGCCATTGAGAAGTGCGGCTACTGTTTCCTTGGTGGCACAATTGTATGTAGTTGATGTTTTATTTTTTGCTTATGCAGCAAAAAACTATAAGGAAACCTTAGAAAAAATTCAAATCTCAAGAAAAAATGTAGAACGTTTAAAAGAATAAATAAAAAGAAGAAGGTTATCTGTCAAAATGACAGATAACCTTCTCTTTTTTTACTATCAACGGCGCTTTTCAGCGATCTTTTTTCCCTTTTCAATATAAGAAATATCATTAATTCCTTGAATGGTAAATGTTCCTTTTTCGTAAGTTAAGGTCGTCACGCTACCATTCTCCAGCGCCATCTGCATAGGCAAACTTGCATCAATTAAGGAAAGTAAAAAGGAAATTGTTAGTCCATGGGAAACCACCATGACTTTGCCGCCACCATTTTTTTCTCGATGATGAGCGATATCTTCGAAACCAGACCAAACACGATCACGGATAACTTCATAAGGCTCCGCCCAGTCAGCCGTATCGGCTTCAATAATAGCATTTGCTAGCTCACGATAGGTAATCTTTGTGGTCATCATGTCCTCATAACTTTTAAAAGCTAAAATGCGTGGCACCACACCCCAAAGTTCACCATCATAGCCACCATCTAAAGAACCAAAACACCACTCACGAATCCGTTTATCGGTTAGGTAAGGAATCTTTTGGTGGTTTTGATGTTCTTGTAAAATAATCTGAGCGGTTTGCATGGCACGACCACTATCACTACTATAGGCTTCCTTAAAGTCTATGTCCCTAAGACCTAAGCCTAAATGATAAATGCCTTCTTCTCCTTGTTTGGTTAAGGGGGTATCTGACCAGCCTTGGGTACGGCCAATCGTATTAAACATCGTTTTTCCGTGACGAATAATATAAAGTGTCGTTGCTTCAGTCATTGCTACTCCTCCTAAGTTTCTTTAAATAGTGAATAAATCTCTAATTAAAAAATGGGTTTGTGGCTTTTTCATGTTGAATGGTCGTGGCATCACCATGGCCTGGATAAACAGGAAATTCTTCTGGTAAAGTGAATAGATAGGTCGTAATGCTGTGTAATAATTGTTGCATATCACCAGTGTGTAAATCGGTACGACCAATACTACCTTTAAACAATGCATCCCCAACAACAACAAAATCATCAAAGACAAAGCTGACGCTACCAATTGAATGACCAGGTGTTGGGACTACGGAAAATTTCATGCCGCCAATTTCATAATCGGTTAGTTTAAATTCATGTTCGGCGGGTTGAACAATAATATTTGCTATATCGTCATGTCTGCCTAATCCTGAAAGATTCAAAATAGGATTGGAAAGCCACGCTTGTTCTAATGGACTAACATAAACAGGGATTTGATAATGATGGCGCAATTCTTCTACCGCACCAATATGATCATAGTGAGTATGTGTTAATAAAATAGCGGCTGGGTTCTTCCCTAAACGGGTAATTTCTTGAATTAGTTTTGCTCCTTCTGCACCTGGATCAATAATTAATAATGCTTCTTCATTATAAACAAGATAACAGTTTTCTTGAATAACACCTGTTCTAATTTGTTCGATCTGTATCATCTCAGGACCTCCTAAAGTTCTAACGATTCTCTTCAAGTATACCGAAGAATCTTAAGAATAGAAAGTTTTCTTGTTTATCCAAAGAAAAAATAAATCATTCTTAGAATGTTCGGTTTTTGCTTGTTTGAACACGTATTTTTTTAAAAAAAATCACATTTTTATAGTTATTAAGCGAAAGTTTATGTATAATCTTCATGTGATAGTAAGGAGGATTATTAAATGTTTCATTTTGTAATAAAAGGAACAGGTTTTTCTAGTAAAAATTTGCAAGAGATTAAAGTTTATGAAGAGACACTTTTTTGTATAGATGAGGCCGGAGTAATTCAGAAAATAATTGAACCAGATGCTGAAGCGTATGAAACTGTGCTAGCAGAACAAAAAGAGGCACAACGTTTTCAAGAATTGCCCCAAGATTCTTATCTTTTACCCGGCTTTGTTGATTTACATGTCCATGCACCTCAGTGGGCACAATCAGGGACCGCCTTGGATATTCCATTGTATGAATGGCTGAATACGTACACGTTTCCTTTGGAGTCCAAATTTGCAGATTTAGCATTTGCCCAACAAGTCTATGATGAATTGGTAACCCAATTGTTAGCTAATGGGACAACAACAGCCCTTTATTTTGCAACCATTCATTATGAAGCTAGCCGTCGTTTGGCAGAGATTTGTGCGGAAAAAGGGCAGCGTGGCTTAATTGGTAAAGTTGTAATGGATGATCTTAATGAGAATCCAGAATACTATCGTGATCAAACAACGCAACAAGCATTAGAAGAAACGGAACGGTTTATTCAAGAAATTCAAACATTAGCGCAGCAAACAAAACAAGGCGTGTATCCCGTTGTAACTCCGCGTTTCATTCCTAGTTGTACAGAGGAAGCACTTAAAGGATTAGGAGAATTAGCAGCGAAATATCAAGTCCATGTTCAAAGTCATTGTAGTGAGAGTGATTGGGAACATCAATTTGTTCAAGAACGTTTTGGAAAAAATGATGCTCAAGCATTGAATGATTTTGGTTTATTAACAGAAAAAGCAGTGATGGCACATGCAGGCTTTTTAGAAGAAGCAGATATGAATTTATTCCATGAAACAGGGACGGCTGTGGCGCACTGCCCAATCTCTAATGCTTATTTTGGCAATGCAGTAACACCGATTGCAAAATTAGTACATCAACATCAAGTAGAAGTTGGTTTAGGTAGTGATCTTTCAGGTGGTTTTTCACCAAGTCTTTTTGACAATTTAAAGCAAGCGGTTATTTCTTCTAGAATGTTAGAAGATGGTGTAGATGCTACAAAAAAAACAGAAATACGAGGTGTTAAAACAGCACGGATTACCGTAAATGAAGCGTTTTATTTAGCTACTGCTGGTGGTGGTCAAGCGCTAAGTTTACCAATTGGAAAATTAGAAAAAGGGTATGCTTGGGATGTTCAAATTATTAATACAAGCTTGTCACAAGCACGAATCCCTAAAAATCCAGGGGAATCATTGCTTGATATTTTCCAAAAAATCTTATATTTAGCACGACCAGAAAATATTCGAGAAGTCTGGGTACAAGGTGAAAAAGTACATGATAAAAATTTAATGTCAGCAACTAAAGGAGTATAAAAAATGAGTGAAAAGAAACAAAATAATCTTCATTTAACAGTGGGGCCAGAAGATTCAGTATCTTTTGGGCAGGCCACTATGTTAGGGATTCAGCATGTCTTAGCAATGGACGTGTACGTCGTACCTGTGATCATTGCTTCAATTATTGGGATTAGCACAGCACAAACGTCTTCTTTAATCCAAGCAACATTCATAGCAGCAGGACTTGCCACGATTATTCAATCTCATTTTTGTATGAGATTACCAGTTGCGCAAGGCCCTTCATTTATTCCAATCGGGGCAATTGCAGGAATTTATTTTGCCAATAACCAACAAGGAAATGGCTGGGGCGCAGTTTTAGGTGCTAGTTTAGTGGGGGCAATTGTTGTTATTATATTAGGATTTACTGGTATCTTTAATCGTTTAATCACTAAATTTGTTCCACCAATTGTGGGAGGAACAATTATTTTTGTGGTGGGGCTTTCGTTAATGCCAGTCGCTTTATCGGATAATATTTACCACGCAAAAGGGGAATTAGGACAAAATATTTTATTAGCATTTATAGCAGCGGGTACGTTGATCTTCTTTGCGCTCTTAGGTTCTGCTTTGAAAAAAGGGCGGATTTTCCGCGTTTCTTCTGTCATTTTGGCATTATTATTTGGGAGCATCGCGGCACAATTATTAGGGGTACTTGATTTATCAGCCGTTAGTGAAGCGGCTTGGTTTAGTTTGCCTCAGTTACCATTAGTTAACTTTTCTTTCCAATTTGATTGGTCAGCCATTGCCACGATGTTAGTTATTTATCTGGTTTTAATGGCGGAAACAACAGGCACTTGGTTTGCTGTGAGTCATGTTGTCGCTGAACCTTTGACCGAAGAAAAAATTAATCGCGGCGTAATTGGTGAAGGCTTAGGTTGCTTAGTTTCTTCATTCATTGGCGGCACGCCAGTAACTAGTTACTCTACAAATGCTGGGATTATTTCAATCACTGGAGTTGCTAGTCGCAAGGTTTTTGTGGCTGCAGGTGCGTGGTTTGTCTTATTTGGCTTATCTGGAAAACTTTCCACCTTGATTTCGGCCATTCCGGCACCAGTTATCGGCGGTGTTTTTGTGGTCGTTTGTGGCATCATTTCTGTAAGTGGAATGAAAGTCATGAGTGATGTAACAATTCATGAAAAAGAGATGTATGTAATTGCCGTTCCGATTATTATGACGTTAGCGTTGACATTGTTACCAAAAGAGTTTTTGGAAACTTTACCACAATTTTTACAATATTTATTTAGTTCACCCGTGGCAACTGCCTCAATTGTTGCTATTTTATTGCAGGCCATTTTACCAAACGTTCAAGAAGGGTGAAAAGATTAATTTTCGTTAAAACGCCTTTGACAAGTGGCGGTAAATAGTGTAAATTAACAATGGTGTTTTTAAACACGAACGTTAAATGACCGAATGTTCGGTTTTTACGTTATTTTTGTAAATAACTAGGAGGCAGTAAGTATGAAAGTTTTTGATTATGAAGATGTCCAATTAATTCCCAATAAATGTATCGTGAATAGTCGTTCTGAATGTGATACTACAGTAACTTTAGGAAAACATTCGTTTAAAATGCCTGTCGTTCCAGCGAACATGCAAACAATTATTGATGAAACGATTGCGGAAACCCTTGCTGAAAATGGTTATTTTTATATTATGCATCGGTTTGATGAAGAGGCGCGAGTGCCATTTATTAAAAAAATGCAACAAAAGGGCTTGATCACGTCAATTAGTGTGGGTGTGAAAGAAGGGGAATACGCTTTTGTTGAAACGTTAGCCCGAGAAGGTTTAGTTCCTGATTACGTGACAATTGATATCGCCCATGGTCATTCAAATGCGGTGATTAATATGATTCAACACTTAAAAAAATTTTTACCAGAAACGTTCGTTATTGCGGGCAATGTTGGAACGCCAGAAGCCGTTCGCGAATTAGAAAACGCTGGAGCCGATGCCACCAAAGTGGGGATTGGACCAGGAAAAGTATGTATTACTAAAATTAAGACTGGCTTTGGGACAGGTGGCTGGCAGTTAGCGGCTTTACGTTGGTGTGCCAAAGCTGCTCGGAAACCAATTATTGCAGATGGTGGAATTCGGACCCATGGAGACATTGCAAAATCTGTGCGTTTTGGGGCAACTATGGTCATGATTGGTTCATTATTTGCTGGACATGAAGAATCACCAGGTGAAACCAAAGTGGAAGATGGTGTTGTTTACAAAGAATACTTTGGTAGCGCCTCTGAATTCCAAAAAGGCGAAAAGAAAAACGTTGAAGGCAAAAAAATCTGGTTACGCCATAAAGGGAAGTTGGCAGATACTTTAGTCGAAATGCAACAAGATTTACAATCTTCCATTTCATACGCGGGAGGTCGCGATTTAGAAGCGATTCGTAAAGTTGATTATGTGATTGTAAAAAATTCTATTTTTAATGGTGATACCATTTAACATTCAACTATAGACTGAAAAGAAGACAGCACGTAGTGCAGAAATTAAAATGATTTCTGCATTACGTGCTTTTTTTACTTTACCTATCGTAGTAATCGTGTTAAGATAATTACAACGACAGACGTAGTACGATAGTTGAAGTACTTGAGGGAGGAATTTATGTGATTGGTAGTGATGCAATTCGAGGATACAACGATACCTTTATTCTCTCAATCTTACAATCCGGCGCTTCATATGGTTATGCGATTTCTAAACGCATTCGTGAAATTTCTAATGAACAATATTCGATTAAAGAAACGACACTTTATTCTGCTTTTACACGTTTAGAGAAAAATGGCTACATTGAATCATTTCCAGGAGAAGTAACGCATGGCAAAAAGCGGACCTATTATCAAATAACCCATGCAGGAGAGCGTTATTTAGAGGAAAAGTTACTAGAATGGGAAGTAACAAAAGACGTCGTCGAAGCATTTGTAAAGGAGATGGGAAAATGAAAATTATAGAAGAATTTATTGATAGCTTATTTTCAGGCGTTGTTGAAACAACTGAAACAAAACAATTAAAGGCGGACTTATTAGCAAATGCTGAGGATCGTTATGAAGATTTGCTCAGCCAAGGAAAATCGGAAAATGAAGCAATTGGTACAATTATTTCTGAATTTGGTACTATTGATGAATTAATGGAAGAATTGAATTTAGAAAATAAACAAGTGGATGAAACAAACGATTCAATGAACGGTTTGCCAGAAATTTCAGTGGAGGAAGGACTTGACTATTTAGCTGTCCAACGTAAAGGTGCTATTCAAATTGGTCTTGGTGTTGTTGCAATCATGGTGGGTGTTGGCTTGCTGGTTGGTATGCGTGGTGTTCTTTCTAACGGTCTCGGTTTAGTTTGTCTTTTCATAGGTGTGGCAATCGGCGTTCCATTATTTATTGTTGCTGGTAATCGGTTTGTTGCAATGGACAAACAGCTGGGGCAACGATTGATTCCGATTAAGTTAAAAAAAGAAGTTGCACAAAGAGAACAAAGTTTTCAACGATCATTTATTTTTTGTATGGCAGCGGGCGTAGTTTTTTGTATTTTGGGTTTAATCCCAGTTGTTGTCTTTAGTAGTGGCCTTCATCTGATGATGCGCCGTTCCATGCATCAAATGATGGGCGGACAATATTATAATGGAACGATGGGGATTAGTTGGCTCTTCTTTTTAGTATCGGTTGGCGTCTTCTTGTTTATATTTGGTGGAGTAATTAAAGGAAGTTTTAATAAATTGTTAAATGAAACTTATTTTTATTCAGAACATGTTGGTCATCCTGATTTTGCCCCTCAACAAACAAAAACAGAGGAAGGACCTGTGGGAAATCCTGTCGGTGCAATTATTGCATCCGTTTATTGGCCCTTAGTTGTGGCACTCTATCTATTTATTAGTTTTGTTTTAGGGGATTGGCGGTTTAGTTGGTTAATCTTTATGTTCGCAGGAATCTTTTATAACACCATCCAAGCATTTTTACACAAACATTGAGACAAACCTGTTAATAGTAAAACAGAAAAGTGGGACATTCGTCAAAACGGCTGTCTCACTTTTCTTGTATTTTCGATTGACAAAAGCATTAAACTGGATTACTTTTAACTCATCCAATTGTTGAGGTGATTGCTATGTGGCAACTTAAAAAAGAACAAAATGTTCCCATTTATCGCAGTATTATGGAAATGATTGTTCAAAAGATTCAAACTGGCGAATTATTACCAGGCGAAAAAATCCCTTCAGAACGTAAACTGGCAGAGTACTTGTCTGTCAATCGTTCAACCGTTGTTCATGCATTAGACGAACTGGTGGACTTAGGCTGGATTGTGCGAAAAAGAGGGAGCGGAACGATTGTCAACGAAGGAAAATGGGGGGTAATGATGACGCCACGAACGGATTGGCATCGTTATTTAGAACAAAATGTGTTCAAACAAGTTCATCCCTTGGTGGCAGAGATTGAGTTACGTGCTAAACAAAATTTGCCGACTGACTTAGATATGTATACAGGCGAGTTGCCGTTAGACTTAATTCCCAGTTTCGATTTTCCAGCATTAAATTGGAAACAATTTTTAAAAGAGGAAGCACAAGATGAATTAGGTTATTTGCCGTTAAGAAAAGAAATCCAAGCCATTACAGCAACGGAATATCAGCTTCATTTACCAAGTGAAAGTTTATTGCTTACTTCAGGCGCGCAACAAGCACTTTTTTTAGTTTTGCAAGTTTTATTGAGACAAGGAGATAGTGTTGCCGTAGAAGATCCATCTTTCTTCTATGCCTTACCAATTTTCCAAGCTGCTGGTGTGCGCTTATTTGGTGTGCCCATGACAGAGGAAGGGATTGATCTTGAAGCGCTAGAACAAACAATCCGACAACATCGCATCAAAATGGTTATGGTTAATCCTTCCTTTCAAAATCCGACTGGGACAGTGATGCCTTTAAGAAAAAGAGAACAGCTCGTGAAAGTTTGTCAAACGTATCAAGTTCCTATTTTAGAAGATGATGTTTTTGGGCAGCTAAGTTTTATCCCGAAAACAGAAATTCCTCCTTTAAAAAAATTAGATCCAGATAATGTCTTGTATATCGGTTCGTTGTCAAAAATTTTAGGTTCGACCACGAAAATTGGTTGGTTAAGTGCGCCTGCCTCCGTGACGAAACAAATTGCAGAAGCCAGAAAAATGATGGATGTTTCGTTGAGTATTTTTCCGCAGATGCTCGCTAAAATGGCGATTGAAGATCCTTCTTTTTCTGAAAAAATTACGTTATTAAATAAACAAGTGGAACAACGAGCAACAGCTGTATATCAAGTATTTAAATCGTTGCCAGAATGGGAAGTTTCGCCAGTAAAAGGCGGCTTTTATTTATGGGCGCATTGGCGTCAAGGGGCACTTAAGCCAGAAGATTGGCAAGTGTTTTTACGAGAAGGTGTTTTGGTAGCACCAAGTGTCGCTTTTAGTGAAAAACGTGGAAGTATTCGCTTGAACTGTTCCCGAATTTCACCAGAAGAAATGCCTCTTTTTTGTGAGCGAATGGTACGGATTACACGACAGCTTTCTGAAAATAGACAAACAAAAATAGAACACTAAGTAAGATTTTTCTTATAAAAATCATTTGCTGAGAGAAAACGCTATAACTTCCCTTTTCTAAACGAATATCCAATGCTATACTTAAAAAGTAAAAACAAAAAAACAAATGAGGTGTTTTCCATGTCTTGGGAACAAGTTTACCAACAATGGTTAAATGAAGAAAATATTCCAGAAAATTTAAAAAATGAATTAAAGGACTTAAATACAGACCCTGAAAAATGTGAAGATGCATTTTACGCACCATTAGAATTTGGGACTGCCGGGATGCGCGGGATTTTAGGCGCCGGTATTAATCGGATGAATATCTTTACGGTTCGTCAAGCAACAGAAGGACTTGCACGTTTTATGGATACGCAAGATCCTGAAACAAAACGTCGCGGTGTAGCTATTGCCTATGATTCACGTCATATGTCTCCAGAATTTGCAATGGAAGCAGCTAAAACATTAGCTAAACATGATATTCCTTCTTTTGTGTTTGAAAGCTTACGACCAACACCAGAATTATCTTTTGCGGTCCGCTACTTTAAAGCTTTTGCGGGAATCATGATTACGGCTTCTCACAATCCAGCTGCCTATAATGGCTACAAAGTCTATGGTGAAGACGGTGGTCAAATGCCGCCAGCTGATGCAGATGCATTAACTAAATATGTTCGTAGTATCGAAAATCCTTTGAAAATTGATGTCTTATCAGATGAAGAAGTTGCCCACAGCGGTTTAATTAACATTGTTGGTGAAGAAGTCGATAACGCGTATTTGAAAGAAATTAAAACAGTTACGATTAATCAAGAATTAATTAACGAAATGGGTAAAGAATTAAAATTAGTTTACACTCCCTTACATGGAACTGGGAAAATGTTAGGAGAAAAGGCATTAAAACAAGCCGGTTTTGAAAAATTTGTTTTAGTACCTGAGCAAGCCGTTGCTGATCCTGACTTTACTACAGTTAAGTCACCAAACCCTGAAGAACATTCAGCTTTTGAATACGCGATTCGTTTAGGGGAAAAAGAAGGCGCTGATTTATTGATTGCAACAGATCCAGATGCTGATCGTTTAGGTGCTGCTGTGCGGATGCCAAACGGAGACTACCAAGTATTAACAGGAAATCAATTAGGTTCAATTATGATTCATTATATTTTAGAAGCCCATCAACAAGCAGGCACGTTGCCTCAAAATGCTGCGGTTCTAAAATCAATCGTTTCTAGTGAACTTGCTACAGCGATTGCTGAGAAATATAATACGAAGATGTTTAATGTTTTAACAGGTTTCAAATTTATTGCTGAAAAAATTCAACAATACGAAGAAGACCACAGTCAAACGTTTATGTTTGGTTTTGAAGAAAGTTATGGTTACTTAGTGAAACCTTTTGTTCGTGATAAAGATGCAATTCAAGCGTTAGTTTTATTAGCAGAAGTAGCGGCTTTCTATAAAAAACAAGGAAAAACATTATACGATGGCTTACAAGATATCTTTGAAGAATTTGGTTACTTTGAAGAAAAAACTATTTCCGTAACAATGAGCGGAATTGAAGGAAGCGGTAAAATCAAAGCTTTAATGGCAAAATGTCGTGAACAAGCGCCAACTGAGTTTGCCGGGATTCAAGTTGCTCAAACGGAAGATTTTAAAGAATTAACACGCACTTTTGCAGATGGTCAAACAGAACAATTACAAACGCCTCCTTCTGATGTGTTGAAATATCATTTAGAAGATGGCAGTTGGATTGCTATCCGACCATCAGGAACAGAACCAAAAATTAAATTCTATCTAGCAACAAAAGCAACAAGTAGTTCAGAAGCTTCTGAAAAAATTGCTGCGTTTGAAGCAGTCGTTAATGAATTAACAAAATAAAATAAACGAAACAGGCTGTACGGAAAAAAGTACGAATGTTAGTGTTTGTGTCAAAAGCTAATTGACTTTTGACACAAACACTTTATTTAACTAAGGAGGGAATGCTATGAAAATTGGCTTTATCGGTGCTGGCAGTATGGGCGGTGCCATGATTAAAGGGTTACTGAAAGCTGAGGCAGTCAAGAAGGAACATTTATATGTGAAAGGCGGATCAAGTGGAACAGCAGAAGCACTTCAAAAAGAGTGGGGCTTTCAACTTGTCACAGATTATGCACTTTTCCAAGAATGTAAGGTTATTTTTATTGCGACAGGAGCAAAGGTCGTGTTACCTGTCCTTCAGGAATTAGCCCCTCATTTTTCCAACGAAAGTCTATTGATTTCTGTTGCAACAGGTCATACCATAGAAGAAGCACAAATGGCCCTTGGCAATAAAGAAGCCAAAGTTGTTCATGCCATTCCTAATACACCAGTTAGCGTGAATCAAGGCGTGATTGGCGTAGCCTTGGCACCAACAATTGAAGGCCAAACGAAGGAACTGGTAATGGAACTTCTTGCTACTTTAGGGTTAGTCAAAGAAATTCGTGAAGCGCAACTGGAAACTTTTGGTACTGTGGCTGGTTGCAGTCCAGCTTTTGTTGATATCTTTATGGAAGCATTGGGAGATGCAGCAGTCTTAGAAGGGTTACCAAGAGACTTATCTTATGAAATTGTCGCTCAAATGATAAAAGGAACGGCGACCTTAGCCTTAGACACGAAAAAACACCCAGGAGCATTGAAAGATGAAGTGACTTCTCCAGGAGGAAGTACGATTCGCGGTGTCGTAGCTCTAGAAAAAAATGGCTTCCGTTATGCCGTGATGGATGCAGTTCAGCAAGCCAACCACGAATAGATGAAGAAAGTTGGAAAATCGACAAGTTTGTCATTTTTCCAACTTTCTTTGTGCCATATTTTTCGTAGGAAAGAACAATCGCAGTTCTTATTTTAAAAAACTCTGTGTTATAATGAGTGCAAAGTGAGGCGACTATAATGAAACAAATGGAAGAAATCAAACAAGTAAGTCAATTATATAAAGTATTAAGTGATCCAACACGTTTAAGAATTTTGCTACTTTTAAAAGAAGGCGAGCATAATGTAACGGCGATTAGTGAACAATTGGGAATGGAACAGTCCGCCGTTTCTCATCAACTAAAATTATTAAGAGATAGCCGGGTTGTCAAGGCACGCCGCGAAGGAAAAACGATTTTTTATACATTAGATGATCATCATGTAATAGATATTTTAAATCAGACCTTTGAGCATATTGAACACCGATAAAAAGTAGGAAAAAATAGCGTAACTAGAATAGCGCTGTTGATGGAGGTAAAAATGAAGGATACCTTAAAGATCGGGTTACTAGGATTAGGGACTGTAGGCACTGGCGTTTTAACTCTCTTGAAAGAACATCAAGAGAAAATTTCACAAGTGACAGGAATGAATGTAGTCATTGAAAAAGCATTTGTCCGAAATCTTGAAACGAAACAAGCGCAAGCGGAAGAATACGGTCTTTCTTTAACAACTTCAATTGATGATATTTTAGAAGATAAAGAGATTCAAATCGTTGTGGAATTAATGGGAACCATTGAACCAGCCAAAACGTATATCATGAAAGCTTTAGAAAATGGTAAACATATTGTGACTGCTAATAAAGATTTGCTGGCGCAACATGGGAGTGAATTAGTAGCGTTAGCCCAAAAACATCATTGTGATTTATATTATGAAGCAAGTGTTGCTGGCGGGATTCCTATTTTAAGAACAATTGCTAATAGCTTAGCGGCAGACAATATTCAAAAAGTTTTAGGAATTGTGAACGGTACGACGAATTATATGCTTACGCAAATGGTTTCTGCTGATAAAAGTTATGAAGAAGCTTTAGCAGAAGCGCAAGCGTTGGGATTTGCTGAAGCGGATCCGACAAATGATGTCGATGGAATCGATGCAGCCTATAAAATGGTTATTTTAAGTCAATTTGCTTTTGGGATGAATGTTTCATTACCACAAGTTGATATTCGTGGAATTCGCGGATTGTCTTTAGATGATGTCGCTATGGCTAAACAACTGGGGTATGAAATCAAATTGATTGGCTCTGCTGAACAAAATGAGAATAGTATCTCGGTGGAAGTGGCGCCTATGCTAGTCAATCAAAAGCACCCTATTGCATCTGTTCGGAATGAGTACAATGCAGTATTTATAAAAAGTGCAGGCGTGGGGGAATCAATGTATTACGGTCCAGGAGCTGGCGCTAAACCGACAGCAACCAGTGTGGTCAGTGATTTAATTACGATTGCTAAAAACATTCGCTTGGCAACGACTGGCCATATGTTCAATTCGTATCAACATAAAACCCAATTGACGAGTTCCGAAAATGTATTTGGGCAGTACTATTTTTCATTAGATGTTCCAGATACACCAGGACAATTTTTGCAGTTGACGCAATTAATGACTAAAGCAGAAGTCAGCTTTGATCAATTAGTTCAACAGAAATCAGATGGACAGCGAGCAAGAATTGTTGCCATTACACACCAGATATCAAAAGCACAAATGCAACAAGTTGTGACAGCTATTCAAAATACGGAAGCCTTTCAGTTATTGAATGTAATGAAGGTTATAGGAGATGAGTAAACATGTATGAAGGTTTGTTAAAACAGTATCAAGCGTATTTGCCCGTAACAGAAAAAACACCAATGATTTCTTTAGCCGAAGGAAATACGCCACTGATTCCTTTACCTAATTTATCCAAAGAATTAGGTATTCAATTATATGGAAAATACGAAGGCTTAAATCCCACTGGCTCATTCAAAGATCGCGGGATGGTGATGGCTGTAGCAAAAGCGGTAGAAGAAGGTGCCAAAGCGATTGTTTGTGCTTCTACAGGAAATACTAGTGCCGCCGCTGCTGCGTATGCCACAAGAGCAGGCATTAAAGCGTATGTAGTGATTCCAGAAGGGAAAATCGCACTGGGAAAATTGGCGCAAGCTATTATGTATGGGGCAGACATTATTTCGATTCCAGGTAACTTTGATGAAGCATTAAAAGCGGTGCGAGAGATTGCGAAAACTGAGGCAGTTGCGCTAGTTAATTCAGTGAATCCTTATCGCTTAGAAGGGCAAAAGACAGCAGCTTTTGAAGTTTGTGAACAATTAGGTCAAGCGCCCGATGTCTTAGCGATTCCAGTTGGAAATGCCGGCAATATTTCCGCTTACTGGAAAGGTTTTAAAGAATGGCATGAAAAAAAAGGAACAACTTTACCAAGAATGCATGGTTTTGAAGCAGAAGGTGCCGCAGCGATCGTGAAAGGACAAGTGATTGAGCAACCTGAAACCGTGGCAACAGCGATCCGGATTGGAAATCCTGCTAGTTGGCAACTAGCAGAACAGGCACGGGATGAATCCGGTGGTTTCATTGATGCCGTGACAGATCAAGAAATTTTAACGGCTTACCGAAAAATTGCTGCTCAAGATGGGGTTTTCATTGAACCTGGTTCGGCTGCTTCATTAGCTGGAGTTATTCAACATGTTAAAAGCGGTAAAATCAAAGCAGGTGAAACCGTCGTGGCAGTCTTTACTGGTAACGGACTGAAAGATCCTGATACAGCAATGGAGACAGAAGTAGCTATTTCAAAAATGAGTGACGTGGAAGAAATGCGTCTGCACTTACGAAAAGGAGTCGCAACACTATGAAAATAAGAGTACCTGCCACTAGTGCCAACTTAGGACCTGGCTTTGATTCATGTGGCATTGCATTATCCGCTTATTTAACAATCAACGTTTTAGGTGAAAGTGAATTTTGGGAAATTCAACATACTTTGGGAGAAGAGATTCCTACTAATGAAGAGAATTTATTAATTCAAACGGCATTGAAAATTGCACCAGAATTAACACCAAAAGTTATTCGGATGGTTTCTGACATTCCTCTTGCAAGAGGACTAGGCAGTAGCTCAAGTGTGATTGTAGCAGGCATTGAATTAGCTAACCGACTAGCACATTTAAATTTGTCCCCTAAAGAAAAAGTTCGTTTGGCCACAGAGATGGAAGGACATCCGGATAATGTGGCCCCAGCTATTTTAGGAGATTTCGTGGTGGCTAGCCATGTAGAAAACCAAGTCTACCATGTCAAACATCACTTTCCAATGTGTGATGTCATTGCATTTATTCCAGAGGAACCATTATTTACCGAAAAAAGTCGCGCTGTTTTGCCCGAAAAATTGACTTATAAAGAAGCGGTCGCGGCCAGCTCAATTGCCAATGTTATGATTGCCGCAATTTTAAACGGGGATTTACCTTTAGCAGGCAAAATGATGGAACAAGATAAATGGCATGAAACGTATCGTCGTTCATTGGTTCCTCACTTAAAAGAAATTCGTCGTTTAACTCAGCAAAAAGGTGCTTATGGCTCTTTCTTAAGCGGTGCTGGTCCAACTGTGCTAATCTTGTCGCCAGAAGAACGAACCAACGAAATTGTTCAAAGTTTGGAGAAATTATCTACCAAAGCGAGCATCCAAATTTTCAATATTGATCAAGAAGGCGTTCAAGTCTTTTAAAAAAACGAGAAAAAATCACTAGTGATTTTTTCTCGTTTTTTTTAATCCTCGGATGTTTCCGTGGAATAATAACTATGATCTTCTAAGTTCAAAGCATTAAGAATCATTGAGGCAGTTTCTTCAATTGAAAGAGAAGCGACATCAATAACGATACAACCTAATTTTTGATAAAGATCATTAGCAAAAGCCAGTTCTCGCCGAATTTTTTCAATATCTGAATAAGAAGTATTTTCAGGCAATCCATATGCGCGCATTCGTTCTTTACGAATCCCGTTTAAAACATTGGGATCGTTGGTTAAGCCAACAATTTTTTTAGGGTCCATTTCGAATAATTGTTTCGGTAAATGTGCTTCAGGAATTAGTGGCAAATTAGCAACTTTTAAGTTCTTGTTGGCTAAAAAGAGACTTAGCGGTGTTTTAGAAGTTCGGGAAACGCCAAGAAGTAACACATCCGCTTCTAAAAAGCCTCGTGGGTCCTTGCCATCGTCATATTTGACAGCAAATTCCATTGCTTCAATTCGTTTAAAATAATTTTCATTCAGATGGTGTAAGGCACCTGGTTCCCGCATAGGTGCGACACCTGTTAATCGTTCGATTTCCGCAACTGGTGGTGTCAAAATGTCAAAATGGAACAATTGATGCTCATTGAAAAATTGATTAGCAATCGCCACGAGATGATCATTAATAATAGTATGAAGTACCATGGCTTCTGCTTTTTTGGCATCTTCTAACGCTTGCACCAGTTTATCTTCGTCTTTAACGAATGTTCGTCTAATCAAAGTAAAATCAACAGTGGGGTACTGGGCCATTGAAGCAGCCGCCAATTTTGAAGCGGTCTCGCCAGCAGAATCTGAGATGACAAAAATCGTCACACATTTTTTTTCTTCAGAAATAGTCATAGAGGGTAAGTCCTTTCTTGCATTTTTAATAATTTTATTATACCATAAGTCCAGAATCTATTTCGTAATGATTCTGATTTAGGTTGGTGAGGGAGGAAATGGCGATGGCACCAGTAAAAACCAATATTGAACAAGCCTTAGAAACCATGAAAGCCAGTGGATTAAAATATACTAAAAAACGAGAATTACTGATGAGCTATTTGATTAAGCGAAATCGGTATGTTTCTGCACGTGAAGTGTATGAATTTATGAATGAAACCTTTAAAGGAGTCAGTTATGATACGGTTTATCGTAACTTGCATGACTTTGAGCGCTTAGAATTACTGGAAAAAACAGAATTAAATGGCGAGCAAAAGTTTCGCTTCCGTTGTTGCCAAGAGGTGGAACATCATCATCACTTTATTTGTACGGTTTGTGGCAAAACGGAAGAAATTCACATGTGTCCGATGAATTTTTTTGAAGAACAGTTAAAAGGTTGTTCAATTGAAGGACATCGCTTTGAAATCCTTGGTCGTTGTGCCGATTGTTGCGAAAAATAGCGAATAAGACGAAAAATCAAACAAAAATTTCGTATTTTATCAGTAGAGTGGTTGACGGTTATTTATGCTTTAGCTATAATATAACAAGGACAGTATTTTAATTTGTGGGTTTTTCCCACAAATAAGAAAAACGGTTACTTTTTAAGCTCGGAGGGAGGGAATAACATGTCAAAAACAGTCGTTCGTAAAAACGAATCTCTTGATGATGCTCTTCGTCGCTTCAAACGTTCCGTTTCAAAAGCGGGTACTTTACAAGAATCACGTAAACGTGAATTCTACGAAAAACCAAGTGTAAAGCGTAAGAAAAAATCTGAAGCAGCTAGAAAACGTAAAAAATTCTAGTTTTGAATGAATTGGAGTTGGTGGTATGTCATTGCTAACCACATTGAATGACGACATTAAAACAGCGATGAAAGCTAAAGACAAAGAAACTTTAGCCGTACTTCGTATGTTAAAGACTGCCATTCAAAATGATCAGATTAAAGCGGGCCGTGAATTGAACGGAGAAGAAGAACTCACTGTATTGTCTCGTGAGATGAAACAGAGAAAAGATTCTTTATCAGAGTTTGAAAAGGCGGGACGCGACGATCTTGTTGAAAAAGTAAAAGTTGAAATAGCAATTGTTGAAAAATATATGCCTCAACAACTAACGGAGGAAGAAATTCGTCAACTAGTTCAAGAGGTAATGACGCAAACTGGCGCCACTTCACCAAAAGATTTTGGTAAAGTGATGGGCGCTATGATGCCGAAAGTCAAAGGCAAAGCCGATGGCAACCAAGTTAACGCAATTGTGAAAGAATTATTACAAGAAAACTAAGAGCGTTATCGAAACTAGGACAGTATCCTGTCCTAGTTTTTTTATGCAAAGAGAAAACCGGTAGCTTTTTACGGTTTTCTCTTTTTTGACTTTCAAAGTCAAATCAGGTACGACTTCTTTTTAAACAGATAAGAATGTGGTATCATTGTAAAGGACTATATAATAAAGGAGATGGACGTTTTTTGACAGATAATCAGTCAAAATCTTTGGAATTAATACTTACTGATTCTGATGATGCACACATGCTTTTAGGAACACATGATAAACATATCAAATTTTTAGAAGAGAATACCCACGTAACGATTAATAGTCGTGGCGAAGTTATTCAGTTAATTGGCGAATCATCAGAGGTAGAGTTAGTCGCTTCCGTGTTAAGAGCGCTACAAACATTAATTCAACGAGGCATCAAAGTGCATACGCCAGATGTCGTTTCTGCTTTAAAAATGGCCAAAGCTGGAAATTTAGAGGCGTTTATTGCCATGTATGAAGAAGAAATTATGAAGGACCATCATGGTCGGGCCATCCGAATTAAGAATGTTGGTCAAAAAAAATATATCGATGCAGTTAAAACTCATGACATCATTTTCGGGGTGGGACCTGCGGGGACAGGAAAAACCTTTTTAGCCGTGGTGATGGCAGTAGCAGCCTTAAAAAAAGGCGAAGTACAAAAAATTATTTTAACTCGTCCAGCGGTGGAAGCTGGCGAAAGCTTGGGCTTTTTACCAGGTGACTTAAAAGAAAAAGTCGATCCTTATTTACGTCCAGTTTACGATGCCTTGTATCAAATTTTTGGTATGGATCATACAAATCGTTTAATGGAACGCGGCGTTATTGAAATTGCCCCGCTTGCTTATATGCGTGGTCGTACATTGGATGATGCTTTTGTCATTCTAGATGAAGCACAAAATACCACGGTTGCCCAAATGAAAATGTTTTTAACTCGTTTAGGGTTTAGTTCAAAAATGATTGTTAATGGAGATACTAGGCAGATTGACTTGCCACGTGGTGTAACAAGTGGTTTAGTTAACGCCGAGCGTACGTTAAAAGACATTGAAAAAATTGCCTTTGTAAATTTTGAAGCCAGTGACGTTGTGCGTCATCCGGTTGTGGCACAAATTATTCAAGCCTATGAAAAAGAACAACAAAAGCATTCCTAAGCAGTTAGGGAAGGAGTGAAAGTACCTTTTGAAAAAAGTACTTACAAAGTTAGGGGATCGTTTAGGTAAAGCCTATTTACCTATTTTATTAGCCGTTTTTTCTCTTCTTTTATTTATGATTATGTTTGGCAGTGTCCATCAGAAAAGAGTAGAAATTAAAGAAGGTCAACTGGCCGAGAAAACCATTCGTGCAAATAAAAATATCGAGAATACCTACGAAACAGAACAAAGAAAAAAATTGGCAGCAGAAGCTGTCACACCCGAATATATTTATCAAGAAGATACGGCATCTGTCCAACATAATCGTATTGATAAATTATTTAAATTGATTGATTCTGCGAATGAAAAAGTAGACAAAGAGTACAGCAACAAGCAAGCGAAGGCCAAAAAGGAAGAAACGATTCCTGCGCCGACCGTGGAAGAACGAGTAGCTAGCTTAAAATCATTGTTTGAATCTTTACCGCAAGATGAAGTTACGTTTTATCAAAGTTTTCCTAATGTTTTTTATCAAACAATCTTTACATTAACCTCTGAGCAATTGGATAAGGTTCGTTCAGAAAGTTTGATGTTGGTGGACGACGCAATGCAAAATCACGTTCGAGAATCTGATTTAGATAAAATTCGCCAAGAAGCTAACGGTAAAATTCAATACTTAGATATTACGAGTACCATGCAACAAGTTATTCGTTACATTGTTAACCAAGGGATTGTGGTAAACGATATTGCCAATGAAAAACGAACAGAAGAGCTACGCCAAAAAGCGATGAATGCTGTTCAACCCGCAATGATTTATCAAGGCGAAATTATTGTTCGTGAAGGTACTCAAATTGATGCAAAAGCGGTCGAAAAACTTGAGCTACTAGGAATGACTAGTCAAAATACCTCTATTTTTCCGATGGTGGCATTAGCATTAGCTATTTTACTTCAAGTTGAAGTGTTGATTTTCTTTACAAAACAAGTGACTGAGCCTTCGCGACAACGCTCGTTTATTATCTTTTACACGGGTGCTATGCTAATCAGTGTTATTTTAATGAAATTCTTCCAGATTTTCCAAACAGAGCAGTTGATGTATATTCCCTTGTTCTATCCAGCAGCCTTTGCACCGCTGATTCTAAATCATTTTGTGAATCGTCGTTCAGGGATAATCGCTGCCATTTTCCAAGTCGTTTTTGCGTTATTTATCTTTTATAATTCTATTGGCACAAACTCGTTGACGGTTATTCTGATTATGTACTTATTCTCAGGATTTCTAGCAACAGTTGTTAAACGGAAACGGATGAGTGAGCAAGTTTTCCCAGCTTTAATGTGGGTAGTGGTCTTTCCTGTTTTCATGGCGGTTGTCTTAATGATTTATCAAGGGATGAGTTTAACAGATGGTAAAACGTGGACAGCTTTAATTTGTGCAAGTGCAGGAACGGTACTTTCATTTTTAGCAACAATGGGCTTGCATCCATATATCGAATTATTAGTGACCGATGATAGTATGATTGTCTTGAATGAATTAAGTAATCCGAACCATCCGTTGTTAAAACAACTGTTAGAAGAAGCGCCAGGTACCTATCATCATAGCATGATGGTGGCTAGTTTGAGCGCTAACGCTGTTGCTGAGATTGGCGGGCGGTCGCTATTAACACGAGTTGCTTGTTATTACCATGACATTGGCAAAATTAAACACGCCAATTTCTTTGTGGAAAACTTACCTGCTGGAGCAGAAAATCCACATAACTTTTTATTACCAGAAGATAGTAAACAAATTATTTTTGGCCACGTAATTGATGGCGCCAAAATTTTAGAAGAGTACAATATGCCGCAAATGGTGATTGACATTTGTCGTCAACATCATGGCACAACATTGATGAAATTTTTCTATGTGAAAGCAAAAGAACGCAATCCTGAAATTAAAGAATCCGACTTCCGTTATCCTGGACCACGTCCACAAACACGAGAAGCAGGGATTGTGAGTATTGCTGATACTTGTGAGGCTGCTGTGCGGGCGATGGATCATCCCACCAACGAAAAAATTCAAGCCTTTGTGCATAATGTGATTCAAGACAGAATTTCAGATGGCCAATTAGATGAATGTGGGTTAACGATGAAAGAGATTCGCATCATTGAAAAATCATTAATTAATGGATTATGCAGTACCTTCCATTCACGGATTAAGTATCCAAAAATGAAAGCTGAAGCAGAAGAAATGAAAGATGAACAAGAAAAGAGAGATGACTAATGGATATTACTTTCATTGATGAAACCGAGAAAGTACCAACAGAAGAAATCAAAGAAATCGAAAACTTGCTGCAATTTGCAGCGGGTTTTCTAGAAATTGCCGAAGATACGGAGATGTCGGTGACTTTTACAGATAACGCAGGTATCCAAGTGATTAATCGTGACTATCGGGGCAAAGATATGCCTACAGATGTCATCAGTTTTGCTTTAGAGGATGAAGGGGAAGACGAATTGCCAATTATTTTTGATGATGAAGAGTTGGCAGAGCTACCACGTAATCTAGGTGATTTAATTATTTCAACAGAGCGAGCAGCAGAACAAGCAGTTGAATATGGGCACACATTGGAGCGAGAAATGGGCTTTTTGGCAGTACATGGCTTTTTACATTTGAATGGGTACGATCATATGGAACCTGAAGATGAAAAAGAAATGTTTGGTTTACAGAAAGAGATTTTAGATGCGTATGGCCTTAAAAGATGAGCAAACAGGAAAAAATAAACATTTTATTAATTCATTAGAATTTGCCTGGCAAGGAATCAAAACAGTTTTTCGAGAAGAACGTAATATGCGCAAACATGTGGCGTTTGGTGTCACGGCCATTGTGTTTGGTTTCTTGTTTTCCTTAACACTTGCTGAATGGCTGTGGTTGTTATTGGCTGTTTTTCTTGTCTGGTTGGCAGAAATTATCAACACAATTTTTGAAAATGTCGTAGATATGTTTACGGATTTTCACTTTCATCCAATCGGAAAAAAAGTTAAAGACATGGCCGCAGGAGCTGTTTTATTAACAGCCGGTTTCGCAGTGCTAGTAGGACTAATTCTATTTGTACCAAAAATTTTACAAATCATTCAAATGTGGAAATAAGAGGAGAAATACAATGACAACTGAACATAAATCTGGTTTCGTAGCCATTGTCGGCAGACCAAATGTTGGAAAATCAACATTGTTAAATCGAATTGTCGGCCAAAAAATTGCAATTATGAGTGACAAAGCACAAACAACTCGTAATAAGATTCAAGGAATTTATACAATTCCTGAAGCACAAATTGTTTTTATCGATACTCCAGGGATTCACAAACCTAAACACCGCTTAGGCGATTTCATGGTGGAAAGTGCCTATAATGCGATGCGTGAAGTAGATGCTACTTTATTTATGGTAAGTGCTGATCAAAAACGCGGGAAAGGTGACGACTTTATTATTGAACGATTGAAAAATAATAATAGTCCAGTCTACTTGATTATTAATAAAATTGACAAAGTCCATCCAGATGATTTATTGAGTATCATTGAAGACTATTCGAAACAAATGGACTTTAAAGAAATTATTCCCATTTCTGCCACTGAAGGAAATAATTTTGAGCATTTGATGGATGTTCTCGTTGAGCAAATGCCAGAAGGACCACAATATTTCCCTGATGACCAAATTACGGATCATCCAGAATATTTTATCGTTTCCGAATTAATTCGTGAAAAAGTGTTACTTTTAACAAGAGATGAGATTCCTCATTCTGTCGCTGTCGTTGTGGACTCAATGAAACGGGATGAAAACGATAAAGTCCATGTCCAAGCAACCATTATTGTGGAACGGGACAGTCAAAAAGGTATCATTATTGGCAAAGGCGGAAAAATGCTGAAACAAATTGGTACCAAGGCGCGTCAAGATATTGAATATTTATTAGATGACAAAGTGTATTTGGAGCTGTGGGTAAAAGTCCAAAAAGACTGGCGTGACAAAAAAATCTATTTACAAGATTTTGGTTATCGCAAAGAAGAATATTAAGAAAGTAGTGTTTGGGAAGTGAGTGTATAAACGAACTTTCCAAACACTACACTAATTTACATAAGAAATGGAAGTGAATTGAATGGCATTAGGGGAGACCAAAGGCATTATTTTATTTACGAAGGATTTTAAAGAGAAGGATAAACTCGTCAAAATTTTTACAGAATCCTATGGGAAATTGATGTTTTTTGTGAAAGGCGCGCATCGAAAAAATAATCCTCTTTTGCCAGCGATTCTGCCATTTACAGAAGCCGTCTACATCGGGAACTTTAGAGAAGAAGGCTTATCTTTTCTCAATAGCAGCAAAGAAGTTCAACCTTTTCGAAACATTCAACAAGACATATTTATTAACGCATATGGAACATATATTTTAAACTTAGTCGATGCAGCAATTGAAGATCAGCACTATGATCCGAACTTATTTCAATTTACCCACATGGCATTATCCGCTTTAAATGAGCAAAAAGATCCGGAAATCATTACAAATATTTTTGAAATTCAATTGTTAGAACGGTTTGGTGTACGACCAGAATGGCATCATTGTGTGGCTTGTGGCGAAACACAAGGGAAATTTGACTACTCTTCAAAGTATAGCGGTGTGCTTTGTGAAAAACATTGGCATTTAGATGAACAGCGCTACCATGCAGATCCTAGAGCGATTCATTTTATTCGCTTATTTGCGCAAGTCTCCTATGAAAAAGTCCAAAACATTCAAGTAAAAGAAGAAACTAAGAAAAGTATTCGAGAAACGATTGATATGTTATACGATGAATATGTTGGTTTGCACTTAAAAAGTAAAAAATTTATTGATCAAATGAAAACGTGGGAAAATACGTTAAAAATTCCGCCACGAAAGAAGGAAGAAAAATAAACGTAAACAAGCAGACGTTTTTCTAAAAAAAATTTGACAACTTCCCTCAGACACCGTATTATGATAGAGAAGTTAAATACGTACGAAGAAAAAGAGAAGTAAAAAGAACCCTCTGTTAAGCGAATCTGGGAGAGTGGGAGCCAGAAGCACGGAACTTTTGAAAGGCACTTTGGAGTACGACAAACGAAGCTGCCGATGAACACATCGGAAGTAGGGTGGAACCGCGATAATTATTCGTCCCTATGTCTATTAATAGGCATGGGGACTTTTTGCATGTTCCTCACTGCGACTGACACAAAGTGTCAGAGCAGATGTGGAACAGCACAAGGTGACCAAAGGGAACGTTGTCTCCTCTGTGCTAAAACAAACTGTTTAGCCAAAAACATGGAGCAGATGTGGAACGTTATAACAGCATAAAAATTATCCCATTCTACAAAATTGTTTCTCTGTATCCCTTTTTAAATTTACATTCCCGAAGCAAAGCCAATCCCTATGTCTATAAAAAATATTCCAAGGAGGAAAACAATGAAAAACAAGTTAACCGTACAAGAAATGATTTTAACCTTGCAAAAATTTTGGTCATCTAATGGCTGTATGTTAATGCAAGCCTATGATACAGAAAAGGGAGCCGGCACCATGAGTCCTTACACGTTTTTACGTGCCATTGGACCTGAACCATGGAATGCTGCCTACGTAGAACCTTCTCGTCGTCCAGCTGATGGACGCTATGGTGAAAATCCGAACCGTCTATACCAACATCATCAATTCCAAGTTGTAATGAAGCCTTCTCCTGAAAATATCCAAGAACTTTATCTAGAAAGTTTGAAATTATTAGGAATTGATCCATTAGAACATGACATTCGTTTTGTAGAAGATAACTGGGAAAATCCCTCAATGGGTTGTGCTGGTTTAGGTTGGGAAGTTTGGTTAGATGGCATGGAAATTACCCAATTTACGTATTTCCAACAAGTCGGGGGCTTACAATGTCATCCTGTCACTTCTGAAATTACTTACGGGTTAGAACGCTTGGCATCATATATCCAAGAAGTCGAAAGTGTCTATGATTTAGAATGGACACAAGGCGTTAAATATGGTGAAATTTTTGTTCAACCTGAATATGAACATTCAAAATATTCCTTTGAAATTAGTAACCAAGAAATGCTTTTAGAAAACTTTGACAAATTTGAAAAAGAAGCTAAACGCTGTATTGAAGAAAGTTTAGTTCATCCAGCCTATGATTATATTTTAAAATGTAGCCATACATTCAATTTATTAGATGCTCGCGGTGCTGTCTCTGTAACGGAACGTGCAGGATATTTAGCCCGCATTCGGAATATGGCTCGTTCCGTAGCGAAAATTTTTGTGGCTGAACGTGAAAAATTAGGGTTCCCATTATTAAATAAAGATCAAAGTGTATCCAAGGAGGCAGAATAACATGGCAAAAGATTTATTATTAGAAATTGGCTTAGAAGAAATGCCCGCACATGTTGTCACACCAAGCCGTATCCAACTTGAAGAAAAAGTAATCAAATTTTTAGATGAACATCATTTAGACTATGAAACAGTGCAATCCTTTGCCACACCTCGTCGCTTAGCCGTGAAAGTAACTGCGATTCCTGAAAAACAAGCAGATGTTGAAGAAGAAGTAAAGGGTCCAGCGAAAAAGATTGCTTTAGATGCTGAAGGAAATTGGTCAAAAGCTGCACAAGGTTTTGTACGCGGCCAAGGAGTCACAACTGAGGACATTGTTTTCAAAGAATTAAATGGTGTCGAATATGTCTATGTGACGAAGTTTACCAAAGGCCAAAGTGCCAAAGAGGTATTAACAAAATTAAATGACGTGATTACAAGTCTAACTTTCCCGGTAACAATGCACTGGGCAAACTATGATTTCGAATATATTCGTCCAATTCACTGGATTGTGGCACTACTTGATGATGAAGTAATTCCTTTCAAAGTGTTAGACGTGACAACAGGGCAAACTTCTCGTGGCCACCGTTTCTTGGGAGACGATGTGACGTTCCAACATGCTAATGAATATGAAGCAAAATTAAAAGAACAATTTGTAGTGGTTCAACCGAATGAACGGAAACAAATGATTGTTGATCAAGCGAACGCTCTCGCTGCAGAAAAAAATTGGCAGTTAGCTTTAGATGAAGAGTTATTGGAAGAAGTTACGAATTTAGTGGAATATCCAACTGCATTTGTAGGCAGTTTTGATGAAAAATATTTATCTGTTCCAGATGAAGTATTAGTGACTTCTATGAAAGAACACCAACGTTACTTTGAAGTTCGTAACGACCAAGGCTTATTAATGCCGCATTTTATCGCTGTTCGCAATGGGGATAATGTTCACCTTGAAAACGTGATTAAAGGAAATGAAAAAGTGTTAATTGCTCGTTTAGAAGATGCAGAATTCTTTTACAATGAAGATAAAAAATTAACGATTGAAGCATGTGTTGAAAAACTAAAAAATGTGACTTTCCATGAAAAGATTGGCTCAATTTATGAAAAAATGCAACGGGTTGCTTTAATTGCACAAATCATTGGTCGAAAAGTTGGCTTATCTGAGGAGGAATTGGAAGATTTAAAACGTGCCTCTGAAATTTATAAATTTGACTTAGTAACAAATATGGTTGGTGAATTCCCAGAATTACAAGGAATTATGGGAGAAAAATATGCCTTATTACAAGGCGAAAAACCAGCCGTAGCAACGGCGATTCGAGAACATTATCTACCAACTTCCAGTGAAGGTGAATTGCCAGAAACAGCAATCGGGGCTGTTTTAGCCTTAGCCGATAAGCTTGACAGCGTCTTTTCATTCTTCTCAGTTGGTATGATTCCAACAGGTTCTAACGATCCTTATGCACTTCGTCGTCAAACCTATGGCGTTATCCGAATTATTGAAGATAAAGGCTGGACCTTCCCATTAGTTCAATTACAAACAGAAGTTGATGAAGCAGTGAATCAAGATGTTGAGAAATATGGCGTTTTACTAAACGAAGGACAAGCAGAAGTCGTTGAATTTGTGAAAGCTCGCTTACGTCAATTATTAATGACGAAAAATGTTCGCCATGACATTATCGATGCAGTGGTGTCTGCTGAGCAAGCCGATTTATCGAAATTATTTGCTTCAGCGAATATTTTAAAAAGCCGTTTTGAAGATCAAGATTTTAAACCATCAATGGAAGCCTTAACGCGTGTTATTAATTTAGCGAAAAAAGGTCAAGAACTTTTAGGTGATACTGAAGAAGGGATTGATCCAAGTCTGTTTGAAAATAAGGCAGAAAAAGAACTGTATCAAGCAGTTAACGATTTATCTGAAGCATTTGCGACACGCACGATTGCAGAAAACTATGAAGCACTAGTAAATCTACGTCCGTTAATTGATGCGTACTTCAATGAAACGATGGTTATGGTTGAGGATGAAAAAGTCAAACAAAACCGATTAAAACAATTAATGCAAATTGCTAAAATGGCGTTATCAATTGCTAGCTTAGATTTATTAATTGTAAAATAAAAAGCGCTGTTTTTCGACCGCTAAGGAGGAACCGACAGCATGCTAGAAACAACGTTTGAACAAATTTTAACACAATTATCAAAGCCAGCTGTTCGTGCGCTAACGAATGAAAAAATCGACAGTGTGGATGAACTCTACGCACGAGGCCGAAAAGCGTTACTTTCGTTGCATGGCTTTGGTCCAAAGTCTATTCGAACTATTGAAGAGATGACTGGGAAAGAATTGAAGTAAAAAAAGGATCGCCGTTTAGAGGCGATCCTTTTTTTATTTACGTTTTTGTTTTCCAGCATTACGACCTTTATTGCCGTTTGCTTTTGGTTGGTTCGTTTTTTGCGTTACTTTGTTTGTTTCTTTTGGTGTCACATCCTTAATAGGAGTAACCACTTGTTTTGGTGGGTTATTTTTCAATTCTTCTTGTACTTGTTTTTTAATTCTTGGACGTAAGAGGATATTTGTGATGGCAGATTGAATACATGTGAAAATACCACCAACTACCCAGTAAAGCGCTACGCCTGCAGGTGAGCTAAAGGACATGAAAACAATCATTAATGGTGAAACAATCAGCATTGATTTCATTGTTTTCTTTTGTTCTTCAGGAATACCAATCATTGAAATATAACCTTGAGCTAAATAGGCTAAACCAGCTAATGCCACTAAAATCATATTTGGTTGCCCTAAATTCATTCCTAAGAAGCTTGCCGTGGCAATACCTTTTGTATAACGAGCAGCAAAGAACAGAGAAGAGAAAATAGGCATTTGAATTAATAAAGGCAAACAACCAATTCCGCCAACCATACTCACATTGTTTTCTTTATAAATCTTTTGTAGTTCTGCTTGTGCGGCCATTTGTTCTTCACGCGTACTTGCTTGTTTCATTTTTGCTTGTGCAACATCCACTTGGGGTTTGATTGCTTGCATTTTTTCCGTTTGGATAAAGCTTTTTTTCGATTGATGTAAGCCTAACGGTAAAATAATGATCCGTACAATAATGGTGATAAAAATAATCGCCCAACCATAGTTCCAATTAAAGTTATCGACAAGATAAGTAATTGCATTACTCATCGGTAAAACAAGGAAGTTATAGACAAAACCTTCACCAGTTGGTTGTCCATCTGCTCCTGTTTTCACACAGCCTGATAAAAACATTACTAAAAATAGTAAGCCAGAGCCGTAAAGCCATCGGTTTAATTTACGCATGTAATTCGGTCCTTTTCTAAAAAATTTTTACATGGTTAACTATACTTGAAACAGCGCTCTTTTTCAATCAAAATCGAAAAGAAGCTCTTACAAAAATCAATAAAAAGCAGGAACTACTTGCTGTTCAAGGCTTCTTCCCAAAGAAATCAATCGTTAGAAAGTAAGTTTATTGAATCACTTTAAATTGTTCCGTTTCTTCTAACAAAGGGTCTTCTTGAATATCAACATACGTTACACGTCCCGCTGGACTGGGGGAATCTTTGATTTTTTTGATAAATGTTTCCATTATGTCTTCAGGTGCAATTGCTGTGATTGAAACGGACCCGTCGTCTTCGTTCTTCACCGAACCAGTGACACCTAATTGATCTGCCACCATTTTTGTCATGTAGCGGAAGCCAACACCTTGGACACGTCCTTGTACATTCATTCTTAGTTTTTCCATGAGAGACACTTCCTTTGCTTTTTTCTTTATGATAGCGATTTTTCTTGGTTCTAGCAAGTATCCAAGCAAGCTAGAAGCATGCTATAATACAAAGGCGAGGTGACTTATGAAAGAAATTACATCAACGAAAAATAACCAATTAAAAGAATGGAAAAAATTACACAAAAAGAAGTACCGAGAAGAACTGAACCAATATATAATAGAAGGATTTCATTTAGTTGAAGAAGCTGTGAAGGCCAATGCCGATGTCCAGTGGATTTTGTTTAACCAAAGAGGTCAACAAGAATGGGGAACTTGGTTAGCTGAACAAGAAACAGAAAAATTAATTTTTGTTAGTGATGAGGTTTTAAATAGCTTGTCGGAGCTGCCAACTTCACAAGGAATTTTGGCAATTGTCACCTTGGAAACGCAACAAGAGCAGTCGCTTTCTTTTAAAGGTGGTTGGTTACTTTTAGATAATATCCAAGACCCTGGTAATGTTGGTACGATGATTCGCACAGCTGATGCAGCAGGTTTAGCAGGCGTGATTTTAGGTAAGGGCACAGCAGATATTTACAATACAAAAGTGTTGCGCTCAATGCAGGGAAGCCACTATCATTTGCCGGTTCTCCAACGAGAGTTGACTGAAGTGGTTCAGGCATTCAAGAAGCAAGGACTACCAGTTTTCGGTACAGAATTAAATGAAGCTGCGATTGCTTATTATGAACAAGAGGCAGTGGAAAATTATGCGTTGATTTTAGGCAATGAAGGTAGCGGGGTTTCGCCAGAATTGTTAGCAGAAACCACGAAAAATCTTTATATTCCAATGAAAGGTCAAGCAGAATCATTGAATGTCGCTATCGCAGCGGGCGTGTTAATGTTTTATTTTGAAAATAATCAATAACAGAAACGAGTGTCAAAAAATGCTGACTATCAAAAAGACAACCCAGTTAACAGAAAAAGAATTAGAAACCATTATGACTATTTGGCTGCAAACGAACCTAGAAGCTCATCCATTTGTCGCACCAACTTATTGGCAAGAAAATAAGGCATTTGTCCGCGCTGCGTTACCAAAAGCAACACTGATCTTAGCAGAAGAAGAGGGTCAGATAATTGGGTTTTTAGGCTTAATGGATAACTATATCGCAGGAATTTTTATAAAAAAAGTGTTTCAAGGGAAGGGCATCGGTCAGAAATTACTGCAAGTAGCAAAAGAAGAACAGGACATCTTATCTTTGGCTGTTTACAGGGAAAATCAAGCAGCGTACGCCTTTTATCAAAAACAAGGCTTTGTCCAACAAAAGCGAACCATCGATGAAACAGGAAACGAAGAATGTCATCTTGTTTGGCAAGCGCAGTAGGAGCGACATTTCTAGTTTTAAGGCTTGCTATTTTTCTGAAAATATCTTATACTGTTAAAGGTGTGATTTTCACACACGAAATCCACATTCTTTTCCATCTGCGAAGTGGTGCTACTACGGTAGTTCTTCAAGGAGTTGACGAAAAGAAGAGGAAAATAAAAACCAAACTGGAGGAAACACAACATGGCAGTAATTTCTATGAAACAATTACTAGAAGCCGGCGTACACTTTGGTCACCAAACTCGTCGCTGGAACCCAAAAATGAAGAAATATATCTTCACAGAAAGAAACGGTATCTACATCATTGATTTACAAAAAACAGTGAAATTAGTAGATGCAGCTTACGATTACATGAAAAACGTTGCAGAAGAAGGCGGCGTTGCTTTATTCGTAGGAACTAAAAAACAAGCACAAGAAGCAATCAAAGATGAAGCAATCCGCGCTGGTCAATACTATGTAAACCATCGTTGGTTAGGTGGTACGTTAACTAACTGGGATACAATCCAAAAACGTATTGCTCGCTTGAAAAAAATCAATGCAATGGAAGAAGACGGCACTTTCGAAGTTTTACCTAAGAAAGAAGTTGCTGGTTTAAACAAAGAACGTGAACGTTTAGAAAAATTCTTAGGTGGTATCGCTGATATGCCAAGAATTCCAGATGTAATGTACATCGTTGACCCACGTAAAGAACGCATTGCTGTTCAAGAAGCACACAAATTAAACATTCCAATCGTTGCAATGGTTGATACAAACTGTGATCCTGATGAGATCGATGTTGTAATCCCTTCAAATGATGATGCAATCCGCGCTGTGAAATTAATCACTGCTAAAATGGCTGACGCTTTCATCGAAGGTAACCAAGGGGAAGACCAAGCAACTGAAGAGTTATTCGTTGAAGAAACACCAGAAGCAACTTCAATCGAAGAAATCGTTGATGTTGTTGAAGGAAATAACGAATCAGCTGAATAATAATGATTACGGAGCTGTCTCAAAGGCTAGGCGACAAAAAGCCTGATTCTCCTTTGAGATAGCTTTTTTAAAAAGAATTGATAATATCCGAGGAGGACACAAATAATGGCAGACGTTACAGCTAAAATGGTAAAAGAATTACGCGATATGACTGGCGTTGGAATGATGGACGCTAAAAAAGCATTAGTAAAAGTAGAAGGCGACATGGAAAAAGCCGTAGACTTTTTACGTGAAAATGGTATGGCTAAAGCAGCGAAGAAAAATGACCGCATTGCGGCTGAAGGTTTAGCAAACGTAGCAACTGTAGGTAACGTTGCAGCAATCGTTGAAGTAAACTCAGAAACTGACTTCGTTTCTAAAAACGAAATGTTCCAAGATTTAGTTAAAGATATTGCGACTAAAGTTGCTGAAAACAAACCAGCTACGATGGAAGAAGCAATGGCTATTAAAACTGAAAAAGGCACAATCGAATCTGATTTAATCGAAGCAACAACTGTTATCGGTGAAAAAATCAGCTTCCGTCGTTTTGAAGTTGTCGAAAAAGCTGACAATGCTGCATTTGGCGCTTACTTACACATGGGTGGCCGTATTGCTGTATTAACAGTTATCGATGGCACAACTGACGAAGAAGTAGCGAAAGATGTTGCTATGCACATCGCGGCAATCAACCCTCGCTATGTCAACGAATCTCAAATTCCTCAAGAAGAATTAGAACACGAAAAAGCTGTGTTAACTGAACAAGCATTAAACGAAGGTAAACCAGCAAATATCGTTGAAAAAATGGTTGTTGGTCGTCTACAAAAATTCAAAGCAGAAATCGCTTTGGTTGACCAACCATTTGTTAAAGATCCAGATATGACTGTCGAAAAATTTGTTGCTTCTAAAGGCGGCGAAGTAAAATCATTCGTACGTTTTGAAGTTGGCGAAGGTATCGAAAAACGTGAAGATAACTTTGCGGATGAAGTAATGAGCCAAATGAAAAACTAAGAGCATCAAACGCTCGGTTGAAAAGCCGTGAATCATAAGTATCTAAACAGACAGCGATCCCCAAAGGAAGCTGCATAAATTGATTACTGCTTGATTCAAGGCAGTCTTTCAGCCATTTGGGAACGCATAACTTTGATATGCGCTCCCTTTTTTTAGGCAAAACCAGTGGATCGCACTGCTTGGTCTAAAAAATCATTTTGGTGAAAAGTCATCTAAATGAGGAATTGAATGATTTTTAGAGAATCTTGGAGGGAATTATGATGGTTAAACCTAAGTATCAACGTGTCGTATTAAAGTTAAGTGGAGAAGCGCTAGCCGGAGAAGACGGTTTTGGCATTAAACCACCAGTCATTAAAGAAATCGTCCAAGAAATTAAAGAGGTCCATGAATTAGGTATCGAAATGGCCATCGTGGTTGGCGGCGGAAACATTTGGCGTGGACAAATTGGTGCTCAAATGGGCATGGAACGTGCACAAGCTGATTATATGGGCATGTTAGCTACTGTGATGAATGCCTTAGCATTGCAAGATACATTAGAAAATCTTGGTGTGCCTACACGTGTTCAAACATCAATTGAAATGCGTCAAATTGCAGAACCATACATTCGTCGTCGTGCAGAACGTCATTTAGAAAAAGGCCGCGTTGTTATTTTTGCCGGAGGAACAGGAAATCCTTACTTCTCGACAGATACAACGGCTGCGTTACGAGCTGCAGAAGTAGATGCGGACGTCATCTTAATGGCGAAGAACAATGTTGATGGTGTTTATTCTGCGGATCCACGTGTGGATGAAACAGCGACAAAATTTGAAGAACTAACACATTTAGATGTTATTTCTAAAGGGCTACAAGTAATGGATTCAACAGCAAGCTCATTAAGTATGGATAACGATATTCCTTTAGTTGTCTTTAACCTAAATGAAGCAGGAAATATCCGTCGTGCCATCCTTGGTGAAAATATCGGAACAACTGTAAGGGGGAAATAAAGAATGTCTAAAGAAGTTTTAGCAACAGCCAAAGAAAAAATGACAAAAGCGGAAGAAAGCTTACGCCGTGAATTAGGTCAAATTCGTGCTGGTCGTGCGAACGCAAGTCTATTAGACCGTATTCAAGTAGAATATTATGGTGCACCAACACCAGTTAACCAATTAGCAAGTATCAATATCCCAGAAGCACGTGTATTAATGATTACACCGTTTGACAAAAATTCTATCGCTGACATTGAAAAAGCTATTCAAATGAGTGATATCGGCATTAGCCCAACCAATGATGGAAATGTCATCCGTTTAGTGATTCCACAATTAACGGAAGAACGTCGGAAAGAATTAGCCAAAGACGTGAAAAAAGAAGCGGAAAACTCAAAAGTTGCTGTCCGTAACGTTCGTCGTGATGCAATGGATGAGTTGAAAAAAGCTCAAAAAAATGGCGACATCACCGAAGATGAATTACGTTCATTTGAAAAAGATGTTCAAAAATTAACAGATGATAGCATCAAAAATATCGATGCGATTACTGCTGAAAAAGAACAAGAACTTTTAGAAGTATAAAACCAATCACTAATAAAAATTATTGAATCCAGAGAAGCAAATGCTCTGGATTTTTTTGTATAGATGAGGAAGGCGTATCTCAAGGCTCTCTTTGCGAAAGTCATTCTAAAGTAATTATTTAAGAAAACGCTTTCTTGAATAAATTTTTTTATTCTACCAGAATATTTTTCTTTGTGTAGGGACGATCACTTAAAAATATAGAGAAACTTTGAAATATCAGCCTTTTAAAATTTTCCTTCACAAATTGAATCCTAAAATTTGATGATAAGAGTTGTTATTTTTAGCAATTGTAATTTGCGATTCATTCTCAATTAGGCTAAAATGAGTGAGAACGGAAAAACGATTAAAACAAGTTGGAGGGAATTGTACATGTCTGTGTTAGAAATCAAAAATTTACACGTATCAATTGAAGATAAAAAGATTCTAAAAGGGGTCGATTTAACAATTAATACTGGAGAAATCCATGCAATTATGGGACCTAATGGAACTGGTAAATCTACTTTATCAGCAGCAATTATGGGAAATCCTAACTACGAAGTCACAGAAGGAGAAATTCTGTTTGACGGCGTCAACGTTTTAGATTTAGAAGTAGACGAACGCGCTCGCTTAGGCTTATTCTTAGCAATGCAATACCCAAGTGAAATTCCAGGGATTACCAATGCTGAATTCATGCGTGCAGCAATCAATGCAAAACGTGACGAAGACAACAAAATGTCAGTTATGCAGTTCTTAAAAAAATTAGATAGCAAAATGGAATTATTAAATATGCCTGAAGAAATGGCTGAGCGTTACTTAAACGAAGGTTTTTCTGGCGGCGAGAAAAAACGAAATGAAATTTTACAATTATTGATGTTAGAGCCAACGTTTGCCATTTTAGATGAAATTGATTCAGGCTTAGATATCGATGCGTTAAAAGTAGTTTCTAAAGGGGTTAATGAAATGCGCGGCGAGAACTTTGGTGCGTTAATTATTACCCATTATCAACGCTTATTGAACTATATCACGCCAGATGTTGTTCATATCATGATGGAAGGCCGCGTTGTGAAAACCGGTGGGGCTGATTTGGCAAAACGTTTAGAAACAGAAGGCTATGCTGGTATCAGCCAAGAATTAGGTATTGATTACAAAGAAGAAGCGTAAGGAGGACAAGATAAATGAAAAAAGTAAATCTAATGGATTATCTTGACGAAGTCACCGCTTTTTCACTAGAACATGAAGAACCAGCTTGGATGACTGAATTGCGAACAACGGCTTTAAGAAACGCTGACGAAAGTGAGTTACCACATATTGATCGTGTGAAATTTCATCGTTGGCCTTTATTAAATGTTCACATGGAAAGTTATGTGCCTTCTGAAGGAAATGTCGCAAGTTTTGATCAAATGAAAGACAATCCTTTAATTGTTCAACAAGGATCTTTTCATGCTTTTGAGCAATTGCCAGCCTCATTAGCGGAACAAGGGGTAATTTTTACAGACATTTTTACTGCTTTACAAGAGCACCCAGAATTAGTTAAAGAATACTATATGACTAAAGCTGTATTACCAGAAGAAGATAAGCTGACAGCAGCTCATGCAGCTTTCATGAATAGTGGCGTTTTCTTATACGTTCCTAAAAACGTAGTGATTGAAGAGCCCATTGAATCTTTGTTTATTCAGGATTCAGATAGCAACCAACCTTTCTTTAAACATGTTTTAATCGTTGCAGATAATCATAGTGAATTCAGTTATTTAGAACGTTTTCAATCAACTGGTCATCACGCAGAGAAAGCTTCTGGAAATATCGTTGTGGAAGTGATTGCGAAAGATGGCGCAAAAGTTAAATACTCAGCCGTGGATCAATTAGGGCAAACTGTAACGACTTATATGAATCGTCGTGGCTATATTATGCGGGATGCCTCTGTTGATTGGGCTCTAGGCGTCATGAATGATGGCGATGTTGTGGCTGATTTTGATTCTGATTTAGTTGGCGAAGGCGCTCATTCAGAAGTTAAAGTTGTTGCAATTAGTGCAGGTAAACAAACACAAGGCATCGACACACGAGTGACAAACAAAGCGCCACATTCAATTGGTCATATTTTACAACATGGAGTTATTCGTGAACGTGGTACTTTAACGTTTAACGGAATTGGCCACATTTTAAAAGGAGCAAAAGGAGCCGACGCACAGCAAGAAAGTCGTGTTTTAATGCTGTCTGATAAAGCTCGTGGTGATGCCAATCCAATTCTTTTAATTGATGAAAATGAAGTGACTGCCGGACACGCAGCCAGCGTTGGTCGAGTAGATCCAGAAGAAATGTATTATTTAATGAGCCGCGGCTTGCGTAAAGAAGAAGCGGAACGTTTGGTGATTCGTGGCTTCCTAGGTTCTGTCATTACAGCAATTCCAGTTAAAGAAGTACAAAATGAATTTGTAGAAGTAATTGAAGGGAAGTTAAACGCATGATGGATGCAGCAACCATTCGTCAATCGTTTCCTATTTTATTTCAAGAAGTTAATGATGAACCGCTAGTTTATTTAGACAATGCTGCGACAACCCAAAAACCAACGGCAGTGTTAGATGTTTTACGACATTATTATGAAACCGATAATGCCAATGTTCATCGTGGGGTGCACACGTTAGCCGAACGAGCAACGAAGGACTATGAGGCCTCCCGCGAAAAGGTTCGCCAATTTATCCATGCCAAAGAAACAGCGGAAGTTTTATTTACACGAGGAACAACAACCAGTTTGAATTGGATTGCCAAAAGTTATGGTGACTTGGCAGTTACAGCCGGGGATGAAATCGTCATATCTTACATGGAACATCATTCAAACATTATTCCCTGGCAACAATTAGCCCAACGTACAGGAGCCATTTTGAAGTATATAGACGTCACTGAAGACGGCTTTTTAGACATGGCAAGTGCACGTCAACAAATTACAGAAAAAACGAAAATTGTTTCGATTGCTCATGTTTCAAATGTGTTAGGGGTCATTAATCCAATCGAAGAATTAACACAATTAGCTCATCAAAATGGCGCTGTGATGGTGGTAGACGGCGCGCAAGCAGTTCCTCATATGCCTGTGGACGTTCAAGCTATCGATGCTGATTTTTATGCATTTAGTGGTCACAAAATGTGTGGACCAACTGGAATTGGTGTCCTTTATGGCAAACGTCATTTATTGGAACAAATGGAACCTGTGGAATTTGGTGGCGAAATGATTGACTTTGTTCATCTTCAAGAAAGTACTTGGAAAGAGCTTCCATGGAAATTTGAAGCTGGCACACCTAATATTGCTGGGGCAATTGCCTTAGGTGCCGCCATTGATTATTTAACAGAAATTGGTTTAGAGGCCATTCATCAACATGAAGCAGCCCTTGTTCACTATGTTTTGCCGAAGTTGCAAGCTATCGAGGGCTTGACGATTTATGGTCCACAGAATCCAAAAGACCACACAGGTGTGATTGCTTTTAATATTGAAGGTTTACATCCACATGATGTGGCTACGGCGTTAGATATGGAAGGGGTCGCTGTCAGAGCGGGTCACCATTGCGCGCAACCGTTATTAAACTATTTGAGCGTGCCAGCAACCGCACGGGCAAGTTTTTATTTATACAATACCAAAGAAGACGCAGATCGCTTAGTTGAAGCGATTAAAGCGACAAAGGAGTTTTTCCAGCATGGCACTTTCTAAATTAGATAACTTATATCGCCAAGTCATTTTGGACCATTCTAGCCACCCACATCACCACGGAACGCTAGATGCGTCTAGCCAAACAATTGAACTGAATAATCCTACTTGTGGAGATGTGATTGAACTGGATGTGGCCATTGAAGACGGTGTGATTAAAGATATCGCCTTTCAAGGAAGTGGCTGTTCAATCAGTACAGCAAGTGCTAGTATGATGACTGATGCGGTCTTAGGAAAAACAATCGCCGAAGCAACGGCCTTAGCAGAGGATTTCTCTCAACTTGTTCAAGGAAATGAAGTGGCCGAAGATGAAAAATTAGGCGATGCAGCAATGTTAAGCGGCGTAGCTAAATTTCCAGCTCGGATTAAATGTGCAACCCTGGCTTGGAAAGCCTTAGAGCAGGCTGTTGCTAATAACGGCCAAGGCGAAGCCGGTCATTTACATTGTGAAAAATAAAGAAAGGGTGACGACGAATTGAGTACAGTACCTGAATTAGAAGAATATAAATTTGGCTTTCACGACGATGTGGAACCAGTCTTTAGTACCGGAGACGGCCTAACCGAAGACGTCGTTCGCGAAATTTCTCGCGTGAAAGGCGAACCAGAATGGATGCTTGACTTCCGTTTAAAATCGTTAGAACAATTCAATAAAATGCCCATGCAAGAATGGGGTCCAGACCTGTCAGATATTGACTTTAGTAAAATTAAATATTACCAAAAACCGAGTGACAAACCCGCACGCGATTGGGATGATGTACCTGATAAAATCAAAGAAACCTTTGAAAAAATTGGGATTCCCGAAGCTGAGCGTGCTTATCTAGCTGGGGCTTCTGCTCAATATGAATCAGAAGTTGTTTACCACAACATGAAAGAAGAATTTGAAAAATTAGGCATCATTTTTACAGATACTGACTCTGCTTTAAAAGAATATCCTGACCTATTCAAAGAGTATTTTTCAAAACTTGTGCCGCCAACAGATAATAAACTGGCCGCTTTAAACTCAGCTGTTTGGTCAGGTGGAACCTTTATTTATGTACCAAAAGGCGTTCGAGTTGATGTACCATTACAAACATATTTCCGAATCAACGCTGAAAATACCGGCCAATTTGAACGGACCTTGATTATTGTCGATGAAGGGGCCAGCGTTCACTATGTTGAAGGATGTACGGCACCCACGTATTCAAGTAACAGCTTGCATGCGGCCATCGTAGAAATTTTTACAAGAAAAGATGCTTATTGTCGTTATACCACTATTCAAAACTGGTCAGATAACGTCTACAACTTAGTAACCAAACGTGCTAAAGCTTACGAAGGTGCCACTGTCGAATGGATTGATGGGAACCTAGGAGCTAAAACAACCATGAAATACCCAAGCGTTTACTTAGATGGCAAAGGTGCCCGTGGCACGATGTTATCGATTGCCTTTGCTGGCGCTAACCAAATCCAAGATACTGGGGCCAAAATGATTCACAATGCGCCGAATACCTCTAGCTCAATTGTTTCAAAATCAATTGCTAAAGACGGCGGCGAGGTTAACTACCGTGGCCAAGTTACTTTTGGCAAAGACAGCGCAGGCTCGATTTCCCACATCGAATGCGACACGATTATCATGGACGAAAAATCAAAATCAGATACGATTCCGTTTAACGAAATCCATAACAGCCAAGTGTCCTTAGAACACGAAGCCAAAGTTTCAAAAATTTCTGAAGAACAATTATATTATCTAATGAGTCGCGGCTTATCTGAAGCCGAAGCGACAGAAATGATTGTTATGGGCTTTGTTGAACCATTTACGAAAGAATTACCGATGGAATATGCGGTTGAGTTGAATCGGTTGATTAGTTATGAGATGGAAGGATCAGTAGGGTAAAACCTTTTTTGTCAAATAATGTTTGTAAAGAGAAATTGTAGAATCATGTCAAGTCCAGAGGAGAAAACCCTCTGGACTTTTTTATTTAGTTTGTATGGCCTGTCCTTGTTGGGCGAAAATCCGTAATTTGAAATTATAAAAGTTACGAAAACCATAGGCATTTCGCTTTAACACTTTGATATGATTATTGAGACATTCCAATTGTCCATTCGAATAAGAATAATTCAAGGCATGATGAATTTGTTTTTGGTATTTTTTAAAAGTTCGTAAAGTGGTTTGATAAGTAGCTGGCAAGTGAGAAACACTTTGCGTAAGCAAGGCATCAAAATACGTTTGGTTGCGTTTATGAACGGCATACAAGAAGTCTTGGTACAATGTGTAGCGTTGCGTTAATTCAACGCTATAGGAAAGCAGTCTGTCCACAAGCTCTGTTTCGGTTAAACGAAGGGCGCCAACGGCGGTTTAAACTATCCAACTTTTCTTGATTTTTTTGTAATAACTTCCAAAGTTGTTTAAGTTTATTATAGCTGATATTTCCAATGTGTCGATTAATATATAGTATTATTTCTTTTTCTAAAGAGTAAGATGCATTATACTCATATGGATTAATGAGCGAGAAAAAGATAAAAATAATGGCTTTTTAGCCTATTTTCCTAAGCTTGTTTACATATTTATGCATTGTATCTGATATAATGGAGATAATGTATAATGAATTAAAATACAATGGTACATATTCCTAATTAACTAATTAATAAGAGGTGTTGTAAATGAATTTGAAGCCAAATCAGTTGATCAATGGACAATATGCAGTTATTAAACTACTTCATGAATCGAGGACATTGCCATCCGAAGTATATTTAGTGCAAAATATCATCGATGAAACTCTATATACTTTGAAAATTATTATGAAAGATACATCTTTAGAAAAAGAAGTATCAGAAATTTTCAATCGTGAGTGGAAGTCACTAAAAAATCTCAATCATGAAAATATTGTGGGCTATTATGATTCTGGAGAAACAGAAACTTTCTACTATATATTGATTGATTACGTTATTAGATCAGAAACATTAGAAAAATTTATAGAGAAAAATCCCGATCTAACTTTAACAGAAAAACTCAAAATTTTTCGCGATATTCTTTTTGGTATACAACATGCTCATGATAAAGAGATTATTCATCGTGATATTGCTCCAAACAACATTTTGATTGCTAAAAGTGAAGATGGATTGCAAGTTAAAATCATTGACTTTGGTATTAGTAAAATCAAATCATTAATTTATGAGGAACAAACTACGGTAAATCATTATTTCAACTATATATATTCGTCACCTGAGCAAGTTGCACAAAGACGTGTATCAAGTTTTAGTGATATTTATTCTTTGGGAAGGGTTCTCTTTTTCCTAATATCTGGTAAGAATCCAGATCAAAATCCTGAAATATTTGTAAGTCAAATTAAAAATTTAGAAGTCGGTGATACGTTGCAAAATATCATAAGAAAAGCAACCGAATATGAAGTGATTTCTAGATATGTATCGGTCGAAAGTTTTTTGAGTATCTTGGATAATGAAATAGATAAGCTAGAGAGTCGAGACTCCGAATTGATTTTTAAACTGACTAATACTGTTATTAATGATCTTTTTCGCATGAATATAATCGATTTCCCTAGGGAAGATGATGCAAAGAGGTTTCTATCTAAAAACGATCTAGACTTCTATATTTATCGAATAAAAAACGAGCAGTACGATATTGTTTGTGATTTAATTAAGTTCCGTTGCACAGTCGAAAAATCAAAAGGTATCATAATTTTAATTCGAGCAGATGAACTTGATAGTTACTCAGCTCAAGAAAAAATAATTGCTCGGGCATTTCCAATAAAAACAAAAATTAGTTTTGGATTTCATTCAGTTGATAATAAAGATTGTATGTACTTATATAGGTTTTTGGATAAAGTAGACGCTGAGTATCGAGATTTTATGAATCAAAAGAAAAATAAACAAACTGAGGATCGATTGATTTCAATTTGGAGCAAAAAAATAAAGCAACAAGAAAATTTACTACAGAGAAAGAAAAATATTGGTTATTACAAACAAATTGAATATGATGTGGAATCTGGCTATTACCATTTTGTTATTGAGAGTATGGATAATATTGATGATTTGGAGATTGGGAAGAACATTGCACTACTGAACAAGGTGAATGGAAAATTAGAGAAGGTTGGTGAAATCAAAAAATACACAGACGAAGTGATTTTTATCTCCCCAGTAAATAATTTTGAATCTGAAAAATACAATCAATCAGGCCGTTTTGGTATTGATTATTCAGAAAGTCTGAAAGTAACGAGACGTGCTAAAAATGCTCTCGATACTCTTAAGCAAGGAATGGCTGAAAATAAGAATCTACTTGATATTATTATAGATCCGTCAATTGGGACTATGCGAACAAATACAAAAAAAGTAGATTTTGCAAATGAAAAAATTGATCCTATTAATGGTCAAGCCGTAATTTCTGCGTTAGGAACACAAGATATTTTCTTAATTCAAGGACCGCCGGGCACTGGAAAATCAACTGTAATTAATGAGTTGATTTATCAAATTAGACAATCTGAAGAAGATTCAAAAATTCTTTTGGCATCACAATCTCATGTTGCTGTGGACCATATTTTTAATAAATTAAAAAAATATTTTCCTGAGGATTTGCTAGTTAGAATTGGTAATAGTGAACGTATTTCGAAAAAATCTGAAGCTAATAAAATAATAAATCAAACAAAAAAATGGACAACAGAAATCAAGCAAAGTTCCATTCAGAATATGAATGATTTCATTAAAGATACTAAACTACGAAAGATTTTAGTAAATATTAGCAAAATGGATAACGGTTTTGTGGAAGAATATGAGAAAATTTTTAAAGGAAATTTCTCTAATGATGATAAAAGTTTTTCGAAAACTTTGGCACAATGGTACAGAGGACTGGATTCTTTAGAAGGTTTTGATAATTTGTTATTAGGAAAAGCTTCAATTATTGCTTCTACTTGCGTTGGAATCTCATCAAATAAAGTAATGCGACATATCAATTTTGATTGGGTTATCATTGATGAGGCGGCTAAATCAACTGTACCCGAAGTCTTGATTCCAATGATAAAAGGGAAAAAAATTGTTTTGGTTGGAGATCATAAGCAGCTTCCTCCAATAATCAATGAGTTTGACGCTAACATCATCAAAAATACAAGTTCAGAAAAATTATCTGAGAGTTTATTTGAGGATTTATTTTTACTAGCAAAAGACTCTGACATAGCTATTACTTTAAGTAAGCAGTTCCGGATGCATCCTGCTATTTCGAAAATGATCAACAAGGTCTTCTATTTGGATGATGGAGTAGTTATTACGACAGATATAACCCCGGAGGAAAGAAGACTGAACTACAGGATAGCAAAACCTGTAGTCTGGTTATCGACAGAGCGATTGCAAAACAATCAACAGAAAAAGACAACTTCAAAATCTTTTACTAATACTTGTGAAGCAAACATTATTCTCATGGAGTTGGAACATTTAGAAGATAGCAATAGTACAAATGAGAAAATTAAAGTAGGTGTAATATCGGCATATAGTGGACAGAAGTCGCTTTTAGAGAAACTGATAAAACCGAGTAATACTAGATGGGAAAATTTAGAAATAGTTATTGAAAATGTTGATGCTTTTCAAGGTTCAGAAGTAGATGTTGTAATTTATAGCGTGGTTAGGTCCAATGCTAATAAGGACATTGGTTTTTTAAGTGAACAACGAAGACTAAATGTTGCTTTATCAAGAGCAAAATCTCAAGTAATTATTGTTGGAAATGCACATTTTATGAAAGAAGCATCAAAAAAAGAACATAATTATTTTGAAGATGTCCTAATTTATATAAACCGATATAAAACTGATTGTGAACTAGAGGTGATACAGAGTGGGATATAGAAGTGAAATTGGTCAAATTGGTAAGGAACTACTATCTGGTTATAAGCAAATTGCACTTGTAGATGTGGCGATTCCAATATACTTTTTAGATATTAGTTGCTTTTGCAATAAAATTGAAACTTTACCAGTTATTCAAGATACATTATTACGATTGATTGATCAAAAGTTCAAATTGACAGATATCCCTAAAATTATGGGACTAGAAAATGATATTGAAATTTTTGAAAAAGCGTTTTATGATTTACTATATTATGAGGTAATCAAGAAAAATGGAATAATAAGTGAGGTTGGAAGAGACTACTTAAAAGATGAACAATTGAATCGTTTTATTAAACTAGAGAAAAAAGTTTGTGTTGATGGACTTTCAGGAGAAATTATTCTGAGCAATCATCAGCGTTATGCGAATGAACGAAACCTACGAGAAACTGGTACTCTAACTTTAAAAACACAGATTAAGCGACCTACTTTGAAACGATTAGATTTTTTTAAAGTTAAAAAAATTTTGAATGAGGCGAATGATAAAGAGCAAGTTATAGATATTTTGAAAGTCAATCGCATTAGAGTAAACTATAAAAGGGCTCAATTGGCAGTTCATGTATCAACAACTTCACAAGATTCAGTCCAGTTATTGCTGTTTGATCGTGCAATCCGATTATCGGAGTATGATGATTTAATTGATGAAACTCAACTTTCAGATTTGGTAAATCTAAACATGGAGGCAGGAAACTTTTTTTCTTCAGATAGTATAGTTAGGTTTAAAGGGATTTCTGATCAGTTCGAAAAAGTTGTTAAAGAAGATGCAATTGAGAGATTTGATCGACTTATATTTGAAGCAAAAAAAGATATACAATTGTATATCCCTTTCACACAATGGACGATACCAGATTTAAGTATGATAAATATGATCGAAAATAAGTTAAAACAAAAGCTGAAAGTTAACCTCACCTTAACAGGAGAGCTCTTGCCATCAAATTATGTCATGCGGAGAATTAGTCAGCTTGAACAACTAGCTAATGATTATGTGAATTTTGAAATTCATCATGATTTGAATTACTCTGCATATTGTGCCAATGCTGATAATCATCAAAATTGTAGCATTGATTTCAAGCAGAGGATAGTAAGTGATAGCAATGGTGATTTAGTGTTATTTGAACCACTTTGTTATGAGTTGTCTCAAAATCAGTATCAACAATTAATAGCGATTAATGATACACAAAGTGGATTGCCAAGAGAGATTTTTAAATCGCCAAGAGAAGTAAAAGAGAAGCTGAAAAAAATATTGGATGATTTTTATTTGTTTGATCAGGCTCAGCGAATGCTCAAAAGAAAAAGTTGGGTTGAAGGTAGTTCATTAACAGCTCAAGATCATGCGAGTTTTGAAAACATTCCTTTAGTAACAAATAGAAATAATTATGAAGTGATGTTAACTGCTATTAATAAGTTTCTATTTGAATCATTAAAAGATAAATATCAAGCTAAATATTTTTTTGGAGATTTCAAACATTTCTATCCTGAATTGTTTACTTTTATAGATAAAAACAGACTATATCGAAATGCAGTCCAACATACTCGACTTGATAAACAAGAAGATAGAGAACAACTGGCTCAATATTTAAGTAAGGATACAGGAGGAAAATATCCAGGATTATTTAATAATGGATATAGAGCGATGCAATATTTATTACTGAATCAGCTTCAACAAGCACTTAGAAATGAGTTAGCAAAAATAAGAAAATAAAATAATATTTTTTATCAATCAATACTAAAGTTGACTCAGGGTTATTAACGATTCTATTTCAAACTAACACCCAAACCAGCACCAATCCTGAAAATTCGATAGAATTTCATAGTACCGTCCCAAACTACGAATGTTGATATAGCAACATTTATAAGCTGTTGAAATTTGTAGGAAATACTATCTCTTTGCTAGAAGGCAGTGTGGGTTAAACCTGTTATCGTAGCTAGAACCCTTGATAGTAGAAATGACCAGCTTTTTACTGATGAGCCATCATATCAGCAAACTCTTGATCAGTTTTCTTAGGGGCGCTGTTCGCAATATTTGTATAGATAGATTACGTTACTTTTCTATTTATGTTGATGAGTCTATTTCAAATGATAAGCAAGCTATATCAGAAGCAATTTAACATCTGAAAGCAAATCAGCCTATCTGTTCAGTAGAAGGTGGGGGAATGGATAATAGTAAGCTTAGAAGAGCCGCTGGAAACGGAGTACATTCTTACTCTAATTGATAGACAACCAACTCAAGCTAATCATATCTTTGGTAGAATGATACAAGGAATTGAATGAATAGGATAGAAAACCCCCAACACGTTGTTTTGTGACCGTACTAAGGGTACCCTTTAAATGAGCTACAGTGCTCACTTGGGTACTCTTTTTTTGACTTTTGTAAAAGGTTAATAAGTTTTGATACATGAAACAAAATGAAACGAAAAAATAGTTTTTGGCTGAAAATACTTAAAAAGTAATACATAGTTGTGGGAGGTATTGCAGATGAAACAGACCTACAAATGTTTCATATAATTTAAATTGTGCTATTGACCTTAGTTGAAACAAATATATTGCTTTGATATAATTGGAATCGAATAAAAAATAGTAAAGAGGAGTTTAAGTTTAGATAGGAAATAAGACAGAGATTAAGAATCCAATTATTAACACTTATTTGAACGATTTTATTGATAAATATGAAATATCTAATTCTAAAGCTAAAGATAAGCATGATTTATTTGAGAAATATATAAATGATATAATTCTAACTTTATATGGTAATGATCCAAGTGCAAGTTTTTATGATATGGAAACTAAGACAGCTTTCGGTATCGATGGGATTGCAATTTTTGTTGCTGATAGATTTGTTAAGAGTCCAGAAGATGTAGATGATGTATTGGAAAGCTTGAAAAAAATTGATGTTGAATTTTATTTTAGCCAATCAAAAACTGAAAATAATTTTAATAGGACTGAGATAGGTGATTTTTTAACAGGTATTCGACGTTTTTTCAATTTTGAAAAATGTGAAATACCTGAATTGAAAGAATTTTGGGAGACTGCTAAATATATTTATACAAAAGCAACTAAGTTTAAAGAAACTCCTAAATTACACACTATTTTTGCTAGCTTATCTCCAAAAGAAATAAATTCTGAAGATATTCACTTGAAAGCAGAAATAGATTTAAAGATAGAAGATTTAGAAAATTTAGGTATGTTTAGTAAGGTATCACATCCACAATTTTGGGGCTTAAAAGAAATTATGAATTTACACAAAAAAAGTAATTCAGATCTTGAAATTGTTGTTAACATGACTAAAACTCCAGTTACATATCCTAAAGATAAAAGTGGTAAAATTAAAAATGGATACTATGGTTTAATAAAGCTGGAAGATTTTATTAACATTTTAACTGATGAAGTTTCTGGAAAACGCATTCTAAGAAAAGGGATATTTGATGACAATATACGTTATTATTTAGGTTCAGAAGAAAAAATAGAAGTCAATCATAGTATGAGAGAACAGTTACTTGGCACAGATAGCTATCTATTTGGAATACTAAATAATGGGATAACAATTATTGGTGATGAAGTAAATTTGAACTCAGAAGAATTAACTCTAATAAATTACCAAGTGGTAAATGGTTGTCAAACAAGTAATGTAATTTTTGAGTTAATTGATGAGTTAGAAGATAAAGAAGATGTTTATATTCCAGCAAGGTTTATTGCTACTAATGATGAAGAAACAAAAAATAGTATTATCAAAGCAACCAATAGTCAGACAACATTAAAGCCTGAACAATTAGCTGCGTTAGCGCCAATACAAAAAGCCATTGAAGAATATTATAAATCTAAAAAAACAGAAAATAGTTTTGAGTTATTTTATGAAAGAAGAACAGAACAATATAGAGATGAGAATATTCCTAAAACTAAAATAATAAATATTCCATTTCAGATAAAATCGACTTCAGCTATGTTTTTGAATTTGCCACATGAGGTATCAGGACAATATGGTAAAGTAGAAAAGAAAACTAGAGGGCTGTTGTTTGATGATAGCAAAGATTTCGGTTTGCTAAATGTTTATTATACTAGTGGTTTAACTTGGTATAGAGCAGAACGATATGTCTTGAATAATCATGATCGAGCATATAGAAGAGCTAGATGGCATATAATTATGTTGGCTAAGTATATTTGCTGTGAAAAAACTAATCTTAGCAATAAAATAGACAAGAGTAATAATCAAAATAGTGAAATTATTGAAAAAATAATGTTAAAGGAAGATCAAGCAAATAAAATTTTTGATAAAGCAATAGAAATAATTAATGCCTGCCTTAAAGAACAGTATGACGACATTGATATAGATGAAATTTTGAAAGATAGGAAGCTATTTGAGAGAAAAGAAACAACAGATTGGTTACTTTCTTTCATTGAAAAAAGTCTATCTAAATAAAATGTGTACACCGATATTAGATAAAAAAAAGAACTAGTCATCTAGCTCTTTTCATTGTTCCCAATAACATATCTAAATTGACCAGATTTTTCCCATCCTAATTTGATAATCATTGATAAATATTGAGTCTCTAAACTACTATAAGAACTCTTAAAAACTTGGTTTGATAGTTAATGACACTGGTTGAGAAGTCGTTTCCAATATGAAAGGCTCTGTCAGCTAGTTTTTCACTCTACCAACAAATAATCAACCAAAATAACAACGGAAAGCCAAACAAGAAACATACTAATCATGCTTCTTCAAAGAAGCACAAATAAAAAAGCGATGACTCGAGAAGAAAATCTCTATGGAGTCATCGCTTTTTCTTATATTTTAGTTAAAAAATTATTTTACTAAAGGTTGAAGTAACTTGTTCCAGAAACTAATGAGTGGACCAGCACCAAATGCACAAATAATTGTACCAATCCCAATTGGACCACCAGCAATAAAGCCAATTAATAGGACCAACAAATCTTGTGCTTTTCGAACAGAAGCGTAAGGTTTGTTGATTTGTTGACAGATGGTTGGCGCAATCGCATCATAGGGGGATTCGCCTTGATCTGTAGCCATGTATAAGGCGCAGCCAAATGTAAAAATCAGGACTCCGACGAATAAAGAAAGTAGTTTGCCAATTGTTGAGCCTCCTAAACTATCGGCGTAAGGTTGAAGCCAAGTAGAAATCTGTTGAATCAAAATCCCTACTAAAAGCATATTTAAAATAGTTCCCAGACCAATGGCTTTTTTGTTTTTTAAATGGACATAGAATAAAATAAACGCATTGACAATAATTTGAAAAATGCCTAATTGCATACCAAACATCGAAGAAAGTCCGATATTCATAGCAGTGAAAGGATCAACTCCTAAACCTGCCACTCTTAAAGTGGATGCGCCAATCCCGATAATAACTAAACCAATTAAAATTAAAAGAACATTTTTGACTAGTTTCATGGTAAGCCTCCTGAATAGATTTTGTGTGTGATAGTACAAAGTCTGCAACAAAAATTCATAGAGAATTTTGTTGCAGACTACTTTTTAACCAGCTCCGTGTTGGAACGAAGGGTATAGAGACATCCCGCCATCTACAAAGAGTGTTGTTCCGGTTACGTATGAGGATTCATCAGAAGCTAACCAAGCGGCCGCAGCAGCTACTTGATTTGGTTTACCAATAATGCCCATAGGAACCATGCTCGTTGTTTGTTTTAACTGTTCGGGATCGGAAAATTTTTCAGCATTAATAGGTGTGTTAATCGCTCCAGGTGCAATACAGTTGGCACGAATACCATATTCCGCATATTCCAAAGCGATTGTTTTCGTGAACATTTCGGTTGCGCCTTTACTTGCCGCATAGTGGGCGAACGTTGGCCAAGGAATTCTTTGGTGAACGGAGGACATATTAATGATTGACCCTTTGATTTTTTGATCTCTAAATATTCGGAGTGCCTCTCTAGAACCCAAAAAGACACCGTTTAAATTGACATCAATGACACGTTGCCATTCTTTTAATGGCATATCAATTGTCGGAAAAGAAGCCTCCACACCGGCGTTATTTACCCAAATGTCAACATGACCAAACTCTTTTAAAGCGGTTTCAGCTAACGCTTTAATATCTTCTTCATTAGAGACATCAGCCTTCACGAATTTTACGCGGTCTGCGTGCTTGGCTTGGACATCTTCAAATTCTTTAGGCAGCTCACCGACATAGTCAGCAACAACATTCATGCCCTCTAAGATATAACGCAGAGTAATAAATAATCCTAAACCCGTAGCTGCACCAGTGACAACGGCCACTTTACCATGTAATTCTCCATACATTGATTCATTCCCCCTAAAATTACTATTAATACTTTCATGGTAGCACATGTCAATCAGCGTGTTGATAAAATACGACAAACTGTCGGAAAAGTTTAGGCTCTAAAGTTAGCTACTATTGTTGAAGGTCTTTAAAAAAATACTGGTCGTAGTAATCAATTCCTCTCATTTATAGAGTTTTCTAAAAAAACACAAAATATCTAGGCGAAGTGGTCAAGTCCAATGGTTATTTATGACTGAATATGCTAAAATAAAACTTGTCTTACATAAGGAAAGATTTGTTCACTAACAGTGGCGACTGTTCTCAGTAAACAGTTGCACTGGTTTATCGGGAAGGGAACAGAGCAAGTTTTACGAGACTTTCCCATGTAATAATAAAAAGCACTGAACGTCAGTGAATGAAGGAAGAAGGACATCTATGAAAACAATTATCACATTCATTATTGTCTTCGGTATTCTTGTCCTCGTACATGAATTTGGCCACTTTTATTTTGCAAAACGAGCGGGTATTTTAGTTCGTGAGTTTGCAATCGGAATGGGACCAAAGATTTTTGCGCATCGTGGAAAAGATGGCACCACTTATACGATTCGCTTATTGCCGATTGGTGGCTATGTGCGAATGGCTGGGATGGGCGAAGACATGACAGAAATCACACCAGGTATGCCTCTATCTGTTGAGTTAAATGCCGTGGGTAATGTGGTTAAAATTAATACAAGTAAAAAAGTACAATTACCTCATAGTATTCCGATGGAAGTCGTTGATTTTGATCTTGAAAAAGAATTATTCATCAAGGGCTATGTCAATGGAAACGAGGAAGAAGAAACCGTTTATAAAGTTGACCATGATGCAACGATTATTGAAAGTGATGGAACCGAGGTGCGGATTGCGCCACTTGACGTTCAATTTCAATCAGCGAAATTATCGCAACGCATTTTGACGAACTTTGCGGGACCCATGAATAACTTTATCTTAGGGTTTATTCTGTTTACGTTAGCGGTCTTTCTACAAGGAGGCGTTACTGATTTAAACACGAATCAAATTGGACAAGTGATTCCTAATGGCCCAGCCGCAGAAGCTGGGTTGAAAGAAAATGATAAAGTCTTATCGATTAATAATCAAAAAATCAAAAAATACGAAGATTTTACAACCATTGTGCAGAAGAACCCCGAAAAGCCGTTAACGTTCGTAGTTGAGCGTAACGGCAAAGAAGAGCAACTAACAGTGACACCAGAAAAACAAAAAGTGGAAAAACAAACGATTGGTAAAGTCGGCGTTTATCCTTATATGAAAACCGATTTACCGTCAAAATTGATGGGCGGTATTCAGGATACTTTAAATAGTACGACACAGATTTTTAAAGCACTCGGCTCACTATTCACAGGCTTTAGTTTAAACAAACTAGGTGGGCCAGTCATGATGTTTAAGTTATCGGAAGAAGCATCCAATGCTGGAGTAAGTACAGTTGTATTCTTAATGGCCATGTTGTCAATGAACTTAGGGATTATTAATTTGTTGCCGATCCCAGCTTTAGATGGCGGGAAAATTGTCTTAAACATTATTGAAGGTGTACGTGGAAAACCAATTAGTCCTGAAAAAGAAGGCATCATTACGTTAATTGGCTTTGGGTTTGTCATGGTGTTAATGGTGTTAGTTACTTGGAACGATATTCAACGCTTTTTCTTTTAAGGAGAAAGTTTAAGTAAAAAAGTGTGTAAAGAAATCAAAAATAGTTGATTTTAAAATAGAGGAGAGTTTTAATGAAACAGTCAAAAATGTTAATTCCAACGTTAAGAGAAGTACCAAATGATGCAGAAGTCTTAAGTCATCAAATTCTGTTGCGCGCAGGCTATATTCGTCAAGTCGCTGCAGGGATCTATTCTTATTTACCTTTAGCCAATCGTGTTTTAGAAAAATTAAAAACGATTATGCGAGAAGAATTTGAGAAAATTGATGCAGTTGAAATGTTAATGCCTGCGTTATTACCCGCAGAACTTTGGAAAGAATCAGGCCGTTATGAAACTTATGGACCTAACTTGTATCGCTTAAAAGATCGCAATGAACGTGACTATATCTTAGGCCCAACGCATGAAGAAACCTTCACAGAATTAATTCGTGATGAAATCAATTCTTACAAACGATTACCTTTGAATTTATACCAAATTCAAACAAAATATCGTGATGAAAAACGCCCTCGTTCTGGCTTATTAAGAGGCCGTGAATTTATCATGAAAGATGGCTATTCTTTTCATGCCGATGAAGCTAGTTTAGATCAATCATACCGTGATTACGAAAAAGCTTACTCACGCATTTTTGAACGCTGTGGACTAGAATTCCGTGCCATTATTGGGGACGGTGGTGCCATGGGTGGTAAAGATTCTAAAGAATTTATGGCGATTTCTGAAATTGGGGAAGATACTATTTGCTATTCAACAGAAAGTGATTATGCTGCCAATTTAGAAATGGCAACAAGTCTTTATACGCCGAAAAAATCACATGAAACACAATTAGATTTAGAAAAAATTGCAACACCAGAAGTGGGTACAATTGCCGAAGTGGCAAACTTCTTTGAAGTTGAGCCACAACGAATTATTAAATCAGTACTATTTATTGCCGATGAAGAGCCAGTAATGGTCTTGGTTCGTGGCGATCATGATGTCAATGATGTCAAATTGAAAAACTTCTTAGGCGCTGATTTCCTAGATGAAGCAACAGAAGAAGATGCTCGCCGTGTCTTAGGAGCTGGCTTTGGTTCAATTGGTCCAGTCAATGTTTCCGAAGATGTTAAAATTTATGCAGATTTAGCTGTTCAAGATTTAGCCAACGCCATTGTTGGAGCTAACGAAGATGGCTATCATTTGACAAATGTAAATCCAGATCGTGATTTCCAACCAATTAGTTACGAAGATTTACGCTTTGTTCAAGAAGGCGATCCTTCTCCTGATGGCAATGGTGTCTTAGCCTTTACCAAAGGAATCGAAATTGGTCATATCTTCAAATTAGGAACGCGTTACAGTGATGCTATGGGCGCAACAGTTTTAGATGAAAACGGTCGTGAAAAATCAGTGATCATGGGTTGCTATGGCATCGGCGTTAGTCGTTTACTTTCAGCAATCGTTGAACAAAATGCAGACGAGCGCGGTATTAATTGGCCAACAGGAATTGCGCCATTTGATTTACACGTGGTCCAAATGAATGTGAAAGATGAGTACCAAACAAAACTATCACAAGAAGTTGAAGCAATGATGACCGAAGCGGGCTACGAAGTATTAGTTGATGACCGCAATGAGCGCGCAGGCGTAAAATTTGCTGATGCTGATTTAATTGGTTGTCCAATCCGTATCACAGTCGGTAAAAAAGCAGTCGATGGTGTGGTAGAAGTCAAAATCAAACGTACTGGTGAAATGTTGGAAGTACGCAAAGAAGAATTAGAAAGCACACTTTCTATTTTGATGAACACAACATCAGAAGTGGAATAATAATGAAAAGGGCGGACAGAATGATTAGGATAAACTGTTTCCGCCACTTATCAGCGTTTAAGCTTGAAGCAAAAATCTAAAGTGATTTTTGCTTCAAGCTCTTCTTAGCTCTTTTTAGAAAAGAAACAAGATTGTTTTTTTACAAAAAACGAGTATACTTAATAGAGAAGCGAATGCAGAGAAACCGAAAAAAGGCACTTGACAGATTTGTCTGAGGGCCTTTTTTCAATGATAGAAGGAGGTTCATTTTGTGACAGAAAAAGCACGCGATTTATTTGATAAACTGATGACGCAAATTCAGTTAGATGACACAGCGAAAGAACATCCCTTAATTCAAAATGGCCGGATTGACAAGGTCATTGTTCACCAACAAAGTCGCTTATGGGAATTTCATTTAAGTTTTGATGAATTGATGCCAGTGATGCTATATCAAACATTTATGCAACAATTGGAACTAGCTTTTCAACAAATTGCGCAGGTTTCCGTTCAAATAACCACAAATCAGACAACATTTACAGAGGAACAATTAACGGATTATTGGCAGTTGGCCTTGTTAAATAGTCAATGCAATACGCCGTTAGTTCAGAAAGTCTTAAAAACACAGACACCACAATTCGAAGATCGGAAAATTATCTTACCTGTTGACAATGAAGCAGTTATTCCTTATTTGAAGCAACAATATTTACCAATTATTGAGGAACTTTATTTCTCTTACGGGTTTCCTAAATTTCATATTGAACCAAAAATGGATCAACAGCAAGCTGCAGAAGTGCTGAAAAAGTTTGAAGAGCAAAAATTAGAACAAGCCGCAGCCTTTCAACAACAAGCTGCTGAATCGCTTGTTAAACATGAACAAATGAAAAAAGAAAAACAACAACAAGCGCCTGCGTTTGATGGTCCAATTCGTTTAGGTCGGAATATTCCCAATGATGAACCCATTATGCCAATGGGAAATATACTGGAAGAAGAACGTCGGATAACGATTGAAGGCTTTATTTTTGATAAAGAAGTGCGTGAATTGCGTTCTAAACGAAAAATTTTAATTTTGAAAATTACTGATTATACTTCCTCTTTCGTGGTGAAGAAATTTTCGAATGGGGAAAAAGATGAACAAGTTTTTGATGCGATTCAACCGCAAAGTTGGATTCGTGTTCGTGGTAGTGTACAAGAAGATACCTTCATGCGTGATTTAGTCATGAATGCCCAAGATTTGATGGAAGTCGCCCATGCGCCAAGAAAAGACTACGCGCCAGAAGGTGAAAAACGTGTAGAATTACACATGCATAGTAACATGAGTACAATGGATGCGACCAATAAAGTCGGTGACTTGGTGGCGCAAGCGGGGAAATGGGGGCACAAGGCCATCGCAATTACGGATCATGGCGGAGCCCAAGCGTTTCCTGATGCCCATGCTGCAGGTAAAAAAGCAGGCGTTAAAATTTTATACGGCGTGGAAGCCAATATTGTTGATGATGGTGTACCTATTGCTTACAACGAAGAACATATTGAATTAACAGATGCTACCTATGTGGTCTTTGACGTGGAAACAACGGGGCTTTCCGCTGTTTATGATACAATTATTGAATTGGCCGCTGTCAAAATGCACAAAGGAAATGTCATTGAGACTTTTGAGCAATTTATTGATCCTGGCCATCCATTATCTCAAACAACGATCAATTTAACTGGGATTACAGATGAAATGGTGCGCGGTTCAAAATCCGAAGAAGAAGTTTTACGCATGTTTAAAGAGTTTTCAGAAGGAACTATTTTAGTGGCCCACAACGCTTCTTTTGATATGGGGTTCTTAAATACAAGTTATGGCAAACATGGAATACCTGAAGCGGCTAATCCCGTCATCGATACATTAGAATTATCCAGATTCTTGTATCCACATTTCAAAAGCCATCGTCTAAATACCTTATCGAAAAAATTTGGCGTCAACTTAGAACAACATCACCGCGCCATCTATGACTCGGAATCAACAGGTCATTTGTGCTGGATTTTCTTAAAAGAAGCGAAAGAGAATCATGATATGCATTTCCATGATGATTTGAATCGTCATATTGGCGAAGGAGACTCATACAAACGAGCTCGACCTTTCCATGCAACGATTTTAGCAACAACTCAAGCAGGATTAAAAAATCTTTTTAAATTGATTTCCATGTCCAATGTAGATTATTTTTTCCGAGTACCACGGATTCCTCGTTCGCAATTATCGAAGTTAAGAGAAGGGCTTTTAATTGGTTCCGCATGTTCAAACGGCGAAATTTTTGAAGCAATGATGCAAAAAGGTGTCGAAGAAGCAAAAAATCGTGCCAAATTCTACGATTATATTGAAGTTATGCCCAAACCAGTTTACGCGCCATTAATTGAACAAGAATTGGTGAAAAATGAAGCAGATTTGGAAGAAATTATTAGTAATCTAGTGAAAATCGGTGACGAACTTGGCAAGCTGGTTGTCGCCACTGGAAATGTTCATTATTTAAATGAAGAAGATGCTATCTATCGGAAAATTTTAGTCGGGTCTATGGGTGGCGCTAATCCGTTAAATCGCCATAGTTTACCAAAGGTTCATTTCAGAACCACCGATGAAATGTTAACGGAATTTCAATTTTTAGGACAAGACGTCGCTAAGCGAATTGTAGTAGAAAATCCCAACAAAGTCGCTGATTTATGTGAAGAAGTTATTCCAGTAAAAGACGATTTGTATACGCCAAAAATTCCTGGGTCTGAACAAGAGATCACTGATTTAAGCTACAATCGTGCGCGCGAATTGTATGGCGATCCTTTACCAGAAATTGTCGAAAAACGGTTAGAAAAGGAACTGAATTCGATTAACGGGAATGGTTTCTCGGTCATTTATTTAATTTCTCAAAAACTGGTGCATAAAAGTAATGAAGACGGCTATTTAGTCGGTTCACGGGGCTCTGTCGGTTCGAGTTTTGTTGCGACAATGACAGGGATTACTGAAGTAAATCCTTTAGCGCCACATTATTATTGTCCTGAGTGTCAATATTCTGAGTTCTATGAAGATGGTTCCTATGGTTCAGGGTTTGATATGCCTGAAAAAGCCTGTCCAAAATGTGGTGCTCGATTGTTTAAAGATGGTCACGACATTCCTTTTGAAACGTTCTTAGGGTTCCATGGCGACAAAGTTCCCGATATCGATTTGAACTTTTCTGGCGATTATCAAGCCGAAGCCCATAACTACACGAAAGTTCTTTTTGGTGAAGAATATGTCTACCGGGCAGGAACCATTGGTACAGTAGCCGACAAAACAGCGTATGGCTTTGTTAAAGGATATGAAAGAGATCATAATTTACATTTGCGTGGTGCTGAAATTGATCGCTTAGCCAAAGGTTCAACAGGGGTTAAACGGACGACTGGACAGCATCCCGGCGGTATTATTGTAATTCCTGATTACATGGATGTTTATGACTTTACGCCAATTCAATACCCTGCTGATGATCAAGAGGCAGAATGGAAAACGACGCACTTTGATTTCCATTCCATTCACGATAATATTTTAAAACTTGATATTCTGGGACATGATGATCCAACCGTGATTCGGATGTTACAAGATTTATCTGGGATTGAGCCAAAAACCATCCCAACAGACGATCCAGAAGTGATGCGTATTTTTGAAGGACCTGATGTTCTAGGTGTGGATGCAGAGCAAATTTATTCTAAAACAGGAACTTTAGGAATTCCTGAATTTGGGACACGTTTCGTTCGAGGTATGTTAGAACAGACCCATCCATCAACTTTTGCAGAATTACTTCAAATTTCTGGACTGTCTCACGGAACCGATGTGTGGCTAGGGAATGCAGAAGAATTGATTCGCCGTGGCGAAGCCAATCTTGCTGAAGTAATTGGTTGTCGGGATGATATCATGGTTTATTTAATTCATGCTGGTTTGGACAGTGGGATGGCCTTTAAGATTATGGAAACGGTACGTAAAGGACAATGGAATAAGATTCCTGATGAACTACGGGATACGTATTTAAATGCGATGAAAGAAAACAACGTCCCTGACTGGTATATTGATTCTTGTTCTAAAATTAAATATATGTTCCCGAAAGCCCATGCGGCAGCATACGTATTAATGGCATTGCGGGTCGCTTACTTTAAAGTTTATTTCCCAATCTTATATTACTGTGCGTTTTTCTCCGTTCGGGCGGATGACTTCGACTTAGTGGCAATGTCACAAGGGAAAGAAGCTGTGAAAGCACGAATGAAAGAAATTACGGACAAAGGGATGGACGCCTCCACTAAAGAGAAAAACTTATTAACGGTTTTAGAATTATGTAATGAAATGTTGGAACGGGGCTATAAATTTGGCATGATTGATTTGTACAAATCAGATGCTGAAAATTTTGTGATTGAAGGGGATACCTTGATTGCACCTTTCCGAGCAGTGCCAAGTTTAGGCCTCAACGTAGCGAAAGCCATTGTTGCTGCGCGAGAAGAGCAACCGTTCTTATCGAAAGAAGATTTGGCAACACGAGGCAAAGTTTCTAAAACGTTAATTGAATACATGAATGAAAATGGTGTCTTAAAAGACTTGCCAGATGAAAACCAATTATCATTATTTGATATGTTATAAAAGAAAAATCTCTTAGAAAAAGGCTGGTGAAGCAACTTATTCACCGGCCTTTTTTAGTCATCAAACAAATTAGAAAATCATTGCTAGAAGCGTTTTAATTACTTATTAAAAAGCCATCTTTATTTAATTATGTTGAGCTTGTGCATAAAAAGTAAAATGCTTATGATAAATGAAGAGCTTTATTTTTTTAATAAGAAAGGAATTGGTTATATGGACAAAAAGCAATTACGATGGTTTACCGTCGGGTTAATTGCCTTTAACATGGTCTGGGGTCTTGGAAATGTTGTGAATAATTATGCACAACAAGGGATTTCAGTAGTCACTTCATGGCTTTTGATTTTAGTTTTATATTTTATTCCCTATGCGTTAATCGTAGGACAGTTAGGTTCAACATTTAAAGACAGTAATGGTGGGGTTAGTTCGTGGGTGCAAAATACCAGTACTAAACGTCTAGCCTATTATGCAGCATGGACTTATTGGGTAGTGCACATTCCTTACTTGGCACAAAAACCACAAGCAATTTTAATTGCCTTAGGTTGGGCAGTTCAAGGGAATGGAAACTTAGTCAATACGATGCCAATTGTAACGGTATCATTTATTTCATTAATAATTTTCTTGGTTTTCTTGTTATTATCAACAAAAGGGTTAACCACCTTAAAAGTTATTGGTGGTTTAGCTGGAACCGCCATGTTTGTGATGTCTATTTTATTCATTTTATTAGCGGTAGGCGCACCATTTATTAATTCAACGGTTGAATTTGCGACGCCAAACATGTCACAAGTCAGCACCTATATTCCTAAATTTGACTTTAGTTATTTTACAACCGTATCAATGTTAGTTTTTGCGGTAGGTGGCGCTGAAAAAATTTCTCCTTACGTAAATGCAACTAAAAATCCAGCCAAAGAGTTCCCTAAAGGAATGATTTTCCTAGCAGCAATGGTTGGTTTATCGGCTGTTTTAGGTTCATTTGCAATGGGAATGTTATTCTCAAGTGACAATATTCCTAAAGATTTAATGGCAAATGGTGCCTATAGTGCCTTCCAAAAATTAGGCGCGTATTATGGTGTCGGTAATCTCTTAATGATTGTTTATGCGTTAACGAATACAGTGGGTCAAGTGGCTGCGTTAGCCTTTTCAATTGATGCTCCACTGAAAATTCTTTTAGCTGAAGCAGATCCAGAATTTGTTCCAAGTTGGTTACGTAAACGTACGAAAAAAGGTACGTTAATTAATGGTTACTTATTAACAGGTATTTTAGTAAGTATTATTATCGCTTTACCAATGTTTGGGTTGAAGGACATGAACGAAGTGGTTAAATGGCTAACTAACTTAAATTCTGTAGTTATGCCAATGCGTTACTTATGGGTCTTCTTTGCCTATATGCTTCTAAACAAAGCATACAAACAATTTAATTCAGAATATAAATTTGTTAAAAATCCTAAAATTGGTTTTGTGTTTGGTCTTTGGTGTTTCCTATTTACAGCCTTTGCTTGTATCCTAGGAATGGTGCCTAAATTTGAGTATGCTTCAGACCCTCAAGGCTGGTTGTTCCAATTAGCTTCTAACATTGTGACACCAATCGTCTTAATTCTATTAGGAATGATTTTACCAGCAATTGCACGTCGCGAGAAAAAAGACACGATTTTGCCAATTGATTCAGCAGAATAATTGGTTACATGTCCAAGGATAAAATAGTCAGTTTAAGTATTTTACGTGAGATAAATGGTCAATAGGACTGTTTATCTCACGTTTTTTTTTCTGTCGATTTTTCTCTAAAATTTCTATTGTCTCTTAAAAATATGAGAAAATCAGAAGAATTTCTCCTGTATACTAAAAGTATCTATCATTAAAAAATGGTTATTAACGGAGAAAAAGGAAGTGAATCTCATGACTAAAACACTTGAAACACAACCAGAAGAGAAAACGGTCTTTCTTTGTAAAGAAACGAATCCAGATTTTTTAGGACGAGAAATTTATGCAGATAATGTTGAAACACCGTATAATTTTTACTTAATTCGCAAGCTTTATTTAGCGAAAGAGTATCAAAATTTAGCAGAAGGGGAACAATTTTTTGAGGCTTTATGTGAAAGTTGGGATGAATCAGAACAGTTTGAAGAGTTAATTGTTAAAAAGATTTATGTTTATGTTGAAACGGAGTTAATGTACTACACTGTTTATTTTGGAAGTTTTGAGCCGACCACTCGTGACTTACGATCCGCACTGAAGCAATGGATGTATGAAATACCAACAACTAAAAATAAAAAAACAGTCCGTATGAATGAAACCAATGTGCAAGTAGTGCCGCAAGAAAATCAATTAACGGAATTAGCTGGTGAAATTGCTGTCTTACGTGAAATGTTGACACTTTTAAAAGAAAATTTAGCCTCCTTAAATGAAGCCGTTAATCAAACGAGAAATCCCGTCATTTCTAGACAAATAAAAACGATCCATTTGAAAAGAGCTTCTCCTGTAATAGCCGCAGAACAGGCATCGCTGAAAGTATCAGAGGATACTAATCTGGAACAACCAGACGTCAATCTATCACCTGATAATCTGGAAAATCAAGAAGGTGAAACAACTGTAGCAACAAGTGAAGCAGTGCTTCCCGTTAACAAACTAGTGCTTGAAGAACCAGCGAAAGAACCAGTGTTATCTGAACCAGCGCCAATTAAAGAAGCGCTGCCAGAAAAAAAACAAGAAAACCAGCAGAGTACCGCGGCAAAACCTTTATTTACTTTTCCACAAGAAACAGAAAAAAGCTCGCTAAATTCAGTAAATAAGTCTGCCGAAAAAGAAGAGGAGCAGAAGCCAGAAAAAGAAGCTGTCTCTATGGAAAGTGAGAAAGAAAATTCATCAAGTCGGACAATTCCTGCGGACTTTCAACGACAATTGGACGAACTAGAAGAGGAAATTTATCGTCGCTTTATGAGTCGCCAGTTAGAGGATACTGATGGAAATCAAGCAGTACCGAAAATAACGATTGAAAAAAGACAGTTAGAAGCACAAATGTTTGAAGCAAAAGCATTCTCACAATCATTTAAACAAGTTCAAAAGAAAAAGGCAGGAGACGTGCGAATTTGCAATCAGTTAAGTTGTATGAAATTAGAAAAAGGATTAGATAAATTTTTAGACGAAGTTACAGAATATGTTGAAAAGCGGACACTATTTAATAAAAAGGTTCGTTGTCCGCTCCCAGTAATCAGAGAATTGGAAGGCTATGGGCAATTAAACCAGTATATGCAGAAAATCCTTGACTGTTATTAATCGTTTATTTAGGAGAAGGTAAGACAAAACCGTTCAGTTTATCAGCTTTTAAGCCTGAAACAAAAATCACTTTGGATTTTTGTTTCAGGCTCTTTCTTATTATTTCTGGAAAAGATTTCAAGAGAATTTTTGAAATACTAGTGAAAATCCTATAAATTGTAGTATAATTTTCAAAGATGAATGAAAGGCGTGAAGTCATTGAAAGACAAACAAGTGTATGCAGTAGTTGACCTTGAAACGACTGGAACAGATCCTACAAGTGATCGGATTATTCAGTTTGGATGCGTTCTCGTTCAAGATGGAAAGATTATTGCGAACTTTGCGACAGATGTGAATCCCAATCAAGTAGTACCAAAACAAATTCAAAGTTTAACGGGGATTAGTAATACGCAAGTTCAAAAAGCGCCTTATTTTGAAGATGTAGCACATACAATTTATCATTATCTGGAAGATACTATTTTTGTGGCGCATAACGTCCACTTTGATTATAATTTTTTAGCTCGTGAACTGGTACGGTGTGGCACGCCGCCACTTACTATTCCAGCCATTGATACAGTGGAATTGGCACAGATTTTTTTACCGACAGAAAAAAGTTTCCGTTTAAGTGATTTGTCGGAAAGCTTAGGTTTGTCTCATGAGAATCCCCATCAAGCAGATAGTGATGCGCAGGTTACAGCCGAACTTTTGTTATTAATTCAAGAAAAAATGAAATCTTTACCATTAGTCACTATGGAAAAAATTGCGGAATTAAGTCAACAGACAGCGCGGGAAACCAGTACTTTTATTCAACAAACGTATGAACAAATGAAAAAACAAGTCACACCATTAAATCCAGCTTATCAAGTGGTCAGTGGCATTGCTTTACGCAAAAAAGAAGTTCCTCTTTTTGAAGAAACGTTCTATCAGACTAGTACGTATCCCAAAACTAAAAAAGCCAAAGAAAAACTGTTTGGCGAATGTTTCGCTTATCGTGCGGAACAGAGTCGGATGATGAATTTAGTCTATGATCATTTTACAGAAGGAACGACAAAAGATTTATTTATTGAAGCGGCGACTGGAACGGGAAAAACATTAGGCTATCTGTTGCCGATGAGCTATTTAGCAACGCCAGAAAAACCAGTCATCATTTCAACAGTTTCGATTGTTTTACAAAATCAATTAGTGGAAAAAGATTTACCATTAGCCAATCAAATCTGCCAAGGGAAATTACGAGGCATTGTTATTAAAAGCCATCGACACTATCTTGATTTACAACGCTTTAAGGCAACGTTGAATCAGCCAACTCCGCAAAAACAATACGCTCTTTATCAAATGGGCGTTCTCGTCTGGTTGCTAGAAACAGAAACGGGCGATTTAGATGAACTACAATTGACGAATTTAAATCATTTATTCTGGAAAGAAGTTACACATCGCGGATTGGATTTTCTTTCAAAAAAAGATGAACTTTATGAAGTTGACTTTTTAAGACATCTGTATAAAAAAGTCGCTCAAAGTAACGTGTTGATTGTTAATCATGCATTTTTGGCGCAAGAGTCGCTAAGAAAACAACCGTTATTACCTGAAAGTCCGTGGCTAATTATTGATGAAGCACATCATTTACCAGACATCGCTAGTCGGATGGCAAGCGAACGAGTAAACAGTGTGATACTAAAAAAACAAGTCACGCATTTTATTGAAAAAGAACAACTTTTTGTTGCTTTACAGCAAATTTTTCAACAGTTTTCTGAAGAGCAGCGGCTTGTAAAAATTTATCAGCAAGGTTTACTGGATTTTGTGGATGAATGGCAAGATTTTCTTTTTGAACTGCATCGTTTATTTAGTAAAACGCAGAAGCGAATAGACCATCAGGAGTTGCTTTTAACCAAAGAACGTATTGATTATTTATCTGCTGCGAGAGAAAAACATAGTCAAACGCTCCAGCTTTTACTGCAGGAGCTGTTGACTATTCAAAGTAAGTTACAGCAAACAATTATGAGTCAGTTGGAAACCTTTAGTTTGGCTGATCGCATCGTTTTTGTTCGCTTGTTTCAATTTTTTGATGAAATTGAACGTATTCATCACTGTTTTACCATTTATCTTGATGATTGGCGTCCACGTTGGGTAAAAGAATATTTACCACAAAATGAAGACCATGGCTTGATTGAAATTCATGACTTAGAAGCTAGTTTGCTTCCTGAAACAAAGTGGTATCCGCGGTATGAACGAATTATTTATACAAGCGGCACATTGAAGTTTGGCAACAATAAAAAGTATTTACCGCAACGGTTAGGTTTAACAGAGGTGACGTTCAAAACCCTGCCAACGCCATATAACTATGCAGAAAATGCGCGAGTCTATGTACCGGAAGAAGCAGTAGCCATTCAAAATGCCTCTTCCTATGAAATGGGTCAATACATTTCAGATACCATTGAAAAATTGATGGCGCAAGAGGAACGTTCGATGTTGGTTCTTTTTACTTCGCATGAATTATTGTCCACCGTGTATCATCAAGTCCAGCCGAGATTATTGGAAAAAGGACAAGAGGTCCTCGCCCAAGGGATTAGCGGCAGTCGTGAAAAAATTCTTAAACGGTTCTCTAATGGAAAACCAAATGTCTTGCTAGGAGCCGATAGCTTTTGGGAAGGTGTGGACTTACCAGGAACAGCTTTACAGTTATTGATAGTCACGCGTTTACCTTTTGAAAACCCGAAACGACCACTTGTGCAAGCAAAATATGCGTATTTAGAAGCAGAAGGGATACAACCATTTGCTCAAGAAGCGGTACCGAAAGCAGCCTTACGTTTGCGACAAGCACTGGGCCGTTTAATCCGTTCTGAAGAAGACAGAGGGGCATTGCTGATTCTGGATCGTCGTTTAGTCACTGCAAAATATGGCAAACGATTAATCAAAGCGTTTCCTAAGGGACTCTCAGTAAAAGAAGCGCCCATGCCTGAAATTTTAGAAGAATTAAAGGAATTTTTAAACAAATAATCGATTATTTTTAGGTCATATTTGTGAAAGGCCGCTATTTTTCTGCTATAATAAGACCCAGTAAGTTTAGAGAGGATGGAAGGATTTTTGGAGGAATTAGAAGAAAAGAAAGAGAAGAAACGGATTACTGTCCTTTTAACCCTATTGGCAATCCTTTTAGCAATTCTTGTAACAATAATTATCTTTTTTGTACGAACCAATCAACCAATGGCTCAAGCCAAAAAAGAAGCAACCGCAATTGCCAAAACTTCTGCTAATTTAGAAACAGTTGATAAATTTTACTGGTTTACACGCAAAAATACGTATTTTACTTTAACCGGCAAAAATGATAAAGGCACAGAGATTGTCGTGATTGTCCCTAAATCGGGAGAAAAAGTCACGGTCTTAAATCAAAAAGATGGTCAAACTGAACAACAAATAACAGACATTGTTGCTAAAGCCCATCCCGATGAATCGGTGATGAAAGCTACGTTAGGGCTTTATGATAAGCGCCCTGCATGGGAAGTGGTCACCGAAAATGATCAAGGAGTACTAACATATTATCTTATGAGCTTTGATAAAGGCGAAGAGATCAACGTTGTCAAAGATATTTAATTTAGATAGGTTTTGATGAAAGTGGGAGTGAAAGGTGTATGAACGTATCAAATCGAGCACAGCAATTGACTCCTTCTGTTACATTAGCAGCTGCCGCCAAGGCGAAAGCATTAAAAGCAAAAGGTGTAGATGTTTTAAGCTTAACGGTTGGGGAACCAGATTTTGTAACCCCGAAAAATATTCAAAAAGCAGCAATTGCTTCAATTGAGGATGGAAGAGCAAGTTATTACACACCTTCTGGCGGCATTCCTGAATTAAAGCAAGCAATTGTCTCTTATGTGGAACGAGAATATCAACTTCGTTATCAACCCAAGCAAGTTATTGTGACAGATGGTGCCAAATATGCGCTGTATCTATTATTTCAAGCCATTTTGAACGTTGGGGACGAAGTGATTATCCCTGTCCCTTATTGGGTAAGTTATGGTGAACAAGTCAAATTAGCAGAAGGCAAGCCAGTATTTGTATCAAGCACGCAAGAGCAATCATTTAAAGTGTCAGTCGCACAATTAGAAGCTGTACGAACGGACAAAACAAAAGCAATCATTTTAAATTCACCATCTAACCCAACTGGTGTTATTTATACGGAAGAAGAATTACGCCAAATTGGTGAATGGGCAGTTGCTCATAATATCCTCATTATTGCAGATGATATTTATGGTCGTTTGGTGTACAATGGACATCGGTTCACACCAATTGCAACCATCTCAGAAGCAATTCGTCAACAGACAATCATTATTAATGGTGTTTCCAAAACATATGCAATGACAGGCTGGCGCATTGGTTTTGCAGTCGGTGATGAAAAAATTATTCAAGCAATGACACAACTCGCTTCACAATCCACCAGTAATCCAGTCGCAGTTAGCCAATATGCGGCAATTGAGGCTTTAACAGGTGAACAGTCGACAGTTGAAGACATGCGTCAGGCCTTTGAAAAACGCCTGAATCATATCTATCCAAAAGTAGCAGCTTTGCCAGGTGTTTCGCTAATAAAACCTGAAGGCGCCTTTTATCTATTCCCGAATGTCAAAAAAACGTTAGAAATTTGTGGGTATGATAACGTGACTAACTGGGTGGAAGATTTATTACAAGAAGCGCATGTTGCTCTGGTAACGGGAGAGGGCTTTGGTGCACCAGAACATGTGCGGATGAGCTATGCGACAGATTTAATGACGTTAGAAAAAGCGATTGAGCGAATGAATGACTTTATAGAAAAGAAACGAATTCAGCACAACGCCTAAAAGAATAAACTAAAAAATGAACGGAGAGACAAACGTGGAACAAATTCAAATTATTGATTCAAACAAACATGTTGGAGAAACAGTAAAAATTGGCGCTTGGATTGCTAACAAACGCTCAAGCGGGAAAATTGCCTTTTTACAATTACGTGACGGGACAGCCTTTTTCCAAGGTGTCGTGTTCAAACCAAACTTCATTGAAGCCTTTGGTGAAGAAGCTGGTACAGAAAAATTCCAAGAAATTAAACATTTATCACAAGAAACAGCAGTCATGGTTACTGGTGTTATCAAAGAAGATAGCCGTTCTAAATTCGGCTATGAAATGGATATCACTGATTTAGAAGTCGTTGGCGCTTCAGAAGATTACCCAATTACGCCGAAAGAACACGGCACAGATTTCTTAATGGATCATCGTCATTTATGGTTACGTTCAAGCAAACAACATGCGATCATGTTAGTTCGTAACGAAATTATTCGTGCTACTTACGAGTTCTTTAACGAACAAGGATTCATTAAAATTGATAGCCCAATTTTAACAGGCTCAGCACCAGAAGGCACAACAGAATTATTTGAAACAGATTACTTCGGACAACCAGCATTCTTATCACAAACAGGTCAATTATATGCAGAAGCTGGTGCGATGGCATTTGGAAAAGTCTTTACTTTTGGACCAACTTTCCGTGCGGAAAAATCCAAAACTCGTCGTCACTTAACGGAATTCTGGATGATTGAACCAGAAATGGCATACACAACTCATGAAGAATCACTAGATATTCAAGAAGCCTACGTAAAACATTTAATTAAATCGGTATTGAAAAATCAACAATATCCATTGGATGTTTTAGAACGTGATACAGCGTTACTGGAAAAATATGTTTCGGAGCCATTCAAACGTATTACTTACGATGATGCGATTGAGTTATTACAAAAAGAAGAAGCAAACAATGATTATGATCACATTGAATGGGGCGAAGACTTTGGTAGCCCACATGAAACCTTTATTTCAAATTACTATGGCGTTCCAACATTCATTTTAAATTATCCAAAAGCAATTAAAGCCTTCTATATGAAACCACATCCAACACGTGAAGATGTTGTAATTTGTGCCGATTTAATTGCACCAGAAGGTTATGGTGAAATTATCGGTGGTTCAGAGCGTGCAACTGATTATGATTATTTGAAAGAAAAAGTAGCTGAGTTTGGCTTATCAGAAGAAGAGTACAGCTGGTATTTAGATTTACGTAAATACGGTTCTGTTCCACATTCTGGCTTCGGATTAGGTTTAGAACGTGCTGTTACGTTCATTACTGGTAATGAACACATTCGTGAAGCGATTCCGTTCCCACGTATGTTAAACCGTATTTATCCATAGAGAACAAATAAAAAAAAGAACTTCAGCAAAAGCCGAAGTTCTTTTTTTAATTCTGCCATAATTTTTGCATCTGGTCCAAAATATCAATGACTTCTGTCGTGAAAAATAAGGAGCGGTTGGGTTGAGTACCTTTGATTGCTTCAACCATATTGTAGATTTCATAATTCATGGCTTCAGCTGAGTACCCAGAAACGATGGTCTCAACCGTACCGTCATTGTAGTGAACGATTGCTTCATCTGCACGTGGATAATCTGTAATGGTAATATAGGCATCTTCCAAAGCAACAATTCCTTGCTTTGGCATTTTTGCTTGGAATGTTAATGAAATAGTAGCCAACTCATTTTCTTTATTCCGAAGCAATGTCACCGATTGTTCATCAACGCCAGTAGAGAAGGGAACCATGCTAGAAGCTAAAACGTCTGGCTGTGAGCTGAGAAACCAACGAGCAAACGAAACCGCATAAGTACCAATATCTAACAATGCGCCGCCTGCTAAGTCAGGATTAAAAAAGCGATTTTTAGGATCGGGTTCTTTGTAACTTCCAAATGGTGCTTGAATCATTTTTAACTGACCAAATTTGCCAGCATCCATCAAGCGACGTAATTCGTCGTATAGTGGCATGTTAAAAATAGTCATGGCTTCTGCTAAAATAAGGTCATTTTTTTCTGCAACTGCCAAGGCTTGTTTTAATTCTGCCGCGTTCATCGTAATAGCTTTTTCACACAACACATGTTTTCCGGCCTGGAGCGCTTTTAAAATGTGTTCAGCATGTTGTTTATTTGGCACTGCTATATAAACAACATCGATTGTTTCATCTGCTAGCAATTCTTCATAAGAACCATAGGCTTTAGGGATTGAATAATCAGCGGCAAATTGTTCTGCTTTAGTCAATGTCCGTGAAGCAACAGCTGCAAGTTGGCTAGTTTCTTGTTTAAACGTTGAAGCAAATTCGTGGGCAATCCCACCTAATCCGACGATGCCCCATTGATATAATTTTTTTGTCAAAAGAAGTCCTCCTAATCTATGCAATTTCTTCAAATCTTCTTCATTATTTATTATACTGTAAACAAGAGAAATTAGAAAACAAGGACAATTTTGTAAATATGATAAAATCCAGAGATAAAAAGATGCTTTTTTTAGAGAATTTCAGTAAAATAGAAAATGGAGGCGAATGATTATGCATCAAGTTTATGTAGATATTATTGTTGACGCAATTATTGAACAGTATCAAACAGAAGAAAATTTTTACTCCGCTTATCAAATTCAAGCAGCCGATTGGCAAGCTTGGAAAGAAGGCCAATTTGGTTTGGACAATGAAGTCATGCAAAAAATTAAGAATTTGTTTACGGATTATGAGTGGATGCTGACTCAAAAAATACTCCGCCAAACCATCTTATTTCCGGAAAAACGTAACCTAGCTGTTTCGGAATATAAACGGTTAAAAACAACAATTGCCAAAAAATGGCTACAATCTGATTTGGGCGTTGTAGAATTAATTCCTAACAATAAACAAGAACAAGAAATTGCTGCTGGTTATATTGATTTGAAAGTGACGCTGGCCTATGGTGAATGGGGTTTTGATGATATTATTACATTCCGGTTACCAGCTACGATTCAACGACAATTGGAAGGTTCAAAAGTTGAATTATTAGATTGGGTCAATGAAAATCTGATGGATACTTACGTAGGTGAATAACGAATAGGAAGGATGGTCTTTTGAAATACACAATTGCTGGGATTTTATCTGTGATTATTATGTTTGGTGCGGTAATTTTTGTCTTTTTTGGCAAAAAGCCAGTTGAAGAATCTGTTCACACATCAACTGAAACAACAGTGAAATCATCCACTAAAATTTCTAAAAGTAGTACAGTTTCTTCAACTGCTACCACTGAATCAAGTACTGAAATCACGAGCGTAAGCAGTGATGAAAGTTGATAATTTTCTGTGAAAATGATACAATTATTCGGTTATAGTAACAAATGAAATCAATCACGAAAGTGAAAGATAGTGAAACATTTTATCGGAAAATAAAAGATGAAGTGGGGAATTAATGAAGTGAGCAACTATCAGAAAAAAAGAAAAAAGCAGCTGAATTTGCCAAAGTTATTCTTAGGCGTAGTTGTCGTCGGTTTGGCCTTTGTCTTTTCGTTATCTGTCCTTTCTGATTCAGATAAGGGACAAAGCGAGTCAGTCAATCGCCAAAATGAAAACATCTCAAAAGAAGAATTTGTTGCTGAAATCACACCGTATGCACGTGAATTACAAGAATCTTACGGGGTATTACCAAGTATTATTATGGGACAAGCAGTTTTAGAATCAAATTTTGGACAAAGTCAATTAGCATCGAAATATAACAATCTTTTTGGGATTAAAGCATATGGCAATCAACCAAAAGTCAATTTAGAAACAAAAGAGTATGTCAATGAGGTCTGGATTACAATTCAGGGTGATTTTCGAGTTTATGACAATTGGGAAGAATCCATGCGAGATCATACCAAGTTATTTGTTGATGGGGTCGATTGGGATCCAAATTTATATGAAAAAGTCTTGTTAGCCAAAAATTATAAAGAGGCTGCACAAGCGCTTCAAGATGCTGGATACGCAACGGATCCTACATACGCTGATAAGATCATTCATGTAATTGAAGAATACAATTTAAATAAATACGACCGTTAAGCATGGAGGAACGATGACAATGAGCGAAAAGTGGATTCCAGAAATTATGACGCCGCTGAAACAAGATATTGTAAAAATGCCAGAGATTATTCGGCAAGCCAGTGGCATTAAAATTTTTGGCCGTAAAATAAAATCAATTATTTTTACGACAGATATTGCGATTATCCGCAATACGGATGCACAGGCAGTGATTGCTGTATATCCTTTTACACCGCATCCAGCGATTACAAAAGGCATTATTGAAGCAGCGGATATTCCTGTCTTTTCAGGAGTCGGCGGCGGTTTAACGCAAGGCATGCGTTCTGCTTATATGAGTTTATTTGCAGAAGCACAAGGCTCAATGGGTGTCGTTTTGAATGGTCCTACACCAATTGAAACAATTAAAATGGTGGATGAAGCAATCGATATTCCTATTATCAGCACAGTAACTTCTATTCATACGCCAATTGATGAAAAACTTGCGGCTGGCGTGGATATGATTAATATCAGTGCAGGAAAAGACACTGCAGCCACCGTACGCTATTTCCGTGGCAAGTATCCAGAATTACCGATTATTGCAACAGGAGGACCAACTGAATCGAGTATTCATGAAACCATTATCGCTGGAGCGAATGCTATTACATATACGCCCCCTAGTAACGGTGAATTATTCAGCAAAAAAATGAAAAAATATCGTGAACAAGAAAAAGCAACCGATGAAGAATAAAAAACGCTTTGGCAGCCGATCCTGCCAAAGCGTTTTTGGCTATTTAATGTTCGTTTTTACGGAACAATGGAAGAATGAACCAATTATTTGAAAATTCTAATGAAAAAAAGTTGTTAAACCATTGAAAGTTAGAGATTTTTGTACTATCCTAGAGAAACATAGAAGCTTGTATAAGGTCAAAATACGGTTGACCGTCTCTACCCAGCACCGTAAATGCTGGTCTATAAGTGAAGAAGAGCGGATAGCCCTTTTTTGCTTTGGCAAAATGGGCTTTTTTCTTTTGTTAGAACACGAATATAAATAGCACTTTGTTTTATTTCGTTCGTTTTTAACGAACCGTCCTTTCCTCAGGATGAGAACAAAGCATCTATCGAAAAATAAGTAAAGGAGTTCATATTGTGAAGGAATTAGTCGAACGTATTAAAAATGATGGCCGTGTATTAGGTGAAGGTGTTTTAAAAGTAGATAGTTTTATTACGCACCAAGTGGATCCAGAATTGATGGAGGCTATGGGTAATCGTTTTGCTGAGGTTTTCGCAGAAGCAGGCATTACCAAAGTAATTACAATTGAAGCATCAGGAATCGCTCCTGCCTTATACGCAGCGCAAAAATTAGGCGTGCCAATGATCTTCGCGCGTAAGGCAAAAAGTTTAACCATGGATGAAGAGCTTTTAACAGCTTCAGTTTATTCATTTACAAAACAAGTGACAAGTCAAATTTCCATTTCAAGAAAATTTTTATCTGATGCTGATAAAGTGTTGATTATTGATGACTTTTTAGCTAACGGACAAGCTGCCAAAGGATTGGTAGAATTATGCCAACAGGCTGGTGCAAAGGTTGAAGGAATTGGTATCGTAATTGAAAAATCATTCCAAGATGGTCGTCAGTTATTAGAAGACATGGGCTTAAATGTAGTCTCTTTAGCACGTATTGCTTCATTAAGTGAAGGAACGGTGACGTTTTTAGAGGAGGATGCATAATCTTGGAAACAAAACAATTGAATACACCACAACAGACGGAAACACCAAATGGGAAAGCCGCCGTTTTAGGATTGCAACATTTATTAGCGATGTATGCTGGAGCAGTTGCCGTACCTTTATTAATCGGAACCGGCTTGAATTTTGATTCGCAACAAATGACGTATTTGATTTCAATCGATATTTTTATGTGCGGCGTTGCGACACTTTTACAATTAACGGTGAATAAGTTTTTTGGGATTGGCTTGCCAGTCGTTTTAGGTTGTGCCATTCAAGCAGTTGCGCCTTTAATCATGATTGGTACGAACAAAGGGGTTGGTGCAATTTACGGTTCAATTATTGCTTCGGGCATTTTTGTCGTTCTTATTGCAGGATTTTTCTCAAAAATTAAACGTCTATTTCCGCCTTTAGTCACCGGCACAGTCATTACAGTTATTGGTTTGACCTTAATTCCTGTTGCTGTTGAAAAAATGGGTGGCGGCTTAGCAACGGACAAAAGTTTTGGTGATCCTAAAAACTTGCTACTCGCATTTGTAACAATTGCCTTAATCATTGTTGTGCAAGTTTGGGGACGTGGCTTTATCAAGTCAATTGCCGTGTTAATCGGCCTAGTCGGCGGCACAATTTTAGCTGCGTTTCTGGGATTAGTGGATTTATCTCCTGTTGGTCAAGCTACGTGGTTTCATTTTCCACAGCCATTTTATTTTGGCAAACCAACGTTTGATCTTTCTTCTATTGTGTTGATGATTATTATTTCAATTGTTAGTATGGTTGAATCAACAGGTGTTTATTTTGCCTTAGGAGATATTACAGGGAAGAAAATTGGCGAAGATGATTTACGTCGTGGGTATCATGCAGAAGGTTTAGCCGTCATTTTAGGGGGGATTTTTAATACGTTTCCTTATACAGGTTTCTCTCAAAATGTCGGGTTAGTTCAATTGTCTGGGATCAAAACACGTCGACCAATTTATTTTTCTGCTTTTTTCTTAATTATTTTAGGCTTATTACCAAAAATTGGTGCGATGGCCCAAATTATCCCAGAGCCAGTTTTAGGTGGCGGAATGCTGGTTATGTTTGGAATGGTGGCTGTCCAAGGAATGCGCATGTTGTCAAAAGTTGACTACTCAAATGACAAAAATTTATTAATTATTGCCATCTCAATTGGCTTTGGTTTAGGCTTTAATATTATGCCGACGCTCTTTAATAAAGTACCAGAAACTGTTAGCATGTTTACTGGTAATGGAATTGTCATGAGCAGCATTACCGCAATTATTTTAAATCTTTTATTCAATGGTTTAAAAGAAACCTCAGAAAGTAACGAATAGTTTCAAAAAAGTATGATAGATAAGGTCAGGTGGCTTTTCTTTCATACTTTTTTGACCTCATCATCGTTTAGAAAAATTTAATGTTTTCATCAATCTGAAGAGAAAAAGAGAAAAAAGCTTGGTTACAAAGAGACGAGTAGTAAGTTACCGCTGTTTTATCCTAAAGTATGTTAATAAATTCTGATGAGAAAACCTAATGGAAACACTGCTGGCACTTGAAGTTGAGCCTTTTTCCTTGTATCATGTAAAAAGAGCACTCTTAAAGGCTAGACTGCGACGAGAAACCGCAGAAGGATTTTAAGGATAAAACTGTGATGGAAAGTTGTGATGAACTTGGATAAACCACTATTACCTGGTCAAGTGATTGGTATCATTGGTGGCGGACATTTAGCAAAAATGATGGCCCTTAGTGCAAGAGAAATGGGGTTTCGAGTGGGTGTGCTAGATCCACAAATTGATTGTCCTGCTGCACAAGTTGCCGATTGGCAATTATTAGGAGCATATAATGATCCTGAAGCGTTAGAGAAATTGGCAAAACGTGCCCAAGTGATTACGTATGAATTTGAACATGCAGATGTTGATGCGTTAACAGCGATTCAACATTTAGCGAATATACCACAAGGAACAGACATTTTAGCGATTACGCAAGATCGTTTAATGGAAAAAAGTTTCTTGGAAGATAATAATATTGTAATTGCACCTTATGCAACGATTGTTAGTCCGACTGATATTCAAGAAGCAATTGATGGCATTGGTTATCCGTGTATCTTGAAGAATACGCGAGGGGAAGGTCGTTATGTACTACATAGTACTTCAGACTTAGCGCCATCCATGAATCTTCTGAGAGAAGGAACCTGTGTCTTGGAAGCTTGGATTCCTTACGAAAAAGAATTATCTGTTCTGATTTCTGGTAATGGTCGTGGCGAATTTGCGACATTTCCAGTTGTGGAAACAATTAAAAAAGAGCGTAAGCTACATGAAACGATTGCGCCAGCCCGAATTGATGACGAAGTCAGTGGCGAGTTGCAACGAATTGCTAAGGTGATTGCTAAAGCAGTTGGTTTAGTCGGCACCCTTTCAATTGAAATGTTTTATACAGAAACAGGCGGGATTTATGTAAATAAAATTTTACCTCGTCCAGAAGATGCTGGGAATTTTTCAATAGATGCTTGTTCTTTTAGCCAATATGATACGCATATTCGTGGTTTATGTAATTGGCCAATGCCAACGATTCAACTGTTGTCTGAAGCAGTCACGGTCAATGTGCTTGGAAATGAGGCCTATGAAACGATGGACATTATTAATGAACATCCAGATTGGCATTTCCACTATTATGGCCACAGTGAAGCAAAAGCGCAACGAGCGATGGGGCATATTACTATATTAACCAAAGAAATCGATGAAACACTGGAAGAAATTAAAGAAACAAAGATTTGGTCGTAATTATTTTTCAAAAATTGAGGAGTAAAGAGGGGATAAGGCACAATGATTGATCGTTATACAAGACCCGAAATGGGCGCAATTTGGACAGATGAGAACCGCTACAAGGCATGGCTAGAAGTTGAAATTTTGGCGGATGAAGCTTGGGCAGAACTTGGCGAAATTCCTAAAGAAGATGTACAAAAAATCCGAGAAAATGCATCATTTGATGTTGCACGTATTTTAGAAATTGAAGCAGAAACACGTCATGATGTTGTCGCTTTTACCCGTGCCGTTTCAGAAACGCTTGGTGAAGAGCGAAAATGGGTGCACTATGGGTTAACCAGCACAGATGTTGTGGATACTGCCTATGGTTATCTATTGAAACAGGCGAATGATATTTTACGGAAAGATTTACAAACATTTACGGAGATTGTCGGAGCCAAAGCCAAAGAGTATAAACATACGGTCATGATGGGAAGAACGCATGGTGTTCATGCAGAACCGACTACATTTGGTTTGAAATTAGCGTTGTGGTATTCTGAAATGAAACGCAACATTGAACGTTTTGAACATGCAGCCAAAGGTGTCGAAGCGGGTAAAATCAGTGGAGCCGTAGGTACCTTTGCCAATATTTCACCATTTGTTGAAGAATATGTTTGCGAACATTTGGGGATCCGTGCTCAAGAGATTTCGACACAAGTTTTACCACGTGATTTACATGCAGAATATGTTTCTGCCATGGCATTAATTGCGACAAGTATTGAAAAATTTGCAACAGAAATTCGTGGTCTACAAAAATCAGAAACACGTGAAGTAGAAGAATTTTTTGCAAAAGGACAAAAAGGATCTTCGGCAATGCCGCATAAACGGAATCCAATTGGTTCTGAAAATATGACTGGTTTGGCACGTGTGATTCGTGGTCATGTCATTACTGCCTTTGAAAATGTGAGTTTATGGCATGAACGAGATATTTCTCACTCGTCTGCTGAACGGATTATTATTCCCGATACGACGATTTTACTAAATTACATGTTGAATCGTTTTGGTAATATTGTCAAAAACTTAACGGTCTTCCCAGAAAATATGAAGCGTAACATGGATGCGACCTATGGACTAATTTATAGCCAACGTGTCTTGTTAAAATTGATTGATCATGGCATGACACGTGAAGAAGCGTATGATCTGGTTCAACCAAAAACAGCTTACGCATGGGATCATCAAACGGCGTTCCGTCCGTTGCTAGATGCGGATGAAAAAATTACATCTGTCTTATCAAAAGAAGAGCTAGATGATGCCTTTGATTACCATTATCATTTAAAAAATGTTGACACGATTTTTGAACGTGTTGGTTTAGGATAAAAAGAAAGCGAGAAGAAGGATGATTCTTCTCGCTTTTCTCTTATAATGTTATAAACTGAAGGATTAAAAAACAAACGTATTGTTAAATACGTTTGTTTTTTTCTATACTTTTTTCGATTTATCCTTTATAATGTAACTTAAATAGTTACATTAACTATTTAATGAAAACAAAGGAGGAGAAGTATGGATAAACAACAGCGAGGCATTCAAGTGATTAGAATTTGGCTAGGGGTGACGATGCTAATTCATGGAGTGATGAAAGTAACGTCATTGGAAGATACTTTAGCGTTTTTTGGTAGTATTGGTTTGCCAAGTCTTTTTGTTTATGGTGTAGCAGCAATTGAATTAATTGGTGGATTATTTATGATTATTGGCTTTTTAATTCCTTTGGTATCAGTAGGATTCATAGCAGTTTTAGTCGGAGCTATTTTTTCTTTTGGCTTGGCAAGTGGTTTTAGTGGTTATGAGTACGAATTATTTTTAGCGATAACCAGTTTGGCTATTTTGGTTAGCTATGCCGATAAAAAGTATCTTACGTTAAAACTTTATTTTTAATAAATCAAAGCAATAAAGAGTTGGTCAAACTAGTTGTGATTGCGAAAAAAGCCCTAAAACAGTGATATTTAGTTGTTTTAGGTTTTTTTTATCAAAAAGGTCAAAAAAGGTCAATTTATTCATTGACCTTTACTGACCAATTAGGTATAATAAATCTATAAGGTTTACGAATACCTTAACTTTTGAAGAAATCCATCAAAAGTCGGATAATAATAATTGTAAAGAATGTTAAAATAAAAAAGACAAAACAATAAACGGGAGGGATCGTTTATGAATATTGAAAAAATGACAACCACGCTACAAGAGGCGATTGCTGAAGCTCAAAAAGTTGCGGTGACACGGCAACATCAAGAAATTGATATCGCACATTTATGGAAAATTTTTCTTCAACCAAACCATTTTGGACGTAATTTTTACACAGATGCTGGTTTAGATGTTGACGCATTTGAACGAGAAGTAGATAACGCGTTAGATGAATATCCAAGTGTGGCGGGCGGTAATGTGCAATATGGTCAAAATTTAAGTCAAAATTTGTTCCATTTATTGCAAGAAGCTGATTCACTTCGAGAAGAATTCCAAGATGAATTTTTATCAACCGAAATTGTACTTTTAGCTTTAATGAAATTGAAAAATTATCGTTTAACAAAATATTTAATGCAACAAGGCATTACGGAAAAAGAGTTAAGAAAAAATATTGAAGAGATGAGAGGAGGAGATCGTGTGACTTCTCAAAACCAGGAAGAACAATATAAAGCACTAGAAAAATACGGTGTTGACTTAGTACAACAAGTAAAAGCAGGAAAACAAGATCCAATCATTGGTCGTGACGAAGAAATTCGTGACGTTATTCGGATTTTATCAAGAAAAACTAAAAATAATCCAGTCTTAATTGGTGAACCAGGTGTTGGTAAAACAGCGATTGTTGAAGGATTAGCACAACGAATCGTTCGTAAAGATGTTCCTGAAAACTTAAAAGATAAAACCATTTTTTCTTTAGATATGGGTGCCTTAATTGCGGGAGCAAAATTCCGTGGCGAATTTGAAGAACGGTTAAAAGCTGTTTTAAAAGAAGTGAAAAAAAGTGATGGCAAAATCATTTTATTCATTGATGAAATTCATAATATCGTCGGAGCTGGTAAAACTGAAGGCAGTATGGACGCCGGGAATTTATTAAAACCGATGCTAGCACGTGGTGAATTGCATTTAATCGGTGCCACAACGCTTGATGAATATCGCCAATATATGGAAAAAGATAAAGCCTTAGAACGTCGTTTCCAAAAAGTATTAGTCAAAGAACCAACAGTAGAAGATACAATTTCTATTTTGCGTGGCTTAAAAGAACGATTTGAAATTCACCACGGCGTGAATATTCATGACAATGCTTTAGTTGCTGCCGCTACTTTATCCGATCGCTATATTACTGATCGTTTCTTACCAGATAAAGCGATTGACTTAGTCGATGAAGCAAGCGCAACGATTCGAGTGGAAATGAATTCGATGCCAACAGAGCTCGATCAAGTAACACGTCGGTTAATGCAACTAGAAATTGAAGAAGCGGCCTTGAAAAAAGAATCGGATGATGCAAGTAAAAAACGGTTAGCCAACTTGCAAGAAGAATTAGCAGATTTGCGTGAAGAAGCCAACTCAATGAAAATGCAATGGGAAACGGAAAAAGAAGAAGTTAATGCGGTTTCCAATAAACGTGCAGAGATTGATAAAGCAAAACACGAATTAGAAGATGCTGAAAATAATTATGATTTAGAACGAGCTGCTGTTTTGCGTCATGGAACAATTCCGCAATTAGAACATGAATTGAAAGAATTGGAAGAAAAGAACGCTAAAGATAACGTCAAAATGGTACAAGAATCGGTTACTGAAAACGAAATTGCGCAAGTGGTCGGTCGTTTAACTGGCATTCCTGTGACAAAATTAGTTGAAGGCGAACGAGAAAAATTAATGAAACTGAATGAAACATTACACAAACGTGTGATTGGTCAAGATGAAGCCGTCGATGCTGTTAGTGATGCGGTGATTCGTTCAAGAGCAGGCTTACAAGATCCAAATCGCCCACTTGGTTCGTTCCTTTTCCTAGGACCAACTGGTGTTGGTAAAACAGAACTTGCTAAAGCTTTAGCTGAAGATTTGTTTGATTCTGAAGATCATATGGTACGGATTGACATGAGTGAATACATGGAAAAACATGCCGTGTCTCGTTTGGTTGGTGCCCCTCCAGGCTATATTGGTTATGAAGAAGGTGGCCAGTTAACAGAAGCTGTTCGTCGAAACCCTTATACAATTGTCTTATTAGACGAAATTGAAAAAGCGCACCCAGATGTCTTTAATATCTTATTACAAGTTTTAGATGATGGTCGTTTGACAGATTCTAAAGGTCGGGTCGTTGATTTTAAAAATACGGTTTTAATTATGACAAGTAACATCGGCTCTCAGCTTTTATTGGAAGGTGTGACACCTGAAGGAACAATTCCAGAAGAAGTTGAAAATCAAGTCATGAATATTCTAAAAGGACACTTTAAACCAGAGTTCTTAAACAGAATTGATGATACTATTTTATTTACACCATTAAGCTTGGATAATGTGAAAGGAATCATTGGTAAAATGACCGCACAACTTGCTCATCGTTTAGAGCAACAAGAAATTGTGTTGGAAATCACTGATGAAGCTAAAACATGGATTGCTGAAAATGGGTATGAGCCAGCTTATGGAGCTCGTCCGTTAAAACGTTTCATTACTCGCGAAGTCGAAACACCATTAGCAAAAGAAATTGTTTCTGGTCGAGTAATGCCAAAAACAAAAGTCACGATTAGTCTATTAGACAATCAATTAGTTTTTGAAAATGAACCAATAGAAGAAGTATAAAAATAATTTTTAAATAGAAATTCATGCTAATGGATTTGGTGGATACAACAAGTTAAAAAATATAGAGAAAGTGCGCTTCCTAAGAAAAGGGGGTGCGCTTTTTTGAGCGTTGTGAAATAAAAACTAGAATTAGACGATTATTATTTAAGGAAGAAGTATATTCATTAAAAAACTTCAGGTTTTCTTGAAACCAAAGCAGAAGTTTGATTTCAATTTTTAAAAGGGAATGCAGATGAGGTGGATATTAGAAAGACTTTCTACGTATTGAACACTTTAAAAGTTGGTTACTATTAGTTTTTTCAAATAAAGAAGATAATGAGTGTTTAAAAAAGGAAGTAGTTATTTTTTCAATACCAACATGGGAGATATAAGGTAATCAAAATAGCAAAAGTATTGAAATAAAGAGATATTGTATTCAGTAGCAAATGACTCTGACTTTAATAAAAAGTATAAAGAAATTTTTAATAGAGCAGATTTTTATGCTCTATTTTTTGTTGCTTTTAATACAATGCAATTGGCCGTTACCTACCAAGTTCTACTTTTATCAGAATGTGAAATATCATCTAATTTTGTAGTAAAAAGTTGTCCATAAATAATTGGCAAATTATTTCTTAATGGTGTATCTTGCTATTGAGATAAAAAGCTAGCCTATTCCACTTTTCTGGGACAGAATAATATTGGCTTTTCCGTTTTCTCAAGAACATCTTTATTAAACTTTAAAAAAATATTGACATATCTTTTTATCTAAATAGTGAGAAATACCTACGCTGTTTCGATGTTTGTGAACAATGTTTATTTGTAAGTAAAAGCTATAATGTAAAAAAACAATTATTTGAGGACTATTATTTTACGTTAAATTGAAGGATTGAAAAAGGTATAAGTTGGTTTTGCGTAGACTAGGGGAATCTATATATCAATCACAATAACGCATTTTTTATTATTTATTAGTGAAAAAAACTATCTTTTAGATAAATCATAAACAAATTTTTGATTTGCTTAATTTTATAATTAGAATAGAAAATATATTGACTATTATAGAAACAATGGTTAAAATTAAATTAAGATTATAAATAGATAGGAGTTTAAGGTGGAATTGATAGGTATTTTATTATCTTTGTCTTTTTTAGTTTTAATGAGTTTTAAAAGAGTGAATATAGTTGTAGGAACAATAGTTTCTAGTTTTATTGTTATTTTTACCAATAAAATGGATATAGAGATTGCATTTTTTGGAGAAACTAATTCTTATATAGCCGGAATAAAAGAGTTTGTAGGGAATTATATAATTCTTTTTCTGTTAAGTTCTATACTATCAAGTTATTTTTTAGAATCAGGTGCATCTGAATGCATCGCAGAAAAAATTATTTCAAAGATAGGTGTGAAAAATAGATTTTCTATGTTAATTGTTTTATACAGTATAAGTGCTTTGCTAACATATGCGGGGATTAACATCTTTGTAGTATTTTTTATTCTAATACCAATGAGTTTTCAATTATTTAAAAAAGTGAATATTCCTTGGGAAATGGTAACATTACCTATTTTTCTTGGTGGGGCAACATTCACAATGACTATGTTACCAGGAAGTCCATCAATCCAGAATAATATTCCAATAAAATATTTAGGAACTTCTGTTTTTTCAGCTCCAGGTATAGGCTTAATAAGCTCAATAGTTTGTGTACTTTTTTCTATTTTCTTTATGAGTAGGGAACTTAAGAAACAAAAAAATAATAACTATGTGTATCCAAAAGTCTTTGAAAAATCAAATAATCAATTAAAAAAAATAAGTCTTTTTGCTTCGGTCATACCTGTAATAATTTTATTTTCAACTATAAGTCTATTTGGGATATTTTCAGATGTAAACGGAGTATATCCAGCAATGGTTTTATCAATAATATATTTTATGATAGTTCATAGGGATATGGATGCGCTGAACAGAGGAGTGATGAATGCTTTTGCACCGTTAATCTATACAGCTTCGTCTATGGGATTTGGCAATGTAATAGCTGAATCAGATATTTTCAAAAATTTTTTTCAACTACTTTCGAATAATAGTAATTCCATTGTGAGTTTAAATCTCATATCAATTTTTTTTGGTGGGATGACGGCTTCTTCTTCAAGTAGTATTGCAATTATAATGGAGAACTTTAGTTCATATTATTTAGATTCTGGTATTCCTAAGGAAGTTATTCATAGAATAGGCGTTATGTCATCAGCTGTTTTAGCAAATATGCCATACTGTGGTATCGTATCTGCCGTATTCAAAATGTCTGAAATAGATTATAAAAGAGGATTTAGGTATGTATTTTTAGGATTCACAATTGCTCATATTTTTTCATTAATAATTGCTAATATACTTGTATATTTTTTTTATTGAAGTAAAAAAAATTTGCTTAGTTAGTAGTAACATCTGTTAACAATTTAAAATTATTTAACATTACATATGCAGAAATTTTTGAGAAAAATCCTTGAAAGATACTATTAAAATATAATAATTATACTTCGTATAATTGATTTTGAAAGAGAAAATATGAGGGAAGTTAACATTATCATATTCTGTAAGAATATTAATAAATGGTTTTTAAATCTGAATAAAAAAGGAGAGGATTTTATGAAAAAAGCATATTTTAAAGCTGAGGATAATACAAATGAAATAGCATTCCCTACGACTTTATCATATTTTGAAAGATTGGAGAAAGAAGACAAAAACTTTGAACATAATACTTCTGAAGAAATGCTAGAATATCAAAAAATGGCATTGAATAATGTTTTAGATTTTGCAAGAAAGAACAATAAATTTTATAGAGAAAGAAATCAAAATCTAAGCTTTTCTGAATTAAACAAAATACCTCTATTATTAAAAAAAGATATTCGAGGCAAAAAAGACTTAATTAAATGTGTTTCTAATGAAAAGATTGGTCAATTACATCTTACTTCTGGTACAACAGGTAAACCAACATATATAGCATATACTTTAGCAGACCAATATATTTATGATCTTTTACCGCAGTATAATGAACTCTTTCCGTTTGAGGCTAGAGATATAGTTGGTGTCGCTTTACCTTATGAATTTGCTTTACCTGCATTGGGATTTCAGCGGCTCTTTCAATTTGTTTTTGGTTCTATGGTATTATCACTAGGAAAAGGTGGGTATATGGCACCAGTGGAAAAAGCCTTAGAGTTGCTAAAAGAATATCAACCAACAGTGATTACAACAACTCCTTCTTATGCTGCCTTATTATATGATGAAGCCATAAGATTAGGCTTTAATCCTAAGGAATTTCAAATAAAAAGATTTATTTTGACTGGAGAAGGTTGCTCATTTACATATAGAAAGCAATTAGAAGAAAGATGGAATTGTAAAATGACTTTCTTCTATGGATCAACTGAAATAGGCTTAATTGCAAAAGAATGTATTAAACAAAATGGTTACCATATTTGTGAAGGGCATGTGTTTGTAGAAATTTTAGGAGCTAATGGTGAGCCTGTACCAAACGGAGAAATGGGAAATATAGTTGTTTCAACTTTATTAAGAGAAGGAATGCCTATGATAAGGTACAATACTGAAGATATAGGGATTATTACCGAAGAAACGTGTGAATGTGGTTGTAGAATGAAAAAATTATTTCTTTTTGGAAGAGAAAGTGATCAAATTTGTTTGAAAGAGGGAAATTTTCCACCATTAGTATTGGAAAATGTATTACTAAAAAGTAATTATATAACGTTATGGTATCAGTTTGTTATAGAAAATCAAAAGTTAACAATAAGATGTGAAAAATTATTTCCGAATATATCTGAAAATGAAATAACTATGGAATTAAAGAAATTATTCAAAGACAATTTTGATATTACCTGTGAGATAGAAATCACAGATAATATTCCTAAGCATAAAGGGAAAAATCAACGAGTATTTTACAAAAAATAGGGAGAGATTTGATGGGAGAAAAAGTGGTGTTTTCAAAAAAGGTTTTAGGAGAAATGTCGCAAAAGCAGTTATTAAATAGAGCGATTGATCAAAGTGTAACTTATGTTGAATCCTCTGGTACAAGCGGTATTCGAGGATATGGTTGGTATAGTGATTTTGAATTAAAAGAGATGTCCAATCATATTATCAATAAAGGAGTTCAATTATCTGAAAATGATACAATAATGATTAGATTTCCGTACACATTATCTTTACCAGCACATTTAATAGAAGCTAGTGCTAAAAAAAGTAAGTCAATTATTATCCCAGTAAGTAGTAGAACAGAAATGGCTCCATATTTTAAACTTTTAAGTTTGATGAAAGAACTAGAGGTAACTGTTTTCGCAGCGAACCCAAGAGAAATTGAACTCTTGTTTGAGGCGTTGAGCGTTCAACAACTTACTCCTAGTGAATACTTGCCTAATTTACGAGCTTTTGTAACTGCTGGCGAAGTATTAAGTCATAAAAGAAAGAACTACATAGAGCTTGAGTGGGGGATTGAAGTATTCAACTTATATGGAGCAACAGAAGTAGGCAATTTTGGATATACTTGTGAATTTGGAAATATGCATATGGATGAAGAAAATTTTTTTATAGAAAAAGTGCAGCAAGGTGAGTTTTCCTTATTATCGACAGGTCTTAATAAAAATGTGTATATTACTAATAAAAAAAATCATACTTCGAAAATTAGAAATTATGAAATTGAAGATATTATAGAGGTCTTGTCAGAAAAATGTAGTTGTGGAGATTATAATAAGCTAATTCGTGCTAGAGGAAGAATTAGTGATGTAATAAAGTTAAGTAATAAAGAAATAGATATGTTCGAAATACAAGAGGCAATTTATTCATTGAATGACGTTCCTTTTTTTGGGAAGTTCATGTAGAAAATGAGAATGTCGAAATAAGAATGGAGTATAATATAGATAAAATAATAAATAAATCCGAACTAGAAAGAGAGCTGAAAGATAAACTAGAACTACTTTCTGCAAAAGTTCATATTTTTAAAGAAGGCGAGCTAGTTGATCGTGGAAAAATATTTAAGTATCCAATAAGCAGAAAACCTACGTACATATACAATACAAGAGAAAAAAAGATTAAATCAAAACTTGAATATGGAAAACAAAAACTTCAAAATAAAAATTATCATAGGGCGAAATTATGCTTTAAAGATATAATTAAAGAATATGAATTTTCAGAAGCGTATACTTGGTTAGCTGCTACTATTGGCTCAGAGGCAGAGTCAAAATCATTGATGGAAAAAATCACATTATATCCAAGTTTAAAAAAATATACTGAGTTAGCGGTCAAAAAAAATCCATATGATCCATTTGCTCATTATTTATTGGCTATGCTATTATACAAAACTCCTGAAGAAATTGGGGGAAATCGTAAAAAAGCATTAAGTCATTTTAGAATGTGCAAATATTTAGGATATAAGGAGGACATATCAGTTTATTTTGAAGAGCTGATTTAATGAATAAAAAAATCTTAGTGAGGAGGACGGTATGGATTTTGTTAAAATAAAGGATTTAGTTAAAAGATATGGAGATCATATAGCGTTAAATATAGAAGATATTTCTATTAAAGAAGGTGAAATGACTGGATTATTAGGACCTAATGGTGCTGGAAAATCTACTTTGATTAGCATCCTAACAGGGCTCGATGATCAATACAGCGGATCAGTTTTATATAGAGGAGAAGAAAAGATTTCTAAAGAAAACATCGGCTATGTTCCACAAGATATTGCCTTATATGAAGAATTGAACGCTATAGATAATTTAACATTTTTTGGATCTATGTATATTAGTAATCGAAAAAAAGTTAAAAGTAACGTTAAAGAGATTATTGATATGGTTGGATTAAATAGTAAGGCTAACAAATCAATAAAGACTTATTCAGGGGGAATGAAAAGAAGAATAAATATTGGAGCAGCCTTGGTTCATGAACCACAACTTCTTTTTTTTGATGAACCAACAGTAGGAATTGATCCACAATCAAGAAATTATATTTATGAAATTATCTATAATTTAAAGAATGCAGGGAAAACAATAGTTTATACTACTCACTATATGAATGAAGTAGAAAAATTATGTGATTTTATTTATATTATCGACGAAGGAAAAGTTCTTCTAAAAGGAAGAACGAAAGAACTGTTACAAAGTTTAGGAAAGGGTATATTAGAGTTAACAGTTAAAGATATATCAGTTACTGGTAGAATGCTTTCAATTGCTAAGGGAATTCCAGAAGTCAAGTTATTAAAAGTAAGGGAAAATACCTATTATTTTAGTATGAATAAAAGCATAGAAGAAATAACAAAAAAAATGTTAAAAAAAACCAGTGAAAATAAAATTGTAATTGATTCACTAAATTATTCCCCTCCTAATTTAGATACGTTGTTTCTAATAACTACTGGAAAAGAGTTAAGGGAGGGATAACAAATATGAAATGGAAATATATTGCAATTAAAGATATAAAAATTCTCTTGAAAGATCCTAGCGCGCTAGTTGTATTATTACTACTACCATTAATGTTCATGATTATTATGAGCTTTGCGTTGAAAAATGAATATGGTAGTAACGATAATCCAGTTATTTTAGGATACTTTGATAAAGACAACACTAGAGCATCTCGTGATTATCTAACTAAATTCGAGGAGTCAAGAGGACTTTCTTTAAAAAAAATAAGTTCGGCAGAAGAATTTTCTAGATATAAGGAAGAAAATAAATATATTGTTTTACTTATGATACCTGAAGGATTTGAGAAATCAATAATCAACAATACTAAAATTAATATTGAAATGTTTTCTGATGCCACTCAAGCAACTACAGCAAATGTGTTGATTCAGTCAATTAAAGGGATTTCTAGAGCTTTTGAAGTCAAGTATCAATTAGAAAGTTATGGCAGAAAACAGGCGGGTCTGACTAACGAATTTGTTAATGAAGCTGTTGGACAAACAATTAAAGATATTGAAAATAATTTAGGTATGTCCATACATGCTAATAGTTTTCAAAATGAAGACAAGGAAAAAAGTATTAGTAAAGATACAGAAAAATTAATGAAGGAAGAAGTAGAAAAACAAACAATTTTCGTTGAAAATGTATTTAGTAATGAACAAAAGAAAGCACCAAACTCGTTTCAACAAAATGTTCCTGGATATGCTGTGATGTTTGCTTTTTTTATTGTCATGTGGTCAGGAAAATCGTTTTTGAAAGAACGAGAAAGTGGTACATGGAAGAGGTTGTTAACATCTAAAGCTAGTTCATTTGACATATATTTTGGTAAATTTATTCCAAATTATGTAGTGAATTTTTTTCAAGTTCTTTTTTTATTTATATTTGGAAGCTTGGCATTTAAAATGAGTCTAGGGAAAAATTTGTATGCTTTGATTTTGTTGATAGCTATTTTATCTTTATGCAGTACGTCTTTAGGAGTATTGCTGTCATTGATTGCTAAAACTGATTCCCAACTTACAGGCTATTCATTGTTTATTGTTCTATTTTCAGCTGCATTAGGAGGGACTATGGTTCCTCTAAGTTTAATGCCTGATATGATGCAAAATGTTGCAAAACTAGTTCCACAATCATGGGCATTAGAAGGATTTCAAACAATCATTGTAAATAATGGGAATATTTCAAATATAGCAACAAATTTTATTGCTTTATTAGGTTTTTCATTAGTATTTTTGCTGAGTTCCTTGGTCCTCATTAAAATAAAAAAATAGGAGATTGTACAATGCGGTCTGTAATAAAAAACATTAATGATATGGCTAATTTGTACCCTAATAGAGAAGCATATATTGGGATAAATGAAAAAGTAACATATAAAGAATTAAATGAAAAGATTTCAAAAATGTTGATTTTTCTCAGTAAAATAGAAAATAATATAGATCAAATATGTACTATTTGTCAAAAGGAATCTAATGCGGTAGCCATATTATTAGCAACTAGTTTACTAAACATTGATAATTCAATAATTCCATATGATGCACATCAGTATACTAAGATTGAAGATGTAGAGTTTACCAATGATGTTATTGTTATTTCGGAAGAAGATTTTGACAAAAATACTACCATTTTAACAGATGTGAGTAATCATTTTATTAATAGTCCTATTGAAAAAATTAATATCAAAGATATAGTTGAAAAAGAATCGTTAAAAGATATTCAATTGTTTTTTGAGAAAAGTTGCAGCCCTGCTAAATTAATATTATATACTTCAGGAACTACAGGAAAATCTAAAGGGGTCATTGTCAGCTATAATCAATTTAACTTTATTAATGTCCCAATTACTGAGCAAAATGAAGGCATTAATATCATCACAAAAGGTAGTTCAGTAAGACCATTTTTGGGGACAATACTTTCAACTTTGAAAGAAGGAAAAACTATTCTTCAAATTGACGTAGATAATTGTTTTGATATGACTAATCTATGTGAAAGAGCAGATATAGAATCTTTAACTACAAATATATATGGAATAAAAAAATTTATTTCTATAGCTAAAAAGAATAAACATCTTTATAATAGGATACCTTTGGTTACAATTACAGGAGGAGTAATGTATCAATTTTTAAGAGAAAAATCAGTTGAAGTGTTTCCTAATGCAAAATTGTTAGATTTATATGGACAAACAGAATTAGGGTTAATATCTGTTATTGATTCAACAGAATGGTGTGAAAATGAATATTGTGTAGGGACACCTAGTTTTTTTGTGGATGTCACTATAAAAGATTTGCATTCTCATATGGAGCTTAAAGAAAGAGAGATTGGACATATAACTGTCAAAAGTAACCACAAATTTAAGGGGTACAGTAACCATACAGCTATAGCGCTCGATGAAGTGTACACAGGAGATTTGGGATACCTTAAAGATAGTAAATTATATTTATTGGGTAGAATATCCGATTGCCTAAAATATGGGGACTCTTGGTTGTTAAAAAGAGACATAGAATGTAAGTTATCTGAAGGGTTTTCAGAAAAATTTCAAGTTCTGGTAAGAGATGGAAGATTTTATATAATTTTAGAAAGGCACTCTTCTAGGATAGAAAAAATTATTGAAGACAAATTTAGTTCATTCAAGCAATTGATTCAAATAAAAATTGTTCAGGAAATAAACGAAACAAATTAGTATACAAAATCTAGTTATCAAATTTTGAGTACTAATAATTTATAGATTAGGAATAAAGCCTATTAAAAATAGCTTTCTTTCTATAAAAAAGAAGCTGGAACCGAAGAAACAATGTAACTAAATAATTATAAATATATTGAAGATTAAGTAAATACACTATGACTAGATGCTTTATCAAGAAAAATATGTTAATTAGTAGTACAGGCAATGAGGAAAAGTAGAGTATTGTTGAATCAAGAGGAGAAAATTCACTGGATTTTTTGTATGTATTGAAGAGATCGGGTTTCCTCCGTTTATTAGTTTTTAAGAGTGGAGCAAAAATCTAAAGTGATTTTTATCTCACGCTCTCAAGATAGCTTCTAATGAGGTATTAAAAGCCTCGCAAATTGTTGAGATGAAGTTGGTTTCTTGACCACTAAGCATAACAAAGAAGACTGAAAATAAAAACGATTTTCGGTCTTCTTTGTTATGCTTTTTGAGGATTATGCCCCAAACTCTGTTTTCATTTCTTTATACACACTTTGACAATCGTTGCTTAATTTCTTCCAACAAATCCTCTTCTGAAGAAACAACCCGACCATTCAATTTAATCAAACCAACTGTATAAAGGTTTAAATAATGGAATTGATTTTCAGCGACTTCGTTCAAAGCATCAAGCTTTTGGTGATTATTAGCACCTTGTTGGCGGCTGTCTGTGTAAAGGGCAACCACCGGAATTCCTTTGGCATAAGCAACACCAATTTCGGAAGCTACGCCCGCATCAATGGTTGGTCCGTCTAATAAAGCAACCAATAAGTCGCTAGCAAGGACGTTTTCTGTATCTGCTAAGGCAATCATTTTACTATCGGCATAAGCCGATTTGTCGTTAATCGCCGCATTTTCTTGTGGTAAATAAAGATCGATTGTTTTATCCAATTGTCGAATTTGTTCGACTAAATAGGCATTATAACGTAAGTCAGCTTGCGAAAATAAAGGTCCTGCAAAATAAATTTTTGTCATTTGTCTGTCTCCAATCCAAGGGTTTAGAAATAATCACTGAAATAAGCTTCTTGGTCAGGAAAAATCCGTTCCAAAGAATTTAAAGTTTCTTTATCTGTATCAATGCGCTCAATTCGATGTAAGTACGAAGGGCGTCGGTAATTCATGACTAAACAAGTTAGTGTTTGAATATCTAAGTGAACGGCGGTGCCTAGAGGTTCATCTGTAATGGTCACTTGATCATTTTCATCCCAAATTAAGCCGAAAATACCATTATTCCACTCAGCAACAGGATCTTTAACGACAAAATGGAAGGGCTTAGCTGTACTTTCAAAAGGAAAGTTTTCTAAAAAGGCTTTGACATCAACAATTCGCGCCATATAATAGGGTTCAATGCTTTCTTTAATTTGGCTGTCTTCTAAAAGAAAGGCTAATGGTTCGTTTTTATAGATATCGCCCTTGACCCAATAAACCATCGAAAAATGCGCAGTAATAAAATTCCACAAGCCATTTCGGGCTTCTTGGTTCAAGTAAAACATTTCCTTAATATGAAATACCTCATCGGCCACCCAATAGAAAAGTACTCCTAAAGGTTCTTGATTGGCACCATAATAGACAGCAGCAGTCCGTTCTTCCTCGTTTTCGAAACGCCAATATTCTTCCCAGTTGAAGGCACTACGAATGAGCGCGCCGTGATTTTGACGAGCGAATCGCGCATAGACATCAAAGACATCTGGGTGATCGACAGCTAATCGTTCAATCATTCCTGGAACAGGAACGGTTTTTGGTAATTGCGTATCCCGAATTTTAAAAGATAACTTGTCGGACATGATTTCCCAACCTTTACGTCGGTAATAAGGAATGTTGTAAGGGAAAAGATAAGAAATCCACTGTTTATCTTGGCGCATTTCTTCTAATGCCGTTTGAATCAAGTCTTTCATTAAGCCGTGGTTGGCATATTCAGGATAGGTACCGACACCAGTAACGCCGCCCATTTTATACAAAGCGCCATGGATATTGACTTCGCATGGATAGATAGCAATTTGTGAAATTAATTGATTTTCGTGAAACCAGCCAAATACTTTTGAAAGTTCTAAAATCGGTTGTTTTGATTTGATAAATGCGCGTTTGTTTTCAAAACCACTTTCTTCAATATCTGCTTCAGTCACTTGAAAAACATAGGAAAGAAGTTCATTAAATTGATCAATGTGTTCTTCCTCAACAGGCTTTAAGGTCAGTTGCTTTCGAAATTCTTGTTCATCCATTTTTCCATCTCCAATAAATTTACTGTTTTTAGTATACCAAATTTTTCGAAACTCTGTTAGCCTTTCGAAACCAAAAGAATAAAAGGGAAGTGCTTTAAATCTTCTTCAAAAATTGGTATAATGAAAAGTGCTGATTATCCTAGACCTTTAAACATGATAATTTGATAAAAAAGGCAACTAAAATATAACAATTGATTGATGAAGCTAGCAGGGAGCTAGCTTTTCTTAAAAGAAATGAGGCAAAAAATGAACAATAAAGAAATGAAAGCAAGACAAGAGAAAATTCGTAATTTCTCGATCATTGCCCACATTGACCATGGGAAGTCAACTTTAGCCGACCGGATTTTGGAAAAAACAAATACAGTCAGCAGTCGAGAAATGCAAGATCAATTACTTGATTCAATGGATTTAGAGAGAGAACGCGGCATTACCATCAAATTGAACGCAATTGAATTAAACTATACAGCCAAAGATGGTGAAACCTATACTTTCCATTTGATTGACACACCAGGGCACGTCGATTTTACCTACGAAGTTTCTCGTAGCTTGGCAGCTTGTGAAGGGGCTGTTCTAGTTGTTGATGCGGCGCAAGGAATTGAAGCGCAAACGCTAGCAAATGTCTATTTGGCATTGGATAATGACTTAGAAATTTTACCTGTTATTAATAAAATTGATTTACCCGCCGCTGATCCAGAGCGTGTTCGGACAGAGATTGAAGACGTAATTGGAATTGATGCATCGGAAGCTGTTTTAGCAAGTGCAAAAGCAGGGATTGGGATTGAAGATATTTTAGAACAAGTGGTGGAGTATGTACCAGCTCCATCAGGCGATATTGAGGCTCCTTTAAAGGCTTTGATTTTTGACTCTATTTACGATAGTTATCGGGGGGTCGTTTTAAACATCCGTGTAATTGACGGTGTCGTTCGTCCTGGGGATAAAATCCAAATGATGAGTAACGGTAAAACGTTTGATGTAACAGAAGTCGGCGTTTTTTCACCGAAACCAATTGCTCGTGATTATTTAATGGTTGGTGATGTGGGCTATATCACCGCTAGCATTAAAACGGTTCAAGATACACGGGTCGGGGATACAGTGACTTTGGCCGACAATCCAGCAGCAGAAGCACTACCAGGCTACCGCAAAATGAATCCAATGGTTTATTGTGGCTTATATCCAATTGATACGTCGCGCTACAATGATTTACGGGAAGCATTAGAAAAATTACAATTAAATGATGCGGCGTTACAATTTGAACCGGAAACATCGCAAGCTTTAGGGTTTGGTTTCCGTTGTGGTTTCTTAGGTTTGCTGCACATGGATGTTGTTCAGGAACGTTTGGAACGAGAATTTAATTTAGAGTTAATTACAACAGCACCGTCTGTAATCTATCACGTTAATAAAACTGACGGAACAACCGTTGTTGTTGACAACCCAGCTGAATTTCCAGAACCAGTAACGATTGAATCTGTGGAAGAACCTTATGTTAAAGCGCAAATCATGGTGCCAAACGATTATGTAGGAGCAGTAATGGAATTATCACAACGTAAACGTGGCGAATTCATTACAATGGATTACTTAGACGATTATCGTGTAAACGTAGTTTATGAAATTCCGTTATCTGAAATCGTGTTTGACTTTTTCGATAAATTGAAATCAAGTACAAAAGGCTATGCATCCTTAGATTACGAAATGGCTGGCTATCGTACCAGCCGTCTAGTAAAAATGGATATTCTATTAAATGCTGAAAAAGTGGATGCTTTAAGCTTTATTGTTCACCGAGATTTCGCATTTGAGCGTGGTAAAGCGATTGTTGAGAAACTGAAAAAACTAATTCCACGTCAACAGTTTGAAGTCCCAGTTCAAGCGGCGATTGGTCAAAAAATTGTGGCTCGTTCAGATATTAAAGCCTTACGCAAAAACGTACTGGCTAAATGCTATGGTGGCGATGTTTCTCGTAAACGTAAATTGTTAGAGAAACAAAAAGAAGGGAAGAAACGGATGAAACAAATTGGATCCGTGGAAGTTCCTCAAGAAGCCTTTATGGCGGTTCTGAAGATGGATGAAGATGATCAGAAAAAATAACTTATCAAAAAAGTACCTCAGTCTGAGCTGAGGTGCTTTTTTTGAAAATATAAATTAAAGTAAACTACATTTTAAAATAAAACACGCAAAATTGCGTGCTTTTTTATATTGTGATAGAATATACATACGAAAGCTTATAAATAATCAAAATAATTTTGCAAATCAAGTAAATAAGGAGAGAACAAATGGCTGGAACAATAAAAGAAATTGCTGAAAAAGCAGGAGTATCTAGGGGAACTGTGGATCGAGCATTGAATAATCGCGGCCGAATCAATCCTGAGGTTGCTGAAAAAATTAAAACAATAGCGAAAGAAATGAACTATGTTCCGAAGAAAAAAAAGATGGCCAAAGAAGAACCAATCAAATTAGGTGTTGTGACACAATTGGCAAAATCTTCTTTTATGATTCCAATTCGATCAGGTTTACAAGCAGTTATAGGTGATCTAAAAAAAAGAAATATCGATTGCTTTTTAGAGGAAATAGACGGGGTCGATGAAGCGGCGCAGTTACAGGCACTTGAACGCTTGTTAGAACTTGGTGTAAAAGGAATTGCCATCATGCCAGTTGATAGTGTGGCGATTAGGGAAAAAATCAATCAGCTTACGGAACAAGGCATTAAGGTCATCACATTCAATTCGGACATTGTTGGTAGTAAACGTCAATGCTTTGTCGGAATGGATAACTTTAAAAGCGGGAAGACAGCTGCTGGATTATTAGGAATGTTGACAAAAGGAGAGGGAGATGTCCTAGCTATTACTGGATATTTTGGAAATAGTGTGAATAGTTTACGAGTTGCTGGTTTTGTTGAAGAATTGAAACAGTCATTTCCACAATTGAAATTAACAGGTGTTCAAAGCAGTTTTGATTCGAGCGATGAAGTCGAAAAGATTTTAAGTGACACATTAGAGAACTATACTAATTTAAAAGGTGTCGTTGTGTTTTCAGGAGGTCAAGCAGGAATTGCTCGTGTGTTGAAAAAAAGGGCAGGGAAAGACAGACCGTATGTGATTATCTATGATTTAACTGAGAAAAATATCGAGATGCTGAAAAAAAATCAAGTTGATTTTCTAATTGATCAAGATGGTTTTACGCAGGGCTATCGTTCTTTGCTATTATTAGCGAATCAACTACAGAACAATAAAATTATGACAGAAGAGATGTTATTTACAGATATCATTATTAAAACAAAATATAATCTTTAACAGAAGTGTGAAGCTTGCTGTAAAGCAATTCATGCTTCTTTTTTTGCGTTCTTTTGAAACGCACGCAAAATAATGTGCTAATTTAATGTTGCACGCATTTTGAAAGCGTGCTATAATTCGTTTGTAAATAATAGAAGAACGAAGAAGAGGTGGATCTATGAGTTATATTAGCTTTGATCAATCAAAAGAATTTGATCTAGTTCTTTTAGGTAGAGTGGCTATCGATTTTAACCCTGCCTATAATGAGCAAGTTAAAGAAGAATTTAAGCCTTTAAAAAATGTTCATATGTTTGAAAAGTTTGTGGGAGGTTCTCCTGCAAATATTTCCGTGGGTATCACCAAACATGGGATGAAAGCTGGCTTCATTGGGAAAGTATCCGATGACCAGTTCGGAGAATATGTTATTGATTATTTTAATGAGCAAGGCATTGATACTTCTCAGATAAGTAAAGCGCAGCATGGCGAAAAGTTGGGTCTGACTTTTACAGAAATGCTATCGCCTAAAGAAAGTAGTATTTTAATGTATCGGAACCAAGCTGCGGATTTACAACTAAGTGTCGAAGATATCGATGAAGATTATTTGAAACGTTCAAAAGCCTTATTAATTTCAGGGACTGCTTTGGCGGAAAGCCCTTCAAGAGAAGCCGTGTTAAAAGCTGTGATGTTAGCGAAAAAAAACAACGTCAAAATTATTTTTGATATCGACTATCGAGAATACAATTGGAAAAATGTGGATGAAATCGCTATTTATTATTCAATAGTTGCGAAAGAATCAGATATTATTATGGGCTCGAGAGAAGAATTTGATTTAACTGAAAGATTGATTCAACCAAATATGACAGATAATGAAAGCGCTGTTTTTTGGCATAATTGTGGCGCTCAAATAGTCGTTATTAAACACGGAATGAAAGGCTCAACAGCTTATACAGCAGATCATCAACAGTTTTCAATTAAACCATTTCCAGTGGAGGCACGCAAGGGATTTGGTGGCGGTGATGGCTATGCTGCTGGATTTTTATATGGTTTATTTGAAGGTTGGGAAATTATCGATTGCTTGGAGTTTGGCTCAGCGGAAGCTTCGATGATGGTCAAAAGTAACAATTGCTCAGATTCTTTACCAACGACGCAAGAAGTAAAAGAGTTCATTGAACTGGAGAAGGAAATATACGGCGAAATGATCGCCAGGATTTAAGGTGGATAAAATGGAAAAGACGATTCGTTTAACGACAGCACAAGCATTATTAAAATTTTTGAATCAACAATATATCAGCATTGATGGAAAAGAAACACCTTATGTGGAAGGAATCTTTCATGTATATGGTCATGGGAATGTTTTAGGGATTGGTCAAGCGTTGGAACAAGCTCCGGGACATTTAAAAAGTTACAGTGGAAAAAACGAACAAGGGATGGCTCATGCTGCTATCGCTTTTGCTAGACAAAGTTTACGTAAGAAAATATTCGCAGTTTCAACGTCTGCTGGTCCAGGTTCTGCTAATTTATTGACTGCTGCTGGAACCGCCTTCGCTAATAATATACCTGTATTGTTTCTGCCAGCAGATACGTTTGCTACTCGGCAACCAGATCCCGTATTACAGCAGTTGGAACATGAATCAAGTGTAACCTTTTCTACCAACGATGCTTTCCAAGCGGTTTCTCGCTATTGGGATCGTATTAATCGGCCAGAACAACTGATGTCAGCATTGCTACGAGCATTTGAAGTTATGACCAATCCTGCAACTACAGGACCTGCCACCATTTGTTTGCCACAAGATGTTGAGTCAGAAGCCTATGATTATCCAGTAGAGTTTTTTAGAAAAAGAGTTCATTATATCGATCGACGGATGCCGACAATTCGTGAGCTTGAAACAGCTAGTCACTTGATAAAGGATAGTAAACACCCAGTAATTATTGTGGGGGGCGGTTGCAAGTATTCAGAAGCAGGTGAGAGCCTTCAGAAAATTTCTCAAGTTCATCAGATACCTTTGGTTGAAACACATGCTGGTAAATCAACTGTTTCATGGGAATTTGAAAATAATCTTGGAGGCTTGGGAATTTTAGGTACCTCGGCTGCTAATAAAGCTGTTCAGCAAGCGGATTTGATTATTGGAATTGGCACGCGTTATACGGATTTTACCACTGCATCAAAAAGTATTTTTAATTTTGAACAATCAAAAATGATAAATATTAACGTAAGTCGACCACAGACTTACAAAATGGAAGCGTTTCAAATTGTGGGAGATGCTCGAGCAACCTTAGAAGGAATTCTGCCAATGATTGAAGGATATCGGACGGCTTATGGTGAAAAAATCACTGAACTGAAGAACGAATGGGTGAAAGAGCGGGAGCGATTAAAAACAACTCATTTTAAACGGAAAGATTTTGATCCGGAAATCAAAAACCACTTTACACAGGATATTTTAAATGATTATGCTGATTCTTTGAATACAACTCTGACACAAACAGAGGTTTTCGTTCATCTGAATGATTTTGTCGAAGATGATGCGATTGTGATTGGTTCGGCAGGGTCATTACCAGGAGATATGCAACGATTGTGGAATCCTGTAAAGGAAAATACTTATCATTTAGAGTATGGCTATTCTTGTATGGGCTATGAAATTGCTGGTGCAATGGGGGTACGGCTTGCTAATCCTAATCAAGAGGTTTACGCATTAGTCGGTGACGGTAGTTTTTTGATGTTGCATAGCGAACTGGTCTCTGCATTACAATATGACAAAAAGATCAATATTGTTCTGTTCAATAATTCTGGGTTCGGATGCATTAATAATCTGCAAATGGAGAATGGCGGCATAAGTCAAGGGACGGAATTTAGAAATACAAAAGGCGAAATTATGAATATCAATTATGCTAAAATCGCTGAAGGATATGGTGCCAAAGCGTATCAAGTCCATTCGATTGAAGAACTAAAAAAGGCGATTGTCGACGCGAAAAACCAAACGCAATCGACATTGATTGAAATAAATGTTCTTCCTAAAACGATGACTGCTGGTTACGATGGTAGTTGGTGGAATGTCGGTGTTGCTGAAGTATCAGAAAAACCAGCGATTCAAGAAGCATACCAAGTTAAAAAAGAAAAACTTGCAACTGCTAGAAAATATTAGGTATTCGTCATACAACCAAAAAGTTAGGAGCGAATGAATTGAAAAAAACATTGAAACATCAACCGTTGATAAAAGAACTAGCTCCCGGTGTTCGACAAGTTCAAAATATTCGAAAAAACAACACTGATTTACAGTATATTGAGTTTCAAGTTCTTGAATTAGATAATGGAGCAATGTATCAAGAAGCTGGTAATGAACTGGAAGTTTGTATCGTCGTATTAACTGGTAAAATCAATGTTAAGGTGGACGATAAATGGTACGAGAATTTAGGTAAACGAACTTCCGTTTTTGAAAAAATTCCGACAGATAGTATCTATATCCCAGCAAAAACGTCGTTTGAACTAATAGCAACTTCTGCTACTGTTCGTTTGGCCCTTTGTTATTCGCCAGCTAAAAAAACGTTGCCAGTGCACGTGATTACCGCTGAGGAAAATACAGTTGAAAAACGAGGGATATATCAGAATAAACGACTAGTGCATAACATTTTACCAGACAATGTCGACACTGCCAGTAGTTTGTTGGTGGTTGAAGTCTACACTGAAGGTGGCAACTTTTCTAGCTATCCACCACACAAACATGACCAAGAAAATTTACCTGACGAATCTTATTTAGAAGAGACGTATTATCATGAGCTGAATCCAGAGCAAGGATTTGTTTTCCAACGAGTATATACAGAGGATGGTTCTATAGATGAAACGATGACTGTAGAGCATCAAAATGTTGTGGAAGTACCTAAGGGATATCATCCTGTCGGCGTGCCAGATGGCTACACCTCTTATTATTTAAATGTGATGGCAGGACCTGAACGAATTTGGAAGTTTCATAACGAGAAAAAACACGAGTGGATTTTAAATCGGAACGAATTGACTAACAATTAGAAATAAAAAATAAGTAGACTTTTTTTAGGAGGAAAATAAATGACTCGATTTTTAAAGAATTATATAGGTGGCCGCTGGGTAACAAGTACAGCCACTGAATTTGAAGAAGTGATCAATCCGGCAACAGAAGAAGCATTAGTAAATGTTCCATTATCTAGTGAAGCAGAAACTGCAGAAGCAATCAGAGTAGCGGATGAGGCTTTTCAAACATGGAAAAAAGTAAGTGTTCCAGTTCGTGGCCGCTATCTTTTCAAATTGCATCATTTATTGATGACGAATAAAGAAGAGCTAGCACGATTAATTACGCTTGAAAATGGAAAATCTTTGTCAGAATCATTAGGTGAGGTTCAGCGAGGGATTGAAAATGTCGAGCACGCAGCGAGCATTACGAATTTAATAATGGGTGATTCTCTATCCACAGCGGCTACAGATATTGAAATTACCAATTACCGTTATCCCATCGGTGTTGTTGGGGGAATTACTCCTTTCAATTTTCCGATGATGGTACCGTTTTGGATTTTCCCAATGGCGTTAGCAGCAGGGAATACGGTGGTGCTGAAGCCTTCCGAAAAAACGCCATTATTGATGGAAAAAATTGTTGAATTAATAGAAGAAGCAGGATTTCCAAGTGGCGTCTTTAATGTTGTCTATGGGGCACACGATGTTGTTAATACTTTATTGCGTGATCCATTAGTAAAAGGAATTAGCTTTGTAGGTTCAAAAAATGTTGGTGAATATGTCTATAAAGAAGGAACAAAAAATCTGAAACGAGTCCAGGCATTAACTGGCGCAAAAAATCATGTCATCGTTTTAAAAGATGCCAACCTTGATCGTGCAGTAAAAGACATTATCGGTGGCTCTTTTGGATCAGCGGGTGAACGCTGTATGGCCGCTTCGGTGATTGTTGTAGAGGAAACTATTGCAGATCAATTCGTTGAAAAATTTAAGGCTGCAGCACAGACGATAAAAATTGGAAATGGTCTGGAAGAAGGAGTCTTTTTAGGCCCCGTGATTCGAAAAGAGGCGCAGCAACGAACATTTGATTACATTCAAAAAGGTATTGATGAAGGGGCGGACTTATTGTTAGATGGCCGTGAAAATATTCCTGAAAAAGGCTACTTCGTGGGACCTACGATCTTTGATCGTGTCACGATGGACATGAAGATTTGGCAAGATGAAATTTTTGCACCCGTTGCCTCAATTGTTCGAGTGAAAAATCTAGAAGCAGCAGTTACACTGACCAATCAATCAGAATTTGCTAACGGTTCATGTCTCTATACGAGTAATGCTTCAGCTATCCGTTACTTTAGAGAGAATGTTGATGCAGGAATGTTAGGCATCAACTTAGGTGTACCAGCACCAATGGCTTGGTTTGCTTTTTCCGGCTGGAAACACTCTTTCTATGGTGACTTACACGCCAATGGAAAAGACAGTGTAGAATTTTATACACATCGAAAAGTTGTAACTGCTCGATACGCTCCTAGCGAAATAAACTAGTTTTACTTCGAAGCTCTGTCAAAGGAGCTTCGAGGATTCTATGATTAAAGCGGTGAAAGTATCTTTTATTAGTACAAATATAAGACATGACTTTCTGAAAATAATGATTGACTAAATAAAATTGTAAGCGTATACATAATACGCATAAAATAAAGAAATCGGAGGACAAATAATTGAAAGTAAAAGTAGGCGTAATTGGTACAGGGGCGATTGGAATCGAACATATTAACAGAATTAATCACAAGACACAAGGCGCTTTTGTAACAGCAGTATCAGATATTAATGTTGAAGCGGCAAGCAAAATTGCTGAGGAGATTGGGGCTCAATTTTTCAAAACAGGCGAAGAATTAATTGCTTCTGAAGAAGTGGAAGTTGTTGTTGTTACTTCCTGGGACCCAACACACGAAAAATATGTCTTGGAAGCAATCAAGCATGGAAAATACGTATTCTGCGAAAAACCATTAGCAATGGATGCCGCAGGATGTCGCCGAATTGTAGATGCAGAAGTCGCTTATGGTAAAAAATTGGTACAGGTGGGCTTCATGCGTCGATACGATCGTGGCTACATTGAGTTGAAAGAAGCAATTGAATCAAAACAGTATGGTGAAGCTCTGATGCTCCATTGTGCGCATAGAAATCCAAGCGCTGATGAAAATTATAAGACGCCAATGGCAATCAGTAATACTGCAATCCATGAAATTGATGTTCTTCGTTGGCTATTAGCCGAAGATTATGCCTCAGTGCAAATGATTTTACCAAAGAAAACCAGTCATACACATGCAGATTTACATGATCCTCAATTACTGATTTTCCAGACGAAATCAGGTGTAACAATTGATTTAGAAATTTTTGTTAATTGTCGTTTTGGCTACGACATTAAGTGTGACGTAGTTTTTGAAACGGCAGAAGTCGGAATGACGGATCCAGCCTATACCAAAATTAAAGCTGCGGAGAAAAATTACACACCAATTTCGCCCGACTGGCAAACGCGTTTTTTAGATGCGTATGATTACGAATTTAAGTTATGGGTTGATTCAATTAAAAACGATAAACTTGTTGGTCCAACTGCTTGGGATGGCTACGTGGCAGCAATCACAATGATGGCTTGTCATGAATCTCGTGAGTCAGGGGAAAAAGTAATGATTGAAATAGATGAACAACCAGCGTTATATACCAAATAATTCTTAAAAAAAGGAGGGGTTTTGTGGAAAATATTAGAGTAGGAATCGTAGGATTAGGTAGATTAGGCAAGGTACATGCAAAAAATTTATCTTCTGCTGTTAGTGGCTGTGAGCTTACGGCCGCCTGTAGTTTAGTTGAATCAGAATTAGCATTTGCACAGAAGGAGTTAGGTGTTAAGTATACGTTTTCTAGTTATGAAGAAATGGTTCAAAGCGCTGTAATTGATGCCGTTTTTATTGTTTCACCTTCAGGATTCCACTGTGAACAAGTCCGTTTAGCTATGGAAAATGGGAAACACGTATTTACTGAAAAACCATTGGGAATTGAAATTGAGGACATAAAAAAAACACAAGAGGTTATTGAAAAATATCCCGAGCAAGTATTTATGTTAGGTTTCATGCGCCGTTACGATGAATCTTATCAGTATGCGAAAAAAATGGTAGAAGATGGGGAAATTGGGGAAGTCACGTTAATCCGTTGTTATGGAATTGATCCGAGTGATGAACTGGAAAGCTTCGTTAAGTTTGCAATGAACAATGATAGTGGCGGTTTATTTCTAGATATGGCGATTCACGATATTGATTTGGTTCGTTGGTTTACTGGTCAAGAGGTAGAACAAGTTTGGGCAATTGGTAAAAATGCTGCATATCCAGAATTAGATCAAGTCGGTGAATTGGAAACCGGAGCAGCTATGATGAGTCTTAAAGATAAAACAATGGCTTTACTAGTTGCTGGAAGAAATGCTACACATGGTTACCATGTCGAAACAGAAATCATGGGCACCAAAGGGATGTTACGAGTAGCGCAAGTACCTGAAAAAAATTTAGTGACTATTATGAATAATCAAGGGTTGTGCGACCTTGCTCTCAAAACTTTCCAGAAAGATTTAGAGAAGCATTCATTCGAGAAGCACAAGAATTTATTTCCTGTATTCAAGAAAAACGTCAACCAGCAGTTAATGCAGAAGATGGTCTACAATCAACAAAAATTGCATTAGCTTGTCAAGAATCATTTGATACGAATCGTTTGGTACAACTATAAATGAAGTAGGAGAGTGACATAATGGCGAAACAAATTCAACTAGCTATTGCGCCGATTGCATGGACAAATGATGATATGCCAGAGCTAGGAAGCGAAAATACGTTTGAACAATGCGTTAGTGAGATGGCGCTAGCTGGATTCAAAGGTACGGAGATTGGTAACAAGTATCCAAAAGATCCACAGGTTTTAAAACAATATTTAGATATTCGTGGACTAAAAGTAGCGAGTGCTTGGTTTAGTACATTTTTAACAACAAAACCTTTCGAAGAAACCGCGGAAGACTTCAAAAAACATCGAGATTTCTTACATGCAATGGATGCTAAGGTTATTGTTGTGGCTGAACAAGGACACAGCATACAAGGAATTATGACGGCTCCTGTTTTTAATGAGAAACCAATTTTTTCTGATGAAGAGTGGCAAAAACTAGCTGAAGGATTAGAAAAACTAGGAGACTTGGCACATGAAAAAGGTATGGAGATTGTTTACCATCACCATATGGGGACAGGAGTCCAAACGACTGAAGAAATCGATCGATTAATGAAAATGACGGATCCGACAAAAGTTAAATTATTGTTTGACACTGGCCATCTTGTCTTCTCAGGAGAAGATCCAATCGCAATCTATCAGCGCTATCAAGACCGGATTAAACACATTCACTTCAAAGATATTCGCCAACAAATGGCAGAGGAAGTCAGAACAGAAGAAGATAGCTTCTTAAAGGCCGTGAAAAAAGGCGTCTTTACAGTCCCTGGGGATGGTATGATTGATTTCAAACCAATTTGGTCAGCAATCGAAGAGAGTGGCTATAGAGGTTGGATTGTAGTTGAAGCGGAACAAGATCCTGCCAAAGCCAATCCGTTTGAATATGCCGTCAAAGCACGAAACTATATCCGAAAGGTCGCCGATCTTTAATCTAATCGAGAAGGAGCTAGACAATGAATCTATTTTCAATAATCAGTTTCCTAGTAATTGTCATCTGCGTATGGATTTTTGCCTATTCTCGATCCAGAAGTGTAGATACTTCTGGATCAGAAGGTTTCTTCATGGGTGGCCGAAGCTTAACAGCCTTACCGATTGCTGGGACAATTATTATGACCAACCTATCCACAGAGCAAATTGTTGGACAAAACGGTCAAAGCTATCATGCAGGAATGGAAGTTATGGCTTGGGAAGTAACTGCTGCAATTGCAATTGTCGCATTGGCAGTCATTTTTTTACCAAAATATTTTAAATACGGTATTAATACGGTTTCAGATTTCATTGAAATTCGTTATGATACAGTTACAAAACGAATTATTTCAATCTTGTTTATTGTTACCTATATGATTTCTTTTTTACCAGTAGTTCTTTATTCTGGGTCACTAGTATTCAATAAGATTTTTCATATTGATGAGCTGCTGGGTGTCGAACCTATTGTCGCAATCATTCTTGTGGCGATGGTGATTGGTATTGTTGGGATTCTTTATCTGCTGATTGGCGGCCTATCTTTAAGTGCCAATAGCGATTCGATTTATGGCGTTGGTTTATTGGTTTGTGGTTTGTTGGTTCCAATACTAGGTTTAATGAAACTGGGTGATGGCAGTTTTATTGGTGGGATTGAACAGGTTGTTGAAAACACACCATGGTTACTGAACTCTGTAGGTGCAATTGATTCTGCTGTTGTACCATGGCCAACATTATTTACAGGGATGTTGTTTAATAATTTGTATTTCTGGTGTACCAATCAGATGATTGTTCAAAAAGCACTTTCAGGAAAAAATTTAGCAGAAGCACAAAAAGGGGCTTTTTTAGTGGGGATTTTCAAAGTGTTTGGCGCATTATTCTTAGTATTTCCAGGAATTGTTGCAAGAAATCTTTTTGGGGATGCGTTGATGTCCAATCCTGATAACGCATATCCATATTTAGTAACTGAAGTTTTACCAAAAATGCTTTTCGGCATTTTTGCTGCAGTTATTTTTGGGGCAATTTTATCTTCCTTTGCGGGGGCTTTAAATGCAACCTCGACTCTGTTTTCGCTAGATTTTTACAAACCAATTATCAATAAGAAAGCAGATGACAAACAAATTGCTCGTGCGGGAAAAACAGTTACAGTTATTGTAGGGATTATTTCAATTATCGTTGCACCGTTTATTTCTTTTGCACCAGCTGGATTGTATCAATTTGTTCAAGAGTTTAATGGATTATACAATATGCCATTGTTAGTGATTATACTTTTTGCGTTTTATTCCAAAAAAGCAACTGCTTTTGGAGCAAAAATGACAATTGCTATCCACATTATTTTGTATGCGCTATCAAAAGTATTTTTGAAAGATATCCATTTTTTATATGTCTTAAGCCTGCTCTTCTTCTTAGACATTCTTATTTTAATAGTAGTTTCTAAAATAAAACCAGATGGCGAATTTGTTTTAAATTCTTTTGATACGAAAGTAAATATTGAACCTTGGAAACATACAAAACTTGTCGCAAGTATATTAGTTGTCGTGGTTATCCTAACCTATGCAGCATTTTCACCAATCGGATTTGCTAGATAAAAATATTTCATGAATGAGGAGAAGTTTATGAGCAAAAACATATTGATTATTTGTGAGACAGGAATTAGTGCATCGCTGTTAGTTTCAAAATTACTTGAAGCAATTAGGGAAAAAGAGTTATCTTATGATTTAGATTATGCGCCTGTTTGTCGGATTGAGGAAAAACTTGGTTATAAAGAGTATGATGTGTTAATGTTGACCCCACAAGTCGCTCGTGTCAAAGAAAAAGTGGAAAAATATTTAGAAGGTTGTCAGGGGCAGGTTGTTTTTATCGATCAAGAAGATTTTCGTTATATGAACACAGAGAAGATACTCGCAAGTATCGAAAAGTAAGATTTAGAGAGTGGGACATCAGTCAACTTTGGTTGATGTCTTGCTTTTTTATTGTGTTCAAAAAGAGCAGAGTCAAAATCTTATGTTTCATAGTGAGTACCAAATGCTTTTATAGAAATAAAGCTAGAGTTATTATTTTAGTAAAAAATAGATTAATTTACTAAAATAATATATAATAAAGGTAAAACTAGGAGGGAAGCATATGACGTGTATTTCATTATCGATTTTAAATCAAGAACAAGAAGTTAGAAAAGCTAAGATAGATGATTCAGATTCTTTGAAAGAGTTAACTATTACAGGAAAAGATTTTGTTTGTTTAGCTGCTCGGGATTGTCAATTACAAGACGGCGATGTGATTCAAGTTTGTTTAGATACGCCCAATACTTATTTAATGGTGAAGTTAGATGCTACGCTTGATAGCAGTTTAATTTATGTTCCAGAACAAAAATGGACGTTTCCAATCATAAAAAATGAAAACGTTATCGAAGCGCGAGCAGCGTATCGTTTTGAAACCAAGAAACCTTATATAAGTGTGCGTATTGCCACTAAAGAAGAAATTAAGAGTTATCGTAATTGGGCGTTAAATCCACATGATTTACAACATTTTACTGGTGCGTATCCTCATGCATCTGCCAATGTGGAAACGCGAAATGATGCCACTTTTTTTGCTTGCAATGCGATTGACGGTACCTTTGCTAATCTTTATCATGGGCCGTATCCTTATCAATCATGGGGGATTAATCAGCAATTAGATGCCGCATTAAAAATTGAATTTGGGCGTGAAGTCTTGTTGGATAAAGTGATCTTAACATTACGAGCGGACTTTCCTCATGATAATTATTGGCAACAAGTGACTTTAAAATTTTCCGACGGTACACATGAGGTCTTTAAAACTGTTAAGACTGAGCAACGCCAGAGCTTTACCTTTGCGAAACGGGCAGCGGAGTGGGTGATACTAACAGAGTTAATTCAAGCAGATGAACCATCACCATTTCCAGCATTAACACAAATTGAATTATTTGGTCAAAACAAATAAAAAATAAGGACGGTTCCTTTATAGGAGCGGTCCTTATTTTTTATTTCTGGCGTGGGCTAGTTGTCGATTGGCGGACAACCAATTCTGTGTTTAACAGGACTCTACGAGGAATGCTAGGCATTTGAATTCGTTTGTGCAATAAATTAATGCCTGTCTCGCCCATCTCTTCAGTAAAGGCATGGACAGAGGATAGCGGCGGTGAGACATATTGAGAAATAGAGATATCATTGATCCCCATGACACTAATTTCTTCAGGAACCTTTATACCGTGTGCGGCTAACGTATGTATCACACCGATTGCAAAGGCGTCATTATAAGCAAGAATCGCAGTAGGTAAATCATTTCCCCATTTCTCTAACGCTTCTTCTGTCAATTGTTCCCCTGTTTTGACATCCAACATGCCATTTTCTTTTAAGATAAAATAATCTTCGTTAAACAAGTGATAATGCTGCATAATGTCAAGATAAGCGTTGGTTGTCGGTGTTTTATAGCGACGGAAACCATACATATTTTCGCTTTCTTCGGCACCAATAAAGGCAATTTTTTCGTGGCCCAATTCTAAAAGATGAGTTAAGGCAATCTCGGTTGCTTGATAAAAATCAGTATTTACAGAATCAAATTCTTCCAATGGGAAATTACTGCCAATTACACAAAGATTGGGATGCAGTTGCTGCAACTCTTGTAACGTCTTTTGAGTGAATTTGCCAATTGCCAAAATGCCATCAATCCCTTGAAGGTTATGTTGTTCCAATTGAGAAACTTTGAGAATATTGTAACCTAACTCTTCGGCCCGTTTTTCAGCGCCTAAACGAATCGACATATAGTAAATATCCGTTAGTTCTTCGTCATCTGAACGCCACTGAACGACGGCAATCGAAGGCTCTTGCGGAGCTGTTTGTACGGAAAGGTTAGGTGTCAGTTGCTCCTGCTGTTTGTTTTTATTTTTAGTTTTATATTTCGTATAATTCAGGGTTTCTGCTGCTTCAAAAATTTTTCGCTTGGTTTCCTCTGTAACGGATAAGTTTGGATCATAGTTCAGAACTCGCGATACAGTTGAAATTGAAACATTCGCGACTTTTGCGATATCTGTGATAGTTGCCATTCTAAATGCCTCCTTCTCAAGTACTATTATAGCATATAGTATATTTCTTTTTAGTAAAAAAAAGCAAGAAAAAGCTTTTTTTACTTTTTTTTAGCAAAAACTATTGATTTTTTGACTAAAAAAATATACTATAAAGTCAAAGAAAGCGCTTTAATTCGATGGAGAAGGTGGTTTAGTGAAAAGATTTTCATTTTTTTTACTAATTTTACTTGCTTTAACAGGTTGTAAATCCGGTGAAAAAGAATTTGATGAAGAATCTCTTCAAAATCTAAAGGAAACGGCACAGTCTTATTCAGAAACAGAATTACAAAATGGTGACGTTCGTTTAAATGAATATATTTCTTTGAAAGGGGAGATTGTTGAGAGTGACAGTCGTTCCAGTTTAATAAAAAAAGGTGATCGTTTTATTTTGAAAAGTGGTTCTAGTAAATATCAAGTTTTTAATGAGCAAAAGAAAAAATTGAAGATTGGTGACGAAGTGACAGTTTACGGAGAATATTACGGCTTTTTGAAAGGGACATTAATTGAAAGTGAGGAGAATCATGATTCAGCCACGAATTAGACAGAATCCTTTTGAAACATACGAAGAAGTTGCAGAAGGATTTGAAGATTTATTAGCGCCACTGGAATTGTTTTTTGATCGAGAGTATCAAGGTCATCTGGATTTAGGGACACACGGAACGGTTTATTCTAAAGGGACACGTGATGCGGAGGCATTTTTACGACCATTATGGGGACTAGGTCCTTATGTAACGCAAAATGAAAGTGAGTATTTGAATGACTTTCTAACGGGAATTATCGAAGGAACCGATCCTGAGAGTTCATCTTATTGGGGAAAAACAAAAGATTATGATCAATTGATTGTTGAGATGGCAGCATTAAGTACATTTCTTTTGTTAAACAAAGAAAAAACGTGGGACCAATTAACAAAAGAACAGCAAAACAATTTACACAGTTGGCTGATACAAGCCAATGAAAACATTATTCCGCCAAATAATTGGCATTTCTTTAGAGTGTTGCTGAATTTAGCGATGAAACATTGTGAAATGCCGTATTCAAAAGAACAGATCGCTGTTGATTTGGCTGTAATTGATCGTTTTTATGTCGGTAATGGTTGGTATTATGACGGAGTCGAGACACAAGTTGATTATTATGTTTCTTTCGCTATTCATTATTATAGTTTATTGTATTGTCGTTTTGCCCCGGAAGATACCGCAAGAGTGGCTATTATGAAGGAACGAGCAACTTTGTTCGCGCAAGAGTTTAAATATTGGTTTACTCAGCCAGGAGAAGCGATTCCCTTTGGACGTAGCTTAACGTATCGTTTTGCTCAAGTGTCATTTTTTAGTGCTTTAGTTTTTGCAGATGTTGAAGCATTGCCGTGGGGTGAGATTAAAGGTCTAATCAGCCGACATCTTCATCAATGGATGAACAAAGATATTTTTACAACAGATGGATTATTGTCGGTAGGTTATGATTATCAAAATATGGTCTTTGCCGAAGGCTATAATGGTCCTGGTTCACCTTATTGGGCCTTTAAAACATTCATTTTGTTAGCGGTTCCAAAAGATCATCCTTATTGGCAAGCAGAAACACAGCCTATTAGCTTTCCAGAAAAACACTTACCTTCACCAGAAAGTCGGAACTACTATCAAGTAAATGATGCAGGGACACATGGTTTAATGTTTCCAGCGGGACAATTTATTAATTATCAAGCTCATGCGCATGATAAATATAGTAAATTTGTTTATTCTTCCCATTTTGGTTTCAGTACTATAAAGAGTGATTATTGGTATTACGAAGGTGCTTATGATAATTGCTTGGCTTTAGCTGAAGACGACCACTATTTCCGCACGAAAGGATTAGATGATCAGTACGAAATTCTTGATGATCGTATCATTCATCAATGGCATCCTTGGTCCGATGTAGCAATCAAAACGACAATTGTACCATTAGAAGGCCAACATTTACGGATCCACGAAATTGAGACACAACGTGCATTAGTGGCTTATGAAGGTGGCTTCTCAATCCCGCTCTTCGATGAAAAGGTCACTTGTGTTTCTGATCAAATGGCTGAGGTAAAAAATGCAAAAGGTGTGTCAAAAGTAGAAAATATCAACGGCTTTTCTGAAGCTGCGATTATTCGAACAGAACCGAATACAAATTTACTTTATCCATTAACGGAGTTGCCATATTTGAAAGCAAACTTGTCGAAAGGGAAACATCTTTTAATTTCATTGGTGACAGGCGTACTACCGAATGAGCAAATTGAGCCAGTTAAAGTTAGGTTAAAAGAAAATCAGCTTTTAGTTGAAGAAAAAGTTGTAATTTTGGGGAATTAGGGGGAGAAATACACAATGACAGAAAATGGACAGATTGAGTGGTTGCCGAAGCAAATCAGTTTTGCTTTAAACAAAGTTCGAGGAAATTTAGAGACATTTAAAGAATTAGTTCCACCCGCGGCAAGTTTAAATCAAATTTATTATCCTGAAGAAAATATTGACTGGACGGCCAGCTTTTGGCCAGGAATGTTATTTTTAGCAAAGGAATTAACAAATTCAACAGAGTTCGATGAAGTGATTACCACACAGATGGCTTCTTTTCAACATCGCTTGGATGAACAAATTGAGCTGGAAACACATGATATAGGCTTTTTGTATATTTTAACAGCAATTGCCGATTATCAAGTCAATGGTCATGAGGCCTCAAAAGAAATGGCCTTGCAAGCTGCGGACTTATTAATGAAACGTTATTCACCAAAAGCCAAGATTATTCAAGCTTGGGGGAATTTAGACGATCCAGAGCAACGAGGTAGAATGATTATTGATTGTTTAATGAACTTACCATTATTATACTTTGCAGCAAAAATGACTGGCAAGCAAGAGTATTATGAAGCTGCCTACAATCATGCGAAACAAACACAAAAATATATTGTGCGAGAAAATCACACCACGTTCCATACGTATTATTTTGATACGGAAACAGGCGAAGCTTTATACGGTAAGACGCAACAAGGATATTCAGACGATTCTTGTTGGGCTCGCGGCCAAGCCTGGGGAATTTACGGCTTTACGTTAAGTTATTTATATACAGGAGATAGTAGTTTTCTGGAAACAGCAAAAAATGTTGCTGATTACTTTATTCAAGAATTACCAGAGGACAAAATCTGTTACTGGGATTTAATTTTCAATGAAGGGAGTGAAGAAGAACGTGATAGCTCATCTGCTGCAATTGCTGCATGTGGCTTACTAGAATTATCTCGTCAGCTTCCATTAAATGATGAAAAACATGGCTATTATGAAAAGGTTGCGCTAGAACTATTACAAGCATTAGCGGAAAAGTATACAACGGTTTTACGACCAGAGTCGAACGGCCTATTGCTTCATGGTGTCTATGATAAAAAAACAAATACAGGAGTCGATGAATGCATGATTTGGGGCGACTACTTTTATTTGGAAGCGTTAACTCGTTTAGCGAAAAGCTGGTATTCTTTTTGGTAATTCATGGAGGAAAACTCCTAAAAAATAATAAATAGCGGAGGTAGTACAAATGAAATTTTGGAAAAAAGGCTTAACAGCGGCAGCGTTGTTAGCGGTGGCGGCAGTAACTTTAACAGCATGTGGTGGTTCAAGTGAAAAGAAAGCAACTGAAAAGAGTGAAGATGGCAAAACAAAATTAACAGTAACTACTTGGAATTATGACACGACCCCAGAATTTGAGAAATTATTCAGAGCTTTTGAAGCGGAAAATCCTGATATCACTATTGAACCGGTGGACATTGCTTCAGATGATTATGACACAAAAGTAACAACGATGCTTTCATCAGGAGATACGACGGATATTTTAACCATGAAAAACTTACTTTCATATTCTAATTACGCGCTACGCAATCAATTGGTGGATTTAACCGATCACGTTAAAGATTTAGATATCGCACCTGCCAAAGCAAGTTACGAGATGTATGAAATCGATGGTAAAACCTATGCTCAGCCTTACCGTACAGATTTCTGGGTATTGTATTACAATAAAAAAATGTTTGATGAAGCCGGAATTGCCTATCCCGATAACTTAACTTGGGATGAATATGAAGCGTTAGCGAAAAAATTATCTAAACCAGAAGAACAAGTATATGGTGCCTATCAACATACTTGGCGCTCAACCGTTCAAGCGATTGCTGCTGCTCAAAACAATGCCAATTTGATTGAACCAAAATACAATTATATGGAAACTTATTATGATCGCGCATTGAGAATGCAAAAAGATCAATCACAAATGGATTTTGGAACAGCAAAATCAACAAAAGTAACGTATCAATCACAATTTGAAAATTCAAAAGCGGCGATGATGTACATGGGTAGCTGGTACATGGGGACTTTATTAACAAACATTGATGATGGCAAAACAAATGTCGAATGGGGGATTGCCGAAATACCACAACAAGAAAAAGGCAAAGCAACTACCTTTGGCTCACCGACAAGTTTTGCAATTAATAAAAACAGTAAAAAACAAAAAGCTGCTCAAAAATTCTTAGACTTTGCTTCAGGTAAAGAAGGTGCAAAACTTTTAGCAGAAGTAGGGGTGGTTCCTTCTTATAAAACAGATGAAATTGATAAAATCTACTTTGCAAGAAAAGGAATGCCTTCAGATGAAGTCTCACAAAAAGCCTTTAACCCAGATACAATTAATTTAGAATTCCCATCTGATAAAAACGGTGCCGCAATTGATAAAGTATTACAAGAAGAACATGATTTAATTATGGTCGGCGACGAAAAACCAAAAGATGGTATTGCTAACATGGAAAAACGTGTCAAAGCAGAGATAGACTAACTATTATTTCCTGCAAAAACACAAAAGATTGATGAAAAAAATAAGCTGAAATGAGTAACCTACAATGAATTTCAGCTTATTTTTTTAAATAAAGAATGTAGCTTGAGTTTGGAAGGAGGGCCTGTTAAGTTCACTTAACAGAATACAATTATGGAAATTACTTCAAAAACAAAAACAGCAAATAAATTGAGACGAAAAAATACGTGGACTGCGTTATCTTTTATCGCACCAAACTTTATTGGCTTTTTCCTCTTCACTTTAATCCCGGTTATCTGTTCACTGATTTTAGCTTTTATGAGTTGGGATTCTTTTTCAACTCCTGAATTTGTCGGAATGAAAAATTTCACCAAAATGATTCATGATGATACGTTTTGGATTTCGTTAAAACAAACGTTTATCTATACGATTGGTGTTGTTCCGTTAACATTGATTTGCTCATTAGGACTAGCGATTTTGTTGAATCGTAAAATTAGAGGGATGAAATTTTTTAGAACGGCTTTTTTCTTTCCTTATGTAACGTCATTAGTTGCGATTGCGGTCGTTTGGAATATGCTATTTCATCCAACAATGGGACCAATTAATCAATTTTTGAAATTATTTATTGAAAATCCTCCTGGCTGGACATCTAGTTCTACTTGGGCTTTACCAGCAATTATCATCGTTAGTGTGTGGCGCTTTATGGGGTATTATATGATTTTGTATTTAGCTGGTTTACAAAGTGTGCCAAGAGAATTATATGAAGCAGCGTCAATGGATGGCGCGGGTAAATGGAATCAATTTTTAAATGTTACCTTACCTTCACTACGACCAACGACCTTTTTCGTGACTATCATGCTTGTAATTAACTGTTTCAAAGTGTTTGACTTAGTTCAAGTTATGACTGGTGGTGGACCAGGACGTGCAACGAATGTGTTAGTTTACGAAATTTACAATGAAGCCTTTGTCAAATTTAATTTTGGTTATGCATCAGCCATTGCGATGGTCTTATTCATCATCGTTCTAGCGATTACTGTGGCCCAATTTAAATGGAATCAACATCAAGAGAAAGTTTAGGAGGAGAAAAGATGGAAGCAACTTTTTCAAAAAAAGAAAATACTCGAAAAGCAAAAACGAAAAAAGCAGAAAAAGTCACACCTGGTGGGATCCTTGTAATCATTCTCTTAACTTTACTTGCGTTAATTACTTTGGTGCCTTTCATTTGGATGGTTTCAGCATCATTTAAAACAAACAATGAAGTTTTCACCATTCCAATTCAATGGATTCCTAAAAGTTGGCATCCAGAAAACTATTCCGTTATTTGGGAACGCATTCCGTTGTTAACTTTCTTTAAAAATACGTTATTTTTAAGTATTGTGATTACGATTATTCAACTATTTACTTCAAGCTTTGCAGCATATGGCTTTTCAAAAATGAATTTTAGAGGAAGAGATACACTTTTTATTACGTACATCGCAACAATTGCTATTCCTTGGCAATCGTATATGATTCCACAATTTATTATGATGCGTCAATTAGGTTTGACTGACACGTTATGGTCACTTGTTTTATTACAAGCATTTAATGCATTTGGGGTCTTTTTACTGAAACAATATTACAGTAGTATTCCAGATTCACTATGTGAAAGTGCGCGGATTGATGGGTTAAGTGAGTGGGGAATTTATTGGAAAATTATTTTACCATTAACCAAACCAGCTTTAGCCAGTCTCACGATTATTACTTTTGTGAATACATGGAATGACTATATGGGACCTTTCATTTATTTATCTTCTACTGAGAATAAAACGATTCAGTTAGGTTTGAAAATGTTCGTCGGTTTATTTGATGCTGAATATGCCTTAATCATGGCCGCATCAGTGGTTTCTATTTTACCAGTAGGGATTGTCTTTTTAGCAATGCAAAAATACTTTGTTGAAGGTATTGCTACATCTGGAATGAAGAATTAGGAGGAAGTTTGAATGTTTACTAAGCAAACCTTTGATAATAATATCTATATGAAAATTTTTCGCTGGCTTTACATTTTATTTATCGGTAATCTAGGGCTTCTCTTAGTGAACATTCCTTTTTTCATAGCGGTGATTAGCTTAGACATTGATCCACGAAACCTCCCACTTTTTGTAGTAACGTTGCTGCCGATGGGGGCAGGGATGATTGCACTTTTAGGTTTAATCGATACTTTTAAAGAAGAAAAGGAGCTGGATCCATTTAAAACTTTTTTTCAAAAGTTTCGTCAGTTTGGGTTAAGAGGCTTTCTTATCAGCTTGCTAGGCTTAGGAAGTAGCATCATCAGTGTGACAGATATATTCTTTTTTGCCAAAACAACGATTGGTAAATGGTTTATTCCGTTGATGGTCCTTCTGCTAATTTTTGGGTTAGCTATTATGCTGAATGCTTGGTATTTTCAAGTACGAAACCCGCAAGCTTCTTTTAAAGATGTGTTTCGGATTTCTGTTTACTATGGACTGCGGAAATGGTATGTCAGCTGTCTAAATGTTTTTTTACTATTCTCAATGTTTGCAATGATGTTTTTGAAGCCACAGTTTGGGTTTGTTGTAACCCCTGTCCTTTTCCTAGGGATTATTTATTTAAATACTGGGAAATTGCATGAAAAGCAAAAAAAGAATAAATAATTTTTACATAATAAGTAATCTCGATTTTCAGGAAAATGAATGAAGGTGGGATTGCTTATTTTGTTCTTGCCTTGTTTATTAAAGTGGAGGGAGCGAACGAATGAAGAAAAAAATAATTATTTTAAGTAGCTTTTTGATAGGTGCTATTTTTGTGCTCGTTATTTTTACTACCAGCCAGCAAAGTATGATTAATAACGAAGCAATCCAAGTCGAAGAATTAATTGTTTATGGCGATAAAAATATGAATCGTGTAGCGAAGCAATTCTCTGATCAGAATAATTTAACTTCGTTTGGGAAAAATTTCTGGCGCAAAACGTATAACGGAAAATCACCCACTCAGGAACTACTGAAGGTTGCAATGGAGGATTTAGTACAACATAAAATGATTAGACAACTGGCGACGGAGTTAGAAATAGCCCACTCACAAACATTTGGGCAAGAAAAAAAAGAATGGCAAGACCAAAAGAGCAGTTTAACGCTCTGGCAATTTTTAGATGCAAAAGATCAACAATTACAGGACCAAATAAAAGAGAAATTAATGGAGAAAGAAAAGCCAACGCAAAAAGAATTGCGGCAGGCCTTTGAGCAATTGGATGATAAATATAAAAAGACCGATTACTTTGTTGAAGCAATTGAAATTCCAACTTTTTCAGGTAAGCAAGCAGAATTAGAAAAAATAGCCGAAGCAATCTCTCCGAATCTATCTTATGAGGAGACGTTATTGGAGTGGCAAAATAAATTACCTAATCTTGTTATTGAATCGTATCAATTGAAGAGTGCAGAAATCCAAAAAGAGGATATTTATTCGTTGTCTGTTGGGGAGATTCTTAGTGAAAAAGCTGTTGGTACCGTGGTAAAAGGATACCACGAAAACCAATACTTTTATATTTTTAATAAGGAAGGAGGGCAACTTTTACAGTTTGAAGAAGCACCACAATTTGGCAAAAATGCCTATATCAACACACGCTACAAAGAGAAATTAGCTACGTATCAACAAGCAACCAAAGTAGACTTGTTGGAGAAAGACAGAGAAAAGTTTTTTCAAAATTATCAAAATAAAAACAGTTAAGGAGCAGAAAATGAGAAAAAAAGCGTATTTTAAAAGTGTAACCATCTTCCTTTCTATTTTGCTTGTTTTTTCCCAGCTTCAATTATTTAGTCTTCCTGCTTATGGGGAAACAGTGAGTGATCAACCGTTACTTTTTCGTTCAGTAGGTGTCGCTCAAAGTGGGACGACCTACTATGTGGATGGGGAAGGAGGAAATAATGCCAATGATGGGCAGTCTCCAGCCAGTGCTTGGCGTGATTTTGAAAAAGTGAATCAGACGGAGTTTCAGCCAGGCGACCATCTTCTGCTGAATGCGCAAAGTACCTGGAATAACCAATTGTTGCATCCAAAAGGGAATGGGACAGCGGCACAAAAGATTGTCATTGATTTTTATGATACGAATGACAAAGGAGAAACCATTTTTGAAACAACACGGCGTCCGATTATTAACGGTGGTGGCACCTACAGCACAGGGACTTTCAAACGTGCAATCTCAGGGGCCGTGCAGTTAGTGAACCAAGAATATTGGGATATTTCAAATTTAGAAGTGACAAATACACCAGAGCTAGATAATCTCGAAGGCTATAAGAAACCAGGAGATGCTCAAAGAGCGGGGATATTAGTACTAGGATATGAACAAAATCGAACGTTCAATAGTGTCACGATAAGGAATAACTATGTTCATGATGTTCAAACAGAATATTATTTGAATCTAAGTGGGAATACTGCAACCAAACGATTAAAAGCGGTAGGTGGAATTATTGTTTTAGGAAGTTGGTTTGATGAGAATGGCAATGTAGTAACGGCAGCCAATGATCATCGAACAACGACTGGATTTAATGATATTTTGATTGAAAATAATGTGATTCAACGAGTGGGACTTGAAGGAATTCGAACAAAAGCTGATTCAGATACCTCAAGAGGCAACACTTTCTACAAAACGTTTTCTAATATTACGATTCGTAATAACTATTTAGAAGATATTGCTGGCGACGGGATTGTCTTGTCAGAAGCCAAAAGTGGCGGTGTCGTCGAAGGAAATGTTGCTGTCCGAATGTGCAATGCCGATTATGGTACACAAAATTACGCGGGCGTTTGGGCAATGTCTGTAGATGACGGACTGTTCCAATATAACGAAGTATACGGAATCAAATATGGATTTAACGATGCTGAAGCTTATGATGTGGACATGCAGTCAAACAATGTTATTTATCAATATAACTATTCACATCATAATACTGGCGGCTTTTTATTGCTTATGTCTGATCAAAAAAATTCGGTTATTCGGTACAATATCTCAGCTAATGACGGCGGTGGTAACCGAGGAACAGGTAAAGACAATCCAGGCGGAGCTGGTGGCTACAATTATAAAGAACAAAGCATTTTCCATTATTGGGTGAAAAATGATGGAGCGGCAATGCCAACTATCCACAATAATACGATTTATGTTGGCGACGGTATTTCAACATCATTATTTGGTGAAGGAAATAGTTCTGACAACAGTGGTACAGTAGCCAATTTTTACAATAATATTTTATACAAAGAAGGTACCGGACAATTAAAATTCTTATCTAATTATCCAACAAATGGGACACAACCAATTGAACGTAAAATGGTCGATAATCCAGAAAAATATTTCAAAAATAATGTTATTTGGCCAAAAGAAATTGCTACAGAAAAAAGTGGTGCAACTGTTGAAAAATTAGTATCAAGTGGAAACATTTTTGAAAAACCACAATTAGAAATCACAGATAACCCTGAAAAAGTGAAAGAGTTGGCAGAGCAAGAATTTACGACATTGAAACCAACAAAAGATAATGTGGTTGAATTTACTTCCAAAGAACGCTTACGTCAGCGAGCACAAATGTTCCAATTAAAAGAAACCTCTCCAGCGATTGGTAAAGGTTTGTCGGAAGTGAACAGTGCGGCAGAAGACTTCTTTGGAAATAGCTTGAAAAATAAAGTTTTAGATATTGGTGCGCAACAAGCATCCACAATTGAAAAAAGTATTCGTTATCAAAATCAAGTGTTAGAAATTAGTTCGGCAACAGGTGTGTATCCTAATTTGCCAGAGCAAGTTGAACTAACGTACGAAGAAGTCGTTAATGAAGAAGTGGTTGCGACAGGCAAAAAAGAATTTAAGTTACAATGGGAAGCAATCCCTCAAGAAAAAATTAATACAGCAGGTACAATTGAAGTTGCAGCAACAGTTATCGGCTTACCGATAGATGCTGTCAAAGTAACAGCCAAGGTCTCTTTTGAGGGCGAACTTGGTGAAGGAAAAGACACCGTTAAACTAAAAACAGCCCAAACTGCCTATGTTCAAAAGAGTGATGGTAACCGAGCATACTCTGCTATAGCAGGCGGTACTGCTGCCATTAGTTCAGGAGACGCCTATAAATATCCTTATGGAGTAAACTATACGGGCAATTACGCATTAAAATTAAAAAATGCTAGTTCTGCGGGGTATAATCGCCGGATTTACGTTGAAATTGATACACAAGAATTGAAGAACTATCAATCACTAAAAAGTGCCAATTTAGAACTAAATGTGATGCGTTATGATGCGTGGAATGGTGCTGGAAATACAAATGATGAACGTTTGAAAAATACGCAGTTCCAAGTAGATGTTTATGGAACAGATACTAATTGGATGAGTAACACCATTACTTGGAACAATGGTCCAAATAATTTAAATGTACCAAATGAAGAATTTATTGCTCGACAATCTTTTACAAATAGCTCAATTATGAATAATCAAAATACAATCTCTATTGATATTAGTAACTATCTACGGAAGCTAATTCAAAGTGGTGAGAAAATTCCAGCCAAGTTAAGTTTCTTATTAGCGATTACAGACAGTCGTTTGCCTGGTTATGATTCTGATAATGCTGGGTTTGATGCTTTTTCAAAAGAAGGCGCACAAAAGGCCTATCAAGACTTTTTAGCAGGCAAATTGACCTTGCCAACTGGTCAACAGCTAACAGAGGATAGTTTAGCTCCTAAAATTGTTTTATCGAATGTTTTCGAAGTCAAACATGAGTCGATTGAGGTCACGACAGAAGCGGGTCAAGCCCCTAAACTACCAGAAAAAACAACTATTTTTTATTCGGATGGTTCACAACGAGAAGTGACTGTCAATTGGTCAGAAGTTCCAGCATCTTCTTATCAAAAAGAAGGAACATTCACTGTTGTAGGACGAGCAGCAGGTGTCTCAATGCCAATTATTGCCAATGTAAAAGTCACCGCTAAACATATTGTTGGATTCAAGGAATTGCCTACGCTGGATCGACTAACAGGCACCTCGCGAGGCGAACTGAATTTGCCAACTGAAGTAATTGCAAAATTAGATGATGGTAGCGAAACGAAATTGAAGGTTATTTCTTGGGATGACGATGTTAGTAATTATTCGCCAAGTAGCCCGCCAGGTACTTACCAGTTCCCTGCTGCAGTAGAAGAAAAAATAGGAATTGCGAATCCCGATGAACGAAAAATCTTCCAAGTCGTGCAAACTCATGCGATTCCTGAAAGAATTCAATTTGCTACAGAAACAGCCACTATAAAATCAGGCGAAAATTATCAAATTCAATCTAAAGTGATTGGTCAAGCGCCGCACACAGAAACGGATGCTTGGAGCTCGCAAGTAACGTATGAGTTGGTTACACCAGATGCTGGCAATACAGTAAGTGTAGATGAAAACGGTCTGATTAGGACAGAAGCAACGACTGCTGCAGGAAATTATCAAATCAAAGTAACAAGCAAAGTTTTACCGATAGTGACTGCACAATTTTCAATTAAAGTCACAAAATAAATAAACTGTTTGAAGAGACTGGAACAAGAATTGCTGTACCTTGCAATCTTTCTAGTCTCTTCGATTATCTAGAATCAATAAATATTCTATTGCCTACTATTCATTCTTTTTAAAACAAGGTAAAATAATAAATGAAAGTAAACGATAAAGGTGTGTAGACAATGAATACTATCTTAACAGGTGATCGTCCAACTGGTAAATTGCACCTAGGACATTACGTAGGTTCCTTAAAAAAACGAGTAGAAATGCAAGCAGACCCTACAAATCAATTATTTGTCATGATTGCAGATTTACAAGCATTGACAGATAATGCAAAAAATCCCGAAAAAGTTTCAGCCAATGTTTTAGAAGTTGCTTTGGACTATTTAGCAGTTGGTTTAGACCCTACGAAAACAACAATTTTTATCCAATCGCAAATTCCACAGTTAGCTGAATTAACAATGTACTATCTAAATTTAGTGACCACGTCACGTGTTCGTCGGAATCCAACGGTCAAAGCAGAAATTGAGCAAAAAAAATTTGGGGAAGGTGTTCCGACAGGATTCTTTATTTATCCCGTTTCACAAGCTGCTGATATTACTGCCTTTCAAGCGAACTTAGTCCCAGTTGGGGAAGACCAAAAACCAATGTTGGAACAAGCGCAAGAAATTGTGCATAGTTTTAATCAGACGTACGGTGAAGTTTTAGTTAGACCGGAAGCTGTGTTACCACCAAAAGGCATGGGACGCTTGCCAGGAATTGATGGCAACGGAAAAATGAGTAAGTCTTTAGGCAATGGTATCTATCTTTCAGATCCAGCTGAAGTGGTACAGAAAAAAGTAATGAGTATGTATACCGATCCAAATCATATTCGTATAGAGGACCCAGGACAAGTTGAAGGAAATATGGTCTTTACTTACTTGGATGTCTTTGGGAAAGAGAAAGAATATATTGAAGAATTAAAAGAGCACTATCGTCATGGCGGTTTAGGAGATGTGAAAATTAAACGTTACTTAATTGATGTCTTAGAAGAAGAACTCGCACCGATTCGTCGACGTCGTGAAGAGCTGGCTAAAAATCCAGAAGCGATTATGGAAATGTTGCATAAAGGAAGTCTTGCTGCTGAAAAAGTGGCAGCACAAACCTTAACAGAAGTCAAAAAAGCAATGGGAATTCAATATTTCTAAGCAATAAAAGAACTGGAACGAGTCAAAAGAAGAATGACTTGTTCCAGTTCTTTTTAAGTGGTTTGAAATTGACTATTATATAAGCTGGCGTAAAGAGTCGGAGCTTGTAATAGTTCCTGATGCGTTCCTTTTTCAATAATATCGCCATTTTTCATCACTAAAATTAAATCAGCATTTTCAATCGTGGATAATCGATGAGCGATAACGAAGCTTGTTCGATTTTCTGTGACAGTTTCCATCGCTTTTTGAATATGGGCTTCTGTTCGTGTGTCCACACTCGAAGTTGCTTCATCGAGAATAACAACGGGCGGATTTGCTAAAATGATTCGGGCGATGGTTAATAACTGTTGTTGCCCTTGTGATAATGCACCATTTTCGCTAGAAATAATTGTGTCATATCCTTGAGGAAGGGTCCGAATAAAATGATCACATTGAGCAATTTTAGCTGCTTCAATTATTTCTTCACGAGAAGCATCTTTTTTTCCATAGGCAATATTATCTGCTACGGTTCCTTCAAATAGCCAAGTGTTTTGTAAAACCATGCCAAATAAATTTCTTAGATTTTGTCGAGAAAGTTTCGTAATATCAATCCCATCAAAAGTAATGGCACCTTGATTTATTTCATAGAAACGCATTAATAAGTTGACTAATGTTGTTTTACCAGCGCCGGTGGGTCCTACAATGGCCACTGTTTTTTTCGGTTGAACAGAAAAATCAACATTCTTCATTAAAATTTTTTCTGGTGTGTAGCCAAATTGAACATTTTTAAATTCAATGGCTCCTTTAGGAGAAGAAATAGTTTCTAAATGAGTTGCTTCTGGCTGTTCATCAGCTTCATCTAAGATAACAAAAATCCGATCAATGGAAGCCATCGCTGCTTGAATTGAGTTAATGACATAAGAAGCGGTAGAAATCGGCTCAGAAATTTGGTTGATATATTGCAAATACGCTTGCAAGAAACCAATCGTAATACCACCAGATAAAACGAGCATTGCGCCTAAGATAGCACTAATAATAAAAGCCAACTGATTAATAAAACGAATAGCTGGATAAATCGCAAAATTTAGAAACTGTGCTTTTTTAAAGGCACGATAATGTTGTTGATTAACAGCATCAATTGTTTTTTCAGCATTTTGCTGTTGATTAAAGGTTTTTGTGACCAAATTTCCTGCTAAATATTCTTCCATCTTATTATTTAATTGACCTAATTCAGCTTGACTTTGATCAGCAAACACCTTGTTTTTATTCGCAATTTTTGTCGTCATGAAAGTACTGCCGCCAATTAGCAGCAACACTAAAATGGTTAATTTTGCATCAATATAGAACAACATGATTCCTGCAAAAAGGATAGTCACGACGGAAGTGAAAAATTGGTTGATGCCTGTTAAAAGAACTTGTGACAATTGGTTTAAGCCAGTTGTTGAACGACTAATGATATCGCCCACTTGGTGATTGTCAAAGAAGGCCATTGGTAAAGTTTTAAACTTTTTTGTCACTTCTTTTCTAATTCTTAAAGTAACCCGTTCGCTTAAAGAAGCCATTGCTCGTTCCTGAATAAAAGAAGTGATACTACTAATGATTGAAAAGAGAATTAAAAGTAAGACGGGACCTAAGAGCGCTTCTTCAACTAAAGGAAGTGTCATACCTTTGAGCCCGACACGCTTGATAGCTTCTAAGAGGTTATCAATCCCGATTGCCATAATATAGGTCATGGCAACAATTAATAAGTTTCCAATTAAACTGCAGATCATTAGACCATAAAAGATTGGATGCTCAGGTTTAATCATTTTCCAGAAACGTTTAAAGCTTTGAAGATTCATTGTTTTTTTCATTGTATGGCTTGAAAAGAAAACTTTCTTTCAAGCAGTCACATCCTTTCTTTAATTACTTGGGTAAGATACCTTGCGATTTAGCAAAGTCTTGGTAATAGCTATTAGTGGTAAGTAAATCAGCGTGGGTGCCTTGACCAACAATCCTTCCTTCATCTAGGACGATAATATTGTCAGCGTTCATGATTGTACTTAACCGTTGAGCAACAATGAGTAAAGTTTTGTCCGACATTTGTGCATGTAAAGCGGCACGTAGAGCGGCATCAGTTTTGTAATCTAATGCGGAAAAGCTATCATCGAAAATATAAACGTCTGCCGGTTTGATTAAGGCTCGTGCAATACACATTCTTTGTTTTTGACCACCAGAATAGTTGGACCCGCCTTGTGCTACGAAACTTTCAATCCCTTGTGGTAAGGAATCGATAAATTCAGAAGATTGTGAAATTTCTAGTGCCGTTCTTATTTCTTCTGTAGTTGCTTCGGCATTTCCCATTAATAAGTTTGATAAGATTGTCCCACTGAAAAGAAAGGCTTTTTGTGGCACATAACTGATGACTTGGCGAATCGTTTGCTGAGATAATGAGCGGATATCTGTGCCAGAATAGCTAATCGTGCCGGCTGTGACATCATTTATTCGTAAAAGTAACTTAACTAAAGTACTTTTACCAGCGCCAGTTGCACCAACAATCGCCGTTGTTTTTCCTTTAGGAATGACAAAACTAACACTTTCTAAAACAGGATCAGCTGTTTCTGTGTATTGAAACGTGACGTGATCGAAGCAAATCAAGGCTTTCTCAGGATGATAAGCAATGGTTGCTTCAGTGTGAGGATCGCTAATTTCAATTTCTTCTGACAAAACTTCTTGCAAGCGATTCAAGGAAGCAACGGACCGTGGAATGACAACTAATACCATAGCCGCGATCATTAAGTAGGCCAAAGTTAGAAGCGTATATTCAATCACAGCTGTAACGGTGCCAATTTGTAGGGTGCCTACTGCAACTAAATTACCGCCAAACCACAAAATAGAGGCGTACACAACGCCCATTAATAAAAAGGCAACGGGAGTAATCCAAGCAAAGATTTGATTCACTTTACTCATGCGTTCAGCATAATTTTTAAATGTTTGATTGGTTCGCTGCTCTTCAAAATCTTGATTATTGAACGCACGAATCATATTAATTCCAGTAAAGAACTCTCGTAAAGTCGTAGTAATTCGATCCATTTTTGGTTGAATTTTTAAAGATAAAGGGGTACCTTTTTTCATTAAAAAATAAACAACGACTAAGTAAAATACGATGGAAGCCAATGTTACCCAAGCGAGTGAAACTGAATAAGAAAATGTCATCACTAAGGCAAATAAACTAATAATAGGCGCTGGAAAGATTAATTGGCAAAACAGCACAATCATTGTTTGAACATTATCTACATCGTTGGTCATTCTAGTTAGCAAAGAATTTGAACCAAATTTATCAACATTTTTCATCGAGAATTGTTGAAATTTTTTAAAGAACAATCCTCTAACTTGAAAACCAAATTTAGCAGCTACTAAAGCAGACAAATAGCTAGAAATAATTGCGGCAATTGTTCCAATGAATGCCACAAGAAACATTTGTATGCCAATCGTTTTAATTACTTGTTGGTCACCGCTAACGATGCCCACATCAATCAACTTGCCAACTAATTTAGGGACGCCAAGGGTTCCTGCGATTTGCAAACAGATGGTTAAAGTTGTCGCAAGAACAATCCATTTATTTTCTTTAATAAACTCTTTCATTAATTTCATGAAATTTCCTCCTTAAACAATACCGTTTTAGCTGTTACAAAGAGTCATTGTACACGTTCAAGTAACTTGAATGTCAACAGTAGAAATGCTAAACTTTTTGATGGAGGGAACAGTATGGAAAAAAATTACACAATAAAAGATGTTTCTGAGTTGTTAAATATCCCTAAGTCCACGATTCGTTATTGGGACGAGCAAGGGTTGATTAGTACAACACGCAATGAAGAAAACGGATATCGAACCTTTGATTTAGAAGATTTGTTCAAAATATATGATATTGATTTTTATCGAAAAATGGGGATTCCTATCAAAGATATGTTGAATTTATATAAAAAGACACCTACCGATCTCTATGCCACCATGGAAGCAACAGAAGAACAACTGGGGCAAGAAATAAAAAGGCTTCAACATAAATACAAAGAAATCAAGAAAAGAAAATTACATTTACATGCGTTAATTGATTTAGAAACATTGGTTTTTTCAGATGAACCAATTCCTTTTGATAAAATTGTTGTTGTTGATATTGAGGATCCAGAAGAGATGAAAGTTTACATGGAACACATTTCAACTTTAGGTATTTACGGGGATTTAAGTGAATCCAATGAACTGACGTATGGGATTTGTTTGGCAAATCATGTGAATAAAAAAAGTTTAGATAAAGTGATTTGGCTCAAAGAATCAAGTAGCCAATACAAAGGCTTTATTTTAAAAGTCAATACACAAGATACCCGTTTGAATAATATCGAAGAAGTAAAAAAGCGTTTAGCAAAACAAGGATTTGAAACAGGCATCGTTGTCGGAGAGCATATCTTGACACAACTAGAAGAGGAAAATCAATATATTGAATATTATTATGGTTGGATTGAAATTTTAGGGGAAAAGTAAAACAATTAAAAAAGGAACTAGCAATAGCAAATGTAGCTAAGCTAGTTTCTTTTTTTGGTAAATGTAATGAAAATTACATGAAAAAATTTTTAGTTTTTAAAACAATTTAGAACGAATGTTATTAAAGGGAAAACAATAAAAAAATTACTCTTAAAGCTAGAACTTACCTATGTTTGTATTTTTTTAGGGAAAGTCAATATATTTGCTTCATATAAAACGTGTTATTTAATTCACGATTTTTTGTTGAAATATCGGGTTTTTTTCTTTTTTTAGCTAATATAATGTGTTACTTTTTGATTATAAGGAGAAACGGAAAATCGTACGTTAAAAAAAGTTGTTGTAGCTAAATAAAGAAAGAATTGAAGGTTGAAAAGTATTTTATGGAGGTGGATGTTGAGAAACAATTAGTAATTGTAAAAGTTGTTTGAAGATGATTTGTTTAAGTAAATGAAAAGAACGAAGGAGAATGTAAATGAATAAAGCAGTTAAAAATTTTGTGAGTTACCTTATGATTACCATGCTGTTTATTTTAAATTTGTTACCAATGATGAACGCATTTGCTCAAGAAGTAACAAGTGATGCTGAGAAGACTGTTGAAAAAGACGGGCTCAAAGTAATAGGGAAAATAGAAGATACATCGTCTCAAGAAGATATTAAAACGGTCACTTACGAAGTAACAAATACGCGAGATGTACCAATCAAAGATCTCATTTTAAAACAAAAAAATACCAATGATAGTCCAATCAAATTTGTTTTAGATACTTTAAGTGAAGAGCGAGGACCTACGTCTTTAGAAGAACAAGCAAAGGTTGAAACAAATGAGAAAGATCAAACAACCGATATTAAACTGCTTAACTTTCAACCAAATTCGACAAGAAAGATTACCATAAATGGGCAAATAACTACAAAAGCGTCGAGCAAGTTATTGGTCAGCGTACTAATAGAAGATAATGAAAAAGGAACACTAGTAATTGATTTACCTAGTAAAGATATACTAGCAGATAAAGAGTCGGTTTCGAAGGAAAAACAGGAAACTTCAGAAACAAAAGTAGAAAATCAGGCAAACGAAACAGTCTCTTCTACAAATGAAATGACCTCAACTACTAGTAACGAAACAAAGCCTGAAGCAGGAAAGGCGACAGAAAGTATTCAAGAGACTGCACTAACGCAGGCTACCGAAAGTCCTGAGCAACCTCCATTAAAGGCGCAACCTACTGGTCCGTTAGTGCCACCAACACCTGGTCGGGGGTTTAATACACCGATTTATCAAAGCGTTCATAAAGGAGAACTTTTTTCAACGGGAAATACCAACTTAAAAATTGCGAATGAAAATACGGCGGCTGCGCAAACATTTTTAAACACACGAGGAGCAAGTAGTGGTTATGCAATTAACAATTTTCCTTTAGAATTTGCAGATGTTGACAATGATCCAAATACGTATAACTCTAGTCGGGCTTATATTGATTTAAATGGTGCAAAAGAGATTGCTTGGGCGGGCTTATTTTGGAGTGCATCTAGATATAAAGGCCCTGCTTACGGAACAAATCTTTCTGATGAAGAAATTAGTGCACCAGTTCAATTTACAACACCAAATGGAACCGTACAGCGTGTTTCGCCCCAAAGGTACCATCGTATCGATCAAGATGCAACAAACCCAGGACAACGTTTCGGGTACAATAACACTGGATTTTCTAATTATGCAGATGTAACTTCAATTTTACAAGGGGATAAAAGTGCGACAGGGAGTTATACGTTGGCAGATATTCCTATGACAAGTAGTTTAAATGGTCAATATCAATATTATAACTTTAGTGGTTGGAGTTTGTTTGTTGTTACAAAGGATCAGGCAAGTAAGTCAAGAGCTTTTAGTATTTACTATGGAGCACGTGGTAATGCTGCTGGAACCAATAATGAATTTACTATGAGCAACTTTTTAACAGCAAAACAAGGAAATCTTGATCCAATTGTGACCTGGTTTACTGTTCAAGGAGATAAATACTGGACTGGAGACAACGCACAAATTAAAAATAGCGCAGGAACTTGGGTAAATATTTCGAACACGCTCAATCCAGTTAATAATGCTATGAACGCAACTGTGACAGATAACGATGAACATATGGTAGATAAGTATCCAGGAAAATTTGCGCCGGATCATCCTAATTTTTTAGATATTGATATCGATCGTATGGCAATTCCCGAAGGTGTTTTAAATGCTGGACAAAACCAAATTAATTTTAGAACAACAAGTAGTGGTGACGATTATTCTACGAATGCGATTGGTTTTGCTGTAAACGCAGAAACGCCTGAATTTGAAATTAAGAAAGAAATTGTGGAACCAAAAGAAACTTACAAAGTTGGTGAAACAATCACGTATCGTGTCTCACTAAAAAATACAAAAGCTGATTCAGAAGCGATAAATTCAGTCTCGAAGGATGCACTAGATGGTCGCTTAAATTATTTGCCAGGCTCTTTAAAAGTTATTAGTGGACCAAATTCTGGTGAAAAAACGGATGCTTCAGGCGATGATCAAGCTGAATATGATGAAACCAATAAACAAATTATAGTCCGTGTCGGCAATGGTGCAACTGCTACACAAGGAGGTAGCTACAAAGCTGATACAGCTGAAACAATTTACGAATTTAAAGCGCAGATAAATGAACGAGCAAAAGCAAATGAATTAGTGCCTAATAGCGCAACCGTTGAGGCAGTAGATATTTTAACATCTGCAAAAGTCAACGAAACTTCTAATATAGTAGAAGCGAAAATTGCGGACGAACAAGTAACTGGCAAATTAACAGCAACAAAAACCGTTAATAACGCCAAACCAAAACTAGGCGAAACTATCGAGTACACAATTAGCTTCCGCAACACCATCGAAAATGGTGTCCTAAACAAAGTAGTTATCACAGACCAACTACCAAAAGGACTAACGTATGTCAAAGATAGCCTAACAAGTGTCGGTGATGCACCAAAACCTACCAGCTTGAAAGAAGCCAAAGGCACAATCACAGCGGAATACCCAAGTCTCACCGATACAAAAGAGCGGAGTATTCGCTTCAAAGTGATCGTTAACGAAGAAGCGAAAGCGGGCGAAACAATTCTCAACAAAGCCAAAGTAGATGACACAGTTAATCCACCAGAAGAACCAGAGGTGCCGGTGGTACCAGAAACGAACGCAGGCAAACTAGCCGCAACAAAAACCGTTAATAACGCCAAACCAAAACTAGGCGAAACTATCGAGTACACAATCAGTTTCCGCAACACCATCGAAAACGGCGTCCTAAACAAAGTAGTTATCACGGACCAACTACCAAAAGGGCTGACGTATGTCAAAGATAGCCTAACAAGTGTCGGTGATGAACCAAAACCAACCAGCTTGAAAGAAGCTAACGGTACAATCACAGCGGAATACCCAAGTCTCACCGATACAAAAGAGCGGAGTATTCGTTTCAAAGTGATTGTTAACGAAGAAGCCAAAGCGGGCGAAACAATTCTCAACAAAGCCAAAGTAGGTGACACAGTTAATCCGCCCGAAGAACCAGAGGTGCCCATTACACCCGAAGAACCAATCACACCTCGAGTAAAAGAAGGCAAACTAGCCGCTACCAAAACCGTTAATAACGCTAAACCAAAACTAGGGGAAGCAATCGAGTACACAATCAGTTTCCGCAACACCATCGAAAACGGCGTCCTAAACAAAGTAGTTATCACAGACCAACTACCAAAAGGACTGACGTATGTCAAAGATAGCCTAACAAGTGTCGGTGATGAACCAAAACCAACCAGCTTGAAAGAAATCAACGGCACAATCACAGCGGAATACCCAAGTCTCACTGATACAAAAGAGCGGAGTATTCGCTTCAAAGTGATCGTTAATGAAGAAGCGAAAGCGGGCGAAACAATTCTCAACAAAGCCAAAGTAGATGACACAGTTAATCCGCCCGAAGAACCAGAGGTGCCGGTGGTACCAGAAGCGAAAGAAGGCAAATTAACAGCAACAAAAACCGTTAATAACGCCAAACCAAAACTAGGCGAAACTATCGAGTACACAATTAGCTTCCGCAACACCATCGAAAATGGTGTCCTAAACAAAGTAGTTATCACAGACCAACTACCAAAAGGACTGACGTATGTCAAAGATAGCCTAACAAGTGTCGGTGATGAACCAAAACCAACCAGCTTGAAAGAAGCCAACGGCACAATCACAGCGGAATACCCAAGTATCACCGATACGAAAGAGCGGAGTATTCGCTTCAAAGTGATCGTTAATGAAGAAGCGAAAGCGGGCGAAACAATTCTCAACAAAGCCAAAGTAGATGACACAGTTAATCCGCCCGAAGAACCAGAGGTGCCCATTACGCCCGAAGAACCAATCACACCTCGAGTAAAAGAAGGCAAATTAACCGCAACAAAAACTGTTAATAACGCTAAACCAAAACTAGGCGAAACTATCGAATACACAATTAGCTTCCGCAACACCATCGAAAACGGCGTCCTAAACAAAGTGGTTATCACAGACCAACTACCAAAAGGACTGACGTATGTCAAAGATAGCCTAACAAGTGTCGGTGATGAACCAAAGCCAACCAACTTGAAAGAAGCCAACGGCACAATCACAGCGGAATACCCAAGTCTCACTGATACAAAAGAGCGGAGTATTCGCTTCAAAGTAATCGTTAACGAAGAAGTCAAGGCAGGCGAAACAATTCTCAACAAAGCCAAAGTAGATGACACAGTTAATCCACCAGAAGAACCAGAGGTGCCTGTGGTACCAGAAACGAACGCAGGCAAACTAGCCGCAACAAAAACCGTTAATAACGCCAAACCAAAACTAGGCGAAACTATCGAGTACACCATTAGCTTCCGCAACACCATCGAAAACGGCGTCCTAAACAAAGTAGTTATCACAGACCAACTACCAAAAGGACTGACGTATGTCAAAGATAGCCTAACAAGTGTCGGTGATGAACCCCAGCCAACCAGCTTGAAAGAAACTAACGGCACAATCACAGCGGAATACCCAAGTATCACCGATATGAAAGAACGGAGTATTCGTTTTAAAGTGATCGTTAATGAAGAAGCCAAGGCAGGCGAAATCATTCTCAACAAAGCCAAAGTAGGTGATGGCATCAATCCACCAGAAGAACCAGAAGTGCCCATTACGCCTGAAGAACCAGCGAAAAATAAAAAGGAAACAAAAAAAGTTGTTACAGACCAGAACAAACCTACAAAAAATAGTAAAAATGAAATTGCCATAAACAAGAAAGAAACGTCTAAATCATCCTATTTACCAAAAACAGGAGAAAAAGTCCAAAAAATATTTGCGTATCTGGGTGTAGGACTGATCTTAATTGTATTAATTCTCTATGTTATAAAGAGAAACAAAGAAAAAGAGGAGTAAACAAAATCGATTGTTTTAGAACGACTAATTAGCTGAAAATTTAAGAGTTGACGACATAAGTCAAAATGACCTATGTCGTCAACTCTTTTTGATTTATAACAAGAAATCCAACATATTGTGTGTGCATAAAGGCAAATAGAAAAATAGTAGTGAAATAGCTAGTAATAATAAAGAACCAGCTTGCATTAAAACTGCAAAAAAATAAACTACAATTAAACGAATTGCTCTAGTGTTTTTTACGGATAAAATTCAAAAATAGTCCTCCTCAAAAATAATTAGAGGATATCCTTTGTGAAACTATCAAGTTCTCAGATTTTATAAAACAAATACACGCTAGCAAAATCGCTTTATGAGTGAGGTTTAGCCAATTGTTTTTAAGGTTCTTAAACAGTTGTAAAAAAAATATCAGATAAACGTTTTCACAAAGAACAGTCATTTCGGTAAATTTTTACCTTAAAATGACACAAAATCTATAATTTGTTTCTCAAATCCTATAATTTGTTCCTTAAAAAGATATTATGAAAACGCTATTATATTTATGAAAGGAGCGAAACGAATGAAGAAGAAAAACGGGTTTTTTCAAAATGTATGGCGTTATAAGGCCTTAATCCTTATGGCGTTACCAGGATTTATCTGGTTTATATTTTTCTTCTATATACCAGTCTTAGCCAATGTGGTCGCATTTAAAGATTTTCATATTTCACCAGATGGTTTCTTAGCTAGTCTAAGAGAAAGTCCTTGGGTTGGTTTTGAAAACTTTAAATTTTTATTTGCGTCAAAAGATGCTTGGTTAATTACTAGAAACACCATTTTGTACAATGTCGTCTTTTTAGCCTTTAACTTATTCTTCGCGATTGCTTTTGCTATTATTATGAGTGAATTAAGAAATCGTCGCTTGGTTAAAGTTTATCACACGATGTCATTGCTACCATATTTCTTATCTTGGATGGTTATTAACTATTTTGTTTATGCCTTTTTAAGTCCAGATAAAGGGATTTTGAATCAATGGATTACTGGTAATGGCGGCACAATGATTAACTGGTATGCAGATCCACGTTGGTGGCCAGTAATTTTTGTCTTCCTAAATGTTTGGAAGAGTCTAGGCTACAACAGTATTATCTACTATGCTTCTGTGATGGGGATTGATCCGACATACTATGAAGCAGCGATGGTGGATGGTGCCAACAAATGGCAACAAATAAAAAATGTTACGATTCCACAAATTTTGCCAATGATGTCTGTTTTATTAATTTTAAACATCGGCGGTATCTTCAGAGCAGACTTTGGTTTGTTCTACATCGTACCAAGAAACTCAGGTGCGCTTTACAACGTGACAAGTGTGTTAGATACCTATATTTACAATGGCTTAACGGCTACTGGTGATGTAGGCATGACGGCAGCTGCAGCGTTATATCAATCTGTCGTTGGGGCATGTTTGTTATTAATTGCGAATTTAGTTGTTCGTCGAATTGAACCAGATTCAGCACTATTTTAGGAGGAAGGATTATGAAAAAGAAAAAAGTCACTAGCGTTAACGTTCGATCCTTCAACCCGACAGCGAATTTGATTTTCAATATTGTCATTGCTATTTTTGCTATTTCCTGTGTGGTTCCGTTTTTCTTTGTTATTATGATTTCATTGACAAGTGAAGGATCATTAGCAGCAAACGGCTACCGGTTTTGGCCAAAAGAATTTTCATTGGAGGCCTATCGTTACATTTTCCAAGGGGCAATGAGTCAACGCATTATTCATGCCTTAGGGGTAACGGTCTTCATTACTGTGACAGGGACGATTGTCAATGCAACAATGACGTCATTATATGCCTATGTCATTTCTCGTTCCAACTTTCCATTTAAAAAATTCTTTACATTGTTTGCGTTAATTACAATGTTATTTTCACCAGGGATGGTTGCGAACTATTTAGTAATGACAAACTTATTGCAATTGAAAGATACAATTTGGGCGTTAATTTTGCCTTTAGCTTTAGGACCATTTAATATTTTAGTGATGCGAACGTTTTTCAAGAAAACCGTGCCTGACAGTATTATTGAATCAGCACGTATTGATGGCGCAAGTGAAATGCGCATTTTTGTCAGCATTGTGTTACCACTAGCCGTTCCAGGGATTGCCACAATTAGTTTGTTTGCGGCTTTGGGTTATTGGAACGATTGGTTCAATGCGTTACTTTACATTCAAAAAGATACCTTGGTACCATTACAGTATTTATTGATGAAAATTCAAAACAACTTAGAGTTCTTATCAAGAAGTACGGATATGGGTGCAGCAGCACAAGAAGGCTTAGGCGTTCTACCAAGTGAATCGGCTCGAATGGCGATTGTTGTCTTATCTACGTTACCAATTGCGTTAACTTACCCATTCTTCCAAAAATATTTCGTGGGTGGTTTAACAATCGGCGGCGTGAAAGAATAAAATTGTACAGGAGGAAATAAGGAATGAAAAAATGGCAAAAAGGATTAGCCGTAGCTGGCGCAGCAGCTTTAGCTGTAGGATTAAGCGCGTGCGGTAAATCTTCAAAAGATGCAGCGTCAAAAGGTGATGATAGTACACCAACGTTATTAATGTATCGTGTTGGGGACAAACCAGATAATTATGACCAATTAATCGATAATGCGAATAAAATTATCGAGAAAAAAATTGGGGCAAAATTAAAAATGGAATTTGTTGGTTGGGGCGATTGGGACCAAAAAATGTCAACAATCGTTGCTTCTGGTGAAAGCTATGATATTTCATTAGCACAAAATTATGCAACGAATGCACAAAAAGGCGCCTATGCTGATTTAACTGATTTAGCACCTAAATATGCAAAAGAAGCCTATGATCAATTGCCAGATAACTATATTAAAGGAAATACGATCAATGGAAAACTGTATGCGTTCCCAATTTTAGGTAACTCTTACGGTCAACAAGTTTTAACTTTTAATAAAGAATATGTCGATAAATACAATTTAGATATTAGTAAAGTTGATGGTAGTTATGAAAGTGCAACCGAAGTTCTAAAAGAATTCCATAAAAAAGAACCAAATATTGCTGCTTTTGCTATCGGCCAAACATTCTTTGCAACAGGTAATTATGACTTCCCTATTGGTAACCAATATCCATTTGCAGTGAAAACAACTGATACTGGCTCACCAAAAATTATTAACCAATATGCCGACAAAGACATGATTAATAACTTAAAAGTCTTACATCAATGGTATAAAGATGGCTTGATTCCAACAGATGCTGCTACAAGTACAACACCATATGACTTAAATACCAATACTTGGTTCATGCGTCAAGAAACACAAGGACCTATGGATTATGGTGATACAATCTTAACACAAGCTGCTGGCAAACCACTTGTTTCTCGTCCACTAACAGAACCATTAAAAACAACATCACAAGCGCAAATGGCTAACTATGTTGTTGCAAATACGTCTAAAAACAAAGAAAAAGCTGTTGAATTGCTAGGCTTATTAAACAGCAATCCAGAATTGTTAAACGGACTTGTTTATGGTGAAGAAGGCAAACAATATGAAAAAGTTGGCGATGATCGCGTGAAATTATTGAAAGATTACACACCAACAACTCATTTGAGTGCTTGGAACACAGGAAACAACTTAATCATTTGGCCAGAAGAATCTGTCACTGAAGAAATGGTTAAAGAACGTGATAAGAGCATCGAAGAAGCAAAAGATTCACCAATTCTTGGTTTTACTTTTGTAAATGATAAAGTGAAAACTGAAATCACTAACGTTGCTACAGTTATGAATCGTTACGCAGCAAGCTTAAATACAGGAACTGTTGATCCAGAAGAAACACTTCCAAAATTAATGGATGACCTAAAAACAGCTGGCTGGGATAAAGTTCAAAAAGAAATGCAAACACAATTAGACGAATATATCCAATCTCAAAAATAATCACAGGAGGCTGAGGCATTAGCTGAGCGCTTTTGGCTCAGCCTTTTACATAATAGAAAGGAAGAGGAAGATGGAAAGTACAGGGATTCAGCGGTTGTTTTACCTTTCCTGGACAGTAATCAAACTAAATTTACTGTTTGTTTTATTTAGTTTAGCTGGAGGGATTATTTTTGGTGTTGGCCCAGCACTCCAAATGATGACTGATTTCATTTTGGAAGAGGGCATGAATTATCAAGCAATCACCGTTAAACGAGCATTTGAATCATGGAAAGCACATTTTAAAAGAAGTAACTGTTATTTTTTACTTTTTCTCTTCACTTTAGGATTTGTTTTTTATAATATTTATTTAGCCGTTCAATTTACCGGAATAATGTGGTTAATTATTACATTTATTTTATTTTTTGTTTCCCTAATACTCGTTATTTTTTACATTTATATGCTACTATATGAAGGAAGCTATTTTATCTCAACTATTGATTTAATGAAGCTTTCATTTATCAGTATCTTTTTAAACCTCGGTGTATTTTTTAAAGTCTTATTCGGTGTAATTAGTATCGTTGCTTTAACTTGGAAAATGAAAGGACTGCTACTATTTGCTTCGTTTGCCTTAATTATGATGTGGTGTGCCTATGTCACGCGCAAAAATCGCCAGTTTATTGATGGAAAGTTGGAACAAAATGAAGCGAATCTTCAAAAAACTGTTTAAAAAAAAATATTTATTAAATCGATTAGTACAAAAATACAGTCTACTGTTAACAAGTATTATTTTGTTAACGGTGGCTGCTTTGTGCGTTTATGTTACTTATACAATTAACTTATCAATTGATTCACAAAAAAATAACACCGTTTCCCAAATTGACAGCTATGTAACGAATAAAAATAATGCGGCGACGAATATGATTAATGAATTAGCTGGCTCTGCAAGTAAAATTGAAAACATGCGAAAATATATGGAACTTTCTCCTCCTGAGTACTTTGACTATACTTACAGCCAATGGTCGGAAGATCGGGTCAGTACCCACTTTGGAAATAATTTAAGTACATTATTTAGCACCTTTCCTGACTTAGAAGAAGTGATTATTCGCTTAGATGAATTTGATCAGGTTTTGTTCGCCAATCGCACAGCTACAAATGGGAAAAAAATGGATATGTCATCAATTAAAAAACATGGCTTTCAACTAATGCGAATTATCTCCGATCCTTATACAGGACAACCGTTGGGAGAATTGTACACTGTGTTTTCAAGTCAAGAGTTGCTAGGCAACCAAGCAGACTTATTGAAAAAATCAGGTATTAATGCGTTTATCTATGATAGTGCTGGGAATCAAATTTTTTCTGAAAAAGCACAATTTACCAAAGAAGAAGAGCGGCAACTAGATAAAAGAATGCACACCGATAGTGACATTCAACAGGTTTTTCATAATCGCTACGATATTACGGAAATAGAAAGCAGTGGCCGGAGTACCATTCTCTTATTAACAAGCCGCCGAGTCTTATTTCAACAATTGTTTATGAATTATGCAGCCATTTTAGGGATTGGGTTACTTTTGATTGTTATTTTATTAGTGGGCTTAAACCGCCTATTTAAACGCTATTCTCAACAAGTCCAATTAATTTTAGAAGCGACACGAGCCATTGGCGATGGCAATTTAAAAGAACGAATTGACACGAATCAAGTTCAGGAAGAGTTGAATGATATTGCTTCCGCGATTAATTTTATGGTAGACAGTTTAGATCAATACATTCACGATATTTATACTTTAGAAATTAAGCAACGTGATGCCCACATGAGAGCGTTACAGTCGCAAATTAATCCTCATTTTCTTTATAATACGTTGGAATATATTCGCATGTATGCTTTGAGTCGGCAACAAGAAGAACTAGCTGATGTTGTCTATGCTTTTTCAACGCTACTTAGGAATAATATTAACCAAGAAAAAACCACGACCTTGGCAGAGGAAATCTCATTTTGTGAAAAGTATGTGTATTTGTATCAAATGCGTTATCCCGACCAATTTGCCTATAAGTTCGAAATAGAAGAAACAATTGCTGATGTCGAAATTCCTAAGTTTATCATTCAGCCGCTTGTCGAAAATTATTTTGTGCATGGAATTGACTATCAACGACAAGACAATGCTATTAAGGTCCACGCCTACCGAGAAGGCGAAAAAATTATTGTGGCTGTTGTAGATAATGGAAAAGGAATTACCGCCAATCGGTTAGAGGAAATTCGCGAACGTTTAAATCAAACAGAAATAGAAACGGAACAATCCATTGGATTAAGAAATGTTCATGAACGTTTACAACGCTTTTTTGGGGAGAGTTATGGTTTAACCATTGAAGGGAAAGAAGGAGAAGGGACGACAATTCGTCTTTCGTTTGTAGCATAAGGGGTGAAAAGATGTATCGAGTGATGTTTGTTGATGATGAATATATGATTTTAGAAGGCTTAAAATGGATTATTCCTTGGCAAGAGTTAGGCTTTGAAATTGTTAAAACAGCGCGTAGTGCGCAAGAAGCATTGGCTTTTTTAGAAACAGAATCCATTGATGTTTTATTAACAGATATTACGATGCCAGAAATGAGCGGGATCGAATTAATTGAGCAAGCAAAGAAAAAAGGACATCAATTTATTAGTTTAATTTTATCAGGTTATCAAGAGTTTGATTACGTCAAAAAAGGCATGGCTTTGCAGGTCCAAGATTATCTTTTGAAACCAGTCAATAAACAAGAACTATTAGCCAATATCCAGAGAATTAAAATAGAATTGGACCAACAAAAAAAATCCCATGCCCGCGTGCGTCTATATCTAGAAAATGGCTTGATGCGTTGGCTTAATGATGAAATCAGCGAAGGGGAATACGAAGAGTTAATGCAGCAATTTACGACTATAAAACCAGGTGATTTTACCGTTTTATTGGTTGAAGCTGAGATGCCATTTTTAGAAACAATCAAGGAACTATTTATGAAAAAAGGCCAACTGTTATTCATTGAAAGTTGGATGAGTACGTACCACCAATTGTTACTTATCTATAAAGGGGCCAGACAAGAAGCGTTCTTATTTATTCGTGAAATTGAAGCGATTCTAGCTGGTCAAGGTCAGATTTTTGTAGGGGAATCTGTCAATGAATGGGAAACGGTTTATGAAAGTTATGAGAAAGTAAAACAGTTGCAAGCAATTGAAACGTTTTATCAAGAATTTCTGCCAAATAATCAAAAAGAACAAATGAATCGTTCGGCAGAAGATTTTACTTTTCTAGCGTTTAACCAAGCCTTGATGATTGGGGATATGCAGACCATTCAACGGGAATTAGATGCTATTTTCAATCAGTTAAGTCAACAACACGCTACGCCAGAATATGTACGCTATGTAGTCTTTTTACTTTTTTCAGATATTTCCCGTCAGTATCCAACTGTGTTAGAAGAAAACTATGAAAAAATCGTGGAAGAAATTCGAGCCAGCAACAATCTTAATACACTGTATGCGTTAATGCAGCAAGTCTTAGCAGAAGTGAAAAATAAACCTAAAATAAAAAAATATTCAGAAAGTGTTAGCCAAGCTGTAGAAAGAATTGAACAAGGCTATTTAGAAGAATTAAACTTAAAAACGGTGGCGGATGAGCTTCATTTGAACCCTAGTTATTTAGGTCAAATTTTCAAAAAAGAAACCAAGCGGAGTTTTTCTCAATATTTGAATCAAGTGCGTACCAAGCATGCCCAGAAATTATTATTGTACACGGATGATACAATCAACGAAATTTCAGAAAAAGTAGGATTTAACAATACCAACTATTTTTCAAAAATGTTTAAAAAATTAAATGGAATTACGCCAAAAGAATTTCGAGAGCAATACCAATCAAATTACGCAGGTGTCGAAGAATAAAAAGAAAGATGTTCAATTTTTATGAACATCTTTCTTTTTATTATTTTTCCGTACTTAATGAAAACGGTCGTTCTGCTGTGTTTTGTGGATTCGGGACGATCCCTAATTGATAATCTAAAGTCCCGCCATTTAATAGTTCTTGATGAGTAAAATAAGGCGCAGTATGTTTTTCTTGGTTTAACTGAATTTCATGAATAAATTGTTGTTGGACTTTGTTTGGTGATGTCTGAATGGTTAATTGTTTACCATTTGACAGTTTTACTTCCGCCGTCTGGACTAAAGGCATCCCGATTACATATTCACCAGTTCCTGGTGTGACGGGATAAAAGCCTAAGCTATTAAAAATATACCAAGCAGACATGCTACCATTGTCTTCATCACCTGGATAGCCAGTTGGTGAAGCATTAAATGTTTGCATTAGTTGTTTTAAAAGTGGTTGAGCCATCTCTGGTTTGCCGATGTAGCTGAATAGAAACGGATAATGGAAACTTGGTTGATTTGAGATGGCTAATTGACCAAAATCAATTGCCGCCATTTCACTCATTTCATGAATTTCAAAACCATAGCCTTCAACGTTAAAGTTAGGCGCTTGATTGCATAGCTGAATTAATTTTTTTTCGAAAGCTAACTCGCTACCATATAGCTTAATCAAACCTGCAAAATCTTGATAAACCGCAAAACTTGATTGCCAAGCACTTCCTTCGGCGTAATCTTTGCCCCAACGAATATCTAAAAAGTCAGGACGGAAATTGCCTTCAGTATCCTTGGCTTGCATAAAGCCAGTTTCAGGATTAAAAAGTTGTTGATAATTCAAGGCTTGTTGACGATAAAACGTTGCGGTCTCTGAATCATTCAGTGTTTTTGCAACTTGTGAAATGCAGAAATCGCTGTACGCATAATCTAAGGTATGATTGACAGATTCATGATAGGTTGAAGGAACATAGCCATATTTTAGATAATCCAGAGTTCCTTGACGTCCATAATTTTCTCGTTCGCTTTGTTGTGTGGCGCCTTTTTTCATCGCTTCTAGGAACTGAGGCATCAAGTCAGGACGAATCTTTTTCACGGCGGCATCAGCAATGACAGCGTCAATCAAGGTGCCGGGCATTAAACCACGCTCATCTGGAGATAACCATTTTGGCAAGAAACCTGTTTCGTTGTAACTATTTAAAAAGCCTTCCAGCATCTCTTCGTATTTTTCTTGAGCAATTAGTGAGAACAATGGGTAGACCGTTTTATAAGTATCCCAAAAGCCATTATTGGTATATAGTACACCAGGACGAACCGTTTGCGAGAACGTATCATAATGAATCGGCTGCTGATTTTCGTCCAATTCATAAAAGGTTTGCGGAAATAGGAATGTTCGATACAGTGTATGATAAAACGTTTTAGTATGTTTAGGGTTTTCATGCGTTACTTTAAGACGATCGAAATAATTATGCCAATCTGCGATTCCTTGTTGTAGCATCTCAGTAGAACGCAAAGAGATTTCTCGCGCTAAATTTAACTGCGCTTGTTTTTCAGAAATAAATGAACTACTAAAATGAACAACTTGTTGAGCAATATTTCCAAAAGAAAGAAGGATTTTGCCGTCTTCACCTGAAGAAGGGGCAAACCATTTGGTTAAAGGCTGTTCAAAATGAAGCACGAAATAAAAACTAAAATCTGGATCTTCACAACCAGAATAGTTGATGACTTTTACAGCCACTTGATGGTCATCTAATTGTTTTACTTGATAACGTCCAGGCAGAGTTAGTAGTAAGTGATTGTCTTTTTGTTGATAATCAATGGTTAAGATACCACCATACATGCTTGGTATTAATTGAGAAGTTATTTGATAGCGTAATTGAGTTAAGTTAATTTCGACAGGAGAAAAAAGGCTTTCTTCTGGACGATAAGAACTTTGGGCATGGAATAAAGAAAGTTCCGACAATGAACCACTGACAGGGGTCATTAATAAATGGCTAAAATCACCCATCCAAGGACTTGGTTGATGCGTTACTCGATAGCCTTGAAATGTTCGATCTTCTGGATGAAACCACCAGCTGCCTTTTTGGTCAGTTGTTTGCGGGGCGTAAAAATTCATCCCAAATGGCACGCCAGTATAGGGTAGACAATTTCCATTTGAAAAACTATGTTGGTTGGCAGTTCCGTGTCGCGTATCAATCGCTTGAATATTCATGAAAGTAGCTCCTTTGTTTTAAATGATATATCATATAGGCTGATTATAGCACAAAAAACAAGAAATGAAAGCGTATTTATTCGCTTTTTTATTTATTTTTAACGAATTGGTATATTCAATTTGAAGAGGGAATTGACAAGCATGTTACAATGGATAAGGAATCGATATTGGAGTGATTGTTATTTATTTTTTTAGTACAAAAAGTCAGCAATTTTTTGCGTATGTTTGGGCCATTTTCCCAGTCATCGCCTTTTTTTTGGTTAGTTTTTATACATTGGATTTTTTATTTTCCCCAAGCTATTTAATTATGGTGCCTGTATTTACTATTATGTTTAAAATTAACTATAAAAAAGATTATTCGTTTGTAGCGCTGCTCAAAATGAGTATCAGGCAATTTGTGATCAGTTTTTTAGCATTTATAGCTAGTAGTTCCTTTAGCTGGTCTATTATTTTAAATAGTAGTGTGACATTTTTAATTGTTTATTTATTTTATTCATCTGCGACACCGATGCGGTATCATAGTTATTTGATGATGTTTACATTTTGTCAGTTAATCCAGGTTAAAGGAAATACATTTTTGATGCAATCTCAAGTTGTGGCCTTTTTAATTGGTCTTTTTTTATTGGCTTTAACACTAAACGCTTGGTGGCAAACAGGATTAAGTCAGCTAACCAGCTTAAAGAGTAGAGGCCATGTTCGCTTTTTTAAAAGCATTCAATTAAATATGAAGCAACAAAAATTGGCGGTTATTAATTTCTGGCACGACTTACAACAGACTTTTTTTGGGATCACAAGTTTCAAACAATTTTTAGAAAGTCCTGACGAAAGGGTGCAACGATTTCGTTTAGCTATTCGTATGAGTTTCACCATTACGCTGAGTTTTATTTTAATGTGGAGTGTAGGAGGCATTAAAATAATTTGGATTCCGATGAATGTTTTTCTACTCTTGCATCCAGTGAAAGCAGAAATGAACACGCGTATTAAGACACGTTTTTGGGGGACTCTTTTAGGATGTTTCCTTAGTCTGTTTGTTGTCAATTGGCTTCAATTGCCACTGACACACCTCGTTGTTTCTAGTTTGATTGGCATTTTTGTTTATGCCCTAAAACCAGGAACCGTGTTACAAGTGACAATGGCAACGATTTTTGGGTTATGTTTGGCAACAATTAGTTTACGAGGGATGTATGCCGCAGAGTTGCGGGTCTCTTTTGTATTATTGGCAATTTTTGTTGTTTGCTTAATTGATTTAGGTTTATTTGTTTATCAGCGTATCTTGCGTTTTTAAAAAGTGTGGCACAGAGGGTTATTTACCCGTTGTGCCACACTTTTTAATTTTCTAAATTCGTTAATTTTTCCAAGTAATGATTTTCTATTTGCGGAAAATCTATTTTTTCTGGTGCTGCATCAGGGGTTTCAACTACTTGCTTCAAGCGGTTGAGAACAATTGACCAACCAGCGATATCTTTATGGCGAGGTGTTGTAAAATTTTCTGGGAGAGATTCTGAAAAGACTAACAGGGTCTGATGAGGTGCTTGTTCTTTTAAGTCAAAATAGATGATACCAGTATCCCAAGTCACGCCCAGATATTTTTCCTCTGCATAATCAGTGAAAGGCATTGTTTCTTCAAAATCGGGCAGAATAAACCGCCAAAACCCGTTAACACCTAATTCACCAATTTCTAATTCTGGAAACCATTGTTTTAGCTTGTCTGTCTCAGTTAAGTAGCGCCAAATCGTTTGAGGGCTGGCTGAAATTGCCCGTTCTGTACCAAAATAAATCGTCTGGTTTTCTAAGCGAAAGGTATCTTTCATTTTGTTTCTCTCCTTTATTTATTATTCATGAAGTTCTAAAGGTAGTCCATCTGGATCAAAAAAGAAGGTCATTTTTTCACCCGTAAAATCATCTACTCGTAGCGGTTCTGTTTCAATTCCTTGCTCATTTAAAAAAGCAATCACTTCTTCAATATGTTCAACTTTAAAAGCTAAATGACGTAATCCTAAAGCTTCAGGATAAGAGGGGCGAGCGGGAAATTGATCAGAAATAAAAATTTCCAATTCTTGGCTGCCTAATTTTAAATCTAATTTAATATCGTTTTTTTCGGGACGATGATTTTCGCGAAGAACTTCAAAGCCCAACTTTTCGACATAAAAATTTTTAGTTGCTTGATAATTTGAGGCATTGATTGCCACATGATGAATTTCTTTAAAAAACATTTTTCATACTCCTTTTCGTTTTTTCCCTCTGTAGTATAGCAATAAAGAAGCAGCTAAAAAAGCGTTCTGTTTGACTCTTTAAGAAAAGACAAGGGATTTGTAAAAAAATAAAATTATTTTTTCGAAAGAAAGCGCTTGCCAAAAAAAGAATAATCGAGTATGATGTATATACAACTTAATTGTATATACAAGTTTGAGAGGAGAATGTAAAATGGGTAAGTTTCAAAGCGATGCACAACAGTTGTTGAAAGCAGTAGGAGGCAAAGAAAATATTTCAGCTGTTTCTCATTGTGCAACTCGAATGCGTTTTGTATTAAAAGATCCAAAAAAAGCGGATGTACCTGTGATTGAAGATATTCCTTCTGTAAAAGGAACCTTTACAAATGCTGGACAGTTTCAAGTAATTATTGGGAATGAAGTCCCACAATTTTATAATGATTTTTCTGCAATTTCCGGTTTAGAAGGGGTTTCAAAAGAAGAAGGGAAAGCAGCTGCCAAAAGTAATTTGAGTCCTGTTCAACGAGTTGTTTCTGTTTTAGCTGAGATTTTTACACCATTGATTCCTGCACTTGTTATCGGGGGATTGATTTTAGGGTTCCGCAATATTTTGGAAGGGGTTCCATTTGGCTTTCTTGATGGTCAAACAATCGTGGAAGTTTCTCAATTTTGGAATGGAGTCAATTCATTCTTATGGTTAATCGGCGAAGCAATTTTCCACTTCTTGCCAGTTGGGATTACGTGGAGTATTACGAAGAAAATGGGAACCACACAAATTTTGGGGATTGTCCTAGGGATTACATTAGTCTCACCACAACTTCTGAATGCTTATTCAGTTGCGACGACTAAAGCAGCAGAAATTCCTTTCTGGGATTTTGGGTTTGCACAAGTTAACATGATTGGTTATCAAGCGCAAGTTATCCCAGCTATGTTAGCCGGCTTCTTGCTTGCCTATCTTGAAATTTTCTTTAGAAAAGTGATTCCTCAAGCAATTTCAATGATTTTTGTCCCATTGTTTGCTTTAGTACCAACAGTATTGGCTGCACATGTCATTTTAGGACCAATCGGTTGGACGATTGGTAGTTGGGTTTCTGATATCGTAAATGCAGGATTAACGTCAACATTTAATTGGTTATTTGGCGCCGTCTTTGGCTTTATGTACGCACCATTAGTCATCACTGGGTTGCATCATATGAGTAATGCGATTGATTTACAGTTGATTGCTGACTTTCAGTCAACCAACTTATGGCCAATGATTGCTCTATCAAATATTGCACAAGGTTCAGCGGTTTTAGCAGTTATCTTTATGCATCGTGGAAACAAAAAAGAAGAACAAGTTTCGATTCCAGCAATGATTTCTTGTTACCTAGGTGTGACTGAACCAGCGATGTTTGGGATCAACTTAAAATATGTTTATCCATTTGTTGCGGGCATGATTGGTTCGGCAATGGCAGGAATGTTTGCCACTTTAATGGGCGTTCGTGCGACCAGTATCGGCGTCGGTGGCTTGCCAGGAATTTTATCTATTGTGCCACAATATTACTTGCCGTTTTTAGGCGCAATGGTGATTGCTATTATCGTACCAATGGGCTTAACTTATATTTTCAGAAAGAAAGGCATCTTTAATAAAGTCGATCCAGTTGATGAAGCAACAGGGATGTTATACAGCGAAGAAGGGTAATCGCTTTTTGAAGCAAAGAAGAATTCGTAGACATTTTTCTACGAATTCTTCTTCTTTTTATAGAAACTATTGGCTTTTTTCTCTCTTTCAGTTAGACTAAAAAGGTTGAGAAAAGGAGAGCGTAAAAATGGATATTTATTTAAAAAAAGCAATTTTACACATTATTGATCGAGAAACTGGGACGCCGGTTTTTTCTGAAAAGGAACTAGATTTAACCACTGAGTATATTCGAACGTATTTAACTGCAAAAATTTCAAAACTTTCGACTGCACAAACAAAGACTGGAACATTGGCGGAAAATAGTTCCTTTGTTGACACGTTACGTGGGATTCCTAGTGATTTTGTGAAGAAAAGCCAAGAAGTTACCCAACATTGGTATGATGTTTATTCAGGAAGCGAAGATGCGCCTAGTGCTGATATTTTGTTCATTTTATATGAATTAGATACGGTGTTACATGTCGCAATGATTAAATTAAACTATAAAGAAAGTTACACGCATTACGTCGACTATGAGGAAGAATCCGTTTATAACAAACTGATTATCAATCGAGCAATTTTGTCTTCAAAATCACAAAAACCAGATGAAGGGATTACGGTTGACTTAGATACATTAGCGTTTGAATTACTAGAGAAAAGATATGAATTTTCAGGAGAAAAAATCTGGTATTTCTCTGAAAAAGTGATTGAGACGCAAGCGGCACCTTCCATGGAAGAAAATATCAAAGAAATTAAAAAGGCAGTCAAACGCATTGGAAAGAAATTTAACGAAGATGAGTTTGAACTAATGGCTTCGGTAAAAGAAGCGGTATATGATAGCATTGAGGAAACGGGAACGATTGACAATGAGCAAATTGCTGAGCAAGTGTTTAAAGAAAATGTATCAGCTAAATTAGCTTACCAAGAAGAAGTGAATGAGTCGAAGTTTGTCGACAAAACACCGCCAGTCAGAGAATCTCGCGAAATTTCTGAAAAGAAATTTGGCAAACAAAAGTTAAAAATGGATAACGGTATTGAATTAATTGTTCCGTTAGATGTTTACCGCAATGGCGATTTAATTGAATTTGTTAATAATCCAGATGGCACAGTGTCCATCATGCTAAAAAATATCGAAAAAATTAGTAATCAATTATAAAGAAAAAACCGTTGGTCGCTTGCCAACGGTTTTTTCTTTATTTTAATTTTTCTAAAGCTTTTTCAGGGACTTCTTTTTCTGTCACTTCATTCCAGCTGATCACGCCTTTACGGGGATTAACTTTCAATTTTAGATAGGCTTTCATACGCAAAGGTTGATCACGGGATTCGTTTAATTCCACGGTTTTTTCTTCACCGTTTTTATTAAACGCAGGTTGTTGATAGTAATAAATGGTCATTGCTTCACCAGAATTTGTTTTTTCATCTTTCTTTTCACCAGATGTTGTGATTTGTGTATAATAGGCTTCTCCACCGTAATAGTAATTATAAACGCCCCAGCTACCACCGGCTAAAATGACTATGGGAATTAATATTTTTAGTAATGTTTTCATTTTCCTCACCTCAAGGAATAGTATGCCTTTTTTTTAGGAAATTTGCCATATTTTTTTCCGTTAATTGAGTGACAATTTTGTTAGTTTCGGCACTTTCTTGAAAAATTCATCATTTTTTTAAACAAAAGACAACGTTTGTCGCTCCCTTTTTTTCACTATCATGCTACAATAAAGAAAAAAAGATGGAGGTAGAGGACAATGATGCCCTTTTATTTTGGAATCGATCCAACCTATATATTGGTAATTATCGGAATTGCGATTTCTGGTGCGGCCTCCGCATATGTTAACAGTACCTTTCGTAAATATGATCAAGTACGAAGCAGTAAACATGTTACAGGCACGCAGGCAGCACAATATATTTTACAAAAAGAACAAATTAATGATGTCGGAGTTCAGCAAATTGCTGGTGATTTAACTGACAATTATAATTCTGGAAACAAAATGTTGAGCTTATCCGAAGCCACTGCTCAATCGACATCGGTCGCGGCTATTGGCGTGGCGGCTCATGAATGCGGACATGCGGTACAAGATCATACGAACTATGTGCCTTTACGTCTTCGTGCAGCTATTGTTCCAGTTGCCAACATCGGTTCAACCATTTCCTTTCCACTAATTTTGATTGGTGTTTTATTTAGTTGGAATCAAACATTAATCAACATTGGAATTTTGGCTTTTTCATTAGCCTTGATTTTTCAATTGGTGACTTTACCGGTGGAGTTTAATGCGTCTAGACGTGCGTTAAGTATTCTTTCTGAAGGTGGGTTATTAACAGAAGAAGAAGTCCCAATGGCCAGAAAAGTTCTTTTTGCAGCTGCACTTACCTACGTAGCAGCGGCGCTTTCGACCTTTTTACAACTTTTACGTTTGGTTATTTTATTTGGTGGCAATAACCGACGAGACTAAGTGCTAGTAAAGGTCTTTCTATTACGCATAAAAGTAATAATATGTTATGATTAAAGTAGAAAATAACAGAGGAGCTGAAGGAAATGAAAGCATCAACAAAAATTGGTATCGGTTTAAGCATTGCTGCAGTTGCAAGTGTCTCTGTTGCAGTCATCGCTTCTGAAAAAATTATTAAGAAGGTATCTCATGTTTCCAATCGTTATAAAGTTAAAAAGTTTGTAGACGATAAATTTGATGGAAACCAAAAATTATTATCGATTGTCGATGATTTATCTGATGATGAATTAGATTCTGTTTTAAATGTTGTGGATCGTGTGAAAGATGGCGGTTCAAAATTAGCTGAATATGGCGAAAAAGTTAAAGACAATACAGATTCTTTAAAAGAACGCTTTTTCACATTTATTGAAGATGCAATGAAGTAAAAAAGATGGCCTAGGCCATCTTTTTTTTATAAAAATAATTCTTTTGTTTCAACATAATAGCCTCTGCCACCAACTAGAACTTGATCAATTGTCTTTTGGGATGTAGTGTTCAAACGCACTAAGACTTCTGAAGGAGCGTTTAAGGTATAACCTTGGGCAAAGGTGTAATTGGTTTTTTGTAAAATTTGGTGATGGTACAGATAACAAGCTAACGCACCATTTGATGTACCAGTAGCGGCTTCTTCATCGATGTCATAAAGGGGTGCAAAATTCCTACAAATGATATTTTTTTCAGACAAAGCAAAAAGATGCATCCCAATAACTCCATACTTTTGACTAAGTAACTTAATTTTTTCAAAGTTTGGTTGTAAATCCTGTAATAATTGCGCATTTTTAATGGGAACCAAAATATCTTTTAGGCCCGTTGACACAATCTGGATAGGAAAAGCAGTTGCCACTGCGTTTAAATCAAAGCAGCCGCTCAATTCTTCTAAAGTGAGCGTATCATAAAAAGTTGGGACAGTTTGTTCCATAAATAGTTGTTCACCGTTCGCCGTGATTGCGAGCAAACCGCTGTTCGTTTCGATTGTATATTCTGTTTGCAATAATTTATTTAAGTGCTTCATGATGGTGAAAGCGCCAATTGTCGCGTGGCCACATAAGTCGACTTCTTCTTTTGGTGTAAAATATTCAAGGCGGAAATCAGCAATCTTTGAGTCTGAAATAAAAGCAGTTTCTGCAAATCCTAGTTCTTTGGCGATGGCCATTTTTTGGGTTCTCGTTAAGGGCTGTGTCATAAAAACAACGCCTGCTTTGTTGCCACCTTCGTGGTTTTTACTAAATGCACTAGCGACATATGCGGTAATTTTCATTGGAACGCCTACTTTCTAATTGGGAATAAAAAACATACGAGTAAAAAATGGACGTGCTACTTTCTTAATAACAAATAACAAAAGATTAAATCATCCATTTTTTTTAAAGATAAGCCAGTTTGTTCAAAAAACTTTTCCAACCGATAGTGTAAAGTATTTCGATGCATAAATAAATCTTTTGCAGTGGAGCTGATATTGCCTTGATTTTTCCACAAAGCGCTGATGATTGGCTGAATATCGGTGTCTTTATTTAATAAACGACGATAATACTCAACAAGTACATTTTGGCTCATGGCTTCTTTGGTAAAATAGTGGAGGGCAACATCAGTTAAACTAAAAACAGTCGTCCGACTAGAGGAATTAAGTTCTTCTGAAAAAATACGTTGTTCTTCATGGAAACAACGCCGGAGAATGTCTTCAGAGGAATAAAAATTGCCAACAAATACAGCACTAGTGCAATCAAAGTCTGTATCTAATGTTAAAAAGATCCCTTGAATTTCTTCTTGTTGAAAGGTATTTTTTGACTGTTCTTCAACTAAAATATACATATTATTACTTGGACTGAAACAATCAACTGTATCTGGAAACATCTTTGTTAAATTAAATTGCCATTCAGCTTGTAATTCTTTTGTGACATTCGTTTGAATTTGCAACATACGAAAGGTCCCTTCGGCAGGTAATTTTGCCTGTTGAAATAAGTAACTGAACCAAGGATGGTTACCAGTAATTGTTGGGTTTTCAGAAATCGGGAAAAGCGCTTCCAACAAATGCTGTTCTTTAATACTTAAGAAAGCTTTATTCACAATGAAAAATTGGTCGTCAACAGGAATTGAATAGGTGGCTTCGGAACCAATTGTTTTTGATAAATAGCCTTTGGGATAAAGCTGAGATAAATTTTCAATAATCATAGACACACCTCACTGATTTATTGTACCATGAAGCAAGACAGAAGTTTAGTGGGAAAAAGCCGAAAGGTGGAAATTAATTGGGAAAAAAAGAAACAACGTTAACACAAGAAGAAAAAGAATTTTTTATGCGAGAAGCCATTGCAGAAGCGAAAAAAGCAGAAGGTTTGGCTGAGGTGCCTATTGGAGCTGTAATTGTTCGGCAAGGGGAAATTATTGGCCGCGGGCATAATCTGAGAGAAGCACGGCAAGAAGCAACGGCGCATGCAGAAATGTATGCAATCCAAGAAGCGTGTCGCGGGATAGAAAATTGGCGTCTAGAAGAAACCCAATTATTTGTAACTTTAGAACCTTGTCCAATGTGTAGTGGGGCGATGCTTTTGGCACGAATTCCAGAAGTTTATTATGGCGCAACCGATCCTAAAGCAGGCACTGCTGGGACTTTGATGAATTTATTAGAAGATGAACGCTTCAATCATGTGGCCTATGTCGAAGCAGGCGTTTTAGAAGAAGAGTGTCGCTTATTGCTAGTTCAGTTCTTTAAAAGGTTACGGGCAAAGAAAAAAGAAGAGAAACTTTTAAAAAATCAAAAGAAAGACTAGTCAAAAGAATAAAAATACGTTATACTAGGTTTTGCCGAAAGGCTAGGACAATGGCGGGCTAGTGAATTGTGTCAGATCCGGAAGGAAGCAGCACTAAGCAAGTGCCGCCATGTGTCTGATTGAATAAGGAACGTATCAAGGCTGAGAAGCCTTTTTTATTTTATCTAAAATTAAAAAGACAGGAAAGTTGGTCGCTTTCCTGTCTTTTTTTGTGGATTCAAGATAATACAGCAGCTGCTAAAGCTTGTTGAATAGCAACAATATCTTTATCTTTTCTAAATTGAAGACTTACTGAAGGTAACTCAGCACTTGAAATCCATATCTTTAGTTCTGCATCTAGGTCGAAATGTCCACTAGTTTCAACAGAAAAGCGTGAAATAGATTTGTAGGGAATCGATTTATAATCAACTTTTTTACCTGTAATTCCTTGTTTATCGACTAAAATTAAGCGTTTATCTGTAAAGACAATTAAATCTCTTACTAAAGTGAAGGCCATATCTACTTTTTCGTTAGGGATTAAAACATCCCGTAATTCTTTTTCAGCTGTTTCATTGTTATTTTGTGTTGCATTCCCTAATAATCCATCAAATAATCCCATGTTAATTCTCCAATTCTACTTTTTTGAAAAAAATTCTTTTATTTAAAAGTAAACTTATATCGTGTAAAAGAATCCGCTTTCAATTTGATTATAACGTTAAAGGTCCTTCGAATGCAATTGATTTTTTAGCATAAGAAAGTGAGGCCTAAATCGCTGCAACTTAGGCCTCACTTTCTAAATTTTAAAAGAACCTACTGAATAAAAGCAGTTTCTTCTTATTTTTTGGAGCTAAAAACTTTGGTTTCAACATTTGGTAGGACTATGCCCAATCGCCATTTCTAAAAACTGGAACAATCGTCCCGTCTTCCTTAATGCCGTCAATATTCATTTTGTCAGATCCTACCATAAAGTCCACATGTGTTTGGCTACGATTTAAACCAGCTTCAGCTAATTCTTCTTCGCTCATCTCCGTGCCGCCTTGTAAGTTGAAGGCATAGGCCGAACCAAAGGCTAAATGATTAGAGGCATTTTCATCAAACAATGTATTATAAAAAATCAAACCGGATTGTGAAATTGGTGAAGGGTCTGGTACTAAAGCAACTTCTCCTAAGTGTTTGGCACCTTCATCAATAGCTAAGAGATTTTTCAATGCTTCTTCGCCTTGTTCAGCTGAGAAGTCAACAACTTTTCCGTCTTTAAATGTAAATTTCATTCCCGAAATGATTGTGCCAGCATAACTTAGTGGTTTTGTACTAGAAACATAACCATCAACGCGGCGACTATCTGGGGCGGTGAAAACTTCTTCTGTTGGCATATTAGCCATGAATTCTTCCCCACGAGCGTTATAACTACCAGCGCCTTCCCATAAATGGTTTTTAGGCAAACCAATCGTTAAATCTGTCCCAGGAGCTGTGTAGTGTAAAGCAGTAAATTGTTGTTCGTTTAATTCAGCCGCTTTTTCTTGTAATTTTTTATCATGGATATTCCAAGCAATGACTGGGTTTTCTTCATAAATTCGTGTTGTTTTGAAAATTTCATTCCAAAGTGCATCAACTTGTTCTTCACTTGTTGCTAATTCTGGAAAGACTTTAGCTGCCCAGCCTTCACTAGCAGCAGCTACAACAGTCCAACTTACTTTGTTGGCTTGCGTTGCTTTTCGTAGGTTGACCAATGCTTTCCCATTAGCCGCTTGGAAAGCTGCTACACGTTGTGCATCCACGCCAGCTAATGCATCAGGATTAGAAGAAACCACGCTAATTCGGCTTGCGCCTTTGGCAATCCAATCATCGGTTTGATCAATTTTATATTGAGGAACATTTTCAATACGATCAGTTGCAGCATGAGCTAAAAATTCACGTTGAATGGTTTCGTCGCTCCATTGAACAATTACTTCGGCCGCGCCTAAGCGATAAGCTTCTTCCGTAATTAAGCGGGCAAGGGGCGCTTGATCGACACTGATTTGTAAAACAACCGTATGATTGTCCTGAACATTGACACCCGTTTCAGCAATTAAACGTGCATATTTCTTTAGATTTTCATTAAAATTCTCTAAGGTCATTCGTGATTCCTCCTTCATTTTGATGGGTAATGACTGCTCATATCATAACACGGAAGAGCAGGGAACTCAACGAAATAAAGCCTTTATCAACTGTTATTTTAAGTTGGGGTAAAAGTTGTCGTGCTCCCGCTCAGTGAACTTTTGTACAAAGAGTTGTTCTAATTTTGCATAATAGAAAAATCGTGTTACAATAACCATAAGCATTTATTTGGAAGCGTTGTATATGAATGAATAAAGGGGATAGGGAATTATGGCAAGAAAAAAAACCATTACGAAAGAGCAGATTTTAACAGCTGCCTATGAAGTAGTCGCCACTGAAGGATTTTCGAAGTTCACTGCACGTAATATTGCTAATAAAATGAAATGTTCCACCCAACCGATTTATTTGGAATTTAAAAACATGGATGATTTACGCGATGCTTTATTCCAAAAAATTCATAAATACTTAGCGAAAGAAGTATTTCCAGTAAAACATACCGGGAATACAATTGTTGATTTGGCTTTAAACTATATTCATTTTGCGACAAGTGAAAGTAAGTTATACCGTGCGCTTTATTTAGAAGAATATGGTGGCGGCAAAAAAATGCAAGAATTCTCTTATCACTATTTTACTGAAGCGGTAAAAGCTGATCCTGAGTATGCTAATTTAAACGATGTTCAAATTGACTCTTTACACATGGGAACATGGGTGGTCGCTACTGGTGTGGCTGCATTGATGACTTCTGGAATTATCCATCCTTCAGAAGAACAAATCATCCATTTAATGAAAGATAGTATTGAAGCAATTCTTGAACGAGATGAACCAATTGATATTGACCTATAAAAATTAAAAAAAGTGTAACCTCATGCTGATAACTTCTGTGAGGTTACAGCAAAAGACTGTTTCTTAAAAGAACGGTCTTTTTTTGTTAAGTGTATTAATGGTAGATTATTCGCAACCATGCTACAGTAAAGAAGAGAAATAGAAAGGGGCAAAAAACATGAACCGAGTGAAAGATAAGCGTTTATGGCTAAGTATTGTAGGAATTACCGGACTAGGGCTCTTGTCGGGCTTATTTTCAGTAAATGCGAGAGAATATTATCAAGCGTTGAGATTACCAAGTTTTGCTCCGCCAGGCTGGTTATTTGGACCGATGTGGTTGGTGTTGTATATTTTTATGGGCATTACTTTTTATTTCATCTTAGTTCATCCAAATAAACAACAGAAAAAACGGATGATTACGCTATTTATTTTACAATTTATTGCAAACTTTTTCTGGACATTTTTCTTTTTTTCTTTACAAAATAATTTATTATCTGTGATTGATATCTCATTGTTATGGCTATTATTAATAGTTCAACAGTGGGACTACTTGCGTTATAAATTAATAACGCGTGGCTGGTTGATGATTCCTTATATTCTTTGGGTTACTTTTGCGGCAGCTTTAAATTACAGTATTTTATTTTTAAATTAGGAATATCAAAACACCAGAGAAAAATGGGAACTAGCCATTTTTTTCTGGTGTTTATTTTATTTATTTCAACGTAGTTATTCTGCGGCAGTTGCTAATTTTTTCGCAAATTCTTCTAAACGTTGGATGTCGTCTTCTTCAGCGGCTAAATCAACTTTAACGCTGTCGGCGCCTTTTTTTGCTCCAATTTGAGTAAAGACTGCTTCGAAGTCGTCCACCGATTTACAAAAATCATCATAAAACGTGTCTCCTGAACCACAAACGCCGAAGATTTTTCCTGATAAATCAATCTCTTGTAAGTCTTCATAAAAGTCGACAATTTCATCAGGTAAATCGCCATCGCCATACGTATATGTAGCTACTACACAGATATCGGCCTCTTCAAAATCAGCGGCATCGACTTGCGTACACTCATCAATTTCGACCTCTAATTCTAAATCTTCAAATGCTTCTGCAACAATGTCGGCAATTTCTTCTGTATTCCCAGTCATGCTTGCATACACAATTTTAGCTAACGTCATAAACTTTCTTCCCCCTCATACAATTCTGTCACTTATTATAGCAGATGCGCATTTCTTATAAAAGACTAGCGAGTGCTTTTATTAAGGGACTTTTTGAAAATTGGTGTTTGAACAATCTTTTTTGCAAAAAATGTGATAAAATAATTTGAATGAAACAAGTTTAGGAGAGATAGTATGATTACATTAAAATCACCACGAGAAATTGAAATGATGGATGAATCAGGGGAATTATTAGCGGATGTTCACCGTCATTTACGGACGTTTATTAAACCTGGCATTACAAGCTGGGATATTGAAGTATTTGTGAGAGACTTTATTGAAAGTCATGGTGGCGTGGCGGCTCAAATTGGCTATGAAGGTTACAAATATGCTACCTGTTGTAGTATCAACGACGAAATTTGCCACGGATTTCCTCGTAAAAAAGTATTAAAAGATGGCGACCTAATCAAAGTAGATATGTGTGTCGACTTAAAGGGCGCAATCTCTGATTCATGCTGGTCTTATGTCGTGGGTGAATCAACACCTGAAATTGATCGCTTGATGGAAGTAACCAAAAAAGCGCTATATCTTGGGATTGAACAAGCACAAGTAGGAAATAGAATTGGCGATATTGGTCATGCGATTCAAACGTATGTAGAAGGAGAAGGCTACGGGGTAGTTCGCGACTTTGTAGGTCATGGCATTGGCCCAACTATCCATGAAAGTCCAATGATTCCTCACTATGGTGAAGCAGGTAAAGGACTACGTTTAAAAGAGGGAATGGTTATTACCATTGAGCCAATGGTTAACACAGGAACTTGGCGCATGAAAATGGACCCAAATGGTTGGACTGCTTATACTGAAGATGGCGGTCTAAGTTGTCAATATGAACATTCATTAGCGATTACGAAAGAAGGTCCAAGAATCTTAACGTCACAAGGCGAAGAATTGACTTATTAATAAGGAGAGTGTGTGATGAAGTTTCTCGACAACATCAAAAAGAATCAATCTTTGATGCGTTTTATTGAGACAACGCAAAGTCACATGGTCACAGCCGAAATAGGCAACAGCTCAGTGGTTGTTGCCTATTATTTATTACTCTCGCTGTTTCCATTACTGATTGCGGTAGGTAATGTCTTACCTTATTTAAGAATCGACCCTAATTCTGTGTTGCCTTATATTGCAGAGGCGATTCCGAAAGATGTTTATAAGAACTTAGAACCAGCGATTCGTTCACTACTGACTCAACGTTCAGGCGGGTTGCTTTCTGTTTCCGCTTTAGCAGCATTTTGGAGTGCCAGTCAAAGTATTAATGCACTACAAAACGCGATGAATAAAGCTTTTGGTGTCGAACAAAGGAAAAATTTTATTCTCGTAAGAGTGGTCTCATTTTTAGTTATTTTGTTATTTATGGTAGCGATTGTTGGTGTAGTAGTAATTTTAGGTCTGGGTCAGTACATTATTGAATTACTGCAACCAATTTTCCATTACTCAACGTCTGTGATCGATACTTTCCAAGCGTTAAAATGGCCGTTAACGACCGTTGTTTTATTAGTGATTATGTGTTTGATTTATGCGGTCGTTCCTAATCGGAAATTATCGTTACGTTCTATTTTGCCAGGGGCTATTTTTTCGACAGTCGGTTGGATGCTATTATCACAAATTTTTGGTTTGTACGTAAAATATTTTAGTTCTAGAATCGCAAGTTATCAAATCATCGGGAGTTTTATCATCTTGATGTTATGGTTGAATTTTGCTGCCACGATTATTATTTTAGGAGCAATTGTCAACGCTGTCGTCGATGAATACTTATCTGGAGATAAAGAAAAGAAACAACCAAGTTTTGAACAACGCTTGTTTAGATGGTTTAAAAAGAAAAAATAAATGGATTTCTTTAAAAAAGTCTAAACCGTTGCCAGAACACATGTTTCAGCTTGTAAATGCTTCAGTTTACGGTATAATATACCCTGAACGAGAAGAAAGTGGGTTCGACTATGTCACTATTTATTTATGAAGTTTTGATACGTTTATTTATGACATTTATCTTATCTTTGCTATTAACACCACTTGTTAAGCTTCTAGCGTTTCGGATTGGCGCCTATGATGCACCAGGAGAGCGACGAATCAATACCAAAAATATGCCTACAGCAGGAGGACTTGCAATCTACATTGCTTTTGCTAGTTCATGTTTATTGATTTTTCGTTCGATTATCCCACAAGATTATATTTGGCCGATTATTTTGGCTGGTGGAATGGTTGTTTTGACAGGCCTCATTGATGATATTAAAGAAATTACTCCAATGAAAAAAACAATCGGTATTTTGTTAGCAGCATTAGTTATTTATTTTGTTGCTGGAATTCGGATAGATTTTGTGACGTTGCCAGTTGTTGGAATGATTGATTTGCGCTGGTTTAGTTTACCACTAACTTTATTGTGGATTTTAGCGATTACGAATGCAGTAAATTTAATTGATGGTTTGGATGGTTTAGCATCAGGCGTATCCATTATTGGATTAACCACGATTGGTATTACAGGGTATTTTTTCCTACATGCTAAAACGGTCTATATCCCAATTGTTATTTTTATTTTAGTTGCGAGCATTGCGGGATTTTTCCCATACAATTTTTATCCAGCTAAAATATTTCTAGGAGATACCGGGGCGTTATTCCTCGGGTTTATGATTGCAGTAATGTCGTTACAGGGCTTAAAAAATGCTACGTTTATCACGGTAATTACGCCAATGGTGATTTTAGGTGTGCCAATTACGGATACGGTTTATGCAATTATTCGACGGCTATTGAACAAGAAGCCCATTTCCTCAGCAGATAAAATGCATTTGCATCACCGCTTGTTATCTTTAGGTTTTACCCATAAAGGGGCGGTCATGACTATTTATGCATTAGCGTTAGTTTTTTCCTTTGTCTCTTTATTGTTCAGCTATTCAAGTACAGTAGCATCAATTTTATTAATTGTCTTTTGTTTAATTGGCTTAGAACTATTCATTGAACTAATCGGTCTAGTTGGCGAAGGACATCAACCGTTGATGTATTTGTTACGGATTTTAGGGAATCGTGAATATCGTCAGGAGCAAATGAAAAAGCGACTTGGCAAGCATTCTAAGAGAAAGTAAAGAAATCTTTAGGTTGCTTTGCGAGAGCGTAAACCTATGATATAATTCCATTAAACTTAAAAAAGTATATGTGTGAAACATATGCTTTTTTTTTAAGACGATGTTTCAGTAGTAAGGAGAAATGAGCATGCAAGAAATGGTAACAATCTCGATTGTCACTTATAATAGTCGTTACATTTTTAATGTACTAGACCAATTAAAAGCCGAACTAGGTACTGATAGTATTTATGATATTCATATCTATGACAATCATTCTGAAACAGCGTATCTTGAAAAATTAACAACATATGAACCATTTATTACTATCCATCGCGCTGAAGAAAATCAAGGGTTTGGTCATGGTCATAATCAAGTGTTATTCAATGCTTCGACAAAGTATGCAATTATTTTTAATCCCGATGTTTTGGTTACTAAAGACGTGCTTGATCGTCTATTAGACCGTATCAAAATAGATAAGAACATTGCAGTCGTTAGCCCTAAAGTGTTAAATGAAGATGGCACGACGCAATATTTAGTTCGTCAAAAATTAGATGTTTTCGATTATATGTTACGTTTTATTCCCTTTCAATTTGTAAAGAAAATTTTTGATAAACGTTTGAGTATTTATGAATGTCGCGATTTGTCGGATACAGAAACAACGGATATTAAAATGGGCTCAGGCTGTTTTATGTTGATTGATCGTGAAAAATTCGTTGAAATTGGTGGGTTCGATGAACGTTTCTTCATGTACTTTGAAGACAACGATTTATGTTTACGTTTTGGCAAAGCAGGCTATCGGATTCTCTATACGCCTTTTGAAACGGTTGTTCACATGTATGAAAAGGGCGCCCATAAAAGTCGAAAATTGTTTAAAATCTTTATGCAATCAATGGGGAAATTTTTTAACAAATGGGGCTGGAGGTTCTTTTAATGAGTCAAAGATTAGCGGTAGTCATCGTCTTATATCAAATGAAAATGGCTGATACGCCGAATTATTTGTTATTAAAAGAAGTGGTAGATCACCCCGAATTGCACTTATTTATTTATGACAACAGCCCACTTCCTCAAGAAGATGCATTATTTTTACAACAAAATGTTACTTATCGACATAATCCTGATAATCCAGGACTAGCGACCGCTTATAATGAAGCGATTGCTTTTAGTCAAGCGAATCAATGTGAATTATTGTTGCTCCTTGACCAAGACACAGAAGTGCCAGCCTCTTATTTTGATACGTTGATCATCATGCCGTTAGATCCGACTGTGGCAGTCTATGTTCCAATTGTAGAAGCAAATGGACAACAAATTTCGCCAGTATATAGTGATCAATATGTTGGACTTAAAGGAGCAAAGCCAACAGCAGGGATAGCCAACCAACCGTTGATGGCTATCAATTCTGGTACAGTCATTACGGCAGAAACACTGCGCTGGTTGGAAGGATTTTCGGAAGAATTTCCTTTGGACTATTTAGATCATTGGTTCTTTTATCAATTGAATCAAGCCAATAAAAAGATTGAAGTCTTACCAATCCACCTAAAACAAGAATTGTCTGTTTTAGATTATCGTACAATGAGTCCTCAACGTTATCGCTCTATTATTGAAGCAGAAACGTTATTTTATCGTCGATATGATCAAGAAAAGTTTTCCCATCATCGACGCCATTTATTTTTACGCAGTAGTAAGCAATTTTTAACTGTCAAAAATCGCCAAATTTGGCGGCAAACATTGGCAGAATTTCTCAAGTTAATGAAAGGATAATCTATGATCTCAGTTTGTATTGCGACATATAATGGAGAAAAATATCTCGCGGAACAATTAGATAGTATTCTTTTACAAGTCAGTGAAGAAGATGAACTAATTATTTCAGATGATGGTTCTACTGATCATACGTTGGAAATTTTGAGGACGTATGCAGCGAATTATCCCCAAATTCAATTGTTACAAGGTCCAGGGCAAGGAGTGATTGCTAATTTTGCATTTGCGCTTACGCATACGAAAGGCGAAGTGATATTTTTAGCAGATCAAGATGACGTTTGGTTGCCAAATAAAGTAACGACAGTGACAGAATATTTTGAAACGCACCCTGACATCCAAGTGGTTATTAGTGACTTGAAAATTGTTGATGCGGATTTACAAGTTACCAATCCCTCTTATTTTAAGTTTCGAAAAATCAAACCAGGGTTTTGGCGAAATGCGATAAAAAGTGGCTATATTGGGGCAGGTATGGCCTTTCGTCAAGAGATGAAAAACGTCATTTTACCCATTCCGCCAGAAGTTCCTATGCATGATATGTGGATTGGCTTATTAGCTGCACGGAAAAAGCAAACGGGTTTCATTAAAGAACCATTAGTGCTTTACCGAAGACATGGAGCGAATGTCAGCCCTATTATTACCAAAACAAGTTTCCAACAAAAATTAAATTGGCGTGTGAATTTATTAAAAGCTTTACATCAGCGTTTAAAGGAACAACGCTAAACTTTTACAGATTTGTAAAATTTACGTAAAAAACATGACAAACCCTATGCTTAATGCGATAATAGGGAAGGATATTTGGTTTTATAGAAACTAAAAATAGAAGTATTTAAGGAGATTGTTCATGAAAGGAATTATTTTAGCAGGCGGAAGCGGGACACGCTTATATCCGCTAACAAAAGCAACATCAAAACAATTAATGCCAATTTACGACAAACCAATGATTTATTACCCAATGTCAACGTTAATGTTGGCGGGAATTAATGAAATTTTGATTATCTCTACACCAGAAGATACACCACGTTTTGAAAGCTTATTCGGCGATGGCCATGATTTAGGCATTCATATCGAATACGCGGTACAAGAAAGCCCAGATGGTTTGGCGCAAGCATTTATTATTGGTGAAGAATTTATTGGTGATGATAGTGTCTGCTTAGTTTTAGGGGACAATATTTATTATGGTGGCGGCTTATCAAAAATGTTGCAACGAGCAGCTTCTAAAGAGTCAGGGGCAACAGTCTTTGGCTACCATGTAAATGATCCAGAACGTTTCGGCGTGGTAGAATTTGATGAAGAGATGCGGGCGCTTTCTATTGAAGAAAAACCAGCACAACCGAAGTCAAATTACGCAGTGACAGGTTTGTATTTTTACGACAATGAAGTGGTTGAAATTGCGAAAGGGATCAAACCGTCAGAACGTGGGGAATTAGAAATAACAGACGTTAATAAAGTCTACCTTGAAAAAAATAAACTTTCTGTTGAGGTAATGGGCCGTGGCTTTGCTTGGTTAGATACAGGCACACACGAATCCTTATTAGAAGCGTCAACATTTATTGAAACAATTGAAAAACGTCAAAATTTAAAAGTCGCTTGTTTGGAAGAAATTGCTTATCGAATGGGCTATATTACAAAAGAACAATTGGTAGAATTGGCACAACCATTGAAGAAAAATGGCTACGGCCAATACTTGCTACGTTTAGCAGCAGAATAGGAGCGAAGAAACGTGAAAGTTATTGATACAAAATTACAAGATGTCAAAATTATCGAAATGGATGTTTTCGGTGATCATCGTGGCTTTTTTACAGAAAGTTATTCCAAAGCTAAATTTGCAGAACATGGATTAGACTTTGATTTTGTCCAAGATAATCATTCATTATCAACAGAAGCAGGTGTCTTGCGTGGATTGCATTTTCAAAAAGGCGAAGCTGCGCAAACAAAACTAATTCGCGTTGTAACAGGTGCGGTATTAGATGTGATTGTTGATATTCGTAAAGGGAGTCCAACCTATGGCCAATGGGAAGGCTACATTTTATCAGAACATAATCACCGTCAGCTTTTAGTACCAAAAGGTTTTGCTCATGGTTTTGTCACTTTGACACCGAACGTGAACTTTATGTACAAATGTGACAATTACTACAATGCGGCAGCAGACGGCGGTATTGCTTTTAACGATCCAGCGTTAGCTATTGATTGGCCAATTGCGCCAGAAAAAGCGATTACGTCAGAAAAGGATCAAAAACATCCAACCTTAAAAGAATTTGAAGCGGAAAATCCGTTTATCTATGGCGAAATTTAAGAAAAAAGTAGGAGAGTTTCAATTATGAAAAAAATCATCGTAACAGGTGGAGCTGGTTTTATCGGCTCAAATTTTGTTCATTATGTTGTAAAGAATCATCCAGAAGTTCATGTAACTGTATTAGATAAATTAACGTATGCAGGAAATGAAAAAAATCTTGAAGGTCTACCAAGTGATCGCGTGGAATTAGTCGTAGGAGATATCGCTGATGCTGAATTAGTTAATCGTTTAGTCGCTGAAACAGATGCGGTTGTTCACTATGCTGCTGAATCGCATAACGACAACTCATTAAACGACCCATTCCCATTTGTACAAACCAATCTGATTGGGACGTACACATTGATCGAAGCTTGCCGTAAAAACAATGTTCGTTACCACCATGTATCGACTGATGAAGTTTATGGCGATTTACCTTTAAGAGAAGATTTACCAGGACATGGAGAAGGCGAAGGGGAAAAATTCACTGCCGAAACGCCTTACAATCCTTCAAGCCCTTATTCTTCAACAAAAGCAGGATCTGACTTGTTAGTCAAAGCGTGGGTTCGTTCTTTCAACTTACAAGCAACAATTTCAAACTGTTCAAATAACTATGGTCCATATCAACATATTGAAAAATTTATTCCTCGTCAAATTACCAATGTCTTAAGTGGCATTACACCAAAACTTTATGGTGCTGGTAAAAATGTTCGTGACTGGATTCATACAAACGACCATTCTTCGGCTGTTTGGGCAATTTTAACAAAAGGGCAAATTGGCGAAACATATTTAATCGGAGCCGATGGTGAAGAAGACAATAAAACAGTGATGGAATTAATTTTAGAATTAATGGGACAACCTGTTGATGCCTATGAGCATGTCAACGATCGTGCAGGACATGACTTACGTTATGCGATTGATTCAACCAGATTACGCGAAGAATTAGGTTGGGAACCAGAATTCACGAATTTCCGTGAAGGCTTGGCAGAAACAATCAAGTGGTATACAGAAAATGAAGACTGGTGGCGTGCAGATAAAGAAGCTGTTGAAGCAAAATATGCACAAAATGGTCAGTAATTTTTTCTGACATGTGAGATAACAGTCGAAAGGCGATGGCAAAGTACAAAAGCTACTTTGCCCTGCCTTTTTTTCAAGAAGGAGCGAAAATAATGATTTTAATTACTGGTGGAAATGGCCAATTGGGCACAGAATTACGTCACCTATTAGACGAACAAGGAATTGAGTATGTTTCAACGGATTCCACAGAATTAGATATTACTGATGCGGATAGTACGTTGGCAAAAGTGAAAGAAATTCAACCAAACGTCATTTATCATTGTGCTGCTTATACAGCTGTTGATAAAGCAGAAGACGAAGGCAAGGAATTAGATGAAAAAGTGAATGTAGATGGCACACGTCATGTTGCAGAAGCTGCTAAAGCAGTGGGGGCGACACTTGTTTACGTAAGTACAGATTATATTTTTGATGGAACTAAAAAAGAAGGCGTCTATGCGATTGATGATCAACCGAATCCTTTAAATGAGTATGGTCGGACGAAGTTATTAGGTGAACAAGCGGTCCAAGAAATCCTGGACGATTATTATATTATTCGAACATCATGGGTATTTGGTCAATACGGTCATAACTTTGTCTTTACCATGCAAAAATTAGCGGAAACAAGAGACCAACTAACGGTAGTGGACGATCAGTTTGGCCGCCCAACTTGGACAAGAACGTTAGCCGAATTTATGGCATTTGTTATTGCAGAAAAAGCGCCATTTGGTGTTTATCATTTGTCTAATGAAAACAGCTGTAGCTGGTATCAGTTTGCTAAAGAAATTTTAAAAGATACTGAAGTGGAAGTACTGCCAGTGGATTCAACTCAATTTCCACAAAAGGCGCAAAGACCACAATATTCTGTCATGGATTTAAGTAAAACAGAAGCGTTAGGCTTTAAAATTCCTACTTGGCAAGAAGCCTTAGCACAAATGTTAGAAAATGTTCAACAATAAATTGTTTTGTGTAAGTGAGGGGTTTTGTTAGAGAAAAAGTGGAAAGGTGTTTCTCTTTATGAAGGTACTTTTAATCATTCCTGCTTACAATGAGGAAGAAAACATTTTGCGGACGATTGCTTCCATTGAAACATTTAAACAGGAAGTTACGCATTTTCAACATGAATTGGATTATGTGGTAATTAATGATGGCTCGACAGATGGAACCAAACAAATTTTAGAAGTCAACCAAATTAATGCCATTCATTTAGTGTTGAATTTAGGTATTGGCGGGGCGGTACAGACCGGCTATAAATATGCCTTAGAAAATGAGTATGATGTTGCGGTTCAGTTTGATGGTGATGGTCAACATGATATCAATAGTTTACCTATTTTACTGGAACCATTAGCAGAGGGTAAATGTGATTTTTCGATTGGCTCTCGTTTCATTCCTGGAAACGAAGCGGCTTTTCAAAGTACGAAAATGCGCCGTTTTGGTATTCGTTTGTTATCTTTTTGCATTCGAATGGCTTCTGGTAAAACAATTTATGATGTGACTTCAGGGTATCGAGCAGGAAATCGGAAAGTGATTGCTTTTTTTGCAAAGCGTTATCCGACAAATTATCCTGAGCCAGAATCGATTGTTCACTTAATTAAAAAACGTTTTGTGATTGTTGAAAGACCTGTCAATATGATGGAACGGCTTGGTGGTGTTTCTTCGATTCGTGCCTTGGCTTCTGTGAAGTATATGCTGGAAGTCGGCTCAGCAATTCTGATTGCTGCCTTTATGAAGGAGGGAGATTAATGCTACCAACCGTGTTATGGCTAGCTTTATTTTTATTTGCAATTGGCTTTTTCTTATACATTATTCGAGGAATTAATAAAAATATTTTTCTCCTAAAAAATGCTTTGATTTGGTTATTAATCTCAATTGTCTTAATTATTTTTGCTATTTTCCCGCATGTGGCAGAATGGTTAGCAATGGCCTTTGGGTTTGAAACAACATCAAACTTCTTATTATCAGCTGCGGTGATTGTCCTTTTAATCATGGAAATTAAAAATTCTGTGTTGATTTCAAAACACGAAAATCGCATTAAAACATTATTGCAAGAATTATCTATCATGAAATCTGAAGAAAAATGGGAGAATAGAGAGGGGAAAAATGACTAAAAACAATGATGTATTGGATGCCTTCAAATTTATTGCTGCATTAAGTGTAGTTGGAATTCATACCTTTCCCTCTAAATCTATTTTGGGTAGTGATTTGAAAATATTAGCCCGCTTTTCTGTTCCGTTTTTTTTCATAGTATCTGGATATTTTTTGTTTAAAAAAATTTCTTTTAGAGAAAAAGAAAAAGATAAAAAAATACTATTCAATTATATAAAAAGAATCTTAAAAGTATATCTTTCGTGGTTGATCTTTTACATTCCCTTCTTTATCGTATCTATTATGAATTTTGTTAAAGGGGAAATGGATTTAAGAGGAAAAATATCATTTATACTGAGCATATTATTAGGCTATGTCCCCAGAATAGGTGTTTCTTGGTATTTAATCGCATTAGTAATGAGTGTATTTATTATTTATTACATCCGAAGTTATTTTGGTGAGAAAGTATTATTAACAATTGGAATTGTTAGCTTTCTGATAGGAGTATTTACTTCTACTTATGGTAAGTGGTACTTTGACATTGAATGGATTAAACAAGTGCCTTTTTATGGTTCTATATCTTTTTCGATGATTTCTACGATTTGTTATGTGATTATAGGCTATTTTTTAGCAAACTATGTATTTGAAAAACCTTTAAATAATTTATTCTTAGTTTTAGGTATTGTTATTTTTTCTTATGTAGGACTAAAGGAAGTGAAATTTGCGCAACAATTAGGTGTTTTTTATGATGCACAAAATTATTTTACGTTACCAATAGTTGCTGTGTTAGTGGTTATTTTAAGTTTTAATTTAGAAAATATACGTATTCCTGGAAGTGACTTTTTAAGAAAATCTAGTATTATTATTTATTTAGCGCAAAATCCGATAAAATATTTACTATTTTATGCAGCTAGTCAATTAGGGATTCAAAAGTTAACGTACGATAACTTTAAAACATATGTTGTACAAGTTTTTTTGTTAATTGTTTTTAGTTATATTATCATTAAATTAAGTGAACTGAGACAGTTTTATTGGCTTAAAAATCTATCTTAAATAAAACAACAAAGACCTTAAGTTGGAGTTTAAGGTCTTTGTTGTTTTATTTAAGATTCATAATCACAATGCCGACAATAATAACCACAGCACCAATAAGGGCATTCGTTGTGATTGTCTCTTTTAGAATAAGATTTGAAGCAATTAAAATAGCGATGTTTGTACAGGCAACGCCTAAAGGAACAATGTAAGAAACATCGGAACGACTAATAATTAACATCCATAAAATAAAACTAATTAAATAACAAAATAAACCTAATAAAGATATAAGTGAGATATTCATTGAAAAGATTGTTTGTTGGAGTTGGATGTTCAAACTGCTAGAACCTAGTTTAAATAAGACCAGACCAGCAGAAGACAGAAATACGTAAATAATAAAAAGAACCATAATTTCCCTTCTCTCAAAAATAGTTTCCGTGCAAAAAAATGCAAGACCTCCATTATTGTAGCATAATCTCCTAAAAATTGGACAAGATTTTTTAATATAGCGAAATCAGTTAAATTTTTCTTTATAAAAAGGGGTCTACTATTGAAAAGCTAGGCGTTTATCGATAAAATAGAAATGTTGTTTAAAATGGCATTTTTGTATCCAAAAATTTTAGATAAAAATAGTTTATTACGGAAGGAATAAGTATATGTTTAAAGAAACATTTTCAATTTTCAAGAATATTTTTCAGAACAAAAAATTGTTATTACAATTTTCATTTAATGATTTTAAGGCCAAGTATGCTGGTTCAGCACTAGGAATTGTCTGGGCGTTTTTAACGCCATTAGTAACTGTTTTGACGTATTGGTTTGTCTTTTCTGTAGGCCTTCGTTCTAGAGCTGGCGACAATATGCCGTTCATTGTCTATTTAGTAACAGGGATGGTGCCTTGGTTCTTCTTTTCAGATTCGTTATTATCAGCCACGAATGTGTTTCGTGAATATAGTTATTTAGTTAAAAAAGTCGTGTTTAATGTACAAATTTTACCAACATCTAAAATTTTATCGAACTTGTACACCCACTTGTTTTTCATTCTAATTGGTTTTGTAATTACTACAGCTAACGGTTATTACCCAAGTCTGTACAGTTTGCAATTAATTTACTACTTAGCTTGTTTATTAGTCTTTTTAACAGCAATTACGTGGATTACTGCTTCAACACAACCATTTTTACCTGATATTATGCAATTTATCAATATCATTATGCAAACAGTTATGTGGACATTGCCAATTTTATGGCAACCAACTGGAATGATTGCGACAATCTTAAAAATCAATCCATTATATTATATTGTTCAAGGATACCGCGAATCTTATTTAGGCGGTGCATGGTTCTGGGAACATTGGCAATATAGCTTATATTTCTGGGGAGTTACTATTGTTTTACTATTAATTGGCTCAACCGTGTTTAGACGCTTAAAACCACATTTTTCAGATGTACTATAAGGAGAGAACGACATGTCAGAATATGCAATCGATATCCAACATATTACCAAAACATACAACATGTATAAAAAGCCGTCCGATCGGTTTAAAGAAGCGCTTAGTCCAACCAAAAAATCCTACCACGATTTGTTTTATGCGTTAGACGATGTCACGATGCAAATTAAAAAAGGCGAGATGATTGGCTTTGTCGGCGAAAATGGTTCTGGAAAATCAACCATGTTAAAAATTATTACAGGAGTATTAACGCCAACCTCCGGGTCCATGGTGATTAATGGGAAAATTTCAGCGTTGCTTGAATTAGGTTCAGGTTTTAACCCTGAATATTCAGGATATGAAAATATTTTCTTAAATGGAATGGTCTTGGGTTTTTCCCGAGAAGAGATGGAAGAGCGTGTCCAAGATGTCATTGATTTTGCTGACATCGGCGATCATTTGTATCAACCAGTTAAAACGTACTCTAGTGGTATGTTTGTCCGCCTGGCTTTTGCGGTAGCCATTAACGTGGATCCCGATATTTTAATTGTCGATGAAGCGTTGGCTGTCGGGGATTTAGAGTTTCAATTAAAATGTATGGAAAAATTTACGGAAATTAAAAATTCTGGTAAAACAATTTTATTTGTTTCTCACGATGTAAACTCCATTCGTCGTTTTTGTGACAGAACTTTTTGGTTGCAACACGGGAAAGTCGTTGAATATGGAGATACGATGGACGTGACGACCAACTACGAAAACTTTTTGAAAAAGAAATCAATTAAAACGGTTGACCGCGAAGCGACCATGAAAGATGAAACCCCAACACCAGATATTATTGAAGTGGATCATGCGGAACTTTTAAATGCGGATTATGAACCATTAGAAATGGTAACGCAAGATGAAAAAGTGATTGTAAAAATTGAATATACTGTCAAAAATGACCAAATTAAGAAGCCTGTTTGTGGGGTCGCTATTCGAACAGTGGACAATCATTATGTCTGTGGCTTAAATACGTTGTTAGATGGCGTGCAAATTCCTTGGAAAAAAGGACGGAATGTTTTTTATTTAGAATATGAAAAAATGTCATTATTAACAGGTGAATATTATTTTGATATTGCTTTCTTTGAGGAACATGCAACAGTCCCATTAGTCTACAAAACAAAATACGTGACGATGTTTATTACCGGTCGTTATGCCGGAGAAGGAATTGTCATCTTAGATCATAAATGGAAGGATACGACAAAAGATGAAGTATGATTTTGAAATGGAAACAGACGAGAGTACCAGTGTTGGGAAAATCGTAGCACAAATCAAAGAAAATAGTGATGTCTTGGAATTTGGTCCAGGTAATGGGCGAATGACTAGCTATTTGATGGAAGAAAAAAAGTGCCAGGTCTCAATTGTTGAATTAGACAAAGAACTTTATGATCATGTCAGTCAATTTTCAACAGATGCCTTTTATGGCAATATTGATGAAAATGATTGGGTCGAATACTTTGCTGGTAAGACGTTTGATTATATCGTTTTTGCAGATGTGTTGGAACATTTAATGAATCCTCAAAGCGCCTTAGCAAAAGTCAAACCGTTTTTAAAACCAGGTGGTCAAATCTTAATCACTTTCCCTAATTTGGCGCATAATTCGGTGTTAATTGATTTATTTAATAATCGTTTAACGTGGAATGAAACTGGGCTATTGGATGCTACGCATAAATCATTCTATTTACAAGAAGGATTTGAAAAAGTTTTTGCAGAAGTTGGTTTATACATTGCCAAAGAAGATTTTACATTTAATCAAGTTGGCTACAACGAAATTCCTACGACGTATGAAGCGTTACCTGTAGAAGTGCAAGCAGCTTTTAAAGCGCGTCCCTTTGGCGAAGTGTATCAGTACTTTTTTGCCTTGACTGCTGAACCAGTAGAACAGCCAGAGCGAGTGACACCAGTAAATTCATACAATGAAAAAAACGTTCATATTTTAATTAATTGCGGCGAAGAAAAAGAGACTGAGTTGGATCAACCAGTTGATTTACAAAAACCTGAAACAAAACAGTTCCAACTGAAGATACCAGAAGACGTCCAACTGATAAAATTATTCCCAAGTTTAACGGGGGCAATTGTCAAATTATCCATGACGATAGACGGGGAGACAGTCCCAGTCGCAGCCACGAATGCTTTTCTGGTACAAGAGAATGTCTATTATTTCTTAGATACGCAAGTCCCTGTAATCGAAGTAACCGATGCACAAATGGCAGGCAAAGACCTGACAGTAGCCATTGATTATTTCTTTGAAGGCAACTATTCAGAACGTGAAAATACCTTTATTCATGCACTGTTAGATGAAAGAAATCAATTTTTAGAAGAAATGAATAAACAGACGGAGACTGCCCCTATGCCTACTGGAAAATATAAACGAATCACGTTAACTAAATTTGATAAAATGATTAATTTAACCATCGACGATATTGCTCGCGATGTAGAAAATAACGTTTCTGTTATCAGAGGGTGGGCGTATGACAAACAAACAAATTATCCGCTAAGATTCAGCATTGCAGAAGCTAGTGAATCAGTCACTTATACGGTGGAAACAGAATATCGTCGGGATGTTATTGATATGTTTGAATTAGAAGGCGATCAAGATTATGGTTTTGTCATTACGATTAAAGACCCAGAAGATTTACCAGCCTACACGCTAAACATTGACACCAAATCAGGCCAGAAGGTTCAATACGTGGTGGAACGTCCAAACATGGTTCAACCAGGCACGAAATTTGATCGAGCATGGCGTTCGATTCAGACACGTGGTTTGATGGGCTCAGTGAAGTGGTACTTTAAACGACAAGAAAAAGCAGAAGCCCCTGTTGACGTGGAGGCAGTTTTAGCGGAAATTAAAACGTTCCAATTTCAGCCTAAAATTTCTGTCGCTGTGCCTGTTTATAATGTCGAAGAAAAATGGCTTGCAGCGTGCGTTTCTTCTTTACAAAATCAGTACTATGAAAATTGGGAGTTATGTTTAGCAGATGATGCATCGCCAAGCGAACATATTAAGCCCATGCTAGAAAAATATAAAGAACTAGATCAACGAATCAAAGTTATTTATCGCGAAGAAAACGGACATATTTCAGAAGCAACTAACTCAGCTTTGTCGATTGCTACTGGCGATTTTATTGGTTTCATGGATAACGATGATGAATTAGCGCCACAAGCATTATATGAAGTGGTCAAAGCTTTAAACACAGACCCAACGATTGATTTTCTTTATACTGATGAAGATAAAATTACAGAAAATGGTCGTCGCTTCAACGCGTTTTACAAATCGGACTGGAATCCAGAACTGATTTTAAACCATAATTACATTACACACTTTGTTGTTGTGAAACGTGATTTATTAGAAAAAGTAGGCGGACTGAACTCAGCATATAACGGCGCTCAAGACTATGATTTCGTATTACGAGCAACGGAACAAGCAACGAAAATCAAGCATATTCCTGGTATGATGTATCATTGGCGTGCCATTGAATCATCGACTGCTCTAAACCCTGAAAGCAAAGGTTACGCCTATGTAGCTGGTCAAAAAGCGGTCCAAGCGGCAACGGAACGCCGTGGCTTAAAAGCACAAGTAGAGATTGCCGAATTTTATGGTTCCTATAAAATTAACTATCTTTATGATCATGTGCCGATGGTATCATTGATTATTACGAATGATACAGAGAATATGAGTAGTTACTTACGTCAATTATTAGAAAAAACTGCCTATACAAATTATGAAATTCTATTGCCTGCACGCTTCGAGAATCAAATAAATATCCAAAATGACCGTCTTCGTTATGTTTCAACAGAAACTCGTCATGGCATGATTCAAGCTGCTAAGGGAGAATATGTGGCTTTATTAAATGCTGGATTGGTACCAACGAAAAATGATTGGTTAAAAGAGTTAATGAACATTGGTCAACAAGAGACCTCTGGTTTAGTGACTGGCCGCGTAGTTGACGCACGCTATCGCGTGGAAACGGTGGGAGTATCAGTTGATACAGACAAAGGTCGATTACTTTATCCCGAAAAAGGCACCCCTGGTAAAAGCTTAGGTTACTATTACAGAATTGCTTTACCAAGAAATATTCAAGCAGCAACTGAAGACTGCTTACTATTCAACAAACAACTTTACCTAAATTTAGAAGGAATTAACGAAAACTTAGGTAAAGAGTGGATGGGTGTCGATTTATCGTTACAATTTGCTAGCGCTGGTAAACGAAATGTATATGTGTCCTATGCAATTTTGAAAGCAGACGAAAAAATGCAAAACCATGATAAAAAAGGATCTTATAAAGAACTTGCGGAAAAATGGACCGCGGAAACTTTAGTTGATCCCTACCGAAATCCGAAACATCTATAAGGAGAATGCACATGAATGAAGACATTAAGGTGATCTTTGATAGTATCTATCGCGACAAAACAACAAATAATTTAACCATTACAGGTTGGGCGTTGGATACAATCACTAAAGAAAGCCCAACTTTCACAATTAATAATGAAAACCAAGTGTCCGCTTATAACATTCAGCGCGTTTTACGTGAAGATGTTAATCAAATTTATCAAACAGAGCCTGCGATTGAAGCTGGCTTTGTTGTTACACTTGAAGGAATTAAACAAAAAAAAGTACTCCCTTTTCATTTTCAATCATCAGCACATGTTGTAACGGTGGATTTTCCCTTGAATAAAAAATATCCAGTGATTCCAGGGACAGAAGATAAAGTAACTCGTCTTTGGATAAAAGCCAAAAAAGGATTTAAGTATATGGCTAAAAATGGTATTTCTCATACCATTCAACGAGCGAAAATTGAGAAACTGAGAAATCAAGCTTCGTATCCTAACTGGTTAGCTAGAAATGAAGTACTAGACATAGAAGCTATGACGCAAGAAATCGCAACATTTCATTATCAGCCTAAAATTTCCATTGCGATGCCAGTGTATAATGTTGAAGAAAAATGGCTTCGGTTGTGCATTGATTCTATTTTGAATCAAGTCTATACTAACTGGGAATTATGTATGGCCGATGACGCCTCAACAGATCCCAATGTCAAAAAGATTTTAACAGAGTACCAGCAATTGGATGAGCGAATTCGGGTCGTCTTTCGTGAACAAAATGGTCATATTTCCGAAGCAACCAACTCTGCTTTAGCGATTGCTACCGGAGAATTTGTCGCCTTACTAGACAACGATGATGAATTAGCGATCAATGCTTTTTATGAAGTGGTTAAAGTGCTGAATGAAAACCCAAAACTGGATTTAATTTATAGTGATGAAGATAAGATTGACATGGATGGAAATCGTTCTGATCCAGCCTTTAAACCAGATTGGTCACCTGATTTACTTTTAGGAACGAATTACATTTCGCATTTAGGCGTGTATCGTCGGAGTATTCTAGAAGAAATTGGCGGCTTTCGAAAAGGTTACGAAGGTTCTCAAGACTACGATTTAGTCTTAAGATTTACTGAAAAAACGACAAAAGAACGCATCAAACATATTCCAAAAGTTCTTTACTATTGGCGGATGCTGCCAACCTCAACAGCAGTGGATCAAGGCTCCAAAGGTTATGCTTTTGAAGCGGGGCTAAGAGCCGTGCAAGATGCGCTCGTTCGTCGAGGAATTAATGGTCATGCAACGCATGGGGCGGCGAATGGCTTATACGATGTTTATTATGACATTGAATCTGAAAAGTTAGTCTCAATTATTATTCCAACTAAAAATGGCTATAAAGACGTACAACGTTGTGTTTCATCGATTATTGAAAAAACAACCTACCAAAATTACGAGATTATTATGGCTGACAATGGAAGTACAGATCCAAAAATGCACGAATTATATGCAGAATTTGAACAACAATTACCTGGTCGCTTTTTCGTTGAATCAATCGATATTCCATTCAATTTCTCAACTATTAACAATCGTGCAGCGAAAAAAGCGCACGGAGAGTATTTATTATTTTTAAATAATGATACCGAAGTGATTACAGAGAATTGGTTAACCTTGATGGTTTCATTTGCTCAGCAAGAACGGATTGGCTGTGTAGGTGCGAAATTATTGTATCCAAATAATACGGTCCAACACGCAGGCGTTATTTTAGGATTAGGTGGTGTCGCTGGACATGGTCATTATGGTTATCCCCATGGTGACTTAGGCTATTTTGGTCGGTTAGCTATTAATGTTAATTATTCAGCAGTAACTGCCGCATGCTTACTTATGAAAAAAGCAGATTTTGATGCAGTTGGTGGTTTTGAAGAAGCGTTTACCGTAGCTTTCAATGATGTTGATTTATGCTTGAAAGTCCAAGCTTTAGGACGTGACAATGTCTGGCTTCATGAAGCAGAGCTTTATCATTTTGAATCTCAAACTCGTGGATATGATGATAAAGGCAAAAAGAAAAAACGTTTTGAACAAGAAAAAGTGATGATGGAAGAAAAATGGGGACCTTTAATTGAAAATGATCCATTTTATAATCCTAATCTGACAAGGGATATTCCCAACTTTTCATTACGAATTGACTAGATGCAATTGCGGATGACGAAATGGAGCGAAAAGATGGAACAACAACTAACTACAAGAAAAGAAAAACAACCATTACGCAACCAAGCTGAGCAGAGCGCTCGCTTGGTTGATCATTTGTTACGCTGGCGCTATCTGCTAGCGGCAGTCATTTTTATTTTACTGGTCGCCTTTAAAGTCCATGGTAGTTCATTAAACATGTGGGATGCGTATGTTTCTGAATATGCGGATGGCCAAAAAAGTTCATTAATTGCTGGTGAACCAAGAGGTGTTCGCTCGGATGAATGGCTCGTTCAAACCCCCTTTAGCCTCTCACAAACACAAACAGGTTTGAAAACACATAATGATGTGATTACGTTAAATGGGCAAGACATGGTGGTAGGTTATAATTCGCCAGCATGGAATTTGGCCACGTTAGCGAAACCTTTTACGTGGGGCTATGTACTATTAGGCAAAGAATATGGCTTATCATGGTATTGGAATCTTAAATTAATTGGCTTAATTTTATTTTCTTTTGAAATTGGTTTGATCGTCACACGGCGGAATAAATATTTAGCTTTGTTAGCAAGTGTTTGGATTCCGTTTTCTTCGGCCCTTCAATGGTGGTTTGTCTCGCCAGTTGGAGATTTAGTATTTTTTGGCTTAGGTTTTTTAGTGGGAATTTATAATTATTTCTATTATCATAGTAGTGTTCGACGTCGTGTCATTTGTGCGATAACGGCTGTTATTATGGCCTCAGGATTTGTTTTAGTTATTTATCCTGCGTTACAAGTACCACTTGGTTATTTGATTTTATTATTTTTAATTTTATTCTTTTTAGAATTTCGTAAAAAAATTAAGTTGGATAAGTGGGATGGGGTCCTGATAGGTGGGGCACTCTTGATGACGGCGATTATTGTTGGCGGATCGTTATATGGCTCATTGGATTCCTTAAAAGCAGTAATGGATACCGCTTATCCAGGAAAACGGGTAAGTTTAGGTGGCGATATGCCTAAACGCGATATTTTGTTATTTTTAACAAATTGGAAAATGCCGTTTCAAGATGTTCCATATTCAAATAATTCGGAAATCAGTAGTTTTTATCAATTATTTTTTGTTATTTTGCCGCTCTCACCATTTATTTTTTATAAAAAAATCAAAGAAAACATTTACGGTTTTGTCTTATTCGTGTATTGTTTATTTAACTTAGTTTGGATGAGCGTTCAATTTCCAACAATTTTTGCTAAGTTGACATTGTGGTCTTATGTGCCAGAACAACGGGCGATGTTATCCTTCGGGTTTGCCGCTGTGTTGTTAAGTTTATGGTTCATCGATTATTTATGGAATCGCCAAGCAAAAATTCCAATGATGGCCTGGTTAGGGGCGCTAGGATTAAATGTTGTTCTGTATTTCTTTGTTTTATATACGGGCAATTTACGGTTATACGTTACACGAATGGACATCATTGGTGTCTTAGTTGTCGCTACCGTTTTAATTGTTGCTTTATTTAAACGTTGGCGCACGTTATTTGTCCTTGTCTTATTAGGAATCATTATGGTTTCTGGTGCCTTTGTTAATCCAATTTCTCGTGGCGTTTCTGCTGTCTATGGTAAAAAATTAGCGGTAGAAGTGGAAGAAATTAACAAAAAAGACCCCAACCAATTGTGGGTGGGCGAACGCTTGATGTATGGCTATTTGCCAATGTTAGGTGTGCATACATTTAACGGTGTTGCTTTTACACCTGACTTAGAGGCTTGGAAACCATTAGATCCAAAAGAAAAAGACACATTTATTTATAATCGCTATGCGCACATCAATGTTGAAGTAGGAAATCAGACCCCTGTTTTAGAGTTGATGCAAAAAGATGCGATTATTGCTCGTTTATCTCCAGAAAAATTAAAAGAATATGGGATTAAATATGCGGTCGTTTATAAACCATTAGAACCGTTAGACACACCAACGATTCATTTTGAAAAATTATATGGACCTGATCAGAACGGGGCATATATTTATCGAATAAACGACTAGTGATTCATTCATGGAATGAGGTTTGAATATGGGAAAAGTATTGAATAGAATCGGTCGACTTATTTTATTAGTAACAATGATCGGCTCGTATACGATGTGGGTCGTAGGAATTGATGCGCCAGTCACAAAATATATGTATGCCAATAGTTCAATTTTATTATTAATAGCAGTAATACTTGTACTGCTATTAAATTGTACGAAATTAAAATTTATTGACTGGCTAACCGTTGCGTTGGCGTTAGCCACCTGGCTCTTGTTTCACTTTACGGAATCAATCCGTCATAGCACAATGCAAACAGATACAATGATTCCTTTAATTATTTTGTTGGTCCTTTGTTTTAAAGTTTGTGTCTTTGACCGTGTGGATCAAACGCTTTTATTAATTGTCTCTTTAGTTGCTTTGAGTGCGACTTTGTATCGGATGTCCGTGGAGTTGCCTCAGTTGATTCCAGCAGACGAAATTTTTAAAGAATCAAATAAACTAGAAAGTATTTGGATTAATACCAATACGATTGGTGCAACGTTGATGTTTTCAACAATGATGGCCAGTAGTTTGATCAAAGCATATAGAAATAAGGTTTTTAACCTGCTGCTTTTACCTGTATACATTGGTGGTGTTTTAGGTACATGGGTCAGTCAATCCAAAACCTCTTTTGCCATTTTAGTTGGTTTTATTCTGGTGGATAATCTTTTACCAAAACGTTTCTTGCAACGTTCGAAAGTTTGGCTATTTGGTTTTGTCGGAGTAGCTGCATTGGGACCATTGTTATTTTACTTATGTGCGGAATCGGATACTGTTGATTTATTTACAGGAAGAGAACGAATTTGGCATGAGTTTTTTGCTAAATGGTTATCTGATCCTCAACATATTAAAGTCGGTATGGAACCTTTTGTGGCCTCATGGAAACCGCTGGGGACACATAATGCTTTTCTATTTACGTTAAGTAATTTTGGTGTCATTGGCTATCTGATTTTATTTGGTTTTTTAGTCAGTATGATTTTATTGATTGGTTTCCGCAAAAAAACATTGGATCGTTTGCAAGTTAGTTTACTTTTAGGCTTCCTTTTAATCTGGATTCATTCATTTATGGAAGATATTTTATTAGCGCCTCATTGGATGCCGATAGTTTATAGTTTCCTTGGGCTAGCCTTCTACTTCCGGCCAGAGAAAAAACGAGGAAGACATGAAAGACCAACGACACCTAAAAGAAGAAAACGAGTGAAACAAACAAGTCCTGTTAGCAATGAAGAGCGCCCGATAGCACCTGTTGACGAAGAGGGCTGGGACCAACCTGAAGAATTAAGTCGTGTCCAAAGACATCGCAGATAATTTTCATCCTATAGAACTTTCTTGTCCGCTGACATTATGGTAATATAGGGGTTGCATGTTATTACAAATAATGTAATTACTGGAAGTGAAGAGAGGAAGTTTTTAATGACATCAAAAAGTGAATGGAGTAATGCAAGACGGATTGTAATTATTTTAGCAGACGTTTTGCTCTATAATTTATCAATCATCTTAGGGTTTATGGTGAAATTTGGCCGAGAAATTCCTTCATTTAACTTTGTGGCTTATGAAAAATCTGCAATTTACATTTCAATCTTTTTTATCTTTTTGAATTTGTTGTTAGGTGCGTATATTTTTTATAATCGCAAAATTAGTGACATCATTTTTGTCACGGTGATTGGTCAAATTTTAATGACTTTAACGATTATGATTGTGACATTTGCCGGACGTTGGTTTACGTTCCCGCGTTCTGTTTTAGGATATTCCTTTATAATCGGAATTATTGTTCTAAGTCTTTGGCGAATTCTTGTTTATTATCTTTACTTAAAGGTCAGCAATGAGCGAAAAGTTGTTTTACTAGGTAAAGAAAATCAAGTTATGCGGTCAATTCAAAACTTTATGTCTGATAAAAATAACAAGCATAAAGTAACGAGCGTTGTTGTCAGCAATTACTATGAAAACTTAAAAAAAATTATCGATGAAATCGATATTGTTTATATTTCAAGTAATGTTGATGAGAACGAAAAAGTAAAATTGTATCAATTAATTGTCAAACACAAGAAAAAAATCTTTTTAGATACAAGTTTTGAAAATCTAATTATGTTAAAACCAAACATGATGAACTTTGAAGATGAAAGTATTATCGAAGTCTCAAATTTTGAAATCCAACCAGAAGAGAATTTTATTAAACGTTTATTCGATATTTTAGTCTCTGTTTGCCTATTTGTGATTACCTCCCCCTTAATGCTTATTGCAGCGATTTTAGTCAAAGCAACCTCACCGGGACCAGTGATTTACAAACAAACTCGGATTACATTAGATCAACGTGAGTTCTCGATTTTAAAATTTAGAACGATGTCGGCAACAGCGGAAGCAAAATCAGGTCCAGTCTTATCTACAAGTAACGACAGTCGCGTCACTACAGTTGGTAAATACTTGCGCGCTTTACGTATTGATGAGTTGCCACAACTAATCAATGTTATTCGCGGGGATATGTCCATTGTCGGACCACGTCCTGAACGACCATTCTTTGTTGATCAATTTAATCAGGAAAACCCGAATTACTATTTACGTCACAATGTACGTGCGGGGATTACTGGCTATGCCCAAGTTTATGGGAAGTATGCTTCTGACTACAATAGTAAATTGAACTTTGATTTACTGTACATCAAGAATTATTCATTGCTATTGGATATGAAAATTCTGCTTCAAACCATCAAAATTCTCTTTGATAAAGTATCATCAAGAGGATTGGATGAGTCTGAAGAACGTGAAGAATTGACGATGGATTATTGTAAAGAGAATGCTATTAGAATTTACCGTTAAAAGTTTGAGACATAAGTTATTTAAGCTTATGTCTCAAACTTTTTTTGGAAACAAGGAACGTTGAAATAATAAAAGAGCTATGCGATAATATAAACTGTTACATTCTTACATAAAATGCAACGAGGAGTGAACAAATGGAAACAGCACTTGTTTCAATTATTATGCCCATGTACAATGCTGGCAAATTTTTATCAAAATCTATTGAAAGCGTTCTGGAACAAACCTATCAGAATTGGGAATTATTACTCATTGATGATGGAAGTAAAGATGATTCTATTGATATTGCACTTGCCTTTACGGAAAAAGATTCAAGAATCTTTTTACTGAAAAATGAACAGAACATGGGCATTGCAAAGACCAGAAATAAAGGAATTGAAGCTTCAAAGGGACAATATATTGCCTTTTTAGATAGTGATGATTTATGGCTTCCTAATAAATTAGAAGTTCAAATCAAGTGGATGGAAGAAAAAAAACTTTTATTTACATGTAGTTCTTATTTTGTATGTAATGAAAATGGCAACATTACTCATGAGCGTAATTTTAGTGAGGGACCACAAACCTATCAAGATCTTTTAAAAACAAATACTATCGGCTGCTTAACAGTCGTAGTCGAATCTAATCTGCTTAAACGCCATTTAATGCCGGATTTAAAACATGAAGACTATGCTACTTGGTTAAACATTTTGAAAGAAATAAATACGGTCTATTTTATTAACGAAAAATTAGCCATTTATCGTAAGCTAACCACCTCTACATCTTCTAACAAATGGAATACAATCAGTTGGGTTTGGAAAATTTTGCGTCAAAATGAACAGTTTTCAGTTATTAAAAGTTCATTCTACTTAATGCGTTTTTTATTCTATACAACATTTAAATATGCAAAGAATGAATAGGGAGGAAAAGGAAAAGTGGAACAAACAACACAGACGCAATTAGTAGAAATTCAACAAGTCGTTTTACGCATGTCAAAATATTTTGTGGCTTTTTGTGAAGAACATAATCTAACCTGTTATTTTTGTGGAGGCGGTTGTATTGGAGCAATCCGCAGTCAAGGTTTTATTCCATGGGATGATGACTTAGATTTCTTTATGCCAAGACCAGATTATGAAAAATTAAAAGTGCTTTGGCCTAAATATGCAGATACAGAACGTTATCCATTGTTAGTTGCTTCAAAAACTTATAATGATCATAATTCATTTATGACAATTAGGGATGCACAGACAACGTTTATTAAAACCTATCAAGATGGATTAGCGATTCCTCATGGTATTCCTATCGATATTTTTCCTTTAGATGGTGCGCCAAAAGGAAATTTTCAAAGGAAGAAACAAAAAATTTGGGCATTAATTTATGCTTTATTCTGTTCACAAGTGGTACCAGAAAAACATGGTGGCATTTTAGCAACGGGTAGTCGGGTATTATTGAATATCTTTCCATCGAAAAAAGTTCGCTATCATATTTGGCGCTTTGCTGAAAAAAGGATGACTAAGTATTCCTTCGGCTCCACTCCTTATGTTACAGAATTATGTGTCGGACCACGCTACATGGGTAATATTTATCATTTGGAAGATTTTAAATCTGCTATTTTTGTTCCGTTTGAAGATACAAAAATGCCAATACCAGTGGGCTACAAGCGCTACTTAACACAGGTTTTTGGGGATTATATGCAATTGCCACCAGAGGAAGATCGCCAACCCCATCATGAAGCGCTAATTGTTGATACTAAAAAATCGTACACAGAATATCTTAAAAAATAAATAAAAGATGAAAACAATCGATTAAAGATCTGTTTTCATCTTTTTACCATTTAAAAGTAAAAAATTGATATAGGAATGTTAAAAAAGCGTAATTGAATTTGAAATAAAGGTATGAGATAATAATTGGTGTTAGTTTTAAAATGTGAAAACAATTAGTTGAAGGTTATAGGATACACATTTTCGAGAGCGAATGGCAAGTGTTTAAGAAAGATACATATTATTAAATATATAAGGAGAGTTTCATGAAAAAAATCATTTCAGGTATGTTAATTTGTACCGTATTATTAAATAGTTTTAGTGTGATTGCATCTGGAGAAGAGCTTGTAAAAACAGAAACAACGGGGGAGACTGGCTTGGTCACTCAAGCTACGTCAGAAACAACGACTAATTCAACGGAGGATACATCTTCTGTTACAGAAGAAAATACCTCTGAAAGAGATAGTTCTACTTCAAGCACAAAAGAAGAGTCTCTTGATTCTTCAACAAATAGTACAACGGAAGAACATTCTTCTGTTTCAGAAACAAACACAACAGATAGTAAAACAGAAGCCTCACAAAGCTCTGAAGTAGAAAAAAAGACCATTGACCAAGATGAAGCGGATTATCAAGAAGCAGCACGTGAAGGAACGAACCATAAAAAAGGAACATATGCTATGAAAAATGGCATTTCTTCTAGGGTAGCGCGAGCAACAGTTGCGAACGTCTATGCGAATGATCCTAATTTGCCTGGCAAGAATTTTATTGACGTTTCTAGTTGGAATGGAGACATTTCAGTAGCTGAATATCAAAAAATTAAAAGCTATGGTGTAACAGGTGTCTCGGTTAAATTGACAGAAGGAACTTGGTATGTTAATCCATATGCTGCGGGCCAAATTAGAAATGCCAAAGCTGCGGGCTTAAAAGTTTCAGCATATCACTATAGTATGTATGTCTCTGCTGCGACAGCACAAGATGAAGCAAGATATTTTGCTCAGGCGGCGGCTAACTCTGGCTTAGATAAAAATACCATAATGTTTAATGATGCGGAAGATCCAACGCTTACAAACAATGGGCGAAACGCCCATGCTAATTCTGTTGCGTTTAACCAGCAATTAAAGGCACTAGGGTATAAAAATGATGCGTTGTATGTTGGCAAATGGTGGTTAACAAATGGCTATATCGACACCTCCGCCTTCGGAAGAGACAGAGTATGGGTAGCGCAATATCCATATACTCCAGATAGTTCCATGCAGTGGAATAATGACCATGGTGCTTGGCAATGGTCTTCGCAAATGTATTTCCCTGGTTTAGCTAATTATGAAGGGCGTCCGTTTGATATTTCCATGACCTATAGTAATTTTTTAAATATGGGTAATAGTAGTGGGCCCGACTTAAGTAAGTATTACACAACTAATCCAGGTCGAGTGATCATGAAAAATGACGATACTTTTTACCAAGATGTGGCGTTTAGAACTCCTAGTTGGCGAGTTAAAAAAAATACACTAGTTACCATTAAGGGGATTGAATATAGTTCAGCAGGAATTCCTAGATTGGTTACAGATCAAGGTTATTTAACAGCAAATAAAGGTTATGTATTAGCAGCACAAAGCAATATTGATTTGTATTTTACGACAAATCCTAAAAAAGTTCGTTTGAAAAGCGATGATTATTTCTATGCTGATCCAGAATTTAAGCAAAGGTTGTCTAAGGTTTCGAAGGGAACAATAGTAGAAGTTGAAGATTTAGCTTATACTCAAAGCGGTATATTTCGATTGAAAACAGCGAAAGGATATTTGACTGCAAATAAAAATATAGTTGAACAATATAAAGGGTTAGAAGATATTTACTACACATCTAATCCTGGGCAAGTAATTACCAGAAACGAAGATACCTATTACAAAGATGTAGAATTCAAGACAAAAGCAAATAAAGTAACTGCAGGCAGTGTTTTAAAAGTAACTGCTATTGAGAAAACAAAATCAGGAATTCCTAGATTGAAGACGGCAAATGGGTATTATTTCACGGCTAACAAGAACTATGTAGTAGCTACTGGATCTTGGATTGCCAACTATCATACGGTTAATCCAGGGCAAATTATTATGAAAAATAGTGATAATTTTTATGGGGATCCAGACTTCTTATATAAAGGATCGGCTGTTTCCAAGGGAAGTTTAGTTCCTGTTGTGGGAATCGAATACCGTGAAAATCAAGTTCCTCGTTTGATTACCCAAAATGGTTATTTAACAGCGAATAAAAGTTATGCCCAAAAAGTTGTACCAAATATCAAAGATTATCTATATGATTATCCAGAGTATGTAGTTATGAAAACAAATGATTATTATTATCAAGATGTAAATTTCAGTAAAAAAGGTGAGTCTGTTTCCAAAGATACATTAATCAAAGTTTTAAGTGTTGATTATACTGAAAACGGATTGCCTAGATTAAAGACTGCAAAAGGCTATATAACTGCTAACAAAACATATGTTACAAAATTGGTATCAAATTCAGATAATTACTTTACTGAAAACCCGCACCAAATTATTATGCGAGTGTCAGATAAACTATATACTGATGTAGAGTTTAGTAATGCTAGCAGAACCTTATCCTCTGGGACTGTCGTTCCAGTTAAGGGCATTGAGTATTCCTCTAATGGTGTTCCTCGCTTGAAGACAGAAGAAGGCTATCTTACTGCAAATAAAAACTATGTGACAGCTGCTGGAAATACCAATAACAATTACTTTGTTACTAATCCAAAAAAAGTTAAGCTCTTAATTGATGATAGCTTCTACAATAATGTTGAGTTTACTAAAAAAGGACAGGCCGTTAAGAAGAATACGATTGTTGAAGTTGAAGCAATCGAATATACGAATAATGGTATACCAAGGTTAAAGACGAACCAAGGGTATTTAACTGCTAATAAGTGGTATGTAGCAAAAGTAGGTTAAGCTCTCCGTCAATAAACAGCCTAATTAATTAAAGTAAAGAGAATATTTGAAAGGTTAAATATATATATTGACATCTTTGTTGGACTTATTTTTATACGAGTTCGACAAAGGTGTTTTTTTATAGAGAAAAAGATTTTATTGGTCAAAAATTTTCGCTATTTATAAAGGGGCTAAAAGTGTTGTTAAAATTGATGAAAAGTATAACAATCATCTTTTTATTCAATCAATATCTAAATAAAAAAAGAAATACGATAAAGCCTAAGACTATTAAAATATATAAAATAAAACACCGCCAATATTTACAGTTCGATTAAGGTCTACGATAAATTATTGAAACTTACTGATAGTTATGAGAAAATGTAAAAGATTGAATGCAGTTTTGGCTGTGTTGATGAATATATAAGTTAAACAAAATTGAAATAAAACTAGTGGTTGACTAGTTAGAGAAAGGATTTTGTATCAAATGATTACAGCTTTAATTATTGCCGGTGGGGTCGGTAAACGAATGGGGCAGGAGATTCCTAAACAATTTATTATGGTAGAGGAAAAACCGATAATTATCTACACATTGGAATCTTTTCAAAAGCATCCACTCATTGATCGAATCTTAGTTGTGTGTAAAAAAGGTTGGGAACAAACACTAGATGCCTATGCAAAAGAGTACCATATTGACAAATTACAATGGATTATCCCAGGGGGAAATTCTGGTCAAGAATCAATTAACAATGGGGTTAATTTCTTAAAAGAACATTCAAACCCAGAAGATACTATTGTTATCCATGACGGAATTCGCCCATTAGTTGATGAATTAGTTTTATCTGATGTAATTGTTAAGTGTCAAGAATACGGAAATGCAGTGACTTCGTTGCCATATAATGAACAAATTTTTGTAAAAGAAACTGAGGAAACAACTCGACAATATATTAATCGTGAAACATTACGTCGCGTGTCAACACCACAAGCCTATAAATTTGAAAAATTAACTTGGGCTTACGAAAAAGCATTCCGTGAGAATATTGGTATTTCTGAATCGTCATACACGAATACTATGATGGTGGATTTAGGCGAAACACTGTATTTTGCTTTAGGCTCAGATAAAAACATTAAGTTAACCACACAAGATGACTTACAGTTATTTAAAGGCTTCTTGAAAATGAAAGAAGAGTAGTGGAGGGATACCATGTTATTTACAGACGATAATTATTTATCAGACGTTGAACGAGTTTTAGAGAAGACACCAGATTGGACTAAAGTAACTAATAAATCTGTTTTTATAACTGGTGCTTCAGGCATGATTGGGACCTTTTTAATTGATGTGCTTATGTACCAAAATAAAACGAGAAATGCGAATATTTCAATCTGGGCGATGGGACGAACATTGTCGCGTTTAGAAGAGCGATTTACTAGTTATCTAGAGGATCCGTTATTCCATATAGTTATCGGAGATGTCACAGAAGAAATTCAGATAGCAGAAGCTTGTGACTATGTGTTGCATTGTGCTAGTAATACACATCCTAAATCATATGCCAGTGATCCAATTGGAACGATTATGACCAATATTGCTGGTACGCAGCATATTTTAGATTATGCGGTCAAAGCGAATAGTGAAAAAGTGTTATTTTTATCAACTGTTGAAATCTATGGAGAAAATCGTGGAGATCTTGATAAATTTACGGAAGACTATTGCGGCTATATTGACTGTAACACGCTACGGGCCGGTTATCCCGAAGGAAAAAGAGCAAGTGAATCATTATGTCAAGCCTATATTCAGAAATATGGTATTGATGTTGTTATTCCAAGAATTAGTCGTACTTTCGGGCCTACGATGTTACTTTCGGATAGTAAAGCTTCTTCTCAATTTATTATGAATGCAGTCCATAAAGAAAACATTGTGTTAAAAAGTGCAGGGACCCAACTATATTCTTATGCATATGTTGCAGATATTGTATCTGCTCTTCTGTTTTTATTAGTTAAAGGGCAAAAAGGGGAAGCTTACAATGTTTCAAACGAACATTGCGATATTACGTTACGTACTTTTGCGGAAACATTAGCCAATGTGGCTGGAACAAAAGTGATTCATGGAGAAGCCACCGCCCAAGAAAAACAAGGGTTTTCTAAAGCAACAAAAGCACTACTAGACAATCAAAAAATCTATGCATTAGGTTGGCGGCCACTGTACGACAGTATGGAAGAACCATTAAAACATACAATTAAAATTTTAGAAGGTAGCGGAAATTGATATGCCCAAAATTAGTATTATTGTTCCTGTATACAATGTAGAAAAATATTTAGAAAAATGTGTACGCTCTATTTTAGCTCAAACGTTTACTGACTTTGAATTAATTCTGGTGGACGATGGCTCTCCAGACAGTTCTGGAGCAATGTGTGATCAGTTTGCTGAACAAGATCAACGGGTAAAAGTTATCCATAAAGAAAATGGTGGGCTAAGCGATGCTCGTAATGCTGGAATTGAGCTAGCGACAGGTGAGTATTTAGGTTTCGTAGATAGTGATGATTACATTGCGGATGATATGTATGAAACGTTGTATAATCAGATAGTAACTTATGAAGCAGAATTAGCTACTGTTGGGATGATTGATGTTTATGAAAACAGAGAATCTCGACTAACGGATAAAAAAGAGATAAAAATTTTGTCTCAAAATGAGGCAATTCAAGCAGTTCTTGATAGTACAGATGTATATGCTTATGCTGTTAATAAGCTATATAAAAAAGAACTTTTCAATAAAGTTAGATATCCAAAAGGAAAAATTGTGGAAGATGCATTTATCATTATAGAATTACTTTTACAATGCCAAAAAATTGTTACGAATACAGAACAAAAATACTATTACTATCGTAGAGCTGATAGTATTACTGGTTTGTCTTTTTCGGAGAAAAATTTTGATGTTATTGAAGCATGGGAACACAATGGAGTTTTAGTAGACAACAGTTATCCTGAACTAGCTGAGTCTGTTCATAGAAGGATTTGCTGGGCATATTTTGATGTCCTAGATAAGATGGCAATTAGTAATGAAAAGAATTTTAATGAGCAGAGAGAATCAATAAAGAGATTCTTATACTCAAATTTCACTTTCGTGATGAAAAATCACGTGTTCACTAAAGGTCGCAAATTATCAATGCTAGCATTAAGAGTCAATGATTCTTGTTACAATGCATTAGCAAAATTTAAATATAATCATTTAACTAAAAAAAATGATTAAACAATAGATACGTCAGGAGAAGAATGAATTTTATGGATACAAAAGAAAGCTATTTTCTTCAAAAAGGGAAAGATATTTTTATTATTGGTTTATTTTTGCTATTAATGGCTAGAGCTGTAGGAGCCTATAGTTTATTGCCTTCTAAAATTGATAATGTATTATTTTCAATGCTAGCTCTTTTCGGAGCCATTGTCTTAGCTGCTGATTTTTTCACAAGGATATTGAAAAAAAATCGTTGGACGTATGATCCATTGCTTCTTTTCTTCATGGTTATTATGCTTATATCCAGTATTGTCAATATAAAATATGGTATTTTTGGGAATTTAAAATTTATCATTTGGGAAGCTTTGTATTTCTTTATTATTTATGACAACGGAATTAGTGCAAGTAAGAAAAATACTGATACCTTATTATCAATAATAAGTAGTTTATTAATTACAGTATGGACAATGTTGGTAATTGTATCACTTGGGATGTTTCTAACACAGTATCATTATTCTATTCAGTTAAGTCGAGTGAATCCATTAAGGATAGGAATGTTAGAAGGAAGACTGTTCGGTGTCTTTTCAGATCCTAATTATGCTTCTGTCATGTGTGTCGTTACAATTTTTTTAAGTTTATATTATCTATTTAGTAAAAAATATACTAACAAGTGGTTACTATCGGGAATTATTTTGTCAATCTTTTTAAATGTGAGTTATATTATTTTATCTGGTTCTAGAAATGGACTGATCACTTTATTAATGACGACATTTGTTTTTGTTTTCTTTGGGATGTATCAATACCAAATGAAAAAAGAAGTTAATCTATTTATTTCTGTATTGATTTCTATTTTTAGCGGCTTGGTAGTCATTGGAGCTGTATATTTAATAACAAAATTAATTAAAGCAGGTTGGTCTTATTTTCCACAGTTTTTTGACAAGAAAGAAGTATCTGGAAAGCTTGAAGGAAGAGTTGACTTGACCAGACCAGATGTTGCTAAGAGCACTGATGTTTCAAACTTGCGTTTTACAATATGGAAAAGTGCTATAGAGATATTTCAATCAAGTTGGTTATTCGGAACTTCACCGAAAAACATGATTGCTTACGCACAAGATATTTTACCTAATACGTATATTGCTCAACGAAATTTTTCAGTCCATAATGCTTATTTAAATACTTTAGCATCTACAGGAATTTTAGGAGGAATTACTTTTGTAGTATTTCTTTTAGGTAAAGTTGTTAGAGTAATAAAGTATTTATTTAAACCGATTACTAATTTCTTGTCTAGCAGAATTTTTTATTGTATTTGTGGTGTGTTCGCTCTAGCTTTTTCAGGCTTTTTCCATAATGAAATGATTTTGGTAAATATCTCAGGTGCCTTTTTATTCTGGTTTTTACTAGGTAAAATTTTAGGTGATTTTGATGAAGTAAATAAGATTGAAGACAAGAGGGAATAGTATGATTAATCAAGTTGAGTCAAAGCTATCTAGACTATTGTTTGTTTTCAAAAGTCTTTTTCTTAGAGTAGGAAGGTATGCAGTATTTTATTGCTGCTATCCTTTTTTGCTAATGAGACCAATTAATAAAAATAAAATAGTTGTCTCAAGTTACTTTGGAAAAGGATATGGAGATAACCCTAAATATATTTGTGAATATCTTTTATCAAAGCGTAGTGATTTAGAAATAGTCTGGTTATGTAAACCTGAAGTGCTGAAAACACAATCTAATCTATTTCCAAAAGAAATTAGATTGGTGAAAAACAAATCTGTAAAAGCATTGATAGAACTCTTTACTGCAAAAATTTGGATAGATAACTCTAGAAAAAGTTTTTATCCGCCAAAAAGAAAAAATCAATTTTATTTGCAAACGTGGCATGCTGGTTTTGGATTAAAGAGAATTGAAAATAATGCTGCTGAAAAATTAAAACCAAGATATGTAAAATTAGCAAAAAAAGATTCTAAAATGTGTGATTTACTGGTATTTGAAAGTTCTAGTTTATTTAAAGATATTGGAAAGATGTTCTGGTATGATGGAGAAATATTCAGAGAGGGAGTTCCTAGAAATGACATTATCGTAAACAATGATCCAGCAATTATAAAAAAAATATACAACTACTACGATTTATCAATGAAAAAACGTATTATATTATACGCGCCAACGTTCAGAGCGGGACAATTAGTGGAAGTTAATGCTTTATTTTTAGAAGAAATAAGAAAAACATTTTCAGAGAAGTTTAAAGAAGAATATGTGCTATTTGTTCGCCTGCATCCAAATGATACGGAAAATAAGGAATTGATATTAGGAAACCTGAAGAATCCTAATATTATTGATGCATCAAGCTATAATGATATGCAAGAGTTATTATGTGCAACGGATACGCTCGTAACAGATTATTCATCTACTATTGGTGAGGCTTTAGTTTCTAATAAGAAGTGTTTTATTTATGCTTATGATTATGAAAAATATAAAAAAAATCGTGGGTTAGTAATGGACTTAATAGATTTGCCGTTCCCAGTAACGTTTAATCAAGGTGGATTTATTGAAAGTGTCAAAACTTTCAACATGGATGATTATCTAACGAAAGTGACAGCGTTTAAAGATAGATTAGGTATTTCAGAATCTGGTCATGCAAGTCAATCATTGGGTGATCGATTATTGGAAGAGATGTCCAAGTAATAATATATGAGGTATAGTAAAAAATGATATATTTAAAAAGTTTAAATTCATTCCGAAAGGTCGTAGAGTACCGTTATGAGTAAATATAAAAAATTAGTAGGAAATTCATTTATATTTGCAGTGGGGAACCTAGGAAGTAAATTAATCTCTTTTGTTTTAGTACCATTGTACACTTACTATTTAACGACAAAAGAATATGGTCAAGTAGATTTAGTAACAACAACAGTTAGTTTAATGATTCCAATTGTTTCTGGTGGCATTTCTGTTGCAGTTTTGCGATTCGCTTTAGACAAGGAAGTAGATAAAAAATCTGTTGTTACTAATGCTACAGTTATTGCATTAATAGGAATTTTGCTGACTGCCGTATGCTATCCGTTGTTGGCAGCGACAAAGGCTTTTGACAAAATTTTATTGGCATTTTTGTTTTTATTGGCATTTCAAGTATTTACTCAAATTATTGCACAATTTGCTCGAGGTAATGGTCAAGTACGCGTATTTGCTTTTAATGGAATGATTAAAACTTTAGCGATTGGCTTGCTAAATATTTATTTTCTAGTTGTTTTAAAAATGGGACTAAATGGGTACTTGATTTCGCTTATTTTAGCTGAAATAGTTTCATTAATTTACTTGACTATAACGACTCCATATTTCAAGGATTTTTCTGTTAAGTTAATCAGTAAATCGTTCATGAAAGAAATGCTATGGTTTTCTATTCCGACAATTCCTAATGATGTATTATGGTGGTTTGTTAATAGTGCTAGCCGTTACTTTATCCTTTATTTCTTAGGGGTTAGTGCTAATGGTATTTATGCCGTTGCAAATAAAATACCTTCAATTATTTCGATGATGCAGTCTGTATTTTCTCAAGCTTGGCAAATCTCTTTAGTTGATGAACGAGATTCTGAAACACGAGGAGAATTTCATGCAAATATATTCAAGTATTATAGTTTTCTTCTGTTTCTTACGGCATCTTCAATTATGGTTATTTTAAAATGGTTATTAGCTAATTTAGTGCAGAGTTCATATTTTATTAGTTGGCAAGTTACCCCGTTTCTACTAGTTTCCGCTATCTATTCCGGATTCATTGGTTTCTATGGTCAGTTTTATATTGCCGAGAAAAAGACAAAAGGATTAATGAATACTTCAATTGTTTCAGGTGTTTTAAGTATCATTTTAAATTATATTTTTATCTCTCTTTTTGGGTTGATAGGTGTTGGTTTGGCTTCGATGATTAGCTTGTTTGTGGGGTGGATGATTCGAATTTATGATACAAGTAAGTTTATTACTGTAAAAATAAACTTTATGAATTTAATTGCTAATCATGTTGTTTTAAGTGTTCAAATTTTATTAATTTTCTTATTTAATGGACCAGTATTAATGGTTTTACAGGCCGTTTGTTTGGTTATTTTATTAGTTGTGAATTTAGAAATAGTCAAAGGTTTGTTTGAAACAATTAAAAAATTTATGTACTCTAAAAAGAAAAAAGATTAATAGTTAATTTATAAATGTTTGATTGAAAGTGGGGAGTAAAGTGGAATCATTTCTAATCACAGGCGGTGCCGGCTTTATCGGCTCAACCTTAGCAAATTATTATAGTAAAGACAATCAAGTTGTGGTCATTGATGATTTATCAATGGGCCATACTGAAAATTTAAACATATCTGAAAATATCACGTTCATTGAAGGTAGCGTGATTGATCAACAATTAATGGAAAAAGTACTACAAGAGTATCAGTTCGATTACATTTTTCACTTAGCAGCGATTGCTAGTGTAGCAGATTCAGTAGCACGTCCAGTGGAAACACACCAAGTGAATTTTGAGAGTGTGTTACAATTACTGGAATTAATTCGGAAATACCAGAAAGATTTAAAACGTTTGGTGTTTGCTTCTTCTGCAGCGGTTTACGGCGATGAGCCAACTTTACCAAAACAGGAAGAATCAGTAATTCGTCCGTTAACGCCTTATGCTGTGGATAAATTTGCTTCTGAAAAATATGTTTTAAACTATTGTCATTTATATGATGTTCCAACAAGCGCTGTTCGCTTCTTTAACGTTTATGGGCCAAACCAAAATCCTAATTCGCCTTATTCTGGCGTTATTTCGATTGTGATGGACTCTTACAAACGCTTATTAGCCAATCAAGAAGTGACATTCAATATCTTTGGTGATGGAAAACAATCCCGTGATTTTGTCTTTGTTGAGGACGTGGTTCAAGCATTGAATCTTGTCGCTCATTCTGACCAATCACTTGGGGAAGTGTATAATGTCGGGACTGGGAAAGCAACCGATTTAAATGAGTTAATTTCTTCTTTAAATGATATTATGAAAGTCACTTTGCCAGTTGAATACAAAGAAGCACGAGCTGGGGACATCAAAGATTCCTTAGCGGATATATCTAAATTACGTACCATTGGTTATGAACCGAAATATAGTATTCAGTCCGGTTTGGACAAATATGTTAATTATGAATTAAAAGCGGAAGGTAAGCAGAGATGAAAGTTAAATTAAATAAAAAGAAGATATTTATATGCTCAATTATTATTACATTTTTGGTGATGCTTACTTTAAATAATTTAACACCATTACTTGCAGATGACTACGAATACCTTTATAAAACGAAAAGTTGGATGACAATACTGATAGATGAATACAATCAATACATGACATGGACCGGACGTTCAGTGGTCCATATAATTGCAAGAATATTTTTATTGTTACCAAAAGGAATTTTTAATGTTTTTAACGCTTTGGCATACACAATAGTAACATATTTAGTTTATAGACTTACTTTACAAAAGCAAGATGAAAAGTATAATTCATTTAGATTTATTATTATTCAAGTGCTATTTTGGTTGTTTACCCCAGCCTTTGGAGAAGTGTTTTTGTGGGAGACAGGCTCAGCTAATTATCTTTGGGGAAGTTTAATTATTCTTTCGTTCCTTTATGTGTATCATAGAGAAATCATTGAAGAACACGTCTTTACGAAAACAAAATTAATGATTTTTTTGATGTTTGCTTTAGGAATTTTGGCTGGTTGGTGTAATGAAAATACCTCTGGAGGAGCTTTGCTTATCGTTTTAGGGTATCTTGGCTGGCAGTTTTATACAAAACGAAAGCTTTCTTTATGGATGTTCACGGGTGTTGCTGGTAATGCTATAGGTTTGGCGTTAATGGCTTTAGCACCAGGAAATAAGATTCGCGCTACTTATTTTGCTAGAAGTACTTGGTCTTTACCAAGAAAGGCCATGACAGGAATCATTACAATATTTGAACAAATGAAAGAAAATTTATCATTATTTTTAGTTATACTGATTTTGTTGCTTGTTTTATATGCTTATATTAGTCAAGATAAAAAAAGAGTATACCTAAGTGTTGTATATTTTATTTCTGGAATGGCTACTATGCTAGTTTTAGCCATCTCTCCAGCAGCATTAGATTACGGACGTTCATATTATGGAGCCGTATTATTCTTGATTATCGCTTTTTCTATGTCACTGCCAAATTATAAAGTAAATATCAGGTTTTCTCCAATTTACAGTGTTTTGTATGTGATTTTGGTATGTACATTCTTCATGAACGTAATGGTTGGTGTAAGTGATGTATTCTTGTCAAAATTAGATTTGACAAAACAATATAGTTATTTAGTTGAGCAAGAGAAAAAAGGAAATATCAATCCTGTGTTTCCAGATATATCATATAGTAATACAACAAAATATTCAGCTTATTCTAATCATTTATCGCATGTAAAAACTAATTCAGATGCACAAGTTAATCGTTCTGTTGCAAAATATTACGGCTTGGAGTCTGTGCGAAGTGTTTCAGAAAAAGATTGGGACAATATATATAGAAATGGTAACCCAGAGTTGATGAATATTTTTAATCTTAATGATTATTTACAAAAATTAATTGATACGCAATATACTATTTTATTAAGTGGTTATGGTAATCAAGTCTATCTTTCACAAGCGGAAGAGTCGCTTTTAAAAGACTTAGGGGTAGACGTAAAATTCGAAGGTAACAATGCGTGGACTTTAAGTGCAGTGATTTCAAAAGATAATAAAACAGTTGAAACAAATGCAGAATTATCGAGACTAACTGGTAAAATTGAAGCTTTAAATTATGATGTATTCTCAAGTTATACTAATTATGAAAATCAAACATTTGCTTCTGTAAAAATAAATGATACAGAAATGTCTAGAAATAAAAAAGGTTTGAACTTTGTGATTATTGATAATAATACTAACAAAGTTATTGATTCGGTAAATTTTGATATTACAGAAAAAAATGCTCCAGGAATGCGTTAGTTGTTATATCTTAAAAAGAAGCCACTCATTTGTGAGAGGCTTCTTTTTTCTACATTATTTGAACCCACCTCACTCCAATGGTACAATAAACAAGATTGGAGTGAGAGCATGACAGATATTATTGCACATCGAGGAAGTAAAGGCACCCATCCTGAAAATACGTGTATTGCTTTCAGAGAGGCTGTTCGTGTTGGTGCTGAAGGAATTGAATTAGATGTTCATCTTTCTAAAGATGGTTATTTAATCGTTATGCACGATGAAACGGTGGATCGTACAACAGATGGTCATGGTGAAATCCAACAGTTAACATTAAACGAATTAAAACAACTAGATGCTGGAAGCTGGTTTCAGAAAAATCCTTCTGTTCAATGTGTTCCAACATTGAAAGATGTTTTAAATTGTCTTGTAGAAGAACAATTCAATGGTTTTTTGAATATTGAACTTAAAACGGATATTATCCATTATGAAGGAATTGAGAAAAAAGTCGTCCAACAAATGAAGCAAAAAAAATGGCCGTTTCGTTATTTATATTCCAGTTTTTATTTTCCAAGTTTAGTTAAATTAAAAAAAGCTGATCCTAAGACAGAAATTGCCTTTATTTATGAATCTGCAGAGGATTTAAGTCAAGCGGGACCGGCATTCGCGCTTGTCGATAGTTTACATCCAAAAATGTCTTGGGTGTTGGCTCATGAAAAAGAACTTATCGCAATTGGCAAACCGCTGCGGCCGTGGACTGTTAATCGGATGGAAGAAATGGAAAATTGTTTTCAGCTAAAATTGGCGGGTGTTCATACGGATTTTCCTGAAGAAGCAAAATTTGCTCGTCAAAATTGGCAAGAAGAAGGAGAAACATAATTGGAGAAAGTATTAGTTATTGTAGGACCCACCGCGGTGGGGAAAACAGCATTAAGTATTGCTTTAGCAAAAAAATTTAATGGTGAAATTATTAGCGGTGACTCCATGCAAGTTTATCGCTCGTTAGACATTGGCACTGCTAAAGTCACAGAAACAGAAAAAGAAGGGATTCCTCACTATTTAATTGATTGCCGTGAAGTCAGCGAAACATATTCTGCTGCTGATTTTCAGAGAGAGGGTCGTCAAAAAATCAAAGAAATTACTGAAAAAGGGAAACTACCAATTATCGTTGGAGGAACAGGTTTGTATATTCAATCACTCCTTTATGATTTTCAACTAGGAAGTCGTGAGATAGATGACTCGCCTGAAATTAGAGAAACGTACAATTTATTTGCGGAAGAAAAAGGGAACCAAGCTTTATGGCAGTTATTACAACAAAAGGATCCTCTAGCGGCTAACAGCATTCATTTTAATAATCGCAAAAAAGTCATTCGTGCGTTAGAGGTCTTTGATAAAACAGGTTATAGTATTTTGACCCCGAAGGAAAAACCAGCTCGTCTCTATGATTATTATTTGTTAGGTTTGGAAACAGATCGCGCTTTATTATATGAACGTATTAATCAGCGGGTGGATCAAATGATGACAGAAGGGCTGGTGGAAGAAGCAAAACAGATGTTTCAGCAACCACATGCACAAGCAGCTCAAGGTATTGGCTATAAAGAATTTTTCCCGTATTTTTCCGGTGAACAATCATTAGAGATGGCGGTTGAAACAGTCAAACAGCAATCGCGGCGATATGCCAAACGTCAATTGACTTGGTTTAGAAATCGCATGGCTGCGCATTGGTGGGATTTGGTTCAACAGCCAACAGATTTGCCCAAGTTGGAAAAAGAAGTAGCGCAATGGCTACAACAGAAGGAGAGTGAGTAGGCGATGACCACTCATGAAAAAGTGATTCTAGTAGGAGTTGAGACGGAAAAAAATTATCAGACATTTTCTGCATCAATGGAAGAACTGGCGAATTTAACGGAAACCGCTAATGGAGAAGTGGTGTTTGTTTTAACGCAAAAACGACCACAAGTTGATCGACAAACCGTAATCGGTAAGGGGAAATTGGAAGAATTAATTCAATTAACAGATGCCTATGAAGCGGATCTTGTGATTTTTAATCATGAGCTCACACCGCGTCAAAATCAACTGTTATCTGAAGCATTAGCTGTGCGAGTAATTGATCGTGTACAATTAATTTTGGATATCTTTGCTTTGCGTGCGCGCTCCAAAGAAGGAAAGTTACAAGTTGAATTAGCACAATTGGATTATTTATTGCCTCGCTTGGCTGGCCAAGGAAAACAGTTGTCCCGACTTGGAGGAGGTATTGGGACACGTGGGCCTGGTGAAACGAAATTAGAGTCGGACCGCCGCCACATTCGGAATAAAATCTTAGGCATCCGTCGTGAGTTAAAAGAAGTCACTGCTCATCGTGAACGAAGCCGCCAGAAAAGACAAAATTCAGAACTATTTCAAATTGGCTTGATTGGTTATACCAATGCTGGCAAATCAACCATTCTCAACATGTTGACGACAGCAGGAACTTATTCAGAGGATCAATTGTTTGCAACGTTAGATCCTTTAACTAAAAAATGGCAATTGCCTCAAGGCATGGAAGTTACGCTGACCGATACGGTTGGCTTCATTCAAGATTTACCAACACAACTGATTGAAGCCTTTCAGTCGACATTGGAAGAAAGCCGGACGATGGATTTACTGCTCCATGTGGTGGATGCAAGTGCGCCAGATCGGTTACAACATGAACGCACAGTTCAAACATTGATTAAAGAATTAGCGTTGGAAAATATTCCGTGCTTGACGGTTTATAATAAAAGAGATCAAGTGGACAGCAAAGAATTTGTCCCAACCTTATTTCCCAATGTATTGATCTCAACTAAAATTTCTGAAGATAAAGAACGACTGGTTCAAGCTATCCGTGCCCAAATGATGGAATTACTCGAGCCTTATCAATTAGAAATTAGCCCAACTGACGGACAACTATTAAGTGAACTTCGCCGGATGACACTAATGATTTCAGAAGAATATGCTGAAAATGAAAATCGGTATATCGTGAAAGGTTTTGCGAAAAAAGAGTCTAAATGGTTGGCTGAATCCGAAAAAGAATAAAAAATGGTAAGTTGATTAGAAATGATTTGTAAAAACAAATCATTTCTATTTTTTTGGTTAGCAGGAGAAAATCAGCCATGAAAAGATGGGAAAGTCCATATTTATCAGGTTTTTTGTTTTATGTCAGAAAATCTAACATAAGTTCTTGACAATTTGTCATTCTATTGTTATTCTAAGAAATAACTAAGAGAGGAGGATGGAGATGAGAGAAAAAGAGTTACGCCGTTCCATGTCAGTTTTTCCAATTGGTACAGTTATGAAACTAACGGATTTGACCGCTCGACAAATTCGCTACTATGAAGAACAGGGATTGATTCATCCAGAACGTAGTGAGGGCAACCGACGCATGTATTCTTTAAATGATATTGATGTTTTGTTAGAAATTAAAGATTATTTATCTGATGGATTGAACATGGCAGGGATTAAGCGTGTGTATGAAATGAAATTAGAAGAACAAAAAAACACCGCCGAGGCAACTCGTCCGTTAACCGATGCAGATGTTCGTCAGATTTTATACGACGAAATCCTTTCGCAAGGAGGACTTACTCAGCAAAATCCGTTCCAATCGAATGTACCAAGGCTTTAACGTTTCAGCAGCCAATAAAAATGAAGGATGGGGATCAGACCGATGACAAGAAAAGCCAAAACGGCAGAAGAGATTAAACATATTGCAGAAGAAGAAAACGTACGTTTTTTACGACTAATGTTTACCGACATTATGGGAACAATTAAAAATGTTGAAGTTCCTGTGAGTCAGCTAGATAAAGTATTAGATAATAAAATGATGTTTGATGGGTCATCCATCGAAGGATTCGTTCGTATCGAAGAAAGTGATATGTATTTATACCCTGATCTATCTACATGGATGATTTTTCCGTGGGAAAGCGACCATGGAAAAGTTGCGCGCTTAATTTGCGATATTTACAATCCTGATGGTACCCCTTTTGCCGGAGATCCCCGCGGTAATTTAAAACGCGCCTTAGCAGATATGAAAGAATTAGGCTTTACTTCGTTTAACTTAGGACCAGAACCAGAATTTTTCCTATTTAAATTAGATGAGAATGGTGAAATTACCACTGACTTGAATGATAAAGGTGGCTATTTTGATTTTGCGCCAACCGATTTAGGTGAAAATTGTCGCCGTGATATTGTTTTAGAGTTAGAAAGTTTAGGCTTTGAAGTGGAAGCTTCGCATCATGAAGTAGCACCTGGTCAACATGAAATTGACTTTAAATATGCGGATGTAGTTGATGCTTGTGACAATATTCAAACGTTCAAATTAGTTGTGAAAACTATTGCGCGCAAACATGGCTTGCATGCAACATTTATGCCAAAACCTTTGTTTGGAATTAATGGTTCTGGTATGCACTGCAATATGTCATTATTTAATGAAGAAGGTAATGTTTTTTATGACGAGTCAGGAGAGATGGGCTTAAGCCAAACTGCGTATCATTTCTTAGGTGGTTTATTAAAACATGCCCGTGCCTATACTGCGGTATGTAACCCAACAGTGAACTCTTATAAACGCTTGGTACCAGGTTATGAAGCACCTGTTTATGTAGCTTGGAGCGGCAGAAATCGTTCACCACTCATTCGAGTTCCTGAATCTCGTGGTTTATCGACTCGTTTAGAATTACGTTCTGTCGATCCTTCAGCGAATCCGTATTTAACAATGGCTGTCTTATTACAAGCAGGTTTGGATGGTATTCGTAATGAACTTACACCACCGCCAGCAGTTGATCGTAACATTTATGTGATGAATGAGGAAGAACGTCAACATGCACAAATTGAAGATTTGCCATCAACCTTACACAATGCCATCAAAGAATTACGTAAAGATCAAGTAATGATTGATGCATTAGGTCGTCACATTTTTGCCAATTTTGTAGAAGCAAAACGAATGGAATGGGCAGCCTTCCGTCAAACCGTTTCTGAATGGGAAAGAGAACAATATTTGGAGTTGTACTAAAAGCCGTTACTTTTAATAATCTTAATGTTTAGAAAGAGGAAGATAAGCCGAAACGCTTATCTTCCTCTTTCGTTCTTTAGTTTGTGAATGAATAGATAATTTCTGTTTCACAAAATAAAGTAATTTTAATTCAGTGAAATAGTTTGTTTATAGGGGATAAAGTGGTTTTTCTCTCAATTTCTCTTTTATTTTTAAGCAAAAAAATTGACAAAATCTTTCATAATTTGTGAAATTCCGCTATAATAAACAAGAATATGCGTGCAACTATTCTATTTTTTAGATATAAAGGATGAGAAAAACATGCGGAAAATGAAAACAATGGATGGGAATGCAGCAGCTGCTTATATTTCCTACGCCTTTACAGAATTAGCAGCCATTTATCCAATAACACCAAGTTCAACAATGGCTGAGCTTGTTGATCAGTGGTCGGCCGAAGGTAAGAAAAATATCTTTGGTCAACCTGTGAAAGTAGTCGAAATGCAATCGGAAGCTGGTGCTGCCGGCGTGGTCCATGGCTCTTTAAAAACAGGCGCGCTTACCACGACCTATACGGCTTCACAAGGGTTACTTTTGATGATTCCTAATATGTACAAAATAGCTGGAGAACTATTACCATCTGTTTTTCATGTGGCGAGCCGAGCTTTAACTACGAATGCTTTAAATATTTTTGGTGATCAAGGAGACGTAATGGCCGCACGCCAAACAGGCTTTGCTATGTTGTCAGAAAGCAGTGTACAAGAAGTGATGGATTTGGCACCAGTGGCTCACTTAGCTTCGATTGAAGCGAGTGTTCCATTTATGAACTTTTTTGATGGCTTTAGAACAAGTCATGAAATTCAAAAAGTGGCAGTTCTTGACTATGAAGAATTAGCACCCTTAGTAAACCAAGAGAAATTAGCCGAATTTCGTCGTCGGAGCATGAATCCGAATCACCCTTCCGTTAGTGGAATGAACCAAAATCCAGATATTCACTTTCAACAACGAGAAACAATAAATCCTTATTATGAAAAATTACCTGGTATTGTTCAAAAATATATGACAGAAATTAACCGGTTACGGGGAACCAATTATGATTTGGTGACGTATTATGGCGCAGAAGATGCAGAAGAAGTGATCGTCACGATGGGTTCAGTTGCACAAACAATTGAACAGACGGTTGATTATTTACAAGAACAAGGAAGAAAAGTTGGCTTCCTTAATGTCCATCTTTATCGACCATTTCCAGTTGAAACATTTCTTGAAAAAATACCACAATCAGTTAAAGCAATTGCTGTCTTGGATCGGACGAAAGAGCCCGGTGCTGGTGGTGAACCGTTATTATTGGATGTCCAAAGTGCGATGTATGAAACGGATATTCGCCCAACGATTATTGGTGGGCGCTATGGTTTAGGTTCTAAAGATGTATTGCCAAATCAAATTGTTGCGGTTTTTGATGAATTAATGAAAGAACGTTCTGCCATGAAGAAGCGTTTTACAATTGGGATTGATGATGATTTAACTTATACTTCATTAGAAGTTGGCAAACCACTTGATTTGACGAATCCGAAAACCTATCAAGCTAAATTTTGGGGCTTTGGTTCTGATGGGACAGTAGGGGCGAACAAGTCAGCAATTAAGATTATCGGTGATCATACAGACAAGTATGCTCAAGGCTTTTTCTATTATGATTCAAAAAAATCAGGCGGGTTGACCGTTTCTCATTTACGTTTTGGCGAGACGCCTATTCGTTCAACGTACCTCATTGAACATTCTGATTTTGTGGCTTGTCATACAGCCGCTTATTTGCATACCTATGATTTAGTAAAAGGGTTAAAAAAAGGTGGTACTTTCCTCTTAAATACCATTTGGAATGATGAACAACTAGCACGATTTTTACCCAATCAATTAAAACGGTATCTAGCTGAAAATGAGATTCAGTTTTATACAATCAATGCAGTGAAATTAGCTAGTGAAGTCGGACTAGGCGGGCGAATTAATACCGCGATGGAAACAGCTTTCTTCAAATTAGCGCAAATTATGCCTTTTGAGCAAGTGTTGCCAATTTTAAAAGAAGAAGCACTGAAAAGTTATGGTCATAAGTCCATGAAAGTTGTCGAAAAAAATATTCAAGCAATCGATAAGACCGTTGAATTGTTGCATCAGGTACCTGTTCCAGCAGAGTGGAGAACGCTTGAAGTTCAACCTCGAAAACATTCAGAAAATGTTAGTGATTTTGTTCATGAAATTGTTGAACCGATTAATCGTCAAGAAGGCAATGCGTTATCTGTTGCGACACTAGCGAAAAATGGGATGACAGATGGGCGGATGCCTTTGGGAACTGCGGCAGTTGAAAAACGTGGAGTTGCATTAGAAGTACCTGAGTGGATTAGCGATCGATGTACTATGTGTAATGAGTGTGTCTTTGTATGTCCTCATGCGGCGATACGACCATTCTTAGCAGATGAAGAAGAAATGACTGAAGCGCCAGAAGGATTCATTGTGCGTGATCTACGTGGTGCCGACGGCTTGAAGTATCGTATCCAAGTCTCAGTCAAAGATTGTACTGGCTGTGGTCTTTGTGTTGAAGCCTGTCCAGCTAAAGGCAAAGCTTTAGTAATGAGACCTTATGAAGAAGAAAAAGAGCAGGCTATGAACTGGGCGTTTGCTATGACATTACGTCAAAAGGAAAACCCGGCAAAACCGAATACTGTTTTAGGTTCGCAATTTAATAAACCTTTATTAGAGTTTTCTGGTGCTTGTTCTGGTTGCGGCGAAACGCCTTATGTTAAATTATTGACGCAAATGTTTGGTGACCGAATGCTGATTGCTAATGCAACAGGTTGCTCATCGATTTGGGGTGCTGCAGCGGGTGTGACACCTTACACTACGAATGAACAAGGACAAGGTCCAGCTTGGTCAAATTCTCTTTTAGAGGATAATGCCGAGTTTGGTTACGGCATGTTGTTAGCAACGCAAGCGCGTCGCGAACGTTTAGCTAGTAAAATGACCAAAGCTTTTTCTGTAGCCAGTGACTCGTTGCGTCTATTGATGGAAGATTGGATAGCACATCTGTCAGAAAGTGAAGGTACGCAACAACGTGCAGCTAAATTACGTGCAGCTTTGCTTGAAGAAAAAACGAATCAACCTTTATTGGAAGCAATTTATGACGATCAAGATCTTTTTGTCAAACCAAGTCAGTGGATGATTGGTGGGGACGGCTGGGCTTACGATATTGGCTACGGCGGTATTGACCACGTGTTAGCTAGTGGCGCGGATGTAAATATGTTAGTTCTAGATAATGAAGTCTATTCCAATACAGGTGGCCAAACTTCCAAAGCAACTCCGGCATCAGCGATTGCGAAATTTGCTGCCAGTGGGAAATATGCCTCTAAAAAAGATTTAGGGATGATGGCAATGACTTATGAAAATGTCTATGTCGCTCAAATTGCCTCAGGTGCAAACCAAATGCAGACGATTAAAGCTTTTGAAGAAGCAGAAAAATTCCCTGGACCATCGATTATTATTGCTTATACACCATGTATTACACATGGTTTAGCAGGTGGGATGAGTCAAACGTTGAAAGAAGCGAAAGACGCAGTTCATTCAGGTTACTGGTCTTTATATCGCTATAATCCATTATTGCGAGAAAAGGGCAAAGAACCAATGACATTGGATTTTAAAAAACCAGATTTTTCATTAATGAAAGAGTTTATGCGCCAACAAGTTCGCTTTGCATCCTTAGAATCTAGTCAACCAGATACAGCGGAATTGTTATTTAATAAAACAATTAATGATGCTAAGAGACGGTTCTATAATTATGCTCGTTTAGCTGGTCAAGAAGAAAAAATTCGAGCAAAACTTGAAAAACAAAGTGAACCAGAAATAAATACGCCAGAGAACGAGAAGCCACGAGTGAAAAAAGAACGCGTAGTTGATCCGGAAGCGGAAGCAAGAAGGGCTGCCCGCCGCGCAGAACGAGCAGCCAAGAGAAAACAACGTGGGCAAGATTAACAAGATTAAATAGAAATCAAAAAAACGTGTCTGAGCTTTTTGCTTAGACACGTTTTTTAGTTAGAAATGCGATTTTTTGATGAAAAATTTCAAGTTATTTGAAAAAGTTCCTAAATTTTTTTGATGTTTCCGCTTGCGTTCTGTGATGAAAGAAAATAATGTGGTATACTTGTTAGGAAATCTTGAGAGAGAAGTGAGGGGTATGATGTCGTTTCAATTGAATCAATTATTAGATTTGAATTATTGGCAGCAAGTCATCTCAACGGATTTCTTATCTAAGGATTTTGTTATCAATATCATAGATATCCTAGTCGTATGGTACCTCGTTTACAAATTAATCATGCTTGTTCGTGGAACAAAAGCAGTCCAACTATTAAAAGGTGTCGCTGTTTTTATCATTATCCGCATTCTAAGTGAGATAATTGGTCTACATACATTATCTTGGTTAATGAATCAAGTCATCATGTATGGTGTAATCGCCGCGGTTGTTATTTTTCAACCAGAAGTGCGAAGAGGGCTGGAACATCTAGGGAGAAGTTCGTTTTTCCGCCCGAATAAAGGTGCGCAACAAGAAGATGAGCGTATTATTCAGGCCTTTGACAAAGCCATTCAGTACATGTCAAAACGGAAAATTGGTGCTTTGATAACCATTGAACGCAATACCGGTTTAGATGAATACATTGAGACAGGTATTGATTTGGATGCCGATATTACTGGTGAATTACTGATTAATATTTTCATTCCAAATACACCACTACATGATGGTGCGGTGATTATCAAAAATGAAAAAATTGCTGTTGCTAGTGCGTATTTACCGCTATCAGAGAGCAATTTAATTCCAAAAGAATTTGGAACGCGCCATAGAGCCGCAGTCGGTATCAGTGAAGTCAGTGACGCCATTACGATTGTTGTTTCTGAAGAAACTGGTGACGTTAGTTTGACATTGAACAATGAATTAATTCCTGGACTAACGCAAGAAGAGTATTTAACAATTTTGCGTAAGGAGTTAATTTCGGAATCATCGGAAGATAAAAAAAGTGCTTTGCAGCATTTTATCGATGATGTAACAAAGGGGGTTAAACGCAAATGAGAAAAGCCTCCCAAAAAAGCTGGTTTAATGGTTTGCTTTCATTGCTGTTTGCATTGTTGTTATTTTTTAATGCCAATGCAACAGGCAATAATCCCTCCAATTCAGGTTCAAGCCAAACGTATAGTGAGACACTGAATAATATTCCTGTCCAAGTCCAATACGATAAAGACAAATATTATGTCTCTGGATTTGAAGAGAGTGTAAATGTTCATTTACGTAGTGCGAACCGCATTCAATTAAACATGGAATCAAATGCTGACACACGAAATTTCCAAGTGGTCGCAGACTTAACCAAATTGCCATTAGGGACTTCGGAAGTGCCTTTGACAGTTCGGGGACTAAGTTCAGCTGTTACAGCTGAAATTGAACCGAAAACAGTGACTGTAACGATTGAAAAGAGAGTAACAAAAAAATTCGATGTAGAAGCACAACTTTCTGATAACATTGAAAAAGAAGGCTACAAAGTAAAAAATATTTCTGTAGATCCAAAAACTGTAGAAGTAACAACTGGAGAAGAAACAGCGAAAGCAATTGACAAAGTGATTGCGCCAGTCTCAAGTGCCAAACAAACAATTGATACGATTAAACAAACGGTAAATGTCCAAGCGCTAGATGCCAAAGGTCAAGTCCTAAGTATCGAAAATCCAGCACCACAAGTCAAAGTAACGGTAGGCTTAACTGCGCCAACAAAAGATGTACCACTGAATGTTAGTATGACAGGTACGCCACCTGCTGGGATCGCTCATTACAATTATAGTTTATCAACGTACCAAGTTAGGGTCAGTGGTCCGCAATCAATTTTAGATACGCTAGAATCAATTGAGGTACCGGTAGATATTTCTGATATTCGCAAAGAAACAAAACAATCAGTGACTATTCCCGTTAATGGAGAATACGTAGTTACACCAGATGAGGTTGACGTTTCTTTGAGCCCCGTGTACAATCAACAACAGTCATCAAATACAAATGAAACTTCAGAGGAACCTGCAAGTTCAACAACGGTTGGCTCAGGTAGCCAAGCAGTACAACCAAGTACATCCAGTCAAGTAGAATCAAATACTTCTGAAACAACAAGTGAGGGATCAACAGTAGAAAGTACAACTGCTGGTTCAACTGAAAATACAGAGAATCAAGTGACTAAGGAGAATCAAAATGGGTAAATATTTTGGAACAGATGGTGTAAGAGGAATTGCAAATAAGGAGTTAACACCTGAATTAGCTTTTAAATTAGGGCGTTACGGTGGTTATGTGTTGAGTCAACATGAAGATAGTTCAAGAAAACCTCGTGTTCTCGTAGGCCGCGATACACGTATTTCAGGTGAGATGTTGGAACAAGCATTGATTGCTGGGTTATTATCAGTCGGGATTGAAGTTTTCCAATTAGGGGTGATTTCAACACCTGGTGTAGCATATCTTACTCGTTTACAAAAAGCATCCGCTGGCGTAATGATTTCAGCTTCACATAATCCTGCGGAAGACAATGGGATTAAGTTTTTTGGGGCAGACGGCTTCAAATTAGTAGACGATCAAGAAGCAGAAATTGAAGCATTGTTAGACGCAGAAGAAGACACCTTACCAAGACCTTCTGCTGAAGGCTTAGGCTCATTAGATGAATTTCCAGAAGGCTTACTAAAATATTCACAATTTTTAGTTCAAAGTATTCCTGGCGATTTAGCAGATATGACTGTTTGTTTAGATGCGGCCAACGGAGCAACTGCAACAGCAGTCAATCGTGTCTTCGCGGATTTAGAGACAGATTTCTATACAATGGGAACAAGTCCTAATGGATTGAATATCAATGATGGTGTGGGTTCCACTCATCCTGAAGCTTTGGCAGAAATGGTTGTTGAAAAAGGCGCAGATGCTGGTTTGGCTTTCGATGGCGACGGCGATAGAATTATTGCGGTCGATGAATTAGGACGAATTATCGATGGTGATAAAATCATGTATATTTGTGCCAAGTATTTAGCTGAGAAAAAACGTTTGAAAAAAGATACAATCGTTACAACGGTGATGAGTAATCTAGGTTTCCATAAAGCTGTAGAAGAAATTGGCTTAAAAGATGTGGTAACGCAAGTGGGTGATCGTTATGTTGTAGAAGAAATGCGTAAAAATGATTACAATTTTGGTGGCGAACAATCTGGTCACATGATCTTTTTAGATTACAACACAACAGGTGATGGCATGCTTTCAGGGATTCAATTGTTGAATGTTATGAAGCAAACGGGCAAAAAATTATCTGAATTAGCGGATGAAGTGACGATTTATCCACAAAAATTAGTCAATATTCGTGTCACAGATAAAAATGGTGCAATGGAAGTTCCGGCAATCAAAGCAGTTGTCGAACAAGCAGAAGCAGAAATGAATGGCGAAGGTCGTATTTTAGTTCGTCCTTCTGGAACAGAACCATTGTTACGTGTGATGGCCGAAGCGCCAACACAAGAAAAAGTTGATTATTACGTTGATAAAATTGCTGAAGTAGTACGTGCAGAAATCGGCGTTGAATAAGAACAAATTAGAAACCAGACACTTAATGCTAGCTTGCGTTAAGTGTCTGGTTTCTTTGTTGGAAATCAAAAAAAGAAAATAGCTAATAAGCTCCGTCTATCATTGACATAGAGCGGTTAAAAGGGTACTATTTTAGAAGTAAGATGCACCGCGTATCTTCTTTTTTTATTTGATAAAATCAAGAAGGGAGCGGCTGTAAATCAATGGAGTTATAGAATGGAGGAGCGAAATGAAAGAAAAAATGTCCGTCAAGACAATTGTAGCAATTGGAATTGGCTCTGCAGTTTTTGTTATTTTAGGTCGATTCGTTGTAATTCCAACTGGAATTCCTAATACGAACTTAGAAACGTCGTATCCATTTCTTGCTTTAATGTCAGTTGTTTTTGGACCAGTAGCTGGAGGGCTAATTGGTTTGATTGGTCACACATTGAAAGATTTTACCACGTATGGTAGCGCTTGGTGGAGCTGGATTATTTGTTCAGGAATTATTGGTATTATTTTTGGCTTCGCTGGTCGTAAAATGGATCTTCAACATGGTGAATTCACAACAAATGACATGGTGCGTTTCAATATTTTCCAAGCCTTTGGCAATATCGTCGTTTGGGGCTTAATCGCGCCTAGCTTGGATATTTTGATTTATAGTGAACCCGCAAGTAAAGTGTTTACACAAGGCGTATTCGCGACTGTTTCAAATATTGTCGCTGTGGGGATTATTGGAACATTGTTGATGAAAGCTTATGCATCAACAAGAACAAAGAAAGGCAGTTTATCAAAAGATTAAGAAACTGTCGAAATAATTTAAATGGTTAAGGGTCTGCCCTAGTAATTACTTTGCTAATGCTCAGACCCTTTCTTTTATGGAGAAACTGAGGTGAGGCCGAATGAAAAAACCAATCATTACTTTTAATAATTTTTCCTTTCAATATCATAGCCAATCTGAACCAACATTAAAGGGGATTCAATTAACCATCTATGAAGGAGAAAAGGTTTTAATCGTTGGGCCTAGTGGTAGTGGTAAATCAACATTGGCGCAATGTATCAACGGGTTAATTCCCAATATTTATGAAGGTGAGATTCAAGGAACAGCTACGGTTGCTGGTAAAAATATCCAAGAAACAAGTCTATTTGATTTGTCTTTTGATGTAGGAACTGTTTTACAAGATACCGATGGGCAGTTTATCGGTTTAACGGTTGCTGAGGATATTGCTTTTGCTTTAGAAAACGATGCAGTTGAACAAGCAGAAATGAAAAAAGCGGTTCAGAAATGGTCCGAGATTGTTGAGCTGAATCAGTTATTGCAACACCGTCCACAAGATTTGTCAGGTGGTCAAAAACAACGTGTATCTATGGCGGGCGTTCTAATTAACCAATCAAAAATTTTACTTTTTGATGAACCTTTGGCTAATCTTGACCCACGAGCGGGACAAGAAACAATGACTTTGATTGACACCATTCAACAAGAAACAAAAGCGACTGTTTTAATAATAGAACATCGCTTAGAGGACGTTCTTTGCGAATCAGTTGATCGAATTATTGTCATGAATGAGGGCACAATTATTTCTGATACAACGCCAGATGAATTGTTACGTCAAGATACGTTGACCCAACAAGGGATTCGTGAACCTTTGTACGTTACAGCCATGAAATATGCTGGGATTGATTTAACACAAGTTAGTCATTTAGACAAATTAGCCGAAGTATCAGGCGAAACGGTTTTGCCTAAAATGACACAGTGGTCTGTCCAACCTAGTTCAGTTAGTGCAGTCAAAGGAGCTGAACTATTACGTTTGGAACAAGTGTCCTATCAATATGATCGTCACGGTGAAAAAGTGTTAGATGACTTCTCAGTAACTATTCATCATGGAGAAATGATCAGCATTGTAGGAAAAAATGGTGCCGGGAAGTCTACACTTTCTAAAATAATTTGCGGGTTCATCACGCCTCAATCTGGCAAGATTTTATGGGAAGGACAGGATTTTTCCAATTATTCAATCAAAGAACGTGCAGATAAAATTGGTTATGTGATGCAAAATCCCAATCAAATGATTTCTAAAAAAATGATTTTTGAAGAAGTAGCTTTAGGATTAGTTTTACGAGATGTGCCACAAGCAGAAATTGAGGAACGTGTGACGAATATTTTACATATTTGTGGGCTGTATCCCTTCCGGAACTGGCCGATTTCTGCGTTGAGTTTTGGGCAGAAAAAACGGGTAACTATTGCATCAATCTTAGTTTTAGAACCTGAATTATTAATTTTAGATGAACCAACAGCTGGGCAAGATTTTAAACATTATACAGAAATGATGACATTTTTAGAAGAATTGAACCGCTTAGGTGTGACTATTTTAATGATCACTCACGATATGCACTTAATGTTGGAATATACAACACGTGCGTTAGTAGTTTGTGATGGACGTTTACTAGCAGATGCGACTCCAGTTGCTGTTTTAACAGATGAAAAATTAATTCAAGCAGCTTCTTTAAAAGAAACAAGCTTGTTTACCTTTGCTAAAGCGTTAGGCTTGGAAAATCCCTTGCTATTTACGGAAAAATTTGTTGCTTACGATCGTGAGGTGCGTTTTGGATGAGTGAACGACAAATGTTAGGCTATCATCCTGATTCAACCTGGATTCATCGCTTAAACGGCACAAGCAAATTAGTCTTTTTAATCGTTGTCTCTGTGGCTTGTATGACCACGTATGATACTCGTTATCTGTTAGGAATGTCTGTGGTTTCGCTTGTTTTGTTAAAATTATCAAATATTAAATGGCATCAAATATCTTTTGTTATTAAATTTATTGCTATTTTTTCTTTGTTAAATATCTTAACGGTTTACCTTTTTGCACCTGAATATGGGGTTGATTTATATCAATCACGTACCGTGATTTGGGAAGGAATCGGACGGTTTACTTTGACACAAGAAGAATTATTTTATGAATTTAATTTAGTTTTAAAATATTTCTGTACGATTCCGTTGGCATTAATCTTTTTATTAACAACAAATCCTAGTGAATTTGCCTCCAGCCTGAATCGAATTGGTGTGAGTTATCGGATTAGTTATGCAGTAGCGCTGGCTATTCGTTATATTCCCGATATCCAAGAAGATTTTTTTAATATTTCTTTAGCACAACAAGCGCGAGGGTATGAGATGTCAAAAAAGGGACGGTTAGGCCAACGAATCAAAGGCGTAGCACAAATCGTTTTACCCTTAATCCTATCTAGTTTAGATCGAATTGAAACTGTGAGTACCGCTATGGAATTAAGGCGTTTTGGTCAAAAGAAAAATCGAACGTGGTATGCGCAACAACCTTTTCATCTGCGTGATTTTTCGGTAATGATACTTGCCTTATGCTTATTAGGAATCAGTTTCTGGTTGTTCCATGTGAATGGTGGTCGGTTTTATAATCCATTCCAATAAATAACAAATTGATAAGGTTCTATAAATAGAACGGATATTTTTTTATTATTAAGAATCTAGTACTTTCTCTTACTATGAGTGTACTAGATTCTTTTTTTGCAACTTTAAAGAACTAGACCAATTTTCGGTTTTTAGATTTTTGTTGACAAGTACCTACTTTTAATTGTATGATTGTTTATGTTTCTACGGAATATATTTACAAAGGAGGTATATAGACCAATATCGGATAGCGCCAGACCTGAACGTTCAGGTGACGAGGAGAGAGCTTATCGAAGATTCGGCGGGTGGCTCTAGGGACTGCACTCTACAGATAACAAAGAAAAACTAATTGTGAAGTTAGAACAAAGCGGTTATCACGCAGGTAGAAACATATAATGGGATTTGCTAGTTAAACAGGACCTAGTAAATACAGAATTTCAATTGGAAAGTAGGAATTAGCATTATGTGTGGAATTGTCGGAATGATTGGAAAAGAAAATGTCACGGAAAGTTTGATTCAAGGATTAACAAAATTGGAATATAGAGGTTATGATTCTGCTGGGATTTGTGTGAATGATCAAAGCCAACAGCCCCATGTAGTTAAGGCAGTTGGGGGCATTGCCGATTTAGCAGCAAAATTAACGCCAGAAATCGATGGAACAGTTGGTATTGGTCATACTCGTTGGGCCACTCATGGCGAACCAACTGTCGCCAATGCACATCCCCATGTTTCAAGCGATCAACGCTTTGCATTAGTGCATAATGGTGTCATTGAAAACTTTGAAGAATTAAAAGAACAATTTTTAAGTGGTGCTCACTTAATTGGTGATACAGATACTGAAATCGTCGTTCAATTAATTGCTCATTTTGCTGAAAATGGTTTTTCAACAAAAGATGCTTTTAAAGCGGCTTTAGCCGAAATTAAAGGTTCATACGCTTTTGCATTAATGGATAAAATGGACCCCAATATTATCTATGTAGCGAAAAATAAAAGCCCGTTACTTATCGGTCTAGGTGAAGGCTTTAATGTTATTTGTAGTGATGCGATGGCGATGATTAAAGAAACCAATCAATTTGTTGAGATTGTTGATGGTGAGATTGTAACTGTTACAGCGGACAAAGTAGTAATCGAAACGCCAGAAGGACAAGTAATCAACCGAGAACCTTTTGAAGCGCAATTAGATTTAAATGACATTGAAAAAGGAACATATCCGTTTTATATGCTCAAAGAAATTGATGAACAACCTGCAGTGATGCGCAAAATTGTTCAAGCGTATACTCAAGGTGAAAAAGTGACTTTAGATGAGGCGTTACTGGAAAAAATTAATCAATGTAACCGAATTTACATTATTGCTTGTGGGACAAGTTATAATGCAGGTTGGGTCGGAAAATCTTTAATTGAAACGATTGCCAGTATTCCTGTGGAAGTTCATTTATCAAGCGAATTTGGCTACAACATGCCTATTTTATCTGAAAAACCGTTCTTCATTTTCTTAAGTCAAAGTGGTGAAACGGCAGATAGTCGCCAAGTACTGGTACAGGTTAATGAATTAGGGCATCCATCACTTACATTAACAAATGTTGCTGGCTCAACATTATCACGTGAAGCGGACGATACCTTGTTATTACACGCAGGACCAGAAATTGCTGTCGCTTCCACCAAAGCTTATACTGCTCAAATCGCTGTCTTAGCTATTTTAGCAAAAGCAATTGGTGAAGAACGCCAAACATTAGCAGCCGTCTCATTTGATGTGGCTCACGAATTGAGCGTGGTAGCAGCTGTCATGGAAACCTTGATTGATGAAAAACAACAAATGAAAGCCTTGGTGGAAGATTATCTGACGTATACTCGAAATGCCTTCTATATCGGGCGAGGAGTCGACTATTATGTGTCGATGGAAGCGGCCTTGAAGTTGAAAGAAATTTCCTACATTCAAGCAGAAGGCTTTGCGGCAGGTGAATTGAAGCATGGAACGATTGCCTTAATTGAAGAAGGAACACCTGTGATTGGGATTGTGACAGATGCCAAAGTCGCAGCCCATACAAGAGGCAATTTAAAGGAAGTCGAAAGTCGTGGAGCAAGAAATATTGTGATTGCTTTGGAATCCTTGGCAAAACCACAGGACCAACTGATTATTCCAGATGTTCATCCGTTACTTTCTGCCTTAGTTAGCATTGTTCCAGGCCAATTATTAGCGTACTATGCAACCTTACAAAGAGGCTACGATGTTGATAAACCAAGGAACTTAGCCAAAAGTGTAACTGTTGAGTAAATCAAGAACCTGAGAGAAAGATGTTCAACGGGTTTTCATGAGTTTTAATATCTGAGACAAAAATCACTTTAGATTTTTGTCTCAGATATTTTTTATAAAAGAAAGATATTCAGTCAAAAATGAAAGATTCCAAAGAAATTCTTTTTTTCCGTTGAAAACTGTTTGCATTTTAGCAAAATTAGATATAATTAATAAGAACCGAAAAATAAGAATTAGCCAGTGAGGTAACTTTGTTTGAAAAGAAAGCAAAAAGTAGGTTAAGCTGAAAAGTGCTAATTTATTTAACAAAAAAAGATTGTGAGTTGTTTGATATGGATCAGTTTAGTACATTAACTGAACAAGAATTTACTACCTTTGCAATGACACATCCTGCAGGTAACTTTTTAGAAACACCCGAAATGAAACATTTATTGGAACGACGTGGCTGGCATTGTGAATACGTTGGCGTCAAACGAGAAGGCCAACTAATTGCTGCGTGTATCCTAAGCAAGAAAAAAGTCAAAATTGGTTATGCTTTCGACATTGACGGCGGAATTTTGATGGATTATACAGATAAAAAATGTGTAGAAGCCTTTTTCACAGGCTTAAAAAAATATGTGAAAAAAAATGATGGCCTTTATTTAACCTTTACTCCAAATAAACAAATTTGTTTACGTGATTTTAATGGCGGTGAAGTTGAAAAGGTCAATCAAGAAACATTTGACTATTTCACATCAATTGGTTTTGAACACCAAGGGTTTGATGTGCACAATTTTGATGGCGCGCCACGTTGGCTGTTTGTCAAAGATATGGCTGGATTAACAGAAGAAGAGCTCTGGAAATCTTATGGAAAAGATGCTAAATATGACATCAAGAAAACATGGGAATATGGAGTAACAACCCGAGAACTTCGTTACGAAGAGTTACCTCTCTTTAAGAAATTAACGGAAGAAACAAGTGCACGACGTAATTTTGAAGATAAGGATTTAGCTTATTACCAAGCTGTTTATGAAGAGTTTGGCGAACGAGCAAAATTTATGGTGGCGGAACTAAACTTTGCTACTTATTTAGAAAATCTTCATGAGAAATTACGCAAATTACAAGAGACGCTCAACGAAGTCAATGAAGCGTTAATTGCCAATCCTAAAAGCCGTAAAAAAAATAACCAGAAACGTGAATTTGAAGATGAAGTTCGTACCGTGCGCAAACGGATTGACGAGGCTAAAGAAATGAAAACATCAGATGAACCTGAAATTTTAGCAGGTGCCTTATTCATTGTTCATCCACAAGAAGTTGTTTACTTGTTTAGTGGTACGTATGAAAAATATAAACAATACTATGCACCGTATTTAATTCAACATAAAATGTTAACTTACACAGTAGAAAATAACATTCCCAAATATAATTTTTATGGCGTTGACGGTGTCTTTGATGGAAGTGATGGGGTTCTTAAATTCAAACAATCCTTTGGCGGTCATGTCGAAGAATTAATGGGCAATTTCCAATGGAAAGCCAAACCAATGAAATATGCCTTATATCACGCATTAAAAACAATTAAAGAAAAAGTCTAAAATTAAAACCCAATCCTAAAAAAGGAATGGCAAAGTGAGGCGTTTAAATGGAAAATCAAGTCGAGGTTATGACGTATGCACAGTTAAAAGAAATTATGCAGGTGTTAGAAGCAAACGAAGCGATTACAGAAGATACAAAAGTCTTTATTGATACAGGCTGGGATAGCGTGCAAGAAGTAGCACCAGATGCAGTCAGTATTGAAAAAGTTGCTAAATTTACAGTAGCAGATGTTTTAACAAACGAAAGTTTTGCTGGGTATAGTTTAGAAGAAAAGGCGGAGAAGATGAACGCTGAAGGCGACCTAGAAACGGCAATTATTATTCGTAATCTTTACTAAAAAAGTCCGTTTGAATAGTTAAAATCGAGGTCGGGACAGAAGTGTATAGCTCCGAGCAACGCGTAGTGTTGGTTCTGTTCCCGCCGGTTATCAGGTTTTGAGCCTGGAGCAAAAATCCAAAGTGATTTTTGTCCCAGGCTCATCTGCTTTAAATAAGAAATAAAGGAGGTTAGATATGAGTACCATTCATGAATTTCCCAAAAACTATGAACGTTTTATTGCACAAGGAGAAGAAGCACTTGTAGAACATAATCAGATCGCCGCTTTAGAAAATTTTCAACAAGCCTATCAGCTACAACAAACGCCGCCAGTAAACCAAAAAATTGTCCAATTATTGTTGGAAATGGGTGAAGCTGACGAAGCACTAGCATTGGCAGAAGCGTTCCAAGAGACTTATTTTGAGAACCTTGAAACAGCGGCAATTTATATGCAAATTTATAGTCAAAGTCGTCGCTTTATTGAAGGGTATATTTTATTGAAGCAAATACTTCAAACTAAAAAAATAACGCTAGCACAACAAAAAACGTTAGAACAGCAATTAATGCAAGTGGAAGAGGCGTATCAACAATTAGAAACGCAGCAAATTCAAGCAATTAAAAGGAACTTGTTAGTAAGCGATCAATTGCCCGTTTATCAACAATTAGCGAACATTAAAACCAGTTTATATTTGCCTAAACCAGTATTTCTGGAAGTCGCAAAAGATTTAGTTATGAACCAAGCACTTAGTTATTTTGCTCGGGAATGGTTCATTGAAGAATTAGCACTGTTGCAATTTTCAGAACCACTGACTTTTCTTTGGTATGACAATCAGCCTCAGACAGTCTTACTAGAAGGAAAAACTGGACCGTTAAATACGCCAATCTATTCCGAAATTTGTACTGAACTTAGGAATCGTTTAGAAAATGATGATCCAATTATGCTGCAGCATTTGGAAGAAGAAATTCGGTTGCATCTTGCCTATTTGTATCCATTAGCAGAGACGGTTATTTCAGATCCAACTATCTGGGTCTTGGGTTATTTGGCAACCTACTATCCTGAATATATTGAAAAAGAATTGACTGAAGCAAAAGGCCATCAAATCGCTGCTGTTCAAAAAGTTCAACAGGCGATACGAACGGCTTTTACACAAATAATGCTTTAAAAAATGGCACGTCCTAAAAGCGAGGACGTGCCATTTTTTCGGTTTCAGAAATTTGCTGAATCTGCTCTAATTGCTTTTCTTGACTGATTATTGCGGATAATAGAAAAAAGCAAGACAGAAATAAGTAAAAAGGATTCCTTGAATCAAGCAAATCACAACGAACAATGGCGTTGCTCCTGGAAAAGAATCAGAAATCCGTGTAATTAAAAATTCAACTAACCATAAAATCATTGAAAATAAAAATAATTTTTTCTGATGAGTTCTCATAGTCCGCAACAACCTTTCTGGTGATTTTCACTTCTCTATCATAACATAGAAAACGAGCTGTTTTTTCTCAAAAATTTTGTTACTTCATAAGAAAAATGGGAAATAAGCAAGTTTCAGGAAGTACTAAATGTACCCGGAAAGAATACTTAATCCATCTTAATCAAACCATACAGTCACGTTTATTGCAAAAGAAGTGTTTTTGGATGGAACAAATTATTTCATAAACACAAATATTTCTTTGTTGTTTGTATAAATGTCATAAAAGTGATTACTTACTACTTTTTGATTTTTAGACATATCAGTATCGGTCAGTGGTGCCATCTCTACTCCTAAATTCGATGAAGTATTGAACCAAACGTAATTAGGGAAATATAGACCGTCATTTGGTGGCACGATTTTTGAAAGAATTGGGTAGTTTCGACTTGTATTAGCATAAACAGTTGAATTTTTGAAAAACGTATTTAAATAAACTTTTTTTCGTTCGTTTGTTACAACATTTTTTAAATCATCTGTTAAAACAGCTGCTTGGCGATTGAATGCTTCTTTTTGATAGTTTAATGTGGAAGAATACACCAAAACAAACGATAAAATATAATAAGATAACAAGCTGGCCACAAGTAACGAAGTTAGATAAATTGCTTTCACTTGTCGATTGTTAAATAAACTTAACATGCTGATTGTAACGAAAACAGCAAATCCGTAAATATAGCGAGGCGCATCACCAGCGATATTTCTTGAATAGACAATAAAAATACCAAAACTTAAGAGAGAAGCAAGTCCTAAATACAAGATACAATAAAGGAAACTTAAGCCTAAGTTGATTTTGCTATTTGATAGATGACTAATAAAAAATAAAACAAGCAGTAGGAGCAGTAATAAAAACCATAAACGATTACTCTGGTTCAATAGCTCTGAAAAATAATGGTAACTATTTTGATAAGCCACACTGGGAATATCGTGCAAACTTGGTAAGGCCTGACTGCCCCCAATGTTGTTTGTTGCGGAAGGTACAAATTTTAACTCGATAAGGTAGCTGACTATAGAAAGTAGATAAGCGATAGCAGCAAGTGCGACTTTTTTACAAAGAGCAATGAAATTTTCTCCAGCAAGTAACTGCTTGAAAGTAAGGAATAAGACGATAACTATATAAATTCCTGACGAGGCTTGGTAAGTATTAAACATAACAAACAGTGAAAAAACAGAAACCAAGAAAAACGTAAAAGAATTACGCTGCCACCAATAAAAAGGAAGAAACGAACAAAAAATACTCAATGCCATATAGGGACTATCAAACCTGAAACTAAGACATTGAAGGAACCAAGGATTGAGGCCAATTAAAGTAGCTACTAAAGAGGAACCCCAGCTAATTTTTTGGTCATTGATGATATAAATAGCCAGTATGCTTGTGAGAGATAAGATAAGACCTGTTAGAATCGGTGTGGTCAAGCCCAGATCTGTCAAATGACGACTTCCTTGAACAAACCATGAGAGAAATTCACTGCCCCAACGTGCGTAAGTCGTACCAAAATCTGTCATTCCAGCGACTTGGCGAGCATTATCATCTAAGTAAGGGAAATTGATAATGCCGATGGATAAAACTGCCACTTGATAAATTAAAATGATCAATAGAAGATAGGCTTTATTTTCAATACACCAATTCTTTAAATCAAATTTTTTTGATTCTGTAGGTAATTGTTTCATCATTGTACTCCACTCCAATAATTATTTAACAATTAAAATATACCATAACGAGTGGAATGAAGAAATTGCTTTTGTTATTTTCTCATCTTGACAGAACACTAAGGGTAGGCAAAACAAAAAAATCCCAACTCTTTATTAAAGAGTTGGGATTTTACCAAAAAGCCACCTGCCGGGCTTGAACCGGCGACCCCCACCTTACCATGGTGGTGCTCTACCAACTGAGCTAAGGCGGCACTTTCAAAGGCTAAACTAACTCGAGGATTGCAACGAAGTGAAACCCATAGAGTTCACTTTCAAAGGCTACACTGCGACGAGTAATCGTCAAAGTTTCTTTTGAAAAATCGTACAAATCTCGTGCACAAGAAATAGAATAACGTATAGACGAAAGTTTGTCAATTGCTCTTTCGTAAAAAAAGAAAAATGATTTTTTTCTAAGAAAAACTGTTGACAATCTCCTTTTTCTCTAGTAAAGTGTAAATCAACATCACAGATAACTATTCATTCGTTGAAGAGAAGAGTAAATTTTGATGACCTTCAAAAGAGAGTCCTGATTGGTGAAAAGGGACAAGGTTCAGAAAAGTTGAAGATGGCCTCTGAGAATAAATTGCTGATAAGTAAGCAATTTCGGATAAGCACCCGTTACCATGTGCACCAAGTTAATAAAGACTTGGATAAGAGATGAGATATAAAGAATCAGTTATATTTCGAAAAAAGGTGGTACCGCGAATCATTCGCCCTTTACTAGCAAAACGCTAGTGAAGGGCTTTTTGCTGTGAATCACTACGACTGGCGCGAAGCGACAGAGTAGATGATGAACAGTACAAGATGACCGAAGGGCAGGTTGTATCATTTGCACGAAAGTGTTCCTACGATTCTCGCCAAGGCTGTGATTCTCGTCACAATTAAATCCTGTTGAGCACTACGACTGGCGCGAAGCGACAGAGTAGATGCTGTCTGCGGTTACTCGACGCAGGATGGCCTTTGTAAGTGATGAACAGTACAAGCTGTTCGAAGAGAACATTAACTCTAGTCTGTTTGATTTTGAAAATAAACGAAAATCAGTTTAAAATGAATAGAAATAAAAAAGCAGTGATATAGTAAGTACAAGACTTGATTTGTCTAACAGAGAGCCTAGGTAGCTGAGAATAGGTGACAAAGACGTTTTGGAAAATGGCTATTGAGCAAGCGCTCCGAGTGTTAAACACAAGGCGGCGACGGGGGCTCCCGTTATCGAGCTAGGGTATCGAACATGTTGTTCCGTACTTGAAAAGGGAATTTGTGTGAGCAAATTCTGAACATGAGGTGGTAACACGCAAAAAAGCGTCCTCAACGATACAACTTGAGTTGTGTCGTTGAGGATGCTTTTTTCTTTTTTATGAAAAAATGCAGGTTGGTAAGAATGAAGGGGGATAAAGAATGATTGAACTAAAAAATATCAGTGTGACATTTCAACAAAAAAAACAAGAAATTCAGGCTGTCCAAGATGTTTCTTTGACAATTGATAAAGGGGATATCTACGGAATTGTTGGTTATTCCGGTGCTGGAAAAAGTACGCTAGTACGGGTAATTAATTTATTGCAACGACCAACAGCGGGCACCGTTATTATTAACAAAGAAAATATTTTAACTTTTTCTAAAAAGGAATTACGACAACAACGAAAAAAGATTGGAATGATTTTTCAACATTTTAATTTGATGAAAGAGCGGACCATATTTAGTAATATCGATTTTTCATTAAAATATTCCGGGCTAAGTAAAAGTGAACGGCGTCAAAAAATCAGCCATTTATTAGAGCTAGTTGGACTAAGTGAAAAACGGGACGCTTACCCCAGTCAACTATCAGGAGGGCAAAAACAGCGGGTTGCGATTGCCCGCGCTTTAGCAAATGATCCTGAAATTTTACTTTGTGATGAAGCGACGAGTGCGTTAGATCCAAAAACAACGGGACAGATTTTAGCCTTGTTAAAAAAGTTAAATCAAGAACTGAACTTGACGATTGTCTTAATCACCCATGAAATGCAAGTGGTTAAAGAAATTTGTAATAAAGTCGCGGTGATGGAAAATGGCTGCGTTGTCGAATCAAACGATATTGTTTCGATTTTTAGTCAACCCCAACAACCTTTAACCAAAGATTTTATTCGGACAGCAACTCATATTGACCAAGCATTAACCACGATTCTTGAACATCCTAAATTAGCTGATTTAGATAAAAATCAAGAATTAATTGAATTTTCTTATGTGGGAGATCAAACGAATGAGCCATTAATTGCACAATTGTATAGCCAATATCAGGTATATACAAATATCCTTTATGGCAATGTCGAAATTGTTCAAAACGTTCCTATTGGCCATTTAATTGTGGTGCTTTCTGGTGATGAGGCCCAGCGTCAACAAGCCCTTACTTATTTAGCGAAACAAGGCGTGCGAACCAATGTTTTGAAAACCTATCAGCAAACGAAGCAAAAGCAGAATTTACAGGTGATTTAAAAAAGGAGTGAACTGAGAATGTATCAATTATTTGAGAAATATTTTCCGAATGTTGTCCAATTAAAACAAGAGTTTCTTCAAAGTACATGGGAAACAGTATACATGGTTTTTTGGACAGCATTGATTGCTGGTGTGTTAGGAGTCTTGTTGGGTGTCGTGCTTGTCAGTACTGGCCCCAGTGGTGTTTTGAAAAATCCACCCCTGTATAGTGTCTTAGAAAAAATTATTAATGTTTGCCGCTCTATTCCTTTCATTATTATGCTCGCACTGATTCAACCATTAACACGAATTTTGGCAGGAACGACAATTGGTACAACCGCAGCGTTAGTCCCATTAGTTATTGGCGTAATCCCGTTCTTCGCGCGCCAAATTGAAAATGCGTTATTAGAAGTGGATCCTGGCGTTATTGAAGCGGCAGAAGCCATGGGGACGAGTCCCTTAGGGATTATTTTTCGGGTTTATCTAATTGAAGGGTTACCAAGTATTATTCGTGTTTCAGCGGTGACAATTATTAATTTGATTGGATTAACAGCCATGGCAGGAGCGATTGGAGCCGGTGGTCTGGGCAACTTAGCGATTACTCGAGGATACAATCGGTTTCAAACCGATGTGACATTTATGGCCACGTTAATTATTTTAATTATGGTATTTATCAGTCAAGCCATTAGTAATCAATTAATCAAAAAAACATCACATTAGAAAAAAGGAGAAATGACAAATGAAAAAATTTAGTAAATTAATTGGACTTATTGGGGTATTAGCTTTTACGATTGCAGGTTGTGCATCGGGGTCTGCGAAGGATACTAAGACAGAAACCGTTAAACTAGGGGTTGTAGGAACAAAAAATGATGAATGGGAATCGGTCAAAGACCGTTTGAAAAAGAAAAATATTGATTTACAATTGGTAGAATTTACAGACTATACGCAACCAAATGCAGCATTAGCAGAAAAAGAAATTGATTTAAATGCCTTTCAGCATCAAATCTTTTTAGACAATTACAATAAAGAACATGGGACGAAATTAGTATCAATTGGCAATACAGTCAATGCACCATTGGGAATTTACGCTAATAAATTGAAAGATATCACGAAAATTAAAGACGGCGGAGAAATTGCTATTCCTAATGACCCAACGAATGGCGGGCGGGCGTTAATTTTATTACAAACTGCAGGACTGATAAAAGTAGATCCTGCGAAACAGCAACTACCGACTGTCAGTGATATTACTGAAAATAAACGCCAATTGAAAATAACTGAATTAGATGCTACGCAAACAGCGCGCGCTTTACAAGATGTCGATGCTTCAGTGATTAATAGCGGCATGGCTGTCGATGCTGGGTATACACCAGATAAAGATGCTATTTTCTTAGAACCTGTAAACGAAAAAGCGAAACCTTATGTGAACATTGTCGTGGCTCGAGAAGAAGATCAAGAGAATAAACTTTATCAAAAAGTTGTAGAAGAATATCAACAAGAAGAAACGAAAAAGGTCATTGCGGAAACATCAAAAGGCGCCAATGTTCCGGCCTGGGAAACATTTGGTAAAAAATAAAGGAGGCATTTATAATGAGTACAACAACGATTCAAACAATCCAAGAAGCTATTGCTACAGAAAAGGAATGGATAATCCATTTAAGACGTCATTTTCATCAATACCCTGAAGCAAGTTTAAAAGAATATGAAACGATTAAGCGAATTAAAGAAGAACTACTAGCCTTAGCTATTCCTTTTGTAGAAGTAGGGGAAACGGGTGTTTTAGCAACCATTGAAGGAAGTCTTGGCGCTGGCAAAACGATTTTGTTACGTGCAGATATTGATGCGTTGGAATTGCCAGATGCAACAGGTGCTGCCTATGCTTCTAAAAATCCAGGACTCAATCATGCTTGTGGACACGATGGTCATGCGGCAGCATTGCTAGGTGCAGCTAAAGTGCTCAAAAAACATCAGGATACCTTTTCAGGAACGATTAAACTGGCCTTCCAGCCAGCTGAAGAAATTGGTGCAGGCGCTCGACAATTTGTGGAAGGAAATTATTTAGAAGCAATCGACCAAGTGTTTGGGATTCATTTAGATTCCAGTGTGCCGGTCGGAAAATTAGTCGCTACCAAAGGCGCCACCAACGCCTCTTGTGATATTTTTAAAATTGAAGTCAGTGGTCAAAGTAGTCACGTCGCCCAACCACAGAATGGCCGGGATGCTGTTTTAGCAGCGGCCAGTATCGTTGTGGAATTACAAAAAATTGTAGCTCGCGAGATTGATCCTTTAGATTCTGTCGTAGTAGGAATTGGCGTTTTACAAGCAGGAACACGCTATAATATTGTAGCAAACCAGGCAACCATTGAAGGTACTGTTCGAACATTTAGTCAGGAAACGCGCCAATTTGTTTTACAACGAGTCGAAGAAATTGCCCATGAAATTGCCCAGTCTCATCGCACAGAAATTGCTGATTTTTCTGTTTATGCGGCAGCGAATCCATTAATTAATGAAGAACAAGCAACCAACCGTGCACAGCAGGTAGCCAGTGAAATTGTTGGTTTTGAAAATGTTGTGACCGATCATCCTAAAAGTTTAGGGGCGGATGATTTTGCTGATTACTTAGCGGTAATTCCTGGTATCTATGGACGGGTCGGTTCACGAAACCCTGAAAATCCTGCTACTCATTTTGGACACCATCATGAACAATTTGATATTGATGAACGTGCCTTACTTTTAGCAGCAGAGTACCACGTACGCTATGCATTAAACTATTTGTCAGAATAATAGGGATAGGGAGCCGACAAAATGATTGTTTGTGGGCTCCTTTCGTTATAAACCAACGTGGCTTGCTTTCTTGTCATTCTATGGTAGAATACAAGCATAAGAAAGGTGATTCACATGTTTTTTGTTTTAACTGATAAATTAACAAGAAAAGTAGCTCCCGATAGTTTAAGAACAGATGAAGCACTGTTGTGGAGCCGAGCAATTAATTTCTTCATCGCTTGATAGGACATTTTTTGACTAGAAAAGCTAGTCTTATTTGAGTGTACGTACAAGCGGTTGTCGGGATTTCTGTCAGGATGGACGACGTGCAGACGTGGTTCTTTTTTTGTTGTCCCAAAATAATCAGTTAACAAGAAAGAAGTGACGAAAATGAGTATTTTAACTATTGAACATTTAACGCATCGATTTGGCGAAAAGGTCTTGTATGAAGAGGCCTCATTGCAAGTGAATAAAGGGGATCATTTAGGCTTAACTGGCCAAAATGGTGTCGGCAAATCCACCTTAATTAAAATTTTAACGGGGGAAGTATTGCCAGACGAAGGAACGATTCAGTGGCAAAAAAATTGCAAGATTGGGTACTTGGATCAGCATGTTTCTGTAGAACAATCACTAACGATGGTTGATTTTTTGAAACAAGCCTTTCAAGAACTTTTTGATAAAGAAGCGAAACTGACAAAACTTTATGAAGAATACAGTCAAACGGCTTCGGAAAAACTTTTAGAACAAGCAGGCAAGTTACAAACAGATTTAGATGAAAGTAATTTTTACCAAATCGACACGATTATTCAGGATTTAGCCAATGGGTTAGGACTACAAGCAATTGGTTTGGATAAAAAGTTAGGGGAGCTAAGCGGTGGTCAACGTTCAAAAGTGATTTTAGCAAAATTATTGTTAGAGGCCCCTGATGTGTTACTTTTAGATGAACCCACCAACTATTTAGATGATACACATATTCAATGGCTTGTTCGCTATCTGAATAATTTTGAAGGAAGCTTTCTATTAGTCTCCCATGATTATCAATTTTTAAATGAAGTGACGAATTGCATCGCAGACATTGAGTTTGGCAAGTTAACCAAATATACTGGAAATGTAGAAAAATCTTTTGCACAAAAAGAGCAGAATAAACAAACCTATTTGAAACAGTATCAGGCCCAACAAGAAAAAATTGAAAAAATGGAAGCCTATATTCGTAAATACAAAGCTGGAAATCGAGCAACGATGGCTAAAAGTCGACAAAAACAATTGGACCGGTTGGAACGATTGACTCCGCCAGGTTCCTTGACTAAGCCAGCGATTGAATTTCCTTACCAAGGGTTAGTTGCAACGCAAGCACTAACGACCCAGAAGTTAGTTGTCGGCTATCGGGAACCTTTGTTAGAACCGTTAGATTTAATGGTTCATGTCGGTGAAAAAGTCGCATTGAAAGGCTTTAATGGGATTGGCAAATCAACATTAATTAAAACGTTGACGAAAGTGATTCCTTCATTAGATGGAGAATTTCATTATCCGCTGAATACAAAAATTGCTTATTTTACCCAAGACTTGGCGTGGCCTAATGAGCAGTTAACGCCGCTAGACTATTTATCAGATCGTTTTCCAGATACAACGATTAAAGAGCGAAGAAGTCATTTGGCTAGGGCAGGTTTACCAGATAAGTTAGCAATGCAGTCGCTAGCCCTGTTAAGTGGTGGTGAGCAAACAAAAGTAAAACTAGCGGAACTAATGATGCAAACTAGTAATTTGTTATTTTTAGATGAGCCAACCAATCATATTGATGAAGCGGCCAAAAAAAGTTTACAAGAAGCAATTCACGTTTACCCAGGAACGGTTTTTCTGGTTTCCCATGAAGCAGATTTTTATGAGGAAATTGTGGATCGAGTAATTGATATTGAGGAATTAGTTAAATAAAGAAGAAAGAACCAAGTTGAGGGGGAGTCAACTTGGTTCTTTCTTCTTTATTATTTATTTACTCATTAAGCCATCATGGATTTTTGTTAAATTCCAGTTCATCATGCTGTAGTACGTATCGCCTTCTGTTCCTTCTTTGGCAAGGGAGTCTGTGAAAAGTGTATCGTAAATTGGTCGTTTCACTTCTTTTGAGACCCGTTCCATACTACGTTTATCGACACTGGTTTCAACAAATAACACAGGTGCTTTTGATTTCTTAATAGTATCAATAATCGTGGTCATTTGTTCAGGTGTTCCTTGGCTTTCTGTGTTAATTTCCCAAATATAAGCGGCATTTAAATCATAAGCTTTGGAGAAATATTTAAAGGCACCTTCACTTGTAACTAATAATTTTTTATCATCAGGAATATCAGCAAATTTAGCTTTGGCTTCCTCATGTAGTTTGCTAAGTTTTTCGGTATAATTTTTCGCGTTTTCTGTATAGAAATCTTTATTTTTTGGATCTTTTTCTACTAACACGTCACGAATGTTTTCTACATATTTAATGCCATTTTCAATGTCTAACCAAGCATGCGGATCTTCTGTTTGTTCTTGACCGGCACTTGTTAAATATTGTGGCGTAACATTTTTGCTTGTAGAAAAGTAATCTTTATTCTCAACTTTTTTGGCCGTTTTCATTAATTTGTTAAACCAGCCATTTCCGCCTGTTTCTAAGTTCAAGCCGTTAAAGAATAAAATGTCCGCTTCAGAAGCTTTCGCAATGTCTTCTGGTAACGGTTCATATTCGTGAGGGTCTGTCCCAATTGGCACAATACTATGCAGCTCAATTTTGTCTTGCCCAACATTTTTCACTAAATCAGATAGGATCGAGTTCGTTGTCACAATTGCTAATTTTTCTTTCTTTTCAGCGGCTTGATTCCCGCAAGCAGCTAACGTTAACCCTGCTAAAAGTGTTAAAAAAAATAAACTAAATTTTTTCATTCGTTGATTCCTCCATTTCTTTCTCACGGTTTACAAATACTAGGCCTTTCTTTGGTGAGAAAAAGAAAGCCAATAAAAAGAATAAGGCGGCGGTTAAAACAATCGTCGCACCAGAAGCTAAGTTATAAGAATAACTGAAGAATAGGCCAATCACTGAACTTAAAATCCCAAAAGTAGAGGCTAAGCCAATCATTGTCGGTAAGTGATTTGTTAATAGATAAGCTGTTGCCGCTGGTGTAATCAGCATGGCAATGACTAAAATAGTTCCGACGGTTTGCAAAGAAGAAACAGCGACTAATGTTAGTAAAAACATCAATGCATAGTGGAAAAATTGAATATTTAAACCATAAGCCTGAGCCATTGTGGGATCAAAAGAAGTGAGTTGCAACTCTTTATAAAACAATGCCACAAAAATCAAAACAATCACACCGACGACACAAGTAATTAAAATATCGGTATCTGCGACCGCTAATACATTTCCAAACAGAATATGATATAAATCGGTGGAACTTTTTGCAAAAGAGATAAAAATAATCCCTAAAGCAAAAAAAGAACTAAAGACAACACCAATGGCAGTATCATTTTTTAGTGGACTTTTTTGGGTAATAAAGCCGATCGATAATGCAGCTAATAAGCCAAAAATAGAAGCGCCAAAAATATAATTGAAACCAAACATATAAGAAACAGCGACCCCTGGTAAAACAGCATGTGAAATCGCATCACCCATCAAAGACATCCCACGTAAAATAATGAATGAACCAATTACCCCTGAAATGAGTCCGACAATTACAGACGTCAAAAGGGCATTTTGTAAAAATTGATAACGGAATAAACCATCAATAAATGCAGCAATCATTTTGCAACCCCCTGTATTAATAAATCACCGTATGCTTCTTGGAGCGTTTCTGCAGTAAACGTTTGTTCAACAGGACCCGCAGCAATTAGCCGGTTTTTCAAAACGATTAATTCATCAAAATAGTGGGACACTTTGTGCAAATCATGGTGAACAATGATAATCATTTTACCTTGATTTTTTAATGATTTAAGAATATCCATAATCACTTTTTCACTAGACATATCAATGCCGACGAAAGGTTCATCTAAAAAAATCACCTCAGCACCTTGGGCCAAAACACGGGCGATAAATACACGTTGTAATTGGCCACCAGAAAGTTCACCAATCTGGCGTTGCGCATAGTCTTCTAATTGCACCATTTTTAATGCAGCCATGGCTGCTTGCTTTTCTTTCTTTCCTGGGCGTTTTAATAGTCCCAAGTTTGGATAGGTTCCTAGCAAGACCGTTTCAAAAACGCTAATTGGGAAACTAAGATCCAAGGCGCTACGTTGTTCTACATAGGCAATGGTTGTTTTTTGTTGGTCAATCGCTTGATTATTTAACAAAACATTACGTTCCTTTGTTTTAATCAAGCCTAATAACCCTTTAATAAATGTTGACTTTCCAGCACCATTTGGTCCGATAATTCCAGTAATTTTACCGGAGGGAATAGTAACGTGGATATTATTTAAAGCGGTCCGTCCTTGATATTGAACGGTTAACGCTTGAACAGCTAAGTTAAAGCTTTTTCTCATGAAATTCCTCCTTTTTAGGTTTGCCTTAAAATCAGTATAAGGGATAGTTTAAGAAAATGCAAATAATTTTTAGGCACGCCTAAATACAAGCGCTTTTTTCACAAAGAAAACCGTTTCTTTCAATAAATTAAGGAGGATCCCATGATTTTTATGACAAAAAATGGTAGAATATGAATGAAAACGACTATTATTTTATATTGACGGAGGATATCATGACCGAAAACTATCAAGATGACACCTTACGCATCTTCAGTTTAAATGCAAATCGACCACTTGCTGAAAAAATCGCAGCATCAGTAGGAACAGAATTAGGAAAAAGCACCGTGCGCCAATTTAGTGATGGCGAAATTCAAATTAATATTGAAGAAAGTATTCGTGGCGATCATGTCTACATCATCCAAGCAACGAATGCTCCTGTAAATGATCATTTGATGGAATTGCTTATTTTAATTGATGCATTAAAACGTGCTAGCGCAAAAACAATTAATGTTATTTTGCCTTACTATGGTTATGCTCGCCAAGACCGCACAGCGAAACCAAGAGAGCCCATTACTGCGAAATTAGTTGCTAATATGTTGGTAGAGGCAGGCGCAACACGTTTGTTGACATTAGACTTGCATACTGTTCAAGTCCAAGGATTTTTTGATATCCCAGTAGATAATTTATTTACAATGCCTTTGTTCGCTCATTATTATCGTCAACAAGCATTAGTAGGGGAAGAAATTGTGATTGTTTCGCCTAAAAACAGTGGCGTTCAACGCGCACGTAGTTTATCGGAGTACTTAGATGCGACCTTAGCAATTGTCGACCATGAAGAGATTGATGGGGTGCGCCAAGAAGGTTACGTTATTGGGAATGTCGCTGGGAAAAAATGTATTCTTGTTGATGACATTTTGAATACTGGTCAAACGTTAGCCACAGCGGCGGAAGTTTTAATGAAAAATGGTGCGCAAGAAGTGTATGCTTGCGCCTCGCATGGTTTGTTATCAGAAGGCGCAAAAGCAACCTTAGAAAATGCGCCAATTAAGGAAATTAGTATTACTGACTCTGTTTATACGACAACAGACCGCCAACCAGCAACCTTGAATATTATTTCTTGCGCTGAGTTAATGGGGGAAGCGTTACTTCGTATTCATGAAAATAAACCAATGAGTCCATTATTCCGTTTAGAACCAAAAGGAGAATAAGTGATTCCTTAAACTAGAAATAGGTCTAACAACTTTAATAGTGTTGGGCCTATTTTTCTTATCTCTTTTATAAATAGAAGAGAAAGTATTCTGATTTTGTGTTTTAAGCTTTTTATGCTAGAATAACGCCAGAACATAAGGAAAGGGACGAGTCATTTGGAACCCATTTATTTAGATCATGCGGCAACAACACCGCTTCATCCAACGGTCATTCAAGCGATGACTGAAAATATGCAAACGACTTTTGGCAATCCATCAAGTATTCATCAGTTTGGACGAAAGGCACACGGTCTTCTGGAAGAAGTGCGTCAAACGATTGCCGAGAGCTTACAAGCCAAACCCCACGAAATTATTTTTAATAGTGGTGGCACAGAAGGGGATAACACAGCCATCTTGGCAGTTGCTTTTTCTCGTCAAAAGGAAGGAAAACATATTATTACTACGGCAATTGAACATCCCGCTGTGTTACGAACGATGGAATACTTAGAAACGTTAGGCTTTGAAGTGACTTACTTACCTGTGAATGAAAATGGTCAGATTTCAATGGATCAATTCAAAAAGTCTTTACGCGAAGAAACGATCTTGGTTTCAATGATGTATGGCAATAATGAAATTGGAAATCGATTACCAATTGCTGAAGTTGGTGCAATTCTTAAAAATCATTCGGCGATTTTTCATACAGATGCCGTCCAAGCTTATGGAAGTGAAGTCATTTTACCTCATGAATTAGGGATCGACTTATTAAGTATTTCCGCTCATAAAATCAATGGTCCAAAAGGCGTAGGTTTTTTATTTAAAAGCGATGCAATCCAATTACCACCTCTTTTACATGGTGGGGAACAAGAAGAAAAACGACGTGCGGGCACGGAAAACTTAGCTGGAATTATTGGCATGGGTACTGCCGTTTCATTACTAACTTCTGCAGAAAAGCAAGCAAGAAAAACAGCCTATCAAAGTTTTCAAATGATTATTTTAAAAGCGTTAGAAGAAGCCAATATTGATTTTTCAATTAATGGTGAACCAACCAATCGTTTAGCGCATGTCTTAAATCTTCATTTAAAAGGAATTCCCAGTGATTTGCTCTTAATGCATTTGGACTTAAGAGGTATTGCGATTTCAACAGGCTCGGCTTGTACAGCGGGAACTGTGGATCCTTCGCACGTGTTGACAGCGATGTATGGAGAAAATTCCTCAGCTATTAAAGAATCAATCCGGATTAGTTTTGGCTACGGGAACACACCAGAAGAAATTGCGACTTTTTCTGAAGTACTAGTTGCAGTGATTCAACAATTGAAAAAATAATCTGATTGCGGCAGCTACGGGTTTTCGCTATAATGAAGATAACAATGAAAATAATGAGGTGGAACCCATGGCATTTACAACAACGGCTGCTGTTGAAGGCTCAACAGTTTTTTACAAAGTACATCCTAGTGCAAAACGCTATACATTAAAAGATAACGGCTTTACTGAAACAAAATCAGGGAACTTTCAATTGATTCGTTCCTTAGATCCAACGCCTCAGAGAAATGAAGGCTTCAAATTGAAAATTACGATCACTGCTGATCTAAAAGAGTTGAAAATGTCCATTACAACGGCAAATGGTTTAAAACCAATGAATATTTTCAAGAATGAACAACATGAAATGAGTAAAGAAAAATACTTTTTCTTAATGGATGGCTTAATTAGCCGTGGTGTATTAGAGAAAGTAGAATAATTTAGAGAAACCTGAAGAAACAAGTGAAAGTAGCTTGTTCCTTCAGGTTTTCTGTTTATTTGAAAGCAACAGCTTGTTGGCTGTGTCTTTGTTCCAAGTATTTTCTCATTATACGCCCGGCTTGCTTTACTTATTTCAAAAAAATAGTATAATGAAAAGCACTGAAAAGTTACGACCTTCAAATCGTGGATGATTTCAGAATCTAATTGAAATGATGGTGATAAAATGGCAGATAACAGCAAAACGCGTGTCGTGGTAGGCATGAGTGGCGGTGTCGATTCATCTGTCACAGCGTTGCTTTTAAAAGAGCAAGGCTATGATGTAATTGGGATCTTTATGAAAAATTGGGACGATACAGACGAAAATGGTGTCTGTACCGCAACTGAGGACTATAAAGATGTCGCAAAAGTAGCGGATCAAATTGGGATTCCGTATTATTCGGTCAATTTTGAAAAAGAATATTGGGACCGTGTGTTTGAATATTTTTTAGCAGAATATCGGTTAGGACGGACACCAAATCCAGATGTCATGTGTAATAAAGAAATTAAATTTAAAGCATTCCTAGATTATGCTATGCAACTAGGCGCTGACTATGTTGCAACTGGCCATTATGCACAAGTAGAAACGGATGAAAATGGCGTAGTGCATATGTTACGTGGAATTGACAATAATAAAGACCAAACCTATTTTTTAAGCCAATTATCACAAGCCCAATTGGCAAAAACAATGTTTCCGTTGGGTGGCATGGAAAAGTCAGAAGTTCGTGCAATTGCTGAACGTGCTGGATTAGCCACAGCCAAGAAAAAAGACTCAACGGGCGTTTGTTTTATTGGTGAAAAGAATTTCAAAGAATTTTTGAGTAATTATTTACCAGCTAAAAAAGGCAACATGGTGACAGAAGATGGCGAAATCAAAGGACAACATGATGGTCTGATGTATTATACTATCGGTCAACGCCAAGGCTTAGGAATTGGTGGCGGCGGTAAAACACAAGAACCATGGTTTGTGATTGGGAAAGATTTAACTACCAATACATTATATGTGGGACAAGGATTTCACCATGAAAAACTATATGCAACACATTTAGAAGCTAGTGAGGTTCATTTTACTGTTGATACGCCAATGCCAAAAGAGTTTGACTGTACGGCTAAATTCCGTTATCGTCAAGCAGATATTCCAGTGCATGTTTCCTTATCTGAAGATGGCACAAAAGCAACCGTTACGTTTAAGGAACCAGCGCGTGCAGTCACTCCAGGTCAAGCTGTTGTTTTTTATGATGGGATGGAATGCTTAGGGGGCGGCTTAATTGATCGCGCCTACCAAGATGAAAAAGAACTACAATACGTCTAAAAAGTTTCACGAGTTGTGAAACAAAAAGCGTATAGTTAACCAAATGAAAAGCGGATATGCTGGTCGTAAAACCAGTAAATATCCGCTTTTCTTTTTTGTTTTATATGCCTATTTTTTTTAAAATAAGAAAAAGAGAAAAATTAAAAATTCAAATTGTGGATAACTTTTCTGTGTATAACTTAGTCATCATTTTTCTCTTTTTTTAATTCGGCGGTGCTTCGACGAACCCATAGAAGGTTAAGGAGAACCAGACAAGAAGTGGAAATAAAGACCCCACGATAACCGAAAGCGGCAGATACGCTTGAACCAATCATAGGACCAATCACATTTCCTGTCGCTTGGAAAGATTGATTGTAACTAAAAATGCGACCTGCAGCGTCACTTGGGGAATAACGAGTGATCAACGTTTGAACAGCTGGTAGTAAACAGGCATCGGAAATCCCAACTAAGAAACGAAGCATAGCAAGCTGCCAGACATTTTGAACAAAGGCCATTGGTAGATAAACGAAAATGGCTAAAATTAAGCCAATTGTCAAGATGCGTTCACTGCCAATACGATCGCCTAACCGGCCGAAACGAGGGGCGGCTATTAACGTTGCAATCCCTGGAATAGAAGCAATGACTCCGCTAATTAAGGTGACATTTCCGTGACCACCCAACAATTGTTGAATATATAAACTGATGATGGGACTAATTGAATTATTGGAAGCTTGAATGATTAATGTCGTAATAAACATTCCAAGAATCACGTGGGGATGTTCTAGTTTTTTTAAAATTTGTTTCCCAGATGCGGCTTGATTTTTTTCAATTGGCACAAACTCTTCATGGACAAAGACGAGACTCAAAACAAAAACGAGTAATAAAATCGTACCAGTAATGAAAAAGGTTGGCCGATAACCGAAAATAGACGCAGTGACACCGCCCAAAAGAGGACCAAGCAACGTGCCGGTAACAGAACCAGTGGCTAAAGTACCAAGCACTTGACCGCTTTTTTCCTTAGGTGTGCCTGTAGCAACTAACGCAGTCGCATTACTGATATAACCAGAAAAAACACCTTGTAATAAGCGTAAGCCAATCAATTGATAAACACTTGTGACTGCGCCCATTAAACTAATGACGATAGCCATCCCTAATGAAGCGCGTAATAACATTAACTTGCGTCCTTTTCGGTCGGCTAAACGGCCCCACCAAGGTGAAACAATGGTTGTGACTAAAAAAGTGGAAGAGAACGTGATTCCGCTCCAAAAATTCAATTGTTGGTGGGTAAAAGTACCTAATGTGTTGATATAAAGAGGCATAAATGGCATCACTAAGCTAAAGCCAATACCAGCCATAAATGTGCCAAACCATAAAACGAGCAGATTTTTTTCCCAAGGTTGTCTTGGACGGAAAATTTTACTTTTAATTAATTCATACATTCTATTTCCTCACTTTCTAGTAAAGAAATTCAAATTTGGCTTTGGCGAGTCGTTGATCATTCAATGCTTGATGCAATTCATTCGCAAAAAAGCCTTCTTTTAAATTTAGTGGATTTTTTGTAGCGTACACATATAACGTATAGGTGTGCACACCAGAGCGAGGGCTTAACCCCAGATAACGTTCGGTTAACTCAGGTAACGTTTCAGTGGCAAGCGCAGGAATCATCTGTTTCCCCAAAGGAGAAGCAAGACTATTTTTTCCTTGAATGGTTGGCTTGAGTGCTGTTCGACTAAAGTCTTCAGGAATCTCATTGGTTACAGGAACATTGGCAGCTAACCAATGAATAAAAGGGAAACCAATTAGAGGAATCGTGTCATAATCAATTAATTCCCAGGATAAATAACGGGCTTCTTTAGGAATGGCCGCTAAAGAAATAGGAAAAGATAAAATAGGACGTTCGTGTAATAAAAATTCTGCACTGGTTCGTTTGCCATAACGATCGGCCAAATGAGAACGGTTGGTAATATGCATGCCAAACAGCCTTCTTTCAAAAATAATGTTTACAAATTATTATTATAAACTATAATTTATAGTTTAAAAAGAGTCAATAGATATGATAAACTAATACTTGTCCAAAATTTAAGAATTGGAGGCGTCAGAAAGATGGCAAAAAAACGGAATTTAACGAAAGCCAAAATCCTTGAAAGTGCCCGCAATCTAGCGGAAGAATTGGGCGTTCAACAATTAACCTTTCAAAATTTAGCCGTTGATTTAGGCATCAAGTATCCTTCACTCTATAATCACTTTAAAAATATTGCTGAAGTAAAAAATGCTCTAGTGGACTTGTTAATTCAAGAATTAAATGATGCATTGCGAAGAGCCTTAGTGGGTAAGAGTGGCGCAGAAGCAATTCGGATATATGCTGAAACGTACCAACAATTTGCTTTTGAAAATTCTGCAGTCTATGAATTACTTATCAGTGTGCCGAAAACGCAAAACCAACAATTAATTGAAGGCATCCATGAAACCAATCAAATTATCTTACAACTTTTAGCTTTTTATCCATTTAATAATGAAGAACGACTGCATAAAAGTCGAGAATTACGTAGCTTAATCCATGGTTATATTACCTTACGTTTTTTAGGTTATTTTCAACGCGAAGAAGCCACGCCGGAAGAAAGTTATCGTCGCATGATTGAAGATTTTATTGCTTCTTTAGAAGTAGCAGGATAAAATAAATTTCAAAAATTTCTCAGTCCGAAACCAAATCCTTGCAACTTTTTCAGAAAGTGACTATGATACCTACAGTAGCAAAAAAAGGAGCGGTTCAATGTATCAAGTAATTACAATGTATGGCGACAATGAACCTTGGTGGTTTTTTGATGATTGGCAAGAGGACATTGTTCAAGAAAAAACCTTCGATAACTTGACCGATGCAGAGACATATTATGTGGAAGTTTGGCAAAAACTTTCTCAGAATTATACATACGTCAACACAAAGCCTAACTATTTAACGGCTTTCTGGAATGATGGGGAAGAACGCTGGTGTGAAGAATGCGATGAAGATTTACAACAATACTTCGGTTTAGCATTACTAGAAAATCATCATGCGGTTACTTTTGAAAATAAAGCTGAGTTTACCACAATATCCAATCATTTTGGCAAAACAAAATTCTGCAAACGGAAAGTTATTTGAAACGCATGAGTTTAAAGAAAAACCTCAGGGAATTTTCTTTAAACTCTTTTTCTATTCTCGGAATTTAGAGAAAATCGAGCTAATATTTGGTATAATACGAAAAGATAGCACTCAAAAAGGAGCGAAACTAGTGGTTGCAAAACAATTAATTATTGCCGAAAAACCTAGCGTAGCAAAAGATTTAAGCCGCGTTTTAGGAGCAAATCAAAAAAATAAGAATTATTATGAAGGACCCAACGTGATTGTCACCTGGGCTTTAGGCCATCTCTTAGGACTAAAAATGCCAGAAGATTTAAACAAAGAATGGCAAACGTGGCAAATGGAAACTTTACCGATGATTCCTAAGAATTTAGGGATTAAACCGTTACCGAAAACGGGACATCAATTAAAAGCGATTAAACAATTAGCCAATCGTAAAGATGTTTCTGAAGCCGTGATTGCCACCGATGCTGGTCGTGAAGGTGAATTAGTGGCCCGCTGGATTTTAGAATATGTCCGTTTTAACAAACCAGTCAAACGCTTATGGATTTCATCTCAAACAGACAAAGCCATTAAAGACGGGTTTAAGAAAATTCGCCCAGCGAAAGACTACGATAATTTGTATTACTCTGCCTTGGCGCGCGCAAAAGCTGACTGGTTAGTTGGGCTAAACGTCACACGGGCGTTGACAGCGAAATATCAAGATAACTTATCCGCAGGTCGTGTTCAAACACCAACTTTAGCAATGGTACGCCAACAAGAAAAAACGATTGAACAATTTAAGCCTCAAACTTATTTTACTATCTCGTTATCTGTTGAATCAGAAAAAGCAAAGATGACCCAAAAAAATCCATACGCTTTAAAAGAACGGCAGGAAGCAGAACAATTAGTCAAAGAACTCTCAAAACAAAAGGGCTTAGTTACCGATATCCAAGAAAAAGTTAAAACAGAAAATGCGCCGTTACCATATGATTTAACCGAAATCCAGCGTGAAGCCAATCAGCGATTCCAATTTTCTGCAAAGAAAACGTTGTCTCTTGTGCAAAGTTTATACGAAACCCATAAAATTGTTTCCTATCCTCGAACTGACAGCAAATATCTAACGACGGATATGAAAGGAACGATGAAAGAACGACTTCAAGCCATTGCTGATTTTTCACCAGAAGTGAAAGGCTACCTTAAAAATGGGGCCGTTGTTAAACAACAAAAAGTTTTCCAAAATGCAAAAGTCACGGATCACCATGGGTTGATTCCAACTGAACAACGTCCTCGTTATGAAAAACTAAGTAATGATGAACAAAAAATCTATCAAATGATTGTTCAACGATTCTTAGGTTTGTTTGCTGAGCCAAACCAAACAAAACAAACAAAAGTTACAGTCGCTTTTGGAAAAGAAACATTTGTCTTTCATCAAAATAAAGTAGTTGTTGCTGGCTGGAAAACAACAGCCGAACAGCCGCTGTCCATTGTCCAATGGCAAAAAGGCATGACCGTTGCGCCAAACTTTACCATTAACAAAGAATTAACGTCGCCGCCAAAACCATTAACCGAAGGAACGTTGTTAGGAAAAATGGAGAAACACAGTTTAGGCACACCGGCAACGCGAGCTGAAATCATTGAAAAACTGATTAAATCAGAATTGATGGAACGAACCAATAGCGGTTTAAGTGTCTCTGCCAAAGGAAAGCAACTATTAGACTTGGTGAATCCATCACTTGTGACACCTGAACTAACGGAAAAATGGGAAAAATCGCTCGAAGCAATCGCTTCGGGTCAACAAAAGAGTCAACTTTTCTTAAAGGATATTGAAGAGGATACGAAAAAATTAGTCCGTGAAATTAAACAAAGTGAGAAAAAATATCAAGATTTTTCCATTACGCAAAAAAAATGTCCAGATTGTGGCTCAAACTTACGGGAAAAAAATACGAAAGATGGGAAGATTTACGTTTGTACAAACCAAGAATGTTCTTATCGTCGGCGAAAAGATCCTAAAGTATCCAATCACCGTTGCCCACAATGCCATAAAAAAATGGTCATCATAGAAGGAAAAAATGGTCGTTCTTTCAAATGTAAATTCTGTTCGATTACTGAAAAAATTCCCGATAAAAAAGAACGAAAACAAAAAATGACTAAACATGAAGAACGTCGTTTGATGAAAAAATATTCACAACCAGACGAACCAGAAGAAAGTGCTTTAGCACAGGCCTTAAAAGCCGCTATGAATCAAGAGTAGCGACTTGACGAATGTTGGCTCTAAATAATCAAGTCATCCTTGTTGGTCTTTAGTAAACTTTCAAATAGAAAGAGAGGGACACGGATGCTCGCAAATTTGAATCAAGCAATGGATTATATTGAAGAACATTTAACGGAAGAAGTATCCTTCGATGAATTGGCGAAAAAGACAGGGATTTCTGTTTACCATTTTAAACGAACTTTTTCGTTTATTGCGGGGATGAGTCTGGCTGAGTATATTAAAAAGAGACGTTTGGCGGAAGCAAATTTAGCATTACTTGCTGGTGAAAAAGTGACAGATGTAGCTTTTAAATATGGTTATCAAAGTATTGAAGGATTCTCAAGAGCTTTTCGCGATTGGACAGGACAAGCCCCTTCTGAAGTAATGAAAACACAAATCCAAAAAACGTTCCCTAAATTCTCTTTCTATATTGATATTAAAGGAGGACAATCAATGGATGTTAAATTGATTGAAAAACCAGCGTTTCAAATAGTCGGAGTTAGTCAGAAGGTTCCCTTGCAGTATCAAGGGGAAAATCAAGCAATCATGGAATTAGCACAGCGCATTACACCACAACAACGAGCGGAAATGCATACATTTGATGATGTATATCCTCATCAAGTAGTAAATGCTTCTTTTGACTTTCAAGAGGGACGAACAACAGAAGGTGGAGAAATGACACACATGATTGGCTTTGCCACTTTGCAAGAAAATATCTATGAAGATTTGGAGCAACTAAGCGTACCTGCTCATACATGGGCGGTTTTTCCAAATGAAGGTCCTTTCCCACAAACTTTACAAGAAACCTGGGCAAGGATATTCTCTGAATGGTTGCCTTCATCTGGTTACCAAGTCGTTGCAGCACCAGAAATTTCGTTTACGCAATATCAAGGACCAGCAGAAGCTAAGTATAGTGAAATCTGGCTCGCTGTTACAGCTACTAAATAAAGAAAACCCACCATTGAAAAATGGTGGGTTTTTCCGCCAAGAAGGAGAAAGTTTGGTATAATAAACGTGAAGAAAAAAATCAGACCTTCTAAACTGAAATCTAGCTATGGATAAGTGATGCGACTACGGAATCATGGAGAAAAAATAATTCTCCGAGGTTTTAGAGTCATGTTGTTTAGAATGGTACCAAAACCTGCCAGATTTCAGAGCGGATGAGCTGCCTGTTTTAGAGTCATGTTGTTAAAAAACAAACTATCACCTCAAGCAATCCGTAATTTTCATCACAAGATTAGAATTTTTATCATCAAAGACGAGCTGCTTCAATTTTCGAAAACTAATCAAGTGATAAGTCAAAATGTTGATAGATTGAGATTAGTTCTTCCTTTTTTTAGGAAGGGCTTTTTTTATTGATAGAAGAAAGGGAAGAAATCTTGGTAGCACCTAAAAAAATTGTGAGAAATGCTTCTGTATTGTTTGGTTTCTGCCTCAGAAAGTTGTATACTTAGATTGGAATTATTCTATATTACATGCATTTTCACACTTTTTGGAAAAGTTCACTTGAATTTTCTTTTAGTTTCGTAGATAAAAGGAGTCATCGCTAATGGAAATGAACAATTCAGGTAAGCTTGTTTCTTTGTGTGGAGGCAAATCAGGGAGGAAATAATATGTTTGATATTGTAACATTGGCGAGAATCCAATTTGCGATGACAACAGTTTTCCACTTTTTCTTCGTACCGTTTTCAATAGGATTAGCACTTGTTGTAGCAATTATGGAAACAATGTACGTTGTGAAAAAAGAGGAACGTTATCGTAAAATGGCCAAGTTTTGGGGAAATATATTCCTATTAAGCTTCGCTGTTGGGGTTGTAACCGGGATTATTCAAGAATTTCAGTTTGGGATGAACTGGTCTGATTATTCTCGATTCGTCGGAGATATTTTTGGGGCACCGTTGGCGGTAGAAGCGCTCTTAGCTTTCTTCTTAGAGTCAACATTCTTAGGTTTGTGGATCTTTACTTGGGATAAAATGAATCCAAAAGTTCACGTAACCTTTATCTGGTTAGTCGTATTCGGTTCAATGATGTCTGCTTTCTGGATTTTAGTTGCCAATAGTTTTATGCAACATCCAGTAGGTTATGTCATCAATAATGGCCGTGCTGAAATGGTGGACTTTGTAGCTGTCATCAGCAATCCAAAAGTTTGGTATGAATTTTCACACGTTATCATGGGCGCCTTTACATTGGGCGGCATGGCAGTAGCTGGTATGGCTGCTTTCCAATTGTTGAAAAAACGGGATATTTCATTCCACAAAGCATCTATGCGCATTGGCTTATGGGTTACTTTGTTCGGTTCAATCGGCGTTTTATTAGCTGGCGACTTGCAAATGAAAGCTCTAATTGAAGGACAACCAATGAAATTTGCGGCGATGGAAGGGGCCTATGAAGACTCTGATGATCCTGCTGCTTGGACATTGATTGCTTGGGCAGATGAACGGGAACATAAACAAGTTTTTGGTATCGATATTCCGTATATGCTAAGTATTTTATCGTATAATAAATTATCAGGTTCGGTTGATGGGATGGATACAGTCAACAAGCGCTTGGTAGAAAAATATGGGGATGATAAAAATTATTATCCACCAGTTAACACTTTATTCTGGAGCTTCCGTATCATGGCTGGTTTTGGTGCCTTAATGTTATTGGTTGCTGCCTTAGGACTATTCTTTACAAGGAAGAAAAAACCATCTCTGTACGAGAAGAAATGGATGCTGTGGGTTGTTGCTTTATGTACATTCGCACCATTCCTTGCCAATACAACAGGTTGGTTAGTCACTGAATTAGGTCGTTATCCGTGGACTGTCTATGGACTATTTACGATTGAACAAAGTGTTTCACCAAATGTATCGGTTGCTTCATTAATTACGTCAAATGTCATTTATTTCTTATTATTTGCTGGTTTAGGTAGTGTCATGGTTTACTTGGTCATTTTAGAATTACGTAAAGGACCAGACTATGAAGCGAAAAAATTAGCGAAAGAAAATGAACCAGCGTTGGATCCATTTGATAAGGGGGTATTTGGCGAATGAGTACACTACAATTATTATGGTTTGTCCTTATCGGCGTCTTGTTCTCAGGTTTCTTCTTCTTAGAAGGATTTGACTTTGGTGTTGGAATGGCCGTTCAAACGTTGGCACACAATGACGACGAAAAAGATCAAGTCGTTGCAACAATTGGACCTGTTTGGGACGGAAACGAAGTTTGGCTATTAACAGCGGGCGGCGCAATGTTTGCCTCTTTCCCATATTGGTATGCTTCATTATTTAGTGGCTACTATTTAATTCTATTTACGATTTTATTTGGCTTAATTATTCGCGGAGTTTCCTTTGAATTCCGCCATAACATGCCGGAAGGTAAACGTCGTCGGATGTGGAACTGGACACTATCAATTGGTAGTTTCCTTGTACCGTTCTTCTTTGGTATTTTGTTTATCAGCTTAGTCCAAGGGATGCCTTTAGATGCAAACGGCAATATGCATGCGCAATTTACGGATTATTTTAATCTGTTTTCAATTGTTGGTGGAGTAGCCTTAACATTACTTTGCTACTTACACGGTATGAACTATATTGCTTTAAAAACAGAAGGCCCCATTCGCGAACGTGCTCAAAATTATGCAGAAATCTTATACGGCGTTTTATATGTCGGTTTAGTTGTTTTTGCAGTGTTGATGTACTTCAAAACGGACTTTTATGAAAAGAACTTTGCGGTCACTTTAATTTTAACGTTAGCAATTGTGGTCTTAACGGTCATTGCCAATGTTGGGGTGTTTAAACGCAAAGAGATGTTAGCTTTTCTAGCGAGTGGTTTAACATTAGTTGTACTAGTTGCTCTCTTGTTCAGTGGCTTGTTCCCACGTGTTATGATTGGTAGTGAAGGTTTTGATTTGTTGATTAAAGATGCAACAAGCACACCATATACACTAAAAATTATGACGTGGATTTCTTTAAGCATTTTACCATTCGTGTTAGCTTATACTGCTTGGTCCTATTATATTTTCAGAAAACGTATTTCACAGACAGCCGTACCAGAGGGGTATTAAATCTATGATTGATAAAGACATCTTACAGATGCCTAAAATCAAAAAAATTCTTGTCTTGCTTGCAGGTTTTTCTTTCCTGCAAGCAGTCTTTATAATTGGGCAAGCTTTTTTTCTTTCAAAAGCCATTGTCGGCCTTTGGAGTGGCGGGCATCTTAACCAACAACTACAGAGTATTTTACTCTTTTTTATTTTTTATCTTGGTCGACATGTTATTACGTATTTTCGTGAGAGAATGCTCGATACATTTAGTTATGAACGCTCGAAAGAATTACGCGAACAATTATTAACCAAAATTTTCCGTTTGGGGCCAAATGTTGTTCAAAAAAATGGAACTGGAAATATGGTTACCATGGCTTTAGAAGGCATCAGTCAAACCGAAAATTATTTACAATTGATTTTGACAAAAATGATGAATATGATGATTATTCCTTGGATTATTTTGGCCTTTGTTTTTACACAAGATATTCGTTCAGGCGTAACATTGCTGATTGTTTTTCCGATTATTATTATTTTTATGATTGTGTTAGGTTATGCAGCACAAAGTAAAGCGGACAAGCAATATGCGGCGTTTCAAATGCTTTCCAATCATTTTATTGATTCCTTGCGAGGAATTGACACACTGAAACTGTTTGGGTTGAGTAAAAAATATGCTGGAAGTATTTACCATACAAGTGAACGATTCAGAAAAGCGACCATGAGTACATTGAAAATTGCTATTTTATCAACCTTTGCGTTAGACTTTTTTACGACATTATCGGTAGCTGTTGTGGCAGTTTTCCTTGGATTAAGTTTATTAAACGGCACGATTTTATTATTTCCTGCCTTGGTTACTTTAATTTTAGCACCTGAGTTCTTTTTACCGATTCGTGATTTTTCAAGTGATTATCACGCAACCTTAGATGGAAAAAACTCTTTTCAAGCGATCCAAGCGGTATTAGCATTGCCAGAAGCAGAACAGACCGATGTGCTCACGTTAGATGATTGGCATCAAGAAAGTCAGTTGTCAGTCACAGCGTTAAATTTTTCCTATGAAGATGCAACGCAAGAAGCGATTCAATCGTTGCAATTCTCTGTTGATGGTCGCAAAAAGATTGGAATTATCGGGGCGAGTGGTTCTGGTAAGTCAACGTTAATTAATTTATTAAGCGGCTTTTTATTACCAACAGAAGAAACGAGTCAATTGGCGATAAATGGCCAAACGATTCCACATTTTTTACAAAAAGACTGGCAAAAACAAATCCTTTATATTCCGCAAGCACCATATATTTTCCAAGATACTTTGGCAAACAATATTCGCTTTTATACACCTGAAGCGACAGATGAGGCGATTCAGCAAGCGATTCAGTTAGTTGGCTTAGACGAGCTGGTTAAAGACCTTCCCGAAGGAATTCATACCTTGATTGGGGAAAGCGGTCGAATGTTGAGTGGGGGACAAGCGCAACGAGTAGCGTTGGCCCGCGCCTTTGTCGATCAAAAACGCCACGTCTTGCTGTTTGATGAGCCGACAGCGCATTTGGATATTGAAACAGAAGTTGAAATGAAAGAGCGCATGTTGCCATTAATGAACAATCATCTTGTCTTCTTTGCGACACATCGTCTGCATTGGATGGAAGAAATGGATTACATTTTAGTGATGGAAAAAGGTCAATTAGTGGAACAAGGAACGCTAGCAGAGTTGATTGAAAAAGATGGCTACTATGTTCAATTAATGAAGCAAATGAGAGGAGGACGCCAATGATGGAAAAACAGCCGACAACGAAAGACGTTTGGAAAAACGATCAATGGGTTCGTCCTTTCTTAAAACGCTATAAAAAAACCTTGTATTTTGCCTTACTTTTAGGCTTCTTGACGTTCTTTAGCGCAGGGGCATTAATGTTTACGTCTGGTTACTTAATCAGTCGTGCGGCTTCCTTACCAGAGAATATTTTATTAATTTATATTCCCATTGTTTTAACAAGAGCATTCGGGATTGGCCGTCCTGTTTTTCGTTATGTGGAGCGTCTAACGAGTCATAACTGGGTGTTAAAAATGACCTCTGATTTGCGCTTGAAACTTTATAATGTGCTAGAAAAAGATGCGATTTTCTTTAAGACAAAATATCGCACTGGGGATATCTTAGGTTTGCTTTCGGAGGATATTAATCATATCCAAAACTTGTATTTACGAACGATTTTCCCAACCGTTATTGCTTGGATTTTGTATATCTTTTTAGTGATTGCATTAGGTTTCTTTTCTTGGTGGTTTGCTTTATGCATGTTACTGATGTTAGGAGTGGTTGTTTTTCTATTACCACTTGTTTCAGTTCTAGTGAATGGTGCGCGTCAAGAAAAACATAAATATGCCAAAAATGAGTTATATCAAACACTAACCGACAATATTCTAGGTGTGTCTGATTGGGTATTTAGTCAACGAGGCTCTGAATTCGTTGCTCGTTATGAAACAGATGAAGCAAACGTTCGTGCATTAGATGAAAAAATGAAGCAATTTAACCGTGGCCGAGACTTTGTTTTACAACTTCTGTTTGGTGTGATTGCGATTGCTGTCTTAGCTTGGACAAGTGTGCGGTTTCCAGGTAATCATGGGGGCGCAGCCAATTGGATTGGTGCCTTTGTTTTAACCGTTTTTCCGTTAATTGATGCCTTTGCTCCGCTACCTGCTGCAGCACAGGAAACAACGATTTATAAGGATTCCATTCGTCGTTTTAATGAGCTTCCTGAAGGGGAAGATGACTCAACAGAAGCGCCTGTTCAGCCAAATGGCACCAGTTTATCGATAGAACATTTGTCTTTTGCATATGAAAATCAAGCGAAAAAGGTATTAAATGACTTATCGTTAACAATTCCTGAAAAACAAAAATTAGCGATTTTAGGGCGCAGTGGTTCCGGAAAGAGTACGTTGGCTTCGCTCATTCGTGGTGATTTACGGCCTACTTCGGGAGAAATCCTTTTAGGAAATATCCCAACTGAGGCATTTGGTGAGACGATGACTGAATATATTGGGGTTATGCACCAAGCACCGTACCTATTTCGAACAACCATTTTAAATAATATTCGGATTGGTAGAGAAGAAGCAAGCGAAGCAGAAGTTTGGGCGGTTTTAGAAAAAGTTGGCTTAAAAGAAATGGTTACCCAATTACCAGAAGGTTTACAAACAATGGTGGATGAAGCAGGTTTGCGTTTTTCTGGTGGCGAACGACATCGCTTGGCGCTAGCGCGGATTCTTTTGCAAGATACACCGATTGTGTTATTAGACGAACCAACTACTGGTTTAGATCCAATTACAGAACAGCAATTGCTGGAAACTTTTTTTGAGGCATTAAAAGATAAAACCGTCATCTGGATTACCCACCATTTGCAAGGTGTAACTTTGATGGATCAAGTGATCTTTATTGAAGATGGCCAATTAGAGATGAGTGGTACGCCAGAGGAATTACTTGCAACCAATGCGCATTATCAGAAACTTTACCGAATTGATCGTGGCATTAGTTCTTTCGAGGAATAAAAAAACGACTGGTTGTTGATTAAAGCAAACAATCAGTCGTTTTTCTATTTCAATTAATGGCAATTCTTCCATAAAACGTTTAAAATGAACGATGTAATAAGAGCTCAGTTAAGGAAAGTAAGGTTTCTTTTGCTGTGCCATCAGGCAATTGTTGAATATCAGTGATTGCTTTGTTGGTTACTTTTTTAGCAAAAGCTTGTGCTTCTGTAACGCCATGATAGTCATTGACTAGCGCCGCAACTTCAGCTGCCTCTTCTAAGGTAATGGCGCGTCCTTTATCCAAATAAGGGCCGAATACGTCAGGTGCTGCTTGATAAGCGAAGAGAAGGGGTAACGTATAAACACCTTGTGACAAGTCTTCTAAAGCGGGCTTTTTCAAAGTTTCCGTGTCGGCAGTGTAATCTAAAATATCGTCATAGACTTGAAAAGCAATGCCAATATGACGGCCAATTCGTTTAGCTAAACGTTGGACTTCTTTTGAACTATGACCGAAATAGGCCCCTTCAAGACAGCTTAGTGAAAAAAGTTCGGCTGTTTTGCCGTTGACACTTCTTAAATAAGCAGGAATCGACATGCGGCGGTCAAATCGATGACTCATTTGATCGAGTTCACCAAGTAATAACCGTTTCATTCCTTGTGCATTGATTTTCATAAATTCAGAGCCATTCATGGCATCTGCAATCAAAGTAAAGAATTCAGTGAATAGTAAATCACCTGTGTAAACAGCCACGTCTTTACCATATTGTGATTGAATAGTCACAGCGCCTCGGCGCAATGGAGAATCGTCAATAATGTCATCGTGAATCAACGTAGCCATATGTAGGATTTCCAAAGATGCAGCTATTTTTAATAGTTGTTGTTTCTCTTGTTTTTCTTCATCACCCAGTTGAGCAAAAAGAAAGAAAAAAGCGGGGCGTAATAATTTGCCACCAGAACGAGCCAAAGTTACTAAGGCTTCTTCAATGTCTTCGTTGCGTGTATGCAACGTTTGTTCAATTAATTCACATGTTTCCGTTAAAGAACGTTCAACGTCAGGAAACGACTTCCAAAATGTGTTCATAAATATACTACGATCCTTTCAGTGGTTCAATACTATTTGATTGTATACGAATTGGCGACAGAAATACAGTAATTAAGTTTTAAAAGTAACAAAGTTTGTAAAAAAGTAGCGGAGGGATAGTTTGAATCGAGAAATATTTTTTGAATTAGTAGAATTAAAAGCAAAAACAGCTAGTGTTTTGCCATTTTTGTTAGGAATTTGTTTTAGTTGGTACCAATATGGGCGGCTTCATGTTGGTTATGTTTTAATTTTTTTCATTGCGATGTTTATTTTTAATATGGCGGTCGATATTTTAGATAATTATAATGATTACCATCATGCTACAGAAGTTCATGATTATAAGGAAAAAACGAATATTATCGGTCGAGAAAATTTATCTTTGCCATTAATACGCAAAATGATTTTTTGGATGATTCTCGTTTCTGCTTTAATGGGGATTGGGTTGTCATTTATTGTTGGCTGGCCGTTATTAATTATGGGTCTTTATTGTTACTTAATTGGTATTTTTTATTCATCAGGACCGAAACCTTTGTCCAGTCTACCATTAGGGGAAGTTTTCTCAGGATTTACAATGGGGTTCATGATTACCCTTATTTGTGTCTACATTAATACGTTTGAAGTTTTCAATTGGTCAGCAGCTAATTTATGGGGGATTTTCTTAGTCGCTTTACCTAATACTTGTTACATTGCTAACTTAATGTTAGCAAATAATATCTGTGACTTAGAGGAAGATGAAAATAACAAGAGATATACATTAGTTCATTACCTTGGCAAAGCAAGTTCTTTGAAATTATTCGTCGGATTAAATACAATAGCAATGTTAGCCATTTTGTTAGCTGTCGGGTTAGGATTAACCCCGCCAACAATGTTACTCATGCTTTTAACTTTACCTTTTGTACGGAAACAAACCCAAGCCTTACTGAAGGAACAAGTGAAGAGTAAAACATTTGTTTGTGCTGTGAAGATCTTAGCTGTGGGAGCAACTGCACAAGTGCTATTTTTTGCCATAGGTTTGTGGTGGCTGTAAATTTTTTATAGAGTGGAAGGGAATCAAAATGAATAAGAAACATGTTGTTATTTTAGGTGCTGGTTACGCAGGCTTAAAAACATTACGCGAATTACAAAAAGGCGCCAAAGACGTCGAAATTACTTTAGTGGATCGTAATAACTATCACTACGAAGCAACGGACTTGCATGAAGTTGCTGCTGGAACACAACCAGCTGAAAAAATCACATACAATATTATGGATGTTGTCGATGAAAAAATGACAACCTTTATCCAAGGAACAGTTCAAACAATTGATGCTGCAACACAAACAGTTGCTTTAGAAGATGGCCAAACAATCAATTATGATTACTTAGTTGTTTCTCTTGGGTTTGAATCAGAATCATTTGGTATCCCTGGTGTGCAAGAACATGCTCTACAAATGGTAGATGTGAAAACGGCTTTAAACGTGTATGAACATATCCAAGAACAAATGCGTCAATACAAAGCAACTCAAAACGAAGAATTCTTAAAAATTGTTGTCTGCGGAGCAGGCTTTACAGGGATTGAATTATTAGGTTCTCTTGTTGAAAATAAACCAAAATTTGCTGAAATCGCAGGTGTCTCAGCAGATCAAATCCAAATTTATTGTGTCGAAGCAGTTACTCGCCTATTGCCGATGTTTAACGAAAAACTTGCGAACTATGGTGTGCAATTATTAAAAGATTCAGCTATTCATTTATTATTAGGTAAACCGATTAAAGAAATCAAACCAGGCGCAGTTGTTTATCAAGATAACGAAGCAGGCGACTTGGCAGAACTTTCTGCTAAAACAATTATTTGGACAACGGGTGTTAGTGGAAGCCACGTTGTAGGCGATTCTGGATTTGAAGCTCGTCGTGGTCGTGTCATGGTTCAACCAGATTTAACAGATGCGAACCATAGCAACGTCTATATTATTGGTGACTGCTCAGCAGTGATGGATACAGAAACCAATCGACCTTACCCAACAACAGCACAAATCGCCTTGAAGATGGGCGCTCATGCTGCTAAAAATATTCAAGCACAATTGAAAGGGGAAGCAACTAAACCTTTCAGCTTTAAATCACAAGGTTCTGTTTGTTCTGTCGGAAATACACGTGCTTTAGGAATCGTTGGTAAAACAGACATTAAAGGATACCCAGCTTCATTCATGAAAAAAATTATCATGAACAAAGCGCTCTTTGAAACAGGTGGTACCAAAGAAATGATGGCTAAAGGTCGTTTCGACTTATACCATTAAGAATCAGCAAAATAAGAAATAATGAGGTCGGGACAGAACCGTTTAGCTCCGAGAAATAAGAAGAAATTTCCGAAAATTGCTCTTTAATTTTTGGAGAATTTCGGCTTATTTCCGAAGGAGTTGGTTCTGTTCCCGCCGTTTATCAGTTTTTGAGCATGGAGCAAAAATCCAAAGTGATTTTTGTCCCACGCTCATTTTTCTTAAATGAAAGTTTTTAAAAAATTTCCATGATTTTTCAAGTAAAATGAGGTGGGCACTTTTGTTCGATTCCATTTTTATGTATAATGAGAAGTGATGGAAAGAGGGAAGTTAAATGGCACAAAAAAGAGCAACAAATAAGAAAAAAAGTACGACAAAGAAAAAGACCAAAAAACAACAGCAACAACAAGAACGTTTAAATTATATGTTTCTTGGCCTGATTTTTATTTTATTCGGTGTCTTTGGACTCTTTCGCTTAGGGTTTTTAGGCACGTTATTAGCGAATTGTTTACGCTTAGTTGTAGGTAATACCTTTCCATTTGCAGCGATTTTACTAATCCTGTATGGCTTATTAGTCATGATTTATGGGAAAGATTTTCCGTTAAAAAGAGGGCGCCCTATTTTTGGGGCTGTTCTGATTTATATTAGTGTTTTGTTATTTTTCCATGCCTTTATGTTTCGAAATGTTAGTGGCAGTCAACCAGATATTTTAGGTAACACTTGGGAGTTTTTGCAAAGCGATCTAAAAGCCAACCAAGTGACGCAAAACGTAGGGGGCGGTATGATTGGCGCGCTGCTTTATCAAGGAACGTACTTTTTGGTGGCACAATTTGGCAGCTATTTAATTGCTACATTGCTACTGTTAGCGGGTATTTTCTTGATGAGTATGTGGGATTTTCAGCAAATTGTTGATCATTTCCAAAGTATTCAAGATCGCCTAAGTCATGTTTCGGCAAAATCACAGGCGCGACAAGAAGAAAAAGAGACGAAGCGAGCAGCGAAGAAAGAAGCCAAAGCTGCAGAACGCCAAGCAAAAATTGAAGCCGCTGCCCAACAAAAATTACAAGAGCGGGAACGCATGGAACAAGCGGCAGCCGAGCGCTTAACAAAAACACCTGTTGAAACCCACCAACCAATGGTGGAAGAACCGGCCGCACCAACGCCTGTTCAAATTGATTCGTTTCAACAGCAAAATCAGGCGATGCCTGTACCACCAATTGCAGCAACAAAACCGCAACGAGAGCAGGAAGAAGAGGCGGCAGATGAAGCTGGTGTTCTCGAATTTGAAATTTCTGAAGAAGCGGAAGATCGTGATTATCAACTACCACCAACTGATTTGTTAGATACAATTCAAGCAACGGATCAAAGTGGTGAATATGAAAAAATCGAAAAAAATATTGGCGTCTTAGAACAAACCTTCAAGAGTTTTGGTGTTGATGCTAAAGTAGTCAAAGCTAGTTTAGGACCATCTGTCACAAAATTTGAAGTTCAACCCGCTGTTGGGGTAAAAGTTAGCAAAATTGTTAACTTGACGGATGACATTGCTTTAGCGCTTGCGGCCAAAGACGTTCGTATGGAGGCTCCGATTCCTGGGAAATCACTAATCGGGATTGAAGTTCCTAATAGTGCAATTAGTACAGTATCCTTTAGAGATATTGTTGAGGCACAACCAAGTCATCCAGATAAACTATTAGAAGTACCTTTAGGTCGAGATATTTCAGGGATGGTTCAAACTGCGGATCTATCAAAAATGCCGCATTTATTAATTGCGGGATCGACAGGGAGTGGGAAATCGGTTGCTATCAATGGCATCATCACAGGTATTTTGATGCAAGCGAAACCTCATGAAGTAAAATTAATGATGATTGACCCGAAAATGGTGGAATTGAATGTGTATAACGGGATTCCTCATTTATTAACGCCAGTGGTTACTAATCCGAGAAAAGCGGCACAAGCCCTGCAAAAAGTAGTTCAAGAAATGGAATTTCGTTATGAAAAATTTGCAGCAACAGGCGTCCGAAATATCACTGGTTACAATCAACTAATTCAACAGAAAAATGCGGAAGATGGCGAAAATCGTCCGATTCTGCCATTTATTGTTGTCATTGTTGATGAGTTAGCTGATTTAATGATGGTGGCAAGTAACGAAGTAGAAGATGCGATTATCCGTTTAGCCCAAATGGCACGGGCAGCAGGTATTCATATGATTTTAGCGACACAACGGCCAAGTGTGGATGTCATTACAGGAATCATCAAAGCAAATGTCCCTTCTCGAATGGCTTTTGCGGTCTCAAGTGGGACAGACTCGCGTACCATTATTGATACCAACGGGGCGGAGAAACTATTAGGTCGAGGCGATATGCTCTTCTTACCAATGGGAGAAAATAAACCAATTCGTATCCAAGGGGCCTTTATCTCTGATCAAGAAGTCGAACGAGTGGTTGCGTTTGTAACGGATCAACAAGAAGCTGAATATCAAGAAAGCATGATGCCAACAGATGAACCGACCACTTCAGGCGGTGGCGAAGCTCCTCAAGATGAGTTGTTTGAAGAAGCGAAAAACTTGGTGGTTGAAATGCAAACAGCTAGTATTTCATTGCTACAAAGACGTTTTAGAATTGGCTATAATCGTGCGGCTCGCTTAGTAGATGAATTGGAAGCACACGGAGTTATTGGACCATCAGAAGGTAGCAAACCAAGAAAAGTCTTTCTACAAGCGGAATCAGAAGAGGCAGCAACCGAGACGCCAGAACAATAAACAAAAAGAACAAAAATAGATAAATTTATCTATTTTTGTTCTTTTTTTATAATTTCAGCAAAGCATCATGTTATAATCATCATTTTCTGGTAAAATAGAAAGGAATAGTGCGGTTGGGAGGGAGCGTATCATGAGAAGAAAAAGCGTGCTTTATTTAGAAGTAGCAGATCAGATTAAAGAAGATATTTTGAGTGGCAAGTATCCAGTAGGAACGTTTTTACCAACAGAAACAGAATTGGAAGAGCTGTTTAACGTTAGTAAAATTACGATTCGGCGGGCAATCGAAATGTTAGCAACAGAAGAATTTGTTGAGAAAAAAAGTGGTCGAGGCACAACTGTGTTAAGCAATCGTCCCTATAATAAACTATCAAAAGCAGGGACATTCACTGAATTTTTGAATGAATCAGGTCAGAAAACAACTAAAAAAGTTTTACAAGTTGAAAACTTGACGTTGTCAAAAGAGATGCCGGCTTATCAATTTTTAGGAGAAGAAGTGGTTCATCTTTCACGGTTATATCTAATCGATGAACAACCCTATATTTATTTTAATTACTATTTGCCAGCTGCCATGAAAGACGTATCATTGACTGAATACAAAGAAGAATCCTTGTATCGTTTGATGGATCGACATGCCATTGAAATTTATAAATTTGAAGACCGTTTTGAAGTTGCAACTTTGACAGAAGCAGAGCAAAAGATGTTGCAAACAACTGAAACAACGGGCTTAAAAAGAATTCGGCGTTCGTTAAGCCCAACAGGTCGTTGCGTAGAATATTCAGAAGCTATTTATAATACGAAGATTCATCCTTATGTGATTGAATATGAAGCATAACTTTTAAAAGAATAACAGTGCACTTACAGTAATGTAAGTTCATTGTTATTCTTTTCTATTGTCGTTTTTTTTCGTTTTCGATACACTAAATGAGTGAGAAGAATAGGAGTGGAAAATATGTTAGAAGTACAAAATTTGAAAAAAGTTTACGGAAACGAAATTAAATATGAAGCTTTAAAAGGGATTAATTTAACTGTCCAAGATGGTGAATTTATTGGTATTATGGGACCTTCTGGAAGTGGGAAAAGTACACTTTTAAATTTATTGGCAACAATCGATAGTCCAACAGACGGTGAAATACTTTTAAATGGAAAAAATCCAAACAATTTGAATCAAGAACAAATTGCTAAATTCCGTCGTACAGAATTAGGATTTGTTTTTCAAAGCTTTAATTTAATGCCAACATTAACTATTGAAGAAAATATTATTTTACCATTGACACTTGATGGAGAAAAAGTCTCTGTAATGAAACGACAATTAGCAGAATTAAGTGAGCGTTTAGGTATCAATCATCTGTTGAAAAAACGAATTGCAGAAATTTCTGGTGGACAAGCACAACGGGTCGCCGTTGCTCGGGCAATGATTCATCATCCACAATTATTATTGGCTGATGAACCAACAGGAAACTTAGATACGAAATCATCTAAGGATGTGATGGGCTTGTTACAACAATTAAACGAAGAAGAAGCGGCGACTATTTTAATGGTGACCCATGATCCGCTAGCCGCAAGTTATTGCAAGCGCATCGTCTTTATTAAAGATGGTGAATTAATTGATGAAATTGTCCAAAATGGCAATCAAAAAGAGTTCTACGATTTAATCATGATGAAACTGGCTGAGATTGAAGGTGTCGATAATGAATTTTAATCAGTTTGTTATAAGAAACACGATTCGAAATAAGCATTTATACTTGGCTTATTTCCTAAGTACAATGTTTTCTGTGATGATCTTTTTTACGTTCACTGGTTTTGTCTTTCACCCAGCCTTAGCTAATGGTTTAAATCCTAAAGCACAAATGGGAATGACGGCTGCGGCTATTATAATCTATGGTTTCTCTTTCTTATTCGTTTTATACTCGATGGATGTCTTTATCCAATCTCGGAAAAAAGAGTTTGGAACCTTGATGATTCAAGGGATGAGTCCAAAACAGTTAAAGAAAATGATTTTTATTGAAAACTTAGTGATTGGTTTCTTTGCTACAATTTTTGGTAGCATTTTAGGTGTTGGATTTTCACAGTTTATTTTATGGATTAGCAATTTATTGATGCATCTAGGTTTAGGTTTTTATTTGCCAGTGATGCCGTTTATCATTACTGTCATTTCATTTGCGGTCTTGTTCTTAGTAATTTCTTTCTTTATTCAATTCCGCTTGCCAAAAGCGACACTTCAAGAGCTATTAAAAGCAGGAGAAATGGGTAAAGGTGAAATCAAAAGCTCTAAAGTTAAATCTTTCTTAGCCGTGTTACTTTTAATTGTTGGTTACGGAATTGCTTTAGTTGCTAAGGGACAGTTAGTTTTAATGGTGATGTTCCCAGTAATTTTCTTAGTTATTTTAGGGACAAAATTCTTATTTGACCAATTGAGTGTTTCTGTCATTGAACGTTTAAAACGGAAACCAAAAATCTTTTGGAAAAAAACCAATATGGTCGTTTTATCAGATTTAGCATTCCGCATGAAAGATAATGCACGTTCGTTCTTCTTGGTTTCGGTGATATCAACGGTTGCTTTTGCTGCCATTGGAACGTTATACGGCGTGAACGAGATGATTTTTAAAGGAATAAGTTCTGTACCGTACGAACTGACATTGTCTGATTCGACCAACCCAGAAAATCAAGAAATGAAACAATTTGCGACAAAAACATTCCAAGAAAAAAATATTCAGTTTGATCAGATTGATTACACAATGTACAAAACAAGTGCCGGTATCCAATTAATCAAAACATCTGAATATAATAAACTCGCAAAATTTATAGATGAACCAACTTTAACAGGTGAGAAAGTAGTTAATTTATCACAAAAAGATGCTCCTTCTGCTGCATCAGTAGATGTCAAATCTGTTCAATTGGGAAATGATCAAGTTTTAAACATTGATAAAACAGAAGAAACCAATGTATTACCGACTTTTGGCGGTGTGGTTGTTATCCCAGATAGTACCTCAACAGATGGAATCAAATCGGAAACAGAAACAATTTGGCAACCAAAAGAAGGCACAGATAAAGAAACCTTAATTGATGCTGAAAATATTATTGGTGACAAGTATCCCATGTTACTAGGAACCGCGGCTACAGTTGCAGGTATTACGCAATTTTATACGCCAGTTCTATTTGTCGGACTATTTATCGGTATCGTGTTCTTTGTTTCGGCGGGTAGTTTCTTATACTTCCGTTTATACAGTGATATGAATACGGACGTTGAAAAATTCAAGATGATTTACAAACTTGGTTTGACGAAAAAAGAATTGAAGAAAATGATTTACCAACAAGTAGGTATTTTATTCTTTACCCCAATTGTTGTTTCATTTATTCATGGAGCTGTTGCTTTGAAAGCAATGTATGCTGTCTTAGATCAGCCAATGCAATTAGCTGGCTGGCAAGTTTTAGGCGTTTTCTTATTGATTCAGGTCGTTTACTATTTAATTGCTAGAACGTTCTACTTCAAAAAAGTTTATCACTTAGTGAAAGATTAATTATAAAAAATCGTTAAGCATGCACGCTTAACGATTTTTTTTGATGTTCTTCGTGATATTGCATTCAAAGTGAGAATACGTTATAGTTATGAAGCGAATGTAATAGCAGAAATGAGGAAAAGAAATGCAGAAAGAATCCATTTATGGACTGACGAGAGAACAGCTTGTGGACTGGTTTTTAGCCCATGGCGAGAAGAAATTTCGCGCAACACAAGTGTGGGAATGGTTGTATACAAAACGTGTTGCTTCATTTAGTGAAATGTCGAACATTTCTAAATCGTTGATGACTTTATTAGAAGAAAATTTTTCATTAAATCCATTAAAACAAGTCATTGTGCAAGAAGCACAAGATGGTACCGTAAAATATTTATTTGAATTACCAGATAAAAATATGATTGAAACAGTCTTGATGCGTCAAGAATATGGATTATCTGTTTGTGTGACCACTCAAGTTGGCTGCAATATTGGGTGTACATTTTGTGCTAGTGGGCTATTAAAAAAACAAAGAGATTTAACTGCTGGCGAGATTGTTGCCCAAATTATGTGGGTGCAACATTATTTCGATGAACGTGGGTTGGATGAACGTGTTAGCCATGTCGTTGTGATGGGAATTGGTGAACCATTTGATAATTATGCCAATGTCATGAACTTTTTACGAACGATTAATGATGATAAAGGCTTGGCTATTGGTGCCCGTCATATTACAGTTTCAACAAGTGGTTTAGTGCCAAAAATTCGTGAATTTGCAGACAGTGGACTACAAGTAAACTTAGCAATCTCATTACATGCTCCTAACAACGAAGTTCGTACATCAATTATGCGGATTAATCGTAGTTTTCCAATTGAAAAATTAATGGCAGCAATTGATGAATACATTGAAAAAACCAACCGACGTGTTACATTTGAATATATTATGTTGAGTCAAGTGAACGACCGACCAGAACATGCTCAACAATTAGCAGATTTACTACGGAATAAGAAAAAACTTTCTTATGTTAATCTGATTCCGTATAACCCAGTGAGTGAACACGATCAATATAGCCGAAGCTCTAAAGAAGCGGTTTTAAAATTTTATGATGTACTCAAAAAGAATGGCATCAATTGTGTTATTCGTAAAGAACACGGAACAGATATTGATGCGGCTTGCGGACAATTACGCAGTAAACAAATGAAAAAAGAAAAAGTCAAAAACCAATAACGTAGTTAAAATCGGATCAGAAAGGTTTCTTTTTGATTCGATTTTTCGTTTATTTAATAAAAAATCGTCGGTTTTTCCATTCTTGTTTATAAACAAAAGATGAATGCTCTAAAACTTTTATGACAAATTTTCTTTTTGTGGTTTTCAAACTTGAAATTCTAAAAGAAATAGCTATACTGAAAAGAGATCGTCACAGAATTTTTCATGAAAACAGCTATTATTTTCGTTATCTTTTCAAGAAAGTGAAATTTTGTTACGCTTGTTTATTTTAGATGAAATGAGGGAGTCTATGGAGAAAAAGCAATTAAAAAGAGAGATAACAACGTTTGGTGCGTTATCCACGGTAATGGGTACGGTGATTGGTGCTGGTGTTTTCTTTAAAGCTGCGAGTGTCGTTGGACACGCACAGTCAGCTAGTTTAGCTATCTTTGCTTGGGTGTTAGGTGGTGCCTTAACCATTTGTGCAGGATTAACCAGCGCCGAACTTGCTACAGCAATCCCTGAAACAGGTGGCGCAGTGAAGTATATTGAATATACATATGGTAAATTAGCTGGTTTTCTTTTAGGGTGGGCACAAAGTATCATTTATTATCCTGCCAACATTTCGGCGTTATCCATTATTTTTAGTACACAACTAATCAATTTGTTTCATCTATCGGCAAATTTATTGATCCCGATTGCCATTCTTGCGGGAACTAGTATCACCGTAATTAATTTATTAGGAACAAAAATTGCTTCTTTGGTCCAATCAACGACATTGGTAGTAAAACTGATTCCAATTGCCTTGATTTCTTTAGTGGGGTTATTTACTCCAGGACAAGTAGCTGTTTCGCTTTTTCCGATTGAAACAACAGCGAATACTGGCTTTTTAGTTGCTTTTAGTGGCGCCTTAGTTGCTACCATGTTTGCTTATGATGGCTGGCTAGGTGTGGGTAACGTGGCTGGTGAAATGAAGCGACCAGAAAGAGACTTGCCTAAAGCCATTATTTTTGGTTTGTTATTGATTACTTTAATTTATGCTTTAATTAATTTTGTGTTTCTAAAAACATTACCAATTGAGCAAATCGCTGGGAATTTGAATGCAGCTTCTGATGCTTCTGTGGCTATTTTTGGACCAATTGGTGGCAAAATCGTAACTATTGGGATTTTAATCTCTGTATATGGTGCGTTAAACGGCTACACAATGACAGGGATTCGGATTCCTTATGCCTTAGCCTTAGATAATCTGATGCCTTTTAGTCGTCAGTTTCAAAAGTTGTCTAAACGCTTTGTTGTTCCTTACGTTGCTGGAATTTTCCAGTTAGCTGTAGCCATTATCATGATGTTTTTCGGGACCTTCGATTTATTGACGGATATGTTAGTTTTTGTTATGTGGCTGTTTAATCTATTAATTTTCTTAGCCGTTTTTATTTTAAGAAAACGAGAACCTGAATTAAAACGACCGTATAAAGTTCCTGGCTATCCAATTATTCCAATTATCGCAAGTCTAGGTGGTATCTTTATCTTGGTTACAACGAGTATTACACAGCCTATTCTAGCATTGATTGGTATAGGAATTACGCTTCTAGGAATTCCAGTTTATTTAGTTAATAAACAAAAAACGAAGCCAAAAATGTAAACGATCCGATCTGATTCTCATAGTTTTTCTCAAAAATTTTGTGATTCAGAGAAATTTTTGAAAACTAAACGCAAAATTTTTTTAGTATAATACTAAGTGTCTAGTAGTTCCACTATTTTGGGGAAGATAGATGGACAGCGCAAACTTCAAAAAAGAACCTTCATCTTATTGGTGAAGGTTCTTTTTTTTGCTGAAATCATAAAATAAATGCGTAGTTTATTAGTGAGAGGAGGAAATGAATGACTGAAAATGTAAAAAAATTGGCCCATCAATTAATTGAATGGGGCGTCCTTCATGGGGCACAAGACGTTTATTTTTTACCCAATGATACCGAAATAGCTATCTCTTTTCGGACAGGGATGCAACGGACACCTTACACACAAGTTTCCGCAGAAATAGGCGAAAAGTTAATTTTCCACTTTAAATTTATAGGCGGCATGGATGTCGGAGAAAGACGAAAAGCACAATTAGGCGCGACAACTTATCTAATTGGCGAGATGAAGCAACGCTTGCGTTTATCATCTGTGGGAGATTTTCAGAATCGAGAGAGCTTAGTGATTCGTTTTTTACACCGATTCGGTAAACAAGCTGAACATTTTTTCTTTCCCCACCAGCTAAATGAAATTGAAGCATCTTGTCAGAAACGAGGACTTTATTTATTCAGTGGGCCAGTTGGTTCCGGGAAAACAACAACCATGTATCGTGTGGCTAAACAAAGAAGTGGCGAACAACAAGTGATAGCGATTGAGGATCCTGTTGAAATTGAGGAAAAACAGTTTTTACAGTTGCAAACAAATGAAAAAATTCAGTTAACTTATGAAGCCTTAATCAAAGTTTGCTTGCGCCATCATCCTGATATTTTGATTATTGGTGAAATTCGTGATGGCGAGACGGCTCAAGCAGTTATTCGAGCCGCCTTAATGGGTCATACTATATTTGCGACAATTCACGCCCGTAACTTATTGGGAGTGCAACGGCGTTTGATAGAATTAGGTGGCCCAGAGCATGAATTGGCTGAATGCTTGCAAGGTATCATTTATCAACAGATTTTGACAACCACGATTAATAAGGAACAAGTAGCGGGAATTCTTTATGATTATTTCTTCTTTAAGGAAGCCGTTATAAAGAGTAGTTGGCAAAAGAATCTAAGAAAGGCGTGGGCGTATGGGTTTATTACAGAAAAAACGTATTTTCAAGCCATCGAATAAATTAACGAAAAAACAACAGCAGCTTTTTCTGAAACTATTAGCGGATTTGCTTGCAAATGGTTTTAATATACAAGAAAGTTTTTCCTTCATGAAAAAATCAAACGCATTACCCCAGCACAGTATAACTTTTTTAGTTGAAGGCTTTTCCTCAGGCATTGTCTTACAAGCTTTAGTCGAAGAATTAGGATTTTCAACAATGGTCTCGGCACAATTGTCGTTTGCTGCTGCACACGGGGATTTGGTAGGGACACTACAAGCGATTTCCGAACATTTTTTTCAAACGGAAAAATATCGGCAACAGTTCTATAAAATAATTAGTTATCCGCTGCTCCTGATTGCTTTTTTGATTCTCGTCATTGTTGGTATTCGGCAATTTTTATTGCCCCAATTAATGGAAAATGATGCCAATAGTTATTCTAAAAATATTGGGATTCTTCTGATTGTTTACAGTCCATACATTCTGGTTACCTTAGTTTTTGTCCTCTCATTTAGTTTCTTCATTTTAAACCGTTATTTGAAGCATCAGTCTGCTATTCAGCGGGCCTTCGTATATCTAAAACTGCCAATTATCCGTGGCCTTTATCGGGAATACGTCAGTGCTTTTTTTGCACTAGAATGGGGGAAGTTGCTTGCGCAAGGATTAGAAATGAAAGAGGTCATCGATTTGATGCGCCATACAACCAATTACCCCTTAATGAAAGAATTAGCTGGAGCAATTAGTGAAGGACTGCTAGTTGGTGAAACCTTACATAGACAATTAGCTGCTTATCCTTTTTTTACGAAAGCATTGGGTTTAATGATTCAACAAGGGGAAGTAAAAGGAAAATTAGGCAAGGAGTTGATGGTTTATAGTAATGTCTGTTTCCAAGGTTTTTTCAAAAAAATTGAACGAGTCATTACCCTTGTTCAACCATTTATTTTTATCATAATTGCTTGTTTAATTATCGGTGTCTATGGGGCAATGTTGCTGCCTATTTATGGCAATATGGAAGGAGTTTTATAATGAAAAAGAAACAAAAATACGCAGGGTTTACATTATTAGAAATGTTGATTGTCTTATTGATTATTTCCGTATTGATTTTACTTTTTGTTCCTAACTTAGCGAAACATAAAGAAACAGTTGATAAAAAAGGCAATGAAGCAATCGTAAAAATTGTAGAATCACAAATCGAGCTCTACACACTAGAAAAAAATAAGACGCCTTCTTTAAATGAATTAGTCAACGAAGGCTACATTACTAAAGAGCAGTTAGATAAATATACAGCAGAAAAGCAATGAACAAGTCAGCAGGATTCACATTAATGGAAACACTTGCTAGTTTGACGATTGTTTGCTTTATGACTATGCTCCCAACACTCGCTATTCACCGCTGGCAAGAAACATTAAAAATTGAACAGTTTCTTGCTACGGTAGAAAAACAACTTCGTTTTGCGCAACAGCAAGCAATTGTTTTAGAGGAAACACAAGAAGTTTGGTTTTTTGAAGAACAACAAAGCTTTTCATTTCCTGATAAATTGAACCAATCAGCTCGAAGGACTTCGCTAGCTGTACCTGAAAAAATGACAGTGAGTGGCCCAAGCAAACTCAGTTTTCTTCATTCGTCAGGGAACAATGGCCGTTTAGTGAAATATATTTTTACTTGGACTGAAAAGAAACAGCAACTTATTTTACAATTTCAGATGGGGAGTGGCAAATATACGAAGAAAATTAACTATTTATAGCGGTTTTATTTTATTAGAGAGTCTCGTTAGTTTTAGTATTGTATGTGTGATAGCAGGGATATTCTCCCTGACTATTACACAATTAATTCAGCAAAATTATCAACGGGAGCAAGAATTAACGCGCACTCGTCTAGGATACGAAGCAATTTTATTTTTAGAGCAGACGGGTGATTTACGTTTCAAAGAGCGGATATATCAAGGAGAAACTTACCGATTTTCTTTGATGGAGAACGAGGGAAGAAGGATACTAAAAGTGACAGATTCAAGAGGAGCGATTTTGATTGGTCAATAAAAAATATGCGGGTTTTACAATGTTAGAGTGTTTAGTGGCACTAGTCGTTTTAAGTTGTATGTGTCAATTGTTTCAGTTGATGATTCAACAAAGTTTTATCGGAAATCAATATTTGAAAAACAATGATTCGAAATCCTGGCATATTTTTTTAATTCAATTAGAAAAAGAATGTCAAAAGCTCGTTTTCCAAACAGGCTCTGCTCAAGAGATTTCTTTCCTCGACTCAGAAACAAACAAGACTATTTCAATTCAAATCAAAGAAGATAAAATTATTAAGCGAGTCAATGGTAAAGGCTATCAACCGCTGTTAATTGGTATCAAAAATGGACAGTTTAAAAATGAAGGACAATCGTTTACTTTGGAAGTTACTTTTACTTCTGAAAAAACATTTGATAGTTTTTTTCCGATAAAGGGAGAATTTTAATGAGGCAAAAATATTCAGGAAACTTATTGTTCACGGCCATGACCTTTGTTTATTTGATGAGTTTTCTCGCCCTTCAGTTACTAGAAGAACGTCAGTTAACACAAAAATTTACGCAAGCTACCCAGGAATACTATGCAGGGAAAAGTATCCTTCATTTATTTCTTGCAGATGTTAAACAAAATAGACGAAAGTTAAAAACAGAAGAAAAGCTCATGTATGAGCAAGTAACCCTCGATTATACATATAAAAATGAACAATTAAGAATAACTGTTTTATTAAACAAATCTGGTCGAAAATACCAATATCAAGAGAGAGTTTCTCATCAAAAAAAAGCGGAAACAATGCTGGAATAGCGTTGTTTTTCTACAAATTATTAGATTTTAGAAGAAAGACAGTAAAGGCATTGATTATTCTTTCTTTTTTCGTTAAAATAAAACAGGTATGGAAGTTGTTACATTTTGAATAGAATAGAGGTGCTAATTTGTTCCCAGAAAAAATTGAAGAGGCTTTCGAGCCAATGGAACAAGCAATCCAGTTATTGCAACAGTCATTGGATACTTCTTTTTTAGATGCGTATATTGAAAATGGTGAAAATATTTTAGATGATTTTCAAGTACGAGTACTTGACGGAGTACCTAATCCAGAGACAGTGAAACAATTAGAAACGCTGTATCATACGATTAAAAAAATTGATTTAGCTCCTGAAGATGTGCGACGCTTGTCCCAATTACTTTTGTTAAAAGGAACGAGAAAAGAGCAGCTTCAAGCAAATCATCAATTGACGCCAGACGGTATTGGCTTTTTGTTTGTTTATTTAGTAGAACAATTAACAAATAAATCAGAGCCATTAAAAATTTTAGATCCTGCTTCAGGAATGGGAAATTTACTGTTAACGGTTCTGCTAAACCTTGAAACAGCTGGTTACAAAGTTTCTGGTTATGGTGTGGATATCGATGAAACACTTTTGGCGGTATCTTCTGTGAACAATGCTTGGTCACAAGCTAATATTCAGTTGTTCCATCAAGACGGATTGCAAGATTTGTTATTGGATCCAGTTGATTTAGCATTAAGTGACTTGCCGATTGGCTATTATCCAAATGATGAGCGAGCAAAGGGATTTGCTGCTGCTGCGGAGGAAGGCCATAGTTATGCGCATCATTTATTAATGGAACAAGCCATGAAATACGTGAAGCCAGCAGGGTTTGGCTTATTCTTAATCCCGACCAATATTTTAGAGACTGAGCAAAGTGAATTCTTTAAAAATTGGTTGACAAAAAATGTCTATTTACAAGGAATGATACAGTTACCTGATGAATTGTTTAAGTCAGAACAATCACGTAAAAGTATCTTGCTTGTTCAAAACAAGGGTGCAGATGCTGAGCAAGTGAAGGAAGTTTTGTTAGCAAAACTTGCCTCTTTGAAAGATATCAATAAAGTAACGGAGTTCTTTAAACAATTTGAAGCTTGGAAAGCTTCAAATTTAAAATAAAATAGTAACGAAGAGGAGAAAATTATGTCTAAAACAATTGCAATTAATGCAGGTAGTTCAAGTTTAAAATGGCAATTATACCAAATGCCAAATGAAGAAGTGATCGCTAAAGGAATCGTTGAACGTATTGGCTTAAAAGATTCTATCTTCACAATTAAATATGGTGAAGGACAAAAATATGAAGTAATTGTTGATATTGATAACCATGAAGTGGCAGTAAAAATGTTACTAGACCAATTAATCGACTTAAACATTTTAGGTTCTTATGATGAAATTACTGGTGTTGGTCACCGTGTAGTTGCTGGTGGAGAAGAATTTAAAGATTCTGTTGTTATTACAGACGAAGTATTAGAAAAAATTGAAGCTTTATCTGAATTAGCACCTTTACACAATCCAGCGAATGCAATGGGGATTAAAGCATTTAAACATATCTTACCAGAAATCATTAGCGTGGCAGTCTTTGATACGTCGTTCCACACAACAATGCCAGAACACAACTATTTATATAGTGTACCGCGTGAATACTATGAAAAATTTGCTGCACGTAAATATGGGGCACATGGAACTAGTCATCGTTATGTCTCTCAACGTGCTGCAGAAATGTTAGGTCGTCCAATTGAAGACTTAAAAATTATCACTTGTCACTTAGGTAATGGTGCTTCAATCACTGCAGTTGATGGTGGTAAATCAGTCGATACATCAATGGGCTTCACTCCTCTTGCTGGCGTTACAATGGGGACTCGTTCAGGGGATGTTGATGCGTCACTATTGCCTTATTTAATGACAAAACTTGGCTTGACTGATGTACAAGACATGGTTGATATTTTAAACAAAAAATCTGGTTTATTAGGTTTAACAAATGGTTTATCAAGCGACATGCGCGATATTCAATCAAACTTAGATAAACCTGAAGTTCAAACAGCATACAACATTTTTATCGATCGTATTCGTAAATACATTGGTAGCTATGTCACTGTTATGAATGGCGTTGATGCGATTGTCTTTACTGCTGGAATCGGTGAAAATGCAGTTGGCGTTCGTAAAGATATTATTGATGGCATGACTTGGTTTGGTTGTGAAATCGATGATGACAAAAATAATGTACACGGTGAAGAAGCAGTTATCTCAACTGATGATTCAAAAATCAAGCTTCTATTAGTACCAACTGATGAAGAGTTAATGATTGCCCGTGACGTAGAACGTCTAAAATAATTAAACGAACACACCTTGTGAGATGCTCTCACAAGGTGTGCTTAATAGGTAAATAAGAAGAAACTGAGCCAACTATCAAAAGTGATAGTTGGCTCAGTTTCTTTTTATTCTTTATTTTTCTTCATTTTTTGGTAATTTGTTGTCTAAATCCGTCCGTACAACGAGAACATCGCAACTAGCATTACGGATAACTGATTCAGAGACAGAGCCAATAAATAAACGCTCAACGGCATTTAATCCAGTTGCTCCTAACATAATTAAATCAATGTTGTATTCTTTTGGTAATTCTTTGGCAATAATGTTCTTAGGAGAACCATAGGCTAGAACGCTAGAGACTTTTGTTTGTCCCATATCCACCGCTTGTTGTTGGTAGGTGTCTAAGGTTTCTTTTGCCATTGACATTGCTTCTTCTGCTAGCGCACCATCAAAAGAGGACACTGATTGGAAAGAGCGCGTATCAACAACATGTGCTAATAGTAATTCAGCATCGTTTCGTTTAGCGACGTTGACCGCTTTTTTAAAGGCTAAGTCTGCTTCGTCAGAACCATCGATTGCTATCATAATTTTTTGATATTGTTGTAACATAATAACCGCTCCTTTCAGCGTAAAAAAAATCATTAATTGTTTCTATAATAATTGTAAAACAAACAAAGAAAAAAAGAAACTGAAACCGCTTCTTTTTTTTCTGAATATTGGCATTTTTTTTGTAAAAAAAGAACCTGGGACAAAAATCACTTTGGATTTTTGTCCCAGGCTTAAAAATTGATAAACGGCGGAAACAGAAGCAACTCCTTCGGAAATAAGCCGAAATTCTCCAAAAATTAAAGAACAATTTTCGGAAATTCCTTCTTATTTCTCGGAGTTAAACACTTCTGTCCCGACCTCTTTAAATTCATCGTCTTTTATGACATTTTTTTTGCAAAAGTTAAACTAAACAACGTTGAAAGTAATAAAACAAAAAAGATAAAACCAATTGACAATAACGGGCGATTAAAAATAGCCGCTAGAACACCTAGAATGGCGATAATCAAGTAATAACGCCCAAAACGTTCGATAAACTGTTGACTTTCTGTTGCAGTTTCTTTTTTTAAGAGTGGTAAAAAAGCTGCACTTTTCTTCATCAAATAATAACTGGCTACGCCTGTGACAACGGCGAGTAATAGTACGAGTATACGAATCATCTTGTCCTCCAAAAAAAAACAACTTGCCAGAGCAAATTGTTTAGAAATCTTCATAAAAATGGTAAAATCCGTCGATGCCGGTAATCGTCCTAGAGTATTGAACCCGCAAGATAAGCAGGTGGGTTCCTCGATCGCAGTATTGAACTACCAAAAGAAAAGGCATGTTACCAACTTTGATACAAGCAGGATCCCTAGATATCAATAAAAATGTTCGGTCAACACAGTGAAAGGACAACGCGTACATCACAGATTTACCATCTTTATAATAGCATACTCTCTCAAAATCGGCAACGAGATTGTTTCTTTTTTTGAAAGCGTATTATTTTGTTATTTTTTCTGTTTCCATTCTTGGATACGCTTGAGTTGCTGATGTAAGGCTTGTTCATATTTACCAATATCAATCGGTTCGTAATAACGTGCCTCTTTTAATTTGTCAGGTAAGTATTGCTGATTGACCCAACCGTTTTCAAAATTATGTGGGTATTGATAACCAATGCCACGGTTTAATTCTTTGGCTCCAGCATAGTGGGCATCACGTAAATGATCAGGAACATCTCCCACAGAGCCTTGTCGAATATCTGCCAAAGCAGCATCAATCGCTGTGACTGCAGAATTTGATTTTGGCGATAAACATAAATCAATGACGACACTAGCTAGAGGAATCCTAGCTTCTGGAAACCCTAGCTTTTCGGCGGCTTGAACAGCGGTGACCGTCCGAGCGGCGGCCGCAGGATTCCCAAGACCGATATCCTCGTAAGCAATGACCATTAAACGACGACAAATAATCGGTAAATCACCTGCTTCAACTAAGCGACCCAGATAATGAAGTGCAGCATCTACATCGCTTCCTCGAATCGACTTTTGGAAAGCGGAAATCACGTCATAATGGGCATCGCCATCTTTATCATGCGTTAAGGCTTTTCGTTGCACGCACTCTTCAATAATCGGTAAGGTGATCTTAATTTCGCCTTGTTCATTTTTGGGTGTTGATTTAACAGCTAATTCTAGTCCATTTAGCGCACTACGTAAGTCACCGTTCGTTGCGCGTGTCAAATGTTGTAATGCTTTTTCTTCTAAGTGGACAGGATAATCGCCTAAGCCACGTGTGCTATCGGTTAAGGCTTCTTGAATCGCTTGCTGAATGTCTGTTTCCGTTAAGGGCTTTACTTCAAAGATTTGCGTACGACTACGAATCGCAGGATTAATTGTGATATATGGATTTTCGGTAGTGGCTCCAATCATAATAATTCGTCCGTTTTCTAAATGAGGGAGCAAAAAATCTTGTTTTGTTTTATCTAATCGGTGAATTTCATCAAGCAGTAAAATCACTGTGCCACTCATTTTGGCTTCTTCAGCAACGATTTGTAAATCTTTTTTTGTGTCTGTGGCCGCGTTCAACATGCGAAAGGCATAATTTGTTGAACCAGCGATTGCGCTGGCAATACTGGTTTTTCCAGTGCCAGGCGGCCCATAAAGAATCATCGATGAAAGCATTTTGGCTTCGACCATCCGACGAATAATTTTACCAGGGCCGACTAAATGTTGTTGACCAACTACTTCGTCTAAGTGACGAGGTCGCATTCGATAGGCTAAAGGTTGTTGCATAAAAGGACCTCCTTTTTCATAATCATCTTATTATAACATAAAGAACGTACATTCGCTTTTTGGTGGTTTTTTGGGTTTTAGATGGATATAGCGGAAGGTTTCGTGTATGATAGGGAGTGGTGAAAGAAATGAAAGAAACGATAAATATCTTTAACACAAAAACAACTGAAGAAGTGGCACAATACTTGTTAGGGATGTATTTAGAGCACGAAACAGCAACAGGCGTTTTAGGTGGGTACATTGTGGATGCAGAAGCTTATTTAGGTCCTGATGATGAGGCGGCCCATAGCTTTGGCTTGAGAAAAACGCCACGCTTACAAGCCATGTATGACAAACCAGGTACGATTTATTTATATACTATGCACACGCATTTAATTTTAAATATGGTGACACAAGAACAAGGCAAACCACAAGGGGTGATGATCCGCGCGATTGAACCTGTTGAAGGTGTCGACAAAATGATTGAAAATCGCCAAGGACGTCAAGGCGTGGAATTGACCAATGGACCAGGTAAATTAGTTGCAGCCTTAGGAATTGATAAGCAATTATATGGGCAGTCGATTTTTTCTAGTTCGTTACGGCTCGTGCCAGAAAAACGAAAATTTCCGAAAAAAATTGAGGCACTACCACGAATTGGGATTCCCAATAAAGGTCGTTGGACAGAGTTGCCTTTAAGATACGTCGTGGCTGGCAATCCATATATTTCTAAACAAAAAAGAACAGCAGTAGACCAAATAGATTTTGGCTGGAAGGATGAAGAAAATGAAAAAAGCAACAATGCTCACATACTTAGAGGAACAACTTGAAAAACACTTAGGAGATTACGAAGTAGGCCTTGATTGGGATCGCAAAAACCATACCATCGAAGTCATTGTTCGTTTATATGCAGAAAACAATGAGCAAGTGGCGATTGATGATGTTGATGGTACGCTTTCAGAAGAAGAATTCATTGAATTTGAAGATGGTTTGTTATTTTACAATCCGCAAAAGTCTGTCGTTGATGACGAAGAGTATTTAGTCACAATTCCTTATGAAGGAAAAAAAGGGCTACGCAAAGCAGTTTTAGACGGATTCATTCACTATTTAAAAGTGGTTTTAGATGAAGGGCAAAGTGATTTGTTAGACTTTTTATCAGATGAAACAGCGGAAGTTTTTGAATTGCATTGGGAGCCAGCAGATTTTGAAGCGATGATTAAAAAAGTGGCAGAAACAGAAAAAGAACAATGGATTGCGTATCCAAGTTATTAATTTAGAGGTGAGAACATGAAGTGGACAGAAGTAAAAGTAGAAACGGCTAGCGAAGCAGTTGAAGCAATTTCAAACATTATGATGGAAGCTGGCGCAAGTGGCGTGGCCATTGAAGATGCGTTGGACATTGAAAATTTTGAAAGTGATCTGTATGGGGAAATTTTAGATAAAGAGCAATTCACCCACATTAAAGAAGGGGCGATTGTGATGGCTTATTTTCCTGAAACAACCTTCTTACCAGAAATTTTACCATTTATGAAAGAAAATATTTTACGCTTGCCTGAGTACGGCTTATCCATTGGTAAAAACGAAATGACAATTAGTGAAGTAGCAGAAAGCGACTGGGCAACTGCTTGGAAAAAATATTATCATCCTGTCCGTGTCACACGATTCTTAACGATTGTGCCAAGTTGGGAAGCCTATCACGCACAAGATGAAGCAGAAAAAATTATCACATTGGATCCGGGCATGGCTTTCGGTACAGGTACGCATCCAACGACTCGTTTAACCTTGCAAGCTTTAGAAACTGTTTTACGTGGTGGCGAAACAGTTCTAGATGTAGGAACGGGCTCTGGTGTTTTGAGTATTGCAAGTCGCTATTTAGGGGCTAAAGACGTCTACGCATATGATTTAGATGAAGTAGCAGTTGCAGCGGCAAAAGAAAATATGGATTTAAATCCCATTGCGGCCGATGTTCATGTGTCAGCCAATGATTTACTAAAAGGGATTGACCATTCTGCTGATGTAATCGTCGCAAATATTTTGGCAGATATTATTGTGTTAATGATTGAAGATGCTTGGCGTTTGCTAAAACAAGACGGAACCTTCATTATTTCTGGAATTATTGAAGATAAAAAAGCAATGGTTTTAGAAGCACTAACGAAAGTCGGTTTTGTGGTGGACCAACTCTTTAATCAAGGCGATTGGTATGCGATTATCTTGAAGAAACCAGAGGAAGAGTAAAATGCAACGGTATTTCATGAAAGAAGATTATCAAGAAAAAGATTTGTATAAAGTCGCAGATGAAAACTATCATCATATTGTGCGAGTTATGCGAATGACGCCGAATGATCGTTGTTATTTAGTATTTCAAAATAAAACTGCCATTTTAGCTGAGATTGTGGAAATTGATTCAACATCTGTTTACTTTAAAGAAATTAGTAAAGAAGAAATGGACAAAGAATTGCCAATTGAAGTGACGATTGCGTGTGGGTTACCAAAAGGGGACAAGTTAGAATGGATTGTTCAAAAAGGCACGGAGCTAGGTGGCAATCAGTTTATCGGCTTTCCTGCGAAAACTTCCGTTGTCAAATGGGACCACAAAAAAAGAGCAGCCAAAGAAAAAAGATTACAAAAAATTGCCACAGAAGCGGCGGAACAATCGCATCGGCAGCAGACACCAAGTGTTTCTTTGGTGGAAAAAACACAAGAAATCATTGCGCAATTTGACTCATATGACACAGTCTTGGTTGCGTATGAAGAATCAGCAAAACAAGGAGAAAAAAGTCAATTAGCACAAGTATTATCCACTTGCCAGCCAGGCGCACGTTTGTGTGTGCTCTTTGGACCTGAAGGTGGCTTTGCACCGCAAGAAATTGAACAATTTCTGCAGGCTGGGGCGAAACTTTGCGGGTTGGGTCCGAGAATTTTACGAGCAGAAACAGCACCGTTGTATCTTTTAAGTGCGGTTAGCTACCAAATGGAACTTTTAAATTAAACGAAAGCCCGCCTGTAAAATTCTTGTAGGCATTCTCTTTGAATAAACAGAGAGTAAAAAAGCGACAGTGATTGAAATTTAAGGGAAATTTAGTATAATAGAGTTGTTGAAAGTGCTACTGTTTCAAGTGGTACTTTTCTTTTTTATTAAAATAGATAAAACGTGAACGAAGTGTTCTTTATCCAAAGGTCACCTTCATAGAGGAGTGAATACCATGCCAAAAGAAGAAATACTGACAGGCCCAGCGGTCATCAAAATTGTAAGTACCTATATGGGACCAGAACATGTTGAGTTGGTTCAAAAAGCATTAACTTATGCTGAAAAAGCACACGAAGGTCAAGTCCGACAATCAGGTGAACCTTACATCATCCATCCGATTCAAGTGGCAGGCATTCTGGCTGAATTACATATGGATCCCCATACTGTAGCAACAGGATTTTTACATGATGTTGTCGAAGATACGGACGTAACACTGGACGATTTAAAAGAAGAATTTGGCGAAGACATCGCAATGTTAGTCGATGGCGTAACGAAACTAGGAAAAATTAAATATAAATCTCATGAAGAACAATTAGCCGAAAACCATCGGAAAATGTTATTGGCAATGGCGCAAGATTTACGGGTCATTATGGTGAAACTAGCCGATCGTTTGCACAATATGCGCACATTAAAACATTTACGTGAAGATAAGCAACGACGGATTGCGCAAGAAACTTTAGAAATTTATGCGCCTTTAGCACATCGCTTAGGGATTAGTCGAATTAAATGGGAATTAGAAGATACTGCCTTACGTTATATTAACCCCAACCAATACTATCGAATTGTTAATTTGATGCAAAGCAAACGCGATGAACGTGAAGCTTATGTGGCAGAAGCAGTCGAAGATATTCGTTTAGCTACGGAAGATTTAGAAATTTACGCAGAAATATATGGTCGACCAAAACATATTTATTCAATCTATCGTAAAATGAAGGACCAAAAGAAACAGTTTAATGAAATCTATGACTTATTAGCCATTCGTGTTATTGTCGATTCCATTAAAGATTGCTATGCCGTGTTAGGGGCGATTCATACACGTTGGACACCAATGCCAGGTCGCTTTAAAGATTATATTGCTATGCCAAAAGCGAATATGTATCAATCTATCCATACGACAGTTATTGGGCCAAAAGGGAATCCAGTAGAGGTCCAAATTCGGACCCATGAGATGCACCAAATCGCCGAATTTGGGGTGGCGGCTCACTGGGCCTATAAAGAAGGCAAAGCGGAAAAAATTGAAACAGATGAACTGACGAAGCAAGTCGATTGGTTCCATGAAATTATTGAATTACAAGATGAAAGCTATGATGCTTCTGAATTTATGCAAGGTGTGAAAGAAGACATTTTTAGCGACAAAGTCTATGTCTTTACGCCAAGTGGAGATGTAACCGAACTGCCAAAAGGCTCCGGACCACTAGATTTTGCTTACAGTATCCATACTGAAATTGGGAATAAAACAACCGGTGCGAAGGTCAACGGCAAAATGGTACAGTTAGACTATGTCCTAAAAAATGGGGATATTATTGAAGTCCTAACATCACCGAATTCTTTCGGACCTAGTCGCGACTGGCTGAAAATGGTTAAAACAAGTAAAGCCAAAAATAAAATCAAACGTTTCTTTAAAGAACAAGACCGTGAAGATAACATTATTAAAGGGCATGATGCTGTCATTAAATACATGATAGAAATCGGCTTTACACCGAAAGAATTTTTAACGAAGAATAAAATGGCGGAAGTGCTAGATAAATTTAAATTTCAAACGGAAGATGATTTATTTGCGGCAGTAGGTTATGGCGAAGTAAGTGCGCAAGTAGTGTGCAATCGTTTAACAGAAAAAGAACGCCGCGAACAAGAGTTGGAACGCCAACGTCAAGAAGCGGAAGAGTTGCTAAATCAGCCAGCTAAAAAAGAATCAGAAAAAATGAAAGTTCGTCATGAAGGCGGCATCGTGATTCAAGGGGTGGACAACCTATTGATTCGTTTAAGCCGCTGTTGTAATCCAGTGCCTGGTGATGAAATCGTTGGTTACATTACCAAAGGACGTGGCGTTTCAATTCATCGTGCGGACTGTCCTAACGTACAACATCAAGAAGAACTAGCACAACGTCTAATTGAAGTTGAGTGGGAAGATACCGAGCACAGTCGCAAAGAATACGCTGCCGATTTGGAGATTTACGGCTATGATCGTAGTGGCTTACTAAGTGATGTTTTACAAGTCATTAGTTCGATGACAAAAAATTTAGTCGGCGTTGAAGCTCGTCCATCCAAAGATAAGATGGCCCAGATTCATGTTACTGTGAAAATTCAAAACCTTTCTCATTTAAAAACCATCGTTGACAAAATTAAAAGTGTACCAGATGTTTATAGTGTTCGTCGAACCAATGGGTAAGTGTTAAAAGTGAGGCAAAAAAGATGAAAGTAGTTATTCAAAGAGTCAGTCAAGCACAAGTTGCGATAGAAGAGCAGATAGTGGGACAAATCAAACAAGGCTTCATGGTGCTGGTGGGCATTCATCAAGAAGACACGCCAGAAGATGTGGCTTATGTTGTTGGCAAAATCAGTAAATTGCGTGTTTTTGAAGATGACGAAGGAAAAATGAATCGCAGTATTCAAGAGATTGAAGGATCAATTTTGAGTATCTCTCAATTTACCCTCTATGCAAAAACTAAAAAAGGCAATCGTCCCAGTTTTATTGAAGCGGCTCGTCCAGATGTGGCGATTCCTTTGTATGAATTATTTAATCAACAATTAGAAGCAGAAGGAATAGCGGTAGCCACAGGAGAATTTGGCGCGGATATGCAAGTGTCGTTGACCAATGATGGTCCAGTGACCATTGTGATCGATACACGAGAAAAATAATTGATTTTCCTATCGGAACCCCTTGACTTTCTAAGAGAACTTTAGTAGTTTATAGATAATATTAAAAATCTACGAAGGAACGAGTAAGTTTCATCTGTCTGCGAAGAGAGAGTTGCCGTGGCTGAGAGCAACTTCAACAGTGAAAGTGAAAGACATTCTGGAGATGGACGGAAGAAAAGCCGTCCCGTTACGAGCGTTAATCGTTGAGGAAAGAGTAAAATCTTTCAAAACTAGGTGGTACCGTGTAAAAGAGACTTTTACGCCCTTGTATGTTCAACATACAAGGGCTTTTTTCATTTTTAGAAAAAAGAAAATGGCGTACACATTTTTGTGGAATGATAGAAGGAGAGAAAGACAATGAGTTATCAAAAACCAAAAGGAACAAACGATATTTTGCCAGGAACTTCTGAAAAATGGCAATTTGTGGAAGAAACAGCTCGTTTGATTTTTAAAGATTATCAATACCAAGAAATCAGAACCCCGATTTTTGAACATTATGAAGTAATATCTCGCAGTGTTGGCGATACCACAGATATTGTTTCAAAAGAAATGTATGATTTTTATGATAAAGGAGATCGTCACGTGACCCTACGTCCTGAGGGGACAGCGCCAATTGTTCGGGCCTTCGTTGAAAATAAATTATATGGTCCGGAATATACGAAACCATATAAAACCTATTACATGGGGCCGATGTTCCGCTATGAACGCCCACAAGCTGGTCGTTTGCGTCAATTCCATCAAATTGGTGTGGAAGCATTTGGTAGTGAAAATCCAGCATTGGATGTTGAAATTATGGCTATGGCTTTGGACTTCTTCAAACAATTAGGCATCCAACAAATCAAATTAGTTATTAATTCCTTGGGGGATAAAGAAACACGTGCTACGTACCGTCAAGCATTAATCGATTATTTAGAGCCCCATATGGCAGAATTAAGCGAGGATTCACAACGTCGCTTACACGAAAATCCATTGCGGGTGTTAGACAGCAAAGATAAAAAAGACAAGGTGATTGTCGCAGAAGCGCCCTCCATTTTAGATTATTTAAATGAACCATCTAAAGCACATTTTGAAGCAGTAACTGATATGTTAGATTTACTAGAAATTCCTTATGAAATTGATAGTAATATGGTTCGCGGCCTGGATTATTACACACACACAATTTTTGAAATTATGAGTGAAGCGCCTAAAATGGGTGCGCAATCAACAATTTGTGCAGGGGGCCGATACAATGGTTTAGTTGAAGAATTAGGCGGCCCAGACACACCAGGTTTTGGTTTTGGTATGGGCATTGAGCGAGTGTTGTTAACAATGGAAGCTGAAGAAGTTGTGATTCCAGCGTTATCTGAATTAGACGCATATGTGGTTGGGATTGGTTCAGAAACCAACGTCGCAGCTTTGCAACTTGTTCAAAGCATTCGTAACTTTGGTTTCTCAGCTGATCGTGATTACATGAATCGCAAACCAAAAGCGCAATTTAAAACGGCCGATAAATTACAAGCAAAATTAGTTTTAACAATCGGTGAAAATGAATTGAATGAAGGCATTGTCAACGTAAAATCAATGGCAACACGCGAAGAAAAAGCCTTCCCGTTAAGTGCTATTCATGATTCATTTGATGAAGTGTATGACGAAATGATGACAAAAATGATTGAAGAATAAAAAGGAGAGATTGAGAAATGGCAAAACGCACAACCTATTGCGGCAATGTATCTGCCGAATTTATTGAAAAAGAAGTTGTATTAAAAGGATGGGTTCAAAAACGTCGTGACTTAGGAGGGGTTATCTTTATTGATTTACGTGACCGTGAAGGAATCGTCCAAGTGGTCTTTAACCCAGAAAAGTCAAAAGAAGCATGGGAAATTGCTGATAAATGTCGTAGTGAATACGTCATCGAAGTTAAAGGTCAAGTCGTTTATCGTGATAAAGAAGCGATTAATCCCAAAATGAAAACTGGCGAGTTTGAAGTGATGGCGACTGACATTACGATTTTAAATACTGCGAAAACAACGCCATTTACCATTGAAGATGACAATAACGTTAATGACGAATTGCGCATGAAATATCGTTATTTAGATTTACGTCGTCCATCAATGACAAACAACATTAAATTACGTCACCAAGTAACGAAAACAATCCGTCACTATTTAGATAATCATGACTTTTTAGACATTGAAACTCCTTATTTAGGCAAATCAACACCAGAAGGCGCTCGCGATTATTTGGTTCCTTCTCGTGTCCATGCCGGTCATTTTTATGCTTTGCCACAATCACCACAACTCTTTAAACAATTATTAATGGGAGCAGGCTTCGATCGCTATTACCAAATCGTTCGTTGTTTCCGTGATGAAGATTTACGAGGCGACCGTCAACCAGAATTTACACAAATCGATATTGAAACGACCTTTTTAACACCAGAAGAAATTCAAACATATACAGAAAATATGTTGGCTGAAGTGATGAAAGAGACAAAAGGAATTGAGATTTCTGTTCCGTTTCCACGAATGAGCTATGACGAAGCAATGGCACGCTATGGTAGCGATAAACCCGACACTCGTTTTGCTATGGAATTAATTGATGTTGCAGATGTAGTGAAAGACGTAGACTTCAAAGTTTTCCAAGCAGCGTTGGAAAATGGTGGACATGTGAAGGCTTTGAATGCAAAAGGCGCCGCAGATAAGTATTCTCGTAAAGATATGGATAACTTAGGTAAGTATGTGAGTCAATTTGGTGCAAAAGGCTTAGCTTGGTTAAAAGTTGAAGAAGATGGCTTAAAAGGACCGATTGCTAAATTCTTAACAGAAGTTAGTGATGAATTAATTGCTGCTACCAATGCAGAAGTCGGTGATATTTTAATGTTTGGTGCCGATAAACCTGAAATCGTAGCTGCTGCTTTAGGTGCGGTACGTACACGTTTAGGTAAAGAATTAGGTTTAATTGATGAATCGAAATTCAATTTCTTATGGATTGTGGATTGGCCGTTGTTTGAATATGATGAAGAAGCTGGCCGCTATGTTTCTGCTCATCATCCATTTACACAACCAAAAGCAGAGGATGTGGCCCGCTTAGCAACAGACCCAGCCTCTGTGTATGCTGAAGCTTACGATGTTGTCTTAAACGGCTACGAATTAGGTGGCGGCTCATTACGGATCCATACACGAGAATTACAAGAAAAAATGTTTGAAACGTTAGGTTTTACAAAAGAAGAAGCACAAGACCAATTTGGTTTCTTGCTAGATGCATTAGATTACGGCTTCCCGCCACATGGAGGGATTGCTTTAGGGTTAGACCGCTTAGCAATGCTATTGGCTGGGGAAGAAAATATTCGTGAAGTGATTGCCTTCCCTAAAAACGGGAAAGCAATTGACCCAATGAACAACGCACCAAGTTTAGTTTCTCCATTACAATTGTTTGAATTAAACATTGATGTAACAGCCATTGACGAATAAGTGTTAAATCCAAAGAAAGAGTGACTTCATTGACGGATGAGGTCACTCTTTTTTTGGAAAGGAAAAAGATAACGAAAGACTTAAAAAGTGGCTGAGCTAAAAATCTGCCAATTGGCTGTTTTTTCTTTTTAGAAAACTTTGTATGATAACTGAGTGTATAAAGGAGCGAAACAAATGACAAAAATAATTTTAACAATTGGCGGTTCCGATCCTTTTTCAGGTGGCGGGATTCAAACAGATTTAAAAACGTTTGAAAATCATCAAGTCTTTGGCTTATCAACTTTAACTTGCCTTGCTACAGCCCCCAAGAATCATTTTCAGATTCATGACCTGGAGACTTCTTTGGTGAAAGAGCAACTCGCTTCCATACCTGCTGGGAGTTTAGACGGCATCAAGATTGGCTTGATTCACAGTGAAGAAAGTATGCTACAAATTGCAACCTTTTTGAAAAAGCATGCAGGTCTGCCGGTAGTGTTGGATCCTGTCTTGGCTTTTAAAGAAACGACTTCAGTTTATGAAAAAAGATACATGCAGTTATTGATTGAAAAACTTTTTCCATTCGCAACGATTATAACGCCTAATTTAAAAGAAGCAGAATTACTTATTGGCAGAAAATTAACAACCGTCGAAGAAGTTCAACAAGCGGCGGAAGAGTTAAACTCTTTAGGAGCGGCAACGGTGGTGATTAAAGGTGGTAATCGTTGGCTTGGCCAAGAAGCACGTGACTTTTTTTATGATGGACAACAACATATTCAATTGGTCAAAGAAAAAGTAATGGCCCACACCATTGATGGCGCTGGTTGTTCCTTTGCCTCTGCAATTGGTGCGAATTTAGTTAAAGGATATCCGTTAATTGAAGCAGTTGATTTAGCAAAAACATACGTTCATGAAGCCATTGTTTCTGGGGTCCAGCTAAATGCAGCTTTTGGAAGTGTGTGGCATGAAGGATTACTAGCAGGAGGTGTGGCGGATAATGACAAGAAAAATTAGTCTATATGCAGTAATTACCGCTTTAACAGTGGCTGTGTCAATGGTCTTTATTATCCCCGTCCCAGCAACAAATGGCTTTGTTACATTGGCGGATGCAGGGATTTACATTGCTAGTTTACTTTTTGGTCCGATTGGTGGCATGACAGTCGGGGCTTTAAGCGGTGGTTTAATTGATTTATTGTCAGGCTATCCACAATGGTTCGTTTTTTCGTTATTGATTCATGGCGGACAAGGGTGGTTAGCAGGTCACTTCTTTAATAAAAGTAAAAAGATGCAAACGCTAGGATTACTTTTAGCCAGTCTCCTTATGATTAGCGGGTATGCTTTAGCGACTAGCTGGCTTTACGGAGTGGGTGCGGGGATTGCCTCTTTACCAGGGAATATCATTCAATCCTTATTTGGGGTGATTGTAGCATTGCCTCTTAGTCAAACATTAAAACGTGTGTTACCAAAAAATGGTCGTTTAGAAGAAAGAAGGATGAACAAATGACTATCGATGAAAAAATGTTAAAAGAACAGTTAGTGACAATTACAGAAGAAGTCATTACAGCAGGAAATTTACAAAAAGGGGACCTATTTGTTTTAGGTTGTACCACCAGCGAGGTAGTAGGTGGCGTCATTGGTAAAAATTCCAGTGCCGAAGTAGGACAATGGATTGTCTCAACCTTAATTGAACAATTAGATAAAAAAGGCATCTCTTTGGCTGTCCAAGGATGCGAACATATTAATCGTGCTTTAGCGATGGAACGTCGTGTGGCTGAAGAAAAAGGCTTTGAAATTGTCTCGGTAGTACCACAATTACATGCTGGCGGTTCTTGTTCAGTGGCTGCCTTTGAAAAATTTGATGAACCTGTGGAAGTGGAGCATATTGTTGCTCAAGCAGGGATTGACATTGGCGATACATCTATCGGTATGCATGTAAAACATGTGCAAGTTCCTCTTCGCTTGAGCATTCGAACGTTAGGTGCGGCCCATGTTACAGCATTATATTCTCGTCCTAAATATATTGGTGGACCAAGAGCCCATTATGAAACAACCCAAGAACGAAATCGTTAAGATTTCGTTCTTTTTTCATTTCTATAAACATTTGATGAATCTTCCGTAATTATTATAGGAATCTCTTTTTTTCTCTCGGTAAACCACGTATAATATGAAAAGAAATGTAATTTATTGAAAACCTGAAACGAGGCTATTATTTATGAAAAAAATTTATGACGGACTGCCAGTTCATGACTATACAACAAAATTTTCTGTGTCGATTGTCTATGCTATTCTTGCATCAATTGCCATGAACTTTTTCTATCAACCAGGAAATATTTATTCCAGTGGCTTAACAGGCTTGGCACAAATTTTAACAACCCTCTCAACAAAAATTGTCGGTTTTAATGTGCCTGTCTCCATTACATTGTATCTGTTAAATGTGCCGTTATTCTTTATTGCGTGGAAAAAAATAGGTAAGAAGTTTACAATTTTTACTTTCATTACCGTGACTTTAACTTCATTATTTATGCATATTGTTCCGCAAACGGTGATGACCCAAGATCCAATTATCTGTGCTATTTTTGGTGGGGCGATTTCTGGATCAGGAATTGGTTTTGTCTTAAAAAACGGGGTTTCTTCTGGGGGCTTAGATATTCTAAGCATTACCATTCGGAAAAAAACGGGGCGTTCCGTTGGCTCGATTTCAATTTATTTTAACGCACTAATTGTCTTCGTTGCAGGTTATTTATTTGGCTGGCAGTACATGTTCTACAGTGCGTTATCAATTTTTGTAAGTGGGAAGGTCACAGATGCCGTTTATACTAAGCAAAAGAAAATGCAAGTTATGATTGTCACCAAAAACCCAGATCGAGTCGTGGATGAGATTCAAAAGAAAATGCGCCGCGGTATTACAATTATTCATGAAGCGGAAGGGGCATATCGCCACGACCGCCAAACTGTTTTGCTAACTATTGTGACACGCTTTGAGTTGCCAAGTTTAGAAGCAGCCATGAAAGAAAGCGATCCGAATGCCTTTGTCAGCATCTCAGATAATGTCAAAATTTTAGGACGTTTTTACGAAGAAGATTACAAATAAAAGGATATGAAGCAACGAGAGAATGGCTGTGTCTATTCTTTCGTTGTTTTTTTTGAAAAATAAGTAAAAAAATGCTTTGTGTGAGGACCTGAAATTCCCATTTAAACAAGAAGTTAATTGAAAGACGTTCGTGATTTCCTTTGCTTTTGGTTTAATTAAATCTAATTATTCGGAAATAAGTCGCTATTGTTTCTCGCAAACGAATGCTTTGTTTGGATTTGAAAGAAAACGATGAAAAAAGAATCATTTTTATTGAAAAGACCCAAAAAAACTGGTACACTAAGTGTGTAATTGATAAGTACTTTTAATACTGTTATGAATAAATAGTAGGAAAAACGAACATCAATTCTATTTTTTTAAAGTTCATAGGTCGTTTTCAGTCTTACTTGGACATATTTCGACCCACAAAAGGAGCGCATCATGTTAAAAGAATTTAAAATGATTGAAGCAGTTGCTCCAGATATGCTCGATGTATTACAAGAAAGATTCCAAATTCTTCGCAATATTTATTGGATGCAACCTATTGGACGTAGAAGTTTATCAGAAACGATGGGAATTACAGAGCGAGTCTTGCGTACAGAAACAGATGTTTTAAAGCAACTCAACCTGATTGAACCTTCAAAAAGCGGAATGACATTAACAGAACGCGGTTTGGAAGTCTACCAAGGCTTAGAATTAGTCATGAATCAATTGCTTGGTATGCACCAAATCGAAAAAGAAATGACACAGTACTTTGGCATTCAACGTTGTATCGTTGTTGCAGGAGATAGTGATATCCAAAAGAAAGTTCTTTCGGACTTTGGAGATGTCTTAACCAATACGCTGAATTTACTCTTACCAAATGGTGAGAATACAATTGCGGTTATGGGTGGGACAACAATGGCCATGGTGGCCGAAAATATGGGATCACTAGAAACTGAAAAACGTCATAATTTGTTTGTTCCAGCCAGAGGAGGGATTGGTGAAGCAGTTTCTGTCCAAGCCAATTCAATTAGTGCTGTAATGGCCAACAAAACGGGTGGTAACTACCGGGCGTTATATGTCCCAGAACAATTGAGTCGTGAAACGTATAATAGTTTATTACAAGAACCCTCGATTCAAGAAGTTCTTACGTTAATTAGTCATGCCAACTGTGTGGTGCACAGTATTGGTCGAGCGTTGCACATGGCGGCACGCCGAAAAATGTCTGATGACGAAATGGTTATGCTCAAACAAAAAAATGCCGTGGCAGAATCGTTTGGTTATTTCTTTGATGAAGAAGGAAAAGTGGTCTATAAAATTCCACGAATTGGCCTTCAATTAAAAAACTTACAAGAAATTCCCTATGTCGTCGCGATTGCGGGCGGCAAAACGAAAGCCAAAGCCATTCGCGCATATATGAAAAATGCACCAAAACAAACGTGGCTCATCACAGATGAAGCTGCTGCAAACGAGATTTTAAAAGGGGTAACCCTTTAAAATAAAAAATTTTTGATTTTCATAAGGAGGAAATCTTTAATGACAGTTAAAGTAGGTATTAATGGATTTGGACGTATCGGACGCTTAGCTTTCCGTCGTATCCAAGATGTAGAAGGAATCGAAGTAGTTGCAATCAACGACTTAACAGATGCTAAAATGTTAGCACACTTGTTAAAATATGACACAACTCAAGGCCGTTTCAACGGTACAGTTGAAGTTCACGAAGGTTCATTCAACGTTAACGGCAAAGAAATCAAAGTTTTAGCTAACCGTAACCCTGAAGAATTACCATGGGGCGAATTAGGCGTAGACATCGTATTAGAATGTACTGGTTTCTTTACTTCTAAAGAAGCTGCTGAAAAACATTTAACTGCTGGTGCAAAACGTGTAGTTATTTCAGCTCCTGGTGGTAACGATGTACCAACAATCGTTTACAACACAAACCATGAAACATTAACTGGAGAAGAAACTGTAATTTCAGGCGCTTCTTGTACTACAAACTGCTTAGCTCCAATGGCTAAAGCTTTACATGACAACTTTGGTGTTGTTGAAGGTTTAATGACAACTATCCACGCTTACACAGGTGACCAAATGACATTAGACGGACCACATCCTAAAGGCGACTTCCGTCGTGCGCGCGCTGCTGCTGCAAACATCGTACCTAACTCAACTGGTGCTGCTAAAGCAATCGGCTTAGTAATCCCAGAATTGAACGGTAAATTAGATGGCGCTGCTCAACGTGTTCCTGTAGCTACTGGTTCATTAACTGAATTAGTTACTGTATTAGACAAAGAAGTTACTGTTGATGAAGTGAATGCAGTAATGGAAAAAGCTGCTAACGAATCTTATGGTTATAACACAGACGAAATCGTTTCTTCTGATATCGTAGGTATGACTTACGGTTCATTATTCGATGCAACTCAAACAAAAGTTATGACAGTTGGCGACAAACAATTAGTTAAAACTGTTGCTTGGTATGACAACGAAATGTCATACACTGCTCAATTAGTTCGTACTTTAGAATACTTCGCTAACTTATAAGATTCATTCTTATCATTAGTGAAATTTGAACAATTGTGAAATAATAAGCGGGGAAGCAACGCGCTTCTCCGCTTTCTTTTTTTAAAAAAGAAAAATCCTAAAATTGACAATACAGGAGGTCTACTCATGGCTAAAAAGACAATTAAAGATGTAGATTTAAAAGACAAAAAAGTCCTTGTCCGTGTTGACTTTAACGTTCCGTTAAAAGATGGCGTGATCACAAACGATAATCGTATCGTAGCGGCTTTACCAACAATCAAATACGTGATTGAAAATGGCGGAAAAGCAATTCTTTTCTCTCATTTAGGTCGTGTAAAAACAGAAGAAGACAAAGCTGGCAAATCATTAAAACCAGTGGCTGAACGTTTAAGCGAATTACTAGGTCAACCAGTTACTTTTGTTCCAGAAACACGTGGTAAAGAATTAGAAGACGCTGTTAACAATATGAAAGATGGCGACGTTTTAGTATTTGAAAACACTCGTTTTGAAGATGTTGACGGCAAAAAAGAAAGCGGCAATGACGCTGAATTGGGTAAATACTGGGCTTCTTTAGGCGATGTATTTGTCAATGATGCTTTTGGTACTGCACACCGTGCACATGCCTCAAACGTTGGAATTGCTTCAACTGGTATCCCAACAGTTGCTGGTTTCTTAATGGAAAAAGAAATTAAATTCATCGGCGAAGCTGTTGAAAATCCAAAACGTCCATTCGTAGCAATCTTGGGTGGCGCAAAAGTTTCTGACAAAATCGCTGTCATTGAAAACCTAATTGAAAAAGCCGATAAAATTTTAATCGGTGGCGGTATGGCTTACACATTCATGAAAGCACAAGGCTATAGTGTTGGTTTATCTTTACTTGAAGAAGATAAAGTGGACTTAGCGAAAAGCTTAATGGAAAAAGCTGGCGACAAATTAGTTTTACCGGTTGATACAGTTGTCTCTAAAGAGTTCAGCAATGACGCTCCTTTCCACACGGTTCCTTCAACTGAAATCCCAGATGATGAAGAAGGCTTGGATATCGGTGAAAAAACAATTGAATTATTCGCTAACGAATTACAAGGTGCGAAAACAGTTGTTTGGAATGGACCAATGGGCGTATTTGAAATGAGTAACTTTGCCAAAGGAACAATTGGTGTTTGTGAAGCGATTGCTAATTTAGAAGACGCAACAACAATCATCGGTGGCGGGGACTCTGCTGCTGCAGCAATTCAATTAGGCTACGAAAACAAATTCTCTCACATCTCAACAGGTGGCGGAGCAAGTTTAGAATTATTAGAAGGCAAAACTTTACCAGGTTTAGCTTCTATTAACGATAAATAATCAGTTTAAAAGACAATATTTTTAAAAAAAGAAAAGGATGTGCTTTTCATGCGCAAACCAATTATCGCTGGTAACTGGAAAATGAACAAAACTTTAAGCGAAGCACAAAGCTTTGCAGAAGCAGTAAAAAATGCTGTTCCATCAAACGACGTTGTTGACGCTGTGATTGGATCTCCAGCATTATTCTTAGCTCCTTTAGCTTGGAACCTAAAAGATTCTGAAGTGAAATTAGCTGCACAAAACTGCTACTGGGAAAACGCTGGTGCCTTCACTGGTGAAAACTCACCAGCTGCAATTGCAGATTTAGGTGTAGACTATGTGATTATCGGACACTCTGAACGTCGCGAATATTTCCATGAAACAGATGAAGATATCAATAAAAAAGCCAAAGCAATCTTTGCAAATGGTATGACACCAATCTTCTGTTGTGGTGAAACTTTAGAAACGTATGAAGCTGGTAAAACAGCGGAATGGATCGAAGGTCAAATCACTAACGGCTTAGTTGGTTTATCAAACGAACAAGTTGCTTCAATGGTTATCGCTTACGAACCAATCTGGGCAATCGGAACTGGTAAATCTGCAGATGCTAATATTGCAGATGAAATCTGTGGTGTTGTTCGTTCAACAGTTGAAAAATTATACGGCAAAGAAGTTTCTGAAGCTGTTCGTATTCAATACGGTGGTTCTGTTAAACCAGAAAACATCGCTGAATATATGGCAAAAGAAAACGTTGACGGTGCTTTAGTCGGCGGCGCAAGCTTAGAAGCAGATTCATTCCTAGCTTTATTAGATGCTGTAAAATAAGAAATCACTAACGGTAACGTTTTCTCAATGACTTTTGCAAAAAAATGTTTGCATAGTTTGCGAGAATTAACTACAATCATACATGAGGGAATCCCCTTAGTATAAATACAAACTCAAAGGAGAGACAAAACATGTCAATTATTACTGATATTTACGCACGCGAAGTCTTAGACTCACGCGGTAACCCAACAATCGAAGTAGAAGTTTACACTGAAAGCGGAGCTTTCGGCCGTGGAATGGTTCCTTCAGGAGCTTCAACTGGTGAATACGAAGCAGTTGAATTACGTGATGGCGACAAAGCTCGTTACTTAGGTAAAGGTGTTACTAAAGCTGTAGATAACGTAAACAACATCATTGCTGAAGCAATCATCGGTTACGATGTACGCGATCAAATGGCTATCGATAAAGCAATGATCGATTTAGATGGAACTCCTAACAAAGGTAAATTAGGTGCTAACGCTATTCTTGGTGTGTCTATCGCCGTAGCTCGTGCTGCTGCTGATTACCTAGAAGTGCCTTTATATCACTACTTAGGCGGATTCAATACAAAAGTATTACCAACTCCAATGATGAACATCATCAACGGTGGATCACATGCTGACAACAGTATTGACTTCCAAGAATTCATGATCATGCCTGTAGGTGCGCCTACATTCAAAGAAGCTTTACGTATGGGTGCAGAAGTATTCCACGCATTAGCTTCAATCTTAAAAGGTCGTGGCTTAGCTACTTCAGTAGGTGACGAAGGTGGTTTCGCTCCTAACTTAGGTTCAAACGAAGAAGGTTTCGAAGTAATCATCGAAGCTATCGAAAAAGCTGGCTATGTTCCTGGTAAAGACGTTGTTCTTGCTATGGATGCTGCTTCTTCAGAATTCTACGACAAAGAAAAAGGCGTTTACGTTTTAGCTGACTCAGGCGAAGGCGAAAAAACAACTGAAGAAATGATCGCGTTCTACGAAGAATTAGTTTCTAAATACCCAATCATTTCAATCGAAGACGGCTTAGACGAAAACGACTGGGACGGATTCAAAAAATTAACTGAAGTATTAGGCGACAAAGTTCAATTAGTTGGTGACGATTTATTCGTAACAAACACAACTAAATTAGCTGAAGGTATCGAAAAAGGTATCGCTAACTCAATCCTAATCAAAGTTAACCAAATCGGTACTTTAACTGAAACATTTGAAGCAATCGAAATGGCTAAAGAAGCTGGCTACACTGCAGTTGTATCTCACCGTTCTGGTGAAACAGAAGATTCAACAATCTCTGATATCGCTGTTGCAACAAACGCTGGTCAAATCAAAACTGGTTCATTAAGCCGTACTGACCGTATTGCTAAATACAACCAATTATTACGTATTGAAGATCAATTAGGCGATGTAGCTGAATACAAAGGCTTAAAATCTTTCTACAACTTAAAAAACAAATAATTCATTTAATGAATAACGCTTAAAGGGACAATTGGTTAATGAACCAATTCTCCTTATACTCGGACGTAAAAACACGCCTTTCTGCAAAGAAAGGCGTGTTTTTTTATATTTATAAAAATATTGAAAAAAATAGATTAGAAATAACTTCAACCGTACATCGCTCTATAATCACTTGTTTAAAAATAACAAAACATTAACAAAACAACATTATATAAAAAATTAATAAAACAAAATAATTGTTATTTTATAATTTTAGTATTGACTGGTTTCAGATAACGCTGTACGCTTAAAGAAATAGTATAGAATTTCACAAAAAAATGAAAACACAAATTTAACTTGGAGGATGTTGAGTATTGAGCAACGGGAAAAAGATTTTTATTAGTCATAGTTCAAAGGATCAAGAATATGTGGATGCGTTTATCCAATTATTGAAAAAGTTTGGGTTTCGAACACAGGATATTTTTTATAGTTCCACTATTGAAACAGGTGTACAGCCAGGAGAATTAATTTTTGACACGATTAAAAGGGAGCTAACCAATCAACCTGTCATGCTGTATTTTTTATCTGATCATTATTATCAGAGTATTCCATGTTTAAACGAAATGGGTGCTTCTTGGATGCTATCAGATAAACACTATCCAATTGCGTTAAATAATTTTTCTATGAAAGATATGAAAGGTGTTATTAGTAGTGAGCGTTTGGCGATTGCGTTTAATGATAAGACAAGTACTAATGAAATAAACTGCTTATTAAAAAAGTTATCTCATGACACAGATGTACAAGCTGAGCCAGATTTTGAACTAAACGTTGAGAAAAATATTCAGCCATTCCAAAATAAACTGACACAACTGATTCGGCAAGCAAGTTATTTAAAACCTGATGAAAAGGGATATTTTGAAACGACTCTTAGCACTCATCGTCCTGTGTATGGCACAGCAAAAGGGGTGTATGACTGTTTCAAATTACCTAGCTTAATTGAGCCTAAAAGTTTAGGTTTAGACACGCTATCAGAGGATGAAAGCCATTGGCTATTCTTTTTTCTTACGTGGGGAACTTTTCAAGAAGGCGAAAAAGTGCGGTTTAAATTGAAAAAGGATAAGGCGTATAACAATCGGGAATTCAGTGATATTGGTAAATGTAAAAATATTTACGTCTCTTATTTAGAGAAGGTAGAGTAATTGGAGGAGGTAATAAATGAAAATGAATTGGCGTCAGTTGGTTGGTACATATCGCATTTCTGATAATGGCAAACAATATCAAAATGACTGGTTAAATAAGCAAGTTGATTTAGCCACAGAACTTCGTAAATCTTTTGATAGTGACTATCGTAGAGTAATTAAAAGTGATGCATTTAGATGCTTACAAGATAAAACACAAGTTTTTCCTTTAGAACGTAATGATTTTGTAAGAACACGTTTAACACATAGCTTAGAAGTGGCAATGCATAGCAGGGATATACTTAGATTAGTTATTTCACAGTTGAACGAACGAAACATTGAGGTTATGGAATTATCAGAATGCTATCGGTTGTTAGAAACAGCTGCATTAATCCATGATATCGGCAATCCCCCTTTTGGACATTTTGGGGAAGAAGCCATTCGTATTTGGTTTGAAAAAAATGGTCCTTTGTATGCTTGTTGGTCTGATTTTTCGGAGCAACAACAAAATGATTTTCTTAACTTTGAAGGCAACGCTCAAACCATCCGACTTTTAACAAAACTGCATCATGATAATGGGACTTCTAAAGCAGGAATGAAACTAACCGCCACGACATTAGACACAGTTATCAAATATACGGCATCTTCAGATCAATTAAATAAGCAACAGCTTTTGTCTAAAAAAGTTGGCTATTTTTACTCGGAAAAACAAGTGTTTAACGCCATTAAATTTGCGACAGGAACACAAAATAAGCGACACCCATTAGTCTTTTTGTTAGAAGCTTCAGATGATATCGCCTATACTTTTTCAGATATCGAAGATGCCTATAATTATGGTTTATACAGCTATCAAGATTTAAAGCAGTTTGTTGATGCGCAAACAGGAACAAAAAAATTTTTAATGTTAGAAAAAGATAAAACAGAAGAAGCTACCTTACAAGAATTTTTGAGAAAGACACAAAGGGCTGTTTGTCAAAGCGTAGCGAAAAATTTTGCTAATCATTATGACTTAATTATGAGTGGTATCTATCAAAATGAAATTATCATTGAAGATTGTGATGAAGTGAAATGCTTTCAGGCATTAAAAAACTTTTCTAGAGTCTATGTTTTTCAAACAAAAACAATTTTGGATCAAGAGGTATTGGGCTTCAATATCATCAATCGTTTACTAGATGAATTTGTTCCAGTCGTACTGAAATATGAAAAAGTTTCCATGAATAAGTATGAGGAGCGAATCTTTAATAATATTTCGGAAAGCGCGAAAGCGTTGTATAGAAGAGAAGCAAAGAACGCTACAGAAGCAGAAAAAGACTATTATCGTTTGAAAATGGCGGTGGACTTTGTATGTAATATGACGGATGGATATGCCAAAAAAGTTTATGATACATTATTCACTTAAAATTTGAGAAAAAGCTTCTCAGCGGTTGCCGCCGCTGAAGAAAACTAGTTCATTGCACAGGCTGATCGTTTCAGTAAAAATTTTAAAGATGCTAGTAATTTCACTGAAAATCGGGTACACTAAAATTAGCTAGTGTAACTAGCAAAAAAGGCAACTGGAATAGATAGGTTGTGCTGTCTATGAAGGGCTTTGTTTGTCAGGTGGTGCTGACATGCAAAGTGCCTTTTTTCTTTTTCTCAACATTTTAAGGACAAAAAACGATTGCAACATGTCACAATCGCTAACCTCGGAGAAAAAGGATTTTTTCTCCAATGGCCATTTCGATAACCTGTTGTGTGTTTCGAAACATTCAGAACGGTGGTGCGTTCTTTCAGTGCCTAATTATCCAATTCGTTTCTTGTTCCTCTATTTACAGTATACTGAATGAAAGCCTATTCTGCAATGATAGAATCAGGTTCCTGTGATTAAATAACATAAAAAATGGGATCCTTATATAAAGAAAAATAACAAAAGAAATTTTGAATATTGACGTTTTTTTTAGGTACGTTATGATAAATGAGAGGTGATTTTATGTTAAAAATGCAAATTGTTGATTATTTACGCAATCAAACAGCTTTTTTTGAACCATCTTTAGTCAGTGAAATTTTCACAGCAAGCAATATTGCAACGACATTTTCTATCAAACGAAATACAGCTAGTCACTATTTAAATCAGTTAAACGAAGAAGGGATTCTAGTTAAGATCAATACACGACCAGTTTACTTTTTTCATAAAGAAGCGTTTCAACAACAAAACTATCTTTTAAAAAGAACTGTTTATCAAAGTTTCCAAGAAATGATCGATGAACAGCCTGTTTTTGATCGCAAAAGTGATTTTTTTCAGTCGGTCATTGGTTATCGCGGTAGTTTAGCTCAGACCATCGAACAATTAAAAATGGCAGCGCTTTATCCTGGCGGTGGATTGCCTGTCTTAATTACAGGTGAAAGTGGTACGGGTAAAAGTTTTTTAGCATCCTTATATTATCAGTTTTGTCTTTCAAAAGAACTACTTGACGATTCAGCACCTTTTGTGACAGTTAATTGTGCGCAATATGCCAACAATCCAGAGCTTTTAACTAGTCAATTATTTGGGCATCTTAAAGGCGCTTTTACGGGAGCAGATTCCGATAAAATTGGGGCCTTTCAAAGTGCAGAAGGGGGCGTTTTATTTTTAGATGAAGTTCATCGTTTGAGTCCTGAAGGGCAGGAAAAATTGTTTACATTTTTAGATCAGGGTATCATTTATCGGATGGGTGAAACCAATCGGCCCATTCCTGTTACGTGTCGGTTGTGCTTTGCCACAACTGAAGAAATTTCTAGCACCTTTTTAACGACATTTTTAAGACGAATTCCTATTCAAATTAAAATCCCAAGTCTTGCTGAACGCACTCAAGCGGAAAGAAAACAATTAATTATGCGAGCATTTTATGAGGAACAGCAAGCTATTCAAAAAGCAGTTACTATCACGCCACAAGTTATCCAACTTTTAGAAAATCACCATTATGTAGGCAATGTAGGTGAATTAAGAAATAATATAAAAATTATTACTGCACGCAGCTTTGCCGCCAATCTTGATAAACGTGTTATTCCAATCACTTTGCACGATCTACCGAAAGAATTTCTGGATCAATCGATCAGACTAGCTCCTGATGAAAATGAATTGCCTATTCGTTTAGATGAGCAAACAAATCTGGTTAGTTTGTTAGAGGAAACAGAGCTTGCGCAAAGAAGAATTATCCAGAGTTATGAACGAATCCTTCGTCTTTATGTCTCTCACCATCATCATCTTTCCACTGCCAATAACGACATCTCGAAAGAAATTGAACGCTTATTCGATGATTTATTATTTGAAAAGAAGCGAGAGAAAAATCACGAAATGCTATTGTTTATTACGCAAAATATCCGTCAATTATTGGAAACGATTGAATCGTCTTATCAAATTCGGTTTAATGGCAGTTTAGTCTATGCATTAAGCACCTATCTGTTTCAACGAAGATGTATTGATTGGTTTCCAGAAAAAGAACCTACAACAGTCATTGACGAACTTTTAACAGAAGTTCAAACTAAATTAGCAACTAGTTATGGCTACGCTGAACAACTGTTAACTTTAGTGAAACGTTCATTAGATATTGAACTATCCCAGATGGATCGAATTATTGTCACCATTTATCTTCACTATTCGGGTTCAGTAAAGGAAAGTCACTATCCGAAAGCGGTGATTGTTGCCCACGGATATGCCACAGCAAGTAGTATTGCGAATGTTGCAAATCGGCTGTTAAATTTGCCAATTTTTCAATCGTTTGACATGCCGTTAGATGTTACTCCCAAAAAAATTTCCGAACACTTAATTCACTATATGGAACGTCAAGAAACGAGGAATGGTTTAGTAATTCTTTTTGATATGGGTTCATTGAAAGAAATTTATCAGTATTTTCCGGCAGAAGAAGAAGGTCCTTTTTTATTAATGAATAATGTGACAACAAGCTTGGCTCTGTCTATAGGAGAAGCCATTAAAGACGAAGTTTCTTTTGAAGAATTGCCCCAAAAAGCGTTAACGGTTCATCCAAATGAATGGAAAATCATATTACCTGAAAATAAAACGGAACGTGTCATTTTAACAACGTGTAGTACCGGAATTGGTACAGCCGTTAAAATTAGAGATTTACTTGAAAAAAGTTTACCTGCAGAAGCACAATTAAAGATTATTCCTTGTGAATATAATCAATTACGTAATGCAGAATCGATCAAAGAAAGTTTCCCAGAATTTGAGATTGTCGGCATCATCGGTACAAACAACCCGTCTTCAAATGACCTCCCGTATATCTCTTTAGAAGAGTTGATTGCAGGAAAAGGAATTACGACCCTTTTAGAATGGACAAAGAGAGAATTAACTAAAGATATGCTGTCCTATGTAAATCATGAGTTGATTCGTAACTTTTCATTAGATCGGGTCATTCAATCAGTGACGATTTTAGATACAGAAAAAATTATTCGACAAGTAGAAGTCTTTTTAATTCAATTAGAAGAGCGGTGGCAACAAACGATTCAAAATGATCGTAAATTGGCGGTATATGTCCATGTCAGTTGTTTAATTGAACGATTAATCCGGAATGAACCTATTGAAAATTATAATGGCGCCGAACAATTAAAGCAGTGTCAAAGAACGGTCTTGCAAGAGTTAAAAGAGGCGTTTAGTGTCATTGAAAAAGTTTATAGTGTCAATATACCTGAATCGGAGCTTTTTTATGTCTATGATGTGTTGTTTGGAAAAACGGAGTTTAACAACGCAGAAAGCGATTTTTAAAATAAAAAGGAGGGAGTGCCACTTTTTTGGCACTCTTTTTGCTATGTAAAGAAGTAAGTGAGGTGAAGAAAATGGAACGTAAAATTATTCTGGCAACACATGGTAATTTCGCTGCAGGGATTCAGACATCATTAGCTTTAATTTGTGGTGAAACAAAGAATGTGGAATGTCTTTGCGCTTATATGGAACAACCTTATGATTTAGCCAAGACGGTCAAAGACATTTTAAAGAACAATCAACAAAATGAATTAATTGTGATTACAGACCTATTTGGCGGAAGCGTGAATAACGAATTCTTTAATTATGTGGGGAAACAAGCAATGCATTTAATTTCAGGATTAAATTTAGCAACGTTAATTGAAATATATACCCAAATAAATACTGTTGATTCATTAGTTGATTTAGTAAAACGTGCCGTTGAAAACGGACAAGAAAGTCTTTGTTATTGTAATGAGTTATCTAGTAAAGAAATTTTAGAAGAAGAATTTTAGGAGGAAATGAAATGATTAAATTGTTAAGAGTCGATCATCGCTTGTTACATGGTCAAGTGGCTTTTTCATGGACCCAAGGCTTAGGCGCCGATTGTATTTTAATCGCAAATGATGACGTACCTAAAAATGATATTCGAAAAACAACCATTAAGCTAGCTAAACCAGCAGGAGTAAAACTGGTCATTAAAACGATTGAAGATGCGATTGCCGCACTAAAAAGTGGTGTTACAGAAAAATACAAACTTTTTATTGTAGTTGAAAGTGTGGAAGATGCTTATCGATTGGCTACTGCTTATCCAGAAATAAAAGAAATTAACTTAGGAGGGATGAAAGTAAGGGAAAATACTCGAAACATTTCTAAAGCAATTAATATCACACCGGATGAAGAAAAAATGGTTAAAGAATTGGTCGCAAATGGTTGTGAAGTTGAAATTCGACAAGTCCCAAATGACAAAAAAGTAGCAGCATTAAATGTCTTGTAGAAAGGAGAAATAAAAATGATAGGACAAGCGATTCTTTTAGGTTGCATCGCTTTTATTGCGCAGTCGGAATATGCTTTAGGAACCTCGTTGCTTTCAAGACCAATTGTAACCGGTTTATTTGTCGGAATTGTATTAGGTGATGTCAAAACGGGCGTAATCATGGGCGCGACCTTAGAGTTAGCTTTCATCGGTTCTTTTTCAGTGGGCGCATCAATCCCACCTGATGTAGTGACTGGTGGGATTCTTGGTACAGCGTTTGCTATTACTGCTGGCGCAGGAACAGAAACAGCCTTAGTTTTAGGCTTGCCAATCGCAACGTTAACGTTGATTCTTAAAAATATTTATTTGGGTTTGCTCATCCCAATCATGAGTCAAAAAGCTGATCAGTATGCTGAAGAAGGAGCATATAAAGGGGTGGAGCGCATGCATTTACTTGCAGGCTTTGGCTTATCGTTCATGCTAGCGCTCATTGTAACTATTTCATTTGCCGTGGGCAGCAACACCATTAAAGGCTTACTTGATCTGATCCCTGAATTTATTCAACATGGGTTGTCTGTTGCAACGGGGATTATTCCAGCGCTAGGATTTGCGATGCTTGCACGCTTACTGATTAACAAACAAGTGGCGCCATATTTCTTTTTAGGCTTCGTCTTAATGGCTTACTTTAAGTTACCTGTAACAGGAGTAGCAATTTTGGGTGCCATTACAGCAGTAATTGTTGTGAATATCATGAATTATGCCAAAGGAAAGAATGAAACAATACAAACAACAAGTGGGGAGGTAATTGATGATGACGAAGACTTCTAAAACTAAGACAGAAAACTTAATTACAAAAAAAGAGCTTAATCAAGTCTTTTGGCGTTCATTTCAAATGGAATTTTCATGGAATTATGAACGTCAGATGAATATGGCTTATGTCTATGCCATGATCCCTATTTTAAAGAAATTATATCCTCAAAAAGAAGAGATGGCGGCAGCTTTAAAACGGCATCTTGCTTTCTTTAATACCACGCCGCATATCGTGACGTTTATTTTAGGAATTAATGCTGCAATGGAAGAAGAAAATGTTCTGGACGAAAATTTTGAAGTTGGAACAATCGATAGTATTAAAACTTCGTTAATGGGACCTTTAGCTGGTTTAGGTGATTCCTTTTTCTGGGGAACCTTACGCTTGATTGCAACAGGTGTTGGAACTTCGTTAGCTTTACAAGGGAATGTGTTAGGGCCAATTCTATTTTTACTCATTTTTAACGTCCCCCATGTGATTGTTCGTTATTTACTGAATCGTTGGGGCTACAAATTAGGAACTGGTTTTCTCAAAAAGATTCAAGCAAATGGCATGATGGAAAGTCTCACATTAGGCGCTTCAATAATTGGCTTGATGGTGGTAGGTGCTATGACCGCCTCCATGATTGATTTAACTATCCCGATTACAATCAGCGGAAGTGGCAAAAATGCAGTCACGGTTCAAAGTATCTTTGACGATATCATGCCTAAATTATTACCGCTTGCATCTTTTGGTTTTGTTTTTTATTTATTGAAAAAAGAAGTAAAACCTTTAGCGATTTTAGGTGGCATGGCAATTGTCGGAATTCTTGGCTCATTAATTGGTCTATTTTAGGAGGCAAAATATGAAAACGATGCTGGATTATATAAATGAGGAGCAAGCAGCCCTAATTCAGATTCTTAACCAATTTCAATTAACTGATACAGACGTTTCAAAGGTCACGCACTGTCTAATTTTAGCAACTGGCTCGTCACATAACGCTTGTCAGGCGGCTAAAGTTTACCTTGAAGAAGTGGCGCCTATTTATGTGGAAATCCAAGAGCCGTTCAATTTTGCTCATTATGGCAAAGTGGATGATCGGTTTGATCTGGTCGTAGCGGTTTCGCAAAGTGGTAAAAGTACTTCAACAATTGATGCCATTGCAAAAATTAAAAACCAAACGTCTGTAAAAACAGTTGCCTTGACAAGTGATGTCACCAGCCCGATTACGGAGGTTGTGGATGAAGTCCTGGATTTAAAAATGGGGCTTGAAACAGTTGGTTTTGTCACAAAAGGCTATACGGCAACACTTTTAAATTTATTTCTATTTGGTTTGAAACTGGGCTATCAAAAGCATCAATTAACAAAAGTAGAGGTTGAAGAAGAATTAGCAAAACTTGCCAAAGCAATTCAGGAAATCGATTCGGTGATTTATAAAACCGAACAATTTTGGCAAAAAACGAAAAAAGAATTAACAGAGGGGACACGATTTATCGCAATTGGTTATGGGCCCAATATTGGTACGGCAAAAGAGTTTGAGACGAAGTTTACAGAAACAGTTCGCTTACCTTCCCAAGGATTTGAAGTAGAAGCCTATATGCATGGGCCTTATCTTGAAGCGGATACTACACATCTTTTGTTTTTTGTTGAAAATCAAAGTCCTATTCAAGCACGTAGCCAAGCCTTGAAAAATTATCTAGCCAGTTATGTTGGCCAATGTTACACAATTACAACGCGTTCAACGAGAGCATCAAATACGTTAGGTTTAGCAAGTGATGTCGAAGAAAAAATTAGTCCTTTATTGTTAGTTATTCCATTTCAATATTTGGCGTATCAAGTAGCTACAAGTAAAGGAATTGATTTATCTCAACGGATTTTTGATGATTTTGATTGTGTCCTAAAAAGTAAAATAGCAAAGAAAGAGGGAAATCAGCCATGTTAAAATTTAATGAAGAACAACAAATCAAAGACATACGAGGTGCCTTAGCCTTGCGTTCAGATGTTGAAAAAGTTGTTGATCAAGTTTGGACGAAAGGATTTGATGCGGTTTATTATTTAGGAATCGGCGGTACTTATGCTTCAGCCATGCAAGCAGTTACTTATGCGAATGGAAAAAGTAATTTACCAATCTATGTTCAACATGCTGCTGAGTATTACACAACAGGCAATAAACGTTTAACAGAAAAATCATTCGTCATCTTGTCTTCCGTTACTGGGACAACACAAGAAGTGGTGCAAGCCGTTCAAGAAATCAAAAAGGTCGGCGCAACGCTATTTGGTTTTATTGATGCAAAAGACAGTCTTTTAGCAGATTTATGTGATTATGTGGTGACTTATCCAGCCCCAGGAACTGAGCAAATCAAGTTCTTTATGGTAGCTGATCGTTTAATGCAAAAAAACAACGAATTTACAGATTACGAAAATTATTACCAAGAATTGGAAGAATATTTGCCTACAGGCTTAGCTGAAGCCGAAAAAAGTGCCGATGCGTTTGGCTTAGCTTTTGCGGAAAAACATCGTCATGATAGCATTCACTATTTTATTGGCGCAGGGAACCAATGGGGAGCGGTCTATTCTTATGCAATGTGCTATTGGGAAGAGCAAAGTTGGCTTCGCTCAAAATCAATTCATGCAGCAGAGTTCTTACATGGAACGCTAGAAATTGTAGATGAAACTACGCCAGTAACGTTGTTTATTGGAGAAGACGAGCAGCGACCGTTGGCAGAACGAGTAGCAAAATTATTGCCGAAAATCTGTGCCAATTATACAATTATTGATTCGAAAGCGTATGAACTTCCAGGAATTAGTGAAAAATATCGTGGCCGAGTTATTTCATTTCTCCTAATGCATGCGGTAACGCAACGCATTGATGCGCATGTAGAAAAATTGAATTGTCACCCATTAGAGATTCGTCGTTATTATCGTCAATTTGATTACTAAGACAAAATAGCCTCTTTTTCCAGCAAGCCTGTGGTAGACTGAAGAGAGAATACTTCAGAAAGTAGGAAAACCAATGACAAAACCGAAAATCTATACAATGACCTTTGCCAGTGTTTACCCGCTATACATCCAAAAAGCAGAACGTAAAAATCGAACGCAAGCGGAGGTTGACGAAATTATTTACTGGTTAACTGGTTATGATGAAAAAGGCTTGCAACAACAATTGGCTCAAAAAGTAACGATGGAAACATTTTTTGAAGAAGCACCCAATTTTAATGAAAACGCCCAATTGATCAAAGGCGTAATTTGTGGCTATCGCGTGGAAGAAATTGAAGATCCTTTAATGCAAAAAATCCGTTACCTAGATAAGTTAATCGACGAGTTGGCCAAGGGAAAAGCGATGGAAAAAATTTTAAGAACATGAAGAGGTCGGGACAGAAGTGTTTAACTCCGAGAAATAAGAAGGAATTTCCGAAAATTGTTCTTTAATTTTTGGAGAATTTCGGCTTATTTCCGAAGGAGTTGCTTCTGTTCCCGCCGTTTATCAGTTTTTGAGCGTGGGACAAAAATTCAAAGTGATTTTTGTCCCACGCTCTTCATGTTCTCTTGTACACGGAATTTAACTATTTCCTGTATTAATGAAAGAGGTAACTCTTGCGTGTAGGGAAATTGAATGGCACCTTTCGAGGTTTTAAAAGGGCGTAATTCTTTGCTGAAACGTTGGATGGCTGATGGCGTAGGATAGAAACCTAAATGTTGCTTGGCCGCCGCAAAATGCACTAAATTGCCATTTAAGTAAAAGGTCGGCATTCCATAAGCGATTTTTTCAGTAGTCTCCTGAGGAACAACCGCTAAAATTGCTTGATAGATTTCTGTTAACTGTGTTTGATGTTGGGGTTGCTGGCGAATATAGTTTGCAATGATGGTCATATAAAAACACCTCCGTTTGTTTCAGTATACTATGTAAAAAATAAAAGGCGAAGAAGATACAAAAAAACCGTCTAGTATTTTTTCTTTACTAAACGGCTTTTAGCTTAAATAACTACCTAAAGGGTCTTGCATGGAAATGTTTGTCACTCCTTAGTTTAATTGTTTTAAGTGTGCAATTGCTTCTTCAATTGTGTGACCAGTTGCTGTTTTACTTTCATTTTTTGCATCAAAAACAATGAAAATATTTTTGTCTGTGTCTAATTGAATACGGTATTGAATGTTTTTTACTTTGTAAGTCATAGTTATTCTCCTTTCATAAAGTACTCAAAAAAGGCGACGATAACTGATAACGAAATTCCATTGTTACTATACCACTGGAAAATTATTTTTGCAACAAATAACATTTTTTCTTTACCATTCCTTAGACTTCTTTGCTAGCTACTTCTTTACATTCTTTTTCAAGAAGCATAAAATAAATACATTACTAGTTTTTGAATAGGAGATCGATGTGAAAAAGAGAGTTGAGAAATTTAGACGATGGCCTTACCGCTACCTTTTGTATGGAATCGGGTTCATCTTATTAATTATTTTTAGTAATTTATATTTGCAATGGTGTCAGAATAACTTGTCTGTTGATTTAGCCTTCAAGTTTGCTTTTTCGTGGCATACGGAAAAGTTTTTCTTAGGTTGTTTTGTGCTAAGCGTTTTTTTACTTTTTTTATGTAGTTTGGCAGGCTCATTAGGAGTTGGCGCTCTTTTATATAGTGTCATAATAGGTGTTTTAGGATTTGCGGACTATCAAAAGATGTTTTATCGTGTCGAACCTATTTATCCAGACGACTTAAAAATGATCACAGAAGTTAGTTTATTAAAAGAAATGGTTGGTTTATGGCCGTTTATTTTTGTGGTTGCGTTAGGTTGTGTAGCACTTTTTTTCTTAGGAAAAGCCTTTTATAAAAGTTTCTTTTTATCGAAGAAAAAACAAACAATTCGTGTGTTAAGTCTTGTTCTTTCGATTGGTCTATTTTCATATATTGGTGATTTTAACAATCCGCAAAATTTGTTACGTAAAGCCTATAATAAAACCGCGTTATGGATTCCTTACAGCCAAAAAATGAATTACTACAATACAGGATTTATTGGTGGTTTTCTATATAATTTAAAAGTAGAGGCTATGGACCAACCAAAGGGTTATTCAAAAGAAGCTATTTCAGAAATTACTCAGAAATATCAAAAGTTGGCCGAGGCGAAACCAGTGCCGAACAATGAGCAACCCAATATTGTGTTTGTCATGAGTGAAAGTTTTTCAAATCCAGATCATCTGAAAGGCTTGTCCATTATTGGTAATCCTTTAGCTGATTATCAGCAAATCGCTGATAAAACTTACAGTGGCCAGATGCTTTCACAAAACTACGGGGGCGGAACTGCGAATATTGAATTTGAAGCCCTAACAAGTTTTTCGATGGAATTAATGAATGCCCAAATGACTACACCTTATACAATGATGATTCCTAAGATGACGGAATTGCCTTCCATTGTTTCATTACTTAAGGAACAAAAGTACCAAACAACGGCTATTCATCCGTACAATACATCTATGTATAAACGAAAAGATGTGTATAAAATTTTAGGTTTTGATCAATTTATCAATGAAAAAACAATGAACTATACGGATAAACTAGAAAATAATCCTTACATTTCAGATCAAGCAGCGTATCAGGAAGTGACGACACTGCTTAAAGAAAAAGAGCAACCGCAATTCATTCATTTAGTTACTATGCAAACACATATGCCCTATGAAAATAAATACACAACGTCCAATTATTTTTCTCAAGGAAACGGCAATCAAGTCGCGCTCAATAATTACTTGCAAGATATTGCCTACAGTAGCGAAGCTTTGAAAAATTTCCTACAAGAAATCGAAAAAATGCCCAAACGCACATTAGTCGTTTTTTGGGGAGATCACTTACCAAGTATTTATGATGAAAATATTCAAGCGTTGAATGAAGGGGCAGCCCTTCACCAGACCGAATTTCTAATGTATGATACGGCGAATCAGTTAACAGAAAAAAATCAGCATCAAGCAACTATTAGTCCATTTTATTTTGCTCCCTCACTTTTCCAACAAAGTGGCTTACCGCAATCGGGATTTTACGCTATGCTAAATGAGGTACAAGAACAATTGCCTGCTTTTGAAAAGGGGAATTACTATCTCGGTGGGGAATGGAAAAAAACAGTAGAAATGAATAAAAAGCAAGAACAACTATATGAGGAATACCGACTGATTCAATATGACATTGTTTCAGGGAAGCAATATAGTTTAGAAAATCAATTTTTTAGCTAAAAAAAACACACGAAATATTCGTGTGTTTTTTGATTTTTATTTTAAAGTTTTACGATAAACAATGACATAATAGCTGAAAGCTAACAGGCAAGCAAAACTTAAAAAGTAAAGCGGCAAGACCCAAATGGTACCATTGTGAAAGTAACTAATCAAATAGGTAAAGAAACTAACAAACAAGTAATAGACAAAACTAAAAATCCCACTGGCAGTACCAATCACAGATTCATAGCCTTTTAAGGCCATACTTAAGGCATTGGGCAAAGTAATATTAATCCCTAAGAAAAAGAGAAAAATAAACAAAATAAGACCAATGATTGTTTCAAATTGTGTCATTATTAATAAACAGCAAGCCGCAAAGATACTTAGCAGCAAACCAGCAAAGGCAATTTTTTCCGCTGACCAGTATCCTAGCAACCAATTGATAAGAACCGCAGCAAGAATACTAGACACAGCTAAAACTAAACCAAGAAAGCCATATTGGACACTGCTAAAGCCAAAGTGATTGATGAAAATAAACGGGGCTTCTGCATAGTAGCTAAATAATAAACCATTAATGCCACCAATCAATAAGCCGTAGCACCAAACTTTCGAGTCGAAGGAAAGGCGTTTCGCCACGGACCAAAAAGGCGCTTTCGTTAAGGTATTTCCTAAGTGAAAGGTTTCTGGTAAACGATAAAAACTATAGAAAAGTAATAGAACAGCCATGACAATTAAGGTGCTAAAGACATGCTGATAGCCAAAATAGGTTTGAACAAGTCCGCCGACTAAGGGTCCGATGGCAGGAGATAGCGATAGGGCAGCGCTTGTTTGAGCAAAAATTTTCCCTCTTTGAAGATCGTTAAAGCTTTCCCGCATCATTGATTGGGTAATGACAGAACCAACGCTTGCACCAAATGCTTGAATTAAACGGAAGAATAACAGCCAAGGAAATGTCGGACTCAAAAAAAGGCCAATATTTCCAATTAAATAGCATAAAATTCCTAATAACATAGCTGGGCGACGTCCAATCGTATCGGATAAAATTCCCCAGAATAAAACGCCAACGGCAAAGGCAACAAAATAAATACTCATGGTTAATTGTGCCACGCTATCGTGAATGTTAAAAGCAGAACTAAGCGCTGGTAAAATGGGTGTGAAAATCGACTCGCTGATTTGTGGAAATCCCACAAGCAAAATAATAATTAGTAATGATGGGACGGTGTTTCGGGTGTTTTTCATGATTTTTCTCCTTAAAAGTTTAATCTAATCAAAAACACCCATTGTCTTTTACAACCGCCAAATTTAAAATAAGTAAAATAATATCACCAACTTTCCTTGAAATTTTTTATTATACAAAGTCTAAATGAAGAAGCGCTTCTTCTTGACCAAATTCATAAGTGTAGCGACCAGATAAACCGGCAAGCTCACCTGATGCTTGAAATAGTTCACCAGGACAGTCTAAAAGACCCTGTGTAAACGTCCCTTTTTCGCAAGCAGTAAAGGTGCCTTTTTTTCCTAAATAAGTTCCTTCGAAATGTAGGAAACCGACCACTTGAGCCACAGCTTCAAGCCCATCTGCCATTGAAGAGCCTTGATAAGTCATTAAGTATTCCACAGAAGCTGTCCCAGATAAGGCGCCTGACAATTGATAAGTAGCGCTCGCTTGATTCACTGGGAAATTTTCATTAAGATTGTCAATCGGTTGTTCTTGCCAACTAGATACAGTAAATGCTGCTTGCTCCATTGCTGTCCCTTCTTTCTTATTAATAAGAATAGGGTAGCGGGAAGCGCACTATTTGTCAACAATCCACCACTTTAACTCTTCATTTTTTGCACAAAAGAATGTAACGCTAAGCGGTTGATGTGATAAGCAGTTCCTTGTTTTTGAATAAAGCCGCGCTCTCGAAATTGTTTGAAGGTATAAATAAGATGGCGATAACTAACCCCTAAGTATTCGGCAATCTCAGTATGTTTTTCTTTATAAACATCTTCGTGATTAGCGGCAACCAATAGCAATTCCGCTAGCCGATAACTTAGTTCATAGGTCTGATTCGTTGTAAAGTGGTCCACCCGTTGGAGCATTTTTTTCCCTAGATAATGGCTGAGTTGCTGCATAAAAAGCACCTTGTTTTTTAAAACAGTTTCTGCGTAAGCTAAAGGTACAGCCAAACAACAGGTTTCACCTAAGGCGATAACGTCCTTGGTTATCGTTTCCGCTTGGACTAATGTTAAATCGCCAATTAAATCACCTGTCGTTAAAAACTGAACAATGGATTGGCGGCCATTGCGTTCTGTTTTTAAAATTTTTGCTTTTCCTTTGATTAAATAAAAAAGATAATTTAATGGCTCTGCTTGGTGATGAATGAATTCTTGATTTTCAAAATCGATAATAAAACTGTGTTTTAAATCAGTTTCATTAAAAAAAGGCGTATTTTTAGCTAATTCTTGTTTCGGTGATTGTTGGTAGGCTGTTTTAAGCATTTTTTCTCCTTATAATAGGAGATATCTCCTATTTGTTTCTTCTATTGTAGCACATAATAGACGTATCAAGAGTAGAGGAGTTTTTATAATGTGGAAGAAAAAAATTGTGCTATCGTTTCTTTTTTATTTAATTAGTGCATTGGGGATCAGTTTGACAATTCAAGCAGGCATCGGGGTTAGCAGTTTTAATGCGTTTAATGTGACCTTTGCAACACTTACTCATTTAAAAGTCGGGACGGTTACCACAGCTATCAATTTCGCTTTTTTAGGCACGTGTTGGTTGTTAGATCAGCAGCGTAAAATTCAGGACTATTTGATTATTTTGGTGGCGTTAATTGGCTTTGGTTTTGTCATTAATTTTTTCTTATATCAATTATTTGGTTCGCTTGTTTTTCAAAATTATTTGGTTAAAATTGTTCTATTTATTTTAGGGACAATCATAGCAGGAATCGGGACAGGACAGGTAGTTGCGCTAGGTGTTTTGCAATTTCCTATTGAAAAATTTTGTACACTTATTTCTGAAAGAACGCGCTATAATTTTCAGTTTTATCGTTATTTAGTTGATATTTTTTGTGTCAGTTTGGCACTAGGATTGTCCATTAGTTATCATTTGCCGATTTTTGTTCGTGAAGGAACCGTGATTAGTCTTTTCTTACTTTCTTGGGTTATTAGTTGGTCGCGAAAGCGGGGGCAACAACGTATTTTACGAATACAAATCAAGAAACTGGAATCCGAATGAAAGGATTTCAGTTTTTTTCAAATGAGCAGAACTTTTATTTGAAAAAAAGAGTGGAAAACGGTATACTAATTAAGTAATTATTCATAACATTGGTTCTCCAATCAATGTTAAATAGTTTTTTCATGAGGGAGTAACTGACAGTATTTATGCTGTGACAACATCACCAACTCCGAAAGCAATTTCTGGTGTTGTCTTAAACGGTGAGACTTATGTATGTTCGACGAAGTAGCATACACAAGTCTATTTTTTTTCATTTATTTTTGATGAAATGTAAAATAGTACTTGAAGGATGCTGCAAAAAATAGAGGAGGAAGAACATGTCAGAAGAAAAGAAAACACAATTGTCTGAAGCGTTTTACGCACAAGACGACACAGTTGTTTTGGAGAAAATGAACACAACAACTGATGGATTAAGTGCACAGGAGGCTCAAAAGCGTTTAGAAACGTACGGGGAAAATGTGCTAGATGAAGGGAAGAAAAAATCACTTGCCGTGAAATTCTTTGAGCAATTCAAAGATTTTATGATTATTGTTTTATTAGCGGCAGCGGTCATTTCAGCCGTCTTTTCCCATGATGTGGTAGACTCGATTATCATCTTAGTGGTTGTTATCTTGAACGCCATCTTTGGGGTCATCCAAGAAGCTAAAGCGGAACAAGCCATTGAAGCATTAAAAGAAATGTCTTCACCAAATGCGAATGTTCGCCGTGATGGACACGTCATTACTGTTAAAAGTGATGAATTAGTGCCAGGTGACATTGTTTTATTAGAAGCAGGGGATGTCGTTCCAGCTGATTTACGTTTATTGGAAGCGAATAGCTTAAAAATTGAAGAAGCAGCGTTAACCGGTGAATCTGTTCCAGTTGAAAAAGAAGTAACCATCTTAGAGGGAACCGATATTGGTATCGGTGACCGAATCAATATGGCTTATTCCAATAGTAATGTGACGTATGGACGTGGTCTTGGCGTTGTGGTTGGCACAGGAATGAATACAGAAGTCGGTAAAATTGCTGGCATGCTAGCAAGCGAACAAGAAACGGAAACGCCTTTAAAACAAAACTTAAACCAATTAGGTAAAATGTTAACAATTGCCATTTTAGTCATTGCAGCGGTGATGTTTGTGGTAGGAATGATGAATGGTCGTTCATGGATTGACATGTTATTAACGTCAATTTCGTTAGCTGTAGCGGCAATTCCAGAAGGATTACCAGCGATTGTCACAATTATTTTGGCTTTAGGTACCCAAAAAATGGCCAAGAAAAATGCGATTGTCCGTAAGTTACCAGCCGTTGAAACATTAGGAAGTACAGACATTATCTGTTCAGATAAAACAGGTACGTTAACCTTAAATCAAATGACCGTTGAAGCGTTGTATACAGATGGTCAAGTTTTATCTGCTTCCACAGAAATCCCTGCTGATAATATGGCTTTAAAAATCATGAACTTTACGAATGATACAAAAATCGCTCAAGATGGTTCATTAATTGGTGACCCAACAGAAACTGCCTTAGTACAATTTGGTTTAGATCATGCGTTTAACGTAACCGAAAAAGTAGCAGCTGAACCTCGTGTGGCAGAGATTCCTTTTGACTCTGATCGTAAATTAATGACTACAGTTCATGAATTAAAAACAGGTGGCTTCCTAGTTTCTGTCAAAGGTGCACCAGATGAATTATTGAAACGTTGTACGGAAATCTTATCAAATGGAGAAACAAGTCCATTAGATGAAACAAAACGTCAAGAAATTTTGAAAACAAACACCTCATTAGCGAAACAAGCCTTACGTGTTTTAGGAATGGCTTATAAATATGTTGAGACGATTCCAGCCGAAATGAGTTCTGAACTTGTGGAAAAAGATTTAACATTTGCTGGTTTAGTCGGTATGATTGACCCAGAAAGAAAAGAAGCTGCAGATGCTGTAAAAGTCGCGAAAGAAGCAGGTATTCGTCCAATTATGATTACGGGTGACCACCGTGATACAGCAGAAGCAATTGCGGCACGTTTAGGCATCATCAAAGAAGGCGACGACGATGCAGTCATCACAGGCGCTGAATTAAATGAATTGTCAGATGAAAAATTCGCACAAGTCGTGGGACACTACTCTGTCTATGCTCGTGTTTCACCAGAACACAAGGTTCGGATTGTTAAAGCGTGGCAACAAGAAGGAAAAGTGGTTGCTATGACTGGTGATGGCGTAAATGATGCCCCAGCCTTAAAAGCTGCTGACATCGGGATTGGTATGGGAATTACCGGAACAGAAGTATCAAAAGGTGCTTCAGATATGGTCCTTGCCGATGATAACTTTTCAACAATTATTGTGGCAGTAGAAGAAGGACGTAAAGTTTTCTCAAATATCCAAAAAACGATTCAATATTTACTTTCAGCTAACTTAGGGGAAGTATTAACCTTGTTTATTGCAACAATGCTCAATTGGGATACCTTGTTACCTGTTCACTTATTGTGGATTAACTTAGTAACGGATACTTTCCCAGCGATTGCGTTAGGTGTGGAACCAGCAGAACGTGATGTGATGAGCCATGAACCTCGTGGTAAAAAATCGAACTTCTTCTCTGGCGGCGTTTTAAGCAGTGTTGTTTACCAAGGGATTACGCAAGGGGCATTGACTTTGATTGTGTATAAAATGTCAATTATGTTCCCAGCACATACCGCAGCTAACACAAACTTATCGGCGCAAGCGTTGTATGATTTACAACACGGCGATGCTTTAACCATGGCCTTCGCTACTTTGGGATTAATTCAATTGTTCCATGCCTTTAATGTGAAGTCGATTTATCAATCAATTTTCAAAGTTGGCTTATTCCGCAACAAATCATTTAACTATGGGATTCTTGTTTCGTTCTTGCTATTAGCTGCAACGATTGTTATTCCAGGATTTAATGATTTATTCAGCGTCACACATTTAGATGCATATCAATGGGCAATTGTAGCAGGTACTTCTTTTGCTATCATCCCAATTGTGGAAATTGTGAAGTTCTTCCAACGTAAAGCAGGTAAAGGTGCTTAATAAATAAGAAAAGAAAATTGGCTGGTACTTAAACCAGTCAATTTTTCTTTATGTAAGGAGTGAAAGGGCTTGAAACGGAAAATTATTTTCGAAACACAACGACTTATTGTCAGAGAATGGCAGTCGGAAGATGAAGTGGAATTGAAAAAATTTTTGCAAGATGAAAATGTGATGTATGCCTATGAACACGCTTTTTCTGATGAAGAGGTTGCAAACTGGCTAAAGTGGAACTTACAGTCCTATCAAGAATACGGCTACGGCTTATGGGCGTTAGAGAAGAAACGAACAGGCGAAGTCATCGGCGAGTGTGGTCTCACCAATCAATTAGTAAAAGGTAAGAGCTATACAGAAATTGGTTATCATTTATGTGTGAAAGAATGGCACAAAGGGTATGCGATTGAAGCTGCCGCAGCGACAAAACAGTACGCATTCGATGTATTAAATTTTCCAGAAGTTATTTCAACGATTCGTGATACGAACTTAGCCTCTATGAATGTCGCTATTCGAAACCAGATGCTTGTTAGGGATCGATACATTAAAACATATTGTGGCAAAACGATGCCTCACTATGTTTTCTCTGTTAAAAATCAAAAGAATGAAGACTGAAAAAGTGCCACTTGTCAGATGGAATAGAAAAAGTGTAAAATGGAGTGAAAGAGAAAAGGGAAAAGAGGGATGGTTATGAGACCAAATTTAGGATTTTACGTTCAAACAATTAATGATATCGTTAAAACAACAGAAGATATTGGCGAAGTCATGAATCCATATTACGAAGAAGTTCGTCAAGCGATCGATAAGAATAAAGTGAATGATTTAACAGCCGAACGAATTGCAGAAATTCAAGCAAAATTTAAAGAAGGTACTGAAAAATATGAATTAATGCTCAAAAAAGTCGGAACATTAAAACCAACACCACAAGTACTTGGCATTCACAAAAAATTTCAACATGCTTATACAGAATATGTAGCAGGATGCAATGAAATGATTTTAGCAACAGATCCAGAAACAGGCATTGATGCAGATTTATTTAATGCTTCAGAGGAAAAGCAGGATCAAGCAACGGATGAATTAACCTTTGCCATTACGCGGATGAGCAACATTCTTTTGAAAAAATAAAAAACTAATAAAAATAACTAACGAATTTAATATTTTTTTCATGTCTTTTTTATGGACAAAAGAGAAAGTGTATTGTATTATTAATTCATACCAACAACAACCTTTTTATTTTTCATTTTACTCTTATTGAGTAAATACTCCTTTTCCATCGGCAAAACTGCCGGTGGTTTTTTTTGTTATTTTTTTTATTTAATAATAAAACAACCTTTGATTTTATTAAAATCAAAGGTTGTTTTAGCTCGTTAATTTTCAACATTTCGCACATAATCATCAAAGTATTGAATTAACTCTTTCTTGATTTGTTGATAATCTGCTTCAGAATAGTTCTTTTCTTCTAGCGTACCATTAAAAAATGGCAAATTTAGTTCTTCTTTTAAACGTTTAATCACTTCTTCTTGCTTCATAAGGACCCCTTCTCAACGAATTGTTCTCTTCTATTATAGAACATTGTAGTCATCCGTCAATTGTTCAAAGGCAATTTTCATTTCCTCTAGACGTTCATTCAATTGATGGGTTTCATCTTCTTCATTGAAAAAATGTTGTTTTAATTCAAAATAAAAATTTTCGAAGGCTTGGAAAAAAGGCTCAGACTTGTTGTTTTCAAGAGCAGGAACACTTGTGTAGAGAACACGAGCGCTATGGTAGTAAGTGAAAACCTCGTTAATATTTAATAAAATACGCGCTTCTTCTGGGCGTGGTCGACTTGTAACTAAGTCATGTAAAGATAAACTTTTTGTATGGGTTTCAGATAAATAAAATAAAAATAGTTCCAATTGCTCTTTCGTTGCAGACATGAAAACTCCTCCTCTAACAGTAGTAACATTTATTATAAATGAAAATGAAAGTGCTTGAAAAGCAATGCGCTCAGCAAAAATAATTATTTTAAGGGAAAACTATAGTTGTTGCTTTAGCATTCTTTTTAATCATGATAAACTGAGAGAAGTATAATAGGTCCTGACAGAGGAGGAAACAAATGAAAATTGTGATTATTGGTGCATCATTCGCAGGTATTTCCGCAGCAATTGCTTCAAGGAAAAAATATCCCCAAGCAGAAATTTCTTTAATTGACAAGCAAGCAACAGTGGGGTATTTATCTGGTGGCTTAAGTGCGTATTTTAATCATACCATCAATGAATTACACGAAGCACGTTACATAACGGAAGAGGAATTACGTCGTCAAAAGATTCAGTTGCTTTTAAATAGAGAAGTCGTGGCAATGGATGTTGAGAACCAATTGATTGCTTGGGCACAAAAGGAAGAGCAACAGTGGTATTCTTATGATAAATTGATTCTAGCGACAGGCGCAAGCCAGTTTTCCACGCAAATTCGTGGTAGTCAAACAGAAAAACTACTCAAATATAAATTTTTATCAGGTGCTTTAGCGGCTGTTCCATTACTGGAAAAGAGCCAGACAGTAGCCGTCATTGGTGCAGGACCCATTGGAATGGAAGCTATTGATTTTCTTGTGAAAATGAAGAAAACGGTCCATGTCTTTGAAAGCTTGGAAAATCTATTGCCTAAATATTTTGATAAAGAAATGGTCGCAGAAGTTCAAAAATCTTTGGAAAAACAAGCAGTAATTTTCCATTTTGAAGAAACGGTCCTAGGAATTGAAGAAACAGCAAATGGTATTGTTCTTGAAACAAGTGAACAGAAAATTTCTTGTGACAGTGGGATTTTTGCTTTAAACTTACATCCTCAATTAGCCTATTTGGATAAAAAAATTCAACGAAATCTGGATCAGACAATCGCGGTGGATGCTTATTTACAAACTTCAGTGCCAAATGTTTTTGCCATCGGAGATTGCATTTCAGTTATGAATGAACCAGTCGCGGAAACTTTTTATGCTCCGTTAGTGAACAATGCGGTACGAACTGGCTTAGTAGTCGCCAACAATTTAGAAGAAAAAACACACCGATTCATTGGCTCTTTGCGAACAATGGGAACAAAAGTGGGGGACTATTACCTTGCTAGTACAGGTCTAACCGAAACGGAAGGTTTATTTTTTCCGCAAACACTTGCTTCCGTAATTGTTAGACAGCCAGCGCCGCCTCTACAACATGGGACAGAAATTTTAGGCAAATTAATCTATGATAAAGTGACGCAACGGGTCCTTGGGGCACAGCTTTGTTCAAAAAACAATTGTTTAGAAAAAATAAATACGTTAGCATTAAGTATCCAAACAGGTCAGACACTGACAGACCTATTACAAAAAGATTATTTTTATCAACCTTCCTTAACCAATATTTATGATATTACAAATTTGATGGGTGCTTCGGCTTATTGGAGAGAGAACGATGAAAGTTGAGACGTTATTGGAAAAGAAAGCGATGCGACAATTATTAACGGTGCAACAAACCATCTTAGCAGGCGGTACCTGCTCAGTCTCTGATTTAACAACATTTTTAGCAGTCACAAAAGCCTCCTTTGAAAAAGACTTAGAGGATTTACATTATTTTTTGAAACCTTTTGGACAGGACTGTCAGCTTACTTATGATGGCCAGCAGCTATCAATCACCTTATCGGATTTTTTTTCGTTGAATCATTTAATTGAAGCATTTGTAAAAGAGTCTCTTAAATTTCAACTTTTAGATTATTTATATCGTAATAAAGAGTTTTCTATTGTTCAATTAACGACTAAATTTATGATTAGTGAGTCTTCTTTATTTCGAAAGATTAAGGAACTCAATCAATTGTTAGCCGCCTTTGATTTGCAAATAAAAAATGGACAACTACAGGGAGAAGAATTGCAGATTCGTTACTTTTACTTTCAGTTGTATTGGTATATTACTCCCTATGAAACACACCAGAAAAAAACGATGTCCCCGTTAAATAAACGGATAATTGAAGGGATTGAGACTGGCTTAGGTTTTACTTTTAATGAACATAATGCGTTAAAAGTTAGCCTTTGGTTGAGTATTACGAAAAAGCGCCTAGCGGTCACTTCAAAAAAATATCAACAATTGAGAAAGAAAATGATTGATTTTAAAGAAGATCCGTTATTTAAGCAAGTTCGACAATTGTTTTTCCGTTTTTCTAGTCGCTATTCATTAGAATTAGACGAAGGAGAAAGCATGATTCATTTTGTTTTTCTAATCACAATGTCGGTCTTACCAGAATCAGCTTTTGATGAATATTCCTTAATTCGGGGACGTCGTTCCGCTGTTTCTTTAGCTGATACGTTTATCTTGGAAAATGTGGTCTTGTATTATCGGCCCCATAAATTTGAACCTACTCTTGAGAAAACCATGGCTTACTATTTTTCACAAATTCATGGAAAACTGTATTTTTTTAAAGGAGAATTGGAAGTTTTTGATCGGGCCCATATCTGGGAAAAAGAACAGCAATTATCTAGTCGGGAATTAGCTTCTTTTTCAACAACGTTATTAGAAAAAGCTTTAGCTTGTTTTGATGAAACGTATCAACCAGGAGATAGTTTGCATGAACTTTCTCTGGTCAAATATTTAAGCGTGTTGGCATTAATTGAATTTAAAATGATTGGTGAAATAAAAATTGGAATTCATTTAGCAATGGATGCTCTTTATCAAGCGGCGTTAACACAAGTATTAATGCTTAGTCTTAAAAATATGAATGGCACGCTGGTGGAGAGGTATCAGCCTGAACAAACATATGATTTAATTGTGACCAATTATCAGCAAACGAGCTATCAAGGAACACCGGAAGTCTATGTTTTGTCAGAATTAAGTTCGACCTATGATGTGCAACAATTAAAAAAGAAAATACGTACCTTGCGGGAGAAATAAACAAAAGGTTGGTGTGACAGAAATTATCTGATCCTCGCACCAGCCTTTTTACAATTAAAAGTCGAAAATTAGGCTTTTTTAAACAAAAATGTTTCTTTTTATTGAAAAATTAGAGATAATAAAAGTATTATTGAAAGCGTTGTCTTTGTTGGTTTTAGTAGAAATCCTTTCAATTTTTTTTAAATAAAAAAAGTTTTTGACATGTTTAGTTATTCTTTTATTTGTAAGATAGGGACATAAAGAAAACGATTTCAAAAACGTTTAGGAGGAATTATCATGGCAGAAGAAAAATACATTATGGCGATTGATCAAGGAACGACTAGTTCTCGTGCAATTATTTTTGATAAAAAAGGAAACAAAATTGGTAGTTCACAAAAGGAATTTACTCAATATTTTCCTAATGCAGGCTGGGTGGAACATAATGCCAATGAAATTTGGAATTCTGTTCAATCCGTTATTGCAGGTTCTTTAATTGAGTCAGGAGTGAAACCTACAGATATTGCCGGAATTGGGATTACAAACCAACGGGAAACAACCGTTGTTTGGGACAAAGCAACTGGGTTACCCATTTATAACGCAATTGTTTGGCAATCACGCCAAACGACACCTATTGCTGATCAACTAAAAGAAGATGGCTACAGCGAAATGATTCATGAAAAAACTGGGTTAATCATTGATGCTTATTTCTCAGCAACGAAGGTTCGTTGGATCTTAGATCACGTAGAAGGTGCGCAAGAACGTGCAGAAAATGGAGAATTGATGTTTGGGACAATTGACACTTGGCTCGTTTGGAAATTAACGGGAGATACTCATGTCACTGATTATTCAAATGCAAGTCGGACGATGTTGTTTAATATCCATGATTTAGATTGGGATCAAGAAATTTTGGATATTTTAAATATCCCACGAGTGATGTTACCGAAAGTGGTTTCGAACTCTGAAGTGTATGGACTAACAAAAAATTACCATTTTTACGGAAGTGAAGTACCTATCGCTGGGATGGCTGGTGACCAACAAGCCGCTTTATTTGGTCAAATGGCCTTTGAACCTGGGATGGTTAAAAATACCTATGGAACAGGCTCATTTATTGTCATGAACACTGGCGAAGAACCTCAACTTTCTAAAAATAATCTGCTTACCACTATTGGCTATGGCATTAACGGCAAAGTATATTATGCCTTGGAAGGAAGTATCTTCGTGGCTGGTTCAGCGATTCAATGGTTACGAGATGGCTTAAAAATGTTGCAAACGGCTGCTGAATCTGAAGCAGTAGCCAAAGCGTCAACAGGGCACAATGAAGTTTATGTGGTTCCGGCATTCACTGGTTTGGGCGCACCATATTGGGATTCACAAGCGCGTGGGGCTGTCTTTGGATTAACACGCGGTACCACGAGAGAAGATTTTGTCAAAGCGACACTTCAAGCAGTTGCGTATCAAGTTCGTGACATTATTGACACGATGAAAGAAGATACAGGCATAGATATTCCCGTCTTAAAAGTAGACGGTGGAGCAGCAAACAATGATTTCTTGATGCAATTCCAAGCAGATATTTTAAACACTGCTGTTCAAAGAGCCCATAACTTAGAAACAACGGCCTTAGGCGCAGCTTTCTTGGCGGGCTTAGCGGTTGGCTTCTGGAAAGACTTAGAAGAAATCAAAGCATTCCAAGAAGAAGGACAACAATTTGAACCAATTATGGCGGAAGAAGAACGAGAAGATTTATATGAAGGTTGGCAACAAGCAGTAGCAGCTACCCAACAATTCAAACGTAAAAATAAGTAAATGGAAAAGGGGAATTTTCTATGACTTTCTCAATAGAAACACGCCGACAATCAATCGACGCTTTAAAAACACAACACTTAGATGTCTTAATTATTGGTGGTGGCATTACTGGCGCAGGCGTTGCCCTGCAAGCCAGTGCCGCTAAAATGAAGACAGGGTTAATTGAAATGCAGGATTTCGCAGAGGGCACCTCTTCACGATCAACCAAATTAGTTCATGGTGGTATCCGCTATTTGAAAACGTTTGACGTGGAGGTGGTGGCAGATACAGTGAAAGAACGAGCCGTCGTTCAATCCATTGCGCCACACATCCCTAAAGCGGATCCCATGTTATTGCCGATTTATGATGAGCCAAATGCAACATTTAATCTATTTTCTGTCAAAATAGCAATGGATTTATATGATCAGTTAGCTGATGTAACAGGTACCAAGTACGCCAACTATCTGTTGACAAAAGACGAGGTTTTGGCACGTGAGCCACAACTAAAAAGTGAAGGTCTACAAGGTGGCGGTGTTTATTTAGATTACCGAAATAATGATGCTCGTTTAGTTATTGAAAATATTAAACAAGCAGTAGCTGACGGGGCACATGCTGTGAGTCGGGTTCAAGCGGTGGGCTTTTTATACAATGATGAAGGTAAAATTACTGGCATTCAAGCAAAGGACCTACTAACTGATGAACAGTTTGAGATTCACGCAGATGTTTTAATTAATACTACTGGTCCTTGGTCAGATAAATTAAGAGGCTTAGCCAAAAACGATTCATTTACACCACAAATGCGTCCAACCAAAGGGGTTCATTTAGTTGTCGACAAAAGCCGTTTAAATGTTCCTCAACCAACGTATTTTGATACAGGTAAACAAGATGGCCGCATGGTCTTCGTTGTTCCAAGAGAAGAAAAAACATATTTTGGGACGACGGATACAGATTACCATGGAGACTTTCAACATCCAACAGTAGAACAAAGTGATGTGGATTACCTATTGGAAGTAGTCAATAATCGTTATCCAGAGGTGCAATTAACAATTGATGATATCGAAGCCAGCTGGGCTGGCTTACGACCTTTAATTTCTGCTAACGGTGGCTCAGATTATAATGGGGGAAACAATGGCAAACTTTCAGATAAAAGTATTGATGAAGTCATTGATGTCGTTGACAGATACCAAAAAAATCAAACAGATAAACGAGAAATTGAAGAAGTCCTAAACCATCTGGAAGACAGTTTGGTGGAAAATAAAGTCAATCCTTCAGCTGTCTCTCGAGGCAGCTCATTGGAAAGATCAGCGGATGGCTTGCTCACTTTGGCTGGTGGGAAATTAACAGATTATCGTAAAATGGCAGAAGGTGCGATGAAAATGATTCAAACCATCTTAGCAGAAGAATACCAGAAAGAATTCACCTTAATTGATTCTAAAAACTATCCAGTTTCAGGCGGGAAATTGAACCCTGCAACGGTAGACGAAGAATTAGAAGCGTTGGCAAAACATGGCGTGTCTAAAGGGTTAAGTGAAAAGGATGCACTATACTTAGCTCATTTATATGGCTCCAACGTATCAACTGTTTTTGAAATGATTGATGATGCCAAAGTAATTCCTGGTTTAACCTTAACAGAAACTGTCTCTTTAAACTATGCGATGGAAGAAGAAATGGCTTTAACACCCGTCGACTTTTTATTGCGACGGACCAACCACTTATTATTTATGCGTGATCGTTTGGACCAAGTGAAAGCGGGAGTCATTGAAGAAATGGCACAGCATTATCAGTGGACAGCGGAAGAAAGAGCACGACACATTGAAACATTAGAAAAAGTAATTGAAGAATCAGATTTAAAAAATTTGAAAGTAGGGTGAAGAAAAAATGGGAACTTCGATGATGACACAATTATTCGGTGAATTTTTCGGAACGATGATTTTAGTTTTACTAGGGGATGGCGTCTGTGCCGCAGTTAACTTGAAGAAAAGCAAAGCCTTTGCTTCTGGTTGGGTCGTTATTGCTTTAGGTTGGGGCGCTGCTGTTACATTAGCTGTTTACATGTCTGGGTATATGAGTCCAGCGCATTTAAATCCTGCTGTAACAGTTGCGATGGCAATTACTGGAAACTTTGAATGGGGCATGGTTTTACCTTATATCGTAGCTCAAGTCCTAGGCGGTTTTATTGGTGGTTTAGTTGTCTGGTTAGCTTATTTACCCCATTGGAACATTACAGAAGACAAAGGTGCTATTTTAGGAACCTTCGCCACTGGTCCAGCTGTCCGTAACTATCCAGCCAATGTTTTAACAGAAATTATCGGCACATTTGTCTTGGTTTTTGGCTTACTAGCCTTTTCTCAAAACGACTTAGCGGCTGGCATTAACCCAATGCTTGTTGGGATTTTGGTCTTAGGACTAGGTCTATCATTAGGCGGACCTACAGGTTATGCAATTAACCCTGCACGTGATTTAGGACCTCGTTTAGCGCACCAAATTATTCCTGTGAAAACAAAAGGTGATTCTGATTGGGCTTATTCTTGGGTGCCAATTGTGGGACCTATCTTAGGTGCTTCATTAGCTGCAGTAATTTATTTATTCACTATTTAATAAAATGAAATGTAAATAGTTGTTTTAGACAATAAAAAACGCTTGTGAGAAGTAATCAATTCTTGCAAGTGTTTTTTGCTACATATTAAACCAAAAAAGATTTCCTTAGACATTTAGACAATTTGTCCAAATGCGGAACAGAACAATTTTCCTATATGATACAATAAAAGTGCACAAGTAATTGGGGGAGTAACATTTCATACTTATTTGTCAATTTTAAGCTGGACAGTGTGTTATTCAGTAATATATACTAATTTAAAAAGGAGTGCATGATTTGAATGGGATAATGGTTTTGTTAGTGGGGACTGGGTACATTGGTTGGGTTATTTATAGAAATGGTCGTACGTATTTCCGTTATAAAAAAAATCTAAAAAAATATCAAACGACGCACCATCTAACGGACAGTGACCTAGAGATGTACCAAAGAATTATGGACGAATTAAAAAAACAAATTATTTATTTAAACGAACTAACGAATAAGTCACGAAATTTAAAAAAAATTGAACAAGTAGAACTGGGTGTTGCTTCCGCTAAGGGCATCTTTAAACACTTAGTGAAGTATCCTGAAGCAATTACTCATTTTAGTGATTTTTTATATCATAAGGTACCAGAGATTTTACGAGCATCAGAACGGTTTTTAAGCATTAAAGAAGATAAATTGTCAACAGAAGAAATAACACTTGCAACCAATGGTATCTTAGGTACCATAAGAGTGTTGTCGGAAAGTATCACAGATGATTACGAAAAATTAGTCTCCGAAGCATCTGAGGAAATTTCCTTATCAAAAAAATTAGTGGAGAGAAAAAATGGCTAAACAAAAGAATTTTTATGATACATATGATGCGCTTTTTCAAAAGCCAAAATGGTCGTTTTTTCCTGTCACAAGAACAGACACAGCAAAGCAACTTCCTAACTCCAATAAAAAAGTGGTAAAACCACAGACGAAAAAAAAGAAAAAACAAAAAAAGAACAAAAAAATTATTTGGATAGGCATTGCTGTAGCAATTGGCTTTATAGTATATATTGATCTTGCGGAGAAAGATGATTATTGGGATTACTCCGCTTCATCAGAAGATGTTTATCCTTTAAAAGAAGCTGGACTTACCACAACTGGACCTGTTGATTTAGAAAAACCACTAAAAGTCACAATAGAAGAAAATAAACTTTTATTTAATCAAGGCTATCAAATAGAAATTATCGGCGATGCCGATATTGAAACCAGTGGCGGAAAGAACTTTTTAATTTTACCTTCTACAGAGGAGTATCCAGATACAAAATATCTAGGCAATATCAGTTTTTATGAAAAAAGAGACTATTATACATCGGCAGGTATGTACCTTTCTGGCAATCTTGTCAACAGTCTTTCTGATTATTTGGATACAAGTAAAGAGTTTATCAAAGCATACCCAATTAATAAAATTGCTGATGTACAAACCGGCTATATTTTAAAACGGAATCAAGGATATACAGACATCTCAAAATATTATCTCTTTAAAGATGGGACAGGATTTGAATTAGAAGTCTCTGTTGACCAATTGGAAAAGGTCAAAGATCCCAAAGACTATTCTTCTTTTGTAAAAACATACGCAAAAGAAGTCGCTTTTATAGAAAAAAGTTTTAAATTTGAGTCTACTGATGAGGAATCTCGATAGAGAAAATAGTTTTCAGCTTCAAGTAGCGCCTAGTAACATCTTTGTTGAAAAAATGTAAGAGCCTGAGACAAAAAACACTTTGGATTTTTGTCTCAGGCTTAAAAACTGATCAGCGGTGGAAGCGTAGCACTTTAAGGACTGAAGTACGACGTGTACCCACTTACTAGATTGTCTTTGAAGGTAACATAGAAAAGAACAGCAATATACAAGCGACCTACAAACTATTTTCTGTCAGACTAAAACTGGCAGAAGTGGTTTGTAGGTTGCTTGTTTTCATTATGGCTGGTGAGACAAGTTAGCGCTTGTGGTGTTTGTTTTAATATTGCAAATCAAAAATGGCGATACTTATTTTACTGAAAATTAGTTCCCAATCTTCTCGGGTTAATTCTTCTTCTAAAATGTAAATTCGGTCTATTTCTTTTGGTAAATCAAATAAGGGATAGTCAGTAATCACAATATCACAACTAGAAAAATCGGTTCGTTCAAAAATAATATCCTCACTAAATGCTTGCTTGATTTTCATCATAATAAAGCTAGCAATGTAAAAATCGCGAGAATATGCAACACCAATTTTAATTTTTTTGCGGGGACTATAGTGCTTATAAATTCGTAACAACAATTCACATGTCCAAATTGGGTTCTCCTGATCCTTAAATCTTAACTGATAATGGGAATGCGCTGAAAAGTTTCGATAAAAAGCATAAATTTTTTTCTGTAAATCTTTTTGATAAGTACTATTTTTATTGACTAAAAAATCTAGAATTGCGGTATTTGGTTGCTGCGAAATAAATAATTGGTTATAGATAATATTTTTAAATAAAATAAGTAAGAAGTAATGACGATCAAATTCACGCATTTTTGGAATTTGAAAAACTTCGCAAAAATTGGTTAATAAAGAATCAACGTAGAAATATTCTGGGCAAGAAATTTCATTTAGAGCAGCTAGTAGATCTTTGGCTCGTTTTGCAGAATCAAAATTATCAATGGCAATGGGTGCAATGATATCTACAACCCGCTGTTGATCGTCTGAAAAATTTGATTGGGAACAAAAAATAGTTTGTTTTGAGTCTGAGAAAAGCCTTAAATAAGGATGCTCTTCAAATTCTTTTTGGAGATCATCTTCACAAGTATATGGAAAGCGATATTTTGCGATGTGTAAAAGTAAATTTAATTTTAGTAGAGAAGCATGTTCCAAGCGTTCAAGAATTTCTGGTTTAATATGTTGCGTCAGTATATCTTCAAAATAAGTAGAGGTATAACGTGGTAAGGCTAAGGTATTTAAAAAGATGGTCCAGTAGACATCAAGAAAAGCATATAGGACTTGAAATTCAGAACCTGTAATCACTTTACTCGCGGAGGGGGAAAAATGGACGGAAATTCCATACAAACCAAATAGTTTATTAATGTTATTTAACCGTTTGTAAATGTAAGATGAGCTAAAATTAGTTTCTTGACTCACTTTCCAGACAGAATTGTTTTCTTTTTTGATAATTGCTTGAAAAAGAATGAAGTCAGTAGAATGGACACAGTAATAATTAAATAATAAAAAATAGTGGGAAAGAAAATCATTGGAAGTCGTATGTAATGAAATTTTTCCGTGATGGATCTGAATCTCTAAGGTATTTTCAGGAAGGGTTGCTAAGTCTTCTTGAATTTCACGAAGATAAATTGATAAATTTTTAGTAGAAAGATCGAATTTTCGGGCAACACTAGATAAATCAAGGTTCGTTTGTTTTGCTAAGTATAAAAAGACAGCCAATTTTTTTTGTGTTTTCTTTGAAAGTAAAAATGTTTTTATGGCATCTTGTGTTTTGATGAGACTCACTCCTTAGTAATAACTTCTCTTTTATTATAATAGTTCGCCTAATAAATTGTAATAAAAAAGAACAATTCTCATTGGTTTATGAGAAAATAACAAGATATTCAGCAGGAAAACACCTGTGTCAGTCGACACAGGTGTTACGATGAGCAAAAAGAGCGGGTTCTTTTTTTATCAAATAATTTTCCAAAGTGACGTGATCAACTAAAGAATCAATCACCCCTTCTTTAGAAACTGAAAATCCTGCAGCCTGAATGGCTATTTGAATGGCTGCTTCAGTCGGATAACCTTTCGAAAGATAGGAGGCGAGCGCGCTGATAAAGCTGTCACTGGCACCAGTACTATCCACAGCTATATTTTCTGTTGCAGGGAAATAGCGGCACACTTGGGGTGTTTTTAATAACACGCCTTTTTTTCCTAAAGTAACAATGACATTTTTTACGCCCATTTCTAAGAAGTACGCCGCTTTCTCTTCTAATGTACCAGTATCTGGTTGAAGTTCCAATAATTCATCTTCATTGGGAATGAAAAAATCAACCTTTTCTAGTATATTCACTGGAATATGATGAATAGCAGCTGGTTTTAAAATAATCGGTACGCCTGAATGTTGGGCAATTTCACAAGCTTTCTCTACAGCAGACAAAGGAATTTCTGTTTGAATGAGACAAAAACTGGCATCCATAAATAGGTGTTTTTGCTGTGCGATTTTTTTAGGCGTAAGCGCTGTGTTTGCACCAGGTAAGATTGAAATCATGGAGTCGCCGCTTGTCTCAACATAAATATAAGCTTGACCAGTCTCAGTATCTTGAATACGTGTGATACCATCTGTCGTAACGTGGTATTTTTCTAATTCTTTATATAAGTAATTCGCATCTGTGTCTGAGCCTAAACAACCAATTAAGGTGGCCTGATGGCCCAGTTTGGTTAAGCCAACAGCTTGATTTAATCCTTTTCCGCCGGGAAATTTAGCATAGCTAGACAAAAAATTTGTTTTGCCGTTATGTGGTAAATTTGTTGAATACAGATAATTATCAACGTTTAAACTACCCACTACAATCATTTTGCTATGTGGATTAACACTAGACATGCCTAATGTATTTTTGTGATCTAGCACCAATTTTTCAGCCTCATTAATCAAGGCTGTTTTTTCTTTGCGTTTGTTAAGCAATAATAAGGCTAACTGGCTGCCAAACGTCTCTGTATCTAATAAGACGGAAGAAATATGATCAGGTAAAAATGAACGATCAATTTTTCGCTTAATTGCGAGTAAAGAGTAATTATCGGGGGTTCGCAAACCGCTCTGCTTTAAAAGCTGTTCCAAAAAAACAGCCTGGGTATAGTCATCAGTAAGGATACCCGTAATCCCATCTGTGATAAGCTGATTACTGAAATCAGCAGGGATAGTAGTTAAAATATTTTCTTTACTAAAGGGTAAATTGACATCAAATAAGGCTTTTTTATAGCCTGCAATAATTGCTTCTTTATATTTTGGGTTAGTGACGAAATAACTAATTTTTTTATGGTTATTCTGTAATAATTCTCGGGTTAAAACATAACTAGCTTCTTCATAAAGCCTCGCTAGAGAAGGCAATTCGTTAGTTGAGTGATTGACGAAATAGTAAGGAATCGTTAATTCTTCTATAAATTTCGCGTATTGTTTACTGTTTTCATTGATTGGGTCCCAAATAATGCCACTGGCTTGTTTTAAAGTTGGCGAGGTAATATTTTTCAGTTCTTGTTCTAAACTACCGTGACTATTTAAAATCAAGCAGTTATAGCCATTTTCTTGAGCTTTATCAATAAAGCTCGTAACCCAAGCTTCAAAAGTTTCATGGCTATTTAATAATAACACGAAGGTTTTTGTAGTACTATTTGTGACGAGATTTGCTGAGTAAGGTGTGTAGTTGTAATCTCGAACGATTTTTAAGACACGCTCACGGGTTTCTTTACTAATAGTTTGATCTTTATTATTTATAATTTTGGATACAGTTGAAGCGGAAACGCCAGCTAATTTTGCAATATCTTTAATATTCATCATTTTCGTCCTTTCACTGAACTCTTTTTTATAGTAAGCATTCTAAAAGCAGAAAGTCAAGAAAAAGCCTAATTATTTATTATTTAGAAATTCTGCTTGACTTTTAATGAAAGCGCTGTTAATCTCAAATTAAGAAAACGTTTCCGGAAATGTTTTTCCTAAATGTGAATGGAGGAAGAAAAATGGATACAAAGAAAAGACCGATCATTATTGATACGGACCCAGGAATTGATGATGCTGTAGCTTTAGCGATTGCACTGAATCATCCTAACCTAGAAGTTCGCTTAATAACGACGGTTGCAGGGAATGTAGATGTAGAAAAAACAACAAATAATGCCTTGAAACTTGTCGATTTTTTTGGGAAAAAGGTTCCTGTAGCCAAGGGGTGTAATTGTCCGTTACTTATTCAATTGGAAGATTCTGCTGAGATTCATGGGGAGACTGGTATGGATGGCTTTGAGTTTCCGCAACCTATCTCTACGTGTTTAGATATTCATGCAGTGGAAGCTATGCGAAAAGAAATTCTGTCTAGTGATGTTCCTTTGACCATTGTTCCAATTGCTGCATTAACGAATATTGCTTTGTTACTGACCCTCTATCCAGAAGTCAAAGAAAATATTGCAGAAATCGTCATGATGGGTGGCTCATTAGCAAGGGGAAATACAAATACAAGTGCCGAATTTAATACGTATGTCGATCCACACGCTGCACAAATTGTTTTCCAATCAGGTGTCCCGCTAACAATGGTAGGATTAGATGTTACAAGTCAAGCTGTGTTAACGAATCATGAAGTAACAGCCATCAGAGCGCTTGGTAGAGTTGGGGAAATGTTTTATGGTCTTTTCCGTCATTATAGAGGCGGCAGTCTAACTACAGGTTTGAAAATGCATGATGTCTGTGCGATTGCCTATTTAACTTCACCAGAATTATTTGAGACAACTGAAACGTTCATTGAAGTTGCTTTGGAAGGTCCAGCTGCGGGAGCTACTGTTGCGGATTTAAAAATGAAGTATCATAAAAACACGAATGCCGTTGCCTGTATAGATGTAAACGTTGAAGCTTTTCAAAAATGGGTTGTCGAAAAAATGAAAGCGGTTAATTAACTGAAGGAGGATAAGTATGATTGAAAGTTTATTGGTATTGGTCGTTTTAGTTGTTGTAGCCTATTTGATTGTAAAAAATTATCATCCCGCACTCAGCTTAATTATTGGTGCGCTTGTTCTACTTGCATGTGCATGGATGTTAGGACATCCCATTTATCCTGCAGGAGAAGGAACCGGTTTTGGATTATTTGATATTTTCTTGAAGTTTAAAGATACAATTATTGCACAAGTGAGTTCAGCAGGAATTGTAATTATGATTCTTTTTGGTTATTCAGGCTATATGAATGCAATCGGGGCCAATCAGATGGCTGTCAACTTTTTGGTGAAACCATTAATGAAGATTAAACGTAAATCGTTATTTGTCCCTGTGGTCTTTTTAATTGGAAATTTAATGTCACTGGTAGTTCCTAGTGCATCAAGCTTAGCGATTATTTTAATGTCTATATTATATCCGATGCTAGCCAGCATGGGGATTTCATCATTAACTGCTGCAGGTGTGATTGCAATGACGGCAACTATCATGCCAACACCTTTAGGCGCGGATAACGTAATCGCCGCAAATACCCTTGGTTATGATGTGTTAAATTATGTTGTATGGAATGCCAAAATTTCGCTGCCATCGTTATTAATCATTGCGGTTGCACAGTACTTCTGGCAAAAATACTGCGATAAAAAAGAAGGTGAGGCTGCCTATGTTTCATTAAATGAAGAGGGCTTAAGCAAACAAAAAGAATTTGATGTTCCTAAATTTTATGCAATATTGCCAATATTACCGCTATTATTAATTGTTGGAGTGGGAATCGCAGGAATGTTTATTAAAGGAATAACGATGGATATTTTTGTTCTTACATTTATTTCTTTCTTCATTGCTGTATTGGTTGAGACGCTTCGCTTGAAATCTTTTAAAAAGGTTCAAGATACGGCTGTCGAGATGTTTAAAGGAATGGGGCAAGGGTTTAGTCAAGTTGTGATGCTTGTCGTAGGCGGTTCATTGTTCACGTCTGCGATTCAAACGTTAGGAATTATTGATAGTATTATGGCATCTGTCGAAGCATCAAGTTCAGCAGGAATTGTCACGACCTTAATTTTCAGCGGTGCAACGACCCTTTTTGGAATTTTAAGCGGTGGTGGACTGGCAATGTTTTATGCGGTTATCGAACTAATCCCTGGGATTGCCGAAAAAGCTGGGATTGATGGTATTTTAATTTCCTTGCCAATGCAGATGATTGCGAATTTAACTAGAACGATTTCTCCTGTAGCAGCAGTTGTCATGATTGTCGCATCAACAGTAGGAGTTAGTCCCATCAGAATTTTAAAACGGACGAGTGTACCGACCATCATTGGCATTATTAGTGTGATTGTCTTGTCGATTCTATTGTTACCTTATTAAGAGAATAAACAATGAAAATTAGAGTGGCTGATGAGAAAGAGTTACCGATGATTCTTCAATTTTTAACAGAAGTAAAGGCATATATGGATGTTGTGGGCATTACACAGTGGACAAAGGACTATCCTTCTCAAGGAGATATCCAAGAAGACATTACAAAAAAACGATTATATTTGCTAGTGCACGAAGAAATGATTTTTTCAATGGCAACGTTATGTATGGAGCAGGAACAAGACTTTGTTTGGTTAAAGCGCTTTGCAACTTCGCCTAATTATATTGCCAAGGGTTATGGCAGTTTGTTGTTCCATGAATTGGAGAAACGAGCAGTCTGGGAAGGAAGACGTAAAATGTATGCTCAGACTAATCATACAAACCATAGAATGATTCGATTTTTCGAAAGTAAAGGGTTCACAAAAATTCATGAATCTTTACAAATGAATCGCTTAGACTTTGGCTCTTTTTATTTATACGTTAAAGAATTGGAGAACTAATCCATCGTTTAAAATAAGAAAACAGGAGTCAGATGCAAACATTAATTAGCATCTGACTCCTGTTATTTTCCAAGGAAATAGTCAACTTAATTATACAAATAAAACACAAACACATTCGGGAACGGCAACATCTTTTTGAATCATTTCTAATAAGCCTGTTTCTTGGTTCCGACGATAAAGTGTTAAGTTATCAGAGTCTTGATTAGCGACAACGATGAAATCTTCAGAAGGATCTAAATCAAAATCTCTCGGAATATCGCCTTCTGTTGAAATTAATTGAATTCGTTCAATCGCTTCGCCATTTTCTGAAACAGCATAGACAGCAATTGAGTTATGGCCACGGTTTGAAGCATAAAGGAAACGGCCATCAGAAGAAATACGAATCGCAGCACCACCATTAAACGCATCATAATCAGCAGGTAAAGTAGAAACTTTTTGTAATTCAGTGAAAGAACCATCTGTTTCATCATATGAAAGAACTGAAACAGTGCTATCTAATTCACCAAATAAATAAGCCAATGATTTTGTTGGGTGGAACACTAAATGACGTGGACCAGTCCCTGGCTCAGTCACGAATTGAGCGATTTCAGAAAGCTTTCCATCTAAGCTAACATTATACGTATACACACGATCGGTTCCTAGATCACAGACGACTAAGCGTTGATCAGGCGTCAAATCTGTGTAATGAACATGGGCATTGTTTTGGTTTTCATGAGGACCAGTTGGCTCTGTATGAATCACTTTGTCAGCATCTTCCAAAGAACCATCTTCTAAGATACGATACACGTGAACGATACCTTGGTGATAATTTGCTGCATAGACAAGTTGTCGGTTTTCGTCAACAGCTACATAACATGGCGGCGCACCTTCCTCAGTTACTTTATTCAATAAGTTAAAATGGTCCATTTCTGGTTGATAAGCGGCAGTGCCACCTTCACCGTCAACACTAGTGACGCTAAAAAGTTCGCCCTTTTGACTCAGAGCAAGATAGGTAGGACTCGTTTCTTCTAACAAAAGTGTCGCTTCTGTTAAACGACCTTGTGTCGTATCTAATGCAATTTTATAAATGCCTTGGCTGGCTCTTCGAGTATAGGTACCTAGTAAAATTTGTTCTAACATCACAATTCCTCCAATTTGTTTCAACACAATCACTTTTTATGAAAGTGCTTTTATATAATGTAGTATACCATAAGAAGTCTAAGAACAATAAAACTTTCTATCTGAGATGTTCGCATTTTAAAGTGGTTTGTGCTATTATGATGAGAGACTGTGATGACAGTCATTTTTTGATTTTTAGAGGGGTGACGAACATGTACGACAATACGGATAATAACGGGACCGTTCGTTGTTCATTTTGTGGGAAAACACAAGAAGAAGTAAAAAAAATTGTTGCTGGTCCGGGTGTCTATATTTGTAATGAATGTATTGATCTATGTAAAGAGATTATTGATGAAGAATTTTATGATGAAGCAGTCCGAGAATTAACGGATGTGCCAAAACCCCAAGAAATTTTAAATGTTTTAAATGAATATGTTATTGGACAAGAACGTGCAAAACGCACACTTTCTGTTGCTGTTTACAATCACTATAAACGTGTGAATCAATCAGAAACAGCTGCAACTCAAGATGACGTTGAATTGCAAAAAAGTAACATTTGTTTAATTGGACCAACAGGTTCAGGTAAAACTTTCTTGGCTCAAACGTTAGCAAAAACATTAAATGTACCTTTTGCAATCGCTGATGCGACCAGTTTAACAGAAGCAGGTTATGTAGGGGAAGATGTTGAAAACATCCTTTTAAAATTACTACAATCTGCTGACTATAATGTTGAACGCGCGGAAAAGGGCATTATCTATATTGATGAGATTGATAAAATTGCCCGTAAGAGTGAAAATGTTTCGATTACTCGAGATGTTTCAGGTGAGGGTGTTCAACAAGCCTTACTAAAAATTCTTGAAGGAACAGTTGCAAGTGTACCACCACAAGGGGGCCGCAAACATCCACATCAAGAATTTATCCAAATTGACACAACGAATGTTCTCTTCATCGTTGGTGGAGCATTTGATGGAATTGAAACCATTGTTAAAAACCGCTTAGGCGAAAAAACTATTGGTTTTGGTAAAACTAATTCTGCTTTAAATGAAGAAGAAAGCATCATGCAACATATTATTCCAGAAGATTTATTGAAATTTGGTTTAATTCCAGAATTTATTGGACGCTTACCTGTAATGGCTGCGCTTGATAAATTAACGAATGATGATTTGGTTCGAATTTTAACAGAACCGAAGAATGCCTTGGTGAAACAATATCAAAAATTATTGTCTCTTGATGACACTAAATTAGAATTTGAACCAGAAGCATTAAAAGCCATCGCAGCCAAAGCCATTGAACGTAATACTGGCGCACGGGGACTTCGTTCAATCATTGAAGAAATTATGATGGACGTAATGTTTGATGTTCCTTCAGATGAAAGCATTGAAAAAGTTATCATTACTAAAATGGCCGCTGAAGGTACCGGTAAACCAACAATTATTTATAACAAAAAAGATAAAGAAGCTGTATAAGATTGAAGCTGAAAACAGCTCTTTCGGCGGATCTCCGAAAGAGCTGTTTTTGTTAAGCTTTTGAATGAAAGACTGAATAGAAGAACGGAGGAAAACAATGAACGTACATAATGCAGAAATCGTGATTAGTGCGGTATCCCCTAAACAATATCCTGAATCTCAATTACCGGAGATTGCTTTAGCTGGACGTTCGAACGTTGGGAAATCATCTTTTATTAATACCTTGATTAATCGTAAAAATTTAGCAAGAACTTCAGGCAAACCTGGTAAAACGCAAACGCTAAACTTTTATTTAATTGAGGATGCCTTACACTTTGTGGATGTTCCTGGCTATGGTTATGCCAAAGTTTCTAAAACAGAACGTGCGAAGTGGGGAAAAATGATTGAAACGTATATCACGCAACGTGAGCAGTTACGTGCAGTCGTTTCTTTAATTGATTTACGTCATCCGCCGACCCAAGATGATATCCAAATGTATGAATTTTTGAAATACTATGATTTGCCAGTTATTATTGTAGCAACTAAGGCAGACAAAATTCCGCGGGGCAAATGGAACAAACACGAGAGTGTCATCAAAAAAGCCTTGAATTTTGATAAACAAGATGACTTTATTATTTTCTCTTCTGAAACAAAAGAAGGAAAAGAAGCAGCTTGGACAGCAATTGAAAAATTTCTATAGAAAAAAACAAGCAAAATTACTCTTTTGCTTGTTTTTTTGCTTCTTCTTTTTTTACTTCTTGTCGTTGTTTTGCCAGTTCTTCAAGAGGTACTTCTTTCTTTAATGGATCAACGGCGAAAGAATCGAAGAGTTTATCTAAGTCATTGGAACGTTCAAATTTTAATCCCATTTACTAAGCCTCCATTCCTTTTTTTATAGTGTAGCACGTTTTTTTTCATTTGGATAGCAACAGAAATGTAAGAATTCGTCATAGGTGCACCTGGTGTAATTTCTCGTAACTAAGACTTGCCAAACATGAAAAAACAAGCTATTCTTTAGTAAGAATTAGTTAGAAAGAAGGCACTTTATGAAAAATCCGTTAATCGGCGGTGTTCGTTTTTATCAACGATTTATTTCTCCAGGATTGCCTGCACGTTGTCGCTATTACCCAACGTGTTCACAATATATGATTGATGCAATTCATACACATGGAAGTGTCAAAGGAACAACGATGGGGGTAGCACGGATTTTACGATGTCATCCTTTTGTTAAAGGCGGCATTGACTATGTTCCGTTGAAATTTCGCTTGACGAAAAATCCTGATGAGACCTATCATGGACCGTATACGTATCGAAGAAATAAGAAAACAGAAGTAGAAAAGGATGGATAAATATGGCAATTTTAGCATTTGATCTTGGCGGTTCTTCCGTGAAATACGGCGTTTGGACAGGCAAAGAATTAACAAATCAAGGGAGCTTTCCAACACCTGGCTCTTGGGAAGAAATGAAAGCGCATTTATATTCGGTTTATGCAGACAAAAGAAATGAGTCGATTAGTGGTGTTGCTTTTAGTTCACCTGGAGTAGTTGACGAAAAAAGTCAACAGATTTTAGGGATTTCCGCCATTCCATATATTCATTATTTTAACATTTATGAAGAATTAGAAGCGTTGTTTGGGTTACCAGTGACTATCGAAAATGATGCGAATTGTGCTGGTTTAGCTGAGATATATGAAGGCGCGGCGAAAGGAAAAAAAGAAGTGCTTTTTGTCGTTATTGGGACAGGAATTGGCGGAGCGATTTTTCGCAATGGCGAATTGTACAAAGGCGCTCATTTATATGGAGGCGAGTTTGGACTGAACTTTTTAAGTAATGGCCAAACATTCAGTGAAATTGGCACAGCTGTCAAAATGGCTCAGCGCTATTGTGAACGAATTGGAGTCGAAAAACAGGCGGTGACAGGAGAAGAAGTTTTTGAACTGGCACAACGAGGGGATGAGATTGCTCGCGAAGAAGTCAATAATTTTTATGATTATTTAACACAAGGATTATTCGGATTACAGTTTTCTTATGATCCTGAAATGATTGTACTCGGAGGCGGTGTTTCTGCTAAAGAAGGCTTATTAGCAGAGATTAATCGCCGGATGCTAACGCATTTACAAACCTTTGAATTAAAAGATTTTGTTCCAGAAATCGTGACCTGCCATTATCAAAATGATGCCAACTTGATTGGCGCAGCCGCCAACTTTCAAGCAAAAACGAATTGGGAACTATAAAGAAACAGCCGATTGTTATTCTCTTCAATCGGCTGTTTCTTTATTTATTTGCCTTGTCATCAGTGTTTTCTTCTGCAGCAATCCGCGCTTGAACTTGTTGACGTAAAGCTTCTAGTTCTTTTTCTTTCTTTTCTAATTCAGCTAAATCTTCAGAAATTTCATGGGCTTCTTCTGCTGGCTTAGGTTGTAAAAAGACGTTTAAACCAATCGCTATAAAGGTCCCAATGAATGTATCCAACACACGTTCCATTGCATATTGAAAGGAATCGCTTTGCGGAATACTTAAAGAAATCATTAAAAGTGTCGCAGTTGCAGAAATGATCCCAGCATTGTTATTAATCCCATCAGAAACAACGATGACGATAATGACTAAAAGTGGTAGTAGCAGTAATTCTACTAAGTGTTGATTAGGAAAATAATCTTGTGCTAATACATAAAGCAAAGCTAAAAAGCCACCCAATGTGTTTCCAATAATGCGCGATTTTCCAAAAGACAAACTGGTATTTAAATCTTGTCTTAGCGAAAAAACAGCTGCTAAACAGGCAATCATAGGTGAGCCACGATGGAAAAATTGAAATAAAAGAATACACAGCATGACAGCAATTGCTGTTTTTAACGTTCGCATGCCTAAACGAAATCGACCCACTATCATAAATATTCGCTCCTAAATAACTTTTCTCTTTAATGATAACCGAAATAGAGGTAAAATTACTAGAGAAAAGTGAAGAATTATTATTTTTTAAGGGGAGTATGCATGAAAATTGGTTTACGAACAGTCAAGACAGCCATTAGCGCTGCATTAGCAATGATTATTGCGGAAAAACTGGGATTACTTTATGCCCCTTCGGCAGGGATTATTTCAGTTTTAAGTGTTACTAGCACGAAAAAAACATCTGTCATGACAGGAATTTATCGTTTGTTATCCTTAGCTTTAGCAACTATTTTAGCGTATATTTGTTTTACTTTTTTAGGTTTTACAGCGATTGCTTTTGGTATTTTTTTGTTATTATTTATTCCAGCAGCTGTGTATTTTCAATTATCTGATGGGATTGTTGTGAGTTCCGTTTTGGTAACTCATTATTTAGTCGAAAAAAATCTTTCTTGGGCGATTATTGGAAATGAGTTTTTATTAATGAGTATTGGTGTGGGACTAGCGTTATTAGCTAATTCCTATATGCCTGATACAGAAAAACGTTTAAGAGAAGACCAAGAAGTCATTGAAACAATGTTTCGTAAAATTTTAAGGGAAATGGCGCTACATTTAAACAACGCTGCAGGAGAGCGAAATTTGGTCATGCATTGTGCAGATTTAAAAACCTTTATTCGCACAGGCGAGACGTGGGCCAAAAATCATGCCGAGAATCAATTGCTGTCTACCAATACGTATTATTTAGAGTACTTTGCGATGAGAAAAATGCAAAGTAATATTCTAAAAAACATGTTGGAATTATTAGAAGATATTACTGTTGATGCGCAACAAGTTCGCTATATTCAACAATTATTGGAATATACGGCAGAAACATTTGCAGAGAATAATGATGGACAAGAAATTATGAATCGAATTAAGACCGTTTATGAAACCTATCGCACAAAACCATTGCCGCAAACAAGAAGTGAATTTGAAAATCGGGCGCGACTCTTTCAGTTTTTACAATTGTTTCAGTCATTCATTCAAGTCAAAGCGGACTTTGCCAAATTACAACTAGATAAATAAACAAAAAAGAAACCTTTTTAAACGGAGGTTTCTTTTTTTGTTCTCTTAAAAATTCAGGCAAGTTCTTTAGTATTCATTGAGAATGTGTTAAACTAATGAGAAAGAAAAATAAAAGGAATGACCGCAATGGATAATGCTCAAGTGAAGAGAAAACATTTCCGTTTTCCAGCATATGATGATGAACAGGGCGTAAAATTACCAACAGATAATGAACGTAACTTATTTCAAGATGATCTGATTGGTAAAGCAATGTCTGGTAGCAGAAGAACTGCAACATCTGCCGAAGATACTAGACAAAGCACACCATCCGTCCAACAACCAACAACGAATCAATCAACTACAAATAAACAAACACAACAATTAACAGCAGCACAACAAGAGCAATTAGCACGTCATCGTTCTAATTTGCCAGACTACACAAAACATGCTAGTAAAGCAACGAAAAATAAACAAGCAACGAAAAAAAATAATAGCCTTTTTGGGACGCCAAAAGGAAATGGCTGGACACAAACGTATAAAAAAAAAGAAGTCGTAGCGAAACCAAGTAGACCTGCCGCATCACCATTAGTGCAGAAAACGACACCTTCTTATTTTGTTCCTAAATATATCCCGGCTTCTGTGATTCCTGAGGAACAGGAACCTAGTTTTACTGAAGAAGAGTTGCTAAAAGCAATGAAAAAAGATCGGCGTTCATATGTCATTCTTGATGATGAACCAACGGCTTTTCAAGTGAAAGATACGGAAGAAGATCCAACGGTGCGGAAGTTTAATTTTCCAACCTCAGAACCTGAGATTCCTTTAACTAGACGACAATATCAACAAATCAAACCAGACTTAGAACGTTTTGGCGAAGATGCGTTGGATTTACGTTCGCGTTCCCGTTTGAATGCCGCAAAGAAAAATGCTAAAAGTCAAACTGCTTATGGGAAAAAATTAGCTAAAGCGAATGCTCAAGTGGAGCCGGAAGCACCTGTGACAGAAGAGAAGAAAAAGGGCATCTTGGATAAACCATTAAGTGGGATGCTAGAAGATTCAAGTTCTGTATTAGAAAACAGTAAATATTTTAGTTAAGAGATGAAACTTGCATGTGGATTTGAAACATGTAAGTTTTTTATTCTGTTTTAATAGTTGATTATTTTTTTGTTTTATACGATAATGAATCTCGTATGATTGAAAATTTTTTAAAAAAGGTATGTTTTATATAGTGACAGAGAAGAGGATTATAATGGGAAATCAAGAGAACAAATTATACCATTTTGTCGGAATTAAAGGTTCTGGCATGAGCTCATTAGCGTTGGTCTTACACCAAAAAGGCTACAACGTTCAAGGATCAGATGTAGAAGAGTATTTCTTTACACAACGGGATCTTGAAAAATCAGGTGTCCCTATTTTACCATTTAATGCAGATAATATTGATAAAGACATGATTGTTATTGCTGGAAATGCTTTTCCAGATACCCATGAGGAAATCGCCCGCGCCATCGAATTAGGCGCAGAAGTAATTCGTTACCACGATTTCATTGCTCGTTTTATCGAACCGTACACAAGCATTGCTGTAACAGGGTCACATGGGAAAACAAGTACGACTGGTTTGCTAGCACATGTATTAAGTGGTATCAATCCAACTAGTTATTTAATAGGGGATGGCACTGGCCACGGCGAACCAGATGCTGATTTCTTTGCATTTGAAGCGTGTGAATATCGCCGTCATTTCTTGGCCTATTCACCAGATTATGCGATTATGACGAATATCGATTTTGATCATCCAGATTACTACAAGAGCATTGAGGACGTTTTTTCAGCGTTCCAAACAATGGCTCATCAAGTCAAAAAAGGAATTTTTGCTTATGGTGATGATAAGTATCTTCGCCAGTTAGAATCAGAAGTGCCAGTTTATTATTATGGCGTCAGTGAAGAGGATGATATCCAAGCACGAAATATTCAACGAACAACGGAAGGCTCATCTTTTGATGTTTATCACAAGGATGATTTTGTAGGTCATTTTGTCTTACCAGCATTTGGCCATCACAATATCATGAATGCGCTAGGTGTGATTGCTGTGGCTTATTTTGAAAAACTTGATATGCAAAAAGTCGCAGAAGAAATGCTAAGTTTTAAAGGTGTAAAACGTCGTTTTAGCGAGAAAAAAGTCAGTGACATGATTATTGTTGATGATTATGCGCACCATCCAGCTGAAATTAAAGCAACGATTGATGGCGCCCGCCAAAAATATCCTGACAAAGAAATTATTGCTGTCTTCCAGCCACATACATTTACACGAACAATTGCCTTAATGGATGAATTTGCTGAAGCACTGGATTTGGCAGATGAAGTATTCTTATGTAATATTTTTGGCTCTGCGCGTGAAACACAAGGCGAGGTACGCATTGAAGATTTAGGCGAAAAAATTCAAAAAGGTGGACAAGTAATTACCGAAGATAATGTGTCGCCTTTACTAGATTTTGAAAATGCAGTGGTGGTCTTTATGGGTGCTGGCGACGTTCAGAAATTTGAACAAGCCTACGAAACATTACTAAGTAACACAACTAGAAACGTTTTATAAGAGAACATAAATAAAATCGGGACAGGGGTATCTGGCTTCAAAAAATAAGAAGCTGCTCCTGTTCCGTTGTTTTTTTTAGAATGCTAGCATGGTAGATAAGTTGGTTTTGTTTAAACATCCTTTAAAGACTACTTTTTAACTTGCCTTTTAAGTACATTTTGGTACAATTATCTTATCAATAACGGAGGTGTACTAATTTGAATATCGGAAAACCGAGAAAATTAGGCAAAACCATCGAAGATATCGAAGAGGGAGATTCGTTGTCCTTGACAGAGTCAATTGAAGACAAGGACTTATTACTTTACTTGGGCTTGACCAATGATGCGAATCCTTTATATATCCAACATGATTATGCCCAAAAAACAGAATATGAAAAACCAATCGTACCATCAATTATGCTGATGGGAATTATCACTAGTGCGATTTCAAAACATTTACCAGGACCAGGTTCACATGTTGTGAATTTCTCTGTGAACTTTGTGGAACCCGTTTTTCATTACGAAACATTGACTTTCCAATTAGAAGTAATCAAAGTCGACAAAATGAAAGATGTGATTACCATTTCAGTTGAGGCTGTTAATGAGCAAGAAAATCGCGTGTTAGATGCAGTGGTGATGGTTCAACCACCCCAAGTGACGATTGATGAACTAACAGAGAAAGAAGGGACTTTAACTTATGAATAATCAAGAGTATATCCAAACTGGCACAGGTTTGAATAAATTTTATGCCAAAATTTACGGATTTTTAGCGTTAGGAATTGGTATTAGCGCAATCATGGCTTATGCAATGACAACTGTCTTTTTACCCGTTCTAGCTACTTTATTCCAATCAAGCTTAGCTTTTTGGATGATTTGGCTTGTTGAAATTGGCTTAGTTTTATATCTAGGCGCAAAAGCACAGAAGAATCCAACCATTGCGATTGCAGGATTTGTTGCGTATGCATTATTAAATGGTGTCACTTTATCCGTGACGTTATTAATGTATACTGGTGGAACAGTGGCCGGCGCATTTTTAAGTGCAGCAGCTACCTTTGGCGCGATGTCATTAGTAGGTGTCTTTACGAAGAAAGACCTATCAGCAGTTGGTCATGCCGCTTATAGTGCCTTAATCGGAATCATCATTGCGATGTTGCTAAATATGTTCCTTTTACACAGTAATGCTGTAGAATTCTTTATTTCCATTTTAATGGTCCTAATTTTCTCAGGGATTACTGCTTATGATAACCAACGTATTCGCCAAGTCTATGCGCAAACAGGTGATCAAGCAGGTACTGGGATGGCCGTTTTCTTCGCATTACAATTATACCTTGACTTCATCAACTTATTCTTAGCTTTCTTAAGAATTTTTGGTAAAAACAACTAACATGAACGTAAAAGAGGTCGGGACAGAAGCGTTTAACTCCGAGAAATAAGAAGGAATTTCCGAAAATTGTTCTTTAATTTTTGGATAATTCCGGCTTATTTCCGAAGGAGTTGCTTCTGTTCCCGCCGTTTATCAGTTTTTGAGCGTGGAGCAAAAATCCAAAGTGATTTTTGTCCCACGCTCTTTTTTTAACCCATTCCAATAGCGAAATTCAACAGTTTATCGGAGTATGTTGGATTTTCTAAATCGGTTTTCATTGTTTCGTTCAGTAGACTGAGTTGATCGGTAATGATGCCATCGACGCCATAAAAAATCATTCGCGTCATAACATCTTCATCATTTGCTGTCCAAGCATAAACCTTTTTCCCGTCATGATGAGCGGCATTTACAAAGTTACGATTCATTGTACTGTATTCCATAGTAAAAAAGTCAACTGGCATTTTAGGCGGTCCCACAATGTTGAAAGGAATAACGTAGCCTACATAAAAGCGTGGTTCTTCTTTCTTTAAGGCCATCGCCGTATCATAGGTCAAGGTATGAAGGATATGACCGTTTTCTAAAATATTTTCGCGGTATTGTTTGACAAAGCGCTGTACTAAATCAGGGCTATCCTGAGGCGTGGTTTTGATTTCAATTAATAAACGTTGTTTTAATTGATTGGCTTTGGCTAAATAATCATCAAAAGAAACCATTTTAGCAGTTTGACCATTTTCTGTGACATTCATGTTCGTTAATTCTTTAAGTGTTAATTGATTTGGTCGTTTATTAACACCCGTTAACGCCCGTAAATTAAAATCGTGCATGACAATAAATTGATGGTCTTTGGTTTCTTGAATATCCATTTCAACATAATCAGGTTTTGCCTTATTGGTCTCGATTAAAGAGTCCAAGGTGTTTTGAACGCCATTGTTACCATTAACACCACGATGGGAGATGGTAACCGGTTTTCGGTCAGGTGTATGACTTAAGTAATTCGTATTATAGGTGCCTACACCAATTCCGAAGATGATTGCAATCAAACAAAAAAGAACGACTCTGAAGGTGGTCCATTCTACCCGAACCTCTGATTTCGGGGTGAACCATTCTGGCGTGTCAGGCAAAATCCCTTCATCCTCCATATCATCAACAATAATGTAAAAAATAGCAACACTAGACAACACCAAGTTTAAGAGCATCATAACCTGAAGGAGTGTCATAGCGATGACAGCGCTAGGTAAAGACCACTCAGGTTTAAACGTTTCGACTGCGGTTTGACCTAAAAATATCAAGAAATAGCCAGCCGTAAAAATCCCTAAAACAGTTCCACCAATGATAATAAATTGTCCTAAAATCTGGAAAAAGCGCCGCTTTGTAATTTGCCAACTACGTTTTAAAGACTCACGAAAACCAACATCACGTAAAATCAACTCTGGAAGGGCAAAAGCAAGTCGAATCGCTAAATATAAGATAATCAGTTCTAACAATACGAAACCAATAATAATAATGACGCGATTTGCAAAAATAAAATCTAAGATAAAGGCTGGAATCTTAACTCTTGTTAATAAATAAGAGCGGAAGGTTAACCCACTTAATGGTAAAATCAAAAAGAAATATGCCAGGAAAAACAGAAAGGTAATTCCTCGAACTTTTTTGATCTGAAGCAAGGTGCCGTGCAATAATTGCGTTAGAGTAATTGGTTGCTTTTTCTTAATAAAATAGACACTAAGCAATAAAAAGGTAAATTCAAAAAAGAGCGCCAGTAAAATTAACAGCCCAATTAGTAGAAAAGTCAAAAGGACATAGGGATGTTGCGTAGCAATTGCCCCTAAGTTATCGTAGGAAATATAATCAATCCCACCTTCTTTGAGTACCAATTTGGACAAACTTGTCAATAAAGGCAATAGAACGAATAACATAAATCCGTGCATCAAGAGCACATCGCGAAAATACGCCGTTGTCCCTTTAAGAAAATCTAGCGTATTCACAATACTATTTTTAAAATAACTAAACATCAAAAGTCCCCCAGTTTCTACCAAAATTCCATAATAAAAGGACTAAATCAAACTGACACAGGCAGAGTTTTGATTTAGTCCGTTCGCTTTTTTATTTATTTTACATTCCCAGTAAGCTAGTTAAAAATGTACCGCCATAAATTAACGCAAGACTATATAAATAGATAGAAGCAGGTTTTGCTAATAGAATAATCAGAGTAAATTTTTTCACAGACATTTTTGTTAAACCGGCCATTAAACAAAGCGCATCATCCGGTGCAATCGGGAAGAAAATTGCTAAAGCAAACAATCGTTCAAAACGTTTTTCATTGTCTAACCAACCGATATACTTGTTATATGTTTTATCACTGACAAGGCTCATAATGAATGGTTTCCCATAATTACGACCTAATAAGAAAATGATAATAGAGCCAAGTGCAATACCAACGTAATTATAGACGAAGCCCATTGTTGGCCCGAAAATCAAGACCCCTGCAGCACAGCTAACACCACCAGGAATAATCGGAATAACCACTTGAATAATCTGAATTAACATGAAAATAATCGGACCGAGAATGACAGATTGCCCTACTAGTCCTCTTAGTGCATTGATGTCCTTGAAGACACCTAATCGGATAAAATAGATGGTTGCAATTATGGTTGCAACAATGCCCAAAATGGAAATAATATTAACAATTTTTCTAGATAGGGTAACACTCACATTTCTCATCTCCTTTAGTTATACTCATCGTACTTTTAGTATATAACTTTTTATCAATAAAAAACATCGTTTGTTCTTTCTGCAAACGAACAAAGTTGTAAGATACACATCATTTGATAAGTTTATTATACAAAAAAAGAGACAGAAAAGACATCCTACTTAAGACCCATTCTGCACTGATCTTTCGAAAGAGAGTTAAAGAAACGAAAGTGGAGCATCTTTTAGTAATATTATAGAGGGGCAAAGAGTGAAATTAAATTTGCATCCACGTCTTTAATGATTGCGTATCGTTGGCCCCAAGGTGCATTCCAAGGTTCTTTAAAAACAATGTAACCAGCTTGGCTCATTTTTTTCACGGTGTTATCAACTTCTGCGGCCGTTTCACAAAGAAAAGCAAGTTCGATTTTATCGCCTTGCTGACTAGGCGCAAACCCATAGACACCAGTAATCATTTGTAGTGAATTTAAAGAAATCCTGACGCCATTGTTTTGTAATTCTGTGTAATCAGGCGAAGCTTCTCCCAGCACGTTAAAACCTAGCGTTTGGTAAAAAGAGAGTGCTTGTGTCATATCGTTGACGATAATACCGACCATATCTAACTTCATCCTCATAACCTCCGATCTATGATAAAATAAGTGTAAGGGATTTTTTGGTAAAAACCAAACGATTTATAGCGAAAGTGCTTAAAAAATTAGAATGTAACAGTTTACAACGAAGAATAAGAAGACTATAATTATGTTAACTAGTTTTAGGTGTACCTAAAAGTGAAATGTGTGAACAAGATAGATTGAGGGATGTTGGATGAAAGAAAAGAAAACGGAAAAAATGCTTAATTATGCAAATGGACCTAGTTTAGAAGAGATAAATAATACCGTCGAGGTACCTAAAAACGCTAGCTTTTGGCGAACTTTGCTAGCCTATAGCGGACCTGGCGCTTTAGTGGCTGTTGGTTATATGGATCCAGGAAATTGGATTACGTCAATTGCTGGCGGAGCGGAATATAAGTACACGTTACTTAGTGTGATTTTACTTTCTAGTTTAGTTGCCATGTTACTACAAAGTATGGCTGCGCGCTTAGGAATCGTGACAGGAATGGATTTAGCCCAAGCGACTAGAGAGCATACAAGTAAACGAACGGGCGTTGCCTTGTGGGTGGTGACGGAGTTAGCCATAATGGCTACAGATATCGCTGAGGTAATTGGTGGTGCAGTTGCTTTGCAATTATTATTTGGTTTTCCATTATTAATTGGTGTGTTAATAACAACGTTTGATGTTTTATTACTGTTGCTACTGACAAAGTTAGGCTTTCGCAAAATCGAAGCAATTGTTTCTTGTTTAATTGCAGTTATCTTTTTTGTTTTTGCTTATGAAGTGGCATTAGCAGATCCAAATATTGGTGAAGTGTTACGAGGTTTTATTCCAGACACAAAAATAGCGACAGATAAATCCATGTTATTTTTAGCCTTGGGGATCGTTGGAGCGACAGTCATGCCCCATAACTTATATTTGCATTCTTCCATTGCGCAAGCACGGAAATTTGATCGTAACGATGATGCTGAGAAAGCCAAAGCAATTCGTTTCACTACTTGGGATTCAAATATTCAATTAACTGTCGCTTTTGTCGTAAATTGTTTGTTGTTAATTTTAGGAGGAGCATTATTTTATGGAACCAACAGTGAATTAGGTAAATTTGTTGATTTATTTGATGCTCTGAAAAATCCAGATATTGTTGGTAATATTGCTAGCCCAGTGTTAAGTATTCTTTTTGCAATTGCTTTACTGGCTTCGGGTCAAAATTCAACGATTACAGGTACGCTGTCAGGACAAATTGTAATGGAAGGCTTTATCCATTTAAAAATGCCGTTGTGGGCACGACGAGTGTTAACTCGTTTGTTAGCAATTGTGCCAGTTATTATCTGTGTCATTATTTATGGCGGTAGCGAAACGGCTGTTGAAGACTTGTTACTTTATACGCAAGTTTTCCTAAGTATTGCTTTGCCAGTGTCGATTATTCCTTTAACGATGTATACAAGTGATAAAAAATTAATGGGCCAATTTGCGAATCCAGCGTGGGTGAAATTTTTAGCTTGGATTATTGCAATTGCCTTGACGTTATTAAATTTATTTTTAATTTATGGTACATTAACTGGTTTAACGAATTAATAAAAACAAAGGCTGACTAGAAAAGTTGGCCTTTGTTTTTTCATAGAATTTGCGCGTAAGAAATGGTAGAATAGGAAAGATGAAATACAAGGAAGAGAGGCTTTCACGTGACAGATTATTTAAATGTAGGAAAAATTGTGAACACACAAGGAATCAAAGGAGAAGTTCGGGTCATTTCGAAAACGGATTTTCCAGAAGAACGTTATCAAAAAGGGGCAACGTTACTGCTATTTCAAGAGAAAAAAGCACCAATTGAATTGGTCGTGAAGTCCCACCGCAAGCATAAGAATTTTGACATTTTAAGCTTTGAAGGACATCCAAATATCAATGATGTTGAAAAATATCGTGACGGTATTTTAAAAGTTGCAAAAGACAATCTCGCTGAATTGGCAGAGGACGAATTTTATTATCACCAAATCATTGGTGCCACTGTTTATGATGAAACCGGTAGTGAACTGGGAAAAATTAAAGAAATTTTATCTCCTGGTGCGAATGATGTGTGGGTCGTCCAACGACCAAAGAAAAAAGATTTACTTTTACCGTATATTGAAGGCGTTGTTACAAAAGTCGATGTCGAAAATCAACGGATTGATGTGGACATTCCAGAAGGATTGATTGACGATGAGAATTGATGTATTAACTCTTTTTCCTAGAATGTTTGAAGGACCAATGGGGGAATCAATTATTGGGAAAGCTCGGGAAAAGCAGTTATTAGAATTGAATGTCTCTAATTTTCGCGATTTTTCAGATAACAAACACCAAACGGTCGATGATTATCCGTATGGCGGTGGCGCGGGGATGCTTTTAAAAGTACAACCGATCTATGATAACCTAAAAGCAATTGAAGAAGAGACAAACCAGCAGCCAAAACGGGTCATCTTATTAGATCCAGCAGGAAAACCGTTTAATCAGAAAATGGCCGAGGAATTTTCACAAGAAGAACATTTAGTTTTTATTTGTGGACATTATGAAGGCTATGATGAGCGAATTCGCACGATGGTTACAGATGAAGTTTCATTGGGGGATTACGTTTTAACAGGGGGCGAATTAGGCGCAATGGTCATGATTGATGCGACAGTCCGTTTATTACCTGATGTCTTAGGTAACAATCTTTCTGCACAAACGGATTCACATTCCACTGGCCTATTAGAGCATCCACAATATACCAGACCTGCTATTTTCAACGATATGGAAGTCCCTGCCGTGCTAACGAATGGTAACCATAAATTAATTGCAGAATGGCAACTAAAAGAATCATTACGACGGACCTTTTTGCGTCGACCTGACATGTTGGAATCAGTAGAAATGACGCCTGAAATGTTGAAGTTATTAGAGGAAATTAAACAAGAAGAGCAAAAATAAGGGAACTTTCAAGAAAATTCTCTTTACAGCTTATTTTGTCTGTGGTAAACTAATTTGGTGAGTGCAATGCGCTCTAACTATTACAATATTCCGCTGTGGCAGAAGTGACCATAAGAATATTTGGGAATAAGGAGAAGGATAAAATGAATCCATTAATTCAAGAATTAACACAAGAACAATTACGTACGGATATTCCTGCGTTCCGCCCTGGTGACACTGTTCGCGTTCATGCGAAAGTAGTCGAAGGTACTCGTGAACGTATCCAGTTATTCGAAGGTGTTGTAATTAAACGCCGTGGTGCTGGAATCAGCGAAACTTACACAGTACGTAAAGTTTCAAATGGTGTTGGTGTGGAACGTACATTCCCATTACACACACCACGTGTTGCTCAAATTGAAGTGGTTCGCTACGGTAAAGTACGTCGTGCAAAACTTTACTACTTACGCGCATTACACGGAAAAGCAGCTCGTATCAAAGAAATCCGTCGTTAATCTTTACTATTCGACAAACGAACACCCTCTTGCTCAGCAAGAGGGTGTTTTTGTGTGTAATTAAGTAGAAAATCAACATTGACTTTTTTTGAAGTCGCATAAGTGTGAAAAGTCCTTGTCTAACAAGGACTTTTTGCTTTTCTCAAGATCAAAATTTTGGACAATGATTCAAAAATTTCCTCAAATTGTCCTAGCTTTTCTCAATTTGATGATTAAGGTGGTCAAAAGAGTGTCAAATAGCAGAGAAAAATTGACGGCAGAAGTCATCCGAAAAATATCAAAATGTTGACCGAATTTTGCAGTTTTGAGCCAAGGCTTGCAAAAAAGAGCGGGCTTTTGAGAAAATACCAAAACAATTACCTTTTACGAAAAAGGGATTGTGTCACACTGTTCCAAATAGTTATTTAGAGGTACATTATGAAAAAGTAGATAGAAGGGGCATTCTGGAAAATATGAACGAGCTTTAATTACTTCTTAAAATTAGTCAATTTATCGAAGAAAATAGCATAAAAACATGTAGTCAATATCAAGAAAAATTAAACGAGTTTCCCAAAGAAGTTCCCAGTGTCTGGTTTATTATTCAAAGATATGGCTCTTGGAATAACTTATTAAGAAAAATTGATAGGAAAGAAAATCAACATTATCAATGGAATCACCATTCAGATGAAGAGCTTATTGACATCGCACGTTCATTTATCGAGAAAGAACAAATACGTTCACAAACTGCTTCATTAAAAGCGAAAGATTTAGTTTTGAAAAAGAATGGTTCCGTTTCACGTTTTTTTTGTTCGAATTCTTGACATAGAATCGAAAAAAATCAATTAAAGAAACTGTACCATGAAAGTAAAAAAGAAAGAATCAAAAAAAGCGAAAATGGAACTTGCGTTAGAAGAAGTCTTGTGTGGCTTTCCGAGAAAAACAGCTATTGATTCAATTATAAAGAATAAGATGATTCAAGAAGATACAAGTGAATGCAAAAAAAAAGGAAAGTTCCCAGATTATTAACGATATAGGGAGAAATATAGTGTATTTAAGGAATTTGAGTGACGGTAAATAGTTGATGAATATATACTTTTTTAGTAGAAGAAAACTACTAATAGGAGGTATAATATTGAAAAAGAGAATATGTATTACTACTGGGGTTGCAATGTTATTAGGATTATCACCGATATTAACAACAGGGGCTACAGTATACGCAAATGAAGAGAGTAACTATGTACAAGTAAATTCTACAACAAAAGAGTTAGAGCAACGGATGGAGGCGCTAGCCAATCAATACAAAGGAGTTTCTCTATTTGAAACCGAATTCAATAAAGAAAATATGACTCCTGTTCAATTAGAATTATATAACAAAGTTTTAGATCTACAATATGATATTGCTTTACAAAATGGAAGTACAAATGGGATGTCTAGAGAGCAATATAAACAATATCTATCAAACGCTATGCAAGGTTTTATAATACAACCTAGAAATGCTGGACATGGTTTGATTTCTGTTGACGTCTTAGGAACAGTTTTAGATACTGCGCTTAATGTTGTATTAATTATCGGAGGTTTTGGGTCAGTGTCTGCAATGGTTAAAGCATTGGGTCAAGAAGGTGCAAAGAAATTTGTAAAGAAAGAAATGATTCCAGTAATTATTAAAGAAAGCGAGAAGCTAGGAATAAAAGGCGCGAAAAACTATTTACAAGATAAAGCAGTTGGATTAATTATTAGTGCGATTCTAAGTCCTGGAAAGCAGGCTGCAAAATTATTAGATTCTATTGACAAAATACCCAATAATGGCTACATTGAATTAACTTAATAGAGTTTACGAAAGGATTGAAAAAGATGTACCTTGTAATAGGGTTAATCCTAATAATCTTTATAGTCTCAGTTTTTATCGCTACTATAGGGATTTTGAATGAAAAAATAAAGAATAAATTCTACTTATTTGTTAAATTTTCGTTTAATATTTCTATTGCTTGTATTTTTTTAGGTGGTATATCTTTTCTTTATGCTTACTTTGTTTTTGACGAGTTTAAAAATTTTAAAATTATCTTGATATCCATATTTTTATTTGCAATCTCTTACAAAGGTTATATGGATAAAAAAAATATTTTCCATGAAGATGTATGATACTAGACTTAATTAGTAAGAAGGAGACATATTGATGGTTCAACTAATTTCTATTATTCTTGCGTTTTTGATTATATACACTTTATTTAAAACAAGAGAAACAAGTAGTTCTTCAAGAAAATTAAGAATGTTAGTGTACACTTTTTTTGGGATAATTTTTCTATTAGGTTTAGTAAGTGTCGTACTAGGAACCTATGGGCTGCTGAATTCTTATAACATTAGTGGAAATTGGCGTATAAATATGTCCTCTATTTTAGTTGTGTTGGCTGGATTTTTACTAGTTGTACTTTCTTATGTTGGTATTTCAAAATTTAAAATGAATTGTTAGGTGAATTAAATGAAGAAAGTTATCTCTACCATTTTACTAGTAATCCTTTTTGTGGGATCAGGTTATGTGGTAAACGCTGCTCCTGAAATGAAGAGTTTGGCTAATTTCGAAACGAATGATCAACATTATGATTTACAAGGAATAGAGCATTCTTTTGCTAAAGTGTTGAACTTTAAAACAAATAGAAAAGATATTACAGCAAAAACGATACTAAAATTTGTATATCCAAAAAAGACAGACAAAGAATTTAATAATGCTTCTGTGTCTATTAAAGATTGCATTCGCTATGCCACTTCTATTGGGGTAAATATGGAATGGCTTGATGCAACGAAGAATGAACTTAATTTCAACCAAGTGAAGAGTGAGCTTGATAAAGATCATCCAGTATTACTATGTTATAAACCAAACAAAACCGATTGGATGGAACCTTATTTATTAGCTGTAGCGCATGGATACGTATACGTTGCTCCAGATGGTGAAAATATTAAAGAACCATTTATGAGTACAAGTATCTGGATGTCGAACTATATCTATCCTTCTAGCCTGACTACGTTGACGAATAAAAATAAGTTAACTGTTACGGATTTTTCAGTGAATAATACACCGCAAAAAGATTATACCTTTATAGGTATGATTATTCTTAAGTAAGAGAGGTTGAAAGGACCGTGAAAAAATACATTTTAGGGATAGGCTTGTTTTTAACAAGCCTTTTGTTTGGAATTAATGCTTCAGCAATGGATGGTGATAATACTCCACTGTTCATTCAAACAAAAGAAGTACCTTCAGAATTGAGGATGTATGCACAGCAAGATTGGCAATTTTATTTTGAGAACTTGTCTGTAGTGGAAAATACAGAACCTTTAAGTACAGATGATTTTTATTTGGGGCAGCCATTTACTTTAACTAATGAAACAGATACTCAAACAGCCTATTTTCCTATTATCGATAAAGAATCTGGGCTTATTCATGATTTATTAGAAGTTTCTTTAATGAACAATACGCCATCGCTAACGATTTCTAGTCAGTTTGTTGAGCTGTTAAATAGACTAACACCTACAGCAGAAGGTACCAGCTTTTCTTTGAACCTTGATAGCGAGAGCCACCAACTTCTGTCTGCAGAAGAACCAACTCGTGAACAAGCAGTTGATATTAAGCAATCGGTAGACAACTTTAATAGAAAGAAACGTTCTGTACCTGATGATACGGTTCCAGAGTATAATCGAAATATTATCCCTAATTGGATGATTACAGAAACGCAAGGATTAGAACCATGGTGTGCATTTTATACGTTATCTACAATGATTAATTCGATTGAAGGGAAAGCCATAACCAATGCAAAAACGCTCATCAAAAAAGCTTTTCGTACTGCCTCAGAAGCAGAATTAGTAGATGGGAAGTATATTACAAGTAAACCTTTTGCACATACCGTTCAAACTATGCAAAAGGAATATGGTTATACTTTGGATATAAAAAATAGTCGATTGACACCAGCGGAAGTTCAAACACAAATTGATAAAAAGGCTCCAGTGTATGTTCATTTAGACAACGTTACTCAGAATTATAATCCTGCAAAATCACATGGAGTTACTGTCATCGGTTATATTATAGCCAAAAATAATACGTTAGATTCTTATTACTACTTTTGGAATCCTTGGTGGCAAAAAGTGATGTTAACTAATCAAAAAGATATGAGTAACTGGAAATTAAATGATAATGTTTATTCATGGAAGTATTCTGGTATTAATTTTAGAAAAGAACCAATAAATTATGCAATGAAAGGTAAAATTGCTACTTTATTATCAAGAGCTACTTACTATCAAACTGGAGAAAAAATTCCTACTGATTTAAGAAATAAAGAGTACATTATCAAGGATGTAAAAAGCATTTCACAATCGAGTTCTAAGGTAGCTTATTATTTAGAGGGGATAAATAAGTGGGTATTAGAGCAGGATGTAAAAGAGTTTCCTACGCCACTGCTTAATAAAAAAGTAACTTTATTATCAAAAGCTAGTCAATATCAAACTGGAGAAGCAATTCCAACTAATGTAAGAAATAAACAATATACCGCTCTAAAAGTGAAACCTTTTAGACGCTCTAATTCAAAATTAGCCTATTTTCTTTCAGGAATTAACAAATGGGTATTAGAACAAGACATTCGGTAGTCATGCATGTCAGAAGTAATTCTCAATTTCAAAAGAGTGTGTTTTTAGATAATAAAAATCAGTAAGAAAAATTTTAGTAATGGTTCTCCCCTAAGTAACTGTCTCTATTATATATTTAATTCAGTTTAATGTTTAAAAGGAACTGGCGAAGAACAAAAGAAAACACAATTCTAAGAAGTTTGCGTTCTTTTAAGATGGGATAAACGTTAAATAGGGATTTTGATAGCAAACTATCTTTAATATCGCTATAATTGTAACCAACAAAAAAAGAAAGTAGGGACTTAAACATGGAAATTACTTTTTCTAAAAAATCAAAGTTCTTCTGTTTGGCAATGACGTTACTTATGGCATTGAGTATATTTGCTAGTGCTGGTGCAAGTGTTTATGCTGCTACGAATGAAAATTTAGAGAGACAGCCATTGAATACTGTTGAACAAGAAAAATTCTCTAGAGAATTTGAAAACGATTGAAATTCCATTTTTGATAATGCAGTAACCTATGATGATTTAGGTAACGTCGAATCTTTAAATTTCAATGTTTTATATGCTAAATATGGTCATGCGGCTGAGTTAACTAAACTTGAAAATCAAGTAAAAGAAGATATTCAACAAACGCGATTTAAACGTGCAGATGCCAAGCAATGTGCTATCACAGCCATCCAAGATACTTTAGGAGTTTCTGCTATACAAGGTCTACTTAGTGGTGGTATTGTAGGTCTTCTACAAAGAAAAGCAGCCGCAGAAGTAGCTAAGTTGGTAGCAAAGTATGCTTTTAAAGGTCTTTTGCCTGCGGCAGCAGCAGCGTCACTAATTTGGAGTTTTGGAAGGTGTATGTGGTTTTAATGAAAAATAAAGATGTGGTTTTAGTGTTATATTCGTTCTTTGTAATATTACTAAGCTCTTGTATTTGGTTTTTAATTAAAGGAGAAGCCTTTCAAAAAGTACTATTAAATTCTTTTGCGATTTCTGTTGTAGGAACCATTATTTTTGTAATAGGACTTTATGTTAGTAAAATAAAAAAATAAATCACAATTAAGGTTCTGGTTGTTATTAATCTATCTCATGAAGCATTAGATGAATTAGTTCTAGAAGTACCTGTTGTACTAGTTAAAAATACTGTTAAATCAAATTTTTTGTTTAAAAGAATCATTAAGTTGGTGCCTAACTATAAAATCAGATCAATTGACTAAAATCCAATAACATTGGGGGATACTCTGTAAATCGTGTGTCGCAGTACGTTAGTCTTGTAATAAATATTAATTAGGAGGGGTTTCTATGAAAAATATTTTACTTTCTATTCTAGGGGTATTATCTATCGTTGTTTCTTTGGCGTTTTCTTCTTATTCTGTCAACGCAGCTTCTAATGAGTGGTCGTGGCCACTGGGCAAACCATATGCGGGAAGATATGAAGAAGGACAACAATTCGGGAACACTGCATTTAACCGAGGAGGTACTTATTTCCATGATGGGTTTGACTTTGGTTCTGCTATTTATGGAAATGGCAGTGTGTATGCTGTGCATGATGGTAAAATTTTATATGCTGGTTGGGATCCTGTAGGTGGAGGCTCATTAGGTGCATTTATTGTACTACAAGCGGGAAACACAAATGTGATTTATCAAGAATTTAGCCGAAATGTTGGAGATATTAAAGTTAGCACTGGACAAACTGTTAAAAAAGGACAGCTGATAGGAAAGTTTACTTCTAGTCATTTACATTTAGGAATGACAAAAAAAGAATGGCGTTCTGCTCATTCTTCTTGGAATAAAGATGATGGCACTTGGTTTAACCCAATTCCTATACTTCAAGGAGGATCTACGCCTACGCCTCCAAATCCAGGACCAAAAAATTTCACAACAAATGTTCGTTACGGATTGCGGGTCCTCGGAGGTTCATGGTTACCAGAAGTAACCAACTTTAACAATACCAATGATGGTTTCGCAGGTTACCCTAATCGTCAACATGATATGCTTTATATAAAGGTAGATAAAGGGCAAATGAAATATCGTGTTCACACGGCTCAAAGCGGATGGTTGCCTTGGGTAAGTAAAGGGGATAAGAGCGATACAGTAAATGGAGCGGCAGGTATGCCTGGACAAGCAATTGATGGTGTTCAGCTAAACTATATAACTCCTAAGGGAGAAAAATTATCACAGGCTTACTATCGTTCACAAACTACGAAACGATCAGGCTGGTTAAAAGTAAGTGCAGATAATGGTTCTATTCCTGGACTAGACAGTTATGCAGGAATCTTTGGAGAACCGTTGGATCGCTTGCAAATAGGTATTTCACAGTCAAATCCATTTTAAATTTAGAAAATGACAGTAGGATTATGCATTTAATAAATTTTAAAGAGGTGAACGAGTATAAATAGAAATACAGTTACTATACTAAAAAAATCGTTTATTCTACCTTTACTTGGCTTATTCTTTATAGTTGGTACCAATGCTTTTGCTTCTGAAGATTACAACTTACTTGGAGTGAAAAATTATGATCAGTATGCCTTAGGAGCGCCTAGTGGGTGTGAGGGGGCTTCACTATTACAAGGCTTACAGTATAAAGGAAAAATTCCTGATTGGGACTTAATCAAATTTTTAAAAACAATTCCTATCTCTCCTAATGGAAATCCTTATGATGGATTTGTAGGTAGTCCTTTTGTTGAAAACTCATGGACTTACTCTGCTATCTATCCTGTGCCTTTAGTAAAATGGGGAAAAGTATATGGAGATGTACAAGATATGTCAGGTCATTCTTTAGATGAATTACTAGAGGAAGTGAAAAATAATAATCCAATTGTTGCTTGGGTGACGATAAAATTTCAACCGGCACGATGGGGAATATGGGATTTTGGTAAAGCGGTAAATAATAATCATGCAGTGACATTAGATGGCTACGATTTAAAAAATGGAACGGTTCACGTATCTGATCCGATTTCCGGTAAATATTGGATCAATAAAAATACCTTTGAAAGTATATATAATGAGAGGAATTTTGCAGTTGTAATTCGTTAAGTCCTATTTTTCAGTACTATATGGGAATAAATGAAAGCACCTTTAAAATTAAAGTCATACGAGAGTGTACAGAAAAGTTTTCCTTTCTGTACACTCTGTTGTTGTATTTTCTTATATGAGTATATTTAGTGTTTATAAAACATAACAAAAAAACAAAGGAGGAAAGTAAAACAAAAAAATCTCTCCAGTTTTTAATATAGTGAAATTAGTTTAATGGTTAAAACAATTGAAGGCAAGTTATTAATACTTATAGGCTCTGCTTTAAACTATTATATTAGATGTCATTAAAACAATTAAGAGATTTAAAAAGACAAAAACAAAAGAACAAACAGCAAAAATATTTTTTTATTTTTAGGTATTATTTCTAAATTTATATAAAGCTTAGTCTCTATAAACAGTTACCTTAGATTAGTTTTTTAGTTCAATGCATTTTTATATTCATTTGTAGATAAAAGTTAAATTTCTATATAAATGTACTTTGTAAAATATATTTTCAAGCAAGAGAAATTGAGGAGGAACCAAAATGGATTATGTAATACTTATTGGCAGTATTATTGCAGCGATTGGCTTGATTCTTTTAATGATGACAACAAGATTTGTTTGGGGGTGGAATTGGGGTTATCCTTACCGTACCACGAATAAACCTTTAGCAATTATTGGCTGGCTATTAATAATTATCGGAGTAGTGATAGTTCTTGTTAAAGCTAAATTGAATGGACAATTAGTATAAGTATGAAAAAGAACAAAAAAGGCTAAACTTATACAATACTTCGGTTACAAATATTATAATAGTACGTACAAAATCGTCACCACCTATGTACTAACTCCTGCAGAAGTTGTAACAAAAAGATGCACTTGGAAATGAGGTAGAGGGTAGTTATTCGTATAAGTATTCTGCCGACTTTGTAAAGTAAAATGGAGAACATCAGAAAATAAATTGGGAAGTTTCAGGTAAAGTTCCACAACCATTTGAAGCTAAGTCTTACATAAAAGCAGAGATAAGTAATAAAAGAGTGAATTATACTGTTTAAGTTTCTCAAACTAACGTGCCAAATAAAGTAGATACTAAACAAGTAAAATATACTAAGAATAGAGGACAAATTCATCCGTCGATGAACTTGCCCTCTATTCTTAGTGACTTTAAAAGTGTTATTCCCAATCCATTTCACCGGTTACAACTTTAGCACTCATTTCAAGGTTTCCTTCTGGTAATTTTGGATAATAGTTTTTCATTTTAGTGATAATTTCACTGCTTACTTTGCTCTCTTTCTCAGCTGTAATAAATTTTTCAATATACTCTTTCGTAAATTTAATATTTTGGGGCATAAATTGGTTTCCAGCTTCAAAATGACCAGGAATAACTGTTCTTAGTGATAAGGATTCTAATTCACTTAAATCATTTATCCATTGTAATTGACTGTCAATAGATTTAGTGTCAGCCATAAATAAGTGGCTACCAGTAGAAACTAAAATACCGCCTACCAATAGTTGATCGTTTTTATTATAAAGTGTTTGTTTTTTTATATCATTACCAAAGATTTCAAACTCTACGTCTTCTAAATTAATTGATTCCTTTATTTCATTTGGAATAATAATTTTGTCTGGTGCGTTCTCCTTTAATGTATCTGCCCATACGGATAATTTTGATTTATAAGTGTCTTTAATCCGTGAAATCGTAGAAGCTGTGGCTACTACATTTGCTTTAGGAAAAGATTTTTTTATTTGATTTGTTCCAAAGTAATAATCAGGATCACTATATGAAATATAAATTGTTTCAATATCAATATTGTTTGACTTTACAAGTTGGACAATTTTATCTGCGTCCTTTTTTGAAAATTGCGTATCTACTAAAAGTCCCTTACCGTTTTTTTCGATAATTGTTGCAGTAGAGCCAAACACGGGATCAGGATTCATTATTAAATAAGTAGCATCGATACCTTGTATTTTTTTGTACATTATATTTTCCTCCTCATTAGAAGTCTTAGTGCTTATGCTACTGTTATTATCTTTTCTCATATTATAATTTGAGCAAGAAGATAATAACAAAGAAGTAAGTCCAATAGAGAATAAAAGCAATCCTATTTTTTTCATAAAAAACCTCTTTCTTTTTCCTGATATTAATGTAACTGATTAAGTTACATTCGAATTATATTTAATTTTACTGTTTTGGTCAAGCAAAAAAGGCATGAAATAAAAATTGTTATTAGTGAAGTACACACATCAGCATATATTGAATTTTTTGTTGTACAAATTTATTTAGTTAACAATTATCAAGAAAGCAAATGCTTACAGATTGAATCCATTAGCATTTGGTAAATATAAGTAAGTACTCAAGTTGGGAAGGTGATTTATTTATATATAAGAATATGTAAATAAAGATATTGACAAATTAAAAAAAGGTTGATAAGATATCGTTGTTAAAACGTAATCGTTACGATTTGTATTTTTTATCTGTAATGCACAATTGCGTGTTACGGTTTATTAGTGTATCAATAGTATGTTTTAAATATTCAAATCTGATTACAAATTAGGAAAGTATTTTAGAAACGTTTATAATTTAGGAGGTAATAAATATGGCTGTACCAGCGAGAAGAACATCGAAATCAAAAAAAAGATTGCGTCGAACACATGGAAAATTAATAAAACCTGAAATTTCGTTTGATGAGAATCTTGGTGATTATCGTAAAAGTCATCATGTATCTTTAAAAGGCTATTATGGTGGAAAAAAAGTGATGGATAAAAAATAGGAGGTAATAGTATTGAAGAAAATGAATATTATTTATCCGCCACTTGTGGAACAGAGCTTTAAATTTTATCAAGATTATGAACAAGAAAGATATGATAAGTCTGAATTATACAGAATAATGGTTATGAAGAATATTATTAATGAAAATGGCACTCCAACAGAAGAGGCTCTTAAAAAAGGATTAGTTAAAGACTTTTATGAAGAATATGATTTATCTTTTGAAGAATTTTTAAAATTGTACCCATTTTTTAAAAATTATGACCCTGATTATTTCCGGAAAATAGATGGTTTTTGGGAAGTTCCTGTTTGTTTAAAAGAAGAATTAATATTATTACTGAATGACAAAGATTGTGACTATGATGTACGGATTCAAATTCAACAATTTCTTGAAGAAAGGTGAGTAAAGACAAGATGTTCAGAAACAAATGGAAAAACAGTTCACTAATTCTTAATAAAAATGTATAGAAAGGGTCTGATGAAAAAAGGAGACATAATAGTTATTATCTTTTTAATAGCTATCTCTTTTTCTCCATATTTTATTTTTTTTCATAATAAGCCATTTAACTCCAAAAGTTTTGACGACACTAAATATGCTGTGGTCAAGATAGATGGGAAAGAGATTGAGCGTATAAATTTAGATGATTCAAAAGAATTTATCAAAACATATTATCCATCAAAAGGGCAATATAATACTATAGAAGTTAAAAATGGGCACGTTCGTGTAAAAAAAGATAATAGTCCAGATCAAATTGCGGTGAAAACAGGATGGATATCAGAACCAGGGCAAACTAGTATCTGTATTCCTCACAGATTCATTTTAGAAATTGTTCAACAATATTCTAAGGATTATTATATTTACTAAAATCCTTTTTTAGCATGTATGCTAAAAAAGGATTTGTTGGATTTATTTTAAAAAAGTAATTAAAGAAGAAAATCAAGTGAGTAAAATTATTATTCAGAATTTATAAAGCGTATAGTGAAGAAGTTGTTATAGATATGAAACAGAAAATAACTCCTAATTTTCCTACTTACGTCCTTTGATAACTAAATAAAAATTTATCAGGCCTTTCCGTGAGGAGTATGTTTTAGTTACGCCAAGACAAAAAAATAACTTTGAATGAATATATTTCTAAAACAACTTAACTATCAACTAACGCCAAGATTCGTAAACGCATTAATGATGCTTCCATAAGGCTCGCCATTATAAGCAGAAAATCAACATTGACTAAGACCAGAAATACTTCCTTTAGTGCTCCAAGTTGCTCTAATATAAGACACCAAATTGATAACCATTTGCTTGATAAAACTCTATTAATTGTGGCAATGCTTGTTTTGTTAATTCCTTATCTACTGAATCATGCATTAAGACTACTCTAATATTATAATCTGGATAAACCTCAAGTGAATGTTGATGGAAAGCGAGCATTTCTGCGACTGTAGTAGGCTGTCTGTCTAACGGTTCCGCATCCCCAACCATCGCATTCCAGTCAATCCAATGGATGCCAAGTTGTTTGAATAATTCATCAGATTTTTCTGTACCTCCCCATGACATATGACCTCCTGGGTATCGCCAGAGAGTTGTTTGAAATGTTTCGCCCAGTATTTTTTTTAGAGAGTTCTCCATGGTTGCTATTTCCGCTTGTATTTCTTCAGTGTTGACAATCCCGTTTGGATATAACGTTGCATAATCATGAGTTGAACTATGAAAGCCTATTGAATGTCCTTCTGCAACTTCGCGTTTCACTATCTTTTGATTTTCGGAAGTTAGGGTATTTCCTACAAGAAAAAAAGTTGCGTGGACGTTATACTTTTTTAATGTATCTAGGACTTGTGGGGTTATTTGATTATTAACGCCATCATCAAAGGTTAAGAATACTAATTTTTCACCTTTGTAAGGTTCTTCTCCAGTTATATATTTTTTGATTTTGTCTGCTGAGTAAGCATATTTTTTTGATGAAATAGTCATGTGTGTTGATTCCTTTTCTAACTTGGTTGGGGAATCTTTTTTTGCAGTTGAATTTTTAGTCGATGTCTGCGTAGTATCATCATTTTTACTTGTTATCTTGGGTTGAGTTAATAGGAACGTTTGAATGAAAACAAGAACAATGAGGATTAACGCACTAAATAATACATACCCGTTTATTTTGAATTTTCTTTTCTTATGTCGCATACTTTCACTCCTCTTTGGTTAATGAAAAAGTTAAAAAATACACCTCCACGTTATACAAAATTGAACGTCCTATTAGTTATAGACGAATTTGAGGACCAAAAAGTTTCAATTTTTTCAATTTAGTTAGTTGTTTATTTAATAAAAAATAAAAGGTTGCTAGAGGATGAAAGGAGTATAATTTATTTATCTAGAAGAGTAATCGGAATGAGAAAGGGCTGTGGAAATGGATCATCAACAGGTGTTGAAAAATGAAATTAAACAATATTTAGTGAGTAAAAACTGTGAGAAGACGTATTATCATTGTATGGAAGTTGGAGAGTATGCCTATCAACTTGGTGAAAAATATTTAACTAGTCCAGAAAAAGTAAGTATTGCAGGATATTTACACGATATCTCTGCGATTTATCCAAATAATCAGAGAATTAGTGTCGCACAAAAATATGGGATTGAATTAAACGAAGCAGAAATGGCCTTTCCAATGATAATTCATCAAAAAATTTCTAAGTCTATTGCGAAAATGGATTTTGGTATTGAAGACAATGAAATTTTATCAGCTATTGAATGCCATACAACATTGAAGAAAAACTATTCGGACATAGATTTAGTTTTGTTTGTCGCTGATAAAATAAAGTGGGATCAAGAAGGTAAACCACCATACTTAGATGGTTTATTACAAGCTTTAAATTGTTCTTTAGAAAATGCCGCATATTTCTATATTGATTATATTTTGAAACACGATATTAAAGTTGTGCATCCTTGGTTATGGGATGCTTACAATCAACTTAATTTGATAATTAAATAACAAATAAACATAGTCGTTTTTAGTCGAGTTTTGCTGGTGAGAAAAGTGGAAAAGTAGTACAGTATTCTTGTCAGAAAGAAGGGATTCCCAATGAAAAAAATAATCTTGATAGGTCTTTTATTGAGTATTTTATCAGGATGTTCTTCCAACAAAAGTGGTGATAGCACTGCAAGCAAGCCGACAGCAACATCAGAAATGAAAGCACCTGTTACCGTTAACAACAGCCAAGCAAGTCAAATGAGCACGGAGTCAAAATCTAGTACGACTCAAAGTAATTCTTCTGCTTCTAGTAAAGCTGAAAATCAGTTGTGGTCTGCGCAAAAAAAGGCACAACTACAACAATTTATGGCTGATTGGGGGCAACGGATGAACCAAACGTATAAAGAATATACACCAGGAAATTCAATCAATTTTAATGGCGTCCAAGCGCCTGATGGTCTAGTAGGAAATGTTACTATGCAACCAGCGATTGGTCAGCATCCCATTTATTTAGAATGGTCTGAAAATGGACAAGTGAAGGATGGATATGCGTTAGTTGCTGTTTACTCTGATGCAGAAACGCAACCAGAAATGCAAAAGCATTTGTATTTATTCACCATCGTTAACAATCATCCCTTAGTTTTAGTGACGATGCAAAATCAAGGAGATCCTTATGGCTATCTGTATTTTGGAGCAACAGATAATGCAGAGTTGAGGGCTGGCTTTGAAAAAATTGTAGGTGCCCCGTCAATTACTAAAGAACAAATCCCAAATATTTCAGTCAATCCGTGGTCTTCAAAAGAGGAAGCGATTGATTTTTACGAAGGAATGTATAAAAACACGGCAAACGAAATTTCAACTCAAATTGACTGGCATAACTATCAGCGGGCAAATTGGCGCGAGGTAGAAACAAAAGGCGACACGTTGACATTACATTTTGCCAACGTGGGCGGTGCTGGGGGCTCATATACACAATTCACGAAAGTTGGTACGAATACTGTTGTTGTATCGTTTGATGGCAATGCTTCTTATCCCGATAACCCAAGTAGCGTTTTACTCGTGCAAAACAGTGATTATAAAGTTTTAAGGACTTTGAATCAGTAATAGGGGAAATACATCGTTTACTTAAACATAGGCAAAGGCGGGTTGCTTACCTTTTTATAAGTAACCTGTCTTTGCCTATGTGCTATTTTTATGGATAGAGGTGCTCAGAGTAGGGGATGTTTTTCTGGGAAGTTTTTATGCTAGATCTCTATTTGACTAGGCTCAAATAGATCTGAATCAATCGTTGAAGTGATATCTGTTTATATAAAGATAGGCTAAATTGTCATTTTTTTACGAATCGTCGTTCATGTTAAAATAAATGGAGAAATGTTTTAGTATTCATAGTAAGTATTTTATCGTAGAATAAAAGATATACTAACAATGGAGCGATGAAAATGCTAAAAGAAGAAAGATTAAATGCGATAGTCTCTCTAGTAGATCAAAAAGGGGCAATCAAAGTTACTGAAATTATGGAACGATTAAATGTTTCGGATATGACTGTTCGTAGAGATTTGACAGAATTAGAAGCAGCGGGGCGTTTAAAACGAGTACATGGAGGAGCTAGCAGTTTAAATACATATCGTCCACATGAATTGTCTCATGCTGATAAACAAATTATTAATAGTGTTGAAAAAAAAGAAATTGTCCAAAAAGCATTAAGTTTAATTCACGAAGAGGAAACTATCTTCCTAGGACCAGGAACAACTATTGAACTTTTGGCCGAGGCAATGGAATTTAAACATTTAAGAGTAGTAACAAACTGTTTGCCTGTGTTTGAAACGTTAAGTAAAAAAAAGAATGCGTTGACCATTTATTTGGTTGGTGGAGAAATGCGACTTTTAACTAAATCTTTTTTTGGTGAAATCGCTAATAAAGCATTAGAAGAAATGCATTTTCATAAAGCATTTTTTAGTTGCAATGCGTTAAAAGATAATAAAATTATGACAGCCACTATTGAAGAAGGACAAACACAAGCAATTGCATTAGATAACTCAATAGAAAAATATTTGTTAATGGATACTTCTAAAGTAGAGAAACAGGATTTTTATTCTTTTTATCAATTAGAAGAAGTGACAGCGGTAGTTACAAATAAAGATAAATTTGACACATCTAAAGTATTGGAAAAAGTTGTCAGGGTGATCTACTAAAAAGAAGAGGTGCAGATGCACCTCTTCTTTTTAGTTCCCCTTATTGAGCTTTTTGAGCATAAATAATATTTCGCTTCTTCATTTGTTTTGCATACCAAATGAAAATCAGTAGATAGGCGACTAGCGCCAGACATGCGTATAAAATAAATTCGAGTTGACCTTGTGATGCATTGCCGACTAAGTATCCTAAGAATTTTTCCATTGGCCCTTCCATGGTAGTATGTGAAATTAAAGTATTATTATTTAGACCCGCTGGGAAAGCGCCAACTTTTTTTGCGGTTTCGGTAACGAACGGTGCAATTAGGGTACCAGACCATAAGAACAAAGGTAATTCGATTGCTCCAATGATAATCATTCGGATGAGTTTACCTCTTGTAACTACTAGTAGAGCAGGGGTTACACCCATTGCAATAATTCCGCCAAGTGGTAAAAGTTTATTGCCAGGTAGGACAATGGCTTCTAATAGCATAATTGGAGCCAATACGTTAGCTGCTGCCCAGATTTCAGCACGACCAGCTAAGAAAGGCCAATCTAAACCAATATTAAGTGTACGCCCTTTTAATTTATTCGAAGCAAAATCAGTAATCCCTTGGGATAAAGGCTCAACTGCAGCGATAAACCAAGTTCCAATTAAAGAGAATAGTTCCAAACAGACTGCAGCCGTAAAGGATAGAGAAAAAATTTGCGTGGGTGTTTGGCCAGCTAAAAGACCCACAAAAATCCCTAAGTAAATCCCGATGGCAAATTTTGATCCCCAAAAGCCAATTTTACTATTCAATTTGGCAGCGTCAAAATCGTATTTGTCTAACCAAGGAAAAAGCTTATCAAAAATTTTATCAAAAACCATAATGATTGGGTTCATCATATAGTTCATATGTGTGGTAGTCATAGGATTGGTATCTGGGGCGTTAAGTAAATCGTTAAACGTTGGTTTCATTAAGTCAGAATTGATAATTTTTAAAACACCTATGAAAATAACTAAGATTGTTGCAATTATTAAGTTTGCGCCACAAAAAATAGCAAATAAACCAACAATCGATAGATGCCAAATGTCGAAAATATCCACATCTAATGTGTTTGTTTTATTTAGAATTAACATAATGACATTGACAATCACCATAATTAAAAGAAAGTAAAGCGTGTAAGGAGATCCCCAAGTGATGGTGGCTAAAGGTGCCCAACCAACATCAGTAATATTTAAAGAAATTCCTGTACGTTCTACGAAAGAGGCCATTGCATCTGAGAAAGCAGTAGTTAAAATTCCTATAATAGCACTGATACCAGTTAAAGCAATTCCTAGTTTAAGACCACCTTCTAATGCGCGAGTGGGTTTTACCTTAAAACAAAGGGCAATCAGTGTTAAAACAATAGTCATTAAAGGAGCAGCACCTAAATCAATTAAAGGTTTAAAAATTGTATTTGCTAGGTCAATAATCGTATTCATTTATTTTCTCCTTCATAAGCTAAGATAACAAAATTTTTATCTTAGTTTTGTTATTGTTGACAATGAAGCGTAAGTAATTAGTCTAAAAAGGAAATCATTTGTTTAAAGAGTGAATGATACTTTCCATTTGTTGATAAACAGGTTCAGCCATTGCTGGAATTCGATAAAGAATTGCGCCTGCATCAACTACAGGAATCGTGATTGGGAAACCCAAATCTGTTTTGGCGATTTGGGCGAAAATATCATAATGGGATAGCATCTCTTGATTGATATCTTTAATCATTACGGCATCGCAAGAAACTTGGTAGCCTCTTTTTGATAATTCTGTTTCTAATGCAGATTTGATTTGATGGCTAGAGTTTACCCCAGCCCCACATGCAGCTAAAATTTTAATCATGTTAAATCTCTCCTTTAAAATTTTTTTGTAAAAAACGATAAACTTCTTCTTTATCTTCACATTGAAAAAAAGCCAATAGTGATGAACGGTCTGTCGTGTTAATAAAATCCATGATAGTCGCTAAAAGACCCGTTTGTTCAATACCGTTTTCATTTAAAATCATGAAAAGAAAGGAAACAGAGAGCGTTTCATCTGGGATAATCATGTTATGAAATGATAAGGATTGTTTCAATTTAATCGGGATAATTCTTGTCGTCCGTACAAAGGTACTTTCGGTATGCGGAATGGCGATATTCGGTAGTGCAGGATCAATCGGTGTTAAACTTAAACCAGTCGGATAGTTATGTTCTCGTTCCAATAAATTAGTTAGAAAATCAGGTGTAACTAATTTCTTTTTTAACAAGTCTAAATAAACTTCTTCAAAAACTTCTTCTTGTGTTTTTTTGTTTGAAATATAGGTAGTATCTAATGAAAAAATCGATGTTTTAATAACCATAGAACCCCTCGTTTCTTTAATATATTATTATTTATTTACAAGTATAATATAAAACGCTTTCAAAAAGATGTCAACACAATATTAAACAATAATAAACAAAAAAGAAAATAAATGTTGAATAAAGTTCGATATTGTTTTATTATGTTTTCGAGAAGGGGATTTGAGTTTAAAGAAAGGGACAGAATTTTAATAGTAGATACACGAGGTAAGGAGGAAAACAAAATGCGTGTCATACTTGGTTCAGATTTAGATGGAATAAAATTAAAAGCAGAAATGAAACAATACTTATTGCAAGAAAAAGTTGAGGTAATCGATAAAAGTGAAAGTGCTTCGGAAGACTTTATAGAAGCAACGCTTGCTGTTGCTCATGAAGTTTTAAAGGATACTGAAAGTTTAGGAATCGTTTTTGATGGTTATGGGGCAGGTAGTTTTATGACTGCTGCTAAAATTAAAGGAATGATTGTCGCCGAGTTGTCAGATGAGCGTTCTGCATATATGGCGCGAGAACACAACAATGCCCGGATGATCACGGTAGGCGCAAAAATTGTTGGAACGGAACTAGCCAAAAACATAATAAAAGAATTCTTAACAGGTCATTATGCAGGCGGGCGTCATCAAATACGTGTAGATATGTTAAATAAAATGGCTTAACAAATAATAGAAAGGAAGCGTTTTTATGAAAATTGCCATTGGTTGTGATCATATTGTGACGGATACCAAAATAGCAGTTTCTGATTTTTTGAAAGCAAAGGGATATGAAATTTTAGATGTAGGCACGTATGATTTTACTCGAACTCACTATCCTATTTTCGGAAAAAAAGTGGGAGAAGCCGTAATGAGCAATCAGGCTGATTTGGGTATATGTATTTGCGGAACAGGCGTTGGAATTAACAATGCGGTTAACAAAGTGCCGGGTATCCGTTCTGCTTTAGTTCGCGATATGACTACAGCGTTGTATGCGAAAGAGGAATTGAACGCAAATGTTATTGGTTTCGGTGGGAAAATAACAGGAGAATTCTTGATCTGTGATATCGCTGCTGCCTTTATTGAAGCACACTATCATCCAACAGAAGACAACGAACAACTAATTGAAAAAATTAATCAAGTTGAAAAACAACATCCAGAACAACAAGATGCGCACTTTTTCGATGAATTTTTAGATAAATGGCAACAAGGAGTCTATCACGATTAGTACGTAATCAATGAGGGTTATTTGAGAAAGCGGTCTTAAATAATAATCATTGGTATTTGAGTTAAATTCCCCTTCATTAATTTTTATTGCTGTTTTAATGTGGCACTGTAAAGAGCATTATTAAGAAAAAGAAGTAACAAAGGAACAAATTGAAGGCTATACAGGTAACCATAAAAAGTACACGAGAAAAGAACTCGTGTACTTTTTATGGTTTCGCTGCTTGTTTTATTTTAGTAATTATTTTTCTATAAAAATAGTCCCAGAATTATTAAAATAATCCCGATAACTAAACTGCCGATGCCAGAAGCCGTACCATATTTTTTACCTAAATTTATATCAGTAGTATTTTTAGGAATCAAGTTTGAGAAAAAATAAAATTTTTTTACCAAGATTAGATATGCAACAAGTAAAAGTAATAATCCTAAGAGAAGATAACTAAGATTTTCAGCTAATAAATTTAGATGAGCTAATAACAATATCCCCAAAAAGAAGCCTACCAATCCATATTTCATCGTTTTTTCTTTTGCTGACATACAAATATCCCTACTTTACTTTTTAATTTATTAAGAGCATAAAACCATAGATTCGATATAAGTTCATTTTGTTGTATCCAAAAGAGCATGACCTGGAATGACCTATATAATTAGAAAATTGGAGTGATATATAGTTATTTTACCATAGCTTAAATGAGTTGATTAACTCCGAATAATGTACAACTATGTACACCTATTGTGGGTGGAATGTGTGTTGGGACTTTGCTAACCTAATAGTTGAAAAAATGAATCAATAAATTTAGAAAAGGGACTATTCAAAAGCAACTTTTTTGGGAATTGCTATATTATTTATTTTTTTAAGCGTAATCAACTAAATGTTTTTATGGATAAAGAAAGTCATTGTTCCTTGTCATCAAGCTACAACAGCCAAATTCATTAGAACTTTTTTAGTGAATGACTTTAATTTTAGAAAGGTACTGTTGTTAAACATTCATGCTATCAAAGGAGTGTGAGGCGAACGAAGCAAATATTTTCATTTTATAAAAGTTGTATTATGGACTCTTAAAAAGAGGTGATTTAAAAAATTTTGAAGTGGAAATGTTAAGAAAGGAGAGAGGAAATGACTTATTTAGTTCTGGTCAGTCATGGCGATTTTGCTAGAGGATTAAAAAATTCATTAGGCATGTTTGCTGGCGATGATATAGAGACAGTCAGAGTGTTTGGCTTACAACCTGGTGAATCTACCGATAATTTTGGTAAGCGATTTCTTTGTGAAGTTGAAAAATTACCGCAGGAAACGAGGCTAATCGTTTTGGCTGATATTGTAGGCGGGAGTCCACTTGCTACTATTTGTAAAGTATTAGATAAGCAAAAAATGCTAGAAAATTCTCTGATTGTTGGAGGAGTGAATTTTCCAATGGCTTTAAATGCGCTTCTATTGAAAGAAACTAGTGAATTATCTGATTTGAAAAAAATGATAGTAGCAGATGCTTGTCATGGCATTAGAGAGTTAACTGTAACTGAAGACGATGTAACTGAAAACGATATAACTGAAGAGGATATCTAAAGGAGAAGATGAACATGTCAATTTCTTTTGTTCGAATCGATGATCGAATGATTCATGGCTTAATTACTTTACGTTGGACTAAAGAAATGCCTTGTGATGGCATTATAGCTGTGAATGACAAAGCAGCAAGTAACCCTATTTTAAAGGAAGCATATAAAGCAGCTGCACAAGATAAAAAAACCTTTATTTGGACAATGGCGCATTTTTTTGATGTAAAGGATAAAGTATTAGCGTCTAAGTCAAAATACTTTTTGATTACAAAGAGCCCTTTGGATATGAAAAAAATTTTGGTAGATTGGCATTTTGTTCCAAGTGAAGTAAAAATGATTAATGTTGGACCGGGGAATGATCGCGAAGGGACAATTAAATTAGGGGATAACCAATCCTTTACAGCAGAAGAAGCAGCGGCTTTTGAAGAAATTGAAAAGGCTGGTTACAAAGTGGATTTTGCCTTGTTACCTGATCAACGAATTGGTTCTTGGGCGCATTTTAAAGCTAAATTTGGTTACTGATTCTAGAAGTTTTGAAAAGAGGAGAGTAGTATTATGACAATCAACTGGATACAAGCGGCTATTTTAGGCCTATTTGCTTGTCTGTGTTCAAATTCTTGTATGGCTGGACAAGCGGTGGGAAATTATACGATTGGGCGTCCTTTAGTCGGCGGATTAGTTTGTGGCATTATTTTAGGAGATTTAAAATTAGGAATCGCTTGTGGCGTAGCAATGCAATTAGTTTACATTGCTTTGGTCACACCTGGAGGCACAGTGTCTGCTGATGTGCGGGCAATTTCATATATCGGGATTCCTTTGGCGATGGTGGCGATTTCGACCAAAGGGTTAGATCCACTTGGCGGCTCTGCAGCCGACCTGGCTAAATCGGTCGGCACATTAGTTGGAACGATCGGAACGGTATTATTTTATTCTGTTGCCGCGTTAAATTTAGTTTGGCAATCGTTTGGTTGGAAAGATATAAAAAAAGGCAAGCTTGATCATTTATATGCCATTAATTTTGGTTGGCCGTGGATTTCTCATCTACTTTTTTCCTTTTTGCCAACCGTGATTTTAACCTATTTTGGGGCTACGGCTGTTACAGCAATGAGAGATGCATTACCTATGGATGGTCTTGCAATGAAAACGCTTTTTACTGTAGGTGGCATGCTTCCGTGTGTGGGAATTGCAATTTTGTTACGTCAAATTGTTAATAAGAACATTGATTTTGTACCTTTTTTTGTAGGGTTCACATTAGCTGCTTCATTAAAACTCAATTTAGTCTCAATAACGATTATTGCGCTTCTTTTTGCTGTAATTTTTTATAAAATTGCTTTGATTAAAAACAATACTAAACTGGTTGATTCAACAGGAAGTCTGACGAATGATGATGAAGAGGAGGACATATGAGATGGAAGAGTTGAAAGCAAATAAATTAGACCAAAAAACGTTAAAGCATTCTTTTCATTTATGGTTTTGGGGAGCGTTAACTTGTTTTTCACAACAGCATATGCAAACCTTCGGCTATCTTTCTTCAATGCTTCCTATTATCAAAAAACTTTATCCAAAACATGAAGACCAAGTGAAAGCCATTCAAGCATATACAGCTTTTTTTAACACAAATCCAATGCTTGGAACGGTCATTGTTGGTGTGACTGCTAGTATGGAAGAGGCTAGAGCAAGTAAGAATGAAATTGATGGAGAAACCATTAATGATATGAGGGCAGGATTAATGGGACCGATTGCAGGGATTGGCGATTCATTAGTTGATGGTACCTTGATTCCTATCTTGTTAGGAATTTCCTTAGGAATGTCCACGGGCGGTTCGCCAATTGGTGCCATATTTTATATTATTGTTTGGACGTTAATTTCCTATTTTGGCCAACGCTTTTTGTATTTTAGAGGCTATCATTTTGGTGATAAAGCAGTAAGTTTCTTAGTTGGGAAAGAAGGAGCCGCTGTTAGAGTTGCTATCGGAGTTATTGGTAGTATGGTTGTCGGTGGGGTCCTTGCATCTTGGGTAAATGTAACTACTTCTCTTAAATTAATAGGTGCTGACGGAAAAGTTTTCCTTAAACTGCAAGATAAAATTGACAGTATTTATCCAGGATTATTAACGATACTTGTTACCTTGTTTTGTTGGTGGTTAATGTCCAAAAAACATGTTTCCGCTATTTGGACGATGCTTATTTTAGTTGTTATTTCTCTCGTTGGCGTTTTATTAGGTGTTTTCAATCCAGGATTAACTTACTGAACAATCACCAAAAAGGACTCTAGCTGTTAGAGCAAACTGGCTTTTGCAGAAAATCGATGACGAAAAAGCTAATAAATTAAATTATTGTTCTCTAAGACACAGAAAGAATCTTGTGATTAAAATAAAAATATATAAAATAGAAGAAATTTAGAGACTAGCTTCTATTTTATATATTTTTTTGTTTTAGAAATTTAGTTGGTTTATTAGAATTTTAGGAAAAATTTTACGAAAAGTGTCGCAAAAATGGCTCCTAAAAACGGTGCAGTTCCGGGAACAATCAACCCATATTGCCAATCATTATTGGTTTTATTTTTGATTGGTAAAAGTTGATAGGCGATACGAGGACCTAAATCACGTGCTTGATTCATTGCGAATCCTGTAGTACCACCTAGCCCCATGCCGATTGCCCAAACAAGCAAGCCAACAGCAATGGGTAGTTGTGTTTCGTAGGAATGTGCAATCGCTAAAATAGATGTTAAAAAAATGAATGTTGCAAAAGTTTCAACAAAATAGTTTCTTGGTAAATTTCGTTGGTTCGGATTTGTAGAAAAAATATTACGAATGGCGATCGGATCGACACTATCGGCGGATAGCTTGAAATGATCAGCATACATAATATAAACAATGACGGCGCCACAAATGCCGCCTAACATTTCAGCGATGACATAGGGAATGAAGTAAGACCATGGAATCATTCCTAAAATAGCTTGAGCGAGGGCCATTGCTGGATTAATACAGACTCCGCCAAAGACGAACAGAACAACAGAGATTCCAAAAGCCCAAGTAGTGATTGCAAACATGTGACCAGAACCAGCGTATTTTGTTCGTTTTAGGACATCGTCGCAGTGAACACCTACCCCAAATACGATCATTAATGCAGTTCCCATAAATTCTGATAAGATATGATGAAACATAAGATAAAGCTCCTTTAATCAATAGTTTTGTTATTTAATGTTTGGACGAGGCGATAGACTTCCTCAATTGTAAAATTATATTGTTTAGCAATTCGTTCACAATCTTGGTATTCAATAGACTCTTTCAATAGGCCATGATAATGATTTTTTTTAATATGGACCTTACCAAAAGGTGTTTCCAAGATTTTGAAAGAACGGTCCATCACACTACGTTCCATTGTTTGAAAACGCATACCAATTGTAGAAGTATGTTTAAAGAGTAGTTCTGTAAAATATTCTTTTTCCTCTGTTGTTGTTAAAACCGTTAATAGAATGGCACTTCGGTTTTTTTTCATATGAATGGGCGTGAAAAAAACATCTAGAGCACCATGCTCCAATAATAGATCCATTACGTAACCTAACTGTTCAGGTGTTTGATTGTCTATATTTGTTTCAATTTTTAAAACTTGGTCATGGTGTTCTGTACTCTTTTTTTTACTATGTGTTTCAGTAAAGATTGATCCTCTGAGGGCATTGAACTTGCCTGTTTCCCGTTTGCCAAATCCGTAACCTATTTTTTCAATTAATCGTTGTTCTGGTGCGACAAATAGAGGACTAAGTTCTTTAAAAATAGCTAAGCCAGTCGGTGTGACAAGTTCAGTTTTTATCTCAAAGTCTTGTTGAATGATTAAATTCGTTTCTTTACGTAATTCCATAACCGCAGGAACTGGTATTGGCATGACTCCATGGGCAATTGTGATAGTGCCACTTCCATCTGTAATTGGCGTTGAATAGACTTGTTCAATCTCTAACTGTTCCCATAAGATAAAAAAGCCAACGATGTCAACAATTGAATCAATTGCTCCAACTTCATGAAAATGAATAGTGTCAATTGTTTGTTGATGAACAGCAGCTTCAGCTTTTGCAATGTCATAGAAAACATTTTTACTATGTTTTTTTACAAAATTGGACAAGTCGCTTTTTTCAATTAATGTATAAATATCTTTTAAATTTCTAGAATGGCTATGATGATGTGCATGTTCTTTCGTTTCATGATGTTCATTTTCGTGGTGAGGAGAGAGACTGTGTTTTATACCGTAATCCTTTTTTCCATGTTGTAGGAGAACATCGAAATCTGTTCCGTAAATACAACTTTTAGCAATTCGTTGGGCTTGAATGGTGAACCCATCGATGGGAAGTTTTTTTAATTCGATTAACAGTTTGTTTAAATCCCCGCCTAAGTCAAGCAACAATCCATTTAACATATCACCACTAAGACCAGAAAATGGTTCTAAAAATAAGCTTTTCATAGTGAAGACTCCTTTATTTGATTAATCATACTTGCATTATAAGCGGCACCAAACCCGTTATCTATGTTGACTACACTAACGCCAGAGGAACAACTATTTAGCATTCCTAAAAGAGCAGTCAGTCCTTGGAAATTGCTGCCGTAGCCTATGCTAGTAGGGACGGCAATCACTGGCACGCTAACTAGTCCGCCTAGCACGGACACCAGTGCGCCTTCCATGCCTGCAATCACAATAACCGCCGAAGCCTGTTGAATCTCATCTAGGTGAGCGAACAAACGATGAATGCCAGAAACGCCTACATCATAGATACGTTTTATTTGATTCCCGAAAGTTTCTGCAGTGATTGCTGCTTCTTCAGCAACGGACATGTCTGACGTTCCAGCAGTAACTATCGCAATATAGTTTTTTGTTGTAGTCTCCATTTGGTTGATAACGAAACAACGTGCAAGTTCATAGTAGGTTCCATGAGGAAAGTTCGACTCTAAAGGCTGGGCTTTTTGTTGTGAAACGCGAGTAACTAAAATTGTATTGTTTTCTTTTCTTAAGCTATTGATAATTTTGATGAGTTGCTCAATTGTTTTCCCTTCCCCATAAACGACTTCTGGATAACCAGTTCTTTCTTTACGCTGCGTATCAATTTTTGCAAAGTCTAATTCGCAAAAGCCATTTAATTTGTTTGTTGCTTCTTCTAAAGATAATTTTCCCTCTTTAAAAGCTCCTAAAATTTCTTTCGGTTGCATAATACAACGCTCCTTATTCCTGATTTCTCAAGGATCATTATTCTACAATGACAGACAAGCCATCTCGAATCACAGTCACTTTTGCATTTAGACCTTCTCTTTCAAATGCTCGCTCTAACGCTTCATCAAACGTTTTTGCTATTTCCATATGCATCGAAGTGATAAGCTCAGGATCAACAAGATCTGAAACAAAAATTATATGATGATGAACTAAAATTCGCGCTAAAATTTGCGAAGTCCATTGATCTGGCACGGTTTCTAATCGTGGTGTATGGATGGCTGCTTCTAAAAATTCGTTTGGATTTTTAACATTGGCAATATTTTCATAAAAACCTTCACCACCGTGACCATCACGACACCCAGCGACCATAATAATGACACCGCCGTCTTTATTGGTTGCTTCTGCAGCGGTCATTCCTTTAACTGCTTGATAAATGTTTTGATCAAGTGGAAATCCGCCATTCGTTGAAACCGCAATGTCGCAAGGTATTTTTTTGACACGGGCAATTTCTTTTACAAAGTTACAACCAACTTTATGCGCTTCAACCATATCGCCTGCAAAGGAACCAATAATTTTTTTGTCACCATCTAAAACGACATTAACAATAAAAGCTAGATTCGCTTTAGCGGCAGCGTAGACCATATCATTATGAATCGGATTATCCGTTAGATTTCCTGTCCGTGAGTTGGAGGAATCAATAAATTCTCCAGAATGGTTAGCCATGATGGTTTTATAAGAAGCAATTCCAGGTAAAACAGATTTACGTCCACCAGAAAATCCTGCAAAAAAGTGTGATTCAATAAATCCTTCGGCCAGAAGTAAATCTGCTTCTGCTGCAATGCGATTAATGATACAATCGCCCCCTGAAGGTAGTTGACCGATTTTGACCATTGAGGAATCATCAGTAGAGATATGCATAACGATTTCTTCATTCTCTACAATCGCTTTACCATATTTGCTAATCAGTTCTTCTCGTGTAGAAGGGCGATGAAAGCCTGTAGCAACTAAAATCCGGATTCTAGCTGTTTTGTTCACTGAACGAATTCTACGCAAAATAATTGGGGTGATAATATGTGAAGGAACGGGACGTGTGTGATCGGAACTAATGAGGACAATGTCTTTTTTACCCTTAGCTAATTCTTCTAATGGAAGGCTTCCAATAGGATTGTCCAGCGATTTTTCGACTGTTTCTTTCTCAGTATATGGATTTGAAAAATGTTCAGCTTTTGATTCGAGAAGCCCAATAAAATTTTTATCGGGAATTCTTGCAGTAATCATTTTCTTGTCATAAGGTAGGTTAATTTCTACCATAGCAATCATCTCCTAAGTAATATTTTACGAGACTAAGTATAATGAAATTTAGGAATCACACAGTCCTTATTGTGGGTAACATTTGCTAACAAAAGGTTGGTGAGAGTGTTTATAATAGTTAACGAATCAAACAGAAACTTAGTCAAAGGAGTGACAATTATGGAGTCAGATTATCTTACAGCTTTCTTAGATAGAAAGAAGACACCGATTATCAAAAAAAACGCCATACTTATCTCGCTTATCATGGATTGGAGGAAGCGTACACCTATGTATTAAAGAAAGGGGTCGTTAAGACGAGTATTATTTTAAAGGATGGACGAGAATTTAATCTGTCGTATATTGTGTCTCCTGACATTATTTCATTGTTACGTGATGAAGTATCAAATTATACATCTGCTCCTTTTAATATCCGCATTGAGTCGGAAGAGGCTAGCTTTTATCGGATACCAAGGACTGTATTTTGGGAATATGTTAGAGAAGATGCTGTTCTTCAAGATTATGTACGGGATTACTACCGAGCAAAATTATCGGAGAGTATTAGTTCCTTACAGAATATGACAATGAATGGTAAGAAAGGGGCTGTTTGTACTTTTATTTACCAATTAATTGATTTGTTTGGTGTACAGACAGAGGAAGGAATATTAATTGATTTTCAAGTAACTAATGAGGATATTGCGGGGTTTTGCGGGATTTCAACGAGAAATAGCGTAAACCGAATTATCCATGATTTAAAAGAGGAAAAAGTCATCGATATCAAAAAACAAAAAATTGTGATTTACGATCAAAGTTATTTAGCTGATTATATTGATCGATAAGATAGGAGTCTGACGAACATGCATATTCCAGAAAATTATTTAAGCCCACAAACTTGCGCAGTGATGGGCGCGATTATGGTACCTGTCTGGTACCGCGCTGTAAAAAAAGTTGACGTTCAAATTAAATTAAAAAAAGATACAGGGACCATGTTAGGGATTTCCTCCTCCTTGTCATTTTTAATAATGATGTTTAATTTGCCAGTACCTGGTGGAACAACTGCGCACGCTGTTGGGGCTGTTCTCATCGCATTATTGATGGGACCTTGGGCCGCGACGCTGTCTGTTTCGGTGGCTTTACTATTACAGGCTTGTTTATTTGGTGATGGTGGTATATTAGCTTTTGGTGCAAACGCCTTTTCTATGGCGTTTGTGATGCCATTCGTGGGATATGGAGTTTATAAGCTAGTTACGCGTGTAAAAAAATTTGAAACAATGGGTCTTTTCTTAGCTGGGTATCTTGGTGTAAATGTGGCGGCATTTTCTACTTCTGTATTATTAGGTATCCAACCCTTACTATTCCATGAAGCGAATGGTACGCCACTTTATAACCCATATGGTCTTTCTATAACTATACCAGCAATGATGAGTGTCCATCTGTTAGTAATAGGAATTGTTGAAGGTCTCTTCACCGTGTGTGTCTATAATTTTGTAAAAAGTGTGTCAAAAGATGCAATTTTTATCGAAGAAAAGAAGAAAAGGACTCCGTTGTTACGATTAAAGAGACTGTTATTGGTCATGGTAATTTTATGTCCATTAGGTTTGATTGATCATGCCACCGCTTGGGGTGAATGGGATTTATCTGAATTAGTCAAGAATTTAAAACAGAATCATTTGCCTGCGGTACAACCAAAAGGTATGGTGAATGGTTTTTCATTTCATGCACTTTTCAGTGATTACTTTATTCCAGGACTGCCATTAGCACTCGGGTATATTTTAAGTGGCGTAACAGCCATAATCGTTTTTTTACTCATTTTTCGTTTATTTAATGGAAGAAGGCAAAGTTGATGCCTGAATGGATGAAAGAATCTTCCACGTCCTTTGAACCTAATAAAAAAGAAACCTTTATGCTTAAAAATCGAAAAGGAATCCTTTTTTTATTAAATAAATTTCAGGTGAGTGGGAAACGCAATAAGACTATTCTCAGCGATATACACCCAGCAATTCAACTGATCAGTACTTTTTTACTAATTGTTTTAATCAGCACTACACAAAAAGTTCTTGTTTTGTGGCTCTTAGGCATCTACCTAGGCATGTTACTTTTAGTTGAAAAACCAACTATTCTACGAAACATTGTCAAAAAAGCTAGTATCCTCATTTTGATGCCGCTGATTATCTATTTACCGATCTTTTTTTTAGGTCAATTTAGTTTATTATTTATTGTTCATTTGTTTTTTTTAGCCATAGCGATTAGTCAATATATGGAAACAACCAACATGAATCAATTTATAGCAGCATTAAAAATCTTTCATTTTCCGAATATAATACTTTTACAATTAGATATTACGATTAAATATATCTTTTTCTTTGGAAATCTCTTAATCCAACTGCTTGCCGCTGTAGAAGCTAGAGCAGTTGGTGGGAATATCCAGTTGAGTACGGGTAGTAATTTAATCAGTCTTATTTCTTTAAAATCTTTTACGTATGGGAAAAAGTTGAACATGGTGATGGAAGCAAGAGGATATACTGGTCAATATTATCGAGTAAAGCAACCATTAAAAACGAAAGATTTTTTGGTTAGTATTGCCTATCTTTTATTTTTCGGGGGGTTGCTTTATTTAGGGAGGAACTAATATGTATCGAGTAAATCATTTGGTTTATCGCTATCAAACGAAGCCTGTTTTTTCGCCTTGTAATTTGGAAATAGCCAGAGGAGAATATCTGGTTTTGATGGGAGATAACGGCAGTGGAAAATCCACTTTTTTAAATTTGCTCGCAGGTTTTTTAAAACCTTCCGAGGGAACGATTTATTTTATGGAACAATCATTAACGGACTGGAAAAAAGACCCTATTCATAAAAAGAAGTATTATGCTCATTTGGGTATATTATTTCAAGAGACGGACACACAATTATTTAATGCAACAGTTTATGACGAATTGGCATTTGGCCCTAGACAGCTCCAACTATCCGAGCATGAAACAGCAAAAAGAATTAATGATTGTTTGAATTTATTAAAAATTACCCATTTAAGCAATCAAGTGCCTTATCAATTATCGGGAGGAGAAAAGAAAAAAGTGGCTTTTGCTAGTCTGTTAGTAATGAATCCAGACGTGTATTTATTAGATGAGCCGTTTGCTGGGTTGACAAAAGAATCGGAAAAATTATTTAAAAAGATAATAAAAAATCTGCATCAACTTGGTAAAACAATTATCCTTTCCACCCATGACTATTTGAGTATTTGCGAGGAAGCTGATTCCATTTTATTGTTTGATTCGGCTGTCACAAGGTACTCAAAGGAAGAGATAGAAGCCAATGCTAACTTGTTACAACATTTAAAACGGTATTAAGTGTACAAATATTGACAATAATTGATACTATGAATCGTGATTTTTTCTAATGTGGAGATGTCTATAATTAATTATGTAAAAGAAAATCAATAGGAGATGGTTTAAATGTCTGTCATGAAAACGAAAGAACAAAATTTAGTTCGCGAATTACAAAAAATGGATAAGTTGGCTGTTGCATATTCAGGTGGAATTGATAGCTCTTACTTGCTAAAAAAAGCTTTGGACACTTTAGGTGCTGAAAATGTACTTGCGGTTGTTGTAAATTCAGAATTATTTTCTGATGATGAGTTTGATAAAGCGGTTGATTTAGCTAATGGGTTGGGAGCAAATGTGTTAGGCCTTGAAATGAGCGAATTAGCGGATGATAGAATTGTTGCAAATAACCCTAATAGCTGGTTCTACAGTAAAAAATTATTATATAAAACTATTCGTTCGGCTATTCAGAAAGAGGGATTTGATGTTCTGGCCGATGGGATGATTATGGATGATAATACTGACTTTCGTCCTGGATTAAGAGCAAGAGATCAAGAAGGGGTCATCAGTCCGCTACAACAAGCTAAATTATATAAAATCGAAATACGTCAACTTGCTAAAGACGCAGGTATTTCCAATTGGAGTAAAGTTGCCTCATGTAGCATTGCTTCAAGAATTCCTTATGGCATTAAGTTAACACGCTCAGCTATTGATCAAGTATTTGCTAGTGAAAAATATTTACGGGAAATAGGTTTTCCAATTGTCCGTGTCAGAGCACATCATGATTTAGCACGGATTGAAATTCCAGAAGACAAACTTTCTCTGTTATTAGAAAACAGAGAAAAAATTGCAGATTATCTTAAAAAACAAGGATTTAATTATGTAACTTTTGACTTAGAGGGATTTAAATCTGGCCGAATGAATGATATCCTCACAGAAACTGAAAAAAAAGTTTTTTGTGAATGTTAGACAGATAAGTTTATAAAATTGAGTCGGTGTAACGGAGTCAGGACAGGGGTATTCCGTTACAAAAACCAAGTTTTCTGCTCGATTAGGTCGGTTGTTTTCATTGATTACTCTGCCAGTAGTTTATCAACTTTTAAGCCTAGGAAAAATTCCCTTTGGATTTTTCCTAGGCTTTTTGTCTATTTAATCATTTGATATTTGCTAAAAAGAAATTAGCTGTAGAATTTTTTAAGATTACCAGTGATTGTTCAATTTGAGGAAAATAAATGGATTGTTTGGACTGGTTGATTAGTCGATTATTTTTGGGATTCGTGAGTGAAAGTATTTGCTGTGAATAGTTAAATAACTCAGTGTTTAGTGTGTCCGGCCTAACTGGCGTTAATTTTTTTAAGTAGTGTTGTGTTTTCATAAGTTCTAAAAGAAGCTCTTCCATAGCAGTTTGCATTTCCAACAGTTGATCATTTAGTTGTTTTTGTTGCATTAAGTTTTCAGCGGAGGCATCGTTACTATAAATAGGAGATTCAAGAACAATTTCTTGAATAGAATAGTTTACTCTACGTTGTACCCGATAAGCTAGTACCCAAGCATCACTAGGCAACGTGGTCTCTTCATTGATTAACGCTAGCAAAATAGAGCTGATCGTTTTTGACCAACTATTGATATTTTTACGTAATACTTGACTATGCCATGTTGGGAAAATAAAAAACATAACAAAAGCAATCAGCGCACCAATAATTACATCAAAAACTCTTGTATAGCCTGCAGAACTACCACCTAATGTGAAAGTTAACCAAGTGGTCACACTTAGCATTAGAAATGCTTGACTTAATTTACGGACGGTTTCATACAATATAACTAGCAAACAAGACAATAGCATTGGCCATAAAGGATTTAGGTTTGTTAAGTTAGCAATTAATTGAGACAAAAAAATGCCTAAACAACCACCTAAAATAGAACCAATAGTTCTTGAAGTGATTTTACCGAGTGTACCATGATAACCTGGCATAACCATTAAACAACCAGAAATAACTACCCAGAATTCGTGATTAGCTAAAGGCAAAGGGTACATGTAATTAAGAATAAGCGAACAAAAATGACACACTAAACCTGTTAAAGCTAAACGAATTGCGAATCTAGCAGAGCTGCCTTTGTAAGAATGAAGGATCTCTTTGGCTTCTGCAAGTCCTTCTTTTGTGGGTAAGAAAGATTTAAATGAGATTTTTTTAGAGGTTTGTTTGTTTTGTATCAAAAGGATTGCTGATTTTATTTCGGTGTTTGCTGAAGCAAATTCTTGAAGAGGTAGGGTTAATTGTTCTCCTTTTAAAAAGAGTTGAATTGCTTTTAAAGCAGGAAGATTTTCAGCTGCATTGGTTGAATCTAACGAGCCTGCAATTGCATCTGCTTGTGAAACCAAGGGATAAATCCATGGTGTTTTTTGATGATTGACCCATGGCATCGTTTCAACAGATTCGCGTACTTTTATTCTGAAATGGACATAGCGTGCGGGTTTTCCTTGTGCTAATAAATATAATTGTTCATATAAATCGGCTACTAATTTTCGTGCTTCATTATTTTGCGGCTTAGAATAAAGACAATAGAACAAACAAAGGATGGACATACCTAAAATTATTGCACCCAGACCTTCAAAAGTTTGACCAATAGACAAATTGCCTTTTAATTGCGCACCAGCTAGTAAAGAAATGGTCCCAAAGAGACATCGAATATACAGACCAATACTAAAGTTTCTTACAATCCCTGAAAAATACAAACCAAGGACGAATAATAAAATAATGAATATACTTGACGACTGTAAAAGTATCCCCAGACTGGCACCAAGAAAAATCATTAAAATACCATCTATGGCACTTCTTTGTGGAGAGCTATGTCGTGGTAAGACACAAATTACAGTGCCCAAAAAGCTACCAACATTTACTAAAACAAAAGCGAAAGGAAAGACTATTGTTAGAACAGCACCAACAGCATTTGCAATAATGATACTAAGAACAAGAGCAAACCAGTTCTGTCTTGTATCAAAAGTTAGTATAGGACGACTATACGCCCAAGACGATTCTAAGAAGACCTCAAAAAATTTTTTGATAGATAATTTCACAAAACATTCCTTCTTTAAAAATTTATTAAAAGCTAAAAAATTATTCCTCTGCTAGTATACACCTCTAAATTTTTTTTTCAAATTTGCTCTTTTTAAGAAAACTCACAATTATAAGCCAACATTAAGTTTAGCCATATATTTTTGTTGAATAAATTCTGTAAGCTCATGCCAACTTTCTTCATTTTCAATGGAATCTAAGTAGAAAATATCTTGATTAGAAGTAGCTTTTTCGAAGGAATCTGTGATGATGATATCCGCATTTGTGAAGTCTTCGGTAATAGAGATTGCGTTTGTATTATATAAGGAGGATAACCGTGTTTTAATAAAATAACTTGCATAAAAATCTTTGATAATTTGTAAATAGATTCTCACTTGTACTTTTTTTTCGGACACAGACAATGTGTAAAGCAGTTGACTGAGTAACTCTAAATGCGTTTCTTGGTGAACTAATTTTGCCACCGTTCCTTTTATTCGATTAAAGTATGCCACATCTGACGGAGTACAAATTTCTGGCTGCGGTAAATAAAGTGTTAAAAAAGTATAATAATTGCCCTCCGTTAAAAAGTACCAAGCATTAAAAATAGAAAGATAGTAAACGTATTGATAATCATGCTGATTTGTCAGTAAGTAGGCTACTTGCTTAAACAATTTTTTTGATAAGACACAATAAGGATGGTTAGATTCTATAAATAATTTTTCTATTTGTTTCGTTTGCTTTTCCGAAAAGATATAAGGGATAAAAATGCGAGATAAAAAATTAAAGTATAAAATTTCAGTTTTTCTTGTTTCGCATTGAATGTCAGCGAAAGAGTGTTCAAGAAAAAATAAAGTCACATGACTGTATTGATTGATCAGAATAAAAAAAGAATGCAGGTTTTTAGAGTGCGGCATCTTTAAGAAGTTTTGTGCACTTGTTCTAGTTTTAAATATCGCATATAAAATATAAAACGCTCTTTTCTTCATTCGGACATTTTTATAGGATCGTTCAAGAAGTTCATCGGGTAGACTTTTTTTTATTTCTTCAAGACTTATTTTAGAGAAAGGCCAAGCCAATTCTTGAAAGGAATCTTGTAGGAAAATGAAAGAAAACACTCGAATCGATAATTCATTGCCAGTTAATTGATAAATACCCTTAATACTAACGATTACTATATCAAAAATTTTAAAAAAGTTATTCAGTTGTTTCGTGATTTTTACCAGATAATGTTCAGAAATATATAAAACTTTAATTAATTCGTTTTTATCAATGGAAGAATGTGTGACCAATTGTACGCAATAATTAAATTGTACATTGTTTTTTAAAAGATTGAGTTTTAACGTGTAGGCGTATTCGACCGCGCTTTTTCGGTACGCTGGATTTACACAAACAATGCCATTATTGTTAGAGACAATAAAATGTTGGATTTGATAAGTATCCTCGAATTCTTGATTTATTTTTATCAGATTTTCCTTGACCGTTCTTTTTGAAATTTTTAAATTGGAAGAAATTTCATTTAATGACGTATGAGCTCGCTTCACTATATAAAATAAAATTTCTAGCTCATTCGTTAGGTAGGATGGAAACATGTTATGGACCTCCAAAAGTAAAATTTAGGTTCATTGTAGTCTACTTTCTTTAAATTTTTGTATTGATATGTTAACACAAGCGTAATAAGAAGCGGCCATCACAATTAATGTACAGCCTTATACATTAATTGTGTGTGGCAAAGCAATTTCAATGTTGATAAGCTAGCAGTAGTTAGAATAATTATTATTTAGTTTCTAATTCCAAAAAAGGTCAAGGTGAGTAAGCAATGAAAAAAATCAACGAACAATTAAAAATGAAAATGCCAACCTACAAAAGAAAAAAAAGCATTGCTTATTTCTTTTACTCTTGTCTACTATTGGTATCGATTTCTTGTTTTTTGAGCGTGCATTTTCAAGAATGTGAGGCAGCTTCGCTCTATCAAGCGGGAGGGATAGCCATTGATTTGAGAACTGATTTACCTTATGGAATGGAGATAAGCCATGACGGTGGTGGTGGTCCTGATGGATCATTTGGAGGAAAATTACACGTAAAATTATACGGAACAGTGGACACTTCTCATACAGAAGCATTGAAGTTTCTTTCTTTTGGTACTGTAGGAATGCAATATGGACTGATGTTTCATTTGCCAGAAAATATAAGTGCAGATAATTTTAAAGCGGCTTATGACAAGGCTTTTGCGGATAATCCAGAAAATTTTTATTCAATTAGTGGACAAAAAAACACACAAATACCAATTGTTAACACAAAAGGAATGCGGACGTTTAACGGTTCTTCAGAAGATGGTTCACCGGGATGGGGTGATCCTGATCAAGATTATAGCGGAATTGATACTGAGCATCAGGTGATGTTTTGTGAACGGGGGGACACTATTAATTTTTCTTTTACTAAACTTTATGAAATTTGGCGACATGAACCTGACAAATCGGCCATAAAATTTGAACTTCATTTTGATTTAGATGTAGCTACTTTAATGAAGGATGGCGATTCAAAGGATTATTCCCTCAATAAAAATTTAACGAAACATCGCTTACCAGTATCAAATGTTTTGTCGGATGGCACTGAAAGTGATCAATTTTCGTTGTCGGCAGATTTTTTTGGTCGAACTTACGAATCAGATACAACGAATACGGTTAATCATAATTGGATATTGCTTAGTCCAGACATGTGGTTACGTGCGACAAGTTTAGCGGCAGCAGCAAAGCAAGATCCAAATAATTTGAATCATCAAATTATCACTGGAATCACTGGGAAAGTGGCTACTTGGTCTTCTTATATCTCGCCATGGGACAGCGGCGATAAAGACAATCCATTATCCAATTACAATACCCAAGATGCCTCTAAATATCCTGAAATACCTGAAAGCAAAACGATGTTACCAGGGGATTTTTTATCACCAAAGTTTACGATGAACCAAAGACAAGACAATCCGCTTAATTGGACAGATGGGTATGTTGCTCAACGGTTTGCGCGCGTAGTTAATTTTCATACTCACACAGTTGATCCTAAGGCCAATGTGAATGTCTCTTCACAACAACAAAACGGGTTAACAACCTATTTATTTAGTGGCAAAGATGGTTGTGGGCTGCCGTTAGTCAATCCGCCAGGGACGGATTCTTCAGAGCCCACAGATAAAACATATATGCGCGTCACAACAGATCCCTACCAAGTGCCAAGTTTAGAAAAGGCAGCTTTTGTTAAAGGTCAAACAACATTTCACCCGCAACAAAAGATACCAGTAGAACTAACCGTTAAGGCTCCGACAACTAGAAAAGTTCAAATTGAAGAAAAAATTTCAGGTGCTGCCCAAACTGATTTTCATAAAATTGGGGAGCAAGATTTAAAAAATTTACCAGTCACAGATGATTGCGTTAGTTTTAACTGTTTAGCAGATGCTTTACCAACTTCAGGAGATTACACATTAACATTTAGAATTCTTGATGTTGATGATACATCTAAAAGCTACTCAAATGAGAAAAGTTTAGCTGTGCACATTGATCAAGCGCAAATTAAAGTTAAATCTCAAGATACGATTTATCAATATACTCAATGGCAACCAGAAAGTGAAGTGACTAGCTTACAAACACCAGATGGTAAAAAAGGTGATTTTCGAGACGTAAGTGTCATCATATATAAACTGGACGGAGAGCAAAAGGTCCCAGTAGATGCGGTGGATACAAAAGTGGTTGGTAAATATGAAATTGATTATAACTACCTAGGATTAGAGGCGCAGACTGCACTAGAAGTCATTCCCTCTTCAGCTCATATTGGTGCACATAACGACAGCTTTTCTGTGGGGACGCCCTTCGATCCAAAACGTCTTTTTGATAGTGCAACAGATAATGATGGACAGTCCATTCCTTATAGTAAGATAACGATTTGCTATACGCCTGATCAGGTAAACGATGAAGTAGCAGGCGTCTATAAAATTACTTATGATATCTCTAAAATAGTAGGTTTTAGTAAAAGTATTACTGTTGATTGGACCTACTATTACTCTAATCGTCTAGACTTTTATCACTTATCTGAACAACTAATGCCTTTTGAGAACGTAAAATTTAATGGCCAAGATCAAACACAGACATTAAAAAATTGTGAGATGAACATTGAAGATACGGGGGATCCTAATCGGACAACTGGCTGGCAGCTTGAAGTAGCCTATAATTTAAATGATCAGAAAACACAAGCGTGGAAAGACGCAGGGCTTGATCTCACGCTAAATCCAAAGTCAGTCGATTATGTAACAACTGAGCAAAATATTATGGTTAACGATGAGCAACAATTAGTAGCTGATGTAAGTAACCAATCTATCAAAAATAAAAAAGTTTTGACGAAATTACAATTATTGCCCACATTAACTATTTCAAAAGTCACACCTGCTGATAAATATGAAGCTCAGTTAATTTGGAACTTAGAAGCAACACCGTAAGGGAAGAGGGAATAGCTGTGAAATGGTTTATCTATGATTTATTGTTTGTTGCCTTTATTCTCGGTTTGCCAATTCAAGCACAAGCTGAAGACAAGACAACTGACGCACAAGCTGGCACAAAAGTCATGGTAATAGTGAAAGAGAGTGAGGATATTGTTCCACATCCCAATGAGCTTATACCTCAGACTAACGATATGCCAACTTCACGAGGACAACCTAATTTTTTACCAAAAACAAACGAGATTACGTCTCAAGAGACGATTTTAGGGATCGTGGTACTCGGAAGTACATTAATCGTCGGACTTTATAAAGAAAAGAGGAAAAATAATGAATAAAAAAATAATTGGTTTAACTGTCACTTTAGGAACGGGGATTTTTTTAATTGGTCAACAAACTGTAAATGCGGCTGATAATACCAATACCACAGCGAATGTGTCGGTTTTGGGTGGCGGATTAACCATTACACCATTAGCACAAATTAACTTTGGGACGGTGACAAAAGACGGCCAAGATCATACGCAACCAGATCAAAGCAAGTCGCAACTTATCATTAATGATAATCGTGGGACAACGAATACAGGTTGGTATCTGACAGCGAATTTAGAAGATAAAGGAAAAGGTGTCACTGGCTTAGACGGAATGACACTTCATTTAGACACTAAAAAACCTGACGGATCTTCTGAAAAAGGTACCTTTACGGGCGTTGATTTAACCACAGATGCTTCAACCATTATTTCGCTAGATAAAAGTGATATCCGTTTATCAGACACTGTCACGACAGCCGATTTAAATGCAACGTTAAATATACCTAAAAGTATTGCTGCAAATACCTACTCTGGGACCATCGTCTGGAATGCCATCGATGGAGCACCCGCCTAAGAATTTAACATAAAACGATGTAAGAAAACGAGGCAGATAAATTGAAAAGAATTTTAAAGATACTTTTTATATTGACTATTCTCTGTTTAGGTGGAGCGATGCGTGCCTGGGCAGAGCCGTCTAATACCAATAGTTCAGCAACAATTGACAATGCGAATGCGTATACAGTCACACCCGTTTTCGGAGCAACTCAAAATAACAAAACCAGTAATTTTTTTGATATGACATTAACTCCGAAACAAAAAGATACATTCAAATTAACGATAACCAATACTACGCCGAACCCTCAAAAATTTAAAGTTCAGGTAAATACAGCAACAACAAATAGTAATGGGATAGTTGACTATACAAAAAGTAGCTTTGAAAAAGATCCATCGATGAGTTTGGTACTTAGTGATTTGATTAGTCCCAATAGGAAGGACATTAGTGTTCCTGGTAAACAATCACAAACGATTGATTTTCAAATAACGATGCCAGAAAAGTTATTCTCAGGAATTTTATTAGGTGGAGTGACGATTCGACCTGTAGAGATAGCTGGGGACCAAAGCAAGGGTGGGATTCAAAATGTTTATATGCATACGATTGCTATTCGGGTGAATGAAACAGCAGAGACCATACCTGCAAAATTGGAAAGTGGTTCTGTTAAAATTGGGCAAATTAACCGCCACAATACTGTTTCGATGGAAATTAAAAATCCACAGCGGAAGTTATTGTCAAAAGTCGAAGGAGATTTTTTTGTTAAAGAAAAAGGAACAAACAAAACGATCATTCACGAAAAGAAAAATAATCTTAGTTTTGCACCAAACACAAGGTTTGACCTACCTATTTTACTGAAAGATTCGTTTAAACCTGGAGACTATACCTATACCATTAAGTTGAAAAACCATGAGGGGAGCTGGACGTTCTCAAAAGATTTCACGATAAACAAAAAGCAAGCTGATCAGTATAATAAGCGTTCTGTTGATCATAAAGTCAAAAACCTTCACTGGCTTAAGTACCTCATGGCCTTTTTAATTCTAGTTATTTTAGGTACCGTCTGCTATATCTTGGGAAAAAAGAAGGAAAAAATGAAGTTGTAAAACCTGCCTTTAAAATAGTTGACAATTATGCAGAAAAAATCATGCCAGTATGAATTATCTATGACATAAGGGAAGAATAGCTGTCTAGCAAGGATAAATTGTCAAATTAACGTTAATTTACGCAAGTCATTGGTGTTCCTTATTTTGGAAAGTAGTATTATACTATTATTGTTCAATGATTCACAATAGAAACAAGGAGGAAAGAACCATGTATAAAGCAATTGTCGCAGCAAAAGGAAAAACAACAAAAATTGTTGAAAAAGAATCGCGTCCATTGAAAGATAATGAAGCGCGGTTGAAAATGGAAGTCTGTGGTGTCTGTCATACGGATTTACACGTTAAGAATGCAGATTTTGGTGATGTTAGCGGTTGTACCTTAGGTCACGAAGGAATTGGGATTGTGACGGAGGTTGGAAAAGACGTTACTAGTTTAAAAATTGGTGATCGTGCATCTGTTGCATGGTTTTATGAAGGCTGCGGGCATTGCGAATACTGTACTTCTGGTCGAGAAACGCTTTGTCGTTCAGTAAAAAATGCTGGATATACAGTTGATGGTGCCATGGCCGAAGAATGCATCGTCACAGACGGTTATGCAATGAAAGTGCCAGAAAATTTAGCATCAGAGCCAGCTTCCTCTATTACTTGTGCAGGGGTAACAACCTACAAAGCGATAAAAGAATCTGGGATTCGTCCAGGTCAATGGCTAATGATTTCAGGATTAGGTGGGCTAGGTAATCTAGCTTTACAATATGCCAAGCATGTCTTTAATGCAAAAGTAGTAGCTGTTGATGTGAATGATAATCAGTTAGCTTTTGCGAAAGAAATGGGTGCTGATCTTTTAATTAATCCAGTTAAAGATCCTGATTTTGCTGCACAACTTCAAAAAGAAATTGGCGGTGTCCATGCAGCAGTAGTCACTGCGGTAGCTAAATCAGCATTTAATGGCGCAGTCGATGCAGTCCGTGCGGGAGGAACGGTTGTCGCCGTTGGATTGCCTGTTGAGACAATGGATTTATCTATTCCACGTCTTGTTCTTGATGGCATTCACGTAGTCGGATCGTTAGTTGGAACCCGTCAAGATTTAAGAGAAGCTTTCCAATTCGGTGCAGAAGGAAAAGTTGTTCCTGTTTGTCAAACACGTCAACCAGAAGAAATTAATGCTATTTTTGAAGAAATGGAACAAGGAAAAATTCGCGGGCGCATGGTCATTGATTTTCGCAGTTAATTTAGTTTTTTAGTGATTCGTTGATTTAATCTGAATACCATGAAAGGATGGATGGAATGTTTGCGAATCTTACTCTCCGTGAGAGACGACTGCTTAAACAAGCACAAGTGGGAGCCACAATTAGCTTTATTCTTTTGTTTGTACCAATTCTGACAATCAGTCTTTTGCATACTAGTGACTTATTAGCAAAATGGCTAGGTATAGTTGGGGTAATTATGGTTTTACCATTGTTGTATTTTGCGTGGCAGATTTTAAAGATAGCCTATAAAGATCAAAAAGATAATCCAACGCCTCCTTTGTGGGTTCCGAAAGTTTATGGGATTGGGCTTTCGATCAATCCCTATCACCGGTTTGGAAAGTTAATTTTTATATTGCTAGCGGTACTGATAGTTGGCATCATCATTAGTTTGCTTTTCACACCAGCAAGTCAAATCAATCACTAAAAAACGAGTAATCAACACCCTCTTGCCGAGCAGGAGGGTGTTGATTATTTTTAAATAGACTAAATTTGAGTAACAGGTATTAGATTTTTAAAAAAGTCTTTCTTTTTCTGATGTAGATATTTTCGCAATAAAATCATCATTATAAGTGAATTAACAGGTTTATCAAGGGTTAATACTTGTTAATGGTGGCTGCTATAATTAACCGTTGACAAACACAAAAAAACCATCATACGATAATTATGTTATTAAAAAAGTGAAAAATTGGTAGTCAACAAATGAAAACGCATTCATCGGGAAATTGTGATTCTGTACTAAAATTTTTATATAAGATGAAAATAGATTGTTTTCATTTAATAATTTATTGAAAGGATGTGTTTATGGAGGGGTTACTGAAACTGACTTTCTAACAGTCTCAGTAAACTAAGAAAATCGTTATGACTTTTCATCTGGATAAAACTTTGTTGGGTTTTGGATTTTGTGAGTAATTGTGTCGGAACTATTCTATGGGGAGCAATTTTAAGGAGGAAAAAATGAACAAAGAGTATCAGGGTAAAAAAATTTACGGTAAAAAGCACTGGTTGACATTTTTATTAGTGAGTTCGTCTGTATTGGCGTTCCATTCGTTTGTTACGATGGATTCTCAAGTGGTTGATGCGCAAGAGCAAACAGCAAAAGAAGACGTAGCTGATTCAGCAACGTCAGTCGGAGCAATTGTGTCGATTGAAAAAGCGGAGAAAAACTTTGTCATTACGTATGCTTCTGGAAAAAAAGCACAAATTAGTATTTTAAACGACCATCTTTTTCGCTATCATCTAGATCCAACTGGTAAATTTGAAGAATATCCAACGCCAAATGATCCAAAGCATGTTGCGAAAATTACGGCTAAAACAATGGCCGACTATGGCACACAAGCCTTTGAGCAAACGAACGTCACAGATTCAGGAAACCAATTTATTCTAGAAAATAATGGTTTAAAAATTATATTCGAAAAAGAAAGCGCTTTAATGAAGGTTCTAGACAAGAAAAAGAATCAAGTTATTTTAGAAGAAACCGCTCCGCTATCCTTTAAAAATGATAAAGCTACACAAACGTTAAAACAAAGTAGTCAAGAAAATTATTTTGGCGGAGGAACTCAAAATGGTCGATTTACGCATAAAGGAACAGCTATCCAGATTGTCAATACGAACAATTGGGTAGATGGCGGAGTAGCATCGCCTAACCCATTTTATTGGTCAACTGCAGGGTATGGCGTTGTTCGAAATACATGGAAACCTGGCAACTATGATTTTGGAAGTCATGATCCACAAACAACCACAACAACGCACGAAGGAACAGATTTTGATGCTTTTTATTTCTTTAATGATTCCTCAGCAGGTATTTTAAAAGATTACTATGAATTAACCGGGAAACCAGCTTTGATGCCAGAATACGGGTTCTATGAAGCACATTTAAACGCGTATAATCGGGACTATTGGGTGAAAGTAGCAGAAGGAACCGCGGGAGCAGTTAAGTTTGAAGATGGTAATTTTTACAAAGAATACCAACCAGGCGATCTAGGAAACTTAAATGGCACGCTAGAATCTTTAAATGGAGAAAAAGAGAATTATCAATTTTCTGCACGCGCAGTTATTGATCGATATAAGAAAAACGATATGCCGTTAGGGTGGTTCTTGCCAAATGACGGCTACGGTGCTGGCTATGGCCAAACAGATTCATTGGACGGCGATGTACAAAACTTAAAAGAATTTACAGAGTATGCTCAAGCCAATGGTGTTGAAGTGGGGCTGTGGACTCAATCTAATCTCCATCCAGCGGATCCTAAAAATCCTAAAAAAGGAGAACGGGATATTGCGAAAGAAGTTAGTGTCGCTGGTGTTAAAGCTCTCAAAACTGACGTGGCGTGGGTCGGGTATGGGTATTCCTTTGGCTTAAATGGTGTAGAAGATGCCGCGAATGTTTTTGTAAAAGAAACAGACGGCGCAGTTCGTCCGATGATTGTTTCATTAGATGGTTGGGCCGGAACCCAACGGCACGCTGGTATTTGGACAGGCGATCAAACGGGTGGTCAATGGGAATATATTCGCTTCCATATCCCAACATATATCGGGACTTCGTTGTCTGGACAACCAAATGTCGGTTCAGATATGGATGGAATTTTTGGTGGAAAAAATAAAGAGGTCAACATACGTGATTTCCAATGGAAAACTTTTACACCAGTGCAGCTAAATATGGACGGCTGGGGCTCCAATCCAAAAACGCCATTTGCTTTTGATCAAGAAGCCACAGATTTGAACCGAGCGTATCTAAAATTAAAATCAATGATGATGCCTTATAACTACAGTATTGCCAAGGAATCAGTTGATGGACTACCAATGGTACGGGCCATGGCTTTAGAATTTCCTAATGAAGGAACAGCATATACAAAAGATTCTCAATACCAATATATGTGGGGACCCAATTTACTCGTTGCCCCAATTTATAATGGCAATCAAGATGAGGCAGGAAATTCAATCCGTGATGGAATCTACTTACCAGATGAAAAACAAGTCTGGGTTGACTTATTTACAGGCGAAAAATATCAAGGTGGCCGTGTCTTAAATGGAGTAAAAACACCGCTGTGGAAGGTGCCCGTTTTCGTCAAAGATGGCAGTATTATCCCAATGACGAATCCAAACAACAATCCAAAGGAAATCCAACGAGATCAACGATCTTTCTTGATTTATCCAAATGGCACCACTTCTTTTAATATGTATGAAGATGACGGAATTTCAACTAGTTATGAAGCTGGGCAATCAGCTACGACTAAAATAAATAGTCAAGGCCCTAAATCAAACGAAAAAGGGGATCTGACCGTTACTATCGAACCGACAAAAGGAAGTTATAGTGGCTTTGTTGATGAACGAAGCACCACGCTTGATTTGCTAGCTTCAGAAGCGCCCGAAAGCGTAACAGCAATGGTGGGGGGAACAGAAGTAACCTTGAAACAAGCAGCTAATAAAGAAGAATTTTTAGCTGGTACAAATCTATATTATTTTGATAAAGAATTCCAAGTGAATCAGTATCTTTCTGAAGCTTCAGGAGAAAAACTGAACCAATCAGCGTTATCAGTAAAACTAGCGAAACAATCTGTGACCGCCAAAGATGTTCAAATAACTGTCAAAGGTTTCATTAATAAAGGAACGGTTGACGGAGGAAATACAACGGTCGATGACCAGTTAACTATTCCGGCAAATGTCGCAATCAATGAAGAAAAAACAACGCCATCTTCTTTGACTCTTCAATGGGATCAAGTAACTGAGGCAACAAGCTATGAAGTAGAGCGTGACGGAACTGTTTTCGGAAATATTCAAACGAATACAGCAACATTTGATGGATTTTCCTTCCTAAGCGAACATACTTTTCGAGTTCGAGCTGTTGGAAAAAACGGGGTCTCTGAATGGAGTGAACCGATTAAAGGAAAAACACAAGATGATCCCTATAAAGAAACAATTAATCAAGTCAAAGCAACAAGTAATTTACCAGAACAACCAGGCGCAGAATTGAAGAAATTAACAGATAAAGATTTGAGTACAGGTTGGCATACGAACTGGTCAACCGGCATCGCTAATCCAAGTGATGGAAATTTCTTGTCTTTAAAATTTGATCTTGGTGCGGAGTATCAAATGGATAAAATTGAATACTTGCCAAGAGACAATGCCGGCAACGGAAATATTTTGCAACTCCAGTATCGGACGTCGAAAGATGGAGCTAATTGGACAGAGTTTTCAGAACCTATTAACTGGAAGCAAGATGCTTTGACAAAAACCATTGAAACGAAGGAGCAAGCGTATCGTTTTGTTGAAATGAAGGTATTAAAATCGGTGGGTAATTTTGGCTCTGGTCGTGAGATGCTCTTTTACAAACAACCAGGAACAGAAGGAATCTTACATGGAGACATTACTAATGATGGAACGATTGATGAAAATGATGCAATGAGTTATCGAAACTATACAGGCTTAGAATCTGTGGACAGTGACTTTAATGGCTATGTTGAAAAAGGCGATTTAAATAAAAATGGGGTAATTGATGCTTATGATATCAGTTATGTTTTACGACAATTAGATGGTGGGATTGAGATACCTGATGTCGAAGAAATTGCGGGCGGTTTATCCCTTGCTGTGGTTAATGAAAATGGCAAGGATACCTATCTTCCTGGCGATACATTAACCTTTACACTTAAAGGTCAAGACTTAAAAAACATTAATGCGTTAAGCACAAAAATGTCCTTTGATTCTAGCAAATTTGAACTTGTCGGTCAGCCTGCAACCACGAATAATACAAAACAAATGGAAAATTATTCTAAATATCGGAAACATTCAAATGATGTGGAGAATCTGTATTTAGTTCTTAGTAATCAAGGAAATAAACAATTGTTAAATGGTTCAATGGACTTAGTTACCTTTAAAGTTAAAGTAAAAGAAACAACTCGCGTAAAACGTGCGACAACTGTTGAGCAGCCATTACAATTTGATATGAGTCAAGGCTTATTAGTAGGCCAAGGATTCCAACAAGCCACACTTTCAGATTTTTCTGTAACAGTGAAGCCCACAGAGCTAGTAGATAAAGAGTTATTACAAGCGCTAATTACGCTAAATCAAGCACGTGTCGAAAAAGAATATACGCCTGAAACTTGGGCAATTTTTAAACCAGTCTTAGATGAGGCAGTAGCTGTTCTAGCCAATGAACAAGCCACACAGACAGACGTTTCTGCTGCTGTGGAAAACCTAGAAAAGGCTGCAAGTCAGTTGGAAAAAATGCCTGATGTAGCGAATAAAGCTGATTTAGAAAAAGCAATTCAAGAGGGGCTGGCGAAGAAACCAAGTGATGGGCAAGAATTCACCGAAGAAACTAAAAAAGTTCTCGAAGACTCATTAGCAGCAGCTCAAAAAGTATTTGCTCAAGAAAAAGTTACCCAAGAAGAAATAGACCAAGCGACTAAAACATTGCGTGAAGCAATTGCACAATTAAAAGAACAACCCGTCGCCGTTGATAAGGAAACCTTAAAAGAGAAAATCGCTCAAGCTCGAGGAAGAAAGCCGGAAGAAGGATACCAATTTACAAAAGAAACAGAAAAACAATTGCAAGAAGCAATTCAAGCGGCTGAAGCAATCGTAGCGAAAGAAACGGCGACAAAAGAAGAAGTCTCTGAGGCTCTAAACGCATTGGAAACTGCAATGGCTCAATTAAAAGAAGTACCCCTTGTAAATAAAGACCAATTACAAGAAGTAGTCAAACGAGCGCAGCAAGTCACTCCAAGTGAAGGGCACCAATTTACTGCCTCCTCGTTACAAGATTTACAAAAAGCGCTTTTAGCAGCTAAAAACACATTGGAAAACCCAGCAGCTAATCAAAAAATGATTGATGAAGCGGTTGCTGAATTAACTAGTGCCATCGATGGGTTACAAGAAGAAGCGTTAGTTACAGATAAAAAAGCCTTAGAGGCAATGATAGCCAAAGCAAAAGCAATCAAACCATCTGCCGGAAAAGAATTTACCAGCGAGTCTAAAGCGCGCTTAACTGAAGCAATTGACCAAGCGGAAGGGATTTTAGCTGATAAAAATGCTCGGCAAGAACAAATTGATACTGCTGAAAAAAATGTAAAAACTGCTTTGGATAGTTTAGAGGAACAAGTCCTTCAAGCGGATAAAACAAAGTTGAGAGAACTGCTTCAAAAAGCAGAAACCTTGAAACCTAAAGCAGGAAAACAATTTACAAAAGCATCGCAAGAAGCTTTAGCTGAAGCAATTAAACAAGCAAAAGCACTTGTTGAGGACCCAAGTGCGACGCAAGAAGCTGTGGACAAATGTTTAAGTATTTTAGCACAAGCCATTGAAGCAATGGCAGAAGAGCCAATCAGTAGCAACTCTACAGGCAACAATAGAAATCATGGCACGGTTAGCGGGACTGGTAGCGTAACCAGTCCAGGAAAGGGCACAGCAGCAGGTGGAACGACAACAAAAACCACCACTTCTGGTACTTTGCCAAAAGCAAATGAAGTTGTTTCGCCAATCTGGTCAATCAGTGGTTTTCTATTGATAGTAAGTATTGGTTTAGGAAAATTATTCTTCAAAAATAAAAAAGACAAAATTAGCGTATCATTAACTTACAAGGCGCATTTGTACAAAAACAGTGTGCAAATGCGCAAGTAAGTAATAGGAGAGGATTTTTACGAATGAAAAGAAAGAAAATCAAGAATCAACTACTTGTTTTAACAAGTATTCTCGTTCTTCTGAGTTTGGAAGTCGCTCCAGTTGTTACGTTGGCTGCAGAATTACCAAGTAGCTCGCTACAAACAGCTCTGTCCTCGGAAACGACAATTACTTCGGAAGAAAAAGTAATTGAAACAACCGAAACAACCGAAACAACTGAAACAACTGTTGCTACATCGACAACGTCCACTAGTAGTTCGTCATCTGAATCAAATAGTTCTACCGATACGACTACCGAATCAACGAGTCATTCAACGACAGAAACGACAACCACAAATACTAGTTCTGAAACAAAAAAAGAACCTACAGAGCCAACGGTATCATCAGAAATCACGCAGCCTATTGAACAATCGCAACCACCACAAGTTCAACCACCACAAGTTCCTGTGACCAAGCAAGAACCTGAAGAACCTATTCAAGTTCCTGAAGCCACCAATAACGTTGTTGAAGAAAATCAGGCTGTATCGTTAAATCCGTCCCTCAAAGTAGATGAAATAGCTTCTTCAAATTTAAAAGGCTACGAACTGCCACTGTTGTCGTCTTTTGGCGAAAAGAAACGGGCAGTCGTGGTGGCTGAAGCATTAAGACACATTGGGAAAACAAAAAAAGAATTTAATTTGACGGAGCAAGCATTGACCAGTAGTTTCCTTGCCCAAAAAATTTACCAACAATTATTTAAAATAGACATTGGCAGTACACCGCAAGAACAAATGACATTTGGTAAAGTTCGTTCTATAGAGGAGGCAGAACCTGGTGATCTGATTTTTTGGCAAACAGCTGAAGGAAAAACGCTTCAAAATGGTGTTTATCTTGGCCAAGGAAAATATTTAATTGCCGCAGCGGAAGCGGATTCTAAAGAGAAACCAGAAGTAATCGCTCAGTTAGAGAATATCTATACTGCCAAACAACAACCAGACTCAAAAGAGGAAAAACGCTTGGTAGTGACTAATCCTTTTAAGGAGTTCATATTAACGGAGTATGGCAAAGAAGTTTTAGCAACATATGGTGCGTCATTTGAAATGCAGAAGTCAGAACAAGCCACAGCGTTTATTAAAAAAATTGGTGAGACAGCCAGAGAACTTGGCGAAAAATACGATGTTTTTGCATCAGTGATGATAGCTCAGGCTATTTTAGAAAGTGGCTCTGGCGAAAGTCAACTAGCCAAAGAACCTTATTATAATCTCTTTGGCGTGAAAGGTTCGTTCCAAGGAAATAGTGTTAGCTTTTCAACAAAAGAGGCTGATCAGAGGGGCCAACTTTATACAATTTCCGCTGGGTTTCGCGATTACGGTGGTTATAATGACTCATTGCAAGATTATGTTCAATTACTCCGACAAGGGATTGACGGAAATCAAGATTTTTATAAACCAGCGTGGCGTTCGGAAGCCAAAAACTACCTTCAAGCAACGCGTTTTTTAACAGGTAAATATGCAACAGACAAGCAATACGATAATAAATTAAATTCGTTAATTGCGGTTTATAACTTAACGCAATTTGATTTACCAAAAACAGCAGACGGTTTGATTATCCAATCTAAAAATGAGCTGTCGGAAGCGGAACAGCAACAAATGCATTTTCCAGTCTATGATGGGATCAATTATAATCGAAGTGGTAGCTATCCCGTGGGCCAGTGTACGTGGTATGTCTATAATCGTTTCAAACAGTTGGGCACTTCTGTGGATGAATTTATGGGAAATGGCAGTGACTGGGGAAGAAAAGGACGTGCATTAGGCTATCAAGTTAGTTCATTGCCTAAAGCTGGTCGTGCGATTAGTTTCCAACCAGGAGTTGCTGGCGCAGATAATCAATATGGACATGTTGCTTTTGTTGAAGCGGTCACTTCTGATGGAATCATTATTTCTGAAAGCAATGTCATCAATGATCAAACGATTTCGTATCGTGTCTTACCTAATGCAATTGCTTATAGTAGTGGCGTGACCTACATTGGCGCTTGATCGACTCATTCAACAGGAAGAAGTGTGGATGTTTAAGTAAAAAATTAGCACAATGATCCATGTGTGAACTAACAAATTAAATTAACCAGAATCGACCAATGAATTGATTTTGTCATGTATAAAATGACAAGAACAGTTTGGCGGTTGATTCTTTGTTTTTCATCAACGAAGAGACAATAGTCCTCATGATTCGTTAGAAAAAGATGAATAGTCCAAAGTACTCTTTCTTGATCCTTTGTTATTTTATGTTTTTGTTTGCAGGAAACTACTGAAATCGCTATACTAAATTTATGTGAATATACTAACAGACAATCAATTTTTTATCTCTTTTATTGGTGTATAAATTGATTGAACATTATAATCATTTGTCTTTTGTTGTGTAATTTTATATCTTCTTGAGAAAGGGATGAGTGAACAAATGGCTATTTATATATTAGAAGACCAAATTATTCAAGCAAAAGCGTTAGAAGCATTGTTAACAAATATCCTACATTCAAGAAATATTTATAATGAAACAATCCATTTATTTTCACGTTCAGATGAATTATTACAAGTGGCACACCAGGACGCCCAACTAAATATCTTTTTCCTAGATATTCAAATGAACAATCATATCCAGGCAGGATTTGAGGTTGCTAAAGAAATCAGAAAAACAGACAGTGAAAGTCTGATTGTATTTATTTCTACTCACACAGAATTAGTTTTAACTTCCTACAAATATATGGTTTCAGCTCTTCAATTTATTCAAAAGAACGTGGATTTTCTAGATTTCCAAAAAGAGGTCGAAACATGTGTCGATGCATATATTCAACAAAAAGAAAATATAAAGACAAAAAGTGAATATATTATCATTAACTTAAAAGCGTCTTCTATAAAAATGGATATTAATGATATTTATTTCTTTCAAACGGAATACGATCATCGTGTGTCAATGGTTGGTAAAAATTTTAAAAGAGAATTTTATGGAACGTTATCAAAAATTGAACAACTGCATCCAGATTTAATTAGAGTCCATCAATCAATCATCATCAATAAAAAATATGCGTCAAAATTAAATTATAAAACGCATCTTTTAACTATGAGAGACGGAACGGAAGTACCAGTCTCAAGAAGATATTATACTCAGGTCAAGGCACTATTTCTTACTTAGGGAGGGATAATGACTAATTAAGGAATTATCTATCTATTAGTCGCTATATTCGTTATAATTTAGTGCAATACTTGAAGAGGAGGGCGATATGCTAATCGATTGGATTCTAAAAAATATTATGGATATGGATCAGGAAGATCAATCAGGAAAAACACAATGGACAAAGTATTATCTAACCGTTTATTTTTCTGGCTTATTTAATTTTCTGATGATTCTGATTTTATCAGTTTTATTTGGGACGTTAAGCGAAACCTTTATTGTATACGTCGTACTGATTTTTTTACGGCCTGTCGCAGGTGGCTGGCATGCAAAAACTAAATGGCTCTGTCGTCTAGAAAGCATTGTTATCTATGTCGCCATACCATTTGTATTGAAAAATTCTTCTGTGAGCTTACCGTTTATTTATAAAATTCTATTGATGTGCCTCTTAGTCGTATTATTTTATTGGTATGCGCCACAAGGAACAGCAATCGAACCTGTTCAGCCATCTGATTTAAACGTGCTCAAAAAGCAAAGCCTTATAAGGGTGTGTTTACTTATTTTATGTAGTCTGTTTGTCAAAGAAAAGATTGCTTCAGTAATACTCTACGGTCTCGTCATCCAAGGTCTGATGATACTCCCTGTAACAAAAAATTTAATTGAAGGAAGTGTTTTTATGAAATTTGGTAAAAAAATAATTAAAAATGTTATTGAAAAAAGAGTTGCAAAAGTCAGTGATGGTGTGGGAACTAAGCCTAGATTAAATCAAAATTCGCCCAATATATTTGGACAATGGATGGGACAAACTGAAAAACCTAAAAAGAATATTGAAAAATGATTTTGTCGTTATTAGCTACTAACGTTTTGCTTGTATCTAGCTTTATCGTTTTTGTCTTTTTACGAGTAACATTGATCAAGATTGAATGTAAAATACCGTTACTTTCATTGCTTATTGTCATTAATCTTTGTTCGTTTGCGGCATTAATGTTGGGCTACTCTTGGTTGATTTATGCGCTGACAGTCGTTATTTTTACAGGATTTTTACTCATTCACAAAAAGAGGTTCTCAATTTTTAAAGCGATATTTTTATCCGTTTTTACATTGCTTATGGTTTCGTTTATCAATTACACGGAGCAAACGATTTTAAGTGTTTTTTTTCAACAGATTTATCAAAATAAATTATTATGGATTGCCTCAAATGTTCTTCTGTTGCTTATAAATATCTGGATTGCTTTAAAAATTCCCAATAGTGTTTTTTTAAGATTAAATCGTGTGTTAGAAAATAGTCGAATTTTTTTGGTTGTTTACTTTTATTGTTGATTCTGTTGTTACTTTTTGTGTTTTTGATTTCGCCAGAGATTTCACCTGACTTTATGCGAGGATTTGTCACGGTAAATAGTTCTAAATTGGAGTTATTAATAAGTGTAGGTTTATTTTTAATTCTGATTGGCTTAGTCATTGAAGCTTATTTGGAAGAACAACGTATCAACACTCAATTATTGAATAATTTAACGATTTATACTGAAAAAATAGAATCCATTAACGAAGAGCTAGCGATGTTTCGTCATGATTATAAAAATTTATTGTATAGTTTACAAATTGCTATTTCATACGAAGATATTCTGGAAATCAAAAGAATTTATGAAGAAACGATTGCACCAACCAAAAAAATTATTGATAATGAAGAATTTGAACTTATGAAGTTAAATCGTTTGAAAAATATGGAACTTAAGGCACTCATAAGTATGAAAATTAATACCGCAAAGCAAGCAAAACTAAAAGTGATTGTTGATGTGCCAGAAGTATTTATTCTCGATACATCAATCGACTTAGTGGTTGTGATTCGTTTGTTGGCTATTCTATTAGATAACGCGATTGAAAACAGTGCAAAATCAGAATTGAAAATGTTCGCTATCTCAATTTTCAATAAAAATGAAACACAAGAGTTTGTGATAACAAATAGTGTCCAAGCCGAATTTGATTTTAGGGTTATGAAGAAAACCAAATTTAGTTCTAAAAGTAACCCAGAAGAGCACGGTTGGGGATTGTTATATGTAAAAGAAATTGTTGATTTTTCAGATCAATTTGACTTGCAAACGTCCTTCAATGAAGGATCGGTTACTCAACATTTAATTATTGAAAAAAATCATAACAGTAAAAAAGTTGTTAACGAATGAATTTGTTAACAACTTTTTTGCTATGGTATTGAGTTATGAGGGGCAATACAGGGAAAAATGTCGGCTGATTAAGGAATTTAGATAGTGCCGGTTAGGTAGTTGTCTATAATGAAAATAGCAACAAATATTTACGCAGGGAAAGGGGCGGTCGTTTAACGGGAAAAATTAGGGAGGATAAAGCAATACTTTTGTTGGGAAAAGAAATAAAAGGAAACTGGGGAAGGAGTTAATTGTTTGATGAAGGGAAATAAAATTTTATACATTTTAGGTACAGGCATCTTTGTTGGAAGTTCATGTCTATTTTCTTCACTTTTTGTAGCCGCAGAAGAACAAGTTTATTCAGAAAGTGAAGTTTCAACAGTTTTATCGAAGTTGGAAAAGGAGGCAATTTCTGAGGCAGCTGCTGAACAATATACGGTTGTAGATCGAAAAGAAGACGCGTGGGGGATGAAGCATCTTAAGTTAGAAAAGCAAACGGAAGGCGTTACTGTTGATTCAGATAATGTGATTATTCATTTAGATAAAAACGGTGCAGTAACAAGTGTTACAGGAAATCCAGTTGATCAAGTTGTGAAAATTCAATCGGTTGATGCAATCGGTGAAGAAGGAGTTAAAAAAATTATTGCTTCTGATAATCCGGAAAATAAAGATCTTGTCTTTTTAGCTATTGACAAACGTGTAAATAATGAAGGGCAATTATTTTATAAAGTCAGAGTAACTTCTTCACCAACTGGTGACCCCGTATCATTGGTTTATAAAGTGAACGCTACAGATGGAACAATTATGGAAAAACAAGATTTAACGGAACATGTCGGTAGTGAAGTAACGTTAAAAAACTCTTTTCAAGTAACGTTTAATGTACCAGTTGAAAAAAGCAATACGGGAATTGCTTTACACGGAACGGATAACACAGGGGTTTACCATGCAGTAGTTGATGGCAAAAATAATTATTCTATTATTCAAGCGCCATCACTAGCGACATTAAATCAGAATGCTGTTGACGCCTATACGCATGGAAAATTTGTGAAAACATATTATGAAGATCATTTCCAACGACACAGTATTGATGATCGAGGGATGCCCATCTTGTCAGTTGTTGATGAACAACATCCAGATGCTTATGACAATGCTTTTTGGGATGGAAAAGCAATGCGTTATGGTGAAACAAGTACACCAACAGGAAAAACGTATGCTTCCTCTTTAGATGTAGTTGGTCATGAAATGACACATGGTGTGACGGAACATACTGCCGGTTTAGAATATTTAGGACAATCAGGTGCCTTGAATGAATCTTATTCTGATTTGATGGGTTATATTATTTCGGGTGCATCTAATCCAGAAATTGGTGCGGATACTCAGAGTGTTGACCGAAAAACAGGTATTCGAAATTTACAAACGCCAAGTAAACACGGACAACCAGAAACCATGGCTCAATACGACGATCGAGCACGGTATAAAGGAACGCCTTATTATGATCAAGGCGGTGTTCATTATAATAGTGGAATTATTAATCGGATTGGTTACACCATTATCCAGAACTTAGGCATTGAAAAAGCACAGACTATTTTCTACAGCTCGTTAGTAAATTACTTAACACCTAAAGCACAATTCAGTGATGCTCGTGATGCGATGCTTGCTGCTGCAAAAGTTCAATATGGCGATGAAGCAGCTTCAGTGGTGTCAGCAGCCTTTAACTCTGCTGGAATCGGAGCTAAAGAGGATATTCAAGTAAACCAACCAAGTGAATCTGTTCTGGTCAATGAATGAAAAAAATTCCCCAATTAAATAAAAATGGATAAGGAGTGGCATAATCTTATGAAAAAGTTCTCCATACGAAAAATTAGTGCTGGTTTTTTGTTTCTGATTTTAGTAACTTTGATCGCCGGTTTTAGCTTGTCTGCAAATGCAGAAGAGTATATCGTTCCTGCCGAAAGTCATTCACGACAAAAAAGATCGTTACTGGACCCTGAAGACAGAAGACAAGAAGTGGCAGATACAACCGAAGCGCCTTTTGCGTCAATCGGAAGAATCATTTCCCCTGCCAGTAAACCAGGCTATATTTCTTTAGGAACAGGCTTTGTTGTTGGAACTAATACAATTGTCACCAATAATCATGTGGCTGAAAGTTTTAAGAATGCCAAAGTATTAAATCCGAATGCCAAAGATGATGCTTGGTTTTATCCAGGTCGAGATGGCAGTGCGACACCATTTGGTAAATTCAAAGTGATTGATGTAGCTTTTTCCCCGAATGCGGATATTGCGGTAGTGACTGTCAGCAAACAAAACGATCGTCCAGATGGCCCAGAGTTGGGAGAAATTTTAACGCCATTTGTTTTGAAAAAGTTTGAATCTTCAGATACCCATGTCACAATATCAGGCTATCCAGGTGAGAAAAACCACACACAATGGTCTCATGAAAATGATTTGTTTACATCTAACTTTACAGACTTAGAAAATCCATTACTATTTTATGATATCGATACAACAGGTGGTCAATCTGGTTCCCCAATCTATAATGCTCAGTTTGAAGTAGTTGGTGTTCATTCCAATGGCGGCATTAAGCAAACAGGAAACCATGGTCAAAGACTAAATGAAGTGAATTATAACTTTATTGTCAATCGAGTGAATGAAGAAGAAAATAAACGTTTATCCGCTGTGCCAGCAGCGTAAAGAACCATAAAAATACTCGGAATTTCCAGAATCACGGGAAATCTCGAGTATTTTTGTTTTTTAAGATAGTGTAAGTTACGATAAAAGTACCTTGTAATTATCGGTTAAAAGCATATAATAGTGCTGAAAAGAAGGCAAATAATCCGATTAAGTTAGTATTTCTAAACCATCATAACTCGTAATGATTTCATGCTTTTGAGATAAAGCCGCCATCTCCGCATATGACAAGCCGCCATTGTGAGAAAAATGGTTGGCAACGTAAATCGTTTTATCTGTGACGAGTTTTCTTTCTTTTAATTCTGTAATTAATTTTAAATTTTCTTCCCAATTCATATGACTATTGCCAGTTTCGTTTGTTTGACTAGTACAATCTAAAGAAACAATACTAAGAAGTAAGTGGCTCTTTTCAAGATATTCAAACATTTCTGACGTAAAGTAACCTGTATCATGGGTGGATAAAAAAGCATCTTTACCATCGTCTATAACGAAAATAAAACAATCTTCACTGAAATTTCCATGTTGTGCAGGAAGGGGATAAATCGTATAGTTCGCAATAGTAAAACATTTGTAGGGCTGAATAACCTGATAATGTAATCGGGTATCATCTTGCCGACCTTCTAAATCAAAGGCGCGCTGATAAAACGTCTTAACTGCTTCATTTCCGTAAACAGTTAAACGATTGGGAATATCTAATGCATAACCAGACATTCGATAAGCCAAATCCTCGCCGTAAAAATGATCGGAATGCCAATGAGAGATTAGTAAAGAGTCAAAGTCTGCAAAACACAAGTCGTACTGCAACAGGTGTAAATAAGAATCCCCTGGAAAATCAATCAGCAGGACATCATCAATAATTAATTGAGTTTGTGTACGAATTTCTCGTCCTTTTTTCTCTCGAGCGTACTTACATAATTTACAATTACAAAAAATTCCTGGAATCCGTTCTGCTGCACCCGTACCTAAATAGTTGATTTTCATTGGGAGTACCTAACCTTTCTTTGACATTCTTCATACTTAGTAGATAACGCTGAACCTTAAAGTAAATGGGCATGGAAACTGAAACATTTGTTGTGTCCATCTTACCTTTTTTAGAAAAGAATTGAAATGGAATTTCTTAAGTAAATTTGCGTAAAATAGAAAAAGCTAGACGCCTTTTTTAATAAGCTGAATTTGTTGTGAATGTTCATGCTATTTCCGAGAAAAAGTTTTACCAAAGGCACTTTCATATTCATCTGCTATTAGTTATAGAAAAATAACAAGATGGACATAGCTTATTAGAGCAAAAATAACTACGCTATTGATAAAGAGTGAGGCGTGTTTTGAACAGGTTGCGTGGGCAATTGAATTTGAATAAAAGGGATGACAAAAGATGACTATTGAAAAATTAGAATATTTTTATACCATTGCAAAATATAATAGTATTTCCAAAGCAGCCTCTGAACTTCATGTTAGTAAATCAACCTTAAGTGCGTCATTAAAAGATTTGGAAAGTGAATTGGGCCATTTACTTTTTGACCGTAACGGGAATTCTTTGACGTTAAATTCCTATGGTGATAAAATCGTCCAATCTGTATATATCATTTTAAACGAGGCCAAGAAAATGAAACTTAATTTGCATGAAATGATTGAGAATCCAGTGATGCGTTTAGGTTTTGGAAATACGTCCTTGATGTATAAAGTGACAGAAAATGAGGATCAACTGAATCGTTTTTGGGAATGTTACCATGGTTCATCGTTTGAGTTATTGAATAAATTGGAGAATCATGAGTTGGATTTTGTGATTACTTCTGCAGATGTGAATAGTCCAGTTTTAAAGAAAGAACAATTAATTGAACTAAAAATGTATCTTTGTGTTTCAAGAGAAATTAAACAAGAAATTGAGGAAGAAGGCTTCACCTGTTTGACCAACTATCCATTTCTATTTTTGCCACATCACTTAGATCATTTAGAAGCTACCAAGAGTGTGCTAGAAATGTTGCAATTAACAAGTCCGCTTGTTTGTTGCTACGATACGTTGATGCTTACTCGTCTCATTGAAAAAAGTAAAGGAGTTTATGCGGTGATCTCTCTTCGGAAAGAACAACTGCAGGAAATTGATTCTAAACTCTTCTTTTTACCGATTGAACGAAAACAAAAATTTTATTTATACCGAAATGTTTCCAGTTCGGTTTTTGTCCAACCTGGTCAAATCAAGGCAACTTTACAAAAGTTGCTAGAGACTTAGCCATTAAAATTACTTTGGAATAGTTACCCAAAATAGCTTTATTCGCTTAGATTTACTTCTGCTGCGGATAAGGCTATTTTTGTTGTTCATTGTTTAAAAGAGATGCTCAATTATGGGACTGTTCGATATTTCTGAACGGAATGTTCAATTATTTAATAACTTAAGAATCGATAAATCGTATCTATTACGGTTCAATTTAAAGGGGTTCTGGTGTATAGTTTGGCTATCTAAAGATTTACTTTTTTAAGTATAAAATAACTAAATGGCAAGGAATATAAAGAACTGTTGATACGTGAGTACTTGCGATAACTGTGTCGTTAGAAGTTTAAGTGTCATTGTTGCTTTTCCTGTTTTATGTAGTTGCTAGAAAGGACTGTTTTTATGATCGATAGAAAAAAAGTTATTTTGTATACTTGTTGCATGAGTTTGTTTGTAGTGACCATGGATGTTACGGTTGTCAATGTGGCGTTACCATCCATTCAAAGTGATTTTCACACGAATCTGTCTACATTACAGTGGGTAACAGATGGGTACACTTTAATGGTAGCATCCTTATTATTGTTGTCTGGGTCTACAGCAGATCGAATTGGCCGTAAACGAGTCCTTCAATTGGGCTTAGCCTGTTTTGGTTTAGCGTCTTTCCTATGTGGGATTTCGCAAACCCCAGGGCAATTGATCGCGTTTCGCATGTTGCAAGGGATTGGTGGTTCTATGTTAAATCCGGTAGCAATGTCTATTATTACACAGGTATTTACCGAAAAGTTAGAACGTGCGAAAGCAATTGGCTTGTGGGGCTCTGTTACAGGGATTTCCTTAGGCATGGGCCCGATTATTGGCGGACTAATTGTTTCTTATTTTAGCTGGCGGTATGTCTTTTTTGTAAATGTACCGATCATTGCTGCGGCAATTATCCTTACACAAAAATTTGTACCTGAGTCAAAAGTAGAGAAGACGGCGAAAAATGATTTTGTTGGTCAAGCATTGATGATTCTTTTTCTATTTAGTTCTATCTATTCCATTATCGGACTACCTAGAAAAGGGCTTTTCGGGCCAGATATTTTAAGTACTGGGATAATCGGCTGTTTAGCCATTGTCATTTTCTTTATTTATGAATATAACATTGACAATCCGTTAATCAACCCGCGTTTCTTTTTATCTATTCCATTTACATCGGCTTCTTTTTTAGCTATTTTTGGCTTTATCATATATAACGGCTATTTATTTTTAAACACGCTATATTTGCAAGAGATGAGAGGCTTCAGCCCGTTGGAAGCTGGATTATCAACCATTCCTTTGGCTTTTGTTAGTTTTCTTGTTGCCCCGAGAGCCGGCGAAATGGTAGGGAGAATAGGGACGAAACGTCCTATTATGCTTTGTGGTATTTCAATGTTGGCTGTTAGCTTTTTACAATTATTTGTAACTAAAACAACGCCTATGATTATTTTATTTGTTATTTATATCTTTTTAGGCATTGGGTTTGGGATGTTAAATTCGCCGATTACCATTACAGCGATTGAAGGAATGCCACTTTCTCAGTCAGGAACGGCAGCAGCCATTGCGGTGACATGTAAGCAAATTGGCAATTCTTTAGGGGTTGCGCTACCAAGTCTTTTAATTACAAAGCCTATTACTAGTTCGCTTACTCGAACACCTTTTACAAACGTATGGCTTTTATTTGGATGTTGCGCCATTGCGATTATCTTTTTAAGTTATTTATCCAATTCTCCGCTAGCGAAAAAGTCATTGCGCAGAGTTAGGTTTTATTTTTAACAAATCAAGATTTTTTTGAAGGGAAAGGAAGACAAACTTAGATGAAAAAAATAAATAACCGATTAGGACTCTTTTTATTTTTTGTTTTACTCTTTTGGGCAAAAACGATTCTGGCGTATTACCTAGATTTCTCATTGGGCGTTAAGGGCAGTCTCCAGCGAGAAATTTTATGGTTCAATCCAGTTGCTACTACGCTGTTATTATTTGGTTTTAGTTTGTATTTTAAAAAGCATAAAACATTTATGCTTAGCTTAACTCTTTTAAATGTTTTAAATACATTAATTTTATATTTGAATATTATTTTTTATCGTGAATTCACTGACTTTATTACCATCCAATCTGTTTTTGGCTTTTCAAAAGTTTCAGAAGGGATTTCTGGTGATTTACTTGCTTTAATAAGAGTCCACGATGTCTTTTATTGGCTAGATACTTTAGTGCTGCTCGTTTTGGTATTTTACTCTTTTAAACAGCGACGGAATCATCAAGTCTTTGTGACCAAACCTATCAACAGAAGATTGGCGATCTCAATTAGTTGTTTAAGTGTCTTGCTCTTTTCGGTTAACTTATTTTTAAGCGAAACCGATCGTCCTCAATTGCTTCAAAGAATTTTTGATCGTAATTATATTGTAAAATATCTTGGCTTGGATGCATTCACAGCCATCGATGGTGTCAAAACAGCCATGTCAAATGAGGTAAGAGCAGAAGCTAGTTCAAACGAATTACCTGAAATCATGAAATTTACCAAGCAAAACAATTTACCGCTTAATCCGCAGTATGCCGGGATTGCCAAAGGAAAAAATGTATTTGTGATTCATTTAGAAAGTTTTCAACAATTTTTGATTAATATGAAAGTCCAAGGCCAAGAGGTTACACCGTTTTTAAATCAGCTCTATCAAAACAAAGCGACAATCAGTTTTGATAATTTCTTTCATGAAGTAGGGCAAGGAAAAACGAGTGATGCGGAGAACATGTTAGAAACAGGAACATTCGGGCTCCCGCAAGGCTCTCTTTTTACACAATTAGGATCAGACAATACTTTCGAAGCGGCTCCCGCTGTTTTAGGACAAAAAGGCTATACAACCGCTGTTTTCCATGGGAATGTGGGGAGTTTTTGGAATCGGGACCATGTGTATAAAAACTTAGGTTATCAATACTTTTTTGATCGGTCATATTTTTCAAAAGATGACAAAATGCTAGGTTACGGTATTTTAGATAAACAATTGTTGCGTGAATCAGCTAGTGAGCTTGAGCATTTACAGCAGCCATTCTATGCGAAGTTTTTAACTGTGACCAATCATACCCCTTATTACACGGATGACCAAAACTTCCCGTTTCCTAAATTGAACACAGGCAATTCGATTGTGGATGATTATGTTCGAACAGCGCACTATTTGGATCAATCGCTAGAACAATTTTTCCATTACTTGCAAACAACAAGTTTATACAATCATTCTATTTTTGTTATTTATGGTGACCACTTCGGTATTTCAGATGCAAACAACAAGGACTTATGTAAAGCTTTCAACCGCGATCCAAAAACGTGGACAAACTATGACAATGCGCAATTGCAAAGAGTACCTTTGATGTTTTACATGCCAGGCTATACGCAAGGGAAAATCATGCACGAATATGGTGGGGAAATTGACGTTTTACCGACACTGTACCATCTTTTAGGTGTCGATGATAAAAATTATATCCATTTTGGCACGGACCTTTTATCTCCTCAATATAAACAAGTGGTTCCTTTTAGAAATGGCGATTTTGTAACGCCTCAATTTTCTTATCTAGGTGGGGAAATCTACAATAATCAAGGAAAAAAATTAGACCAAGTTCCAGCAGATTTAAAAGCAGAAGTCACGAAAGATAACGATTGGGTGAAAAAATCGTTAAGTTTATCTGACAAATTAAATCAGGAAAACCTTTTACGTTTTTATAAACCACAAGGATTCCAAGAAGTGCAACCAAAGGACTACAACTATGATGTGGCTTTTGAAAAAAACAAAGTCTTAGAAGTAGAAAAACAAAAAAATGCACAATCAACTAGCTTGTTTAGTCAAAATGGCAATCAAACGACAGTCCAAAATTATCCGACTACGCCATAGATCATTTAAGAAGGATAATTTTTGGAAGGGAAAGAGAATCATATATGAAGTGAAGGAGGTCAGAACAGAGCCGTTTATTTTCGAAGGAATTGGTTCTGTTCCCGCCATTTATCAGGTTTTGAGCCTGGAACAAAAATCCAAAGTGATTTTTGTCCCAGGCTTTTTCGCTCTTTTATTGAGTAAGAAGTCAGTTTAGAATTTATATTAAGTTTCGCTGTACATTTTAAAATTATCATCAACAGAAAATACAACAGGCGGATTTCTAGATAAAAAAATTAGTAAAACAAGTATTAAATAAATAGTATTTTTGAGGATAAAGTAAGAGAAATGTTGTTTTTTTAATAGTTGTTAACGGAAAACAAAATTATTTTATAGCCATAAAATATATTTTTATTATAATTATATTATAAAATAATGAGCATATGATTTGCAGATAAGTTTTTCAGGGCCTATTCTGAATAGGAACTTAGCTATAAAAATAAAAGAGGAGAGTGGTTTTGATGAGAAAAACTCAGAAGATTGTGCCAATTGTGACAGCTTCAGACGAAAATTATGCTCCTTATTTGAATGTAATGATGACAACTGTTTTAGAAAATTGTCATGCGGAGAGACCTGTTCATTTTTATGTGATTGATGATGGGCTGTCGCTATCTAGCAAAAAAGCACTCCTAGAAACGGTTAGTAGTAACTCACAAAATGCAACTGTTGAATTTCTAACAGCAGACAAAGAAGTCTATCAAAATTTTTTAGTGAGTGATCATATTACAACGACCGCATACTTACGCATTTCTTTACCGTCACTTTTACAAAAATATAGCTATAAAAAGGTTCTTTATTTAGATGCAGATACGCTGGTTTTAGATGATATTGTCCAGTTGTATGATACGCCATTAGTGAACCAAACGATTGGCGCGGTTATTGATCCTGGGCAAGCATATGCCTTGAAACGTTTGGGCATCGATTCCTCCGATTATTATTTTAATTCAGGAGTTATGATGATTGATATTGACCGATGGAACGAGAAAGCAATCACGCAAAAAACAATTCAGTATCTAGAAGAAAATGGGGACCGCATAGTTTATCATGATCAAGATGCTTTAAACGCTGTTCTTTATGAAGATTGGCTAGCTCTAGAACCAAGATGGAATATGCAGACGTCTTTAGTTTTTAATCGTCATGAAGCGCCTAATGAAGCCTATCAAAAATTATATACAGCGGGAAATCAAGATCCAGCGATTATTCATTTTACTGGACACGATAAACCTTGGAATACGTTAGAAAATCATCCTTATACAGCTCTTTATCTAAACAAGTTAAAGAAAGTAGGTGCAAGAAATGGAAAATAGAAAAGAATTAGCGATTGTCTCCTGTTGCAATACCAACTTTGTACCGCATCTTGCTGCTATGTTTGTTTCAATTTTAGAAAATAGTCCTTCAGCGGCAGCTGTTCATTTTTATGTGATTGATGACAATATCAATTTTGAAAGCAAGCAACTACTGTATTTTACGATTAAACATACCCAAATCAATGCAGAGTTAACATTTTTAAAAATCAACCCCCATTTTTTCAAAAATGTTGTAACCAGTGAGCGAATTCCCAAAACAGCTTACTACAGGATTGCTATTCCAGAGTTGTTTAGAGGAAGCCAGATCGAACGGCTGTTGTATATGGATTGTGACATGATTGCCTTAGATGATGTCGCAAAATTATGGACAGTTGATTTAGGTGAAAATATCATCGCCGCTGTTGAAGATGCAGGGTTCCATCAACGTTTGGAAAAAATGGCGATTCCTGCAGAATCTATGTGTTATTTTAACTCAGGCTTGTTGCTAATCGATGTTAAAAAATGGTTGAATTTAGATGTAACCACTAAAGTCTTAAGATTTATTGAAGAAAATCCAGATAAATTACGTTTCCATGATCAAGATGCATTGAATGCGGTTTTACACGACCGTTGGACCCTGTTGCATCCTAAGTGGAACGCCCAAGGTTATATTCTGTCAAAAGCGAAAAAACATCCAACTATTTATGGAGAAAAACAATATGAAGAAACGAGAAGAGCACCATCCATTATCCACTTTACTGGCCATGTCAAACCTTGGACGAAAGAATTTCAGTGGTATACCAAGCGTTATTATGATCAATATGCGAATAGGACGGCCTTTCGTTGTGTCAACACATTTAATCAATATTTATCTTATACGAAAATTAGTAGAAGGATTGAATATGCTCAATAATGAATATTGTCATGGATTTCGTAAAATTAGTTACTTGTTAGTTGTTGCCAGAACCAAACAATAGAAACGAAGAAGTCGGGATCGAACTGTTTTTCAGATTTTGAGTATGAGACAAAAATCTAAAGTGATTTTTGTCTCATACTCTTTTTTGTCTATTTAAAATAAAGCCAGCAACTGGTATCATATTTAAGGATGGTTTTTTATAAAAAAATGATTTCTTGAGGAAAAAAATATTACAATAAAGAAAAATAAAAAAATGTAAACGTTATCATTTCAAGGTTATAGCGGTATGAAGATATTTATTAATACTTTTTATTGACAAAATAAAAAAAACCACCGTACTATTGGTTTGTGGTTATAACCAGTTAGGGTAAAGGAGAAAGTTATGGAAAATGCCTTTAAAAACAAAGCTTTGTATCATCAACTTGTTGATTTGCTGCAGGAACGAATCGAAACATGCATGATTCCTCATGACAAGTTGCCCTCTGAACGTGAATTGACTGCACAATATGGAGTGAGTCGGACGACGGTCCGGTTAGCGCTACAAGAACTAGAAAATAGAGGTTCCATCTATCGTCGTCATGGCAAAGGAACATTTGTTTCAGATATAAAAAAAGAGGCCGCTGATTTAGCTGGCGCATATAGTTTTACAGAACAAATGAAAGGACTGGGTCGAAAACCACATACCCGTATATTATCCTTCGAAAAATTGGAAGCGGATAAATTTATTTGTCAGCATTTGAATCTTTCGTTAGGAGAGGCGGTTTTTAAATTAAGTCGGTTGCGGATTGCTGATAACGAGCCATTAATGGTTGAAGACACATACTTGCCTGTGAAATTTTTCTTATCACTTACGGATCAATTACTACGTACCAAACCATTATATGATCTATTTTCGGAGGATTTTAAGCAAACCGTTCGTTTAGCTGATGAAGAATTATACGCTAGCATTGCGTCAAAAGAAGATGCCAAATTATTGATGATTCCAGAAGGAGCGCCAGTCCTTCATTTAGCACGCCAGACATATAACATGAAAAATGAAATTATTGAATTTACGTTGAGTGTGGCACGAGCAGACCAATTTCATTATCAGATACGCCATATTCGGAATAGTTAGGAGAGTTAAGTATGTTTACAGCAGAAAAAGAAGAACTAGAACAACTAGGAGCGGAAATCACGACACGTGAAATTCGTCAGCAACCTGAGCTTTGGCAAGAAACCGTGACACTTTATCATGAAAATCAAACAGCTTTGGAAAACTTTTTAAAAGAAGTCCAAGCCAAAGCGCAAGGAAAACGAACAAGAGTAATTTTTACAGGAGCAGGGACTTCGCAATATGTCGGAGATACGGTTGTACCTTATCTCCGAGCACACGGCGACACACAAGCCTTTTCATTCGAAAGTATTGGGACAACGGATATTGTGGCCAAACCAGAAGATTATCTGATTAAAGACGAACCAACATTGTTAGTTTCGTTTGCAAGAAGTGGAAATAGTCCTGAAAGTTTAGCGGCAGTTGAAGTAGCTAATCAAGTGGTTGAAACAATTCATCATTTAGCGATTACTTGTGCCGAAGAAGGACAACTGGCACAAATAAGCCAAAAAGAAGAAAACAGCTTTTTATTCTTAATGCCAACACGTTCCAATGATGGTGGTTTTGCGATGACTGGCAGCTTTTCTTGCATGACCTTGGGTACATTACTACTCTTTGATCAAACAGCCTTTGAGCAAAAACAAGATTATGTAACCGCTCTAATTAAATTAGGTGAAGAAGTGCTATCCCGTGAAGAAGAATTAAATGAAATTGTTAACCTTGATTTTGAACGAATTGTTTATGTTGGTTCTGGAAGTTTAGCTGGTTTGACAAGAGAAGCGCAATTGAAAATTTTAGAACTAACAGCCGGCAAAGTTGCCACAATTTTTGACTCTTCTATGGGCTTCCGTCATGGACCAAAATCATTTATTAATGAAAAAACAATAATGTTTGGTTTTGTTAATAATACACCATACACAAGAGATTATGACTTGGATATCTTAGAAGAAGTTCACGGTGACGAAATTGCGGCGGGTGTTTTTGCGATTGCTCAACCTGGCAAACGTAATTTCTCAGGTTCAACTATTGAATATTCCGCAGAAACTGCTCTATTACCTGATGGCTATTTAGCATTAGCAGATATCATGGTAGCCCAAACAGTCGCACTTTTAACATCTATTAAAGTTGGAAATAAACCGGATACCCCTTCACCGACAGGTACAGTGAATCGTGTGGTTAAAGGCGTAACGATTTATGACTATAAATAATACAACATTTGGAGGAGGAACTATGCTTACGTTAACAGCTGGAAAAAAAGCGGCAATGGATCGTTTGTCAACCCAAGAAGGAATCATTAGCGCATTAGCCATTGATCAACGAGGTGCCTTGAAAAAAATGATCAAAGCGCTAGATGTAGAGCCAACTGATGCACAAATTGAAACGTTTAAAGAATTAGTCTCGAAAGAATTGACACCTTATGCGTCTGCCATTTTATTGGATCCAGAATATGGATTGCCTGCTGCAAAAGCACGCGATACCGAGGCTGGATTGTTACTCGCTTATGAAAAAACGGGCTATGATGCAACAACTCCGGGACGATTGCCTGATTTACTAGCAGATTGGTCTGTTTTACGCTTGAAAGAAGAAGGCGCAGATGCGATTAAATTTTTACTATACTATGATGTGGATGAGGATCCAGAAATCAATCATCAAAAACATGTATTCATTGAACGCTTAGGAAGTGAATGTGCAGAAGAAGACCTACCATTTTACTTAGAATTAGTTTCTTATGATGCACAAATAGCAGATGCGACTTCTTTAGAATATGCAAAAGTTAAACCGCATAAAGTGAATGAAATGATGAAAGAATTTTCTAAACCCCAATATAAAGTAGATGTATTGAAAGTGGAAGTTCCAGTTAATATGAATTTTGTAGAAGGTTTTGCGCCGGCTGAAACAGCGTATACAAAAGAGGAAGCGGCGAATTATTTCTTAGAACAAAGTCAAGCCACTGATTTACCATTTATCTTTTTAAGTGCCGGTGTCTCAACAGAGCTATTCCAAGAAACACTACGTTTCGCTAAAGAAGCTGGTTCAACATTTAATGGTGTTTTATGTGGCCGTGCTACGTGGAAAAATGGCGTGAAACCTTTCGTTGAAGCAGGAGAAACTGCGGCTTGTGATTGGTTAAAAACAGAAGGCCGAGAAAACATTGAAAGTTTAAATGAAGTCATCGCAGCAACCGCCAGCTCTTGGCATGCGAAAGTTCAAGTAAACGAAGGGTAATTGGGAGGCATAGCTGTGATAGTAACAGTAACAATGAATCCGTCAATTGACATCTCCTACCTATTAGATCATCTAAAGCTTGATACCGTTAATCGGACCAGTCAGGTGACCAAAACTCCTGGTGGCAAAGGAATAAATGTCACTCGCGTTATTCATGATTTAGGTGGAGATGTTATCGCTACCGGCGTTCTTGGTGGTTTTCATGGGGCGTTTATTGCAAATGAGTTAAAGAAAGCAAACATCCCCCAAGCATTTACGTCAATCAAAGAAGAAACACGTGATTCGATTGCGATTTTGCACGAGGGGAATCAAACTGAAATTTTAGAAGCTGGACCAACTGTTTCCCCAGAAGAAATCAGTAACTTCCTTGAAAATTTCGATCAATTAATTAAGCAAGCAGAAATTGTCACAATTTCTGGCAGTTTAGCGAAAGGATTACCATCAGATTTTTATCAAGAATTAGTTCAAAAAGCTCAAGCACAAGAGGTTAAAGTGCTACTAGATACTTCTGGTGATAGTTTAAGGCAAGTTCTTCAAGGACCATGGAAACCGTATTTAATTAAACCTAATTTAGAGGAACTAGAAGGATTGCTAGAGCAAGATTTTTCAGAAAATCCATTAGCAGCTGTACAAACAGCTTTAACAAAACCAATGTTTGCGGGAATTGAATGGATTGTCGTATCTTTAGGAAAAGATGGTGCAATTGTCAAACATCAAGATCAATTCTATCGTGTAAAAATTCCAACGATTCAAGCTAAAAATCCTGTTGGTTCAGGAGATGCAACCATTGCTGGTCTTGCATATGGACTAGCCAAGGATGCCCCAGCGGCCGAACTGCTAAAATGGGGCATGGCGGCTGGAATGGCTAATGCCCAAGAAAGAACGACTGGGCATGTAGACGTAGAGAACGTGAAGAAACATCTTATGAACATCCAAGTAGTCGAAATTGCTAAATAAAGAGCTTTCTTTATTTAGCAATTATCCAGTAATTGAAAGCGTTTACTAGAAAGGGTGGCAATGTGGAAAGATTTGAAATTAAAGAGGAGTTTCTTTTAAATGGTCAACCATTTAAAATTTTATCAGGCGCCATTCATTATTTTCGTGTAGATCCCTCAGATTGGCATCATTCACTTTATAACTTGAAAGCTTTAGGCTTCAATACAGTTGAGACATATGTACCATGGAATTTACATGAACCGCAAAAAGGAACATTTCATTTTGAGGGAATATTAGATTTGGAGCGCTTTTTAAAATTAGCACAAGAACTTGGACTATATGCGATTGTGCGGCCGTCTCCTTATATTTGTGCAGAATGGGAGTTTGGCGGTTTTCCAGCCTGGCTATTAAATGAACCAGGACGGATGCGTTCGAATAATCCAACCTATCTGAAGCATGTTGCGGAATATTATGATGTTTTAATGGAAAAAATTGTTCCGCATCAACTTGCTAACGGTGGCAATATTTTAATGATTCAAATCGAAAACGAATATGGTTCATTTGGCGAAGAAAAAGCGTATTTACGGGCGATTCGCGATTTGATGATTGCACGTGGCGTGACAGCACCATTTTTTACTTCTGACGGGCCATGGCGCGCAACATTGCGGGCAGGCAGCATGATTGAAGATGATATTTTAGTAACTGGGAATTTTGGCTCAAAAGCCAAAGAAAATTTCGGTATGATGCAAGCCTTTTTTGAAGAACATGGTAAAAAATGGCCGCTAATGTGTATGGAATTTTGGGATGGCTGGTTTAATCGTTGGAAAGAGCCAATTATTAAACGAGATCCGCAAGAATTGGCTGAATCAGTTAGAGAAGCATTAGCATTAGGCAGTATCAACTTATATATGTTTCATGGCGGCACCAATTTTGGGTTTATGAATGGCTGCTCCGCACGAGGAACCATTGATTTACCACAAATCACTTCCTATGATTATGATGCGCCACTTGATGAACAAGGGAACCCAACCGAAAAGTATTTTGCGTTACAAAAAATGCTTCACGAAGAGTACCCTGCGTTACCACAAGCTGAACCATTAGTAAAAGATTCTTTTGCGCAAACAGCAATTCCTTTAACAAACAAAGTGAGTTTGTTTGCGACTTTAGAAACGATTAGTCAGCCAGTGGTCAGCGTTTATCCGCAAACCATGGAACAATTAGGACAAAATACCGGCTATCTTCTTTACCGAACAAGCATTGAAAAAGATGCTGCAGAAGAAAAGCTAAGAGTGATTGACGGTCGTGATCGTCTGCAATTATTTGTCAATCAGGTACATCAAGCAACGCAATATCAAACGGAAATTGGCGAAGATATTTACGTTACACTGCCGCAAGAGAATAATCAAATCGATGTTTTAATGGAAAATATGGGTCGTGTCAATTACGGGCACAAACTATTTGCAGATACTCAGAAAAAAGGGATTCGAACGGGTGTCATGGCAGATTTACATTTTATGACACAATGGCAACAATATTGTTTACCTATGACAAGCTGTGAACAGGTAGACTATTCAAGAGAATGGCAACCTGATCAACCAAGCTTTTACCAGTATCATATGGAGTTAGCAGAAGTGAAAGATACATTTATTGATGTTTCTAAATTCGGCAAAGGAATTGTTTTTGTTAACCAAACCAATCTTGGTCGTTTCTGGAATGTTGGTCCGACGCTTTCCTTATATATTCCCAAAGGATTATTAAAAGAAGGGCAAAATGAGATCGTCATTTTTGAAACGGAAGGAACGTACCAACCAGAAATTCAGTTAGTAAAAGAACCACTATATAAAGAAATGAAAGAGGGATTACAATGAGTATTATTGGCGTAAGAATTGATGGACGTTTGATTCATGGACAAGTGGCAAATTTATGGGCGACAAAATTGAATATTTCCAGAATTATGGTCGTTGATGATGAGGTTGCAGGGAATGCCATTGAAAAAAGTGGCTTAAAATTAGCAACACCAGCTGGCGTGAAACTAAGCGTGTTACCAGTTGAAAAAGCTGCTCAAAATATTTTAGCAGGAAAATACGACTCACAACGTTTACTAATTGTGGTACGGAAACCAGATCGTTTATTAAAACTAGTAGAACTTGGGGTGCCGATTAAAGAAATCAATGTTGGGAACATGTCTCAAACAAACGAAACACGGTCGATTACTAAGTCAATCAATGTGGTCGATCAAGATATTGATGTTTTTAAAGAGTTAAATGCTAAAGGTGTCCATCTGATTGCTCAAATGGTGCCAAGTGACAAAGCGGAAGACTTTATGAGTTTGATAACAAAATAGGAGGGAACAAAAAATGAATATCTTATGGTGGCAGATCTTATTATTAACATTATACGCAGGATACCAAATTTTAGATGAATTACAAATTTATTCTTCATTAAGTGCGCCAGTGTTTGCAGGTCTTTTTGCAGGATTAGTGATGGGGGATATTAAAGCAGGACTTATTATTGGTGGAAGTATGCAATTAACTGTATTAGGAGTTGGGACTTTCGGGGGTGCCTCCAAAATTGATGCTAACTCAGGCACGATTCTTGCCACAGCATTTTCTGTGTCTTTAGGAATGAATCCTGAACAAGCAATCGCTGCTATTGCAGTACCAGTTGCTAGTTTAATGATTCAATTAGACATTTTGGCTCGCTTTGCGAATACCTACTTTGCACATCGGATTGATAAAATGGTCGAAGATATGAACTACAAAGGAATTGAACGTAACTTCTTAATGGGTGCTTTACCATGGTCTCTTTCTCGAATGATTCCAGTCTTCTTAGCACTTGCTTTTGGTGGTGGTTTAGTACAAAAAGTTGTATCTGTCCTAAATGGCGATTTGAAATGGTTAGGTGATGGCTTGTCTGTTGCTGGGGCGGTCTTACCAGCGGTCGGTTTTGCAATTTTACTACGTTACTTACCAGTGAAAAAACATTTCCCTTATTTAATTCTTGGTTTCACTGTAACTGCTTTACTAGGAACAATCTTTACAAACATGCAACTTTTAGGAACATCTGTTGCGAGCGTTGTGAAAGACTTCAGTGGTGTATTTAACGCACTACCAATGTTAGCAGTTGCTTTAATTGGTTTCGCTTTAGCCGCAATTAGCTACAAAAATGGCCAAATGATTCCGAGTGGGCCAGCAGCCAAAAAAGAACATGCAGCGAATGATTCAGACGAAGGAGAGATTGAAGATGACGAAATCTAATTATAAATTGACGAAAGAAGATTTTAAACAAATTAATCGCAGAAGCTTGTTTACTTTCCAATTAGGTTGGAACTACGAAAGAATGCAAGGATCAGGTTACTTGTATACGATTTTGCCACAATTGCGTAAAATTTATGGGGATGATACGCCTGAATTAAAAGAAGTGATGAAAACACACACGCAATTTTTCAATACTTCAAACTTCTTTAATACGATTATTACAGGGATCGATTTGGCCATTGAAGAAAAAGAAGGCATTGCTGGAAAACAAACAGTTTCAGGTTTGAAAACTGGTTTAATGGGACCGTTTGCAGCAATTGGGGATTCAATTTTCGCAGCTTTAATTCCAACTATTTTTGGGGCGCTAGCTGCCAACATGGCGATTAATGGCAACCCAACTGGTATCTTTATCTGGATTGTTGCTCAAATTGCCGTGATGGTCTTCCGTTGGAAACAATTGGAATTTGCGTATCGCGAAGGAATTTCTTTGGTAACAACTATGCAACACCGCTTAACTGCCTTAACAGACGCTGCAACTTTACTAGGGGTCTTCATGGTTGGCGCTTTAGTGGCAACGATGGTTAATGTGAAACTATCATGGGCACCAAGTATTGGGGATGTAACACTTAACATGCAAAATAACTTGGATATGATTTTACCACGTCTACTTCCTGCAGGAATTGTCGGTGGCGTTTATTGGATGCTAGGTAAAAAGAATATGACGTCTACTAAAGCCATTTTTATCGTATTAATTGTCTGTGTCGCATTGTCTGCGTTAGGTGTTATTTCAAAATAAGTAAGACAGGAGAAAATCGATGAGTGAACATTTAGTTTTAGTAAGTCATGGCCGTTTTTGCGAGGAATTGAAAAAAAGTGCGGAGATGATTATAGGACCGCAAGAAACAATTTCCACTGTTACTTTATTACCAGAAGAAGGTGAAGCTGACTTTTTAGAAAAATTTGAAGCGATTACGGAATCGCTAGAAGATTTTGTTGTCTTTGCTGATCTATTAGGGGGGACACCTTGTAATATTTTATCGAAAAAAATTATGCAAGGTGCTTCGTTTGACTTATATACTGGGATGAATTTACCGATGGTTATCAGCTATGTAAATGCAAGTTTATTAGCGATCGAAGGTGACTATGTTAAGGAATCAGCAGAAAGTATTGTGAAAGTCAACGAATTGCTGCTAAATGTTGCAGTAGATGATGAGGATGAATAATTCTGACTTGTTGTCGTAAGTAATTAAAGTTTTTAAGAGAATGATTTAGAAATGGACGTTCCAAAAATAAAAGAATTTATTTTTGGAACGCCCCTTTAATTGTTAATAATGAAAGCGTGTTCAAAAATGTTAGGGGGCTGATTTATCAGATGAAACATGGAAAAATAAAACGATTTAGTACATTGACACTATTGGCAAGCGCAACGATTTTAGTACCATTAAGTACGTCTGCAGAAGAAACAACAAACAGCAGCACTGAAACAAGCTCATCAATGGTGGAACCTACCGCAACAGAAGAAAAATTGTGGCAATCTGATTTTCCAGGAGGGAAAATTGGTGAGTGGCAAGATGTGATTGGTAAAACAAATCGAGAATTAGCAGGAGAGTCATTGGCGATTTCACGAGATGCAGCAGCAGGTAATAATGCCGTATCTTTAAATTTAGATTCCCCTAAATTAGCTGATGGTGAAGTAGAAACAAAGTTTAAATACACTGCTGGAAGCGGTCGAACGGGTGTGATTATTCGTGGTAATACCAAAGATAGCTGGGTTTTTGTAGGCTATAACGCGAATGGCAAATGGTTAGTTGAAAGCCCTAATTCGTGGAATGATTCAATTTCTGGGCCAACGTTAAATGAAGATACGAATTATTTGTTGAAAGTACGTTATGTTGGTGAAAAAATTACTATCTGGCTTAACACCACGTTGATTTACGAAGGAGAACCTGTTTTGGCCAACGGAGACAAAATTCCAACAGAAGCCGGACATGTGGGTGTCCGTTTGTGGTACGACAAAAAAATTGTCAATTATGACTATTTTAAAAATGGCCCCGTAGATAGCATTCCAGAAATTGTGCCAGAAGTGACCCAAATTGCGCCAGTCAAAGTTTTTACAAAAATTGGTGTCGCACCAAAATTACCGAAACAAGTAAAAGTGACCTATAATACTGGTAAAGAAGCCAATGAAGCAGTCCGTTGGGATGAAATCGATCCTGCTGCATACAAAGAACCAGGAACTTTTGAAGTCGACGGTACTTTGGAAAATACAAACATCAAAGCAAAAGCCAGCATTGTTGTTGCTAAAGACAATGAAGCTGAAAAAGGCGACAAAATCTCTTCCGCAGATTTAACAGCCGTGGTTGATCCACAATTTCCACGAATTATTCGCTACGAAGACCCTCAGAGTAATCAAGTGATTTTTAATGGCCAACACGAGAAAATTGACCAAGTAATGATTGATGGCAAAGCATATAAAGCAACTGCTGAAAAACAAAAGAGTGAAGCAAATCAAGCCGTTTATAACGTAGCTGTCCCAGAAATTGGTTTGCATTTCACAACGACATTGACTGTTTCCGAAGGCCAAGAATTAGCTATGAAACTCTCAGATATTCGTGAAGAAGGAATCAAAATACACACAATTTCAATTCCAAATCAAGGCTTGATTTCTGTCAATAGTACAGATGAAGGGGCGACTTTTGCTGGCGTTGTGATGAATACTGGGACAAATGCAAATAACGGAAATAAAAATGGTGATACTATCCAAGATTTAACTACAACAAGCCAAGAAGAAACGAAAAAATATATGTATGGTTTCTTAAATACGGCGAATTATGCTGCAAGTTTTTGGACGAACGCCTATGGAGACGGCTCTGTCGATGGTAGTGACAACAATCGAATCCATAAACAAACAAAAGAAGCGGCGACTGGTTTTGTAACAACCTTGTCAAGTGGGGCATGGACCTATCGACCATTTGATGCACCGGAAGATTACACAACTGGAGAAACACCAGAAGTGAAAGTTAAATTCTCAAAAGATAGCAACGACGACAATCGGGTGGATTGGCAAGATGCGGCAATTGGGTTCCGTTCAATTATGAATAACCCAATGGGCGCGGAAAAAGTCCCTGAATTAGTCAACCAACGGATTCCTTTTAACTTTGCTAGTCAGGCGACAAATCCATTCTTAGTGACGTTAGACGAATCAAAACGTATTTACAATTTAACAGATGGATTAGGACAAATGAATTTACTAAAAGGGTATCAAAATGAAGGACATGATTCTGCGCATCCAGATTACGGTGCTATTGGTCAGCGACCTGGTGGGGAACAAGCGTTGAATCAATTAATTGATGAAGGACATAAATTAAATGCCGTTTTCGGTGTGCATATTAATGACACCGAGTCTTACCCAGAAGCAAAAGGATTTAATGAGGAATTAGTTGATCCAACGAAGCGTGGCTGGGATTGGTTAGATCCGTCTTATTTTATTAAACAAAGACCCGATGCATTGAGTGGTCGTCGCTATGAGCGCTTTAAAGAATTAAAACAAAAAGCACCGAATCTAGATTATATTTATGTTGATGTTTGGGGCAACCAAGGCGAATCAGGTTGGGCAAGTCGTCAACTAAGTAAAGAAATTAATTCACTCGGTTGGTTTACAACCAATGAATTTCCGAATGCTTTAGAGTATGACTCGGTTTGGAACCATTGGTCTGCAGAAAAAGATTACGGCGGTACAACAACGAAAGGCTTTAACAGTACAATCGTTCGTTTTATTCGGAATCATCAAAAAGACACTTGGATTATTTCCGACAACCCTTTGTTAGGTGGAGCTGAATTTGAAGCCTATGAAGGTTGGGTGGGTAAAACCAATTTTAATACCTATCGCCAAAAAACTTTTGCCATTAATGTCCCAACTAAGTTCTTACAACATTACCAAATTACAAACTGGGAAACTACAACAGCAGCAGATGGTCAAATCTATGGCACAATTAAATTAGCGAACGGTGCTGAAAAAGTGACCGTTACTCAAGCAGATGCTAATTCGCCAAGAAGCATTACGTTAAATGAGACAGAAGTTCTAAAAGGTGATGCGTATCTACTGCCTTGGAATGTCAATGGTCAAGACAAACTATATCACTGGAATCCAAAAGGCGGTACCAGCACTTGGTCATTGGATAAGAAAATGCAAGGAAAAACGAATTTACATTTATATGAATTAACAGATCAAGGGCGTATTGACAAAGGCGCAATTGCCACTACAAATAACCAAGTGACCATCCAAGCCGAGGCTAATACACCGTATGTCATTGCTGAACCTGACAGTATTGAACCGATGACATTTGGAACAGGAACACCATTTAAAGATCCTGGATTTAATGAAGCCAATACCTTAAAAAATAACTGGAAAGTTTTCCGAGGTGATGGAGAGGTTAAAAAAGATGCTAACGGTGATTATGTCTTTAGTTCAGAAAAAGAAAGAACCGAAATCAAACAAGACATCAATCTTCCTAAACCAGGAAAATATAGTTTGTATTTAAACACAGAAACACATGATCGCAAAGCCACAGTAACTGTTAAAATTGGTGGTAAAAAATATACGCGGACAGTGAATAATTCGGTTGCCCAAAACTACATTCAGGCAGATATTAACCATACAAGCAGGAAAAATCCGCAGTATATGCAAAATATGCGAATTGATTTTGAAATCCCAGATAATGCCAAAAAAGGCTCGGTGACGTTAGCGGTTGATAAAGGCAATTCCGTTACAAAATTTGATGATTTACGAATTGTTGAGCGTCAAACGGATATCATGAACCCAGACAAACAAACAGTTATTAAGCAAGATTTTGAAGACACACAAGCAGTTGGATTATATCCTTTCGTTAAAGGCTCAGCTGGTGGTGTAGAAGATCCACGGATTCATTTATCAGAAAGAAATGAACCTTACACACAATATGGTTGGAATGGAAATCTTGTTTCAGATGTATTAGAAGGCAACTGGTCCTTGAAAGCCCATAAACAAGGAGCAGGATTGATGCTTCAAACAATTCCGCAAAATATTAAATTTGAACCGAACAAGAAATATACGGTCCAATTTGATTATCAAACTGATGGTGAAAATGTCTTTACTGCTGGGACCATTAATGGGGAGTTGAAAAATAACAATGACTTTAAGCCAGTCGGTGAGTTGACTTCGACAGCAGCAGATGGTCAAACCAAGCATTATGAAGCAGAAATAATTGGGGATGCTTCAGGAAACACTACGTTTGGTATTTTTACAACAGGTGCCGATAAAGATTTCATTATGGATAACTTTACGGTCACAGTGGAATCGAAAAAATAAATTTAGTCTATCTAAGCAACTTGGGCTACAAGTTAAACGTACTTGTAGCCCAAGTTGCTTCTTTTATGAAAAGAAGAAAGGCCTAGTGCCTCATTTTTATACTGCAGAATAAACCGACACATTTTTTAAAGTGTCAGGCTTCTTTGTGTATTTCATCAAGAACGAATGGACAAACTTGCCTTTTGCCACAAATCGTTTACAATTACAATGATAGGCATAATTTATTTAGAGGTGAAGTGATTGAAGAAATACAATGTTGATTGGAATTACTGGGTTGTCCGCTTTTTATTTGTAATGGCGCTGATTGTTGGCTATTTATTAATCACGAATTATCAGCACTTTGTCCATAGCGTTTCGGGTTTATTAGGCATCTTATCCCCATTCATTACTGGGTTCGTGATTGCTTATTTATTGAGTGGAAGTCAGAAAAAAATCGAGGGATTACTAGAAAGAGTTCCTTTACCAGTCGTTAAAAAAGCGAAACACGGCTTGAGTGTACTCCTTTTGTACCTGATTATTTTGTTTATTTTTGTCTTGACATTAAACTATATCGTTCCGCTACTCATTAGTAATTTAGTAGATTTAGCAAACTCTTTACCCACTTTTTATGATCACATGGTTCAGTTTGTAATGAGTTTAGAAGATAAAGGGATTTTAAAAACAGCCGCGATTGAAAAATATTTAAATAGTGTCCTTAAAGATTTGTCGCCAGAACGTTTTTTAAATCAATGGACACAAGCGTTGTTTTCATTAGGAACGTTGACTAAAAATGTTTCATCATTCTTTTTAAATGCATTTTTGACGTTGATTATCTCAATATATGCGCTGGTATTTAAGCAATCTATTTTGACATTTGTTGAAAAGGCTGCCCACAAATTGCTGTCTGAAAAAGTGTACAAGCAAACACAAACCTGGTTAAATACAACGAATAAAATTTTCTATAAATTTATCAGCTGCCAATTTCTTGATGCTTGTATAATTGGCGTTTCATCAACGATTTTGTTAAGTATTTTGAATGTGAAATTTGCTGTGACTTTGGGGATTTTATTAGGTATTTGTAATATGATTCCTTATTTTGGTTCGATTTTTGCGTCAATTGTTGCTGGTGTGATTACGCTTTTCACAGGTGGTGTTACTCAAGCAATTACGGTGTTACTAGTTTTATTAATTTTACAACAAATTGACGGCAATATTATTGGTCCTCGAATTATGGGAGATGCCCTAAATGTCAATCCGATTTTAATTATTGTTTCAATTACGATTGGGGGAGCGTACTTCGGCGTCTTAGGGATGTTTTTAGCAGTTCCTGTTGCTGCAATCATTAAAATTATTGTCTCGGAGTGGCTAAATGAATCAAAAGAAAATGATAAGATTGTAGATTCTATTGAATCCTAAAGTAAAACTTTTCGTCTCGCGTTGACGAAAAGTTTTTTAGTGAGAAAGAAAGTTTCATTATTTGGAATTTTTGATATGCTATACTTGAAGTAAATAGAAAATCAAAATTGAGGTGAATAGATGCAGTTTTTAAAAAAATATGGCGGCTATTTTTTAGTTTTAGGGGTCTTACTTGATTTTTTTACACCTTATTATGTCGGATTCAAAGATCAAGGTTACAATCAATTGACAGAAGTAATTAGCTTATTAGGTGATGTGAATAGTCCAGTTAGGGAAAACTTTAATCGGTTAACTATCATTGCGGGAATGTTGATGTTAGCAAGTTTACCTAGGATATATGCTATTTTTTCCAGAAAAACGAAAAAAGGTGCTTGGTTAGTAGTGGCAATGATTGGCGCTTATGGTTTATTTGATTGTATTTTCAGTGGGCTCTTCAGCGTAGACACTTCAACCGCTGGCACAGTTGCTGCCGCGCTTCATAACGGAGGATCAGCAGTCGGTTATACAGGCTTTTTGTTGTTATCAGGCGTCTTAACCATTATCTACAGTAAATACGGTTCGCAAAAAAATAAAAACCTTTTTGGCTTTTTGTTTATTTTATGTATGCTTGCAGCCGGCTTATATGGCTTAGCAAGGATTCCACAGTTGCAACAGGTAAAACCATTTAATTATTTAGGCTTATGGCAAAGAGTGAGTTCATTTTGTAATTATCTACCAATGCTGGCACTGTGTTTACAAACTAAAACCAATGACAAATTTGATTGAACATTTGTCATTGGTTTTTTACTAGTTAAAATTGTCTGGTAATAACTTAATTATTGGCTACGGTGACTTCACCAGTAACAGTGGCACCATCTTTTTCTAAGTCAGCAGAATCTTTGTATTCTTGTTTATCAAAAGTAATATTGCCATTAACTTTGGTACCATTTAAAGTAAAGCCATTTGCTTTCACCTCAATATCACCTTTGACAGTCCCGTGAACGATGTTGAAATTTTCAGAAGAAACGATTAGCTTAGGAACCGTGATTTCATATTCAGCAGTTACTTTTTTATTATCATCTTGAGAATAAAGCGCTAATTTACGATAGACATCGTTGGAATCTTTCCCCTTATCATGGAAAGTACCAGCAACTGTTACCTCGTTATCAAAAGTGACATTGTCAGTAGCTGCGACAATCCAATTTCCTTTATCACTTAACGCCATTTCGAGCTCTTCAGGCTTGGCACTAATTGAAGCACCAGAGACTACTTCTGTACTTGAATTAGCTGTTTCTTTGCTACTAGAACTACTATCTGTTTTTTTATCAGATGAACAAGCACTAAGCAGCACAAGAGCAGCAGTTGCCGTCAAAACAGTGGTGAGTACTTTAGACATTTTCATGAAAATCCCTCCAAAAAATTTATTTATTTCTTCCTTTATCATAACTGATTCAAAGGGAAATGAGTAATTATACACTCAAAGATTGAGAAGTTTGGCTAATGGGAAATTAGGCTTATTCTCTCAAGAAGGTTCAGGAAATATTCAAAGTAATCATTTCTTTTTCAAATGTTCCTTTTCTGTAGTAAGCTAGTAATAGACAGAATTTAAGGAGGAGATTTTGATGCCTTGGAATATGAATGATTATCCTACATCAATGAAAAATTTAGCACCTTTGATTCGGAAAAAAGCGATAGATATTGGCAATGCGTTGCTTGCGGATGGCTACCCTGATGATCGCGCCATTCCAATTGCGATTAGTCAAGCGGAGAAATGGTATCAAGAGGCAAGTGCAGCAGACAAAAAGGCATTTGAACAAGAAGCAAATCCTACGAAACAAGATTCGCATAAACAGGATAAACATGCGGGAAAATTATTAACGGCGGCTGTCAACGTTAAATATAAAGACGACCAATGGTTGGTGATTTCAGACAGCGCTGAAAAAGCAAGTAATACATTTACCCACAAACAAGAGGCGGTTAAACGAGCTCAAGAAATTGCTCGGAATAAGCAAACAAAGCTGAAAATCTATAAGCAAGATGGTACGTTACAAGAAACCAAAGAGTATACTGAATAATTTTTCGACACCTTGATATTCCGTTGCAATTCAAGAAACGGTTATCAAGGTTTTTTTGCGAGGGAGAAATGGACAAGTAAGAAAAAATAACAAAAGTTAAGAAAGTTAAGAATGAGAATAAGACTTGCTTTTCTAGTTTTTGGTGGGTACAATTACACTAATTAAGATAAAAAATCAAAATAATTGAGGTGCTACGACAATGGAAAAAGCCAATCTTGATTGGAATAATTTAGGATTTTCTTACATTAAAACGCCCTTTCGTTATATTAGTTATTGGCGAGATGGCAAGTGGGAAGAAGGCACGCTAACAGATAACAATCAGTTAACGATTAGTGAAGGTTCGCCTGCTCTACATTATGGCCAACAATGTTTTGAAGGATTAAAAGCGTATCAATGTGCAGATGGTTCTGTCAATTTGTTTCGTCCAGATGAAAATGCCAAACGGCTACAAAAAAGTTGTGCGCGTCTACTGATGCCACAAGTGCCAGTAGAAACCTTTGTTTCTGCATGCCAAGAAGTGGTGAAAGCCAACCTTGCTTATTTACCGCCATATGGAACGGGTGGCACGTTGTATCTTCGCCCTTATATGATTGGTGTCGGCGATAATATTGGCGTAGCACCTGCCAAAGAATACATTTTTTCTATTTTTTGCGTGCCGGTTGGTTCCTATTTTAAAAATGGTTTAGCACCAACCAACTTTATCGTTTCTGAATATGATCGAGCGGCCGGTCGAGGAACCGGGGCCGCTAAAGTGGGGGGCAATTATGCAGCTAGTCTTTTACCAGGTGCAGAAGCACATGAGAAAGAATTTAGTGATTGCATTTATTTAGATCCGTATACGCATACGAAAATTGAAGAAGTTGGTGCAGCTAATTTCTTTGGCATAACCAAAGAGGGTACTTTTATTACGCCGAAATCAGCGTCTATTTTACCAAGTATTACTAAATATTCATTATTGACGCTAGCAAAAGAACGTTTAGGGATGACGGCGCTTGAAGGAGACGTTTACATTGATCAATTAGCGGACTTCTCCGAAGCGGGTGCTTGTGGCACAGCGGCGATTATTTCTCCTATTGGTGGGATTCAAAACGGCACAGATTTCCATGTATTTTATAGTGAAACGGAAGTTGGACCAGTGACTAAGCAACTATATGATGAACTGGTTGGCATACAGTTTGGTGACAAAGAAGCGCCAGAAGGCTGGATTGTAAAAGTTTAAAGAGACAAAAAAGAGAGAATTCATGCTCTCTTTTTTTTGTGTAGAATATTCAGAATTTTCTATAAAAATATTGACTTTGATTCTATTTAAAGGAATAATGGAAGATATAAGATTTAAAAAAGGAGGGAAAGCTATTGCTTATTAAATCAGCAGAATCAGAAGAAATGACGATTTTTTTTGATAAAGAAAACCAACCAAATGCACAAGTTCAAATGGGCATTATTACATTACAACCTGGTGAAAAGCGGCCTTTAGCTGGATATGCTCGCCATGAACAGGATGAATATTCTTATGTGATTTCTGGCGAAGCACATACGATTTTAGAAGATGGTCAAGACTTAGTCGGAAAAGCTGGACAAGCCCAATTAATTGAAGCTGGTGAGGGGCACATTAATTATAATGATGGGTTGGAGCCAGCGGTCGTTGTCTGGATGCTTGTGGAAAGAACAGAATAAAACGGGAAGCTGTCTTTCTGTAAGTAAGAGTATAAAAAAATGAAGAGTTATAGGAGAAAGAAGATGAAAAAGTATTTAAAAATCACAATGGTTTGTATTTTATTGGTAGGATTTTTAGCTGGGTGTACCAATAAAAATGAAAATAAAAAGAAACAGAAAAATACCAAAGAAGCCGTTCAACTGATGTCACCCTCGGAATTAACAACGCTCAACACCTCTGTATTATTGGATTTTCCAGATGCTATTGTCCAAACTGCAGCGTTTGAAGGGTTATATAGTTTAGATGAACAAGACCAATTGGTACCAGCCGTAGCAAAAGCATTGCCGATGATTTCAGAAGATGGAAAAACCTACACGATTTCTTTGAGAAAAGAAGCGGTTTGGAGTAACGATGATCCTGTCACAGCGCATGATTTTGAATATGCTTGGAAAAAAATGATTGATCCTAAAAATGGCTTTGTTTATAGCTTCCTCATCGTTGAAACAATTCAAAATGGTGCAGAAATCTCAGCTGGGAAATTAGCACCCAATGAACTTGGTGTCATAGCTGTGGATGATTATACATTAAAAGTGACGCTCAAAGAGCCAAAACCGTACTTTACGTCCTTGTTAGCTTTCCCTACATTTTTCCCGCAAAATCAAAAAGTAGTCGAACAATTTGGTGCGGACTATGGAACTGCTAGTGATAAAGTCGTCTATAATGGTCCGTTTGTGGTAAAAGATTGGCAGCAAACAAAGATGGACTGGCAACTAGCAAAAAATAATCGCTATTGGGATCACCAGAACGTGCGCTCAGACATTATCAATTATACGGTTATCAAAGAAACATCTACCGCATTGAATCTTTTTGAAGATGGACAATTAGATGTGGCTACACTAAGTGGTGAATTGGCGCAACAGAATAAAAATAATACGTTGTATCATTCGTACCCAACAGCGACAATGAACTATTTGCGCTTAAATCAAAAACGGAAAGGGCAAGCAACGCCGCTTGCAAACGAAAACCTGCGTAAAGCGTTGGCTTTAGGCATAGATAAAGAAAATCTAGTCAATAATATTATTGCAGATGGTTCTAAAGCGCTACATGGTGCGATTACGGAAGGCTTTGTGGCGAATCCCACAACGGGCCTCGATTTTCGTCAAGAAGCAGGTAATTTAATGGTTTATAACAAAGAAAAAGCGCAAAGTTATTGGAAAAAAGCACAAGCAGAATTAGGAGAAAAGGTTAACGTTGAATTGATGGTAACAGATGATGGTTCTTACAAAAAAATTGGTGAAAGTTTGCAAGGCTCGCTACAAGAACTGTTTCCTGGTTTGACAATAGAGCTAACCGCATTGCCGACCGAAGCTGCATTGAACTTTGGGCGAGAAAGTGACTATGATTTATTCTTAATTTACTGGACACCAGACTATCAAGATCCTATTTCTACCCTGATGACTTTATACAAGGGTAATGATCGCAATTATCAGAACCCTGTCTATGACAAATTATTAGATGAAGCAGCCACAACCTATGCCTTAGAGCCAGAAAAAAGATGGGCGACACTGATTGCAGCTGAAAAAGAAGTGATTGAAACGACTGCTGGCATGATTCCACTTAGCCAAAATGAACAAACAGTCCTGCAAAATGATAAAGTCAAAGGCTTGAATTTTCATACCTTTGGCGCTCCATTAACGTTAAAAAATGTTTATAAGGAAAAATAAAAAGAGAGCCTGGGCTGAAAATCGCTTTTGATTTTCGGCCCAGGCTTAAATCCTGCTTTTTAACCCAAAATTTGTCACCATTTAGCCTTTTCGGGTTTTATCTCGAACGCTTCTGTTCTAATAGTTCAGAATCAGGTGCAGTGTGTGGCTGGGCATATTTTTTCATATATGTCGGCAAGGCTTGACTAATCTTCGTTGGTAAAACAACATAGTCGGTTTTGGCCAAATCATCACCAATGAGACTGTGTAAGTAAACGGCGCTAGCAATGGTTTCAATTGTCGGCTTAAACTGAGCTAAAAAACCAGCAATGATGCCAGCCAAGGTATCCCCAGTTCCGCCAGTAGCCATCCCAGGGTTGCCACCTTTATTTTGAAAAGGTTCTCCTGAGTGGAAAATTGTGGTGCGATGACTTTTTAAAACAATCGTACTGCCTAATTTTGCTTGTTGACGCTGGTTATTTGCCAGTGTTTGTTGCTCGATAGGTAAGTGACTCAAACGTTGCCATTCCATTTGATGAGGTGTGAAAACAACTTTTTCAGGATAGGTAAGGGAAAAATTGCCTTGGCTAAACAGGGTAATTGCTGAGCCATCGATAATTAACCATTGTTTTTTTTGATGTTGGGCGAGTACCATCTTTAATATTTGTTGTGCAGTAGCATCTAAGCCTAAACCTGGACCAATTAAAATAACCTCCGCTTGCTCTACGACGTTCGTCAGAAGGACTGTTTCTTCAAAGCCCACGACCATCGCTTCTGGGCATCTTGCATGTAAAGGCCCGTGATTTTTAACATCAGTAATCACAGTGGTGAGACCAGCGCCACTATTGATACACGCTTCGGTACTCATGATGATGGCTCCGCCATATTGTCGGTTTCCTCCGATTAATACAACACGCCCAAAATTACTTTTATAAGAGTCGGAGGGGCGTTGAGTGATGACTTCCTCTAAAATATCCTTGCTTAAATAGCGCATTCTATCACTCCTTTTCTTGGGATTTCTTTGTTCTCAGTATACTACAAGAGCCCCGAAAAAATCAGTTTATTTAATGTTAAAAGTTACTCTATTGAAGGCAATGAGGTGTATAATAAGGACCAGATAAATGAGTTAGGAGAGTGAAACAGATGGAAGAGAAAAAAACATTTTATATGAGTGGCTACGTAGGAATTGCGAGCTTATTAGTTATTTTAATTGCGGGAATTGGTTTATTTATTTATGGAGCGAGTCATACTAATGGTGTTCTTGTTGTTTTAGGTATTATTTTGTTAGTTGGGGCTATTTTATTTTTAAGTTCCTTAACCATTGTTAGTCCCAATCAGGCGAAAGCTATTTTATTTTTTGGTCGCTACTTAGGTACGATTAAAGAAAATGGGTTGTTTATTACCATTCCATTTACGCAAAAAATGAACATTTCTTTGAAAGTACGAAATTTCAATAGTTCTCTATTAAAAGTCAATGACTCTGACGGGAATCCAATCGAAATCTCTGCGGTCATCGTTTTTCGGGTAGTCGATACAGCTAAGGCGTTATTTAATGTCGATTATTATCAAGACTTTGTGGAAATTCAAAGCGAAACGGCAATCCGGCATGTAGCAACACAATATCCTTATGACACTTTTTCAGATAATGATGTAACTCTGCGAGGAAATACCGAACAAATTTCCGAGGAGTTAACCAAAGAATTGCAAGAACGCTTAGCAGTGGCTGGTGTAGAGGTTATCGAAACACGGTTGAATCATTTAGCTTATGCAACTGAAATTGCTAGCTCCATGTTGCAAAGACAGCAAGCAAAAGCAATCTTAGCGGCTCGACAAACAATTGTTGAAGGTGCGGTAAGCATGACACAAATGGCCTTAGAACAGATTGAAGAAGGGCAAGAAATTAATTTTACCGATGAACGAAAAGTACAACTTATTAATAATTTACTAGTCTCAATCATTACTGATAAGGGCACACAACCAGTTATTAATACAGGCGACGTTTCTTCTTAAAGAGGAAGCAACGCTAAAAATAGCAAAAAAAGAGTCATCTTTCCGATGACTCTTTTTTTTGATAAACACGAACATTATATAATTTTAATCTATAATATTTCGGTTTTTCTTTGACATCTCTTTTTCTCATTGTTAGAATAACAGTGAAAAAAGGCGGAAGGAGTTATTACATTCATGAAACCATTAGTCGCTGTGATTATGGGAAGTACCTCAGACTGGGCAACGATGAAAGCTGCTTGTCTTGTGTTGGAAGAGTTGGGAATTTCTTATGAAAAACGAGTGATATCAGCACATAGGACCCCTGACTTGATGTTTCGTTTTGCAGAGGAATCACGAACAAAAGGATTGAAGGTTATTATTGCTGGCGCAGGCGGAGCGGCTCATTTACCAGGGATGGTAGCTGCAAAGACAACCTTACCTGTCATTGGTGTTCCAGTTAAAACACGAACATTAAACGGTATTGATTCACTGTTGTCTATTGTGCAGATGCCAGGGGGAGTTCCTGTAGCAACAACTGCGATTGGCTCAGCAGGTGCTACCAATGCTGGGTTATTAGCTGCAGAAATACTAAGTATTGATGATTTACAGTTGGCAGAAAGAATCCAAGCAAGACGACAATCATTGGAAAAAGCGGTTGTGGAAAGTGGGGAACAACTTGAATAAACCTTTAAAAGTCGGAGCAACTATTGGCATTATAGGTGGGGGACAGTTAGGGCGAATGCTAGTCATGAGTGGTAAAAAAATGGGTTTCCAAATGATTGTGTTGGACCCAACGCTCAATAGTCCAGCTGGTCAAGTAGCTGACCGTCAAATTGTGGCAGCCTTTGATCAGATATCTGCTTTAACTGAACTAGCAGAGTTATGCGATGTGATCACCTATGAATTTGAAAATATTGAAGTGGCCTCCCTAGAAAAGGCCATTCCACTAGAAAAGTTGCCACAAGGAACAGAATTGTTAAAAATTACTCAAAATCGATTGCTTGAAAAAACGTTTCTTCAATCGATTGGCTGTAAGATTGCCCCTTTTGCGGAAGTGAAAAGTCAGAAAGAGCTGCCACAAGCAACAGAAAAGATTGGTTTTCCATGTGTCTTAAAAACTATTCAAGGTGGATACGATGGAAAAGGACAGGTCGTCTTAAAATGCGAAGAGGATTTCTCCCAAGCGACTGAATTATTAGCTAACGCTACTTGTGAATTAGAAAAGTGGGTGCCTTTCACTAAAGAACTTTCAATCATCGTTGCAGGGAATAAGCATGGTTACCAAAGCTTTCCTGTATCTGAAAACATTCATCGAAAGAATATCTTGCATGAATCAATTGTGCCAGCTCGAATTTCTGAGAATGTGCAACAAAAAGCAGCGGAATTGGCGCAACACATTGCTGAGGAATTAAATTTATCTGGGGTTTTAGCTATCGAACTGTTTTTAACGGATTCAGAAGAGTTGTACGTCAATGAATTAGCGCCACGGCCTCATAACTCAGGTCATTACTCTATTGAAGCTTGCTCATTTAGTCAATTTGATGCGCATATTCGAGGGATTAGCAATTGGGGCATTGGGTTACCCCAGTTACTTCAACCAGTGGTTATGGTGAATCTCTTAGGTGAACACTTAGAAAAAAGCTACCAGTTATGCACGTCAAAACCCACTTGGCAAGTCCATTACTATGGAAAAGCCGAATCAAAAGTTGGCAGAAAAATGGGCCACGTCACCATTACAACACCTTGTTTATCAGAAACGTTAAAGGAAATTGAGACTGTTGGTATTTGGAATGTAACTTAATAAATGCTTGCTCCAAGCAAGTTTTTTATTTTTACATTCAACAAACACGAACGATTGTTGTTTTTTTGTAACTAATGTAAGTTTTTAACTGATGTGAATCAGCTGACATAGAAAGAATAGCGTTCATGAAGCTAACGAGAAGAGGGAAAGAATGGAAAAGAAAGCACTTGTGTATACAGGAAAAGCGAAGAAGTTGTATCAAACAGAAAATGCAGCGGTTCTTTTTGTGGAATATCTTGATCAAGCAACAGCTTTAAACGGTCAAAAAAAAGACAAAGTTCTTGGGAAAGGCGCTTTAAATAATCAAATCACTAGTCTAATTTTTGAACATTTACAGCAACAGAAGATTCCCAATCATTTTATCAAAAAAGTATCTGAACACGAACAATTAATTCAGGCCGTAGAAATGATTCCTTTGGAAGTTGTCGTACGTAATTATGCGGCAGGAAGTTTTTCAAAACGTTTAGCGATTGAAGAGGGCACTAAATTAGTGACGCCCATTATTGAATTTTATTACAAAGAAGATCGTCTGGATGATCCTTTTATTAACGAAGACCATATTCAATTTCTAAAAGTAGCCACTCCTGCTGAAATTGTGGAGATCAAAGCATTGGCTTTACAAATTAATCAGGCGCTTAGTCAACTCTTTCAACGCCTCAATATTTGTTTGATCGATTTTAAAATCGAGATTGGTCGGACGAAGGCCAATCAATTGTTACTGGCAGATGAAATTTCTCCAGACACCTGTCGTTTATGGGATTTAAACACAAACGAACATCTGGATAAAGATGTTTATCGCCGTGAATTAGGAGAAATAGTTCCTGTATATGAAGAAGTTTTACAACGTTTACTAACAGCTAATTGAGGAGGAAGCGCGTATGTATTTTGTCAAAGTCTATGTTACGTATAAAGAATCAATTTTGGATCCCCAAGGTGAAGCGGTTAAGGAAGCAGTCCATCGGCTTGGTTTTACAGAAGTAGCCGAAATCCGTGTCGGTAAGTATTTTGAAATGCACGTCCAGCAGACAGAAGCAATTGAAGAGAAAATTGAACAAATTTGTGATCAACTATTAGCCAATGTAAATATGGAATCCTATCGTTTTGAAATTTTATCTTTGGAGGAAATTTAAATGAAATTGGCAGTGATTGTTTTTCCAGGATCCAATTGTGATGCAGACTTATTGTGGGCTGTCAAAGAGGTGATGGGCGTCGATGCAGAATTTGTCCGACACGATGCCACTTCTTTAGCAAAATTTGATGGCGTGTTATTGCCTGGTGGTTTTTCTTATGGCGATTACTTACGTTGTGGTGCAATTGCTCGGTTTTCGCCAATTATCAATGAGGTGATTCGCTTTGCTACAGAAGGCAAAATGGTTTTTGGCACTTGTAATGGCTTTCAAATTTTAACAGAAATTGGCTTACTTCCTGGCACGTTGCTAAGAAATGATTCGCTTCGTTTTATTTGTAAAAGTGTCCCATTGAAAGTGAATACGCACACAAAGTTTACAAGCGAGTATCCTGAAAATGTTTCGATACATTTACCAGTAGCACATGGCGAAGGGAATTACTATTGTGATGAAAAAACGTTGCAAGAGCTGAAAGAAAAGAACCAAATTGTTTTTACGTATCAAGAAAAGGTGAACGGGAGTCTTGCGAATATTGCTGGTATTTGTAATGAACAGGGCAATGTTCTAGGAATGATGCCTCATCCGGAACGAGCGATGGAAGAATTGTTAGGTTCAACAGATGGACGCAGCTTTTTTGCTTCAATCATTAAAAACTTTGGAAAGGAATTAAGCCAATGATGAATGAACCAACACCAAAAGAAATCAAGGAGACACGGTTGTATGCAGAATGGGGACTAACAGATGAAGAATATCATCAGATTGAGACCATTTTGCAAAGAGAACCTAATTATACAGAAACTGGCTTATTCTCCGTGATGTGGAGTGAACATTGCTCTTACAAAAATTCCAAGCCCGTTTTAAAAAAGTTTCCGACGGAAGGGCCACAAGTGCTTCAAGGCCCTGGTGAAGGAGCTGGGATTGTCGATATTGGTGACGGATTAGCTGTTGTTTTTAAAGCAGAGAGCCATAATCATCCTTCTGCAGTAGAACCTTACGAAGGAGCAGCTACAGGCGTTGGTGGAATTATTCGCGATATTTTCAGTATGGGGGCGCGGCCGATTGCTTTACTGGATTCGTTAAGATTTGGCGAACTGACGGATGCACGAACACGTTATTTGTTTCAAGAAGTTGTGGCGGGGATTAGCGGTTATGGAAATTGTATTGGTATTCCAACCGTTGGCGGCGAAATTGCTTTTGAGCCATGTTATCAAGGAAACCCACTTGTTAATGCTATGTGTGTGGGATTGATTCGTCATGATGAGATTCAAAAAGGCCAAGCAAAAGGCGTCGGAAATAGCATTCTTTACGTAGGTGCGAAAACAGGACGAGATGGAATTCATGGTGCGACCTTTGCTTCAGAAGAATTTAGTGAAGGTGAAGAACAGCAACGATCTGCGGTACAAGTAGGTGATCCGTTTATGGAAAAATTATTATTGGAAGCTTGTCTTGATTTAATCAAAAATCATCAAGATATTTTAATCGGCATCCAAGATATGGGGGCGGCTGGCTTGGTTTCTTCAAGTGCTGAAATGGCATCAAAAGCAGGTTCAGGCTTGATTCTAGAGCTAGATAAAGTTCCGCAGAGAGAGACGCAGATGAGCCCCTATGAAATGCTCTTGTCTGAGTCCCAAGAACGGATGTTAATCTGTGTGGAAAAAGGAGCAGAACAGCAAGTTTGTGAATTGTTTCAAACGTATGACTTAGAAGCGGTAGCGATTGGCTCCGTAACAGATGATGGACAGTATCGTGTCTTTCACGGTGGCAAAATAGTCGCAGATGTACCAGTAGATGCTTTGGCAGAAGAAGCCCCTGTCTACCAGAAAGCCTATCAAGAACCAGAGCGGATGCGTGCTTTTAAAAAATTAGCGCCCTTCATTCCAGAAATTACGAATAGTACGGAATTATTAAAACGCCTATTGCAACAGCCAACGATTGCATCGAAAAAATCAGTTTACGAAACCTATGATAGTCAAGTACAAACGAATACAGTGGTGCAACCAGGAAGTGATGCAGCTGTTTTAAGAGTGCGGGGCACCAATAAAGCCTTAGCGATGACGACAGATTGTAATAGCCGTTATTTGTATTTAAATCCTGAAATAGGTGGGCAAATTGCGGTTGCAGAAGCAGCCCGTAATATTGTAGCAAGTGGAGCACAACCTTTGGCTATCACTGATTGTTTGAATTATGGTTCCCCTGATAAACCAGAAAGTTTTTGGGAATTATGGACGTCAGCGGATGGAATCGCCGCAGCCTGCCGTCAGCTAGGAACACCCGTGATTTCAGGGAACGTCTCTCTTTACAATGAAACAGATGGTCAAGCCATTTATCCAACGCCAATGATCGGCATGGTGGGCGTGATTGAAGATGTTTCACAAATTACCACACAAGCGTTTAAACAAGTGGATGACTTAATTTATCTCATCGGTGAAACCCACGCAGATTTTAACGGCTCAGAAATTCAAAAAATGCAACTGGGTCGAATTGAAGGGCAATTACGCTCATTTGATTTAAAAGAGGAAAAAGCAAACCAAGAATTAGTTTTAAAAGCAATTCAAGCAGGCCTAGTTGCTAGCGCGCATGATTGCGCTGAAGGCGGCGTTGCCGTTGCTTTAGCCGAGTCGGCTTTTGCTAACGAACTGGGGTTACAGGTGACACTGCCATTAGCAAAAGAATATCTATTTGCGGAGACGCAATCCCGTTTTATTCTTTCAGTTAGTCCCCAGCATCAAGAAGCATTTGAAACACTTATCGGAAGAAAAGCTCAACATATTGGGAAAGTGACTGAAACTGGTTTGATCATTCATGCGTTAGATGATGTGATCAATTGTTCAACAAAAGAAGCCAAAGCCTTATGGGAGGATGCGATTCCATGTCTTATGAAGCAAAAAGCTTAAATGAAGAGTGTGGTATTTTTGGTATTTGGGGTCATCCTGATGCGGCACAAGTGACCTATTTTGGTTTACACAGCTTACAGCATCGAGGCCAAGAAGGCGCGGGAATTGTGGCGAACAATTCTGGGAAATTAGATGGCCACCGTGATTTAGGTTTATTAGCAGAAGTATTCCAAAAGCAAGAACAACTGAATGCGTTAGAAGGAACGGCGGCTATTGGTCATGTACGCTATGCAACCGCTGGTACGGGTAGCGTGGATAATATTCAGCCATTTTTATTTAAATTTTATGATAGTCAAATTGGGTTAGCACACAATGGCAATTTGACAAATGCCAAGCGTTTACGAAAACAACTAGAAAGAGAAGGAGCTATTTTTCATTCCAATTCAGACACTGAAATTTTAATGCACTTGATTCGAAAAAGCACTGCTGTCTCGTTTCTCGATAAACTAAAAGAGAGCTTGAATTTGGTTAAGGGGGGCTTTGCTTATCTTTTATTAACAGAAACGATGATGATTGCTGCACTGGATCCCAACGGCTTTCGCCCTCTCTCCATCGGACAAATGAACAATGGGGCGTACGTTGTGGCATCCGAAACGTGTGCATTAGAAACAGTTGGGGCTCGCTTTATTCAAGATGTGGCGCCTGGTGAAGTAGTCATCATTTCTGATGAAGGCTTGAAAATAGAGGTTTTCACTACGGAAGTCCAACCGGCAATTTGTGCAATGGAATATATTTATTTTGCACGACCAGATTCAAATATTGCTGGAGTTAATGTGCATACAGCTCGTAAAAGAATGGGGAAGAACTTGGCGATCGAAAGTCCAGTCGCAGCTGATATGGTAGTTGGGGTACCGAACTCGTCATTGTCTGCAGCTAGCGGCTATGCAGAAGAAGCACAGATACCTTACGAACTAGGTTTAGTAAAAAATCAATATGTCGCTCGAACATTCATCCAGCCGACACAAGAATTAAGAGAACAAGGTGTCCGTATGAAACTATCGGCAGTTCGTGGCGTGGTCAAAGGAAAAAAAGTCGTTTTAGTAGATGATTCGATTGTTCGCGGAACCACTATTCGGCGCATTATCCATTTATTAAAAGAAGCAGAAGCGCAAGAAGTTCATGTCAGAATTGCTTCACCGCCATTAAAATATCCGTGTTTTTATGGCATTGATATACAGACGAGGGACGAACTAATTGCGGCAAACTATTCAATTGAAGAGATCAAAGAGCAGATTGGCGCAGATTCGCTGGCTTTTTTGAGTGAAGCAGGGCTGATTGATGGGATTCAATTAAATTATGATGCTCCTTATTCTGGGCTGTGTATGGCTTACTTTAATGGAGACTATCCAACGCCTTTGTATGATTATGAAGAACAATATCAAGCATCCTTGAAAAAAGAAACTAGGAGGAATTGACATGGAAAATGCCTATTCAAAAGCTGGCGTAAATGTTGAGGCAGGATACGAAGTAGTAGAACGAATTCAAAAGCATAGCCAAAAGACACAACGGACGGGAACGTTGGGCATGCTTGGTGGTTTTGGTGGTTGTTTTGATTTAAGTAGTTACAAGCTTAAAGAACCAATTTTGGTATCAGGAACGGATGGCGTAGGCACAAAGTTACTCTTGGCAATTGAAGAACAGAAACACGAGACAATCGGAATTGATTGTGTAGCAATGTGTGTCAATGATGTCGTCGCACAAGGCGCCGAACCGTTATATTTTTTAGATTATTTAGCGTTAGGGACCGTTAACCCAGCTAAAGTTGAAGCAATTGTTGCGGGTGTTGCGGCTGGCTGTTGTGAGGCGAATGCAGCCTTAATTGGGGGCGAAACAGCTGAAATGCCTGATATGTATGAAGCAGATGCTTATGACGTGGCTGGTTTTGCCGTGGGTATTGCTGAGAAAAGTCAACTCTTGACTCCAAGTAACGTAAAAGAAGGCGATTTCTTGATTGGTCTTCCTTCAAGTGGTCTTCATTCTAATGGTTACTCTTTAGTAAGAAATGTTTTTTTTAAGAAACATTCGTTTAAAACAACGGACAAGCTTCCAGAATTGGCACCCAAAACGTTAGGGGAAGAATTATTAACACCAACAAAAATTTATGTGAAGGAATTATTGCCATTGTTAAAAGCAGGACTCGTGCATGGGGCTGCGCATATTACTGGCGGCGGGTTTTTAGAAAATCTACCAAGAATGTTTTCTTCCTCACTAGCTGCAGAGATTCAATTAAATAGTTGGCCAGTGCTACCAATTTTTAAATTGATTCAAAAATATGGTGAAATTCCATCTGAAGAAATGTATGAAATTTTCAATATGGGCTTAGGGATGATTTTAGCGGTGAGTCCAGAGCATGTTGAAAAAGTTCAGGAGCTTTTGCCAGAAGCTTTTGAAATTGGTCGTTTGGTACCTAGGAAAACGAAAGCCGTTATTTTTAAGGAAGCCTTATGAAGATAGCTGTTTTTGCATCTGGCAATGGTAGCAATTTTGAGGCGATTGCTGCAGCTTTTTCCCAGAAAAAAATCGCAGGGCAGTTGAGCTTAGTCTTTTGTGACCAGCCTGAAGCCTATGTATTGACCCGTGCCCAAAAACGCAAGATTCCCGTTGTTTGCTTTTCACCATCTGATTTTCCATCTCGTGGGCAGTATGAAGAACAAGTATTGAAACATTTAAAAGAGCATCAGATCGATTTAATCGTGTTAGCTGGTTATTTGAGAATTATCGGCAAGACTTTACTGGAGGCTTATCCAAAGAGAATCGTCAATATTCATCCTTCTCTGTTACCTAGTTTTCCAGGTCTTCACGGAATTGAAGAGGCATTTCATTATGGAGTGAAAATAACAGGAATCACTATCCATTATGTTGACTCTGGGGTTGATACAGGACCGATTATTTTCCAAACAACCACCAAGATTGATACTGAAGATACATTGGACACATTAGCAGAGAAAATTCATGCTCTTGAGCACGAATGGTACCCAAAAATAATTTCACAAATTGTAAAGGAGACAACGAAATGACCAAAAGAGCATTGATTAGCGTTTCAGACAAAACAGGAGTGACAACATTTGCAGCAGGCTTAGTTGCAAATGGCTTTGAAATTATCTCCACTGGGGGAACAAGGACTGTCTTGGAAGAAGCGGGGGTACCGACACTTGCTATTGACGACATCACTGGCTTTCCAGAAATGTTAGATGGCCGTGTCAAAACGTTACATCCGAATATCCATGGCGGACTTTTGGCAAAAAGGGGAAACCAAACGCATCAAAAAGCACTGACTGAACAAGGCATTCACTTTATTGACCTTGTAGTAGTGAATCTTTATCCATTTAAAGAAACAATTTTAAAACCAGCGATCTCTGAAGCAGAAGCGATTGAAATGATTGATATTGGCGGTCCTAGCATGTTACGTTCAGCGGCAAAAAATTATCAAGACGTAACAGCAGTGGTTGATCCTAGTGATTATGAACAGGTATTAAGTGAAATTAGCAGCACTGGAACTAGCCAGTTAGCCACTAGAAAAAGATTAGCAGCAAAAGTCTTTCGTCATACTGCTGCTTATGACGCGCTTATCGCTGACTATTTAACGACGCAAGTGGGTGAAACTGAACCAGAGAAACAGACGCTTACTTATGAACGTAAGCAAACATTGCGTTATGGCGAAAATAGCCATCAACAAGCCACCTTTTATCAATCCGTTGTACCTGTATCATTATCCATTGCTTCCGCTCGACAACTTCATGGCAAAGAACTGTCATATAACAATATTCGAGATGCTGATGCAGCACTCCGGATTGCTAGCGAGTTTACAGAACCAACGGTCGTCGCTGTTAAACATATGAACCCATGTGGAATTGGAACAGGAAAAACGATTTTGGCAGCCTATCGTCAGGCATTTGAAGCAGATCCAGTTTCAATTTTTGGTGGCATTGTTGTTTTGAATCGTCCAGTGGACCAAGCGACTGCGGCTGAAATGCATCAAATCTTTTTAGAGATAATTATTGCGCCTAGTTTTGAGGAAGAAGCTTTGGCACTGTTATCTCAGAAAAAGAATCTTCGTTTGTTAACGTTAGATTTTCATGCTCAAGAAAAAAAAGCGGTGGAATTAGTTTCTGTTATGGGCGGGTTATTAATTCAAGAACAGGATACAGTTGTTGAAAATGACCAAGCATGGCAAGTTGTTACAGAGCGCCAACCCACACCAGCCGAAAGAGACGCCTTGAACTTTGCTTGGAAAGCAGTCAAACATGTAAAATCAAACGCTATTGTTTTAGCCAATGAAAGCCAAACGGTGGGGATTGGCGCTGGTCAAATGAATCGAATTGGTTCAGTAAAAATTGCAGTTGATCAAGCCCAAGCAGCTGGAAAATTACAAGGGGCCGTCTTAGCAAGTGATGCCTTTTTCCCCATGGCAGATAGCGTGGAATATGCTGCACAACATGGCATTCAAGCAATTATTCAGCCAGGCGGGAGCATTAAAGACCAAGCATCAATCGATCTAGCGAATCATTATGGTATTGCGATGATTTTTACTGGGACTCGTCATTTCAAACATTAATTTTTAAAGGAGAAACCGATGAATATATTAGTGATTGGGCGTGGTGGTCGTGAACATGCAATCGCCAAAAAATTACAGCAAGAAGACAAAGTCAAGACTGTTTATTGTGCACCAGGTAATCCTGGTATGAGTGGTGATAATATTCGGACTGTACCTATCGGTGAAGAGCAGCAAACGGAACTAATTCAATTTGTGAAGGATAATCAGATTGATTGGACATTCATCGGACCGGAAACGCCATTAATTGAAGGAATTGTAGATGCCTTTCAAGCAGCGGGATTACTGATTTTTGGCCCGACAAAAGCAGCTGCAATAATTGAAGGTTCAAAAAGTTTTGCGAAAGATTTTATGCAAAAATACCAGATTCCAACGGCAGAATATCGGGTCTTTCAACATTTGGCACCTGCCTTAGAATATATTGAACAGCAAGGAGTACCAATTGTTATTAAGGCGGATGGTTTGGCAGCTGGAAAAGGAGTAGTAGTTGCCGAAACAAAAGCAGCCGCAAAACGGGCGCTAGTTGCGATGATGGAGGACCAACAATTTGGAGCAAGCGGTCAAACGGTCGTAATCGAAGAATTTTTGCAAGGAGAAGAATTTTCCTTAATGGCTTTTGTTTCTAATGAGAAGGTATATCCGATGGTGATTGCTCAAGATCATAAGCGGATTTTCGATGGGGATGCTGGTCCGAATACAGGGGGGATGGGTGCTTACACACCAGTGCCTCAGATCCCAGAAGAAGCGGTTCAGCAAGCCATTAGCCAAGTCCTGAAACCGACTGCTAAAGGAATGGTGGCTGAAAAACGTCCGTTTCAAGGGATTTTATATGCTGGTTTAATCCAAACAGCAACTGGCCCCAAGGTTATTGAATTTAATGCTCGATTTGGGGATCCAGAAACACAAGTTGTGTTGGCACGTTTAGAGAGTCCCCTCTCAGAAATAATTTCTTCATTGCTGGTGAAAGAGCAACCAACGATTGCATGGAATGAGTTAGCGAGTGTTGGTGTTGTTGTAGCAGCAGAAGGCTATCCTAATCAATACAAGACAAATCTACCATTGCCCGAAATGTCTGGTGAAACCATCTATTATGCAGGGGTAACTCGTTCAGAACAGGCTCTGGTTTCGGCTGGCGGACGAATCTTTTTAGCAGAAGCAACTGCTTCGACTCTTGAAGAAGCCCGCAAAAAAGTTTATCAAACATTGGATAATTACTCATTTTCTGGAATGTACTACCGAAAAGATATAGGTGTGAAAGGCTTGATTTAGGATTTTCAAAAACAGAGGCAAGGACATTTAATCGAATGTTTCCTTGTCTTTTTTTTATTGCAAATTCAGATAGGGAGGCATAAACTGAAAGTATATCCATCATTAAACTAGAGGAGAAAGCTAAATTAATGAGAGAGAACCAGATTGAAAAAGTTAGTCAGCGGTTGTTTATTGTTACAAGTATTTTAGCAGTCAGTTTACTATTATTAAGTGCGGTGGTCTATCCTGATTTACCAGCTCATGTGCCCATTTATGTGAATTTTTGGGGCGAGGGTAATTCGTTTGGCCCAAGATATAGTATATTTATGTGGCCAACGGTCCTATTTGGCTTGAGTATTTATCAACGAAGTTATCAATCGGTACAACCATATGGTGGATGGCTGAAGGTGTTCTTAATCATTGTTAATCTTGGCGCTTTGTTTAGTATTCTGCGTCTATTTATTCATTTGTTGGTTTGAAGGGGTCGAAAGGTGAGAAAATGAGAAAGTTAATTTTAGTTTTTGTGGGTTGTGCCATGGCCTTTTGTTTATGGCCTAATCAATCGGCGGCTGTAGCTGGTGGCTATGGCGGCGGACGTGTAGAAAGTCCTAGCGGAGGTAATCCCTCGAATGGTTTTTCGCCAAGCGGTGATGGATCAAGAAGTTATGTTCATCATAACGAGACCGGGACCAGCAACACAACGCCACTGGAAGGCTTAATTTCAACAGTGTTTTTTGTTCTTTTTGGGGGCACGATGATTTGGCAAAGACGCCGTAGAAATCAACCGGTCGATGAAGGAGCTTTTCAAGAAATGTGGGCAGCATTACCTGGAACATCAAAAGAAAAAAAGGCACTCTTAAAAGAAATACAACAAACGTTTTTAGAAATACAACAAGCGTGGGATCAAGAAAACTTGTCTGTGGTCAAAGATAACTATACAGAAAAACTTTATCAAAAACATCTTGCAGTATTACAAGCAAATCAACAAGCGGGCATCAGAAATCGTGTGAAAAAAGTGAAAGTAGCGCCAGCTTCGAATTATCATCCTATTAGTGAAACCAGTTTTTTACTGATGCTTCATTTTTCTTGTATTGACTACGAGGAAGATACTCAAAGCGGTCGTGTTTTATCGGGATACAAGCATCAAAAACAATATTTTTCACAACTTTGGTATTTTGATTACAATCCATCTCTTGGAAAATGGCAAGCAGACTTCATTCAACCTAAAGGATAGTGCTAAAAAGCGCTTGGGATTTAAACCCCAAGCGCTTTTTTATTCTTCGATGCGTTTTACAAGCTGTATTTTTTTATTTAATACGTAAATCAGGATGCCGCCGACTGTCATTGAAAGAAGTTCACCAAGTCCAACGGTCAACCATGTGTACCAAAAAGGTAACTGATAAAAGAACGTTAAGGGTCCGGCAACAGTGAACATGGACAAAGCAAAAAGAATGGCCGTCAGCATTAGTTTAATCAATAAATTTTGCTGATTTTTTGTCGCAAAATAGGCAATCCATAAGACTGCGCACGTTCCAGCACTACCGATGACTATATCGATGATACCAAGAGGCGAAGCGGTGTTGGCAATCGCAACCCCTAACGTAATGGACCAGATATATCGCTTGTTAAAAACGCCTAAATAATTAAATAATTCGGCAAGACGAAGCTGTATCGGACCAAAACTAAGCGGAGCGAGAAGTACAGTGACAACGACATACAAAGCGGTAACCAGCGCCATTTTAGCCAAAGCCGTAGCTGACCACGTACTGGTTTGTGGATTTGATGAATGATTCATTTGAGATTCTCCTTTATAAAACAACGACGTGTTTTAGTGATAACCATAACCAAAGGAAGGGCAGTAAAGCCAACTGAAGTGTTATGGTGTGAGTTGCCTCACTGTGTTACATGTTACTGAAGAACAGACACTCTGTAAAGTCTTTTTATTTCATGGTCCAACCACCATCAATGGTCATAACTGTGCCATGGATATAATCAGCGTCATCACTAGCTAGAAATAATGAAAGTTTTGCTACCTCTTGTGGCTGTGCCCAACGGCCCGCAGGTGTTTCACTTGCTACCCAAGTAGCCATTTCACCTTCTCCTGCAAAATCAGCTGCGTTCATGGGTGTTTGGATGGCACCTGGCGCAATCGCATTTGCTCGAATGCCTAATTTGGCATAATCGTAGGAAAGTTGTTTTGTATACCCGATGATTGCGTGTTTAGAGGCAGTGTACGCTGCGCCGCCGCCCCCAGCTACTAAGCCAGCGATAGATGCCATATTAACGATTACTCCTTTTTTTTGTTGGAGGAAATAAGGTAATAGAGCATTGGTCACTAAAAAGACACTTTTTAAATTGGTTGCTAAAATTTGATCCCATAAAGCTTCCGAAGTTTCTAGAGAAGGGCGATAATCATCTAAAATACCTGCCGTATTTAATAAAATATCAATTTGGCCGTTGTCTTTCACAATTTGTTTCATCGTGGCTTGCACAAATGAGGGAGAAGACACATCACCGACAAAATAAGTAAATGGCTTAGTAGAATCTGGGTTAACCAGTGCGGCTGTCTGCTTTAACCCCGTTTCGTCTAGGTCGATGCCAATAACCTCAGCACCCTGCTCAGAAAAGGCAATTGCTTGTGCTTGGCCAATCCCTGAAGCTGCACCGGTTACAAGCACCCGTTTTGTTTCAAATTCTTTTGGCATAAGAAAAACTCCTTTAAACATTTAAAAATTAAGGTCTGGAAGAACGAGCAATCGCCGTAATCTGCCAGACCTTATGTGTATAATTATGCTTCAACAATCACCCAATCTTCTGCTAAGACATCACAAGGTGTTGGTGAAAACATGCTGTAGCCTTCATCAGAAGTTTTGATTAAAAAATACGGGGTAACTTGTAAAAATTCACCTTCGGAGGTGCCAATTTCATCACGTAATTCAATAAAAAGTTCAAAACCGCTCCAGCCTTTACGTACGGCTTTTTTTCCTGCTTTAATCTGTGGCAATACTTCTTCAAATGTCATTTGCTTGTGCTCCTTTTTCGTTAAATGGTAGTTCGTGATAGCTCGTTGCGCCTTTTTCAATTGTCAACTGACCGTTAAGTAGATCCGTCATTTCAGCTATAAATGTTTCTGTTGCTTGTTCATCTACTAAACAAATTAACTGAATAGACTCTGTGTAAATAGTTTCTTTAAGCGTGTAGGGACTATGTTCCAAAAAGGCTTGGGCTTTTCCTAATAAAGGATAGGCGATCGTAATCAATAGCTCTTGTTGCAATTTGCCAATGACTAAACCAATTTCATCTAAAGTGTGGGAAAGAGCATGACTATATGCTCGGATTAAACCACCAGTGCCTAATTTTATTCCGCCAAAATAACGAGTGACAACAGCGACTACGTTGATTAACTCTTTTTTCTTTAAGACTTCTAGCATTGGAACACCAGCAGTGCCACTAGGTTCGCCGTCATCGCTGCTCCGCTGAATGTCATTTTTTTCGCCGATCACAAAAGCACTACAATTATGATTGGCTTTCCAATGTTCTTTTTTTATTGCGGCTATAAAGGCTTTTGCTTCTTCTTCTGATGTTACGCGCTTTACAGAACAGATAAACCGCGATTTCTTGATTTCAATCTCGCTGAAACCATCTTGTTTGACTGTAATATAGCTTTCTAACATATGGGCATCCTTTTCTCTCGTAATAAAGTCAGTATAAAAAAGAATCAACTGAATAGCAACTTTTTCTCTCATCTTTTTTGTGAGATTTTTGGAAAAAAACGTTATAATAAGGTATGATAGAGAAAAGGGAGGCGCTGGAAAATGGTACATACACGACAGAAAAAATATGATACAATTACTCATTATTTGAAAACGAATGGCGGTTCCCAAGTTACTTTGACCTTTACTCAGTTTGATGAATTGTTATTCCCTCATTCTGGTTTACCAAAAACTGCTAAGACAGATGTCGATTGGTGGGCGAACGATTATAAGCATCCAGAAAAGGGCGCTTATGGTTGGTTGAATGCGAGTTACCAAGTAGTTCAAGTGAATTTGGAAAAAGAATATGTGGTATTTAATAAATTGCTGAAGTCAGCATGGTACGTTTAAACTAGGATTGTATCCGCTTTAAAAAACAAGAATGATTGACAAAAATTAACTTTACACTATAATATTTTTAATAGATAATGTTGAAAATTGAAAAAGGCAAAGGTAAAAGGGGCTGTTAAAATGTCAAAAAAAACAATTATGTTAGTTTGCTCCGCAGGAATGAGTACTAGTTTACTTGTTACAAAAATGCAAAAAGCAGCATTTAATCAAGGCTTAGATGCCCATATATTTGCGGCTTCTGCATCGGAAGCAGAAACAAATTTAGAAAATAATCCAGTCGATGTGTTATTGTTAGGTCCACAAGTTCGTTATATGAAGAGTGATTTTGAAAAGCGTCTATCACCAAAAGGTATCCCAACAGATGTCATTAGCATGTCTGATTACGGCTTAATGAACGGGGAAAAAGTGTTGGAACAAGCCTTGGATTTGTTAGCACAAGCAGATAAAAAAGAGTAAAAACAAGTTGTTTTTTCGAGAATCTTCGAAAAAGCAACTTGTCTTTTTTTATGACTTTAGTTAATTGGAATTGAGCTGAAGCAGTCATTCTGGTTTATCAGTTCCATAAATTATAGAGCCGAAATTAGTCCTGTGAGCTAGAGAAAGACAACTGTCTTTAATTTTTTACTTTAATCTAGATACTAAAAAAACATACTTAACAATCTATTTTCTGAATAATGAACGCCTTTTTCCGTAGTCTGAAAGTAGTAATTCAAAGAATGATTAACAATATTATTATATACGAGTCATTATAGTATGGCATAAGCAATTCGAATAACAGACTTATTCAGCAAATAAATGAGAGAGAATTCTGTTTTTGTTGTTTAAAAATAATGAGGTTATTTCATAAGGCATACTTTCTTCATACGTGATTTCTAAAGGACTATCTTTATCAAAAGAAATAATTTGTGAGTCAGGCATTGCAAGTAATATAGGTGAATGAGAGACAATAATAAACTGAGACCCCTCATCAATTAGTTTTTTTATAGATATCATTAAGGCTAGTTGGCGTTGAGGTGAGAGAGCCGCTTCAGGTTCATCTAACAGGTACAGACCATTTCCTCTAAACCGATGGTTCACCAGATTCAAAAAACTTTCGCCGTGTGATTGATGATGTAGGGATTTATCGCCATATTCAGAAAAATCTAAGTCTATATTTTCTGCATATGTAGCAACATTGTAGAAACTTTCAGCTCTTAAAAAGAAGCCATCCTTAGCACGCTTTACACTTTTTCCAACAGTTAAATAATTATGTAAATCCAAGTGAGTATCGTTTGTAGAGAAATTAAAATTAATACTACCGCCTTCAGGATTAAATCCCCAATTGACTGCGATTGCTTCTAATAAAGTGGATTTTCCAGTTCCATTTTCACCTGAAAAAAAAGTAATAGGTTTTTTAAAATTTAGTGAATTAAATTTATTCAGCCCTTCAATTTTTGAAAAAACAGAATCTTCTTCAAAAGCTTTGAATTCTAGTCTTTTTAAAAAAATATTTTCCATGATAAAGCTTGCTCCTCTCTAGTCTTTTCAAATTAAAGCTTGAATTACTAGATATACTTTAACATTAATTTTTCTTTAAAGGTAGATAAATTTGTTATAAAAAATCTGCATATAGGTAAGTCGAAAGTGGAAGATTCGTGTAAACAATAAAGCGTATCAAGAGTTTGTTTAGTAGGTAACGACTAGATAAGAATAGAAAGATAACGGTGGGAGATTTCCTTTTTCGCAAAAAAGCTAGAGAAATGCGTATTTTATAATTGAGGTGGTTAACATGGAAGATTTGCATGGACGTAAAATAATTATTGAAGAAACAGAACGTTCAATACAGACAAAACTGGTTTATTTACCAACAATGTTAGAGCGTTCCCCCCTAACAATTCAATGTCAGCGGTGCGGTGAAGTCGTATCCAAAAAAGAAAATAGATTGGCGACAAATGCATACTACTGTCAGGCGTGCATTCAATTAGGCCGTGTGACTTCTTGTCAAAAATTTTGTCATTTACCAGAAAGGCCCAATAGCCCAAGAACTGTCTTTTTTGAGTGGTCTGGACAATTAACAAAGGGACAGCAAGCGATCTCGGTTGAACTTTGTGAGACAGCAAAAGCAAGAGAGAATCGCTTAGTGTGGGCAGTTACAGGTGCAGGCAAAACAGAAATGTTATTTGCTGTTTTGCACCAAACCTTACAAGAAGGGGGGCGAATTGCGCTGGCTTCGCCGCGTGTCGATGTTTGCTTAGAACTGTTTCCCAGAATCCAAGCGGTTTTTCCTCATGAAGCAATTGCTTTACTTCATGGAAACAGTCAAGAACCGTATCGATATACGAAACTAGTGATTTGCACCACCCATCAATTATTGAAATTCCATCAAGCATTTGATTTACTTATCGTTGATGAAGTCGACTCTTTTCCTTTTGTTAATAACGAGCATCTTTATTATGGAGTGCGTAACGCACGAAAAAAAAGAAGTAGTTTGATGTACTTAACAGCAACCCCTACGAAAGAATTACGGAAGCTTTTACAGCAAAAGAAGTTAGCAGCCAGTATTTTGCCAGCAAGATATCATCGTAGGCCATTACCTGTGCCACGCCGATTTTGGGTTCAGTCGTGGCAACGTCTTTCTAGCAAAAATATTAAAATCATTGCACATCATTTGAAACGTTTATTGGTGCGTAATTCAGTTTTACTATTTTGCCCAAGCATTTCATTAATTCACCAATTGCATGCATTAATAGCTGAGCGATTTTCCGACAAAGAAGTTGTCGCCGTTTATGGTAGTGATGAACTTCGTCTGGAAAAAGTTCAAGCAATGCGTCAGCAGAAAACGGATATTTTGATCACTACAACCATTTTAGAACGTGGTGTGACTTTTGATGCAGTCTCAGTTATTGTTTATGGTGCCAATCATCGAGTCTTCACTTCTTCAACACTTGTCCAAATTGCGGGCCGAGTCGATCGAAGACAAGAATTCAATTACGGCGAAGTTTTATTTTTACATGATGGGGAAACAAGAGACATGAAAGAGGCAATTCGGCAAATAAAGCAAATGAATCGCTTGGCTAGCAAACGAGGGATGTTAGATGGATTGTAAAAATTGCGCAAGCCCCATTCGTTTGGAGATAACATTAAAAATGCTCTTACGTTTTAAAAAATGGGCGAGGCCTTCACTTTGCCAGCACTGCCAAGCAAAGTTCCAGAAACTGCCAATGATAGGCACTTGTTTTGGTTGTAGTCGAGTCAGCCAAGAGCGCTATTGTTTTGATTGTCGAAGGTGGCAGCTGCTTTATCCAGAGTATTCTTTTCATAATGCAGCGTTGTTTCATTATGATGAAGGAATGCAAGAGTGGATGGAACGCTATAAATTTCAAGGAGACTATCGCTTAAGAATGTGTTTTAACGAGGAAATCAACTTTTACTTTCAGCAACAATCTGCGGACTATATTATTCCGGTGCCCTTATCCGAAAAACGAATGCAAGAACGAGGCTTCAACCAAGTAATTGGCTTACTAGAAGCGGCTGATGTTCCGTACAGCCCTTTTTTAATTAGAAAAGAGGAAAATGTTCCGCAATCTAAGAAAACTAGAAAGGAAAGGATGCGGTTGCAACAACCATTTGCCATCCAAAAAGAAAACCAAAAAAAATTAAAAAATTGTTCTGTTATTTTGGTGGATGACATCTATACCACTGGACGAACTCTTTTCCACGCAGCTGCTGTTATCAATGACTGTTATCCTAAAAGTTTGAATACGTTTACTCTCGCGCGGTAAAAAGAAAAGAATTCATAAATTTGATGACTATTTTGTTGGCAAAACCCAGATTATTCGATATAATGAAATTAAGAAGAAGGGAATTAAAGAGTGGTCCTTTAATCTTTTCTTTACTGGTAGATGAAAGGGGTAATTGTTATGTTTAGATATAATGTACGTGGAGAAAATATCGAGGTAACCGAAGCGATTCGAGACTATGTTGAGAAAAAAGTCGGTAAATTAGAAAGATATTTCAGCGATTCACCTGAAGCAACGGTTCACGTGAATTTGAAAGTGTACACTGAAAAAACAGCCAAAGTCGAGGTTACTATTCCTCTTCCTTATCTAGTTTTACGAGCTGAAGAAACGTCACCTGATTTATACGCAAGTATTGATTTGGTTGTCGATAAATTAGAACGACAAATTCGTAAATTTAAAACAAAAATCAACAGAAAATCTCGTGAAACAGGACGTAACAATACAAAAGCCGCTGTCTTCTTAGTTGGTGAAGAAACAGAAGAAACACCTTCAGAATTAGACATCGTTCGTACAAAACGTCTATCATTAAAACCGATGGACAGTGAAGAAGCTGTTTTACAAATGAACATGTTAGGACACAACTTCTTTATTTTTGAAGATGCTGAAACAAATGGAACAAGCATTGTTTACCGTCGTAAAGATGGCAAATATGGCTTGATTGAAACAGACTAAAGCTTAAAATAAGAGCTGAAATGCCTTCGTGCATTTCAGCTCTTTAAACATCTTTAAAGCACGGAGTAAAGAAAAAATAAAGAAATACATAAAATAACTTTAAAAGTTCATCTTTTAAAGGAAAATGTCTGCAAAATAGAGAGAAATGGTTTTCTTTCTCGTCAAGTAATGATAAAATAAAACGGATAGATTGTGCTTCTTGTACAAAAAGGATACAAAAATAAAAAGAGGTAATTGAAAGGAACACAGATACCAATGGCAAATTTTTTGAAAAAAATGATTGAAAACGATAAAAAAGAATTAAGACGATTAGAAAAAATCGCCGATAAAATTGATGCACATGCAAGTGCAATGGAACAACTAAGCGATGAACAATTACGTGAAAAAACAGATGAATTTAAAGCCCGTTATCAAAAAGGGGAAACCTTAGACGAACTATTACCAGAAGCGTTTGCGGTTGTCCGTGAAGCTGCTAAACGTGTACTAGGTTTATTCCCATACCGTGTCCAATTAATGGGTGGGATTGTGCTTCATGACGGTAACATTCCTGAAATGAGAACAGGTGAAGGGAAAACCTTGACTGCCACAATGCCTGTATACTTGAATGCACTATCTGGCGAAGGAGTACACGTTGTTACAGTTAATGAATACTTAGCAACCCGTGACTCTAACGAAATGGGAGAATTATATAATTTCTTAGGCTTAAGCGTTGGCTTAAACATTAACTCTAAATCTTCTGATGAAAAACGTGAAGCGTATAACTGTGATATCACTTATAGTACAAATAACGAATTAGGATTTGACTATTTGCGTGATAACATGGTTGTTTATCGCAGCCAAATGGTTCAACGTCCATTAAACTATGCAATTGTCGATGAAGTGGATTCAATCTTAATTGATGAAGCAAGAACCCCATTAATTATTTCTGGACAAGCTGAAAAATCGACAGCACTCTATACGCGTGCCGATAATTTTGTCAAACGCTTAAAAGAAGACGAAGATTACAAAATTGATATTCAGTCTAAAACAATTGGTTTAACAGAAGCAGGGATTGAAAAAGCTGAACAAACTTTCGGATTGGATAACCTGTACGATATTGAAAATACAGCATTAACGCACCATTTAGATCAAGCGTTACGGGCAAACTATATCATGTTATTAGACATTGATTACGTGGTTCAAGACAATAAAGTCTTAATTGTTGACCAATTTACTGGTCGTATCATGGATGGTCGTCGTTATTCTGATGGCTTGCATCAAGCGATTGAAGCAAAAGAAGGCGTCGAAATTGAAGATGAAACAAAAACAATGGCGACGATTACGTTCCAAAACTACTTCCGGATGTACAAAAAACTAGCCGGGATGACTGGTACTGCTAAAACAGAAGAAGAAGAATTCCGTGAAATTTACAATATTCAAGTCATTCAAATTCCAACCAATCGTCCAATTATCCGTGACGATCGTCCAGATTTACTTTATCCAACCTTAGAAAGTAAATTTAATGCAGTGGTGGAAGATATTAAAGAACGTTACCACAAAGGACAACCAGTGTTGGTGGGGACTGTTGCGGTAGAAACGTCAGAATTACTTTCTGATAAATTAAACGCAGCTAAAATTCCTCATGAAGTATTAAATGCGAAAAATCACTTTAAAGAAGCCGAAATCATTATGAATGCCGGTCAAAAAGGCGCAGTTACAATTGCAACAAATATGGCTGGTCGTGGAACGGATATTAAACTTGGTTTAGGTGTACTTGAACTAGGTGGTCTAGCGGTTATCGGGACAGAACGTCATGAGTCACGTCGTATTGATAATCAGTTGCGTGGACGTGCAGGACGTCAAGGGGATCCAGGGGTTTCACAATTTTATTTATCTTTAGAAGATGACTTAATGAAACGCTTTGGTTCAGAACGAATTAAAACATTCTTAGAACGAATGAATGTGCAAGAAGAAGATGCAGTTATTCAAAGTAAAATGTTTACTCGCCAAGTAGAGTCTGCTCAAAAACGTGTGGAAGGAAATAACTATGACACACGTAAAAATGTCTTACAATACGATGACGTGATGCGCGAGCAACGTGAAGTTATTTATGCGCAACGACAAGAAGTAATTATGGAAGAAAATGACTTGTCTGATGTATTGATGGGCATGGTAAAACGGACGATTGGCCGAGTGGTGGATAGCCATACACAATTAGAAAAAGAAGAATGGAATTTAGATGGGATTGTCGATTTTGCAGCCTCAACACTTGTCCATGAAGATACGATTTCTAAAAAAGATTTAGAAAATAAATCAGCTGAAGAAATCAAAGACTACTTAGTGGCACGTGCGCAAGAAGTATTTGAAGAAAAATCTCAACAATTGAATGGCCAAGAACAATTGCTAGAATTTGAAAAAGTAGTCATCTTGCGTGTTGTCGATACTAAATGGACAGATCACATTGATGCAATGGATCAATTACGCCAATCTGTCGGCTTACGTGCGTACGGTCAAAACAACCCATTAGTAGAATATCAAACAGAAGGTTATTCTATGTATAACAATATGGTGGGTTCAATCGAATATGAAGTAACACGTTTATTCATGAAATCGGAAATTCGCCAAAATGTCCAACGTGAGCAAGTAGCTCAAGGACAAGCGGAACATCCAGAAACAGAACAAGATGCAGCTGCACAAAGCAACACAAGTGCGAAGCGTCAACCTGTGCGTGTAGATAAAAAAGTGGGCCGTAATGATTTATGCCCATGCGGAAGTGGCAAAAAATTCAAAAATTGTCATGGAAGAAACGCTTAATTAAAGAAAAAACGCAGGGTGGGGCAATTTGTCCCGCCTTTGCTCTTTTTACAATAAAGAGAAAGAAGGAATCATTTTGGAAAACCCAGAAATTCGTACATTATTAGACGAAATGACACAAAAAATTACTAGCTTCAGGAGGTCTCTTTGACTTAGACCAGTTAGAAGAAGACATTGCCGAGGCGGAAAATCGGATGGGAGAACCTGGTTTTTGGGACAACACAGAAACGGCTCAAAAACTAATTAACGAAACCAATAGTTTGAAAGAAAAATATCAACAATTTCATCAGCTCTCTGAGGAACTTGACGAATTAACGGTGATGTTTGAATTACAACAAGAAGAATATGATGCAGAGATTCAAGAAGAATTGGAAGAAAGAATTCATCTCTTGCAAGAACGTTTAACAACGTATGAGCTATCCTTACTACTAAATGAGCCATATGATCATAATAACGCCCTAATTGAATTACACCCTGGTGCCGGTGGTACTGAATCACAAGATTGGGGAAGTATGCTTTTACGAATGTACACACGTTGGGCAGAAAGTCACGGTTTCCAAGTTGAAACGTTGGATTACCAAGCTGGAGATGAAGCAGGGATTAAAAGTGTCACCTTATTAATCAAAGGTTACAATGCTTATGGTTACCTAAAATCTGAAAAAGGTGTCCATCGTCTTGTGCGGATTTCGCCCTTTGATTCCGCCAAACGCCGTCATACTTCGTTTTGTTCAGTTGATGTAATGCCTGAATTAGACGATACAATAGAGATTGCGATCAATCCAGATGACTTAAAAATTGATACCTATCGAGCAAGTGGTGCTGGTGGTCAGCATATTAATAAAACAGAATCGGCTGTTCGAATTACACATATTCCAACAGGCACCGTTGTCGCAAGCCAAGCACAACGTTCTCAATTAAAAAACCGTGAGCAAGCAATGAGTATGTTAAAAGCCAAATTATATCAATTGGAAATGGAAAAGAAAGCTCAAGAAGCAGCAAGTTTACGTGGTGAACAAATGGAAATTGGTTGGGGCTCACAAATCCGTTCTTACGTGTTCCATCCGTATTCAATGGTCAAAGACCATCGGACAAATTACGAAACCGGCAATGTACAAGCTGTGATGGATGGAGACCTTGATGGTTTCATTGATGCCTACTTAAAACAGCGCTTAAGTTAAGCTCTTCATTAAATTGAAATAAAAATGTAACTTAATGCAAGAAGTTTGCAATATTGACATGTTATAATGAGTAGGATTGAAGAAAAAAGAGATGGAGAGAACGCCATGATTGAAATGAAAGATGTAATGAAGAAATATTCGAATGGTACAACAGCGATTCGGAATATTTCAGTAGAGATTGACCAAGGCGAGTTCGTCTATGTGGTTGGTCCCTCAGGTGCAGGGAAATCAACCTTTATTAGATTAATGTATCGTGAAGAAAAAGCAACAAAAGGTAATTTGACAGTTGCAGGTCATGATTTAATGAAAATAAAAAATAAAGAAGTTCCTTATTTACGTCGTGAAATCGGCATCGTTTTCCAAGACTATAAACTATTACCAAAGAAAACTGTGTATGAGAATGTGGCCTATGCGATGCAAGTTATCGGACGACGTCCTCGCGAAATCAAAAAACGCGTGATGGAAGTTTTAGATTTAGTCGGTCTAAAACATAAGGTACGTGTTTTTCCAAGCGAACTTTCTGGTGGGGAACAGCAACGGGTATCCATTGCACGAGCAATTGTAAATACACCGAAAGTTTTAATTGCCGATGAACCAACTGGGAACTTAGATCCAGAGAATTCATGGGAAATCATGAAATTGTTGGACCGGATTAACGCACAAGGAACAACAGTCGTGATGGCAACGCATAATAGTACAATTGTAAATACGATTCGTCACCGTGTTATTGCCATTGAAAATGGTCGCATTATCCGTGACCAAGTGGAAGGAGAATACGGCTACGATGATTAGAACATTCTTTTCTCATTTATTTGAAAGTATCAAAAGTTTAAAACGGAACGGTTGGATGACTGTTGCCTCAGCAAGTGCGGTTACAATTACATTAGTTTTAGTTGGTATTTTTATGGGCGTTATTTTTAATGCAACGAAACTTGCTGATGATATCGAAAAAAACGTGACAGTGTCAGTTTTTGTCGATATTGGTACAAAACAAAATGAAATGAAAACATTAGAAAAACAACTTAAAGGATTAGACAATGTTGAAGATATTTCTTATTCAAACAAAGATCAACAATTGAAAAAAATCCAAGAACAAATGGGGGATGCATGGAATCTTTTCGAAGGCGACAGTAACCCATTATACGATGTATATTATGTCCGTGCGAAAACACCAGAAGACACGAAAGATATTGCGAAACAAGCAGCTAAATTCCCAAGTGTTTTTAAAGCCGATTACGGTGGTGTAAACTCAGACAAAATCTTTAAAATCGCTCAAACCGTTCGAACTTGGGGCCTAGCAGCTGCTGCATTACTTTTATTCGTTGCAGTGTTCTTAATTTCCAACACCATTCGGATTACGATTTTATCTCGTCAAAAAGAAATCCAAATTATGCGTCTTGTAGGAGCGAAAAACAGTTTCATTCGTTGGCCGTTCTTCTTAGAAGGTGCTTGGATTGGGTTGATTGGCGCAATCGTGCCAGTCATCATTATGACGTTAGGCTACCATCAAGTTTATAACATGTTTAACCCGCAGTTATTGCGTTCGAATTATTCATTAATTCGTCCAGAAGATTTTATCTGGAAAGTTAATCTATTAATGATTGCAACAGGAATGATTATTGGATCACTAGGTTCAGTTATTTCAATGCGTCGTTTCTTGAAAATTTAAACGAAAAAAAGCTCTCCATTTTGGAGAGCTTTTTTTGTTTTATTTTTAAAATACTTGTTATTTAATTTAAGAGTTTTCTCAGTTGTACCAACAAATTGATAACTTATAATTTTCAAGTCCTACATATAATGGTAAAATAGAATAGATTGAAATTAATTGGAGGAATAATGAATCGATGAAAAAAAGATTGCTATTATTTATTGGTTTGGCAAGTATACTTACTTTGACAGGATGTGCAAAATGGATTGATCGTGGTGAATCCATCACAGCGGTAGGCTCATCAGCTTTACAACCATTAGTAGAGACAGCGAGTGAGGAATATCAAAGCCAAAATCCGGGAAGATTTATTAATGTCCAAGGTGGCGGAAGCGGAACAGGTCTGAGTCAAGTCCAATCTGGCGCGGTAGACATTGGTAATTCTGATTTATTTGCAGAAGAGAAAAAGGGCATCAAAGCGGAAGACCTAATTGATCATAAAGTTGCTGTCGTTGGGATTACACCAATCGTTAACAAAAATGTCGGTGTCAAAGATATCTCAATGGAAAATTTAAAGAAAATCTTTTTAGGTGAAGTAACAAACTGGAAAGAACTTGGCGGGAAAGACCAAAAAATTGTTATTTTGAATAGAGCGGCCGGTAGTGGTACGCGCGCTACTTTTGAAAAGTGGGTCTTGGGAGATAAAACAGCCATTCGTGCGCAAGAACAAGATTCCAGCGGCATGGTTCGTTCCATTGTTTCTGATACACCAGGAGCGATTAGTTATACCGCATTTTCATATGTTACTGATGAAGTAGCTACGTTAAGTATTGATGGTGTTCAGCCAACAGATGAAAATGTAATGAACAATAAATGGATTATTTGGTCTTATGAACACATGTACACTCGTAAAAATCCAAGTGATTTAACCAAAGAGTTTTTAGACTTTATGTTGTCAGATGATATCCAAGAACGTGTGATTGGTCAATTAGGGTATATTCCTGTTTCGAAAATGGAAATTGAACGGGATTGGCAAGGAAATGTCATTAAATAATTCTCTTAACACAAAATTTACAAACTTAACATAAAATTTACATGTTATTAAAAACAAATTGATGTAAAAAAGGTACACTATTTTTATCTGTAAAAGTTGGATTGTTTGAGGAGGAAATATTCTTGGAAGATGTACAGAAAAAATTATTAACAAAATCGAAAAGAGCCAAGATGGAGCAACGAGGGAAATTTATTAGTTTCCTATGTATTGCCTTAATTGTAGCAGTGGTTGTTTCAATTTTCTATTTTGTTGCAAGTAAAGGACTTGCTACATTCTTTAAAGATAAGATTAACGTGTTTGATTTCTTATTTGGAACAAACTGGAACCCAAGTGATATCGGCGCAGACGGTAAACCCATGGTTGGGGCTTTACCGATGATTGCGGGTTCCTTTATTGTAACGTTTTTGTCAGCGATTGTTGCGACGCCATTTGCGATTGGAGCGGCTGTTTTTATGACAGAAATTTCACCAAAAAAAGGAGCGAAATTTTTACAACCAGTTATTGAATTACTTGTAGGGATTCCCTCGGTTGTTTATGGATTTATTGGTTTATCTGTCATTGTTCCTTTTGTCCGTTCAATCTTTGGCGGAACTGGCTTCGGTATTTTAGCTGGTACGTTTGTGCTATTTGTTATGATTTTACCAACGGTCACTACAATGACCGTAGATGCATTAAAAGCTGTGCCTCGACATTATCGTGAAGCGTCGTTGGCGCTTGGTGCTACGCGTTGGCAAACGATTTATAAAGTTGTCTTGCGGGCAGCTGTGCCTGGTATTTTAACTGCGGTTGTCTTTGGTATGGCTCGTGCGTTTGGTGAAGCCTTAGCAATCCAAATGGTAATCGGAAATGCAGCTGTGATGCCAACTAGTTTGACAACACCAGCTTCGACACTAACAAGTATTTTGACAATGGGGATTGGGAATACAATTATGGGAACAGTTGAAAACAACGTTCTTTGGTCTTTAGCCTTGATTCTATTGTTGATGTCTTTACTATTCAACATTGTTATCCGAATTATCGGTAAGAGAGGAGCCTTAAAATAATGAATGCAAAAAAAGCAGATAAAATCGCAACAGGTATCTTATATGCCGTATCTGGCGTCATTGTTTTAATTTTGGCGGCCTTACTGATTTACATTTTAGCTAGAGGAATTCCACATATTTCGTGGGAATTTTTAACACAACCATCCAGAGCCTATCAAGTTGGTGGTGGGATTGGTATTCAGCTTTTTAACTCACTATATTTACTATTGATTACAATGATTATTAGTATTCCAATTTCATTGGGTGCTGGAATTTACTTATCGGAATATGCGAAAAAGAATTGGTTAACTGATTTAATTCGTACCTCGATTGAAATTTTAAGTTCATTGCCTTCCGTTGTTGTCGGGCTGTTCGGCTTCTTGATTTTCGTTGTACAAATCGGATATGGCTTTTCAATCTTATCAGGTGCGTTAGCATTAACATTTTTTAACTTACCATTATTGACTAGAAATGTTGAGGAATCTTTGAAAGCCATTCATTATACACAGCGTGAAGCGGGGTTAGCCTTAGGTCTTTCACGTTGGGAAACAGTTAAAAAAGTTATTTTGCCAGAAGCATTACCAGGAATTTTGACAGGTGTTATTTTGAGTTCTGGTCGGATTTTCGGTGAAGCCGCTGCGTTAATTTATACAGCAGGACAAAGCGCACCTGCCTTAGATTTCAGTAATTGGAATCCATTGAGCGTTTCAAGTCCAATTAGCATTTTCCGTCAAGCGGAAACGTTGGCTGTGCATATTTGGAAAATTAATACCGAAGGAACGATGCCAGATGGCGCTGCGGTCTCAGCAGGTGCCTCCGCTGTGTTAATTTTAGTAGTTTTACTTTTCAATTTCGGCGCTCGTTTTATCGGCAACCGTCTTTATAAGAGAATGACATCAGCTTAATGTTAGGGGAATTAGCATGAAAGAATACAATTTAAATGATACCCATTTACTTCAACTAGATAGCCAAAAAGACCCGATTGCGTTACACACGGAAGACTTACATGTCTTTTACGGGGACAATGAGGCTATCAAAGGTGTTGATTTACAATTTGAAAAGAACAAAATAACCGCCTTAATTGGACCTTCTGGTTGCGGTAAATCCACGTATTTACGTTCGCTAAATCGTATGAACGATGGCATTGCCAATTCACGTGTTACTGGAAAAATCATGTATAAAGATGTCGATGTCAATACGAAAGAAGTTGACGTCTACGAAATGAGAAAACGCATTGGCATGGTTTTTCAGCGGCCCAATCCATTTAGTAAATCTATCTATGAAAATATCACATTCGCATTGAAACAGCATGGTGAAAAGGATAAGAAAAAATTAGATGAAATCGTTGAAACAAGTTTGAAGCAAGCCGCACTTTGGGATCAAGTGAAAGATAACTTAAACAAAAGCGCCTTAGCTCTGTCTGGTGGGCAACAACAACGTTTGTGTATCGCTCGGGCAATTGCGATGAAACCAGATATTTTATTGTTAGATGAACCGGCAAGCGCGTTAGATCCGATTTCAACAGGAACGGTTGAAGAAACGTTAGTGAATTTAAAAGATGATTACACGATCATCATTGTGACACATAACATGCAACAAGCGGCGCGGATTAGTGACTATACAGCTTTCTTCTATATGGGTAAAGTCATTGAATACGACCATACAAGAAAAATCTTTACACGACCAAAAATTCAAGCAACGGAAGACTACGTTTCAGGACATTTTGGTTAGGAGGAGCAAGATGGGCAAAGAAATTATTTCATCAAAAGATTTACATTTATATTACGGGAAAAAAGAAGCATTGAAAGGCATTGATTTAACTTTTAATCAAGGAGAATTAACTGCCATGATTGGTCCTTCTGGTTGCGGGAAGTCAACGTATTTACGTTGCTTGAATCGTATGAATGATTTAATCCCAGACGTAACTATTACTGGAAGTGTCGTCTATAAAGGAAAAGATATTTATGGACCGAAAACAGATAACGTTGAATTACGTAAAGAAATTGGCATGGTTTTCCAACAACCTAATCCATTTCCGTTTTCAGTTTATGAAAATGTGATTTATGGCTTGCGCCTAAAAGGAGTCAAAGACAAGCAAGTCTTAGATGAAGCAGTTGAAACCAGTTTGAAAGCTGCTGCCGTTTGGGAGGATGTCAAAGATAAACTTCACAAAAGTGCACTTTCACTTTCTGGTGGACAACAACAGCGGGTTTGTATCGCTCGTGTTTTAGCTGTGGAACCGGATATTATTTTATTAGATGAACCAACTAGCGCCTTGGACCCAGTTTCTAGTGGTAAAATTGAAAACATGCTGTTAACATTAAAAGAGAAATATACCATGATTATGGTGACACATAATATGTCACAAGCATCACGGATCTCTGATAAAACGGCCTTCTTTTTACAAGGTGATTTAATTGAATTTAATGACACGAAAAAAGTATTTTTAAATCCAAAAGAAAAACAAACAGAAGATTACATTTCTGGTAAATTTGGTTAAAAGGGGGAAAAAGAATGTTACGGACACAATTTGAAGAAGAACTATTGAATCTGCACAATCAATTTTATGAAATGGGTATGATGGTTAGTAGTGCCGTCCATAAATCCGTGAAGGCATATATTAATCATGATAAAAAATTGGCTCAAGAAGTGATTGATCGCGATATTGAAATTAATGATATGGAAGTCAAACTTGAGAAAAAGAGTTTTGAAATGATTGCGTTACAACAACCAGTGACAACAGACTTACGTATGATTATCACTGTTATGAAAGCTAGTTCGGATTTAGAAAGAATGGCGGACCATGCCGTTTCAATTGCTAAATCAACGATTCGCTTAAAAGGAGAAACACGTATTCCTGAAATTGAAAAAGAAATTTCAGATATGTCTGATTATGTGAAAAAAATGGTGGATAATGTTTTAATCGCCTATGTTAAAACGGATCAAAAAGATGCACGAATGATTGCACAAATGGATGATCGTACTAATGAATATTTCGATAGTATTTACAAACATGCCGTAGAAGCAATGAAAGCTAATCCAGAAACGGTCATTAGCGGAACTGATTATCTACATGTGGCACAATACTTGGAAAGAATTGGCGACTATGTCACAAATATTTGTGAGTGGATTGTTTACTTGGCAACTGGTAAAATTACCGAATTGAATAGTAATCGTGACGAACAATTTTAAGAAAAACAAATAAAAAAAACTAGGAGACGGCCTTTTTTAGACCAATTCCTAGTTTTTTTAGCGTAAAATGAACTGATTTTATAAAACTAGTCCTTACTAATGAGAAGAAATCGTTCTTAAGTCCTATGACAAATGATCAAAAACAAGGCATAATAATGCATGTAAGGAAAACACTATTGAGTGAAAAATTTGCTAAGGAGGCAATATCCATGAAAGAAAGAGAACGCGTATTAGAATTAGTGAAAAAAGGTATTCTAACGTCAGAAGAAGCGTTAATTTTATTAGAAAATATGGCAACTGAAAAAGATGAAAAACAAATCGAAAAAGCTGCTGAAAAAGTCGATACACAAAATATTGGAACAACAAATAAAGAAGATCAAGTCGCAGATTTAATGGATGCATTAGAAAAAGGCGAATCAGAAGGACCTACTGTTGATCCGTTTGAAGAAAATACACAGGACAGTGCAGAAAAAGATCGTGAAAACTTAGAAAGAATTCTTGATGAGTTAGCAACTAAAGCCAATCGTGCTTCGGCTGAATTGGACGAAGTCAACGCAGAAATTGCCGGCATCAAAGAAGAAATTAAAGAAGTCGCAGAAGAAATTGGAACATTAGATACAAAAGAAGAGTTAGATGCATTAACAGAAGATGAACAAGTTCAACGAAAAGACTTGCACGTTTTACTTGCACAATTAGAAGAAAAATTAGCGACTCAAAGTACTGAAAAAACAGCACTGGAAGAAGAACTAAAAAACATTCGCAAAGAACAATGGAAAGGTCAATGGAATGATACAAAAGAAAAAGTTTCTTCTCAATTCTCTGAAGAGTGGAAAGATCAAGCCACAGACACCTTTAACCAAGTCGGCGGCAAAGTTGCCGAAGTTGGCGGCCAAGTGGGAGAATTCTTGAAAAAAACATTTAATTCTTTCAGTGACACCATGAATGATAATGTGGAATGGAAAGACATTAAAATGAAAGTTCCTGGTGTGGCAACAACTAAGTTTGAACATGAATTTAACTATCCAAATCCACAAGCAAGTTTAATTGATGTCAAGGTAGCAAATGGTACCGTGGTTTTCAAAACTTGGGATCAAGAAGATGTGAAAGTCGAAGCAAAAATCAAATTATATGGTAAAATGGCAGGAGATTCACCAATGGAAGCTTTCTTAGAACGAAGTGACATTGATGTGGATGATGAAACAATTTCTTTCCAAGTGCCAAACAAACGGGTGAAAGCAGATTTAACGTTCTATTTACCAAAACGCACTTACGATCATGTATCTGTTAAATTATTAAACGGAAATGTCTTAGTAGAAGAGTTAACAGCGAAAGATGTTTACACAAAATCAACGAATGGGACGATTACGTTTAAAAAAATTGATGCAACTATGTTAGAAATTGAAGGCGTGAATGGTGAAATTAAAGTCCTAGAAGGAACGATTTTAGATAACATTATTGAAACAGTCAATGGTGATGTGTCTATTTCCGCGGCACCAGAAAGTCTAAGTGTTTCTCTGATTAATGGAGATATCCGCATTACAGCTAAAGAAAAAACGCTTCGCCGTGTTGAAGCAAGCTCTGCAAATGGGAATATCAAGTTGGCCTTGCCAAATAACTTAGGCGTTGAAGGGCAAGTGAAAACGAATTTAGGTAGTATTAACAGCCGTTTAACAGATATTGAAGTTGTTCGTGAAAAGAAAGATCGCGGCAATCAACAATTACATTTTAGACGTGTACTGGAAGAATCAATGGCTCAAATTAATGCTTCTACAACAACGGGAAGTATTTTCCTAAAAGATACGGATAAATAATTAATAATTTTAAGCTAGATGGGCTGACGAATCAGCCTTTCTAGTGTAAAATTTAGTAGACGAGGTGAAAACATATGAAAAGAAAACTAACAAAATCTCCGAATAACGTGGTTTTAACAGGAAGCTTAGCTGGGATTGCTGATTGGCTAGGAATTGACCCAACAATTATTCGTGTCGTTTATGTCTTGCTCAGCTTTTTCTCAGCAGGATTTCCAGGCATTCTCTTATACATTGCCTTAGCAGTCTTGATCCCTTCTGGAAGAACAGGAAGCGATCGCGGCTACGGCCATCAAAATCCTTATAATAGAAATGTTCGCAATGAAAATCCTTATGCTGCCAATAAAAAGCAACGTAAAGAAGCGGAAAAAATTGATGATGACGAATGGAGTGACTTTTAATGACATATTTTCAGCGATTGGTTGTTAATACACTGACATTCATTTCTTTATCAGTTGTTTTTCCTGGCATGATTCATGTGAGAGGCATAATGCCTGCAATTATTGCCGCCTTTGTTCTCTCAATCCTAAATATGTTGGTGAAACCAGTCTTAACAATCTTGTCGCTCCCATTTACTTTATTAACGTTTGGTCTATTTAGCTTTGTTGTCAATGCAGCGATTTTACAAATGACCTCGTTTTTTGTGGGGGAAATGAACTTTGGCTTCTCAAGTTTTTGGGCAGCGGTGCTAATGGCTGTAATTATGTCAATTGTCAATACGATCGTTACGGATCACAATTTATCTAAATATGAATAAAAAAAGCCTGAAGAACGTAGCATAAAATGCGTTCTTCAGGCTTTTTCGATGGTTAAATTTTCTAGGTGACATTCTGGATGGCGGCTGATATAGCCATATAAAATGTTTAAAAAATCAACTTGTTGCTTCGAGTAATGCTCAATTGTTTTCGGTGGTTTTTTGGGCATGATTTTTTTTGCTAGTTCAAGCGATGAATATTTTTGAAACGTTTGTTTAGTTACAACACGTGTTGCTACCACCAAGCCTTGGTAAATTAAATAGTATTTGATTTTTTTCTGACAAGGTAACCACATCAGTTGCCAATCTCGTTGGTTAGCTTGACTAATTCGTTGATTTTGGTTTGCAAAGCGCGTCAGAAAGAGCCAATCTTCCTTGAGTTTTGCCGCTTTTTCGAAGGCTTGTTTTTCAGCAACTTCTTGCATTTGTTGAGCAATTCGTTTGATTGGTTCTCGTCCTTGATTATGGAAAAAGTCGAACAATTCTTGTTGAAATAGTTCGGTCGGAATGGCACTCTCTTTTTGAAAGGTTTGATGCCAATAGTTGGTTGGGACGAGATCGTAGATACTATCCAAAATTATTTTTAAACGGTTTAATTTTCGGCGAATCGAATAAGGACCAAAACAGTTCTCTTTAGTGGGAATATTTAAGAGTTTAATCTCTAATTGCCGCTCATTAACGGCTACCGATACATAAGAATATTGTTCATAAGCATTCATTTGGCGATTGTAGCGCGGCCGATACTGTTGAATCAGTTGACATTCTAGAAGGAGCGCATCCAATTCTGTGTCAGTATGGAGAACATCGAAGTCTATAATTTGTTTGACTAAACGCATCGTCTTTCGAGAATGTTGATTACTATTAATAAAATAGCTCGACACGCGATTTTTTAATTTTTTGGCTTTACCCACATAAATAATTGTGTCGGTTGCGTCTTTCATTAAATAAACACCCGGTGTTAACGGTAATTGATGGGCTTTTTCCTTTAAATATTCTTTCATAAGTTTCCTCTTTTCTTAAAAGGATCGGCTTCAAGTATACAAAGTTTTCTGAAATAGTCAAGTAACAGAAATAGCATAGGTAATTTCACTGAAAAATAGTTTCATTTTTTTGAAATATGATAATTCTAGGAATTATCTAGTGAATAGCTAGAAACTTGTATTTTTAAATGATAAAATATAACAAGTAGCAGAAAGGACTGACATTCGATATGACAGAAGTGGTAAAGATTTATCAACTGGTAGAAAATCTTTCTTTAGAAGTAGTATACGGAGATGAAGAAAGCTTAAATAGAACAATTAAAACTGGTGAAATTTCCCGGCCAGGTTTAGAATTAACTGGGTATTTTAATTATTATTCCCATGACCGTTTACAATTATTTGGGAGCAAAGAAATTACCTTTGCAGAACGAATGATGCCTGAAGAGCGTTTATTAGTGATGCGCCGTTTATGTGCGAAAGATACTCCAGCCTTTATAGTATCCAGAGGACTAGAAATCCCCGAAGAATTAATTACAGCAGCAAAAGAAAATGGGGTTTCTGTATTACGTTCACCGATTTCAACTTCCCGTTTACTAGGGGAACTATCCAGTTATTTAGATGGCCGTTTAGCTGTTCGGACAAGTGTCCATGGGGTTTTAGTTGATGTTTATGGACTTGGTGTTTTGATTCAAGGAGATAGCGGTATTGGTAAAAGTGAAACAGCTTTAGAGCTTATTAAACGTGGACATCGGCTAATCGCAGACGATCGTGTCGATGTTTATCAGCAAGATGAATTAACCGTGGTTGGAGAGCCACCAAAAATTTTGCAGCATTTAATTGAAATTCGTGGTATCGGAATTATTGACGTCATGAACCTGTTTGGAGCTAGTGCTGTCCGTGGCTTTATGCAAGTTCAATTGGTCGTTTATTTAGAGGCATGGGAAAAAGACAAGAAATATGATCGCCTCGGTAGTGATGATGCAATGGTTGAAATAGCTAACGTTGATGTCCCTCAGATTCGTATTCCTGTTAAGACCGGCCGAAATGTGGCCATTATCATTGAAGTAGCAGCAATGAACTTCCGCGCGAAAACAATGGGCTATGATGCAACAAAAACGTTCGAAGAGCGCTTAACCCGTTTGATTGAAGAAAATTCAGGAGAATAGAAGGAGAAGATGTGATGATGTTAGCTCAAGTAAATTCAATTGCATTTCGCCTTTTCGGTATTCCCGTCTATTGGTATGCAATTATTATTGTTTCAGGGATTGCTTTAGCTGTTTGGCTAAGTAGTCGTGAAGCCGTTCGTGTTGGTTTAAAAGAAGATGATGTCTTTGACTTTATGCTCTGGGGATTACCTGCAGCAATTGTTGGCGCGCGCTTGTATTACGTCGCTTTTCAATGGCAAGACTATGTAGACAATCCGATTGAAATTTTCTTTACTCGAAATGGTGGCTTAGCGATTTATGGTGGTCTTATTGGTGGGGGACTGGCGCTGTTTTTCTTTACGCGTCATCGTTTCATTTCTACATGGACTTTTTTAGATATTGCTGCACCAAGTGTGATTTTAGCGCAAGCAATTGGTCGCTGGGGCAACTTTATGAATCATGAAGCCTATGGGCCAGCGACCACCAGACAATTTTTAGAAAATCTCCATTTACCAACGTTTATCATTGATAACATGAATATCAACGGAACGTATCATCAACCAACATTTTTATATGAATCTGTCTGGAATGTTTTAGGCTTTATCGTTTTAGTGTTATTACGCAAAAAGCCACACTTTTTAAAAGAAGGCGAAGTCTTTTTAGGTTATATAATATGGTATTCTTTCGGCCGTTTCTTCATCGAAGGCTTACGGATGGACAGTTTGTATGCGTTTAGTAACATTCGTGTCTCACAATTGTTGTCTTTAGTGATGTTCGTAGCAGCAATTGTTATTGTGATCGTTCGTAGAAGAAATCCCAATTTGAAATTTTACAATCGGGAGAAACAAAAGAAAAAAATAACAACTTCTTAATCCAACTTGATTGAAGAATATGGTAAACTAAAGAAGTAACGTTGTTTAGCGAAAGGAGAGTTTCACCGATGAAACAAAAAGTCGCTGTTTTAGGTCCAGGTTCCTGGGGGACAGCTTTAGCTCAAGTATTAGCCGAAAATGGACACGAGGTCTGTATTTGGGGAAATAAACCAGAGCAAATCGATGAAATAAATACAAAACATACCAACAAACATTATTTACCAGAATTAATCTTACCTACTTCAATTCAGGCAACCACTGATTTAGCCACTGCTTTAGTAGATGTGGATGCGGTACTGTTTGTGGTACCAACTAAAGCCATTCGTTCAGTAGCACAAGAAGTGGCCCAACATTTAAAAACAAAACCAATTATTATTCATGCAAGTAAAGGGCTCGAACAAGGTACACATAAGCGGATTTCAGAAGTGATAGCGGAAGAGATTCCAGCAGAAAAACGGCAAGGGATTGTGGTTTTATCTGGTCCAAGCCATGCAGAAGAAGTCGCTGTTCATGACATCACAACCATTACAGCAGCAAGCGAAAATTTAGCAGACGCTGTGTATGTGCAAGAGTTGTTTATGAATGATTACTTTAGAATTTATACGAACGATGATGTGATTGGTGTAGAAACAGGGGCGGCCTTAAAAAATATTATTGCTTTGGGCGCCGGAGCGATTCATGGCTTAGGCTTTGGTGATAATGCCAAAGCGGCAATTATGACTCGTGGTTTAGCAGAAATTAGTCGTTTAGGGGTTGCGATGGGAGCAAACCCATTAACATTTATTGGTTTAAGTGGTGTTGGGGATTTAATTGTTACTTGTACAAGTGTCCATTCTCGAAATTGGCGTGCGGGTAATTTATTAGGAAAAGGCCATAAGTTAGATGAAGTCTTAGAAAACATGGGTATGATTGTGGAAGGTGTTTCAACAACTAAAGCAGCCTATGAATTGGCACAACAACTAGAAGTCGAAATGCCAATCACAGAAACAATCTACAATGTCTTGTACAATGACGAAGATGTACAACAAGCAGCAAAAGAAATCATGTTGCGCGATGGCAAAACCGAAAACGAATTTACACTTGATTTTTAGGAGGAAAAAAGATGAAAGTTAAAAAGGCAGTTATTCCAGCAGCTGGGTTAGGAACACGTTTCTTGCCGGCTACCAAAGCGATGGCAAAAGAAATGTTACCGATTGTTGATAAACCAACGATTCAATTTATCGTAGAAGAAGCACTGGCTTCAGGAATCGAAGATATTTTAATTGTGACAGGCAAAGCCAAACGTCCGATTGAAGATCATTTCGATTCAAATGTTGAATTAGAAAATAATTTAAAAGAAAAAAATAAAACCGATTTATTGAAATTAGTCGAAGAAACAACGGATGTTAATTTACATTTTATTCGTCAATCCCATCCGAAAGGCTTAGGACACGCTGTTTTACAAGCGAAAGCATTTGTTGGCAATGAACCTTTTGTCGTGATGTTAGGCGACGATTTAATGGAAGATAAAGTGCCATTAACGAAACAATTAATGGATGATTACGAAGAAACACATGCTTCGACAATTGCGGTAATGAAAGTACCCCATGAAGATACTTCAAAATATGGTATTATCAATCCAGAAAAAGAAATCGAAAAAGGACTATACAATGTCGAGAATTTTGTTGAAAAACCAAAACCCGAGGAAGCACCAAGTGATTTAGCGATTATCGGCCGTTATTTATTAACCCCTGAAATTTTTGATGTACTTGAAAATCAAAAACCAGGCGCTGGTAACGAAATTCAGTTAACAGATGCGATTGACACTTTAAATAAAACACAACGCGTTTTTGCTCGTGAGTTTAAAGGAGAACGTTACGACGTTGGCGATAAATTTGGGTTTATGAAAACAAGCATTGAATATGGTTTGACTCATCCAGAAGTAAAAGATAATTTACGAGAATACATTATTAATTTAGGTGCTCAATTAGCGAAAAAAGAGCAACCAAAAGAAAAATAAATAAAAATAAGCGTAAAATTTCAATTCGTTAGAAGGAAATTTTACGCTTATTTTCTTAAAGAAAAGGGCATGAGAATTTTATAAAATAAATTGGCATTCTTAGCTTTATGAGTTGTGAAAAATATAAGTTGGTGTTATCCTAAGATTATAAATAAAATTTCAGAGGGGAGTAATGATATGTCAGGTGGGGAAATTGCTGCCTTAATTGCAGCGGTAGCATTTGTTGTTTTAGTCATCTTTTTAGTACTTGTGTTATATAAAGTTTCTCAAGTTGTTTCAAAAATTGAAGATACAATTGATGAAACAAATACAACAATCAAAGTCGTGACTAGCGATGTGAATGTATTGAGTCGCCAAGTGGAAGGCTTGCTTGTTAAAAGTAATGAACTATTGACAGATGTGAATCAAAAAGTGGCAACGATTGATCCGTTGTTTACGGCCGTTGCTGATTTAAGCGAAAGTGTCTCTGAATTGAACACCTCAAGTAAACATTTGATTACAAAGGTAGGAACCGTAGGGAAAGGCACAGCGAAAGCTGGTTTAGTGAGTAAAGTAGGCGGTTCTGCTTTTAGAGCAATGCGTTCAAAAAATAAAAAAACAAATAACTAATTGGAGGAGATTTTTATGGCTAAAAAAGGCGGATTTTTCTTAGGAGCAGTAATTGGTGGAACAGCAGCAGCCGTTGCCGCATTATTACTTGCACCAAAATCAGGTAAAGAATTACGTGATGATTTATCAAATCAAACAGATGATTTAAAAAACAAAGCGCAAGATTACACAGATTATGCTGTTCAAAAAGGAACAGAATTAACAGAAATCGCAAAACAAAAAGCCGGCGTTTTATCAGATCAAGCCTCTGATTTGGCAGGTTCTGTCAAAGAAAAAACAAAAGATTCATTGGATAAAGCACAAGGTGTTTCTGGCGACATGCTTGATAACTTTAAAAAACAAACAGGTGATTTATCTGATCAATTTAAAAAAGCAGCTGACGATGCTCAAGATCACGCAGAAGATTTAGGTGAAATTGCCGAAGATGCAGCAGAAGATATCTATATTGACGTTAAAGATTCTGCGGCAGCGGCCAAAGAAACTGTTTCTGCTGGTGTCGATGAAGCAAAAGAAACCACCAAAGATGTTCCTGAAAAAGCTGCAGAAGCAAAAGAAGATGTTAAAGATGCAGCGAAAGACGTAAAAAAAGAATTTAAAGGGTAACAAGCGTTTAGCTTATGAAAGTTAGCAACGGATCGTGTTGCTTTTGTTCAGCGGCTTACCTTAAAATTTAGAAATGAGGCCATCAGTCAACCGGACTGATGGCCTCATTTTATTTTTATGCTATTGAATAATTTGCAATTCTTTGGTTGTCTTAGTGAATGGTTCGGAGCCTGTTTTCGTTACGTGTAAACAATCTTCAATACGAACGCCTACTTTTCCAGGAATGTAAATACCGGGCTCAATAGAGAAACACATACCTTCTTCAATGACTAAATCATTGCCATGAACTAGCGATGGGTATTCATGGACAGTGGTTCCAATGCCATGGCCTAAGCGATGGTTAAAGTATTCACCATAACCAGCTTTTGTAATTACACCTCGGGCAATATCATCTAATTCGCCTGCTGTAACACCAGGTTTCACCGCTTCAGTTGCTGCTAATTGTGCTTCTAAGACAATTCCATAAATTTCTTTTTGGAAATCAGAAGGTTCCAAGTAGCTGACTGTTCGTGTGGCATCACTACAATAGCCATTATGAACGACACCTAAATCAAATAACACTAAGTCATGGGGCTCAATTTTTGTTTCGCCAGGTACCCCGTGAGGACTAGCTCCGTTTTTTCCTGTTAAGACTAACGTATCAAAACTCATTGAGCGAATACCTTGACGTTTTAATTGATACTCGATTTCTGCAACAATTTCTTGTTCCGCAACGCCTGCTTGAATTGCTTTGAAGCCAATCTCAAAAGCGACATCAGCCCAACTACCAGCTTCTAGTAAACGTTGAATTTCAGGTTCTGTTTTAATTAATTGAAGTTTTTCAATTAAAGGCGTAACATCATGCGAAAAATCGCTAGCTGGGAAATAGGTTTTCAATTGATCGAAACGAGCTAAAGAAAGAGCTTGTTTTTCTAAAGCAAAGCGTGGTGTGCCTTGTGTCCGTTTATTTAATAAAGCCGCAATTTTTTCCCAAGGATTTTCGCTATCTAAATAACCATAAACGGGATAAGTCCAACTACTATTTTCGGCATCTTCGACTTCTAATGCAGGTGTAAATAAAAATGATTGATCGTCCGCAGCGATAAACAAAGCTAACACGCGTTCATGAGGTTCGCTTTCGTAACCGGAAAAGTAAGCGATATGACCAGGATCACTAATATAAGTGAAGTCAATCTTTTCTTGGTGCATCCAATTTTTTAAATCGGCAATTTTTTCTTGATTCATAAAACATCCTTCTTTCTTTTATTCTGAAGTGAATCACAGTACTATCATAACATGAAATGACAAAAAGTTCCTTTTGAAATGGAAAGTAAATTTTCATGAAAAAACGATAAAACGGTTGCAAAAATAGAAGAATTTTGATATTCTAGGCTAGGAAAGAAATGTAAACAGTGTTTTCAGAAAATGAGAACAAATTCATATTTATAGGAGAAGAAACATGGAAAAACAAACAATTACAATTTATGATGTTGCTAGAGAGGCAAATGTATCTATGGCTACTGTTTCTCGTGTTGTCAATGGTAATCCCAATGTAAAACCAGCAACGCGTAAAAAAGTCTTAGAAGTGATTGATCGCTTAGATTACCGTCCTAACGCAGTCGCACGTGGTTTAGCAAGTAAAAAAACGACAACAGTGGGTGTCATTATTCCAGATGTTAGTAATGCATTTTTTGCTTCATTAGCACGTGGCATTGACGACGTGGCTACAATGTATAAATACAATATCATTTTAGCTAATTCAGATGGAGACGATCAAAAAGAAGTTACTGTATTAAACAATTTACTTGCCAAGCAAGTAGATGGGATTATCTTTATGGGTCATCGCATTACAGATGATATTCGTGGTGAATTTTCACGTTCAAAAACACCTGTTGTCTTAGCAGGTTCCATTGATCCAGACGAACAAGTTGGTAGCGTTAATATTGATTACACAGAAGCAACGAAAGATGCAACAGCGACTTTAGCGAAAAATGGGAACAAAAAAATTGCTTTTGTTAGTGGTGCATTAATCGATCCAATTAATGGTCAAAACCGAATGAAAGGCTACAAAGAAGCTTTAGCGGAAAATGGCTTGTCTTATAATGAAGGCTTAGTTTTTGAATCTGAATATAAATTTAAAGCAGGGATTAATTTGGCTGAGCGTGTCCGTAATAGTGGGGCAACTGCTGCCTTTGTTACAGATGATGAGCTAGCGATTGGTTTATTAGATGGGATGCTAGATGCTGGTGTGAAAGTTCCAGAAGAATTTGAAATCATTACAAGCAATAACTCATTGCTTACAGAAGTCTCTCGTCCACGTCTATCAAGTATTACACAACCTTTATATGATATCGGTGCCGTGTCAATGCGCTTATTAACAAAACTAATGAACAAAGAAGAAATTGAAGAAAAAACAGTTGTTTTACCTTATGGAATTGATCAAAAAGGTTCAACAAAATAAGAGAAAATTCTACTAGAAATGCAAAAAAGTACAAGAAGAAATCATGAAAATGATTTCTTCTTGTACTTTTTTGCATTCTGCTATTAATACACAGTAAGATTGAAAATTAAAATAAGATTAAGTTGATTAGAAAATCGGTCGGTAAAGCATTGCTTATGGTATCTTTAGATTAAAAAAAGAGGTGTTTCTATGAAGGTAAAAGAATTAACTGTCGAGTATGGTAATAGAACAATTATAAAAAATTTATCTATGCAAGCTGAATTTGGTGAAATAATTGGCTTAGTTGCTCCTAATGGAACTGGAAAAACCACGTTCTTTAATGCTATATCTGGTTTAATCCCTAGAAAAAATGGAAATATTAGTTTAAATAAGATTGATTACAATAGTAGAAGTGCAACGTATTTAAAAGAACTATTTTTTCTTGAAAGTAGTAAAAATTTATATGATTATTTGACGCCGAAAGAACATCTCGAATATATTAAAGCCGCTTGGAAAAGTAATAGCGATATAGAGCATATTTTTGAACAATTAAAGATGAAAGAATATCAAAATAGAACAATAAAAAAATTATCTCTTGGAATGAAACAACATGTATTATTAGCAATGTATCTAGCAAGTGATGCAACAATACTTTTGTTAGACGAACCTTTTAATGGCTTGGATCCTACTAGTGTTAGTTTATTCATAATGTGCTTAAAAGAAATAGTTTCTAAAGATAAAATAGTTATTTTATCTTCTCATGATTTGTATAATGTTGAACATACATGTACACGTATTTTATTTATGAAAAATAAAAAGTTGGTTGAGAATGATCAACGTAACCTTTCTTTACGTGAACAATATGATAACTTATATTTAAGAGGAGAAGAGAGAGATGCTTAAGATAGAAACGATAAAAATATTGAAAGAGAAGAGTCTGTGGTTTGTGTTTGTAGCCTTTATTTTAATGTTAATTTATCCGTTGCTAGCTCAACCCCAACAACTTTCTTTTAAAGAAATGCAATATGAAAACCGAATCAAAAATAACGAACAAGCGAAAGAAAAAATGAAAAATGAACCTGCAGCAAAAGAAACTTTAAATGAGATAGAAGATGAAAGTGAGCAATTAAGGAAAGTAATTAATGCCATCAAAATTGGTGATGAATGGGCTTTATTAGAAGCTGAGAAAAAATTGGAAGAAAGTAATTTAAACGCAATGTTAAAAGGAACGTTGTACAGTATACCAATTATTGAGCAACAAAAAAGAGTCAAAGAATTGCAATATTTATCTGAAAACAGGATCAAACAAGTGGATTCTTCTGAAGTTGCTAAAATGCCTGCTTTGAATTACCTAGGTTTTCTTTTATCGATGGATTTTCCATATACATTATTATTAATTATCCCTAGTTTAATGATTATAGCGCTCGCAACTTTAGAAAAAAGAAAAAATACTGTTTCTTTATGGAATGGACTTCCCTTAAAACTATGGGAAAAATATTCTATTAAAATAAGTAGTATTTTGTTTACAGTCGGATTGGTTTCTTATCTGTCAATCTTTCTTTCTGCAATCAGTGCATTTTTCAAAAATGGTCTGGGAAACCCTGATTATCCAGTCGCGATTATTGAAAAGGGACAAAGTGTTACAATCATTTCTCTTTCTAACTATTTGTCGAGAAGCCTAATTATGTTTGGTATGCTGTTATTAGCATTGACAGTATTCAGTTTCTTGCTTTCACTATTTACTGGAAATTTGATTGTTCATAGCTTGCTAATTGTTGGTGTGGTATTATCTTCAGGATTTAGTATGCTTTCCAATAAATTTTTCTTTACAGCTTATATGAATTTTCCTAAAATTATTAATGGAGGAAATGGGTATGAGCCGATGGATGAGATAGGTCTCACATTTGATTTTTCTTTAAAGATGATAGTTGTCTATGTATTAATAAGTTTAATAGTATCTGCTATTGTTTTGAGAAACAGAAAGGGATTATTTTAGTTAAAATAGGTTGATTGCTGCATATTATTTCATTAAATGTAGGAGCTATTTTTGAATAGCTCGAGCTAGTATCGATGGTAAAGAATAAGAGAAACAATAAAAGTAGAGACGTAATCCATCAATTGATGAATTACGTCTCTACTTTTTTACATAATTTTGGTTGCAAGCTTAACTTACCAAATTCTTTAGTTGTTCTTTTTATTGTTATTGTTGTTGTTATTATTTGTAGTGGCACGTGGAGCAAGATTTCCCCAGTAAGAAGCGTAATTGCTGTCTGTTCCACCGATCCCAAATTTATAGGTACTTTGTGGTGCACCATCTTTAGCATAGTATGAAGTCGTTGTTTTGCCAGGTGTGTTGAACTTGGCACCATTATAGGTAATTGAGCCAGGTTTTTCACCAGTAAATTCAGAAACTTTTGATTTAATGACACTTGGGTCTAATTCAAATTTTTGACCAATGCCAAACAATTCTGGATTCGCATAGTACAGCGCGTTAGCTAAGTTCGCCATATAATTCCCGTTATTGTCGCCGCTGGTCGTCGTCATTGGCGCTGGTAGATCATGTCCTGACCAAGAACTTAGTGTCACAGTCGGGGTAGAGACAATTAGCCATGAATCTTTATAGTCATTAGTTGTCCCAGTTTTTCCGACCCAATCAGCACTGGCTAAATGAGGATTCAAGCCAGCTAATGTTGGTTTGAATTTTGTCGTATTCGCAGAATCCACCACTGAGCGCAACAAGTCATTCATAATAGAAGCGGTCGCCGGTGAATAAACTTGCGTTCCTTCATCTTTGTGTTCGTAGACCACATGTCCGCTATTGTCTGTGATTTTTTCAATCATGAAGGCTTTTTGATATTTACCTTTGTTAGCAAGCGCTTGGAAGCCGTTTGTTTGTGTTACAACATTTGTTTCTACTGAACCCAATGGCGCAGATTCGTAAGCCCAAGCATCTGAAGCTGGATAGTTCATTTTACTTAAGTAGTGATTGTAAGAGAAATTATCATCACCCATTTTTTTCCTTAGCTCATTATTAACATGAACGACAGGGATATTGAAAGACCAATTCAAGGCATTTCGAACAGTCACGAATTGATTTAAATCCACATTTGTGGAATTAACAAATTCTGTACCATCAGCATAAGTCGTTGGGTAGTTGGCCAGACGACTTTCAGAACCAATGAGTCCTTGATCAATCGCAGGGCCATAGACAGAAATTGGTTTAATCGTAGAACCAACTTGACGATCGGCATTAAAGGCATGGTTGTTTTGATTAATATCGAAGTTTCTGCCGCCGATAAAACCGAGGATACGACCAGTAGCGTTATCCATTAAAATATTGCCAGTTTCAATCATTGTATTCCCATTGACATCTGCAGTTCCATCATCAAGCAAATAACCATAATTTGCGACAGCGGTTTGCATCGTGTTATAAATGTTCTGATCAATGGTCGATTGGATTGTATAGCCTTGCGACTGGATTTCGCGACGTGCTTGTTCTTCATATTGATCTAAACCAACTTGATCTAAATCATCACGATTAACTTTAGCTTTTTTCATATCTAAATCCATGACAATCTCAACTGCTTTATCTAACACCGTGTAGTATAGATAGCCTTCTGTATTGACATTGGCCTGTTCAGTTGGTAAAAAGTCTTTTTTCAAGTCGTAAGCTTTGGCTTCTTCATATTCCTTTTGTGAAATAGCTTTTTCTCGGTACATACTGAAAAGAACAAAATCTTTTCTCTTCATTCCTAAAGACAAATCGTCTTTCAAGGCACCAGTGTTAGTATAGGGCGTGTAAACAATGGGACTTTGGGGAAGTCCTGCGATAAAGGCCGCTTGAGGAAGATTCAAGTCCTTGGCACTTTTACCAAAGAGTCCTTTGGCTGCTTCTTCCACGCCTGCAATATTTTCACCTTTGTTATTACGACCAAAAGGGGAGACATTTAGATACGTTGTCACGATTTCGTCCTTAGAAAAGTATTTTTCAATACGTAAAGCTAATAAAATTTCGTTGGCTTTCCGTTTAAAAGTCGTTTCGTCAGTTAAAATCTGTTGCTTTACCAATTGCTGAGTCAATGTTGAACCACCAGAAGAACCTCCGATACCTGTCGCATCAGAAATCAACGCTCGAACTAGCGCTTTTGGTACTACCCCATGATGTTCTTCAAAATATTCATCTTCTGTTGAAATAATGGCTTTTTTTAGCAATGGAGACATTTGATCGCCATTAATTCGTGTCCGAATTAAATCTGATTTGATGTTAGCAATCGGAGTACCATCTGCGTAAGTCATTTTTGACACTTCGGTAATATCACTGATTTCTTTTTGCAATTCTTCCTTCGTTGGGGGCTGTGTATCTTCAACTAGAAAAGCAAAATAGCCCATTCCAATACCTAAGCCAAGAGAGCCACCTAAGACAATCAGAATAACCCCAAAAACCACTAATGACTGAAAAACGCGAATAATGACATTTAAAATAAGTAAAAAGACATTGCCGCCAGAAGAGGTCGTTGGTTTTTGCTTATTGTTACTTGAATTATTTTTCAAAAGCTTCACCTCAATAAAATGATACATTCTGTGTTATTATAGCAAAAAAAAGCTTCTATGAATAGTTTCTACACCAATTGCCATTTTTTGTTGAAAAAACTTAAGAGAAAATAGGGAAATCTCATTTTTTGACTTTTCAAGTGTGACAGAATCGGTTACTATGAATAGGGGAATTTGATCTATTATTATGTTTTACTATAGGAGGAAAATCATGAATTCAGCTTTTTTTGAAGAATTAAAAGCCCGTGGGTTGGTCTACCAAGTCACAGATGAAGAAGCCTTACAAAAACAATTAAATGAAGAATCTGTTAAATTATATATCGGCTTTGATCCAACGGCAGACAGTTTACACATCGGGCATCTACTGCCAATTCTTATGTTACGTCGTTTCCAACAAAATGGCCATGTGCCCATTGCTTTAGTTGGTGGCGGAACAGGCATGATTGGTGATCCATCATTCAAAGATGCAGAACGTAGTTTAAACACACTTGATACAGTGAAAGCTTGGTCTGAAAGTATTAAGAGCCAGTTGTCACGTTTTATCGATTTTGAAGATGAAAAAAATCCAGCGATTCTAGCAAATAACTATGATTGGCTTGGAGAGCTTTCGTTAATTGATTTCTTACGTGATGTGGGAAAAAACTTTACAATTAACTATATGATGAGTAAAGAAAGCGTGAAACGCCGAATCGAAACAGGAATTTCTTATACTGAATTTGCGTATCAATTATTACAAGCGTATGATTTCTTGAAATTGTACGAAACAGAAGGTTGTTTATTGCAATTAGGCGGCAGTGATCAATGGGGAAACATTACTTCAGGGATTGAATTATTACGCCGAGAACAAGAAGTTCAAGGATTCGGCTTAACCATGCCTTTAATTACAAAAGCAGATGGCACCAAATTTGGTAAAACAGAAGGAAACGCAGTTTGGCTAGATGCGGAAAAAACTTCGCCATATGAATTTTATCAATTCTGGATTAACACAGATGATCGTGATGTCGTGAAATTCTTGAAATACTTTACTTTCTTAACATTGGATGAAATTGCAACAATTGAAGAAGAATTTACAGCGAACCCAGGTCAACGTGCTGCGCAAAAAGCGTTAGCCAAAGAAGTGACTACTTTAGTCCACGGTGAAGCAGCCTATCATCAAGCGGTTAAAATTTCAGAAGCGTTGTTCAGCGGAGATATCCAAAGCTTAACAGCAGAAGAAATTAAACAAGGCTTTAAAGATGTACCGACGTATGAGGTGCAACCAGAGGATCAATTAAGTTTAGTCGACTTATTAGTTACCTCAAAAATAGAACCATCCAAACGTCAAGCCCGTGAAGATGTTCAAAATGGAGCGATTTACGTCAATGGAGAACGTAGACAAGATTTAGCAGCTGAATTGACAGAAACTGATAAAATCGAAGGACAATTTACTGTGATTCGTCGCGGTAAGAAAAAATATTTCTTGTTAAAATACTAAAAAAATGAAAGCTTGGGACGAAGGTCGTTTAGACAACAGGTTCCAAGCTTTCGCTTTTAAAAAAGATAAATTGGGATTAATTCTGTTACAAAAAACTCTTTTTTACTATTGGGCATATTCAATTACAGATAACTTGTGCTATGCTAGAATAAAAAGTGCAGTCGCTATAAGGAGTAGGTTATGAAATCAATTGTCGAAAAGTTAAACTTAACGAAGTATCAGCACCCAGTTATTTTAAATAGACCACAGGCAGAGTATCTATCTGAATTTGCTTCAGCCGCGCAGCAATTACCCTCAGAACCAGTTGAGCTGATTTTTGCATTTGTGAAAACGATGGCGGAATTTCAAGAGATTGTTTCAATGGTGATTGAAGGTCAACATTTAGTAGAAAATGGGTTGTTATATGTGGCTTATCCGAAAAAAGGCAATAAAATGTATCCAACTTTTGTCCACCGAGATGAAATTTTTCCAACATTACAAGTAAACGAGGCAGATGGGTATATTAAAGGCTCAACCTTAAAATTTAATCGCATGGTTAGTTTAGATGAGACTTTTACGGTTGTCGGCATGAAGAATGTTCTTAAAAAGCCAGCGAAGAATCAGACCAGTTCTGCTGTTGGGGATTATGTTCAATATTTACCGGAAATTGAAGCGTTGGTACAAACAGAACCAGCTGCTGCAGCGACATTCGCTGCATTAACGCCTGGTTATCAAAAAGAGTGGGCGCGGTATGTATTTAGTGCAAAGCGAGCGGAGACACGGAAAAAGCGGCAAACTGAAATGTTAGCCATTTTAAAAGAAGGCTATAAAACCAAAGCGCTTTATCAGCAAAGGAAGAAATAATGGCGCAGTCAATTGAAACAGTTACAGCATACATCGAAACAGTTGAACCAAAATGGCGAATTGCTTATCAGCAAGTATTAGACGTCGTTTCGCAAAATTTGCCAGCAGGATTTGAATTAACGATGCAATATGGCATGCCAACCTTTGTTGTGCCGCTTTCAGTATTTCCAGAAGGCTATCTCAACCGTGGTGATGAACCGTTACCATTTATCAGCTTAGGCGCTACTAAAAGGCAAGTAGCTTTATATCACATGGGATTAATGGGAAATGAAGCCGTCCGAAGTTGGTTTCAAGAAGCCTATCAGGAACAAGTGTCAACAAAGCTAAACATGGGGAAAAGTTGTCTTCGCTTCACTAATCCTAAGCGAATACCCTATGAACTAATTGGCGAATTAGTAACAAAAATCACGCTTGAAGAATGGCTGCAACAGTATCAACACTACCAAAAGAAAAAGAAGAATTATTAGGAGGAACCACATGTTATTAGGATCACACGTTAGTATGAGTGGCAAGAAAATGCTATTAGGCTCTGCCGAGGAAGCGGCTAGTTATGGCTCAACAACCTTTATGATTTATACAGGTGCGCCACAAAACACGCGCCGGAAACCGATTGAAGAAATGAATATTGAAGCTGGGCAAGCTTTTATGAAGGAACACAATTTAAGTAATATCGTCGTTCATGCCCCGTATATTATTAATTTAGGTAATACAATTAAAACGGAAAATTTCGGTTTTGCCGTAGACTTTTTGCGTCAAGAAATTGAGCGAGCACAAGCGTTGGGAGCAACGCAAATCACGTTACATCCAGGTGCGCATGTTGGTGCAGGTCCAGAAGCCGGCATTAAACAAATTGTTAAAGGTCTAAACGAAGTCTTGTGGAAAGAGCAAATCCCTCAAATCGCTTTAGAAACAATGGCTGGTAAAGGAACCGAAATTGGCCGTACGTTTGATGAACTAGCTGCGATTATTGACGGAGTTACGCTAAATGATAAACTTTCTGTCACTCTGGATACTTGCCACATTAATGATGTAGGTTATAATGTAAAAGATGATTTTGATGGCGTATTAGTTGAATTTGATAAAATTATCGGATTGGATCGTTTAAAAGTTATTCATGTGAATGATTCTAAAAATCCTATGGGCTCACATAAAGATCGTCATGCCAATATTGGTTTTGGCACTATTGGTTTTGAAGCTTTAAACGGTGTGGTTCACCATGAAAAATTAGCTGCTTTACCAAAAATTTTAGAAACACCTTATGTCGGAGAAGACAAAAAAAATAAAAAGGCCCCTTACGGCTTTGAAATTGCGATGTTAAAAAATCAAACATTTGATCCAGAATTATTAGAAAAAATTCAAGGACAAAACTAAAGCAACAATCGCTCTTAAAGGTCCTATTGACATTTAAGAGCGTATATTTTTGACTTTTAATCACTATTTTGCAAAAAAATCAGACTTTTTTCATTATTTAAGAGAAATCCCGCAAAAAGAACTTTTCTTTTTTTGCTATTTCTAGTAAAATAATTCATTGAGAGCAAAACTATACGGAGAGGAGAGAGTTTCAATGGCAACAGGTTGGGTAGTATTAATCGCAGTAATCGCTTTATTAGTAGGCGCTGCAGGGGGCTTTTTCCTTGCACGCAAATATATGCAAGATTATTTCAAAAAAAATCCTCCCGTTAATGAGGATATGTTACGCATGATGATGGCATCAATGGGTCAAAAACCGTCAGAGAAAAAGGTTAGACAAATGATGCAACAAATGAAAAACCAAGGAAAATAGTAAAGGTTATTCAGGTAATCATGAATAAGTGTAAAAACGGGCTGATTTTCAGTCCGTTTTTTTGTTGTTTTGCGGGAGAATAGGATAATCTAGGAGGAAAAGAGCGAAACGTTTAATCAAAAACAACAATAACGAAGAAACCTTCTAGCTCGAAAGTAGTCTTCGTAGAACAACAAAGTAAAAGGAGGGACAACTAAATGTCCATATTCAAAAAATTAGGCTGGTTTTTTAAGCAAGAGAAAAAAAGTTATATTATTGGGGTTTTCTCATTAATGATGGTCGCTCTTGTTCAATTAGTCCCGCCCAAAGTTATTGGCGTCGTTGTAGATGAAATCGTTAACAAAGAAATTCGCTTAACGAAAATTATCGTGTGGGTTGCACTCTTGATTGGTGCTGGGCTTGCCCAATATCTTTTTCGCTATATTTGGCGGATGCATATTTGGGGGAGTGCCGCTCGTTTGGAAAAAGAGCTACGGACTCAATTATTTCATCATTTCACAAAAATGGATAGCATCTTTTATCAGAAATATCGGACAGGTGACTTGATGGCGCATGCTACCAATGATTTAAATGCCATCCAAAATGTGGCTGGAGCTGGGATTTTAACGTTTGCTGACTCTGTGATTACGGGAGGAACAACGATTATCGCAATGGTTCTATTTGTTGATTGGCGCTTAACATTAATTGCTTTATTACCGCTGCCTTTATTAGCGGTCACCTCACGAGTTCTAGGTTCTAAGTTGCATGATGCCTTTCGAGATTCACAAGCTGCTTTTTCAGCGATTAATGATAAAACACAAGAAAGTATCACTGGAATTAAAGTCATTAAAACATTTGGGCAAGAAAAAGAAGATCTTGCTGATTTTACAGAGAAAATTGATGATGCTATCGTCAAAAATAAACGAACGAACTTTTTAGATGCACTATTTGATCCGTTTATTACGCTGATTATTGGTGTTTCTTATGTTTTGACAATTATTATTGGTGGTCGTTTCATCATGGAAGGAACGATTAGTTTAGGTCAGTTGGTCTCTTTCATTGCCTATATTGGGATGCTAGTTTGGCCAATGTTTGCGATTGGGCGCTTATTTAATGTGTTAGAACGTGGGAATGCTAGTTACGATCGTGTGAACGAATTATTACATGAAAAAACGCATATTATCGAACGAAAAGATGCCATCAAAACAATGGCGCAAGGGACAATTTCAATGAAGATTGATTCTTTTTCTTATCCAAAAGAAGAGGCAGTGGCATTGGAAAATATCCAATTTTCGTTGCAAGAAGGAGAAACCTTGGGGATTGTTGGTAAAACAGGCGCTGGTAAAACCACTATTTTGAAGTTGTTGATGCGTGAATATGACCAATACCAAGGAACGATTTCCTTTGGAAAACATAACATTAAAAATTACACATTAGATGCATTGATGGGTGCAATGGGATACGTACCACAGGACCATTTTCTCTTTTCAATGACGGTACGAGATAACATTCGTTTTGCTAAACCACACTTGGAACAAGCAGCAGTTGAACAAGCGGCAGCATTAGCATTTATTAACCAAGAAATTAAAGCATTCCCTGAAGGCTATGACACAATGGTTGGGGAACGTGGCGTTTCGCTTTCTGGAGGACAAAAACAACGGATTTCTATTGCACGGGCCTTGATTGTTGAACCAGAATTGTTAATTTTAGACGATGCCTTATCTGCAGTCGATGCGAAGACTGAAGAGGCGATTTTATCAAATCTAAAAGAAACGCGCCAAGAAAAAACCACTATTATTACAGCGCATCGTTTAAGTAGTGTCATGCATGCCAAAGAAATCTTAGTGTTGGATGAAGGGAAAATTATTGAACGGGGGACGCATCAGGAGTTACTGGCTCAGAAGGGGTGGTATCAGCGGATGTGGGAAAAACAGCAATTAGAAGCGAAAATTGAAGGGAGTGAGAGTTAATGGAAGAAAAGTATCAATCCGAATGGTCCAGAGAGTTACCGATGAAAGAACAATTAACGATTGTTCAGCGTTTGTTTCGTTTTGCCAAACCGTTTCGACGCATGTTTTACACAGCTATTCTCTTTGCATTTGGCTTATCAATTATCAATATTCTTTTGCCTAGAGTCATTCAAGTTTTTATGGATAATTATTTAACGCCTAAAACTGCTACAATGCAAGTGATTCTAACTTTTGCTGCTATTTATTTTTTTGGTGTCATTGTCAAAAGTATTGTTTGGTTTTTCCAATGGTATTTGTATTCGATGGCTTCTTTAAAAACGTATCAATATATACGAGTGAAATTATTTGAAAAATTACACACTTTAGGTATGCGTTATTTTGATCAAACACCAGCGGGTTCGACGGTGTCTCGTGTTACAAATGACACAGAAACATTGTTTGAATTCTGGTATGTATTCTTAATGGTGATTACAGGAATTTTTGCCGTAATCTCGTCATTTTTTGCAATGTTTCAACTCAGTCCAGAAATCTCATTTTATTGTCTAATTTTCTTGCCGATTTTATTAGTTGTGATTTGGTATTACCAAAAATTTAGTTCAAAATTATATCGCAGTATGCGGGAAAAATTAAGTCAATTAAATACCAAACTAAATGAATACATCTCTGGGATGCAAATCATTCAACAATTTCGCCAAGAAAAGCGTTTGGAAAAAGAATTTGAGGAAACCAATGATGATTATTTAAAAACACGAGTAGCAATGATTCGTATGAATTCGTTATTATTAAGTCCCATCATTAATTTGTTGTATACGTTGGCGATTGCATTGGCCTTAACTATGTTTGGCATCGATGCTTTACATTCTCCTGTAGAAGCGGGGATGATTTATGCTTTTGTAACGTATGTCCAAGCTTTTTTTAATCCGATGACACAAATGATGGACTTCCTAAGTATCTTTACAGATGGGATTGTCGCAGGTAGTCGTATTTTAAAAATTATGGATACGGAAGAATTAACGCCGCAACAATCAGTAGGTGCGAATGGGGAAATTATCCGCGGGAAAATTGAATTTCGCAATGTTACTTTTTCTTATGACGGCAAAAACGAAGTATTGAAAAATATTAGCTTTGTCGCAAATCCCGGGGAAACCGTCGCTTTAGTCGGTCATACAGGAAGTGGTAAAAGTTCAATTATTAATGTACTCATGCGTTTCTATGAATTTTATGAAGGGCAGATTTTAATTGATGATCGTGATATTCGTGATTTTCCCATGACAGAATTACGGGAAAAGATGGGCTTAGTATTACAGGACGCTTTCATGTTTTATGGAGATATTGCTGGAAATATCCGTTTACTGAATCCCAATATTACAGATGAGCAAATTAAACAGGCTGCGGAATTTGTTCAGGCAGATAAATTTATTCACACGTTACCCAATACCTATCATGCGAAAGTCATTGAACGAGGAGCGAGTTATTCTAGCGGGCAACGTCAATTAATTTCGTTTGCACGAACGATTGTGACTGATCCCAAAATTTTAGTTTTAGATGAAGCAACCGCTAATATTGATACAGAAACAGAAGGATTGATTCAAGAAGGATTAGCCAAAATGCGTCAAGGGAGAACGACAATTGCGATTGCGCATCGCCTTTCGACGATTCGTGACGCAAACTTGATTTTAGTTTTAGACAAAGGGCAGATTGTAGAACGAGGAACGCACGAAACGTTACTGGCAGAAGGTGGCCTTTATGCGGATATGTATCAGTTACAAAGTACGGAAGTTTAACGTAACAATAGAAAGAGTTAAATAACCCAAACAAAGGCATTTAGTGTTAGGAAATTCCTAATTCTAGGTGTCTTTGTAGCTCTTTAAATTGCAAAAAAGAATAGAAATGGTATGATATGAAGAGAGAAAAACAAACGAGGAAGTTAGGTGGAACTGTGAAGCCAGTTATAGTCAAAAATGTGCGAATAGGTGAAGGGAATCCCAAAATTGTGGTGCCCATTGTTGCTCCAACAGCCGAGGATATTTTGGCCGAAGCAACGGCGAGCCAAACACTAGATTGTGATTTGGTGGAATGGCGTTTAGACTATTATGAAAATGTCGCTGATTTTTCCGATGTATGTAATCTTTCACAACAAGTAATGGAACGGTTGGGGCAAAAACCGTTATTGTTAACTTTTCGTACACAAAAAGAAGGCGGCGAAATGGCTTTTTCCGAGGAAAATTATTTTGCATTGTATCATGAATTAGTAAAAAAGGGTGCGTTGGATTTATTGGATATTGAATTATTTGCGAATCCGCTGGCGGCAGATACGTTAATTCACGAAGCTAAAAAGGCGGGGATTAAAATTGTTCTCTGTAATCACGACTTTCAGAAAACACCGTCGCAAGAGGAGATTGTCGCGCGGTTACGCCAAATGCAAATGCGTCAGGCAGATATTTGTAAAATAGCTGTGATGCCACAAGATGCGACAGATGTACTTACGTTACTTTCAGCAACCAATGAAATGTACACCCATTATGCATCCGTTCCAATCGTTACTATGTCAATGGGACAGTTAGGGATGATTAGTCGCGTAACAGGTCAACTGTTCGGATCGGCACTAACTTTTGGCTCCGCCCAGCAAGCGTCTGCACCAGGCCAACTATCCGTACAAGTATTAAGAAATTATTTAAAGACATTCGAACAAAACAAGTGATTCAGAAGGTGAAAAAAGTGGCAAAGAAAAAAACACAACAAAAAACGAATGCGATGCGCATGGTGGAACAACATAAAGTACCATATAAAGAATATGAATTCGCTTGGAGTGAAGATCATTTAAGTGCAGAAAGTGTCGCTGAAAGTTTAGGTATTGAAAAAGGACGAATTTTTAAAACCTTGGTTACAGTAGGTAATAAAACAGGTCCAGTCGTGGCTGTCATTCCTGGTAATCAAGAATTAGATTTGAAAAAATTAGCGAAAGCTAGTGGCAACAAAAAGGTAGAAATGCTTCACTTAAAAGATTTAGAAGCAACCACAGGCTATATTCGTGGGGGCTGTTCACCAATTGGGATGAAAAAACAATTTCCCACCTATTTGGCTGAAGAAGCTCAACAATATTCTGCAATTATTGTTTCTGCAGGCAAACGTGGCATGCAAATTGAATTAGCGCCTGAAGCAATCCTTTCGCTAACCAATGGGCAATTTGCGGAAATAACGACAAAAGAATAAGTGGCTATAAGAAGAAGTCGAGACAGAACCGTTTATCTGTTTTTAAACGTGGAGCAAAAATCACTTGGAATTTTTGCTCCACGTGTTTAATTATCAAATTAATAAAGGAAAAGCATTAAGTAAACAGTGCTACTTTTTATTGGGATAAAATTTTTGTAATGCTTGCCGTGCAAGCATATCGGCCGCTTTGTTTTGACTTTCAGGTAGCCATTTGATTAAGAGCAAAGGAAAATTCTTTTCTAGTTGTTGATATTCTGCTAAATAAGGCTGGTACTTTTCATTTTTAGCATAGTTTTTTTCAATTGTTTGGACAACAATTTTACTATCTGAGTGGAGAAGAACGGTTTGTTGATTGTCTTCATTGGCAATCGCTTGTTTTAAAGCTTCAATCAGCACTTTAAATTCGGCTTCGTGATTACTAACAATGCCTAAAGGCACATGCAATTGTTGCCGCGATTGGTCGGTAAGGTAAACGATACCGCCGCCAGATTCACCTGGATTGCCTTTTGTTGCAGCATCTACATAAATTCTTAACATAAAATTACTCCTAATTTCTTTTTGTTCTTAAAAAAAGTATGTTACTATTATAACATATTTAAATTTAGCGGCGTTGATCCAGAAGTAGTGAGGGCACTTTATGAAAAAACAGAAATTCTATTGGCAGCCAGAATTAGCATCAACAATTATTTACTGGTCTTGCACATTTTGTATATTATTTATTAGTTTAATTTTAGCATTGGAAAATAATGGTCCTTACTTGATTAGTAATCTGGTGATGGTTCCATTTTTTGTGTTTGCTTATCTAGGAATTGCGCGGTCTTTTAATATGACAGAAACATCTTTAATTGTCAGAGATGTTTTGTGGTTTCGCAAAAAAGCACTTCCGCTTTCTCAGATAGAAAAAGTAACCTACAATGAAAAAAGCATCGAAATTTTTTCCTCAGAATTTAAGGAAGGCTCAAAAGTCTTTTTAATGAAAAAGAAAACGATTCCGTTATTTCTTGAGGCACTTAAGGTAAAAAAGCCTGAATTGAAGGTAGCAGAAGATCATTCTTTGGGCCTTCATAAAAAAGAAGAAAAAAACAAGAGTGAGTCATAAGTCGAAACGACTGGTGACCCACTCTCAAAATCTTAAAATAATCAGCTGAAACAAACGCTACGTTTACTTACTTTTTGGAGCAAAGCGTTGTTGGTTCAGCTTTTTTAGTTATCTATTTTTTTGACATGTGCTGCTTGTAGCCCACGATTGCCTTCCATTATCTCGAACTCTACAGATTGATTCTCATCAAGTGATTTGAATCCGTCACCTTCTATAGCAGTGAAGTGGACAAAAATCTCATCTTCTTCGTTGTAAACGATAAAACCATAACCTTTTCTGTTATCGAACCATTTGACAATTCCTTTTTGCATCCAATTCACGCTCCTTTTAGATTTGTAAAGACACTTTCATTATACGAGAAAAGGCTACCAAACGTCAATGGTTGGGTTGTTTAAAAAAGGTTATTTCTAGCCATTCTATTCAATACAAGCTATAATTTAAAAGAAACAATGTGTCACAAAGACGATAAAGAATTGAAAAGGGGTCCGTTATGAAGACAGATATTAACATTGCACAAGCAGCAACATTAAAACCTATTCAAGAGATTGCCGAAACAATCGGTCTTTCAGAAGATTCGCTCGAACTTTATGGAAAATACAAAGCGAAAATAGATTTTCCAACGCTTCAATCCTTAGAAGCGCAACCAGAAGGTAAATTAATCCTCGTTACATCGATTAATCCAACACCAGCAGGAGAAGGAAAGTCAACCGTGACCATTGGTTTAGGAGATGCATTAAATCAAATCAATAAAAAAACAGTTATTGCCCTAAGAGAACCATCATTAGGTCCTGTGATGGGGATTAAAGGTGGCGCAACAGGTGGCGGTTACGCACAAGTATTACCAATGGAAGAAATCAATTTGCATTTTACTGGTGATATGCATGCGATTACGACAGCCAATAATGCCTTAGCTGCGTTACTAGATAATCATTTACAGCAAGGAAATGAATTAAAGATTGATTCTCGACGGGTGATTTGGAAACGGGCAGTGGATCTAAATGATCGTGCGCTCAGACAGGTCGTTGTTGGTTTAGGCGGTCCTTTCCAAGGTGTACCAAGAGAAGACGGTTTCGATATTACTGTGGCAAGCGAAATTATGGCGATTCTTTGTTTAGCGCAAAATTTAACGGACTTAAAAGAACGCTTAAGTCGGATTATTGTCGCCTATAATGACCAAAGAGAGCCGGTGACGGTTAAAGATTTAAACGTGGCAGGTGCGCTGACTTTATTATTAAAAGACGCCTTAAAACCTAATTTAGTTCAAACGATTGAAGGAACTCCAGCTTTTGTTCACGGTGGTCCTTTTGCCAATATCGCTCATGGATGTAACAGTATTTTAGCGACAAAAACGGCTTTGCATCTAGGGGATTATGTCGTAACAGAAGCAGGTTTTGGTGGCGACTTAGGTGGTGAAAAATTTTTAGATATTAAAGTACCTTCTTTAGGAAAAGCACCCGATGCCGTTGTGATTGTGGCAACGATTCGCGCGTTGAAAATGCATGGCGGTTTGGCGAAAGATCAGTTAGCAGAAGAAAATTTACCAGCGTTACAAAAAGGCTTTGCCAACTTAGAAAAACATATTCAAAACATGCAACGTTATGATGTGCCAGTAGTTGTTGCAATTAATGAGTTTACACAGGATACAGAAAAAGAAATTCAACTATTGAAAGAAGCCTGCCAAGCGTTAGGCGTGCCCGTCGAGTTAACAAGTGTTTGGGCGCAAGGTGGCGCAGGTGGTACGAATCTAGCGAAAACAGTAGTAGCAGAGATTGAAGCCAATACAAAACAGTTTCAACCTTTATATAACCCTCGCCAAACAATTGAAGAAAAAATTCAAGCCATTGTACAAACGATTTACGGCGGGGAACAGGCGATTTTTTCTCCGAAAGCAGAAAAACAAATTGCAGACTTTACAAAAAATGGTTGGGATCAATTACCAATTTGCATGGCGAAGACACAGTATTCACTTTCTGACGATCCTCAAAAATTAGGACGGCCAGAAGGATTTACGATTACGATTCGTGAACTAGTTCCAAAAATCGGTGCGGGGTTTATCGTGGCGTTAACGGGTGACATTTTAACGATGCCTGGCTTGCCGAAGGTTCCTGCTGCGTTAAATATGGATGTGGACGAAACGGGTCAAGCGAGCGGTCTCTTTTAAAGCCGCTCTTTCCTGAGACCTATTTTTAGTATATACTTGAAAGTAGCTCAATAAAAAATAATGACGGAAATTTATTGCGTAGTTTATTATAAGGAGCAACGACTATGGGGGAACGAGCAGATACATTTTTAGCACACTTTAATCGCATTGAAAAGTGGATGAGAGAGAGACTGAACAATCCTGTCAATATGGGATTCAGTGAAATGACAAGACGTCTTTCCCGAAAAGAAAAAGGACAGATTGCTCAATTTGAAGAGGATTTGCTTCAAATGGCTCAGTTAAGAAATGCCATCGTTCATGAGCGAATTGCTGATGATTTTGTAATTGCAGAGCCAAACGAATGGGCAGTTCAACGAATTGAAACGATTGAACAAGCTTTAACAAAACCAGAAAAAGTAGTGCCTAAATTTGCGAAACGTGTTACAGCTTTTGAAATCACCACTTCTTTAGAAACGTTATTAACGATTATTGCAAAAAAACAATATTCTCAATTTCCGATTTATGAAAAAGGTGTATTTAAAGGATTAGTCACGGTTCGAGGGATTGGTGTATGGTTTGCCATTGAGAGCACCAAAGGCGAAGTTCACATTGCCAACCGAACGGTGCGAGAATTGTTGGCATCAAATTATAAACGCAGCAACTATCAATTTGTTTCAATTGAAGCAACCGTTTTTGAAGTTGAACAAATGTTTCGGGAGCAGCCACGCTTAGAAGCTGTGCTTATTAGTAAAAGTGGCCATCCTAATGGTGAGTTAGTAGGCATTGTTCGACCAAGAGATTTAGCAAGTATTCATAGAGAAAAGGAATGACGCGATTGTTAGTAGCATATTTTTTAATCAGTGCCTTATTAGTAGGGCTTGACCAATGGAGCAAATATTTGACGGTCCAAAACATTTCTTTGGGTGAAACAAAAGAATTCATTCCTGGATTTTTGTCGCTGACCCATTTAAGAAATACCGGAGCCGCTTGGAGCTTGTTAGAAGGAAAGATGATATTCTTTTATGTCATCACAGTAATAGTTAGTGTCGTGATTATTTATTTATTAATTAAGAATTATAAAAAGAGTATCTGGTATTCTGTAGGTTTATCTTTTGTCTTAGCAGGTGCCATTGGGAATTTTATTGATCGTGTACGTTTAGGCTACGTGGTGGACATGCTCCAAACGGATTTTATGAATTTTCCTATTTTTAATGTTGCAGATAGTACGTTAGTGGTCGGCGTTATTTGTATATTTATTTATTTGATTTTAGATGAAAAAGCAGCAAAGGAAGGCAAAAATGGAACAAATTAACGTAACGATTCAAACAGAAAAAGGCCGGATTGACAAAGTATTAAGTGAACATTTACCCAATCATTCCCGCTCGCAAATTCAACAATGGTTAAAAGAAAAACACGTAACAGTTAATGGTGAAACGGTCCGCGCAAATTACAAAGTTACAGCAGGCGATGAAATTGTTGTAACAATTCCTGAACCAGAAGTGCTAGATATGGTAGCAGAGGATATTCCTTTGACCATTGTTTATGAAGACAATGATGTGATTGTTGTCAACAAACCTCAAGGCATGGTCGTTCATCCTTCGGCAGGGCATCCCAAGGGTACATTAGTGAACGCGTTACTTCATCATGCGGATCACTTATCGGCGATTAATGATGTGGTGCGACCGGGAATTGTTCATCGAATTGATAAAGATACTTCGGGGCTATTGATGGTGGCTAAAAATGATCAAGCCCATGAATCATTAGCAAAACAGCTAAAAGAAAAAACATCGTTACGCAAATACGTCGCCTTAGTCCACGGTGTTATTCCTCACGATAAGGGAGAGATAAATGCGCCTATTGGTCGTTCCAAGGTTGACCGCAAAATGCAAGCGGTCATTGAAGGCGGTAAAGAAGCAGTCACGCATTTTACTGTTTTAGAGCGTTTTGATGCATTTACCTTAGTTGAATTACAACTAGAAACAGGCCGGACACATCAAATCCGTGTTCACATGAAATATATCGGTTATCCATTAGCTGGAGATCCATTATATGGACCGAAAAAAACATTGCCTGGCAATGGACAATTTTTACATGCGAAGTTATTAGGCTTTACACATCCTACTACAGGTGAACAATTAGTCTTTGAAGCACCTTTACCAGAAGTTTTTGAAAAAACTTTACACCAATTAAGAAATAATCATTGATTTTTTTCTGAAGAAGAGGTAAACTCTTTTTTAAGAAGAAAAATAACTAAATAACTGTAACCTTTAAGTTTAGTCCCGTGAGGCTAAGAAGGAATCATGCAAAAGAACACTAGGTGCGCTTAGTTAGTAAGTTGTGTGGGCTACATGGTACCCTTGTACCTTTTTAAACTGTAACCAACATCCTCCTATCCTCATACGGGTAGGAGGATTTTTTGTTGGAAAAAATAACAGGACAATTTCAATAAAAACCCACTTATTTTTCAGCTGCTCAATTGAAGGAAGAATCGCTGACCCCAAGACAGCGAGGACGTAGATAAAAAAGAAATGAGGAGGAAATTATTATGCCAAAGAAAGAAGTTGTTGACGCAGTCACAATGAAACGAGCGCTTACTCGAATCTCGTATGAAATTATTGAAAGAAACAAAGGAATTCAAGACATTGTTTTAGTAGGAATTAAAACGCGTGGGATATACATTGCACAACGTCTAGCCGAACGCTTAAAACAATTAGAAGATATTGACGTGCCAGTTGGTGAATTAGATATTACTTTGTATCGTGATGATGTGAAAGATATGGAGGAACCTGAATTACATTCTTCTGACGTACCAGTCTCAATTGAAGGTAAAGAAGTTATTTTAGTGGATGATGTCTTGTACACGGGCCGGACCATTCGTGCTGCGATGGACGCTGTTATGGATTTAGGTCGTCCAAGAAAAATCTCTTTAGCAGTCTTAGTAGATCGTGGGCATCGGGAACTACCGATTCGTGCCGATTATGTAGGGAAAAATATTCCAACATCAAAAACTGAGGAAATTATTGTGGAAATGGAAGAGCGTGACGGCGCAGATCGTATTATGATCAGTAAAGGAAACGAATAAAAAGGAGTGAACAACGTTGTCAGAAAAAGAATTTCGAAATGAGGATGCAGTCTTAGATATTAAAGACAGACCGCAAGCTTTTCACTGGGTTGGCCTAAGTTTACAACATTTATTTACGATGTTTGGTGCAACGGTTTTAGTACCAATCTTAGTAGGAATTGACCCAGGGATTGCGTTAGTCAGTTCAGGATTAGGAACAATGGTCTATCTGATTACTACAAAAGGAAAAATCCCCGCTTATCTTGGCAGTAGCTTTGCTTTTATTGCAGCGATGCAGATGTTAATGAAGAGTGATGGTTATCCAGCCATTGCCCAAGGTGCTATGACAACCGGCTTGGTATACCTAATCGTTTCATTAATCATTAAAAAAATTGGTTCCGACTGGTTGGATAAAATTTTACCGCCTATCGTTGTAGGACCTGTCGTGATGGTTATCGGTTTAGGCTTGGCAGCTAATGCCGCAAATAACGCAATGTATAACAACAACGTTTATGATTTTAAATATATTGCCGTAGCCTTAATTACTTTAGGCTTAACCATTTTTTACAACATGTTTTTCAAAGGCTTCCTAGGATTAATTCCAATTCTTTTGGGAATTGTCAGTGGGTACCTAGTCGCTTTAGCTTTCGGAATTATTGACTTAACCCCTATTAAAGAAGCTGCTTGGTTTGCTTTACCGAATTTTGAAGTACCTTTTGTTCAATATGAACCGAAATTGTATTTAAATGCCATTACAACAATGGCACCAATTGCTTTTGTAACAATGACAGAACATATTGGTCATTTAATGGTCTTGAATAAATTAACCAAGCGCAACTTTTTCCAAGACCCAGGCTTATCTAAAACTTTAATGGGAGATGGCTTAGCGCAAATTGTAGCAGGTTTTGTTGGTGGACCGCCAGTTACAAGTTATGGTGAAAATATCGGCGTGCTGGCAATTACAAGAGTACACAGTGTCTTCGTGATTGGTGGAGCCGCGGTGTTCGCTGTAGCTTTAGGCTTTGTTGGGAAATTAAGTGCCTTGATTCTAAGTATCCCAGGACCAGTTATTTCAGGAATTAGTTTCGTCTTGTTCGGTGTGATTGCCGCAAGTGGTTTGAAAATCTTAATCGATAATAAGATTAATTTTGATAAGAAAAAGAATTTATTGATTGCTTCAGTAATTTTAGTCATCGGCATTGGTGGCTTAGTCTTCAAAGTAGGAACCTTTGAATTGTCTTCAATGGCATTAGCAACCGTCTTAGGAATTGTTTTGAATTTAATTTTACCGGAAAACGCACGTAGCGAAGAACAGTAGGAGGACTGGACGAATGATTATTACATCTGAACGAATTAGTTTAAAACATCTTTTAACTGCAGAGGCTTTAACCGACCGTGAAGTCATGGGGTTAATCCGTCGCGCAGGAGAATTTAAACAGGGGGCAAAATGGCACCCAGAAGAACGTCAATATTTTGCAACAAACTTGTTTTTTGAAAATAGTACTCGAACACATAAAAGTTTTGAGGTAGCTGAGAAAAAATTAGGCTTAGAAGTGATTGAGTTTGAAGCAAGTAGAAGTTCTGTTCAAAAAGGAGAAACGTTATACGACACAGTACTAACGATGTCGGCAATTGGTGTAGATGTAGCAGTCATTCGTCATGGTAAAGAAAATTATTACGATGAATTGATTCAAAGTAAAACGATTCAATGTTCTATTATTAACGGTGGGGACGGGAGTGGACAACACCCTACACAATGTTTATTGGATCTGATGACCATTTATGAAGAATTTGGTGGATTTGAAGGCTTGAAAGTGGCGATTGTGGGAGATATTACACATTCTCGCGTTGCTAAATCAAATATGCAGTTATTAAACCGTTTAGGCGCTGAAATTTATTTTTCAGGTCCAGAAGAGTGGTACGATCATCAGTTTGATGTCTATGGACAATATGTGCCATTAGATGAAATTGTTGAAAAAGTCGATGTGATGATGTTGCTTCGCGTGCAGCACGAACGTCATGATGGTAAGGAAAGTTTTTCAAAAGAAGGCTATCATTTGGAATATGGTTTAACCAACGAACGGGCAACTCGTTTACAGAAACACGCAATTATTATGCATCCAGCGCCAGTCAATCGGGATGTTGAACTGGCAGATGAATTAGTGGAAAGTCTGCAATCAAGAATCGTCGCGCAAATGAGTAACGGAGTCTTTATGCGCATGGCAATTTTAGAAGCAATTTTACATGGAAAGGCCTAGGTGGAGAAATGAAGACGTTAATTAAGAATGGAAAAATCATCAAAAAAGAGAATCAATTGATTGAGGCAGCACTTTGGCTAGAAAATGGTGTGATTCACGCAATCGGAGAATCGTTTGACGAAGCAGATTTTGAGCAAGTGTTTGATGCGAAAGGGCAACTAATCACGCCAGGCTTGGTGGATGTGCATGTTCACTTTAGAGAACCAGGCTTTACGTATAAAGAAACGATTAAAACGGGTAGTAAAGCTGCTGCTCGCGGTGGTTTTACTACGGTTTGCGCAATGCCCAATTTGAATCCAGTACCAGATACGGCTGAAAAATTAAGTGAGGTTTACGACTTAATTCAAAAAGATGCAGTCGTGAAAGTTTTACAATATGCCCCCATTACAGAAGAGCTACGGAGTGAAGTTTTAACCAATCAGAAGGCCTTAAAAGAAGCGGGCGCCTTTGCATTTACGAATGATGGTGTTGGTGTCCAAACGGCAGGAACGATGTACTTAGCCATGAAAGAAGCGGCTGCATTAAATATGGCGCTTGTTGCGCACACGGAAGATGAATCTTTATTATTTGGTGGTGTGATGCATGAAGGAGAAGTTTCTAAGAAATTAGGCCTACCAGGGATTTTAAGTGCAACGGAAGCTTCACAAATTGCTCGGGATATTACTTTAGCAAAAGAAACAGGCGTTCATTATCATGTTTGTCATGTTTCAACAGAAGAAAGCGTGCGCGTTATTCGAGATGCTAAAAAAGCAGGGATTCACGTAACAGCCGAAGTTTCGCCACACCATTTAATTTTAGTCGATGAGGATATTCCTGGTGACGAAGGGTTTTGGAAAATGAACCCGCCATTACGTGGTTTAGCAGATCGACAAGCATTGATTGACGGCTTGTTAGATGGCACGATTGACTGTATTGCTACCGACCATGCGCCCCATGGTTTAGAAGAAAAACAACAATCATTTTTAAACGCACCTTTTGGTATTGTCGGTAGTGAAACGGCCTTCCAATTGATTTATACGAACTTTGTCGAAACAGGCATTTTCACATTAGAACAAGTGATTGATTGGATGGCAGTGAAACCGGCAGAAATTTTTGGATTAAACGCAGGAACACTAACAATTGGTGCACCAGCAGATATTGCAGTTTTTGACTTAGCAACAGCTGCACCAATTGATGCAGAAGCATTTGAATCAATGGCTGTCAATACACCATTTACAGGGTGGACAGTCAAAGGAAAGACACTTATGACATTTGTTGACGGAGCATTAGCTTGGTCGGAGGAGGCGCAGTAGGTTTGAAAAGGTTATTGATTTTAGAAGACGGAACAGTATTTGAAGGAAAAGCGTTTGGTGCAGAAGGCAATGTAGTAGGAGAAGTTGTTTTTACTACTGGCATGACAGGTTACCAAGAAGCAATTACTGACCAAAGTTTTAATGGACAAATGATTACTTTTACGTATCCATTAGTTGGAAATTACGGGGTCAACCGAGATGATTATGAATCCATTGCGCCAACCTGTAAAGGTGTCATTGTTAAAGAGCATGCGCGGGTTGCTTCAAATTGGCGTCAACAAATGACCTTGGATGAATTTTTAAAGCGCAAAGGGATTCCGGGAATTTCAGGAATTGATACCCGTGCGCTGACTCGTAAGTTACGATCAGCTGGAACAATGAAAGGGAGCATCATTGATGCCGTGGATGATTTGCCGCATGCGTTTGATCAATTAAAAGCGACAGTCATGCCGAAAAATCAAGTGGCACAAGTCTCCACCACTAAGCCTTATCCGAGTCCAGGTATTGGGCGTAATGTGGTCGTCGTTGATTTCGGGTTGAAACATAGTATTTTGCGAGAATTATCAAAACGGCAATGCAACTTAACCGTGTTGCCTTATAATACAACGGCCGAAGAGATTTTAGAATTAAGTCCCGATGGTGTCATGTTGACAAATGGGCCTGGAGATCCCAAAGATGTGCCTGAAGCTATTGAAATGATTCAAGCAATCCAAGGAAAAGTTCCAATTTTCGGCATCTGCTTAGGTCATCAGTTATTTTCATTAGCAAATGGTGCGGATACGTATAAGATGAAGTTTGGACATCGCGGTTTGAATCATCCTGTACGAGAAATCGCAACAGGACGCATTGATTTCACTTCACAAAATCACGGATATGCCGTAGATGAAGCAACAATTGATCCAGAAAAATTACTTGTGACCCACGTGGAAGTCAATGATGGAACGGTTGAAGGCGTGCGTCATCGAGATTATCCAGCTTTTACTGTGCAATATCACCCAGATGCGGCTCCAGGACCGCACGATGGTCTTCATTTATTTGACGAATTTATGGAATTAATGGATGCATGGAAGGAGCAAAACTAATGCCAAAACGAACGGACATCAAGAAAATCATGGTGATTGGTTCAGGACCAATCATTATTGGACAAGCAGCAGAATTTGACTATGCAGGCACACAAGCCTGTTTAGCGCTAAAAGAAGAAGGGTATGAAGTTGTCTTAGTAAACTCAAATCCAGCGACTATCATGACCGATAAGGAAATCGCGGATCATGTTTATATCGAACCGATTACTTTAGAATTTGTTTCAAGAATTTTGCGAAAAGAACGTCCTGATGCTCTTCTACCAACATTAGGTGGTCAAACTGGATTAAATATGGCGATGGAATTATCGGAATCAGGAATTTTAGATGAGCTAAATGTAGAATTGCTAGGAACAAAGCTCAGTGCGATTGACCAAGCGGAAGACCGTGATTTATTTAAACAATTGATGGAAGAATTAGAACAACCGATTCCAGAAAGTGAAATTGTCAATACGGTGGAACAAGCCGTGGCTTTTGCCAAACGAATTGGCTATCCAATTATCGTTCGTCCCGCATTTACTTTAGGTGGAACAGGCGGCGGCATGTGTGATACAGAAGAAGAACTCCGTCAGATTGCCGAAAACGGTCTGAAATTATCACCAGTTACACAATGTTTAATTGAAAAAAGTATTGCTGGTTTTAAAGAAATTGAATATGAAGTGATGCGTGATTCGGTTGATAATGCGATTGTGGTTTGTAACATGGAAAACTTTGATCCTGTCGGCATTCACACTGGGGATTCGATTGTTTTTGCTCCGAGTCAAACCTTATCAGATTATGAATACCAAATGTTACGAGATGCGTCCTTGAAAATTATTCGTGCATTAAAAATTGAAGGTGGCTGTAATGTTCAATTAGCTTTGGACCCGCATAGCTTTAATTATTATGTGATTGAAGTGAATCCTCGTGTTTCTCGCTCATCTGCACTTGCTAGTAAAGCCACAGGGTATCCCATTGCGAAGTTAGCCGCAAAAATTGCTGTTGGTTTAACATTAGATGAAATGAAAAATCCAGTTACTGGAACCACTTATGCCGAATTTGAACCGGCTTTGGACTATGTTGTTTCCAAAATTCCTCGTTGGCCTTTTGACAAATTTGAAAAAGGTGCTCGAGAACTAGGAACGCAAATGAAAGCAACCGGGGAAGTCATGGCAATTGGCCGCAATATTGAAGAATCCTTATTAAAAGCAGTTCGTTCTTTAGAAATTGGTGCTTATCACAACGAGTTAGAAGAACTAAGTCATGTCAGTGATTTAGAATTAACGAAGAAAATGGTCCATGCGCAAGATGATCGATTGTTCTACTTATCAGAAGCCATTCGCAGAGGATATAGCATCGAAGAATTACAAAGTTTAACGAAAATTGATTTATTCTTCTTGGATAAACTTTTACACATTATCGAAATTGAAACAGCCCTTGAAAGTCACGTGGACAACGTAGCTGTTTTGAAAGAAGCCAAACAAAATGGTTTTTCTGATCGGAAAATCGCAGCACTTTGGGGACAAACAGAACAAGCCATCGCTGACTTCCGCAGAGCCAATCAAATTGTGCCCGTCTATAAAATGGTGGATACGTGTGCTGCAGAGTTTGAATCACACACGCCTTATTTTTATAGCACGTATGAAGTGGAAAACGAAAGCAATGTTTCGAAAAAGCCTTCTGTACTAGTATTAGGTTCTGGTCCCATTCGCATTGGTCAAGGGGTCGAGTTTGATTATGCAACGGTTCATTCTGTCAAAGCAATCCAAGCGGCTGGTTATGAAGCAATTATTATGAATAGTAATCCTGAAACAGTTTCAACAGATTTCTCTGTTTCTGATAAATTATACTTTGAGCCATTAACTTTAGAAGACGTCATGAATGTGATTGATTTAGAAAATCCGATTGGCGTGATCGTCCAATTTGGTGGACAAACAGCGATTAATTTAGCTGAGCCGCTCACAAAACAAGGCGTTAAAATTCTTGGAACAACGATTGAAGATTTAGATCGTGCGGAAAATCGTGATTTATTTGAACAAGCTTTGCAAGAGTTAGCGATTCCTCAACCACCAGGAGATACGGCCACAAGTGCAGAAGAAGCAGTCGTGATTGCTGATCGTATCGGCTATCCCGTTTTAGTGCGTCCAAGTTATGTTTTAGGTGGTCGTGCAATGGAAATTGTCGAAAATCAAAAGGATTTGGAAGATTATATGCGACATGCAGTCAAAGCTTCTCCAGAACATCCTGTCTTGGTTGATAGCTATTTATTGGGACAAGAATGTGAAGTTGATGCCATTTGTGATGGTGAAACAGTACTAATTCCAGGGATTATGGAACATATTGAACGAGCTGGCGTGCATTCTGGTGATTCAATGGCGGTTTATCCACCGCAGTATCTTTCTCAAGAAATTCAAGCAACGATTGCCGACTATACAAAAAAACTGGCACTTGGTTTAAACTGTGTAGGCATGATGAATATTCAATTTGTTATTCATGAAAATCGTGTTTATGTGATTGAAGTGAATCCTCGTGCGAGTCGAACAGTTCCTTTCTTAAGTAAAATCACAGGGATTCCGATGGCCCAAGTTGCTACAAAAGCGATTCTTGGTGAGAAACTGACTGACCTAGGATATCAAGATGGGTTATACCCTGAAAGCAAACAAGTTCATGTGAAAGCCCCTGTATTCTCCTTTACGAAACTACAAAAAGTAGATACATACTTAGGGCCTGAAATGAAATCAACTGGGGAAGTGATGGGTAGTGATTATTATTTAGAAAAAGCCTTGTATAAAGCCTTTGAAGCATCTGGCTTGCATTTGCCAAGTTATGGGGCTGTACTTTTCACCATTGCTGATGAAACAAAAGAAGAGGCGTTAGAAATTGCTAAGCGTTTTTCAGCAATTGGCTATAGTTTAGTCGCAACGGAAGGAACCGCTGACTTTTTAGCGAAGCATCAGTTGCCTGTTAAGAAAGTGACGAAAATTTCTAATCCTGAAGGGGAAACCGTGCTGGATGTCATTCGCAATGGGAATGCGCAAGTGGTAATCAATACCATGGATAAAAATCGTTCCAGTGCCAACCAAGATGGGTTTTCAATCCGTCGGGAAGCAGTCGAACATGGGATTCCGTTGTTTACCTCACTTGACACAGCGAATGCGATTTTAAAAGTTTTAGAATCAAGAGCCTTTACGACAGAAGCCATTTAAGCAAAAATCTGGAACAATCGTCTGAGGAGGACTGTTCCAGATTCTTTTACGAAGAAATAGAAAATCATTTATAGGGGAATCAGAGAATAAAGGAGTGAAGGATACTGATGCAGAGAAAGCAAGAAATGATGACCATTGTAGCTCAAAAACAGTTAGCGCCACGGATTTATCAGTTAGACTTACAAGGCGAGTTAGTGAAAGAGATGACACGACCTGGACAGTTTGTGCATATCAAGGTTCCGCGTGCAGATTTACTTTTGCGGCGACCGATTAGCATCAACCAAATTGATCATTCGAATGAAACCTGTCGTTTGATTTATCGAGTCGAAGGCGCTGGAACGGAAGTGTTTGCTGCCATGAAGGCTGGTGAACAATTAGATATTTTAGGTCCTTTAGGAAACGGCTTTGATATAACTACCGTAGCAGCTGGTCAAACTGCTTTTATCGTTGGTGGAGGAATCGGGATTCCCCCATTGTATGAATTATCAAAACAACTCAATGAAAAAGGCGTGAAAGTGATTCATTTTCTTGGTTATGCATCAAAAGAGGTTGCTTATTACCAACAAGAATTTATGGCATTAGGAGAAACACATTTTGCCACAGATGACGGCTCGTTTGGCGCTCATGGCAACGTGGGCCGTTTATTGTCAGAAGCGTTAGCAAAAGGACGAATCCCTGATGCAGTGTATGCTTGTGGTGCGAATGATATGTTAAAAGCAATTGATTCTTTATTTCCAACACATCCACACGTTTACCTTTCTTTAGAAGAACGGATGGCCTGTGGAATTGGGGCTTGCTATGCCTGCGTTTGCCATAAAAAAGGAGACACTACTGGAGCAAAAAGTGTCAAGGTCTGTGATGAAGGTCCGATTTTTAAAGCAAGTGAGGTTATCTTATGATGAAAAATCCTTTAGCCGTTTCAATTCCAGGTTTAACATTAAAAAATCCAATTATTCCCGCCAGTGGTTGCTTTGGGTTCGGGGAAGAATATGCTAACTATTATGACCTTGATCAATTAGGTTCAATTATGATTAAGGCAACAACGCCCCAAGCACGATATGGAAATCCCACACCACGTGTAGCTGAAACACCTAGTGGTATGCTAAATGCCATTGGATTGCAGAATCCAGGCTTAGACGTGGTTATGCAAGAAAAATTACCAAAATTAGAAAAATACCCTAACTTACCGATTATCGCAAATGTTGCAGGTGCTTGCGAAGAGGACTATGTGGCTGTTTGCGCAAAAATTGGGCAAGCGCCTAACGTCAAGGCAATTGAACTGAATATTTCCTGTCCTAATGTGAAACATGGCGGCATAGCTTTTGGTACAGATCCAGACATTGCTTTTCAATTAACACAAGCAGTCAAAAAAGTCGCCTCTGTTCCGATTTATGTTAAACTATCACCAAACGTAACGGACATTGTGCCGATCGCCCAAGCAATTGAAGCAGGGGGCGCAGACGGTTTTTCTATGATTAATACATTGCTAGGGATGCGCATTGATTTAAAAACGAGAAAACCTATTTTAGCCAATCAAACTGGTGGACTATCTGGCCCAGCCATTAAACCTGTTGCTATTCGCTTAATCCGACAAGTCGCCAGTGTTTCTCAGTTGCCAATTATTGGAATGGGCGGTGTTCAAACAGTGGACGATGTCTTGGAAATGTTCATGGCAGGTGCTAGCGCTGTCGGGGTTGGTACGGCCAACTTTACAGATCCATACATTTGTCCGAAGTTGATTGACGGATTACCTAAGCGAATGGAAGAGTTAGGCATTGAATCGTTGGAACAATTAATTAAAGAAGTGAGAGAGGGGCAGCAAAATGAACGATAGACCAATTATTGCGTTAGATTTTCCCACGCAAAAAGAAGTGGCTGTTTTTTTAGAAAAATTTCCTAAGGAAGAAGCCTTGTTTGTTAAAGTGGGGATGGAACTTTTTTACGCAGAAGGACCAGCGATTGTTCGCTGGCTTAAAGAACAAGGGCACGATGTTTTCTTGGATTTAAAATTACATGATATTCCGAATACTGTGGAAAAAGCGATGACAAATTTAGCAAAATTAGGCGTTGCCATTACCAATGTCCATGCAGCAGGGGGCGTTCGAATGATGCAAGCAGCTAAGGAAGGTCTAATCAAAGGGACTCAGCCAGGCGCTAAGGTTCCTGAGTTAATTGCTGTAACCCAGTTGACTTCTACTAGTGAAGAAGAGATGCACCATGATCAATTAATCAACGTTCCTTTAGAGACAAGTGTCATTCATTATGCTAAATGTGCGGAAAAAGCGGGTCTGGATGGCGTGGTTTGTTCAGCATTAGAAGCACGTGGTATTCAAGAAGCAACCAAGCAGACGTTTATTTGCTTAACACCTGGTATTCGCCCAGCGGGAAGTGCGGTAGGTGACCAACAACGGGTCGTTACGCCGCAACATGCTCGCGAAATCGGGTCCACATATATCGTTGTTGGCCGACCTATTACCCAAGCAGAAAATCCTTATGAAGCCTATCAAGAAATCAAAAAAGACTGGAGCGGAAAATAACATGACAAAAGTAGCAAAAAAGATTGCCAAAGATTTATTAGAGATTGAAGCGGTATTTTTAAACCCTAATGAGCCGTTTACCTGGGCTAGTGGCATAAAAAGCCCGATTTATTGTGATAACCGTATCACGATGAGTTATCCTGCTGTGCGTAAAGAAATTGCAGAAGGCTTAGCGGCAAAAATTAAAGAGACTTTCCCAGAAGTCGAAGTGATTGCTGGGACGGCTACCGCAGGGATTCCACATGCAGCATGGGTAGCCGATATTTTAGGATTACCAATGGTTTATATCCGCAGTAAAGCCAAAGATCACGGCAAAGGGAATCAAATTGAAGGCCGAATTTCTGAAGGACAAAAAATGGTAGTTATCGAGGATTTAATTTCAACAGGCGGTAGCGTGTTAGAAGCGGCAGAAGCGGCGGAACGTGAAGGAGCAACGGTTTTAGGCGTTGCGGCAATCTTCACTTATGAGTTACCCAAAGGAACGGCAAATTTTGCAGATAAACAGATGACGTTACTAACGTTAACCAATTATTCAACTTTAATTGATGCTGCATTAGAAGCAAATTATATCGAAGAAAAAGATGTTACCTTATTACAAGAATGGAAAAAAGATCCTGAAAACTGGGGCAAATAACCGTTGAACTAAAGATGGTTCTTGTCGTCTGATTTTTAGTGTCATTTTCAGTAACCAGATTTAACGGTAGGAGAACTTAGGTCATTTGCCGAGGAGCGTAATGATCTAAGTTCTTTTGTTTGACGTAGAAAAGATGTTAGGATAGAGTTTTAACATGAGTTTTACCTGATTACTATGTGGAAATGAAGGAAGAGTGTATGAAAAAAATAAAAAATATGGACGTTGAATGGAGCTATACAGGCAACGATGGACCGGAACATTGGCATACGCTATGTGACTGGTTTGCAGAAGGTGCTAAGTTTGCTTATCAATCGCCAATTGCTTTAGAAAAAGAAAGTGCTGAGACAATAAATTCTCAGATTACGTTTCATTATAAAAAAGAAGAATTCACTGAAAAGGAATTCAAAAATACGTTTCATTTTGTACCACCAAATACGGAAAGTTACGTAATGTTTGAAAATGTTGCGTATCATTTAACCGATATCCATTTTCATATGCCTAGCGAACATTTGCTATCGGGAAAGCAGTATCCGCTAGAATTCCATTTGGTTCATATGAACGATGCTGGCGAAAATTTAGTTGTCGGTTGCCTGTTTACCATTACTGAGGAAGAAAATCGTTTTTCAGAAGCGAATCATCCGATGGACTGGGAAAACGGCACGCACCAACAATGGTTTAATCCGTCAATCTTTTTACCAGAGGAACGTCTACACTACCATTATGTAGGCTCGTTAACAACACCGCCAACTAAGGGTCCAGTGAAATGGTTTGTATTTGATACCATTCAAAAAATGGATCAAGCCTTTTTAAATAAGATCAAGGAAGGTATGTTGGCCTTTAACAATCGGCCCCTTCAGCCGTTGAATGGGCGTAAGATTTATTTTTCAAATGATTAGTGTGTGGAGGAAAAAGTGTTGAATATTCAACAAATGAAGTATGTTGCTGCCATAGCTAACAATGGGAGTTTTCGGGAAGCAGCCAAAAAACTATTTATTACACAACCTAGCTTGTCAAATAGTATTCGAGAATTAGAAGAAGAACTAGGTATTTCCCTCTTTTTACGTACCAATAAGGGCGCTTTTTTAACAGAAGAAGGAATGGTTTTTTTAGAACAAGCAGAGAAAGTCTTAGTTCAAATGGAGTTATTGGAAAATCGCTATCGCGAGACAGTGACCAGCGAACGATTCTCCATCTCTTCGCAACATTACGATTTTTTAGGTGAGGTAATTGCCAAAGTTCTTAAAAAGTATGGGGATCAATATAAAGATTTTCGTGTCTTTGAAACCACAACCTTAAAAGTAATTGAAGACGTCAAAGGATTTCACAGTGAGTTGGGGATTATTTATTTAAATGAACAAAATAGTGTCAGTATTGAACGGTATTTAGAACAAGCTAATCTAGCCTACGAGGTAATTAGTACCTTTAATACACACATTTTTTTAGGTAATCATCATCCTTTAGCCAAGCAAAAAGAAATTCATTTAGAGGAATTAGTTCCCTATCCACAAGTTCGCTTTAATCAAGAAGGAAGCAATTTTTCCTATTTTTCTGAAGATTTAGTTGAAATTCCTGAACAGGAATCGGTCATTCATACTACGGATCGTGGAACCTTGATGAATTTGTTGGTAGAAACCAATGCTTATGCTTCTGGTTCAGGTGTCGTAACGGGTTTTACGAAGAAAGAAATTCGGTTAGTGCCATTGGCGCCAGCTTTGGAAAATCGTATTTGTTTACTCTTTCCCAAAAATCGGGAAATCAGTCCAATTGGTCGCTACTTTATCAAAGAATTAAAAGCGTTGTTTAAAAAAGAGGTAGATACCAAAACGTTTAGCACTAAGGAATAAAAAGAAGAGGTCGGGACAGAAGTGTTTAACTCCGAGAAATAAGAAGGAATTTCCGAAAATTGTTCTATAATTTTTGGAGAATTTCGGCTTATTTCCGAAGGAGTTGCTTCTGTTCCCGCCGTTTATTAGTTTTTGAGCGTGGAGCAAAAATCCAAAGTGATTTTTGTCCCACGCTCTTCTTTTTTTGCTCATTTTGAAACAGTAGCAATGGTTTCTCTTTCAATTAATGTGACAGGCACTTGAATGTCTTCTATGATTTGAAGGTCTTGTTGCATCGTTTGTAATAACACTTCACCAGCTAGTTTTCCCATTTCTTTAAAGTCTTGCGCCATGGTTGTTAATGGCGGTTCGACAAATGCTGCTGCTTGAATATCGTCAAAACCAATAATCGATAATTCTTCTGGCACATGAATACCTAGGTTTTTACAGTTTCGTAAACAATGTAATGCGCTGAAGTCATTATCGCAGACCACGGCTGTGAGTTGGTGTGCCTCAAAATACTGTTTAAAGTTGTGTTCATCTAAGAGATTGGTTTCCGTGATTGCTGTATGGAACGCCAGATTGGCTTCTTTTAAAGCTTGGAGATAACCTAAATAACGTTGCCGAACGGATTGTAGGGCCGGACTTCCTGAAAGGATATATCCAATTTTCGTATGTCCTAAGCCAATTAAGCGTTCGGTTGCTGTTTTACCACCAGCAAAGTTGTCTGATTGAATGGTTGCAAAAGGCAAATCATGGATCTTTTTATCCAAGACAACGACTGGAAAATTCATCAAAGCCAACTCGAACAGTAAGTCGAGATAGTCATTACTAGTAGCAGCATAATAGACAAGCCCGGCAAACTCATTCACAATGTCCGCAGCATTTTTCTCTCTCAAAAAATTAGGCGAGGTCATAAAGACTTCTAAACCAGCTGCTTGAATAGTAGGGGCCAAACCGCTATAGAAATTTCCTACTGATAAATCGTCTGCAAAAGGCAATAAAAAAAGAACTTTATTTAAAGAGGTATGGAGAGGGTGCTTTGGTGCTTGAACAAAACTTCCTTTTCCTTGGTGACGTTGGATTACGCCTTGCGTTTCCAACTCAGTTAGCGCTCGTTTGGACGTAATTCTACTGACGTTAAACTGAGCCGATAATTCTTTTTCGGTAGGCACTTGCGCTCCAACAGGCAATCGCCCTGAATCAATTTCATTTTGTAAATAATCAATAATTTGTTGATATAATGGTTGCTTCATTCATTTCACCTCACAATAAGATATATCTTATTTATAGTTTACCATAAATTAATTGGTTTTAAAATGAAAAAAATGATTGAAATCACTAGACAAAGTGAAATGTAAACGCTATAATTCAATTGTGAAATGATATATCAAATTTAAGAGGTGACGAGAATGGTTTATACAGAAGTTCCAAAATCCGTAGCAACATTTATGGAGAAAATTACAGAAAAATGCGGTGAAGCACATCAAGATTGGGCAAAAAACTTTCAGGCGGCCTTTGCCAATACTTTACTAACAACAGTGAAACGTCAAGAAGATGGTACTACCTTTTTATTAACAGGCGATATTCCAGCAATGTGGTTAAGAGACTCAACAGCGCAAGTTCGTCCCTATTTAGTGATTGCGAAAGAAGACGAAGATCTTGCTCAAATGATTGCTGGGTTGGTTAAGCGCCAGTTTCGTTATATTTGCATTGATCCTTATGCCAATGCGTTTAATGAAACAGATAATCATGCAGGCCATCAAACTGATAAGACAGAAATGAATGGCTGGATTTGGGAACGGAAATATGAAATTGATTCATTATGTTACCCGGTCCAATTAGCCTATTTACTTTATAAAAATACTGGGATGACCGAACAATTTAATTCAGATTTTGTGGAAGGCGTCAAAAAAATTCTCAACGTTTTCACAACAGAACAAGATCACGCACAGTCACCTTATTTATTTGAACGAGATACGTGGCGTCAAGAAGATACGTTGGTTGAAGCAGGGAAAGGAACACCAGTTGGCAAAACAGGGATGACATGGTCAGGCTTCCGTCCTAGTGATGATGCCTGCCAATATGGTTACTTAGTTCCTTCTAATATGTTTGCAGTCGTAATTTTAGGCTATATTCAAGAAATTTTCTCTGATGTTTTAGAAGATGCTACGATTGTGGCGATTGCTAAAAAATTACAAGAAGAGATTGAAGAAGGCATCCAAACATTTGGACGAACAAAAAATCAAAATAACGAAACGATTTACGCGTATGAAGTGGATGGCTTAGGCAATGCAAGCGTGATGGATGACAGTAATGTTCCCAATTTAGTAGCAGCCCCTTATCTGGGTTATTGTTCAACAGAGGATGAACAATATTTAACAACCCGTCAAACCTTATTAAGTAAAGAAAATCCTTACTTCTATGAAGGTAAATACGCGAAAGGGATTGGTAGCTCGCATACACCAGAAAATTACGTGTGGCCGATTGCTTTAGCAATGGAAGGAATGACAACCAAAGATAAAGCAGAAAAAGAACGGATTTTAGATTTATTAGTTGCCACAGATGCGGGGACTCATTTGATGCATGAAGGTTTTGACGTAGATAATCCTGAAAATTATACAAGAGAATGGTTTTCATGGGCTAATATGATGTTTTGTGAATTAGTTATGGATTATTTTGACATCCGAGTGGAAAAATAGGAGGAAAAGTGATGACAAAGAAAAAAGTCTATATTGTTTCCCATAGTCATTGGGATCGTGAATGGTATCTTCCTTATGAAGAACATCATATGCGCTTAATTGAATTAGTGGATAATGTATTAGATTTAATTGAAAATGATCCAGAGTTTAACAGTTTCCATTTAGATGGACAAACGATTATCTTAGACGACTATTTACAAGTTCGCCCAGAGAAAAAAGAAGCCGTGAAAAAAGCTGTCCAAGCAGGCAAACTAAAAATCGGACCATTTTATATTTTACAAGATGACTTTTTAATTAGCTCTGAATCCAATGTTCGAAACATGCTGATTGGGCATTTAGAAAGTCAAAAATGGGGAGCACCAGTTCAATTAGGTTACTTCCCGGATACATTTGGTAACATGGGTCAAACGCCTCAAATGATGCAATTAGCAAATCTGCCTGCGGCTGCCTTTGGACGCGGGGTGAAACCGATTGGCTTTGATAATCAAGTCTTAGAAAGCGACTATAGCTCACAATATTCTGAAATGTGGTGGGAAGGTCCGGACCAAACCAAAATTTTCGGCTTGCTTTTTGCAAACTGGTATAGTAACGGGAACGAAATTCCTTCAGAAAAAGAAGCGGCAATCGCTTTTTGGAAACAAAAATTGGCTGATGTGGAACGTTACGCTTCCACAAACCATTTATTAATGATGAATGGGGTCGACCACCAACCGGTACAAAGAGATATTACTAAGGCCATCGCTTTAGCCAATGAACTATTCCCAGAATATGAATTTATTCATTCCAATTTCGATGACTATTTGAAAGCTGTTCAAGAGGAGTTACCAGAAGATTTAGGAACAGTAACAGGCGAATTAACGAGTCAAGAAACGGACGGCTGGTACACATTAGCCAATACTTCTTCTGCTCGCGTCTATTTAAAACAGTGGAACACAAAAGTCCAACGCCAATTAGAAAATATCGCAGAACCTTTAGCAGCGATGGCTTACGAAGTAACTGGCGACTACCCACATGACCAATTTGATTATGCTTGGAAAACATTGCTTCAAAACCATCCGCACGATAGTATTTGTGGCTGTTCTGTCGACGAGGTTCACCGAGGCATGATGACTCGCTTTGAAAATGCCAATGATGTCGGGCATTTCTTAGCAGATGAAGCAACACGACAATTAACAGAAGCAATTGATACAAGTGTTTTCCCAGAAAAAGCGCACCCGTTTGTTTTATTTAATACTAGTGGCTATCAGAAAACGGAGGTTGTCACTGTGGAAGTGGAGATTGAACGATTGCCATTTTATACAGGAAAACCTGAAGATCTTTATCATGAATTAAAACAAAAAGCCACCCCAGATTATCAAGTGATTGATCCAACTGGAAAAGCCGTTGCAAGCCGTATTGTCAAAGAAGATGTTCGTTTTGGTTACGATTTACCTAAAGATGCTTTCCGTCAACCGTACATGGCTAAATACTTAACGGTCGAATTATCTGTCAAAGAAATGGCGCCATTCTCTTGGGATAGCTTTGCATTGATTCAAGGAAAAACGAAAGCTTTTGAAGGAAGTCTTTTGGCTCAACCAGCAACAAATGAAATGGAAAACGAATTTATTCAAGTGAAAATTGAAAACAATGGTAGCTTAACCATTGCTGACAAAAAAACAGGAGAAACATTTTCAAAATTGTTAACATTTGAAGATACTGGCGACATTGGGAATGAATATATCTTTTTCAAACCGACCGAAGACCAAGGAATTACAACCGAAAATGTAACGGCTGAAATTACGAATAAAGAAAATTCCCCTGTAAAAGCAAGTTATCAAATTAAACAAACCGTCATGTTACCAGTTTCAGCAGATGAACGATTAGAAGAAGAACAAAAGGCTGTTCGTGAGTTTAGAGAACGCCAAGCACAACGTTCAACGACGCTTCGCCCGTTCGAAATAACGACAGTGGTTACAATGATCAAAGAAAGTAACCAATTATTCTTTGAAACAACCATTAATAATCAAATCAAAGATCATCGTTTACGCGTGCTTTTCCCAACTGGCATGGTCACAGAAACACACGAAGCGGATAGTATTTATGAAGTCGTGACACGACCAAATCAAGTAAGCGACGCATGGGAAAATCCAACAAACCCGCAGCACCAACAAGCGTTTGTGAATGTTCATGACCAAAATAAAGGCGTGACTATCTTCAATGAAGGCTTAAATGAGTATGAAGTATTGGCAGATGGAACCATTGCGGTCACATTAATTCGTTGTGTTGGCGAACTAGGTGATTGGGGCTATTTTGCGACACCAGAAGCACAATGCCAAGGAGAATATACCTTTAAATATGGTTTGTCATTGCATGGAAAACCAGAAGAACGCTTTGCTACGTATCAACAAGCCTATAGTGCACAAATTCCTTTTACTGCAGCTACTACTACGCGTCATGAAGGTAAACTAGCACCGAACCATGTCTATTTGACAACGGCAGAAGGACCAATTGGTTGGACAGCCGTTAAACGTCAAGAGCAAACAAATCATTTAGTCGTTCGTGGCTTTAATCTAACAGCGCAAAATATTCCTTGTGAACTTCACAAAGAGACACAACCAGCGACTTGTTTAACAAATGTATTAGAAGAACCGTTGACACCAGCGATAGAAGTTGATGCACCATTACGTCCGTTTGAAATTCGGACATGGCGTTTCGAAAAATAAATAAATAGGAGAACTTTGTTGAAAAGGACAAAGTTCTCCTATTTTCTTCTCTGTCGTTTTTTTGAGATATTTATAATAAAAATCTAGCGAAACAATGAGAAAATCATTCATTTTACGGTCAATTTGTGCTACTATAACGTCAACTGAAGGAGTGAAGCTAAATGGATTTAACCAATCGTTTTAATCGTCAAGTAAATAAAATTGCTGTTTCTTTAATTCGTCAATTTGACGAACAAGTCTCAGGAATTGAAGGTATTTTAAAATTAACGCTAGGAGAGCCGGATTTTAACACACCTGAGCATGTCAAAAAAGCAGCCAAAGAAGCAATTGATGCGAATTTTTCTCATTATACAGGGATGTCTGGTTTATTAGATGTCCGTGAAGCAGCCGCTTATTTTATGAAAGAAAAGTACCATTTGACTTACCAGCCTGGGACAGAAATTTTAGTAACAGTTGGAGCAACAGAAGCGATTTCAGCTTCGTTATTAGCAATTTTAGAACAAGGTGACAAAGTGCTATTGCCAGCACCTATTTACCCAGGGTATGAACCAATTATTACATTGGCGGGGGCGGAACCGGTATATTTGGATACACGAGGCAACGATTTTGTCTTGACCCCTGAAATGATTGAAGCGGCAATGGCCGAGCATGGGGAACAAGTCAAAGCAATTATTTTAAATTATCCTAGCAACCCAACTGGTGTCACCTATAACCGCCAAGAGTTGCAAGCAATTGCTGATGTTCTAAAAAAATACGACATTTTTGTGATTAGCGATGAAATTTATAGTGAGTTAACTTATGATGAGAGTCATGTTTCGATTGCTGAAATGTTACGTGACCAAACGATTTTAATTAACGGTTTGTCGAAATCACATGCCATGACAGGCTGGCGGATTGGCTTTATTTTTGCACCAGCGATTTTAACAGCGGAGATCATTAAAGTTCATCAGTATTTAGTTACTGCGGCTGCAACTGTGTCTCAAAAAGCGGCTGTTCGTGCCCTAATCGAAGGAATGCATGATGCTGAAATTATGAAAGAAGAGTATCGGAAACGGCGCGATTTTGTTTATGAACAGATGACTCAATTGGGGTTTGAAGTTGCGCGTCCAAATGGCGCCTTTTATATTTTTGCTAAGATTCCTACTGGTTATGAACAAGATTCTATGAAATTTTGTATTGATTTAGCGCAAAAAGAAGCAGTAGCGTTGATTCCAGGTATTTCTTTTGGTCCAGAAGCAGAAGGATACGTCCGAATTAGTTATGCGTCCGATATGGATAAATTAACAACGGCCATGGAACGAATTGCACATTACATGGCGACACAACGCGTAACGCACTAGCCTTTATAGATTCTTTACACACCTTTACCTTTTATTTACATTTAATTGAAACAGAATTAACAGAGTCTTGGTAGACTAAACTTGTAACTAATTGAAAAGGAAGTGCAAAGATGAAAAAACGTGTAATTGCAGCAACTATGCTGAGTCTAGGGTTATTATTAACTGGGTGCGGAGCTCAAGGAGGCACAACTGAAAAATCCAGCGAAGCGGATAGTAACAAACCAGTTAAAATTGTCGCTGTTGGTTCCACCGCTTTACAACCGTTAGTAGATGCTGCGAAAGATCAATTTACACAAGAACATCCCAATTATACAGTTTCTGTCCAAGGTGGCGGCAGCGGAACAGGACTTTCGCAAGTTGCAGATGGCGCAGTGACCATTGGAAATTCCGATGTGTTTGCCGAAGAGAAAGATGGCGTGGATGCCTCTAAATTAGTTGATCATCGGGTGGCCGTGGTTGGTATGGGACCAGTGGTCAACAAAGAAGTCGGCGTGAAGAATTTAACGAAGCAACAATTGATTGATGTCTTTACTGGCAAAGTCAAAAACTGGAAAGAAGTGGGCGGCAAAGATCAAGAAATCGTCGTAATAAATCGCGCAAACGGAAGTGGCACCCGAGCAACATTTGAAAAATGGGGCTTAGATGGAGCTAAACCAGTTCAATCACAAGAACAAGATTCTTCGGGAACAGTTCGTAAAATTGTTGAACAAACACCAGGAGCAATCAGCTATTTAGCTTTTTCTTATATGGATGATTCCACCGTTGCCTTAAGCATTGATGGTGTTGAACCAAAAGAAGAACACGTGAAAGACAATTCATGGAAAATCTGGTCTTATGAACATATGTATACAAAAGGGGAGCCTAATAAAGAAGTAAAAGCCTTCTTAGACTATATGGTCACCGATGATGTTCAAAAGACAATTGTCAAAGACTTAGGTTATTTAGCCATCACAGACATGCAAGTAGAACGTGATGTAAATGGAAAAGTAACTGAAAAATAAACAAAAAAACTCAGCCAATAAACAGGATTGGCTGAGTTTTTTTAGGCTTCTTTTTTTGTTAAAGGCAAGGTGATTGTAAAAGTGGTCCCTAAGCCTAAGTGACTATCAATGGCGATTTTACCGCCTAATAATTCTGTGTAATTTTGGACAATAGCTAGACCTAGACCGGTGCCACCAGAATGACGGCTACGTGCTTTATCGACACGATAGAACCGTTCAAAGATCCGTTCTTGGTCTTTTTGACTAATGCCAATGCCAGTATCTTGAACAGATAAACGTAATTGCTGATTTTCTATAGCATAAGAAATAGTAATCTGACCATTTTCTTGGGAATACTGAATGGCATTTTCAATTAGATTCTTCACGATTGGATAAAACAATTCGTATTTGGTGAAAAACTGGCTCTCTGGCAGACCATGAACGACTGTTTTCAGCTGTTTTGCTGCCAATTGTTGCTGATAAGAACCGAGAATTTCTGTAATAAATTTTTCTAAAGTAATTTCTTGTTCTGCATAAGGAATTGTCGCGCTGCCCCGAGAAAGTTCTAAAATTTCTTGAATTAATTGTTGCAGACGCTGGGCATCTTTTTGCATGATGTGCAAAAATTGATTAAGGACTTCCGGATCTTCTTTGGCGCCGTCTATGAGTGTCTCGGTAAAGCCCAAAAGAGAAGTGACAGGCGTTTTTAATTCATGAGACACGTTTGATACAAAATCTTTTTGCATTTTTTCTAGTTGGCGAACGCGCGTTAAATCATAGGCAATTCCTAACACTTGATAATCATTGGCGCTTTGATCATCCAAGTAACGAAGAGAAAGATCTAATCGTAAAGGTGTTGGTCCTTGTGTCACAGTGATTTCTTGATGTAAACTGTTTTTTTCAGCGACGACTTGATGGATTAAATGAATCAAATCGGCGTCTTGAATCACTTCAAGATAATTGCTTTGCATATTTTTAGCAGAGAGTCCTAACATTTCCTGCATTTTAGGGTTCAACAGACGAAGCCGTCCTTGCGTATCAATGATAAAGACACCAATCATCAACTCATCTAAAAGTTCGTGAAATTGCTCATCCGCAGATGTATACGCTTTATACGTTTGACTTACTTGTTGACTCAGTAAGTTAATAGTTTCGTAAAGTTCATTCCATTCAGAAGATTGCTGGATAATGGATCGATTTTCATCTGGATGTTTAAGCATTCGTTTCAGAATCGGTAAGACAGTCACTAGCGGTTGATTTTTTTGCCGTAACAGTAAAAAGATAAACAAGGTAATTAGTAGGAACAAGATGCCGAATGTAAAGATAATATAGCGACGAAAAGATTGGATATTTTTAGAAAATAGCGCGGTTTGTTCCGAAATCCGAATAATGCCAACGATTTCTCCTGATTTTAAAACGGGCGTGGCAACGTACAGAAGTTCTTTATTTAACGTTTTACTCTTTCGTAAAGCTGAACCATAGGTAGCTCCTGATAGAACCGCAGCGATTTCAGGCCGTTTTTTGTGCGACTCTAGCGGTTCATTTTGGCTGCTGTCAAAAAAGACGGTACCATTTTTTTGCAACAAAGTTACCCGTTCTTCTGCATCATCTAACGCATGGGTGACAAGGAGTTGTTGTTGGTTTGTCAGTTGCCCTTTTTCGAAAACGGAAGGGGGCAACTGGTCTGTTAAAAGGGTATTTTTTCTTCTTAAATAGGTTTCTTGCTGAGCAACCATTTCTTTTTGAAAGAAAAAATTGGTCGCTGCAATACTTCCGACAAATAATAAAAGCATGACTGCCGCAACTAAAAAATATTCAATCCGCAGTCTCTTTTTCATCGTTTTGGCTCCTGAAAACGGTAGCCAAAGCCACGGACAGTTACTAAGTAAACGGGCCGTTTGGGATCAGGCTCGATTTTATCACGTAAATGACTAATGTGGACATCGACGATGCGACTTTGTCCAGCGAAGTCATATTGCCAAATTCGTTCCAACAAGGTTTCCCGATTAATGACCCGATCTTTGCGTTTCATAAAGTAAACGAGTAATTCAAATTCTTTCGGTGTTAGTTCAATGGGCTGATTGCGCACAAAGACTTCATAATTTTGTTCATCCACACGAATCTCGCCAATCACAAGCGGAGCTTTAGGTGTGTCCTCTTGAAGCGGTTCGGTCGTGGTAGGTTTTAAACGACGAAAAATAGCTTTCATGCGTGCTAGGACTTCTCTGGGACTAAAAGGTTTTGTTAAATAATCATCTGCCCCAATTTCTAAGCCGATGATTTTATCTACTTGTTCATCTTTGGCAGTTAAAATCAAAATAGGCGTGTCAATTTTTTCTCGACGAAGTGCTTTGGTAATTTCTAAGCCATCCATACCAGGAAGCATTACATCTAAAATTATAAAATCATATTGATTAGACAAAGCTAATTCGAAGCCGTTTTTACCATCTTCGGAAGTAGTCACCTGATAGCCTTCTTTTTCCAAATTAAAGGTTAACAAAGTTAAAATCGATGGTTCATCATCGACGACAAGAACTTTTTTCATTTACATAACTCCTTCAAGAAATTTCTGAAAATAAGTGTATATTTCACTATTGTTAGTTTAACATATTTTTAGAGGAAGAACGTACTTTAAAGTAAGCGAGAATGCTACTTTTGAGAAAAGTCAACTCATGGTATAATAGAGAAATGAAATGAGGAGAAGCGAATGATTGGTATTAGTAGTTGCTTAGGTGGGATTTGTTGCCGTTACGATGGAAAATCTCAAGAACAAGAAGCGTTAAAACAACTTGTAACTAATGGAAAAGCAATAATGATTTGTCCCGAAGTTTTAGGGGAGTTGCCTATTCCACGTCCGCCAGCAGAAATCATTGGCGGGGATGGCTTTGATGTTTGGGCGAATACTGCTTATGTATATACGGATAACGGGGAAGATGTGACTGAGGCATTTAAAGCAGGGGCACAACGCGCGTATCAAAAATTAAAAGCCCTACAAATTACAACCTTGATTTTGAAAGAAAAAAGTCCCAGCTGTGGCAGCCAGCTGATTTATGATGGACAATTTTCTGGCATTAAAAAAGCTGGAGTTGGAGTCGCAACTGCTTATTTTATTCAACAAGGAATGACCGTTTATTCTGAAGAAACATGGCAACTTGCGGACATTTCTTTTTAAAAGGTAAAAACTTAGTAAAAAAAGATTGACTATTCCCTATGAAATCGGTAACCTATAAGGGATTGAAGATGGGAGCACGGCTCATGGAAATGGAAAAAACAAACCGCATGAATGCGTTATTTGAATTTTATTCGACATTATTAACGGAAAAGCAGATGAATTATATGGAGCTTTACTATGCTGATGACTTTTCTTTAGGAGAAATTGCGGAAGAATATGAGGTTAGTCGCCAAGCGGTTTATGATAACATTAAACGAACCGAAAAAATTTTAGAAGAATACGAAAAAAAGTTACATCTTTATTCAAACTATGTTGTACGGAAAGAATATCTTGAACAACTACAGCAGTATGTTCAAGAAACTTATCCCAAAGATAGTGAAATCAAAAAATATATTGAACAAATTCAAGAAATAGAGGAATGAAACTATGGCTTTTGAGAGTTTAACAAACCGCCTACAACAGGCAATGAGTAAAATCCGTCGTAAGGGAAAAGTTTCCGAAGCCGACGTAAAAGAAATGATGCGAGAAATCCGTTTGGCTTTATTAGAAGCCGACGTTAATTTACAAGTGGTCAAAGATTTCACAAAACGTGTCAGAGAACGGGCAGTAGGAGTCGAAGTATTAGAAAGCTTATCACCAGCCCAACAAATTGTAAAAATTGTTGATGAAGAATTAACGAAAACGTTAGGTTCAGAAACGGTTGAACTGAATAAATCTCCAAAAATCCCGACAGTGATTATGATGACAGGGTTACAAGGGGCTGGTAAAACAACTTTTACTGGTAAATTAGCCAAACACTTAATGAAAACTGAAAACGCTCGTCCGCTTTTAATCGCTGGTGACGTTTATCGTCCAGCAGCGATTGATCAGTTGAAGGTTTTAGGTCAACAATTAGAAGTTCCCGTTTTTGATATGGGAACAGATGCTAATCCAGTGGAAATTGTTCGTCAAGGGTTAGCATTAGCAAAAGAAAAGAAAAATGATTATGTCTTAATTGATACGGCCGGCCGCTTGCACATTGATGAAGCTTTAATGGACGAATTGAAACAAATTAAAGAGTTGGCTAATCCCAATGAAATTCTGTTAGTTGTTGATGCGATGACGGGGCAAGATGCTGTCAACGTTGCAGATAGTTTTAATGAACAGCTTGGAATTACTGGGGTTGTTATTACCAAAATGGACGGCGATACTCGTGGGGGGGCTGCGCTGTCAATTCGGGCAGTAACGGGCGCTCCGATTAAATTTGTCGGTTCTGGTGAAAAATTAACCGATTTAGAAATTTTCCATCCCGATCGTATGTCGAGTCGTATCCTAGGTATGGGGGACATGTTGACGCTAATTGAAAAAGCGCAACAAGATTACGATGAGAAAAAAGCAGAAGAACTTGCTCAAAAAATGAAAGAAAACAGTTTTGACTTTAACGATTTTATTGAGCAATTGGATCAAGTTATGGGCATGGGACCGATTGAAGACTTATTAAAAATGATCCCTGGAATGAGTAACATGCCTGGTATTGAAAATGTCAAAGTCGATCCAAAAGATGTGGCACGGAAACGGGCGATGGTCCTATCAATGACCCCTGCAGAACGTGAAAATCCTGATCTATTAAATCCTAGTCGCCGCCGCAGAATTGCAGCTGGTTCAGGAAATAGTGTGGTTGAAGTCAATCGTATGATTAAACAATTTAAAGAATCCAAAAAAATGATGCAACAAATGTCCAAAGGGGATATGAACATTCCTGGTATGGATCAAATGCTAGGTGGCGGCGTTAAAGGCAAGCTAGGTAAAATGGCCATGAATCGTATGATGAAGAAAAACAAAAAGAAGAAAAAGAAAAAAAGATAAACAGGCTTTAGTTAATTATTGGAAGAAACAGAAAGTGCGCTATCAGTCGAAGAGACTGATGGCGCACTTTCTGTTTAAGCGTAGTTTTGGATAATTGCGTTTAACGCTTCGGCAAAACCAGCGCCGTGTTGTTCATAATATGACGTAAATCGTTCATCACCAACATACATAAGCCCTAACCCTTTATGTGCTTCTGGCGAATAGCTTGACCAAGAGTACATTAACCAATCTTTGTGTAATTGGAAAATTTCTTGCGCAAGTTGGCTAGTCAATTTGGGTGATTTTTGATACATGGCTAACTTAGAAAATAAATCTTTTTCCACGTTCTGCATTGCTTGCATGTCTTTTTCCGTCAAGTTTAAATATTTTTTGTTGGCTTGTTCAATCGTTTCGTTGCCATATTTTTCCCGAATCTCTTTACCATATTTTTCTTCGTTTTCTTGAACTTTTTGTTGTTTGAATGCTTCGAATTTTTGCTGATCTGACATGTTTATCTCTCCTTTGTAATGGTGTAAGGTTTGTTGAACAGAGGCTAAAAGACGATCAATTTCATTGCGCTTTTCCAATAGTTTTTGTTGATGCTCATATAAAGCCTGTTCAACATTAAAGTCAGGTTGCTCCAAAATTTCTTTAATTTCATCTAGTTTCAGATCCAATTCACGGTAAAAAAGAATTTGTTGCAAACGATTCACCTCGGCTTGCCCGTAAATTCGATAACCAGAAGAATTAATTCTGGCTGGTTGAAGAAGACCAATTTCATCATAATATCGTAACGTCCGTGCACTGACGCCAGATAGTGAAGCCATTTTTTTAATTGTATATTCCATCATTCATTCCTCCTGACAAAATCTATCATAAACCTTTACGTAACGAGAGGGTCAAGTAAAAAAATAAAAAAAGTGAGACAACCTGTAAAAAGTTGCCTCACTTTTTCTCGATTGATTCAATTAGGCAGTTAAGCGATTAAAGAAATCCACGTAAGCATCTACAATTGATTGTAAGAAACCAACAGTGCCATCAATAATTTTACCATCTTCACCAATTAAGTTCGTAATACCGCCAATATAGGCTTCAGGTTGTTGTAAAGTTGGAACATTTAAGAAGACTAATGATTGTCTTAAATGATGGTTTGCACCAAATCCGCTAATTGCACCTGGTGAAACACTCACCACAAGTCCGGGTTTTTTATCCCAAACGCTTTCGCCATACGGACGTGAACCGACATCCAATGCATTTTTTAAAACAGCTGGTACTGAACGGTTATATTCTGGTGTTACAAACATCACGCCATCTACTTGTTTAACTTCTTCACGGAATGTTGTCCAAGCTTCGGTAGGGGTTCCTTCATCATCCAAATCTTGATTGTATAATTCTAAATCACCTATGTTAATGAAAACAGGTTCGAAATCAGCTGGAAATAAGTCCGCCATTGTTTTTGCTACCAATTTGTTAAATGAATCTTTTCTTAAACTCCCTACAAAAATACCAATTTTTTTTGTCATGTAAATCCCTCCATTTTTCTTTTACTTACTTTATGATAGTACTTTTTCAAAAAAAGCGCAAACGTTTTATCCTTGTACATTGTTGAACTTCGTAACTTCACGTATAATAGCTAGTAAAAGGATGAGTAAAGGAGCAACTGCTTGAATAAAAAAATAAATTGGCGCCGACAATTAACACCGTCGGAGAAACAAACATTGACTGAATTAAGAAACAAGGAAATGATTAAACAAGGAACTTTTTATAAATTGGAACAAACATTTCCTGAGGAATCAGCTTATACTTATTATGGTTTATACAGGAAGGGACAAGCCATTCAAGCGTATATCGTAGGGTATTGTTTTGATGGGGAAACCTTGGAAGCGACGATTGTTGCGCCAAATGTAGGGCCATTTTTTGAAGAACTTGTTCAAGAACTCGAAAAGCAAACAGCTTTGTGGGGAATGAAAGAAGTCTTTCTCGTGATGGACGACAAGCAATCTGTTGGCCTGAATTATTTTAATAGACAAGGAATTGTGCCAGCTTTTTCAGAACAGTATCTGGTTTTTCAAAGAGAAACTTACTCACAGGAGTTGGCGAAGCTGACACTTCTCCGACCACAAGTGGCTGATTTGCATTCCTTGGCTAGGTTACTAGAAGGTATGCCTTTGCCGGAGGACCTTCAACGAACACTTATTTATAAAGAAAACAATCAACTTTTAGCCACGCTACGTTTGGATCATTTTGAAAACGAATGGGGGATTTATGGCTTTGTTGTGACAAAAACGCAACGAGGTCGCGGTCTTGGCCGTCAAGTGTTACAGTCTGCGCTCCGAATGATTTTAGAAAAGTCAGCCTCAGCGACTATTTTTTTAGAAGTTGAAACAGAAAATCAAGCAGCGCTTCATCTCTATCAAACAGAAGGCTTTCAAGTGAGAAACCAGTACAACTATTATCAAATTTTGTAAAAATTCTTCATTATTTCGTTTGTTTTCCTGTAAATAGGCTAAAAAATTGAAAAAAAGTAAAGGTGTCAAGAAAAAACTCTTTACAGGTTGTTGTTAATCTGTTAAACTAACTCTTGTGATTAAGTTAATGGAGGTGTATTTAATAATGGCAGTTAAAATTCGTTTAAAACGTATGGGTTCTAAAAAGAGTCCTTTTTACCGTATTGTAGTAGCTGATTCTCGTTCTCCTCGTGATGGACGTTTCATCGAAACTGTAGGTACTTACAACCCTTTGAAAGACCCTGCAGAAGTAGTTTTAAAAGAAGATTTAGTTTTAGATTGGTTATCTAAAGGTGCGCAACCTTCTGATACAGTTCGTAACATCCTTTCAAAAGAAGGCGTTATGAAAAAACATCATGAAGCTAAAAACGTTAAGAAATAAGGTGATTGAATATGGCAGATGTGAAAGAGTTAATTTTAACTATTGTCCGTCCGTTAGTCAGTCAACCTGAAGCAGTCTCATTAGAAATTGAGGAATCAACTGATTTCCTCGAGTATAATTTGACTGTGGCCAAAGAAGATATTGGACGTATCATTGGTAAACAAGGGCGTGTTGCAAAAGCAATTCGGACAATTGTTTATAGTGTACGTATCGATGGTCCGAAAAAGGTCCGTTTAAATATTCTTGATGGTAAATAAGCATTAACAAGGAGGTAGCCCAGCTATCTTCTTTTTTTATACATAACCAAAAAGTTTTCATTGCTAGAGACAGGCCTTTCTTGCTAAAATAGATGTATCCAGAATAAAGGAGCGATTTGTATGGCAAAACGAATTATCATTATGAACTTTGATATTGAAAGTAAATCGTACCAAGCATTTTCCGAAATAAAAAAGATGCAGGCAGAAAGACAGCTTAAAGGTGAGCAAATGGCGGTTGTTACGCATGTTAATGATGGCCAGCATCAATTTAAAATCAATGATTTTATCGATTTTACAGGCAACAATCATACATCAAAAGATAGCATGATTGGGATGCTAGTAGGCATATTAGGTGGTCCTCTGGGCATTCTTTTTGGCTGGTTTGCTGGAAGTATGTATGGTGCAAGCAAAGATGCCAAAGAAATTCAAGAAGCACAAACGGTTTTTGAACATGTGATTCAAAAGATTGATGAAGGACAAACGGGATTATTATTAATTGCAGAAGAAGAAGACAATCGTCCGCTCAACCAATTGGTTATGTTTGACTTAGGTGGCGAAATCACGCGGCTTGATTTAGAGGAAGTCCAACAAGAAATTAACGATGCGAACGAAGTTGCAAATGAAGCGAAACAATCGTGGCAAGCAAAAAAAGAACAACACAAAGAAGCGACATCGAAAGAAGAATAAGGAGCAAAGACTGTTTTCTGAATAAAGGGAAACAGTCTTTTAAAATACTAAGAAATCACGGTTTTTTATGGTAGTTTGCTAATTTTTTGTTATTTTATCGTAAAATGCGGTAAACTAAGAAGAAAACTTTGAGAAAATAGATAAATTATTATTTGCTAAAGGAGCAAACTTCTTCTAAAATAAAAAGGAAGTTTAAAAGAAAGTATGGTAGCAGATGGAAATACAATTTTTAGGAACAGGCGCTGGTGTACCAGCAAAACATCGCAATGTAACAGGGATTGCGTTGAAATTATTAGATGAACGAAATGCAGTTTGGCTCTTCGATTGTGGTGAAGGGACTCAATTGCAAATTTTAAAAAGTAGTATTCGCCCAAGAAAAATTGAAAAGATTTTTATTACACATTTACATGGGGATCATATTTTTGGTTTACCTGGTTTGTTAAGTAGTCGTTCTTTTCAGGGCGGGACAGAACCTTTAGAAATCTATGGACCAGTTGGGATTGCTGACTTTGTCAAGACTTCTTTACGGGTCTCGCAATCGCGGTTGTCCTATCCACTGAAATTTATTGAATTAACGAAAGAAAATGACGTTATTTTTAAAGATAAACAATTCACTGTTCGCTGTAATATCTTGGACCATGGCATCACGAGCTTTGGCTATCGAATTGAGGAAGCAGCGCATGAAGGAGAATTACAAGTAGAGAAACTTCAAGCTTTAGGGATTCCTTCTGGGCCATTGTATGGCAAACTCAAACGTGGTGAAACGATTGTTTTTGATGGACAGGAAATTAATGGACAAGCGTTTGTGGGAGAGCGTAAACCTGGGCGAATCGTGACGATTTTAGGAGACACTCGCAAAACCAAAAATAGTGTAACTTTAGCACGACGAGCGGATGTTTTAGTCCATGAAAGTACGTTTAATAAACACGAAGCAAAAATGGCAAAAGCCTACTTCCACTCAACCAGTCAACAAGCAGCTGAAGTTGCAAAAGAAGCGCAAGTAAAACAACTTATCTTAACGCATATTAGTGCCCGTTATTTAACCAAAGAGGCCTATCAGCTTCAAGAAGAAGCCCAAGAAATTTTCCCCAATACAAAAATCGTAAAAGATATGGATATCATTGAGATTCCATTTGCCAATGAAGGAGGAGCTTAGATGGATTTAACAAATAAAGTCGTTGTCGTAACTGGAGGTTCAGCTGGTTTAGGTGAACAAATTTGTTATGAAGCAGCTAAACAAGGGGCAGTCGTCGTTGTCTGCGCCCGCAGAATTAATTTGATTGGTAAAGTTCGCGAGCAGTGTGCTGTTTTAAGCGGACGAGAAGCATTTTCTTATCAATTAGATATTGCCGATCCAGAAAGTGTTGAACGTGTGGTTGAAGCTATTTCAGCAGAAGTTGGTCCTATAGATGTTTTAGTCAACAATGCTGGTTTTGGCTTGTTTGAAAATTTTGTTGAAATTGACTTGGCTGTTGCACGCCAAATGTTTGATGTCAACGTTCTAGGAATGATGACGTTTACTCAAAAAGTAGCTATTAAAATGATTGAAGCTGGGCAAGGACATATTATCAACGTTGCTTCAATGGCTGGGAAGATGGCTACAGCTAAATCAACCGTTTATTCTGCAACGAAATTTGCTGTGTTAGGTTTTTCAAATGCTTTACGTTTGGAATTGAAACCGTTGGGTGTAGCAGTAACGACTGTCAATCCAGGACCAATCCAAACAGAATTCTTTGATAAAGCGGACCCGACAGGCACATATCTAGCTGCGGTGGATAAAATTGTTTTGGACCCTACGAAATTAGCGAAAGAAGTGGTTGGGAGTATGGGGACTTCTCGACGTGAGATTAATCGTCCATTTGTCATGGAAGCGGCTGCCCGCTTTTATACATTGTTTCCACATTTAGGAGATTTCATAGCGGGAAATATTTTAAATAAAAAATAAAGGAGTCGATCAAGTCATGAAAAATCAATGGCGTGTTATTTTGGGCCTTGTGTTGGTCTTAATTGTTGTTATTTTTGCTGTTTTAAATAATCAAGCTGTTCCAGTAAACTTTGGTTTTACTAAAATTAGTGGACCGTTAATCTTAATTATTTTAGGTTCTGCAATTATTGGCGCACTAGTTGGGTTACTAACCTCCACAACCACTATTTGGAACCAACGTAAGGAATTAAAAGCTGTACAAAAAGAGTTGGATATTTATAAAAATGATATGGATAAATTAGTCAAAGAAGAAACGGAAAAAGTTCAACGTTCTTTTGATAATCAATTGGCTGATTTGCAAGCCAAACAAGCGGCAGCACCACAAGTCGCAGAACCAGTGGTCAACGAACAAACATCAAACACAGAAGTAGACGCAACGCCTGTGTCAGGTAGTCGTATTGATCGTTATGTGAAACCTCGTGTGAATGAAGAGGAACAAAAATAAGGAAGAGACTTTATCACTAAGTTTCTTTTAAAATAAAACTGTGATATCTGCTATTTATCTAACAGATATCACAGTTTTTTTCTCAGATTTAAAAAAATGCTTTCTTTAGTTTTTGGAAAAATTTTGCTATAATTACTTGGTTAGGAGTGACGTCGTGAAAAAATCAAACTATCAATGGCAGTTACAGACAAAGACAGAATTACCTGTAGAATTTATAGAACAATTAAAAAAAGAACAAATTAATCCATTAATTGGCCAACTTTTATGGCACCGCAATATCCGGACAGAAGAAGCATTACGTAAGTTTCTACATCCGACTATCGAAGATATTTATGATCCGTTCTTAATGCATGATATGGAGAAAGCGGTAGCCCGCATCCAGCAAGCCGTCGAAGCGGGTGAACAAATCCTTGTCTATGGGGATTATGATGCAGATGGTATCACTAGTACCACGGTTATGAAAGAAGCAATCGAATTAGTCGGTGGCATGGTTCAGTACTTTCTACCGAATCGTTTTGTTCATGGATATGGACCTAATAAAGACGTATTTGCTGAACAAATTGAACAAGGAGTCCAATTAATTGTAACCGTTGATAATGGTGTAGCCGGACATGAAGCAATTAACTACGCTATGGCACAAGGAGTAGATGTAATCGTTACTGACCATCATGAATTGCCTGAACAATTACCAGAAGCCTATGCGATTGTCCACCCTAGACATCCGCAAGGAGACTATCCTTTTGGAGATTTAGCTGGTGTTGGTGTGGCTTTCAAAGTCGCTACTGCGTTACTTGGTGAATTGCCAATTGAGTTATTAGATTTGGTAGCAATTGGGACAATTGCTGACTTGGTTTCATTAACCGATGAAAATAGAACGTTTGTCAAAATGGGCCTGCAAATGATTCAAACTGGTGATCGAATTGGTTTAGACGTTTTACTACAAGAAGCGGGTGTGAAAAAGGAAGCTGTTTCAGAAGAATCAATTGGCTTTACCATTGGACCTCGTTTAAACGCATTAGGTCGATTAGGGGAAGCCGCACCAGGTGTTGAATTAATGACTACATTTGATGAAGAGCAAGCGCTGGAAATCGCTAAATATATTGATCAACAAAACAATGAACGAAAAGACATTGTAACGACGATTGCCAAAGAAGCGCTGGATTTAATCGACCCGAATGCGCCGGTCCATATTTTAGCGAAACAAGGCTGGCATGAAGGCGTCTTAGGGATTGTCGCGGGCCGCATTATGCAAGAAACGGGGAAACCAACCATTATTTTAGCAATAGATGAATCTGGTACGACCGCTAAAGGCTCTGGACGCAGCATTAGCGCATTGAATCTCTATGAGGCGTTGAACGAAGTGCGTGAGCAATTCACTCATTTTGGTGGGCATCATATGGCAGCGGGAATGACTTTACCTGTTGAAAATATTCCTTTTGTTCAAGAACATTTGGCACACTTTATTGAAAAAAATCAAATTGATATGGCTAATGGACAAGAGTTGCTCATTAGTGAGAGCTTAGCGGTTTCGCAGGCAACGACTACTTTTATTGATCAATTGCGTATTTTGGCGCCTTTTGGGACTGATAATACTGTGCCAACTTTTGTATTTAAGGAAATCACGCCTACGCAAATTCGGCAAATTGGTGCAGATAATGCACATCTGAAATTTCAAATGAATCAAGAAGGGGCACAATTGGATGCAATTGCTTTTCAAATGGGGCCTCAAGCGGATGAACTAGCACAAGGAACCGCCGATGTGGCAGGCCAACTTTCCATCAATGAATGGAATGGTCGTAAGAAACCACAATTAATGGTGACTGATTTTGCTGTATTGGGAAGACAATTATTTGATTTTCGTGGCAAAAATAATCAAACGAAACCAATTCCTTCAGAAGCAACAGCTTATCTTTTGTTTGATGAAAAAAATCAAAAATTCATTTCAGATCCAACCGCTAATATTATTGTTTGGTCAAACCAAGAAGAATTGGTGGAAGCTGTTTCTCAAAATCAAATCGAACAACTGGTTTTTGTCGACTGTCCTGTGGAAGCAATCACGGTTAAAGAAATTGTTGAAGCAACTGAGATACAACGTATATACATGATGTTTATTTCACCAGAAGAAGCTTATTTAAACGGTATGGCTTCACGTGAACAATTTGCAACATTGTATAAATTTATTTTGCAGCAAAAAGAAGTAAATCTACGTTCTCAGCTATCGAAGGTGGCAAATTACTTAAATATCCAAGAAAAATTATTAATTTTCATGATACAGGTGTTTTTTGACTTAGGATTTGTTACAATAGAAAGCGGTGTTTTAAACAGTATTGAGAAACCCGACAATCGACCATTGACTGAAAGTCAAGTGTACCAACAACGATTGAAAAAAATAAAAACAGAAGAATTTCTACTTTACAGTGATTGTCAAACAATACAACAATGGCTGTGGAATGAGGAGGACAAATAAAAATGGATTTAAGAGATTACATTGCAAGCATTCCAGATTATCCTGAGAAAGGGATCGTGTTCCGTGACATTTCTCCATTAATGGCTAATGGGGATGCCTATCGTGAAGCAACGAAACAAATCGTGGATTACGCGAAAGAAAAAAGAATTGATATGGTTGTAGGACCGGAAGCTCGTGGCTTTATTGTCGGCTGTCCAGTGGCTTATGAACTAGGGGTTGGCTTTGCTCCGGTTCGTAAAAAAGGAAAACTTCCTCGTGAAACCATCGAAGTGACTTATGACTTAGAATATGGTTCAGATACATTAACGTTGCACAAAGATGCCATCACACCAGGCCAACGTGTTTTGATTTGTGATGACTTGTTAGCAACTGGTGGTACAATTAAAGCAACCATCGAATTAGTCGAACAATTAGGTGGTATTGTGGTTGGTTGTGCGTTCCTAATTGAATTAATGGATTTACATGGCCGCGATAAAATTGATGGCTACGATATTGTTACCTTAATGGAATACTAATCTAATTTAATTAGAAAGAGCGAAGGATTTAATCCTTCGCTCTTTCTTTGACATATTTATAAAAACGGAGCGTAGCTTGGGGGGAACACACCGTTTTATTATTTATTAAGGGAACTTACGATAAACGTATCTTGCTTGCTGTTGTTTACGTGTACGTGTATAACGCTTCTCATCCCATGACATAAACCAAAGAATAAATAACGGCGTCACGATCATAAAAGCAAGACGTAATCCTAATGTTCCCAAAAAAATACCTATAACCAATACAAAAAATAAAAATCCAACACGACGAATTGCTTCCATGTGTATCACCTCTTCATTTGATTCGAACGAGTGTTCGTATTGTTATTATACGAATGTATGTTCGTTTTGTAAAGTCTTTTCTACTAATTTATGTTAAAATAATTCGAAAAGAAGAATAATCCTTTATAATAAAGAGATTTAGGGCAATAAAAGAACACGATGCTTTGAGCATCGTGTTCTTATTGTGCTGTGATTACGTATAAAAGAGAACAGAAAAATACATGAGGATCGCTGCAAGCATGACGAACAAATGCCAAACCACATGCATAAACCGCACATTTTTCAATGAATAGAAGGCTGCACCTAATGTGTAAGACACACCCCCTGCGACCAATAACGCTGTTCCTGTAAACCCAAGAGATTCATATAACGGACGAGCAGCGATGATACAGAGCCAACCTAAAACAATATAAATAATCGTTGAAATGTTTTTCACTGTTTCTTGTTTATGCAACGTGAGGGATTTATAGACAATACCGACGATGGCGATTAACCAAACTAAACTGAATAAAGTCCAACCTAACCAGCCGCCAATACTAATTAAGCAAAATGGCGTATAGCTACCAGCAATCAATAAGAAAATAGAACTATGATCGAAGACCTGAAAGACCTTTTTGGCTCTTGTAAAAATTAAACTATGAAATAACGTTGAAGATAAAAAAAGTAGAATCAACATGGAGCCATAAATAGCATAAGATACCACGTGAATCGGTGAGCCTAAACGAGCTCCTTTAACAAGTAAAATGACTAAGCCAGCAATACTTAAACCTGCGCCTATGCCATGTGTAACTGCATTCAAGACTTCGTTCACGATTAGGTATTTTTTTGAGAAATGCGTTTTTTCCAATAAATTCACTTCCTTTATTTTAATTTGATGAAAAATTCGGCAGTGTCTGTTATACTATAACTAGATAATTAACCGTTTAATGGTATTCTACCATGAAAACAGGTTCCTTTTAAAGAAAGAGTGATAAATTTATGACAAACGTTAAAATCGTAACGGATTCTTCATGTACGATGGAAAAAAGTCTTAGAGATGAATTAAATATCCATATGATGCCTTTATCAATTATGGTTGATGGCGTTGTTTATCCAGATGATGATCATTTGCCAGGCGAAAAATTTATGGACATGATGGCTAATGCGAAGGCCTTACCCAAAACGAGTCAACCACCAATTGGTGAATTTGTAGAATTATATGATCGCTTAGGTGAAGATGGCAGTGAAGTAATTTCGATTCACATGACAAAAGGCTTAAGTGGAACGGTTGAAGCGGCCCGTCAAGCTAGCAACTTATCATCAAGTAAAGTAACGGTGATTGATAGCGATTTTACAGACCAAGGTTTGTCTTTCCAAGTCATTCAAGCAGCAAAATTGGCACAAGCGGGAGCGGGTGTTCCAGAAATTTTAGCTGAAATTGAACGCGTCAAACAAAATACTAAATTATACATTGGCATTTCAACATTGGATAATTTGGTTAAAGGTGGACGAATCAGCCGTACAACAGGATTATTATCAAACATTTTTAATATGAAAGTTGTCATGGACTTTGAAAATACGGAATTGATTCCTGTAGCGAAAGGCCGAGGCGTTAAAACGTTTAATAAATGGTTTGACGAATTGAAATCAGAATTAAGTAAGATTCCAAATGTTCGACAAATTGGCATTTCTCATGCGGATGGGCTAGAACTAGCAAATGGATTCAAAGAAGGATTACAAGCAATCTTTAAAGACATGGATATTCCCGTATTACATACGAATCCAGTCATTGCAACACATACAGGAAAAAATGCCTTTGCTATTATGTACTATACAGACTAAGAAATAACGAGGTTGGGTCTCACTCTTAAATGAGTAGACGCAACCTCTTTCTAACAAGAAAAGGAAAATTTCTTGTTAGTTTATTTAAAAGGAAGTGACGAAGATGAAAAAACAAACACAGCATATTTTGCTGACCGTCTTAACACCTATCCTCATTGCGCTAGGTGTTTTTACATTGTTAAGTGTGGCCATCCCCAAAGCAAAGCCACTATTAAAGCAAGAGAAAGTGGCCACAACTGCTCAAAAAAATCAAAAAGAAGTCATTCATTATACAGCTATCGGTGATTCTTTAACTGAAGGAATTGGCGATTTGACGAATAGTGGAGGTTTTGTTCCTATTGTGGCAGATGATTTAAAAGAACACTACAACTTGAACGGTGTTCAAACAGACAATTTTGGGAAAAATGGGGATCGTAGTGATCAAATTTTAAAACGAATCAAAGAGAAACCTGAAATTCAAAAGGGCCTTGCCTCTGCGGACGTGATTACGCTAACGGTTGGTGGAAATGACTTAATGAAAGTAATTAGTAGTAATATTTTCGACTTGAAAGTCAGCTCGTTCAATCGTCCACAAAAAGCCTATCAACGCCGAGTAAGACGACTACTTGAAGAAATCCGAGAGTACAACGAGAAAGCCCCTATTTATGTCTTAGGAATTTACAATCCCTTCTACTTAAACTTTTCCGAAATTACAGAAATGCAAGAAATCGTTGATAACTGGAATCAAGCAACCGAAGAAATGGTTCAAGAGCAAAAACGAGCCTATTTCATTCCTATCAATGATTTACTCTATAAAGGTCGTGGCGATGAAGTTGGCGTAACTGGTGGCGACTCAGAAACTACAGGAAGTAGTGCTAGCAAAGAGGATTTAAACAATTTGTTATATGAAGAAGATCGCTTCCATCCGAATAATCTTGGCTACCAAATTATGGCCGGAGCTGTCCGGGATGAAATGGTCAAGACAGAGAAAGAATGGATAACCAAATCAGAAGGTAGTGAATAAAATGAATGAAGAAAAGCCAAAAACAAGTAAATCAATTAAAAAGACACAACCAACCAATCTTAAACGAAATCCCTGGAAAATCGCTTTTCTTGTTCTAGTGGGTTTAGTCATTGGTAGTGTAGCTTTCGTGACATTTCGAGCAACACAAGTTCGCGAACCAGATTTAAAGAAAATACCAGCAATTGTTGAAAAAGAAGGCGAGCCAGTCGTCACCATTCAGTCAAAAAAACAACAAGTGAACAAACTGATTGACTTTTATTTAGCCGACTTTCAAAAAGGTTCGGAGATCAAATATAAATTTTATTTAGAAAATGATGCTTTATTAAATGGAACATTTCAGGTGTTAGGGCATGACATTCCTTTTTACTTATATTTTGATCCTTACGTGATGGCGAATGGTAATGTACAATTAAAAGCAAAAAGTTTATCTATAGGAACGTTAGGCTTGCCAATTAAAGAAGTATTGAAATTTGCTAAACGTTCTTACAAACTACCTAAATGGGTTGAAATCAATCCAGATGATCAAACTGTTTTATTACGTTTAGATCAGTTTAGAATGCAAAATGGTCTATTTGTTCGAGCAGAAAAGATTAATTTAGTTGACGATGACATTCGGATGAATATATACTTGCCAAAAGAGAAATAAAAAAGGAGTGTTAGAGATGGAAGAAAAAGCAATTTTTGCAGGCGGCTGTTTCTGGTGTATGGTGCAGCCTTTTGATACACAACCAGGGATTATCTCAGTTGTTTCGGGTTATACAGGTGGGCACGTGCCTAATCCAACATATGAACAGGTTCTAACACACACAACAGGCCATACGGAAGCAGTAGAAATCACTTTTGATCCAGCGATTATTTCTTACGAACAATTAGTGGATATTTATTGGCAACAAACAGATCCTACTGATGCTTTCGGTCAGTTTCAAGACCGCGGCGATAATTATCGGCCAGTTATTTTTTATCGTTCCCAAGAACAAAAAGAAATTGCTGAGAAAAGTAAAGAACGTCTAGCTAATAGTGGCCGTTTTACAGAACCAATTGTTACCACCATCGAACCAGCAGCACCATTTTATCCTGCTGAAGAATACCATCAAGACTTTTATAAAAAAGACGCTTTGCGTTATGGATTGTCCCATCAACGTAGAAGTGAATTTATTGAAGAAAAATGGAGTGATTAATTTACATGAGACGAAGCTTTTACCATTACTTAATGACATTAAAAGGTCCGGCTAAAGATCCTGAAACTGATTTTGCCAATGAAGCGGCCAAAGATATTCAGTTTCCAAAACAAACCGAGGATTATCATGAACTTTCTTCTTATTTAGAAATGAATGCTGACTATTTAAGCAACATGGACATCTTTGATGAGTTATGGGAAAAGTACCTTGAAAACAATAAATAAATCCAGAGGAAAAGCAAACAAAGCTTTTCCTCTTTTTTCATTCATGTTATAGTAAACAAAAGTAGTGACGAATTTGTTAGAAATGAGATGAAATCTATGAAGAACAAACGAACTGTTCCTTTTTATCAATATATTATTTCGCTCCTCTGTGTCGCATTTTTAGCTGGAGGAAGTAGTTATATTTATTTTGATCATCGTGTTAAAAAGATGAGTCAAGAAGGGGCAATTACCAATGCTGATTTAAGCAAAGTGCAGGATTTATATAATGAAATTAGTACCAATTATGTAGGTGAAGTAGATAAAAATGAATTAGTTGAAGGCGCCTTAAAAGGCATGTCTGAAGCTATTGGAGACCCATACTCAACTTATCTAAATGAATCTGCTGCCAATGATTTAAACGAAAGCTTATCTGGCGATTTTGAAGGAATTGGTGCCACTATGACAATGAAAGATGGCGAACCAGTTGTAGCAGAGGCCCCTGTAGCAGATTCCCCAGCTGAAAAAGCGGGAATCAAAGAAGGCGATATTATTGAAAAAGTTGATGGTACAGCTACAAAAGGGATGAAACTAGCAGAAGTCGTCTCAAAAGTCCGAGGAAAAAAAGGAACTTCCGTTGAATTGACTATCCAAAGAGAGGGAGAAACTAAAAATATCTCAATCAAACGTGGGAAAATTCCCGTTAAAACAGTGACAGGTGAGTTAGACAAAAAAGATGCCCAAATTGGCTCGATTAAAATTACGTCCTTTGGTAAAAAAACATATCAAGAATTGAAAGAAACAATCACGAATTTACGTGACAAAGGAGCTAAATCCTTTGTAATTGATGTACGCCAAAATCCTGGTGGACTGCTAGATCAAGCAGAGCGAATGGCCAGTATGTTTTTAAAAAATGGCGAAACAATTGTTCAATTTGAAGACAAAAAAGGACGTACGATGAAAGAAGTTGCTTCCAAAGAATTAGACGACGGCTTTAAAGTAAAAGAACCTGTTGCAGTTATCATTGATGGCAATAGTGCCAGTGCATCCGAAATTTTTGCTGCAGCACTGCATGAATCTGCGAATGTCCCATTAATTGGAACGAAAACATTTGGCAAAGGAACGGTCCAAACGGTGAAGGATTTAAATGACCAAACCGAAATAAAATTGACTGTTTTAAAATGGTTAACACCAAAAGGCGAATGGATCAACGAAAAAGGAATTGAACCAACCATCAAAGCTGATTACCCAGAGTATGCCTATTTAAAATTGATTCCTCGCGATAAAACGCTAAAAGAAGGAGATCAATCTGAAGATATTCAGAACTTAAATGCTATTTTAGCTGTATTAGCGTATCCTGTTGATGAAAACAATGCAAACTACACCGCAGAAACAAAAGCAGCGGTTAGCGATCTTCAACAGAAAAATGGCTTGCCTGTAACTGGAGAAATCGACAATGAAACAGCCACAAAAATTGAAGCCACTTTAGGTAAATTAATTCTTGAAAATGACGCTGCCTACGATACAGCAGTCAAAGAAATTCAAAAAAACTAGAAAAAAGGTGGCACGAAGTTGAAGAAGAAACGTGATTATGTTGGGTATTTAATGTACTTTCTGAAAATCTTAGTACCAGCAATCGTAGCCGTTTTTATTTTAAGAGGATTTTTCCTGATTCCTGTTCGGGTGGATGGCCATTCTATGCAAAAAACCTTGAATCAAGGAGATATGATTGTGATGGAAAAATTCTCCGCCATTAAACGGTTTGATGTGGTGGTCTTTAAAACAGACACAGGATCGATTCTGATTAAACGTGTGATTGGTTTACCAGGAGAAGCTGTGCGTTACGAAAACGATCAATTATATGTCAATAATCAGCCAATCGCTGAACCGTATTTAACTAAAAACAGAAAAAAAGATCATGAAACGATGCCTTACACTACGAATTTTGATTCAAAAGAATTGTTAATGCAAGAAAAATTACCTAAAGATAGCTATTTTGTGCTTGGTGATAATCGCCGTATGTCCAAAGACAGCCGTTCTTTTGGTGCAATACATGCAGATCAAATCTTAGGGAAAGCACAATTTGTTTATTACCCACTCACTCATATGAAGATCATTCCTAAATAAGTAAGACCACTAGTTCGTTTATTTAAATAACGACTAGTGGTCTTTTCTAATCTGAAAAATTGTTCTCTTAGCTGAAAAATGTTAAGGTTAAAGTAATGATAGATGTAGGAGGTCATGCAAATGATTAGAAAAACAATTTTAGCAAGTTCTATCTTAGGCGTTGGGTTGCTAATTGGTGCATGTGGTAATCAAACCCAAACTCAAATGAATTCAACTAATACCAGTGAATCATCACAGCCTAAAGTAACCGAATCAAGTCGCAAGTCATCTGAAAGTGCATCTAATAACGAAGGTGTATCAAGCGATTCTAGTAAATCCACAAGTTCCACTACAGAATCAGAAATCTTAAAAGGTCTGGCGGAAGAAAAAACGCTAAAAGAAAAAATCCCGTCCTTAAATCAAACAACGATTAAGCAAGTCACTGATAATGAGTATAAACGCATTCTTGTGATGGAAGAAAAGGCTACAGGAACGACCTATAAAAGTATTTTGATCAAAAAACAAAATCGCTTAAAAATTGTCAACGAAACAACCGATGAATTGTTATACAATGGAACCTTATAAGAACGAAACCATTCAATAAACTCAAAAGTATAGCCATTGTTTTCAAAGAAAAATTTCTTTGGAAACAATGGTTTTTTTGTTGACAAAAGAATTTCTAAGATATATAGTTAGTTACATAAGTAGTTAACCGTTTAAGTGAGGTGTAAAAATGGAATTTAATTTTTCGGGGGAAAAGCCTTTATTTCAGCAAGTAGCCGATCAGATTGCCGAAGGAATTTTTAATGGCGCTTACTTAGAAGGCGAACAAATTCCTTCAACCACAGAAATATCAAAAAGTTATCAAATCAATCCAGCCACCGTTTTAAAAGGAATGAATTTATTAGTAGAACGACAGTTGATTGAAAAGAAACGGGGGATTGGCATGTTTGTTTTACCAGGCGCTCAAGAGAGAGTAAGAAGTGCACGGAAAGAAGAATTTTTAAATAAAGAAGTCTTAGAAGTTGTCGCAGAAGCTAAAAAATTAGGGATTACAGCTGAACAATTAAAACAACTAATTGAAAGAGGGTATGAAGCATGAGTTTGCGGGTGGAATCAGTAAGTAAAAAATATCATCAAAAAAAGGCATTAGATAATATTTCAATTACTTTTGAAAAAGAAACGATTTATGGGCTCTTAGGCAGAAACGGGGCTGGTAAAAGTACGTTATTAAATATCATAAATAATCGAAGTTTTGCCACTTCAGGTTCCGTTCAATTGGCGGGAGAAACAGTGACCGATAATGAGACTGCTTTGAATCATATTTACTTAATGAGTGAAGATAATTTATTTCCTCCTCAGTTAAAAATTAAAGATATTTTTAAAACGACTGAAGGTTTTTATGGATCCTTTGACTGGTCTTTAGCCGAACAAATGTTAAGCGATTTTGGTTTAGATAGTAAAAAGACATTCAAAAAATTATCAACTGGTTATCGGAGTATTGCTAAACTAATAGTGGCGCTATCCGTCCCCTGTGAGTATATTTTTTTAGATGAGCCAGTCTTAGGTTTAGACGCCAATCATCGGGAATTATTTTATACTTATTTAATTGAGACATACCAAGAACGTCCCCGTACGTTTGTGATTTCCACCCATTTGATTGAAGAAATTGCGAATTTATTAGAAGATATTATCATCATTGATCAAGGAAAATTGATTCGCGCAGAATCTATTGAAACAATTTTGAAAAACGGTCGCATTGTTTCTGGGCCGAAAGAACAAGTAGAGCGCTATACTCAGTCATTGGAAATCTTAGGCATGGACACTTTAGGTGGGGCAGTTACGGCTTACGTGTACGGCGACTTGCCGACTGAAAAAGCAGAGGTTCAAATTGCGCCGCTAAATTTACAAACATATTTTGTACAATTAACCAATAGAAAGAAGGAAAAGTAAAATGAAATTTAAAACAGCTTTGCGGTATCGTGTTATTTATCAAGTCCGTTCCTTAGCAATTTATTTTGGCTTTTATGCTTTGTTCGGCATTCTTTTTCCTCTTATTGGGTTGCTCTTTTCTAACGACGTGAACACTGTCAGCTCTGATGCAGTAATTCCTTGTCTGGTTTTTATGGGGATACTATCATTTTTGGGGATGAACACAGATTTTAAACTGTTTATTCAAAACGGGCTTTCCCGCTGGACAATTTTTTTGGTGAATTTTGTAAGTAATGCTATTTTATCTTTGGTTGGATCCTTGGCTGTACTTGTACTGATTAAAGTATTTAGCGGCAATTTCATTTCTCATTTTCAATTATCAATGAAATTAATTGATGTCTATGCGCAAGGAAACTTTTTCATGTCGTGGTTGCTCTTTTTTATCTTACTAATGCTTAGCGGCTCACTTGGCTTGTTAGCAGGTGTCTTTAATGATCGGATAGATGGCGTAAAAAAACTCATTGTTTTATTGCTGTTATTAATGATTCCTATTTTACTGGGCACGATTGCACAATTAGGGGGGGCACCAATGCGCCTGAGAATGCTCCACGTCTTGCAAGCAATGGTTGGTTATCAATCCACTGGTTTTACTGTCCTGCCACTTCTTCTGACAATCAGTTGCTTTGTTGGCATTAATCTTGGTTTGGCCTATTTATTGAATAAACATCGTGAAATTAAACGCGTAAATGCATAACTAATTAATAAGAACATGTTCAATGAGGTGAATTTGGAACATGTTCTTATTGTTTTAATTGAGAGATACATCGGAAGTACCATGACAAAGGAAAGGGCTTCCGTCAAAATAGAAAGAGAAGAAAGGAGTATGAAAAGAGTAAAAAACTTTGTAAATAAGTAAACGACAAAGAATGAAAAATGGAGGGGTAACATGGCGGTAATTGAAGCAAAAAATATTAAAAAAAGTTATGGAAAGAACGAAACAAAATTTGATGCGTTAAAAGGTGTTGATTTAAAAGTTGAAAAAGGTGAATCTGTGGCCATAATTGGTAAAAGTGGCTCTGGGAAATCAACATTTATGCACATTTTGGCATTGTTAGATCAACCAACTTCAGGAGATATTTATTTAAATGGTAAAAATGTTACTAGTATTAGAAAGAAAGTGCTGAATAAAACGAGAAATGAAGAATTTGGTTTTGTTTTTCAACAATTCTTTATGAATGCCAAGGATACAGTTTTAAATAATGTTCTTTTACCATTAAAAATTGGTGGTATTTCCGGTAGCAAGAGGAAAAAGATGGCTTTAGATGCGTTAAAAGCAGTCGGTTTGGAAGATAAAATTCAAAACAAAGCGAATAATTTATCTGGTGGCCAAAAACAACGGGTATGTATAGCGCGTGCTTTAGTTAATAATCCGCAAATTATTTTTGCGGACGAACCTACAGGGAATTTAGATTCTGCCACTGGGAAGAAAATTGAAGAATTATTATTTGATTTAAATAAAAATAAAGGAATTACCTTAATTATTGTGACACATGATCCAGACTTAGCAGCACGTTGTGATCGGCAAGTTCATGTTCGAGACGGCTTGATTGTAGGAGGAGATGAGTAAATGAAATTTAGAGATATTTTAAAATCAGCTAGTACCAATTTAATGCGTAATAAAGGTCGAACCGTATTGACCATTATTGCAATCTTTATTGGAGCATTTACCATAGCTTTAACTACAGGAGTCAATATTGGTGTAAATGATTATATTGACAAACAAGTCGGCAGTGTCGGTGGTGCAAATCAGTTATTTATTCAGCCAAAAATGGAGATGAATGTTGGTAACGGAACAGAACCAAGTAAATATAATCCAGAGAAAAAAACCAGTACGATTCAACAACAAAGTATGCTTGCTGAAAAAGATATTGAGAAGATTAAAAAAATCTCGGATGTTACATCAGTGGAACCAATGAAATCCGTTGCTATCGATTATATAAAAGGAGCAGATAAGCATAAATATGTATTTTCAGCAACTTCTGCGCTAGATGAGATGACCATTGATTTAGCGGCTGGCCGTAAAGTTTCGCAAACGAGCCAGGACTTCGAAATTAATTTGTCACCAGAATATGTAAAAGCGCTCGGCTATACATCTAGTAAAGCTGCCGTGGGAGAAACAGTTCAATTAGGTATCTCAAGTTCCTTGAAAGGACAAGAGCAAGTTATTGAAGCAAAAATTGTTGGAGTTAGAAATGCCAGTGTCATTCAAAATGGGCTCTCGCTGATGAATAAAGCATTGATTGATAAAGTTGTCTCAATCAATCAAGCAGATCTTCCAGAACATTTAAAAAATCAATACGCGATGATTATTGCTGAAGTTAAAAAAGACAGCACGCCAGAGCAGATTAAGGACATCAAAAAAGATTTAGACAAAGCTGGCTATTTAGCGACTACTGTCGAAGATGAAATTGGCATGATTCGTAATATAATCAATGCAATCACTGGTGTTTTAACCATGTTTGGTGCAATTGCCTTGTTAGCTGCAAGCTTTGGCATTATTAACACGCTGTATATGTCTGTCCAAGAAAGAACGCGAGAAATTGGTTTAATGAAAGCCATGGGTCTTAGCAATGGGAAAGTCTTTACAATTTTTAGTGTTGAGGCGGCTTTAATTGGCTTTTTTGGCTCAATATTAGGCATTTTAGGAGCTGTTGGGGTTGGAAATTTAGTTAATCGTTTGGCAACGGATTCTTTTTTAAAGGCTTTAACAGGATTTAAATTAATTCAATTTTCATTGCCATCTTCACTAACGATTATCTTAGTTATTATGTTTATTGCTTTTTTAGCAGGAACTTTACCAGCTCGAAGAGCAGCAAAATTAGATCCAATTGAATCTTTACGTTATGAATAATAGACTAAAAACAGCTACTTTCTCTCAATTTAACTAAAGCATATTCTTATATAAAAAGAAGGCAATAGGCGTATACTAAAAGTGTGAAAAATGAAACAAATGAGAGGAAGTTGGTTTATGAAAGCTGTTGTGATTAATCAGTACGGAAGTAAAGAGGTACTTGAAGAAGCAGAAGTAACACTGCCAGAATTATCGGAACATCAAGTGTTGGTAAAAGAATACGCGACATCAATTAATCCGATTGATTGGAAATTGCGTGAAGGATATTTAAAACAGATGTTTGATTGGTCCTTTCCGATTATTCTTGGTTGGGATGTCGCTGGTGTGATTACAGAGGTGGGGAGTCAAGTAACGGATTGGCAAGTTGGCGATAAAGTTTTTGCTCGTCCTGAAACTACTCGTTTTGGCACCTATGCAGAAGTAACGATTGTGGATGATCATTTATTAGCAAAAATCCCTGAAACAATTAGCTTTGAAGAAGCGGCTGCCGTTCCGTTGGCTGGTTTAACCGCTTGGCAAGCATTGTTTGATCATGGTCACCTTAAAGAAGGAGAAACTGTTTTAATTCATGCTGGTGCAGGTGGGGTCGGTACTTATGCGATTCAACTAGCAAAAGAAGCGGGCGCACATGTCATCACGACCGCTAGCGCAAAAAATCATGCCTTACTGAAAAAAATTGGTGCAGATGAAGTGATTGATTATCATACAACGAATTTTGCAGAGGTATTAGCTGATGTTGATTTGGTCTTTGATACAATGGGTGGTGAGGTTCAAAAAAATAGTTTTGACGTCTTAAAACCAAACACAGGTCGTCTTGTTTCAATTGTGGGCATTGAAGATAAACAATTGGCAGCCGAAAAAAATATTTCTGCTGAAAGTATTTGGCTTCAACCAAATGGAGAACAATTACAAAAAATTGCTGATTTGATGGCAGCTGGAAAAGTGAAATCAATTATTGGTGAAGTTTTCCCTTTTTCTAGACAAGGGATTTATGATGCACATGCACTCAGTGAAACGCACCATGCAGTTGGTAAAATAGTTGTTCAAATGGCAGAATAAAAAGAAGCTCAGACAGTGAATTATCTTAAAATAGAAAAAGTGGGTCCTAAGTCATTTCGACTTAGGACCCACTTTTTTGTTAAGAGGACAGATGTGCCAACCAAGTTTGTGTTTCCTTAATTTCTTGATAAGTTAATTGATGACTTTGTGTCCAAACCTCTTGTACGGTTGCTCCATGATTCTGAAATAATTGAATCACACGCATACTTTCAGGAAGTGGAACAATCGGGTCATGCTCTCCTAGAGATAATAAAACAGAAGTGTCGGTCAAGTCTGGTTGATTGGTCAATTCAACAGGAAACATGGGATGATAGAGGACAGCTTGATGGTAACTGTCGGGATGAGTAAGCAATAATTGAATAGCGATATTGGCCCCATTTGAATAGCCAATAAAAATAATTTTATCCAATGAAAATTGATGCTCGTTAGCGGCTTGTTGAATAAACTTATGAAGCGCCTCACCGCGTTTTTCTAGATCTTCTAAGTCATAATGACCTTCCGCTAGGCGCTTAAAATAACGATTCATTCCATTTTCTGAAACATCACCACGAATACTTAGCACAGTAGCTTGTTTATTTAGTTCTTGAGCAATTGGTAGGAGAGATGTTTCATCACCACCTGTACCGTGAAGTAGCACAAAGACAGGTGCTTCAGGATGTCCTTTTTTAAAAATTGAATGCATGTTTTTTCCTCCTTAGGCTCGTTTTGTATTGAACGGCTTGATAACACTCTCAATATACTCACGACGGTTTTCTAAAAATGGCGCAAGAGATAACTTTTCTCCTAATGTTTCGTAAGGTTCATCCCCCATAAACCCTGGTTCATCGGTGGCTAATTCGACTAAAATATGCCCAATGCGAACATACAATGATTCAAAATAATAACGATCGACATAGCCAGAGTTTTGTAAGCCTAAATGATCAAAGCGCGTTTGCCAAGTCCCAAGTGATTTGCGATCCGCTAAGCGGAATGCAACGTGATGTACTTCACCATATCCTTGTTGCGCTTGTGAGCTAGTATCATCGTCTACCAAAACGACTTGTGCACCATTGCCACCTTGGCCAACTTCAAGTAAATAGCGATTGCCTTCTTGTGCCACTACGTGAAAGCCTAGAATTTCTTCAAAGACTTCTTTGAATTCATGAAAATAGGAAATAGCTATTTCGACAGGTCCTAAGCCATAAATCGCAAATTCTGTAGGGACAGGTCCTTTTTTCCAAGGGGTGCCCGCTGCAACACCCTGATTTAATTCATCAGAGATTAATTGATACGCTTGATCATCAAAATCCCAAAAGCGAAGGACCTTTTTCCCGAATTCTTCAGAAATACCTGTGTGTTTGACCGCAAATTCATTGAAGCGATTTTCATAATAAGTCAAAGCTGCATCTGAAGGAACCCGGAATCCTGTTCTTGAAATTGTATTGGTTCCTTTTAATCCTTTAGGGTTATTGGGAAAATCGAAAAAGGTCATGGTTGTACCTGGTGTACCCAAATCATCGGCAAAATAGGTATGGTAAGTATAGATATCATCTTGATTCACTGTTTTTTTGACTAAACGCATCCCTAAAACATCTGTAAAGAAGTGATAGTTTTTTTCTGCATCACTTGTCATAGCTGTAACGTGGTGGATTCCTAATAATTGATCTTCTTTTTTCATCATTATTTCCTCATTTCGTTTCATTTGTTATTTTTCGTAAAGTTTTTTGAAGAAGTGTTAATTCTTCGGAAGAGAGTTGTTTAAATGCTTCTGCAATTCGCTTTGCATGCGTCGGGAAAATTTCTTCAATTAATGTTTTTCCAGCTTCTGTTAATTCAACGTAAGTAATGCGTCGGTCTTTTTCACTGGGGGTGCGCGTTACATAGCCTTTTTTATGTAATTGGTCAATAACATAAGTGGTGCTACTGCTAGCGATTAAAATTTTCTCCTTAATTTTTTGGATGGTCTGAGGACCTTTATGGAGTAACAGCTCTAATACTGAAAATTCTGTAATGTTTAAGTCATAACAAGTGACATCTTGCTTGGCAAGTTGCTCTAGTCGATGGCTGGTTCTTAATAAACCGATATAGGCTTTTAAAGCTTCTTGCTGTTGGCTCATTGTTTCACCTCTTTTTATTTCGAATTCGAGATAAATATAACTTACTTTTGGTAAGTAATCAATTAATATGCTTAAAAAGACAGCCAGCAAAAAATGTGAATTTTTGCTGGCTGTCTTTTTTGTTTAATTTAGAAGATCGTTGGAACTAAGCCGCCATCGATTCTTAAGGCTTCGCCTGAGAATGAAGAAGAATCCGGGCTGGCCACAAAGGTAACAAAACGACCAATTTCTTCTGGTCGAATGAGCCGTTGGATTTGTGAACGAGAACGATGATTTTTCATGAAATCTTTTTCCCAATCCTCTTTGGGAATGTCTGAATCAGCGTACATATCTTCCAACATTTTTTCTACACCTTCGGTAAGGGTTGAGCCAGGCATAACCGTGTTAACGGTGACATGTGTGCCGACAGTTAAGTTGGATAAACTTTTAGCTAAGGAAAGATTCATCGTTTTTGTCATGCTATATTGGGGCATTTCGCCAGAAGGCATCACCGCTTCTTCGCTAGCGATGAAAATAATGCGACCAAAATCTTGTGCAAGCATTTTAGGTAGATAAGCTTTTGCTAATGCATTGCCTGACAACACGTTCACAGTAAAAAATTTTTCCCAAGTGGCGTCATCGATGTCCCAGTATTCCATTGGCTCAAAAATCCCCATATTGTTCACTAAAATGTCGACTTTAGGGAATTTTTCAAGCAAAGTAGCTCGTTGACTTTCAATGGAAATATCGGCAGTCCCTGCTTGAGGATGAGTGTCTGGAAACATTGTTTGTATTTCTTTAACAACTTTAGTTACTTCGGCTTCATTGCGCCCATTGATAATGACATCGGTCCCTTCACGAGCCATTTCAATCGCAATTGCTTTGCCAATTCCTTTGGTTGAACCAGTAATTAATGCTAATTTATTCGTTAAGTGTAAATCCATTTAAATCCCTCCAACGTTTGTCTATCTCTAGTGTAGGTCTTTTTCTGGACTTTTAAAAGGAAAAAGTTTTTTCGGCCCGCGAGAAACAAGCCCCAATAATTACTTAACAGCTGAGTTTTCACTTTTTGGGCGTAAAACGAGTAATTATTGTCAGTAAAAAAGCGTCACTTTTTTGATAGAATAACTAGAGACGAAATTGGCTAAGACCAATTTTGTAAAATTGTACATAAAAAAGAAGAGTGGGAATGCTATGAAGAAACAATATTACTGGAATATACCCGATAACTTATTAAACTCGTTAAAACAGCGGAAAAAGTTATACAGCTTTTATAAAAATGAACAAAATAAGGCAAGAGAATTAGTAGAGAATTGTCAGTCGGTTCTTTTTCCTGAATTAGTCGCTTCGCTGAATAAAATAGATGAGCGGATTAAATTATTGATATTCTATCAAAATTTAGAAGATTGTGAGCTTTCAGAAGAAGAAATTATTACTGTGATTGAGCGAGAATATTTTGTGACTTTTTATGAAACAATTGAAGAACCGACCACTGAAATTATTAGTAGTCATTCTATGTATTATTTATTGCAACAGCCGACTAAAGAAATGCTTTGGGATTTAGACTTTAGTAACATGTTAAAACAAGGTCAGTTAGTTGATTTAATGGATTATCAAAAATTGACCAAATGTTATCAAAAGCTGCAGAATCAAGCTAAAAATTTGATTGAAAAATTAAATAAAGAAACATTTTACACATCCTATAGTCAACTTTTATTGATTGATTGCCAATGCAAATTATTAATAGAAGAGGCGCTTCTAAAAGAAGAATCATTGATGACGGTCGATGAATGCTTAACAGCCATTAAGCAAGAAATTCGAAAAATTCATTTTGAACAATTTAAATACCAACATTATTTATTTGAAGATTTATCTTTGCGGTACCAAGTTTAACGAAAGTGACAAAAAGAATGGTTGAATCTAACAAGAATGTTCGTTGTTTTCTGTTATATAAAAAGATATGATAGTTTCTGTAGAAAAAATAAAGGAGACGATTCATGAACGCAAATCGCTTAAAGTTATTGATGATGGGGTTAATGGTTCTTGACCATATTAGTTATTTTGTTCCACCAGAATGGGCACTGATTTTTCATGTAATTACTCGTTGTGTCGGTGTGTTTTTTGGTTACATGGCTGTAGAAGGGTTCAACTATACACGGAATGTTTATCGTTACAATGGTCGTTTGTATATTTGGGCAGCAATCATGTTTGTTGGAAATACGCTTCTAAATCATTTAGTGAATAATCCAGCTGTCGCTGTTCACAACAATATTTTCTTCACCTTAGCCCTTGGTGTCAGTATGTTAATTGTGACAAAAGCGATGCTAGAGATGCCAAAAATCAGTTTAAAAATTGTTTTATTGATTAGTATATTAGCAATTTTAGGAATAGGAGCAATGTTTGCTGAAGGTGGTATTGTGATGTTACCTTTTATGTTGATTACGTATCTAGCCAGAAAGAGACTTGTCTTACGGAACTGTTTATATGGTGCATTAGCGCTCTTTTTCTTAGTTACAAGTTTTCAATGGTTGGGAGATTTGCCAACGACAATTGAAATGTTAGCTTATAATTCTGATTTTATGTTTATCACTGTGTTACCATTTATATCGCTTTACAATGGTGAGAGAGGTAGCAAAGCACCATTTTTCAAATATTTATTTTACGGATTCTATCCGCTTCATTTATGGCTGATTGCATTGATAGCCAATTACGTTCATTAAACCTTTTTATATTAAAAGAATAAAAACAGCGACTCACAAAAATGTGAGTCGCTGTTTTTTTAGATGGGTAAGATACTGATTCCTAAAAGAAGAGTGACAAGTAGAAAAACAAAAAGCACAATTCGCTTATCATGAACCAGTAAGGCAATGTATTCTCGGATTAGAGCAGTCGGTAAAAAATATAAGGCAGTTGGCGCCCCGACACCTTCAGCTTTTAAGCCAACACGATGGGCATACATAGCTCCTCGTAAGACATGATAGTTATTTGTTGAAAAAATAACAGAGGGTTGTTTAGAATCAGACGGCATCTTTTGCCAATCTGCCTGAATTATTGCTTTAGAAAACAACATATTTTCATAAGTGGTTGTGGATTGGTCCTCCATCAAAATTGCTTCTGCAGGAATATTTTGTGAAAGCAAATATTTTTTCATTGCGAAAGCTTCGGCCACAGGTTCGTCAGGACCTTGACCACCGCTGACTACAAATTTAGCGGTGGGATTTTTTTCATAATATTCAATCCCTTTATCTAACCGACTCTTCAAAAGTGGAGGTACTTCCTCGCTACGAATTCCCGAACCTAAAACAATGATATAATCAACCGCTTTTTTTAAAGGAATCATTTGGTACATCCATGAATACAAGACGTAAGCAGCAAATAGAAAGGTCAGCAAAAGATCCATTAACAATAGAAAAAGTAAGAACAGAAAAAGCACATAAGGTATTTGCGCTGTGCCAACTGATAATAAATATAGAAAGGCTGGTAAAGCAATTAATAAGTTCAACCCTAAGCCCGCCGACAATTTAGCCGTGACACTTTTGCCTTCTTTCGTTTGCATCGTACGTGAGTTAAAAATAAAGTAAAGGCAAATGCCGATAAACACAGCGGGAATTAATAGATAAGCAATGGCCAAGGTAATTAGGTCGCCATTCTTAAAATGTAAATAAATTTTGTCTAGTCCGATAAATAGTAAGGTGACTAATGACAATAAGGTGCCGGAAGCCAGAGTGATACCGCCGAGGATACTGCGGTTATTAATTTTTAATATACCAAATCCTAGTAGGGCGATAAACAAAAAGAATAGTAGTAGTGCCATTTAATTCCTCCTAAAAATAAGTATCTAAAGTATAACATGCTTTAGGATCGGACATAAATAAACAGCTGTGCCGAAGCATAAGTTTTCCTTTCATTCTTAGAAAAGAAGTTTTTTCATGAAAAGTAAATTAGATAACAATTGTTTAGAGAAAGAAAAGCTTGATTTACTAAGCTTTTCCTTCTCTATAAAAAATATTAATAAGGACATAAAAATTAACAATTTGTATGCGCTTACATACTAAGGTAGATTTAAAGTGTAAAGAAGAAAAAATGAGGTGAGAAAATGATCACTGTTTCAATTGCAGGAGGTTCACAACCAGAGATTTTACAGTTAGTTAAAAAAGCACTAAAAGAATCCGAGCAACCGTTGCAGTTTATTGTATTTGATACAAGCGAAAATCTTGATACTGAAAATCTCTGGAAATATGTTCATTGCTCAGATGATGCCGCGGTAGCACGGGAAGCTGTCAGTCTAGTGGCAACCGGTCAAGCACAAATTTTATTGAAAGGAATTATTCAGACCCACACATTACTAAAAGAAATATTGAAAAGCGAGCATCAATTAAAAAATAAACCGATTCTTTCCCATGTAGCAATGGTGGAGCTGCCTGCGGGGAAAACCTTCTTGTTAACCGATTGTGCGATGAATATCGCTCCCACTCAAGCGACCCTCATTGAAATTGTTGAAAATGCTAAAGAAGTCGCCCAAAAATTGGGACTGCATCAACCGAAAATTGCTTTGTTAAGCGCAGCGGAAAATTTCAATCCTAAAATGCCTTCGTCTGTTTTAGCAAAAGAAGTCACGGCACATTTTAATGATCAACAAGAGGCTACGGTTTTTGGGCCACTTTCGCTTGATTTAGCGACCTCTGAAGAAGCGGTTGCGCATAAACGTTACAGCGGTCCTATCATGGGGGATGCAGATATTTTAGTGGTCCCAACTATTGATGTTGGAAATTGTTTATACAAATCATTAACCTTGTTTGGGCACGCCAAAGTGGGAGGAACGATTGTTGGCACAAAAGTCCCAGTCGTTTTAACATCTAGAAGCGATTCAACAGAAAGCAAATTCCATTCATTAAGATTTGCCATGAGACAAGTTTAAAAAAAAGGAGCAGAAAACAATGGAAACAGTATTGGTTATTAATCCTGGCTCGACCTCCACGAAGTTAGCGCTTTTTGCTAATCATGATTGCTTGGCGGAAGAAACGCTTAGACATAGCGTCCAAGAATTGGCACCTTTTGAAAATGTTGTCAGTCAAACACCATTTCGAAAACAAATGATCGCGGAATTTTTAGAAACACATAACATCACACAATTAGCCGCTGTCGTAGGGCGTGGTGGTTTGCTTAAGCCTATTCCTGGCGGTACGTATCTTGTCGACCAACAAATGCTAGAAGACTTACGGACAGAACGCTTTAATACCCATGCTTCAAATTTAGGGGCGATTTTAGCTAATGAGTTTGCAGAAAAATATCACGTGCCAGCCTTTATTGTCGATCCTGTTGTTGTAGATGAGCTACAGCCATTAGCCAGGATTTCCGGATTAAAAGGCATTCACCGACGTAGCGTTGGTCACGCCTTAAATCAAAAAGCGGTCGCTCGAAAAATCGCTGAGGATTTAGGGAAAACATATGAGCAAAGCAATTTTATCGTTGTTCATTTAGGTGGGGGCATTAGCTTGGGGGCGCATCAAAAAGGCCGCATGGTGGACGTGGTAAATGGGCTTGATGGTGAAGGTCCTTATACGCCTGAACGCAGTGGCGCCTTACCGCTCGTTGAATTTGCGCAATGGATACTTGAACAGGAGTTAACGATTAGCCAAGTGAAAAAGCTAATTGCGGGGAATAGCGGTCTTAAATCATACCTAGGTGAAACAGATTTACGGCATATCCAAGCACAAATAGCTGCAGGTGATCAAACAGCAAATTACTATTTAAAAGGAATGTGTTACCAAATCGCAAAAAGTATTGGCGAGATGGCCGTGGTTCTTGAAGGCGCAATTGATGCAATTATTTTAACAGGGGGCGCAGCCTATTCGCAAACCGTTGTTCAAGAAATTAGTCAAAAAATCACTTGGATTGCACCAATTAAGGTTTACCCAGGTGAAATGGAGATGGCTGCTTTATATGAAGGCGTCAATCGAGTATTAACAGGGGAAGAACAAGCTTTAAATTATAGTGAAGCAAAAATTGAGCAGGAGTGATCAAAATGGCGGAACAAACAGATTTACTGATTTTAGGTGGCGGAACAGGAGGCTATGTAGCAGCAATTCGAGCCGCACAAAAAGGGCTAAACGTCACAATTGTTGAAAAATACAAATTAGGTGGCACTTGTTTGCACAAAGGCTGTATCCCTACAAAAGCTTTATTAAGAAGCGCAGAGGTTTTTGATACCTTAAAACAAGCGGCTTCTTTTGGGATTGAAACAGAGGCAGCGTCCATTGATTTTTCTAAAATACAACAACGGAAAGAAAGAATTGTTGAGCAGTTGCACAAAGGTGTTGAAGGCTTATGCAAGAAAAATAAAATCAAAATTTTAGCAGGCGAAGGTGCGATTTTAGGTCCCTCCATTTTTTCACCAGTCTCTGGCGCAGTGGCAGTTACGTTTAATGATCCAACACGGGAAGAAGAAATTATCGTTCCTAAAAATGTCATTATTGCGACAGGTTCTAGTCCTAAAACGTTACCTAATTTGCCACTGGATGAAGAATTTATCTTATCTTCTGATGGGATGCTTGAATTAGAAGAGCTACCAGAATCAATTGCAATTATTGGTGGTGGCGTTATTGGTGTCGAGTGGGCTTCTTTATTAAATAGTTTAGGTGTCAACGTAACTATCATTGAATTTTTGGATCGGTTACTTATAAATGAGAGTGCAACAATTTCTAAAGAATTAAAGAAACGTTTAGAGCAACGAGGAATTAACATTTTATTAGGTAGCAAAGTCCAAGAAGCGAAAGTTACCGGGCAGAAGGTTCAAATAGAAGTTGCAGGACAAGAAAGCCTCGCTGTTGACAAAGTCATGGTAGCAATTGGGCGTCAACCCAATATCAATAAGTTAGGGTTACAGAATACCTCAGTGAAATATACTGACAAAGGCATTGAAGTAAATGAATTTTATCAAACCACAGAAGGACATATTTATGCGATCGGCGATTGTATCGATACACTCCAACTAGCACATGTGGCTATGAAAGAAGGAGAGTTAGCTGTTCAGCATCTTTTAGGCGAGACAGTTGAACCTTTAAATTATACAAACGTGCCTCGAGGTGTTTATACAAATCCTGAAATAGCAAGTGTCGGCTATACTAGAGAAACTTTACCAGCAGATAAAGAAGTAGTGATTGGCACCTTTAATTTTAATGGTAATGGTAAATCACTTGTTTATGGAGAAACAGATGGCTTTATAGAAGTAATTCGTGACAAGAAGACCGATGATTTATTAGGGGTTTCTATGATTGGGCCACATGTCACGGATTTAATTGCCGAAGCAAGTACTGCCATGTATTTAGATGCCGCGCCCATTGAAATTGGTGAAGCAATCCATGCGCATCCAACAATGACAGAAGTATTGCAAGAAGCAGCCTTAGATACTTATGGCTTAGCGATTCACAAATAGAGAAAGGTTGATGAAAATGAAAACGCTTAAAAAATCGGGTTTATCAAAAGAAGAATTGATTCAGGCATATCGTCAAGTACTACGAGGACGTCGTTTAGACGAACGGTTGTGGCAATTAACAAGGATTGGTAAGACCTCTTTCAATATTTCTGGTCAAGGGGCAGAAGTTGCACAAGTAGCGATGGCGATGGCTTTTAATCCTCAAAAAGATTATTTTTTACCGTATTATCGTGATATGACCGCGTGCTTGGTTTGGGGCATGACCTCCAAAGATATTTTAATGGGTTCTTTTGGAAAAGAAGCGGATCCTTCTTCCCATGGTCGTCAAATGCCGAATCATTATGGTTCAAAAGAGCATAATATTGTTTCCTTCTCTTCAACAGTAAGTACACAAATGCCATTAGCAACAGGTGTTGGTTATGCAGCGCAACTTCAAAAAGCTGATTTTGTTGCATTGACCACCACTGGGGAAGGCTCTGCCAATCAAGGAGAAGTCCAAGAAGCTATGAACTTTGCAGGCGTAAAAAAATTACCAGTCATTTTTGTTGTTGAAAATAATGAATATGCGATTTCTGTCCCAATTGAAGAACAGTATGCCAATAAACGAATGGCCGATCGCGCGAAAGCTTATGGCTTTGAAGGTGTGACCGTTGATGGTAGTGATTTTGCTGAAGTCTATCTAGCATTTAAAGAAGCAGTAAAAGCGGCTCGCGGGAAAAAAGGACCAAAATTGATTGAATTAATGGTTTCTCGCTTGACTTCTCATTCCGCTGACGATGATCAATCTGTTTATCGTTCAAAAGAAGAAATTGAAGAAATGAAAAAGAACGATGCAGTGAAGCTTTTTGAAAAACAATTATTAGAAGAGGGCTATTTAACAGACGAAGACATTGCCAAAATTGATGAAGAAATTCGTGCAGAAATCAATCAAGCAACGGATGAAGCAGAAGCAATGCCAGATCCTGTACCGACATCCATTTTAGAAGAAGTGTATGCAAAATAAGAGAAGAGGAGAAGAAATATAATGGCTGAGATGACTTATTTAGAAGCAATTAACTTAGGAATTTCTGAAGAAATGGCTCGTGATGAAAAAGTAGTTATTTTTGGGGAAGATGTCGGCGGCGACAAAGGCGGCGTGTTCGGTGTAACAAAGGGCTTGGCTGCTAAATACGGTGACGAGCGTTGTTTTAATACACCGTTAACAGAAGGCTTAATTGGTGGTTTAGCTGTCGGCTTAGGTTTAATGGGCTATCGCGCAATTGGTGAATTTCAATTTGCGGATTACATTTTGCCTGCAACCAATCAATTGTTATCAGAGGCTCGGACAATGCGCTATAGAACAAAAGGCGATTGGACTGCGCCAATCGTTTATCGGACCCCTTATGGCGGCGGTGTTCGTGGTGGGCTGTATCATTCTCAGTCTACAGAAAAAGTTTTTTGTGGACAACCAGGATTAAGAGTGGTGACCCCCTCTAATCCTTATGATGCAAAAGGGATGATTAAAGCAGCGATTCGTTCCGATGATCCAGTCATTTTTTACGAACATAAGCGTTTATATCGTTTACTAAAAGATGAAGTGCCTGCAGATGATTATATCGTACCAATTGACAAAGCCAATGTCGTTAGAACGGGTAGTGATTTAACCGTGATTAGTTACGGCATGACCTTGCAATTAGCTTTAGCTGCGGCGGAAAAACTAGACGCTGAAGGAATTGATGCCGAAATCGTCGATGTTCGCTCATTATATCCTTTAGATCGCGAAACATTAGTAGCTGCAGCTAAGAAAACAGGGAAGGTTTTACTCGTAACAGAAGACAATAAAGAAGGCAGCGTGATGAGTGAAATTGCGGCAATGATTTCAGAAGATGCTCTCTTTGATTTAGATGCACCGATTCAACGACTTGCAGGACCTGATTGTCCAAGCATGCCTTATGCATTACCTTTAGAAAGAGAATTTTTAATCAATGAAGAGCAAGTATTAGCAGCAATGAAAGAATTAGCAGAATTTTAATTGAAGCAAGGAGGAAAAAATAAATGGCCACAAAAGAAATCAAAATGCCTCATCTAGGCGAAAGTGTCACAGAGGCAGCCATTGTCCAATGGTTAGTTAAACCAGGAGATTCAGTGAAACGTTATGATCCCTTAATGGAAGTCGTTTCTGATAAAGTCACCACGGAAGTCCCATCAGATTTTGATGGTGTAGTAAAAGAATTTCTGATTTCTCTAGATACAGATGTGCCCATCGGAACAGCGGTGATGACGTTAGAGACAGAAGAAACAACCGAAAAAACAGAAGAAGCTACTTTAGCACCAGTGAAAGAAGCAAGTGCGGAACAAGTGCAAGAACATGAAACGGTTGCAACAACAAGCACTGCGACGTCCCATCAAAAAAATAATGGTCGTTATTCCCCAGCAGTCCTTAAAATTGCCCAAGAAAAAAAGATTGATTTAACACAAGTTACAGGGACAGGTCGTGATGGTCGAATTACTAGAAAAGATGTCACAAACTTTACACCAACACAGGCAAGAACACCTGAGAAAACAGTGAGTCCAGGAACTAGCCCTTCAATTTCAGAGGAGCCAGTTGCTTCGCAAAATGAAAGCGCCGCAACAGCTAGTCCAACTGAAACAACCACAGATAAAATTGTCTCTGCAGATCCTGTACGTAAAGCAATTGCTAAAAAAATGGTCCAAAGTGTCAACGAAATCCCTCACGCTTGGTTAATGGTGGAAGCGGATGTGACCAACTTAGTCCAACTTAGAAATTCATTAAAAGATGAATTTAAACAACAAGAAGGCCTGTCTCTAAGCTTCTTCCCATTTTTTGCCAAAGCAGTCATTCAAGCGTTAAAGAAAAATCCAAAAATCAATACATCTTGGGATGATGGCTCAATTATTTATCATAAAGATGTTAATTTATCCATAGCTGTAACGACAGACGAGCATCTTTACGTGCCAGTGATTCAACAAGCGGATAACTATTCGATTGCAGGGCTAGCTAAAGAAATCAATCGCTTGGCACAAGAAGTCCGACAAGGAACGCTAGCAAGCAAAGAAATGCAAGGAGGGACCTTTACTCTTAATAATACTGGAACACTAGGTTCCGTCCAATCGATGGGAATTATTAACCATCCACAAGCTGCGATATTACAAGTAGAGTCAATTAATAAACGCCTTGTGCCAACCGCAGATGGAGGCTTTAAAGTGGCAGATATGGTTAATTTATGTCTTTCTATTGATCATCGAATTTTAGATGGACAACAAGCAGGTAAGTTCTTGCGAGATGTTAAAGATAATTTAGCGAAATATAATGCGGATACGGATGTATATTAAAAATCGTTCCTTGCTTTAGTTAAATAAAAAGCGCCTCAAAGAAATAAGCGCTCTTCTTTGAGGCCGCTCTTTATCTAATAGAAAGTTCAATCATTCTCAAACTTGTTCTAAAAAAACAAAAATAATCAATAGGAGTGTTGAAAATGCCCACTGATAAACTGGATGCTCAATTAACCCCAAGAATATTTTTTAACAAAGTGTTAGCTGGAACAGCTTCCGGCACCATTATCGCCTTAATTCCCAATGCTGTATTAGGAGCCATTTTAAAATATTTTGCAGAATACAAGATTATCGAAATGATTATTCATGCGGCGCAAATTTTCCAACTAGCCACCCCTTTAATTATTGGTGGACTGATTGCTTTTCAATTTGGCTTAACGCCACAGAAAATGATGATTGCTGGCGGTGCAGCATTTGCTGGCTCTGGCGTGATTAAATTTAATTCAGAAGTGAAAGGCTTTATTGGTGCAGGCACTGGTGACATCATTAATATTATGATTACCGCTTCTGTTGCAGTCTTACTTTTATTAGTCATCGATAAAAAATTCGGTTCAGTGGAAATCATTGCTTTACCGATCGTTGTTGGAGTAGGTGCAGGTTTGTTTGGCATGTTGATTTATCCATATGTGACACAAATTACGGTTGCCATCGGGAAAGTGATTAACAATTTTACTGATTTTCAGCCAATTATCATGAGTATTTTAATTGCTTGTTCATTTGCTGCACTGATTATTTCGCCAATCACTACTGTGGCAATTGGTTTGGCGATTCAGTTGAATGGCTTGTCTGCAGGTGCTGCTGCAATGGGAATTGCAGCCACAACTGTTGTTCTTGTGATTAATTCTTGGAATGTCAACCAATCGGGAGTGACACTGGCTGTCTCTTTGGGCGGCATGAAAATGATGATGCCTAACTTATTTAAATACCCAATTATTTTAATTCCTTGTTTATTTACAGCGACTATTTCAGCAATTCCTGTGGTTCTATTCAACATTTCAGGAACCCCACAATCGGCTGGATTTGGCTTGGTTGGACTCGTGGGACCACTTGCTTCATTGGATGCGGGCTTAGGGATCTTACCCTTACTCTTTTCTTGGTTTGTTGTTCCAATTGTCGCGGGTTTATTCTCAAAATTCTTATTTGAAAAAGTGTTGAAACTTTATGATAGTAAAGTCGTCTTTGCTTATCAAGGCTAGATTATCCATTAATTTTCTTTAATGATTTGGATAAAATCTCTAACATCTTCTGTCATACTAAAATCGCGGCGCAAAGCAATGCCGATGGGGAAATAGTCAAACTTATCTTTTAAAGGAATCCATTTCAGTCCCTGGCTTTTTCCCACTTCATAATATTCAATCGGCAGCAAACAAATCGAATTATTTTTTTGTAAACTATAAAGAAGTACTTGTAAATCATCGTTATGCAAAATGATATTCGGCTCATAACCGAAGCTCCGAGTCCGATCTAGTAGTAGGCGACCAATCATAAAATTATCACTTAACGATGAAAATCGTTGATCTTTCAAATCTTTAAAAGTTAATTTTTCATATTGAGAGAGAGGATTTGATTCTGGTACCACGACATAAACATGGTAGCCTTTGGTAGTCGTTTCTAAAGGTTCAATATGAATAATTTCAGGTAAGGTATTTGGGAAAGAAATTAGTCCCATATCAATTTCTTTATTTGCTAACATCGTTTGTAATTTTGGCGAGCCATCTTGCTGTAATATTAAATTCACATGTGGATGGGTTGTTAAAAATCGTGAAATTTCTTTCATAAATTGTACAGCAAATAAAGTAGTTAACCCTAAACGCAATTGCTTTTTAACTGGTTTCTGGTTCATTTCACGAATATCTGTTACCAATTGATCGAATTGAAAAACAACTTCTTGGCCATGTTCATATAAATAAAGACCTATATCGGTTAATTGAAACGGTTGATCAGAATGATCAAACAACGCTGTGCCTAACTCAGATTCCATTTTTTTCAATGCTAAAGAAAGTGTTGGTTGGGTGACAAATAAATTGCGAGCGGCCGCCGATAAACTGCGGGTATTAACAATTTCAATGAAGTACTTTAAAAGCTGAATATTCATCAGAAACTCCCTTTCTTTTTAAAAGCGCTTACATAAATGCGCTTGGATAAAAAATAACAAATAGATCACTTATAATATAACATATGTTTTGCCTTTTTATTGCTATAAAAGTAAGAGATAGAGATTTTCTTAGCAGATTTTTACCTAAAAATAAAAAATTGAACGGAGGAAAAGAAATGAAGATTATTATCGCAGGTGCTGGCGCTATGGGCAGTCGCTTTGGACTAATGTTACATCAAGCAGGAAATGACGTTATTTTTGTTGATGGTTGGCCAGAACATATTGAAGCAATAAGAAAAAACGGGTTAGTTGCTGATTTTAATGGCGAAGTGGTGACCGCTAAAATTCCTATCTATCCTCAGACAGAAGTAGCAAGCATCGATTTTACAGCAGACTTAGTTATTCTATTTACAAAAGCAATGCAACTGGAAGGAATGCTTGAAGCATTAGAACATTTCCTTAATAAAAATACGAAAGTTTTATGCTTGTTAAATGGAATTGGGCACGAAGATATTATCAAAAAATACGTGCCATATGAAAATATTTTATTAGGAAACACAATGTGGACCGCTGGGTTAGAAGGACCGGGCAAAGTAAAATTATTTGGCAATGGTTCGATTGATTTACAAAATTTAGGAGCGCAAAGTGAACAAGCGGCAGAAGCAGTCATTAAGGTATTAAATAACGCTGGCTTAAATGCACGTTATTCTGAGAATATTTTATCATCCATTTATAAGAAGGCTTGCGTAAATGGAACAATGAATGGTTTATGTACTTTGTTGGATTGTAATATGGCAGACTTTGGCGAAACAGAGCAAGCAGATCAAATTGTTCAACAAATAGTTAATGAATTTTTAGCAGTCGCTGAAGTGGAACAAGTTACGTTAGATAAACAAGCAGTGCTTCAACAAATCCGCTCGTGTTATAATCGAGAAACAATTGGTTTGCACCATCCATCGATGTATCAGGACTTAATAACCAATCATCGTTTAACCGAAATTGATTATATCAATGGAGCAATTGTTCGCAAAGGGAAAGTCTATGGGATTGCTACACCGTATTGTCAGTTTTTAACAGAGTTAATTCATTGTAAAGAAAATTTACTTCATGCTAAATAACAAGTAAAAACAGAAATACTCTTGAGTCAGTCTTGAGAAGAGCTTGACCTACTAATTTCTATACTTTGCCAGTGTACAAGGCTGAGACAAAATCCAAAGTGAGTTTGTCTCAGCTTTTTTGTTTTTTAAAGAACACTACAGAAAATAAATCAAATCCGTGAAAAATATGTTAAACTAGAGAAGGTGTTTTTTCGCAAGAATCTACGCGGAACACAGGACTCGTTGAAGAATTGAATCAAAGAAACAATGTGTTAAAGAAGGGATTTGAACAGATTATGACCATTCAATGGTTTCCCGGCCATATGGCCAAAGCAAGAAGAGAAGTTTCGGAAAAAATCAAATATGTCGATATTGTATTTGAACTAGTTGATGCGCGGTTACCTCTTTCTTCCCGTAACCCAATGATGGACCAAATTGTCCAACAAAAACCACGATTAGTCCTTTTAAATAAAGGGGACTTAGCAGATAACGACCAAAATAAAAAATGGCAACATTACTTTCAAAAGAAAGGGTACCAAACCCTAGTTATCAATGCCCAACAAAATAAAGGAATCAATAAAATTGTGCCAGCAGCCAAGGAAGCGTTAAAAGAAAAATTGGCTCGTGAACAGGCGAAAGGTTTGAAACCGCGTGCGATTCGCGCAATGTGTATTGGGATCCCCAATGTTGGTAAGTCAACCTTAATGAACCGTTTAGTCGGAAAAAAAATTGCGCAAACTGGGAACAAGCCAGGTGTGACAAAAGGACAACAATGGTTACGCTCTGGTTCCCAATTGGAATTACTGGATACACCAGGGATTCTCTGGCCAAAATTTGAAGATGAAGAAATTGGGAAAAAATTAGCTTTAACTGGCGCTATAAAAGATCAATTATTGCATTTAGATGATTTGGCGATTTATGGATTAGAATTTTTTGCACGTTTTTATCCGCAACGTTTGACGGAACGATATGGTTTAACAGAGGAAGAGCTATTTTTACCTGCCCCAGAACAGTTGATGTTAATTAGCCAAAAACGTGGTTTTAGAGATGATTATAATCGAGCCAGCGAAATGATTATTTTAGAAATTCGCAGTGGAAAATTAGGTACGTATACTTTGGACCGCTGGGAAGAACTAGGAGACGAATAACATGGCAAAAGAGTCGATTCAGGCAATCAAAGAAGCATTGCTAACTGTCACTGATGCAACCGATGAACGATTAGCAAGCTGGCGAGAAGATGAACGTTCAGGAGTGCAACAAGCGATCAAACAATGGGAACGTCGCCAGTTAGCCAAAGAAAAAGAATGGCAACTTTTTAAAGAAATGAGTCAATTTGAGGAAGCGGCCTATAAAAAAGGCCATCGTTTAATTGCGGGAATTGATGAAGTAGGCCGCGGACCATTAGCTGGTCCTGTTGTGACAGCTGCAGTTATTTTGCCGAAAGATTGTCAATTATTAGGCTTAAATGATTCAAAAAAACTATCTGCTAAAAAACGGGAAACGTTATATAACCAGATTCAAGAACAGGCTGTCGCTATCGGGTTAGGTATCGCTGATCAAGGAGTCATTGATCAAATTAATATTTATCAAGCAACTAAACAAGCGATGAAAATGGCAATTGACGATTTAGCTTTTGCACCAGATTATTTATTAATTGATGCAATGCAGTTAGACGTTCCCCAACCACAAGAAAGTTTGATTAAAGGGGATGCACGCTCCATTTCAATTGCAGCAGCCAGTATTATTGCAAAAGTAACAAGAGATCGATTAATGGAAGAATATGATGAATTATATCCTGGATATGGATTTAAAAACAATGCAGGCTATGGAACAAAAGAACATCTTCTCGGGTTAGAAAAATACGGTGTAACACCCATTCATCGACGTACGTTTGCGCCAATAAAAGATATGATTTAAAAATAAAACACTTTTTTTTACGTATTCTTATTTTAAGAAGATGTGAAAGAGGTGTTTTTTGTTGGAAATTTTACAACGACAATTATTATTTAAATTAGCGGTATGCCAAGGAATTGGCAATTTAGGTATCTTAAAAGTGTTACAAGAAGCTATCGCACAAAAGCGTGTTGATTTTTCCAGTACAGAAATTATTAGAATTGCTGAAATCAAGAAATATCGTGAATTATTTGAACAATCTTGGTTACACCATACGATTCATAGTGAAGCGTTATATATACGACAATGCCAACACCAATTTATGACAATTTTAGATGCCGTCTATCCTAAATTATTACGAGAAATTTATAATCCACCAGCAATTCTTTTTTATAGAGGAAATTTACAATTGTTAAGTAGAAGGAAAATTGGCATCGTCGGCGCTCGCTATGCCACTTCGTATGGGTTAAGAGTGACTGAAGCTCTGGTTCCTAAAATAGTCAAAGAAGGATTCACAATCGTCAGTGGTCTTGCCAAAGGCATTGATAGTCGTAGCCATGAGATGGCCATCCAGAACGGGGGTCAGACAATTGGAATTTTAGGCACTGGATTAGATGTATATTATCCGTATGAAAAGAAAGAATTACAGCAAACTATGAAGCAGAATCAGCTTGTTTTAACAGAATATGTGAATGGGAGTGGGCCGAAAAAATATCATTTTCCTGCACGTAATCGCATTATTGCTGGATTATCTTTAGGGGTCTGCGTGATGGAAGCTCGTAAGAATAGTGGCTCTTTAATTACTGCACAAGCGGCGATGGATTACGGGCGCGAGGTATTTGCCGTACCGGGAAGTATTTTCCAGTCTTTTTCAACAGGCTGCCATGAATTAATTCAGGACGGCGCTAAATGTGTTCAGACAATTGATGATATTTGTGAAGAATTGTGACTTTTACTAATTGTGAATTGACAACCTACGTTCACTTCGGTACTATTTAATCAGATTTTAATCTTTTGGTTGGTAGTTAGGAGTGTCTAAATGGAAACGGTTGTTAGAAAAAGATGGTTGTTTGGTATGCAGCTACTGGGCTTTTTGATTTTGGATCAAATTCCTTTGATGATGGTCTCAGTTGTTCAATTTTCTACAGAAAATTTTTGGTTTCGCTTTGTTAGTGGATTAGTGGCTGTTGGACTTGGTGCCTATTTCGTCTATCTATTTGTTGCTTTTTTGAAAAAGAAAAAGCTCATAACTTGGACTTTTTTAGGAATCAAAGAAACCTTGCCAGTGGTCTTGTTAGGTTTGGTGATAATCTTTTGTGTGGGAATATTTGGTGATTTCTTATTACGTCTGGAAGGATTAGAGACGACCTCTAACCAACAAAGTGTTGAAGAAATTGTTCAAGCCATTCCTAAAGGGCTTATACTTATTTTTGCAGGTGTGATTGGGCCAATTTTCGAAGAGGGAATTTTTCGTGTCGGGATTCAAGCGTTTTTCAAGCCAGCTTCAAAAATAGGCATACTCGTTTCTTCTATTTTATTTGCACTTGTGCACACGCCGACAGATATAGGTAGTTTTGTTATTTATTGGGGCATGGGTTTAGCTTTAAGTTGGGTCTATCTACGCACGGGTCGCTTTGAAGCTGCTGTCTTGACTCATTTTGTTTGGAATGTTATAGGTATTTTAATGCTTTAGGATAAAATCTATAAATCATAGGCATTTTTTATTTATAAATTCGGACAGTCAAACAGAAATGACAGAAATGTTAGAAAGCCTAGTCTTGACAAACCTATTCTATATAGCATATGATGTATTACGATTTGTGCGTTTTTTACATATATTATATAGTAGGAAAGCGAACGCGAAAGGAGCTAATTGAATGGCCTATAAGTATCTCGTGATTGTAGAATCACCTGCCAAAGCCAAAACAATTGAAAAATATCTAGGAAGAAACTACAAGGTGGTTGCCAGTGTTGGTCACATTCGCGATTTACCAAAAAGTAAAATGGGGATTGATATTGAAAATAATTATGAACCTCATTATATTTCGATTCGCGGAAAAGGCGATGTCATCAAAAGTTTAAAAGCGGCTGCAAAAAAAGCTGAAAAAGTCTATCTCGCAGCCGATCCGGACCGAGAAGGTGAAGCAATTGCTTGGCATTTAGCTTATCTTCTTGGCCTTGATTTAAAAGATAAAAACCGCGTGGTATTCAATGAGATCACTAAAGAAGCGGTAAAAGCGGCATTTAAAGAACCTAGAACCATCAACGTTGATTTAGTTGATGCACAACAAGCACGGCGCATTTTAGACCGTTTAGTTGGATACTCGATTAGTCCTATTTTATGGCGTAAAGTCAAAAAAGGTTTGAGTGCTGGTCGTGTGCAATCTGTTGCTTTAAAAATGATTATTGATCGAGAAAATGAAATTCGAGAATTTAAACCTGAAGAATATTGGAGCATTGATGGGAATTTCCAAAAAGGTCGCAAGAAATTCAAAGCAAATTTCTGGGGCGTAGATGGTAAAAAGAAAAAATTACCAAATGCAGAAGCGGTGAAAGAAATCACTTCTCGGATTGACGGTAAAGATTACGATGTTACAAAAGTTGAGAAAAAAGAACGGAAACGTAATCCTGCATTACCTTTTACAACCAGTAGTTTACAACAAGAAGCGGCACGTAAATTAAATTTCCGTACCCGTAAAACCATGATGGTTGCGCAACAATTGTATGAGGGAATTGCTTTAGGGAAACAAGGCACTGTGGGGCTGATTACCTACATGCGTACAGACTCAACCAGAATTGCCGATTCCGCCAAAGCAGAAGCTGCTGAATTCATTGAAAAGACCTACGGAGATGAGTTTTCAGCACATGGCGGCCGCAAAGCAAAAAATACGCAAGGTGCACAAGATGCCCATGAAGCGGTTCGTCCGTCAAGCGTTTTAAGAACACCCGATGAAATGAAGAAGTATTTAGATAAAGATCAATTAAAATTATATACTCTTATTTGGTCGCGCTTTGTAGCTAGTCAAATGACACCAGCGATTTTAGATACCATGAAGGTCACGCTTCAACAAAACGGCGTAACGTTTATTGCCAATGGTTCCAAAGTGAAATTTAAAGGGTTTATGCAAGTATATGTTGAAGGACGCGATGATGGTAAAGAAGACAAGGAAAATATTTTACCTGAATTAGTGGAAGGTGACGTTGTTAAATCGGTCGATATCGAACCGAAACAACACTTTACTCAACCACCGGCTCGTTTTAGTGAAGCCACGTTAATCCGGACTTTAGAAGAAAATGGTGTGGGCCGACCATCAACGTATGCGCCAACATTAGAAACCATTCAACGGCGTTATTACGTGAAGCTAACCAATAAACGGTTTGAACCAACGGAATTAGGTGAAATTGTGAATTCTCTAGTTTCAGAGTTTTTCCCACAAATTGTCGATACACATTTTACAGCGACAATGGAAACGGACCTAGATAAAGTCGGTGAAGGCCAAGAAAAATGGGTTGAAGTTGTCGATCGCTTCTACAAGCCCTTCGAAAAAGAATTAACAAATGCCGAAGAAAAAATTGAAAAAATCCAAATTAAAGATGAACCAGCAGGCTTTGACTGCGAACTATGTGGACATCCAATGGTGATTAAACTGGGTCGCTACGGAAAATTTTATGCATGTAGTAATTTCCCAGATTGTCGGAATACAAAAGCGATCGTTAAAGAAATTGGCGTGACGTGTCCTGTGTGTCACGAAGGACAAGTTATCGAACGCAAATCAAAGAAAAATCGGATTTTCTATGGCTGTAGTCGGTACCCAGAGTGTGACTTCACTTCTTGGGACAAACCAGTAGGCCGACCATGTCCAAAATGTGGGCAATATTTAGTAGAGAAAAAAGTTAAAGGCGGCAAACAAGTCGTTTGTATCAATGGCGATTATGAAGAAAACGTCCAAAAATAAGAAAAATTGAGACCGAAGAATTTACTTCGGTCTTCTCTTTTAGTAAAATGAATTGAGTTTGTAAGAGACAGCTCTTAACTTCTTGACATAGAAAGGAATTTTTATACATGACAAAAAAAGTCACAATTATTGGTGCCGGTTTAGCCGGAAGTGAAGCGGCATGGCAAGTGGCCAATGCTGGCGTACCAGTTGATTTATATGAAATGCGCCCTGTCAAAAAGACACCAGCGCATCAAACAGAAAATTTTGCAGAGTTAGTTTGTTCTAATTCATTACGTGGAAATAGTTTAACCAATGCGGTAGGTGTTTTGAAAGAAGAAATGCGCCGTTTAAATTCAATCATTATTGGTAGTGCAGATCAAACCGCTGTACCAGCTGGCGGCGCCTTAGCAGTTGACCGTGATTCTTTTTCTGAAACAATCACTGAAAAAATTAAAAGTCATCCATTAATTACAATCAAAAATGAAGAGATCACCGATATTCCGGAAGGGATTGTAATTATTGCAACGGGTCCCTTAACCTCTGAAAGCTTATCTCAAAAAATTCAAGAATTTAATGGTTCTGAAGGCTTTTATTTTTACGATGCAGCAGCACCAATTATTGATAAATCAACAATTGACATGGATAAAGTTTATTTAAAATCTCGTTATAACAAGGGGGAAGCGGCTTACTTAAATTGTCCGATGACTGAAGAAGAGTTCAATGCTTTTCATGAAGCACTAGTCAATGCAGAAGTGGTTCCTTTACGCACGTTTGAAAAAGAGAAGTTTTTCGAAGGCTGTATGCCCATCGAAGTAATGGCGCAACGTGGCATTAAAACCATGTTGTTTGGCCCAATGAAACCTGTCGGACTAGAAGACCCTAAAACAGGTAAACGCCCTTATGCTGTAATTCAATTACGTCAAGACAATGCTGCAGCTTCTTTATACAATATTGTTGGTTTCCAAACGCATTTAAAATGGGGTGAACAAAAACGAGTATTCCGTATGATTCCGGGATTAGAAAATGCTGAATTTGTTCGCTATGGCGTCATGCACCGTAATAGTTTTATGAATTCTCCAGAGTTGCTAAAACCAACCTACCAATCAAAAAAACGTGACGATCTGTTTTTTGCTGGACAAATGACTGGTGTTGAAGGATATGTTGAAAGCGCGGCAAGTGGTTTACTCGCAGGTATTAACGCAGCTCGTCTTGCCAAAGGGGAAGAGCCGATTGAATTCCCTCGCGAAACGACTTTAGGAAGTATGGCTTATTATATTACACATGCAGAAGGCAAACATTTCCAACCAATGAATGCAAACTTTGGGCTTTTCCCAGAGTTACCTGAACGAATTCGTGACAAAAAAGAACGCTATGAAGCAATTGCTAATCGGGCCTTAGATGTCCAAGCTCAAGTTATCCAATCTTTAGACTAAATTAGAAAAAATATGAGAAAAGACCGAGCATCATTGCTAAGAAATGCGATGATACTCAGTCTTTTAATTTTTAGAAAAAAATAACAAAAGCTAAAGAATAGTTAAAATTGTGAACATATTTAGAAATATTGATTAAATTCTGACAACTTAATTGTCTTTTGAAAAAGGTTATGCTAAAGTTACTTTGTAATCGAATGAGGAGGGCTATCACATGGAAGAAAAGAATTGGCCTGAGTTATTTGCTCGTTATCTTATTGTCGAAAGAGGCTATTCAGAAAAAACAAAAAAAGCATATCAAGAAGATATACAACATTTTTTTTCGTTTTTAAAGACTTCAGGTAATGACAATTATTTGACTGTGGAACATTTGGATGTTCGGGCTTATTTGAGCGAATTATACGATCAGGAATATAGCCGCAATTCGATTAGTCGAAAAATTGCCAGTTTGCGTTCTTTTTATCAATTCTTATTAAAAAATGAAGCAATCCAAGAGAATCCTTTTTCCTATGTTCATATGAAAAAGAAACAGTTACGGTTGCCCCGTTTTTTTTATGAAAAAGAAATGGATGCATTATTTGAGAGCGCACAAGGGGAGCAACCGCTTGATTTGAGAAATCAAGCGTTGCTAGAAGTTCTGTATGGGACTGGTATTCGGGTCAGTGAATGTGCGAACTTAACGGTGGACGCAGTTGACTTTCAAGCTTCTGTTTTATTGGTTCACGGAAAAGGAAATAAAGATCGCTATGTGCCTTTTGGTTCATTTGCACAAGACGCCTTAAAGGATTACTTAGAGAATAGCCGCGCGCTATTAATGACAAAATATCAAAAAAAACATCCGTATGTCTTTGTTAATCATCATGGTGAACAAATCACGCCAACAGGGATTGAATATGTCTTAAACCAACTAATTAAAAAAAGTTCATTAAATGCGGAAATTCATCCCCACATGTTACGCCATACATTTGCGACACATTTATTAAATAATGGCGCCGATATGCGGACAGTTCAAGAATTATTAGGACATGCTAATTTATCCACAACTCAGATATATGCGCATGTGACAAAAGAAAGTTTACAAAAAAATTATCGAACGTTTCATCCTCGTGCATAATGGAGGTAAACGTCTAGGAGGAACAATAATGGTTGAATCACAATTTCACTCTACAACAATTTGTGCAGTCGAAAAAGATGGAAAATTTGCAATGGCTGGTGACGGCCAAGTAACAATGGGCGAATCTGTCGTTATGAAAGGTACGGCCAAAAAAGTGCGCCGTATTTACAATGATGAAGTCGTTGTCGGTTTTGCAGGAAGTGTGGCAGATGCCTTTACATTAGAAGAAAAGTTTGAAGGAAAATTAAATGAATACAACGGAAACTTAACGAGAGCTGCGGTTGAGTTAGCCCAAGAGTGGCGTACACAACAGTCTATGCAAAAATTAGAAGCTATGCTGATTGTGATGAATAAGGAAGAAATGCTCTTAGTTTCAGGAACTGGGGAAGTCATCACACCAGACGATGGTATTTTAGCAATTGGTTCAGGCGGTAATTTTGCTTTGTCCGCTGCAAGAGCCATGAAAAACTTTGGCGATAAAGAAATGCCAGCGAAAGAGATTGCTAAAAATGCCTTAAATATTGCTGCAGATATCTGTGTATTTACGAATCATAATATCATTGTAGAAGAATTATAAGCGAGGGAAAATCCATGAATGAATTAAACAAAACACCAAAAGAAATAGTCAAAGAACTAGATCAATATATTGTTGGACAGCAAGCTGCCAAAAAATCAGTGGCGGTAGCTTTACGTAACCGCTATCGTCGCTTGCAATTAGAAGAAAATATGCAACAAGATATTACGCCTAAAAACTTACTAATGATTGGACCAACAGGTGTTGGTAAAACTGAGATTGCTCGTCGTCTCGCAAAAATTGTCAATGCGCCTTTTGTAAAAGTTGAAGCAACCAAATTTACAGAAGTAGGCTATGTCGGTCGGGATGTCGAATCAATGGTTCGGGATTTAGTAGAAAATGCGATCCAAATTGTTGAAAAACAACAATACAGTCGCGTGTATGCGCAAGCGTTAAAAAAGGCCAATCAACGTTTAGTCAAAGTATTAGTGCCTGGAATTAAAAAAGAACAAAAACAGGCTGGCGGTAATCAATTTGAACAAATGATGAACATGTTTAACATGGCTCAGCAACAGCAAGAAGCACAAGAAGAAGTAACGGAAGATATTCGAACGAATCGCCGAACAATTTTGGAACAGCTGGAAAAAGGTCTATTAGATAATCGTGAAGTAACAATTGAAATTGAAGAACCGAAGAAAACGATGCCAGCTATGAACAATGGTCTAGAACAAATGGGTATCGACTTAAATGAAACGTTAGGCGCTCTGTCACCAAAGAAAAAAATCGAACGTACTGTAACGGTGAAAGAAGCACAAGAATTATTAGTGAAAGAAGAATCAGCAAAAATTGTCAATGACGCTGATATTCATAGTGAAGCGATTCGTTTAGCTGAATCAAGCGGAATTATTTTTATCGATGAGATTGATAAAATCACCTCTAAAAGTCAACAAAATTCGGGCGAAGTCTCTCGTGAAGGAGTACAAAGAGACATTTTGCCGATTGTTGAAGGCTCCCAAGTTAACACGAAGTATGGTCCTTTACAAACGGATCACATTTTATTTATCGCTTCAGGTGCTTTCCACTTGTCAAAACCAAGTGACTTGATTCCAGAATTACAAGGCCGCTTCCCAATTCGAGTTGAATTAGATGATTTAACGGCGGATGACTTCGTAAGTATCTTAACTGAGCCAAACAATGCTTTAATTAAACAATATGTAGCATTAATTGGCACAGAAAATGTTTCAGTCATCTTTACAAAAGAAGCAATTGAACGGTTAGCACACATCGCTTATGATGTAAACCGTGATACAGATAATATTGGGGCGCGTCGTTTACACACAATTTTAGAACGTTTATTAGAAGATTTATTATATGAAGCACCAGATATGCAAATGGGTGAAATTACGATTACCGAAGCATATGTCAATGAAAAATTGAATGACATTGTTCAAAATGAAGATTTAAGTCGTTACATCTTATAAAAAAGGCTGGAGGAGAAAAGATGGCTACATTATTAGAAAAAACACGTCAAGTGAACGAGCTTTTGCAAAAAAATAATTTGTTTGACGTACAAGCAGAACTTCCGTACAACAAAATGGCAATGATTTTAGGGGATATTTTAGAAAGTAATGCGTATATTATTAGCAGTTCAGGGGATTTGTTGGGGTATACTGAAAAATTAGATGTTAATAATGCCCGTATCAAAAATATGTTTAAAGAGAAAAAATTTCCTCAAGGATACACCGAGGCCGTGGATATGCTCAAAGTAACCGAAGCCAATATTCCAATAGATAGTGATTTAACTGCATTTCCTTTTGAATCACGAGAGCTGTATCCGTTTGGGTTAACCACTATTGTGCCTTTGTACGGTGCTGGCAAACGCTTGGGTACGATTATTTTAGCGCGTGTTGAAAAATCCTTTAACGAGGATGATTTAGTGTTAGCTGAATATAGTGCGACCGTTGTCGGCATGCAAATTTTGTATCATCAATCCAGAACAATTGAAGCAGAAGTTCGCAGTGCGACTGCCGTGCAAATGGCCATCAACACTCTTTCCTATAGTGAATTAAAAGCCGTCCATGCCATTTTTGAAGCCTTAGATGGCGAAGAAGGTCGTTTAACTGCTTCAAGTATTGCAGATGAAATAGGCATTACTCGTTCCGTAATTGTGAATGCCTTAAGAAAATTAGAATCAGCTGGAATTATTGAATCACGTTCTCTTGGTATGAAAGGGACTTATTTAAAAGTATTAAATCAACAATTTATTAAAGAGTTGGAAAAATAAGCAATTGCTCGTATCAACTAGGAGGACAACGCAATGACTGTACAAATTGAAAATGAATTTCTAATCGCAACATTTGCTGAAGAAGGAGCAGAATTAGTAAGTTTACAATCAAAAGAAACCGGCATTGAATATATTTGGCAAGGAAATCCTGAATTTTGGGCCCGCCATGCGCCCGTACTTTTTCCGATTGTCGGTCGTCTAAAAGAAGATACGTATATGTACCAAAATCAAGCGTATCATTTAACTCAACATGGTTTTGCTCGTGATCAAGTATTTGATTTTAGTGAAAAAGGTGGAGAAGAAGTTTCTTTTTCACTAAAATCAACAAAAGAAACCAAGAAGAAGTATCCTTTTGATTTTGAACTAGTGATTACTTATACATTAGAACATCAAGAATTGACTGTAAACTACCAAGTAGAAAACACAGGGAAAGAAGAGATGTATTTTGGGATTGGTGGTCATCCAGCCTTTAATGTACCTTTAGAATCTTCACTAACGTTTGAAGATTATTATCTAAGTTTTTCACCTAAAAAATCACGGACACAGATTCCCTTAGCAGGCCCGTTTATTGATTTAGCGAATAAAACGCTAGCCCAAACGAATACCAGCTTTGACTTAACGCATCAATTATTTGAAAATGATGCAATGATTTTTGAAACAAAAGGTCAAACAGCAATTACGATTGCCACAGACGAAAGTGACCATCAAGTCACTTTGAGTTATCCAGAAATGCCTTTTGTGGGGATTTGGTCACCGACACCGAAAGAAGCGCCTTTTGTCTGTATCGAACCTTGGTGCGGGATTGCTGATGCTGTCGACGCAACTGGCCAACTCGCTGAAAAATTTGGCATCAATAAGTTACCAGCTAACGAACTATTTAAAACACAGTATATGATTAGTGTAAAATAAAGAAAAAGGCTGTGAACATTATTTGTTCACAGCCTTTTTCTTTATTTTTTTGCACGTAAGCCAAAAGAAAGGCGACTTTCTGTTCCATTTTTAATTCGCTGAATGTTTTCACGATGACGGACAAAGATAAAAGTAGTCAAAGCAATCGCAATCACGGTTAATAACCAGTTAAATGTTGGTAAAATAGCTGGGACAGTGAAAGGCAAAATAATAGTAGAAAGTGTAATTAGTACAGCGCTAATCATACTTGTTAAACTCACCATACTGGTTAGATACAGACAAATCACAAAAATAAGAGCAGAATAAATAAAAAATGTGGGGCTGTATGCTAATAACATGCCAGCGCTAGTGGCTACGGCTTTACCACCTTTGAAATTGGCAAAAATAGGGAAGGTATGCCCTAAAACAGCTGCTACCCCAAAGAAGAGCGGATTCACGCCTTGTAAACCAAACAAATAGGGTAATGAAGTGGCTAACGTTCCTTTCAAGATATCCATTAATAATACCGTAATTCCGGCAGGTTTCCCTAAGACACGAAATGTATTGGTTGTTCCTGTATTCCCACTCCCAAATTGGCGTATATCTTTTTTAAAGAAAAGTTTACCAATCCAAACACCTGAGGGAATCGAACCTAATAAATAGGCAACAAGTAACAAAATGACGATTTTCATCAAGTTAACCTCTTTCTTATTCAAACTAGGATTTATTTTATCATGAATAGAAAAACGGAACAACGTCTAATAACTAAAACAAGAAAAGTTTTTCTTTTGCTTGAGGAAGCGTTGACAAATGGTTGATAACCGTTATAATAAATGTGTGTCATTAGACAAAGACGTCTAATCACTGGTTTGAAAATTAGTTATCAACGAAGATACAATATATATGTACTTATGAAGTGTCAGGGAAAGAGGTGCGAATCCTCTACAGACCTACCTACTGTATGGTGGATGAAACCAATAAGACCACAGATTATTCTGGAAGGATTGGGAGTAAGAAGAAGCTAAGTCAGGATACCGGCTTGATAAGTCTAATCATTCTTTTGTAGGAAAAAGAAGGGGCTTTGAAGATAACTGGCTGAGTATATCATTAGCATAGTTAAGTGACTGCTTTTTTTCTATTGGAGAAAAAAGTGGTTTTTTTGTATTGTTTTGACGTTGAGACAAAGGAGGTTCATTTCAGAAAATTTTCCCCAAAATAAAATAGACGAATGCGAGGATGAAAAAATGAAAAAATTTACTTTAACAATGATGACTTTAGGTTTAGTAGCAACACTTGGCTTAGCAGGGTGTGGTAAACAGGAAAAGAAAGCAACTACCTCTTCTGAAAAAACAGAAGTAACGTTACCAACCAAAGACCGTAGCGGCAAAGAAATTACTTTACCCAAAGAAGCAACCAAAATTATTTCCCTAGTGCCATCAACAACAGAAGTGATTGAAGACTTAGGTAAAACCGACCAATTAATCGCAGTTGATACTCAAAGTAGCACAATGATGACTGATTTAAAAAAATTACCACAAATGGATATGATGGCTGTCGATGCAGAAAAATTGATTGCCTTGAAACCACAAATTGTTTATGTGAATGACATCAATTTAGCTAGCTCAGAAAGTGTTTGGAAACAAGTGGAAGATGCTGGAATTACAGTCGTTAATATCCCCACTAGTACAAGCATCAAAGCAATCAAAGAAGACGTCCAATTCATCGCGGATAGCTTATCTGAACATGAAAAAGGACAAAAGTTAATCAAAACAATGGATCAAGAAATCGACGAAGTAGCCAAAATTGGGAAAACTATTAAAAAACCAAAAACTGTTTTGTTTGAAGTGGCTGCCTTACCAGACATTTATAGTTTTGGTAATGGGACATTTTTAAATGAAATGATTGAAACAATTGGGGCAAAAAATGTTTTGGCAAATGAAAAAGGCTGGTTACCAGTGACAGAAGAAGCGGCCATTGCTGCAAAACCAGAAGTCATTTTAACCAATGTTAACTATATGAAAGATCCCGCCAAAGAAATTTTAGCTCGTAAAAACTGGGAAAGCGTTCCAGCAGTTCAAAACAAAGAAGTTTTCGAAATTGATAACATGTCTAGCTCTTTACCAAATAACCACATTACCAAAGCATTAAAACAAATGGCAAAAGCTGTTTATCCAGAGGAATACAAGGATTTAAAAGATGAGTAAAAAAACGTGTCTCATACTGATGCTCTTGATCAGTATGAGCATGCTCTTTTTGGGTATTAAAATTGGAAGTGTTCAGATTTCGTTAACGGATTTGCTTCAAATTTTAGTGAAAAAGACGGTTTCAGAAGACGGGATTTTAGAGGGAATCATCTGGAATGTTCGGTTACCGCGTGTCGTGATGGCCTATCTCGTGGGCGCAGGCTTAGCAGTAAGTGGCACGGTGATGCAATCGCTCTTAGGTAATCCTTTAGCTTCTTCGTATACTTTGGGCGTATCAGCGGGAGCATCCTTAGGCGCTGCGTTAATCATGGTAACTGGAGTAACTGCTTCGATCTTAGGGGCATTTTTATTGCCTTTAACTGGTTTTATCTTTGGCTTAGCAACGGTCTTTTTAGTTTTGTTATTTACGCAAACAATGGATAGTCAAATGTCCAATCAAACAGTTGTTTTAGTGGGAATGATTATGACCTTGTTTGTCGGTGCTATTTTGACGTTGATTACAGCACTTTTCCAAGATTATTTGAAACAATTAGTCTTTTGGCAAATGGGTAGTTTTTCTGGCAGTAATTGGCAAAAAATTGCTATTTATTGTCCAATCTTGCTTGTCAGCAGTCTGTTTCTTTGGTTTGATGCCAACGCATTGGATGTTCTCGGTTTAGGAGAAGAACATGCGATGTTAGCGGGAGTAGAAGTCAAAACAGCAAAACTACGCATTATTCTTTTGGCTAGTTTATTGGCAGGAAGTGCGGTTTCATTTGTCGGTGTGATTGGTTTTGTTGATTTAATAGCACCACATATTGTCCGTCGCTATTTAGGGGCGACTCATCGCTGGCTGATTCCCGGTTCAGCAATCTTAGGTGGGACCATCATGGTACTAGGGGACACAATTGCCCGCACGATTTTATCACCAAGAGAAATTCCCATCGGGGCCGTAACAGCCTTGATTGGAGCGCCATTCTTCTTGTATATTTACTTTAAAAAAAGGGGCGTTGCTGCATGATTGAATTAAAAAAAACAGCTGTAACGCTCCAACAAACCCCCATTTTAAAAGATATTTCCCTCGTTTTTCCGACAGGTAGTAAAACTTGTATTTTAGGTCCAAATGGTTGCGGTAAAACGACACTTTTAAAAACGATTGCCGGACTTGTCCCTTATAGTGGTTCTGTTTTAATTGATGGTCAAGAAGTTCATGGACAAAAGCGGAAGGAATTGGCAACGAAAGTAGCGATGATGAGTCAATTCACGACAGTTGCTTTTGATTATACGGTTTACGAAACAGTTTTGATGGGGGCGTATCGACAACAAGCACAACGTTTTTTACCGATTGTTTCTAAACAAGAAAAAGAACGAGTCCTTTATTATTTAGAACGCACGGGTTTATTGCCTTTAAAAGATAAAGTTGTCAATCAGCTTTCAGGAGGACAACAACAACGAGTATTTTTGGCTAAATTATTTGTACAAGATCCAGAAATTATTTTATTGGATGAACCCAATAATCATTTGGATATTCGGTATCAACAAGAATTGATTCAGCAGTTAAATGAGTGGAGTGCGCAAGAAGGGAAAACGTTAATCGGGGTGTTTCATGATATCCGTTTAGCGTTAACGCTAAGTGAAAAAATTGTGTTTATGAAGCAAGGGAAAGTGGCCGCGCAAGGTGATTTTCAAACGTTGGCTTCCAAAGAATTTTTACAAACGATTTTTGAAACAGATATTGTCTCCTATTTTCAGAAACAACATAAAGTTTGGGAAACTATTCAATAATTTTGACAAGTTTTTTGGAAACAGGTAAGATAAAGGCAAAGAATCAGAAACACAATGGCGTGTTTTAACAAATCGGCAAAGGAGCCCAAGACTAAGTACGTGATGGTACTTGCTTTGGGCTCCTTTTTTATGGAGGTAGCGATGAAACGAATCATTTTAATGGGAGCTATCGGTTGTGGCAAAACCACGTTATGTCAAGCTCTGCAAGGCAAAGAATTAATTTATGATAAAACACAGGCGGTGGAATTTCATACAGAAATGATTGATACACCGGGCGAGTTTATTTTGCATCGACAATATTATAATGCGTTAAACGTCACAGCGGCAGAAGCAGATGTGATTGGTTTGGTTCAAAGTGCTGTAGAAACACAACAAGTTTTTTCACCAGGATTTGGTAGTATTTTCCCGAAAGAAATCATTGGTATTTTAACCAAGATTGATTTAGCACAAGATTCTCAGCAGTTAGAGATTGTTCGGCAACAATTAAAAAGTGCGGGTGCAACAAGAATTTTTGAAATTTCTTCTGTTGAAAAAATTGGCTTGCAAGAATTAGTAGATTATTTAGAGGAGGATGAAGCAGAATGAAAATTTATACAAAAACTGGCGATAAGGGAATGACGAAATTAGTCGGCAGCTCAACCGTCGCTAAGGATTCTGATCGAGTTGAAAGTTATGGAACGATTGATGAATTGAATTCTTGGGTGGGCTATATTATCAGCCAACTTCCACAAGAAAATCAAGAAATTAAAGAAGAACTAGAAGCTTTACAACATTTACTTTTTGATGCGGGAACAGATTTGTCAACACCGATTGAAGCACAACGACCATTTAAATTACAAAAGGCAAGTGTGCATTGGCTAGAACAGCGGATTGATTTCTACACTGCACAATCACCAGATATTGATCGTTTTATTTTACCTGGCGGAACCCCAGCAGCCAGTATGGTTCATGTGGCTCGGACGACTGCACGGCGCGCAGAACGCATCATTGTGCGTTTAAATTGGACAGCCAAAATTAACGAAGAGGTATTAATTTTTACCAATCGTTTATCAGATTATTTTTATGCGTTGGCTCGCTATTTAAATGTTCAAGCACAACGACCTGATGTTTTTTATGAACGAAGCGAAAAGGTTTTCCATAAAATTAAAGAAGATGGATTGTAAACAGTTGCTTTTCTAAAAAACTTATGGTAAATTTCAGATAGATTAAACGAATATTTTATGAAAAATATGAATGGAAGCCAGTGAGAATCTGGCACGGTCCCGCCACTGTGAAGAAGCAAGGTTGCTTTTAAGTCAGGTCTTTTCATTTTTTCATTATTGGGCATGCTGTTTCGAGGCAAAACAGGATGTTTCTTAACAACGCTTGTGTTGAAAATCCAGCCCAAGATATTTGTATTAATCCAATTAATGGCACGAGGAAGTGCTTTTGGGAATTTTGGGCTGGTCTTTCAATGTTGAAGGAGATTTCAGGTACAATGACGTACTGCTATATTCCCTTTTTTTATTGACAATTAATTAAAGGCGTTGTACTCTATGGATAAGGTTTCGTGTACAATGGCGTATACATAAGGAAGCAAAGACGCTTCAGACAGATGATTTTTCGTTTGTTTGAAGTGTCTTTTTGTATTTTATTAAGGAGGAATTGAGATGAAAACAATTCATTTCCCTACCGAACTATGGGTAGGAGAAGGCGCATTAGCCAATTTGGAAACACTTCATGATAGACGTGTTTTCATTGTCACAGATCCATTCATGGTTGACTCTGGATTTGTGAATGAAGTGACAAAGCATTTAACAAAAAGTGAATGGCAAATTTTTAGTGATATCATCCCCGATCCACCAATTGATAAGATTGCTGCGGGAATTAAGCATTTAGCGACATTTCAAGGAGATACGATATTAGCTTTAGGTGGGGGATCCGCTATTGATGCGGCCAAAGCAATGAAATTTTTTGGCAAACGTACTTTGCAAACTCAGATTGCTGAGTTTATTGCGGTTCCTACAACTAGTGGAACTGGTTCAGAAGTTACGAATTTTTCAGTGATTACGGTTGCTGAAACTGGCACCAAAATCCCGCTTGTAACGGATGAAATTCAACCAGAAATTGCGATTTTAGATACAAATTTAGTGATGAGTGTCCCACCAAAAATCACAGCGGATACAGGAATGGACGTCTTAACGCATGTTATTGAAGCGTATGTTTCAACAGAAGCAAATCCGATTTCAGATGCGTTGTGCGAAAAAGTCGTTCGCTTAGTATTCGACAATTTAGAAATAGCCTTTAATGAGGGTAGCAACCAACAAGCCCGTGAAAATATGCATTTAGCTTCATGTATGGCAGGGATGGCGTTTAATGTTACTTCGTTAGGCTTGAATCACGGTATTGCTCATGCGGCCGGTGCACGTTTACATGTGCCACATGGACGAATGAATGCAATGCTCTTACCTGAAGTCATTGCATATAACAGTGGCTTAGCGAATGGCAAAGTCACCAACGAACCAACAGCTAAACGTTATGCGCAGTTAGCAAATTGTCTAAATGATACACAGACAACCAATGCACGGATTGGTGTTCAACAATTTATTCGACAAATCAAGCAACTCCGTCAAAAATTAAACATGCCTGCCACTTTTAGTGACTATGGTTTACCAAAAGAAGAAGTCCAGGCTGCAATCCCAAAAATAGCTGAAGGCGCATTGATGGATGGCTGCACCAAAACAAATCCTGTCCAACCAACAGCAGCAGAAGTGACAAAAATTTTAAATTCTATCTTATAAGCGATTGACAGGATGAAATCGATAACATATAATGTGGGTAGCACAACGGCGTGCTTCAAAATTTAAGAGCAAAGAAGCTCCTTAGTAGAAAGCGAAAGTGGAACCTTTACGTTTTTTATTGAGGATTTTTTATTTGCTAAATTAAAGGAGCGAGTCTGGTTGGAAGAAAAACAACGAATGATTCAAGAATATGTTCCTGGGAAACAAGTAACGTTAGCGCACATCATTGCTAGTCCTAATAAAGAAATTTATACAAAATTAGGATTGCCAGAAGGAACCAGCAATGCACTAGGTATTTTGACAATCACTCCGAGCGAAGCGGCAATTATCGCTGTTGATATTGCGACTAAAAGCGGAGATATCCAAATCGGTTTTATTGATCGTTTTTCTGGATCGGTAGTCATTTCTGGTGACGTAAGCTCAGTGGAAGCAGCCTTACAAGCGGTGATTGAAGGTTTACAACAGATTTTAAACTTTTCTGTAACTTGTAAAATTACCAGAACATAGCGTTGAAAGGACAAGGGCGTGAAGAAAATGGATGGACGAATTGTAATAGTCGATGATGAACCTATTACGAGACTCGATATTCGTGATATTGTGATAGAAGCAGGGTACGAAGTAGTCGGTGAAGCAGCTGATGGTTTTGAAGCAATTGAAGTATGTAAAAAAACACAACCTGATCTAGTATTAATGGACATTCAAATGCCAATTTTAGATGGTCTAAAAGCAGGTAAAAAAATTGTTCAAGACCAACTAGCCAGTAGTATTGTCTTTTTATCTGCATACAGTGACGTACAAAATACGGACAAAGCTAAAAAATTAGGCGCACTGGGTTATTTAGTTAAACCTCTAGATGAAAAATCATTAATACCTACAATTGAAATGAGCATTGAACGAGGCAAACAAACGCAGCTGTTACTAAATCAAATCGATAAATTAAGTTTAAAATTAGAAGAACGTAAAATTATCGAAAAAGCCAAAGGTATTCTTGTAAAAGAAAATCATATATCGGAAGAAGAAGCCTACCAAATGTTGCGTACGTTAAGTATGAACAAACGCGCACGTATGAGTGAAATTGCAGAATTGATTGTAATGGATGATGAATAAATGAAACGATTAGAGCAATTATGTCACCAATATACCAATCTTTCAGAATCAGACATTAAAGAATTACAACGTACAGCACGTTATCTTTCTTCGACGACACTGTATCAAAGTGCAGATGTTTTTATTGATGTGTATAAGGAAATGTCACAGCAAGCACTAGTCGTTTATCATAAGCCGCCTGCGAAGACAACTTCTTTATATAGCGGAGATGTCGTCGGGATGGAAGCTTTATTAAAAAATGAACCTGGTGTTCTGCGTACCATGCAAACTAGCTTAAATAGCATTGGTTTGTTAGCAGTGACTCAGGAAAATCGTTTGATTAAGCAAAATATCTATCCCATTCGCAATGAACATCGAACGATTGGTGTCATTATTGTCGAGATTGCGGCAGATGAAGAGATTCAAGCGGACTTACAAAAAGAGGAGCTAAATAACTGCCAGTTAGCAAAAGTAGCGAAATCAACTAGTCAAGTCGACGCATTATTTATTGATCAATTGGCAGAAGCCGTTTTGATTTTTGATGCGGCGGGTCACTTATTAATTACCAATCACAATGCACAAGAGCTTTATCGCAAACTTGGTTATCGGGATAATATCATTGGAATGAGTTATGACAATTTGTCCATCGATTATACAACTTTTGAATATGTGTTGTATCAAATGAAATATAAAATGAGTAATCAACCAATTGAAAGCAAAACGACCTACCTTAATTATTATTTTAAGGTTCGGAAAGTGTGGTTGGCATCAGAAGAACAACTGATTATGATTATTCAAGACAATACAGAATTTAAAGAAAAAGAAGCGGAAATTATTTCCAAATCTGTTGCGATTCGTGAAATTCATCATCGTGTTAAAAATAACTTGCAATCGGTGGTTTCCTTATTGCGTATTCAAGAACGGCGAACGCAAAGCCCCGAAGCAAAGAAAGTCCTTCATGAAAGTGTCAATCGAATTATGGCGATTGCAGCCACCCATGAATTGCTGTCAAAACAAGTCAAAGATGACGTTGCTTTACGGCAAACATTGGAAGCAGTGATGTATAATTTTAGACATCTTTTTCAAGGCGCACAACCCATTGAGATGATGATGGATGTTGATCCAGCCATTATGGTTTCTAGCGAACAAATGGTTACCATTTCCCTTGTTGTCAACGAACTATTACAAAACATTTTTGATCATGCATTTGAGCCACAAACAAGTGGCGTTGTTAAACTTAGTGGAACATTAGATAATAAAATGATTACCATTACTGTTACAGATAATGGTAAAGGCTATGATGTTCATCAAAGTAACGAGACCAGTTTAGGTTTGATGATTGTCAAAAGCTACGTAAAAGATAAATTAAAAGGAAAAATTACAATTGAATCCAATAAACAGGGAACTAAAACCTGTTTCTATTTCGAACAGAACACCAGTGATGTTGTTCATTGATTAAGCAAAGGCGCTTAAAGAAAAGTAGAAAGAAATTTTCTAACGATTCTTTAAGTGCCTTTTTGTATGCAAAAGGAGGCGAGTCAGGCGATGTCGAAGGAAACACTTTTAACCGTAGGGATTGATTTAGGGACGTCTACAACCCAATTAGTCTTGTCAGAATTAACTGTTGAAAATTTTGCCTCTGCGTTTACAGTACCACGTATCAGCATTTCTGATAAAAAAGTCATTTACCGAAGTGACATTATCTTTACACCCTTACTTAACCAATCAGAAATTGATGCAGAACCTATCAAAGCGTTTGTAGCGGAGCAATATCGCCAAGCAGGCATTCATAAACAAGATATTCAAATGGGTGCGGTAATTATCACAGGTGAAACTGCTCGAAAAAGCAATGCCAACAATGTGCTACGAGCACTTAGTGGCTATGCAGGTGATTTTGTCGTTGCTACGGCTGGTCCTGATTTAGAAAGTATCATTGCCGGGAAAGGCGCTGGTGCTCAAACTTATTCTGAAACGAAACGCAAACCGGTGGTTAATTTAGACATTGGTGGTGGAACGACAAATTTAGCTGTCTTTAAAGATGGTGAAGTGATTGACACGGCTTGTTTTGACATTGGCGGACGCTTAATTAAATTAGATCAACAACAAAAAATCACCTATATAGCTCCGAAGATTCAAGAAATTATAAATAAAAAAGGGCTAACCTTGCACCTTGGTGACCAAGCCACCGAACAAAACTTACTGCCAATTATTTCGGAATTAGTTGCCGTGTTAGAAAATAGCATTGGCTTGGGGACACAAAGTCCGTTCTACCAGTTATTAGTAACGAACCATCCACTACGAAAAGGTGAGGAATTACCAATTGTAACATTTTCTGGTGGTGTGGCTGATTGCTTAAATACGACAAGTACGAATCTCTTTAAATATGGGGACATCGGCTTACTTTTAGGGAAATACTTGAGAAAGTCACTGATTTTTTCGGAAAAAGAAGTCTTAGAAAGCGCAGAAACAATCCGAGCGACGGTCGTCGGAGCAGGTTCACACACTGCTGAAATTAGCGGAAGCACGATCGCTTATCGTGAGCAAATTTTGCCGGTAAAAAATATCCCAATTCTAAAATTAGCGCAAGAGGATGAAACCCTTACTGTGACAGAATTAGGCCAGCGAATCCAAGAAAAACTCAATTGGCATCGTATTGAAGAAACACCCCAGATTGCCCTAGCAATTAGAGGCATGAGCAATCCAACATTTGCTGATATTCAACGCTATGGTCAAGGGATTGTGGAAGGATTAGCTAGTTTAGTTGCTGAACAAATTCCCATTATTGTTATGGTGGATGAAGACATGGCGAAAGCTTTAGGGCATGCCTTAAGTGCCCATCTGCCAAAAGACTATCCGTTTATCTGTCTTGATTCGGTCAAAGTAGAAAACGGTGATTATGTAGATATCGGTTTACCAGTGGCAGAAGGAGCCGTCCTTCCAGTCATTGTTAAGACCTTAGTATTTAATTAAAAAGGAGCGACACAAAGATGATTTTAAAAACCAAACTATTTGGCAAAGTCTATCAATTTACATCTGTTAAAGAAGTCTTAGCCAAAGCCAATGAAGAAAAGTCTGGCGACAAGTTAGCTGGCGTAGCTGCTAATTCAGCCGAAGAACGCGTGGCAGCGAAAGTCGTTTTATCGGAATTGTCCTTAAATGACTTGTTTAACAATCCCGTTGTTGATTATGACGAAGACGAAGTGACACGCATTATTATTGACCAAGTCAATATGCGAATTTTTGAAAGTATTAAACATTGGACAGTCGCAGAATTACGCGAATTTATCTTATCTTCGGAAACAACCGATTTTGATATCAAACGAATTTCCCGTGGACTAACTTCAGAAATGATTGCTGCTGTCTGTAAATTAATGTCCAACATGGATCTAATTGTTGGCGCAAAAAAAATCAATATTGAAAAAACCGCCAACACAACGATTGGCCGTCCCGGAACTTTTTCGAATCGTTTACAGCCAAACCATCCAACCGATAATGTCGATGGCATTATGGCATCAGTTATGGAAGGTCTTTCTTATGGCGCCGGTGATGCTTTAATTGGTTTGAATCCTGTTGATGATTCTACAGAAAGTGTTAAACGAATCTTAAACAAATTTGAAGAGTTCCGCAGCGAATGGGAAATTCCAACACAAACTTGCGTGCTTGCTCACGTAACGACACAAATGGAAGCCATGCGTCAAGGCGCGCCAACTGGCTTAGTCTTTCAATCCATCGCTGGTTCAGAAAAAGGAAACACAGCATTTGGTTTAAATGCAGAAATTTTAGCTGAAGCACAAGATTTAGCGCTTCACAGTGGTCAAGCAGCTGGTCCTAATGTGATGTATTTTGAAACAGGTCAAGGCTCAGAACTTTCTTCTGAAGCGAACTTTGGCGCAGACCAAGTCACAATGGAAGCGCGTTGTTATGGCTTAGCCAAAAAATTTGATCCGTATATTGTAAATACTGTTGTCGGCTTTATTGGACCAGAATATCTTTACGATTCAAAACAAGTCATCCGCGCTGGTTTAGAAGATCATTTCATGGGCAAATTAACTGGAATTTCAATGGGCTGTGATGTCTGCTACACCAACCATATGAAAGCTGATCAAAATGATATGGAAAACTTAGCAATGTTATTAGCAACAGCTGGTTGTACGTATATCATGGGGATTCCTCATGGCGATGATGTCATGTTAAATTATCAAACAACTGGGTTCCATGAAACTGCGACGATTCGTGAAACATTAGGCTTACGTCCAATTAAAGAATTTGAAGAATGGATGGAAAAAATGGGCTTAATGGAAAACGGAAAATTAACAAGTCGCGCTGGCGATGCATCTGTATTTATTAAATAAACGAGGTGAGAATACAAATGAACGAAAAAGAATTAAAAGAAATGATTGCCGGAATTTTAACAGAAATGGTCGCTGACAATCAAGCGGTTTCGACTGCCACTGTGACTGCTGAAGAAAAACCAGTCACAACACACGTCACTGAAACGACAGAAATTGAAGAAGGCCTAATTCCTGACATTACTGAAGTAGATTTACGTAAACAATTACTATTGAAAAATGCCGTTGATCCTGAAGCACTATTAAAAATGAAAGCTTTCTCGCCAGCTCGTTTAGGCGTTGGTCGTGCAGGGACGCGTTATATGACTAGTTCAACATTACGTTTCCGAGCGGACCATGCGGCAGCACAAGATGCGGTCTTTTCAGACGTAAGCGAAGACTTGGTAAAAGAAATGAATTTTATTTCTACAAAAACAATCTGTAACAGTAAAGATGAATATTTAACACGTCCAGATTATGGTCGTCAATTTGATGAAGAAAATAGTGAAATCATTCGGAAAAATACGACACCAAAAGCCAAAATCCAAATGGTCGTAGGGGATGGCCTTAGTTCAGCTGCTATCGAAGCGAATATTAAAGAAGTCCTACCAGCAATTAAACAAGGATTAAACATGTACAACTTAGATTTCGACAATGTAGTTTTTGTTAAATATTGTCGTGTGCCAGCAATGGATAAAATTGGTGAAATCACTGACGCTGATGTTGTTTGTTTGCTAGTTGGCGAACGTCCTGGTTTAGTAACAGCTGAATCTATGAGTGCCTACATTGCTTACAAACCAACTGTCGGTATGCCAGAAGCACGGCGGACAGTTATTTCAAATATTCACAAAGGTGGGACACCGGCTGTTGAAGCAGGGGCCTACATTGCCGAAATTATCAAAAAAATGTTAGACAAGAAAAAATCTGGTATTGATTTAAAAGAAGCTGAATAAAGGAGGATTTCTCATGAAAAATGATCGTCTAGGCGCAAATGTCCTAAGTATGAAAGTCATTCCCAATGTCGATCCGGCATTAGCAAAAGAATTATCATTGAAACCAGAACATCGCTCATTAGGAATTGTTACTTCAGATTGTGATGATGTCACTTATGTTGCATTAGATGAAGCAACCAAAGCCGCCGATGTTACTGTAGTTTACGGTAAAAGTATGTATGCTGGCGCAGCAAATGCTTCAACCAAATTAGCCGGTGAAGTGATTGGCATTATTGCTGGTCCGAGTCCTGCCGAAGTCAATAGTGGCTTGAGTGTCATTACGCAAGTCATTGAAGAAGAAGCCAGCTTCTATAGTGCTAACGAAGATGACAGCATTGTTTATTTTGCACATGTAGTATCAAGAACGGGTAGCTTTTTATCTGAACAAGCGAATATTCCTGAAGGTGAAGCGATTGCTTATCTGATTGCACCACCGCTAGAAGCAATGGTTGGCTTAGATGCAGCAATGAAAGCTGCCGATGTTCAAATGGGTGTCTTTTATGGCCCACCTTCTGAAACGAACTTTGGCGGCGCCTTATTGACAGGTAGTCAATCTGCATGTAAAGCTGCTTGCAGTGCGTTTGAACAAGTCATTCAAAATATCGCTGACAATCCGTTGAGTTATTAAGGATGTGACCTGAATGAAAGCATTAGGAATGGTCGAAGTCAAAGGATTTTTAGGTGCCATTAGTGTGGCCGATGCGGCATTGAAAGCCGCCGACGTTACTTTGTTAAAAGCTGAAATTATTAATGGCGGTTTAACAACTGTGGAACTGATTGGTGACGTTGCCGCGGTCCAAGCTGCCGTTGAAGTAGGCACGGAAGTAGCTAAAGAATTAAATTGTTTAATTGCTCATCATGTGATCTCACGGGTTGATGCTCAAACGGAAGTAATTTTATCAGATCCAGAACCCAAGTCAGCACCTGAACCGATGGAACAAATAGAAGTAATTGAAGAAGAGATTGAAACACCAGATTTGGAAGAACACACTGGCACACGCCAAAAATTAGAAACACAACGCGTGGTTGATTTACGCAAACAAGCCTACAAAATGAACCTAAGTAGTTTAAAGAAAAGTGAGATTAAATTTGCCAATAAAGAAGCTTTAATTCAAGCAATCATGGCTGAAATAGAAAGAAGTGAAGACGAGTGGAATTAGTAGATAAAGACTTACGTTCCATCCAAGAAACAAGAAATTTAATCAGAAAAGCCAAAGAGGCACAGCAAGTATTAGCAACATTTTCGCAAAAACAAATCGATGCGATTGTCCAAGCAGTTTCAGAGGCTACGTTTAACCAACGAGAAAAGTTAGCGAAAATGGCCAATGAAGAAACAGGATTTGGTATCTATGAAGATAAAATCATCAAAAATGCTTTCGCTTCAAAAGTAGTATATGACGAAATGAAGGACAAAGCTACAGTTGGTGTGATCCATGATGATGCTGCCAAAAAAGTCACTGAAATTGCTGTCCCAGTTGGTGTAATTGCAGGATTAATTCCTTCTACCAACCCGACATCAACAGTCATTTACAAAGCATTAATTTCATTAAAAGCTGCCAACAGCATTGTTTTTTCACCACATCCCAATGCGTTGAAATCGATTATTGAAACAGTGGAAATTATCCAAAAAGCGGCTATTGCTGCAGGGGCACCAGAAGGTTGTGTCTCGGTCATCAAAACGCCAACTATGCAAGCGACCAGCGAATTAATGAAAAATAAAGAAACAAATTTAATTTTAGCTACTGGTGGAAACGCAATGGTTAAAGCCGCGTACTCTTCTGGAACACCAGCAATCGGTGTTGGGCCTGGTAATGGACCAGCCTACATCGAACGAAGCGCAAATGTTCCTCATGCAGTGAAACAAATAATGGATTCAAAAACTTTCGATAACGGTACAATTTGTGCATCGGAACAATCAATTATTGTTGAAACTGTCAACCGTGAAGCGGTCAAAGAAGAGTTAATTAAGCAGGGCGCGTATTTCTTAAGTCCAGCCGAAGCCGACAAATTAGCTAAATTTATTTTACGACCAAACGGTACAATGAACCCGCAAATCGTGGGTCGTTCCGTTCAACATATTGCTTCATTGGTTGGTTTATCTATTCCAAAAGATCGCCGCTTAATTGTTGCCGAGGAAACACATGTAGGCTTGAAATATCCATTTTCAAGAGAAAAATTGGCACCGATTATTGCTTTCTATACAGTTGAAAACTGGGAAGCAGCTTGCGCGTTATCAATTGAAATTTTGAAAGGTGAAGGTGCGGGTCATACGATGGGTATTCACACAGAAAACAAAGAAGTCATTCGTGAATTTGGCTTAAGAAAACCCGTCTCTCGTTTGCTTGTTAACACCTCTGGTACACTTGGCGGAATTGGTGCTTCAACTAACTTAGTGCCAGCATTAACACTTGGTTGTGGCGCAGTTGGTGGCAGCTCAACTTCTGATAATATTGGGGTTGAAAATCTGTTCAATTTACGTCGTGTTGCATATGGCGTGCGTGATTTAGAAGAGATTCGTCAAGAATTTGGTCAAACATCAACCACATCTGTGGCTACTTCTTGTGAAACAACCAATCAAGAAGAACTAGTAAATGCCGTGGTAGCCCAAGTTTTAGCTCGCTTAAACTAACAAGAAACGAGCGAGTAAGAGTAAAACAAATAAATTATTGGATTTAGGGTTTGGGACCTAAGTCAAATTGCTAATTGTCCCAAATTTTTAAAAATAAAACATACATCTTAGGAGGAAATTATAATGTCAAGTACAAATGCTTTAGGAATGATCGAAACTCGTGGTTTAGTAGGTGCTGTTGAAGCAGCCGATGCAATGGTGAAAGCGGCAAACGTTACTTTAATTGGAAAAGAACAAGTCGGTGGCGGTTTAGTTACAGTAATGGTTCGCGGTGACGTTGGTGCCGTGAAAGCAGCAACAGATGCTGGTGCTGCTGCAGCAGAACGTGTTGGCGAATTATTATCTGTCCATGTAATTCCACGTCCACATACAGAAGTAGACGCTATTTTACCACACGCAACAACTGAATTATAATTTTGATTTTTTGGGGCAGAGGTAGGTTCATTACTTCTGTCCTAAACTTTCATTGAGGAGGGGTGTTATGACAGTTATTACAGAAGATATGCTTCGCATCAAAAGGCTAAAAAAAGAACTAGAAGATGGCACGGATTTTGTGTTTCCTGTAGGCAGTTTTCTGACGCCAGCCGCCAAAAGCTATCTACGCGAGCATCGGATTAATAGCAGCTTCTCTTCAACAAACCCATTGCTTTCTGAGGTTCATTCAGTGAAGGCCTCCTCACAAAAACAAGAACATTTATCAAAAGAAACAATTTATGAGATTCGGCACTTAAGCCATCTATTGTATTTGCCTTTCTTAACGAATGAAGCGTTATCAACAGAAGGTTGGTTATATTTCGAACAACAACAACTGTGGTTAGAGAAATTTATTTTAGAACAGTCGCTCGTAATGGAACCAGTCATTTTGGAATCAAAGGTAACTATTCTAACTAACCAACAGAGACAATGGCGCTATTCCTCAAAAGAAATTCAATTACAACTAGATAAAATTATTCTCCAGTTAAAAGGAGAATCACAACTGTTCGGCCTTTTTCAATCTTGGGCTACAGAATTAATTAGCACCATGGCTGAAATATCACGAAACTAGGAGATGAACAAATTGGATTCAATGAATGAAATTGTTGAAGAAGTTGTTAAACGAATTCAGCAACAACAACAAAATACTTTTGAAGTTGAAGCTTCTGGCCGACATGTTCATTTGTCTCGTCAAGAGATTGATGCATTATTTGGACCAGGATATCAACTAACAAAAGTGAAAGATTTATCCCAACCTGGACAGTTCGTTTGTAAAGAACGAATTACGGTTGCTGGACCTAAAGGACTTTTTCAAAATGTGGTTATTTTAGGCCCTGAACGTAGCGAATCACAAGTCGAAGTTTCTATGACGGATACGCGTATTTTAGGAATTAATGCCCCAGTTAGAGAGAGTGGCAAGACAGAAGGGACACCTGGCGTCACGCTGATAAACGGATCAGCAGTTGTGACATTAAGTCACGGCTTAATTGTTGCCAAACGTCATATTCACATGACACCAGAAGATGCCTTAAAAAATAAAGTAAGCAATAGCCAAATTGTGCAAGTCAAAGTGGAAGGCACACGTCCGTTAATCTTTGATGATGTGGTTGTACGAATCAGTCCGCGATTTGCAACGTACATGCACATTGACTACGATGAAGCCAACGCTTGCGGCTTAACCAAAGGAGCTCGTGGCTATATTCTTAAGTAAAAGGAGGAAGGACAATGAACGTTTCTGAAATGGAAAATTTGATTCAACAGATTACTGATCAAATTTGTCAACAATTGCTGTCTTCGTCTTATTCAGTGGCTTTAGCAGAAGTAAAAGAAGCATTTCCAGAAGAAATGTTTGTTCGTTTTCCTGATGTAAATTGGGTAACCAAGGAGCAGAAGCTAGCACGAGGCTTGGTTGTAAAGAGGCTAACGCTTTCCCAAGTAAATGCGATTGCGCATTTACAGGAAACGGATGAATTAGTCAAAAACATCTTAGCATTCTTATTTGAAGGTAAGCCGGTATTGGTTTTAACCCCAATACCTTCAGTGACTAAAAATTCACGATTGAAGTATCGTTTGAAACAAACGATTCAGGAAAACGTGGACATGTGCCAACAGTTTGGGCTGATTTTTTATCATGATTCAGAAAATTACGCTATGTTTCAGGCGGCCTGTCAAAAACAACTTCGTTCTTTGGCTGAGACCAAACGAACCTACATTACTGAAAAACAATTGATAAGAATGACAGAATCAGGTGTTTCTTTAAGTAAAAATGCCTATTTAACCCCGTTAGCGAAAGATTATGCTAGGAAACATCAATTGCTGACGTAAGGAGGAAAAACGATGCTTTTAGGAAAAGTGACTGGTAGCCTTTGGTCAACAAGAAAAGATGAAAAATTAAATGGCTGGAAATTTATGATGGTTGATATTTTGAATCAAGAGGACGAAAAGCAAGGATTTTTAATTGCTGCTGACAACGCTGGAGCTGGTGTCGGGGACAAAGTGTTAATTAGTCAAGGCAATGCTGCCCGTATTTCGGCAGAAGATCCGAATGTCCCAATTGATGCAATGATTGTTGGTGTCATTGATTCTACAGAGGAAGAATAGGGAGGACGAGACATGAGCATTAATGAAATTATTATGTATATTATGGTTCTTTTCATGATTATTGGAGGAATCGATAAATGTATTGGCAACAAACTAGGTTTAGGGGAGCAATTTGAGGAAGGGATTATGGCTATGGGTTCTCTAGCGCTTTCTATGGTAGGGATTATCACTTTAGCGCCTGTCTTAGCCAATCTTTTAAGCCCGATTGTCGTTCCTGTCTATGAATTACTAGGGGCTGATCCAGCAATGTTTGCCACAACCTTATTGGCTAATGATATGGGGGGCTTTGCGTTAGCGCAACAATTAGCCAATGATCCACAAGCTGGTTTATTTGCGGGGGCAATCTTAGGCGCAATGATGGGGCCAACGTTAGTCTTTACAATTCCAGTAGCGCTTGGCATTATCCAAAAAGACGACCAACAATTCTTAGCAACGGGTGTTTTGAGCGGGATTATTACAATTCCTTTTGGTTTATTAGCAGGTGGTTTAACAGCTGGCATGCCATTGTCATTGATTATTCCTAACTTAATTCCAATTATTATTGTTGCCGCTTTAATTATTTTAGGTTTATGGTTAGCGCCAAAGGGCATGATTAAAGGCTTCCAAATTTTTGGTCAAGGCGTAGTGATTGTCGCTATCTTTGGTTTAGTTGTGGGGGCGATTCAACTATTATTAGGAATTACAGTGATTCCTGGCATTGCACCAGTTACTGAAGGAATTGAAGTCGTTGGCGGGATTGCTTTAACTTTAGCTGGCGCTTTCTGTTTAGTAGCTGTGATTACGAAAGTCTTTAATAAACCATTGATGAAACTAGGAAAAGTTTTAGGAATGAATGAAGTAGCGGCTGCAGGAATGGTTGCTACATTAGCTAACAATATTCCCATGTTCCAAATGTTAAAAGACATGGATAATCGAGGGAAAATTATTAATATCGCTTTTGCTGTTTCGGCTTCTTTCGTTTTAGGTGACCACCTTGGTTTTACTGCAGGCGTAGCAAAAGAAATGATTTTTCCAATGATTGTTGGCAAATTAGTTGGAGGGATTACCGCCATTTTTGTGGCTATCTTTATGGCAAATCGAATGCTAGGGAAACCCGAAACAGAAGTGAAATAATGAGGTGTAAATATGACAGAATTAAATCGTGAAATGATTGAAACGCTTGTTCGACAAATTGTCACAGAAAAATTAATGCCGACTAAACAAGTGGATCCAAGTGGAATTATGTCCATCAAATTACCCGAAATCGACGTAACAGAAGACGATCGCTTAGATACAGGCAACCCAGCGGACATTGTTTACACAAAAGATCTGTTTTCTTTAGAAGAAAGCCCGCGCCTTGGTTGCGGTTTAATGGTGATGAAAGATACCACCTTCGATTGGACACTAGAATACGATGAAATTGATTATATTATTTCAGGACAATTAGATATACTGATTGACGGACGTAAAATTTCTGCAACAGCCGGCGAAATTATTTTAATCCCGAAAAGTAGCAAAATTCAATTTTCAGTGACGGGTGATGCCCGCTTTGTCTACGTGACTTATCCAGCAGATTGGCAAAGCCAATAATTATTTTGTCGGTATTCAGAGAATAATTTTGCCAAAACCCTTTACTCAGCGTTATAATAAATAAGAACGAAAAAAGGGGTTGAGTGAATGACATTTGAGAATCCAAGTCAAAATCAAATTTTTGATATTTTAAAACAAGCAAAAAATATTGCGGTAGTTGGTTTGAGTAACAAGCCCGACCGCACGAGTTACAAAATTGCGGAAATTTTACAGCAACATGGCTATCGTGTATTGCCTGTCAATCCGGTTTTAAAAGGCGAAACGGTGCTTGGCGAAACGGTTTATGGGGCATTAACAGAGATTCCTGAAAAGATTGATATTGTTGACGTCTTTCGGCGGAGTGAATTTTTGCCAGAAGTGGCCGCAGAAACATTGAAAACAGAAGCGCCTGTCTTTTGGGCCCAACTAGGTTTGGAAAACGAAGAGGCAGCGAACTTGTTATTAAATGAAGGTCGTCAAGTTATTATGGACCGTTGTATTAAAATTGAATTGGCAAAAATGGCAGATGCTGAATAAACACGTGTAATTTTATAAAGAAAGAGCGTCCTGAACGGAAAGCTCTTTTTTTTTTGACCCAGATAGAGTATTATTGTAATGATGGTTTTAGAAGGAGCGAACGGAAAACGCAAGAAACCGGCTCACTCTTCTTCTAATTCTTTAAGAAATAGTTAATGTACGCTTATTAACTAAACGAGAATCTAAGTATAAGGAGTTTTTTCTTTGGCTAAAAAAATTAACAATGAGTACAATGATGCCTCTATCCAAGTCCTAGAAGGATTGGAAGCAGTGAGGAAAAGACCTGGTATGTATATCGGTTCAACCGATAGCCGTGGACTCCATCACTTAGTCTATGAAATTGTCGATAACGCAGTCGATGAAGCGTTATCTGGCTACGGGAATGAAATCAACGTAACTATCCAAAAAGATAATAGTATTTGTGTTGCAGACTCTGGCCGCGGAATGCCAACAGGGATGCATGCTTCTGGTATCCCAACAGTAGAAGTAATTTTTACTGTCTTACATGCGGGTGGTAAGTTTGGCCAAGGTGGCTATAAAACTTCAGGCGGACTCCATGGGGTGGGTGCCAGTGTTGTTAATGCCTTATCTAAGTGGTTAGAAGTTCATATTGTTCGTGATGGCGTAGAATACATGGAACGATTTGAGGACGGCGGTAAACCAGTTGGTACCTTAAAAAAAATCGGCAAAACAAAAAAACGCAACGGCACCTCCGTTACTTTTTTACCTGACGACACCATTTTCTCTACGACAAATTTTTCTTACGAAATTTTAGCAGAACGTTTGAGAGAATCAGCTTTCTTATTAAAAGGCGTCAAAATTACTTTAACAGATGAACGTGGAGAAGAACCCAAAGAAGAAGTCTTTCACTACGAAGAAGGCATTAAAGAATTTGTTGCCTATCTAAATGAAGAAAAAGATACATTAACACCCGTTGTTTATTTTTCAGGAGCCAAAGAAGGTATTGAAGTTGAATTAGCCTATCAATACAACGATGGCTATTCTGAAAATGTTTTATCTTTCGTTAACAATGTCCGCACAAAAGATGGCGGTACCCACGAAGTCGGTATGAAAACGTCAATGACAAAGGCGTACAATGAATATGCACGTAAAGTAGGACTATTAAAAGAAAAAGATAAAAATTTAGAAGGTAGCGACTTCCGTGAAGGCTTAGCAGCCGTCCTTTCTATTCGAGTACCAGAAAACTTACTACAGTTTGAGGGCCAAACCAAAGGAAAATTAGGTACACCTTTAGCAAGAACCGTTGTCGATAACGTCGTAGGCGAACAAATGGGCTTCTATTTACAAGAAAACAGTGAAATGAGTCAATCATTAATTCGGAAAGCGATTAAAGCCCGTGAAGCCCGTGAAGCGGCTCGTAAAGCCCGTGAAGAAAGCCGGAACGGTAAAAAACGGAAAAAAGGTGAATCGTTACTTTCTGGAAAATTAACACCGGCTCAATCTAGAAATCCTAAGAAAAATGAACTATATCTTGTCGAAGGAGACTCGGCCGGTGGCTCAGCAAAACAAGGACGCGACCGGAAGTTTCAAGCCATTTTACCGCTACGAGGAAAAGTCATTAATACGGAAAAAGCGAAAATGCAAGACATCTTGAAAAATGAAGAAATCAATACTATGATCTATACGATTGGCGCAGGCGTTGGTCCTGAATTTTCAATTGAAGATTGTAATTATGATAAAATCATCATCATGACCGATGCGGATACCGATGGTGCCCATATTCAAGTGTTACTATTAACGTTCTTCTATCGTTATATGAAACCATTAATTGAAGCCGGCAAAGTCTACATTGCCTTACCACCTCTTTATAAAGTTTCTAAAGGAACTGGAAAAAAATCAGTCATTGAGTATGCTTGGACCGATGGTGAATTGGCAGAAGTGATTGATAAAGTTGGTAAAGGCTATATGCTCCAACGCTATAAAGGTTTGGGGGAAATGAATGCAGAACAACTTTGGGAAACAACGATGGATCCTGAAACTAGAACCTTAATTCGTGTTCGGATTGATGATGCAGCTCAAGCAGAACGCCGTGTGACCACATTAATGGGCGACAAAGTCGAACCTCGTCGAAAATGGATTGAACAACATGTTCAATTTACGTTGGAAGAAGATGGCAGTATTTTAGATCGTTCAGAAGAAGACACTTCTGCACCAACAGGAGAAAGTCTTCTAGATGCGGAAAAAACAAAAGAAGCAGAACAAACCGATGACACTGAAATCAGTTTGTTTGACATAGAGTAGGGAGTGACAATTTTGGAAAAACGCCAAGAAGTTCAAGAATTAACCCTTGAAGAAGTAATGGGCGATCGTTTTGGAAGATATTCCAAATACATCATTCAAGAACGGGCCCTACCAGATATTCGAGATGGGCTAAAACCAGTACAACGCCGCATTCTCTTCTCAATGAATAAAGACGGCAATACCTTTGATAAAGGCTTTCGTAAATCAGCAAAATCTGTCGGAAACATTATGGGGAATTATCATCCCCATGGCGACAGTAGTATTTATGAAGCGATGGTCCGTCTAAGTCAAGACTGGAAATTACGGGAAGTACTAATTGAAATGCACGGAAACAACGGAAGTATGGATGGCGATCCACCAGCGGCGATGCGTTATACAGAAGCTCGTTTATCACAGTTAAGTGGTGAGTTGTTAAAAGATATCGACAAAAATACCGTCGATTTCGTCTGGAATTTTGACGATACAGAAAAAGAACCCACTGTTTTACCAGCCAAATATCCTAATTTATTGGTAAATGGCTCAACGGGGATTTCAGCAGGTTATGCAACAGAAATTCCTACACATAATTTAGCGGAAATTATTGATGGAACCGTGTATTTAATTGATCATCCTAATGCAAGTTTAGAGAAATTAATGGAATACATTCCAGGACCAGATTTCCCAACAGGTGGGATCTTACAAGGAAAAGCAGAAATTAAAAAAGCCTACGAAACCGGCCGTGGTAAAGTAATTTTACGTGCGAAGACAAAGATTGAGCCCTTAAAAGGCGGCAAACAACAAATTGTCATTTCTGAAATTCCTTATGAAGTCAATAAAGCAACGCTAGTGAAGAAGATGGATGAAATCCGTTTAAATAAAAAAGTAGACGGTATTGCCGAAGTTCGTGACGAAAGTGACAGAACTGGCTTGCAAATTGTTATTGAACTAAAAAAAGATGTCAATGCAGAAGGTATTTTAAATTATCTATTTAAAAACACTGAATTGCAAATCAATTACAACTTTAACATGGTAGCCATCGACAACATGACCCCGCAACAAGTGGGACTAAAACGGATTTTAGAAAGTTACATTACGCACCGCAAATCAGTTATCATTAACCGTTGTCAATTTGAGTTGGACAAAGCTCGCAAACGTGAGCACATTGTTGCTGGTTTAATTAAAGCATTGTCTATCTTAGATAAAGTGATTGCAACAATTCGTGGCAGTAAAGATAAAAAAGATGCGAAGAAGAACTTAGTATCCGACTATGCGTTTACTGAAGAACAAGCTGAAGCAATCGTTACTTTACAGCTATACCGTTTAACTAATACAGATATTACTGATTTACAAGAAGAAGCGAAAACTTTAGAACAACAAATTGCTGAGTTATTGAACATTTTAAACAATGAAAAAGAACTATTCTCAGTCATGAAAAAAGAACTTCGCGAAGTTAAAAAGCAATATGGCAATCCGCGCTTAACTCAAATTGAAGAGGAAATCCAAGAAATCAAGATTGAAACAGCCGTGTTAGTTGCACAGGAAGACGTGGTCGTAACCGTGACGCACGAAGGCTATATCAAGCGGAGTAGTATTCGTTCTTATACAGCATCAAAACCAGAAGAAATCGGCATGAAAGAAGGCGACTTTTTACTATATGCTGGCGAAGTCAATACATTAGATCATCTTTTACTAGTAACAAATAAAGGGAATATGATCTATCGCCCCGTCCATGAGTTGCCAGATTTACGCTGGAAAGAAATTGGCGAACATATTTCTCAAACCATTTTAAATCTTGCTATCGATGAATCGATTATTGCTGTATATCCTTATAAAGAGTTAAGTCCGACAAAAACCTTTGTTTTCATTACAAAAGCTGGCATGATTAAACAAACCAAAATGGCTGATTTTGAGCCTTGGCGCACTTATAAGAGCCGCCCGACATCTTGTATGAAATTAAAATCAGACCAAGATGAAATTACCAATGTTTATTTAACAAATGATCAAGACTTATTGGATGTTTTCCTCGTTAGCAATCGCGGTTTTGGCTTACGTTATCCATTATATGAAGTACCAGTCGTGGGTAGTAAAGCGGCTGGAGTTAAATCAATGAATCTCAAAGAAGACGATTATGTCGTTAATGGTTTACTGGTTCATTCTGAAGGGGATACACCGATTGTCATCGTTACCCAACGTGGCGGTGTTAAACGCATGTTAGCCCAAGAATTAACACAATTAGGACGAGCAAAACGTGGACTAATGGTCTTGCGGGAATTGAAGAAAAATCCACATCGTGTTGTCTTTATGTCTGAAAGTACCGATTTAGATTTATTAGTTACTACGCAAAAAGGCACACAAGAAGTTATTCAGTCGAAAAACTATCCAATCAGTGAACGAACATCCAACGGTTCCTTTGTCATCGATGAACAAAAAGATGGCCAAGTAATGGAAGTCCACGAGATGCATTCTGCAGTGATTGAAGAAGAACAAACAAACTAAACTGTGTTATAAATATCTCCACAGCAGCCATCTGTATTAATACAGATGGCTGCTGTTTTTAATACAGAAGTACATTTTTCACAAGTGATAACAACTATAAATCGTTCTTATTTTCACAAGTATAAATGTTTATATATCAGCGTTTAGAATCTTCGCTCCCCATTTATTTATTAAGAAAGTGCAATAAATAATAAAAAAACGCTTGCATCTAAAAGGTTATGTGTTATACTAATCACATAAAGCTGTTACATACAATCAAGTAGCAGTTAACTAAGGAGGCAAACACTTCATGAAACAATGGGAAGGCTTTAAAGGCGACAAATGGAGAACAAGCGTTGACACTCGTGATTTTATTCAAAACAACTACACAGAGTACAAAGGCGACGACAGTTTCTTAGAACCAATCGCTCCGAGCACTGACAAATTATGGACAAAACTACAAGAATTATTTGAAATCCAACATGAAAAAAATGGCGTTTATGACATGGATAGCGATATCCCAGCAACTATTACGTCACATGAACCTGGTTACTTAATCAAAGAAGAAGAAAAAATTGTCGGTTTACAAACAGATGTACCATTAAAACAAGCATTTATGCCATTCGGTGGTATTAAAATGGCGAACAATGCCTTAGTTTCAAATGGTTATGAAACTGACGAAGAAATGACAAAAATCTTCACAGAATACAGAAAAACACATAACCAAGGTGTTTTTGATGCCTACACAGCTGAAATGCGTTTAGCACGTAAAAACAAAATCATTACTGGTCTTCCAGATGCTTATGGCCGTGGCCGTATTATTGGTGACTATCGTCGTATCGCATTATATGGTATCGACTACTTAATGGAACAAAAGAAAAAAGATCATGATAACACTGGTAACAAAGAAATGACAGACGATGTTATTCGCTTACGTGAAGAAATTTCTGAACAATACCGTGCGTTAAATGACTTAAAACAAATGGCTGCTTCTTATGGTTTCGATATTTCTCGTCCTGCTGCAAATGCGCAAGAAGCAATCCAATGGTTATACTTTGGTTACCTAGGTGCCATTAAATCTCAAAATGGTGCGGCAATGTCAATTGGTCGTATCTCAGCATTCTTAGATATCTATATCCAACGTGACTTAGAAGCTGGTTTAATCACTGAATTTGAAGCACAAGAAATGATTGACCATTTAATCATGAAATTACGTATGGTTAAATTTGCACGGACACCAGAATACAATCAATTATTCTCTGGTTATCCAATTTGGGCAACATTATCTATTGCTGGTATGGGTATTGACGGTCGTTCATTAGTTACCAAAAATGACTTCCGTATCTTACACACATTAACAAACATGGGACCATCTCCAGAACCTAACTTAACTGTATTGTATTCTTCTCACTTACCAGAAGGCTTCAGAACATATGCAGCTAAAATCGCGAAAGAAAGCTCATCTATCCAATTTGAAAACGATGACTTATTACGTGAAAACTGGGGTTCTGACGACTGTGCAATCGCATGTTGTGTTTCTGCAACAGTTATGGGTAAAGATATGCAATTCTTCGGCGCTCGTGCGAACTTAGCGAAAGCTGTTCTTTATGCAATTAACGGCGGGGTCGACGAAAAAACTAAAATGCAAGTAGCACCAAAATATCGTCCAATGACTGGTGACAAATTAGATTACCACGAATTCATGGAACGCTATAAAGACATCTTAGACTGGTTAGCTGAATTGTACGTTAACACATTAAACATTATTCATTACATGCATGATAAATATGCATATGAAGCACCACAATTAGCTTTAATGGATACTGATTTACAACGGACATTCGCAACTGGTATTGCCGGAATCTCTCATGCGACTGATAGTATCATGGCAATTAAACACGGTGAAGTAGAAGTAATCCGTGACGAAGATGGTATGGCAATTGATTATGTACCAACAAAAGAATTCCCAACATACGGAAACGATAACGAAGAAGCCGATGCAATGGCTAACTGGATTTTAGATTACTTTATGACACAAATTAAACGTCAACACACATACCGTAACTCTAAACCAACGACTTCATTATTAACAATCACTTCAAACGTTGTTTATGGTAAAGCAACAGGGAACACGCCTGACGGACGTCGTGCCGGCAAACCTCTTGCACCAGGTGCGAACCCAAGTTATCAAGACGGTAAATTCTTAGGTGAGAAAAATGGCTTGTTAGCTTCATTAAACTCAACAGCTCGTTTAGAATATACAATCGCTTTAGATGGTATTTCTAATACACAAACCATCAACCCTAATGGTTTAGGTAAAGACGACGACACAAGAATTAACAACTTACGTAACGTATTAGATGGCTACTTCGATAAAGGTGGTTACCACTTAAACGTAAACGTATTTACAAACGAATTATTATTAGATGCACAAGCACATCCAGAAAAATATCCAAACTTAACTATCCGTGTATCTGGATATGCCGTGAAATTCCGTGACTTAACTCCTGAACAACAAGCAGACGTTATTTCAAGAACTTCACACGACAGACTATAAAAAACATTTACATTATTTAACTGAAAGGGTGACATTCAACGTGTCATCCTTTTCGTTTGAAAGAAGAGGGATCATTATGACAACACCAGTTACAGGTAGAATTCATTCAACAGAAAATTTTGGTACCGTTGATGGCCCAGGTGTCCGTTTTATCGTATTTACACAAGGGTGTCGCATGAGATGTCAATTCTGTCATAATCCAGATACTTGGAAAATTGGTTCCGGTGGTCGTGTGGTGACGACTGACGAAGTATTAGAGGAAGCATTACGTTTTCGCTCTTATTGGGGCGAAAAGGGTGGTATCACTGTCAGTGGTGGTGAGCCGCTATTGCAAATGGACTTTTTAATCGATTTATTTAAAAAAGCCAAAGCACAAGGCATTCATACAACCTTAGATACGTGTGGCAAACCTTTTACTCGGGAAGAACCCTTCATTAGTCAATTTGATGAATTGATGAAGTACACAGATTTACTCTTATTCGACATCAAACATATTGATAACGAGCAGCATAAACTGTTAACAACGCAATCAAATGATAATATTTTAGAGATGGCTACCTATTTATCTGAAATTGATAAACCTGTTTGGATTCGCCACGTATTGGTGCCTCAACGTAGTGATTACGACGAATATTTAATCCGTCTGGATGCCTTCATAAAAACATTAAACAATGTAGATAAAGTTGAAGTGCTTCCTTACCATACGATGGGCAAGTACAAATGGGAAGAACTAGGTATTCCTTATCCATTAGAAGGAATTGAACCTCCTAAAAATGATCGTGTTGAAAATGCGAAAAAACTACTACATGTCGAGGACTATCAAGGTTATCTAGCACGTTAACAAACGAAAAAATAGAAAAGAAGACAATTTTTTTGTTGTTTCTTTTCTATTTTTTGTTATCATTAAGAGTGAATCAAAACCAAGGAGTGTGTATTATGTCAAAAATTTTAGTTTTTGGACACCAAAATCCTGATACAGATGCTATCGGAGCAGCAATTAGTTTTGCTTACTTACAAAAAGAATTAGGAAAAGAGACAGAAGCTGTCGCTTTAGGAACACCAAGTGAAGAAACACAATATGCCTTAGATTACTTCAATATTGAAGCACCACGTGTTGTCACTGAAGCAGCTAGCGAAACAAACCAAGTCATGTTAGTGGATCATAACGAATTCCAACAAAGCATTTCAGATATCGCTGAAGTAAACATTTTAGCAGTAGTGGATCATCACCGGATTGCCAACTTCGAAACAGCAGATCCATTGTATTATCGTGCAGAACCAGTAGGGTGTACCAGTACAATCATCTATAAAATGTTTAAAGAAAATAACGTGACAATTCCAGCTCAAATTGCTGGTATGATGGTCTCAGCGATTATTTCTGATACATTATTATTTAAATCACCAACTTGCACACAAGAAGACATCGATGCAGCGCACGCCCTAGCTGATATTGCTGAAATTAATTTAGAAGGCTATGGTCTTGACTTATTAAAAGCAGGAACAAATTTAAGCGATAAATCAGCTGAAGTCCTTTTAGATTTAGATGCTAAGAGCTTCCCAATGAACGGCAAAACAGTTCGCGTTGCTCAAGTAAATACCGTCGATTTAGCAGAAGTTTTAGATCGTCAAGCTGAATTAGAAGCAGCTATGGCCGCAGAAAATGCAGCCAATAATTATGACTTGTTTGTCTTAATTATTACGAATATCCTAGACAGTGATTCTGAATTATTAGCGATTGGTGCGGAACAAGCCAAAATTGAAGCAGCATTCAATGTAACATTAGTTAACAATCGTGCGTTCTTACCAGGCGTTGTTTCTCGTAAAAAACAAGTAGTACCACAATTAACAGAAGTCTTTAACTAAAACCGTAAGCGCCTAAGCAACGCGATAAATTCCTTGTTGCTTAGGCGCTTCAATAGTAAAGGGGCGTTAACATGAATGATTTAGCAATTTACTATCATTCTCCGCAACAAACGAAACAATACAATCATTTGCTCAACCAATCACTTTTTTTCCCTCTTGTTACTTTTATGTATGAACATCGGGAAGAAAGAATCATTTTAAGACAATTAAAAGCGGCCTTTGCAACAGAAGCCAAGTTAGAACAATTTTTATCAGAAATGATTGATTGTCAGTTAATCATTCGGGAAAATCGTCAATATCGTTTGAATTTTCCTATTTATACGGCAGCTGAAGTTGCGAGTTTGCCCTTGGCTGAAGACGAACTTCCTAAATTTAAAGGAACTGTAACAGAGCAATTATTTTGGCTAGCTGAATCTTTTTGGCCACAAGTGTTTCCAGAAGAGGAAGACTATTTTTTTGGCGTGAGCGGTGGCCCCTCATTTTATCAAAAACAAAGATTGGCCTCGGCACAACTATCTATAATTACGCTTGAAAAAGAAAAGACAGAGGTTCCAACAATGCCTCGTTATTTTGATTACTTGGGCAAAGAGCAATCCTTGCCAGAAGCCTTCAGCGCTTTATACGACTTGCTAGGGGACGTAAATCCTGAATACTATCTTTCGCAAGCGAGAAGAGTCATTAAACAAGCTCTGCGAGGCCGCAAAGTCAGTACTGTGCCTAATATTTTTCAAGAAAGTTTGCACTTGACCCAAGTGATTACGATTGACCAGGACCACTTAAAACTCCTTTTACCAGTAGCAACGGAACAAGCCGAGCCTTTAGAAGCACAGTCGGATATTCTAGCATTTTATTATGAAAAAATTGTTAACCGATCGGCCATCGAACGCTTAGTTTTTATGCAACAATTGATTGAGCAACTAGGTACGAACTCTCTAAGTTATCTTAGAATAAATTAAAGTTACGATAATCTTATTATGTAAACTAAAAATCAATAACAAGAAATGACGCCGCTTCTTAGTGAGAAATGGCGTCATTTCTTTTGCGAACTTTTTTCGTCCAAAAACCACCGGAAATGAACTTAGGCTCATAGGAAATGATAAATGCTCTCGGCTCTAATTGATTGATTAATTTGTACAATGTACGTTCGTTTTTTCTTGGGGAAAGAATTTCTAAAACCATTCGTTCTCCTTCGCGTCCGTAGGCGACACTTTGCGTAACACCATAGCCGTGTTCACGAAGTGTTTCTGGTAAATGAAATTGTTCAGTAGTAGAAGGGAGGATAACCGATACCATAATATAACCCAAGGCCAAATAGTCTTCGATTTTAATTCCTACACTAATGCCAACAGCGTAACCAAGCGCATAAACAAGTAAATTTAAAGGATTGTCTAACCGATTCAGAACCATACTCAGCCCTAAGACATAAATTGTTATTTCAGCCATACTAACCAGCGGTGCAATAACCCGATAACCTTTCATCGTTAACATAAAACGAATAGTATTTAAGGTAATATACGCAAAATTAATGATAAAAATCATAGCTAACATTTTCAAATCAACGACCATAAAATAAGTACCTCTTTTCAAAATCTTTACATCCAGCCCTCATTATAGTACAGAAAAACTGAGAATCAAAGGCGAAACACTTATAGAAATGAATTCTTTTTTGAATACTCGCTCATATTATTCGCCTAATTTAACTGTTATTTGATATAATCTTAGTATGAAGTAAGAAGGAGGTAAGCGATGAAAATTTTTGTTTGGATTTTGTTATTTTTATTAGTAATTAACGTTATTGCTGCCTTAATTACTGTTTTTAGAAAACCTCGTAGTATTTCCAGCGTTTTAGCATGGATGATGACGTTGATTTTCTTGCCTGGTATCGGCTTTATTATTTACTTATTCTGTGGGCGAGGTATCGATGGACAAGAAGTTTTTAAATTGTCTGATGATGAAAAACAAATGGTTCAACGAATTAAAGAAAAAGTGGACATCGATAACAAAAAAGCAGGGCGCGATAAACGTTATGATTTACTTTATGATGCGAAAGTTTTAAATCGTTATTTCCGGAATATGGACGCATCACCGTTGGCCAAAAGAAATAGTTTGCAATTATTCACAGATGGCCAAGAAAAATTCCAAGCATTATTTGAAGATATTCGTGCAGCGAAAGAAACCGTTCATGTGGAGTATTATGCGTTTTTTAATGACACAATTGGCAATCAATTTTTAGATGTATTAATTGAAAAGTTGCATGAAGGCGTGGAAATTTACTTAATTTACGATCCTTGGGGTTCACCCGGCGCAAATAAAAAGTTTTTTGCTCGTTACGTTGACGCTGGAGGAAAAGTAGCTCCCTTTATTACTTCTCGCGATATGATCCGTAAAACACGTCTAAATTATCACTTGCATCGGAAAATTGTTGTCATCGATGGGAAAATTGGCTGGACCGGCGGGTTCAATGTTGGGGATCAATATTTGAATGTCACCGAAAAATTTGGTTACTGGCGAGATACCCATATTCGTTTGGTCGGGACGGCCGTATTTTCATTGCAAGAGATATTTATCATGGATTGGAATGCTTCAGTCAAATATCCTGAAGAACGTATGACGTATCATGAAAAATATTTTAAATTACCAGAAGATCATGAAGTGGAGCATTTGTCCTTACAAGTTGTTTCAGATGGTCCTGATTCAGAAGAAGAAATTTTGAAAAGCGGGTTTGTTCGGATGATTTTTTCTGCAGAAAAGAGTGTCTGGATTCAAACACCGTATTTAATCCCTGACGATAGTATGATTAATGCGTTGTTAGTGGCGGTTCGTTCAGGTGTCGACGTGCGAATTATGATTCCTTGTATGCCTGACCATCCCTTTATTTACCGCGCAACACAATATTACGCGAATTACTTACACAAACGCGGCATTAAAATTTATATTTATGATAGTGGGTTTATTCATGCAAAAACAATGGTGATTGATGATGAATTAGCTATGGTTGGGACAACAAACCAAGATATTCGCAGTTATTCATTGAATTTTGAGGTAAGTACGTTTATTTACAATCCCGACATTGCGTGGATGTTAGCGCAAGTCTTTGAAGAAGATATAGAAAAAAGTGTCTTACTAACCGACGAGATAATTAAAAAACAAGGGTACTGGCTACGCTTCAAGCAAAACTTTTCACGCTTGTTGTCACCAGTCTTGTAATCAATAAATCAGCAGTGAATGTAGTAAACTACTATTTTCACTGCTGATTTTAGTAACAAAACACTGAAGTGGTCTACCTAATTCATTGATAATCCCTCTAAATAATGGTAAATTAAAAATAAATTCAATCAGCTATTCTATCGTGAGAAACATAGTTATTACGTAGATCAGATCAAAGGGACATTCACGACGAGCAAATATTGAGTGTGTTTGCTGAAACGTGCATGTGTGATTTGGTCTTTTTTATTGAGCTGTTATTTTATAGATAAGGAGTGGTCACCATGGACTACCAAGCAATAGCAAAAGAAATTTTGAAAGACGTAGGTGGCAAAGACAATATCGTGGATGTCACACATTGTTATACACGATTGCGTTTCGTATTGAAAGATACGAAACAAGCGAACAAAGAAGCCTTACTACAAACAGAAGGTGTCATTTCTGTTGTTGAAAGTGGCGGGCAGTATCAAGTGGTTTTAGGCAATAAAGTCGCGCATGTTTATAATGCTCTAGAACCTTTGTTGGCTCAGCAACTTACGACCAAAACATCTACAAAAGAAAAAAATTCATTAGGTAATCGAATTTTAAATACTGTTGCCGCGATTTTCACACCTGTCGTACCAGCAATTGCCGCTTCTGGCATGTTAAAAGGAATTCTAGCTATTGCTGTGATGGTCGCAAACAATTTTTACCAGGTCGATTTAAAACCTTTGAATACGTATATTATTTTAAGCGCCGCTTCCGATGCACTTTTTTATTTTATGCCAGTTATTTTAGGTTATTCAGCTGCTAAGGTTTTCAAAACAAACGAATATATCGCCATGGTAATTGGTGCCACCTTATGTTATCCAACCATCGTTTCATTAATGACTGAAGAATCAGCGGTTACCTTGTTTGGATTACATGTGACCAAAGCCAATTACGTTTCCACAGTAATTCCTATTATTCTTGCAATTTTTATGTTAGCTTATGTGCAACGCTTTTTGGAAAAAGTTATTCCAGAAGTTCTAAAAATTATTATGGTTCCTACGCTGTCATTACTTTTAATGATTCCAGCCACTTTATTATTATTTGGACCGATAGGGATTTATTTAGGTGACGGCGTGAATTGGTTGTATTATTATATAATGAATTTTAGTCCCATCTTGTTAGGCGGTTTTATCGGCGGAATTTGGTGTGTCTTAGTCATTTTTGGGGCTCACCGTGGGCTTGTGCCAATTGGGATTAATGATGTCGCTCGAACAGGACGGCAAAATTTGCTAGCGTTTGCTGGTGCAGCGAACTTTTCTCAAGCGGGCGCCGCATTTGGCGTGTTTGTCCGCACAAAAAATAAAGACTTGAAAGCTGTTGCTGCCTCTGCAACAGTGACTGCATTATTTGGTATCACAGAACCAGCCATTTATGGGGCAAACTTGCGGTTAAAAAAACCGATGATTTATGCGGTGGCTAGCGGAGCAGCAGGTGGGGCCTTAATGGGCTGGGGCGGTTCCTACGGGACAGCCTTCGCTAACCAAGGACTCTTGACCATCCCAGTTTACGCAGAAGCAGGAACCAAAGCCTTTATTTGTTATTTATTAGGTTGTGGCATTGCTTTTTTTGGTGCATTTCTATTAACGATTTTTCTAGGCTTTAATGATTTACCGCTTGACGAGTCACGTCAAGAACCCAGCTTAAAGACAGAGACAGAGACAGTCAAAGAAAAGCAACGGATTCAAGCACCTGTTCAAGGACAACTCGTATCTTTAGACCAAATCAACGATGAAGTCTTTGCTTCTCAACAAATGGGAAAAACGCTAGCTATTTATCCGACAGAGGAACAAATTGTTTCACCAGGAAATGGGCAAGTGACGGCTTTATATCCAACTCATCATGCAATTGGCTTAAAGTTAGACAATGGTGCTGAAATCCTCCTTCACATTGGAATCAATACAGTCGAATTAAAAGGGCGGGGATTTGAAACGTTCGTAAAAGTAGGAGAAAGAGTCAGGCTAGGACAAAAGCTGCTCTCTTTTGATAAACAAATCATCCAAGCTGCTGGTTATGATCCAACCGTCTTAGTCATCGTAACAAATACTGCGGAAATGGCTGTAATTGAGACAACCAAACAAACAGAGATTACACCACAAACAAATTTATTTTTCATGCAAGTAAAGGAGCAAAACTAATGGTTAAACAATTTAAGAACGATTTTTTATGGGGCGCTTCTTCATCCGCTTTTCAAATTGAGGGCGCTTGGAATGAGGACGGCAAAGGCCTAACAGTCGCTGATTACAATTCTTTTAAAAAGTCAGCTGTACAAGCAGACACGAAAGTCGCCAGCGATTTTTACCATCATTTCAAAGAGGACATTGCGTTAATGAAAGAATTAGGCTTAAAAACCTATCGTTTTTCTCTTTCATGGGCACGAATCATTCCAACAGGTGATGGCGAAATCAATCAAGCCGGCATCGATTTTTATAATGCCGTCATTGATACACTTTTAGAAAACGATATTTTGCCGTTTGTCACACTTTATCATTTTGATTTACCTTTTGCATTGGTGGAAAAATACAATGGTTGGGTTGATCGTCGCTGCGTTTCTGCATTTCAACGCTATGCGCAAGTCTGTTATCAAGCGTTTGGTGATCGAGTCAAAAATTGGCAAGTTACAAACGAACAAAACTTAATGATTCGTGTTGATGAACGAATGAATATGTACGATGTTGCACCAGAAAATGTTGAAAAAATTCGTGCACAAATGGATTACCATATGTTTGTTGCCCATGCGCTAGCGACGAATGATTGTCACCAATTGGTCGCTGGGGGAAAAGTCGGTCCCTCTGTTTCCTCAACGATGACTTATCCTAGTTCCAATAAGCCTGAAGATGTTTGGGCGGCTCGTATGAATGATAACTTTAAAACGAATTATGCTCTAGAAATGTATTGTTTTGGCGAATACCCTGGTTACTATCAAGAGTATTTAACCAAATGCGGCATTTATCCCGAAACACAGCCAGAAGATCAAGCAATTCTGAAAGCCGCTAAACCAGATTTTATCGCCCTTAATTATTATCGGACGTTAGTTGCTAGCTATTTACCGACAGATGAGCAACACCCATTGGGTACGAAAGAAAAGGACATTGATTTTGATCTATACGGTTATTTCAAAATCGAAAAAAATCAACATTTAAAAACCTCTAAGTATGGTGCCCAAATTGATCCAACTGGTCTACGTTTAGTTTTAAATGATTATTATCGTCAATACCGTTTACCATTAATCATTACAGAAAACGGCTTAGGCACACCAGATCGCCTAACAGAGGACGGAAAAGTTCATGATGACTATCGAATTGCGTATTTGCATGACCATATTGCTGCTTGTCATGCGGCTATTTCTGACGGTGTTGAGTTGTTTGGCTATTGCCCTTGGTCGGTCATGGATATTTTAAGTTCTCATCAAGGATTCAAAAAACGCTACGGTTTTATTTACGTCAATCGTGAAGACCATGAGTTAAAAGATTTACGACGCATTAAAAAAGATAGTTTTTATTGGTACCAATCAGTGATTAAAAATAATGGGTTACCAGAAGAATAGTGCACAAAAAGGATCATCCATTGCATAAGTGGGTGATCCTTTTGTTTTCAAGTTCTCTCATTCCGTGTTAGATTTAAGTTAATAAACCCATTAAAGGTGGTGAGAGAGATGAATAATTACGATTTATGGAAATGGGCTGCCGGGAAACGAACCGAAAAAGATAAAAATGAAACCTATAGCGCCAAAAATTGGTGGTATGTTTTACTAATGCTCGGTGTATTTGTAGGGATCATGTTGTTGTATTATTTAATCTCTGTGCTTTGGAATTAAGGGAAAATAGGCAAATGAGGAATTAAGAATAAAAAAAGACACCTTTTCAGGTGTCTTTTTTAACAGGATTCAGACAATGATAGCTGAATCGGAATAGGATAATTTTCCTCGAGTGCAACATCAGGATCCATCATTCTACGAAGCAGTAAGTCAATCATAACGTCACACATCTCGTCGATCGGCTGCACAATGGTTGATAGTTGAGGGGCAATTCTTTTGATTAATTTTGTCCCATCATAACCAATTACTTTTAATTCTTCAGGAATGGATATCTTCAATTTTTGAGCAATATTCATAACTGTAATTGCTGTCAAATCATCTGTACAAAAGATGCCGTCTACAGTTTTATTTTGAAGCAAACGTTCGATTTCTAGATTTTTTAATGTTGTTGAGGTCCCATTATCAATTTGTAGAATCGTTTTTTCTGCGCCATATTTTTCCATTGTTTGTTTATAACCAGCCAATCGATAATCGCTAGGTGCGCCTGTGTTATTAGCACCAGTAATAATTGCAATCTTTTGTGCACCACTTGCAAATAAGGCTTCAGTGGCTTTTTGGCCCCCTTGAAAGTTTTGCGAAGAGACAATTGGAATGCCAGGTGCCAAGAAACGGTCAAAGGAAACAATAGGTAGTGAAACATTTTCATATTCGTTAATAGCTAAGTTATGGCTACCAGTGATTACACCGTCCACTTTATTTGCAGCGAGCATTCGTAAATAGGCGCGCTCTTTTTCTGGATCTTTTTCACTATCACATAAAATCACTTTATATCCTTGAACAAAGAGCTTTCTTTCCAGTGTTTCAATTAATTCACCAAAAAATGGATGACTAACAGAAGGGAAGACTAAACCAATCAGCTGCGTACTTTTTCCTTGGAGGCTTCTGGCTAATCCATTAGGTTGATAATTTAATTCTTCCATCGCTTGATGAACTTTATCAATTGTTTTTTGACTAAGATAACCATAATTATTAATCACGCGGCTTACCGTTGTCGGGCTCACCCCAGCAAGCTTTGCTACATCCGTTAATTTAACCACCATCAAAATTCACCATCATTCCTAATTATTCGTATTTTCCAGCTCATAAAAACAAGCTTTTGCCGTCTTGGATAGATGAAGATACTGTTGCGCTTTATCTGGAAAGAAGCGACCAGTCATCGTTTTTTCACCTTTATTTACATAGATTTCTGCAACAGAGCAATCAACAAAAATAGTTAACTGAACTGACTTATTTTTCCTAATTTTAGTTTCACGAATTGTGCCATACTTTTCAGCAAAAGGTTGGCCAGCAAATGTTCGATCAAGGGTTATTTTACCATGAATCGTATCAATTGTAATTAAAAGTCCTTTTGAACCCGTTTCGTTCGCTAAAAGCCGAATAAAAGCAATCTCATTTTTGGGAATATCCACTTCTAATTCAAAAGAAGCAGTAGATAAAAAATGGCAGCCATTTGATAAAGTAGTGGCGGATTGACGAAGCATTTTTGTTTCAGAAACTGGATATTGAAATAGTTTCCCGTTGTGAATTGTGAGTTCTTTAACCAGACTTAAGCCATTTGCCCAACCCTCCACATCACTTGGGTAAGTGATTTCTGGCAATCCAATCCAACTGACCGCAAGTGCACGACCATCTGGCGCATTAAAGGCTTGAGTGGCGTAGACATCAAATCCTTCATCTAAATTTTCAAAAGGCCTAGCCTGAACTAAAGAAAGATTCTCCAAATCAAACGTTTCGGCCAATGTGTACATATTCGGATAGATATTCTGATAACTTTTTACAGATGGAGATAGACCTTGTGGGCAAAATAATAAGACAGGCTGGCCATCAATAAATACCAAATTGGGGCATTCAACCATGTAGCCTAATTCTTGGTCGGTGAACGTCAATTCGCCAAGTTGATGAAAATTGCGTACATTTCGATCTTTAGAAAAATAGACCACAATTTTTCCTTGTCCATTTAAATCACTAGCACCAATTAATAAAACAAGTCCTTCTTGATAAGGAAATACCATCGGATCACGAAAATGGGAAGAATAATTGGGGTCAATAGGTAGGAATGGTGTTGATTCCTTTGTGATCGCACCTAAAGAATTCAGCCATGCAATATTTTGATATGCAAATCGTTGCCAAGTTTGATCACGAACATTTCCTGTATAAAATAAACATAGTTGGTTATCTATTGGTAAAGCTGAGCCTGAATAGACGCCATGAGAATCATATTCAGAGTCGGGATAAAGGGCAATTCCTTCATAATCCCAGTGAATTAAGTCGGAGGAAGTTAAGTGGGCCCAACTTTTTAGTCCGTGAACACTCCCGAAAGGAAACGCTTGATAAAATAAATGCCACTGGTTATTGAAATACGAAAAACCGTTGGGATCATTTAGTAGTCCTGTCTGTGGTTGAATATGATACTTAAAACGCCAACTAGATTGCGCGATAATAGAAGTTAGATTTTCGAGGTGAGCAGATGTCCAAGAAGAATAAGGCGCATAACGTAATTCATCAGTCCATTGGTTCATGATGCTTGACATAAGTAATGTCTCCTTTATTAGAAAATAGTAGTTAGTCTAATAGTATAAACAAATCAGAAAAAAGTCAAACGTATAACATATATAAATCTATTTAAATCAAAAGAATATTATAATTTACATTTATTTATGATAAACGTTTGACATATTACGCAAAAACGAGTATCATACAAAATGTAAAAACGGTTACAGAAAAAATTAACAGGACTAGTTTAAGAGTGAGGAGAACCAGAATGAACAGAAATTGGTGGCAAAAAGAAGTGGCCTATCAAATTTATCCACGTAGCTTTTCGGATAGTAATAATGACGGAATTGGTGATTTACAAGGCATTATTCAAAAACTGGATTACTTAGAAAATTTAGGAATTACGCTGATTTGGCTGAGTCCAATGTACCCGTCGCCAATGGCTGACAATGGATATGATATTTCAGACTATTATGGTATTTCTAGCGATTTTGGTACAATGGCAGACTTCGATGAACTCATTGAAGAAGCAAAAAAACGAAACATAAAAGTTATTTTAGATTTAGTGGTAAACCATACATCTGATGAACATGCTTGGTTTCAAGATGTTTTAAAAAATCCTCAAAGTCGTTTTCGAGACTTTTATATTATAAAAGAAGGACGAGAAGCACCTACAAATTGGCGGTCTAACTTCGGTGGTAGTGTTTGGGAAAAATTACCTGGGGAAGATGCCTACTACTTTCATGCCTTTCATAAAAAACAGCCAGATTTAAATTGGGAAAATCCTGAACTACGCAAAGAAATCTATCAAATGATTCGTTTTTGGTTAAACAAAGGAATTGCTGGTTTTCGTGTAGATGCGATTAATTTTATTAAGAAAGATTTGACTTGGACAAACTTACCTGCTGATGGGGCAGATCAATTAGCCAAAGTAACAAAAGCTAGTAGAAACATGCCAGGAATGAGTGACTTTCTGAACGAATTAAAAGAAAAAGCTTTTGCTGGCTTTGATATTGTCACAGTTGCCGAAGCGGCCGGCGTCAATTATCCAAATTTATCAGAATTTATTGGAGAAACAGGGTATTTCGACATGATTTTTGACTTCAAATGGGCTGATTTGGATGTGAAATCAGGAAGCGAATGGTTTTATAGAATCAATTGGTCTTGGAATGATTTACGCACATTAATTTTCAAACAGCAAGAAGCCATGCAAGAGGCTGGTTGGAGTGCAAATTTTATTGAAAATCATGATCAACCTCGAGCGACAACGAAATATTTAAAAGAACAGGCTCAACAGCCAAATGCGGTTAAAACATTCGGCGCCATGTATTTCTTTTTAAGGGGCACGCCTTTTATTTACCAAGGACAAGAATTAGGAATGACCAATTTTGAAAGGGGTTCGATTGATGAATTCGATGATATTTCTAGCATTGATCAATACTATCGAGCAATAAAAGAAGGATTTACGCCCAAAGAAGCCTTGTCACTTGTCAATTTGCGTAGTCGAGACAATGCCCGCACGCCTTTTCCATGGAATGATTCTATGTATGGCGGTTTTTCAAGCGTCAAGCCTTGGTTAGGGATGGTGGATAATTATAAAGAAATCAATGCCGAAGCAGAAATAAAAAATAGTCAAAGTATTTTTCATTTCTATAAGCGGATGATTGCATTTCGTCAAAAGAGTCCCTATACAGACATCTTACTTTATGGAACATTTGAGGGTCTATCAAATCTTCCAGATAATGTTATTGCTTATAAACGCAAATTAAATGAAAAAACGATTTACGCCTTTTTTAATTTTGGTGAGGCGGTTCCAATCCCTCATTATTTAGTTAATGGCACAGTTATTTTTGATACACAGTCTGAAGAACGAGAGCAGTTAGTTCAGCAGGGAACATTATTAAAAAGCTATCAAGGACTATTGATTACTATAAATGAGTAGCTAGGAGGAGTATAACATGGCAGAAAATTATCAGCAGGCAGCCAAAGACATTATTCAATTAATCGGTATGGATAACATTATATCGGTCACCCATTGTCAAACGCGGTTACGTTTTATTTTGAAGGACCATGAACAAGTAGATGGTAAACAACTAGAAAAAATTGATTTAGTAAAAGGTGTCTTTTATAATGGCGGTCAATACCAAGTGATTTTAGGAACTGGTATTGTGACTAAAGTGTATGATGAAATAGAAAAACTTGGAATCAATGTTGTGTCAAAAGCAGAGCAAACAGCAATTTTAAAAAATAATGAAACGGGCATGCGCAAAACAATGCGCATTTTAAGTGAAATATTCATTCCAATTGTTCCAGTAATTGCAGCAACAGGATTGTTCCTAGGGTTAAAAGGTGTTATTTTTAACGATACTTTTTTACAATTATTCGGAGCAAGTGTAGCCAATATTCCTGAAAGCTTTCAACAAATTGTCTCTGTCATTACAGATACCGTCTTTGCCTTTTTGCCAGCTTTGATTGTTTGGTCTACCTTTAAAGCATTTAATGCGACACCTGTAATCGGGATTGTTATTGGTTTAATGATGGTATCACCCATTTTACCAAACGCTTATGCAGTTGCAACACCAGATTCTGGCGTGAAAGCTATTATGGCTTTTGGTTTTATCCCAGTTGTCGGTGCACAAGGATCCGTTTTAAGTGCAATTGCTGCTGGTATAATTGGCGCAAAGATTGAACTTTTTTTCCGAAAAAAGATGCCGAATATTCTTGATCAAATTTTTACACCCTTTATGACTATGTTAATTACTTTTTTAATCATGATTCTCGGAATTGGCCCAATTTTGCATACCGTTGAGTTAGGCATGGTAGATGTTGTCCAATGGTTGATTGGGTTACCCTTAGGATTAGGTGGTTTCGTGATTGGTGCCTCATATCCTTTAATGGTTTTGATTGGTATTCATCATACACTAACTATGGTAGAAACATCATTATTAGCAAATACAGGATTTAATGCATTGATTACAATATGTGCCATGTATGGGTTTGCTAACGTTGGCAGTTGTTTAGCCTTTGCGAAAAAAGCGCAAGATAGCAAAGTGAAGTCGACAGCCATTGGTTCTATGTTGTCTCAATTATTTGGAGTTAGTGAGCCTGTGTTATTTGGATTACTTATTCGTTGGAACTTAAAACCGCTGCTATGTGTCTTGTTTACATCAGGTTTAGGCGGAGCAATTTTAGCTATTTTTCATATTCAATCAAATTCTTATGGCTTAGCCGTTATTCCTTCTTTCTTAATGTATATCTATAGTGCACATCAATTAGTGATCTATTTATTAGTCGCACTTTTATCTGTCGGTGTATGTTATGCATTAACCAGTCTATTTGCAATTCCGCAAGAGGTTTTGATTTCAGATAAAGTAATCGAAGAGGAAGAACGCGAAGTCTTTGAAATGCAACATAACACCTTAGATGAACAACTTTTTTCTCCGGTAACTGGTTACGCCATGAATCTTACTGCTGTTAATGACCCGGTATTTTCAAGCGAGATGATGGGCAAAGGTTTAGCAATCATGCCAACAGCGAACAAGGTTTACGCGCCTGCAGATGGTTTATTAAACTTGGTTGCAGAAACTGGACACGCTTATGGTATCCAAACGGACGCAGGAGCTGAAGTATTAATTCATATAGGAATTGATACTGTCACATTGGGGCAGGAGGTCTTTCAGACACAAGTAACCCAAGGTCACCGTGTTAAAAAAGGAGATCTTTTAGGAACGTTCGATCGAAAAGCCATTAAAGAAGCTGGGCTTGACTCAACTGTCATGGTTATCATTACAAATACTTCAAGTTATTTAAGCGTAGAGCCAATGATGTCAGATCATAATGAAATTACGCCGGAACAAATCATTTTAAATCTAAATACACCTAACTAAACAAAAGAACAGCAAGAAGTAGTTATCACTTCTTGCTGTTCTTTTTCTTAATAAAAAACCAATGATTTTCGGTTGTATTTGTCTATCCGTTTGTAGTATGATTGAGTCAGTTTTAAAGGAAACATGCCAAGTATGGAAGACCATACTTGACACGCATTGACTAATTAAACATGGGGAACGTTGCCATAAGTTGATGTTCCAGTCAATAATGCAAGTAAATCAAACATAGCATGTACCTCCTTTAATTGATAATCAAAGTATAACATTTTTTAATGAATTTACATAATAATACAAGTGGAGGTCTGTTCGTGAAGGTAGCAGGAGACAAAATAAAACAAGCGAGAAAACTTAAAAAAATCACACAATCAGAGCTGGCTAACGGCATCTGTACGCAAGCAACAATTAGTAATATTGAAAACCGTAATCTATGTGACAGTTTAGATATTTTCTCATCTATTTGCCTCCGATTAGATTTAGAAGTAGAAGAATGTATGATGATTTCTGAAGAAAAGAAAATTGAAAATCTACTAAACAAAGTCGAGGATTTATCTTTACGGTTATTTCACTTAGAGGCCTACAATTTATTACAAGAAGTGCCTGAAGGTCTTATCTTATCTAATAATGAACTAACGACTAAATTGTTATATTATAAGGGAATTACTTGTTTATTAGGAAAAAAAGATAAAGCAGAGGCCTTGTTTTACCTATACCGGGGCGCGGAAATTGACCGTAAAGTCAATATTTACAACATTTTAAGCCTGAATGCGCTAGGTACGCTATATGAACTGGAAAAAGATATGAGAAAAGCGCAAGTGTATTACGAAAAATCATTACAAGAATTGGAACAATTTAAATTAGAATGTTCCTTGGAGCGTTGTAGAATTTATTATAATTCTGCTAAATTCTACTCGGAAATGAAAGACTACCAAAAAAGTGTCATTTTAAGCGAAAAAGGGATTCAGATTTGTCGTGACAAACACTCCATTTATTTGCTAGATTATCTTTTATATGAAAAAGCCTTTAACAAACAAATGCTCGGGGAAGACACAGCTGATGACTATCGTCAAGCCTATTATTTTACACAATTTTTTGGCAATACAGAAGTCCTACAATATATTGAGAAAGATATGAAAGCTTTTAATATTTCCTATTAATTTAAATCAAAAAGCCGATAAAAGCTGAAAACCCAGTTTTTATCGGCTTTTTGAAAAGTCTAGGCAAGTTGCTTTTAAAAATCAGCAGTCACGGTTACGATAAGCAAGACGAAGTATTTAGGAGGATTTAAAAATGAAAAGAGTAATGTGGTTTAGACGTGATTTACGATTACAGGATAATAAAGCATTAGCACACGCGTTACAAAATTCTGCAGCTGATGAATTGATTTTATTATTCCAAATGAATCCTCAACAATTTATTCAAGAAAGTGCTAATCATAACGCTTTTTTTGCAAGCTTAGCCTCGTTCAAAGAACGAATCGATCAAGAGGCACATTTACAAATCATGGTCGGCGAACCATTAGATTTATTTTCACGTTTGAAACGCAAATTACCCGATTGGCAGGCCATTTATTTTAATGAAGATACTTGTGGCTTTGGGGCAAAGCGGGACCAGCAAGCTATGCGCTTTTTTGAAGAAAATAATATTCAGTCTTTCTCTTTTCAAGATGCCTGTTTGCATGGCTCTGAAGAAATTAAGAAGAACGATGGCAGCAAGTACCAAGTGTTTACGCCCTATTACAATAAATGGAAAGAGGCGCCTAAAGAAACACCGATTCCTGTTTCCTATACAGCTGAAAAAATTTTTAGTGCGTGTCTTTTTCCAGAAGAGGAAGCAGCTTATCGTGAACAGATTGCGAGGATTCCTTTAACACACTATAGTGTCGGCGAAGAAACAGCCAGAAGGCGCTTAAATACTTTTATTGATCAAAAACTTCAATCCTATGAAAATAAGCGTGATTTTCCTTATCAGGATCAAACGAGTCATCTGTCTACTTTTTTAAGAACGGGAGAACTTTCGATTCGCACCATTTGGCAAGAGCTTGCATCTGCGTCTTCTAGCTTAAGTAAAGAAACCTTCAAAAAAGAATTAGCTTGGCGCGACTTTTACAATATGATCTATAGTACGTTTCCACAACAAAAAGAGGAAGCTATTCAAGAAAAATTTCGTTATATTCAATGGACAAATGACCCAGAAATGTTTGCCAAGTGGCAAAAAGGGGAGACGGGGTACCCTATAATTGATGCCGCAATGCGACAACTGAATCAAACTGGTTGGATGCACAACCGCTTAAGAATGATTACTGCCTCTTTTTTAGTTAAAAATTTACACATCGATTGGCGTTGGGGTGAAAAATACTTTCAAAAAATGTTGATTGACTATGATGCTGCCAATAATATCGGTGGCTGGCAATGGGCTGCTTCAACGGGAACGGACGCTGTCCCGTATTTTCGGATTTTTAATCCAATTATCCAGTCAAAAAAATTTGATAATGACGGCCAGTTCATCAAAAAATATGTTCCAGAACTTAAGCAAGTGCCACAAAAGTATATTCATCAACCAAATCTAATGAACGAAGCCTTACAAACGCAATATCATGTACATTTAGGAGAAAATTATCCAAAACCCATTGTCGATTATGCATCAAGTAAAAAACAAACATTGTTTCTATATGAAGCGAGCAAAGAAATTCATCAAGAAATGAACAATCCAAGGTTTAAATAAACAGTAAACCCAACTAGCTTAGCAAACAACTGTAAGGTTAGTTGGGTGAATTGATTGGTCGAAAGAGAAGTGGCAAGTTATCGGCTAAAGTTTTTTATTTTATTCTAGTTTACATAATATACATTATACAAAGTAGTTTTGAATTGGCGAATGTTAGGATTAAGTGCAACATATAATTGTTTTAGTATAAAGATTATTCGTGATTTGCTCTATTATATCATGTTTCAATTTCCGTATAAATAGTATCGTTCGTTGTATTCTTTTTTATAACAATGTAAAAAATATTTGTTGGTGCTAGAAAGCTTTCGAATACTCCAAATTAAATTTGTGCTGCGGTGATTTCCACTTAAAGATTTTTCGTGGCCGTAAATTCATACTTTGAACAGCTTGATTGATCTTATTTTGAGAAATATTTTTAAAATTAGATGGTTTTGGAAAATATTCTCTGAGTAATCCATTATGATTTTCATTTGATCCGCGTTCATGTGGCGCGCATGGATTAGCATAATAGATTTTGCAGTCAAAAGTGTCTTCAATAAGTCCAATTTCAAACTGATTGACAAACTCGCTTCCACGGTCACATGTGATCGATTTCACACCATGTGGATACATTTCCACTAGACGCTTAATTGCTGTCATCATGGATCTACCTGTCTTGTTCGGTATCTTAATTGCTACATAATGCCTTGTTTTACGTTCTATGAATGTTGCTAGACACGCTGCAACACCTTGCTTGGACACAACGGTATCTGCTTCCCAATGACCGAACTCCGTTCGTAACTGAACCTCTTCTGGTCGGTTCTCCAACGTGCGCCCTTCAAAGAAAGCTCGATCCGGCCGTTTTAATCGTTTCCCAGTATTCTTTATTTTGTAACGTTTTCCACGACCGCGTAATTTCTTAATATCGAAAGGAACGATCTTTTTGTAAATCCAGTTATAAATTGTTGATGTACAAACCTTTACACTACGAACTGCGTTCGCTATCTGTTCCGGCGAATATTTCATATCAAGATACTTCATGATAGTTTTAGTATTGTGTACAGTAGCCTTAGTAGTTGTTCCGCAATTTTTCTTGCGAATACGTGCTAAATTACCAGCGCTAGTTGCTTGATAAGGCAAACTAGCGAGACTCTTCTTCTTTCTTTGCTCGGAACCACGTTTGATCTCTCTAGAGATAGATCGTGGATCTATGCCGATCCAATCGGCGAGCTATCTCAGCCTGAGAGACTCCTTCCTTCAGATACGCTTCTATTTGTCCACGCTCTTCAGCTGATAAATGGTTATACGACATTTCATAAACTCCTATCTAAAAAAACAAACCCAACAAACGACGCTTCTAGTAAATCACAAAGATTTCTGCCCACAAATCCCTTAATGACAAGGCGTTCGTAGGTAGACCATTCTCATTTCACAATCTAGGTGATTGAAATCCTTGCTACGACAATCACTTGAAATAATCCTCACTTATGTTAACCGTTAATGAAATAACATATTTTTTAGTAAGCTGATCTATTTTAAGTGTTGTAATATTTCTAGAGGAGTTTCTAACCTAATATCTGCACTTGAGAATAGTGGATTTTCTTTTGCTCCCCACTTTGCTAAAGCAAATTTAGCTCCAGCTGATTGTGAGCTATGCATATCATAGATAGAATCGCCTATATAAATTGTTTCTTCGGGTAAACTTCCTAATTTATTTAATGCATATAGAATTGGTTCAGGATTAGGTTTATGTTTCGTTGTATCAGAGGCAGTTACTGAAATATCAAAAAGTTTACTTAAACCAAAATGTTCAAATTCATTTTCCATTTCTTCATTTGTTTTGGATGTAACGATCCCAATTTGTATCTCGTTTTCTTTTAACTTAGTCAATGCTTCTTCCACTTGAGGAAACAAAGTCGCAAGATGAGAGTATTGTTTAACATTTTCGGACCAACATGCATGTAGCTTATCAACTTCCTCTCCAGATGATGAATACCGTTCAATTGCTTTTTTACCTGGTATACCTAAGATATACTCTAAATTTTCTTCTGGAACGTCCAAGTTTTTCTCTTCTTTTAGAGTTTTTTGTAAAGACTTAATCATGACAAATTCTGTATCTAAGATTGTTCCATCTACGTCAAATAATACCGTTTTAATCATGTTTGCACCTACTTTGAATTTATTATAGAGACATTACTATCTGATATTGTTCTTTCTAAATCATCTGGTAGACGACTTTCTATAACAAGAAAATCAATATCTTCGAAATCTAAACCTTTATAGTTATGACTTAATCCGATTTTTGTATTATCAATTAGTAAAACTACAAGTTTGGATTGTTTTCTTATCTTTTTTTTGAAATCTATATCTTCATCGTAGGCGTAATAAATGCCTGAAGTTGTGATTCCAGCGGCACTCATAAAAGCAACATCAAAGATAAATGAATCCAGCTCAAGCATTGGTTTCGTTCCAACGACATTTCGTTTGATAGGATCGACGCTTCCACCTAAAATCTTAGTTTTACATTTAGTATTTCTCAATAGTTGGTCGGTAATATCTAATGAATTTGTCGTTGCTATGACATTCTCATAAGGTCTTATATGTCTTGGAATGCAACTGACCGTTGTCGAAATATCTAAAAAAATATGGGAATTATCTTTTACTAAATTACTAGCAGTTTTTGCTAGAATATCTTTTTCAGCACTGAGATCTTCAGTACGTTCAAGATATTCATCTAAACGACTAAAGGTATTGGGCAAACTAATTCCACCATATGTGCGATCAATAGCATTATTTTGAGCTAATTTGATAATATCTCTTCTTGCTGTATCTCTTGAAGAACCTGTTAAGTTTATAATTTCCTTCAAACTAAGAGTTCCGCGCGTCTTCAATTCCTCTAAAATTAACTCAAGTCGTTTCTTTTGAATCATAAACATGTCTCCTTTTAAGTTGGTATAAGCATATTTATAAATTAGCTTAAAATAGCTTATTTGTCAATGTTAACCCTCGATACATAACAAAAACACTCAACAATAATTTGCTGAGTGTTGCACTTTATTCTAGTATTCGGGAGTAGAGTAAAAAGCATTGAAAAGCAAACAAAACCAGTCTTTAGTTTATCTAGACTGGTTTTGTCACGTACGTTATATAAATTATGCTTGTTGATTAATTGCTTGTGCGACACGTGCTCCATATTCTGGATTTACTCTAGTGAACAAATCAATTTGACGCGCGATGATTTCTTGATTTTTCACTTGACCTAAAGATGCCGCTATATTGTTAATTAAGTTTTCTTTTTCTTCGCTTGGCAGCAAATTATACAAAGCGTTTGCTTGTGTAAAGTGATCTTGATTATAGCTATAATTACCAACATTTCCTTCAACTTCAAAGGAACTAATTTTCGCCTTAGGATCTTCTTTTGGTGTTTCAGTATAACTATTTGGTTCGTAATTAATTTCGCTATTGCCATTGTTAAAACGCATATTGCCGTCTTTTTGGTAGTTATTTACAGGCGCTTTTGCTTGGTTGATCGGCAATTGGTGACTATTAGCGCCCACACGATGACGATGTGCATCCCCATAAGCGAACAAACGTCCTTGCAATAATTTATCTGGAGAAGCTTCAATACCAGGAACGAAATTCCCTGGTGAAAAGGTTACTTGTTCAACCTCTGCAAAATAATTCTCTGGATTTCTATTTAAAGTCATCGTGCCAACTTCAATCAGCGGATACTCTTTTTGAGAAACCGTTTTTGTTACATCAAAAAGAGTTTCTTTCATTGTTAACGCATCTGCATACGGGATAATTTGCACAGATAATGTCCAAGAAGGAAATTCTTGATTTTCAATCGCATTATGCAAATCTTCAATATGGAAATCTGGGTTTTTCCCAGCAATTTCTTCTGCTAATTGACTCTCTAGATTTTTGATTCCTTGATTCGTCTTGAAGTGATATTTAACAAAAAATACTTCTCCAGCAGCATTGACCCATTTGAATGTATGGCTACCAAAACCATGCATATGACGGAACGACAACGGAATGCCACGATCACTCATTAAAATTGTTACTTGATGAAGGCTTTCAGGTGAATGAGACCAAAAATCCCAAACAGCTTCTGGACTTTTCAAATGCGTCCGTGGATTTCTTTTTTGGCTATGAATAAAATCTGGAAACTTAATTGCATCACGAATGAAAAAAATGGGCGTATTATTGCCAACTAAGTCGTAATTTCCTTCGTCTGTATAGAATTTAAGCGCAAAACCGCGAGGATCACGCAATGTATCTGATGAACCTAACTCTCCAGCTACAGTTGAAAAACGAGCGAATAAAGGTGTTTCTTTGCCAACTTCAGATAAAAAATCGGCTTTAGTATATTGTGCCATTGATTGGCTCACCTTGAAAATCCCATGAGCACCAGCACCTTTGGCATGAACAACCCGTTCTGGCACGCGCTCACGATTAAAATGAGCTAATTTTTCTAATAAATGAACGTCTTGGATTAGGACAGGTCCAAATTCTCCTGCAGTTAGCGAATTTTGATTATCGCCAACTGGACTTCCTTGTGACGTAGTTAAATGTTGATTTTTCACCTAAAACACTCCTTCATCTAAAATTATACTCATTGTATAAAAAAACCACTCTGCATAACAAAAATAATGCTTAAAAACACTCGAAAACATTTGTTATTTAATAGAATGATTAAAAATAGCAGTAGAATTTAAATCAAAAACAAATGTATTAACTTTAAACTGTTTACACCACCAAAAATAACAACCAATAATTCAAAGAAAACTAAAATGCTGTTTTTTTATTCAAAAAAGACCTAGCATCCCAATCATGCTAGGTCTTTCGTTACTTTTTTTGAGCGACCGTTTTTATTGGTCATTCAGCGTTATTGATTGATCGCAACAGTCGTGTCTTCAGTCGATAGACCTGTCATAGAGGTGCTATCGGAAAATATTTTTTCAACTTCTTGTTCTGATAAAATATTTTCTTTCTTAGGCATTGAAATCGTCGCTTTTTTGGCTTTTTGTGTAATGCTAATTTTACTAGATAATGATTCAAGTCCCATGTCAACGTTCTTGTCTTGCTGCGGTTTCACATTAATCAACATATTTGTTTTATTTTCTTTTGTATTAACAGAAACTTTGGCAGAAACATCTTTGACTTTTTCGAAAGGATCTTGTTCTTTACCTTTCTCAGATGTTTCTGTCGTAATTTTGATTAACTTTTGTAATTCTTTTTTTGTAAACGTATGGGTAATGGTGTCCCCTTTTTTCTCGAACGTATCCTTGTCTAATCCTTCTAAAAACTCTTTGTATTCCTTAGCAGACTGTTTTCGTTCTTTTTCCGATTCTTGATACTCTTTGATTGTATCTTGCCATTCTTTCGTACTTTCCTCGTTCATGGCTAAAAGATCAATGTATTTTCCTTTTAGTTTTTCTGTATCTAACTGAGAACTATCGATAGCACCGTCAGTCATTGAGTCTGCGACAGCGACAATATATTCCATCATATCTGTTGCTAAATAGAGTTTTGGCTCTTTGCCCTCGTTATCTAACGATCCAACCAATGAAATCGGTACATCCATTCCCATCGCTTTTAATTTCATCTCTAAGTTGAATGCTTTTTCTTTTTTGGCATCTACTTGAATCTTCCCAGAAAGCGATGCGTCTTTGATTTGCGTGATGAGCATCCCAATCATAGGATTCGTTTGTGCGCCATCTTCTTGTGAAAATTTCATGTCACTAATTGACATAGAGAAATCCCAAACCCCAGATTCTTGTGCGTTTTGATTGCCGATTCCTTGAATGAACTCATCTTTCGCACTTTTGCCACAGCCTGTCAGTAACAAAGCTGAACAGAAAACGCCTGTAATAATCCCCACTTTTCTTTTTAACACACTTTTTCCCCCTCATTATATAAAAAATTAATTCCCTTTTATTAAGAATAGCAAACATTACTTATAAATAGCAATGTTTAATTTTAGATTTCCTCTCTTTTAATAAGTGGGATTGATTTAATCTTTTAGGTTTGAATCATTAAGCTGTATTATTTTTAAAATAAAATTGCTTTTCGCCAAAAAATACTGGGAAAAGTTCTGCTAAACTGCCAGCTAAAGGACCTTCTCGCAATTCTTTTTCAGTGACCCAAAACAAGGGTTGTTCCGTTTCTTCTGGTAGTTCATCCGCTGTTTCTGCAATGAATAATGTGGCTAATTCCCGCGCACCTGAACAATCATTCAGCCATTCTGCAACACCTACTAATTGTGGCTTCAGCACTAATCCTGTTTCTTCAAGGAGTTCGCGAACCATGGCTGTTTCCATGCCCTCGTTTTTTTCAACATGTCCGCCAGGGAACGTCCAACCAGGCCAATCCTTTTTTTGTCGTTCTTGCACAAGGATTTCATTTTTCTGATTTCTAATCATACATAATGTTGTTAATTCTACTTCAAAATTCCGATTCATTTGGCACCTCATCATTTTTTCCTTTGTTAAGGTTACGATACAGAAAAACAGAGAAAGATTCAACTAAGAATTTTCTCTGTTTTATCATCTAGCTCTTTAATAAGTCGTATTGCGATTGATATAAATGATGATATAACGCATGTTTTGCCATTAGTTGATCATGAGATCCTTCTTCCACAATACGACCACCATCAATATAGAAAATTTTATCGCTATTTTTGATGGTAGAAAGTCGATGAGCAATAATAAACGATGTCCGTCCTTTCAGAAGTTGTTGTAGTCCTTCTTGTAACAATTCTTCTGTTTTTGTATCAATACTGGAGGTTGCTTCGTCTAAAATTAAAATTTTGGGATCTGCCAGTAAAGCACGAGCAAATGAAATTAATTGGCGTTGTCCTGCCGAGAGTGTACTACCCCGCTCTTCCACAACTGTTTCATAGCCATCTTTTAAATCCTTGATAAAGTCGTGCGCACGAACAATTTTTGCGGCTTGGATAACTTCTTCCTCTGTGGCTGCTAAATTTCCGTACCGAATGTTTTCAATAATTGTTCCTGAAAAAATAAACGTATCTTGAAGCATTACCCCCATTTGTTTTCTTAACGAACGGAGTGTCACATCGCGAACATCATAACCATCAATTTTAACGGCCCCTTCATTCACATCATAAAAACGACTTAACAAATTGATGATTGTTGTTTTACCCGCACCTGTTGGCCCAACCAAGGCGATTGTTTGTCCTGGCTCAATATGAAAACTAACATCGGTCAAAATATTTTTTCCTTCTTCATAACGGAAATAAACATGCTGAAAGTCGACGGTTCCTTTAATTGGCGGCAACTCAATAGCGTGCGGCGCATCTTGAATTTCTGGAACAACATCCATCGTTTCAAAAATCCTTTCCAAATAGGCAGTTGCAGTAATCAGAGAATTGTAGAAGTTACCAATATTGATGACCGGATTCCAAAAGTTATTGATATAACCGATAAAAGCAATTAGCGTCCCAGTAGTAACGGACACACCTAATTGACGGATTCCTACGAAATAGATAAAACAAGTCGTAATGACGGATATATTTTGCACTGCTGGCCATAATAAATACTGGACACGCACAGCTTTCATAAAGGATTGACGATATTCTTCGCTTACCTCGTTAAAAATTTGGAAATTTTCATCTTCTCGTGCAAAAGATTGTGTAATTTTAATTCCTGAAATACTTTCATGAATATAGGCATTTAAGTTTGATTGTTTATTGCTAAGCTCTTGGTAAGCTTTCCGTTGTTTCCCTTGGATAAATAGAACCATCACGAACAACACAGGCAATAGCAGCAAACTGTATAAGGTTAATTTCACATCAATAAATAACATGAAGATTAAGGTGATAATCACATTAAATAAATCAGAAATTAAATTGATCAATCCGTTACTTAGTAAATCACTTAACGTATTGATGTAATTGACCACCCGAATTAAGATTTTTCCATGCGGCCGACTGTCAAAGTAAGAAAATGGTAATTTTTGTAGATGCTCAAAAATTGAAAAACGCATATCTTTTAAAATATCTTGTCCAATTTCTGTGATGGCATATATTCGATAACGCATACACCAACCAATAATCACCAAGGAAAATAGGAAAATAGCCCCTAGTATCAAGAGTAACGAGAGATTCTTTTGTGGAATTACTTGGTCAATCGCAATTTTAGTAAAGTAAGGGCCTAACATACTTGCCAGATTAGCTAATATGATGACAAATAATGTTTTAAAAACAGCTTTTTTGTAAGGCTTAATATAGGCGCCTAATCGTTTATAATGAGACCAATTAAATTCTTTTTCTAAAGTCTCATCCACATCAAACGTATTTCTAGCCACGCGACTCACCTTCCTTTGTCAGACCTAATTGTTTTTGATATACGTCAAAATATTTGCCTTTTTGTTCGACTAATTCGCTATGCGTACCGCTTTCCACCACACGGCCTTTTTCCATCATCAAAATTAAATTGGCCTCTCTCACAGAAGAAATTCGGTGGGCGATAATAAATGTCGTTTTCTTTTCCGTCAAACGACCTAGTTCTTTTTGAATTTTTGATTCTGTTTCCATATCAACAGCGGAAGTTGTGTCATCTAAAATTAAAATAGCTGGATCTTTGGTTAAAGCACGGGCCAGTGAAATCCGCTGTTTTTGGCCACCAGATAGGCCAACGCCGCGTTCACCAACAATTGTTGCATAACCTTCAGGCATTCTGGAAATAAAGCTATGGGCATCAGCAATTTCAGCCATCATTTGCACTTGTTCCAAGTTAGCCAGTGTATTACCAAAAGCAATGTTATCTTCTATCGTATTGGAAAAAAGAAAGACATCTTGCATAACCATGGAGATATTTTCTCGCAATTTACGAACAGAATAGCTTTTAGCATCTTTTCCATCAATATAAACAGTGCCTTTTGTTGGATCATAGAACCGAGCGATTAAGTTAACTAAAGTGGTTTTGCCTGAACCAGTTTCCCCTAAAATACCAATTGTTTCACCAGGTTTTGCTGAAAATGAAACATCCGATAAAATGGGGGTTTCTGGATCATCTGAAAAATGAAAGGACACGTGATCAAACGTCACATAGCCTTGGATTGGTTCTGCTTCTTTTTCCCGAGCAATGGGAATCTTCGGTTTCGTTGCTAATAACTGACGAATTTTAATGGACGATGCCGTAAAGCGTTGCACATCATTGATCAACCAGCCACTCATTCGCATCGGCATGTTCAACATCCAGAGAAAGCCGTTAAAGGCAACTAAATCACCAATTGTCATCCGACCTTGAATTACAAAGAGGCCACCAAGAACTAAGGCAATAACATTTAAACTACCTGCAAAACCGTCTAACCACGGTAAATATTTTTTTGAGACATCTGCAGAAGCCATATTCCATTTTTTATAGTCTTCATTGTGCTTGTTAAACTTTTCAATTTCATAAGGTTCTTGAGAAAAAGCTTTAACCACCCGATTTCCACCAATATTTTCTTCGACCATCGAATTCAGCCGAGAAAAACTTTCCCGGATCTCAAAAAATACCGGATGCGATTCCTTCGACATTTTTTGTGTTAACAGAAAAATCAAAGGTGTAATTAAAATTAATGCTAGCATCAATTGCCAATTGATCGTCCCCATCACAATCACGGCTGCGATGAACCATAAAATACATTCTAAGAGGTTATAAGTGACCCAAGAAACAAAATGGCGGATAGCGTCTGTATCCCCTGTCATTCGCGCCATAATATCGCCAACACGTGTATGATTAAAGAAATCAAAATCTAATTCTTGAAGTTTGACATACATATCTTTTCTTAAGTCAAATAACGCAGATTGTCCAACCGATTCAAACAAGACTTGATAACTATAACGAACAACTGTCCGAATAACGGTCACCCCAATCATAATCCCAAGAATTGGGACAAGCTCTTCAGTTTTCCCCTGATTGATTACTTGGTCTACAATTCTGCCAGATAACAATGGAATAATAACAATTAAAATAGCGTTAATAACGACAAAAATAACAGCTAGCAGTAACTTATTCTTATTTTTTTTAGCATATTGCCAAATCCATTCAAAACTATTCATTTTCTCCCCTACTCTCTCTTGTTTTTATGGACGTGTATAAGATTACTGTTTTTTTATAGGAAAAGAAATGGGCATTCTTGTATATTTTGATGTACAATATAGTATAGAAAGCGGATACAAGTAGGAGTGATTTTTTATGAACTACACAAATAGTCGAACGTTTAATCCTGAAATTTTATATGCCTTCGATCCTTGGAACGAAGAGACCCACCCTTATAATTGTCATCATCATGAATTTCTGGAAATATCTATTCTTTTAGAAGGTGAATCTGAATATATTGTTCAAGGGCAACAGTACCATGCCACTGCTGGTACGGTGTTTCTTTTTAATCCGCGAACGGAACATGGTGAGCAACAAAAAGCAGGAACTTACTCACATCAACTACACATTGGCATTTCAAATCTCTATTTAGAAGGCTTAGCGCGAAACGTATTTCCAAATAAATCAGCTTTATTAGATTTAAGTCATTTACATGGTGCTTTTTTAGAAAAAGCTTGGCAAATTGTTCATGAATTAAACCATCAAGAAGTTGAATCAGCGTTACAAATTAAAGCTTTAGTTATTGAACTATTGGTTTATATTTTAAGAAGTTTAGCAGTTGATCAAGAAAATAAAATTGAAACTCGGCTATCGAAAACGGAAAAAAGAAAACGAAATTTAGTCAATCATACGATTTATTATCTGGAAACCCACCATGACGAAGAAATTACTTTGGAACAGTTAGCTGAAATGTTATATGTTACCCCGACTTATTTGTCGAAAACCTTTAAAGCGGCCACAGGCGTTGGGCCAATCAATTATTTAATTCAAATCCGCTTAAACCATGCGAAAGAATTGCTGAAAAATGATTCCTTAAGTGTCAAAGAAGTAGCAAAAACGGTTGGTTACGAAGATGCCTATCATTTTAGTAAATTATTCAAAAAATATTATGGAAAATCTCCTTCACAATTTTAAGATAAAAAAACAAGGAATCGTCGGCTTCATTGCGTCCGTTTCCTTGTTTTTGCTTTACGTTGACTCTTTTAACTGTTTCGTCATTGTATAATCGGTATGGCGTTCATTTCCCATATAAAAATCATGTTCATCTGTTTTGACGAAGCCCAATGATTGATAAAATTTTTGCGCTGGATGATTATGTTCCCAAACACCTAACCAAACCGTCTCTTTTTCTGCTTCTTCCGCTAATTCAATTGCTTTCGTAATCAAATGTTTGCCTAAGCCTAAACGCTTAAAAGATTTACGAATATAAATGCGCTCAACTTGTAACGCTTGTGGATGTTGATAGGTAATCTGAGCATCACCGTGATTTAATTTCACATAACCTGCAAGTTCATTATTATAAAAAGCAAAGAAATATTGCGAATCTTTATGTAAGATTTCGCTTTCTAAAACTGCTGGACTAAATTTCCTCTCATAATGTGCCTGTAAATCCTTTTCGTTTTCGCCATCTCCATAAGTATCTGCAAAAGTCTCTTGGCAAATGGCCTCTAATTCTGGTACGTCTGCGACGGTACACTCTCTAATAAATACTGACATACTAAAACTCCTTTGTAGATTAAATCAACTGTTTAATTAAAATTAAACAAGGATTCCAAGCGTCCCATAATGTCGGAAAAACCTCAAGGCGCTTAAAACCCAATGATTCGTAAAAACGAATAGTATGATCGTACACGGAATAATTTCCTTCGTCAACTGTTTTGACTTGAATAAAAAAATAGTTATTTTTAGAATACGTTTCCACGCTTTCTATCAATAACTTGCCGATACCTTTGCGATGATACCGCTTTTTAACTGCCATACAATGGATTTCTACTGTATCTTTACTTGTTTCTGAAAGTGTTATAAAACCGAGTATTTTATTCTCTACATCCTTTGCCACCCACATAGGTAAAGTGCTAGCTATATCGATATACTTGCGGGTCTCTTTTTCAAGGCCAAACCATTCTGGAAGATTAAACAATACTTCTTGTGCTGCCTGAGTCTTTTTATCTGCATTTTTTTCCCTTATAATTGTAAATTCTTTCAATTTACAACCTCCTTTTTGTTTACATAACAAAATTATTGTATACCCAATCTTTTTTATTAAATAATAGCATAGGTAGTTTAAAAATGTAAGTTAGTCATTTATTCTTTATTATTTCCTTAAAACGACGCCTTTTCTCGCTAAATCTGCCCCTCCTTTATTTTTTTCTGTTAAACTAAACGTATTAAGTCTATGAGGAGCGTGCGTATATGGATTATCTGAACACCTATAAGCGGTTGCTAGCATTGGCAGATGCAGGTCTTTTTTACGGGAAAGATGCTTTTGATCAAGAACGTTACCAAGAACTACGGGAACTTACGTTACAACTTATTAGCGCAACCGGACACGAAGCAACTGTCTTGCCCGACTTAGAAAAAATCTTAACTAAAGAGGAAGGTTATCCAACACCGAAAGTAGATGTTCGCGGTTTGATAAAAAAAGAGAATCGTTTTTTATTAGTTGAAGATTTACGGACCAAAGAATGGTCATTACCTGGTGGCTATGCCGAAATTGGCTGCTCCCCTAAAGAAAATATTGAAAAAGAAGTATTGGAAGAAACTGGCTTAGTTGTTACGGCAAAAGAATTGCTTGCTGTTTATGATACAGATAAACGAAAAGACATTCCTCAACTATTTCAGTACTATAAAATGATCTTTTCTTGTGAGATTTTAGAAAATCATCCCTTTGAAAAAAACATTGAAACCTCGAATTGTGCTTATTTTTCTTTAGATAATCTCCCCCCTCTTTCTATCAAACGAACAACGAAAGAGCAATTAATGGCATTAATGAACCAAACAACTGGAGCGCTTAGTGACTAACAAAAAGGATGAAGAACTTCTGTTCTTCATCCTTTTTCTATCATTATTAATTACATATTTTCTAAAGCGGCTTGGGCTAATAAGTTTAAGTAGTTCCAAGGGCGATCAAAATGTGGTTGGAAGAAGAAATCAGAAATCGCTAAATCTTCGACAGTCATTTTATTTTGGACCGCTAATGATAAAGTATTGGCAGATTGTGTGATATCATATTTAGACATCAATTGACCACCAACAATGCGTTGTGTTCCTTTTTCATAGACTAATTCCATCAGAACTTTTTCAGTTGTTGGCATAAACTCTGGACGATAGTTATCTTCGAAAACAGTTGCTTCGACATCTAGTCCGTTTAATTTGGCACTTTCTTTTGTCACACCTGTTGAACCAATTTTCCAACCGAATAAATATAAGCCAGAAGTTCCCTGTGTGCCACGATAAGCAAATTTTTGTTCAGTCAAATTACGACCTACTAGCATACCTTGACGAACAGCATTCGTTGCTAATGGGATATAATTTTTTGTTTGACTTGGGTTGTAGTGAACAACTGCACTATCACCCGCAGCAAAAATATCAGGATTGCTTGTTTGCATATACTCATTGACTTCAATTGCACCATTTGGTAACATGTCAACTTTATCTTTTAATAATTCTGTATTTGGACGGAAACCAACACACATAATCACCATATCTGCTTCGAATTCTTGACTTGGTGTAATGACTTTTGCTACTTTTCCTTGCTCATCTGCTACGAATTGTTGGACATTTTCACCTAAAGCTAAATTAACGCCACGATCAACTAATTCTTTTTCTAGAACATCTGTGAATGGCTTATCTAAATATTTATTTAAAATGCGGTCTAACCCGTCAACTAAAGTAACTTGTTTACCTGATTCTACAAAAGCTTCTACTAATTCAATACCAATATAACCGCCACCAACGACAACGACACGTTTGGCATCTTTCGCTTTTTCGATGATCACGTTGGCTTGTGAATAGTTCTTACATAATAAAATATTTTCAGCATCAATTCCTGGAATTGGTGGAATAATTGGCCAAGAACCAGTTGTCATCACTAATTTATCATAAGAAACGGTCTCAGTTGCGCCCGTTTGTAAGTTTTTCGCTGTAACAGTTTTGTCGTCCACGTTGATTTCTTCAACATTGTGTTCCATCTTCACTGTTGCTCCTAAAGAAGCCAGTTCTTCTGGATTTGAATAAAATAAATCAGCAGCATTTTTAACTACGCCTCCAACGTACAAGGCAATTCCGCAAGATAGGAAGGAAATATTGTCATTTCTTTCATATACAGTGACTTCCGCCTCCGGGTGATTTGCTAAAATACTTTTAACTGCTGAAGTTCCAGCATGGGTACATCCTACGACTACGACTTTCATGTTGTAAATCCCTTCTTTCACAATCTTTGTTTTGCAGAGGTGACGTCTCCCTCTGTCTGTTTAAAATATATCAGAGGAATCAAGCTTATTCGAGTTCTATGCTTGTGAATCGCATATAAAAAAATTCACAAACTGTTGCTAATTCTTAATAATAGCTAGTTAATTTTTTGTTTTTAAGAATTTAAAAGTCAATAACCACACAAAAAAACAAGCATAAGAGTGAAAACTCTTACGCTTGTGAAATTTGCCTAGACAAGTGACTTATCTTTTGATAAATTTTTAACAGTATGTAATTTTTTACACATTCTCCTGTTGTGCTTGTTGGCAATCTGGACATAATCCATATAATTCTAAACGATGTTCATTAATTTCGAAGCCTGTTAATTTACTAGCGGCCATTTCAACGTCCTCTAACCCTGGATAATGAAAATCAACGATTTTACCACATTTTTGACAAATCACGTGATAATGTTTCTTCGAACTAAAATCAAAACGACTAGATGCATCGCCATAACTCATTTCTTGAACGAAACCGATTTCAGTAAATAAACGTAGATTGTTGTAAACCGTTGCTACACTCATATTTGGAAAATGATCTTCTAGTGCGCGATAAATTTCATCAGCTGTTGGGTGTGTATGATTTTCGATTAAATATTCCAAGATAGCATAACGTTGCGGAGTAATTCGGATATTGGCTTCTTTTAATTCAGCAAGTGCATTTTTAACCAATACGTTGTCCATCTTTGTATCCCTCCCCTGTCTATCTTTCTTAAATAATACTATTTCTTATTACGATTGACAAGAATTATTGTAGGATTCTCGTGGAAAAAACGAGCATTTTACTAAACTAAGAGAAATGCTCGTTTTTTGGCGTGTTTTTTATTCTGGAAATTCGTAAAGAGCTGTCGAAAGATAACGTTCGCCGTTATCCGGAACCAGCGCTAAGACACGTTTGCCTGCGCCTAATTCAACTGCCAAATCAATGGCCGCTTTAATTGCTGCCCCTGCTGAGATCCCCACAAGGATGCCTTCTTTTGGCCCCATTAAACGAGCAGTTTCTAATGCGTCTTCACTAGAAACAGCGGCAACTTTTTGATAAACGGTGGTGTCTAAAACTTCTGGGACAAAACCAGCGCCTATTCCTTGGATTTTATGTGGACCTGGTTCGCCACCTTCTAAAACAGGCGACTCCGTTGGTTCTACTGCAACAATTTCAATATCTGGAAAAATCCGTTTCAATTCATGGCCAACTCCTGTAACGGTTCCTCCAGTGCCAACACCAGAAACAAACGCATCTAAGCCACGTTTACCAAAGACATCAACAATTTCTTTTCCTGTTTTTTTTTCATGTACCATTGGATTAGCTGGATTATTAAATTGCAAAGGCATGAAGTACCCGTGTTCTTCTGCTAATGCTGTAGCTTTTGCAATTGCCCCTTTCATTCCTTCGGCACCAGGGGTTAATAATAAATCAGCCCCATATGCTTGCATTAATTTGCGGCGTTCAATACTCATAGTATCTGGCATCACAATCTTAACTGGATATCCCAACGCAGCACCTACCATTGCTAACCCAATGCCTGTATTACCACTAGTCGGCTCAATAATTGTTTGTCCAGGTTTTAGGCGACCATCTGCTTCGGCTTGTTGGATCATGCTTAAAGCAATTCGATCTTTCACACTGCCACCAGGATTAAAGAACTCTAGTTTAACAAAAACATCTGCAGCTCCTTCTGGTACCATCCGTTTTAATTTCACAACTGGGCTTTGACCAATTAACTCTGTTACTGATTTTACATAACCTTTAGTCATAATCCTACATCCTCCAATTTTACAAACAATATAATAATTCTTTCTCTAAGCATAGCTCAAAAAAACGATTTCTACCAGAAAAACGAATTTTAGTTTGTGAAAAATTAAATAAAAAAACGGATTATGCTCATCCAATAATTGCTGCTAGCCCTACCTATTTTCACGATAAAAGACCTTACAAAAACTGTCGCTTTTGTAAGGTCCTTCTTCAACTAAATAATTGTAAAATTAACCGATTTGGATGGTTTGACCCACCGATAAAACAGAATCCAATGTTAATCCATTTAGTGACATTAAATTATCAACTGTCGTTCCAAAACGTGCAGCAATGTCCCACAATGTGTCGCCGTTTGCGACAGTGTAACTTTGACTAGCTACAGTTTCTGCTGTTGCTGTTGCAGAAGCCGCTGTATCGATTGTTGTATCAACGGTTCCCGTTGTATCTGAATAACTAGTGGTTTGAGCGACTGGTGCTCCCCAATCATATTGAGTTAAATTATATGCTTCAATTAACCAATTCAATTTTTCGGCATAGCCTGGATCAGTTGCATAACTTCCAGCTAAAGCGGCTGTTGCATCGCGATAACTGCTAGTATTACTCTTCCAAACGCCTGAATAATGGTATGTATCCCCAAAAGCAGTGGAACGAATAACATTGGCATGATCTTGGAACGATTCCGCATAAGAATTATAACTTCTAAATGCTGCTGTGACGGTCACCCATTGTCCGTCTAAATATTCTTTTGTTGGCATATAAACAGATTGTCCATTATAACTTCCTTTTACACCAAACAAGTTATAATTCGGTGCAGATGCTAACCCAGAACTACCATAACTACTTTCTAGCAACGCTTGAGCAATCATGACGGAAGCATACATATCATTGCTATTGGCAACGGCTGCTGCTGAATTTCCGATTTCATTAATAAATGCTTGCTGGCTTGATTCTGCTTGGGCAGGTACCGCAGCACCAACCACAGGTGCTAAAATCATTGAAGTCCCCGCAACGGCGGTAGCACGTTTATAAGCTTTTTGCTTTTTAAGAGCTTTTTGAATATGTTTACTACTTCTTGTTAACTGTTCGCTCATTCATTTTTCCTCCTCACTGTCTCACTTTTCTATTTTACCGTTAATTTCCTATTGAAACAAGAAATAAACGTATTAAATTTTGAGTTTTAAAATTTCTGTAATGTAATTGAAATCTTGTTTGTATTTAATTAACCCTCTTCACACTTGTGAAAACAACCACTTCTTCTTTTCATTTTGATGAGATTTTTGTTATTTATCCTCTTACTTTTCTTTATTTATTGTGATAAACTTTTTAATGGACTTGTCACTTTTTGAACAAACTTTATAAGAGAAGTCTGTTTTTGTAATCAAAACAACTATTGCCGAGTAGTTGTTGTATTACAAAATGAATTACATAGAAATGTAGGTGGTTAGATGAAGAAACAACAATCGGGTTTAACAAATCAAGTGACGTTTTTATTAGCGTTAACTTGCGGGATCGTGGTCGCCAATATGTATTATATTCAACCAATTGGCACCCAAATTGCTCAGGCCTTTCAAGTCAGTATTGGTTCTATTGGTTTTGTTACTATGCTGACCCAATTAGGCTATGCGCTAGGCTTACTTTTTCTTGTTCCATTAGGCGATGTCGTTGATCGTCGCAAATTAATCATTCGAGTAGCCGCGCTCTCCTCGCTGTCTCTAAGTGCTGCGTTTTTTGCACCAAGTTTTCTCCTTTTTGCACTCTCTTCTTTTTTTATCGGGCTGCTCTCTATTGTCGCCCAAATTATTATTCCTTATGCTGCGGTCATGGCGGGACCAGCGAACCGTGGTAAAGTAACAGGTCGAATGCTGGGCGGACTATTGACAGGAATTTTATTGTCTCGAACGATCTCGGGTTTCATTGCTAGTGCAGCTTCTTGGCGAACAGTCTACCTAATCGCCGTAATATTCGTGTTAGCATTGGTCGTTCTACTTCAATTAAAATTGCCCAAAACAGTGATACATACTCAAACTTCAAATCGATTAACTTATTTAGGTTCTTTGAAAAGTCTTCCTAAGCTAATCAAAGCGCAACCTTTGTTAAGAGAAGCAACTGTCAATGGCTTTTTTATGTTTGCAACCTTTTCAATCTTTTGGTCTACATTAATTTTCTTTGTTAGTAGTCCAGCTTATTATTGGGGACCGAAAGAAGTCGGTATTTTAGCAATTTTTGGGTTATCAGGGGCTTTTGTAGCACCTATCATTGGTCGTCTATCCGATTATTATCCAGAACGGAAGATTGTTTTGATTGGCCTGTTGATGCAGTTCGGTAGTTTTATCTTACTTTTTCTAGGTGGAACACATGTGGTCTTACTAATCTTAGCAATTATTGTTTTAGATATCGGTACTCAATTTGGGCAAGTAGCCAATCAAACACGCGTCCAAAATTTGGGAGAAGAAGCCAGCAATCGTAACAATACCGTCTTTATGTTTTTCTATTTCATCGGCGGTTCACTGGGTTCATTGATTGGTACATTAATGTGGCAAAACTATGGTTGGTCTGGTGTTACTTTAACTGGTATTGGGTTCCAATTGTTCGCATTATTTTTTCACTTTATGCTCTTTGCTCCCAAAAAGAAATGAAGCAAAAAAACCTGAATGCTATCACAAGCATTCAGGTTTTTTATCGTTTATTTATAGTGATTTATAGGTATTAACCACATTTTCAGGAGTAAAGCCGAATTTTTCAAGAACTAGACCGCCAGGTGCAGAAGCGCCGAAGTGATCAATTGTGATTGTTTTGCCTTCTGTTCCTACATAGCGTTCCCAACCAAAGCTTGCTGCAGCTTCAATCGCCACACGTTTTGTCACAGCTTTAGGTAACACACTTTCTTTATATTCAGCAGATTGTTTTTCAAATAAATCAAAACTTGGCATTGACACGACAGATACATCGATGCCTTCTTCCGCTAATTTAGCTTGTGCTTCCACTGCTAGATTTACTTCAGAACCAGTCGCAATTAAAATCCCTGATGGTTGTTCACCTTTTTGTGGTGACAATACATAAGCACCTTTTTGAACAGAATCAGAAGCGTGTTCTAACGTTCCTTCTAAAACAGGTAAGTTTTGACGACTTAGAACTAAAATAGTTGGTGTTTCCGTAGAAGTCATAGCAATTTTCCAAGCAGCAACAGTTTCATTGCCGTCTGCTGGACGAATCACATGAACATTTGGAATGCAACGAACACTTGCTAATTGCTCAATTGGTTCGTGTGTTGGCCCATCTTCACCCACCGCAACAGAGTCATGCGTTAAGACGTAAGTTACAGGAACTTTTTGTAAAGCGGCTAAACGGATTGCTGGACGTAAGTAGTCAGTAAAGACGAAGAATGTCCCGCCATAAACATGGCTACCACCGTGTAATTGAATCCCGTTCATTGCTGCAGCCATTGCAAATTCGCGAACACCAAACCAAATATTACGGCCTTCGTATTGACCAGGTTCGAAATCTTTTTCTGCAGCAACCATTGTATTATTTGAGGCTGATAAATCAGCTGAACCGCCCCAGAAACTTGGAACAACTTTTGAAATAGCTTGAATCGTTTCTTTACTTGTTACACGACTTGCGGCACTTGTTCCTAGTTCATATTTAGGTAATTCTTGTTCCCAACCTTCAGGTAATTGATTGGCAAAAGCTTCTTTAAATTGTTTGGCTAATTCTGGATGCGCATGTTCATAGTTCTTAAACATCTCATTCCAAGCCTCTTCAGCTTTTTGGCCTTCGTCAATCATCGTTTCTTTAAAACGAGCAGCGACTTCCTCTGGCACAGTAAAGTCAGGGTATTCCCAACCATAAACAGCTTTAGCCGCTGTAATGCCCTCTTCACCAATTGGCGCGCCGTGAACGGAAGATGTTCCTTCTTTTGGTGCTCCGTAACCGATGACTGTTTTAACTTCAATCAATGTTGGTTTATCCGTTTCAGCTTTAGCCGCTTCAATCGCAGCCTCTATTTCATCTAAATCATTGCCATCTTTAACTAAAATATGTTGCCATCCGTATGCTTCATAACGAGCTCCAACATTTTCAGTAAAGGCTTTAGAAGTTGGTCCATCTAATGAGATGTCATTTGAATCGTACAAGACAATTAATTTACCTAATTTCATATGACCAGCCATTGAACTTGCTTCTTGAGAAACACCTTCCATTAAATCGCCATCACCACAAATTGCGTACGTATAATGATCCATAATAGGGAAACTATCACGATTATAAGTTGCAGCTAAATGCGCTTCAGCCATTGCCATACCAACAGCCATAGCAATCCCTTGTCCTAGAGGTCCTGTTGTTGCTTCAACACCATCTGTGTGGTGCACTTCTGGATGCCCTGGTGTTTTACTATCCCATTGACGGAAATTTTTCAAATCGTCAATTGTTACGTTGTATCCTGATAGATGTAATAAGCTGTACAACATTGCAGAGCCGTGGCCTGCTGAAAGTACAAAACGATCACGATCAACCCAGTTTCTAGAAGTTGTTGGGTTCACCTTTAAATGTTTTGTCCAAAGTGCATACGCCATTGGGGCAGCACCCATTGGTAAACCAGGATGTCCTGAGTTCGCTTTTTGTACGGCTTCAATACTTAATGTCCGGATTGTATTAACGCCCAATTGATCTGTCTTGTCAAACAAAAAAATCATCTCCTAATTTAGGTTTTTTTTACCTTTATTCATAGTGTAGCTTATTTCGACAATGAAAGCAATTACTTTCTGTTGTGAAGTCCTTTTTCACGCTGAATTTTTTTTAGTTTTTCAGGAGTCACATCGGTCCCTTCTTGATCCACGACCTTCATTCCTTCGATATGGTGACGCATCCCTCCACGAAATGCTTCTAAATACTCTTTACGTAATTCTTGTTGTTCGACTTTTTCTTTCGCACTAAGTTCTTCCACTTTTGCTTTATTCGCTAATTCATTTATACGGGCAATTTTTTCTTTCGATAACATCAAAATCCCTCCTTACTCTCACTGTCTATATTATAAGAACTGCCTTAAAAAAACAACTATATTCTGATATTTATAAAACACGAACGCTTGTTTGATTTCGTTCGCATTTTATGGTACACTAATTTTATCAATTGAAAGAAGGTGCGGGTTTTGGCGAAACGTACAGAAACAAGACAATTAGAAGTACTTAAATATATATACGAACAAGTCGAATTAAAGGGCTATCCGCCAACCGTTCGCGAAATTGGGAAGGCTGTTGATTTATCCTCAACTTCTACCGTTCACGGACATTTAGCTCGTCTTGAAAAAAAGGGTCTAATCTTACGTGACCCAACAAAACCGCGAGCAATCGAATTAACACCAGAAGGCTTGGAAAAGATCGGAATTCAGCCGACAACTATTCCGATGTTAGGTGTCGTAACTGCTGGTGAACCAATTTTAGCGGTGGAAGAAGCATCAGATTTCTTCCCGTTACCTCCTGATTTACGTACAGAAGAAAATGCTTTATTTATGTTGACGATTCGAGGAGAAAGTATGATTAACGCAGGTATTCTAGATGGCGACCAAGTGATTGTTCGTAAGCAATCGAATGCCAATAATGGCGACATCGTAATCGCAATGACCGATGAAGATGAAGCAACCTGTAAACGATTCTTCCGAGAAGTAGATCATATCCGCTTGCAGCCTGAAAATGATGCATTAGCGCCTATTCTTTTAGATAACGTTACAATTTTAGGTAAAGTTGTTGGTTTATATCGCAATCATATTTAATAAAAAAAGGAAGTCACTCCGTTGAGCGGCTTCCTTTTTTGCTTGTTAACAAGTAAATAGCCTTTTGAGCTTCCTCGATAACCTCTTCTTCAGTTTCTACAGAAAGTAGATAATTTAAAGCTTCTAAACTTTGCTCGGGTTCTCTTTTTGCGAGTTGACCTAACGACCAAGCAGCTGTTCCGCGAATGACAGGACGCTGATCATTTAAACAGAGAATAATTTGTGGGATAGCTTCACGGCCGCCCAAATTCGCTAACGCAATTAAAGCATTCCGTTGCAATGGTTTTTTACCACGCCAAGAGCCTGCTAAGTGTCCGAATTGCTGTTTAAACTCTTTATTGGAAATAGTTAATAACGGTGCTAATTTGGGATAAACTTCTTCAATCTTTGGTTCCATCTCTTCATGAAAATGAAAATCTTTTCCTTTATTATAAGGGCAAACCAGCTGACAAATGTCGCAACCATAAATGACGTTACGCATTTTTTTTCGATACTCTTCAGGCATCATGCCTTTTGTTTGCGTTTGATAAGACAAACATTTTTGAGCATTCATTCGACCGTCCCCTAACAAAGCCCCTGTAGGACACCCTGTGATACAACGAGTACAATCACCGCAACCATTTGGAACAGGTTCATCTGGTTCAAATTGAATGTTGGTGGTCACCTCACCTAAATATACAAAGGAACCAAATTCTTCGGTAATCAGTAGACCATTTTTACCAATGAATCCTAAACCCGCCCGCTGAGCAACAGCGGTGTCAACATATTCGCCAGTATCTACTTGCGGCCGAAAGCGCCAGTGTTCTTTTTCTGCTTCAGTGGCAGCTTGCTCTTCAATAAAAGCAATTAATTTTTGCAACCGATCCTGCAAAATGTGATGATAATCAATTCCCCAAGAGGCTCGCGCAAATTGTCCACGCTTTTCATCTCTAGGCATTTTTTCCTGAGCTTTGGTGGGATAAGCTAAAGCAATGGAGATAATACTTTTAGGATGCTTAAACGTTTTTTCTGGGTAAATTCGTTCTTCCACATTTTGATGTTCAAATCCCGAGTTATATCCTCGCTCTCGTTGTTCATGCAGAGAATCTTCTAATTCAATAAATGGTTCAGCATGAGTAAAGCCGATTTTATCGATGCCTAAACGTTGACTCTCTTGAATAATTTTTTCTTTCAATGTCGGCATTGCTCATGCCTCCCTTCATTTTATTATTTATCGTTTCGATGATACGTTTCATAGTCATGTGCATAGAGATTTTTCTCGTCCACGACGCCGGGAACAGTGGCAACTTTTTCCCAAACAGACCAGTCGATTTCTGGAAAGAAGGTGTCGCCTTCAAATGTTTCATGAATCATCGTCCGATATAAGACATCACATGCGGGAATCAGTTCTTTAAAAACGACAGAACCTCCACCAATAACGGTCACGCCTTCATAGTTGTCAGCATACACAAGAATCTCCTCTACGGAATGCATAACCAAAACGCCTTCAGCTTGGTAATCCGGATTACTGGTAAGAACAATCGTTGTTCGATTTGGTAACGGACGACATCCCATGCCTTCGAAAGTTGCACGTCCTAAGACCAATGTATTATGAATTGTTTTTTCCTTGAAAAATTTCAAGTCGTTGGGTAAATGCCAAGGCAATTTGCCTTCTTTACCAATCACTCCTTGTTCATCTTGGGCCCAAATGGCTGCTAACATAGCTTCTCTCTCCTTTTTTATACGGCAATCGGCGCTTTAATCGTTGGATGTGGGTCATAGCCTTCTACTTTAATATCTTCCATATCAAAATCAAAAACAGAAGCCTTGTCTGGATTCAAAACGAGCGTTGGGAAAGAACGAACTTCTCGTGATAATTGTTCTTGCATTTGCTCCACATGATTTTGATATAAGTGGGCATCTCCTAGCGTGTGTACAAACTCCCCCACTTCTAAACCTGTTTCATGTGCAATCAGATGTGTCAATAAAGCATAGCTTGCAATGTTAAAAGGAACACCTAAAAAGACATCGGCACTGCGCTGATAAAGTTGGCAGCTTAATTTTCCTTCATTTACATAGAATTGAAACATAGTGTGACAAGGCGGCAACGCCATTGAAGGCACATCTTCTGGATTCCAAGCGGAAACAATTAAACGGCGAGAATCAGGATTGGTTTTAATCATTTCAATCACATTAGCTAATTGATCAATAAAGCTACCATCTTTGGTTTCCCAGTGACGCCATTGTGCACCATAAATATTCCCTAATTCACCATATTTTTCTGCAAACTCTGCATCATTTAAAATGGCGTCACAGAATTTTTGATGTTCTTCTTTGTATTGTTCTGCAAATGCTGGATCTTGTAAGACACGATGCCCAAAATCCGTCATGTCTGGTCCTTGATAATCTGCGCTTTTTACGTAACGTTCGAACGCCCATTCATCCCAAATATGATTATTTCGCTCTAACAAATAGCGAATATTCGTGTCGCCTTTTAAAAACCACAATAACTCACTTTTAATCAAGCCAAACGGTACTCGTTTGGTTGTTAGTAAGGGAAATCCTTTGGCCAAATCAAAACGCATTTGATAGCCAAATAAACTATACGTCCCAGTTCCTGTACGGTCTTCTTTAAAATGACCTTCTTCTAAAATCTTTTTTCCTAGCGCTAAGTATGCTTCTTCCATCTTATTCCCTCCGTCTCTTAATCCGCGTATTCACTCAAGTATTCCCAACGATTCATTTTTTCTTCTAACAATTGTTCCGTTGCTGTTACTGCTTCTTGCAATTCTTGTAAACGAACAAAATCATCACCCTGATGATTCATTTCTTCAGTTAATGTTTCTAATTTCGTTTCTAATTGTGTGATATCTTCTTCAATTGTTGCCCACTCTTTTTGTTCCATATAAGTCAGCTTTGTTTTTTCTTTCTTTTCTGTCGATGCTTCTTTTACTGGTTTATTGAGCGGTTTTTCTTTGACCTTTTCTTGTTCTTTTTGGTTCGCCAAATATTCACTCATTGTGCCATAAAATGATAGGATCTGAGCATTTCCTTGAAAAACTAACAATTTATCCATTGTTTTATCCAAGAAATAACGGTCATGAGAAACCGCAATTACCGCTCCTTTAAACGTTTGGATATAATCTTCTAAAATGGTCAACGTATCAATGTCCAAATCGTTGGTTGGCTCATCCAATAATAACACGTTAGGCTGACTAATTAATAATTTTAAGAGATATAACCGGCGTTTTTCTCCACCAGACAGTTTGCCAATCAGTGTGCCATGCATAAAACGAGGAAATAAAAAGCGCTCTAACATTTCAGCGACCCCAACGCTGCTTCCATCACTGCGTTTCACTTCTTCTGCTGCTTCTTGCAAATAAGCAATCATCCGTTGATTAGGGTCCATTTCTTCGTTTTGCTGGGTATAATAGCCAATTCGGACGGTTTCACCGATACTATATAGGCCACTCTCTAAAGGAATGCGTCCAGCTAAAATATTTAATAATGTGGATTTTCCTGCACCATTTTTACCAGTAATGCCAATTCGATCGTTTGCTTGAATGAGTAAATTAAAGTCTTTCAAAAGCTGTTTATGATCAATGGCATAATTTCCTTCCTTGATTTCCAGAACTTTTTTCCCTAAACGCTGCGTGGCAAAGTCTGCTTCTAAGGTGCCATTGGTTTGTACCTGATGCAAGTTTTCTTTTAAATCCTGAAACCGATCAATTCTTGCTTGCTGTTTCGTTCCTCGTGCTTGAACGCCTGCTCGCATCCACGCAAGTTCTTGTTTGAAGAGGCGTTTTCTTTTTTCTTCTTGTTCTACAGCGACACGTTCACGTTCGGCTTTTTCCATCACATACGTTTCATAGTTTCCTTTGTATTCATACAGTTTTCCAAAAGAAAGTTCGAAAATCCGATTGGTTACTCGATCTAAAAAGTAGCGGTCATGGGTCACCATTAAAACCGCGCCACGATAGTTATTTAAAAAGTTTTCCAACCATTCAATCGTTTCATAATCCAGATGGTTCGTTGGTTCATCCAATAACAGTAAATCAGGCGCTTCAATTAAGACTTGCGCCAAGCTTACTCGTTTTAACTGCCCACCAGAAAGCTCACCTATTTTCTTTTCCAATGTGGGAATACCTAATTTTTGTAAAATAATTTTTGCATTGGTATCTGCTGTCCAAGCATCTTGTTTATTCATGGCTTCTTCTGCTTGCGTGTAACGTCTTTGAACCCCTTCGTCTAAACCATTCTCACTTAAAGCAGCTAACGCTAATTCATAATTTTTGACTGTTTTTATGATCGGGCTGTCTCCCTGAAACACGGCTTCTGCAATCGTAATATTCTCGTCAAATGTTTGATTCTGGGAAAGGTACCCAATTTGATAATCACTTGGCTGCTGAATCGCAGCAAGATCACCATCACCGCTATCTACGCCAGCAATAATATTTAATAAACTGGTTTTCCCTGTGCCGTTAATCCCAATTAAACCAATGCGATCTTTTTCATGAATCAAAAAAGAAAGATGATCAAATAGTGTTTTTTCCCCATATGTTTTGGTTAAATCTGTTACTTTTAATTCTTTCACCGACACTACCAACTCCTTCTATTTTGGTCTTGCTTATTGTATCAAAAATTGGATTATAAAAAAAGTGCATGAGATAAAAATCGTCTTGGTTTCATCTCATACACTATTACTTATTCTTTATTAAAATTTTTAACAAATCGTTTCAGCGGAACGTTATTCACTTCGCCGCTAATCGAATAACTCTCTAATAAATTGACATTTTTTCGTAACTCGTTCGCTTCGATAATTGAAATGCGTTCAGATTGTTCGTAATGATCAATCATCCGTCGTTCTTCTTGGAAGCCTAATAATAGGTCTTTGACATAGTCTGTCTCCGTATGAACAATATACGAATCAATAAATTCGCCTTTTTCAAACTTATGGGCTAAATCCAAGCGTCCGTCAATGAAGAAATCAATTAAATCATCATCATAGACACCGCGCAAATTATCTAAACTCTTCAGAATAACTTGAGAATTTCTTAGAAAAACTTGGCGAATATTTTCTAGTTCTTCATTTCGTAATTCTTTTTCTTCTTCAGAAGCTTCACCACGATTGAAAAATAGCTTAGGATGTAAAAGAATCGAAATGATTTGTCGAGCAAATAATAACCAAAAGCCTACAATCGATAATAATTGTTTGGCAATCGACCGTTGCATCCGTGTAATCAAGCGTTGATACATACGATAACTTCTGACACTAATTTCTCCTTGTTTCAGACTTTCTTCTAAGCCGTCTCGTTCAATGGACACAATTAACGTCCGCAACTCTTGCACTTCTTGTTTTCGTTCTGCACTTAGCTGCTCGGTATACAATTCTTTTAAACGATCTTGATAATTTTCAATGACCGCATTCATTTCACCACGAGGATTCTCTTCATTTTGCTGTTTTAAGACATCAATGACATCACGTAATAAATCAATTTCGACTGACTCTTCATTTTCCACTTCCGTCTCTGAATCAGTTAAAAATGGTAAAACTAGAATCCCGCCAATCAGAGTCACCAAAATAACACAAGCCGTAATGAATAGCAATAACGGTCGTTCTTTAAAATGCTCGCCGTTAATCGCTGTTGGCAAAATAAAGATGGTGGCTAAACTTACCGTCCCCTTAACACCGCCAAATGTTAAAATCAACATTTCATTCATTGCAGTTTTAACTTTTTTAAAACCATGTTGTAGCGTGTAAACACTGAAAATGGCTAAGAAACGAATTAAAAAGACGACACCACTAATAATTAAAACAACCATTAGTAGGAACCAGTTTGAATATTGTTGGTCAATCCAAATTGGCGAAAACACTTGAGAAAGTTCAATTCCTAAGAATAAGAAAACTAAGGCATTTAAAGTGAACTCAATCATACTCCAAATACTTTCGCCAACATTTGACAGCTCTGCTTCAAAAAGCGAAACTTTTTTCAAACTAGACGCTTGCATAATTCCAGCAATCACAGCGGCAATAATTCCAGAAACGCCAATCAACTCTGAAATTAAATAAGCAATAAATGGCAAGAGTAATTCAATCAACAAGTAGCCTGTAACATCTTTTGCCACCGCAGTTTCAAGTAAATGAACAATTTGCTGTTTTAATAGAACTAACACGATTCCGACTACCGCTCCACCAATACTGGAAATAACCAAGGTCCCTGCCGCTTCCACCGGCGAAAATGACCCCGTTAATAAAGCCGCTAATGCAAATTGAAAGGCTGTAACGCCTGATGCATCATTAATGAGTCCTTCACCAGATAAAATGTTCATCGAACGTTCAGGAATGTCAATTCGACCTGATAACGAACCTACCGCCACCGCATCCGTTGGCCCTAGAGCCGCTCCAAAAGCGAAGCAAGCGGCTAATGGTAAAGTAGGCAAAATCATATGCAGGGTCCAGCCGACTCCGACTAAGGTAATTAACACACCAAAAAAGGCCAAGAAAAGAATCATCCCGAAATTTTTCATCATTGCTTTCAGATTGATTAGCTCCCCTTCTCTAAATAAAAGCGGTGCAATAATCATTACTAAAAACACTTCAGGCTCAAATTCAATTTCCTGCCCCATTTTAGTTAAACCAATTAGAACGCCTACAATAATTTGCACAATTGGCAGCGGAATGACGGGAACAATCCGGTTGAATATGTTTGAGAAGGTAATAGACAGTGCAAAAACAATGATTAGAAAGGTAAATTCCATCCTATCATTCCCTTCTATATTAAATTTTTATTGACTTACCGATCAAAACATTTAAGTAATTTTTTCTTTTTAAGAATAATTTTCTTTTCAACTTCTTCTAACTCAGAACTGCGTTCGCAAAGTTCCAATTGAGCGCGTCGTGCTTCTAAACGAAGAAGTTCTCCTTTAATTAATTCAATTTTTTTGTAGCGTAAGAAATTTTTCTTTTGCATACGTTCTGCAAAGTGTTGTCGTTTTTCTTCAGGGATTGCTTGATATTTCTTTTTCAAGTCAGCGACACACTTTTCAAATTCTTCACTCACCGAAACAACTTCCTTCCAAAATTTAATCTGACTAATTATAACAAATTTTACCAAAAGTACAAGCAAAATTGCTTTCTTTTTTTTAAAAGAAATTCAGACAAAACTTAACGCGGGAAAAGCTGATTTCTAGGAGCTGAACATGGTTAATCTTCATTAACAATAATATCAATTTCTGCCTCTTCATTCATCCGTGTTGAAAGAAAAAGAACCATTTCTTCTAGTGGCGCAGAAAAGCGTAAAACCACCCCTCTTCTGCCTTTTTTTAAATACCCTAAACGAATACCGTTCGACTTTTGAACAAGGACAATCTTTTCGATATCTTTAAAGGCCGTGCCCCGATTGTCAAAAGGATGCGTAATAATACAGTCCTCCGCAAAACCTCTTGCATCGTAAAGAAAACTGAAGATAATCAAAATATATAACACACTTCGAATCATTTCAATTTTATCTCCTGCCGAAAATGCATTGGCCAGAATCATTAAACTAAAAAAAGCAACTAAATATTTTGTTGTAGGATGTTTTGCAGCCGGAATTACAATACTTTTACGTACGAAGTAAAAGTAACCATACATAACGACGACAAATAAAAATAGCAATAACGTAAATCCATCGATAATCACAAACGACTCCTTTATTTCTTTTTCTTTTGAATATCTGTTAATATATCATTTATTTCTTTAATTTCTTTTTTTGATTCGTTAATCTTTTTGATAACCGCCTCACGGTTTTTTCCAGGCGGTAAGTCAATTGATTCTTGGTAGTAGTTTGCTAAAGCTTGAACTTTTTTCATTTTTTCGCTTTGCAACAAGGCTATATTTCTTTTCATTTAACCGCCTCCTCTTCCTTAGTATACATTACTTTGTAAGGAATTGCTTAATTTGCAAGATATTTTCTAATAAAAAGGAGTAATTTTACATTTTCTTATAAACAAAAAGTATTCGGCTGAGTAACAGCAGCAAACGACAAAATAATAGAATAAAAGATGAGACAGAAGTAGTTTACTTTTGTCTCATCTTTTATTATTGAGCTGAAATCGCTAAACCAATTGCTTTTTCCCCTAGATGGGTTCCAATAACTGGACCAAAATGACCGATTTCAATTTCTGCATTTGGGTATAGCTTTTGTAATTTTGCTTGTTCTTTTTCAGCAACGATGCGGTTATTGGCATGAATCACGTACAGTTTAACTGGTGCTTCAATCCCTGCGTTTCGTTCACCAATAATCTTTTCTGCACGAGCAAAAGCTTTCTTTGTTGAACGGATTTTTTCAAATAATACAATCTTTCCATCTTCAAAAGTCAAGATAGGTTTAATCTTCAATAGTCCAGCAATCAAGGCTGCGCCATTCGTTAAGCGACCGCCACGAACTAAGTTGTTCAGATCTTCTACAATTAGATATGCATACGTATTGTCACGAATTAAATCTAATTTGGCAAAAATTTCTTCTAAGCTGGCTTTTTCTTCTGTTAAATCTAAAGCAGCTTCTACCATGTGTCCCATTGGCATACTTGTAATTTTTGAGTCATATGGATACAAAGCAACGCCTGGGATTTCATCAGTAAGTCCGTGCAATGTATGAACAAAACCAGAGATTCCTGAAGAAAGATGAATGCTGATGATGGTGTCGTACCCTTGTTCAGCGATTGATTTGTAAAGCTCTAACACTTCTCCTAAAGCAGGTTGTGAAGTCGTCGGAAATTCTTTACTATTATTTAGCAATGCATAATATTCATCTGCTTCAATGTCAATGCCTTCGTTGTATATTTTTCCATCTAAAATGACTGGGATGGGAATTACAAAAAGATTCGGATGATCTTTAATGCGCTCGGGTAAATAAGCTGTACTATCTGTCACAATAGCAATTTTCATTTTGTAACCTCGTTTCACTAATTTTCCACGTTGTTTCTAATATAGCATAAAAAAGGATATTTTAAAATGCTTTCCTTATTCGTTCAGGAATTTTTCGATGGCGTCAGCATTTTTTTGTTCATCTACTTCTAAAATACTGCCTGCATAAGAGGATTCACCAAAATTCCAAGAATCTGGTACCGGAACCGATAATGACTCAACCCCTGCTTTTCCTTTAATCAACAATGATGGTCCATTCGTTAACATGAAACTAACAGGCACATCTGTCGACATATAGCCGACTAATTTCCCAAGTGATTCTGGGGTTCTTAATAAAGTCATTGGGTTTTTCATTTGGCTCATTACAGCTGACATAACTTGTTGCTGGCGACGAACCCGACCAAAGTCGCCTTCTTCATCCATCCTAAAGCGAGCGTATTGAAGTAAGACATGTCCATCCATGACCTGTTGCCCTTTTTCAATATCAACGCCATCTAAATTCAGTGATTTTTCTGCATCGATTTTGACACCTTTTGGAAACATAGAGTCAACAATTTTTTCAAATGATTGGAAATCTACCTTAGCATAATATTTCGTATCTAAATTAAAGTTTTGTTTTAACGTTTCACGAACCAATTCAGCACCGCCATAAGCGTATGCGGCATTAATTTTATTCGGCCCGACACCAGGAATGTCCACGAATGTATCACGCATAAATGAAATTAATTTCGGTTTTTTTGATGGTCCATTTAGTTGGAGAACCATTATTGTGTCGGCTCGTCCAGCATCTTCCCCACGTGTATCGCTGCCAAGAATTAAAATATTCTTAGCCCCATTGCTACTTTTGACACCATTAAATGTTTCTACTTTTTCTTGAGGCAACGAGTCATCATGTTCTGCTGCAGATTTTCCTTTTAAAAACATGACTGTACTATAGGCAAATAACAGAATCAATAGGATCACTAGCCATTTGAAAAAGCGTTTTGTTTTTGATTTTTTACGTTTCTTTTTTGGTTTCTTGTCTTTTTTTCCGCGGGGTGGTTGGTCAGAACCGTTGCCACCACCTGAATCTGTTTGATGTCGCCTTTCACTTCTGCGACTGTCCTCAGTATAGCTGTCTTCGTAAACTGGCTCTTGAAGGCTTTCAGCTAGTTCTTCTGGTTCTTCTTCTCTATGTTCACCCATTGATTTTCGGGGATTAAAGGTCTTTTTATGCTCTGCTGGTCTCGATTTTTCATGAATATGTTTATAACGATCTACACGACTCATCGTGTCACTCCTTTACCTCTGTGTTTTATCACCTTTCTTAGGATACCTCATTTCACAGGAAATTCCTATTACAAATATGTAATTTAATAAAAAATGAAACTCACTTTATCTAATAAGTAAGCTTCATTTTCATTTTTAACTCTTTAAAGTGTGGACAAAACATAGATCGGGTAATCCCCTAAAATTTTTATTTCTGCGCCAATCAGTTCCAGTTCTGTTAAAGCTGCTTCAATTAGTTTTTCTGGTTGATCTTTCACTAAGTCCATTAAAAAGAAGTACTCTCCGAGCTTTGTTTTCAACGGACGCGATTCTATTTTGCTAAGATTAATCCCTCGCCAACTAAACACGCTTAATGCTTTGTGTAAAGAGCCAGGAACATTACTTGGCATCGTAATCGCCAGCGTTATTTTTTTCTCAGATAGCGGGAAAGAAATCGCTAAATTTTCAGAACCAAGAACCCAAAATCGGGTTTGATTTACCGATAAATCTTGTATATTTTTTTCAACAATGGTCAAATCATACATTTCCGCAGAAAGTTTTGGTGCAATAGCTGCAAAAGGTAATTCTGGATGTTCTGCAATGTATTTGGCGGCGTAAGCTGTTGAAGGCGTTGCTTCTAAAATCGCTTCTGGAAAGTTTTTCTCTAGAAACATCTGCGATTGAGCTAATGCTTGCGGATGTGATAAAATTTTCTGACTTTGTTGCCAGATCGCTTGATTCTCTTTTGCCACCATTAATTGTTGTTGAATCGGTAAAACCAACTCTGCTTGGACAGGTAACTGCGCTTGATGATACAAATAATCTATCGATGCATTAACGGTTCCTTCAATCGTGTTTTCTATTGGAATAATGCTACATGCCACTTCTTGCTGTTCAATTGCTTTCAAGCAAGCTGGAATCGATGCGTACGGTATCAATGTAGCATCAGGAAAAGCAGCCAACGTTGCACTGTACGTAAAGGAACCAATCGGACCTAAATAACCAACTTTCATCGTTTCTCTACTCCTTTAATTGTTGCAGAATTTCATTGATAATTTCTTCTGGCGAGCGATTGGTCGTATCAATTGTCATCTTCGCACATTCTTCATAAAAATTTTTACGAGACTCAAACAAAGTAATGATTTCTTTTGAAGAACGTTCTATAGCTAAGGGCCGTTGGTTTTCAGTATCTTCTGTGATTCTTTTTAACAGCTCTTCTGGTGTCGCATGTAAATAAATCACTTGCTGAAAAGATTTTAATAAGCTACGATTTTCTGGTCCGACAACAATCCCGCCCCCAGTTGAAAGGACGGCTGTATTTTTTGACAGCTCCTTTAAAAGTTGGGTTTCCTGTTCTCGGAAAGCTGCTTCACCATATTTTTCGAAATAGTCAGGAATTGAGCGTCCTATTTTTTCAATTAACGCTGTATCTAAATCAAGATGAGGCATCTTCAGTTTATTGGCCAAACTTTGACCAATAGTTGTTTTACCCGCACCCATGAAACCAATTAAAACAATGCTTTCCATGGTTCGTTATCCTCCTTCGTTAACAACTTAAACGTTCTAAGTCGTCAAAAAATGCTGGATAAGAAACTGAAACTGCTTCAGCCTTATCTAATTCAACAGTGCCTTCTTTTACAAGTAATGCAGCAATTTGTAACATCATCCCGATACGATGATCCCCATAACTGGTAACTCTTCCACCATGTAAAGAAGTTGGCCCATGTATAATTAAGCCATCATCAGTAGGCGTGATGTCGGCGCCTAAAATTGTTAATTCTTTCGCTACTGCATCAATCCGATTGGTTTCTTTGACTTTCAATTCTTCTGCATCTCGAATGATTGTCGTGCCAGTAGCCTGAGTAGCTAACAAAGCAATAATCGGTAACTCATCAATTAAACGTGGGATAATAGCGCCACCAATCTCTGTAGCTGTCAATTGACTCGTTTTTACAAGTAAATCGCCAGAGTGATTGGCCTCATCTTCATTTAAAATAGTGACGGAACCACCCATGTTTTTAATCACATCTAAAATACCTGTCCGCGTTTGATTTAAGCCAACATTTTTCAGAAGTATCTCGCTATCTGGGACTACTAAACCCGCAACTAAAAAGAAAGCTGCAGAAGAGATATCACCAGGAACTACCACATTTTGACCTGTTAATTGTTGCGGTCCAGTTAACATAATTTTTTTACCGTCTACTTCAAGTGTCCCACCAAATTGTCGAATCATCTCTTCTGTATGATCACGTGTCTTTTCTTTCTCAACCACTACAGAAGTGCCCTCGGCTTGCAAAGCGGCGAATAAAATAGCCGATTTCACTTGAGCACTCGCAACAGGCATTGTGTAGTCAATCGGTTGCAAATTTTGAGTCCCGCGAATAGAAATTGGCGGAAACTCCGTTTGCTGAACCCCTTGACATTCCGCTCCCATTTGGTTTAAAGGAAGCATCACACGATTCATCGGTCGTTTAGAAATAGACGCATCACCAGCTAGGCGCGTTTCAAAGGGACAGCCAGCTAAAATGCCCAGCATTAGGCGAATTGTTGTCCCTGAATTTCCAACATCAATTGTATTCTTCGCCTTTTTTAAACCTGCAAATCCTTGCCCCTCAACGGTGATTGTCGTCCCGTCATCTTCAATGTTCACACCCAAAGAACGAAACGCCGCTAAGGTACTTAAACAATCTTCGCCTCTTAGAAAATTTGTAATCGTCGTTTTTCCAGAAGAAATTGCTCCAAACATAATACTTCTATGGGAAATCGATTTGTCGCTAGGAACCATCAGAGTCCCTTGTAAATGTTTCACATTTGTACGTAGTTGCACCCTCATCACCTCTTATTTTTCATAACACGTATAGTTCGTTTCTTTAGATAAAATTTGTTTTGCAGCTTGGCAGTCTGGTTGATTTTTAAAAGACAATTGAAGAATCCCATAGATTTCTTCTCTCGTTTCTAAAATTTTAATATTTGTAAGAGAAAGGTCCGCTTCGCCTAAAATTTGCGTAATTTCAGCAATGATTCCTGGTTGATCTGGTACATCAACAAACAGATCATAGAAAGCTGGGATTACGCCTTCTTTATGAATGGGCAACTGAGCACGTGTTTCTTTGGCCTTATCAAAAAAATTACGAATAGCTGGGGCATTTTTTTCTGTTAACCATTGGCAAACAGTAGTCATCTCTTTTTGCCAATTTTCTAGTAAGTCCAATAATACTAAGCGATTGCTTAATAAAATATCCGTCCACATCGTTACATCAGAGGAAGCAATTCGAGTAATATCTCTAAATCCTCCAGCCGCTAGCTGCTGTGCTCTAGGGTAAGTGGTATTCAGTTGCTGACTTTCGTTCACTAAAGCTGCGGCAACAATATGTGGCAAGTGACTTAGAGCACCAGTAATTTCATCATGTTCCTGTGCAGGCATCGTAATAAACTTCGCATGCGTTCCTTTTAGTAACGTTTGTAACTCCTGAATCTGTTTGTTTTTTTCGCCATGGTCATCGGTAAAAATATAGTAGGCATTTTCAAACAAACGTTCATCAGCGGCTGTTACGCCGGATTTATGTGAACCAGCCATTGGATGACCACCAATAAAATTTTTCATGTTAAGCTTTGTTGCTAACTGATTAATTTCCACCTTGGTACTACCCACATCTGTGATCAGAGCAGTTTCTAGTGATAATTGGTTTAATTCTTCTAGTTGTACTAAAGTTGCTTTAACTGGGGAACAAAGAAAAATAATCTCTGCTCGTCTTGCCCCACTTGTTAAAGATTCAGCTATCTCATCAATTAGACCCGTTTTCTTAGCAAATTCAGTTGACTCCGCTTGATTATCGAAACCGATAATCTCACTGTTTGGATGCCCTTTTTTGATACACAAAGCCAGTGAACTCCCGATTAGCCCTAATCCTACGATTAAAATACGTTTCTTCATTTTTCCCTCCATATACCTTGCGACTTTTTTCCATTAAAAGTTTTGAGTATATAGACGATAACGTTTCACTGCTTCTTTCATTTGTTCAAATGAGTCACTATCAAATTTTTCGAGCATAGCCTTCGCTACTTCCGTTGCAACAACGGCTTCACAAACAACGCTAGCGGCCGGTACCGCCGTGCTATCAGAGCGCTCAACGCTGGCCTTATAAGGCTCTTTTGTATCAATATTCACGCTTTGTAATGGTTTATAAAGGGTTGGAATAGGTTTCATGACACCACGAACGATGATTGGCATTCCGTTGGTCATTCCTCCTTCAAAACCGCCTAAATTGTTGGAAGTTCTGGTATAACCAGTACTTTCGTCCCAAACAATCTCGTCCATCACTTGACTACCAGGGCGTTGCGCCATTTCAAATCCAATGCCAAACTCAGCACCTTTAAAAGCATTGATGCTTACAACAGCTTGCGCAATTTTGGCATCTAGTTTACGATCCCATTGAACATAGCTACCTAAGCCAGCTGGAACGCCACCCACAAGTACTTCTACTACCCCACCAATTGTATCGCCATTTTTCTTGGTTTGGTCAATTAGTTCTTTCATTTTTTCTTCTACGGAAGGATCTAATACGCGAACGGCAGATTGTTCAGATCGTTCTTGAATTTCACGAATCGTTAAATTTTCAGGAATCGTAGCTTCAATCCCGCCTAACACCGCGACATGCCCAGCGACTTGGATATCCAGTTCAGCTAAGAGTTTTTTAGCAACCGCACCAATCGCCACACGCATCGTTGTTTCTCGTGCCGAAGACCGTTCTAAAACATTCCGTAAATCATCATGTTGATATTTCATGCCACCGACTAAATCAGCATGTCCTGGACGTGGTTTGCTGACGCGGCGGATTTTCTTTTGTTTTTCAGGAACTGGCTCTACTGACATCACGGAGGTCCAATTTTTCCAGTCTTTGTTTTCGACAATCAACGTTACTGGTGAGCCAAGTGTTTTACCATGCCGAATACCCGAAGTAATACGTACTTGGTCTTTTTCAATTTTCATCCGTCCCCCACGACCGTAACCGCCTTGACGTCTTGCTAATTCTCGGTTAATCTCTTCGCTACTTAAAGGCAGACCGGCTGGTAAGCCTTCAATAATAGCAGTTAATTCAGGTCCATGTGATTCGCCTGCTGTAATAAAGCGCATCTTAAATTCCTCCTTCTCTGTTTAAAAATGCTCGAATTTCTTCCGTTGGTAAAGAGACAATTTTCGCTTGACCAATTTTTTCTAAGACAATGATTTTAATCTGTCCCCCACGTGTTTTTTTATCATGTGTAATTGCTTGATAGAGACGTTCTTCTGACCAACGATCTGTGGTTACTGGTAAATGGAACTTTTCTAGCATGGTGACCAACTCTTGGGTAGTCCCAAGTGGGGAAAGCCCTTGTTGTTCTGCGACTTGAGTTATTTGAATCATTCCTAAAGAAACGCCTTCACCGTGAGCAATCACCCCGTAACCAGCTGTATTTTCTAATGCGTGGCCAATCGTATGCCCAAAATTCAGAATCAAACGTAAGCCCAAATCTAATTCATCTTCTTCGACGACATCACGTTTAATCTTGCAACAGGCCGTGATAATTTCTTCTGCATGTGCCACTAAATCTTGTTCATTTTCCAAAGAGGATAAACGGTGCCACAATTCAACATCAGCGATAGCTGCTGATTTTACAATTTCTGCAATTCCTTCACGAACACGTCTAGGTTCTAATGTTTTAAGTGTATTAGGATCAATTAAAACCCCATCTGGTTGGGCAAAAGTACCGACAAGATTTTTGGCTTTTTTAGTATTAACCGCTGTTTTACCTCCAATGCTACTATCTACTTGTGCCAGTAAGGTTGTTGGTACTTGCAAAAAGTGAATACCGCGCATATAGGTTGAAGCGACAAATCCAGCTAGATCTCCCACAACGCCTCCACCTAGAGCAATTAGACCATCACTTCGAGTCAATTGCTGTTCCGCTAAAAAATCATAAAGCAGCTGAGCTGTTTCGAGGCTCTTACTTTGTTCACCTGCCGCTACAGCAATCAATGATGTTTCAAAACCAGCAGCTTGCAATTCTTTCTCAACAGCTGCGCCATATAATTTATTCACCGTTTCATCGGTAATAATCGCTACCCGTTGTGGCTGCCACAGGCTACGTACCCAGGTGCCAATTTTATCTAAGGCACCTGTTTCGATGGTTAAATCATATGAATGTGTAGGTAACGTTACGGTTAATTTCATGTCCTCTACTCCTCTGTCTTTACTAATCTTCTAAAGCATTAATTTCTTTCATTGCTTTTTCGATGATATGAACTTCTTTCATCATACGTAGGTAAGTTTTTTCATTCAAGGATTGTGGCCCATCTGACCACGCATTCGCTGGGTCTGGGTGAATTTCTACAATCAAGCCGTCCGCACCTGAAGCAACACCTGCTCGGGCCATTGGCGGTACTAAATCCCAGATACCAACACCATGACTCGGATCAACAATAATTGGAAAATGACTTAATTTTTTAATTAAAGGCACCGCACTTAAATCAAGTGTATTGCGCGTAGCGGTTTCGTACGTACGAATCCCACGTTCAATGAAGATCACATTGAAATTTCCTTGCGCAGCAATGTATTCAGCTGCGTTTAGCCATTCATCAATCGTACCAGCAATCCCGCGTTTTAAGCCGATAGGTTTTCCAGTTTTACCAACCGCTTGTAATAACTTGAAATTTTGCATGTTGCGCGCACCGATTTGTAAAATGTCACTGTATTTTGCGACAAGTTCTAAATTCGCTTCATCCATCACTTCTGTAATGACTTGCATATCTAATTCATCAGCCGCTTGGCGAATGTATTTTAGTCCTTCTTCTTCTAGTCCTTGGAAAGCGTATGGCGACGTTCTAGGTTTGAATGCACCACCTCGTAAAATTGTTGCACCGCCAGCTTTAGCAATTCGCGCACATTCACGAATCTGATCTAAGCTTTCGATTGAACAAGGGCCCGCCATCATGGTCATACTGCCGTCACCGATTTTAACACCGTTCACATCAACCACTGTATTCTCTGGATGAAATAAACGACTCGTTAGTTTGTAAGACAACGAAATGCGAACACTTTTTTCCACGCCTTCTAATGCTGTTAACTCTGCTTCAACTAATTTTTCTGTATCACCAATCAAGCCTATCACTGTTTTTCCATTATCTTGACTTGTTTGAGTAGTTAAGCCTGCACCTGTTACTAAATCAATGACTTGTTTCATTTGCTTTTCGGTTGCATTTTCTTTCATAATTACGATCATTATATTCTCTCCTCATGCCTTTAAACGGCGCTCTTTTTATCTATTTTCAATTTTACGTTTTACGACTGATACAGGCATTTTTTGTCCTGTCCATTGTTCAAAAGCAACAGCTCCTTGATAAAGTAGCATGTCCAAGCCGTTGCTTGTTTCTGCGCCACGTAAACGGGCTTCTTTTAATAACTGTGTTTCTCTGGGATTATAAATAGCATCATACACGAATAACTTCGGTTGAATCATTGCATAATTTTCTATAGGACTACTATGTGCATGTGGATGCATACCCACACTCGTTGCATTAACTAACAAGACGCTTTCAGCAACATCTTTTGCTAGTTTTTCAGTATCCGCTAAATCGTTTAAATGAATTACACAGTTGGTTCGTTCAGTGAAATTTGCCAGTTTTTTTTGACTGTTGTTAAACCCCGCGCTTTTCCTGTTGTAAACGGCGATTTCTTTCACGCCATCTAAAGCAGCTTGGGCAATGATTGATAAGGCTGCACCACCTGTTCCTAAGATGGTCATTTTATTCTGAAAAACGTCAACCTTTTTCTCTTTCAAACTCCACATAAAACCAGTACCATCCGTGCTGTCTCCGTAAAGTTTTCCATCTTTGTTGACAATCGTATTAATTGCGCCAACCAGTTGGGCGGTAGGACTTAGTTCATCCATATAACTTACAGCCGCCACTTTATTGGGCATTGATAAGTTGGCCCCTAACATGTGAAACGTTCGAATCGCTTCAATTGCTTGTGGCAGTGTCTCTTGTCCAACGTCAAACGCCAGATACCGAGCATCAACTCCTAAATTTTGAAATGCTGTATTATGAATCAACGGTGAAATACTGTGTTGGCTAGGTTTCGCGAATAACCCAGCTAAACGAGTGGCTCCAGTTATTTCTTTCATCCTGTGTGCTCCTTTACGAAATTTTTTTAGTAAGTTTCTGAAATCCTAATTTTTGGCCAAACAAAAAGGATATTCACAGTAAATTTTAAGAAAAATCTACAGTGAATACCCTACAAAAAAGCAATATAAAAGCCACTATAGATTTTCTTAAATCTACATGGCTGAAAGTCATCTTAAATTTCCCTAGCCATTATAGATACAAACGTTTGTTGTCTGTACCCATAATGTTATGAATACAAACCTATCTAAAATAGCTAAAGTAAAAGTTATTCAGTTGTGTATGGTTTTTCTTCGTTGTTGTCATAAGAATCACTCCAAAACTGATTTAATTAAGAATTGTTAACAGTATACCGCTAGAAAAAACATGTGTCAACACTTATTCGCTTATTTTTTCGACTATTCCATTAAAAACAATGTTATTTTATTCGCCAAAAGACTAAAAAAGCCACAGGAACCAGTCATTTCACTGATTCCTGTGGGGCAAAAATTATTTTAATTCTTCAGCGTATACATCGTCAACTGTTTGTGTTGGGTCGATAACAATGTATAAGTTTTTAGTTTTTTCGCTGACTTTTGTAGATTGATAGATGTTATCCAAGCCCTCATCTGTTTTATCTTTGTAAGGGAAATAAACTAAATCTGGTGTGCCATTTTTGTAAAGAATTTCCATACGTTCGATATCTTCATATTTTAAAGCACGAGAGAACATCCCTAATTCTAAGCCACCTAAGTTAATATCGTGGGTTTGAACATGATCTCCTTCTTGGAAAATTTCAATTTTGAACCCTTCACATGGATGAATTTCAACAAATTCACTACCATGGATACGGCCAAAACTTGTTGTAATATGTTTGATCCATAAATCACCAATAAAACGACGATCAATCGTCCAAGTTTCACCATTTCTGAAATAAAATTTAAGTCCTGTCATTTCTCTAGCCATAGCACAAATCTCCTTACTTAAAAATAATTTCTTACATTATTAGTTTACCATACTTTTGATAAACGGTCACAAACTTTCGCTGTAGATTCTTAATCTTTTGTTATTCTTTTTAAAAAAGAATCAATCTCAACTACTGCACGTTGGTGAGAACCTTTGGCAATTTGTCGTTCTCCTTCATAAGCAACAAATTCATAGCGTATTTTGTGTGCAGTCTGTTCAATGCTGGTCATCGTAACAACGATTGTCGCCCCTACCGCGGATGGATATAAGTGGCGCAATTCTAACACCGTTCCGACAGTTGTTTCCCCAACTGATAATTGGTCCTTCACAGCTTCTTTGGCTGTTTGTTCAATCATGGCAGCTAAAGCAGGGGTTCCTAAAACTTCTAAGTCACCAGAACCGAGCATTTTAGCCGTTTGTGATTCTTTCACCAAGAATTCTTTTGTAAACATTTCTGTTGGCATTATGCTTTCTCTCCTTTTGAACGTTGTTTTTTGGCAAACGAAAGCAGAACTTCTTGTTTATTCTCTAAGCTACCTTCAACAACGTGTTGCTCGATTTCAGCAATCAGTTCCCCTAACCATTTGCCTGGTGTTTCTTCTAAGACGGCTAAAAGGTCTTTTCCTGTTATGGCCAATTCATGTCTTTGATGGATGGGTAATGCCTTAACTAACTCTTTTGTTACTTGTACTTGACTCTCTTGTTGGTAATAATATAAAAGCCTTTCAACAAGTACTGCTGATTCTTCGCCTAATTCATAAAGCATCATTGGCTGCCAGTCGTTACTCAAGCGAAAACGCAAACCGCGTACTAATTGTGAAACGTTTTGAATTAATTGATTTGAAAGTTTCCAAGCCTTTAAGAAGGAGCGAATTTCTGCTTCTGGTAAATTCAACGATTGAATAAGTAACGTCCACGCTTCTGCTTCTGTTTCAATTTGACGAGCAGGCAAGTCCATTAAACGAAAAAGTCCAGCCCCTTGTTCTCGTAATTTGGGACAATATTGATAGCATTCTGTTTCAATAAACGGAGCTAAGCCACCTTGTCGATTAACCCCTAAAAGCATTTTTACAAATTCAATCGTAATGCGTTCTACTGAAATTTTTTCTAATAAAGGATGAAATTCAGCGATAGCGGCTAAGGTTTTTTCTTCAATTTTAAAATCTAATTGGCTAGCAAAGCGTAAGCCCCGCATCATCCGCAGAGCATCTTCATGAAACCGCTCATGGGGATTGCCGACTGCACGAATGGTTTGATTAGTTAAATCTTCGATACCATCAAATAAATCAATGATTTCGCCTGTGCTGTCAAGTGCCAAGGCATTAATCGTAAAATCTCGCCGTTTTAAGTCTTCTTTCAAGGAGCGAACAAAAGTGACTTCATCTGGTCGACGAAAGTCTTGATAAGTTGACTCGGTACGAAAGGTTGTTACTTCATACTGTTGGTCTTCCATCAATACAAGGACTGTACCATGTTCGATACCCACATCAACGGTTCGTTTAAAAATTTGCTTAATTTCTTCTGGATAGGCACTTGTCGCAATATCGACATCATGGATTGGTTTATTTAATAAAGCATCACGGACGCTGCCCCCGACAAAATACGCTTCAAAGCCCTGTGCATTGATTTCGCGAATAACGGGAGCGGCTTCTTTAAATTCGTTTGGAATAGTTGTCAATTTCATAGCATCTGTTCCAATCCGTAAAGTAGTTCTGTTCTCTGTACCACTTGCCGACAAGCTAACGCCACTCCTGTCATGAATGAACGCCGATCATAAGAATCATGCCGAATAGTGAGCCCTTCACCTACACTGCCAAATTGGACTTGTTGGTGTGCCACTAAACCAGGTAAGCGGACACTATGGATTCGCAGACCCTCGAAATCAGCCCCGCGTGCCCCTTGTATTGATTCTACCTCTTGCGGATTCCCTTGTTTTTTTGCTGGCCGAACTTCTTGAATCATTTCTGCAGTTTTTATAGCCGTTCCACTTGGTGCATCCAATTTGTTATCATGATGTAATTCAATGATTTCCACATCTGGAAAATACTGTGCCGCTTTTTGGGCAAATTGCATCATTAAAACTGCCCCAATTGCAAAATTTGGCGCAATCAAGCCGCCGATGGCTTTTTCTCGAGATAGGTTTGTCAATTCGTTGATTTGTTCCTCCGTAAAGCCTGTCGTCCCAACAACAGGCGCCATACCGTGTTCCAACGCAAAACGCGTATTTGGATAGGCGGCTTCAGGAACCGTAAAATCAATCCAAACATCTGGTTTGACAGCTAGGACTTCTTCTAAGTGCTGAAAAACGGGAATTGCTTTTTCATCATTGAAAGAAACAGTTTCTTGTGCTTCATGAGGATCATATACACCTACTAATTCAAAGTCTGCAGTTTCTAAGACCATTTGTGTAGCAGTACTGCCCATCCGTCCTTTAAACCCAGCGACAATTATTTTAATCATGTGTTTTCCCATCCTTTCTTTCAAAGCGATAGCGATCCCGCTTGTTAAATTTGGCCATATTTTCTTCAAAAACTTCGGTTAAATCAATCTCTAAAGAATTTGCCATGCTAATCAATACAAAAAAGACATCTCCAAGTTCCTCTGATACTGTCTTTGGTTTTTCGTCTGCTTTTTTCTGTTTTTCACCATAATAATGATTGACTTCACGGGCTAATTCTCCGACCTCTTCCGTCAAACGAGCCATTTGTCCTAATGGTGAAAAATAGCCTGTTTTAAACTGTTGAATATAATCATCAACTTCTGTTTGCATCGATTGCAAACTACGTTGTTCTGATTCTGACATTTTACCCCAACCTTTCTTACTCTACCTCCTACATCTTATCAAAAACTTGGCTATCTGGAAAGGTTCTACTTGTTGTTTTATATAGAGAATGATACAGTTTATACTGTAAAAGGACGTGATTAAATGGAAGAACAAAGATTTTATTTTAAAGATGTGTTATTTATTGTATTAGGAAGCTGTATCTATGCCTTTGGTTTGGTTACTTTCAATATTGCCAATGACCTGGCCGAAGGTGGTGTCACGGGGATTACTTTGATTTTAAGAGCCTTATTTCATTTTAACCCAGCATATACAACATTATTAATCAATATTCCGCTCTTATTAATTGGTGGGAAAATTTTAGGCAAACGTTCCCTCTATTATACGCTAATTGGTACCGTGTCGTTATCGGTATTTTTGTGGTTTTGGCAAAAATTTCCTGTTGAAATTAATTTAGATCATGATTTATTGATTGCTGCTCTCTTAGCTGGTTTGGCCGCAGGATTCGGTAGTGGCCTTGTTTACCGCGTAGGCGGAACCACTGGTGGGACCGACGTCATTGCCCGCATTTTCGAAAAATACTTTGGGATTAGCATGGGCCGCTCGTTGTTACTTTTTGATGTTGCAGTCTTACTCCTCTCGTTGACCTATATTGATGTCAAACGAATGATGTATACTTTAATTGTGTCCTTTGTTTTCAGTCGTGTTGTTGATTCTGTACTCGATGGAGCCTATGCTGCGAAAGGAATTTTAATTGTTTCCAATCATTCCGAAGAAATCGGTCAAAGTTTAATGGCTTCTTTAGAACGCGGGGTAACATATTTAAATGGTGAAGGTGCTTATTCACAAGTGGAAAAACGGGTTCTCTACACGGTAGTCAGCCCTCGAGAAATAATGGAAGTCAAACGGATTGCTAATGAAATAGATGAAAAAGCCTTTGTGTCCATCATTAACGTACATGAAGCAATTGGCGAAGGCTTTACTTATGCAAAACCCAGCAAACAACGGCGCTTTAAATTAAAACAATAAATAAAACCCAGCATTTTCAATAAATGCTGGGTTTTATTTATTGTTGCTTCAAACGATTTAATTCATCGGATAATTCTAAAAACGCTTCTTTGTTGCCTGTTTCTAAAGCATCATCAATTTGAGCTTTAATTAATGCCATTCGCTGCGTTTGTTCTTCTTGCTTAAAGTATTGATCAATCGCTCTGGCAACTTCCTGATCCACTTGTTCATTCCATGGCGCAAACGGATTATCTTCTAAAACAGATAAATACTGGCTCGTTTGCCAAGCCTCTGGAAATACACATTCTAAATAAAGAGCTTTCCGCCAATTCATCCGAATCTCGTGAAAAATTTGTTCCGGATCTGTAAATTCTTGTGCTTGGATAAAAAGCAATAACGGCTCCTTACCTAAACCATCCGCTACCACACGAATCCCCCGATCGGTTTTTTCTACGTTCTCAACAAAATGAACATTATTTAAAATCGCATCGTGCGTTAATAAGTAATTTAAAATCCACAGTACTTCTCTTCTTCCAAAAGGCACGGTATTCACTAACCAAGTTAAAAATTTTTTCTTTTCTGATAAACTAACAAACATCGTCGTTTCCTATCTTTCTTCAATATCTGCTAGCACAGATTGCATGTCGACATCACCAGGTTCATGTTCCAAATAGTGGTATAACAAGTGTTTTGCTTTTTCAAGTTCGCCTTCTTCTCGTAAGAACAATGCGTATTCTTTTAGAAATTCTGGTTCGTGAGACAATTCTTGCGCTGCTTGTTCATAATGAACTTTAGCGACGGCAAAGTCTTCTAATTCGTTGTACGCTTTTGCTAAGTTCCATTCAGCATAAGGATGATCCGTTTCCTCTAAATCATTTAAGATAGTAATTACTTCCTCAAAACGCTCTTCCGTGATGTAGAGATTACTTAAGGTCAAACGACTTTCATCTGTTTTCTCACCTAATTCCAAAGCTTTTAACAACCAGTTTTCAGCACCAGCAATGTCGTGTAAACGATAGGCATTTTCAGAGGCAAATTGGTATAACTCTACTTGGAAGGGATTTTCAGCAATTCCTTCTTCGATCACCGCTTTTGCTTCCTCTAATTGCTCTTCTTCTTGGAGCGCTTCCGCTAAATATAGATAAAGTGATTGATAATGTGGGTTTAGTGTTTTTAATTGCTGGAACAACGCAATGGCTTTTTGATTCTCATGTAACTGTAAATAAGTGAAAGCTAACTGGAATAAACGATCGTCTGTTTGTTCTTCTTTGACCGCGGCTTCCAAATAAGGAACTGCTTCTTCAAAATCACCTAACATGCTGTAACTACTTCCTAAGCGTTCATTCAAGGAAATAGCAGAGATTTGCGCTGTCCCACTTTCTACAATGCTTTGATAACGAGTAATAGCCTCAACAAATTGACCATTTGTAAAATATAGTTCTCCCAAAGCAAATTGAATTAACGGCTCTTCTGGCATAAGATTGGCTGCTTCTTTTAATTTCGCTTCACTGACTTCTGGAATCCCTAAAACTTGGTACAAATCCGCAGTAACTAAGAGACTTTGGACATAACTGTCACTAGTTTCTGGAATTTTTTCTAAATAGATGAATGCGTCATCTATTTCATTATTTTCAATGGCGATTTCTGCTAATGGAATGTTTAAGTCATCTGCATCGGGAAATTGTTCCAATAACTGTTGGAAAATTTGTTTGGCTTCTTCTAGAAAACCTAAAGATAATAACGTTTCCCCTAAATCAGCTAAGGTATTTTCATCATCTTTCTTTAATGCTTCTTCAAACATTAACTGTGCTTCTGCTAAATTTTCAGCTTGTAATGCTTGAACCATTTTTTCACTATATGACATAATTTCCCCTCAAATCTCTTTTAAAATTTCTTGGTATCTTTCAATCGTTGTTAACAGTTGATCGGGCGTTGGCTTTAAAGCTGCTCCTAGTTGACCGATTTTTCCCAACACCATAGGAGGACCTAGTGTTTCTGTGTGAGCCAAGACTTGTTCTGCGTAATCAGCACTTAAAATTTCTTTTGGAAACGCCACCGGAAAACCTAAGCGAATAAACCAAACGATAAAATTTTTAAATTGAAAGTCAAAGTGATTGACTTGCTGGCTCCATAAAACTTGTAACAATAATCCCAATAATCGTTTCATGGGGCCTGATAACAAATGGCCATTTTCGGTTGTAGCAAAGGCCGCTTCAAAAACTCGGCCAAATTGATCCACTTTTTCCCCTGCTTGTTCATAAAAGGATAACAACTCGTCTAAAATACCATTAAATGACGTTTGATTCAACCGTTTTTTATCTGGATACGTTTGGTATAGCATTTGTAAATAAGCATAATCACAGACAAGACCCGCTCGAATAAAAACGAGCAAATCAATTAAAGGGGCGGCACCTTTTTTATTGGTCAAGGTACTATCAAACAAAATTTTTTCTGAATGATTTTCTATATGCATGGTTGCATGCTGTACTTGCTGAATTGTGACACTTGGTAAAAGTCCTTGCCGTAACGCTTGAACAGACACAGGCATCAGCCAACATTTGGAGGAACACTTACTTACTTGGTGCAAAAATGCGGTTAATTGTAGTACCCCTTCATTACCTAAACCAATCAATAAAACATCCTGATTTTCTGGCCAATCAGCTAAGAAACGTAACACACTTTCTAATTCTGATAAGTCATTGCAATGAACATCATTGCGACAAATATACCAGTTTAATCCCAACTGTTCCCCAAAGTCATAATTAATCTTCTCCGAAAAAAGATCATAGTAACGCTGATTCGCCAAAACAACGATTGACTCCGTCGTTACTGGTCGTTTTTTTAGGACGGAAGCAAATGTTTCTCCATAAATAATAGCGACCTTGTTTTCCCCTCTAGAATAGTTGTATTTCATTGATTCACCACCTTAAGACTGTTTCCTCTTCCTTCACCCCAAGTCTAGCATAACCACTAAAAAACAGCTACTGGCAACAACTTATTTTTGTCCTTCATTCATAAATCTTTCTCTTTTTATCAAAAAAGCAAGGAGCGAGTGTCGAACCGTTCCCGCTTGATTCTCGGAGCGAAGCACGTTTTTCTCACCTAAGGTTCGTTACAATTTAGCCTTTTAGCGTACTGTTTCGACCACCTCTTAAAATAACATTTTTTATGTATGATTCAAAAAAGAACCCTTGGAAACCAAGGGTTCTAATTGTCTGTCTTATTTCACTGCATCTTTCAATGCTTTACCTGGTTTGAATGCAGGTACTTTGCTTGCAGCGATTTGAATTTCTTGTCCAGTTTGTGGGTTACGTCCTTTACGAGCTGCGCGTTCGCGAACTTCAAAGTTACCAAAACCGATTAATTGAACTTTTTCACCTTTAGCAAGAGTTTCTTGAATTGTTGAAAAGACAGCGTCTACTGCTGCAGTAGCATCTTTTTTAGTTAAACCAGTTGAAGATGCAACGTTTTCGATTAATTCTGCTTTATTTGCCATGGATCATTTCACCTCCTCTATAAGAGATACGATGTTTTTACACACCTAAAGTTCCGTCTATTTTTGAGTGGTCCAAAAACAGACAGCAAATATTGATCTGGTTCAATATTCTGTTAACAAGATAGCATAAGAAAGTTGTAATAGCAAGGTTTTTAGTGTATTTTAACCAGTTTTTTCAAAAAATAATCATTTTTTCTCAAAGTTGATAAATTTATTTGAATATCTAAAAAAAGTATGGTAGAATGCACTATTTTCGGCGTCGCGGAATGATTTTAATTGGCGTGCCCTCAAACGTAAATGCTTTTCTGATTTGATTTTCTAAAAACCGGGCATAAGAAAAGTGCATTAGTTCTTCTTCGTTGACAAAAATAACAAATGTAGGTGGTTTGACTGCCACTTGTGTTGCATAAAAAATCTTCAAACGTTTTCCTTTATCGGTTGGTGTTGGATTAATTGCTACAGCATCCATTACAACGTCATTTAACAACGCTGAAGGAATCCGTAAGTTTTGATTCATACTTACTGTTTCAATTAGTTCAGGCAGTTTGTTTAAACGTTGTTTGGTTAATGCAGACACAAAAATAATGGGTGCATAATCTAAATATTGGAATTCATCACGAATTTCCGCTTCAAAATCACGCATTGTATTTGTATCTTTTTTGACTGTATCCCATTTGTTGACCACGATAATAATACCGCAACCTGCTTCATGGGCATAGCCCGCCACACGCTTGTCTTGCTCACGAATACCTTCTTCTGCATTCAAGACCATTAAAACAATGTCTGAGCGTTCAATCGCCCGCATTGCGCGCATGACGCTATATTTTTCAGTTGATTCGTATACTTTTCCACGTTTACGCATACCAGCTGTATCAATCATTAAGAACTTTTGACCTTCTTCAGATTCAAAATACGTATCGATTGCATCTCGCGTTGTTCCTTCAATATCTGAAACAATCACGCGATCCTCACCAAGAATAGCATTAATCAATGATGATTTACCGACATTTGGACGCCCGATTAAACTGAATTTAATTGTATCTTCGTCCTCTTCTTCTGAAGTGTTAGGAAAATGTTTAACTGCTTCGTCTAACACATCGCCAATGCCTAAACCATGACTACCAGAAACTGGGAAAGGATCCCCTAGTCCTAAAGCATAAAATTCATAAATATCATTACGCATTTCAGGATTGTCAACTTTATTAACAGCTAAGATCACTGGTTTATTACTACGATATAAAATTTTTGCTACTAACTCATCTGCATCAGTAATTCCTTCACGGCCACTAGCAACAAAGATAATCACATCTGCTTCATCAATCGCAATTTCTGCTTGGTGTTTGATTTGGTCCATAAATGGTTCGTCACCTAAATCAATCCCACCTGTATCAATAATACTAAATTCACGCCCTAACCATTCTCCAGTTGTATAAATACGGTCGCGTGTTACGCCAGGAGTATCTTCTACAATCGAGATACGCTCACCGGCAATGCGGTTAAAAATAGTCGATTTACCGACATTCGGTCTACCGACAATCGCAATAGTTGGATTTGCCATTTGATTCCCTCCTTGAGAATTTCAATCCTTACTAGTTTACCTAATCAAACCTTAAAGTGCAAGAAAAGTTTTAGTTTCTGCTGATTTTCTAACCAATTCAAGAAAAAATGAGTTTGACATAGCCGATCTGTTTACGGCTATGTCAAACTCATAAATTTCAAGAAAGTAACGGGTTATTCCTCTTCTTTCGCATCAGATAAAGCGTCACCTAAAATATCGCCCATGGTAAAGCCAGTATTTTCTTCAGGCAATTCATATTCCTGTTCTTCTTTTGGTTCTTCTTGAGACTCAGGTTTTGGTTCTAACGCTTTGATACTTAAAGCAATACGATGTTCCTCTGGATTAACTTCTAAAACTTTCACTTGTACTTGATCCCCTTCATGAAGGACTTCATGAGGCGTTGCAATGTGCTTGTGAGAAATTTGAGAAATATGCACTAATCCTTCCACACCAGGGAAAACTTCCACAAAGGCACCGAAGCTTGTTAGGCGTTTTACTGTGCCATCTAAAACAGTCCCAGCGGCTGCTTTTGTTTCGATATCTGTCCATGGTCCAGGCAATGTTTCTTTAATAGATAAAGAAATACGTCCTTCTTCTGGATTAATTGAAAGAATTTTTACTTGAACGTCTTCGCCAACAGTTAACGCATCACTTGGTTTGCCCACATGCTGATGAGCAATTTCAGAAACATGAACTAAACCATCCACGCCACCTAAATCAATGAATGCGCCGAAATCCGTTAAACGAGCTACTTTCCCTTCAACAACGTCTCCGTCATGTAAAGAAGAAAGTAATTCTTCTTTTTTCGATTCTTTTTCAGCTTCAACAACTGCTTTATGTGAAAGAATTAAGCGGTTTTCTGAAGGTTCGATTTCAATAATTTTAAATGCTAGTGTTTGACCTTTATATTCAGAAAAATCTGCAACAAAATGATCTTCAACCATTGAGGCAGGAACAAATCCGCGAACACCAACATCAACAACCAAACCACCTTTAACAACATTTGTAACAGGTGCTTCGATTACTTTGCCCGCTTGGAAATCTTGTTCAATTTCTTCCCAAACTTTTTTAGCATCTAAACGGCGTTTTGACAGTAAATAACTGCCGTTTTCTTTATCTTTGCCAATTGATGTGATAACAACTAAATCTAACACATCACCGACTTTCACAAGTTCGTGTACATCTTCAACTGGTAAAGTCGATAATTCCTTTGCAGGAACAACGCCTTCAACGCCCGCTCCTTCAATGCCGACAACAACTTGTTTGTCTTCAATGGCTAAAACTTCGCCTTTAACAATATCGCCAACACTGACTTCTTGAACGCTGTTCATCGCATCTTCCATTGTTTCGTTGTTTGCTACTTGTTTGTCTTCAAAATCTGTCATGCCTCTTATCCTCCTATGCCAACAAAAATTCCAAAACTTAGCTATATATACTTACATAGTACGAGATTTTTGTAAAAAAATAAAGCGATTTCTTCTATTTTTCTTAAAATTCTTTAAAAAAGTTCAAAACCTTTTTGTTTAATCACATTTTGTATGGCGGCGACGACTTCTTCAATCGTCAACCCTGTTGTATCGATTTTCACAGCATCACTTGCTTGGACAAGGGGTGATACTTCTCTGGTTGAATCTAAATAATCCCGACGTTCAATCTCCGCCTTCAAGGTTTCAAAATCCGTCTCAATCCCTTTTTCTTGATTTTCTTTAAAACGACGTTCTGCACGTTCTTCAACGCTAGCCACCAAGAATATCTTTACTTCGGCCTTTGGTAAAACTGCAGTACCAATATCTCGACCATCCATGACAACTCCGCCGGCTTGACCAATTTTCTGTTGTAACGCCACCATTTCTTCTCTAACTTTTGCATGTTTTGAAACAGCTGAAACAGCATTCGTTACATCTGGCTGGCGAATCGCTTCGGTCACTTCATGACCGTCGATAAAAACACGTTGGCCATTCTCTGCTTGCTGAAAAGAAATAGTGTGGTTGACACAAAGCGCTACTAATGGCTCTTCCGCTTGAATGTCGATTTGATTTTGCAAGGCCAGATACGTAATCGCTCGGTACATGGCACCCGTGTCACAATACACATAATTCAATTGTTTTGCTAAAATTTTTGCAACTGTACTTTTTCCTGACGAAGCTGGTCCGTCAATAGCAATACTGATTTTTCCCATGAAAAAACTCCTTAACTGATATGCATCCTTTAAAATGCGCTTCTTCTTTTATATTAAAATCAGAAGAAAAGAACTTGGATTTAAACTGATGACGAGTTTCTAACGAAAAAGCAATAAGCCGAAATCCCTCGAAAGACGCAAAACATCTTTCGGAAATTTCTGCTTATTGGCATTCTCATGTAATCATCCGTCGCGGTTTAGCCCTTGAAAGTGCTGTCCAAACCTCTTTTTCTGGATTATTTAATACGTAATGGTTGTCCCGGATAAAACACAGATGTATCAATCCCAGGATTTAACGCTAAAATTTGTTCTAATGTCATTCCGTTACGTTCGGCAACTTGACGTGCCCCTTCGCCACTTTGAACGGTATCATAAACAGGTTGTTGGTTCTGCGCTTGTTGCTGTTGTTGATTTTGAGCTTCTTGTTGTTGTTGCTGCTCTTGTTGTTGCTGTTGCTGTTGTTGTGCTTGTTGGTCCTGTTGTTGCTGTGCAGCAGCATCAGAACTTGAAGGTGTTGTATTTTCAGCTGGTTGGCTGCTTGCTGGTTCTGAGCTTTCCACTGATTTTGACGTACTTTCTTTTTTCTTCTCTTTTGATGATGATTGGACTAATGAAGAAGATGGCTGGCTATTTTTGCTAGCACTTTCGTTCGGTTTCTTGTCTTGCATCATCCATAAGAAAGTCCCAATTGGAATGGCAATAATTAATAATAGCAAAATAACTAAAACAGTTAGAAATAATGAATTTCCTCGTTGCTGTTGGCGTTTTGCTAAACGAGAACCACCACCATTTTGATCAGGTTCATAAATTGATTGTTCCCATGGCTCACGAGCTTGGTTTTTCTTTTTGTCCTTTTTACTCACTGCTAATTTCCTCCTAAACTTCTCTCGCTTGTTATTATATCATAGCTTTTGCCAACTGCCGACTAAAAAAATGAATTAATCACGTTCTTTAAATAATTTTAGAAATTTAGAACGCCAATCTTCTTCATTTTGATTGCTGGTCTTGTTCGATTTTACTATTGAATCTTGGTAAATGTCAAAGAATAACGCACAATTATCACAACAAGTTTCCGGTGATTGTTTGACAATCGGTTCTTGAAAATAAGTTTGAATCAACGTTCTTCGACAGGTTGTGGTTTCAATATACGTCAGCATCCCTCTTAATTGCGCTTGACGATCTTTTTCTTTCTCCTCTAAACGATGCTCTAGCTCTTCAAAAGAATAATCCTTGGCTAAATAGCCTTGAACCCATTTTTGTTGTAACTCGGTGGCATTTTCTAACAAACCTGCTTGTTCTTCTCCTTCAATCAGCGATTTTAAGGTCGCTCGATTCGCTCTTGTCTCTTCTAAGAAAAACCGATGAATAAATTCATCCCCTTTTTTATACAATAATAGCGCCCAACTTTTTTGACCATCACGTCCAGCTCGCCCGATTTCCTGTAGGTAATTTTCTAAGCTATCAGGCAAATCAAAATGAATCACTCCACGAACATCAGGTTTGTCGATTCCCATCCCAAAAGCATTCGTTGCACAAAGAATATCGATTTGATTATCAATAAATTGTTCTTGCAAGCGACTACGTTCACTAGCCTCCAAGCCCCCATGATAATAGGCTACCTTAAAACTGGTTTTTGCCTGAATAAGTTGACTGATTTGTTCTGTTTTGTTGCGCGTGGCGCAATAGATAATGATTTTACCAGCCGTTTTAGATAAGTAATCTAGTAATACTTCTTCTTTTTCTGACGTTTCCTTCACGAACAAGCCAATATTTTTTCGATTCACTGAAGAAAGAACTTCTTGATAGCTACCATGAGAAAATAATTGTTTTATAATTGCGTGCTGTACAACGGGTGTCGCTGTGGCAGTTAACGCCAAGGTCAAAGGAAAGTCTAGCTGTTTTTGGACCAGATCTAATTTACTATATTCAGGGCGAAAATCGACGCCCCACTGATAAACACAATGGGCTTCATCCACCACAAATAATGCAATTTTTTGGCGTTGTAACACACTAAGTACTTCTTGCTGCAAAAGCATTTCTGGGCTTAAAAACAGATAATCGTATTGGAACATTTTCGCTAAAATATAACGCTTTTCTGAATACTGTAACGTACTGTTTAAGGCAACCGCACCTTTAATTCCTTGTCTTTGTAATTGACGCACCTGATCTTCCATTAACGAAAGTAAGGGAGAAACAATTACCGTTAGTCCCTCTAACTTCTGACCCACAAATTGATAACACAATGATTTGCCAGTGCCTGTTGGCAAAACAGCCAATGTATTCATACCGTCAAGTAAGTTTGTAATCACTTCTTTTTGACCAGGCTTAAACGCTGCATAACCAAATCGAGTGAATAATTCTTGTTCTAATGTCAACAACACTCACTCCTTTTTTTGCCAAATTTGTTGGATTTGATATAAGCGGAAATCTAAATAAGAAAGCGTCTCTTCTTGCGCTCGCCAATCCCGATACACCCACAACCGCGGATCTTGTTCTATTTGAGCCAATTTTTGGAGCATTGCCTCCTTTTCAAGATAAACAGACGCCTGCAGCTGCCCTTGAATAGCCAACTCTAATAGATGATCATGAATGGTACTCAGTTTTATTTTTCGCTGCTCAGCAATTTCTTGAAGTGTCTTACCTTCCGTTAACAATCGTTGGGTTTCTTGCATACTTTGGTTTAGATTTTTTTCTAGATACGGCCATACAAGCGTTTGTAAAGCAGGATAGTTTCCTCCGTACATTATCAACTGCAGTAAATGATGAACCGCTTGCGTATGCCATAAACGCTGTTCAAGAGCTGTCTTATGGCTTGTTAATTGCTGAGGAACTTTGCCAGTTTGCTGATAACCAGAAAGTTGCGCAACCAAATAGTCGCTTTCTGCTTCAGGTAGTAACTCAAACCCTCGCAACAGTTCTTCTTTGATTGATTGAACGCGCTGCTCTTTCTTGTCTTTTTGTAACCATCGTTTCAAATATAGTTGCGGAATCGGTGTTGATAAAAGTGGAATATACTGTTTTTCCTCAAATGATAAATACGAAGTCACTTGCACGGCAAATTGAATGAGTTGCCAACTTTCTCGATCACTTCTGCCAAAACGATAAAGATCAATTGCAGGATAATCCAGCAACGAAAAATGGTGCTCCTTTAAAAATAGTTGCCCTTCTTTTGTTAGTTGAATCTCATTTGTCTCTTTGTGATACTGAATTTGTTTCGCCTTCGAAAGTTTTTCAAGAAATTGAAAAAAGGCTTGTTCGGAAATCGTTGGCCACCAGCCAATGAACCGTAAACAATCATATAAAAAACCATAAATCAAAACAGAACTAGTCCGTTTGCCTTTTAAAAGATGATACAAAGTTGATGCACGTACCTTGTATTCATGAGATAATAACGCTAAAATAAAAGTTGCTTCCATAGTAAACCTCTTTTAGATAGGATGTGTCACTGTTTATGCAATCACGTTTAGTTCCTGAAAAATGTATTGCTTGTGGACTTTGTCAAGTTTATGCGCCCAATATATTTGATTATGATGATCATGGGATTGTCCTTTTTAAAGACGAGCCGCATGCTCGACAACAATTTATTCCAGAAAACGAACGCGAGAATGTGTTAAAAGCGTACCGCAAATGTCCCACGCGTGCAATAGAAATAAGCAAAAATGAGTGCTAAATAATTTAGCACTCATTTTTGCTTAGAGTATTTTTTCGAGCCAAGCAAGTGTTTGTTCATCTATCGAAACAAACTGTAATTGTCCTTCTTTTAGCGGTTCTTTGACTAGATGAATTTGATCATTTAGGCCATTGATCCATTCATAACGAAGACCATTTTCTTTTGCTTTAGAATTTTTAGCTTCTAAATAATAATTGACATGGTAATTTTCTTTACCATCCAATTGTAGTGTATTAATGGTTACTTCAAAATCTGGTGAAACATCGGTCGATTTCTTTTCACGTAATCGTTCAAGTGCTTCTATAAAAGAAGGAAATTGAGGATTATTTTCCCCACCAACGAGATATTTTTTAGCAAATTCTGTACTATCCGTATGACTTTTCACTTGTTTGGCAAATGCTTGATAAAAGGTTTCTAGCGCTTTGCGGGCATCATAGTCGCTAGCTAACGGAAAATTCAATTGTAGCGTTGGATTATCGGAGAGCGCTTCGACAAAATCATTTTCACCAATCGTTTCTTTTGATGTTTGAATTTCTTCTCCATTAATCGTCTTTTTAAGTTGAATCGTCATCCCTTTGGACCAGAACAAAGGGCCAATCGTTTTGCTTCCATTCGTTAGCGTACCAACTTTCCGATCATTAATATAAATATCTGCGTCTGGCAGATTGCTCTCCACAACAAAATTCATTCGTTTAAAATCTAAAGGAATACTAGAAATATAATTTTCCTCTTCTAATAAACGATACTCTTCTGTGATAACAGGTTCGCCGGTGCTATCTTTCACTGTGGCTGTAAAGGTATATTGTCCTGGTGCTAAGGGTCCCAATTCCTTTTGATAAGTGGTTGAGTCGGAAGTGCCCACTTCCCGCCCGTTCATTGCCAGCGTCACACCGCGCTGATTCGTCGTTAACTGAACAGAAACAGGTGTTAAAATGAATTGATAACGGTGAAAGAAAAATGCTGTTTGACTTGTTTCACGAATAGTTAAACCATGTAGCTTTTTATCCTTTAATAGCGCTTTTTCTAATTTTTTTAGCTCAGTTGGATTTTTTTGATAATAAGTGATTAAAGGCTTAATGCTTTGCGGATTCACTTGAAATTCAGACTCGTTCGTCCTCATTTTTTTACTTAATTCTTGGGCATCACCATTCTCAATCGCTTCAATAAAATGAGAAATTTGTTGTTCCTTAGAAAAATAATGCGTCCCGAGAAAATAGCTACCCGCTCCAAGAACGATGAACACAAAAAGAAACACCCAGATCCAGCTTCTTTTTGATCTGAGAGGAGTAGATTCGTTCCCTTTATTCATTGATGGTTGTGCTTGGTTTTCCTCTTGATGCATTGATTCATTCATTAGCGGAGCGCCGCATTCTTCACAAAAGGACTCCGTATCACGATTCACGTGACGACAATTTTTACACTTTTTCACTCAGGAAAACTCCTCTTTCTTTGATGATTTCTATCATACCAAGGGAAAGTTAAAATTACAATGCAGATGGTTTAGTATTTTTTAACAGAATGATGACAGATTATGACAACCTCTTTTCTTTTAGGCGTAAATTTTAAAAACCCACTGTCAAACATTGTTCAACAGCAGGTTTTTTATCATTTATTTTGTTAACGGTGTTTTTTTCTGAATAGTATGTTGTTTTTTTGATAGCCATGGCAATAACTTCGCATGTAGTACTAGAAAAACACCACTGACTAAGAGGCCTTTAATAAGGTTGAATGGCACAATACCAATCGCCACATAGCTTGCTAAAGATGTTCCTAAAAATTGTTGTGTGGTCACACCATATAATTGTAAGTAAATGGGTGTAATGACAAAATAATTCGCAATACTCATGAAAATTGTCAAGGCTAAGATCCCACTTACTAAGCCCACTATCCGATTTGTACGGATATTTTTCTTTTTACCAAAGAAATAAAAAATTGGCAAGGTGAAGATACTACTTGCTAAAAAGCTAGCGAAATCTCCCACCATATTTTGCGGTGCTAGTCCGGTTAAGAACAGGTGTAGCAACGAACGAACAAAAGCAGTAATTACTCCTGCTAACGGTCCGTACAAGAACATTCCGAGTAGAATCGGAATATCACTAAAATCGATTTTCAAAAAACTAAACGCCGGCATAATCGGAAATGCCACAAATTGTAATACTGTACCGATTGCAGCCAACATTGCAATGCTGACCATTTTTTGTACCTTGTTGTTCATCTGAAATCCTCCAATTAAGGACCCATCTTCAACGAACTTTTTGATTCGCTTCTTTGTCATACAAAAAAACCCTATTTTTCTGCAGGGAAAAATAGAGTAGGATTATCTGATGAAAAAGCGTCTCAAATAAGCCCTATCTTCTTTATCCAGACTATACTGTCGGTATTGGAATTACACCAATTCAATCGTTAAAAACGAGTCGTGGACTATAACCACCGGTCGGGAATTACACCCTGCCCCTGAAGACGAACCTTGTATTATATTTTTTTACTTACTTAGTGTAACCGATTTGAACAATGAATGCAACTAACTAAGCTTTTTTATTAAACTTCATTGATTGTTTCGTTTCTCAAAAAAAAACAATCCCTCCGCCATAAGCGCGAAGAGATCGAGTCATTTTATCTTATTTAGCTTGATTTAATAATTGACTGATTTCTTTTTTAGTTAAATCACGATATTGCCCTGGTCGCAAACCTTGTAAGGTCAACTCACCGTAACGTTCACGTTTTAATTTTTGAACAGGGAAACCAACAGCTTGAAACATTTTCTTCACTTGATGATTACGTCCTTCATGAATCGTTAATTCCACGACACTGCTACCTGTTTTAATATCCGCTGAAAGAATTTGAAAATTGGCTGGTGCTGTGCGTTTGCCATCAATGCGAATGCCTTTGGCTAATGGCAATAGATCCCGTTTAGTTGGTACACCTTTAATTTTTGCTACGTAGACTTTATCTACTTCATGTTTAGGATGGGTTAATTTTTGTGAAAAACTTCCATCATTCGTTAAAAGTAACAACCCAGAAGTATCATAATCCAGACGACCGACTGGATAAATTCGCTCAGTAACATCTGTAAAATAATCCGTTACTACTTTACGGCCTTTATCGTCAGACACCGCAGAAATAACCCCTCTTGGTTTATAGAATAAATAATAACCATATTCTTCTTGATAAATTGGTACACCATCAACCTCAACAGTATCTTGTTTACTTACTTGCGTTCCTAATTCTTTGACCACTTGGCCATTGACTTTTACGCGGCCTTTGACAATTAATTCCTCTGCTTTGCGACGCGAAGTCACCCCAGCATGAGCAATTGCTTTTTGTAATCTTTCCATTGTTTAAGCTTCCTCGCCTTCTGTTGTTTCAGACATTGGGTTCGTTTCTTGATAACGATCAAAAAATAGATCCATTGGTAGTTCTTCTTCTAATTCATCTTCCATTTGTTGGATATCTGGTAATTCATCTAAGCTTTTCAACCCAAAGTAATCCATAAAATACTTCGTTGTGCCATACAAAATTGCTCTACCAGGACCATCTACGCGGCCTTTTTCTTCTATCAACTGACGGGCAACTAACTTTTGGATAGAGCCAGAAGTCTGTACGCCACGAATTTCATCAATTTCAATACGCGAAATTGGTTGCTTATAAGCAATAATGGATAATGTTTCTAGCGCCGCTTGTGATAAGGCGTTCGACATAGGCGATTGCGCATATTTTTTTAGTAATGAGGCATATTTTTTCTTCGTTGTTAAGACAAAATGATTGCCGACTTCTAAAATATTTAACGCCGATTTATTGTCAGAAGCATAATGTTCTTTCAATTTCGTTAATTCTTCATAGGTTTTTGCTGTTGACTTCTCTAATAAGTACGCCAGCTCTTCCAAGCCAATTCCTTCTTCGCCAACCACAAATAAAATTGCTTCAATTTGACTAACTAATGTCACTGTGTTTCCTCCACCTCTGTTGTATCTTCCTGCTGGGTTTCTGTATTAAATAACAAAATTTCACTATAATTATTTTCTTGTTCAGCATAAATCACGCCCGTTTTCATTAATTCTAAAAGAGCCATGAATGTTGTCACAATTTCTTGTTTGGAATAAGAATCGAAGAAAGAATCAAACGACACTGCCTTCCCTTTCTGTACTTGACGCATACGCTCTGAAATAGCGGTGATTTTTTCTTCGATGGAAACATCGTCACTAGCAACAGTTGTTTCAACAGGCTGGCGATTTTTTTTCTTTTCTAACATGGCGTGAAAGGCTAGAAATAAATCAATTGTATTGATTTGATTAGGCGGTAGTGTTGTATCTTCCTCTTTATAATCATCCATATCCATTGGTTCTTTTGTATAATAGAGTTTACGTTCTTCTTCTTTTTCATGTAAAACAGTCGCTGCATATTTAAATTTCCGATACTCCAATAACTGAGCTACTAAAGCTTCCCGTGGGTCTTCCTCTTCAAAAAAATCTTCATCATCAATGATTTCAAGCTCTTGTTTTGGAAGCAACATCTGACTTTTAATAGCCATTAAGGTGGCAGCCATGACTAGATATTCTCCAGCGACTTCTAACTCTAAGGTTTGCATCGCATGAATATAAGACATGTATTGTTCAGTTACTGCTGTAATGGGAATGTCATAGATATCGATTTCTAATTTTTGAATTAAATGTAGTAGAAGATCCAGTGGTCCTTCAAAGACATCTAGTTTTAAATTAATTTCTTGCAAAAACGACACCTACTTTCTTTTCTCGACTTCCTAGTTTACCATAAATTTATTCGTTTGTGGGCATTCTCGCAAATTAAGCCCGAGGAAAATGTTCCTTATAAACATCTGCCATTCGTTGTTTGGTAATATGTGTATAAATTTGTGTCGTGGAGATATCTGCATGTCCTAATAATTCTTGCACGATTCTAAGGTCTGCGCCATTTTCCAACAAATGTGTCGCAAAGCTATGCCGTAATGTATGCGGCGTAATATTTTTCTCTATCCGGGCTTCTCGGACAATCTGTTTTAAATTTTTCCAAATGCCCTGTCTAGATAACGGTTCGCCATGATGATTAACGAACAGGTGTGTTTCATTCGGATGGTTTTTAATCAATTGAGGTCTGGCTTCGTTCATATAGCGCTCAATCCATTGAATCGCATAATCGCCTAAAGGAATAATTCGTTCTTTGTCCCCTTTTCCGATTGTTTGCAATAAACCAATGGATAAATGCAGATCCCCTAATTTTATTTCAATTAGTTCACTAACTCGCAGGCCCGTTGCATACATCACTTCTAAAATAGCACGATTCCGCATACCTAGTGGTTTACTTGTATCAGGCGTTTCAATTAATCGAGTCACTTCGTCAACAGATAATGTACTTGGCAATTTTTGAACTTTCTTGGGGGAGTCAATATGTTGCATCGGATTATGTTCGCTTAAGCGTTCTTGACGTAAAAATTGATGAAATCCTCTCAAACTAGAAATCATCCGAATCACACTTGCTGAAGCTTGCTGTTCTTCGTGAAGGGATTGCAAAAATTCTGTAATCATGTAACGGTCAACTTCGTCCCAAGAATGCAGGCCTTGTTCTTGTAAAAAGGCTACGTATTTTTTTAAATCTCGTTCGTAACTCCGTCGTGTGTTATTTGATAAGCCCCGCTCTATTTGTAAATAGTGTAAATAATCGACTAATTGTTCTTCCATTATCCTTCCCTCATTTCTAGTACTATCCTATCAGATTATGCCCTAGATTGCATGGGTAAATTCCAACTTATTAAAAAAAATCAACTGACAACAAAAGACTTGTTCACTAAGTCGTTAACTTAAGAACAAGTCTTTTGTTGTTGCTACTATTAGTAAAGAATAAATTTGTTATTATATATATTTATCTAGAAAAGCAGCTACTGTTTCCTTATATTTTTCTGGGTTTTTATTATAAGCTTTCGCATGCTCTGCTCCAGGCACGACATATTTCTCTTTAGGTCCTTGGGTTGCATTATAAACTTCGTCTAACATACTAAACGGCACAAACGTATCATTTTCACCATGAATAAAGAGCATTGGTAAATGATTCTTTTGCAATTGCTTAACAGCACTTGCTTCCCCAAAGAAATAGCCAGCTCTAAGTTTCGTAATCCCGCTAGTAACATTAACTAATGGGAAACTTGGTAAATTGAAAAGCTCTTTCAATTGATATTGCAACTCCTGATTGACTGTAGAATAGCCACAATCTTCCACAATGGCTTTCACGTTATCTGGTAATTTTTCCCCGCTCGTCATCATGACTGTAGCAGCACCCATACTGACACCGTATAAAGTGATTTGTTCTTGCTGACCATTTTCGGTTAAAACTTTCTCAATCCATTGGACATAATCTTTACGATCGGGCCAGCCGAACCCAATATAATCTCCTTGACTTTTCCCGTGACCACGCGCATCTGGCGCTAACACATTGTATCCCCAATCATGATACATTTTCGCAAAGACAGACATCGTTTCTGCCGAACCCATATAACCATGCGCCATAATAACGGTACGATTACTTTTTTTGTCGGCTGGTAAATAAATGGCCTTTAGACGTAGCCCATCTTCCGAAGTAATTGACCATTCTTGTCGATTTTTGTCATCTTTAAACCACGCGCCTTCAGGTGTCTGGACCACTTTTGACCCTGGGGTATTCTCAATTATAAAGTCTTTCTTTCCTGGAACTACTGCATAATTATAAAAATATAAGCCTGCCGCAATTAAACCAATTGCAATTACTACAATAAGCGCAATCAAAATTTTTAACCATCGATTCATCTACGTACTCCTTTTATTTAAACTGTATGATTCATTATAAGTTGTCGCCCTTTTTTTGACAACTACCATTCAAAGATTCAGCCATCTTTCTTTACCACTACAATGAGACAATTTTGTTGCGACAAAAAAAGCATAGCACAAAAATGTTACCTTTTACGCTATGCTCCACTTATCTATTTATAGGAAACTAAAAATTATTTATTTTCAATAAGTTTAAAACTTGACCATGGTTTCAAAAATTCTAATAAGAAACGTTCGTCATCAGAAATACGACCAACCACATTTACACGGCCATCATTTTTCATTTCTTTTAAAGCAATTTGTGTTTCCCCTTTGTATTGTCCATAGCCAACGTTGTCAATCAAGACATCGCCTCGAACAATATCTCTCGTTGTATGAGCTGGGAAAGGACGATCTTTATAGTAAACACGTGTCATTGTTGAACGCAAAACGTAATCAGAACGATCTCCACGATAACTGTGTAAGTTATCGAACAATGCAATTCTTTCATCTTCTGTGATTTCTGGTTCTGTATCCACTTTGATCGAAGGATACGGTGCATGAAAGGCTTCTGCCATTGCTGCTAATTCTGCTTCTGAGGCATAAGCATTTCCGACAGAAATATCATCAATTAATCCTGTTAAAACTAAATGCTTAACTTGCGTTGCAATTTCTAAATCGCGGTGGTCTTCCAAAGAACATAACCCATCTTGTGTCGGCCATGGTCCAAATGTAGCATCGTGTGAGTTCACAAACGCCATCGTATTTAAATTATATTTTCTAAATTTTTCTGAACAATAAACAAAATGCTCATAGCCTAAGCCTGTATAACGATGTGGATAGAAATTATGTGAGCCTAGTAAATTTTCTGTGTTTGGTGAGTAGGCCATAATATTATCTACATAACTTGTCCCTGAACTCATATTAATTTCAATTTTAATGCCATAAGGGTTTCTTGTCATATTCGCCTCTTCTTGCCCAGTAAAACCAAGATCTAAACGAATACCGTAAGCGCCCATATCATGGAAAAATGATAAATCATCATAAGAGATGCCTAATTGTTCGAACAATGCAGGATTAATATCGACCATCACTTCCATACCTAATTGGTTGGCGTAATCTACGACTTTTTTAAACTCTGCTAATACCTTTTCCCGATCATCATTGATTTGCAATAAACTAGTAAAGACACGCTTAAAGCCGTATTTATGAGCCAAATCCAAATATGCTTTGTCCTTTTCAAATGTTGAACGTTCTGGATAAATTGAAATACCTAATTTTCCCATGTGATTGCCTCCTAAATTGTAAAACATAATAATGTATCTGCTTACATTGTAACAAAAAAAACAAAAGTGGTCTACACCTTTCCTATAGGAAATCTTATAAAAATTCCACTGGTTTGTTATCTTCTCTTTTGTTATGATAAAAAAGAACCTAATTGTCAGTGTGAAAGGAAGAGGAAAACAGATGAAACATAAGAAAATGCTTGCTGTTGCTTCAGTTGCAGCATTCACCTTGCTTTTAGCAGGCTGTAACACAACCAATAATAAAGGCACGACCGCAACGAGTGATTCTGTCGCTAAATCCAGCGAAAGTAAAACAAAGGATTCGGTCGACTTAAATTCACTAGATTTACCACAACTAGATGACAAAGTTGCCGAAGATCAAGACTTAGTCCAAATGGTTACTTCAATGGGAAATATTGAAATCAAACTATTTCCTAAACAGGCTCCAAAAACTGTCGAGAACTTTATGAAACATGCCAAAGATGGCTATTATGATGGCTTGACTTTCCACCGCGTCATCAATAACTTTATGATCCAAGGTGGCGATCCTAGCGGTGATGGAACTGGCGGAAACAGCATCTGGAATAAACCATTTGAAGATGAATTTTCAAACCAGTTATATAACATTCGTGGCGCATTATCAATGGCGAATGCAGGACCTAATACTAACGGCAGTCAGTTCTTTATTGTCCAAAATACAGATGATCAATCTGATGGTCTTTTATATGATGATTATCCAAAAGCAATCATTGATGCTTACAAAAAAGGCGGCTATCCTTCTCTTGATAAAAAACATACTGTTTTCGGTCAAGTAACCAAAGGAATGGATATTGTCGATAAAATTGCCAAAGTCGAAGTTGGTGCCAACGATAAACCAAAAACTGATGTTAAAATTGAAAAAATCAATATTCTTCAAGAAGCAAAAAAATAACAAAAAGTCAGAACGTACGCTGAAGATACGTTCTGACTTTTTGTTATTTTTGAATCGCTTGTAATGCCTTTTCTGGTACTTGGTCTTGATTGACCTCTTCATACGTATTGATGTGGGCCCCTTTATTTGAGACTTTTAGATAATGATCTGTTTTTAATTCATGGTCCGCTGTGAAAGTTATTTCTCGCGTTTTGCCTTCCTCATCTGCGGCTACTTGCGTATAACTAGCAATTCCATAGCCATTAACGCTATCGGCTTTCTTTGTTTTAACATACACATTTCCTTCTTTAACCAATGGATTTAATTGATCTAACACACCAGCTAATTCGCCAGAGTTCTTCTCTGCGTAAAACTTGGCCCCAAATAAACCACCACCAATAACAATTGCTGTCACCACTAAAAATTTAATAAATTTCATCACATAAATCCTCCCGAGTAATTATTCTCTGTTACTTCTTCCAAAGTATAGCAAGTTTTAAACAATCCTTCCTCGGGCGCAACGACCAGTTTTTCCTCAGACTTATGTCGTATTTTTGTTATTTTGAATAAATAACAAAACACTACTCTTCTATCAATAATTGACTTAATAATTGAATTTCTTGATTCTTAGTTAAGTCAATTGTTTTCATTGTAACCGCTGTGGCTAAACCTAAATAGATTACCACCATTTTAGAAAATAATTCGACAAATTTTCCTTTGTCCATTTGTACATATTTTTTATCCAATAATAAACGCTCTTCAAAAAAAGCTTGAAGCATTTGCTGCAATTCTTCTTCATAACCATGTGCTTTCATAAATAACGCCGTATAGATTTTTTGATGTTTTTGGGCAAATAATATAAAGTTCAGACCCAATGCAATCACTGGGTCTGAGGCACCGACATCTGCTTTATAAAATAATTGCATACGATGAAATAACGATTTAATTAAGGTTCGCTTTAAATCGTCCATGTTGACAAATTCTAAATAAATTGGCTGCGTAGAAATCCCCATAGTATCTGCAATATTTCTAGCAGTTAAATTAGAAAAACCTTTATCTACTAAAATTTTTTCAGCTACGTTTAAGATTTTTTCCTTTGTATATACCTTCGTTCTAACCATTTTCATACCCCTTTTCTCTTTTAGTTAACAATAACTTTATTATGTTCACACAAAAGAAAACCATTTTCATTATATATATAATATTTTACACTTTTTTATGCGTTTCTTTTCTCAAAATTTTCTATACATTTCAAAAAAATTGAGAATTTTCATCACCTATAAACAAATAGGTCCAGAACAAAAGGTCATCACCTTTTGTTCTGGACACTAAACGGCTACACTCTTTATTCTTCTATTTGTTTGCCTTGTTCTTTGGCAAGCTCATTTTTATCATAAGCTACAAAGAACGGATAGTAAATCAAGATGGCCACTAGAATTAAAACAATATTCAAAACAGCAGCACGCCAATCGCCGCCTGTCGCCATAAAGGCGCCAATTGGTCCTGGTAAGGTCCAAGGAGCGGTAAAGACAACTTCACTTACTAAACCTAATTTTGTGGCAAACCAAGCAATCGTTGCTAAAACCATTGGTGCAAAGATAAAAGGAATCATTAAAATCGGATTTAAGACAATCGGTACACCGAAAATAACTGGCTCATTAATATTAAAAATAGACGGTGCTAAAATAGCTTTTCCTAGTTTTGAACCATATTCTGATTTTGCCCGAAAGGCTAATAATATAGCTAAACCAATTGTGGCTCCAGCACCACCAATCCAAATAAACCATTGGTAAAAAGGTTCTGCCGCAATCCGAGGTAATGCTTCGCCAGCTGCTTTAGCAGTCGTGTTTTCCTCTAATAGTTGTAGCCATAGAGGACGCGCCAACGATCCTACGATTGAAGCGCCGTGAATCCCAAAGAACCAGAAAAATGTGGTTAAAAAGACCAACAGCAAGACACTCAATAAAGAGTCCGCTGCTTGAACTAGTGGTCCTACTAAGTTCCCTACAAATGTGTGCCAATCAAAGCCTAAATAATAAGTGATTGAACCAATCAATAACATGACAATTAACGTCGGAGTCAACGATTCAAATGAACGAGCAACAGCAGGTGGAACGTTATCAGGCATTGTAATTTTGAACTTAGACTTATCTGTTACTCGATAGATTTCGACAGCAATAATTGACGTCACAATCCCGACAAACATCCCTGCACCACCCAAATTAGCCATTGGTAAAACAAACCCAGAAACGCCAGCTGCTTTACTGGCTTCTTCAGGAATCGCTACAGGTACTAATGTTAATAAAAAAGCAATCGTAGCCAAAATCCCTCCAGAGACTTGATCAAGATTATATGATTTCGCTAAACTAGCGCCAATGCCAAAAGTCGCATATAACGCCATAATGTACATTGTCATTCGGTAAGGCAATAAGATTGTAGCAGCATTACTTGTTAAAAATTGAGTAATGCCCCAAGATTCTGGTAACGGCGGAAACGCAATAATTAGAAAAAAAGAACCGACAATAATTAAAGGTAATGTCGCAATAATCCCATCCCGCACCGCACGTAAATGGCGCTGATTGGCAATTTTAGCCATTGGTCCAGCTAGATGATTTTCAATCCAAACAGTCAGTTTATCTAACATAAATAACACTCTCCTCTGTTTTTCTCTTAAAAAATAACTCCTTTAATCAGCCATAAATAAGAGATAAGCTCTAATAAAATAAGAGAAATTAAAAACAACCAAATAAAACGCTTACAAAAACCTGTTTTCGTTTCAATAAAATAATGACTATACGCTAACGCAAAAGCAATCCCAACAGGCAAAAAAATCATGGCACCAATATTAAACGGCAGACTGAAAGTCCATAATAAAACACTCGGCAACAGGACACCACATAAGAGCCCCATACTAAAAAGAAAACCGGCACTTTTAACTGAAAACTTAGGAACCATTGCTTGATTGTTTTCCATTTCAATTTCGCTCCTTTCGTTTGTTATTTTGTTACATTTAAAATTATAAGCTATTAAAAATATTATTTCAATCTATTCGCTAATTTAATACTAATTTTAAAATAAAAAACCAGTTCACTGAGTGAACTGGTTTTATGCTTATTCGACAAATTCAAATTCAAAATTACCAATCCGAACAATGTCGCCATCTTTCGCGCCACGTGCTCGTAATGCCTCATCGACACCCATACCACGTAATTGACGTGCAAAACGCATTACTGTTTCATCATGATCGAAATTCGTCATTTCAAATAATTTTTCTAATTTTTCACCAGATAAAACCCATGAAGCATCTGGTTCACGATCAATCGTAAATTCTGGACCTTCTGGTTGGAAGCCATAACGAACGGTTTCTTCCTCTACCACTTCATCTTCATATAATGGGAATTCAGGCGTTACTTCCAACAAGTCAGCTGTTGCATTTAATAAAGGTTCAATACCTTTGCGAGTAACCCCAGAGATTGGGAAAATAGGTAGCTCATCAGCATACTCATCGGTGCGTTCCTTCGCAAGTTGCTCTTTAAATTTCGCTAAATTCTCTTCTGCTTCAGGCATGTCCATTTTATTGGCAACAATAATTTGAGGTCGCTCCATCAAACGTAAATTGTGTGAAGCCAATTCTTTATTGATTGCCAAATAATCTTCATAAGGATCGCGTCCTTCCATGCCACTCATATCAATGACATGTAAAATAACACGCGTCCGTTCAATGTGGCGTAAGAACTGTGTTCCTAAGCCGACACCTTGAGAAGCTCCTTCAATTAAACCTGGCAAATCTGCTGCAGCGAAGCTTCGACCGTCACTAGTAGTCACCATCCCTAAGTTTGGAACTAACGTCGTAAAATGATAGGCACCAATTTTCGGACGAGCGGACGAGATAACAGAGAGTAACGTTGATTTCCCTACAGAAGGAAACCCAACTAAACCAACATCTGCTAAGACTTTTAATTCTAATTCGATTTTACGTTCTTGACCCGGTTCGCCGTTTTCGGCAATTTCTGGTGCAGGGTTTCTTGGGGAAGCAAAGCGAATATTCCCACGACCACCGCGTCCGCCTTTCGCTACTACTAAGGTCTGACCATTCTCAATTAAATCCCCAATTAAGGCTCCAGTTTCTGCATCACGAACTGTTGTACCTGGTGGAACTTTGACAAGTAAATCTTCTGAACCACGACCGTGCATTCCTTTACTCATACCATTTTCTCCAGGTGTCGCCTTAAAATGACGATTAAACCGGAAATCCATTAATGTGCGTAATCCTTCTTCAACAACTAAAACAACGTCGCCACCGCGACCGCCATCACCACCAGCGGGACCCCCGTCTGGTACATATTTTTCTCTACGGAAAGCAACCATTCCGTCGCCGCCTTTACCAGCTTTGACATCAATCGTCACTTGATCTAAAAACATGGACATATAATTTGTCCTCCTATTCTACTTCTACTATCTTTAATCACCTCAAAAAGCGTGATTCGAAAGTCTTTATTATTGTATCGGGAAAACAACCGTTTGTCTAGCAATTCTAGTTAGTTATCGTTGGAAAAAGCAAAATTTCTCATGAATCTTTCGCTTTCTTTTTGTCGCTTCGCTATCAGTCTTTTGACAAAAAAATTTTAGAGGTTCATACTATAGATAGTTGAAGAAAATCACTTTTTCAGCAAGGGTCCAAAGAAACACAAACATCTAAAGGAGGAATTTTTGTTATGACAGTCAAAGTAGGAATTAACGGTTTTGGAAGAATTGGTCGTTTAGCCTTTCGCCGAATAAAAGAAGTTTCTGATGATATTGAAGTTGTGGCTATAAATGATTTGACTAGCCCAACAATGTTGGCTCACTTATTACAATTTGACTCTACGCATGGCACCTATCCTGGCACCGTGACAGCCACTGAAAATGGCATTGTGGTTGACGGCGAAGAAACCCGTGTCTACGCAGAACCAGATGCAAGTAAAATCCCTTGGGTTAAAGAAAACGGAGTAGACATTGTCCTTGAATGTACAGGTTTTTATACCTCTGAAGAAAAAGCACAAGCTCATTTAGATGCAGGTGTGAAACGTGTGGTTATCTCTGCTCCTGCAGGCGCAATGAAAACAATCGTTTACAACGTCAATGATGATACACTTGATGCCAACGATAAAATCATTTCTGCTGGTTCATGTACGACAAACTGTCTAGCACCGATGGCTTACTTCTTAAATAATGAATTCGGTATTGAAGTTGGTACCATGACAACTGTCCATGCCTACACATCAACACAAATGCTATTAGATGGCCCTGTTCGTGGCGGAAATCTTCGTGCGGCACGCTCTGCTGCAGACAATACTATTCCCCATTCAACTGGTGCTGCTAAAGCAATTGGCTTAGTTATTCCAGAACTTAATGGAAAATTACAAGGCCATGCCCAACGTGTTCCCGTTGTGGATGGATCCTTAACAGAATTAGTTAGCATTTTAAAAACAAAAGTAACAGCTGATCAAGTAAATGAAGCAATGAAAAAACACACCATTGATAACCCTTCTTTCGGTTATGATGATCGTGAAATTGTTTCTGGAGACATAATCGGCACGACAGAAGGTTCGATTTTTGACCCAACGCAAACAGAAGTAACGACAGCTGGCGATTTCCAATTGGTGAAAACTGTGGCTTGGTATGACAATGAATATGGTTTTACTTGCCAAATGATTCGCTTATTGGAAAAATTCGCTAATTTATAATGCCAATAAATAAAAAACTGCCTTGCATAAATTAATGCAAGGCAGTTTTTTTAATGTTTACTTTGACAACTTTGACAAATACCATGAAAAGTTAAGCGATGATCTTTGACTAAAAAATGATACCGACTTTCAACAATTTGCTCTACTTCACCAAGCAAGTCTTCTTCCACTTCCTCAATTGTGCCACATTCTAAGCATAACAAATGGTGGTGAAAGTGTTTGGCGCCTTCTTTTCTTAAATCATAGCGAGCTAAACCATCGTTAAAGCTCACTTTATCAACGACTTTTAAGTCTGTTAAAATTTCTAGCGTTCGATAGACTGTTGCTAGACCAATTTCCGGACTTTTTTGTTTTACCAAGAAGTAAATTTCTTCTGCTGATAAATGATCTTTTTCATTTTCCAATAATACAAGTACGGTTGCTTCCCGTTGTGGTGTTAATTTAAAGCCTGATTCATGTAATTGTTTTTTTGTCTTTTTTAAAGCAGCAGTCGAATCCATTATTACAGCTCCTTGTTTAGAATGATTACAAATTAAGAAACCTAATTTATCAATCAAATTAAAATAATTATAAAAGAAATAACTGTAATTTGCAAGATATTCTCAATTAGCTACCTTAATTTTTTTCTTTTGATTGTTCCAACGAGCCAATTAGAATTGTTTTACCATCTTCTTGTTTAATTAATTTTTGTTTCATTAAATGGCCTAAGGCGCGTTTAAATTGAGCTTTACTAATGCCAAAGGTTTGTTTAATTTCATCAGGACTTGATTTATCGGTGAAAGGAATTTGGTGATCGTTTGCTCTTTCTAAGAAAGTTAGAATCATTAACGCATCATCGCTGATTACTTCATGACTTCTTGGTTTTAATGAAAGATTCAATACGCCGTCCGGCCGCACGCCAATCACACGTCCCACTACTTTTTCACCTAAACGTGGTTCCTGGAATCGTTCAGAAGGATGGATAAATCCAATGTATAAATCATCAGTTAAAATATACGTTCCTGCAAGTTTCAGACGATACACATGCCCAGTTAAGTTTTTGTTTTGCATTTCAGCATTCCCGCGTTTTGCCATTGCTTTAAAGACTTTTTCATCTGCTAATTCGCCCCAAATGCGGTCTTTACTGTCCACTTTTAAAGTAACCATTACTCGGTCTTCTTTTTTAGGCCAAAGTTCCCGCATAGTTGGTAATTCATCCAACGAAATAACTACATCTTTATCTGGTAAGCCAACATCCACAAAGACACCTAAATCACGTCTCGTTCCTGTGACAGTACCAAAGCCATAGCTACCAATGCGCACAGTAGGAATTGTAGTTGTCAGTGCTGGCTCTTGTTTTTGATTTAAATAACCAAAGCCTTCTACAGCCTCTCCTATGGCATGCGTACCTTCTTCTTTTTTTAAACGGAATGTGATGCCATTTTTTTGAACAAAATAAAATTGTTCATTTTCATCGACCACAATGCCGGTAAATGTTGTTGCTAGTAATTCTCTCATTTATCATTAACTCCTCAAGGAAAATCAATCGAACAAAAGATTTCCGCTTTTGTTCGATTGTTTCTATTTTCTTTTATTGCCCTGCATTACGAGAAGCGTTCCCTTTGAACCAACCTGTTTTAGCATTGATTGTAACTAAATACATGTGAACATTTTTCTCTGTAGTGCCTTCTAATAATTTTGATTGATTGTTTGTTGCATAAAGATTGTAGTAACCTTCGCCATTCACAATTTTGGCAGGTTCTAAAGAATATCCGCCAGGAACCACATAGCCACGAGCAATCACTGTGTCTAAGACTTTTTCTTTCACACCTGGTGCCCATGTCCACGCTGGATTGCTACTATCAGCGATATCGGCAGCATCTGGCGCATAAAGCGGACTAGTGTAAACCCCGTCACTGTTCGGCGCCGTGTAGCCATTCGCTTCTGTTTTTGCTGTTTCTTCCTTCTTAGCGTTCTCTTTTTTCGCGGCAGCAGCTTGTTTCGCTTGTTCTTCTGCTTGTTTTGCTTGCTCTGCGGCAGCTTGTTCTTCTGCAATTCTTTTCTGTTCTTCTTCAACCTTGGTTAACGCTTGGTCAGCTGTCGTGACTTGTTTGACCAGTTCTTTTTTCAGCTTATCACTTGTTACTTTATCTACTTCTGCCTTAGCAGCTTGATACGTGTCTCGATTCAGCTGATTGGTAGTTTTTCCATCTTTATAAATGACCTCAACCGCTTTTTTAGCTTTTTGTAATTGGTTGTATTGTTGGTTCGCTTGATCGATTGCTTGGTTCATCAATTGGTCAAATGGATCATTTCCTGTTAATTTCTTTACGGAAATTGGTTGATCAGCAGCTAGAATCGCCGGTTTCAACTCATTGCCATTGACAATCGGCGCCTCAAATAATTGGTTGATTTGTTGAATGGTTTGTTGCTTCTCTTTCAATGTTTGAATTTGTTTATTTAATTGAGAATACTCTTCTGAATCTTTAATTTCCGCGACTTGTTTTGAGAGTTTTTCTGGACTAACAGTCACCATATCGGGTTTAATAAAAACTTGCTCCTTCGTGGTATAAAAGGCTGCTAGTTCATCTTTCAGCGTATCTGTTTTCTTGGTTAGTGCCGCCGCCTCTTGTGCGGCAGCTTTTTGCGTTTGATCATGATACGCCCAAGCACTACCTCCAGCTAATAAAACAACCGCAAGCGCAACGAAAACTACTTTTTTTGATGGTTTCTTCGGAGCAGGCGCTGGTTGAGCATTCCCAGTTTCATTCATCGGTGGTATCACACCTGAATCTGAAACTTTTTCCTCGGTTGCATCAGCTTCACTCGGTGCTTCTAGCGACGCTGCACTTGTTAACCCTTCTTCAGAATCTGAAATGGATTCAGTTGGTGTTTCGGCTTGGGTTAATACTGCCTCACCGCTGTTTTCTAACTCTTGGGTCTCTGCTGTTTCTTCTGATGGATTTTCAGACATTTCTGTATCTGCTCGATGCGCTTGAATATAAGCTTGCAAAGTTTCGTTTGGTGTTACATCTTGATCTTCTATCGGTGGTTGTGAAAAAATTTCTTCTTCAGAAGTGGTAGAGATAACTTCAGTTCCTGAAATCTCTGTTAAAGCTTCCTCTTCTGACTTCACTGTCTCAGATACCTCAGCTGTTTCTGCTTCAACAGTAGTTGTTTCTTCTGTTGTTTCTTCTGTTGTTTCTTCTGTTGTTTCTTCTGTTGTTTCCTCTAAATTAACTGCTTCGTCCGTTGCTAGTTTTTCTTCTGTTGAATGAGTAGGCGTCTCTTCTGTCGCTGGTGTCGACTCCTCCACCGAATCATGAGTCTCCTCACTAGCCCCTTCTTGAAGCGATGTTTCTAGACCAGAAACATGCTCTGAATCAGAGACTATTAAGTTATCTTCTGTTGACTCTTCTTTTTTGTCATCATTACTTTCTTCTTCTGGTGATTCGCCAAACAGTTCCATCACATGGCCTAAGCTCATATCTTTTAACTCAGACCATTCAATATTCTCATTTAATTGATCTTCGTGTTGTTCATTTTCCTGTGTTTCAAAATCTATATTTGTTGAAGTCGTTTCCGCTTCTTCTTTATCAACTGTTGTGTCAGTTAGTGAATAGCCACATGTTGGGCAGGTCGTTAATTCTGCATCGAATTCGTTCCCGCACTTCGGACATTTTTTTGTCATTCTTCCGCCTCACATTCTGCTAATATTCCATTACTTCTAATTTACCACAACTTGCGCCTTCTTCCAATAACTAGCAATGACATTTAGAGACTTTTTAAAAATCAAAAGCGGCTCTTCTCGCATGCACGAAAAGAGCCGCTAAACGGTATGTTTATTCTAAAAAGTCTTTTAATTGTTTTGAACGAGAAGGATGTCTTAGTTTTCTTAACGCTTTTGCTTCAATTTGACGAATACGTTCGCGAGTGACACCGAAAACTTTTCCGACTTCTTCTAGCGTACGTGTCCGACCATCATCTAAACCAAAACGTAAACGTAAAACATTTTCTTCACGGTCTGTTAAAGTATCCAGAACATCTTCTAGTTGTTCTTTTAACAATTCGTAAGCTGCATGTTCAGCAGGACTTGTAGCATCTTGGTCTTCAATGAAATCACCTAAATGTGAATCATCTTCTTCACCAATTGGTGTTTCTAAAGAGACTGGCTCTTGTGCGATTTTTAGGATTTCACGAACTTTTTCTGTTGGTAAATCCATTTCCGCACCAATTTCTTCTGGCGTTGGTTCTCTACCTAAATCTTGCAATAGTTGGCGTTGAATCCGAATCAATTTATTGATTGTTTCAACCATGTGAACAGGAATTCGAATCGTTCTAGCTTGGTCCGCAATTGCCCGCGTAATCGCTTGACGAATCCACCAAGTAGCATACGTAGAGAATTTGAACCCTTTACGGTAGTCAAATTTTTCAACAGCTTTCATTAAGCCCATATTACCTTCTTGAATTAAATCCAAGAATTGCATACCACGACCTACATATCGTTTGGCAATTGAAACAACCAAACGTAAGTTGGCTTCTGCTAAACGTTGTTTTGCTTCTTGATCGCCTTCTTCAATTTTAAGTGCCAATTCAACTTCTTCTGCGGCAGTTAATAATTGAACGCGCCCAATTTCTTTTAGGTACATACGCACGGGATCATTAATTTTAACACCTGTTGGCGCAGATAAGTCTTCTGCTTGGGCCTTTTCCGCTTCTTTTTCATCTTTTTTCAAGCTATGTTCACTTGGGTCTCCATTTTCATCGACCACACTGATACCAGCATCTTCAACTTTTTGGATCAATTTTTCCATAGCTTCTGCATCCAAAGTATACGGTGTGGCTAATTGATTCGCTAAATCATCATAAACCACTGTTCCTTTAGGCTTGTTTTCTTTGATAAATGCTGCCACTGCAGCTTCATATTTTTTACTTGTTTCTTTTTCCATGAAAGAAGGCCCCCTTCATTTTTCGGTTCACGCTTGAAATAACTGATAAATCACTGGGACTTATCAAAATAAAATGAACAAAACGCTTAGTTCTATTCATTATATTGCTTAAGTAAATGTTCGTTGAGCTTTAAGCTGTCGAGCCAATTGGATAATCTCCATTGTTAATTCGGCTTCAAGCTGTTGGTTGCCCACTCGTTTTGCTTCTTGCTGTTGAATCTTTTTCTGCTCAATTGCCTCTGCAATACTTGATAAGGCAATTACATGTAATAAATCGGCAACTTCTCGCTCAGAGCTTTCTTCCGATAAATTCTGATACGCAATTTCAATTGCTAATTGTTTGGTTTGATTATCTTGCAAGAAATTAATAAAATCGGCAATGTCGAAACTTTGATGCAGTGTCGCATAACTTTCTAGCAAGAAATATAATTCTTGGTATTCATCATGAGCGAACGAAAAATCTGGCAATTGTTGAACGGTTTGCCGTACTCCTTGTTCATTCATTAAACGAAATAATAAAGAACGTTCTGCTTTTTGAACTTGTGTTAACGGTAACTTGTTTTGGACGTGATTCTCTTCAAAAACAGGTTCTTCCATTGGTGGTGGCATCATTTCATCTTGATAAAATTGTTGCCTTTCTTGCCGTTGGACTGAACGTTGCTCTTGCTTCAATTGATTGAATTGTTCTTCTAAACTATGAACAGAAAGTTGAAATTCCTGAGCAATTTGGTTTAAATAACGATCACGTTCCAAGGGAGATTGAACATTGGTTAACTCCCGTAACAATTCGTTCACATAATCCAATTGTTCTTTTTCGTTATTCATGTTTCTAGTTAACCGATGATAGTTCATTTTAAAACTAAAAACTGTTTCTCGGCCATGATTGGCTAAATTTTGAAAAGCTTCTGCGCCATATTTCCGCACATATTCATCAGGATCCAGCTTTTCAGGGATGCTGACAATACTCAAGTCAAAATGACTGTTTTCTTGCAATAATTGAATCGCACGGTTTGTGGCTTGAACACCGGCATTATCGCCATCGTAACAAATAACTACTTCTTTAGCGACCCGTTCCAAACGCCGAATTTGTTCATTGGTCAAACTAGTCCCCATTGAAGCCACCCCACTTTTTACGCCTGATTGCCAAGCAGCGATAACATCCATGAATCCTTCAAAAAGCAAGACTGTATTTTCTTTACGAATTTCTTTTCTGGCTTTATCAAAGTTAAACAGCGTTTCTCGCTTATTAAAAAGTGTTGTTTCAGGACTATTCAAGTATTTAGGCATCTCATCCCCTGGAAAATCAGCTGTTTTTAACAAGCGACCAGAAAAGGCGATGACATTGCCTTGGGGATCATTAATTGGAAACATGATTCGTTGATAGAAACGATCCAAAAACGTACCGTTATCTCTTTGGACAAACAGCCCAGAAGGCTCAAAAAGCGTTTCATCCAGTTGTTCATTTTTAAAAACTTGACTTAAGAAATCACGTTTTTGCGGCGCAAATCCAATTTGAAAGGTCTCAATTAGTTCTTGTGTTAACCCCCGCTCTAATAAATAGTTTAATGCGGGTTCGCCAATTTTAGTATTCACTAAAATATGATGGTAAAGTTCTGCGGCTTTACTATGCAGTTGTAACAAACTCCGTCTTTGTTGGTTTTCTGGGGTATCCGCTACTTCACGCGGCTCTGACCAATCAAAGTCCACAGATAAATGTTCCAAATCTGCAACACGTTTCACGGATTCTGGAAAACTAATGCCTTCAATTTCTTGCAAGAAATTAAAAACAGTTCCACCTTTCCCGCAGCCAAAACAGTGAAAAATTTGTTTGTCTTCTGCTACTGAAAATGAAGGGGAACGTTCTTCGTGAAACGGACATAAACCCATATAATTTTTACCGGATTTTTTTAACTGGACATACTGCCCAATAATATCTACTATATTCGTTCGGTGACGAACTTCCTCAATGACTTCCTGAGGAATGCGTTGTGCCATTGTCCTCACCTCCTAAGAATAGCATTGTGCTAACTCATGTGATTGACCGTTTAAAAAACGCACTGTCATTTCAGTGCGAATTCCAATGGACACATTTACACATGATTTATTGTATCACATAATCTCTGTTTTTCAAGTATCTTGTTTCAACTCAACAAAAAAAGAAAGTATCTAGGACAAAAGTCATCCTGACTCCTACCCCAGACACTAACTCTTAAAATAATCAGTTAAACATCAAGCTTGCTCCGACTTCCTTCAAGATTTAAAGAAGAACTGCATTTCTGGAGACGAATGCTTTTGGCTCAACCTCTGCTTTTTATAAATCTTTAATTGTTTTTCCAGTACGTTTCATTTGTACGAAACCAATTGCTACACGCACCACAATATTAATGGCCATCATAATAAAGAAGAGACCCATTGTTTGCGAAGTTAAGAAACCAATTTCTAAAATGTTGTGGAATAACATAGCTGCTACATAAATACCAATAATGGTACTGAAAACCAAGAAAATGCGTAGTGGATTTAAAGGCAGACATGCTCGAACAACAGCCATACAGCTAATTCCAACTAATAAATAATACATTAACGTCGTGGTGTCTAAAGAAGAAAATCCTTGATTTTGTCCAATCAGATAAACAGCAATGATATTCGCTACAACTAAAAGCGCATTAACAGACGCATTTTTCAAAGCCGTTGGTAAAAACTTCCCGACAACTTTTCGTTTGTCCCCTTCGAAAGATAAGAAGAAGGCTGGATATCCTTCAATTGCTAAATCAATCAAGGTCACTTGAATCGGAATGAACGGGAACGCAATGGCCGTTAAGGCACAAATGATTGAGAGAATAAACGAATAAATCGTTTTAATGAAGAAAACGCTGGAAACTCGGGTTACATTATTTACCACACGTCGTCCTTCAAATAAGACATCTGGTAACGTTGTAAAATCAGAATCTAGTAAAACTAGATTAGAAATTTGCCGAGTAGCGCCATCTCCTTCTGCCATGGCGATACTACAATCCGCTTCTCGTAACGCTAAAACATCGTTGACGCCATCGCCGGTCATCGCGACCACATGCTCTGTGTCTTTCAACTCACGCACAATGGTCCGTTTTTGCTGAGGCGATACACGTCCGAACACTGTGTATTGCTGAACCGCTTCTCGCACTTCTGCTTCTGTCGTTTTGGTCGACAAATCAATATAAGACTCATAACCGGGTAGCCCAGCACGACGAGCAATATTTGAAACAGTCACCGGATTATCACCAGAAATTACTTTTAAGTCGATTCCTTCTTCTTTTAGATAAGCCAGTGTTTCTTTGGCATTTTGGCGAATTGGGTCGTCAATTTCTAGAATTGCTAATGGCTCTAAATAAGGCATTTTGGTTTCGTTTAACGGTTGTTGTTCCGCAATGGCTAACATCAAGACGCGATAACCATTCTCTTGTGCTGTAAAAACAGCTTCTGGCAACCGACTATCGTCTACCAAACGCTCCGGAGCCCCTAAATAAACTGTCCCAATTTCTGGAAATTCAATAGCTCCCCATTTTCGTTCAGAAGAAAAAGCCAAGACTTCTTTTGCGCCAAATCGATTGGATACTTCATAATGATCACGAATTGCTTGCATTGTAATATTATTATCCGTACTTTCAGATAGGTAGCTTCCGATAATCTGTGGGAAGAGTTCTTCATATTTGTCATGCAAGATAATCGCCTTTTGCACTTTCATTTTACCTTCTGTAATCGTTCCAGTTTTATCTAAACACAAAGTGTCCACATGGGCCAATGTTTCAATTGAGTACATATCTTGTACTAGAATACGTTTTTTGGCTAACTTAATGACACCTGTTGTCAGCGCAATACTAATTAATAGTACTAATCCTTTTGGTAACATCCCTAACAAAGCAGCTGCAGAAGCAACAACAGATGTTTTAATGCCAGCATCTCTTAGCCAAAAAGCTTCAACAAATAAAATAATCCCTAGAGGAATAATCACCCAACTTGTAAATTTAGAGACTTTACGAATCGAATTGACTAACTCTGATTGAATTGGTTTATGCACTTTAGCTTCTTGGGTGATTTTCACAGCATAGTTTTCGGCACCAACGTGGATAACACGGGCATAGGCTTGTCCGCTAACAATGAAACTTCCAGAAAGCAAGGTATCGCCGATTTCCTTTTCAATTAAATCTGATTCACCTGTTAACAACGCTTCATTCGCTTCGACTTTACCGTCAATAACTTCCATATCAGAAGGAACTTGTTCCCCTGCAGAGATAATAACAATATCTTCCATAACTAGTTCTTTTGTATCAATTTCTTGTTGTACGCCATTTCGAATAACATGAACATTTTCTTTTGCCACAATAGATAATTTTTGAACTAAATTACGGGCATGAATTTCTTGGAAAATCCCGATTGACATGTTCACAATAATAATCGCTAAGAAAGCCAGATTGGAATACGCTCCGACAAATAGTAAACAAACAGCGATTGCAAAGTTTAAAAAGTTGAATAACGTCATGACGTTATCAAAAATAATATCTTTTGTAGATTTTGCTACATTTTCCTCATAATTATTTTGAAGGCCTAACTCTTTCTGCTTGGCAACTTCTTCTGTACTTAACCCTTTTTTCAGGTCGACTTTATTCAACATCCAGCTCTTTCCCTACCTTTTCAATTAATCAGTTACATCCCTTCTAGTTTACTTGCATTTTCATGAAACTGCAAGAAAAGCCTAAAAAATTCCTGTAAGTTGAAAGAATTCTTTAGACTTTTCTCGTTTTAATTTAACTTTTCAATAAACCAACGATTCATTTTGACAATTTCCGCATAGAACATATTGCCACCATTTTGATAAAGGTAACCACCATTGTAAACTAACGCTTGCCAACGATAATAACGATATTTCGTATTTTGGTCATTCCCTAGCAACGGTGAAAGGACTTCTCTTGAATATTCTTCTGCTAACTCTGTCGTGTGTTTCCCACCGCGTTCTTTAACAAACTGAATATAATCCAGTCCATAATTATATGCTTGTACGCCTGTCCACTCATCACAGCCAGCTTCTTTTGCTTTCGCTAACGCTTCCGCGAGAAATTTGACGCCATGTGCGATACTTTCCTCTGGTGTTTCAATCACTTCTTGTTGTCCATAAACACTTTCACTGCTCTGCATAATATCACCAGATTTCCCTTTAGATTCTGTATAGATAATCGCTAAAGCTAATGTTTTGTATTCAGGTATTTTATTTTTTTTGACTTCTGCTTCTACTTGTTTTTCAAAGGTCATTACCGTTTCAACATTTTGATGTATTTTATAGCCAAGATAGCCAAGACCAGCAACTAAACCAACAAACAAAAGTAGCATGATTTTATAAATTATTTTTCTTACTCTACGCATCGAATCATCCAAACTTTTTCTTTTAAGATACGTTCTATGTTACTTGAAATAACTGAAAAAAGCGAAGTTTTTGTTACTTCTTTAGTTTTATTTAATAAAAGTAACTTTTTTGTGAACAAACCGTAACTTCGCAAGATTGAACGTTTTCACCTAGAATAGAATAACAAGTAATTTTGTTCTATTGGCGCTTATTTATTGCATCAAAAAAGCCCAGATAAGAATGAACAAACTTCTTTTCTAGGCTTGACTTTATACGACTTATCTATTCTTTTAACAAACAGTCAAATGTTTTATGGAATTTTTTTCCCAGTCATTTCTTCATAGTCTCTACTCATCATTTTCCAAGCTTTTTCAATATCTTCATCTAATCCAAATAATCCGCTTCTACCAACAATATAAATATCAGGTCCTGCAGCATCAATTCGCTTAAATGAATTTCTATTCGATGAGCCGTCCATTTCAATTACATAACGATACCCTTTTTCTTCACGTAAATGACGAAGAGCAACAATTTTATCAAGTGTACCTTCAATAAATCGTTGGCCAGCAAAGCCTGGATCAACGGTCATAATTGTGATTTTATCCAACAATTCAATATATGGAAAGATTGATTCAATAGGCGTTTCGGGATTAAGGACGATCCCTGCTTTAAGATTAGCATTGTGAATTTGGTCAATTAGGCGAAATGCTAGACCATCTAAAACCTCTGCATGCATACAAATCCATTCACATTTGATATCTACTAGTTGTTGTACCCAAAAGCTTGGATTCGTAACCATTAGATGAGCAGATACTGGGAGCTTCGAAATTTTTCTTAACTCCTTAATAAACCACGGAGATAGCGTGATATTTGGCACATAGTGACCATCCATAATGTCTATGTGATACGAAGCAACATGATCATTCAAAAAGGTGATTTGTTGTTTAAACTTGTCCAAATCCATCGTCATTAATGACGGAGAAAATTCAACTTTGTTCATTCTAATTTTCAACTCTTTCTATCTGATTATTTGTTTGATGTTTTTGAAAATTTTTCTAACTCGTTATATTCAGACGTTGACACATCTCTGACAGGCAATATAAATTGCATTAATTTTGTTACGCTTTTTCATTTTGTTTAGAAAATCTGAATATCTTCCAAGTTTATCTCCTCTTCTTTTTCTACTAAAGCTCCCATATCTTTCTCAGTTATATCTTTCTTAATAATAGCTAAAACTAAACCGGTAACCACAGCGTTTACAACAATTGCAATAATGCCAGCCAGCGGTTTACTCATTGTTGGAATCATTAAAACACCGCCAAATGGAACTGTCGCATCTGCCCCTAAGATCATTGTTGTTGCGCCACCCACGAAGCCACCAATCGCTGTAGCAATGACTCCTCGGACAATATCATTCATAACTAAAGGAATAACACCTTCAACAATGTTAATCACGCCCATTGGTACGGCAGACTTTAACGTTTCAACTTCTAGTTTTGTATAAATATTTTTTCTAAATAATTTAGCAAAGAAGAAAGCTAATCCAAAGCCTATTGGCGTTGCTGTATTTACTAATTGCAATGCTGTAATTGGTCCATTAAGTCCTTCCGCTTGCATTGTCAAAACAAAGGCAAAAACAGTTTTGTTAATGGGTCCGCCATAGTCTATACCACTTAATAAACCAATTACACCACCAAAAATTAATAATGAGGAGTTACCTAAGCTATCTAAAAAGTTCGTTAATAATGAAGTAAATGCCGTTATTGGGGTCCCGATAATATATATCATGATTAATCCACCAGTAATTGAGGTTAAAAATGGAATAATTAATGTTGGCATTAACCCTTTCGCCCAATTGGGTAATTTCACATATTTCAAAATAGCTAATACAAGATATCCTGCCAAGTAACCACCTAAGATACCACCAATAAAGCCAGCGCCAACTGCATTCGCAGTTAAACCAATAATAAAGCCTGGAGCAATTCCAGGTTTACCAGCGATTGAAAAGGAAATGCCAGTAGATATAACAACCGGCAGTAAGCCTAAGCCAGCGCCACCCATAGTAGCTAAAGCATCCCAAAGCGAAAATTCACCTGGCACCAAGGTTCCTTGACTTGAGCCACCAAACCCCATACCAATTGCAATTAAAAAGCCAGCGCCACAGACAATTGGAATTAAATATGAGATTGCTGTTAATAAATGACCTTTAAGATTTAACTCTTTTAGTTTTTTCATTTTTATCCTCCTAAACATTGTTCTTTTCATTTTATTTTCTATTTAAAAAAATTACTGTTGTGGATTCTTCTGTAGAAAATATCCACAATATGCTGTCTCAGTAATTTCATTAAGAGAATGCCTTCACTACATCCTCTGGCGATTTTGATTGAAGGAATTCTCTCACTACTTCATCATTTCCGAGTTTTCTGGCAAACAATGATAATAGTTTAAGATGGCTAGTTGTTTCTTTATGATCATTGCCCACAGCAAAAAGAATGATTCCTTTTACGCCATTATCATCTAAAGATTCCCAAGGAATTTCTGTACTATTAATACCGATGGCCACGCCTATTTTTTTTACATACGCACTTTTGCCATGTGGAATGGCTAGATAGTTTCCGATGCCCGTTTGGCCTTCCGCCTCTCTATCATAGATATCTTTTATAAAGCCTTTTTCCTCTGAAATATTGCCATTTTCAAGCAAAAGATTGGCTAATTCTTTTAACGCTTCCTCTTTTGTATTTACATTCATATTCGTTTTAACGGTTTTTAAGTCAATGATATCCTTTACTTCCATTACAATTCCTCCTAGAAGGTTACTTTTCTTGTGTCATAACTTCTTCTGCTTTTTCAATTAGTTTAGTGGGTGATTTTACAGCAACTTCTGTAGGTACTTGAATGATTCGTTTCCCATCAAAACGCTCTCTTCCAGAAATTTTTACATCAATGGCTAATATAACAATGTCCGCTTCCTTAATTTGTTCATCCGTTAGTTTGTTTTCAATCCCAATGGTCCCTTGTGTTTCTACATGGATCTCAACTCCTGCTTTTTTTGCAGCGTTCTCCAATTTTTCTTGTGCGATATATGTGTGAGCAATTCCTACTGTGCAGGCTGCTACGCCGACTATCTTCATTATTTTTCCTCCTCAAATTTTTCTATAATTTTATAAAAATCTGTTTCTGTTTTTAAACGCAACAACTTTTCTAAGAAGTCTTCATTTGCTAATTTTCTAGTAAATCGACTGATTTCTTTTTTTACTTTTAACTGTTCATTTTCTTTTAGTAAGATGACAATAATTAATTTCACTTGCTTAATGTCTGCCGTCCATTCTTGGATTTCTGTTTTTAAGCCAATCAGATATATTTCACTTTTTTTCAAGAGTGCATTTTCTAAATGTGGCAAGACAATTTGCTCTGCAATCTGATTACTTCCCATCTTCTCACGATTTACCAAAGATTCCTCAATCTGCTTTTTTTCTTCGGGCGTTAACCAAGGTGCTGCTGTTTCTGCAATGAATTGATATACTTGCTGTTTTGAAAGAAGTTCTTGGTTTAGGAAAACTTGGTATAAAGGATTAACGTTCATGATAGATTTCCTCAACTTTTCTTTGTAATCGATACTGATCATCCATTGTAAACATGGCACTTACCAACAATGATTTAATGGGGACCTTTTCCTGTAAATGAATCGTTGTCAAAATCAATTCAATATCAGAATAATCTTTTAATGATTTCTTTATATTTCGTGTGGCAATAATTTCAACAATTTGTAATTCAGGGAATTTCTTTTCAACTTTTACTCTCAATAGTTCTGAAGTTCCAATTCCAGTGGTACACATAATCAAAGTACGAATAGGTAACTGATTGGTTTCAATCATTCGCGCAAAATACAATGTAATAAACCCATTCTCATCTTCGTTTATAGCCGGCAGTTGATAGTTTTTACTTACTTGCTTAGAAACTTGCACAATTTTTCTGAAAATTGTTTCATACGTCATTTTTATTTGATCCAATAAACTATTCTTAACATGTATGCCGTTTTCAAGACGATTTATCATTGGTTTTATATGACTAGCCAATTCAAGAAGTAGCTGATCATTATCAGTTAAAATTTTTAGTTGTGCACTCATTTCCTCTAAATAAAATTGAGTAACTTGCATTACTTTGAAAGAAAAATTAGTTACTTTACTAAACGAACCTTGCATCCTAGAAGAAACCAAATATTGATATAAGTAATAAATTTCAACGTTAGGCAGTCTCTTATTTAAATAAGTTTCAATCTGTTGAATCGTTGTTTGCGCGACCTTTTTGAGTACTAAGTCCTTTGTTAATTCTTGTTCTTCTTCGTTAGATAATTGGTATTTTTCAGAAATAGCTACTTTTCGTGAACGACTAATTAAGATATAAAGATGCGAAAAGATGTTTACGTTATATGGATGTGGAATAGTAATATCCAGTTTTTTTTCAATGTTCCTGACTTGATCTAACGTAAAAAGGACATCATAATTATTAAAATTTAATGCTTTGTTGTTTCGAAGATCCTCAATATCGATAATGTTCAACAGTTGTATTCTATCGGAAATGGCTTTCCTGATAGCTCTTTCCTCACCGATAATTGCCAACGTTCGATTTTTCCGTTTGAGTGTTAAATCATATTTCTTTAAATCTTCGGATAATTGTTGTTCATCGCTAAATATCACAGAATCGCCAACATAATATCTTGCAAATAATTCATAAACATTTTTAGCTTGTGGAGAAGCTAACAACAATTCCTCCAGAATTCGATTGCGTCTTTCCCTTGGCGAAAAATCACTTTCTTTTTCGACTAAATGTCGATTCTGTTCCATAAATCGTTCATAGTCTAGCTTGTATCCTCGTCCTTTCTCAGATAATATGAGTGAACCTTCTGAAAATTCATCGTTAATTTTTTTTATCAAACGATAAACTGTCTTAGGAGAAGTACTTAGGCAGTTTGCCAATTCTTCTGCAGTCATATAATCTTGTTTTTTTGAGAGAAGTAACAACAATTTTTGTCCACGTTCTTTTTTCGAACTCATAGCAACCCCTCCTTGATATATTTATTATAATCCATATAAAAGAAAACGCTTCCTTGTTTTCTGTCCGTTACATTGGCCATTTTTGTGAGTGGTTAAAGTGTTCAATTATGCGAAACTTTCTAAGGCTATTTATAAATAAAAATCTGCAGAGCAAGCGATTTTGAATTACTGGCTCTACAGACACTAATACTTTCAAAGAATACAAAAAAGGGCTGCCTTACGGCTAGCCCTTTTTTACTTTTATTTTACGGTAACATTTCCGATTACATCATTCATTGAAGTCGTTTGACCTGCTTTTTGTAAATCGTATTGAGCAACGATATCTTGATTTGTGAAAACAACAATTAAATCTGATTTTTTGCCAGCTTGTTCTAATGCCGCTAAATCAATGGTTGCAATTTTATCGCCTTGTTTTACAACTTGGCCTTCTTCAACATGTAATGTAAATGGTCCACCTTGTAACTCAACAGTATCTAGACCCATGTGTAATAATACTTCAATGCCTGAATCTGTTTGGATACCTAACGCATGTTTTGTTGGGAAAATGCTAGTAATTTTACCAGCAACGGGTGTTGAAACTTCGCCGTCTGTTGGTACGACAGCAAAACCGTCACCCATCATTTTTGCTGAGAAAACATCATCTGGTACTTCAGAAATAGGAATAACTTTCCCATTCGCTACAGAATATAATTCAGTTTCTTTTGTTGAAACTGGTGCTTTTTCTTCAACAACTGGTTTAGAAACAGGTGTTTCTTTGGCTGGTGTTGCTGGCGCTTGGTGGTTATATAATCGTTGCATTTCGTCAGCAACAAATTGTACTTCCGTACCAACGATCACTTGGATATTGGTGTCATCAATGACTTTCACACCTGGAACCCCAGTTGCTTTAATTTTTGCTTGATCCACTTTGCCTGTATCTTTCACTGTTAAGCGTAAACGAGTTGTACAGTTATCAATAGAAGTTACATTAGCATCAGCGCCTAAACCATCATAAATACGACGAGCTAGAGAAGCAAATTTGTTGTCACCTTCTGCAACATCTGGCGTTTCTTCGCCATCGCCTTCTTCACGTCCTGGTGTCATTAAGTTAAACTTAGTGATTGCAAAACGGAAACCGAAGTAGTAAATTGCCGCAAAGACAAGTCCTTGAACCACCAACATCATTGGGTGATTTGCGACTGGGTTTTTCAAACTTAAGAAGAAGTCTACAAAACCTGCACTAAAGGCAAAGCCAGCTGTCCAATGCATAAACGCAGCGAATGCTAAAGAAATACCTGTAAAGACTGCATGTAAAACATATAAAGGCCAAGCAACGAACATAAATGAGAACTCTAAAGGTTCAGTTACGCCTGTAAAGAAAGCCGCAAAACCAGCAGCTAACATTAATGAAGCTGTAACTTTTTTCTTCTCAGGACGTGCACATTGATAAATAGCAAACGCACCTGCTGGTAAACCAAACATCATTACTGGGAAGAAACCAGCTTGATACATCCCTGTTTGTCCTACAATTGCTTTACCAGTATCTAACGCTTGTTGACCAGCTAAAAAGTTCCCAATATCATTGATACCAGCAACATCAAACCAGAAAACAGAATTCAAAGCATGATGTAAGCCTGTTGGAATTAATAGTCGGTTAAAGAAACCATACAAGCCAGCTCCTACGAAACCTAAGCTAGAGATTCCTTTACCAAAAGCAACTAATCCGTTATAAACAACTGGCCAGAAGAAGAATAAGACAGCTGAGATTGCTAACATCGAAATAGCTGACATAATAGGAACTAAACGTTTTCCACTAAAGAATGATAAAGCCATTGGCAATTTCACACCAGAGAAACGATTATACATTGCCGCGGCAACTAAACCAGCGACAATCCCGACAAAGACATTGTTGTCCATGCTGTTGAAGGCTGGGTTTACTTCAGCAATATCCTTGAAGCCTTTAATGGCTTGGATAGAAGCAGGCGCTAAAACAGTTTTTGGCACTAAATAAGCGACTAAACCAGCTAATGCTGCCGATCCATCTTTATCTTTTGACATTCCTAACGCTAAACCAACCGCAAATAATAATGCTAAGTTGTTTAAGATAGCCAAACCACCATTCATTAGAAAAGTTGTGGCTGGACTAGCGCCGATTGTTCCCACGATCCAGTTAGCAATACCGACTAATAAAGAAGCCGCCGGTAATACAGCAACTGGTAACATTAAAGAACGTCCCATTCTTTGCATATACGCTTTCATTATACGTAACTCCTCACATAAACTATTTAATTTTTATTATTTGGTCATTCTTAATCGTTCAATGTGAATCGATAAATAACCAAGTTCTTCATTTGGTACTTGATAATGAAAATTTCTCATTAATAAGACTTGTACTTTTTTTGAGATTTCATAGCTTTCAGCATACTTTTTCTTTACGACTTCCAAAATTTCTTCATCTAAAACAGCGTATTGATTTTGTTGGAAGCGATGAATAAACAAACGTAAATGATTCACCAAACGTGAATAACTGAGACTATTTTTATCATCATGAATATCAATAGCCAATTCCTGCTCGATTAAATGAATAATTTCAGAAACGATTGTAACTTCACGGATACTTTTACTATTATCAGTACGCCCGCTGCGAGCACTATGGATATGAATCGCAATATACCCCGCTTCATCATAACTAAATGGAATCTCTAAGGTTTGTGTTAAATATTCTACAGCCCATTGAGCAATAGCAAATTCTTCACTATATAAAATCTCAATTTCACTTAAAAGCTTGTTCCGAACAATAATATTATTTTGAATATTTTCAGCTGCAAAAGCAATGTGATCACTCAACCCAATATTAATATGTTCATTCAACTTTTCACCCAATACCGTTTCAGCATGTTGGATAATTTCTTCACTCGCTAAAAAGTATTTGTCTTCAATTTGTGATAGCAGTACTTGAAGTTTTTTCAGTCCTTCTGGCTCCATCACAAACATCCGCTCCACCAATTGTCGAGATAAGACATCATTTTTAGTCTTATTAAACCCGACGCCTTTACCGACAGCTACTTTCTCCTGTCCTTCGTCAAGAACAAGTACAGCATTTTGATTTAGCACCTTTTTAATTTTCATAAATGACCCTCTTCTGCAGAAGTAATTCTAACATTTTCAGTGAAAACAACAAAAAAAGCATAGAACAATCCCGTTAAACATGTTGCGTAACCATTGTACACCACATTGTATTACGAAATTCTTCCATGCCTAGTATTATCTAGTCACATGAAAACGCTATTCATTTGTTAACAGTGCTTATTCTAACGAGTATCATTATTTTTGTCAACCTTTTTCAATTATTTTTTTATTAATTGTTGACTATTAACAAAAAAGAAGCTCTTATCGGGAAAAAAGTACCTTCAGCTAAAGGTACTTTTGTTCACTAATTTATTCTTTATAGGCATACTTATATGTGCTCGTTGCACCGAAGTTATGATACTGAATGCCTTTGACACCTGGTCGTATAAGCTGACTACGGGCCTCTTGGTATAAAGGAATTAAAGCGGCATCTTCTTCCACCAATACTTTTTCAGCTTTAATTAATGTTTGCCAACGAGTTTCAGGATCATTTGCGTATTTAGTTGTTGCTTCTTCAATTAGTTGATCAAACGTTGGGCTAGAATAGTTCATACGGTTACCACTAACTGAGCTTTCTAAAAAAGTCATTGGATCCTGATAATCGGGTCCCCACATGCCAACAGACAATTCATAATCCCCTTTTCTCATTAATTCAATCGCATTATTTAAAGGAACTGTTTTGACATTAATAGTGAGACCAGGCAACGTTTCTTGTAACTGGCCTTGGATAAATTCAGCAACTTTTCGGTCACTATCACCATCTCTTGAAAGAAGTTCAATGGCTACATCTCCGTTTAGCTCTGCTTTTGCTTTATCTAAATACTCTTTGGCTTTTTTGGCGTCTGTTTTGACAAGGGCGCCTGCTTCTTGACGAAAATCTTCATTCGTTTCTGGGTTATATACAAATTTTTCTGGAATGTACCCATAAATTTCTTTTGAACCATCTGCTAAAATATTGTCGACTAAACTTTTTTTATCCAAAGCATAAGCTAAAGCTTTGCGGACATTCTCATTTGCAAAAATGGATGGTTTTTCGTTTCTTTTTTGGTTTAAACGTAAGGAATATACTTTTGACCGTTCGATTGCTTCATAGTCTGGATTGTCTCGATTTTGTTTAGCAAAATCTCCTGTTAAGACAGCCACATCTAATTCACCTGATTCGTACAAATTATAAACGGTATTGGTTTCTTTAAGAACTTCAAAATGAATCGTTTCTGATTTTACTTTTTCTTTATCGTAATAGTCGGGATTACGCACAAAGTCCCATGACATCGCTGACTGATCCCAATTTTTCATTAAAAATGGACCATTAGATACAATCATTTCACTAGAAGTGCCATAGGCTTGTCCTTTTTCTTTCACGAATGCTTCGTTTTGTGGGAAAAATGGAGAAAATGCCAATAACGACGTAAAATACGGTACAGGCTTTTCTAAAGTAACCTCCAAAGTATAATCATCAAGCGCTTTGACACCCAATTCCTCTGGTGCTTTTTCCTCTTTTGTAATAGCTGTTCCGTTCAGAATCGTTCCTTCTAACAAGAAAAAGTAATTGGCTTGGTTTTTGGGATTCGCTAATTTACGCCAAGCAAAAACAAAATCATTGGCTGTTACAGCATCACCATTGGACCACTTACCATCTTCTCTTAGTTTAATGGTATATCGTTTGCCATCTTCAGAAATTTCAGGCATCTCTTTAGCGGCAGCTGGTATTAGTTGATCTTTTTCATCCAATTGATATAACCCTTCAAAGACATTGGACTGTGCGTTAATACTGGCTTCATCTTGTGTAAAAATAGAATCCATTGAACCGATTTCCGAGTTCTCCATTAAATTTAAAACTTTTTTCGAGACACTGGTTTTCTCAGTTGCTTTCTCGTCTATTTTTGTTTCTGCTGTTGTGCCACAACCTACCAAGACCGTACTAACAAATAACATAATCCCCATCATTTTTAACTTTTTCATACTATTCCCCCTATGTGTCAATCAAACGGCAACTCTTCCATGGAAAGCCGTTCTTGCGAAACTATCAAGCATGCGTAGGGCAAGCCCTCATTTTCGTACTCAAATTCTCCCCGCTGGTTGTCAATTGGGTCTGCACGCAATTGCATTTTTGCCGGCTGAAAGTCTGCCTGGATCTCACTATTTGCGACCATTCTAAAAACATCTAAATTGCCGAAATAATGATTCCACCGCTGTCTATCCCCGTCTCGGTAAGCACCTCCGCCAAAAGATAAATCCGCAAAGAGCCAGCCGTACGGTTCTATATAAAATTGTGCCCAATCATGACAGCCTGTATAATGTGTAGAAACATATAATCCCGATTGCCATTTGGCTGGTATCCCTGCAATCCGACAAAGCGTGATAAACAAAATCGCTTGCACGCCGCAGTCACCTTTTAAATTAGTTGCGGCATACTCTGAAATATTGGAAATTGTAAAATATTCACGCATGAAAGAATAATGAATCTTTGTCGTCACAAAGTCATAAATCAAGCGTGCCTTTTTTAAGGGGTTACTTTCATCGCCCACAATCTCATCTGCTAAATTTCTTAAATAAGGCGTGAATCGAATATGCGGTAACTGTTCCTCTAAATCAAAGCTTGGTTGCATTTTATCTACGTTATTTTCTTCTAACTGTTGGTAAACCATCCGATTAACATAACAATATTCAACTGTAAACGTTTGATTTTCTTTTAAGATTGTTTCAAAACACAGTATTCGTTGAGGCGTATCTTCTGCCGCAATATAGGTTGCTTCAGGTGACGCAGCTAGGATTTCAATTTCTGATTGTTGTTGACACGCTTTGGGTAGCGGCAAATGGACACGAACACGCTCACCTGGACGCTCAAATTCTTTTTTCACCTGAATGGTGGCTTTAATTGTTGTTTTCACTTTTCTACCACCGTTTTTTTGCATTTGTTCGATGTTCTCTTTTAGTTCTTTTTTGCGGAGAATTTCTAATTGATTGCTTTCTGCTTCCCGCAAACGTGCAACATATGCCGCATTTGTTTTAATTAAATTGGCCAAAAATCGAAGTTGGAAATACGGTTCACCGTCAATATAAACCCAGTCCACTAATCCCGTTTCTTTTAAACGAATTAATTCCTCTGTTTGATAATCCTGAAAAGTATCTCTCATCATTTGATCAGCTTTTGCAAAGCTATGAGGATACTCATTCATACGCATCATTTTAATGACATCTTTTTCAATTATCAAACGTTCTTTTAATGCCTGCGGAAGTTCTTTTGTCAACCAAAAATCAATGGCAATATCCGCACTTGCAAAATCGCCAAATTCTTTCACCCTTTGAATTTCCTCAGGCAAAGGAACACTAAGATACTTTAAATCATACTTCATTTGCTTTACTCCTTTTTTAATGAGAAATGCCTAATCCAGCTGCTTCTCCTAATTCCAATAATGGTTTTGCTTCTAAGGATACGCCCCCAGTTACGGGCGCAGTTTCTAAACCGAATGTCGCATCTAAATCTGCTCGTGTGATATTCTTTTGAGCAGCAGCTAAATGGGCAGCAGCCGTGATGCCAATGGTTGTTTCTTCCGCCATACACCCAATCATGCATTCGATGCCTGCTGTTTCACAAATCTGATTAATTTTCAGCGCTTCATGAATGCCGCCACACTTCATTAATTTTATATTGATAACATCGACTGTGCCTTTTTTAACTAATTCCAACGCATCTTGAGCATCAAAACAGCTTTCATCAGCCATAATTGTCGTATTAACTTGTGAAGTAACGTATTTTAGACCTTCTAAATCGCGTCTTTTAACTGGCTGTTCCACTAATTCAATTTGATAATCTGCTAATTCTTGAATCGCTTTAACTGCATCTTTGGGCGTCCAAGCCTGATTCGCATCTAAGCGGAGCTTGATATCAAAGCCAACTGCTTCACGAATCGCTTTTACTCTTGCGATATCAGCTTCAATTCCTGTTCCGACTTTAATTTTTAATGTATCAAAACCTAGTTTGACTTTTTCGACGGCTTTTTGTGCCATCACATTTGGTTCATCAATACCTAGTGTAATATCCGTTATTACTTGGTTATCATAGCCGCCTAACAATTGATAAAGAGGCAGTTGAGCTTTCTGACCCATCAAATCATAACAAGCAATATCGATTGCTGCTTTTGCCGCTGGAGCGAAAGCAGATATTTTATCCATCACTTCATGAATTTTCTCAATATTAAAGGGGTTTAAGCCAATGATTGCTTGGCCAAATAATTCGATCGTTTCAATCGTGCCAGCCAACGTTTCACCGGTAATAAAAATGCCTGGCCCTCCTTCTCCATATCCAACTAATCCCTCTTCTGTTTCAATTTCCACAATTGCACTATCCGCTGATTCTATCGTCCCCAAAGCGATCGTAAATGTTTCTTTCAGTTTAATTTTCGATGCCCTAACATGTACCTGCTTAATTTTCATAAAATCCTCCCTTTGATATTTCCAATTGACTGAAAATTCAGTTTTTTTAAAATATCCAAAAATTAAATTTAGATTGTTATCGATCATTCTAAACTCATTGTTTTCTAATGTCAATAAAATAATGAGATTTAGATTAAAATAAAATGAATTTCGAATTTTATGAGCTTTTTTAATAAATCAGTAAATTCCATGACATGTGAGATACTTCTCATTTACAAACATTCTTAAAAAAGGTATGATAGTAAAGAGGCAACTTGCAAAGGAGTAGAAGACGAATGAGTGAACAACCTCAACAACGTTCAACCGAAGAAGTTGAAGCAATTAAAGAAGATATTTTAACTGCATTAGAAACAGTGATTGACCCTGAATTAGGCATCGATATTGTTAATTTAGGACTAATTTATGAAGTTGAATTTGCAGAAGAAACTGGTGATACTGTCATCAAAATGACCTTAACCACAATGGGTTGTCCGTTAGCAGATGTTTTAACAGAACAAATCCATGGTGTTTTAAAAGATATTCCTGAAGTGAATAATATCGAAGTAAAATTAGTCTGGTACCCTGCTTGGACAACGGATAAAATGAGCCGTTACGCACGAATTGCTTTGGGTATTCGCTAGTTATTTCGAGGCTAATGATAAAAAACATATGAAAGAACCGATTGGTCCGTTCTTTCATATGTTTTTTTGTTTGTTTAATTTACTTATTTGATAAAAATTACCTAATGCCATCAATACTTGGTTTTTTCCAAATTTTTGCTACTGGATGGAAGTCTAATAAAAACTGTAACTGCGTTCCACCGAAGCTTGACGCTCCAGCAAACATGATATGAAAAGTGAGCCCTCTATCCATAATCAGATACCCCGTATCCTGCACGCCATTTCTTTCATAAAACTGATAACGTTTTTCTCTTTGGGCTTCATTCGCTGCATTTTTGCCAATTTCTTCACTCTCTAAAAGAACCCCCTTAGGATAACGTGTCTTCAATAACGCTAACACGGTTGAGCCTAATCGTTTGTTTCGGTGGTGCTGATCAATTGCAAAGAAAAAGACATAGGTTGCTTCAGGTGCAATTTGACTATTTAACAAAATCCCCACGTTCTCATCCGCCTCTTGAATAACAAACAAATGAAATTTTCCTGCTTGAGAAGACGTCAATAATTGACCAAACGGCAGTCTCTCTTCTTCTGGAAAAGCTTCTATGTAGGTTGCTTCCCAACAGGCTTGATTTTCTTGATTTAATAATGTGAATTGCATAAAAGCTCCTTTCTAAAATGATTGCTTCGTACTAATAACTTTTGTTACTTACATAAGACCTAAAAGTTATTTAAACATGCGACTGGTTAGCCCTATACGCAATTATTTTTTGATACTAATCTAGTAGTTTAATCGTTCTCTGTTCCTGAGTCAATAAAAGAGCACACGATTCGAGACTTTCAACGTTTAGTGAAAAGTCGATTCTTATTTCATTACAACCGATTCACTATTCGCTGCCCTCTTTTTTCTATTCGTTGATTTACTTGAACTAAATATTCATTTATCTCCTCTATATTCTGAGGTAAGATAAACGAGTCTTTTTTCAAATGATTTTTCCATAGCGCTACTGGTTGATACTGTTCATTTAAAAATGGTTGCATCTCATACGTATGAACGTAGCTTTCCCATGAATGAAATGAAGCTAAAAATATCGAAAGTTGTTCTAAAGAATAATCCCAATAATCTTTAAACGATAAACTTCTTCCACTGTTAAATCCTAGTGGAACTACTGTAATGTTTCCAATTGAATGGGTAAGTTCGGCAAAACGCTTTAATTGTGGGTCCTGATGGACTCGCTCAAATTTAGTAAAATTGTCGAGAAGAAATTCATTCCATGTATATTTTTTTGGTACAGGATTTGGTAAATAGTCAGGAAAAACTTGGTCAAAATAAGTTAAATATCGGTCCGAAATCACAGCCGATGTCCCGGAATCATAAGGCGGATACTTGCTATTTACTGCAAGCAAATTCTGTTCAGAAGATTTTTCTAAATAGCTTTCTTGATTTTCCCCAATTACTTCCGCTGGTCTAAAGAAATCGGGATAAACAAGTTGTAACATAATTTTATACGTTGTCCAAAATGAGTTCATAATATCTTTGTGCATGGTCGCCTTCCCAGTTAACTTTAAAAAAACATCCTCCACAACCTCGTACTTTTCAATATGGACATTCGATGTTCTAGCTTTTAAAATATTTTTAACCGGCTGCTGGTGGTCATACTCTTGACCCAAAAGCAACTTCTTTAAATCATCTTTCTCTGAAATTGTCTTAACTGTAATCTCCGCCACTTTGAATAACTCCCATCCTACGATTTTTTCTATATTCTTTTATATTATTATACTAAAAAAACGCTCCCTCCTGCCCTTTTTTAATCAACAAATCAGCAATTAGAAAACACCAACGAAACAGAAGTGCAACACTAGCATGCGAAAAAATGCGATCGCAACTTATTTTTTAGACACTCTGTGTGTTTCGTATAGTCAAGGCTGGTTGCGTGTATTTTTTTCAAGAAAATTGAGAACAGCTATGGTATAGTCAAAACTACGATTATTTCAAACACGGAGCGACAGTTTATGGAAATGTACCAAGTAATTAGATATTTTTTAAATGAAATGGAGAAAAAGATTTGGCATGCCTTGTTAACATTAGTACTTTTTTGTCTTTATATTTCCATTTTTGATGTTCCTTTTACAATTAAAAATACATTCATCGGCAGACTACTTTTCCCGAAAGCTTTTATGAATGCAGGAAGTGCGAATCTGATTTTTTATTTGATTAGTTTTTTTGGTTTTTTATGGTCAATTTTCATTTTTGCTTATCTATTGAATAAGACACGCCTCAAATTATTAAATAAAACCTTTCCTTATCTTTTGGAAATATTAGAAGTCTGTATTTTGCCTTTAGTGATTCTTTTTGCTTACATTTATATTTATTTGCGGGTCCATGGCGAAGGTTTCAGCTATATACGAGAATCTCTTTTACAGCAAGAGTTAACTTATTCAATGAAATGGTTCCTTTGCCTTGGTAGTTTGGCGCCGTTATTTTTCTTTTTAAGCACTTTAAATTTAGCTAAACGAGTCAGACAAAAAAAGACATGGAATCATGAAAATCCATGTCTTTTTTAGTCGGATATTGTTTTTACCGCAGGACAGTTTTCTTCCAAAAACTCAAAAATACTACTGTAATAATTTTCAGGTTCGTAGACACTTGAAGATAAATGTGGTGCTTTAGCAACAATGAGGCCTTTTTTTATCCCCTGAGTTGCCGCTAAATTTTCTTCAAACATTGTCATTGGAACAAAGCGATCACCTGTACCGTGAATAAAAAATGTCGGCAACGTATTTTTGTGTAATTGTCTCACGGAAGAAGCGGTTTTCAATTGAAAGCCATAGTTATTTAATGCTAATTGATTAGCAATCGTTAAAATAGGAAAAGCGGGTAAATGAAAAGATTCATGTAGGACGTATTTAAATTCATCATAGACAGAAGTATAGCCACAATCCACTATTAATCCGCGGACATTCGTTGGTAACTTTTCACCACTTGCCATCATGACAGTAGCCGCTCCCATGGAACCGCCCACTAAAATAATTTCTGCTTCCATATCAATGGCAAGAACTTCACTAATCCAACTTAATAAATCTAACCGATCCAGCCATCCCATCCCAATTTTATTCCCTGAACTTTTCCCGTGCGCACGCAAATCGGGAACTAAAACATTGTAGCCTTCTTCTGCAAAACGTAATGCAGTATATGCCATATCGCGTTTTCCGTTTGAACGATAACCATGCACACAAATCGCCCAACGATGGTTATCTGGATAAGGAATAAAGCACCGTGCATACAATGTTTCATCTTTAATTTTCAACCAACGATCTTCAGCAAAAGACTCTGTCCAAAAAGCTTCGCCTTCTTGTTTTTGTTGTTCTTCTATTTTTGTATATCTTGTTTCACGTTCTTGAAAATTATCAGGATTTAATAACCGATGCCCTTTTTTATGATACCAAGGGTTGTCTTTAAGCAACGCAATTTTCAAAAAATAATTGGCAATGTAAACAGAAAAAACAACGCCAATCATTGCAAAAATGATCAGTAACCCGAGGAGCCATTTCATCTACAAATCACACCCTCTTCTAAAGTATTTCCTTCTTCATTTAATATACTATGGATTTTTCATTTCTGAAAGAAATCACCCTTACATTTTGTTATTTTTTGAAAAAAAAACAGCCGTCTCAAAAAGAGGCGGCTACTTTTAATCTATCAACAATCCAACGTTGTCATATCTTCATATGTCTCACGGCGAGCAACTAATTTTGCTTGTCCATCTTCGACAAAAACCACCGCTGGTCGAGGATTTCGGTTGTAATTACTTGCCATTGAATAACCGTAAGCCCCCGTACTACTGATGGCCAATAAATCCCCTGCTTTAACTTCTGGCAATAAAATATCTCGAAGTAAGACATCGCCTGATTCGCAATATTTACCAACTACTGTGACTTTCTTGACTGAATCATGCCCCTCACGATTCGCTAGAAATCCATCATAAACCGCTTGATACAAAGCAGGCCGTATATTATCACCCATGCCACCATCTACGGAAACAAAATGACGAACACCAGGAACCTCTTTTTGCGCGCCAACTGTATATATCGTTGTGCCCGCTTCGGCAATTAAACTGCGGCCTGGTTCAATCCAAAGCTCAGGCAGTGGATACCCTAATTGTTCACAATGACCTTTCAAGGAATAAACAATTTTTTCAACAAATGTTGCTGGTGCTAATGGCTCATCTTGCTGCGTGTACTGCACACCAAAACCACCACCCATATTTAAAACACGTGCTGTAAATTGATGGACTTGCCGCCAGTCTTCTAAAATAGTGAACATTTTTTCAACAGCAGCTAAAAAGCCTTCCACAGCAAAAATTTGCGAGCCAATATGGCAATGGACCCCTTGCACATCAAAAGAGGGATTTGATAAAAGGCGAACGAGCGCTTCTGTTGCCTGGCCACTTGCAACATCAAAACCAAATTTTGAATCTTCTTGGCCTGTCAAAATGTAATCATGTGTTTCTGCATCCACACCAGGACTCACCCGAAAAAGAACTTTTTGTGTTTGGTTTCGTGTAGTTAATAATTCTTCCAACAAGTCAATTTCGTAAAAATTATCAATGACAATTGTACCTATTTTGTTATCCAAAGCATAACGTAATTCTTCAGGGGTTTTATTATTTCCATGGAACTCAATTTCCGCTGGCTCCATGCCCCCTTTTAAAGCTGTGAATAGTTCTCCACCAGAGACAACATCACAAGCAATATCTTCTTCCTTTAACACTTGATAAATAGCTAAACAACTAAATGCTTTACTTGCATAAACCACTTTATTTTTGATACCTAATTGATTTAACGTTTGTTTAAAACCACGTGCTTGCGCGCGAATATGAGCGACATCATAGACAAATAACGGCGTCCCGAATTTTTGCGCCAACTTTACGGTGTCACAACCACCGATTTCTAAATGATTTTCCCGATTCATTTTTGCTGTACCAAATAACATGTTTTCCCGCCCCTTCATTTTGTTTTATTAAAAATCATAGCATAAAACCCAGTAGCTTCCTATAATTTTCCACATTTTTCTCTGACTTTCTCCTGTTGCTTTTTTTCGCCAAATAGCCTACAATAATTGGCATACGAATAAAAAACCTTTATTATCAAGACTTTAATCTTTTAAATTAAAATTGGTATATACGAAAAAGAAAGAAGGCAGATGACTTGGCTACACTGAACCGCGATCAACAAATTGAAGAAATTATTAATTTGGAAGCAATTTTGAATTTACCGAAAGGAACAGAACATTTTGTCAGTGATTTACATGGTGAATTTGAAGCTTTTGACCATATTTTAAGAAATGGTTCTGGGCGAATCCGAGAAAAAGTTCAATTTTTATTTAAACAAGAATTAAATGCCCATCAGATGGACGAGCTTTGTTTTATTATCTACTATCCAGAAGAAAAATTAACACTTTTAGAAAATGAAAGCGCCCTCTCTTATGAATGGTGGCTATTAACGATTCGCCGTCTGGTTGAAATCGTCCGTTCTTCTTCGATGAAGTACACACGTTCTAAAGTTCGCAAAGCCCTTCCTGAAACCTATGGGTATATTCTCGAAGAATTGATTTATCAATATGATGAAACAACAACCAAAAACGGTTACTATCAACAAATTATTGAAAAAATTATTTTACTAGGTGAAGCCAAACGTTTCGTGACAGAATTAGCTTATCTAATCCAACGTCTGATTATCGATCACCTACATGTTATTGGGGATATCTATGACCGGGGGCCAGCACCAGATAAAATTATGGACCGATTAATGTCCTATCACTCCTTGGATATTCAACTAGGCAATCATGATATGATTTGGCTGGCTGCTTATAGTGGTTCACTGGCTTGTTTAGCCAATGTAGTACGTATTTGTGCTCGCTATGGAAATTTAGATTTGTTAGAAGAACGTTATGCTATCGATTTAACCGCCTTAAAAAAATTTAGTTTAGAAACGTATAAAGAAAATCCTGCTTTTGCACCCAAGAAAAATCCCTATCGTGCGTTAACTGAAGCTGAAAAACAAATAGCGATGCGTGTGCAACAAGCCATTGCCATTATTCAAGAAAAACTAGAAGGCCAAATTATTGGTCGACGCCCTGATTTTAACTTGGTACATCGGCTACGCTTAGATAAGATTCAAGGGGAAACTATTACTTTTGACGAATGTCGTTATACATTAATTAACAGCTGTTTCCAAACCGTTTCTGAAGAGCAGCCTTACCAATTAACACGTGAGGAAAAACAGATAATTGATGATTTATTAACGCAATTTCAGTCTTCACCGCGGTTAACAAAACACATGCGCTTTCTAATGGAAAAAGCTTCTCTTTACCTTGTGTATAATCAAAATTTATTGATTCATGGCTGTCTGCCTCTGAATGCGGACGGTACTTTTCAAGCTTACACATTTAAAGGCCACTCCTATTCAGGAAAAGCTTTAGTTGACTTCTTTCAGAAAATGTTAGAAGAAGCATACGCTCAGCCTGCTAGTACAGATGACTATGCGACAGATTGTTTATGGTATCTTTGGTGTGGCGAAGGTTCCTCATTATTTGGCAAACGAGCTATGAAAACCTTTGAGCGTTATTTTCTCGCTGAAAAAGAAACACATCATGAAGAAAAGAATCCTTACTACTCTTTGCGTGATACGGTTGAAGTTTGTGAAAGAATCCTAGATGAATTTGAAGTGACTGGTGAAAATCGACATATCATTAATGGCCATACACCAGTTAAACGAACAAAAGGCGAATCGCCGATCAAAGCAAATGGCGCGCTTCTCGTAATTGACGGCGGCTTTTCAAAATCTTATCAGACAATTACTGGAATTGCTGGTTATACATTGTTGTACAACTCGTTTGGTTTACAACTGACCGCGCATAAATCTTTTTCTAGTAAAGAAACAGCCATTTTAAATAATCAAGACATTCATTCCATCAAACAAGTCATCGATCGTCCCTTACAGCGGCTATTGGTGAAAGATACCACTATCGGCAAAGAGCTATTAAAGCAATCGCAAGCACTCCAAAAACAAATGAAACAAAACCAGTAGTGCCGTTAAAAAGACGCTTGCGCTCTTATCCGAAAAATGATTAAATGGAGGAGTTGAGAAAAATATCTATTAGAGAAACGGAAAGGGTTTTACATTGAAGAAACAGCAACTCTCACTATACGGCACCATTTTCTTTCTTTGCTTTTTCCTAATTGTGGGCTTCTTCTTCTCAAGTCGTGGCGAAGATTATGCCAAAGAATCTGAACAAAAAGTTACAATTGATTCCGCCAAACATGAGAAGCATACGAAAGACAAGGAAGAAAATAATTCAGCAAATACAGTATTTTTTGATAAAATAAATGACCTGCTCGTCGCTTCTGTCAAAGAATTTGAAGGAACGGTCGGGATTAGTTATTTGGATTTAGAAACTGGCGAACAGCGTTCCGTGAATGGCCAACATGAATTTTATACAGCTAGTACTATTAAAGTGCCACTGACGATGCTAGTCGCCGACACGGTTGCTTCTGGTCAAAAAAAATGGACAGACCTGATTCCCTATAACGCCGAAGAAGATTATGAAGAAGGAACTGGGATCATTGCCTATAATATCCAACCAGAATATCCATTAAAAACGTTACAAGAATATGCCATCACCTATTCTGATAATATCGCTAAAAATATGCTCTATGACACATTGGGTGGTGATGCAAAAGCAAAACGAGAAATGTATCAGCGTTATTTGCACAAGACACCTTCGATTGAAGAGCCACAATTTTCTTCTGAAGATGCGCTTGTTATTCTACAAAAATTATATACTGAAAAAGCAACAAAACCAGATTACCAAGCGATTTATGACTCTATGAAACAAAGTGTTTTCCATGAAAGAATGGAAACTCCCACAACTCAAGGAAAAGTTGCTCATAAAATTGGTTCCTATGATGAATTTATTCATGATATGGGGATTTTAGAAACACCTCACCCCTTTGCTTTAGCAATTTTTACTAAAGGACCTGATAATGCTAAGAGTGCTGCGTTTATTGCTTCAGTGACAGATAAGTTATGGCAATTACAGGTGTCTGAATATCCTAATGATAACCATTGATAATGAAAATAAAAGCATCTTTTTTTAATGACAACGCTCAATAAAAAAGATGCTTTTTTTAGTAGTTATATTAATTAAAATATTTGTATTTCCCATAACCTTTTTAGCAATTATTTCTGAGTATTTTTTAACTCCAACGAACCTAATTCTTTTCCTGCTGCATCATCTTCATAAGAATTTCTAACGATTACTTTATATAATGACTTATGATCCAAACTACTTAAGTCAAAAGAAATGTTAATTGTAGCATCTTCCCCTTTATTAAAGCCACTACCAATTTGACGTGCAATAGGTATCTCAAGACCGTTTTTATAAACTGAAATTAGAATATCACGACTTTTTTTATTTTTTTCTGGATTTGGAATGTCCATAATCAGCGTAGTTTGAAGCGCATCACTTTGGGCCTTAATATTTTTAATTTTTTTCACGTTTTTAATGCTAGGTATCGTTTCTTTCATAATGGGTTGGTAAGGAATTTTAAACGTCCAATCGCCTTGATACTCTAATGCATTCTCAACACTAAAAGATCGGCTACTTGCTTTGATTGCTTCTTTTAATTCATTATCATGCTGTTCTTGATCTTCCCAAGCTAATCGGTAGATATGAAGCGTTAATTGATCTTGACTAACAAGTTTTTGCTTATTGAAAGTTGAAATCACTGAACCATAAAAAACATCCTTCTCGATTCTATATAACGATGTTGAACTTACACCCCCAAATAAATCTTCTTTGCTTCCTTCTCTAAATAACCCTAGTTGAATATCTTGAGAATAATTATTTCTAGCGATTTTTTTCTGTAATAACTCTTTTAATTTTTGATCTTTAATCTTAAATTGATAATCAAACGCCATTTTATTTTTTGTCGATACAAATTTTGTTAATACGATTTCTCGCTCATTTTGTACACTCCGCAATTCTAGTTTTGTTGGAACACCAGAAGATTCTACTGTTTGAACACCTGTATCTTGACTAATCCCCAACACCTCTTCTATGGCACGTCCAATGGGTGTTTTTACTATCAAAGTAAAAGTGGTAGCAATACTAATTAGCCCTATAATTAAATGTTTACGCGATATTTTTTTCTTTGGCTGTCTGTATTGTTTTATTTCTCCCATTAATATCTTAGTTCTTTGTGTGTTTAAACGTTCCACTGTTTCTAAAGGCATCTTTTTTTCATATTTTAATATATCACTTCGTTTTCTATCCATTTACCATGTCTCCTTTAAATATATCCTTAATTTTTTTCGACCACGAGAAAGGCGAATTTTGATGGTATTTGTTGAAACATCAAGTTGCTGAGCGATTTCTTTTATACTAAATCCAACATAATAGTACATAACTAGCGGAACGCGATAATTATCAGGTAATTTATGTAATCCTTTATCCAAATCATATAAATCATCAAAAGCAGGAACAGGAGAATAAGTATCCATCCAGTGAGTTGTTTTCTGCTTTTCTCTAAAAATATTTTGAACTTGGTTTAACATTATTTTAAAAATCCATGAATTAAACGCATGTTCATTTTTTAATGTTGTTATTTTTTCCCATGCACATAGTTCAGTTTCTTGTAAACAATCAGCAACGTCGACTTCGTTTAATAGCATTTTATATGCAGCATTGTATAAAACTGTTTCATATTTTTGACAAAGGTGAACAAATGCTTGTCCATCTCCTTTTTTTGCTTTCTGAACTAATTTTTTTGTTGAAATTTTATCCATAAAACACCTCTTTTCATTTAACTAACTATTAGACGTTAAGTATCTGTAAAAGGTTTCATATTTTTATAAAAAAAATATCTGGGACAAAAGTCATTTTGACTACTGTCCCAGATACTAAAATTCACAATGAGTAGCTGGCTACTTTACAGACAACAACTTCGTAAAACGTTCTGCCAACATTTGGTGGGCATCAATTTTTTTGGTTCCTTGTGCTTTTGCTGCAAAACTAGCAAAGTTTAAGCCAGCCCCAAATAGTTGTAACGCACCGTTGCCTAAATCTCCCTTTTTAAGAGCTTCAAGCCCATCTTCGATAAATTGGTTACTTTCATCTAAATGACACTCAGGAAGATATTTCACGCCGTGATGATATCGTTTTACATTCAGAATGATTTGCTTCGCGGCTTCTTCTGAAATAGCCGCTCCCAAGTTTAACAGTAGCTCATTGATTGGTTCCACCAAGCGAGCATAGTCACTTTCGTATTTTTGACAATTCAGTGCAATCGCTTTGCGGCGTTCTTCATTTTTCATTTTTTCCACTCCCTTTTTTATTAAAAACGAGCACGAAAGCTACCAACTGGCTTCGCACTCGTTCTTTCTAACCACTAATTTTCTTTGTTCATGCTTTTAATTTTAATTAAACGTGTAATTTCGCCACGTTCATTTTCTTCTAATTTCATTTGAATGTAGTAAATTGTTTCTTCTAATTGTGGAATCGTCATATACTCTAAGGCGTTGACACGACGACGCGTTTTTTCAATTTCTTTTGATAATAATTGGCACGTCTTTTCAACATTTGCAAGTGCTAATAATTTCGGTAAAATGCTTGAAATTTTAGCAAAAGCTTGATCAAGCTCGCTGTTTGAATTCACGTAGCCATAATCTAAGGGTGCTTCTTGAACCGATTCATCGTAATCAAAAATCATTTTAGGAACTGGCACACTTAAGATGTTCTGTTCAATAATTTCTAATTCAACTTTTTCGGCTGGAATTGCCACTAACTCTTCAATAAAGGCTTCGTTCAACGTTGCGTTTGCCAATACAAAATTTGATAACGCATCCGTTACTTCTTGTTCAACCTGAATACGTAACTCATTGTTTTCTTTGACTAGCGCAATAAACCGTCGCATCAATTCATCTTGTTTGTCTTTCAGCAACTTATGACCTCTCGTGGCCGTAGTTAACTGTTTTTTCAATCGGGAAAGTTCCATACGGGTTGGATTAACATTTAATCGAGCCATTTTTCTACTTCCCTTCAGTTAAATATTGATCGAGCATATCCTCTTTAATTCGTTTTAGTTCTGTTCTCGGTAGCATACTTAATAGTTCCCACCCAAGATCTAACGTTTCTTCAATCGAACGGTTTGTATCGAATCCTTGATTGACATATTCTTCTTCAAAACGTTGGGCAAAAGCTGCGTAAATTTTATCGACATCAGAAAGAGCTGATTCTCCTAAAATGACAGCTAATTCTTTGGCTTGTTTCCCTTGTGCATAGGCTGAGAACAATTGATTCATCGTCGCTGCGTGATCCCCGCGCGTTTTGCCTTCGCCAGTTCCTTTGTCTTTAAGACGGGAAAGTGATGGCAATACATCAATTGGTGGTTGGATACCACTCTTATATAGTTCCCGGGACAAGATAATTTGCCCTTCTGTAATATAGCCAGTTAAATCGGGAATTGGATGTGTTTTATCCTCCTCTGGCATTGTTAAAATAGGAATCTGTGTTACGGAACCTTTTGAGCCACGAATTCGGCCTGCTCGTTCATACAACGTTGCTAAGTTCGTGTAAAGATAACCTGGGTAACCACGACGTCCTGGAACTTCACGGCGTGCTGCTGAAATTTCTCGCAACGCTTCGCAATAATTTGTCATATCCGTCATGATAACTAAGACATGCATGCCCTTTTCATAAGCTAAATATTCAGCGGCTGTCAAAGCCATTCTAGGTGTTGCAATCCGTTCAATGGCTGGATCATTCGCTAAGTTCATAAACAAGACTGAACGATCAATTGCGCCTGTTTGACGGAAATCTTCCATAAAATATTCCGCTTCTTCAAAGGTAATCCCAATGGCCGCAAAAACTACGGCAAATTCTTCTTCACTATTTAACACGTTGGCTTGTCTGGCAATTTGTGCCGCTAATTCTTTATGAGGTAAGCCAGATGCTGAAAAAACAGGTAATTTTTGACCACGAACTAAGGTATTTAAATGGTCAATCGCTGAAATCCCTGTTTGGATGAACTCATCGGGATAATCACGAGCAACTGGATTGATAACTTCGCCGTTAATATCTAATTTTTTCTCAGGTAATAATTCTGGTCCATTATCTTTTAAGCGACCTAAGCCGTCAAAAACGCGCCCCATCATATCTGGCGAAACCCCTAATTCTAAAGGATGTCCCAGAAAGCGAACTTTTGAATCACGAATATTGATGTTACTCGTTCCTTCAAAAATTTGGACCATCGCTTTATCTCCATTGATTTCTAAAACTTGCCCTTGGCGAATTTCGCCATTTTGCATGCGTACTTCAATTAATTCTTCGTACTTTACGCCTGCCACTTTTTCAACAATCATCAGAGGACCAACGACTTCATTGATTGTGCGATATTCTTTAATCATTCGTCATTCCTCCTTCAGCAATGATTTCTTTTATCGTTGTTTTAATTTCTGCTTGTAAACGATCCAATTTTTCTAATTCTTCTTCTGGTAAATACTTGCTACGAGCAATGCGATCACGGATTTCAACTGTTCCCGCCATTAACTCAGAGAAATAAGTGCCTAAACTTAAGGCTTTTTGACCTTCTTCACCAAAAGTTAGAATCAATTGCAACATTTTCGCTTGTTTGGTTCGAGAAGTGAACGTATCCACGTCATCAAAAGCATTTTGTTGCAAATAGTCTTCCCGTAATGATTTGGCTGTTTCCAACGTTAAACGGTCTTTATCCGACAAGGAATCAATCCCAACCAAACGAACAATTTCTTCCAGTTGAGATTCCTCTTGTAAAATCCGCATCCCTTCAGCTACCATAGCGGCCCAGTTTCCTTGCAATTCCAAGTCTAAATATTGCCCTACTTCTGTGGAGTAAAGAGAATAACTTTGCAACCAGTTAATAGAAGGAAAATGACGTTTTTGTGCTAATTGAGAATCTAAGCCCCAGAATACTTTAACAACGCGTAACGTATTTTGTGTGACAGGTTCTGATATGTCCCCACCAGATGGCGAAACCGCACTAATCGCCGTAATGCTTCCTTCACGATGATCTTTTCCTAACGCGATGACTTGTCCTGCTCGTTCATAATATTCAGCTAAGCGACTACCTAAATAGGCTGGATAGCCTTCATCACCAGGCATTTCTTCTAACCGGCCACTCATTTCTCGTAACGCTTCTGCCCAACGAGAAGTAGAATCCGCCATAATTGCGACTGAGTAACCCATATCACGGAAATATTCTGCAATGGTAATCCCTGTATAAATCGAGGCTTCCCGTGCCGCTACCGGCATATTTGACGTATTCGCAATTAAAATCGTCCGATTCATCAAAGACTCACCAGTTGTTGGATCAATTAATTCTGGAAATTCATTTAAAACATCTGTCATTTCATTCCCGCGTTCCCCACAACCAACGTAAACGACTAAGTCGACATCGGCCCACTTGGCAATTTGGTGCTGAACGACTGTTTTTCCTGCGCCAAATGGTCCTGGAACTGCTGCCGCTCCGCCTTTCGTAATTGGGAAAAAGGTATCAATTACGCGTTGTCCGGTCACCATCGGTACTTTGGGACTTAGTTTTTCTAAAATGGGACGTCCCCGCCGAACGGGCCATTTTTGCATCATGCTAAAACTTTCCGTTCCTTTAGCCGTTTTCACTGAGTAAACTGTTTCATCAATGGCAAAGTCACCTGCTTTAATTTCGGCAATCGTTCCTGAAACGCCGAAAGGCACCATAATTTTATGTTGAATAATCGGTGTTTCTTGAACCACACCGACGATGTCACCTGCCGACACTTCTTCACCAACTGCCACAGTTGGTTCAAACGTCCATTTTTTCTCACGATCTAACGCATCAATTTTAACGCCACGGCCTAAAAAGTTACTGTGGGTTACTTCTTGAAATGTATCCAATGGTCGTTGAATACCATCAAACATTTCGGCAATTAAACCTGGGGCTAATTCAACAGATAATGGTTCTCCTGTTGAAATAACTGGTTCTCCTGGTCCAATGCCTGTTGTTTCTTCATATACTTGAATCGAAGCGACGTCGCCTCGCATTTCAATAATCTCTCCGATAACGCCTAAATCTCCTACATGACAAATGTCTTGGATACTAGCATCTGACATGTTTTCAGCTAAAATCAAAGGACCTGAAACTTTGACAATTTTTCCAATTTGCACGCTCATTCTCCTTTGCATTATAAAATATTTTGTCCAATTGCTTTTTCAACATTTTTTTCAATCTCACTTAAACCGATTCCGATTGTACCATTATGACTTGGGATTAAAATAATCGCTGGTGTCACTTGTTCTTTGTATCGTTCAATCGTTTCTTCTGCTAAAGTAGAGGCTTCTTCCGTTATGAAAATGACCCCAAACTTATTTTTTGCCATAGTTTCAATGGCTTCTCTAACTTGCATTTCTGAAATGGCATGATGGACCTCAAAGCCAAACAGTTTAAATGGTAAGATTGAATTTTTGTCTCCAATGACACCAATTTTATACCCCATTGACTTTTCGCATCCTTTCTCGAATTTTTTCATTTGAAAACCCACTATGTTTTCCGACCAAAATTAAACGCAAATTTTTCCATTCAACTTCTTTCGCATTCAAAAAGGCTAGTAATGGGAGCGGCCCAAAAGCAACCGTCCGACCGTTTTCATACATTGAGGTCAGGTAATCATCTTTGAGTTTTTCAAAAGCCAATAAATTTAATTCATTGGTTTCTTTATTGATAATCTTTTCTAATAGTTGTCCGTAATTCGTTGTTCTGACAAATGCTGTAAATTCTACAAGTGACTTTTCCGCATAGGTCAACAGCTCTTTCTTTGAGAGACTGCCAGCGCTAGAAAGCACGGTTGATAAAAAGTTACTGTTTTGATGTTGAACAATCCCTCTAGCCATCGTTGATAGATTGGTTAAATCAATAAAAGCGATGACTTCCTTCGTTAACTCTTCATAGCCCAATTCATCCGCTAATTTTCGCTGTTGCTGTAAAAATGCTCGATCATAAAGGATATCAATTGCTTGCGGCAAACCGCCTTCTTCCAGATAAGCAAAAACATCACGGATCACTTCTAATAATGCTGGCTCAAGTTCGGAAGAGTTTTTTGTATGAATGGCACTTTTGACTGTGTTTAGAGAATAACGACCATCTTCTAAATAAAGATAATCAAAATCTTTACCTGTTCGCTCAGCTTTCGTCAAAATTTTCAAGTTATGGAAGGTAAAACGCATCGTATACAACGTTACTACAGCTGGTTCTGGAGCCATTTCATATAACCAGCGATAAAGATTTCCCAGCGCTTCAGAAGAATGGTAGTCAAATTTTTCTTCAAAAGTTTCGGTTAAATAAGGTTGATAAACCGTACTTTTTAACATATTTTTAACGTCTTCAACTGTTTCCGCTTCTAAAAGTTGTTGAAACTGTTGCTCAGAAAGCAGCTCCGTTTCTTTTAAACGAATCAGCGGATTAATTTGATGATACGTTGGTTTTCTCATGCTACGTCCTCCCTTCTTAACTGAAAAGTTTTTCTGCTACTTTAAAGCCTTCTGTTTTTTGAATCTCTTCAACTAATGCTGAAAAGAGAAAATTATAATCCAAACCGTCTTTTGCAACGATAAAGCCACTTTCTTTTGGAACAACTTCCTCTGAAAGCTCCCATTGAACAGTAGCATCAGAAAGGGCGGTCAGCCATTCTTGCGTCACTTTCGTTTGAGAATACTCGCCTAAAAGAATGGTTGCTTTTCCTGTTAATTCAAGTGAACCTAATTGTGCTTTCATGAATTCTTGAAATTCTTCCGCTGACCATTCACTCATCTTTAAGACCACTTCATCAAATAATTGGTTAAGATATGCTTGTTTTTTATTTAATGCATCCTGACGAATTTCTAGTGTTTGCCGTTGTTGGCGTTGTTTAAATTCTTTTAATAATTGTTGTTGTCGTTTTTCTATTTCATGTTCTTGCTTCAGCAAAATTTCTTGTTGTGCTGCTTGGAATTCTTGATCGATGCGCGTTTGTTCACTGGTGACATAGGCTTCGACTTCTTGCTTTCCTTGCTGCTTAATTTCACTGATGATTTTTTCAATGGCATCCATCCATCTGCCTCCTCAATTATTTGACGTTCAATACAAGTAAGAAGGAAATTACGAACCCTAAGATGGCATAAGTTTCAACCATGGCAGCATAGATAATTCCTTTTGTTGCATGTTCTGGTTTCTTCGCTAAAATTTGGATCCCCGCAGCGGCTACACGACCTTGGGCAATCCCAGAGAACAATCCAGCAAAGGCAATCGGTAAAGCTGCTACAAAATAGTTCAATCCTTGAACCATACTCATATCGTTTCCTAAGTTAATATAAATTAAGAAAGCAATAACGAAACCGTATAGTCCTTGTGTACCTGGTAATAACTGTAAAATTAACGCTTGACCAAATTTTTCTGGCTGCTCAGTCGTTAAAGCTGCTGCTGCTTCCCCAGTAAAGCCAACCCCTTTGGCTGATCCAATCCCAGCAAAAATTGTCGCCATTGCCATTCCTAATACTGCAAAAACAATTCCACCATTATTATTAATTAAGTAATCCATCATCTCTATTTTCCTCCAATAAATAATTTTCTATTTTTTCTCAACATTGACATACTTTTCTTTTGTTTTTAGCGGATTAAACGCCCGGCCACCGCCTGTGTAAAATTTTCCAAAGAACTCAACATATTGCAAACGTGCGCCATGAACATAAGCACCTAATAACGATAAGAATATGTTTAACGCATGTAAAACAATTAACAGCAAGATGCCCACGCTAAAACGGGCAACTGGCGGCATGAACTCAACGAGCATATTAAACGCTGAAGCAATACTTCCCCCAGCAATTCCTAACGCCATCAAACGTGTATAACTAACTAAATCACCGACATAACCTGTCACACCGTATAGTCCATACAGTCCTTTGGCTAAACCTTTTAATTTGGCCTTCGATTGAATCATTGGAATCACAATAATTGCAATGGCAGAAAGGCTAGCTAAAATTGCACCTGCTGTAAATAAGCCTTCATTTTTAACCACTAATTTACCAACGACTAACAATGCTAAACCAAACAAAATCCCTAACCAAGCGTAACTTTCGTTAATACTATCTAAATAGCGCTTTTGTTTTGATAACTGAATCCCATTAATCATTAAACCGACAACCAATTGGATAAACCCAAAAATAACCGATAAAATAAGAATCGTATTTACATCTTCGGTCGTTGATAAAATCGGAAATGGTGATTTGATTCCAAACATTGTTGGCGGTAATGCTGCACCGAAAAACGAACCGTAAATGAAGCCCCAAATAATTGTTGGAAATGATAAAATCAAGAAAAAGTCGGCAAAACGTTTCATGCCTCTCGGTAAAACAAATGCTTTCAAAGCAATAATAGACAAGAGTAGCATCAGTAAGCCATAGCCAATATCCGCTACCATCATGCCAAAAAAGACTAGATAAAACGGCATCATCGCAGGTGTCGGATCAACTTCTTCATATTTTGGTAAGCTATACATCTCTGTTAACATTTCAAACGGCTGCACCAATTTATTATTCGCTAGTTTAACTGGTATATCCGTCTCAATTTCCGCCTTCGTAGGATTTTCAAAAGTAAGAGCTATTTCGTCCTTAGGAACTTTTTCTTCAATCGCTGTCAAAATCTCGGCTTTTTCTTCGACTGGAATCCACGTTTGCAAGATGAAAAATGATGAAGCATTTAACAAATGTTGACGTGCTTGTTCTCTTTGGATAACCGCCAATAAGACTTCTTCAGCCAAGCAAAACGTTTCATAGAAATCATGATAAGAAGCCAGTTGTTGCTTTAAGGCTTTTTCTTCTTTTTGTAAAATTTCATATCGTTCTTTGACTTGTTGATATGCCTCTTTAGGCGGAACATCATAACGGTATTGGAGTGGTTCAAAACTATATTGGTTTAATAACTCGGTTACACTCTGCTGATGTTCCTTCAGGTAAACGAGTGTAAAGTAACTATGATGCATACTTTGATAAATTTCTTCAAAATAAACCGTTGGCCATTGAGACAAAGCGCTCAAGAAACTGGCTTTATTGGCTAGATTTATCGAACCATGAACGACATAACTACTTTTTAACTGCTGTTTGTGTGGTAGAACATCCAGATATTGCCAGCGGCCTAATAATTCTTCTTCTGCTTCTAACCCTTGACGATCCGTTTGAATTTGTTTCAAAGATTCTTGAATATTCTTTAATTCCGTCAAATAGCTTTGTAATGTTTCTTCATCAAAGGTTTGTTCCAACTCTTCTAAGGTATAGACTTTTCTTTTTATCTTTAACCCTTTTCCTGAAGAGCGTGTCAAAAATAAAAGAAGCTCTTGCAATTGTTGTAGCATCGTTTCATATTTACGTAGCTGTTCAGTTGACTGTTCTGCTTGTAAAAAAGAATATTGACTCTTTAAGGCTTGTTCTTCTTCAGGCGAATGAAAAATCCGTTTTACTTCGACAATTTGCAAGCCTTGAATGGCTTGTAGAATTGCTGCTTCTTTTTCGGCAGCGGCAATTATTGTCATTTTTTCCATTTTACTAACTGCCATAAACGTCTTTCACCCTCTCAATAATTGAATCAATGACTTGTTCTTTGTTCGCTTCGTAACGTTCGTGAAGCGCTTGTTCAGTGCGCTTTGTTTCATCTAAAAGTTGTTCTTTTTCAAGTTGTAACATCTTTTCTTGCGTTGCTAGTGAATCCGTCAGCACTTTTTCAACAGCTTCTTCACTCTCTTGACGTAGTTCAGCTAAACGTTCTTGCTTCTGTTCTTCATATAAACGACAATTCATCTTAGCTTGTTGCCGATGCTCTTCCACCGCATCTTCCGCTGCCTTGATTTGCTCTAGTACTTCTTGTACCATTGTCTCCACCTCCTTAGTTTTTACACCTTTAGCATATAAGAAAAAGGACTAGCGAAATAGAGATACGCTCAGCCCTTTTGTTTTAGGTATGCAAAAAGGCGCAAACTCAAAAATTGTTCTTCTCACCCCTTGAAGAACTGAATCCTTGAAGCTTTCGCCCAACCATTCTTTATTCAATACTCTACCATCTTAGCAAAGTTTTTCGCAAAATTCAATACTTACCCAAATGAATTAAAATAACAAATTTTCACTTTTATAATAGGTAATAAAAAGGCATTATTTTTTTCGCTTTATAATTATTGATCTTGAATTTTTTTCACATAGATGTGCTATACTTACGTAAACAATTAAATTTATTTGGAGGGATGTCTGATGAATATACGATATATTTCAATCTCTGGTAATACACGCTCATTTGTTCAACGTTTAACAACTTATGCTGAAGAGCAACATCAGCACAACGAAAAAAATCCTACGATTACTTTCAAAGAAATTTCGGAAAATTCTCCGTTAGAAGTAGAAACAGAACCATTTTTTACCTTTGTGCCTACCTATTTAGATGGTGGCGATGGCATCAACAACGGCAATACCGAAATTTTAACAGAAGTCATGCGAGAATATCTTGCTTTTGAAAATAATTATCGTTATTGCTCTGGCGTGGTGGGCAGCGGCAATAAAAACTTTAACCACCAATACTGCCTGACAGCTAAACAGTATGCGGAACAATTTAACTTTCCCTTCTTAGCTGACTATGAATTAAGAGGCACCCAAGCGGATATTGAACGAATTTATGCTATTTTAAAGAAAAACCAATAAGCAAGTTTCATTACTAAAAAGCTCACCTATGATAGACTACATTTTGAGGTGAAGAAAAATGAGAAATACATGGTTAGCAGAACAACTTCAGTCAATCAGCGAAGAGCCCAATTCTTTTATTATCGAGGAAACCATCAAATATATTGAACAATTAGAAGATGATAATGAAAGTCTTCAAGTTGCATTGGAAGGAACTATTTGGAGTCCTAAAAAATGGAACGAACCATTGGAAAAATAATTTAAACAGAAGAAAAGAGCCAGAAACACTTACGTTTCTGGCTCTTTTCTTCTGTTATTTACAAATTATAGGCGTGCATTTAAATCTTTTGCTAATTCTTCAAAACCTGGTTTACCTAATAAAGCGAACATGTTGCGTTTGTAAGCTTCAACACCTGGTTGGTCAAATGGATTAACCCCATTTAAGTAACCTGAGATGCCCACCGCAATTTCGAAGAAGTACATAACATAACCTAATGAATAAGCATCCATTGTTGGCACTTTAACGATCATGTTTGGCACACCACCATCTGTGTGAGCAAGCAACGTACCTTCGAACGCTTTTGTATTGACGAAGTCAATTTCTTTTCCTTGTAAATAGCCTAGGCCATCTAGATCTTCATTTTGTTCTGGAATTGAAATGCTATGGCGTGGATTTTCAATTTTAACCACTGTTTCAAATAAGTTACGCATACCTTCTTGAACATATTGACCCATGGAATGTAAGTCAGTTGAAAAGTCTGCGGCTGCTGGGAAAATACCTTTGCCATCTTTTCCTTCTGATTCACCGTATAATTGTTTCCACCATTCAGAGAAATAGTGCATACCAGGCTCATAGTTAATTAACATTTCAGTTGTTTTACCTTTACGATATAAAATGTTACGTAACGCAGCATATTGATAGGCTTGGTTTTCTTTTAAGTCGCTCGTTGCGCCGTATTCTTTACGGGCATCATTTGCACCTTCCATTAAACGATCAATATCCGCACCGCTAACAGCGATTGGTAAAAGACCTACTGGCGTTAAAACAGTGAAACGGCCGCCCACATCATCAGGAATCACAAATGTTTCCCAACCTTCCGCATCGGCTTCAACTTTTACTGCTCCTTTAGCACGGTCAGTTGTCGCATAAATACGTTTATTGGCTTCTTCTTTGCCATATTTATTAATTAATAACTCTTTAAAGACGCGGAAAGCAATCGCTGGTTCTGTCGTAGTTCCAGATTTTGAAATAACGTTGACAGAAAAATCACGATCACCAATCACATTGATTAAATCAGCTAAATAAGTTGAGCTGATGCTATTTCCAGCAAAGAAGATTTGTGGCGCTTTCCGTTCTTCTTTTGATAATAGATTATTAAATGAATGTGTCAAAAATTCAATTGCTGCACGGGCACCTAAATATGAACCACCGATACCAATGACTACTAATACCTCAGAGTCAGATTGAATTTTTGCTGCTGCTTTTTTAATGCGCGCGAATTCTTCTTTGTCATAGTTTTCTGGTAAATCAATCCAGCCAGTAAAATCATTACCAGCTCCTGTACCTTCACGTAATGCTTTGTCCACTGCAGTGACTTGTGTTTGCATGTATTCCAATTCATGGTCAGCAACAAATGGTGCTAATTTGGAATAATCTAATTGAATGTGTGACATTCCTTTTCCTCCTCGAAAGTAAACTTACTACATGTATACTTTACGTGTTTTTAGACATTTTTTCAAGCAAATTCTTTTGGATAGACCAATTGTTTAATTTTAACTATTTAATTAGAGATATTTATTCTCTTAATCAAACAAACCAAGAAAAAATGCTAGGAAATCCTAGCATTTTTTGTTATTAAACGAGTCCTTGACTTAGCATCGCTGCCGCTACTTTTTCAAAGCCAGCAATATTCGCACCTAAAACAAAGTTATCTCGTGCCTGATATTCGTTAGCTGTATCACGACAAGTCTCATAAATGTTTTGCATAATTTGATCTAGCATACCGTCAACTTTTTCAAAGGACCAAGCTAAACGTTCAGCATTTTGGCTCATCTCTAATGCAGAAACCGCAACACCACCAGCATTAGCGGCTTTGCCTGGACAATAAATTACAGCTGATTTAGCAAAAACGGCGACTGCTTCTAGTGTACAAGGCATATTTGCGCCTTCTGCCACGACTTTCACTCCGTTTTTCACTAAAATAGCGGCTTGCTTTTCGTTGATTTCATTTTGTGTTGCACATGGTAACGCAATGTCATACGCTGTTTCGAAATCCCAAACAGATTCTTTATCATAATAAGTTGCGCCTTTACGTGTTTCAACATATTTTGAAATGCGTTCACGATTTTTTTCTTTTAGTTCTTTTACTAACGCCACATCAATTCCTTCTGGATCATAAACAAAACCAGACGAATCGGAACATGTGATTACTGTGGCGCCTAGCTCAGTTGCTTTTTCCATGGCATAAATTGCGACATTCCCGCTACCAGAAACAGCGACTTTTTTGCCTTCAAACGTATCGTTTTTATCTGCTAATAAATGTTTAACAAAATAAACCGTTCCATAACCCGTCGCTTCTGTTCTTGCTTGGCTTCCCCAGTATCCTAAAGGTTTTCCAGTCAACACTCCTGCATCATAGTTGCGCAAGCGTTTATACATGCCAAACAAATAACCAATTTCACGAGCGCCTACGCCAATATCGCCTGCTGGAACATCTGTACTTGGACCAATATGTTTTTGAAGTTCGGTCATGAAACTTTGACAAAAGCGCATCACTTCAGCATTTGACTTACCTTTTGGATCAAAATCACTACCGCCTTTGCCGCCACCGATTGGCAAACCAGTTAAACTATTTTTAAAAATTTGTTCAAAGGCCAAAAACTTCATCACACTTAAATTCACACTTGGATGAAACCGCAAACCACCTTTGTATGGCCCAATCGCTGAATTATATTGGACACGATAGCCTCTGTTCACATGCCAATTGCCCTGGTCATCTTGCCACGGCACACGAAATTGAAAAATACGTTCAGGTTCAATCAAGACACCTAAAACATTTGCTTCAATGTATTGAGGATTTTTTTCTAAAAAACCTTCTACGGTTGGTAAAAACTCATCGACTGCTTGTAAATATTCTGTTTGACCTTGGTCTAATTGGTGAATCTTTTCTTGAATATTTTTAACATATTGTTTTGCGTCCATTTAATCATCCTCTCATTGTTATAGGTTTATTTTAACTGAAAATTCAAAAATTACCATAGTCAAACGTTTATTTTTTTATTTATTTCTTTTTTGCATTTTTATTGCGCTAATGAAAGCGTTGACATATTTTTGTAAAGTATGTAATATAAAATTAGTAAGCAAAGATAAAAATTTGTTGATATTTTGCATTAAATACACTCTTATACATCAAGATGTATTTAAAGAAAAGAGGAATATTTATGGAAATGGAAAAATTTAAAGATGATTTAAAATCGTTAGGTAAAAGAGTAACAAAATTAAAGGAAAATATTGCTACCGAAGAAGCAACCAAAACTTCTTTAATTATGCCCTTCTTTCAAATACTGGGTTATGACATTTTTAATCCTTTGGAATTCGTTCCAGAATTTACTGCTGATGTAGGGATTAAGAAAGGGGAAAAAGTAGATTATGCGATAGTAATTGATAGTATTCCTACTATGTTAATTGAAGCAAAATCTGTCAACGAACAATTAACAAAACATGATTCTCAATTATTTAGATATTTTGGGACTACGACATCAAAATTTGGAATATTAACAAATGGTAAAGAATATAAATTTTTTACCGATTTGGAAGAACCCAACAAAATGGACGTCTCTCCATTTTTAACTATTGATATAACTAATTTGAAGGATACACAAATACCAGAAATTGCTAAATTCCATAAAGACACATTTGATATTGATAAAATTACAAGTAGCGCTTCTGAATTGAAATATTTAAATAAATTTAAAGCTTTCTTATCAGATCAGCTTTTAGACCCTTCAGAAGATTTTGTAAAATATTTTGTTGGAGAAATTTATGGCGGAGTAAAAACTAAACAAACATTAGATAAGTTTACACCTATAATAAAAAAAGGAATAAATCAATTTATCAATGAAAAAGTAAATGAAAAGTTAAGTGCTGCATTAAATACTTCTGTTTCGGACAAAGAAGATGATTTGTCTGAACAGCCTGAAGATGAAATCGAGAATAATATAGTTACTACTCCTGAAGAATTAGAAGTTTACACAATTTCTAAACTCATTTTAAAAGATACAGTAGTGTTGGATAGGATATTTTACCGAGATAATAAAAGTTACTTTAATGTACTCCTAGATAATAATATCAGAAAATGGATTTTAAGATTTTACATGAATAATAATGGTATGAAAATAGAACTAAACAACGGATTAAAAGAATTAATTTCAATCGAATCACCATTAGATGTGTCTAATCATTCAGAAAAAATAATAAAAATTGTAAACGAGTTCTTATAAAACTAAGGAGCCAGTTAGTAAATTTTCAATTAGCTGGTTCCTTAGTTTTATTTATTTTTTCCTTAAATCCAGAAAAAATCCCGTAATTATGGTACACTACCTATTGAATTGGAGGAGAACTATGAAGAAATTTGATGTAATTATTGTCGGCGCTGGGACGAGTGGTATGATGGCCACGATTGCGGCTGCAGAAGCAGGCGCTCAAGTATTATTGATTGAAAAAAATCGCCGTGTTGGGAAAAAATTATTAATGACTGGTGGCGGCCGCTGTAATGTAACTAATAATCGGCCCGCAGAAGAAATCATTTCATTTATTCCTGGAAATGGAAAATTTTTATACAGCGCATTTTCACAATTTGATAACTATGATATCATGAACTTTTTTGAATCCAATGGTATTCACTTAAAAGAAGAAGATCACGGACGCATGTTCCCTGTTACAGATAAATCGAAGTCAATTGTTGATGCGCTATTTAACCGCATTAACGAATTAGGAGTCACTGTTTTTACAAAAACACAGGTCACAAAATTACTACGAAAAGACGATCAAATAATTGGCGTTGAAACCGAACTGGAAAAAATTTATGCGCCGTGTGTTGTATTAACAACTGGCGGCCGCACTTATCCTTCCACAGGAGCAACTGGTGATGGCTATAAACTAGCCAAAAAAATGGGGCATACCATCAGCCCACTCTACCCTACCGAATCACCTATTATTTCTGAAGAACCTTTTATCCTTGATAAAACGTTGCAAGGTCTCTCTTTACAAGATGTTAATTTAACTGTTTTGAACCAAAAAGGAAAACCTTTAGTTAATCATCAAATGGATATGCTGTTTACACATTTTGGCATTTCAGGACCTGCCGCGCTCCGCTGTTCTAGTTTTATTAATCAAGAATTAACTCGCAACGGTAATCAACCTGTCACGGTAGCCTTGGATGTGTTTCCGACAAAATCTTTTGAAGAAGTGCTGAAAAATGTTGATTACATGATTGAGGAACAGCCAAATAAAGTGGCAAAAAATGCCTTTCATTCTTTAATACCAGAACGTCTGCTTACTTTTTATCTAGAGAAACTAGCAATTGAAGAAGTGCCTGCCAAACAACTGACAGAAAAGCAACGTCTTTCCTTTGTGGAACTACTGAAAGACTTTCAGTTCACTGTTACGAAAACATTGCCTTTGGAAAAATCTTTTGTCACAGGCGGTGGGATTTCCCTCAAAGAAGTGACCCCTAAAACAATGGAGAGCAAATTAGTCAATGGTTTATTTTTTGCTGGTGAACTTTTAGATATTAATGGCTATACTGGAGGCTACAATGTTACAGCTGCATTTGTCACTGGACATGTTGCTGGCTCCCATGCCGCAGAAATTGCAGAATACACCTATTTACCAATTGAAGAAGTCTAAACAAAAAGTCGCTAAAATAGCGACTTTTTGTTTACTTTTTTTATTTATCAATAATTTTCCCGTTTTCTAAATAAATAGTGCGGGTGGCTACTTTTTCCACAAACGTTTCATCATGCGAAGTGAAAATTACTGTTCCTTGATAGGCACTTATAAATTCTTCAAGTGCTTGGATTGTGTCTAAATCAAGAAAATTGGTGGGTTCATCCAATAAGATAATATTATTTGGTTCTATAAACAATTGCGCCAAAGTAATTTTTATGGCTTCGCCACCACTTAGAGAAGATATCTTTGTCTGTAAATTTTCTTGTTGAAAACCTAGTCGATATAAAAGTGAACGCACAATCTTTTCAGAATAATTTGTCCGCTTCAATAAATAAGTCAACAGTGGTTCATCATTTTTTAATCGATAATCTAATTGATGATACGTTCCTAACCTGACTTTGGGAGAAAAGTAAATGGCCGGGTGACGGGCTTCAATTTGTTGAAGGAAGGTACTCTTCCCAGCACCATTTTTTCCACAAAGTGCTATTTTTTCGTTTAAAGGAATTTGAACGTTCACTTGGTTAAGAATTGTTCGATTCTCATAAGCGAAAGTTAAATTTTCAATTCTAATTGGATATGGATTGTATAAAGAGAACTGATTATTAGTAGGAAAAATAATTTTTCGCTTTTGTTTTGCTTGCGCAACATCGGGTAATCTGTCAATTCTGGCATTAATCGCTTTCGCTTGTTTTTGGAGTGCTTTTTGTACGGTATCTTTTTGTTTAGAACCAGCTAAACGACTAGGTTTAATTTGCTTTTGTTTTTGTTTTTTTGAAACATGACTAGATTTTTGCGCTTGTGCTTGTTTCTTTGTGTAAGATTCCTGTAATTTTTTCTTTTCCTTTTGATATTGATGATAGACATTATATTGTGTTTGCTGTTCCAATTCTTTTTGACGACAATACGCATCGTAGTTCCCTAAATATTCTTTGACATGTCCATCCGAAACTTCCCAAATTTTCTCTGCTAATTGATTCAAGAAAAAGCGATCATGACTAACAAACAAAACGGTCCCATAATAATACGTTAAATCTGCCACTAACAACTGACGATGTTCTTTATCTAAATGTGTGGTTGGTTCATCTAAAATAACCCCGGTTGGATACTCTGAAAATAATGTTGCTAAGCGTTTTTGGACTTTTTCGCCACCACTTAGTTTTTGATTTTTCTGATTTAACAAACAGTTTTTGTCAGTTTTCTCTGGTTCATTCGTTATTTCTTCAGCTACTTGTGCCAAGTAATGAAAGTCGTTCAATCTTTGAACTTTTCCTTTGTCTGATTGAATCTTACCCATAATTAAATTGAGCAGTGTTGATTTTCCTGCGCCGTTTTTACCAATAATCCCAATTTTTTCATTTTCATATACAAATAATTCATCAATTTCTAGAATTGTTTTTCCCGAAAAGTGAATACTTACTTCTTTCAGATGAATACTTAATTTTTTCATTTTGCTCTCTTCTTTCATTTCTGAAACGAAAGAATCTTGGGTACGCAAAAAAGGACAGCCTAATCGCTATCCTTGTAGTTTCGTATAAAAGTACACACGTCACCCATGAATTTTAATTTCAGACTTTTTGATAAGATTTATTCAATTTATTTTGTCAAAAAGTCAATCCAAATTCTGATAGATGCCAACATACAATTATACCTCCTCGTTTAATTACTCCCACACTAACACCTCTGCTTTCTTTTGTCAATTCTGCCCCTAAAATGAGAGAATCGGACTTTAGTAGGATACAATTTTACCGAAACTATGGCAAAATAAAGACGGAGGTGAAAACCATGAAGATTACATTGACACGAAAAACATCAGCTTGGGGCGCGTTACGCTATTTTACATTTTATAAAAATGGTGTGCATCAAGGGAAACTTTTTACTAATGTACCTATTGAAATTGAGGCTGATCCTGGAGATGTTTTAACGTTCTATGAAGGCTGGTTCCAATTTTATCGGCGCATTGAAGTTACTGAAGATACCAAAGAAATCACGATTATCAATTCTAAAAAATTGCAACATGTTTTTTATACCTGTGTCGTCTTATTTTTAATTTTAACGCTATTATTCCTTTCCGCACAGAAACTTTCGACGTTTATTATTGCTGAAATTTTAATTTACTCTGGTATTCAGTGGCTGTTCCGGCAACAAACCTATCATTTTACTGTCAAGAAAAAAACGGAATCCTTTGCTTCCTATTCTAAAAAAAGTATCGCACACTAAACGAATCTTTAGCGTGCGATATTTTTTAATTACTTTTCATTAATTCGGCCACATATGTGACTGTTTCTGGTTGTGTTTCTTCAATTTTATTAATCGCATCTGCAAAATTCGGTAAATGCGCTTTGTGGGCAATTAATAATTCGTCCAACAAGGTCTTCGCCATGACGCCGCCAGGAACTAATGGATTAATAGTGAAAGCATGCAATGCTGCGCCGTAATCACCATTGATGGCTGCTCGAATAACCGTTTCTTCCATAGCTTTCATATTTTGAATAATTCCTCGTGCTGCTGGCGGAAAGGCCCCCCAGTTGTAAGGTTCATGGCCATGAGCTGTCACAGGTCCAGATACTTCTACAACACAATCATACGGTAAATCAGTAATTGTCCCATTATTTTCAGTAGAAACAACCATATCCGTTCGTTTATCATTATAAATTGATGCAATCATTTCACAAGCTGCATCGCTATAGTGTGTGCCGCCCCGTTCTTCTAATTCTTTTGGTTTGTAATCTAGTTTGGGATCTTTATACAATTCAAACAGACGACCTTCCGTTTCTTTAACCACTTGTGCTCTTGTTTCGCCCCGTTCATACTCTTCGATGGAATGCTTCAACATCTCATCTTCAATATAATAATAGCGATGATAACCACATGGTAACATTCCTAAATCTTTTAACTGTTCATAATGGAACGGCGCATCAAAAATATTTTTCAAATGACTTTCTTGCTCTTGCTTAGGTCCGTAAATTAAATCAATGAGTTCTTGTGTTCGCTCTTGTCCTTCTTTGTCCCAAACACGGTGCCAATGGAAATGATTAATTCCAGCAAATTTAAAGAATAAGTCTTCTTCTGGAATTCCCAGCATTTCGGCCGCTTGTTTTCTATGACCAATCGGCACATTACATAAGCCAACTGTTTTTTTCCAACCACCATGTTTAATTGCAGCTTCCGTAACCATTCCAGCTGGATTAGTAAAATTCACTAACCAAGCATCTGGGCAAAGGCGTTTCATATCGTCAATAATAGCTAAAATGACAGGAATTGTTCGAAATGCTTTAAACATTCCTCCCGCGCCATTTGTTTCTTGGCCTAATACCCCATGGGACAAAGGAATCCGTTCATCTTTAATGCGAGCATCTAATAATCCTACACGAAACTGTGTTGAAACAAAATCCGCCCCTTTTAAGGCTGCTTCACGATCCAATGTTAAATGAACTTCCCAATCTAAACCAGCAGCTTTAATCATGCGCTTCGCCATTGCACCAACGATTTCCAATTTTTCTTTACCAGCTTCAATATCGACTAACCAAATTTCCTTAATTGGCAGTTCATCTTTTCTTTTAATGTATCCTTCAATTAATTCAGGTGTATAACTAGAACCGCCACCAATTGTTGCAATTTTTAATGCTCCTCTTGTCATCCGTCTTCTTCCTCCTTGATTAAATTGTTATCGTTTACATCTTTAGGATAAATTATGGGAATGTTCCCATGTCAAGCACTATTTTCAAAAAAATGTATGCTATACTTCTTATAAGAATACATTCCACTTTGGAGGTAAAAAATGACGTCTATCATTGATGTAGCAAAAGTTGCCGGTGTCTCGAAATCGACTGTTTCTCGCTTAATTTCTGGAAAAGGATATGTGAGTGCCGATAGTCAAGAAAAAATTCTCAAAGCAATGAAAGAATTAAATTATACCCCGAATTATGTGGCGCGGAATTTACGAGCAGGTGCCACAAAAACCATTGGCTTTTTAGCCCCTAGCTATTTAGGTTCCTTAGGTATTTTCTTGAATCGCTTTATTTCAATTGCCAAAAAATACAATTATTCCGTAACCTTATTTTTTACAGATGGCGATCAGCAGAAAGAAATTGATGCCTTGAACCAATTAAAATACAAACAATTAGATGGCTTGTTTTTATTGACACGAACAAATGAATGGTCGGTGATTGAGCCTTACAGCGCGTATGGCCCTTTAGCAACCTGGCATCGTATCGATTCACCTAATATATACTCTTCCTACATTGATCATTACTCTGGTTATTATCGTTCCTTAGAATATTTACAACAACAAGGATACCAAAAAATTGGTCATGTCCTCGGTAATCCCGAAAATTTAAACACGCACGCACGAAAACGTGCAATGAAAGATTTTTATGAAAACACTCAGGCACCTTGGCAAGCTGAGTGGCTGATTAATGATCAGTATACTAACCATTCTGGTCGCAAAATTGCCCATTACTGGCAACAATTAACCGACAAGCCAGAAGCTTTGGCCTTTTATAATGATCACGTAGCAGCTGAGTTTATTTCAGAACTTGAAAATCTAAATTATGCCGTTCCTCGCGATGTCGCTGTCATTGGCTTTGATAATAGTTATGTCAGTGAGTTGATGCATATTACGACTGTTGATTATGCCATTCAGTATCAAGCCGAAAACTCATTTATTTACCTATACAACCAATTAAATCAGACGAAGATTCCTGAAAAAAAATTAACCGTTCGTCTAGTTGAACGACGAACGGTGCCTAAAAAAGACCCGGCAGATCAGTCACTTTGACTGATTTACCGGGTCCTTTTAGAGTTAAACAAAAATTATTTATGCTTTTGTTCATTTTTTAAAATAGAAATTGACTGTTTTAAGGATTGAATCATGCCGCCTTCGCTGTATACAAGAACGTTTGATTTATATAAACGAGCAGAGAAGATTGTTAAAATAATTCCAAAAACTGCCAAAATCACTAATGAGACAATTGCTTCCATTGTTGATGCCGTTTCGGTCGCCAAGCGTACTGGCATAATGTATGACGAAATCAGCGGAATAAAGGAAGTCACTTTCACCACGATATTTTGCGGATCATTCGTCCCAAACGTAATGCCAATCATATAACCGATTAAACCAATATACATGATGGGCTGAACTGCTTTTGCTGTATCCTCTGGTTTGGAAACAAGAGAACCACAAAGTGCTGCCAAAACAGCAAAAACGAGAATACCAATAATGAAAAAGCCTAATGTAAAAATAAAGGTTGATGAAAAAATACTTTGTGGTGAAATACCACTTAATAGACTTTTCATAAAATCAAGATTTTTCAATTGAGAATAGCCGAGAACAAACGCCACTCCGTAAATGAAAATTTGTGTTAAAGCTACTAGAATAACCCCAGTTAATTTGCCATAAAAATGGGTTTGCGCTTTTGTACTAGAGAGAATAACTTCCATGATTCTAGTGCCTTTTTCAGAAGCAATCTCTTGGGCAATAATTGAAGAATAACTGCTGATGAAGACAAATAACAAAATTGTTATCCCCATTGCTAACGCCATTTGAATCCCTGTGTTATCTTCTCCTGTTTTTATTTTGCCATTTTCATCAAAACTAATTTTGGCTTTTTTAAATGTTGCTTGTTGATTCAACATGGCAACTTGCTCAGCTGTTAGGTTTAAACGATTGGCATTCGCCATTGTTTGTAATTGGTTTAACATTTGAGGAATTAGCATCTCGGTTGCATTTCCTAAAGAGCGTTCAGAGTAAAGCTGACCAGAAATCTGATTATCTGTAGTGTCCAAAAGTAAATAAGCATCAATTTTCTCGTCTTTTAATTGTTCTTGGGCCTTTTTCTCAGAAGAAACAGCTTTGAAAGAAAAGTCCTCTGTTTTATTCTTTGTCAACTCTTTAACGAGCGCTTGATTTTCCGAAACCAGACCAATGGTAGTATCTCCTGAAAAACCGCTAGCTAGAGAGCCCGCTAAGTAAACAATTCCTACAAGAAGAAATGGCGCTAAAATCATGATTAAGAAAGACAGCGACTTCACATTTTTCTTATAGACATCAGTCGCAATAATCCAAAATTTACTCATCTTGCCCACCTACTTTCATTTTGAAAATTTCTTCCAATGTTGGTGGTTGTTGATTAAACATTGGAATGTAGCCGTTGGCTGTCGCTTTATCAAACAACACTTTGCCCACTTCAGCGTTTTCTAATGTCGCTTCTAAGACGCCATCTTGTCGTAAGTGTGCTTCTTTCACACCTGCTGTAGCAGCAACTTCCTCAACAGATAACGGTGATTCTAAAAATAATTTTGTTCGACCAAATTGTTGTCGAATTTCATGAACCTGACCATCTAAAACCATGCGTCCATTTTTTAACATGACTAAATGGTCACAGATTTTCTCCACATTGTCCATATTATGACTGGAAAAAATGACACAAGAACCTTGATTTTTCAATTCAATAATGCCGTCTTTTAATAATTCTGCATTAACTGGATCCAAGCCACTGAATGGTTCGTCTAAAATAATTAACTTCGGTTCATGAATAAGTGTCGCAATCAATTGAACTTTTTGTTGATTTCCTTTTGATAAAGATTTAACTTTATCTGTTTTTTTGCCTTTAACTTGAAATTTTTCCATCCAAAAGTCAATTTTAGGTTCAATTTCTTTTTTAGTTTTTCCCCGCAATGAAGCGAAATAAATTAGTTGGTCTTCAATCGTAATTTTAGGATATAAACCCCGTTCTTCTGGTAAATAACCAATAATATTGTATTCTTTTTCGTTTAATGGTTGACCATTCCATAAAACCGACCCGCTATCTTGTGTTAAAAAATTTAAAATCAAGCGAAATGTAGTTGTTTTCCCGGCACCATTTTGGCCAATTAATCCTAAAATTTTCCCGTCCGGTATCGTAAAGGATACATGATCAACTGCTTTAAAATCCCCAAAGGTTTTGACTAACTCTTTTACCTCTAACACATAAACGCCCCCTTCACTTTTTCTAAACCGCTGTTTAGTTACTCATATCGTATCTTTACTGTGTTGGCTTGTCAATGACAATTGTTATGGAAAGATGCTGCACTTTAATCAGACTCTTTATTTTCTGCTAAGCGAAAAAGGCCATCCGTCTCGGCAGAAATATGCACTTCATTTGCGGTCAAGCCTGTGCTTTCATAAAATTTATTTTTAAATTCCTTTGCCGATTTTGATGATTGGCAGGCCCAAATTCGACCTGTACGATTCAACCACGTACCCAATTCATTCATTAAACGCTCATCAATCAGTAATTGATTTGGTACTTTTTTAAATTTTATTTGATAAACGGGCGTTAGTATTTTCATGATCAGACGTCCTCTCTTTTAAGTTAGTATTAGTATATCACGAAAGAAATCGTTATCATATTTTCTTGAGAGTTCAACTTTTCATGAAAAAATTGAATAAAAAAACCAGACAAATTAGGAAAAGCACCTAATTGGTCTGGTTCATTTTCATTTATTTTTCTATCTCAGAGGTTGTTTCTTGGTGCAAATGACGATACACATTCTTCGCGACAGTTTCAGGTAACCCAGCTTTTCTTAATTCTTCAACACTGGCTGCCGTAATATTTTTAAGCGATTTAAATTCTTTTAAAAGATTTTTTTTGCGTTTCGGTCCCAAGCCTTCAATGTTATCTAATTTGGAAGCAAAACTATTTTTACTACGTAATTGACGATGGAATGTGATGGCGAAACGATGGACTTCATCTTGGATTCGTTGCAACAAGAAAAATTCTTGTGAGTTTCTTTCCAATGGTACAACTTCTAAGTTTGGACCAAATAAAAGTTCACTCGTTTTGTGCTTGTCGTTCTTGGCTAATCCAGCTACAGGAATATCGACTCCTAGTTGATTGGCTAACACATCTTTGGCAACATCGACTTGACCTTTACCACCATCGATTAAAATTAAATCAGGAAAAGGCAAGCCTTCTTTTAAAACTCGTGAATATCTGCGATAAATGACTTCTCTCATAGAAGCGTAATCATCAGGACCTTGCACAGTTTTTATTTTATATTTTCGATACTCATTTTTAGCTGGTCGTCCGTCAATAAACACAACCATCGCAGAAACAGGGTTTGTTCCCATAATATTTGAATTATCAAATGCTTCAATTCGAATGGGCGCAGGTATGTTCATCGCATTGCCTAATTTTTCAACTGCGCCAATTGTTCGTTCTTGTTTCCGTACAATCAAATCGAATTTTTCATTTAAAGCAACTGCAGCATTTTTACTGGCTAATTTAACCAGTTTTTTCTTTTCTCCCCGTTGCGGCTGCAAGACTTTCGTAGCTAATAAAGCTTCGACGCTTTCTTTATCAATGTCATCAGGAATCAAGACTTCTTTTGGCACAAAATGCTCATTCTCTTGATAAAATTGTCCAATAAAAGTTAAAAATGCTTCACTGGCATCATCATAAAATGGAAAAATCGATACATCACGTTCGATTAATTTTCCTTGTCTGACAAAGAATACTTGGACACACATCCAGCCTTTATCAACAGCATAACCAAACACATCACGATCAATTAAATCTACATTCGTCATTTTTTGGCGGGTCATAACTGTTTCAATCGCTTTAATTTGATCGCGAAATTCTGCAGCTTTTTCAAATTCCATATGTGCAGCTGCATAAGCCATTTTTTCTTGTAAGCGGTCCTGAATTTCTGTATGTCCACCAGAGAGAAACCCTTTAATCTCTTCCACCATATCTTTGTAGACTTGCGGATCCACATCAAAAGCATAGGGACACAGACATTGTCCTAAATGATAATACAAACAAGGTGTTTTTTGCGACGGATTACATTTTCGCAAAGGAAAAAGCCGATCTAACAGTTTCTTTGTTTCATTCGCTGCATTTACATCTGGATATGGGCCAAAATATAACGCTTTGTCTTTTAAAACCTTTCGAGTAATCATTAAACGAGGATATTTTTCGTTTGTGATTTTGATAAAAGGATAGGTTTTATCGTCTTTTAACATGATGTTATATTTGGGATTATTTTTATGGATTAAATTAATTTCTAATAAAAGTGCTTCAATATTCGATTCTGTCACAATATATTCAAAATCATCGATTTCACTGACTAATCGTTCTGTCTTAGTATCATGGCTACCACGAAAATAAGACCGGACACGGTTTTTCAAAATTTTGGCTTTCCCAACATAGATAATCGTGCCGTTTTTATCTTTCATTAAATAACAACCAGGTTGATCAGGAAGCAGTGCTAATTTATTTTTTATTCGTTCGTTCATACGATACTTCCTTTCTAACAAAATGCTTCGTCTATTATACACCTCTTTTTGTAATTAAACAAAAAAAGCCGCTACTTTATGTACGAAAGAAACAGCCTGAAAAGACAATCGCTAATGATTTCTCTTCAGACTGAATCAGACTATTCGTAATGACTAATCAACGTTTATAAGTGTTTGGCAATCATTGCTTGCAATTGGTCTTTTGTATGAACACCGACTGCTTTTTCAACAACTTCGCCATCTTTTTTCAATAGCAATGTTGGGATGCTCATGATTCCAAAACTTGCTGGTGTTGCAGGATTTTCATCCACATCCATTTTGACGATTTTCACTTCGTCTTCATCATATTCTTCAGATAATTGTTCTAAGATGGGTGCTTGCATACGACAAGGGCCACACCAAGTTGCCCAAAAGTCGATTAAGACTAATCCTTCATCTGTTTCTGTTGCAAAATCTTTATCGGTAATTGCTTGTGTCATTTCACAAACCTCCTACTCTTTACTCTTATTACATGCTTAGTATAACACGTCATCTCTAAGATAGCGAGTGTTCTGCTTACTTATTGTAAGTCCTTATTTATTGGAATTTTACGACAGTCGCACCATTACCACCTTGGTTTTGTGGCGCAAATTCATAGCTTTTCACACTGCGGTGATTTTTTAAAAATTCCGTTATTCCGGTTCTTAATGCACCTGTTCCTTTGCCGTGAACAATGGTTACTTGTGGATAGCCCGCTAGAATCGCAGCATCAATGTATTGGTCAACTTCTGCCAATGCTTCTTCGTAGCGTTTGCCACGTAAGTCTAGTTGTGTGCCAACATGACTGCTTTCTGCAGAACGAACCGTTGTAACTCTTGGTTTTGCTTCTTTTTGTGGAGCGACAGGCGTCATATCCTCTTCAGAGACGTTCATTTTTAAAATGCCCAATTGGACTTGCCATTGTCCTTTGCCGTTGCCTTTTAATAATGTCCCTCGTTGGCCGTAAGTATTGACAATTACTTCATCGCCAGCTTTTAATTTTTTCTGTTCTTTGGCCTTCTTCAACACTTTGTTTTTAGCAAGCTTGGTTTCTTCATGGTGTAATTGAGAAAGTTGTGTTTTCGCATCAATTAACTGATGTTCTTTGACACCACCTTGTTGGCCACTTTCCAATTGCATTTTGCGAATATCAGAAATAATGGTTTCCGCATTTTCTTCCGCTTCTGCAATAATTTTATTCGCTTCTTTCCGCGCTTTTTGTAATTCTTTTTCTCGTTCTTCAAAAAATACTTGATAGGCTTCTTTCAGTTCTTTATGCAAAGCGGCCGATTCATCGACATAGTGGCGAGCTTCTAAATATTCAGTTTCGGCCATTTTGCGACGGTTTTCCAGGTCTTCAATCATTTCGTTTAAATCTTGACTTTCACCGTCCATTATTTGTTTTGCAGCTTCAATAATACTGTTGTCTAATCCAAGACGTTTCGAAATTTCAAAAGCATTACTTCGGCCAGGCACGCCAATTAATAAACGATAGGTTGGACTCAAGGTATCTACATCAAATTCCATACTGGCATTGATTGTTCCAGCTCGATTATAGCCATACACTTTTAATTCAGGATAATGGGTTGTTGCCATCACATAGGCTCCTTTAGCACCCAATGAATCTAAAATGGCAATCGCTAAAGCGGCCCCTTCTTGCGGATCTGTCCCAGCACCTAATTCATCAAATAGTACTAAACTTTGATGATCGACTTTCTTTAAGACAGACACGATATTCGTCATATGTGAAGAGAAAGTACTTAAACTTTGTTCAATCGATTGTTCATCCCCGATATCCGCAAATACTTCTGTAAAAATACCCATTTTACTCTCTTCTTCAACTGGAATAGGTAATCCAGCTTGACCCATTAATTGTAAAAGACCTAACGTTTTCAGAGTAATGGTTTTCCCGCCGGTATTAGGCCCTGTAATCACAATTGCTTGATATTCTTCTCCAATCACAATGTCATTGGCTACAGCTTTTTCTGGATTTAATAGTGGGTGTCGGGCTTGTTTAAAAACTACATGATTTGCTTGACTAATTTCTGGAACAACTGCTTTTAGTTCTTTTCCTAGTCGCGCCTTAGCATTAATAAAATCAAGTTTACCGATGACATAAGCATTATGCGTAATTTCACGGCGATAAGGGACCAACTCGGCCGACAGTTCTGCCAAGATGCGAGTAATCTCATTTCTTTCGGCAATTTGTTGTTGTCGCAAACGATTATTCATTTCTAAAATTTGTTTAGGTTCAATAAATAAGGTTTGTCCTGAAGCACTTTGGTCGTGAACCACGCCACCAAAAATATTTTTATATTCTTGTTTGACTGGAATCACGTAGCGTTCATTTCGCATAGTAACAAGGGCATCACTAAGGTAACGTGCGTTTTTCCCACGAATAATACTATCTAGTTCTTCTCGAATGGTCTGCTCACTACGTCGAATATTTTGCCGAATTGCCTTTAAGGCTGGCGAAGCTTCATCTGTGACGTAGCCATCATCATCAATGGCTTGTTTGAGTTGGCGATTTAATTCAGGCAAAACTTCTAGTTGCTCTCGCCACATATATAAACGTTCAAAATCCACTTCATTTTCACTTAACTCATCAAAAAAACGAGTCAGTTCTGAAGTAGTCGATAAGACACGACCTACTTGTGCTAATTCTACACCATTTAAATCCGCACCAATTTCAATCCGTTTCATGTGTGGTTGGATATTTTCTAATTTAGGAATGGGGATTCCACCACGTAATCGTTGAACTTTTAAACCATCCTGTGTTTCATTTAGCCATGATTGAATTTTATTTTCATCAGCAATCGGTAATAATTCCGAAACTTCGTTTGTCCCCTGAGCTGTCACAATAAATTGCAACAACTGTTGTTTTACTTTATCAAACCCTAATGTTGATAGAATACGCTGATTCATTTTTCCACCTACTTTTCAAACTTTTTCATTTGTTGAAAAGACTGAGACATAACATAAGAAGTTTCGCTTTGCTCACTTACTTCTTATCTCTATCTCAGTCCCATTCAGCTTTATTTCGTAATTGGTTCAACCCATAATTCATATGCTTGTTTTGTTAGAATTGGGGTATTTTTTACAATGCCTCGTGCCAAGCCACTTGACCGAAACTGATTTTGGACAATATCTGACGGAATCATTGACGCCGTAGCTAACACTAGAAAAAGACCCACGTATAACACAAGAACACTTAATACGCCACCTAATAGTCCATTTACCTGTTTCAAAACTGGAATAAATGTTAATCCATGTAAAAAGATAGCTAAAAAACGAACGACTAACCAGCCTGCAAACAGCAATAATAGAAACGCAACCGCTGAATAAAAGGCTTTGTCCAAGTCTAAAGAAATCTCTTGATTAAAAAAGACAAGCTTTGACGTTGGCGTAACCGATGGATATGGAATATACAATTCTAAATGAGAGGCGACCTCTTTGTAATAGGTTCGAGCAACAAAATATGAAATTAAGTAACCCACTGAATAGAGCACTTGTAAAATCAAGCCTCGTTTAGCTCCTGTATAAAATCCAAAGGCTAAAAGTAATAAAATAAGTATTGTTAACATCTTGTCATCCTTTCAGGAACTACTCCGAAACACCTTTATTTTGAATCTGCTGTTTTCGATTTTCATTCAAAATTTGTTGGGCTTCCACATGATTATGAATTTCTACATCTTCTTGTCCATTCTTTTTCAAAACATCCCGTGCTTCTTCTTCGATAATTTCCATTCGGCGCACACGATTCTCTAATTCAGCCAAACGAATGGTTTTCTGTTTTAAATCTGCTACTTGTTTTTCCAATTTTAAAGCATATTCTTGTTTTTTTAGTTGATCTGAAATTGCATTAATTGCTAATAAAACAGAAGCTTGTTCCGTATCAGTTTGCGGAGAAAGATGTTTAATTTCCGCCAGTTGTTCGTTGACAATTTTTGTGACTAAATCCATATGTTGTTTTGACTCTTGGCCAATAATTGTATACGTATGGTCTGCAATGATTGCTTTATATCGTGTTTTTTCATTTGATGCCATGTTGAGGTTCCCTCCTGTAAATCAATCCATTCTTGCTTATTGTACCATGAAAAAAAAGCGAAGCGCAATTTTCGTACAAATTCTTTCTTATTATATGCCACAAAGCGAAAAATTTAAAGATTTCTTTACAAGAACTCTGGCAATTTAAGAACGAATAGAAATTGTGTAGGAGAAAAAGCGTGGAACAAAAAGTCAAAATGATTTTTGTCCCACGCTCAAACTCTGATAATCAGCTAAAAATGTTTGTTTCAGCTGTACTTTTTAAGGCTTAGTTATTATCTTTCATCTTTTCTACACGTAAACAACGCATAGCATTTAAAACAGCGATAATAGTTACACCAACATCAGCAAACACTGCTGCTTGCATTGAAGCCAAGCCTAATGCACCTAGTACCAAAACAATGATTTTAACAGCAATCGCAAAGATAATGTTTTGTTTAACAATTCTCAATGTTTTTCTTGATAATTTAATCGCAGAGGCGATACGACTTGGTTCATCATTCATAATCACCACATCAGCAGCTTCAATTGCCGCGTCACTTCCTAAACCACCCATGGCAATCCCAACATCAGCCCGGGCTAAAACAGGTGCATCATTCATGCCGTCACCAACAAAGGCAACTTTGTTTTTAGGTGAAGATGCTTTTAACAACTCTTCTAAACGATCCACTTTGCCATCTGGTAAAAGTTCTGCATAAACTTTGTCAACACCAACTTCTTTTGCAATAGCTTCTGCAACTTGTTGATTGTCTCCAGTCAGCATAACAGTTTGTTTGACCCCTTCAGCTTTTAATTCTTTTATTGCTGAAATGGCGTCTGGTTTCAATTGATCCGCAATCACTAAGTAGCCTGCAAATTGATTATCAATAGCGACAAAAATTAAAGTTCCCGCTTCCTTCACTTCTGGTGCTTCGATACCAAATTGTTTCATTAACTTCGCATTACCGACTAAAACTGTTTTGCCTTCAATTGTGGCTTTGATACCGTGTCCGGCAACCTCTTCAATTGCTGTTGCTGGAACTGTTTCTTTGCCATAGCTTTCTTTAATAGAAATAGCAATTGGATGAGTGGATAATTGTTCTGCTGTTGCTGTTAAACGTAACAACTCTTCTTCAGGTAAAACAACACTAGTTATGTTTTGAACCACAAAATTTCCTTTTGTTAGCGTACCAGTTTTATCAAAAACAATCGTTTCCGTATTCGCTAAAATTTCTAAATAGTTACTTCCTTTAATTAAAACACCTAGTTTACTGGCTCCGCCAATTCCACCGAAGAAACTTAAAGGAACAGAAATGACTAAGGCACATGGACAAGAAATAACCAAGAACGTTAATGCCCGATAAACCCATTCATTAATAGAAGTATCAGGGAAAATAAATGGTGGAATCACTGCCAATAAGACAGCTAAAACAACGACAACTGGTGTATAGTAACGAGCAAATTTAGAAATAAAGTTTTCTGCAGGGGCTTTTTTACTGCTAGCATTTTCAACTAAATCTAAAATTTTGCTAACTGTTGAATCCCCAAATTTTTTCGTAACATTAATGGTCAAGGCCCCATTTTTATTGATAAAACCACCTAAGATTTCATCGCCGACTTTGACCGTTCTTGGAACGGATTCACCAGTTAACGCAGAGGTATCTACCATGCTTGATCCATCAATAATTTGACCATCTAATGGAACTTTTTCACCTGGTTTCACTAATATTTGTTGCCCAATTTCAATTGTATCTGGAGCGACCGCTTTTATTTGTCCATTTACTAAAAGATTTGCTGAATCTGGACGAATATCCATTAATTTGGCAATTGATTTTCTGGATTGATCAACCGCAGCACTTTGGAACCATTCGCCGACCTGGTAGAACAACATTACTGCCACAGCTTCGGGATATTCCCCAATAAAGAATGCCCCGATCGTTGCCACAGACATTAAGAAATTTTCATCAAACACTTCCCCACGAAAAATATTCGTTACCGCTCGTTTGACAATGTCGCCACCAATTAAGACATAAACGACTAAATAAGACGCCAAAGCAACCCAATTATTACTTGGCTTAATGATAATAAGTGCTAAAAATAAAACAAATGCAATAATGATACGAATTAAGCGATTCTTATTTGGATTACGTCCCTCTTCTTCTTTGACATCTTTTAAAGAAATAACTTTGACATCTGGTTCTAACTTACCAATCACTGCACGCGCTTCATTTTCGACTTCTAAATCATGTCCTGATTCAACTTCCAGTGTCATCTTTTCAGCCATGAAGTCCACACGCGCTTTTTCTACTCCGTGAATTTTTTGGACAGATTTTTCAATTTTGTCTGCACAACTTGCACAATCAAGTCCTTCTAGTTTATAACTCTTTTGCATTTAAACACCTTCACTCCCTATATAATAGCGATTATTCCGTTTACATGAATAACCTTTCATGAATCTATTATAAATGAAGATGCAATCATATGTCAACCGCTTCACGTAATCTTTTTCTATTTTATAGACATAATGGCATAATTGCTGTAGGTGGAATGGATAACTGAGTAATAACTTTCGGATTGAGTCTATTGCTCCCTTTCCACCAAATTTTGGTTTGTTGGTGTTGAAACCAAGCACTTTGTTCAAAAGGTGCTGACAATGTTTGTAAGTGATGCACTTCGATCTGATTGGTTGCCTGCGGTTCTGTTGTGAAATCATGGGCCCGAATTCCAATAGAATGACAAGAAATAGGAACTTCTTGTGTAACCGTTAGTGTTTGTTGCCAGCCAATCACTTGGACTCTGTGCGCATCTATGCGTTTGACAGGCCAAATATTTTTACAACCAGTGAGTTTAGCTGCTTCAATCGTTTGAGGTTGGTTAAATAATTGATTTGTTGCACCAAAAAGTGTTTGGTTTTTTGTGATTATCACTAAACTCTGACATAACTTATACAGTTCATCTAAACTATGACTCACAATTAAGGCATGTTGATTTAAATTACTTAATCGCTGTTGAAGTTCAATTTGCAGCTCTTCCTTTAAGGGTGCATCTAATGCGGAAAATGGCTCATCTAATAACAGGTAAGCCGGCTGAGCCGCTAGCATTCGCGCAAAAGCCACTCGCTGTCTTTGTCCTCCAGAAAGTTGACTAGGATATTGTTGTTGGACTTTAGTTAAGTGAAAAGATGCAAGCAATTGAGTGACCAATTGTAAATCTTTTGTCACGCACGTCAGATTTTCTACTACCGACAAATGAGGAAACAACGCATACTGTTGAAACAAAAGACCAATTTTTCGTTGTTGCGGCGACAAATTGATCTTTTTTTCAGTATCGAATAAGACTTGATCATTTAAAACAATCTGACCTTTATCCGCAGTCTCAACACCCGCAATACATTTTAACAACATACTCTTGCCACAACCAGAAGCACCTAAAATTCCTGTTGTTTGAGTCTTTGTTTCAAACTGAATTTGCAAAGTATGACTTTTCAATTCTTTTTGAATATCAACAATTAATCTCATTCCGATCTTCTCCAAGCGCGCTGACTAAAAAATTCCGTAAAAAATAAAATAATCAGGCAAAGTAATAACATAATCACAACATATTGATTGGCTAAGCGCCAATCCCCACTTGCTACAGCAGAGTAGATAGCTAAAGGAAGCGTTCTTGTTTTGCCAGCAATATTCCCTGCTAACATTGTCGTCGCTCCAAATTCGCCTAACCCACGGGCAAAGGCTAACACGCCACCGGCCAAGAGACCGTTCATCGACAAAGGTAACGCAATTTTTCTAAAATATCGACTTTCCGAAAACCCGAGTGTCTGGGCCACCGCCAACAATTCACTATCCATTTGTTCAAACGCCGTTAAGGCTGAACGATACATTAAAGGAAATGAAACAGCAACGGCAGCAATAACCGTAGCTGGCCACGAAAAAACAACTTGAATGGCAAAAAAATCAAGTAAAAACTGGCCCACTGGTTGCTGAACACCAAAAATAGTTAAGAGAAAAAAACCAAAAACAGTCGGCGGTAAAACTAATGGCAACGTAAATAAACTATTCAAAAGAATTTTTAATTTACGATTTTTCAAACGAAAAACAATATACGCAACGCCTGTTCCTAAAACAAAAGTAAATAAAATGGCGATTATTGCTGTCTGAAAAGATAAAAGAATTGGTCGAACATCCATTTTCCCACCTACTTTGTTAACTTAAAGCCAATATTTTCAAAATATTTTCTGCATTGTTGACTCTGTAAAAAATTTAAAAAAGCATCTGCTGATTTTTGTTTCTTAGAGGCGGCAACTTTACCAACTGGATAGATAATTGGCTTTTTCAAAGCAGCTTCAGGCATGGCCGCAACAATCGCTACTTTTGAATTGGTTGCTGCATCTGTCGCATAAACCAAGCCAGCTTCTGCACTTGCATTAGCTACCCATTCAAGGACTTCTGTTACATTCGTGCCAAAGCTTGCGTGTTTTTCTACATAAGACCAAGCGCCTAAAGCTTTTAAGCCTTCTTCGGCATATTGACCAGCTGGAACACTTGCAGGATCACCAATTGCTATCATTTGGGCTTTTTTTAAATCAGAAAAATCATGCCACTTTGCTTGATCTTGGTTAGGCACAATAAGAACGAGCTGGTTTTCCAATAAAGGAACGACACTTTTTTTATTAATTAGTTTTTCTGCAACCAATGCATTCATTTGTTTTGTCGAAGCCGAGAAAAATACATCGGCTTTTAGGCCTTTTTCAATTTGCATCTGTAATTTTCCAGAACTATCATAGGTTCCAGTTACCTGAATATCTGGATGCTCTTTTTCAAAGGCTGGAATAATTTTCTTCTCCATGACTGATTCTAAGCTAGCTGCTGCCGCAAGGGTTATTTCTTCTTTTTTTGTTGAAACTGTTTCTTTTTGCGGCTGATTTGTACATGCAGCAATTAGGGCAACTAAACTGAATAAACTAAGCAGGAACACAGCCTTTTTTTGTTTAGACATTTGAACGCCTCTTTTCTTTTATAAATACCCGCCATAACTCAAGTCAATAATTTCAGATTTTTTAATCACTTCTTTGGCCATTAATCTTGGTAACAACAAATCAAAAACCGTTTTTTCTGAAAATAAAACACCACCTGGTAAGCCAATGATCGTCTGCTCTCCTTTATAAGCCAGCAAAAACATTGAGCCTGGTAAGACTGGTGTCCCATGGGTTACGATTTCAGCACCTGTCTGCTTAATTGCTAACGGTGTCAAATCATCAGGATCTACACTCATACCACCTGTACAAACAATCAGATCAACCCCTTGTGCTAACATCTTTTTGATCGCAACAGTAATTTTTTGCGGCTGATCATCGACAATTTCTTGCTTGACAATCGTAACTAAAGGATACGCGGAGAACTTGGCTTTTAACACAGGGTAAAAAGCATCCTCAACCAATCCTGTGTAAACTTCACTGCCAGTAGTTACAATCCCGACCCGTATTTTTTTGAAAGGTTTCACAGAGATTAGTGGCTCAGACGTGCTGAGCTGGCGTGCCTTTTCTAATTGGCTTTTAGAAATTGTTAGTGGAATCACTCGAAAGGCTGCAACTTTTTCATCTTTCTGAACTTCTATATTGGTAACTTTAGTTGACAAGGCGAGACCTTCAATTTCATTTAAAGCAATTAATTTTTCTCGATTGACTTTTAAAAGACCTCTCGTACTAGCTTTAGCAACAATTTTTCCTTCATGGACTTCACTCGGCTGACATGAGTCATCTGTTAACAGGTTATACAAAAATGTCGCTGCCTCTTCTTCATGTATTTCTGCTGGATCCAAGGAAACAAACAGATGTTTTTTCCCTAATGATAAAAGAATTGGAATATCTTCTTGAACAACTATATGTCCTTTTTTAAAACACACTTCCTTGGTCTTTCCATAGTCAATTCGCGTAATATCATGACTCAACGGAAGGCCAACTGCCTCTTCTGTTCGAATTGTTTTCATGGTTTATTCCTCATCATGTATGATTTTTTTATTTGTGATTAAATCCAAAGCGTGGGGCAAAACAGGCAACAAAAAATGCAAATGTTCTGTTACACTTTTCGGGCTACCAGGCAAATTAACAATGAGCGTGCGTCCTCTTTGAACAGAAATGCCTCGACTTAACATAGCAAATGGTGTTTTTTCCAAGCTAAGTTGACGCAAGCCCTCACTGATCCCAGGAATGATTCGCTCTGCTACACGTAAGGTAGCTTCTGGGGTCCGATCCCGTTCACTCAACCCTGTGCCGCCTGTCGTTAAAATCAAATCACAGGTCTTAGACCACTCTTGCAATAGCTCTACTAATTGATTTTCTTCATCTGGTAAAATGGTTTGTTTGGTTACCTGGTAGAGCGCAGGTAACTGTTCACGAATCAAGGGACCCGATTGGTCGACAGCAAGCCCTTGAAAGCAACGATCACTTAATGTTACAATGCCCACTTTAAACAACGTCTAACTGGTCTCCTTTTTTAATATGACCTTCTGTCACAACGACTGCAAAGATTCCTTCTCTAGGCATGATGCAATCGCCCACTCGCGCGTAAATCTGACAGTGTTTATGGCACTCTTTCCCAATTTGAGTAACCACCAATTCGGAATCGCCTATTTTCATTTTCGTTCCAACAGGTAATTGACGTAAATCAATCCCTGAGACGATTATGTTTTCCCCAAAAGCACCATTGCCAACCCGAGCTCCTTTTTCATTGAAAGCCGTTATTTCTTCAAAAGATAACAAACTGACTTGTCGATGCCAATTACCGCCGTGCGCATCATTTTCTAATCCGAAACCTTTAATTAAGTTGACTTCAGGAATTTCCTTTTTCTGTGTGCCTCTTCGCGGGCTAATATTTATTGCAATAATTTCTCCTGTTTTCATACTTACCCTCCTATTTGTGACATAAATCGTTGTTCTCCTTGTTGTTCCAAGAAAAGATGTTTTTCAGGCTTACAGGCAATGCCACTCTTAATAATCCCTAACAATTCTGCTGTTTGTTCCTTAGCTAAAGCTTCCTTTAACGAGTAGCCGTCTGCAGAATGCAGGCACGTTTTTAAATGGCCGTCTGCAGTAATTCGGATTCGATTGCACGTCTCGCAAAAACAATGCCCTAATGCACTAATAAAACCTATTTTCCCTTTAAAATCTTTTAAGGCGTAATAACTAGCAGGGCCATTGCCCAATGGTTTTTGGTATGGTTGTAACGTTCCATAATGTTTGGTTAAAATGTCTTCTACTTCTTCTTGTTGCTTACCTGGATGCTCCTTCCCTAATCCAATTGGCATCATTTCAATGAAACGAAGATGCACAGTCTCTTTCTTAGCGATTTCAGCCAGTTCTACAATTGTTGCTTCACTTAGCTCTTTCCTAGCTACAGTATTAATTTTGATATTAGGTAATCCCACATCAATCGCTTGTTCTAAGCCCGCCAGAACATTCCTTAACTGACCAACTCTTGTTATTTCTCGAAATTCTTCTGGATCCAAAGTGTCTAAGCTAATATTAATGCCGTCCAAGCCCGCCTCTTTTAACCCTTGAGCCTCACGAGCTAACTTCATGCCATTAGTCGTTAGGGTTACTTTTTCGATGCCTGAGATTTGCTTTATCCTTTTAATTAAAGAGAGTAAATTTGGTCTAACAAGCGGTTCACCACCTGTTAATTTAACTTTTTTGATGCCTTCTTTCGCTAATATCCTCAGTAAAAAAATAATCTCATCATCTGTTAGAAGCTGCTCTTTTTTTAAAAAGCAAAGACCTGTTGCTGGCATGCAATACGTGCAACGTAAGTCACAACGATCTGTTAAAGACAAACGAACATAATCAATTTCACGGTTAAATGCATCTTTCATGCTGTTCACTCATCACTTTCCTTTGATTTAATTGAAGAACGAATGAAATGACCACTACGTCCACCATTTTTCTCTAATAAACCAATGTTTGTCATTGTCATTCCTCGATCAATTGCTTTACACATGTCATAAATTGTTAAGAGTGCTGCTTGCACACCTGTTAGCGCTTCCATTTCAACGCCAGTTGAACCCACTGTTTTTGTAAAGCAACGTACTTCTAAACAAGTTTGATTGCGCCAATCAAACTGAATTTCACACTTTGTCAAAGCAACCAAATGACACAAAGGAATCCATTCAAACGTTCGTTTTGCGGCGGTAATCCCAGCTACTCTTGCTACCTGTAATACTTCACCTTTTTTAATCATTTGGGTCTGAACCGCTTCTGCTGTCGCTTCCAACATGTGAATTTCTCCATAAGCGAGGGCTGTTCTTTCAGTGTCATTTTTTTCCGAAATATCAACCATATGCACTTCTCCTTGTGTATTCAAGTGCGTAAATTCCTTACTTTGAACCATTTCTCCACCTCACATTTGACATTTGTTAACGTTTACACAATACTTCTTTTTCAAGTGTATCACTCTTGCATCAAAAAAACAATCTGGCATCCATAATTTTTTTTAGTGAGAAATCGAAGTAAAAAAACGTTAAGTGACAAAAATTACGTGCTTCGCTTAGCCTGACCAGACTTTTGTCTAAGTCTTAAAACTTGATAAGCAATAAGCCACCAGTCGACTCGACTGATGGCTTACTTTCATACTAATCTTAGGTCAGGTTGTCATCAAGTTTGCCAATAATAGACTTTTACAAGCGCGCCTTTTTTGAGTAGTACACCAGCTGGTTGTTCTAGTAGGCAATTTGTTTCTAAAGTATTTGATAAATTGGATGAAAGATGACTTTTTGTCACTAAATTTACTTTGCCATCTATTTCTTTCGCTCGGTAAAATCGACGTAGTCTACTGGGGGCTAATTCATGCGCTAAAATTACTGTTCGTTCCTTGAGATTTAACTCGACACAATTAAAAAAAGTAGCTAATAATGTCCAGTAAAAAAGATGTAAATTAACCATTGCCGCAAACGGATTGCCTGAAACGCTTAAAATGAGTGTTTCTTGAAATTGACTTCCCATAACTGGGGTTCCAGGTTTCATATTTACAAAATGAAACAACTCTGTTCCTCCGATACGTTTAATTGCTAAAGGTAAATTGTCCTTTTCACCTACCGAAACACCACCACAAGTAATTAATACATCAAGTTTTGGTGAAATCTCAATCAGCCTCTTCGCTAATTCTTCAGGGTCATCTGAACAATGGTCTAGGTGGATTACTTCATTGCCACTTGCTTTGACAAAAGCTGCTAACATGTAGAGATTACTATTATAAATTTTCCCAACTGACAGCGGTTCTTCCAAAGAAACTAACTCACTACCCGTCGCTAAAATCCCCACCTTCATGCGCTTCAATACAACAACTTTATCAATCCCTTGCATTGCCAACAAACCAATCATGCGACTATTAATCTGTTGATGTTTTGCTAAAATTTTTTGCTGAAAAGCAATATCTTCTCCAATTTCCGCATAGTTTTGGCCCGCAGTGACAGAGCGAAAAATTTTAACATGGTCTTGCCCAAAATCCGTCCATTCTTGTGGCACTACAGCATCAAAATCGGTTGGAATAAAAGCACCTGTTGTTATTTTAATCGCACAGTTATTCGTCTGATTACAATAAAACATGGAATCCCCTGCCACTAAAGAACCGACGACTTTTAAACAACTTGGGCTTTCAGCAGTCGCACCTCGTGTTTCTACTGCACGAACGGCATACCCATCCATTCCGGCACGAGGAAAATGAGGAATCGCTGTCTCTGCAAAAATGGTTTCTCCGCTAATCCGTCCCAAGGAATCAAGCAGCGCCACTTCTTCTGTTTCACATTGACTCTTCATATGTTGGGTCATTTTCTCTCGTGCTTCTTCCAACTCGATCATGTTTTAACCATCCTTTTTTATTTATTCACTGGTTTAATCGCAACGGCACAAACTTTATATTCAGGAATTGTGGCGATATCATCAAATACAGCATTGGTGATTTCGTTAACATTCCCATCTGGAAAGTGGAATGTCATAAAGACTTCTTGCGGAAATACTCGATTTCCGACAGCCGCATAGGTTTCAATTTTGCCACGTCGAGAATGAACTTCCACTTTGTCACCTTCTTGGATTCCCAGAGCTTGTGCATCAACTGCATTTATCTCAATATAAGAGTGATTCGCTATTTGGTTAATCCCTTCCGTTCGTCCTGTCATTGCTCGGGTATTGTAATGGTAAAGCATTCGGCCTGTCGACATTAAATACGGGTACTCTTCATCTGGTAATTCTTGTGCTTGCTTATACGGAATTGCTTTAAATAAACCTTTCCCACGAGCAAAACTGCCCACATGCATAATCGGCGTACCTGGATCTGTCAAGCTCCGACAAGGCCATTGTAAGCTCTCCTTCTCTAATCGTTCATAATTAATTCCACCAAACGAAGGTGTCACAGCTGAAATTTCTTCCATAATTTCTTTTGCAGATTCATACGCACAAGGATAACCCATTCGTGTCATGACTTCACAAAAAATTTCATAGTCTTCTCGCGCTTGTCCTCTTGGTTCAACAGCTTTACGGACTCTTTGCACGCGCCGTTCTGTATTTGTAAATGTCCCGTCTTTTTCTGCATAACTGATGCCTGGTAAAACGACATCTGCATAAGCAGCCGTTTCTGTCATAAATAATTCTTGAACAACTAAAAAGTCTAAACTTTCTAAAGCTTGACGAACATGTCCTGTGTCTGGATCCGTAACAATTGGATCTTCTCCAAAAATATAAAGGCCTTTGACGTTTCCTGCCGTTGCTGCTGGCAAGACTTTAGTAGAAGTTAAACCTGTGTTTCGATTTAACGGCACATGCCAAGCTTTTTCAAATTTGTCGATTACTTCTGGATTATTGACTTTTTGATAGCCTGGGAAATCATAAGGCATACAGCCCATATCGCAAGCACCTTGAACATTATTTTGACCTCGCAAAGGATTGACACCACAGCCTGGTTTTCCAACTTTACCAACCAACATTGCCAAATTAGACATACTCATAACACCCTCAGTTCCTGTCGAGTGTTCCGTTACGCCTAAACAATAAATGATTGGTGCTTTCTCTGCTTTTGCATACATGCGTGCTGCTTGAATTAGATCTTCTGGATGAATATGACAAATTTCTGCGACTTTTTCCGGCGTATAATCAGCCACCATTTTTTCTAAATCTGAAAATCCTTCTGTCCGTTCTTCAATAAAGTGGCGATCTGCTAAACCTTCTTTCAAAATCACATGCATCATGCCATTAGCAAATGCGACATTCGTTCCCGCCTGAACTTGTAAATGCAGCGCACTATCCTTCACTAAGTTAATTTTCCGCGGATCAACAACAACAACTTGCGTTCCTCTTTGGATGGCTTGGCGAATTTGCGCACCAATAACTGGATGAGCTTCTTCTGGATTGGAACCTACTAATAAAATCATGTCGACATCTTCAGTGATATCAGCAATAGGATTAGTCATCGCACCAGAGCCTAAGGTTTGGGCTAAACCATGGACCGAAGCCGAATGGCAAACACGGGCACAGTTATCAACATTATTGGTACCAAAAGCAGCACGCACCATTTTTTGAAAGACATAATTATCTTCATTTGTCGCTCTAGAGCACGAAAAACCAGCAAGAGCATCCGGACCGTTTTCTGCTTTAATTTCGTTAAATTTTGACGAAACAAGCGTTAAGGCTTCTTCCCAAGAAGCAGGTTCAAAAATCCCATTCCGTTTAATTAATGGCTCCGTTAAGCGATCTCCTGACCCAACAAATTTATATGAAGCAAATTTTCCTTTCACACAAAGTAAATTTTTATTAGCTGGTCCATCCAGGGGTTCAACACCCACCAAACGATTATTTTTAACGAGTAAATTCATCTGACAGCCTGTCCCACAATGTGGACAAGTTGTAGGAATTTTCTGGGTTTCCCATTTGCGGTACTCTTTTGTATCTTTTGCTGTTAACGCTCCTGTAGGACAGGAAGAGACACAATTGCCACATGATTCACAGATAGATTGATCAAACGCCTGCCCATAACTCGGCATCATTTTTGTTTCAAAGCCACGATTAGCAATACTAAGTACATCTCTTCCCTGCCGCAATTGACAGACACGGGCACAACGACGACACATGATACACTTTTCTGGATCATAAGAGAAAAATGGATTACTGGTATCTTCTTGATGGCAAGGCATTCTTTTTCCCTCGGTAAAGCTAGTGGCATCAATCCCATAATCTAGCGCATACTGTTGTAATTGACAATCCCCGTTTTTTCCACAAGAAAAACATTCTAATTTATGATTACTCAATAATAAATCAAGAATAAAACGTCTGGAATCAGCAACTTTTTCAGAATGTGTTGCCACAACCATGTCCTCTTGACAATGTGCCGTACAAGCAGTTGTTAAGCCGCCACGTCGGCCGCCTTCCACCTCAACCACGCACATCCGACAAGAACCATCAGGTGCTAATTCCTTTAAATGACAGAGCGTTGGGATTTCAACACCTAGCCCTTTCGCTGCTTCGAGAATGGTAGTCCCTTTAGGCACAGTTACTTCTTGGTTATCAATAGACAATGTAACTGTTTGCGTATGCAACTTTGTTTTCATTTTTACCAACCTCCTTTGCTGGTGGCATAGATTTCTGTTTCAGCAGTCGTTTCAAATTCTTCTGGAAACAAAGCCAATGCACTCTTCATTGGATTTGCGACGGATTGTCCCAAACCACAAGCTGATAATCGCGTGACATGCGTGAGCATCTTTTCCAATCGCGGCAAATCACTAGCTGTTGCCTCGTTCCGATTGAATTTACTCAATAATTCCAAAATCCTAGTTGTTCCCAATCGACAAGGGGTGCATTTACCACAGGACTCATGAGCAAAAAAGGCCGCCACGTGTACTAAATAGTCCACAACATTAACTGAATCATCCATTACTACAATTGCACCAGAGCCGACAGATAAGTCATGGGCCCATAAATCTTCGTAGGAATACAAACAATCCCTTAACGTTGCGACAGCACCAATTGGACCGGATTGTCCACCGAAGTGAATAAATTTTAATGATCGACCAGTTGCAGAGCCTCCGCCGTATTGCTCGCCATAAATTATTTCTTCTAATGGTGTTCCAAGGTTGACCTCGTATAAGCCCCGATTTTTAATATGTCCAGACAAACAAATTAGCTTTGTTCCGCCACCATCGGCAGTACCCATCTCTAAAAAAGCTTGTCCACCTTCTCTTAAAATTACAGGAACACTTGCAAATGATTCAACATTATTTACTAATGTTGGTTGCAAATATAAACCAACATCTGCTAAGTGTGGTGGTTTGACACGCGGCCGCCCCGTTTTTCCTTCAATTGAATTTAAAAGTGCTGAATTTTCCCCACAAATATAGGCGCCAGCACCAGAAATAATCGTAATATCATAATTGAATCCTTCAATTCCTAAAATGTTTTCCCCTAAAAAGCCAGCTTGTCGTGCATTATCCAGTGCTTCTTGAAATGTTTTTTGGATTCTGCGATATTCTCCTCGCATATAAATATAACCTGCTTTTGCTGAAAATAAATAACCAGCAATGATCATTCCTTCAATCACACTCAATGGATCTTCAGATAAAAGTACTTTATCCTTAAAGGTCCCTGGTTCGCCTTCATCAGCATTACAAACAATGTACTTTGTGGTTCCTTTTGCATGATAAAGATGGCGCCATTTTTTTCCTAAAGGATAGGCTGCTCCACCGCGACCTCTTAAGTGAGCAACATCCAGTTCGTTTAAAATTTCTTCATCCGATAGTGAAATTGCTCTTTTTAAACCATCAAATCCATCGTATTTACAATATTCAGCAACATCGGTCGCAGATTGCATTTTTCCCATTCTCTCTAATAACATTGGTTGGTTTCTCTTAAGCATTGACTCACCTCCTACAGTCCTTCATAGCAATCATTTTGTAAATGTTGAATTAATTGATAAATTTTCTCTTCTGTTAGTTGACTAAAAACGGTGTCCTTAATTTTAATTACTGGACCTAAATCACAAGCCCCGATACAAGGAATACTGTGATACATAAATAAGCCATCTGGTGTCGGCTGATTCTCTGGCACTTCTAAAATGGTTTCTAAAACTTCGGCAACCATCGCCCCACCAGTATAATGACACGGTGTGCTGTTACAAATCTTCAAGACATACTTCGCTTGCGGTTCCGTCTTTAAAATGGCATAAAAACTGACGATTTCATAGACTCGCGCTTCCGTTAAATGTAGATGCTCTGCAACTAATTGAGCTGTCTCCTGATCGATATACCCTTCTTCTGAAGCAAATTGTAATTCAATTAAAATATTTAAAATTCGTTGTGGATCAGCATCGTTTTCTAGAATAATCGCTTCTTTTTCAATTAAGCTTAATGCACACATTCCTTTTTATTCCCCCTTTTTAGTGAAACTTGAAGTTGTTCTCCTTGATAATAGATACGCAATTCTTTTGGTATTTCAGCAGATAGTAAACAAAAATCGGCTTTATCTATGACTTTTTTTGCTGATTCTTTTTGGCGATTCTGGTTATTCATCATAAGAAATAGTCCTGGCTGCACAACATTACGTAATGAATTTGATTCACAAATGATTAATGCTTGGGCCGGCACAGCTTTCAGAAATTGCTGAATGGCTTCCGCCAAATTTTCTTGAAAAACTTTCAATAGAAAAACTTTTTGACAACCTGCAGCTAATAATTTCATGGTATCTTTATTGCCAATCGTCTCTTGCTCTTCTACTAATTCATAACCAGCTGTAATACTGGTACAAATTCCGCATCCTTTTGTGCCTCGTTGACACACCCCTCGTTGACCACTAATCGTAATAATCTTCAAGCCATAAATTGGATAGACTTCTTGGTACTGTTTAATAAGGGCTTCGGCTAATGTCGTTTTGCCACTATTCCGACCAGTAGAACCAATTTGAATCATGTTTGGTACCTCAATTGCCATAGAGCTCCTCCGTCTGAATCGTTTTCTCAACTCTTGGTTTGACAGTTGATGGTTTTGTCATAAAGATCAATGGTACGGCCATAAAAAGACTGCCACCTACTGCATTGCCTAAAAATACCCATAATGTATTCTGCAAATAATCCCACCAACTGATTGTGGTACTTTGTGAAAAAATTGCCGCTGGAATAATAAATGCATTGGCGACCACGTGTTGAAACCCACAAACAACGAAAACCATGACAGGAAACCATAAGCCAAACATTTTACCTAAATATGATTTTGCCAACGCTCCGAGATAAACCGCTAAACAAACAAAAATATTACAGCCAATCCCTGAAACAAAAGCAACTATCGGTGGATCAGCAATTTTCGCCTGAGCAACTGCGACTGTTTTATCCAGAAACGCACCTTCAGTTAACCCAACAATATGGCCAAATAAATACGCCACAAGAAATCCGCCTAGACAATTGGTCAATAAAACAACTAGCCAGTTATAACAAAGAGCGCCCACTCGAACCTTTTTCTGTAATACGCCTAATGTCATTACCATCATATTGCCTGTTGCTAACTCACCACCAACAAAAGTAAGCGCTATCAATCCAACTGGAAATAAAGCTCCACCCAGAAAGTTGTTAAAACTTCCCCATTCTGTGGGGGCGGTTCCAGTGATACGAATAAACGCCAAGTAACCTAGTGCAATACAAAAACCAGCCATGATGCCTAAAATACAGAGTCGAACAAACGATAATTTCCCTTTCATTTCTGCCTTATCACCTAAGCTTGCAACTATTTCTTCACTACTGAAAAAATCCATTACGATTCCTCCTTTTTATCGATACCACTGAGACAATTCTTCTTTTCGATTGACATTTTTAAGTTGATTCTCTTTTGATAGTTGCACCGTTTTTACAGATAGATGCTCAAATTCTTGCCGAATCTGATAGTTATTTTGCGCAAGCTGTTTTTGAAATGTTGGTAAACAAGAACATCGATAAAAGCCAAATAATGGTTCTTGACGACCTTCAAAGTCAAAGATTGTTACTTGATTTTGTCCACGCTTAGAAGCTAACTGATACACAAGTTTAGGAGACAAAGTTGGTATATCACAGGCAATTACAAACACTTCAGCTTTCTGAGTATAGTTCATTGCTGTCACAATCCCACCTAATGGCCCCTTTCCAAGATACATATCTTGAATGATTGTGCATTTTCTAAACGCCTTAGGAAATTTTTGACTATCATTCGTTACTAAAATAACCTCTTCGAACAGTTCCATTAACTTTTCAGCTGTTTGCAAGATCACGTATTGCCCTTGAATTTTCAATAATGCTTTATCAAATCCCATCCGTGAACTTTTCCCGCCGCATAACAGCACTGCTGTACAATCAGCAATAATTTTCGCCACCCCTTTACCATAATTTTTATTAGTTCAAAAAAATATTTTTTAGTCATGTATTAAGTCTATTATAAGACATCCCTCGTACAAGTCAATTCCTTTTAAAAAAAAGAACGAGAAAAAGAGCGACTCTTTTTCTCGTTCTACCTTATTCATCTGTTTGACGTTTTATTTCTTCAATCTCAATGCGTAATGATTTTCGTTTCTCAATGGCGACATAAACCAAGCCAATCAAAAAGGGTAACACAAAGCTACCAAATCGATACAGTAAAACAGATGCTACAGCATCAACATTGCCGACCAATGGTTTAAACAACAATAAGTAAACAAATTCAAATGGACCAATGCCAGCAGGTGTCGGAATAACTCCTGAAAGAATAACAGCAAAACTGGTAAAGGACATCACTAATAATAAATCAATATTCGGGTGATTTTCTACTAAAACAATGTAAGGAATAATGTACCAAAATAATAATTTAAATACATTCCATGAAAAGATTCGAAGCAACGCTGAGCGATCTTGTGTAATTGTTTGGACAGCTGCCCGCAAGGAATAGATTTGTAAATTACAATTATCCACCCAATCTCTTAGTTTTGGTCGTTTAAACCAACGATTGGCAAACTTAACCAATAAAACTTGCAACTTTAAGCTACTAGATAAAATAAGTAATGCTGCAATTATTACTAATGTTAAAATAACACCTGCTAAAATGAATGGAATCATTTTAGGCGCATTTTCATAAAACAGGGAAAATTGAATAATCAAACCAATAATTGCTAAAAAAATCACGGCTGCTTTGTACATAATCATATGTAATGCCGTTATTCCCACACTTTTAGAAACAGGAATTCCTTTTTTCTTATAAAAATAAATTTCTGAAAGCAAGGTTCCCGTGCCAAATGAAATAATCCGATAAAATGCTACATAACAAGAAGTAAAAAAACCATCCACTGTTGTAAAGTCTTTGTTAAAATAACGAGCTATTTCCTTGATTGAGCGCCCTTCTGCAAATTGATAAACTACTCCAAAAAAAATAACAGCAATCAGCACCAGCCAACTCGTTTCCATCAGTTGAGCAAAAATATCACTTAATGAATTATCCATGACATAAAAGATTACGCCTAAAACGATAATCATTAACAACATATTTAAGCCAATTTTTACTTTTCCTTTCATCGCTTCTCCTTTTTTGTTCTTACTTAAACGTTAGATAGATGCAACTAATCATCGCGATTACGCCAATTGAATAACACAATGCAAAAACTGGTTTTTGAGTTTTATGATGAAATTTCTTTTGTCCCATTAGCCCACCTAGACCGCCACCGACAAGTCCTATCGTCAATAAGCGGCGTTCTGGAATACGCCAGTCCCCACGTTTTGCTTGTTTTTTATCATAACCCATCATACTAAACAATACTAAATTAATGACGAGGAAATAAATGATTACTATCCACTGAAGCATTCTTTCTGGCCTCCTAACTAGTTACTGTACTAGGATACCTTGTTCTGATTCTAATTGCAAAAAATTTTTCAATGACTCATGAAACTACAACAGGAAAGTAAGTTCTCGGTTGCCCGTTTTCTTACTTTCCTATTGAGTGCCTCATTTATTTTGCATTTAATTCAGCAATTTTAATAATCACATTGGTCGCTTTTTCCATGGCTTGTAATGAAACAAATTCAAAACGGCCATGCATATTTTCGCCACCAGCAAAGATATTTGGTGTGGGAATCCCTAAATAAGAAATTTTTGAGCCATCCGTTCCACCGCGAACAGGTTCAATAATTGGTTGAATTGACAATTCTTCCATTGCTTGTTTAGCAATTTCGACAATGGACATATCTTTTTCAATCACTTCTCGCATATTATAGTATTGATCAAATAAATCAACTTTGATTCGTTCTTCATCAAATGGTGCATTCAATGTTTGCTGAATTTCTTTAATTTTAGCTTTACGTGCTTCAAAAATCTCGCGATTGTGATCGCGAATAATATACGTCATTGTAGCTTCTTCTGGCGTTCCAGCAAACGCTGCTAAATGATAAAAGCCTTCTTCACCTGCTGTTTTTTCTGGAACTTCGTCAGCAGGTAAGGCATTATGGAAATCAATTCCTAATTGTAACGCATTAATCATTGTATTTTTTGCTGTTCCTGGATGAACGTTTTTCCCTTGAATTGTAATTTCTGCTTGCGCCGCATTAAACGTTTCAAATTGTAATTCACCTACTGGTCCGCCATCCATTGTATAAGCAAAATCCACGTTAAATTGAGCGACATCAAATTTGTCGGCACCTACACCAATTTCTTCGTCGGGACCGAAAGCCACACGAATGGTGCCATGTTTAATTTCTGGGTGATTAATTAAATATTCCATGGCTGTCATTATTTCCGCAATACCTGATTTATCATCAGCTCCTAATAAAGTGGTACCATCGGTTGTAATAAGTGTTTCACCACGATAATTTTTTAAGTTAGGAAAGTCTTTCGTGTTTAAAGTGAATTTGCCTTCTTTATCTAAAGGAATCGTTGATTCTCCGTCATAGTTCTCAACAATTTGCGGAGAAACATTCACTGCATTAAAATCAGCGGTATCCATATGGGCAATAAAGCCGATTGAACGAACGTCTTTCTCCACGTTACTAGGTAACGTAGCAATCACAAAACCATTTGTTTCGTTATAAATAACATCGCTCATCCCTAATTCTTCTAATTCTTTTTTTAAGGTTTGTGCAAAGGCTACTTGTGTTTGTGTTGATGGTGTCGTTGTGCTTGTTGCATCTGAGCGTGTTTCTGTTTTCACATAGCGTAAAAAACGAGGTAATAAATTTTCATACATAAAAGAACACTCCTTTAATCTTCATTTTTTTATTTAAAACGAAATGGGTTGGTATTCGCTTCTGATTCAAAAATGGATACAGCCCACTCATTTTCTTGTTTCCATTGATTCATTAATTCCACAAGTTTTGGCTTACAAAGCGCTTCAATGTAATGACCAGGATCGATAACTGGTAAATCTTCAGCAATCATGTCATGTGCCGTATGATAATACACATCACCAGTAATATAGACATCGGCTTGTTTACGTAATGCATCATGATAGAACTTTTCACCACTTCCACCACAAATGGCTACCCGTTGAATCATTTTAGTATCATCTTTTGCAATGACCCGCAAGCCATCCAATTGGAAAGCTTCCTTGACTTGCTGTACAAAATCAGAGAGTCTCACAGGCTTGTCTAATACTCCAACCCGACCTAAACCAAATTCTTTTGATTGATTTTCAATGGTATAAACATCATACGCCGGTTCTTCATAAGGATGCGCCTGTAACATAGCTGCAAGAACTTGTTCTTGCTTAGTTTCAGGGAAAATCACTTCGATTTTTGCTTCTTGGACGACACTTTCTTGACCAATTTCGCCAATCGTGGGATTTGCTCCTTGTGTTGGTGTAAAACGTCCTGTTCCAATTAAAGAGTAACTTGTTTTAGAATAATCACCTTGAGCTCCAGCGCCAGCTAGACCTAAAGCTTCTCTCATTTGCGGAGCTTCATCAATTGGCACAAAAACGGCTAATTTTTTATAAGGAACAGTATGTGTTTTAGTTAAAAAGGTGGTCTGTTTAATTCCCAATAATTCACAAAACCAATCATTTAGCCCATTGTCAATAATATCCATGTTAGTATGCGCTGCGTAAACAGCAATATCGTGTTTTAATAAATCAGCGTACATTTTTTCTTGAAAATTATCTGTGGTTAATCGCTTAACTGGGCGGAAAATAGGTGGGTGTTTCGCAATAATTAAATCAACCTGCTTCTCAATTGCTTCTGCAACGACCTCAGGACGAACATCTAAGGTAACCATCACATTTTCAATTGGTTTATCTAACGTACCAATGTGCAAGCCCACAGGATCTCCCGTTTCAGCTAGCCACTCGGGACAATAGTCATTGAAGCGTCGAATCAAAGTCTTACCGTTCACAGCCATTGGCCAGCACCTCCTCAATTAATTGTTGGTCTTGCTGTAGTTTCGCTTGTTTTTCAATATGGTCTCCACTTGCCTTTGCTAGTTGTGCAAGAACAGTTTTGCGCTGTTTTAATTCTCGTTGCCATTTTTTGGTAAAAACGGGTCCTTGTTTTTTAATTAAAACTGGCCCAAATAGTAATTCTTGGTCCGTATAAGAAACGGATTGCTCTGTTTTTTCGGCTACGATAATTTCATACAACTTACGGTTTTCTTCCACGATTGTTTCATCAATAATACTGTAGTCGTTTGCCATTAACCAGCGGCGTAAAGTTGGTTCACCAATATTCGGTTGTAAAACAAGGCGTTCCTTCCCTGTTAAACGATTTTTTTTGCGTCCAGCTTCTAAAATATCTCGGATTAATGTGCCGCCCATTCCACAAATACTAATGACGTCTATTTGATCTTCAGGTTCAATTGCATCTAGCCCGTTCGCTAAACGTACGATAATTTTATCCGTCAAATTGGATTTACTGACTTGGGTTTTGGCAGATTGATAAGGGCCTTCTACCACTTCCCCAGCCACAGCAAAAGACAGTTTATTTTCTAACATTAAAGCAACTGGTAAATAAGCATGGTCTGAACCAATGTCTGCTAAGCGACTTCCTCTAGGGATTAAATCACCAACCGTTGCGAGACGTTTTGATAATTGATTTTCATTCATATTTTTGATTCCTCCGTTGCTTATTATACCATTGTCAATTGAAGATGAAAACTTACACATTCGTGCAATCTACTGTTTTCTCTCCGTAATCACTTATAAAAAAGAACCCCCTTCAAAATCAATTTCATAACTTTGAAGAGGGCTGTCATTATTGCTATAAAGAGCATTCTCCTTATATTAATAATAGGGAAAACATTTTTAATTAGGCATTTGCCAACCAGTTTTCAACTTCTGCTAAGGCATCCGCAATCCCTGCTGGATTTTTCCCACCAGCTTGAGCCATATCAGGACGACCACCGCCGCCACCGCCAACTTTTGGCGCAATTGCTTTGATTAAGTCACCGGCTTTTAAGCCTTTTCCGTTCATGTCTTTTGTCATAGCCGCTAACAAGCTTACTTTTTCATCTTGTGCAGTTGCTAGAACTAGTACATCAGACAATTCTTTTTGTTTCCATTGGTCAGCCAATTGGCGTAATTGATTCATGTCTTTAACATTGACTTGAGCGGCAATATAACGAACACCATTGATGTCTTTGACATCTTTAAAAATGTCACCAGCTTGTTGGTTCGCTAATTTGCCTGCCAATTGTTCGTTTTCTTTTTGTAGATCACGTAATTGTTGTTGCAATTGCTCTGTTTTCGTAACCACTTCTTTTAATTGAGGTGATTTAACTAATGTAGCAATCTCTTTCAATTGACGTTCTTCTTCTTGTAAAAGTTGATACGCTTCTTTACTCGTCACTGCTTCAATACGGCGTACTCCTGCACCAATTCCAGATTCAGAAACAATTTTGAAAATCCCGATATCTTCTGTATTAGCAACGTGTGTTCCACCACATAATTCGATAGAGTAATCCCCAATATTAACTACACGGACTTCTTTACCATATTTTTCGCCAAATAACGCCATTGCGCCCATATTTTTCGCTGTATCAATATCTGTTTCAATTGTGACAACAGGAATAGCTTCCCAGATTTTTTCGTTAACGATGGCTTCCATCCGCGCTAGTTCTTCTGATGTAACTTGCCCAAAATGAGTAAAATCAAAACGTAGGTGTCCTGGTGCAACTAATGAGCCTGCTTGGTTGGCATGCTCTCCTAACACATCTTTTAAAGCACGATGCAATAAATGGGTTGCCGTATGGTTTTTCAAAATACGGGTCCGCATCCGTTCATCCACTTGCAATTGATAAATTTGGCCTTCAGCTAATGGTGCCAAAACTTCTACTTTGTGTAAAAATTGACCGTTTGGTGCTTTTTTCACATCCACCACGTTGGCAACGACTTCCCCTGCGGTATTTTTTACATAGCCGCGGTCAGCAATTTGTCCACCCATTTCAGCATAAAATGGTGTTTCAGCAAAAATTAATTCGGCTGTTCCTGCAGATGCTTCATTTACTAGTGCGTCACCTTGAATAATAACAAATAATTCACTATCATGTGTTAATTCTGTATAGCCAACAAATTTACTTTCTACTTTAATATCTGTTAATAAAGCAGATTGAACACCCATTGAAGTTTCTTTACTGCGGGCAGAACGAGCACGTTCACGCTGTGCTTCCATTTCTGTTTCAAACCCAGCATGGTCGACTTTTAAGCCTTCATCTTCTGCAACTTCTTCCGTTAATTCTACTGGGAAGCCAAAAGTATCATAAAGTTTGAAGATAATTTTTCCATCTAATGTATCGCCTTTTGCATCTTTAACTTCTTTAATAACCTCATTTAACATGCTTAAACCTTCATTGATGGTTTCATGGAAACGTTCTTCCTCTGTCCGAACCACTTTTTCGATGAAGTCTTTTTGTTGTAATACTTCTGGATAGTAGCTTACCATGATTTCGCCAACAACAGGCACTAATTTGTATAAAAAGGCTTCATTAATGCCTAATTTTTTCCCGTGCATTACCGCACGACGTAATAAACGACGTAACACATAGCCACGACCTTCATTTGAAGGAAGCGCACCATCACCAATTGCAAAGGACAAGGCGCGAATATGGTCAGCAATCACTTTAAAGGAAACATCCGTTTGCGGTGTATCTCCATATTTCACGTTGGTTCCTAAAGCTTCTACCGCATGAATGATTGGCATAAATAAATCAGTTTCAAAATTTGTTGGTGCATCTTGAATAATAGATACAACACGTTCCAAGCCCATGCCCGTATCAATGTTTTTATGTGGTAATGGTTCATACGTATCTTCTGGTGTATGGTTAAATTCAGAGAACACTAAGTTCCAAATTTCTAAATAGCGTTCATTTTCGCCACCAGGATAATTTTCTGGATCATCTTCTGGAATATCTAAAAATTCTTCGCCGCGATCATAAAAGATTTCCGTATCCGGACCACTTGGACCAGCACCGATATCCCAGAAGTTATCTTCTACATCAATAATATGGTCTTCAGATAAACCAACTTCATCACGCCAAATGCGTTTTGCTTCTGTATCTTTCGGATAAACAGTCACATATAATTTTTCTGGGTCAAAAGCAAGCCATTCAGCACCAGTTAAAAATTCCCAGGCCCAGTGAATCGCTTCATTTTTAAAATAATCTCCAATTGAGAAGTTCCCTAACATTTCAAACATTGTATGATGACGAGCCGTTTTCCCAACATTCTCAATATCATTTGTACGAATAGATTTTTGAGCATTCGTAATTCTTGGATTTTCTGGCACAACAGAGCCATCAAAATATTTTTTCAAGGTTGCAACACCAGAGTTAATCCATAATAATGTTGGATCGTTTACTGGTACTAAAGAAGCACTTGGTTCTACTGAATGTCCTTTAGACTTAAAGAAGTCTAAATACATTTGACGAACTTGACTACTTGTTAATTCTTTCATTGATTTTCCTACTTTCTATTAATAATTAACTATTTATGTTTTGTACCCTCTTAAGCGGCAGACTGTGAACACAAAAAACACCATTGCAGTCAAGGACGATTGCTCGCGGTACCACCTTGATTGCAATGATGTTGGATCATTACCTCTTAAGCTCTATAACGCAGAGTCGCGTTGATATTTCTATCAAGTCCATCTAAAGGGAGCAAGTAAATTTATCTGATGCCCTTCTCTCAGCAATGAACGGCTTTCTGTGATCAAAATAAGATTCCTCATATCCTTTAGCTTATAGTCAAAAGTATAAGAAAGATCTGCTAAAAAGTCAATTGTTTTCGTAGGAATCTTTCCTTACTGAGCTGTTTCAAATAACGTTTGCTCTAAATAAGGCAAAATTTGTTCATTTATTTGATACCCTTTTCCCCAAGAGGTTGTAATAATCTCTTCGTTCATACCTGCATCACTAAATTTTTGTTTCACTCGTTTACATACGAAAGACAGCTGCGATTTTGTAGAAGCATCTGGTTCTTTCTGCCAAAGCAAGCGACAAATTTGATCACGATCCAACCCTTCGTGGGCATGCTGATACAAGATTTTTAAAAAGCGTTGTTCGTTTTTTGTAAAGCGAATCTTTTTTACTTGGTCATCAAGTAGCTCGGCTGTGACTTCGGCAAAACTTTGATCGACAGTGTCAATTTTTTCACGAATATCTTCCAATGAATCTTTGAGGCCTAACCACCGGATAATACCTCTTTCCTGCCAAATCTCCGCTTCACGTTTATTACACATCGATTGTGAACGTCGATAAATCGGCTTCTCTAACGATGAAAGACTTCCTAATAATCTCAAGCAATCGTTCTGAGATAGTGTTTCGCTTAATACAATTGCATCAAAATAATTAAAAAAAGTTAACTCATGTTCTATAGTTTCTTCACAGCAGTTCGTACAAAAGACTTCATAATTTAAATGTTGTAATTGCTGCTGAAATGTTTGCTCAACTAAAATGTTCTTTGTTAATACCAAAATCCTTCTCATTTCTTCTTTCCTCCTAGAACTCTTTCTGCTACCAATAACTAAACGCACCAATCAAAATACGTTACCAAATCGCGTGTTTTCTCCATCGATTGGTTAATAAACACCTTTTTATCTTCATCTCTCTTCGCTCCTTTATTCTTTATTTTGGTGGTTATTTATATTATATTAGAAAATGATTTTTTTTGTGTGTAAAATTTTTTTATCCTCCGTAAAAAAAAATGAATTTCCTTTAATATCAACTAATAAAGCTGATTTTTTAACAAAAAAAGTGCCGAAACTTCCTACTTTTTGCTAAAACACGCCAAAAATTCTGTAATTTTATTATTTTTTTCTTGAGAAAACATCAAAATGTTGATGTTTAATACTAACATTTTGATGTTTTCGACAAAAATCTTTACAATTAATCGGTAATTTTCTCTACTTTTAACGATAACTACTTTTAAAAAAGAGTTATTTTAAAAGTGACTTAAATATTTATCATATAAAAAGTAAGGGACTAAAATCTTTACGATTCTAGTCCCTTACTTTTTATAATCTACAACGTTTTTAGTTAGAAGAATTCTTTTTTGCTTTTCTAGCAGAACGATCTTTTTGACGACGTTCAATTTTACGTTTTTTCTTATTGCTGTCTTCAATTGCCCAATTAATTTTTTTCTTGTATCCTGGTTTAATTTTTTTCTTTTTCTTTTTCACTAAACCAATTAACGTTGGGTCTAATTCTTCTCGAGATTTTTCTCGTTTTGTTCGACGGTTGCGATCATACGTCTCTACAATCTCACCATTTTTAATTTCTTTTGGTTTGAAAGAAACACCTAACTGCTCAATCTGAGTAATCGCATCATCATCCGCTGGTGAATATAATGTTATGGCAGTCCCATTCAATCCATTACGTCCTGTGCGGCCAACCCGATGGATAAAGAAGTCCAATTCATGTGGAACTTCTGCATTGATGACATGTGAAACCCCTTCAATATCAATCCCACGTGCGGCTAAATCAGTAGCTACCACATATTGGTAGTCAAGATTTTGAACTTGACGCATCACACGTTTTCTTTCGCGTGGTGTGATGTCTCCATGAATTTTGGCAACTTTTAGGCCCTGATCTTTTAAGTAATCGGTGATTTCATCAACTCTTTGTTTAGTATTTGCAAAAACAATCGCTAAATAAGGATGCCCGATAGTCAATAATTGATAAATTATTTGATTGCTGTTTTTTCCTTTGGTGGAAATCAACCAATTGTCAATTGTTTCTGAAATAACTGCTTTTGGTTTGATATGTTCAATCACTGGATTTTCTAAATATTTTTTTAAAAATGGTCGTAATTTTTCTGGAATGGTTGCAGAAAAAACGAGCATTTGTAATTTTTCTGGCAAACGACCAGCAATTTGATCGACTTCTGCTAAAAAGCCCATATCTAATGTCATGTCTGCTTCATCGACAACAAAGGCAAAAGCCGTATGCACTTTCAAGGCTTGTTCATTCATCATATCTAAAATCCGCCCTGGTGTACCAATCACCACATGAGGTTGCTGATGCTTTAATTTATTTAATTGACGTTGTTTATCTGTTCCGCCAACAAAATTTGACACTCGAATTTCTGGTTGACTGAAACGAGCCAGTTGCTGCGCTTCTTGATAAATTTGATTGGCTAATTCACGACTAGGCGCAGTAATCACAATTTGTACTTCGTCGATAGTTGGCTTAACTTTATCCATTAATGGAAGTAAAAAAGTATGCGTCTTTCCACTTCCTGTTTGCGATTGTCCAATGACACTTTTCCCTTTCTTAATGATTGGGATTAATTTTTCTTGGACTTCTGTTGGTTCTTCAAACCCTTTTTCTGCGAGTGCTTCGTTGATAAAAGGTTGAAATTGAAATTGTTTAAATGAAGGCACTTGCCTCACCTCTTCTCGTTAAATTCTTTATGCACTTTGGCATTATAACACAAAAACAACTTTTACTCACCTGCTGATTCCTTTGTTTTCGCAACTTCTAATGTACTGACTGTATAAGTGTGGCTGGCTTTTTCATAAAACAAACGCCGTTTTTTACGAATCAAGGTTAACAAAACGTTGATCAAAAACAGTAAATATAAAATTAAACAGAACAAATACAGAAGCAGTGACACCATTTGCAACATCCGATTAGAAGAATTCAATAAATCAGTGGCATTGGCTAGATAAATACTAATTAAACCATACACAAAATACAAATAACCGTAGCGAACAAACAAGGCTTTTAAACGAATTTTTTCATGTCCTGTTTCAACCACCCGAATGCGAACAACTTTTTTCCCTAACGTTTGACCATTTGTCAGTTTCATCATGACGATAAAGACCGCAAACACCATGATAAAGAACCACATCCGATCTGAAAAAATCGGATAATTGGTTGCCCAATTTTTATAAGCTGGAATGAAATTTAGTCCAAAAACGAGCAGGCCTTGCACAAAGCCAATCACCAACCAATCAATCCCCCATGCAAAGAAACGTCTCAACAGGCTAACTGTCTGCCCTTTTTCATAAGAGGTGGCATCAATTTCTTCTCGTGTTGGCAATAAAAAGGTAAAGAGTGGCGTCAACCAATAACCGACCATGCCTCCGACGGTATTATTAATTAAATCATTGACATCCGCCAAGCGATACGAACGTGGATAAATAAAATAAAGGCCAGATAACTGTGTTAATTCAAAAAATAATGACAATAAAAAACTCGCAAGAACTGTTTTTAAAAATGAACATTTGAAATAATACCGTAAATACACACCAAAAGGTAAAACTAATAAAACATTAAACAGTGGTTCTAAAACGGCATGCTGTTTTAATGCTGGCAAATACGTACTAGGATCTTTGATCGAAAAAACAGTTTCGTTTAAAATCCCTGAAATAAAATGAAAAGGCCGCAGTTCCATTGTTGGTCCTGTGTATTGAGCCACTTCTGCCCGAGATGGCAACGGTAAAATTACCAAGAAATAGGCACATAATAAATAAAAAACAAATGAATACAAAATCATTGCTCGTGTCCAAACAAATGAACCATATTTGCGGTATTCATAGATTAATAATGCCCCAGAAATAAAAAATGCTAGAAACGGGAAAATAATGATTGCCCATTTAATTGGTTCGCTATATACTGCCATAAAAATCCCTCCAAGATAAACAATTTCAAGTATGAATGCCTCAATAACACTATACTTGTTTCTAAAAAAATGTACCAACAATAAATTTTATTTTGCAAATCCTCTCCTTTGCAGTATCATTAAGAAAAAGGAGGACGTTCTCATGTTACAGCCATATTTCGCGTTTGGAGTGCCGCTATTTTTACTTGTGCTCTACTTACTCTTTGCACTGATTCACCGTCAAACAACGATTCATTATTTACGGTTTATTTTGTTACTTATTTCAACATTTCTCATGGTTTTTAGTTTCCAAGTATTGCAAGAATCATGGACCATCAACCCTGAAACGTTAAAAGATGCCGCTTATTCTCCGCAATGGTTATGGATTCCTTTAGGTATCGGGTTAATCCTCACACTTTACAACGCTTGGCACGGCCTTCGTACAATGATAAAATACAAGACCGATAAACATTAGTAAGAGTCTAGGACGATGGTTGTGTCCTAGACTCTTACTGTCTCATCATTCAAATGAAATTTAATTTTTCTTAACAAACTCTGATTTTAACTTCATTGGACCAAAGCCATCTACCTTACAATCGATGTTATGATCACCTTCCACTAAACGAATGTTTTTCACTTTTGTGCCTTGTTTAATTGCGCCACTGGCACCTTTAACTTTCAAATCTTTGATTACAGTAACACTGTCACCATCCGCTAAAAGATTGCCATTTGAATCCTTAACTACTAAGCCTTCTTCTGCAACTTCTTCTGTTGGTGACCATTCATGACCGCATTCTGGACAAATAAATAATCCGCGATCTTCATAGGCATATGCCGACCCACATTCAGGGCAGTTTGGTAATTGCTCTGTCATTAACGTTCTCCTTTGTAAAAAATAATTCTTTTTCATTTTACCTTATTTTCTAGTGAATGAAAAGTAGTCCTAATGATTTATCAACGTCCGATAACTACTTTCTAATTACTTATTTATTTTTGAGCCCACTCTTGGCAAGCTGCTTGGATTTCTTGGTAAATCACTTCAATTTCAGCCGCATCACGTGCATTAGCGCCACTTGCCAAAGGATGGCCGCCGCCATGATGTTTTTTGGCAATTGTATTAATGATTGGTCCTTTGGAACGTAACCGAACTCGATAATAACCTTCCGGCTGTTCAACAAAGATTGCCCATGAGAGAACATCTTCAATTTTTCCTGGCATTGAAACAATGGCTGCCGTTTCAGAATCGACAATATCATAACTGTTTAAAATACTTTGTGGTAAAACGACACGAGCAGCGCCATTTGCGTCGATTTCTAAATTTTGATAAATATAACCCGCTAATTTAGCAACCTTTAAAGGCATTTGGTCTAACTCACGATTTAAGTCTGCGGCATTAAAGTTAAACGTACGCAATTGTGCAGCGACAGCGAGTGTATGCGCCGAAGTGGAAGGATAAAGAAAACGTCCTGTATCCCCCACAATCCCAGCATACAATAAACGAGCTGCATTATCTGTCATCGTTAATTCTGCTAAATGCTGTTGCCAAAAATCAACAATAATTTCACTACAACTACTTGCATTTGTATTCACCCAAACTAAATCTCCATAAGGTTCATCATTCGGATGATGATCGATTTTAATTAATTGATCGCCTAAAGAAAAACGCGCATCACTAATTCGTGGAGCATTTGCAGTATCTGTTACAATGACTAATGCACCTCGATAGACATCGTCAGTAATAACGTCCATTTCAGCTAAAAACTCTAAGCCTTCCACTGGTCCGCCTACTTGATAAATATTTTTTTCAGGAAAGCTCGCTCTTAAGAGTTCTGCTAACCCAACCTGTGAGCCAATTGCATCTGGATCGGGCCTTTGATGTCTATGAATAATAATTGTTTCATATTGTTTAATTGCTGCCATAATTTCTTTTACTACGTCCATTCTTTGTAGCCTCCTACGTTCTCTCCATCACTTGGCAAACAACAATTGCTTTTGCCACAATGACATTTTCTAAATAAACTTCAATATCTAATTTTGCAGAGCGACGGCCAATTTCTAAAATCCGTGGACGAATGTCCAATTCACTTTCCAACTGGATTAGCCGCAAATAATGTAGATTCACTTGTTCAATTAATACATTTCTTTTTTGATTCATCAACATTGTTCGTTGTGTCACGTTAGAAATAATTTCACTTAGGACACCAAACGAGATGGTACCAACACTGTTAACCATTTGGGGCGCAACCGAAAAACGAAAACGGGTTGTTTCTTTGCCATTTTCTTCAACAGGCATCACTTCCCCGGAAATTTGATCTGAAATTGTATCTGCAATTTGTGGTTGTCGTTGCACCAATTGCATAGCTTTCATCACATCTTGGCGAGAAACAATCCCAACAAGCGCTAAATCATCTTCCACCACCGGCATGACTTCTAGACCATCCCAAATCATTTGATGACTGACACTCGCTACACTCATCATCTTTTTCACAACATTGGGATCCTTTGTCATGACTTTATCCACGGTTAAATGTTCACTTTTACCAATGACATCTTTGGCTGTGACAATCCCCACTAAACGTAATTTCTTATTTACTACTGGGAAACGAGAATGATGGGTACTTTCAGATAATGCCTGATAATCTGCAATCGTCTGAGTTGTCAATAAATAATTGGTTTTTTCAAGCGCTGTATAAATATCACTGACGAGTAAAATGTCTTTTTTAATCAGCTGATCACTTAAAGCACGGTTAATCATAGTAGCCACAGTAAATGTATCATATGTGGTTCTCAAGACAGGCATACCCAGACGATCTGCTAACTGCGCAATCTCTTCAGATGTTTCAAATCCACCTGTAATTAAAACGGCTGCCCCATTTTCTAAAGCAAGCTTTTGCACGCCTTGGCGGTTACCAACAATCATTAAGGATCCGGGAGTAATATATCGCGTCATCGCGGTTTCTGTCATCGCACCAATTACAAATTTATTAAGGACTTTGTCTAGACCAGAGCTACCGCCTAACACATCCCCTTCAATAATCCGGACCACTTCACCAAATGTTAATTTTTCAATATGTTTTTTTAACTTCCGCTCAATTCGTATCGTACCAACACGTTGAATGGTGGAAACAAGCCCAATATTTTCTGCATCTTTGATGGCCCGATACGCTGTTCCTTCACTAACACTTAAACTTTTGGCAATGCTTCGAACAGAGATTCGATCGCCAATTGGTAATTCTTCAATATGTTTTAAAATTTGATCATGTTTCGTCGCCATAATTTCCTCCTAAACTAGGATCGTCTCTCCTGGGTTTAATACTTTCCCGCCAACTACTTGCTCTACGAATATTGCTGGATTTTGTTGGATAACAGGAAAGGTATTGTAATGAATTGGAATGGTTATTTTGGGATTTAAGTAAGAGACTGCTTGTAGCGCATCCTCTGGTCCCATCGTGTAATTATCGCCAATTGGTAAGAACGCTACATCAATGGATTTGTCTTTTGCAAAAAGGCGCATATCTGAAAACAACGCCGTATCACCAGCGTGATAAATTTTTTTATCTTCTGCTTCTAAAATAATCCCACTTGCTTCGCCCATGTAGGTCATTACGCCGTCTATTTCATAACCGGAACTATGCAAAGCTGGCACAAATTTAACCGAACCAAAAGGAAAGACATAACGCCCACCTAGATTCATTCCATGCGCTTTTACCCCTTGCGACTGTGCATACGTAGCCACTTCAGCTATCGCAATAATCGTTGCCTTGTTGGCTTGAGCAATTGCTAGCATATCGCCAATATGATCGCTGTGTCCGTGGGTGATTAAGATGTAATCAGGGTGTAAATCTTCAAGTGAAACGTCCGCTAAAGGGTTGCCATTAATAAAAGGATCAAATAAAAGGTTCGTGCCGTCGTTTAGACGAATTTCAATACATGAATGTCCATGTCCTATCAGTTCCATTTGTATTCCTCCTACGGTATTTTCTACACACTCTTATGATAATTAATCGTCAAATTCATTCTTAAAAGTAGTACAGTTTAGTACAGTTTAGTACAGTTTACTTTCTTTATTGTAACAGAGAATTAGAAATATACAATCGCATTTGCTTATTTTCTTAGCTAGTAAAGAAACAGACGAGAAAAATCATGAATCTTTCTCGTCTGCTTCTTTTTACTTATTTGGTTGTTTTCCGAAAACGTAAAATCGTTAATATAAAGGCCGCCACACATAATAGAAAGGCGACAAAAAAGGTTTCACGCATTCCCACAATAAATATATCTGGGCGATTAGCCAGATACGTGGTTACTCGTTCACCATAGGCTTCGCTCATACCACGATATAAAATGGTCGTTGACAACGCAATCCCAATGACCATTCCTAAGTTTCTAGCAAAAGAATTCATACTTCCTGCTACACCTAAATCTTGCTTTTCAACACTGCTCATAACCATTGTATTGTTTGGAGACTGGAAAAGTGCATTTCCCAAGCCCATAATGGCTGTTGCAATCACATAATACCAGATAGGCGAATTCATATCTAAAAACATATACATTAACGACGTACAGCACAAAAGCAACAATCCGCCAAATGTTAAAATACCTGGGCCAATTTTATCCGTCAAATAGCCACTCAGAGGAGCCCCAACCACCATTAATAACGGAAATACCATCATTAATAGACCAGCATAACTAGCACTTAGTTTGCGTGCATCCTGCAAATAAAATGGAATGACAACATTTACAAAAAAGTTTGAGGCAAAAATTAAAACGGCGGACAATAAACTTAAAGTAAAAATTTTGTTTTTAAAAATTGCGAACTTAATAAGTGGGCTTTTTCTTTTTCGTTCAACCATTATAAATAATCCTAATGCGATTACTGCAATAATGAACAATAAATAGGATTGTAACGAGCCAAACCCGCTCTCTTGTCCGAGGAAAATCCCGCCGAAGAACGTCATAATCGCAATGGCAATACAAGCAAATCCTGAAAAATCGATTTTTTCTTTTGTTTTTGTAATATCTTTTGGTAGAAACTTTTCACCAATTAAAATTGTAACTAGCCCCACAGGAACATTAATCCAAAAAATATACGACCAAGAAAAGTTTGATAAGATCAATCCACCAATCCCAGGACCAGCAATCGCGCCTAAAGAGACAAAGGCTCCTACTGCACCAAGCGCCCGCCCTCTTTCATTTAAAGGGAATACTTCCGTAATAATTCCTGAATTGGTCGCCATGGTCATGCTAGCACCAATACTTTGAACGACTCGCGCAAATAATAGAAAGCTCAGCGATTGATTAAAGCCACAAAGTAACGAACCAATCGTAAAAATAACCGTGCCAATTCGATAAACTTTTATTTTTCCAAAACTGTCGCCAATTTTTCCAAATAATAATAAACAAGCACAGACAACCATTAAATAAATAGATACGACCCATTCCGCTTGATTCATGGGTACGGACATTTCTTTTGAAATAGTCGGTAAAGCAATATTTACAATGCTGGAATCTAATGTAGACATGAAGGTAAACATAGCCACAGAAACTAAGATCCACCAACGATTTTTCTGCACTTCAGAATCCTCTTGGTAACTTTTAATTTTCTCCATTGATTCATCCCCTCTCGCTCCAAAACAGTTTACTTACTAATAATAACTCTATTTCTTCTTTTTTTCATCGGAAATTTTCTAAAAAATCACTCATGAGATGTTCACCTTCTTATTACACGCTCACAATTGACAACCATTCGCTTTTACGCTAATTTAAAATTAGCAAACGGAAAACACAAGGAGGACTTGAAATGACCTTAATTTCTCGCATTAAACAACTAGCTCAGTCAAAGCTATTAACCCTCGCCCAATTAGAAAGAAACGTCGGCATTTCCAATGGACAAATTCGTCGTTGGGATACCTCTTCGCCTAAAGTAGAGAATCTTTTAAAAATAGCAGACTATTTTTCTGTTTCCTTGGACTATTTAATGGGCCGCACCCAACAAACAGAGATTAATCATCAGGCACCTATGACAAGCACACAAAAAGAGTTACATATTCACATTACTACGGAAGAGTTAACAGAAGAAGAAATTACTCAGTTAGAGGAAGAAGCAAATCGTTTCTTGCGGTTCCGTAAATTTGAAATGACAAATTCTTAAAGAACGTTCACTTCTCCTAGTCAATTGATAGCAAAAACTAGAACCTAAACAAAAAAAACCACCACGACCGTCGTCTGTGGTGGAAATGAAGGTTGTTATTTACTCTTGGTAGGAGTAAGTATGAAAAAACCAATTCGGGATAATTGGCATAACGTAAGTATAGTAGTTTGTGCCTTTTTTATCATGAGTTTCAGCTATATTTTTTATAAAACTTTTATTAGAACACCATTAACAGTCCTTTATTTAGATTCTTTAAAGCGTTTTCTTTTATTGAACATATTGTTTTAAACATTCGATTTCCTGTGCTACACTTACTTTTAGAAGGGGGATTTTATTATGGCAAATCAAAAAAAAGATAGCTTATCAACATTATTTTCTGAAGAAGTTCATGGACCGTTTGTTACTTTCTTGTTTAACACCCATGTCGCTCATCAAAACGTAGAAAAAGATTCGCTTGTTTTGAAAAATTTTGCAAAAGCGGCAAAAACACGCTTTGAAAAAAAATTTCCTAAGGAAAAATGGGTTGTTTTCCAAGAAAAAATTGACGCACTTCTAGCTGATGCTTCCTTCTGGCGCAACGGCACAGCAAGTGTTTCAATCATCTTATCTCCAGAAAACACCTTTGTTCAACGATTAGATGTGCCCGTTGACGATCAATATTACGTGGACACGATCCCTTATTTACTTGGACTAGTCAAAGACAAACAATTTAACTACCATTATTACCTACTTGCTCTAAATCGCGATTCAATGAAACTTTACAAAGTCGATCATACGACTGTGACTCCTGTTGAATTGCCTAAAGACGCGCCAACAGACGTGGTCACAGCTTTAGGTGATGAATTAACGGGGGGTAATTTAAACTTTTCCACTCAAGGTAGTTCTAACGGTTCTAAAGAAGGTGTCGCTTATCATAGCATCAATACTAAAGATAAAGAAGTTGAAATTGATTGGGTGAACTACTATCAAGCAGTCGATACTTTCTTAAAAGATCAACTGGATAATCCTGAAAAATTACCGCTTTATCTTTATGCTTTACCAGAAAACCAAACACTCTTTAAAAAGATTGCTAAAAATCCTTATTATGATTGCTCAATTTCAGTTGCTGCTTCACCTGCACAAGCAACCATTCAAGATATCCGCAGCGCTAGTGAAAAAATAGCTGCAGAGTTAACAGAAAAAGAAACAGCTTCTTATAACAAATTACTAGATCGTAAATTCTTAGATCAATTTACAGATATTTCGCCAGCGGCAGCTGACGGCAAAATTTCCCATCTTTTTATTGCAACGTCACTCTTTGTTACTGAAAACAATGAAATGTCATCTGAAGAGTATGATCGTCGCAAACTTTTAAACACCATTGCTTACCAAGTTATTCAAAATGGCGGTCAAGTTTTTGTTTTAGACCAAAAAGCTGCACCAGATGAAAAATCTTTAGCGGCTATCCTCCGTTATTAAAAACAGGCAAAAAGCCCATTGTAAGAAAGCGCCTTACAATGGGCTTTTTTTCTGAGACTTATTGAAACAGCACTATAACAGCCTTATCTTCACTTTCTAGTTTTTAAAAAACATCCGATAAAAAAGAAAATAAGGTTATCGCTATACAAAAACCAGTTAGTATGCTATAGTAATAGATGTAGTTTTTGTTCGGTAATATGGGTAGCTGTTTCAAATAAACATCTTCCACATTTTTCACCTTTCAAGTAATTGCAAAATATGAATGTGTTATAACACACATCTAGGAGGATATTTATTATGGAAACAGGTACAGTAAAATGGTTTAACTCAGACAAAGGCTTTGGCTTCATCACTGCAGAAAACGGAAACGATGTATTCGTACATTTCTCAGCTATCCAAGGTGACGGCTTCAAAACTTTAGAAGAAGGTCAAGCAGTAACTTTCGAAATCGAAGAAGGTCAACGTGGCCCTCAAGCAACTAACGTTACTAAAGCTTAATTAAACAATACTGACTCAAAAACCTGACGTTAATCGTCAGGTTTTTTTTATAAAAAAAGAACAAGAAAACTTTCTGAAACTAAGTGCTTCCTCTATTTTTTTTGAAGAGTTTTCGTTATACTGAAGAGGAAAAATGTTTTAAAGGAGTTTATTTATGCAATTTTATGGTGATTTAACCTTTTTAGGTGTTTATTTATTGGGTCTCTTTTTCATTCCCTCGTGGCGGAAAAAGAAAAAAGAACACGATTGGTTGCCGTGGATGTTTGGCTGGACCGTCTTTATGTTCTTCTCATATGTTTTATATTTAGAAATCATTCGTGGCACAGCCTTCTTTTTAATTCCCATTGCTTTTTTTAGCTTGTTTGCGCTCTTCTACTTCAAAGAAAAAAGGCGTTTACTGAATGGAACATTATTTAATATTTTTCTTGTGGTTCTGGCGACTTATTTAGGGATTACTGCGATTCGTACAAACAACTACTTTCTAATCACCTTAGCAATTATTGCCCTGCTGGCAATTTTTATCGCTTTGGCTTTAGGACTCTATGCCTTAATTATTTTCCTCTATTGGAATGCGGTCGTTGTTATGAGAAAAGAAGGTCGGTCTCTAGGGAACTTGTTGACGTTGTTGCTGGCAATTGGCTTAACATTACTATTAATTTATAATTTCTTTTTTCAATCGTTGTTACCAACTTGGCTCTCCTTACCATTAACTATTGCGCCATTTATTTTGACTTATTTCGCGTTTGTTTTTTATAATTTTTTAACTGTTTCTACGTTGTATCAATTTAATCAGCCAAAATATACACAGGATTATATTGTTGTGTTAGGTTCGGGGTTAATCAATGGTGAGATTGTGCCGCCGTTATTGCAAGCCCGCATCAACAAAGCCATTCAATTTTACAAGGCTCAAAATCGCGCAACGTTAAATCCGCCAAAAATCGTCATGTCTGGTGGCCAAGGTCCCGATGAATTACTTCCTGAAAGTGTCGCGATGAAAATGTATGCTTTGACACAAGGTATTCCTGATGATGATATTTTAGTAGAAGCTCATTCAAAAAACACACTAGAAAATATGCGTTTTTCCAAAGAAACAATGATTGAGGATTTTGGAAATGCTAATTTCCAAGCCATTTTTACTACAAACAATTATCACCTTTTCCGAGCGGGTCTTTTCGCTCGAATGGCTGGCTTAAAAGCTGATGGCATTGGTGCAAAAACCGCTTTTTATTTTTTACCTAACGCGTTTATTCGAGAGTTCATCGCCATTGTAGTGATGTACAAACGCCGCCATATTATTGTTTGCGGCCTAGCTGCCATCGGTATGGTTATGTTATTCTTAACAGGATTGATTATTCAGTAAAGAAGGAGTTTCCCCTATGAGTTTGTATCAAAAATTTATTCAAAATGAACGTTTGCGACGTTTTTGCGTCCTTGCTTTGATTATTTTTGTGCTTTATTTATCCAGAAGTATGATTACAACAATTCTTTTAACATTTATCTTTACCTATTTAGCTGTTCGTTTGGTCCATTTTGTTCAACGCTATATGAAAATCCCGACGATTGTCATCGTTCTCTTAACCTATGCATTGGTTGTTTTTCTAATCTATTTAGCGATTACTAAATATGTTCCCGTTCTAGTTAACCAAACGACTCAAATGATTAATTCTGTAGTTGATTTTTATCAAAGTCCACATACAGATACAAATCAAGTATTGCAATTTATTGATCAATACTTGGAAAAATCTAACTTACTCTCTCAACTCCAGAATGGTGCTTCAATGATTTTACGCTACATTCAAGATATTGGCGCTGTCGGTTTATCATTTGTCATGTCCTTTATTTTAAGTTTCTTCTTTATGATTGAGAAGAAGCAAATGGCCGATTTTTCTAAGTTATTTTTAAAAAGTGATTTTGATTGGTTTTTTCAGGATATCTATTATTTTGCCAACAAGTTCGTCAACACATTTGGTGTCGTAATGGAAGCTCAGTTTTTCATTGCTGTGGTGAATACAGTCATTACTACCTTGGCCTTGGCGATAATCGGCTTTACTCAGTTACCTAGTTTAGCTATTATGATCTTCATTTTGAGCTTAGTCCCAGTTGCTGGTGTGATTATTTCCTGCATTCCGCTAAGTTTCATCGCTTATTCCCAAGGTGGCTTGAACGATGTGATTTATATCTTAGCTTTAATTACAATCGTCCATTTATTTGAATCTTACGTGCTAAATCCTAAATTCATGTCTAGTAAAACAGAGTTACCAATCTTTTATACGTTTGTCATTTTATTAGTTAGTGAGCGTCTTTTTGGTGTATGGGGACTTATTGTAGGAATTCCTGTTTTCACTTTCTTCTTAGATGTCTTAAAAGTAAAACCAATTCGTGGCCTGAAACGGCTACCTAATGTGAAAAAAAATAGTTCAGCAGAATAATTTCTGCTGAACTGTTTTTTTATTGTTTTCTTAAATCATTTAAAATAGCCATGGCTCGGTCTTGGTTCATCGTTTTTTGACGTTTTAATTGTTGAGCGACTGCCTCAACTTCTTTACCAGTAGCTCCGACCGTCATCGCTAAAGAACGTGCTTGTAGAGCCATGTGTCCTTTTTGAATTCCTTCAGAGACTAAGGCCCGTAACGCCGCTAAATTTTGTGCCAAACCAACAGCCGCTACTACTCGACTTAGTTCTTTTGCATCCGTCACTGCTAACAAATCAGCAGCTGCTTGAGATTTAGGTAAGACTTTTGTGGCACCGCCAACCGTGGCTAAAGCAAGCGGAACTGAAATTTCACCAATTAGTTGTTCGCCATCCAGCGTCCAACTAGTCAAGCCTTGGTAGCGACCTTCCTTCACCGCAAAAGCATGACAAGAAGCGCTAACAGCGCGTGTATCATTTCCTGTAGCTAAAACGACAGCTTCAATGCCATTCATGATCCCTTTGTTATGCGTGACTGCCCGATAAGGATCTAATGAAGCATAGCGTGAAGCTAAAACAATTTTTTCAGCAATTTCCCGGCCATTGCTCCCCTTACTTAAACGTGAAACTGGAATAGCCGTTTTCATCGTAACAACCGACTCCGTGGCATAATTACTTAAAATACTGAATAAAATCTTTTGCTCCGCAAACCATTCACGGAACAACTCGGCCACACCTTCCAACATAGCGTTAACGATATTTGCCCCCATTGCATCCTTAACATCTACTAAAAAGTCGACAGATATAAATGATTCATCAAAAGCACGATACTGCAAATCTCTTAAGCCGCCGCCGCGTTTTACGATAGATGGATAACTTAACTCTGCTTGTTGAAAAATTTCCGCTTCTCTTACTTGTAGTTTATCAATCAATGACTCGGGATCTGCAACATCGTAAAAAACGATTTGTCCACGCATTAAACGTTGTTGATTCACTGTTTTAAATCCTTGTGCTATTTTTGCACCATTACTCAAAGCCGCAATCACTGAGGGCTCTTCTGTCGCCATTGGTACCAAATAATCAGTTTCGTCCACTTTTAAATGTAAGCCAATGCCCATCGGCACTTCTGTTTCACTGATTTGATTTTCAATCATATGATTGGCAATCTGCGAAGATAAAGCCGTATTTTCAAATTCTTTTTTTGTATCAGCAGAAATCTGGCCTTCATTAAGAAGAGAAGCCAGGCGTTCCTCAGGACTCATTTGATAAAATCGGCTGTTTTTTTTTTGCTGAGGTCTCTCTAGTAGCATAGCGAGTCCTAAGCCACCGCCGATACATAAAGAAGCCACGCCATATTTCTTTTCTTTTTGATTTAATTGATAACTTAAACTCGTTAATAAACGAGCACCTGTGGCACCAATCGCATGACCTAATGAAATACCGCCACCATAAATGTTGACCTTTTCCTCTGGTAAAGCCAGTTCTCTTTGGACCACGATTGAAGTTGCTGCAAATGCTTCGTTGATTTCATACAGATCAATTTCTTCCGTAGTAAGTTGATTGCGCGCTAACAGTTTTTGAATGGCTTTAATCGGCGAAATTCCCATATAGGCTGGATCAATACCGACTTCCACACTGTCTCGAATAATAGCTAAATAAGGAAGACCGTGTGCTTCGGCATATTCTTGTGAAGCAATAATCAAAGCAGAAGCCCCATCATTAATGGTTGATGCATTCCCTGCTGTTACAGTACCGTCTTCTTTAAAAACTGTTTTAAGCGTTCCTAGCTTCTCAACGCTCGAATTAGGGCGAATCCCTTCATCTTTCTCCACAAGCGTTCCTGATACTTCTAAAGGGGCTATTTCGTCAGCGAATATCCCTTCTGCTTGTGCTTGAGCTGCTTTTAATTGTGAATGTACAGAAAATTGATCTTGCTCTTCTCTAGTTACATGATACTTTTCGGCCACATTTTCAGCAGTTAAGCCCATTGCCTGACCACTAAAGGCATCCGTTAACCCATCATACATCATACTAGAAAAAGGCGCATCGTAGCTTTCTGTTTCGTAATTAAAACGTTGTAATTTAGGTGCTTGGGACATATTCTCAATCCCGCCAGCAATTAAAACTTCCGCTTCTCCTAATTGAATCAATTGTTTCGCCAAAATAACGGCCTTCATTCCTGATCCGCAGACCTCATTAACCGTCATTGCGGGAATTTCATGAGACAAACCGCTGTTTATTGCTATTTGTCGTGCGGGATTTTGGCCATTTCCAGCTTGTAAAACATTTCCAAAGATTACTTGATCAATTTCTTCAGAAATAGTGGAATGTCTTTTTAAAAGTTGTGTTGTAACATGTGTTCCTAAGTCTACGGCACTTACTTGACTTAAGCTGCCTTTATATTTTCCAATTGGTGTTCGTAATGCATCAATAATAACTACTGTTTTCAACTAAATGCACCTCCATCTTGAAATATATCATAAAATCCCAGAATCACAAGTGCCAATTACTGAATGTTAACAGACTTATAAGATATTTTTTAATAATCTATGAAGTTAATACAAAAATTCCCCATTTTGGTTCATTTCGTGCTATTTTATATAATGAATCTATTTATCGTAAAGGAGTTAAAGAAATGACAATTGGGATTGATAAAATTAGTTTTTTTGTGCCCCCTTATTATATTGATATGACGGCACTGGCTGAAGCCAGAAATGTAGACCCTGGAAAATTTCATATTGGTATTGGGCAAGACCAAATGGCGGTGAACCCAATCAGCCAAGATATTGTGACATTTGCAGCCAATGCCGCAGAAGCGATCTTGACCAAAGAAGATAAAGAGGCCATTGATATGGTGATTGTCGGGACTGAGTCCAGTATCGATGAGTCAAAAGCGGCCGCAGTTGTCTTACATCGTTTAATGGGGATTCAACCTTTCGCTCGCTCTTTCGAAATCAAGGAAGCTTGTTACGGAGCAACAGCAGGCTTACAGTTAGCTAAGAATCACGTAGCCTTACATCCAGATAAAAAAGTCTTGGTTGTAGCAGCAGATATTGCAAAATATGGCTTAAATTCTGGCGGTGAGCCTACACAAGGAGCTGGAGCGGTTGCAATGTTAGTTGCTAGTGAACCGCGCATCTTGGCTTTAAAAGAGGATAATGTGATGCTGACGCAAGATATCTATGACTTTTGGCGTCCAACAGGCCATCCGTATCCTATGGTCGATGGTCCTTTGTCAAACGAAACCTACATCCAATCTTTTGCCCAAGTCTGGGATGAACATAAAAAACGAACCGGTCTTGATTTTGCAGATTATGATGCTTTAGCGTTCCATATTCCTTACACAAAAATGGGCAAAAAAGCCTTATTAGCAAAAATCTCCGACCAAACTGAAGCAGAACAGGAACGAATTTTAGCCCGTTATGAAGAAAGCATCATCTATAGTCGTCGCGTAGGAAACTTGTATACGGGTTCACTTTATCTGGGACTCATTTCCCTTTTAGAAAATGCAACGACTTTAACCGCAGGCAATCAAATTGGTTTATTCAGTTATGGTTCTGGTGCTGTCGCTGAATTTTTCACTGGTGAATTAGTAGCTGGTTATCAAAATCATTTACAAAAAGAAACTCATTTAGCACTGCTGGATAATCGGACAGAACTTTCTATCGCTGAATATGAAGCCATGTTTGCAGAAACTTTAGACACAGACATTGATCAAACGTTAGAAGATGAATTAAAATATAGTATTTCTGCTATTAATAATACCGTTCGTTCTTATCGAAACTAAGTATTTAAATCCCTCGATTCAATCAACAAAAGAGCTAGACATTCAAGTTTTTGCTTGAATGTCTAGCTCTTTTTATGAAAGCCAAACTTCTTTGACCCCGTCTGTCACGGCGATACCATCTGTCAAAGCTAAACGTTGTGAATAAGAAACGTAGCCATAATAAACATCAACACCGCCGCCATTGTTCCAAGTAACAGTGATTTTAACATTTGGAGTAATCGATTTTGTAGCTGGTTGGGTCGTCGGGCGATAACTAGTCGTATCATAACTTAAAATAGTGCCCGAAGCTCCACTTATTTCGGCTTTTCCTGTGTAAATTTCGCCATTCGTATTCGTCTGCGTGACCGCTCCATTCGCTTCAATGATTAAACCCGCTTGCTTTTGATCTCCTCGTGGATAATAAAAAAGATACGTGGTTGCCCATTTAGCAAATTCATCTGGAATTGGTTTAAGTGATTCCGTTGGTGCCGGACTCGACTTCGTTTGCTTTTCAACCGCGACTTCTTCTTGTCTTTTTAAGCCTTCATTATTTTGATTATTTAGTTTCTCAACCGTTTCTTTAACGATCGAATAGTGTGGTTTCCCTAAATCGCTAACAGGGATCGTAGCTAATTTTTCTTCTGATTCTTTATATTGCCCCTCTGCCGTTAACTTTTTAGCTTCTGTAATAATGGCATCATACTTGGTTTGGTCTACGGAAGAGGATGTGCTTTGTCCCGTAGCTTCGACTTGTTTTGTGACACTGGTTTTTTCCGTGGTCACGTCTGACGAATTTCCACAAGCACTTACAAACATTGAGCTAACGATTAATAAACATCCCACAATCACATGCTTTTTCATCTTTAAATCCCCCATTTGTCTATCTTTGTTATTTTTTGTTACTTAAATTATCCCATAGATGAACAAAAGAAACCATTATTTATAAAAAAGTTTAGCAAGCGCTTCAAGAGAGGCACTTGCTAAACTTTTTTCTCACTGTTATTGATTGATTACTTTGACTAGTTCTTCAAATAATAATGCACTAGATGCTGCTCCTGGATCAATATGACCAATTGCTCGTTCCCCTAAATAAGAGGCACGTCCTTTTTTCGCCACCCAATCTTTTGTTGCTTCAGCAAATTGTTCAATTTTTTCTTCATTAAATTGTTCCGTTCCAATTACTTCAGCAACAGGTGCCCAGACATCAACCATCGTTTTATCTCCTGGTTCAGCTTTGCCACGCATCTGAATCCCAGCTAGACCTTGCTGAACAATTTCTTTTAATTGCTCTGGCGAACTGATGGTTTCCAAATCTTTTGTCGCTTTAGTCATATTCATAAACGCAGTACCATATAAAGGACCAGAAGCTCCGCCAACTTTTGAAATTAAAGCCATGGATAGGACTTTAAATGTCTCCGTGATTGTTGTTGGTACTTTTTTGTCAAACGCAATTTTGTATTCAGCCATACCACGAGCCATGTTGTTACCGTGATCCCCATCACCAATCGGCGTGTCTAATTCACTTAAATAGTCTTTTTTTTCTTCGATAACTTTTGAATAATTGTCTAACCATGTTTGAATGTCTTTTACTGTTAATTCCATCTTTTATCACCCTTACCAAGAAATTGTTGTTACATTGCTTTCTAGCGCTGTTTGCCAGTCTTTTGTCGCCAAGTCAATCATCGTTAAAGATAATCCTTGCATGTCAATAGACGTCATATAGTTACCCACTTTATGGAAGGTCACTTGAACACCTTTATCTTCTAATAATGTTAGCACGTCGTTCATAAATACAAATTGTTCCATTAATGGCGTGCCGCCCATGCCATTGACAAGTACCCCCACTGTTTGTGGTTGTTGTTCATAGCTACTTAATGTTTTTTCAACTAATTCTTTCGCTAACTCTTTCGATGGTTGGATTTTTTCACGACGATAGCCTGGTTCTCCGTGAATCCCTACGCCAAATTCAATTTCATCTTCTGGTAAAGTAAAACCTGGTTTGCCAACTTCAGGCACAGTGGCTGCTTTTAAAGCCACTCCAATTGTTTTCGTGGCTGCTACAATCTTTTCTCCTAAAGAAACGAGCTCTTCTAAAGAAGCACCTTGGCGGGCATGATGCCCTAAAATTTTATGGACAAGAACAGTCCCGGCAACGCCTCGTTTTCCAGCGGTATAGGTGCTATCTTCGACAGCAATATCGTCATCGACAACGACCATTTCTACATGAATGTCTTCCATATCAGCCATATCTTTGGCCATTTCAAAGTTCAAAATATCGCCTGTATAATTTTTTACGATTAACAGAACACCGGCCCCTTGGTCTGCCGCTTGGATCCCTGTTAAAATTTGATCTGGTGTTGGTGAAGTAAAGACATCACCTAAAACTGCGGCATTTAACATTCCATCACCAACAAACCCAGCATGTGCAGGCTCATGACCACTTCCGCCACCAGATACTAACCCAACTTGTTTGTTTGAGTCGTTGCGAGCAATCACGCGAGAATCTTCGACTTGATGAACAAGGTTTCCATAGCTTTTCACAATTCCTTGGAGCATTTCTTCGACAATTTTACCAGGTTCATTAATAATTTTTTTCATTTAGTTCCACCCTTTCTTACCAGCATTTTGAGCTTCTGCTAAAATTTGCGTCAAATCATCTGAGACACCTGCAGTAATTGCTGCCGCAAAGGCACCTTCAACCAATGGTGCATCGACTAAATGATAATGTTTCTGTTGGTCTTCTTCTAGCATATCAAAAGCTAATTCTGAACTTAAAACGGCACTGCCTAAATCGGCAAAAATTAAAAATTCTCGGTCAGAGTCCGCTTCGTTAATCGTGTCAATGATTTTCATTGGATCTGAACCTAATGAACCATCTGATGTGCCACCAAGTGAATGAATCGTAATTTCTTCACTGGCATTCATCTGTTCAATCATCTCTTTAATACCATCTGTAATCATTTTGCTATGTGAAACGAGTAAAATATCTGCTTTCATGTGGACACTTCCTTAATCTAATTTATGTCTTGTTTTATATTCTTGTCCGACTTTATCTGCAACAATGATTGCATTCGCTACTTCTTCAACGACAATTGGAAATGGCATTGAATGAATTGATTCTTCTGGAATGCAAGCAATTTTGGCTACTTCCAACGCTTCTTCATAAGTGATTTCATCGACACCAATGTCTGAAAGCGTTAATGGTAAACCTACAGAAGCGCTAAAGTCTAAAACAGCTTCTAATTCGTCTTTTGCTGCATCTTCTAATACAAGTTGTGCAATCGTTGCAAAGGCTACTTTTTCACCATGTAAATAACTGTGCGCACCAGGTAAGACTGTCATACCGTTATGAATCGCATGCGCTGCAGCTAAACCGCCACTTTCAAAACCTAAGCCTGAAAGTAAGATATTTGTTTCGATAATCTTATTCAATGATTCAGTAACCACGTTTGCATCACAAGCTAATTTCGCTTTTAACCCATCTTCCTGGAGGTTTTCCCAGCAAAGTTTTGCCATGGCCAAAGCTGCATATGTGCCGCTAGCAGCAGGCGTTAAGCCTTCTCTTGAACCCATTGGCAAACTAGCATTAACCCGAGAATATGAATTGTGTGTTGCGCGTGCTTCAAAATATGTGGATAAGGCATCCCCCATTCCAGCAACTAAAAATCTAGTTGGCGCTTTGGCAACCACTTTTGTATCAACCATCACGACGCTTGGACTTTGTTTAAAGTAAGCATAATCATCAAATGAGCCATCTTCATGATATAGTACAGCTGAATGCGAAGTTGGTGCATCTTGAGCCGCAATCGTTGGTACAATAATTAAGTTTTCACCTTCTGCTACGACTTTTGAAGCATCGATTGCTTTACCGCCACCTAAACCAATGATACAGTCTGCTTGTTCTTTTTGTCCAACGTTTTGCAAGCGCTTTGTTTCTTCACGCGTTACTTCTCCACTAAAGCCACCCTCTACGAAGGTAATGTCAAACTTTTTCGCTGTTTCTTCCAATTGTGGACGTACACGATCAACGTCAGCAGGATTTGCAATTAGTAACGCTTTTTTTCCAAAAGTTGAAACGAAGTAACCTAAGTTTAGTAATTCATCTTCCCCTTGAACATATTTCGTTGGTAAAATCAATGCTTTTCTCATGTTGATAGCCTCCTATATTTTGTTTACATACATAGTATAAAACGCTTTCATCCAAAAAGCATTGAACTTTTGGTATCGTTTTCTTGCAAAAAATGATAGAATTATTTTGTGAAATAATAAAATATTATGATTTTTAAACTTTAGATTGAAGGATTGCCTTATGACTGTAGAATTAAAAAATATTTTAGATTTAGAAAAGTGGGAAAAATTGCAAGAATCATTGGCCTTAAGCACTCGTTTAGCCATTATTTTAGTCGATTATAAAGGGCGACCTGTGACGAAACATAGTCAAGTTCAACCCTTTTGCCAACTGGTACGTCACTCCCCTGAGCTCTCGAAACTTTGTGAAAAATGTGATGCTCGTGGTGGCTTGGAAGCTGTTCGCACTGGTCAGCCTTTTATCTACCGTTGTCACTTTAACATCGTTGATATGGCCATCCCCATTATTGTTGATGACCAGTATGTAGGAGCCATTATGGCTGGTGAAGTTTTGCTCGAAGATCACCAAGAAGAGTTAGAACAGGTTTTAACCATGAATGATGCCTTCATTCAAGAATTTTTAGTAACACACCAAGAGCTGTATCAACAATACCCCGTTTTAGAACTAGCAGACTTAGAAAAGAGCGCGACATTAATCGCTGATCTAAGCCAATATATTATTTCTGAAGCCATCAAAAAAGATTATTTAATCAATACGTACAAACAATCCTTACAGATTAGTTCGCGAAAAGAAGAGCTGGAGCCATTGAATATGATCCAAAAAGATATTCAACAAACTTTATTAACTGCTCAATTAACTCCTTCAAGTGCCTATCAAACTAAAAATAAGCAATTACAACCGGTTTTAGATGCCCTTTGGGAAAACAAATCGCTGCGTTTAAATTTACAAGAACTGGCAGACCTTGTTCATTTGACACCGACGTATTTAAGTCGTTTATTAAAAGAGGAGTTTGGTATTCCCTTTAGTCAATTTTATCGACAATTAAAAATCACATGGGCTAAACAGCTTCTTTTGGAGACAGATAAAACGATCGCCCAAATCAGTGAAGATTTAGGGTTTGTTGAAGATAGCTATTTTGTCCGTATCTTTAAACAAGAAACGGGTGAAACACCCCTTAAATACCGTAAAAGAAAGAACAGAGCATAAAAAAAAACAACGACTCCGAGAAGTCGTTGTTTTTTTTACACCTTTTGCACTTGCTGTGGCTAATGCAACAAGTGCAAAAGGCGCATTATATCTGTCGTGCGACAAAGTGATACTATTAAATATGAATTGGTAAACCTAAAGCCAATTCAGCTGTATCCATAGTAATTTCGCCCAATGATGGGTGTGGGTGGATTGTTAAAGCAATGTCTTCTGCATTCATGCCAGATTCAATAGCTAAAGCTAATTCAGAAATCATGTCACTTGCACCGACACCGGCAATTTGTGCACCGATGATGACATTGTCTTCTACAGTTGTAACTAAACGCATGAATCCTTCAGTTTTATCTAAAGAGATTGCACGGCCGTTACCAGCAAATGGGAATTTGTAGCCTTTTGCTTCGATTCCCGCTTCTTTTGCTTCTGCAACAGTCATACCAACGCTTGCCAATTCTGGATCAGTAAAGGCAACAGCTGGCATTGCTTTGTAATCAACTGCAACTTTCTTACCAGAAATTGCTTCAGCAGCAATTTTTGCTTCGTAGCTTGCTTTATGCGCTAACGCAGCACCTGGTACGATGTCGCCGATTGCGAAGATGTTTTTCACGTTAGTACGTCCTTGGTTGTCAACTGGGATTAAACCACGTTCGCCAATTTCAACGCCCGCTTGTTCTAAGCCTAAGTCGTCTGTGTTTGGACGACGTCCAACAGTGACCATTACGTAATCTGCTTCAACACTTTCTTCTTTTCCGTTAACTTCATATTTAACAGTGACGCTATCGCCATTGTCAACAGCTTCTTTAGCCATTGCAGAAGTCACGATGGTTACGTTTTTCTTCTTGAAGTCGTCTGTGACAACTTTAACCATATCTTTTTCATAAGTTGGTAAAATTGATGGGCTACCTTCTAAAATTGTTACTTCTGAACCTAAGTTAGCATAAGCGCCACCTAATTCAGCACCGATGACACCGCCACCGATAATAACGAATTTTTTTGGAACTTCTTTTAAGTTTAAACCGCCTGTAGAATCTAACACGCGTCCGCCAAATTTGAATCCTGGGATTTCAATTGGACGAGAACCTGTTGCTACAATAGCATTATTGAATGAGTAAGTTTGTGCTGAGTCTGGGTGAATAACACGCAATGTATTTTCGTCAACGAAGAATGCCTCGCCTTCAATAATTTCTACTTTGTGTTTTTTCAATAACATGCCAACGCCGCCTGTTAATGATTTAACAACTGTGTTATCTTTCCAGTCTTGTGTTTTTGCAAAGTCTAATTCGACTCCTTTAGCTGTTACACCAAAAGTTGAAGAATCTTGTGCTTCTTGGTAATGATGTCCAGCAGCAATTAAAGCTTTTGAAGGAATACATCCAACGTTTAAACAAACGCCTCCGATGTATTCACGTTCGATAATCGCAACTTTTTGACCCATTTCTGCGGCACGAATTGCAGCAACGTATCCTCCAGGACCAGCTCCGATTACGACTGTATCTAGTTCAATGGCGAAATCTCCTACTACCATTTGTTAATCATCCTTCCATTAATAGTAATTCTGGATCAGCTAATAAGCGTTTAATGTTGTTCATTGCTTTTTGAGCAGTTGCGCCGTCAACGATACGGTGGTCAAAGCTTAATGATAATTTCATCATGCGTCCCACAACGATTTCGCCGTCTGCATTAACAACTGGTTCTTGTGCAATTGTACCAACGCCTAAAATAGCAACTTCAGGGTAGTTGATTACTGGTGTAAACCAGCCGCCACCGACTGAACCAATGTTACTAATTGTGATTGTACCATCACGCATATCTTGTGCAGTTAATTTACCTTCGATAGCCAATGCTGCTTTTTCGTTGATTTCATCAGCGATAGCAAACATGCTCTTCGTATTAGCATTTTTAACATTTGGTACATATAAGCCATGATCTGTATCAGTAGCGATACCAATGTTAAAGTAATTTTTGTAAACAATTTCTTGTGCTGCGTCATCGATTGATGCATTCAAGATTGGGAATTTTTGAACAGTTGAAGTCAATGCTTTTACAACGTATGGTAAGAATGTTAATTTTGTACCATTTGCAGCAGCAACATCTTTAAATTTCTTACGGTGATCCCATAATTTAGAAACTTCTACTTCATCATGTAATGTTACGTGAGGAGCAGTGTGTTTGCTGTTAACCATTGCTTTAGCAATTGCTTTACGTGTTGGTGTCATTTTTTCACGTGTTTCCATTTCGCCTAAATCAGAAGTAAAGGCTTTTGGCGCTGCTTTAGGTGCAGCTGCTTCCGCTTTAGGTGCTGCTTCTGTTGCGGCAGCTTCAGTAGCTGGTGCTGCTTGAGAACCACCAGAGACAAAGGCATCAATATCCGCTTTAATGACACGGCCACCTTTACCAGTTGCAGTTACTTGTGTAATATCAACGTCTTTTTCACGCGCATACTGACGAACAGATGGCATTGCTAAAACGCGTTTGTTTGGATCAGCGGCTGCAACTACGCCTGTTGAAGCGGCTGGAGCTGATGCTTCCGCTTTAGGAGCGTCAGTAGCTGGTGCTGCGGCTGCCGGTGCTGCTGAATTATGACCAGGTGCGTCAATTTCAACTAACACGTCACCCACATTGGCAACTGTTCCTTCTGGTACAACGATATTTTTTACAGTACCTGTTACTGGTGATGGAATTTCTTCTACTGATTTGTCATTTTGTACCTCTAATAATGAATCATCTTCATTAATTGTGTCGCCAGCTTTAACAAACCATTTAACGATTTCGCCTTCGGCAATTCCTTCACCGATGTCTGGTAATTTGAATTGGAAAAATCCGCCAGCTGCTTCGGTTGTTGGTACAGCAGCAGGTTGTGCTGGTGTTTGTTCTTGTGCAGGAGCTGCTGGTGCTGCATCGTTATCTTCGTGACCAGGTGCGTCGATTTCGATTAACACGTCACCAACGTTTGCAACTGTTCCTTCTGGTACAACGATATTTTTTACAGTACCTGTTACTGGTGATGGAATTTCTTCCACTGATTTGTCATTTTGTACTTCTAATAACGTATCGTCTTCGTTGATTGTATCGCCAGGTTTTACAAACCATTTAACGATTTCGCCTTCGGCAATCCCTTCACCGATATCCGGTAATTTAAACTGATAAGCCATTTTTTAAGTCTTCCCTTCTTCGTTGGATCTGTCTATTTTCTTAGGAGCAAAACGCGGGGAAACGACTATAGTAGCTGAACATTTCATGCCTATAGCCGTAATCCACCTGTTTAATTCTTCGTTTATCTACTTCGAATAACTATTAAAATTCGACGATTTCTCTAGCTTTTGCTTCGATATCTTTCGCATTTGGTAACCAGATATTTTCTGCTTGTCCGAATGGGAAGATTGTATCTGGAGCAGATACACGTCCGATTGGTGCTTCTAATGATAATACGGCACGTTCAGAAATTTCAGAAACAACCATAGCGCCAACGCCAGCTTGTTTTTGTGCTTCTTGAACGACAACCACACGGCCAGTTTTTTCAACAGAGTTAATAATTGTTTCCACATCTAAAGGAGCCACTGTACGTAAGTCAATGATTTCTGCTGAAATATTGTCTTTCGCTAAGCTATCAGCTGCTTTAATCGCTTCACGAACCATAGCGCCGTAAGTGATGATTGATACGTCTGTTCCTTCACGAGTTACAGCCGCTTTATCTAAAGGCACTTCATAAGCTTCGTCTGGCACTTCCTCACGGAATGAACGGTATAATTTCATGTGCTCTAAGTAGACAACTGGATCGTTGCTGCGAATAGATGAAATTAATAGTCCTTTTGCATCGTAAGGGTTTGATGGAATAACAACACGAACACCTGGTGATTGTGCGATTAATCCTTCTAAGTTATCTGAGTGAAGTTCTGGTGTATGAACACCACCACCAAATGGGGCACGAACAGTAATTGGCATATTACGAGTTCCACCCATACGGTAACGCGTACGAGCCATTTGACCAACGATTTCGTCAAATACTTCAAAAACGAAACCAAAGAATTGGATTTCAGGAACTGGACGGTAACCTTGCAAGGCAAGACCGAAAGCCAATCCACCGATACCAGATTCAGCTAAAGGTGTATCGAAGACGCGGTCTTCACCAAATTTTTCTTGTAAACCTTCAGTTGCACGGAAAACCCCACCGTTGTTACCAACGTCTTCACCGAAGATTAAGACATTTTCGTCTTTCTCTAATTCAAGAGCTAAGGCATCTGTAATTGCTTGGATCATAGTTTTTTGTGCCATTTTTATTTCGACTCCTTCGCTTCATAAAATGCAATTTGTTCTTTAATTGTTTGAGGTTGAACTTCAAACATATTTTTCAAGAAATCAGAAACTTTTTGTTTTGGCGCTTTATCCGCTTCTGCAATCGCTACTTTGATTTCTTCTTTTGTTTTTTCAATAATTTCTTCTTCTTTTGCTTCAGACCATAAGCCTTTATCTGTTAGATATTTACGGAAACGAGTCAATGGATCTTTTTGTACCCATTCGTCATCCATTTCTTTTGAACGGTAACGTGTTGGATCGTCTCCAGATAAAGTATGTGGACCATAACGATAGGTTAATGTTTCAATTAAAACTGGACCGTTTCCTGCAGCTGACCAATCACGTGCTTCTTTTGCAATTGCGTAAACTGCTAATGGATCCATACCATCAACTTGAATACCAGGAATTCCTGCTGCAACAGCTTTTTGAGCTAAAGTTTTAGCCGCTGTTTGTTTTTCACGAGGTGTAGAAATCGCAAAACCATTGTTTTGGATAATGAAGACACCGTTTGCTTGGTAAGCACCAGCAAAGTTAATTGCTTCATAGAAGTCCCCTTGTGAAGAACCGCCGTCACCAGTATAAGTGAAGACAACATTTTCTTTTCCACGTTTTTTCAATCCTAAAGCAACACCAGCTGCTTGGATGTATTGAGCACCAATGATAATTTGTGGTGGTAATGCATTTAAATCTTCCGCGTAGTAGTTCCCTGCTACGTGACCACGAGACCATAAGAAAGCTTCTCTTAATGGTAAACCATGTTGTACTAATTGAGGTACATCACGGTAACCTGGTAGTAAGTAGTCTTCTTTTTCCATTGCAAATTGACTTGCCAATTGGCTTGCTTCTTGTCCAGCTGTTGGCGCGAAGAATCCTAAGCGTCCTTGACGGTTTAATGCAGTAGAACGTTGGTCTAACACACGAGACCAAACCATGCGTGTCATTAATTCAACTAATTCCTCATCCGATAAATCAGGTACTAAATCTTCATTCACAATTTTTCCATCTTGATCCAAGATTTGGAAAGTTGGGAAATCAGCGTCGACTTTAGCCATTAGCTCTTTAAAGTCAATAGGTTTTTGTTTCTTAGCCTTTGCCATTTTGTCACACAATCCTCTCTATTACGTTTCTTTAATTTCGATAAAAGTAAAACAGAGTGCGAAACTGTATTACTTTTTATCGACTACACTTAACAAATTATCACTAAATTCGAAAAAGCGCAAGAAAAAAACTCTAATTTCTTCATTTTTTCACAAAAGAGCAAAACCGCATGTTTTTGCGGTTTAGTGATAATTTTCACAAACAAGAAAACGGTTTCTGTTCCACACTTCTTCTGTACTATTTTTCTCCCAACTGTTATATTCTATTTTGAAAATATTATATAACAGTTCTATTAATTCGAGCCCCCTCATCCCCGAGCTGGCTAGTAATCTGATTTCCGAACTTTGCGTTTTCATGAAAATTATCTTGAAAAAACCAAAAAATAAAAACCGTCAGCCGAGTAACCTACTCAGCATGCGGTTTTTTATTTTTTAGAGAACAAAGTTTTTTTCGTTAATTTTTATTTTTTTTGGCTCGTTTTTTTGCCAAATACTTTACCTTAGGTTTTATCACGAACATTCATTGCTTAAAATCACCAAATTTTCGCAAAACGAGTAATACAGCTTAGCAATTTCTTTTCTCTTTCAGTAGATTTTACTAAATCCATTCCTTGGTAATTTTAATATATAAACGTTTAGCTACTTCAACAGTTAACATGTACGCAATGATGATTCCAAAGAACCATGGCCAGTAGTTAGCCGGAAGTTTCACAAAGTCAAAAACCTCTCTTATAGGCGTTGCTACAATCAGGAAACCGAGTAAAATTGCGCCTAAACTACTTAACATCACAGGCATTGACGCACGACTTTGAATGAATGGTATTTTCCGCGTCCGGACCATATGAACAACTAACGTTTGACTAACAAGTCCCACCATAAACCAACCTGTTTGGAATAAATGTTGAGTTGCCAAACTATTGGCGCTAAACACAAACCACATGACAAGATACGTTAGAATATCGAAAATACTACTTACCGGGCCAATACATACCGTAAATTTCGCTAGTCCGTTCGTTTCCCACCGAACGGGGCTTAATAACTCTTCTTCATCGACATTATCCCAAGGAATTGTCAACTGAGCCACATCATAAATCAAATTTTGAATCAAGAGTTGTAAGGAAAGCATTGGTAGAAATGGTAAAAAGGCACTGGCTACTAAAATTGAAAAGACATTCCCAAAATTAGAACTGATGGTAATTTTAATATATTTCATCATATTGCTAAATACTTTTCGTCCTTCAATCACACCAGATTCCAGTACATTTAAACTTTTTTCCAGTAAAATAATCGAGCTAGCATCTTTAGTAATATCAGCTGCAGTATCTACTGAAATGCCCACATCAGCTTTTCGTAATGCCGGTGCATCATTAATGCCATCCCCCATAAAACCAACCGTATGACCTTTTGCTTGTAGCAATTCAATGATTTTAGATTTTTGCATCGGATTTAATTTGGCAAATAAATTAGTTTCTTCTACTTGCGCCCGCAACTCTTCATCTGTCATTGCTTCAATTTGAGAACCTAATAACACATGGGAAACTTCAATGCCTACATCTTTACAGACTTTTTTGGCGACAATGTCATTATCGCCCGTTAGCACTTTCACGTTGACACCATGTTCATGTAAGGAGCGGATAGCGCTGACGGCTGACTCTTTTGCTGGATCAAGAAAACCCATAAACCCAATCAATGTCATCTCTTTTTCATCTTCAACTGAATAAACTGCTTCTTTATGGACATCTTTTTTTACAGCTACCGCTAACACACGCATCCCTTGTTTGTTCATTTGAACATTCACTCGGCGTAGTTCTTCTCGTACAGCAGTGCTTAATGGTACAATTTCGCCATTAATTTGCGCATGCGTGCACACTTCTTCCATTTCTTCCACGGCGCCTTTCGTAATCATCAATTGATGATCATCTGCATTCACGACAACCGTTAAGCGGCGTCTGGAAAAATCAAAAGGAATTTCATCAATTTTAGTGACATTTTTAAACGGCGTTTTCCATTGATGCTCTTCATAAAAATTAATAACGGCAATATCCATTAAATTTTTCCAACCTGTTTGATAAGAAGAATTTAAGTAGGCTAAATTTAGAACCTCGTCACTCAAATCACCTAATGGATTCAAATGTTGAACCAAAACTACACGATCTTCGGTAATCGTTCCAGTTTTATCTGTACAGAGCACATCCATACCACCCAAATTTTGGATAGCCGCTAATTCTTTAACAATGACTTTATGTTTCGATAAGGATAATGCACCCTTGGCTAAGTTACTCGTAACAATCATTGGCAACATTTCTGGTGTCAAACCAACTGCAACGGCAATCGAGAAGAAAAACGCTTCGCCCCAAGCACCTTTAGTTAAACCATTAATCAAGAAAACGATTGGAAACAAAATCATTACCATTCGTAATAAAAACTTACTGACTTTTGCTAAGCCTAAGTCAAAACTAGTTTTTCCTCGTTGTGTTGTAGCATTTTTAGCAATATCACCAAAAAATGTATGTTGCCCAGTTTTTAAAATAATCGCTTTTCCTTGTCCACTCAAGACATCTGTGCCCATAAACACTAGGTCTTGCATATCTAATGCAGAAACCTCTGTTTGTTGACGATCCACACCTGCATCCACAAATTTTTCGACAGGCATGGATTCGCCTGTTAGCGACGATTGATTAACGAATAAATCTTTGGTCCAAATCAACACGGCATCTGCAGGAATCATGTCTCCTGTAGCTAAAGTTACAATGTCTCCTGGAACAATTTCGTCCATTGGAATTTCTTTCGTAATCCCTTCCCGTGTCACTGCAGCGGTATTTTCAATTAATTCTTTTAAATCCAAACTCGCTTTTTGAGAACGATACTCTTGTATAAAAGCAATCAAGACACTGGCTAAAATCATCACGCCCATCACGATAGCGGCTTCGAAATCTTTCGTTAAAGTTGAAACGACCATCAATAAGGCTAAGACATAGACAAACGGATCTTTGAATGCACTTAAAAATAAAATAATTGCTGGGGTTGGCTTTTGTGCAGAAACTTCGTTTGGTCCAAATTCCTCTAATCTTTTTTCGGCATCTTCATTCGAGAGTCCTTTTTCAGATGTCCGTAATTCCATCATTAATTCCCGTTCAGAAAGCAAAGCCAATTTACGTAATTCTTGATCTTTGGTTGCTTTTCTCATATCCATTGTTTTTTTGTTCATCATTTTCTTTTCCTCCAAGGTTGTGGTCACCTGCCGAAAAGAGCGCTAAAATCTTCTCCTTTCGTTGGTGACTGTATTTTGTTTCTCTGTTCACTTCCAGGGTCTTCCATGACAGTCATCCTTTCTTTTTCTTATTTATACTTCCAGTGAATAATTGCTTTTTTGCCAAACACACAAAAAAGGACCTACTCAACAATAGAGTACGTCCCAAAATACCATCTTTAAATAAGATTCTCTATCGTTGAGCTTTAGCACTATAGGGCGTAGATAACATGTATCAGCTACATTATGAATAACCTTCACGATTATTCCTGTTCAACCAACTAAGGGTCTCTCGATCCTTTCGCGGCAGCAGCATTTGTCCAAATAGGAGCCTCACCTAACAATTATTCAGTTTTTATCCACTTCTTATAATAGAGGAGTTTGACATTCTTGTCAAAAGATTTATGACTTTTTTGTTATAAATAAAAAATGACTACTTTAAAATTTCCTTTATTTCTGCTTTTCGCTCAGGAATAAACCACATGACTAAAACAATCGTATCAATAATCAGGACAGCGATTGGCGCTACCAGTTTGCCCACAATCAACGCAATAATATTCAACACAATCGAAAGCGTTAATTTTGGATAGTGGCCAAACAAACGTTGTACTTCGGATTTGGGCCCATTTGCCTGAATCAATGCCCGCACCACTAGATAATAAGCAACATCAGCTCCTAATACTACTAAGCCATACAAAGCTTGTGGCGGCCAAGAAAACGGATGTTCACCTACCCAACCAGTAACAAACGGGAAAAACGTCAACGTCAAAATTAGAAAATTATTCATCCAAAGGACACGTCCATCAATTTTACGGACACTTTGAAATAAATGATGATGATTGTTCCAATAAATCAATAAAGTAACAAAACTAATTAAATAAATAATGATTTTGTGTCCAGATTGAGTCAGAGCAGACCAATCTGCTTTTTCAGGAATTTTTAATTCTAAAATTAATAACGTTAAAATAATCGCAATGACTGCATCTGTAAATGCTTCTACACGTGTTTTCGGCATCATTTCCCCCTACTTTCATAAAAATTAAATAACTTACCCAAAGTAAGTATAACGCATTTCTGTAAAAATTCAATTATTTATGAAGTCTCTCGGTTGTTGAAGTTCCTAAAAACGAGTGCAAGAGCCCCACTTAAAAGTAAGCCTCTTGCACTCGTTATAGAACAAATCAGTTATTGGAAGACGCCTGCCTGATAAGGTGCTAACTGCATCCGTTTCTTCACCGTAAAATCTTGATTCCCTAATAATTGTTGCCACTTTCTGCCTAGTAATTTATTCGGCAAGTCAAATTGGCACTTTTCTCCACTTAAATTGACAATCACTAACGCTGTTGCCTCAGTTGTTTTTCTTAAAAAAGCAAAAACAGACGGATGATTGGGCGCTAATAGTTCAAACTGTCCATCTGTAAAGACCGGATTGTCTTTCCGCAACGCAATTAACTTTTTATAATAATTCAACACGGATTGCGCATCCGTTTCTTGGTCAGCCACATTTATTTCTTTGAAATTGGGATGAATTGCTAACCACGGATGCCCCGAGGTGAATGAACTTGCCTCTTGACTCGTCCACTGCATAGGCGTACGCGAATGGTCCCGCGTCCAATGCGCCACTTCTTTTAATGCTTGTTTCGCATCGTAGCCACTTTCTATAAGCAAACGATAATGGTTATGAGAATCTTTAGCATCTAACTCGTCAATCTGTTGAAACGGATAATTAACCATGCCGATTTCCTGTCCTTGATAAATAAACGGTGTTCCTCGCAAGAGCAAGGCGATTGTTCCAATCGCCTTAGCAGAATGAGAGGTTTCATTGCCTAAAATTGAATTGATTCTGGGATTATCATGATTTTCTACATATAATGCATTCCAGCCTTCTGTCCCTAAATGCTTTTGCCAGCGAGCCATTACTTTTTTATAGCCTAAAATATTTAACCGTTCTTCTCCTGGCTTTCCTTCTCGAACATTGTGCTCTAATTCAAAAATCATATTCAGATAGCCCGCATCATTGGTCCATTCCACCGCTTTTTTACTTGAAACGCCACTAGCTTCCCCCACTGTCATGATGTCATACTCAGCAAAAATAGCTTTCAAATCCAGCATATAGTCTTCAATGCCTTTTACATTCATAAATGGAGCCCACGGATTCGTGGTAATTTTAAAATCCCAAGGTTCTTTTTGGATATGACTAATCGCATCCAATCGGAAACCATCAATTCCCAAATCTAACCACCAGCGAATCATCGCATAAATCTCTTCACGAACTTTAGGATTTTTCCAGTTCAAATCAGGTTGCTCTTTTGCAAACACATGAAAATATGCTTGCTTTGTACCCGCGTCATACGTCCAAGTCGAGCCACCAAAAAAGCTTTGCCATTCATTCGGCATACGTTCTGGTGTCGCATCGGCCCATAAATAATACTCACGATACGGATTATCTAAACTTTTTTTTGCTTCAACAAACCACGGATGTTGATCACTGGTATGATTGACTACCAGATCAAGAATAATCTTCAAACCTAATTGATGCGCTTGGTCCAAAAGTTCTTGAAAATCTTCCATCGTACCAAATTCTGGCTGAATCCCTTGATAATCCGCAATATCATAACCATTGTCAACGTTTGGCGAAGTGTAAATCGGATTTAACCATAAAAAATCGACCCCTAGTTCTTTTAAATACGGTAATTTCTCAATAATTCCCTGCAAATCACCAATGCCATCCCCGTTGCTATCTTTAAAACTCCGAGGATAAATTTGATAACCGACAGCATTTTTCCACCATTGTTCCATCTTATTGACTCACTTTCACAACAAATGCTTGCCAAGGCGCTAACGAATAGTCTGCTAAAGCAGTGACATCTGTCGGCATATTTTCAATCATTACTTGTTCTACATGAACGTCTGCAGAAAATGGCTGAACTTTGTCAGAAAAGTTCGTTACAACAAGCCAGCGTTCCTCACCATAGGTACGATAAAAACTGATCACTTCGTCCACTGTTTCTAGCAATTCAAAGTTGCCCCAAACAATTAAAGGATGTTCTTTTCTCAAACGAATCATTTCTTGGTACGTATAGAATAGTGAATTTTTATCTGCCAAAGCAGCAGCGACGTTAATCGTTTGATAATTGGGATTAACATCAATCCAAGGTGTACCAGTCGTAAAGCCCGCATTTTTTTCAGCGGTCCACTGCATAGGCCGGCGTGCATTATCACGACCTTTAGTATTAATTTTCAGCAAAATTTCTTCTTTAGAATATCCTTTTTCTAGATACTCATGGTACATGTTAATCGTTTCGATGTCCCGCGCTTCACGAATATCTGTAATCGGCGTATTGGTCATACCAATTTCTTCCCCTTGATAAATATAAGGTGTGCCTTTCATCATGTGCAGTAAAATAGCGAATAACTTACTACTTTCCAACCAATATTCCTGATCATTTCCCCAACGTGAAATCATTCTCGGTAAATCATGGTTATTCCAAAACAAAGAATTCCAGCCATCATTTCCTAATTCTGTTTGCCATTTTGCAAAAACCTGTTTCAACTTGGCAACTTCCATTGGCTGAAGGTCCCATTTTTCTTTACCTGGTTGTTGATCCAAGCTCATATGTTCAAACTGAAAAATCATAGATAATTCATGACGCTCTGGACTAGAGTACATTTTTGCAATCTCAGGTGTGGCCCCCCATGTTTCACCTACAGTTAACAGCTCTTTGCCGCCAAATGTCGCGGCGTTCATTTCTTGTAAATAACGATGTAAATGAGGCCCATTCGCGGTGATCTCTTCTCCTGGAATTTTACCCACTAAGTCAATTACATCTAAACGGAAACCGCCAATTCCTTTATCAATCCAAAAATTCATCATCTCGTAAACCGACTGACGCATTTGTTGGTTTTCCCAATTTAAATCTGGTTGTTTTTTACTAAACAAATGCAAATAGTATTGCCCACTCGCTTCATCAAACGTCCACGCCGAACCCGAAAAGGCAGATTTCAATCGGTTAGGCGCACCGCCATCTGAAGCAGGATCAGCCCATACATAATAGTCTCGGTAGGGGTTCTCCTTGCTTTTTTTCGCTTCAATAAACCAACGATGTTCATCTGAGGTATGGTTAACCACTAAGTCCATAATAATTTCAATCTTTCGCTTTTTCGCTTCCTCAATTAGACGATCCATATCCGCCATCGTCCCAAACTCTGTCATAATCGCTTCATAATCAGAAATGTCATAACCATTGTCATCATTGGGTGATTGATAAACTGGTGATAACCAAATAGCCCCAATGCCTAACGTTTCCAAATAATCCAATTTTTCAATAATTCCTGGTAAATCTCCAATGCCATCTCCATTGCTATCCTTAAAACTGCGAGGATAAATCTGATAAACCACGACTTCTTGCCACCAATGTTTTTCCATTCTTCTTCACATTCCTTTGCTTAATTATTATGCTTGATATAAAAGAAAACCTTTTGGTAAAACCATTATCTGTTCTGAAGCAGTTTCGATAGAAGAACTTAGCAAAACTTCTCGATCAGTTCTATCAACAAATTGTGTCTCTTGGCCAGTATTAAAAATCCCATAGATCGTTTGTTCATCCAAACGACAAGCGAGTCTAATCAACCCCGTTTCAAAAGAAGTGCCTGTCCAATCGATTGTTCCACCAGAAAAAACAGCCGCATACTTTTTGCGAAGGGCAATCAATGATTTTACAAATTCCTTCAAATCCAAATCTTGCTGATTTTCCTCCCAAACCATACAACGACGACAATCAGGATCCATATCACCTGTCATACCAATTTCATCACCATAGTAAAGACAAGGGACGCCTGGTTGAATATACGTAAACGCTAATACTTGGCGCATCAGCTCTTTATCCTCTTTCGTTTCATGCAATAAGCGTGGTGTATCGTGGGAATCTAAAACATTAAACTGCATTTGATTCGTTTGTTGTCGATAGAGCATTAACTGGTTGTTCATTTCAGAAAGCATCTTTTCCAAGGACAGTTCTTGCTTGACAAAGTAGCCCATAATCGCATCTGTGTATGCATAATTCATCACTGCATGAAATTCGTCTCCTTGGAGCCAGCTTTGCGACGAGTGCCAAATTTCTCCTAAAATATAAAAATCTTCTTTTGCGTCATCACATGTTTGCCGGAATTTTTTCCAGAACGCATGATCCACTTCGTTTGCCACATCTAAACGCCAGGCGTCAATATCATATTCCTCAATCCAATAACGAGCAATTTCTAAAAGATAGGCTTGCACTTCTGGATTTGCTGTATTTAATTTAGGCATATGCGGAGTGAATGCAAAAGTATCATAGGTAATGTTGCTTGCTTCTTCAAAATCAGCACTTTCTTCATAGCTAGCTGGAAACTCATTTACGTGGAACCAATCGGCATAAATTGAGTCCTGGCCATTTTTTAACACATCTTGCCATTGAGGCGAAGCGTCCCCCATATGATTAAAAACGGCGTCCAACATAATCTTAATGCCCCGTCGATGACACTCTTCGACTAAACGCTTAAAGGTAGCGCCATCACCAAAAGCTGGGTCAATTTTTAAATAATCAATCGTATCATATTTGTGATTAGAAAACGCTTCAAAAATCGGGCAAAAATATAAGCCGTTAACACCTAAATCTTCAATGTAATCAAGATGATCTAGCACCCCTTGCAAATCCCCACCAAAAAAATCTTGTCGATCTGGTCTTTTAGATCCCCACGGCAACGTCCCTTTAGGATCATTGGCGGGATCACCATTTGCAAAACGCTCTGGAAATATTTGATACCAAACCGTTTCTTTTACCCATTCAGGTGCTTTAAAACGATCGATTTCATGAAAATACGGCATCCGAAAATAATTATTCGCCATCGCTAAATACTTTTCTTCTAAAGGATAAATGCCGTGTTCGCCATAAAACGCCGTCAAGCCATCCGTCCCTACTAAAGTAAAAGCATATGAAAGGCGTTTAAATTTTGCACTTAATGCAATAAACCAGTAATCATATAACTCCGTAGATACTAACTTCTCCATGGTTAACGACTGTTGGTACCACTTTTCTTTCCCTAAAAGATAAGGATCTCCTTGCACTAATTGGACAGAGGCAATGTCGCCTTTTGCCGTACGCAAACGAATATGCATTGTTTCTTCTGTATAAAGATAAGCAAATTCACTTTCTGGACGATGGTAGATTGCAGCAGTGTTCATTTAATTCTCTCCTTTAATTGTCGCTTTTCGTGTATTTTCTAATACTCGAACACATTTTAGCGCAAACGATTGCATTTGTATACCCTTTTTTATTTTTTTATTTAAAATGCTTAATTAGTGGTATACACCACTTTAAATAAACAGTATGTTATTTATAACAAAAAAACTTTTTTAACTTTCTCGATGAAAAACACTTGATTATTTCCGCAATCGGTTGCATAATAAGACTTGTAAAAAATAATTTTTGGAGGGTTCAAAAATGAAAGCGAATTGGAAAAAGATTTTAATGGGCGGTATCCTTTTAAGTGCTTCCGCGGTTTTACTTACTGCCTGTGGTGGCGCAGAAAAAACGAAAGCTGAAAATGAAAGCGGTTCAGCAAACAAAGCAGCTGGTGACGTAAAATTATGGGTTGATACTGAATATATGGGCGTCTTTAAAAAAGTTGTCGCCGATTTTGAAAAAGAAAACCCCGATATTAAAGTTAACTTAACTGCTGGAAATTCGGCAGATGCTAAAAAAGACATTGCAAAAGATCCTAAAGCTGCCGCAGATGTTTTCATGATGCCACATGATCAAATTGGTCAAATGGCAGAAGCTGGTCTGATTTACCCTAACACAAAATATGAAAAAGAAGTCAAAGAAAATAATATTGACTCGGCAGTCGCAGGGGTCACTTGGAAAGACAAAGTCTATGCCTACCCTTATGCCGTAGAGTCACAAGTTCTTTATTATAACAAAGATACGTATTCTCCAGAGGAAATCAAAACTTGGAAGTCTTTAACTGAAAAAGGCAAAATCGGTACCAATTTTGGCGAAGATGGCGCAAATTATATCTTCGGTCCTCTATTTATGAGTAACGGCGATTACTTATATGGTGAAAATGGCGAAGATCCAAAAGGTACCAACTTTAACAACCAACAAGGTATAGAAGTATTACAATGGATTGCCGATCAAAAAAATAATCCTGGTGTGATCCAATCAAATACAGAAGCATTGTCTAATCTAGGTTCTGGCAAAACGGATGCCTTCCTTTCTGGCCCTTGGTCTAAAAACGATGTAGAAAAAGCTCTTGGCGACAAAATGGGGGCTGCTGCCTATCCAACCATTGATTTTGGCAATGGAGAAAAACAAATGAAAGCTTTCTTGGGCGTTCGTAGTTTTGCTGTCAACCAACAAACACAAGCACCATTGGCCGCAATGACATTAGCAAACTATTTAACCAGCGAAAAAGCACAAATGACTTACTTTAAAGAAATCGGCTTTGTCCCTTCAAACAAAAAATTACAAACAAACGAAGAAATTACACAAGATACTGTTGCAAAAGCTATCTTAGAAATGGCGCAACCAACCCACTCTGTGGTAATGCCAAAAATCCCAGAAATCGTTTCATTCTGGCCTGCGATGGATGCAGTGATCAATGATACGTACAAAGGCAATATCAAACCTGCGGATTATCAAGCAAAATTAGATAAATTAGTCCAAGACACATCAAAAGAAGCAAAAGAATAAAAAGAGTAAAGAAATGGGACGAGCTTCAATCTGCTGTCCCATTTCCTCTATCTTTTTTATTTAAGTAGAAAGTGAGTGAACGAAGATGTTCAAGAAAAAGAAAGCCCAGACGTCATTTCGAGAGGTCTTTAAAAAAGGCGACTTCGCTACAAAACTATCTTTTTTAGTTATGGGTGCTGCAAACTTCGCCAACAAGCAGTGGTTAAAGGGAATCATCTTTTTAACAGCTGAAATTGGCTTTATCTATTGGTTAATCCGTAATGGTTTCCACGCATTAATGATGCTAGGAACACTAGGGACCCAACAGCAAGGATTAGTATATGATGATTCTTTAGGGATTGAAGTTCTAAAAGAAGGCGATAATTCAATGCTCTTATTATTATTCGGAATTGCAGCAATTTTAGTCTGTTTATCGCTAATCATTTTATATGTAATCAATTTAAAAAGCGCCCGTCACCTATATGAATTAAAGACAGCCGGCAAAAAAATTCCAACAACTATGGATGATTTACGTAGCTTGTTAAACGAACGTTTCCATGCAACTTTAATGACGATCCCCTTACTAGGCGTTCTTTTCTTTACCATCTTGCCGTTGTTGTATATGATTTCAATTGCCTTTACCAACTACGACCATAACCATTTGCCACCGAAAAACCTTTTTACTTGGGTTGGATTGGCAAATCTAGGTAATGTAATCACAGGCGATATGGCTTCAACGTTCTTTCCAGTACTTGGCTGGACCTTGATTTGGGCTGTTTTCGCAACCGCAACTTGTTTCTTTTTTGGAATCATTTTAGCCTTGCTTATCAATACAAAAGGCTTAAAATATAAAGCGTTTTGGCGGACTATTTTTGTTATCACGATGGCCGTACCTCCGTTTGTTTCACTTTTAATTATGCGAAACCTCTTAAATGGTTCCGGACCTATCAATGCTCTGTTGTTAAACTGGGGCTTAATCGATTCTTCTATCCCCTTCTTAACAGATCCGAATTGGGCAAAATTAACCATTATTGTTGTCAATATGTGGATTGGTATTCCTGCTACGATGTTAATCTCTACAGGGATTATCCAAAATCTTCCTGAAGATCAAATCGAAGCAGCTAGAATTGACGGTGCCAATAAATGGCAAATTTTTAAAAGTATTACATTTCCACAAATTCTATTTGTGATGACCCCGGCGCTGATTCAACAGTTTATTGGCAACATCAATAACTTCAATGTCATTTATCTATTAACAGGCGGTGGGCCAGCCAATTCTAACTTCTACGGTGCAGGCTCAACTGACCTTTTAGTTACCTGGCTATACAAATTGACTGTCGATACAATGGATTACAATTTAGCCTCTGTGATTGGTATTTTAATCTTCATTCTCTCCGCAGTCTTCAGTTTAATTGCCTATACACGGACGAATTCATTTAAGGAGGCGTAACTTATGGCTAAAGCAAAAAGTTACCAGAAAAAACAACGCACTGCACTTACCAGCGTTTACATCATTCTAACCATTTTAGCAGTTTTTTGGATGTTCCCTATTGTGTGGATTATCTTAACAAGTTTTCGTGGCGAAGGCGGTGCATTTGTTCCCTATATCATTCCCAAAACATTCACTTTAGAAAACTATAAAGTATTATTAACAAATCAGACTGGCAACTTCCCCTTTGTCCGTTGGTTTTTGAACACCTTGTTCGTTTCCATCGCAAGCTGTCTGTTATCAACTTTCATTACAATCGCAATGGCTTATGCGCTGTCCCGGTTGCGTTTCCGCTTAAGAAAACCATTTTTAAAAGTGGCGCTCGTTTTAAATATGTTCCCTGGTTTTATGAGCATGATTGCCGTTTACTATATTTTAAAAGCCTTAAATTTAACTGAAAGTTTATTCGCTTTAATTCTGGTTTACTCTGCAGGCTCGGCGCTAGGTTTTTACATCGCCAAAGGTTTCTTCGATACCATTCCGATGGCTTTAGACGAATCGGCTATGATTGACGGTGCCAACAAGTGGCAAATTTTCACAAAAATTACGTTGCCCTTGTCGAAACCAATTATTGTCTATACTTCTTTAACCGCCTTCATGGGCCCTTGGATGGATTTTATTTTCGCAAAAGTTATTATGGGTGATAAAGTTGAAAATTACACCGTTGCGATTGGTCTCTTTTCGATGATGACCAAATCAACAGCCAATTCACTATTCATGGCTTTTACAGCTGGATGTGTGCTAATTGCCATTCCAATTACTATTTTATTTATATTAATGCAACGTTTCTATGTAGAAGGCGTGACTTCTGGCTCTGTCAAAGGCTAGAAAAAACATCGTTTGGTTTATAGCCAAACGATGTTTTTTATTTTTTGGCGTTGTTTTCCTTACACGTTTTTCTTCGTAGCGCTTGATAATTGGACAAAATTTTCATGACCGCCAAAAAGTGTTGATTGACCTCTTGATAATCCTCTAAGGAAAGAACACTAAGCGTTTCAGATAGTTGCTGTTTTACTTGATTTTCTTTTTGCTTAAAGAGCTTCTCGCCTTCTTTTGTCGTATAAACATTAACCACGCGACGATTTTCCTGATTATGGCGACGTTGAACAATCGCTCGTTCTTCTAACCTCGCAATAGAGCGACTCACTTGAACTTTCGACGTTCCTACTTGGTTGGCTAACTCTGTCATACTGATTCCTTCATTCGTTGCCACAATTAATAAAATTAACATGTCTAACTTGGTTAATTTTAGATCCTCCAAGTCTAGGTCTTTAAAAAGCAATTGGCTCATATATGAAAAAATTTCAGTAAAGACACTAATATCTAAATTTGATGAATGCTTCTCTTTATCCATATGTTCTCCCTCGTTTCCCACCTAGTGTATACTAAATTCACTTGATTATCAAATGGTAATGATTGATTTTTGTTAACTATTATGTTACGTTATACACTAACTTAAGGTTGTGTTGTTGATAAATTGGAAGAAGGATGCGAAAAATATGCTAGAACTCAAAGAGATAAAAAAATATTATACTGTCGGCGGAACGACCACTAAAGCTTTAGATGGCGTCTCTGTCGCTTTTCGAAAACAAGAATTTGTAGCCATTCTGGGTCCCAGCGGCTCTGGTAAAACGACGATGTTGAATGTGATTGGCGGATTGGACAATTACGATTCTGGTGACTTAATCATTAACGGCAAATCAACAAAAAATTTTAAAGAAGCCGACTGGGATGCTTATCGGAATAACTCAATTGGTTTTATTTTTCAAAGTTACAACTTAATTAGTCATCAAGGGATTTTGGATAATGTCGAGCTTGGTATGACACTGAGTGGTATTTCAAAAGCAGAAAGACGCCAAAAAGCCGAAGATGCACTCATCCGTGTCGGTTTGAAGGACCATATCCATAAAAAACCTTCCCAATTATCTGGCGGTCAAATGCAACGGGTTGCCATTGCTCGCGCTTTAGCTAATGATCCCGATATTTTACTTTGTGATGAACCAACTGGTGCATTGGATTCAGAAACCAGTCTGCAAATTATGGCACTTATCCAAGAACTTTCGAAAGAAAAATTAGTTATTATGGTGACCCACAATCCTGAATTAGCTCACGAATACGCTGATCGAATTATTGAATTTTCAGATGGCCAAATTCGTCATGACTCGCGTCCTCATATTGAACATGAAAAAAAAGAACCTTTCGAATTGAAACGCACCAAAATGAAATTCACGACTGCGCTGCGTTTATCTTTTAATAATATCCGCACTAAAAAAGGGCGAACTTTTTTAACCGCCTTTGCTTCAAGTATCGGAATTATCAGTATTGCGATTGTCCTTTCTCTTTCAACAGGATTCCAGAAACAAATTGATAAAACTCAGTCGGAAACGTTAGCGCAATTTCCGATTACCATTTCTAAAATAGCGACAGATCAAGATCCAGAAAGTTTCAATAATCAGGACAAAAAAGGCACCTTCCCGAAAGAAAAAGAAGTGACTGCTAAAATTAGCGATGCGGACCGTGCGCAACACACGAATTTAATTGATCAAAAGTTTATTGACTATGTCAATCACATTGATCCTGAATTAAGTAATAATATCGGCTATACTCGTCTAGTCAATATGAACTTATTAAGAGAAATCAACGGGAAAGCACAAGCTGTCAAATTTTCAAACGATGCACCCGACGGCCAATCAAACGCGATGGCTTCTATGATGGCTGCCCAAACTGGCGTCGGCGTTTCTGCTTTTCCTAAACAACTAGAAAATGGAAAAAACAATTTCTTAAAAGACAATTACTCGTTGCTTGAAGGAAATTATCCAGAAAAAGAAACCGATGTCGTTTTAATCGTTGATAGTAACAATACCACCAATATTAATGCTTTAAAAAATCTTGGCTTTGACGCGAAAGATAATCAAAAGATTGCCTTTTCAGACATTGTCGGCACAAAAATGAAGTTAGCCAATAATAATGCATTTTACACCAAATTACCGACAGGCAACTTCATTCCTAACCAAGATTTGCAAGCTGTTTACGATAACCCAGAAAATACTGAATTAACAATTTCAGGGATTTTGCGAATTAAAGATTCTTCAACAATGAATCTATTAGCACCTGGAATTGCTTATAGCGATGCACTTTCAACTAATATGATTGCCAAAAACAAAACCTCTGATATTGTTAAAGCGCAAGAAGCCAGCAACACTAACGTTATGACTAACGAAACATTAGATGCTTCCGCGAAAGAAAACCTGTTGTCTTATTTAGGAGCGAATGAAATCCCTTCAAGTATTATGATTTATCCAAACGACTTCAAATCAAAAGATAAAATTCTTGATTATTTAGATGCTTATAACAAAGGAAAAGATAAAAAAGACCAAATCATCTATTCTGATTTAGCTGGAACAATGACCCGCTTAACAGGTGGTTTAATGGATGCCATCACTTATGTGCTGATTGCATTTGCTGGGATTTCCCTTGTTACAAGTATGATTATGATTGGGATTATCACCTATACTTCTGTCATTGAGCGGACCAAAGAAATCGGTATCCTGAAAGCGTTAGGAGCTCGTAAAAAAGATATTACCCGGGTGTTCGATGCCGAAACTGCTATTTTAGGCGTTGCCTCTGGTATTCTTGGTGTTGTGATTGCCTTTCTCGCAACATTTCCGATCAATGCAGTGCTCTATAACCTGACTGATTTAGAAAATGTTGCCACCTTAAATCCAATTCACGGGATTATTTTGATTGTAATTAGCACAATCTTAACCATGATTGGTGGCCATATTCCTGCCCGAATGGCAGCGAAAAAAGATGCGGCAGTTGCTTTACGTGCAGAATAAATAACAAAAAATAATCCTTTAATTTCTCTTAAAGGATTATTTTTTGTTTGTAATTTTTATAAAACCACCGTATACTAAATGATTGTGAATGTTTAATAAAAAGAAACGAGGTAATTTCATGTTAAAAAAACCATTTTTACTATTTTTTTCACTTTTAGGAGCTATTTTTATTTTAGCTAGTTGTGGCATAGGAAAAGATGCTGTCACAGATACTAAGTACAAAGTTAGTTTGCAGCAAGCTGCTGAAATCTATGAAAAAGAAGCTGGCAACAGCAAACCATTAGTAAATGTCCAATTTGATACAGAACCAGCAAGTGACTACAGCTATATCTTTACTAACGATACAGAAACACTTTACGTGAATCCTGAAACAGGAAAAGTCACCAAAAATACTGAAGCAAATCAACTTGGAGAAAACGAGACAGCCTTTTCAGCTGCTGAAGTCAAAGAATTAGGCGCTGTTAACGACGTTTTAGCCAAAGCAAAAAAAGAAGTTGGAGGACTTTCTCCACGTATTTTGACTTGGAAGTTAACCAAAAATAACAATAAACTTGTTTATACAGTAGATGTTAAAACAACTACGGCAGATGAAAAAGTTACCTTAGATGCCAACGAATAAGCACAAGCGTATAACTTATCACGAAATAACCAAATCTTAAAATACTCTTTGGGACAGAACCTACGCATTCGGAAACCTTAACATTTTCCGAAGCCGATCGTTCTGTCCCAATTTCATTCTTTTAAGTAATAATAATTGTTCGTTACCCCTGCTACCGTTATACTTAGTTTAAAAGAAAAGATGGGAGTATCAATTCATGGTTTATACAGTTGATTTTAAAGAAGTAGCCACTATTGGTTTAGAAAGTTCACCAGTGGCACCTGCCCTTGCTGGACTAAGAGCGAATGAAGCTCGCTATTTTTGGAATAAATACAAACATCGCTTTACGACCGTCCCTGCCTCTGAAGCTCCAGAAACATTGGCCTGGATTGAAAAAATTTTATTAGAACGAGAATTACATTTCCCGTACAAGCCACTTGAAATTTCTTCTTTCACTTTAGATGGCATAAAAATGGCCTATGTATTTTATGAAAACGGCTTAGCAGTTAACGTGATGTACACATTAGCTGAGGAAGGCAAACGCGCCGTTGGGTTTAAACTTTCAGATGGTATGGCAATCCCTGCAGAATTTGAAGGAAAATTCAAATTTGCTCGTCAAAAATCAAAATTAGCTGGAACCATTCGCGGCTCTTATTTTGTCATTAAAGGAACCTATTAAAAAAATGCTTTTGCCCTTATTATTAAAGGCAAAAGCATTTTTTTATTTTAATTCTTCAATATAGTTAAATACTTGTTGTCCAGCAATACCGCCTTCACCGACCGCTGTCGTGATTTGACGCAATGTTTTTTCACGGACATCACCAATGGCATAAACACCAGGAATTTTTGTTCTCATTTCTTGGTCTGTTTCAATCCAACCAGCCTCATTCGTAATACCAGCTTTTTTAAATGGTTCTGTTAATGGATCTAGCCCCACGTAAATGAACACGCCGTTTGCTTCAATTTCAGAAACTTCATCTGTTTTGACATTCCGTGCTTTCACACCTGTCACGACCATTTCATTGCCAACAATTTCTTCGACAACTGTATCCCAAACAAAGGAAATCTTTTCATTTGCAAAGGCACGATCTTGAATGATTTTTTGCGCACGCAATTCATCACGACGGTGAACAATCACTACTTCAGAAGCAAATTGCGTTAAATAGATTGCTTCTTCAACTGCAGAATCGCCGCCGCCAACGACTACTAAGCGTTTATTTTTAAAGAAAGCACCATCACAAACGGCACAATAAGAAACACCACGGCCAGCAAATTCTTCTTCGCCTTTTACACCCAATTTTCGGTGTTCACAGCCTGTTGCAATAATTACCGCTTTAGCTTCATAAGATTTGTCATCACAAATCACTTCTTTATAGGATCCGTGGTCTTCAATGCCCATCACAATACCATACGCATTTTCCGTACCAAATTTTTCTACATTTTCATACATTTTATAGGCCAATTCTGGACCCATAATAGAATCAAAGCCTGGGTAATTCTCTACCTCAGCAGTGTTGTTCATTTGCCCACCAGGCGCACCGCGTTCAATCATCAATACAGAAAGATTAGACCGTGATGCATAAAGTGCTGCCGTCATCCCAGCAGGACCGGCACCAATGATAATTACATCATACATTTTATTTCCCCCAAAATTTTAAGTAAGTTTACTTTACTCCTTAAACAATTTCTTGTCTACTTTTCTGCCCTTTTTTGACATTCGGAGTAGGTGTGTCTATTACGTAAGTTATTGTACCACGGTTTTGTGTTTTCTAGGAGGGGGAAAAGAAAAGTTTAAAAATAACGATCACAACGAATCATTGATTTTTAGAAGCCGTTGTACTGCCGCATCAGAGAATTCTTCTTTATCATTTTTTATGCATTCTTGTTGATTTTGCCCTTGTGGAACAAAACGAAATACTGTAAATGATACAGATAACGTATCAGGATTACTAATCCGATGAAGACTATTATGCATCCGAATAAGTTCTCCTTCTGCACAAATTCTTGAAACAATTTGCTGATTTTCTAGCTCTTCTATTTTCACTTTTCCCGACTGCACAAGTAAAACTTCCTCGATTTTGTGATGCTTATGCCAACCTTGCACAGTTTTTCCTGGCAAGCTATTTATATGTATTTCAAACTCTGGAAATAGAAAATAATTTACTTCTGTTCCATCTGGCTTTTTACGAAAGATGGCCTCGTCTCTTGTTAAAATTTCTATGTATTTCTGTAACATGGCAGGCTCCTTTTAACTTTTTTTATAGCCGAAAGCTATTCTTTCAAACTAAGTTTGAAGCTACTTTCTGAAAATTCGAGTTCCTTTAAATATACTTTTATTACCATTTGAAAATCACTTTTTTTAAAACAATTGACTGTTCAGTATCAATCTTCACTAATCCATCTGTTCACCAGAAAAAATATAGTATTTCCGATTATTCACGAACTTATTATTCAACTTCAAAGGAAAATCAGTCAACACACAGCCCACATATCTAACATCAGAAACACTTCTACTTTTCTCAAATACTGCTATGGTATACATTAACCTTACTAGTAACATTATAGCATCAAGTTTTAATCATATGTAGATTTTAAAAAAATTGATAGCACCCTAACAGATGTTTTCGTTGCTCATTTAATTTACATGATTATTTTTTAGATGCTAATTAAATGTTTGTCAGTAACCTGAATTTTTGATATTTTTATCCAGATTACTTATGTCGGTTTATCAGTTGTGCTAACAAAAAATGATTGTTTTTAAAGATAATTTAATTCATAATATATATAGAATGAAAAAAAGGAGGTTTTATTGTTGAAAGTTGCTATTTGTGATGACAATCCAACGTTAACCGAAAAAATAAACACGATGCTATTTAATTATAACCCAAATATATTTGAAACCTATACCTACTACAATCCTCTCAAGTTAGTCAATCAACTTGACCAAGAAAATTTTGACTTTTTTATTTTAGATATAGAAATGAGTGAAATGAGCGGAATAGACTTGGCAAAAAAAATCCGAGAACGTGATATTTTATCACCTATCGTTTTTTTGACGAGTTACAAAGAATACATGGAAGAAGTCTTCCAAGTACAAACTTTTGATTATTTATTGAAACCGCCTACGGAAGATCGGTTGCACCAAGTTTTGGAAAAACTGAGACAACAGCTAGAAAAAAAAGAAATTACTTTGTATTTTCTAGTAACAAAGTTACTTATAAAATACCAACCAAAGATATCATTTATTTCGAAAAAGATAAAAGACAAGTATTGATTCATACAGTTGGAGAAATCTACAAACCCTATATGTCAACGAATCAGATAAACGAACAACTTGATACGAATTTTGTGCAAGTCCACTCTTCTTTCATAATAAATTGCGCTTATATAAAAGAGTTAGGAAAAAATTTCCTATTAATGGATTCTAAAGAAAAATGTATTGAAATACCAATAAGTAGGCGCTTCAAAGCCGCCGCTCATAAAAGTATAGTTATGTCCATGAGAGGAAAGATATAATGCTTGATATAACATTACGAAGCCTAAGTTTGTTAGTTTATTTATTTCTTATCTCTTATTTTTTTTCTAATTGGTCAACAGCTATTAAAAATCATAGAGAATTTTATAATGTCATCTGGATTGTTATAATCATATCAGCCATGGTTACGATTATATTATCCAATGCTTACATACCGAACATTTATTTACCGTATCTTAACTTATTACTAAGTTTCATTTTAACTTACACTATTGCTATGCTACACTCGGTCCCTTATCTCGACTCGGCCGTATGGACAATGACACTTATATCAATAAATTTAATCTGTGAAGTATTGTCGTTACACTTTACGAAAATAATTTTAAATGCAGAATTAACATCCTATGGTAGCCCTACTTTTTTCATAACTTCAATAACAATTACAACTTTGATTGGGGTAGCCTGGATAGTCATACTTAAATTTTCAATAGTTAAAGAAGCAAAGTCTGAATTATCGACAAACTTATCATTTATTGTGATTTTATTACCTATTCCCATACTATCAATAATCATTTTATTTGGGCTTTTAATAGGAAACAACAATGACAAAATTTCTGAGATTACTATTACGATTAGTGTCATATTTTTAAACATCTGTGTAATTTTTCTTTATAAAATCACTATAGAATATCAAAAAAATCAATATAATCTTACTTTGAGAAAAAAATATCGAAGTGGAGTATAGAATTTTAAATGAAATAAAGAGAAACAGAACTAACGTTTTAAAATTAAAACATGATTTGAAGAATCAATACTTAACAATCCTCGGACTTATCGAAAATGAAGAAGTTAATGAAGCTATCGATTATATTAAGAGTAGTTTTGATATTTTAGAACCACCAACAAAAACTTATGCTGCCGATGGAGTATTAAACTACCTATTGAATGAAAAGCTTGCTGAAGCAAGAAAGAATCAAATTAATGTTGATCATCAGATATTTGTCTCTAAAAATATAAAAATTAATAATGACGTTCTAACTATTGTAATTGGAAATATAATTGATAACGCCATACAAGCATCGAAGAGAATCAAGCCGATTGACAGATATGTCAATATAATTATCAAGCAAGTCAATAATGATTTATTTATTGAAGTATCTAATAACTATAATTCTGAAGAAATTTTTACAAGAAAACATAGAAAAAATAAAGGTTTAGGAATGAAAAACATTGATGATCTCTTACAACAATTAGGTGGTATTCAACGTCACTGGACGAAAGAACGTAGATATTTTGTAACTATAGTTATATTTAATGTATACAAAGGAAACAAATGCGGTGATAACTAATCAAGTAAATCACCGCATTTTTTAGTATACTTCCATGTCGCATAATTTATCAGAAAATTTCAAAAATAACCAAACAAGCATCAATCCCATAATCGTTGAAAATAGGAACGTTATAGTTGGAAAATTCATAAGACCCATAGCAGAAAAATTCGAATATATTAGCATTAGTACCACTGACGTTATTATTGAAGCAATTTCCGATTGTTTCCAAATTGAAATTATTTCTGACAATATCAAAATTACGAATAGTAGACTACAACTTGTAACTATGGTAATAAGACCAAGGTAAATTTCAAAAAATAAATTTGAACTATGAAACTTCAAAATTAAGTTAAGCAAAACCTCAGTCACAAATGAAATAAGAAGCGCACTTCCAAAGCTAGATAAGATTATCACGTAAAAAGAACTTGTTTTTTTTACGAGAAGCTCTTTTCGATCAATCGGAAAAAGAAACGTTCTATTCCGGTGATTGCCAACATAAAATCGTACAAGCTCTTTCCTTAGTAATACAGCTCCATAAATTGATATGCCGCACATAGAAACAGTGTTCGATAATGCTATAATTCCTTGAAATGACGAGATCGTATCAGCACTTTCATCAAATATTCCCACAAATGAGAAAAACATAAAAAATAACATTTGGATTACCAGTGTAATTAAGAAAACTTTAAACCAAACATTTTTAATTTTATCTAATTCATATCTATAAACATTCAATTTTGAGTCACTAATCATGTTTTCTCTTTTGTTCATCATAATACTCTTTCAACCCCTCTCTATACTCTTCTCGAATCTCAACCATTGATTTTGGTTCTTGTACATTGCCTTTCTCTATAAATATAACGTCATCAAGAAATGTTTCCATATCTCTCAATATATGACTACTAATTATCAACACTCTATTTTCGGACAAGGTCTTAACATTCTCAATAAATAACTCTACACCATCAGGATCTAAACCGTTAAATGGCTCATCTAATAATACTAATGAAGGGTTGTGAGCTGTAGCAAGACCTAGCAAAAACCTTTGTTTCATTCCTAAAGACATTGTATTAAACTTTCTTTTTTTATTTACATTTAGACCAACATCCATTAATAGAGTCTCTATCATTAACAAATTTTTTAACTTGTAATAAAAAGCATGGTCATTGTATATATCTTCAAGCATAAATCCATTTAAACTATCTGAGTTAACAAAGTTAGTACCCACCTGCAATAATATTTTAGGGTCTGCTATTTCTACTTGCCGATTGTCTATTTTAAGTATTCCACTATCAGGTCTAAGCAAACTACATAGACATTTCATCAAAGTTGTTTTACCTGCACCATTCGGACCAACTAATCCATAAATTTTCCCTACTTCTAAATCTAATTGATCAACCTTTAAATTGAATGTATCACTTACTTTTTTATATAAATTATTTATATTTATTGTTTGCATTTTGCAATTCAGTCCCTTCTTGACAATGAAATAAGTGAAAGTAATGTAGTTAACACGAACCAAAAACAAACTACAATAATATTAGAAACATTAACAGTATTCTGTTCATAAAACAGTGATCTTATCAAATTACTCGATGGAACAAATGGTAAAAATTCAAAAAAGTTCACTAAAGCAGAAGGCAATCTATCTGTTGGATAAGTAATAGGCGAGAATAAAAGTCCACCTATCATAATTATCTGAGTTGCTAATCCTACTACATTAGGTGTTAGCCAATATGCCAAAGCAAAACCTATAGAGATCATACATAATTGAATTAGACTAAGAATAGCTAGGGCCTTCATTGAGAATCTAATTTGGACATCGAATCTTAAATATGCCGCTAAAAATGACATAAACACCCCAGGTAGTGAGGCCATTCCCCAAATTATAAAGTCGGAAATTAATATGTTCAACCGAGAAACTGGCAATGTCCTTTGATAGTCCACAATGCCCTCCTGTTTTGCTGTACTTACTATTTGAGCAGCAAGAACGCACCCTACCGCAATAATCCCAAGAGTAGTTGCTCCAGATGACAGATAGATAGCTGTCTGATTATTCACATCTGGTATTAGAAGTGCTAACCCGTAGACAATTGCTAATGATAGAAATACTTGAGTTAATGTAAAAACAGGCAATAAGTATTTATGTCTTAATAAACTCCACCCTACTAAAGCAAATAATTCCTTAATCATTGATTTTCTTCTATAATTTTTTATCATTTTCATCTATTAACTCTCCATAGGTTTCATTTAAGGATTTTGGGGAAACTTTATAATTTTGAACTTTTCTTTCTATTACTAATTTCATGACCCAGTCAACTGCTTCTAACACTTGACTGTTCTCTAATTCCATTTCTATCATTAATTCCTCATCGTTTATGTTAGTCTGAATTGCACTCGGTACTATTACACTCTTCAAATCACTTAGATTAAGAAAGTTAACAGTCATATAATTTCGATCGTTTATTTTTATAGACTGTTTTTTTAAGTTCTTATCCTCAAGAACCTTTCCATGATTCATTAAAATATATCTATCAGCATATTTTTCAACTTCTAAAATATTGTGTGTGACCACGATGATTATATGCCCCTTATTAGATAATTCTTTCAGATATCTCCATATTTTTTGCCGTCTAATAGGATCCACATCATTAGTAGGTTCGTCAAGGACTATTATTGGAGAAGGATATACAACGGCCATTGCAAATGAAGTGAGCCTTCTAAGTCCGCCTGAAAGTTTCTGTCCTGGTATATCTTTCCATCCATCTATTTTTAATTCTTTTAAAATTTTAATACACTCTTCTTCAGCTATTTTCTGACTGCCTCCTCTTATTCTTATTATTGACTCGACAGATTGAGCCATCGTTATACCTGCCAAGGGAGCATGTAGTTGAGGCATCATAGAGACATATTCTCTTGCAATTTTACTATCTCTCGCAAATGATAGACCATTAAATGTTATAGAGCCCTTTGTTGATTTCGTTATACCTATAATCTGATTCAACATTGTTGTTTTACCAGCGCCGTTATGTCCAGCTATGGCAGTTATTTCACCTTTATTAAAGCGCAAATTTATATTATCATTTGCATAGCTCTCTGATTTCTTGTACTTTTTACTTAGCGAATGTAATTCTAACTGTTGATTCAAAGCAAACCTCCTATATTTAGACTTAATTAAATTGGTTGATAACAGGTTGGAACCATAACCAAATTATCATTGCTAGCACACTTATGCTTATTACTTTAATAATGATTAATTTCATAATTGCGACCTCTTCAAAGTAGAAAGGATTATCAACCACAAAAGAAATCAAAATGTTAATATCTGTTTTTTGTATAATGATAAATTGCCACAATATCCTTGTTATAAGTATTGATGCCGCAATAGAATTAACTCCAACACTTTTATTATTCATAATCAAAAAAAATAACAAGAATATTGCATCCGACGACATTCCAGAGGTGATCGCCGTGATTCTACCAAACCTACTCCACGTCCATACATGAGTCATAGGTATCGTAGCAACGGCTTTAACTATGTTTAAATTGATTTTCCTTGAATTCCTTGAAAATATAATGTGCATAAATTCATGAAAAGTTGTAGATACGATTGAGACAAGAATAGCAATTAGAAGAAATTTTAAAGGATTTGTAAACAAAACATTTACTGCACTTCCAAAAGGAGACCCCTTGATTACGAATAAAAATATGCTAATCGTAAACGCAACAATACCGTTAACATCAATCAGGAAAGAGGAGCTTTTAAATAAGATATTCTTAGGCTCGACAAATAGCGGCTTATAATCATCTCTCTGATCGGCTTTTTTTATCATAATTTTATTTTCAACTAATTCATTAAGTACCTCTTCTTCGATTAGTTCGGATGAATTAATTTGTCTCGCCACTTCATCACTCAACACTAATAGTTGATTTTCTTCTGATACATAAACCCAATCGCCATTGTTTAGCTTACGTTTTAACGTACGAGCTTCGGTATAGTCTCGGCCTATTTCTTCTCTTGATAATATTGAAATATTTCCCATTGGGAGACATCTCCTTTACCACAAGTTGGACATTCACTCTCAAACCTTGGCCAAGTTTTATGCGTGAACGAGTTTCCGTCCTCATAGTTAATTTCATATTGCGTTCCCAAACTTTTTGGCTCAGCATATCTTGTTACCACTCTTATTAACTCATCTACAATTGATGCTGTTAATTGAAAGATACCAGGACCATAAGCTATGGATGGGGGAGCAAATTGAATATTTCTAAAACCTACAAATTGTTCAACAAATTTAGGGTCATTTTTACTGAAGTTCAAATTCATGCAATCAAAGCATCCTGTTTTCTGGGGTATTACAGTGTATACTCTTCCTCGGCTAACCTGTGAGGCACCAAACACGCACGGCAAACCAACTTTTACAATAGCTTCATTCACAATTCTATGTATAAGGAAAGGGGGTTCATCAATAGCGCAAACAATGATATCTATTCCTTCTGTCAATTCAACAACATCATTCACATCTATTATTTTTTTATCTACAGTTTCAACGTTAATATTTGAGTTCATTTCATTAATGGATCTTTTAGCAACTACAGTTTTCTTCTCACCAATATCTGCTTCTCTATATAGTAATTGACGACCTAAATTACTTGCTTCAACTCGGTCATAGTCCACCATTCTGATCATCTTGGGGCCAAGACCCGCTAGTAAAGTTAGAATATTTGATCCTCCTCCACCAAGACCTAATAATAGTATTTTCAAGTTATTTATCTTTTCCTGTATTTCAAATCTATCATCATCAGCTTTACAGTACCTACTAAAGTAATTCACATTAGCTAAGTATCTATCTTCAATCATTCTACCAGGAAACGTCTCCTCGATTAGACCTTCATCATCATCAAATTCAATAGTGATTCCTAATTGGGCCCAACTCTAAATCTCTCTTTATTTAATTGATATAATGGATAGATTGGTTTTATTCTGGGATATTTATACTTCATTTTTTTCACTCCTTATTAAAAAAATGACGAGATATTTCTATCTCGTCTAACCGTTATTTGGTTATCAAATTAGATAATAATCCACCATGCTGTTGCATCAACTGTATCGGCTTTACGTACGTTAATTTTTTTCATTCCGCATCACTCCTTCCGCTAAACTTTTTATTGAAAAAGAAAATAAATTTCTCTTTCAGTATATCTATATAATAACTTTGACAATCATAAGTATTATTGATTGGTAATAACTAACAATTTCAATGTAACAATTTGCAAAACAACTGCTGATTTTGCAACTGTTTGATTAAAGCGTTGAACGGGTATATCTTATATTAGGTTACAGTTTAAAAAAGAAATGTAAAAAATGGACAAAAATGAACTACAGCCAAAAAAAAGAATAAAAGCAAATAAACTAGCAGCTATTATAAGTTTATTTTTTAACAATATTTATAGCGGGACAAACCATCTCACTTTTCTGGTATTCAGACTTGCTACTCTATTCAATATTTATTTGAATTGAGATGCTTTCACTAATTTTAATTTGAATTCTACCTGATAAGTTCATAAAAAATAACCTCCAAAAATTGTATTTTTCAGATACAACTTTTGGAGGTTAAAATATCTTACCTCAGCCTATTTCTTGGCATTTTTCTATACTTATCATTTCTCTACTTCTCTAAATAAAACTCAAATCGACTTCCTGCATACTGCGTACGAACATATTCAAAAGGTAGTCCGTTTTCAAAATAGGATACTTGGCGCACACGCAGAATCGCATCACCTCGTTTAATCTCTAAATATTCTGCGATCTGCTCCGATGCTTGAACAGCAGAGATTGTTTGGTTAGAGTGGCCAATTTTGTGGCCAGATTTGGCTTCAAGTGTTTTATAAAAAGAGTTCGTGATTTCAGATTTGCCATATTGCGAGACCAATGAATAAGGAATACTCGCCACCTCAAAACAAATCGGAATGTCATCCGCAAAACGAATTCTTTCCATTCGTAAAATTGAATCTTCTGGACCTAGTTGTAATTTTTCCATCTCACTAGAACTAGGTTTCGCTACAAAATAAGACACCGTCCGACTAGAAGGAACGCGATTTTGAGACAAGGTAATTTCTGTAAAACTAGTGGTACCTGTCATTGTTTCTTGAACTTTCTTACGTGCTACATATGTTCCTGAACCAATTTTTCGTTCTAAAATCCCTTCGTCTGCTAAAGTCTGAATGGCTTGGCGTAAGGTCATTCGACTAACATCAAATTTCAAGGCTAATTCTCGCTCAGAGGGCAAACGATCCCCGATACTCCAGACACCTTTTTCAATATCTTCTTTGATTTTATCGTGAATTTGAATATAAATTGGTATATTTTGAACCATTTACGCTTCCTCCTCTTCGTTCATCTCCTCTTCTATTATAACTGGTATAGACCGTGTAAACAACCAAAAAATGATAAATAAAAGAGGAATTGGAATTTTTATCAAAGTTGGTCTAGTTGCATGCTTTCTTTTTATAACAAAAACATTTGGCTTAGTCAGTAAAAAGTGACCAAGTCAAATGTTTTTAAACGAATTTCTATTAGTTATTATCTTTTTACATTTTCTTCTTTCAACAACTTGTTCGCTGTGGCCATCATCAAACGGATTCGGTTCAACTGATTGACCAAAGATACCCCTGGATCATAATCCACCGCCGCAATGTTTGCTTGCGGATATTGACGTCGTAGCTCTTTCACGACCCCTTTTCCAACAATATGGTTTGGTAAACATCCAAACGGCTGCATACAAACGATGTTATTCACCTCATGTTTTAAGAGCTCAATCATTTCAGCTGTTAAAAACCAACCTTCACCCGTATGATTACCAATTGATAAAATTTTACTTGCTTCTGCTGCCATATCATAAATGGAATGAATACCATCAAAACGGACAGATTTTCTCAATGCCTTATCCATTGGTTTTTCTACCAATTCAATGATTTTTATCGCAAATTCTGCTAAACGTTTGCTTTGTTTTGACATGCCCATATTTTCGTATTTCCAAATTTGATTGTACAATGAATAGTTCATAAAGCCAACAATATCTGGCACAACTGCTTCAGCACCTTCTTCTTCTAACAAACGCACAATATCATTATTCGCTGTCGGCGAATATTTCACTAAAATTTCCCCGACCACACCGACTTTTGGTTTTTTTATCTCTTGTAAAGGAATTTCATCAAACGTCCGAATAATTTTTTTCATGAAGTGATTAAATTGTGTCAGCGAACCATTCCGGACATTGGCTTCCACTCTTTTTAGCCAATCTTGGTGCAGTTGATCCACCATTCCTTTTTCTGTTTCATAAGGTCTTGTTCGATAAACTACTCGTTCGAATAAGTCACCATATAAAAAGGCAACTACTAAGCGCTTGATCATTGGCAACGTAAATTTAAATCCTGGATTGGATTCGACTCCTTTATTGCCCATCGAAACTGAAACTACAGGAACTTGAGAAAAACCAGCATCATTTAAGGCTTTTCGTAATAATGGAATGTAATTCGTTGCGCGACAACCGCCCCCTGTTTGCGTCATTAAGACACTGACATTATCCAAATCATATTGACCACTTTCCAAAGCTTCAACTAGTTGTCCGATGGAAATAATTGCTGGGTAACACGCATCATTATTGACATATTTTAACCCGACATTCACAGCTTCTTTGTCTTGAGCAGGCAAACAGACGACATGATACCCAGAAGCTTGTAATGCTACATCGACTAATCCAGATTGATGAATCGGGCTAAGCATTGGTAACAGTAAGGTATGTGTTTTTTTCATTTGTTTTGTAAACACAATTTTCTCCGGCTCTTCCATTTGCATATGCGGAACAAACTGTTGCTTCTCCCGCTCATTGACAGCCGCTTTCAAGGAGCGCAACCGAATACGAATTGCGCCCAAATTCGCGCCTTCATCGATTTTGAGGACTGTATAAATTTTGCCAGACCGATCCATGATTTCTTCTACTTGATCGGTTGTCACAGCATCTAAGCCGCAACCAAAGGAATTCAGTTGGACAAGTTCTAAATTTTTCGTCTTAGCCACTACTTTAGCCGCCGCATATAAGCGAGAATGATAGACCCATTGATTCACCACACGTAAATTCTGCACGTCTCCAAGATGCGAGATACTGTCTTCTGTCAAGACATGGAATCCTTCCTGTGTAATGACTTCGGCAATGCCGTGATTAATTTCTGGATCCAAGTGATACGGTCGTCCCGATAAGACAATTCCTCTCTGGCCTTTTTCAGTTAACATGGCTAACGTTTCTTCGCCTTTTTCTTGAATTTCTTTTTTAAAAGCTGCTAATTCTTGATAACCATGATGCAGCGCTGTTTGAATTTCTTCTAAGGAAATCCCTAAATCAGCAAAATTTTCAGCTAAAACTTTGGCAACTGCAGCTTCATTCGCTAAATTAAGATAGGGATTTCGATAATCCACTTGGCCCTCTCTGATGGCATCCACATTATTTCGAATGACATCTGGGTAGCTTTGCACAATTGGACAATTAAAATGATTATCTGCTTCCACTGTTTCTTGCTGTTCAAAAACAACACCAGGATAAAAGATGATTGGCACTTGCGCATCAATTAATGCTTGAATATGTCCATGCGCCATTTTCGCTGGGTAACAAACCGTATCACTGGGAATCGTTTCAAGGCCTTGTTCATAGATTTGCTTATTAGAACGTGGCGATAATTCGACCCGAAAGCCCAAGTCAGTAAAAAATGTATGCCACAAAGGATAATTTTCATACATGTTTAGGACTCTAGGGATACCCACGCGCCCACGAAACGCTTTATTTTCCCGCAAAGGTCGGTACTTAAATAACTTGCGGTACTTATAATCAACCAAATTTACTTTGCGTTCTTCTCGTTTAATTTTAATTCGTGCACCACGTTCACAGCGATTTCCCGTAATAAATTGGCGCCCGTCCGAAAACACTGTGACCGTTAATTGACAATTGTTTTCACACAAGCCGCAATGAGTAAATTCCTTTTCAGAGGTAAATGCCGCTAACTCTTCTAAAGAAAGAAGCGTGGTTTCTTCCCCAATTTCATAAGCGTCCAAAGCAATCAGCGCTGCTCCATAGGCCCCCATCAAACCAGCAATAGATGGACGAACCACTTCACGACCGCTAATTTTTTCAAAAGCTCTCAAGACCGCTTCATTGTAAAATGTTCCTCCCTGGCAGACAATCTTTTCTCCCAACTCTTCAGGTCGGCGAACCTTAATGACTTTATAAATGGCATTTTTGATGACTGAATAAGATAGTCCAGCAGAAATATTGCCGACAGAGGCCCCTTCTTTTTGAACTTGTTTCACTTTTGAGTTCATAAAAACAGTACACCGAGAACCTAAATCAACAGGCGCTTGCGATTCTAAAGCCGCCAAAGCAAAATCCTTCACATTATATTTTAAAGATTGCGCAAAGGTTTCGATAAAAGAACCGCACCCAGAAGAACAAGCTTCATTTAATTGAATGGAGGAAAGCACGCCATTTTTAATGGTCATCGCTTTCATATCTTGCCCCCCGATGTCCAAAATAAAATCCACACCTGGCTGAAAATGGTTGGCTGCTTTGTAATGGGCCATCGTTTCAACTTCACCAATATCGACTTTTAACGCATTTTTTATTAGCTGTTCTCCATATCCTGTAACAGCCGCTTTTCCGATAAAAACTTCTTCAGGCAGTTGTTGATAAAGTGATTTCAGTACTGTCATGGTGGTTTCTAAAGGTTGCCCTTGGTTATTACCATAAAAAGAAAACAACAAATGGCCATCTTCATCAATCAATGCGACTTTTGTCGTTGTGGAGCCTGCATCAATCCCTAAAAAGGTCACGCCAGTATGTTGAGATAAAGGTTTCTCCTTTGCTTGGGCTTGCGCGTGTCTTTCTCGAAAATCTGCTAAATCTTCTGCGCTGTTAAATAACGGTGGTAACGTGTCGCTCGGCTGTAAATCAGTAGCCTGGCTGTTCACTAAGCGCTGAATTAATTCTTCCAATGTACATTCGGCTGCATCTTCTGAATAAAGTGCTGCACCCATTGCTACAAACAGTTGCGGTTGTTCTGGAAAAATAACATCTTCTGGCTGAATTGCTAAGGTTTCAACAAACCGTTTTCTCAATTCTGACATGAAAAATAAAGGTCCCCCTAAAAATGCTACTTTACCTTTAATTTTGCGACCAGCAGCTAACCCGGCGATTGTTTGATTAACTACCGCTTGAAAAATACTCGCCGCGATATCTTCTTTCGCTGCTCCTTCATTGATTAAAGGTTGAACATCCGTTTTAGCAAAAACCCCACAGCGGGAAGCAATCGGATAAATAGTTTGATAATTCTTCGCCAATTCATTCACTCCATTGGCATCCGTTTTAAGTAAAACAGCCATTTGATCGATGAAGGCGCCTGTCCCACCTGCACAACTACCATTCATTCGTTGCTCTAAAGCACCATCAAAAAAAGTGATTTTTGCATCTTCTCCGCCAAGTTCAATAGCAACATCCGTTTCTGGTATTATTGTTTCAACAGTTCGTGTACACGCGATAACCTCTTGAACAAAGGGAATCCCTAATACCTCAGCCAGCCCCATACCACCAGAGCCAGTTATGCTCATTGTCACAGGTTGGTCTGCACCGATCCTTGCTAGCCCTTCTTTTAAAATGCGTTCCGTTGCTGCTTTGACATCTGAAAAATGGCGTTCATATTTTGTAAAAATAGGCTGATTTTGTTTATTTAAAAATACTAATTTTACTGTCGTTGACCCAACATCAATCCCTGCTCTCATAACCATCAATTAAAATACCCCTTCATTTCCCAACAGTTTGTTGATTATTATACAAACTGTTTGTTATAATAGATATACCTATTTTAGAAAGGTTCTAAATGATTTGCAACAAGCAATTTACCCTATTTTGTGAGATAAACAACAAAGTTTCCGCGAATGTTGACTATCTCGAAAGGAATTTATGATGGCAAAGAAAACAGACCTTAGAGTACAACGAACCAGAAAAATGATTATTGAAGCTTTTTTTAAACTTGTAGAAACGAAAGGCTACGAAGCGGTGACGATTCAGGATATTGCTGATGAAGCTATGATTAATCGTGCGACTTTTTATGCTCACTTTAAAGACAAACAGCATTTATATGATGCAATCTTCACCTTTACGCTTAGTGCTTTTACCGCTATTCTTGATTCGCAACAACTGGTTAATGGCAACCGTGTCCGCGTGAAGCACATTGAAGAACTTCTGACGCAACTCTATATTAATATTCAAGAGAACAAATCTTTCTTCTTAACTATCATGGACAATAATTTCAACGAACACTTTCGAAAACGCTTAGCTGAAATTATCGAAGAAAAATATGCGACGATTTTTTCGCAGTTGCGTATCACCGAAAATGATATTGATGTACCGATAGATTTTGTTATTGAATACATGACCTCTATCTTCATCGGTACCCTTCATTGGTGGATTACTAGCGAGACGGATATGACACCCAACCACTTAGCCCAATTAGTTATCAAATTAGTTGGTAATGGGCATTTAACTGTCTTAGGCATCGAATTAGAAAAATAAAAATACCGGAGTAGACAATAATGTTGTCTGCTCCGGTGTTTCTTTTAAAGACGAGTTAGTTTTTTGAACGCCATTTGATATTGTGGGCTGTATTTCTTGAAGAAGTGACTTTAACACCACTTTTGATGTTGCCTTTTTTACGAGGAATTAAGTCAACTTTGACATCATACTTACCATCGCGTGCTAAATCGTAAACATTTTCAACCATTTCTGTAATTTTTTCTTTAAAGTTCATTCTTATCAACTCCAGACTATTCTTTCTTAATACTTTAGCATATTCTTATATAAATGAAAACTTTTCTAGCCTGTACATGAGGAAAATCTTACCTCATTTTTGTTATATAATTATACAAAAAAAGAACATCTCTCTACCAGAAATGTTCTGAAAACTGGGGTAGCTGGATTCGAACCAACGCATGACGGAGTCAAAGTCCGTTGCCTTACCGCTTGGCTATACCCCAAAAAAGAAAATGGAGGAAAGTGGATTCGAACCACTGAACCCTAAGGAACGGATTTACAGTCCGTCGCGTTTAGCCACTTCGCTATTCCTCCAAAAAGTCATTGTCGCTGTAACGACCTGACTTAGTTATAATACAATCTTTTCCAGAAAAAAGCAACCCTTTTTTTAAAAAAATTGTTATTTATTTTTTATTCACTTAAATTCCATTGACGAATAATTGTTTCAAAGGCTTCGTCCAGATTTTTTGCTGTACCTTCTTGCTTGCCATCAATTTCAATGATGAATTTTTTATCATTTTGCGGAATGACACGACCGATTTCTTTTTTACCAATAAATAATTTGTTCATTAAAACATTTGCTCCATTGTATTGGGCTTTTTCTTCTTCGACACGTACTTCAATATCTTTATTCTTTTTTGACATCTCTATCCCTCCAAGAACTCTATGTTATCAGAATCTTTGAAACAAAACAAGCACTCGCTATTTCTCTGTCAGATTGCTCGTTTATCGTTTCAATGCAGCATTAAGGAGTAACGAAATGCGATTCGCTACTCCTCAAAGACTGATTTCTATTCTTTTTCTGAACCTTCTGTTGCATGATAGTTCACGCTATTTGAGGTACCTTTTTTAGAAAAGTTTTCAATTAGCTCTTTCACGTCGAGGCCCGTTGTTTCTTTTAGTGTTTCTTGTGTACCAGCCAACAAGTTTGTTGCATAATTGGTAATACGGTTGGCGCCAGAATTTTCGCCACCTGCGCCTGTATCTACCACTGAAATCTTGTCGATGTTGCCCAATGGTTGTGCTGCTTCTTTCATTAATTGTGGCAACATTTCCATCACCATACTTAACACAGCTGCTTCACCATATTCTTTGAAGGCATCAGCAATCTTTTGTTTGGCTTCGGCTTCCGCTGCACCACGAGCTAAAATAGCTTCGGCTTGCGCTTGACCTGTTAAACGCGTTTTGTTGGCTTCCGCTTCGGCTAATGCTTCAACTTTGAAGCGTTCTGCTTCGGCTTCTGCCACTTCGCGTGCCTTTTGAGCAAGAGCTTCTTGTTCGCGTGCATAACGATCTGCATCGGCTTTTTTCTTCACTTCTGAGTCGTATTGTTTTTCACGACGCGTAATTTCTTTTTCTTCTAACTCAATTTGTTTTTGACGTTCAACGACTTTGACTTCCATTTCTTGTTCCACCACGTGTTGTTGTGCACGCGCGCTTTCCAAGTTATAGGCTTGGTCTGCTTTGGCTTTGGCAATGTCTTGTTCTTGTTTGTATAACGCTAATTTCAATTCTTTTTCTTTTGAAGCTTCTGCAATTTCTGTTTGACGTTGCAATTCCGCTTGTTGTGATTCTTTTTCTGCTTCCGCTTTTTTGATGCGAGTTTCTTTCAAGGCTTCTGCTTCTGCAATATCTGCATCACGTTTAACTTGAGCGATTCTTGGTTTCCCTAATGAATCCAAGTATCCATTTTTATCACGAACTTCTTTAATTGTGAACGACACAATAACTAAGCCCATTTTAGCTAAGTCAACACTGGCAACTTCTTGTACACTTTGGCTAAATTTATCACGATTTTGGTAAATTTCTTCCACTGTCATTGAACCTAAAATCGAACGTAAATGTCCTTCTAATACTTCACGTGCTTCATTTTCTAATTCTTCTGTTGTTTTTCCTAAAAATTGTTCCGCTGCTGTCGCAATTTCTTCAACTGACGAACCAATTTTAATGATTGATGTCCCATCACACATCACAGGAACCCCTTGTTCTGTGTACACTTCTGGTGTAGAAACATCTAATTTGCTTGAAAGCAAACTAATTCGATTTGAACGTTGGAACACTGGTAAGACAAACGCACCACCGCCCCGAACGATTTTAATTTTGTTGCCACCTTCGTCTACATGAACATTTTTAGAGCCTAGATAGCTCCCGCTGATAATTAACGCTTCATCAGGTTTGGCTGTCTGATATTTAGAAACAAACACAATTAATAACATTAATAATACTAAAACTGCAATAATAATCGGTAACAAAATCCCCATTTTCTTCTCTCCTACTCTATATTTTTAGACTGCCTTCGTAAGGAATGACATAACAAACCCGTTCTTTCAATTCAATAATCAATACCTCACTACCTCTTGGCGCAGCCACTTCTTGTGGCACATAAAATGCTGCTGGTCGACTTAACGAACCTGTGACACTCTTCAATTGAATCTCGCCCATTCCCCGGACAGGAATTGGGGTAATCACAGTAGCAACACGCCCCTCCATGTCTTTTTCCGAAATAGAAATTGTGGCCTCTGAATTTTTCAAAGGGACCAACACATAAAAATTTAGGAAGAAAACAATAATGGTTGAAAGAATACCACTGACAATTAAAATAAGCCAACTATTCACCGCTGTTAATTCTTCCCCAAGGTACCCAAACAGCGAGGTAAAAGCAATCCATGGAATAATCAGCATTGGGTCCACCGGTCCATCAAAATTAAAAACATCCCCAAAAATAATTAGTAAAAAAGCGAGGACCGCGCTCCCCACTAATGCATAAAAATAAACCGTTTCCAATGGTAGACCTTCTAACACTTTTCCCACACTCCTTTCTGTGCTATAACCTAGTAATAGTGTACCAATTTTTAAATAAAAAGAGTAGTAATTTCCAAATAAATCTCAAAAGATACATCTTAAGACCTATTTTTTCTTAATAAAAGAAGCAACAATAAACGAGCAGCCCTAGAATTATCGAACTTCTACGGACTCCTCGTTTTTTAAAATGTTCTATTCATTTGATTTTAACGCTTCAATCATATTGATTTTCTTCAATTTCCGATGCATAATGACCATCACAAACAACGTGAAACACATGGTGATGACTGCGGAATACAGATAACTTGGCCAATGAATAATTGGCGAAAACATAATTAAATCAACTTCAACGGTTGCTAAAATATACTGATGCAAAATTTTCCCAAAGAAGCAGCCAACAATAATACCAATGAACGTTAAAATAATGTTTTCACGGTAAACATAGGTGGTGACTTCACGATCGTAAAACCCTAAAACCTTAATCGTGGAAAGTTCTCGAATCCGTTCAGAAACATTAATGTTGGTTAAATTATATAACACAATTAACGCTAAAGAACCAGAAACAGCAATTAGTACCCAAATGACAATATCAAGGCTTTTCAGCATATCATCAAACGAACCTTTCATCGCAGTTAAAAACGTAATGTTCAACACTTTCGGCTGTTTTGTCAACGCCTCTCCGATTGAGGTTTCTTGTTTTGAGGATAACTTTTTGTCAAAAAGTAGGAATTCTGTATTATACTCCGGCTTCTGTTTCGTCATCGTCTGGTAGAGTTTCGGCGTCATATAGACAAAATGACCCGTGTAGTTCTCTGCAATCGCGGCAATTTTCACGTGATAGGTTTGATTATCACTATTTTCTAAATTTAATTGATCTCCGACTTTATAGCCAAATAATTTAGCTAATTTTTCATTAATGATTACACCGTCATCGTTGAGGGAATATTTTTCTCCAGTGACTCGATCATTAAATAATTGAAAATCAGCCATTTTCGAAGGATCTTGTGGCACATAAAGAGTAATATTTTGAGTTGGTGCGCCTTTGCCCTTCGTTTTAAAGATTTCTGAATATAACGGAATTGTTTTATTCAAACCATCCATTTTGCGCAACGTTTCTTGATACTCTTTTGTCTCTTCAGGTGTTGTTTGCTCTTTAAAAGTCACGACTGCTTGGTAATGCCAGATTTTATTAAATTGAATTGTAGCGACATCCACAATTGAATCGCGTAAACCAAAACCAACAATTAACAGCCCCATACAACCAGCTATTCCGATAACGGTCATCAGCATCCGTCGTTTATAGCGGAACAGATTTCTAGCGGTCACTTTTTGAATAAAGCTCATGCGTTGCCATAAAGGGCGGATTCGTTCTAGTAAAATCCGTTGACCTGATTTCGGCGCTTTGGGTCTTAGCAAGGTAGCTGGGGTACTTAATAAATCGATTCTTAATGTCACTAAGGCCGCTCCCACAGTACAAGCTAAGGCTACAATGATGCCCCATAAACTGTAATTTAAGTACCACGGTGTAACTAAATCAGGAATATTGTACATTTGACCGTAGGCATCAAAAATTATTTTAGGGAATAGATAATAGCCAACTGCCAATCCTAATAATGAACCTGTTAGGCTAGCAACCGTTGCATAGGTAATAAAAATCGAAGCAATTTCACGATTACGATAACCTAAAGCTTTCAAACTACCAATTTCCATTCTTTTTTCTTCCACCATACGTGTCATGGTAGTTAAGCTGACTAATGCCGCAATTAGGAAAAAGAACAACGGGAATAGCGTGGCTAAAGAAGAAATCCGATCAGCGTTATCTTGATATTCAGAAAATCCTGGATTGTCTTCCCTGGTAAAATAATAATACGTTGGGGCTTTCAAATTGGCTAGCTCTGTTTCTTTTTCAGCCAACAGTTGTTCCTGTTTAGCCAATTCGTCTTTTTGCTTTTCAAGCATCTCAGCTGGAATTCCTGGTTGTTGCTCCAACTGCGCAAGTGCTTGTTTTCCCGTTTCCAGCGCTTGCCGACCTTGGTTAATGTCCGGCTGAGCCGAATCACGCAGAGCCGCAACCTGTTCTTCTGGCCGATTTTTCAGTGCCTCTTTTACCTGATTTAAGGCCTGCTCTCTTTTCTTTTCATAATCAGAGGAATACGTATTTTGATGTTTTAATGAACGAAATGAGATTAGCAATTCTGGATACCGTTGACTGTCAAAGGCTTTTTCCGAAACCACGCCAAAAAAGTTTAACGTTCCAGAACCGACCGTTGTGGTTCCCCTGGATGTATTATCAATATATTCTGGTGAATTGATAAATCCGACAACAGTAAAATGGGTTTGCGTCAGTCCTTTTTCTTTAATCGCTGCATCGTTTAAAGTGATTTTATCACCCATTTTATAGTCATATCTAGTTTTCGCTAATGTATCTAATGCAATTTCATTTGTTTGTTTAGGTAACCGACCGTCAACTACTTGATAGTTAAGCGATCCTGCTTGATTTTTTCGATAGCCAAACAATTTTACTGCATTATTTTGCGGCCCAATCGTGGCATCTATTGTATACCGCGGCACAACTGTTTCGACATCTTTTAAAGACTGTAGAGTTGTTAAATCTTTCTTTTCCAGTCCCATTGTAGAAATTATTCGCGCATCTGGAAGCTGCTCTTTCTGGTAATAATTATTCGCGGTTTTAATCATATCTGGTCCAGTAGCTTTCAAACCAACAAAAACCATTACACCAAGGAAAATAATCCCCATAATCGATAAAAATCGTGTAGTAGATTGTCTAATTTCACGTAAGCTTGTTTTAATTAGCGCTGTTTTCTTCATTTTAGGCACCTACCATTCAATTTCAGCAACCAATTTAGGCTGATCATTCACAGTCATTTCGCGAACTTTCGCATCATTAATTCGAATTACCCGATCGGCCATTTCTGCAATGGCTGAATTGTGGGTAATAATTAAGACGGTCGTTCCAGTTTCACGAGCAGTATTTTGCAAAATAGTTAAAATTTGTTTCCCTGTTTCATAATCCAGTGCTCCTGTCGGTTCATCACATAAAAGTAACTTGGGCTTTTTAGCAATCGCACGGGCGATGGTCACTCGTTGTTGTTCACCACCAGAAAGTTGCGCTGGAAAATTATCTAAACGTTCCCCTAAACCCACCGATTGTAAAACAGTGGTCGAATCCAACGCATCCGCAACGATTTGCGAAGCCAATTCGACATTTTCTTTTGCCGTTAAATTTGGGACTAAATTGTAAAATTGGAAAACAAACCCGACATCATTGCGTCGATAAGTGGTTAATTGTTTCTCTGAAAACTGAGCGATATCTGTGCCATCAATAATAATTTCCCCTTCATCACAGCTGTCCATTCCACCAAGAATATTTAAAACAGTTGATTTTCCAGCACCGCTGGGGCCTAAAATAACCGCTACTTCTCCTTTTTCCACTTCAAAAGAAATGCCGTCATTCGCAGTAATAGTTGTCTCTCCCATTTGGTAACGCTTGTATTCATTTTTGACTTCAATATAGGCCATCCACTATCCCTTCCCTTCTACATTAAAATAGTAACATATCTGAGAAAACAAGTCTTTCAAAGAAAAGCCTTTTTTGATTTTTTAGCAAATTTACGTATAATAGAAAAGATGGTCCACTTAAATTTGGACTATTGCAAGTATAAAATTAGAGGAGCACGTTATGGCAAACAGAAAGAAGAAACCACCATTTAATTCAACCATCATGCTGATTGGCGCATTAATCATTTTAATTTTAGGCGCGGTTGGCATTAAAGTTCCTGATGCTTTACAAGATTTATTTAATGTTCAACCACAAACAACCACCCCCTCAAGCACACCAGCACCAAAAGGAGATAATCCTGGACCCATTGAAAATGGTAAAGCCACATTTTCAGCAGAGGAATTAAAGGATAACTCAAACGGCTGGATTACTTATCATTCTCTAGATCGTCTAAAACGAGCGACAGGCGCTGATGCGCTATTAAAACCCGCAATGGTCAATACAGGAACTTCCGCTAATAAAGATATTCGACCAGCTGGTTTCATTTCAGGAAAAGCTAATCATTCGCGTGGCCACCTAATCGGCCGTCAAATGGGAGGCAGTGGTGATGATCCACGTAACTTAACCACCTTGTATCAGAATCCTGTCAACACTCCTTATATGACGAAATATGAAAATCAGATTCGGGCAGCTCTTGATCGCGGCGAAAACGTTCGCTATCGCGTGACACCTGTATATAACGGAAACGATTTGTTGGCTGAAAAAATCATCTTAGAAGCCAAAAGCCTTAAAACAAATTCACCCATTGATTTTTCAGTAACTATTTTAAACAAACAATAAGGAGGAACTTTCATTGGATTTTGAACAGCTAAAAGAAACATTACCCGATGCAAAACCACAAACATTTTTGCAAGCAATCCTCTCTCAACCTCAAGAAGAGGATGCTGAATTAACTTTCAGTGAAGAAATTGATGAACAGTTTGTCGAAAATTGTAAATTTTTAGCCTCTCCGGAAACCATTTCTGAAACAGATGTGGAACATTGGCGCGAACAAGAATTTTTAGTTGTCGCCCAAAGTTTAGATGGCGATTATCTAGCAGGCACCCTAGAGCAAACCTTTGTGATTCCTAGCTCCCTTTACAAAGAGGATATTGAGCAATTTGACAAGCAATTAATCGATTTTTTTATTGCCTATGAAAACAAAGAAATCACTTCTGCGATTTTACCAAAAGAATTATAAAAAAAGCTTGCGGATAAATTTCCGCAAGCTTTTTCTTGTGTCTTATGCTCGATAACGTTCTACGCCATCTAAATAAGTGGCTGCTAATTCCATGGTTGGTTCTAATACGATAAAGTCAGCATCGCGACCATTTGCAATCATGCCACATTGATCATCAATTTTACAGCTGATCGCAGGAACTAATGAAGCCATCATAATTGCTTGTGCAGGTGTTGCAATACCCCAATCAACTACATTTTTAATTGCTTCTTTTAGTTTTAAAATACTTCCTGCTAAGTTCCCAGTATCCAAACGAGCCGTTCCTTCTGCTACCACAACAGGAAATTCACCTAAATTGTAGTTGCCATCTGGCATACCGCCAGCCATCATGCAGTCTGTAATTAACGCAACGTGATCATGGCCCGCTTTTTCCATCAATACTTCAGCCGCTTGCGGATGTACATGGTGTCCATCACAAATTAATTCAGAGAAAACGTGTTGTAACGTTAACAATGCACCAACCATCCCTGGTTCACGGTGATTTAAGCCACGCATCCCATTATATGCATGAACAAAAACGCTAGCGCCTGCTTCAACTGCCACATCAGCTTCTTCTAAGGTCGCATTACTATGGCCTAAAGCAACAACGACACCTTCATCTGTAACGGTTTCAACAAATTCTTTCACACCATTACGTTCTGGTGCCAACGCAATTTTCTTAATAATTCCGCCTGAAGCTTCTTGCCATTCGTGGAATGTATCAAGGTCTGGATCTCCAAAATAACTTGGATTTTGTGCGCCTTTATGTTCTTCAGTAAAGAAAGGTCCTTCAAAGTAAATCCCTTGAATTTTTGCACCAGGTACTTCTTGGTAGACTTGACCAATCGTACGTGCAACGTCTGTTAAACGTTCTTTACTTGAAGTTAATGTTGTTGGTAAAAATGAAGTTACACCACAAGATAATAAGCCTTCAGACATCACTTTAATGCCTTCTGCATCGTTATCCATTACGTCATGATTCATGTAACCATGAATATGAGTATCCACTAAACCTGGGGCAATCCATTTGCCTTCCTCACGAATAATTTTTACGTCCCCTTGCGGTTCATCTTTTGTATAATTACCAAAGATACCATCCGTGATTTCTAAATAACCAGGTCCTTTAACATCGCTTTTTAAAAAGAACTTGTCTGCAAAGATAAATGTTTTCATCTTCATCCTTCTTTCTTTATTTTACTTACTTCAAAAGTACTCTTAATCAGTACAAAAGTCAAGAAATGGTGTAGACCTTTTAAGCAATTCTGAGGATTTTTTAAAGATTGCCACTTTCCACATTTTTCATTTGTTGTGCTAAGTTCAGATAACGTTCTGCTTCTTCATGTTTATTCTTTCTCATTAAAACTAAATATTTTAGATTTAATAATTCACTTAAATAATAATAACTATTTTTTTTGCGGGCCCAAGTAATTCCTTGATCCACATAAATTTCGGCATCTTTTTCTGTATAATTTTTGAATAAGAAATCAGCATAATTAAAAAATATTTTCGTTAATTCTGCATTACTGCGTTCATTTGGCAATTGATTAAAATAATGAATACTCAAACTTAAAAATCGTTCTGCTTCTACTCGATTGCCCATGTAACCATAAGTAGCACCTAGACAACTAATTAATTGAATCTCTAAATCAGAAACATTTAACTTATCAGCTTTATAGGTGAAAGATAACCCTTTACGCAAGCTAGCAATAGCTTTTTCATAATCATTTAGAACAAACAATTCACAACTACCTAAATAATAATAATATTTTTGCCAGTCCGTATCTAAATACAATTGTTCTTCAATACGATTTTCCTTTAAATAATTTAATAATAATTGATATTTTTTATGGCGAAAATATTCAGCCATTTTTTCAAATGAATACGTAACAACGTGCACATCACCAGATTTATAACGCATAATCTGGTCAACAGTCACACCTAAACGATCACAAAGTTGTTGCATTACGAGAACGTTTGGCAACTCTTCATTGTTTTCAATGCGACTTAAAACACTTTGCGAACAGATGTCTTCTGATAACATTTTCTGTGTCAATTTTCTATTTTTTCTAATTTCTTTAATAACTGCACCTAAAGAATTCATCACAATAGCTCCTATTTATATCGGCCATTTTCCTTGCAAAATGGGGATTTTGTCAAAATATGCGAATTCGCATTATGCTTTTATTGTACTTTATTGCATAATATACTGCAAGAACATTATCTAAGGTTTTCTTAGAAAATAAATAGGTTCATTTTTATTAAAAAGGAGTGTTATTGTATGGCCGAAGAGAAAAAGGTTCACTTCATTTGGGAAAAAACAAATTATTCAGGCTTTGTGGAGAAGGAGTATGAAAATTCTTATCTCATCGTAGTAGCAAATCCTAGTCCTGATATGGAAGAAAAATATACCAACCGAATGATTATTAGTAAAAAAGCATGTGAAACCGCAGAATAGTATTGTTGATAAAACAAGAACTACCAAAAAATAGCTTCGTTAGAGGCTATTTTTTGGTAGTTCTTTTATTTTTGTTTGTAGGTACTTAAAAATTCACGCATTTTATCTGCTGTAGTTTTTAAGTCTTCCATCTTCGGTAAATAAACAATACGGAAGTGATCTGGTTGTTGCCAGTTGAAGCCACCACCATGGACTAATAAAATATGATGTTTGTGTAAGAAATCTAAAACAAATTTTTCATCATCATAAATGTCGAATTTGGCCGTATCAATTTTCGGGAAAATATAGAAAGCTGCTTTAGGCTTCACGGCTGATAAACCAGGAATATCATTTATCGCATTGTAAATAAATTCTCGTTGTTCGTAAATTCTGCCACCTGGTAAAAGTAAATCATCGACACTTTGATAGCCGCCTAATGCGGTTTGAATGATTTGTTGTGACAACACATTCGAGCATAACCGCATGGAAGCAAGCATATTTAGCCCTTCGATATACCCTTTTACTCGTGATTTATCTCCACTTAACACCATCCAACCGCATCGGAAGCCTGCCACTCGATGTGATTTTGACAAACCATTCAATGTTACGACAAATAAATCAGGTGCTAATGTAGCAATCGGTACATGAACCAAACCGTCCATGACCAAACGATCATAAATTTCATCAGAGTAAATAATTAAATCATTTTGACGTGCCACTTCGACAATTTCTAGTAATAACTCTTTCGGATATAAAGCACCAGTCGGATTATTGGGATTGATAATAACGATTGCTTTTGTATTCGAAGTTATTTTTGATTTTATATCATCAATGTCTGGATACCATTCTGCTTGCTCATCACAAATATAATGAACGGGCGTACCGCCCGCCAAAGAAACAGATGCAGTCCATAAAGGATAGTCTGGCATTGGCACAAGTACTTCATCGCCGTTATTTAACAAGCCTTGCATACACATGGTAATTAGTTCACTCACGCCATTACCAGTGTAAATATCATTAATCGTTACATTAGGAAATTTTTTTAATTGGCAATATTGTTCAATCGCTTTTCTTGCAGAAAAAATACCTTTTGAATCGGAATAACCTTCTGAATCGCGAACATTTACAATCATGTCGCGCACAATTTCATTTGGGGCATCAAAACCAAATGGCGCTGGATTCCCTGTATTTAATTTCAAAATACGTATGCCCTCTTCTTGCATGCGTTCTGCTTCTTCTAAAACAGGACCACGGACATCGTAACTTACGTTATTTAATTTATCAGATTTTTTAAAATTTCTCACACGGACTCCCTCGCTTCACAAATTTATACTCTAAAGTTACGCCAACTATAATGAAAAAGCAATAATAAATATCAGAATTTAATAAAAAATTGATGGTTTTTCCGTAATAAACAAGAGCGTGGGACAAAAATCACTTTGGATTTTCGCTCCACGCTCAAAAACTGATAAACGGCGGGAACAGAAGCAACTTCTTCGGAAATAAGCCGAAATTCTCCAAAAATTATAGAACAATTTTCGGAAATTCCTTCTTATTTCTCGGAGTTAAACACTTCTGTCCCGACCTCTTGTTATACTAGTTGATGCAGATGATGGGACTCGAACCCACACGGACATCTGTCCACATGACCCTCAATCATGCTTGTCTGCCAATTCCAACACATCTGCATTTTAAGAGCACTTATTTATCCTAAAATAATTACTGGTCTTTGTCAAGATAACAAAGACCAGAATCGTTAGATTTGTTCTTTTTTCGCTTGCCAGGACAAACGCCCATGACATTTTCCGCAGACATATCGTGTCGTATCAATTCGTCGTTTTCTGAGGATGACTTCTCCACAAGACTGACATTGGTACTGATGAAAAACTGCTTTTTTCCGTTCTACTAGAGGCGGTGCGTAACGGGCACCGCCAGTCTTAGCCAATAACTCTTTAAAGTCCTTATCTTTATGCTGATAGCCTTTGCCAGCTAAATGTAAATGATAGTGACATAACTCATGCTTAATGACTTTTTCCAGTTCCTCTTGTCCATACTTTAAAAAGACAGTTGGATTAAAATCCAGGTGATGCGAAGCTAAATGATAGCGACCGCCCGTAGTTTTTAACCGCCGATTAAATGTAGCTTGATGCAGAAAAGGTTTCTGAAAAAATACGATTGAAATTTTTTCCACTAGCGTTTGAAGCGCTTGATCTGTCATCAAGACTGGTTGAGACTCTTTCATTGCTACTCTTTTCTATCAGCCCGAGGCAACATAGTTAAACTAATACGCCCCTTTTTCAAGTCAACATCTTCTACCCAAACTGTGACTACATCCCCCACCGCAACAACATCCGTTGGGTGCTTAACAAATTTAGTACTTAACTTAGAAATGTGGACTAAGCCATCTTGCTTCACACCAATATCGACAAACGCGCCAAAGTCAATTACGTTTCGAACAGTCCCTTGCATTTCCATTCCTGGTTTCAAATCTTCCATTGTCAACACGTCTTTACGTAAAAGTGGTGCTGACATCTCATCGCGCATATCACGACCTGGTTGGATTAAACTAGCAATAATATCCGTGAGTGTTTCTGAACCTACTTCTAACTCAGTAGCTAATTGATTCACTGGTAACTGTTTCAATTTTTCGATAGCTTCTGCTGTCCCTAATTCTTTAGAAGCAATCTCTGCTTTTTCTAAAATTGCTTGTGCTACTGGATAACTTTCTGGGTGAATGCCAGTGTTATCTAACACATTTTTGCCATTAGGAATTCGTAAAAAGCCAATTGCTTGTTCAAATGCTTTTGGTCCTAAACGAGGTACTTTTTTGACTTGATTTCGTGCTGTAAAGACACCATTTTCATCACGATAAGTGACTAAGTTTTGCGCCGTTGTTTTATTTAAGCCAGAAATATGTTGTAAAAGTTGAGCACTCGCTGTATTCACATCGACACCAACTTGGTTTACTGCAGTTTCCACAACAAAATCCAATTGCTCGGCAAGACGTTTTTGCGATACGTCATGCTGATATTGACCAACCCCGACTGCTTTGGGATCAATTTTTACTAATTCTGCCAACGGATCTTGTAAACGACGTGCAATGCTGACCGCACTTCGTTCTTCGACTTGTAAATCAGGAAACTCTTTACGAGCCACTTCACTCGCAGAGTAAACGGAAGCCCCTGCTTCATTAACAATCACGTAAAAGACGTCCCGCTTCACCGCCTTTAATTGCTCTGCCACAAACAATTCAGATTCACGACTTGCCGTTCCGTTTCCAATAGCTACCATGTCCACTTGATAGTCTTCAATGATCTTTTTAAAGGCTGGACCAGCGGCTTCACGTTTCGCAGCAGTCGCTGGTTTATGTGGATAAATCACTTGAATTGCTAAAACTTTACCAGTTTCATCGACAACTGCTAATTTACAGCCTGTCCGATAAGCCGGGTCAAATCCTAGAACAACTTTTCCTTTAAGTGGTGACTGTAATAATAAATTACGTAAATTTTCACCGAAAATTGCAATCGCTTGTTCATCAGCTTTTTCTGTTAATTCATTGCGAATCTCCCGTTCAATCGCTGGTCCAATGAATCGTTTATAGCTATCTAAATAAGCAGCCTCAATGTATGGAGCAGCTAAGCTTGTTGCTTGCTTGCCGATTAGTTGACGTTGGAAATAATCATTAATTTTTGTTTCATCAGCGACAAGGGAAACCTTTAAAATGTCTTCTTTTTCACCACGATTCGTTGCTAAGACACGGTGCGGCACCATTTTGCTAACTGGTTCTGCAAAATCGTAATACATTTCATAGGTCCGCTTTTCGTCTTTTTCTTCATCCTTAACTACGCTAAAGTATTGCGCATGTTTAACCATATAATCACGTAACCATGTTCGGTATTTTGGTTCATCGCTAATACGTTCTGCTAAAATTTCATGAGCACCTTGCAAGGCTATCTCGGCGGTTGCAACTTCTTTTTCTTCATTAATAAAAGTAGCCGCTTTGGCTAAGATATCCGCGTTTTCAGGTAAAGAGAGCAACCAATCTGCTAATGGTTCCAACCCTTTTTCTTTCGCGATAGTCGCTTTAGTCCGACGTTTTTGTTTATATGGTCGATACAAATCTTCCACTTGTTGCATTTTTACTGCTTTTTGAATATCTGTTTTGAGTTCTTTTGTTAGTTTTCCTTGCTCTTCAATTAAACGGAGAACTTCTTCTTTCCGCTTTTTCAAGTTTTGTAAATAATGATAACGTTCTTCTATTTCACGGATTTGGACTTCATCTAAACTTCCAGTCATTTCTTTCCGGTAACGGGCAATAAAAGGAACTGTATTTCCTTCATTTAATAAAGTTAAAACCGTTGTTATTTGTTTTGAACGATACGTTGTCAATTCTTTTTGAAGTAGCGCTACTACTTCTTCGTTATAAGCTTCTGCCATTAACTAGATACCTCTTTTCTTATGCATACTTATCTATTTTAGCATATTTTTGCTTCTAAATATAGAAGTGAGGTAACTGATTCATACGATTAAGGAATCAAAATTCTGGTTGCCACGCAGGGGTGCGTTTTTGATATTCGATATCTTGGACAATGCCTTTTTCATAAAAAATCACACCATGCACAGAGCCACCAAAAATAGCACCACCATCTATGCCAATTTTTCCATCACTTTGCCAAAGGTCCGTGGTCTGCATATCACCATGTAACATCGGAGTAATGGTATGACCAAAAACAATGGTCTTGCCTGTATTATTTTTCCCTTGATGAAAGGGTTCGCGAATCCACAAAAAATCCTTAGGTGCTGTTTGCCGCCAATCTTCCATCGTTAAATCAACCCCAGCATGCACAAATAAGTAATGCTGCCATTCAAAATAAAGCGGTCGTTTTGTTAAAAAATCAATTAACTCTGGATAGCGACTACGGATCATTAAGGCCATTTCTGTTGGTGAGTATTCTGCAGTAGCTCCTGGATGCAAGAGGCTTTCAATTGTTTCCTTGCCACCATTGCGAACATATCCTGCAAACCAGTCCTCTGGATTTTGAAGAAACTGCAAAAAATATTCTTCATGATTGCCTCGTAAATAAACAGCGCCGTGTTGCTCGACAAGTTCTTTTCCTTTGAGAAAACAGGCTTTAGAATGCGGACCACGGTCGTTTAAATCACCAATTAAAACTAGCTGATGCTCGACTGGGTCATAGTCTGTAAGTAAGGCATCAAACAAATCTGCTTGTCCATGAATATCACTGATTACATAAACATATGGTTTCATAAATAAGCCCTCCTAACTTGCTTATATTAAGTATACGCTAAATTTTAAAATATTCTCGTAAAATGTTTGGAAATAAAAAACGAAAATAGGACATAAGTCAAAACGACTTATGTCCCACTCTCTAAATCTTAAAATAATCAGCTAAACAAAAGCAGTATCTGCAATTACTCGTTGCAATTTAGCTTTCAAGAGTGATGAACACTTGGAGCTAACTACTTTTGTCTCTGACTCGATTGGTTTATTTTTTCTTCTTACCGCCAAACGCATCTTTCATTTTATCAAAGAAGCCTTCTTCTTGTTGTTCAGTTACATTTTGTCCGCCAGCTTTTGCAAAAGCTCGTAGGGCATCCTTTTGTTCTTCATTAAGATTTTTTGGTGTTATTAATTTCACTTTCACGTGTTGATCACCATTGCCCCCACCACGTAAACGTGGCGCACCTTTGCCTCTTAAGCGGAAGTTTGTGCCAGTTTGTGTTCCAGCCGGAATTTTTAATTTCACGTCACCATGAACAGTTGGGACAGTTACTTCGTCCCCTAGAGCCGCTTGGACGAAACTTACTGGTAAATCATAGTAGATTTCTGCGCCATCTCGATCGAAAATATCACTATCTTCAACACGAAAGACTACATATAAATCACCATATGGTCCACCATTGGTACCCGCTTCTCCTTGGTTAGCTAAGCGCATTTGTTGACCGTCTTCTACTCCAGCAGGCACATTTACTTTGACAGTATGTGCTTTTTTCTCATGACCTGTGCCATGACAAGTTGGACATGGTTCTTTAATTTCTTTCCCTGTGCCATGACACACATCACAAGTTTGACGACTCATCATACGACCTAATGGCGTTTGACGTTCAACATTGATTGTTCCAGAGCCATGACATTTATGACAAGTTTCTGGGTGTGTGCCTGGTTTGGCGCCATTACCGCCACAGGTTGCACAAGTATCTTCTCGATTGTACTTAATCTCTTTTTCGACACCGAAAATAGCTTCTTCAAATTTCAATTGAATTGTATATTGTAAATCGGCGCCTTGTCTTGGTGCATTTGGATCAACAGAACGGCCACCGCCGCCGCCAAAGAATGAATCGAAAATATCTTCGAATCCACCAAAACCACTACTGCTAAATCCGCCGCCACCGAAACCGCCAAAGCCACCAGCGCCGCCACCGTAATTAGGATCAGTTCCTGCATGGCCATATTGGTCATAGGCCGCTTTTTTCTGTGGATCACTTAATACTTCATACGCTTCAGAAACTTCTTTAAATTTTTCTTCCGCATCGGCTTCTTTGTTAATATCTGGATGGTACTTTTTGGAAAGTTTGCGGTATGCTTTTTTAATTTCATCATCTGAAGCACCTTTTGCTAATCCTAGCACTTCATAATAATCTCGTTTCGTCGCCATTGACTTCCCTCCAACTTTCTTCAAACTTTACAATGTGTTTAGAACCAGCCAAATTCATCGATTGCTTTCGGTCTCTCTGGTTGGATTATCTGTCACACCTTGAATCAGTGTTACTAGCTGTGAATAGGTATTTTCAGCTTGTTTAACATCGTTGTAATCATACCACAGTTCTTTCAAAACCTAAATAGTTTCTTGCTAACTTGATTGTGGTTGATTTTCTCACAAAAGACAAGGGACTGGGACATTAGTCATTGTACTAATGATCCAGTCCCTAAAATCAATTGTTATTGATTATTTGTCATCACCATTTACTTCTTCAAAATCAGCATCAACAACATCATCAGCGCCACCTTGGGCAGCTTCAGGATTTTCTTGTGCTTGTTGTTGCGCAGCTTGTTCGTAAAGTTTTACTGTTAAGTTTTGGACGATTTCATTCAATGAATCACGTTTTGCTTTCATTTGTTCGATATCGTTTGCTTCGATGGCTGCTTTTAATTCATCACGCGCATCTTCTGCTTTTTTCACTTCTTCAGCATCTACTTTGCCTTCTAATTCTTTCAATGTTTTATCAACAGTGAATAATAAAGCATCTGCATCGTTACGTAAGTCAACTTCTTCTTTACGTTGTTTATCTGCTTCAGCGTTTGCTTCAGCATCTTTCACCATACGTTCGATTTCATCATCAGATAAACCTGAAGAAGATTTAATCGTGATTGTTTGTTCTTTTTGAGTGCCTAAGTCTTTCGCACGAACATTTACAATCCCGTTTTTATCAATGTCAAAGCTTACTTCAATTTGTGGCACACCACGAGGAGCTGCAGGAATATCTGTTAATTGGAAACGACCTAATGTTTTATTATCAGCGGCCATTGGACGTTCACCTTGTAAAACGTGAATATCAACAGCTGGTTGATTGTCAGCAGCAGTTGAGAATACTTGTGATTTACTTGTTGGAATCGTAGTGTTACGATCAATTAATTTTGTAAATACGCCACCCATTGTTTCAATCCCTAATGACAACGGTGTTACGTCTAATAAGACAACGTCTTTAACATCACCAGTGATTACGCCACCTTGGATTGCAGCACCCATTGCTACTACTTCGTCAGGGTTAACTGATTTGTTTGGTTCTTTGTTTGTTTCTTTGCGAACAGCTTCAACTACAGCTGGAATACGTGTTGAACCACCAACTAGGATAACTTCGTCGATTTCAGAAGGATTTAAACCAGCATCTTTCAAGGCTTGACGTACTGGTACTTTTGTACGTTCAACTAAATCACTTGTTAATTCATCAAATTTTGCACGAGTTAAGTTCATTTCTAAGTGCAATGGTCCTGCTTCGCCAGCAGTAATAAATGGCAAGCTGATTTGTGTGCTTGTTACACCTGATAAGTCTTTTTTCGCTTTTTCAGCAGCATCTTTCAAACGTTGTAATGCCATTTTATCGTTAGCTAAGTCAATGCCATTTTCTTTTTTAAATTCTGCAACCATGTAGTCAATGATTTTATTATCAAAGTCATCCCCACCTAGGTTGTTATCACCGGCTGTTGATAATACATCGAAAACGCCATCGCCTAATTCAAGGATTGACACGTCGAATGTACCACCACCAAGGTCAAAGACAAGAATTTTTTCATCTTTGTCTGTTTTATCTAAGCCATAAGCTAAAGCTGCTGCTGTTGGTTCGTTAACGATCCGTTCTACTTCTAAACCAGCAATTTTACCAGCATCTTTTGTTGCTTGACGTTGCGCATCGTTGAAATATGCAGGAACTGTAATAACTGCTTTTTCAACTTTTTCACCTAAATAGTCTTCAGCAAAACCTTTTAAATATTGTAAGATCATTGCAGAAACTTCTTGTGGTGTATATGATTTTCCTTCAACATCAACTTTGTAGCCAGCTTCACCCATGTGACGTTTAATAGATGAAATCGTGTTAGGATTTGTAACAGCTTGACGTTTTGCTACTTCGCCCACTTGAATTTCACCGTTTTTGAATGAAACGACCGAAGGAGTTGTGCGGTTACCTTCTGGGTTTGCAATAATTTTCGCTTCGCCGCCTTCTAGTACTGCGACAGCTGAGTTTGTTGTTCCTAAGTCAATACCAATAATTTTACTCATAGTGAATATCTCCAATCTGTATTAGTTTTCTATAATAATATATTTTTAATTAACGTTTGTTATTGTGCAACAATGACCATTGATGGTCGTAACACACGATCTTGTAATTTGTACCCTTTTTGTAGAACTTCAACAATGGTATCTGCTGGGGTTTCTTCAGAAGCAGGGACTGTTTGAACGGCTTGATGTAAATTTGGATCAAAGGTTTCACCCATTGCTGGGATTTCTTCAATTCCTTCTTCTTTTAAAGCCACAGTAATACTTTCTAGCACCATCGAAATACCTTTTTTCAAGCTTTCGCCTTGTTCATCTGATACTTCAATAGCCATTGCTCGTTCTAAATTATCAATGGATGGTAAAATCTTTTTACCTAAATCTTGTGAGCGGTAACGAACTAATAATTCTCGTTCGTTTTTATTTCGATTGCTCATATTAGCAATTTCGGCTCTTGCCCGCAAGAACTTGTCTTCCATTTCGGAAAGCTCTGCTTTAAGATTTTCAATCTCTGTTGCTTCAACTTCTACTTCAGAAACGCCAGCAGCATCAACAGCTTCCATTTCTTCTTGTAATTCTTCTTGCTTCTCTTCTTTTTTACTCACTTCAGCAACTTCCTTTCTCTTTATGCATCTACTTCTTATCCTAACAAGGTTTGCTTAATTACCTAAAAAACGGTAATAGTCACCTAGTTGTGAAGCTAGCTCATGTCGAAACGTGTCTACCAAACCGAATATTTTTGAATACGGCATACTGGTTGGTCCTAGCAGGGCAATTGTTCCTTTGCCATGTCCTGATACTTCATACGTAGCAGTGATCATGCTCATATCTTCTAAGAGATTGTTGCCAATTTCTGAGCCGATACGAAAAACAATTGGATTTTCTGTTGTTGCAGAACCATTTAATAAATGCGTCAGCTCATCAGAATTTTGCATAAAGGAATAGACAGATTTCAATTGTTCAATATCTTGTTTGATGCCAAAATCTAACAAATTCATGCGACCACCGACAAAGACTTTTTCTTCAAAGGCATGTCCTAACATCTCATCGAATAAGTTCATCATTCCTTCTGGCGTTTGGAAATAGCGATGTAAAATCATCGGAATCTCCGTCCGCAAACGATGATAAACGGTCAACAAAGGTTGTCCAACCAACTTATCATTGATGATTTGTGTCATTTTTTCAAGATCTTGGCTAGAAACAGCGGCAGGAATGGCAAATACTTGGTTTTCAACATTGCCTTTATCTGTCACTATAATAGCAAGGACTTGCCGATCATTCAAAGGAACCATTCGAAAGCCGGTTAATTTCCGTTCTTTCACTTCAGGTCCTAATGAAAAAGCAGTATAACTTGTCAATTCTGATAGAATTTCAGCGGATTGTCGAATAATATCATTAATCTCATGAAATTCTTTTCCAAAAGATTGACGGATTCTTCTAAGTTCGTTCTCTTCTACTTGTGTTGGTTGTAAAAGATGATCCACGTAGTAACGATAACCAGCCATTGAGGGAATTCGCCCTGAAGAAGAATGAGTCTTAGCTAATAAGCCGTATTCTTCTAATGCTTTCATATCATTACGAATTGTGGCAGAACTAGAGGCAATGCCATCCTCCATCAATTTCTTAGAACCGACAGGTAAGCCCGTGTTCGTGTAATTTTGGATGATAAGTCTCAAGATATTTTGTTGTCTTTCTGTAATCATCGTTATTACCACCCTTCATTAGCACTCTTAACATCTAAGTGCTAACTACATATACTAATATAACAAGTCCTTACCTTTTTGTCAAGGGAAATACGCAACTTTTTAGCACTCTTCACGCAAGAGTGCTAATTGCTACAAACCACCTTCAAAAACCATCAATACCAACTTTTGTAATAAAAAAATCATCGAAATGCTTTGTCACACTTTGATGATTTTTTTATTTTTTTACTCTTTTTCACTTAACAAAAAAGCTTCAAAAACATTATTCCCCACAAATAGTCCTTTTTTCGTTAAACGTAAGATATCTGCTTCTTCAATTAATAATTCTTCTTTGATTAAGCGTTGAATGACCTCTCCATAAATTGCTTCAATTGGTTCATGAAATTTTTGTTGGAATTTTTGTTTAGAAATGCCTACTTTTTTACGTAAGCCTAAAAATAACTCCTCTTCTATTTGATTTAGACGAGTTAATTCTTCAGTCTCCACAATTGGCAATTGATTTTCTCGCAAGGGTTTCAAATAATGTTGGATTGGACCGTGATTTTTGTAACGAGTTTGCCCAAGATAGCCGCTGGCACCTGCGCCAAATCCATAGTAGTGGTCATTATTCCAATAAGCCAGATTATGCTGGCTTTCTTTTCCTGTTAAAGCAAAATTACTAACTTCATATTGGTGACGTCCTTTTTTCTCCATTGCTTCAATCGTTTCGTCAAACATTTGTGCTTCGATTTCTTCTTCAGGCAGCTGTAACCGTCCTTGACGAACCCAGTTCATGAACATTGTTTTATTTTCAAGAATTAATGAATAAAGCGAATAGTGCGGCAAGTCCAATGCTAAGGCTCTTGTCAAAGTATCGCGAAAACTTTCCAATGTTTGTCCAGGTAAAGCATAGATTAAGTCAATACTGACATTGGTAAAATTTTCTTTCTCTAAAAATTTCATTGTTTCATAAACATCTGCGGCGGTGTGCTTGCGACCGATTTTTTTGAGCAAGCGATCATCAAATGTCTGAACGCCCATCGAAAGACGATTGACGCCATAGTTTTTCATGACTTGTAATTTTTCTTGGGTTAAATCACCAGGGTTTGCTTCCACCGTAAATTCATTTCGGTCATCAAACGTTAGCTGTTCGCGAACCCCTTTTAGTAGCACATCTAACTGTTTCGCTGATAATGAAGTTGGCGTGCCTCCGCCAATATAGATGGTTTTCATTTCTTGTTCTGGATACAATGCTTGCGTAAGTTGAATTTCTTTTAATAAACTCTGAATATATTCATCAACTGGTTGTCCTTCTAAAAAGACCTTGTTAAAATCGCAATAATAACAAATATGCTCACAAAATGGAATATGAATATAGGCCGACCGATCGAACATCGGCGTTGAAGTTGAAAGTTGGTTTGTTTTTGTCATTAGCTCGTTTTATCTCCTTATTACCAAAAAGCTCGTTCTTTTTGGAAAGTCTCTACTAGCCATACTAACTGTAAATGACAAATAAATCCATAAAAAAATTCGCACAGTTACTTTAAACAACAACGAGGAGCTGTCATAAAAACCGACACCTCCTCAACCTTGAAAGAAAAGTAAAAAAATTTTTCTATATATAATAGTACAAATCAGTTACAGTAATTGACCGTAACGTTTGACGTATAAAACTTTAATGAACGCAACCAGTGCTAAATAAGCAACAATTGTCGGGATTAAATACAAGAAATAGCTTGGTGATAAACCGACAAATCCTAGTTCTGCACCGAAAGCGGTAAAGGGTAAAACAGTTCCGAGAACAATCCCTGCTGTAGTGACTAACGTCATAATTCCAGAAGCACTACTTTGAAGGAAAGGCATTTTTTCTGTTCGTAGGAAATGCAAGACGAGCATTTGGGACCATAAGGACTCAATGAACCACCCTGCATGGAAAATACCGATAAAGAGCAATTGATCTGCTCCATTTAATTCAAAGAATGAGCCACCTAGGATAGCCGGACACACAATGAAATACATAAATAAATAGGTAACAATATCAAAAATAGAACTCGTTGGGCCAAACCAACGCATAAAATTACCAATTGATTTTGGTTCCCATTTTTTTGGTTTTTCTACGTATTCTTCATCTACTTTGTCCCAAGGAACTGACATACACGAAGTATCGTAAATTAGATTTAATAATAGCGATTGAATCGGAGCAATCGGTAAAAATGGTAAAAAGATACTTGCTGGGATCACGGAAAACACATTGCCAAAATTAGAACTTGCTGTTAATTTGACGTACTTCATCGTGTTCGTAAACACGCGCCGTCCAGATAAAATTCCTTTTTCTAAAACCATTAAATCTTTTCTCAATAAAATTACATCCGCCGATTCTTTCGCCACATCGACAGCTGTATCAACAGAGATTCCTACATCAGCAGCACGCATTGCTCCAGCATCATTTATTCCATCACCTAAAAAGCCAACAGTTTGACCATTTTCAGTTAACGCATTTACAATACGAACTTTTTGGTCAGGCGTAATTTTGGCGAAAATATTATACGCTTGAACGGTTTTTCTTAATTCTTCTTGGTTTAATTGTTGAAGTTCATTTCCTGTAATAATTTTTTCGCCAGCCAGACCAACTTCTTTACAAACAGAATGTGTCACATACTGATTGTCCCCCGTTAATACTTTCACAGCTACATTATGTTGATGCAAGGCGTGAATAGCTGCCGCTGCTGTTTCTTTTGGCGGATCCAAGAAGGCAAGATAGCCTTGTAAAATCAACTCTGATTCATCTTTAGTTGTATACTCCCATTCAGCCGCTTCGACTTTTTTATCGGCAATTGCTAGAACGCGCAAACCATCTCGATTTAAAGCTTCAACGTCTTTGGTAATTTTTTGACGCAGCGTCTCTGTTAAGGGCACAATTTCGCCATCTAAAAGTACCTGTGTGCAGACCAAGAGCATTTCTTCAACCGCACCTTTGGTAATTAAGCGTGTTTCTCGCGTTTTAAACTCTTTGATAATCACGCTCATTCGACGTCGATTGAAATCGAAAGGAATTTCATCTACTTTATAAAAATCATCTGATTGTATATCACTTTCTTGCGTCGCCGCTTGAATAACGGCGTTATCCATTAAATTACGCAAACCTGTTTGAAAATAACTGTTTAGAAATGCTAAATCCAAGACTTTTTGATCTTCTTGGCACCCAATATTATAGTGGTATTCTAAAATTACTTTATCTTGTGTTAAGGTACCTGTTTTATCCGTACAAAGTACATCCATCCCGCCAAAATTTTGAATGGCATTGACATTTTTCATAATCGTGCCTTCTTTAGCCATTTCTCGAGAACCTTTGACTAAATTGGTTGTTACAATCATAGGTAACATTTCTGGTGTCAAGCCGACAGCTGTGGCAATCGCAAACATTAACGCTTCCACCCAATCGCCTTTTGTTAACCCATTAATTAGAAAAACAGTTGGCGTAATAACCAACATAAAGCGAATCAGCACCCACGTTGTTTTATTAATTCCTGTTTCAAAACTCGTCTGCTGCTGCTCTTCTCCGTTATCAGAAGCCATCCGTCCGAATAAAGTTTGATTACCAACTTTAATGACAATGCCCAAACCAGTGCCACTAATGACATTTGTTCCTAAAAACAAAAGATTGTCGTATTCTGTATCAATTTGATCACTATCTTTTTGATGAGTCGCGTGTTTTTCAATGGGAAAACTCTCTCCAGTCAAGGATGATTGGGAAACAAATAAGTCCTTAGATTGGATTAAACGTAAATCGGCTGGAATCATATCGCCAGCGGATAGTTGGACTAAGTCGCCACACACAACTTCCTCGATAGGAATTTCCATTTGCTTCTTGTCACGAATGACTGTCGCTGTAACTTTAATCATATTTTGTAATTTTTCAACTGCATTGCTTGATTTGACTGATTGGACAAAACTCATCGTGCCGCTTAAGATGACCATCGCTAACATAATTAACACGCCAGTAACATCTTTTTCCTCTGGCGCAGCATAGACATATTCTGTAAAAAATGAAATCGTGGCTAGTGCTAGTAACACCAAAGTAAACGGCGTGATATACGATTTTATAAAAAGTCGCAGCCGTGAAGCTTTTTTTTCATTCATAATTTTGTTGCGGCCATAACGTTCTTGTAATTCTTCAATATCTTGGTGTTTAATGCCATCCCAAGTTGAGCCGAAACGTTGTAAAACTTTTTCTACTTCTGAATGGGCAAACTTTTTGTAACTATAGTCATGGCCCAAGTGACGCATTTTCTTTTCCATTTTCTTTCACCTCATTTATCTGTTGTTGACTTGAATTGACGATCGGTTCATCTTCCATTTTCCTCACCCTTTCCACAAAAAAAGACACGCTGAAAACTCAACGTGTCAAAGAATAATCGTTCTTATCGTTGAGCTTTAGCACTATACAACGTAAAAAGCGATTGCTTTTAGCTACCTTAAGAAAAGCCTTCATTCGACAGTTCCTGTTCTACCCATTGGCGTCTCTCGACATTTTTGGGCAGTAGCCTATGTTTGTATAGGAGCCTCACCTAACAAATCTTATTTAATTACAACAACAAGTATAATTCTTCCTTGAAAAAATAACGATATAGAAAAAGTTTTTAGCAGATAACTTTTTGTCCATTCAGTAACAAAAAGAAAAATAATCCGCTTATTTACTATGGTTTTCTGGTATGATTCGTATTTATTCATAGAATCATAACTGGTTAAATTAATCTAAAGACCGTCAGATAGCCTTGTCGAGAAGCTTTTCTTCTGCTATTTTTTGTATAGTTAAAGAAACGGCGGTGAGGAAAATGAAATTACAACAACTAGAATATTTTATGGCAGTTTCAAAGTATGCGAGTTTTACTTTAGCTTCTCAAAAGCTCCATACGAGTCAACCTTATTTAAGTACCCAGCTCAAGGAGTTGGAACGTGAATTAGGTGCTTCATTAATTTTAAGAGACAAGAAACATTGTCGGCTTTCTCCAGCAGGCGAAGTCGTCGCCAAGCGAACAGAAATGATTTTTGCACTCATTAAGGAAGCGCAAGAAGAGATTAATGAATTAGTGACCCAAGGATCGACAACGACCATTCGGATTGGAACAAACTTAATTGATATAGATAAAGCATTTGGAGAAGTCTTGTTGTTATTTAATCAATCCTATCCGTATGTAAGTATTGATTTTAAGTATTATTACGATCTTGAAACAGCTTTGGAAACAGATTTAATTGACATTGGGATTGGGATATTTTTGGATACCTCGATTCCATTAGAGAAAGAATTAATTTATACAGAAAGCTATCTCCTTTGTGTCAATAAAAATCATCCTTTAGCCCATGCCGATAGCGTAACGATTGACGAAATTCGTTCTTTACCTTTTGCTGCATATTCCGATCAAGTATATGAAAAAAAAGTGTTTAAACGTTGGGAACGTAAAATCAATTGGGAAAATCGGCAAATCGTCATCGAACTCCCTTCTCTTCATTTAGTCTTAGACATGGTCCAACGAGAAAAAGCCTGTAGCATCCTTCCCTATTCACTCACTGATGAACTAAACAGACGTAACTTAGTTGGTATTCCTCTGGAAGATAGTCCAGAACGAGCCATCTATTTAGTTCAGAATAATCATCACGGACATTGTGAAGCACACCGTTATTTATTCGAACAATTACGTTATTTATTCTAGGAATAGAAAAAGGAGGAATTCCCATGGAACTATTTCGTTTACATTATTTTTTAGAGTTATGCAAAGTGAAACAATTTACTAAAGCAGCCGAAAATTTAGCAATTTCTCAAGCTGCCCTAAGTAAGCAAATAAAAATTCTTGAAGCAACGTTAGGCGCGGAACTTTTTAATCGCCAAGGTCAAACTACCACCTTAACGCCAGCTGGATTAATTTTAGAAAAATATTGTTGGCGCATCACCAATGAGTTGGTCTCAATTGAAGAAGAGCTAAAAGAAATTAATCATTCTTCCAACCATATTTATGTAGCCACTTATCTCTGTGATTTAGAATATAAATTGAATGACTTACTAATGACAACATTAACGGATCGTTCATCCAACTTACAAGTCCACACTATTATTACAGAAAATATTCTTCAATCCTTGGAAACAATGGATGCAGATTTTGGTATTTCCTTTGCTGACTTACCATTACCTGAACATATTGGTAAAATTGATTTATTTACAGCAAATTATCAATTCATTTTAAGAAACGATCATCCAGCTTTGGCCAAAGCTACGACGGAAGAAATTTTAAAAGAACTAACAATGTACCCCTTCGTCCGTTTAAATACCGAATTTTCCGAGCAAAACAAATTAACCAATTGGCTAGATACTACGTTTTCTAATTTTTCTCCAGAGAAAGTCATTCAAGTGGATACTCTTTCACTTATTACTCACTTGGTGTCTCATTCCGATAGTTTCGCTATTGTCCCCGAATACACAAATATTCAACTTTTAGACAATTCGATTCATACACTAACTTACCAAGAACTACCTAAACGAAACATGGCAGTTTATTATTTAAAAGAACGTTACATGAGTCGACAACTTCAACAACTTTTGGCTGAATGCCAAAAACAATTTCAATAGTAAAAACCAAGACTAGAGCTTGTCGGCAAGCGAGTTCCAGTCTTGGTTTTTATTTGTGTTTTCAGGTAGCGGCTTCTCTTCCTTTGACAAATCCTAAAGAAGTGATAGCCATCACTAACGAAGTGCCTCCTTGACTTAAAAACGGAAGCGGAATACCTTTTAACGGCAACAGTCCAATCACCGCACCGATATTCTCCACCGTTTGAAAGACCAGCGAAAAAATGAGGGCGACACAGATGTACATACAGAAACGCGAATTGCTCCGCAAGCCAGCTACTAAAACTTGATAAAACAAGTAAAAATAGAGAAAAACAACAGTGGCACTGCCCACAAAGCCCCAGGCTTCCCCGATAAAAGTAAAAACCATATCAGACTCACGAACAGGAACATACACTTCAATCCCATGCACACCCTTGCCAAATAAACCACCCGAACCAATTGCCAATAAGCCTTGTACTTGTTGATAGGAGATTTTATCGACATAATCATAGGGATGAATCCATGCTAAAATTCGATCCAATTGATATTGTTTAAAATGTAAAAAGAAGAGTACTTTGTGCCCCCACTCTGTAAAGACTAACAGAATCAAGACCACGCCTAACGTTGCTAAAGCACTGAAAATAATGATTAAAATTTTGCGATCAATTCCCGAAATAACTAAAAGAGATAGAATAATCGTTACGAAAACAAGGGATGTCCCAAAATCTTTTTGTACCGCCATCAAGAAAAAAACAGGGACACTAACCGCAACGATTTTTTTTAGAAGTTGCTTGTCTGAACGCCATTTATCAGACCAGTCTTGTTGCTCATGTTGGACAATAATTTTTGCCAACATTAAAATAAACGCAATTTTCGCAATTTCTGATGGCTGAAATTTAATAAACCCTAAATCTAACCAGCGCTTTGTGCCCGTCAATAAATACATTCCTTTGTCATAGGAAAAATACAAAGCACTCATTAAGATTAATGAAAACCCATAGAAAAAAGGAGCTACTTTCCAAATAAATTTCTGTGACAGCCGACTAGCTAAAAACATGCCTGCATAGCCAACAAAAATAAAGAAAAGTTGTTTTAATGCTGGCACAGTTCCATCTTTTCCTTCATTAACGGCAATCCAATATTGCACACCAGAAGATAAAAGTGTGAGTAAAAAAATGGGCAATAATAAATCATAATTAAGATGTAAGTTGAATTTTTTTGTATTGACCATTTAACTGCCGCCTTTCGTTTGCAATAATTTTAATGACGATTCCTAATGCCACTGAAAAGATTAAATAACTTGTCCCACCGTAACTAACAAACGGTAAAGGAATTCCCGTCATTGGAATCAAACCCAAAACGCCACCAATGTTAATCGCCGTTTGAGCTAAAATCAAGGTCCCGACCCCTAACAAAAACAAGCCGTAACAATGATTTTTTATTACACAACTACTCCGCAAAATCGAGGCCGCTAAAAATAACAAAAGAAATAGCAATAGTAAGCCGCCAATCAAACCAAGTTCTTCCACAATCACCGCAAAGATAAAATCGGTTTGACCTTCTGGCAAGCCACCTTTTTTTACCATACCATTGGCTAGTCCAGTGCCCCAAAACCCACCGTTATACATCGCTAAATAGGCCATTGAAGGCTGAAATCCGCGATCATGAAAGGATAAAAACGGATTTTTCAAAACAACTAAGCGGTCATACACATGCGCAAAAAAATGTGGTAAGTAGCGGTGATCGCCTAGAAAAATAATTATTTTAGAAAGAAGCGCCGCGCTAGCAACGACAATCCCCGCAGCAATTACACTAAATTTTGCATGAATACTTGCTGAGAAAATTAAGACACTGCCAATAACTAAAATAAGAATGGCCCCGCCAACTTTGGGTTGAATCAAAACTAAAAATGCAACGACCAAAACAAACAGCCATTGTTTCCTTAACTGCTTCGTTGTCAAGCCATTTTCTTTTTCACCTAAATAACAGCTCAAGTAATAAATAATCGCAAAATTACAAAGTTCTGATGGCTGAAATTGGATTCCAAAGAGAGAAATCCAACGTTGTGCGCCATTCGCTGCTACACCAAAAAAAGGTAGTCGAACCATTAGCAGTAATAGTACCGAAACTAAAAGCAGTCCAATCGCAATTTTCTTATTAAATAACACTTCTAGTCGAACTTTGTAAATCACGAACATTAGCACCCAGCTGAGACACATAATAATGCCTTGTTTAATAAACACAGCAGTGGGCTTCACGCCTTGCATCAACAAGTCATAGCTACTGGCGCTATAAATCATTAACGCGCCAATAATACTTAATATAATAAAGGTCAAAAGAATTTTTGTTAGACCTAAAGTACGTAGATTCATTCTCTCACCTCTATCTTTTTCTAATTAAATCAATCTTACCAGTCTGAGTTAGAAAACAAATAGAGAGTTTTTTATAGAACTATTACTAAGCTTACATAACAAAAAGTAGCTAGACTTGGTTCATTTCACCTAGTTTCGCTACTTTTAAAAAAAGCCATTTATATAATTTTTGTGTGTTGCTCACATTTCTGATAAATTTTTCCAAACTTATCTCTTTCTAAATACTGATAATCTACTAAATACCGTCTCAAAAGTGCATAATCTTCATAGATTTCTCTAAGTCGCTGATTGACTTCTTTTTCCGTATATTCTTTCCCAAATTCAAATTGGTTGGCCACACGTTGAAACACTTGGACTTTTTTCGCATTTTTCTTGGGAATAACCAGCAACTTTCCTTCTTTAAAAAAATTTTCAACCATGTTTATTCTCTTTTTTTTGTTTTGACTATTGTTTAGAAAATTGATGATTCAGTTTTTCTTTCTGTTTATCGGTCCATTTGCCAGCGACTTCATTGACAATTGTTTCAGCAAAATCACCTACTTTTTCTCCCGTAATATTTTTGATAGGTGTTCCGTTAGCAGCTCCTTCTTCAAACAAATCAAGTAAATCAGTCAACGCATTGAACATATTGGCTCCGCTATGATCTGAAAAATGCCATGCATATTTTTCAATTTCTTGAAATACTTGTCGATACTCTGCTGGTAATGCTGCAATCCGTCGTTTATATTCTTTGTACTCTTTTTTATCCCCCACAACTTTTTTGATCAACGCTTTAAAATTTGACATGCTCTATCCCTCCATTTTTTTCATCTTGTTTACTTGTTTTGAAAGCAACGTCCAACGCTGCCAAAAATCAGCGAGTTCTGCTTCTCCTGATGAGGTTAAGCGATAGAACTTCCGCATTGGTCCTTTTTCTGAAGGCTTTTTTTCAGCTATAACCCATTGATTTTTTTCTAAACGCAGTAAAATCGTATAAACGGTTCCTTCAACAATTTCAGTAAACCCTTGGTCATTTAAAATTTTTGTAATTTCATAACCATATGTTTCTTTCCTTTGGATGATGGCTAAAACTAAACCTTCTAAAATGCCTTTTAGCAACTCTGTCTGCTTCACTGCTTTTCCTCCCTAAACTACTCTTTAGTACTATGTACCACTACATAATAATACTGAGTACCGGTTCTGTCAACTACTTTGTAATAAAAAGTAGTAAAGACGCGACAACCACCAGTACTTAACTAGTAGTTGTCGCGTCTTATTATTCTTTATTCATTTATTCCGAGTTCTGCTTCAAAGGCTTCTAATTCTGCAGGGTGTGTTTCTGGATAAGCAAAGCATGTTGAAAAATGCCACTCCCCACCACTTGTGCCAAAATAACCTGGCAGTAATTCCAAAGCCAATAATGCTTCTGATGTTTCTTTTTCCGGTAACGTAATCTGAAAAGTAGTCGCTGGAACAAAACCGAACTTCGTATAGTAAGTTGGATGGCCCAGGATAATCAATCCGCCGACGCCTAATTCTTTGGCCTTCTGCACAGAATGCTTAATTAACGCTAAGCCTACGCCCGTGTTCTGTGCTTCTGGATGGACACTTAGCGGCCCAACGGTCAAAACAGCCTTTTCTGTATGATCAGGTAATCGTAGTTTGGCTTTTGAAGACATAATATGACCCGTTAATTTTCCTTGATCAGTTTCTGAAACTAAGGACAACTCCGGAATAAAGTCGGCACTTTCTCTTAATAAATGCACGATAAAATGCTCTGTGGGACGCCAGTTTTCGGTCAAGTTTAATTCCTTGAACGCTTGATACGTTAAACGCTCTACAGCTTGATACTCTGCAGGTTTTTCTTGACGAATCTTCATTATTTGTCCTCAGATTGTCGGAAATAGTCAGCCGTATCTCGTTCATCTTGTTTTAATTGGTCGATCAAGGCTTCAGCCCCATTGAATTTCACTTGGTCACGTAAATAATGATTCCAACGAACCACCACTTGCTCACCATAGATGTCTTGATGGAAGTCCAAAATATAGACTTCCACGGTTAAATCGCGTCCTTTTCCAAAGGTGTCATTATGACCAATTGAGCCCATGCCGACATACCATTTGCCACCAACTTCGATTTGCACAGCATAGACGCCAATTCTTGGTAAGCGCACGGTGCTTTTCACTTTGACATTAGCGGTCGGGAAACCCAATAAACGGCCACGAGCATCGCCATGGACAACTGTTCCTTCTGTTTCATAAATATATCCTAACAACTCCGTGACCTCCTCCATTTCGCCGGCTTCCATTTTTTCGCGAATTCTTGTTGAGCTAATTTTGGCACCAGTCATTTCTTCTTTTGGTACTGTCACCACTTCAAAACGGCCTTGCGCATAAGTTGGTAACTGTTTGACTCCAGCGATTTCTTTAGGACCATACGTATAATCAAACCCAGAGACTGCCACTGCACTATTTAAATTAACGATATACTGATCGACAAAATCTTGCGGTTTTAATTGAGCAAACGCTGAAGTAAATTCGACAATATATAAAATATCAACGCCCAAGTTGGCCATTAGGCGTTCTTTTTGTTCCAAGCTAGTTAAATATTTCATATTTTCTGGTAAAACTTTTTGAAAAACGATTGATGGGTGTTGGTTGAAGGTCATCACAGCTAACTTCAAGCCTTTTTCCTCTGCAATCTTTTTGCCTGTTTCAATTACTTTTTGGTGGCCTTTGTGAACACCGTCAAAAAAGCCTAGGACCATCACGACTTCTTCATTAGGAATTTGATTGGGTTCATAGGGATGATGTAGTTGAATAACTTGCATGTGCAAAAACTTCCTTCTTTTTTATTTAATTGTTCCGTAGAACTTTACTTGGTTTCAATAATTTATCATGCGTTGGGTGTGGCATGTATAAACTAACCACTTGATTTTGGTAAAATAAGGCAACTAAGGATTCTGGCATTGCCTTTATTCCTAGTTCTTTTTTGTGCAAACGCATGCCATTTTTTACTTTTTGATACAATTCATCTGATAAATCAATTCGTGGGAATTGTTCTACTGCTGTCTCAATAGGCAACAGGCATTGATCAATTGTTTCAGCAGCCATTTGTTTGGCTACTTCTTCTAACGTTAAGCATTGCGCAGCTTGCAAACCGCCACTTGCCGTTCTCGTTAAATCCGACATATGGGCAGGATAGCCTAATTTTTTGCCAGTATCCACGGATAATGTCCGCACATAGGTTCCTTTGCCACAGACCACTTTAAACCGCCAACTTTGTGTTTGAGCAGATTCATTAAAAATTGGTTCACTAGTACGTTCAAATGAATAAATCATAGCTTTTCGCTGGGGCCGTTCAACTTCTTCCCCGTTCCGGGCATATTCATATAAACGTTTACCATTGACTTTCACCGCAGAAAACATCGGTGGTATTTGTGTGATTTCACCTGTCATTTCGGCCATTGCTTGATCAATTTGTTCAGTTGACAGAGGTGTTGTAACTGGTTTTTTTTCAACAATTTCGCCACTAACATCTTCGGTTGTCGTAGCAAATCCAAGTGTAATTTCACCTTCATAGGTTTTGCCAGAATCTACCATGTATTCGATCACTTTCGTTCCTTTGCCAACGCAGATGGGTAAGACCCCTTCGACATCTGGATCTAGCGTACCACCATGACCAATTTTTTTGGTATGTAAAATTTTTCTCAATTTAAATACGCAGTCATGACTTGTCATGCCACGTTCTTTCCATAACGGTAAAATGCCGTCCATTATAGTTCCTCCAGTTCCGATAATACTAACTTTGTCATTATAGCATAAAAGTACCTAGCTTCGCAGTCTCCGTTGCTTATTCCCTTTGGCAAAATCTCTGCTAAATGCAAAAAAGCCACAAACTCTGATAAAAGCAGAGTTTGTGGCTTTTTTTAGCTAGTAAATGATCCCCATGTATTCTGTGCGTTGCCATCGTTTGGTCCGATTGGCAAATAAATTCTCGCGCCTGACGTATCTGTCCCACCAATAAAAACATACCCATCTGCAATATAAAACGCATCGTAATAAAAGCGAGTATTTTTGGGCCAAATACCATAAATGGGTGCTGACAAACTAGGTTGTCCTGCTCTTAAAACAATGCCTTCGTCCACACCAATTAAAAATGATTTCTTCGTTTGCGGGTGCCAAAGTTCAGCAATGTCGCCGTCGTTCACATAACCTAACAAGTGTCCGCTATTTTCAATACGGTAAAGGTTTTGTCGGTCTGGTAATTTCGCTGTAATTGTTCCTACCTGTGTCCAAAGTGCCTCTGCTAATAGATGTTCATTGATTAAAGCATCTGGTGTTGGATAGATTGAAGTGAAACGAATTGCTTGTCCTACTTGATATTTTGGTGCATTAGGTTTACCCGGCTGAACAATGACAGTCTCACCTGTTTCAGAAACGCCCGTTTGTAAATCTTGTGCCAACTGCGCTTTACTAATCCCCCAACGCGCTAAATAACCATAAGGATCTGTATGATCTCCCCACCAATTTTTTGTAATCCAATCATGAGTGACTATTCCATAACCTGTTCCATCGTCCAGCGAAAAATCAGCACCAATGTTCTGAGCCAAATCACGGGCCAAATTAACATAGGCAGCATAATCTTTTTTAAACGTCGCCGCATTATTCGTGCGAGCCAATTCGATTTGCGCATAGGCTTTTTGGTTAGCTAAAGAACCTGCGCCATATTGAATTTGGCCAGCAGGAGCTAATTGTTTCACTCGTCCACCAGATCCGACAAAATATGAGACATAAGCATTTGACCAATTTCGTTTCATATAGGCTACTTCATTGTCTAAACTGTGTGGTCCTAGGTTCCGCTCGTTTCCAGATTCATGTAAAACAATTAATTCATTGCTTGCAGAGCCTGGAAAATAAGTAAAGTTGATCGGATCCGCTTCGATGATGTAAGCGCAAGCCGTCATCGGAATCGTTAAACTTAAGCCAATCACTAAAGCAAGTTGAATCATTAATTTTTTAAACATAGCATACTCCTTTCTAAAAAAAGCCATGAAAGGAAAGTCAAAATAACTTCCCTTTCATGGCTTAAACCTGCAGATAAATGGCGGGACAGAAGTAATTTCTTCGGCAATCAGCCGAAAGTTCTACGTTTGTCCCGACCACTTCTACTTAATCATCTTTATTTTTTAACTGAATAAATAACTCTTTTAACTTTTTCGGCATAGGAATAAAGGTCGCAATGTTTTCAAAAAAAGAAAGTCCTTCGTTCGCAATGTAAAAAATCAGAACCATTTCCCGAATTGGCAAATTGTTCCCCACAACTTTTTCAACACGAACCGCTACGGCAACCACAAATAACATCGTCACTTTTTTCGCAATTCCGAGCATACCAATCCGACTGGACAATTCTTTTGTGGCGATTGCCTTAATCCAACCTGTGATGAAATCGACAATAATTAAAAAGAGGAAGACATCCAACAATTGATCTAATCCACCTAATAAACGTACGACAATCCCACCGAAAATGCTTAAAAGCATTGTTATTGTGTTGAGATAACGTTCCATAAAAAGTCTCCTAAACTAGCTTGTTATTTTGTCGGAAACGGATCGTCCGTGTACCAACTTCCTTGGAGGTAAATATTTCCAGCTCTGCTTGAGGCAAAAATTATCCCTTGATTCCCGATTTCATATAGTGCATTACAATTAGGATACGGAAAAGCGGCAGGTGCAACTGACAGCGGAATATTCCAGACACTAGCACTTATTTTTGAGGACATTTTGTACCCAGTTGGTATATTAAATATTTTAGGCATGTGGGTATTCAATTTCGTTGGATCACTCAAATTACATCTTACAAATGCATCGACACGATTTCCCACCCTGATTAATACAAATTTCATATTATCCTTATTAAAGGCCGCCTGATATTTTGCCTCGACTTCACCGACTCCACTAGCTTCATAAATGGCCATTCTAGAGGATTCCAAAGGCACACCATTGACGGTTGGCATAGTCACAAAATTCTTCACCCCAGCAATCTCTTGATCACCTGTTTGTGTCACAGCTTGACCTTTAATCGCTTCCGCAACGTTTTTCGGGTGCATATATTTACTCGTTAAAGTTCCCGCGACTGCTTCGCTGTCTGATGCGAAGCCATAATTTTCTACATTGCCTAGCCCCACTTGTTCAGCGGTTACTTGGTGCGGGTTATCTTGATTTTCCATATGGGTATTGAGTTGCTCTGCTTGAACAAAACCACTCTTCGCTAAAACCGCTTGGGCATCAACAGACAGCCCAATATGAAGCCCCACGTAATCAACTTCTACGCTGGCTGGCGTTACCCCATTTGATGAATCTGTATAGCTCATTAAATAAATGAAACCTTCATCTGTGATAAAATTCTGATCATTGATTTGAATTGAAAAATCGCCGAACTCTTTTGCTGATTCTTGGATTTGAGTTACCCAATTATCCGTAGTTGGTAAATACGTAGCGATTTTAATCGTTTGATTATTGGGCGCAGCGGCTTTCACACGTTGATTAATCGTAAAAAATTGAACGTTCTGGCGAATAAATGCCACCGACTCGTCAGTTGTGAATGTTTCAAACATTTGTGGAATTAATTTTTTTGCGGCTTCAACGAGATTGAAGGCCGCTAACTGTTGTGGAATTACACCGCTTTGGGTGGAACCTGTTTTCACACCCTCATCATCACGGCTGGCCATTTTATTGTAGTCCGCTTGGGAAACTTCCTCCCAAACGTCTGTTGGCTTCTTAAGAATTTTAGCCGTAAAATCAGTGGAATAACTGTTTGCATTGGTGGCTGTATTGCCGGCCGTTTTACCGTTAAAGTCTAACTTCAATTTGACAGTGGTTGGCTTAGCCAATAAAGAAATACCGTCTGCTTTTGTCATACGGTCATTCAAATCAATTTGAAGACGATTCGCTAAGGTAGCTTGTTTGATGCCTTGTGTATCTGTGCGTGCTTGGACAATTTCTGGATTACTATCACCCGCTTCTGCTACTAATTGATCGAAATCATTTCGCAAAGTATCAAATTCTTGTTTATTATTATTTGCCGTTGAAACTGCATTTCCTGCAATCGTAATTGCTGTTTTGGCATTGTTCATCGCTTGGTCGGCTGTTTCATTTGCTTGATTGCCTGCATCGGTGGCAATTTGTACGGCTTCTTTACCAGCTTCATCTGCGATGTTTTTTGCTTCAGAAATTCCATTCGTTAACTGGACTTGGTAAGCATCTACTTTCTCAGCTGATGCATTCGACTGATCCAAGATTGCATTGATTTTAAGGCGACCTTGATTCAGGGTATCTAATTCTTCAATATGTTCTACTGACATTTCGTCACACTCCTCTAGTTTTCATTATTTTATTAAAACTGGCCACCCAATTGGGATTGAATATACACACGACAGATGACCGAAGCATCCAACCATAGTGGCTGATGAGAGAAAAATTGAAGCGTGTGATTGCCGCGTTCGATTTTTCCATCTGTTGTTTTTCGTAAATAACTCAAAATGTTTAGCCGTTGTTGTTGCGATGATAGTTGGGGTAATTTTTTGCCATCCACTACCAAATCAATGTTCGTTACAGAATGCGAAGGTCCTTTAGCAGTTGCCTTGAACGTTAATTCTGCGGTGTTTATATAAAGAATGTCCTCGTCAAAGTATAAATTCAGCTCCACTGGCTGTGTCTTGCTAAGTTCTCCTTGTATTGAACGATTTAAAAGTGTCGTCGCCCCTTGTGCGTAAGTTTCGTTAATCTCTTGTTTCCGACTGAAAGCTGTCATGGTACTATGAATTGTTTCTTGCAGGTTTCCCAACTCTAGCTGAATGTCTTGGGGGGCACCAAAGACATCTTTTTTGCTTTCTTTTTTAATACGAAGGTTGACACTCCCAAATTCATTCGTATTAATCATGATAACCGTGCCCAACCGCAAACGATCGATTGCCAAAGGTTGATCTGTTAATTTAATTAAATCAGCTGCAGTCACTACCCAAGAAACTTGTGGCTTGGTCCATTCTTCTAACATTCGCAAAGCATTTTCCTTTAATGCCTTGGGATCAGAAAAACGCTGTTCCACCCAAATTGACTCCAATAAACCATAGCGGTCAATTGCGGCCTTGTTCTCTAAATACGGAACCCCTTGATTGACCGAGCGAATATTGACTTTGTTAACACCTTCGCCTGAACCTAATGGATAAATCCGATTGATTAGCATCTTGGGATTACGTTCTATTTCAAATCCTTGCATGTTGTAACCTTCTTGAATTCGCGCAACTGGTTCTGTTGGCGGTTTGACTAATGAAAGTTCAAAAGGATAGACCTCTGTATTCCATTGCCAAAGATATTCCTCTTCGAAATCGGCTGGGATGCTAAATAAAGGCTCAACTAACCCATTTTCATTTTCCCATTTATAGGTTAATTTCCTTGAAAAATCACATTTTTTTAGGACCCAATGCTTTGTTTTTTGTTTATTCAATAAAAATTGAATGGCCTCTTTCGTTGTTTTGTTTTTAATTTCGTGACAACCAAAAAGGACAGTATCACCTAAGGTACATAATGCTTCTGTGGCAGAGTAATGAATTTGATTATTGTTCGCATCTTTCTTAATTGTGGTTGGCATCACGCGATATAAACCAATATATTCATTCTCATTGTCGGTCAGTTCCACCCATTGCATTTCTGCAATAAATTCATTTTTAGGATCATCTAGTGGCATGGTAAAATCTAAACTGCCAATTTTGTTCTCTATTTTTTCATAACTGACTTGATAGGCATTATCCAAGATTGCCGTATATGTTCTTTTCAAATCCAGCGCCATTAACATTTAATCACCCTCCTACACAAATCGGTTAGGATAGCGAATCGTCAAGCGGAAGTCGCTATCTTTGGCTTGAATATACAGCGGTTCATTAGGATATAGATAAAAATCGTTCATTGGTCGAATCATCGGTGCACCATTTTTTGTCAGATAAAAATTTTCAGTATCGATAATAATTTCCGAACGATCAAAGTCTCCTAAGTTAATTGTATCGTTCCGTGTTTTAATCCAAACACCACGTCCGGTTCCTGTTAAAATAATGGTCGGTTTGACTTTTAATCCTTCGACCGTAGGATAAATTTCAATTGGCTGAACTTCTTTGCCTAAATCCCCCATCGTGTAAGCCCGATTTTGAAAGGTAATCATGGTTGATCCCCAATAAGCCCCGCCTTCAATTAAAATTGGAAAATCAACTGCACCTGAGCCTGTATTCCCCATTAAGTAATTCGCTTGAAATGTAATGGTTGGCGAACCCCACATCACACTAGTCGCATCACTCCGTGTGTATTTATACGGATCAGAAAGCAATAAAGTAAAGGTGCCTGTTACTTGGTTAACACCTTCGGGTACATCACTCACTGAAGACTTACTGCCAAACCACAGCATTTCCGGTTCATCGTTAAACCAAATAGAAACGTCTTTTTCCGTAAACAAAGCAACGTTTAAATGATTAAATGCATCTCGAAATGCTTCATTATTCACAGCTGAAAGGCGATATTTGACTGTTAATTCTCGTTCTGGAATTCGCGCATAAACGTGACGTTTACCATCACGAATCCCTAATTGATAGCTTTCAATTTCGCTTGGAACTAATTCTCGTCCTGAAACTGATAATGTTTGATAGCCAGGGATGACTTTTTCTAAAAATTGGCCGTTAAAATTCAACGCTTCTGAAGGAAGAGGCGTTGAATGAGTTGCTTGATTGGTATCAACAAATTTATACATGTTATCCTCTCCTTCCTAAGCGGTTATTTTGTTTCACTTGTTGTCGTTGTAACTCTGTTGCTAAATAAGGCGCCGTAGTTGCTGCGACAACTTTTCCATCTAACGTTGACTCTACTGTCACAAATAATGGTCGATTGTATGCATCATTTTCTAAACGATGGTCAATCGTTGCCGTGAAGTTTCCTCGACCAGCTAAGTCCAAGGCAAAATCATTTAACAGCGGTAAATCTAAAATAGAAGCCATTGCTCTACTAACGGCTGTTTCGCCTGCATAAATCCCCGTGGCAATCGTGCCGCCGAAATTCAATTTATGCAAATCAGATAAGGGACCTTCTTTTGCTGGTGAAAATGGTAAAAAGTTACGAATTTTACTGACGACCCCATCGATTGCTTCTTTGGCTTTTCCTATTGCGCCTGTAATTCCATCAGCAATCATGCCGACAATATTCGCACCGGCATCGGTGAATTTTGAAAACCAACCTTGGATTGCTTGCCAAGCACCTTCAATTACAGAACCAATGGCATTTTTTACCTGATCGGCTGCATTGGTAACCCCATTTTTGATATTTTCAACTAACTGTCCGCCCGAAGCTAACAGTTGACCAAAATAAGAACCAATCTTCGTGATCATTTGTGAGATTAATGTTCCTGCTGCGGACAGCAAGGCACCCAATAGACTGAGTACACCATTAATTAAGGCTTGAATCAGTTGAATCCCAGCACTTAACAACTGTGGCAACGCATTGATTAACGCACCCATTAAAGCGGTAATTAGCGTAATTGCTGCAGTAACCAGTTGCGGTAAAATTGAAATAATCCCTTGGATCAAAGCCATTAGCAATTTGACGCCTGCGCTGATGATTTGTGGCAAGGCACCAATTAAGGCATTTACCAATGTCAAAATTAAGGTAATAGCTGCCGCAACTAAGGTTGGTAAAATCGAAATAATTCCTTGAATTAACGCCATTAACAATTTGACACCTGCGCTGATAATCTGTGGTAAGGCACCTATCAACGCTGTCACTAACGCTAGAATAATCGTCAGCGCTGATTGAATTAACTGAGGTAAAATCGTCATAATCCCAGTGATTAATGCCATCAAAATTTGTAAACCAGCAGTCAAAATCAACGGTAACATCGTAACAAATGCATTGACTAAGGCTGTGATAATTGAAACACCTGCAGTAACTAGCATTGGTAACGCTGTGACAAAAGCTGTCACTAATGTAGTGATGATATTAATCGCTGCAGTTGTAATTGTTGGCAAGGCGGTGACAATCGCATTAACTAAAGTCATTAATAAGCTCAAACCAACTTCTATCAACATTGGTAAGACTGTTGTAATCCCCTGAATCAACGTAGTAATAATTTGTGTTGCCGCTTCAATTAAGACTGGCAAATTGGCAACAATCGCACCAACAATTAACGTAATTAAACTAGATAACGCGGTGACGATGCTTGGAATAGCTTCTGTTATTTTCCCGAGAATACTGGTTAAGACTGTTGTAAAAAGTTGTATAACTTTCGGTAGATTAGCCGCAAGCATTGTTGTAACAGATGTAATCGTGTTACCTAAATTATCAAAGACTTGGGTAATACCACCCGCACTCAAATCACCGGTTTTCATCCAGGCCGTCACGAATGAAACAATCAAGGAAATAATTAGACCAAACGGCCCAGAAATTCCTAATGCAGCCAGTGCAACCTTTGTCAGAACTTTTACCAAAAGACCAACCGCTAAACCAGCTTTGTCAAAGGTGCCACCAAATTGCCCTAATAAGTTACTACCTAATTGCAAACCGCTGGCAAAAACGCCTGCTAGCACACGACCAATTGTTGAAAAAATAGTCGCCATTTTCTCTAAGCCTACTGCAAAAAATTGTTTAAAAACTGCCATTACTTGCTGAAAGGCCGGCTGGATCTGTTGTAGCAATCCTACCAATTTGCCAAACGCCGCTGAAACAGCTCCTTGAATGGCACTAGCTAAGCTATTGATACTATTTCTAAATGTTTCATTGGTTTTATAGAAATAAATAAACGCTGCTACCGCTGCTAAAACGGCTGCTACAATTAAAATTAATGGTCCTCCACCTAAGGCACTAAAACTAGCACTTAGTTTTGATAAGCCACCACCTAACTTCCCAATGTTTCCTTGTACAAGAGCCAAACCAGCACTAAACTGTTGAAATTTTTGCTGAGCCATCGTTACCATAATCAACATGGGCCCAATGGCGGCTAAAATGCCCATAATGGCAACAATAAAAACTTGGACGGGTTTTGGTAATTTGATAAATAAATTCACCAAAGCTGTAATGCCTTTGACGACTGTGATAACCACTTGAACCAAAATTTCCATTCCTGGAGCCATCACGCTTTGAATCACTTGTGCTGCCGCTTCAAATGATTGATTCATCTGAGTCAATGCCCCTTGCAACTCGCCTTGCAATGAATCAGAAATCCCTCCTGCACTGGCCATAATCAGTCCTTGCATTCCTTGAAATTCGCCACTGACCCCAGCACCGACGCCCATAGCTGTTTTTAAAACGTTCAGCATAGGTAAGGAAACGGCACTAGTCATGGCCGTCCCAAAGCTCAGCATATTATTTTGTGCATTAGTAAAGCCATCAGAGGTTTCTTTCCCCGCTTTTTTAGCTGCTTCACCGGCTTGTTCAGCAGAATCTGTTAACGCTGTGTTCATTTGATCTGCTGCCTTTGCTGTTTCGTCTCCTGTTTTTTTCACTGTTTCTCCAGATTGTTGCATGACGGTTTTAAATGTGTTCATGACCGTGGCTGACTGATTGACACCCGCACTAATTTTCCCTAAATATCCACTTAATAAGGCATACTCACCGCTCATACTTTTTAATGCTTGTTGGACGCCTGCAAGGCTTTTCTTTGCCTCCGATAACGGCGTTTTTTCTTTGTCATTCTCCATCTACTCTCCTCCCTTCTCGATAGCGGCGTAGACGCTCTGCCACAGTGGCAAGTTGCGTTTTTTTCCGCTCATTTAATTTTGTTCGTTGTGGCTGGTTAGCTGCCAGAACTTCAGCAACTCGTTTTTCATAATCATAAAAACTTTTAAAGCTTTCAAAAACGGGTTTTCCTTTTTTGTTTGTCGCTTGCGCTTTAACATTTAAGTAGGCAAGCTCGTGCCTTTTCCGCTCTTCATCTACTTCTGCTAAATTAAAAGCAATCATTCGTAATTCAAATTCAGACATGGTCATCCGATCCACTTCTTCAAATGAATGACAGCCTAAGTAGCGAAAAGCAGAAAGAGCGATGTCGTGATACACGTCATCGCTCGTTTTAATTAGTTGGTCGCTTGCGCTTCTGCTTTCTTCGCTTCTTTGCTGAACTGATCGATCATTGGTTTTGTAAGAGGTTGCTTTCCCATTTCTTTAAGCAAATCATCTGAAAGTTTTTTGACATCTTGGGTCATTAACCATGCTTCAATTTCCGACTTACCTATTTTTAATTGCCCACTTTGTAAAGCTTCCATGATGTCAACTAAGATTACTGGATTGTATTGGCGTAAATAAATCATTGCTGAACTGATGCCCATGCCGAATTTGGCAGCGCCATTTTCAATTTGGTAACGTTTATCTAATTCGCGAATCGCGCCAATCGTAAATTTCACTTCAATTGTTTTTCCGTTAATCTCTAAATTCATTTTTTATCCTCCTAAAATTCAACACTTTTTGATTATTCGCCAGGTTGTGGTGCTTTATCTGGAACGGTATCTTGGAACGCATATTGTGCTTCTGCAATAATATCTGCTTCTACTGTTGCAAAACCATCTTGTGGTTTGCCATTAATAGAGGCTTCTGTTTCAATTTCTACTAATTCTTCTACATTGGCTGGTAAACTCCATGAATTTACATAACCTTGGGCATAAATTGCTGGATATTTACCTTCCGCATTTTTTTCACCTTTTAAATCAACATCCCAAAATTCCATTAAGATGCCATCTTCGACTGCGTCTTTCATGTATAAATTTTCATCATCTCGAGAGGCTAAACCGCTTAACGATAACGTAACTTCTAAACCAGATACAGCATTCGCAACGCCATCTTTTGTTTGCGTACCGCTCGATTCACGTGAGAATTCCCATTCATGTTCAATTTGAAATAAGGGTTTCATTGCTTTCTTTGTCGCTGCTTCATCCAAGCGACGAACTAATAAAATACGGTCTTTTCCTTGCATAACTTCTCCCATTGATAATTCCTCCTAGTAAAATTGCATGTGTAATGGTAGTACAGCATGCCAAATTGTTTTTTTCATTTGTTTGGTATCTTTTACCATTTGTGCTTTGACTTCTTGATGTTTGATACCCCAATTAAAATGAGCCGTTCGTTTTAAGTTACTGGTTGCCTGCCGTAAAATCGTTCCTTTAATTGTAGAAATTTGTTGTCGTTCAGATAACGCACCATAAACATGCATTATTAATTCAATTTCACCCAAAATAGCTGATTTAGTTGGCTTAGGTAATTCTTTACTATCACCTAAGTAAACAAATGGCTGATCTGGTAAATCTGTCGGCAGTTCCTCTAGCAACAAAAATCCTGACGTCTGGCATATTGCAACAAGGGCTTCATATAACTCTTGTTCCGCTTCATTCATTTTTAGCGCCACCTTTCCATTCAAAAAATTCAGGATTGGTTAACAAATTGGCTCTCTTCTAGTCAAAATGAAGGATTTTGAAAGTAGCCGGCATTTTCTGCTCCTTCATAGCTGACACAAGAAAGCAGTCAAAATTATAGAATTCCGTGTCTTCATTTTTTGGTTGCCTCACGTTTATCTATCTCTTTCGACACTATTAATTTACCATGTTGACACCTGAAAAAATTCCACGCTTTTTCCATGTTTACATCCCTAGTTCATCCGCCACCGCTTCAAAGAAATGATTTCTTAATTTATAGGCTTGGCTTTTACTAATAAATAATTGCTGGGCAAGTCCAATTAATGTTAAAGAGGGCCGTTTTTTCATATATAGTTCTTCAATAATCACGCGCGTTTGTTCATCCGCTTCGGCTAAACAATTTTTGATAATGTCTCGATTTCTCTCTAAGTTCCACAGACGACGATCCATAGCTATCGTAATCGCCATTCGTTCGGTCACTACAGAGTGAAGTCCTTGTCCTCTAATACCAGCATTTAAATCTGCTTCTTGATAAGGGTGCCGTAATTCTTCTTCCCGTTGACGGATATACTCATCTGTTTTATAAAAGTCTGCTAAAATATCTTTGATATAATTAAATGTTGACGTACGCATTGGTTAATCTCCTTTACTTTTATTCATTTAAAAGTGTTAATCGATAAATAAAATAACACTCTTTCGACATGTCTAAGCCGTGACGAATCGCTTCATCTGAATAACCGAGCCAAATTAAATAGAGATACTCGCTTTTTGTAAACGATGCGGCCTTGATGGATTGGATGGGTCTTGATTGATCCATCGACCAATTACCGATTGCTTGTCCTAATTCTTGAATTTCCTGCATAATAAGTTTATTTTTTTGACTTGCCCAATCGGGATATTGATTCATTAGTTGTAAGAGTCGTTTTCTTTTTTGTGCTTTTTCGCTTTGTTGCTTTGAAATATCTTTAAATACAACGCTTTTCATTTCAAATAAATCTTTTTTACGTTTTGTTAAATTACTCATGTTTACGGCCTTCTCTTTCACCAATTAGATAACCTAACATTAGTGTCATTGTCCAAAAGATAAACCCAATAATAATTGTTAACATATTTATTTCACACTCCTCATTCGTTTGTCTGTTGTGTCTTTATATTGGAAAACATAGCCACTGGCGTGCTTCATTAGACGAGAAATAATGCGTGTTCCATAGGCCTCCACCAGTTGTTTTCCAGAAAAATTAGTAGTAAAAATAGTTGCTTTATTCTGTCTAGCTTCTAAAATTCGGTTTAAGATGTCATTGTTAAAATCCGTACTAACTTTATTTTTAATTCCTAATTCAGCACCTAAATCATCTAAGACCAAAACATCTGCTTTTTTCATTCTAGTAATATACGCTTGAGCCTTTGCTTGGCTTTTGGCCGATTCATTCATGGACATTTTTAGTTTTTCTAATAACTCAGAGTAGCTGACAAATAAACAATACTTTTGATATGCAGAGCGTTCTAAGACTTCAACTAAAATACTGATAGCCAAATGACTTTTACCGACACCAGGTTTCCCTGAAAAAATAACGTGAATTGGCTTTTCTTCAACAATCGCTGAAACTGCTGCTAAGGCCCGTTCTTTTGCTTGTCTTGTTTCTAATTCAGTGGTTTGGTAATTGGTTAAGCGACATTGCCGTAGCGCATCATCAGCAATTAAGGACCCTTGATGAAAAAATTTTTGTGTACGTGCCATAAAACTCTCTTGAGAACGTTGTTGAGTGGCTTCTTGTTCATGTTTTTTTAGCATTTTATACCCACACGACCAACAAGTTGGGGCACAACGTTCTGTGCCATCTTTATTTTTTTGTTGCCAAACATATTGTTCACTGCCACATTCAGGACAACGGTCTTCAACTTTTTCTAACAATTGACTCAATAGTATTTGAAAAGTTTGATCTGTCGCATGCATACTGATTTCCTCCTTTCTTTAAAAACCTAACTCTTGATATTCTTCTGTCATTTGCGGCGTATGCTCCAACACTTGTTTTTTATCATTTACCAGAACTTCATGTACGGATAAATAATTTTGTTGCTCCCAACTTTTCAAAATAGCATTTACATAGCCGTAATTCCGTTTATTTCGATCGACTGCAATTCCTAAAGCATGCAAGATTAATTGGCATGCTTCCTCTTGGCTAGCCCCTTTTTGTATAAAATCTTGCAACCAATACTTAAAATCTTGGCTTGTTTTTGAGGCCAGTGTACCAAAGCCGTTTTCCTCATAAAAATGATAAATCATCTTTAAACAATCGTTTTCTGAACTACTACCTTGACTCTGACCTAACTTAGACTGGACTATGCTTTCCTGTGGTAACCGTTGGTAGTCAGCTGGTTGACCACCGACAGACGATTCTGCTTTAAACGTATAAGCTTTGCTATTTTTTTCAACAATCTGATTTTTCTCTTCTTGATACAAGGTTGGTTTGTAACGATCACTGCGAATATAATTATGAATTTTCCAATGTTTGATAACGATCACACCACTTTCAAATACTAGAATAAATTTTTTAACCATCAACAATTTTAGATCGTCTTCCCCACAACCGACCATTCGCTGCAATTTTTTGGGATTATTGATAAATCCATCATCATCGGCACGCATCGCTAAATGAAAATACAGAGCCTGACTTGATAAGGGCATATCTAAAAACGCATCACTATCAATAATCGTTTTTGCAAACATGCGTCGTTCTGCCAATCCGCTTCTCTCCTTTTGACTAAATTATTGTTACTCTGTTAGTAATTCCATGAGGCCAATCATACCAATCACGATGGCCCCAATTTTTATTGAGACACTGCTTATTAATAAAATAATTGCTAAAAGTAACATATCCGACAACGTTTTTTTATAGTTCTGACTCATTTCTTCACCCTTTCTAGAAAAATACGGTTTTCCGAACAAAGCGTTCAAAAAAATTTGTTCAGTTAACCGAACATTTGAATGGCTCTATCTTAGCATCAAATATTTTCACTGTCAACTCATAAGTTCGGTTTTATGAACTGCTAAATTTAATTGCGATTGTTACTTGCCTTCTCTAAACAGGTATAGTATACTTTGAGGCAATAGGAGGTTCGGAAATATGAACATTTTTGCTGTCCGTTTAAAAGAGGCTTTAACAGCCAAGAACATCAAACCTAGTGATTTAGCGAAAAAAACTGGCATCGGTAAATCTTCGATCAGCGATTGGCTAGCTGGTCGTTACGAAGCAAAACAAGACAAAGTTTATCGCATTGCAGATGCATTAGACATTAATGAGGCCTGGTTGATGGGACAAGAAGTTCCCATGGAAAAAAATGCCTCAACTATCGACCGCATTTATAAAAAATTAGAACCCCAACGACAAGCCATCGTTTATCAATTTGCCGAACAACAATTACACGAACAACAAACGCAAGCAGAAATTCTCTCATTCCCTCGCCGTGACGAAATGACACTGGCTGCCCACGCTGGGGATCCAGAAAAGATATTTTCAAAAGAAGAAATCGAGAAAATTCACGATTACTTGGATGAAATTGATGCCAAATATCAACAATCGATTTCTTCTGACAAAAAAGAGGATTAACTTCCCATCTACTCTTTTTATTAAGTAATGGCAGGTGAATGGTAAAGTGAATGATTATGAAAAACTCGTCAGTTCCATTCAAAAGGATGTGACGGTTTTAGAAATTGATTTATACAATCAAACAGGTTGTTATGGGTTGTATCGAAATGGCAAAATTTATATTGAAAAAACATTGAGTACCCGTCAAAAGAAGAACATTTTAGCCGAGGAATACGGGCATTATCAAACATCCGTTGGCACTATTTTAAATCAAAATTGTACAGAAAATCGGAAGCAAGAGTTGAAAGCCCGCAATGTGGCCTTAGAGCAATTAGTTACATTAGACGATTTAATTCGTTGCTCTGAAGCTGGCTTAAGCAACCATTATTCTTGTGCTGAATTTTTGGAAATCGATGTTGAAACATTAAAAAATGTGATTACGTACTATCGACAAAAGTATGGCGCCACTTATCTTTATAAAGGACGGATTTTTGAATTTAGGGATTATTCTGTGATGGTATTAAATACTGGGTTAACTTAAAAAGCATGGAACAAAATCAATAAGGATTTTGTTCCATGCTTAAAAGTATTCTGGAAAATTCAAGAGCGGTTTTTGTACCAATGGTTAATATGTCCAACGCCAAGCATAAGATTGGGGACAAGTATAAGGACGAATATAAATGACGGCCAAAATCCGATGAACTGAATAATATGTTCCCGCATACTATGTAGTACAAAGAAGAAAAGAAAAAAGTACAGGGAACTCTTGCCTGAACCCATTTCTTTTAAATAACGATCTCCATTTTTATAGAAAACAACAATTCTTTTCATCTTTGCACCTCCATGACTATTTTATCAAGAAATCATGAAAAGAAAAAGCACACCATTCGTCTGGTGTGCTTTTTCTTTTTAATTATTCACCTTGATTCAACTTACGAATCAACTCATCAATGTGATTTCCGTATTGGACAGATTCGTCTCTTTCAAAAATCAACTCTGGTGTTTTATACAAGGTTAACCGTTGTCCTAATTCTTTACGAATCAGTCCTTTGGCTTTGTCTAAGCCTTGTTGAGCTTTTTGTTGTTCGGAAGCTAAATCAGATAACAAGCTGTAATAAATCGTTGCTTGTTGTAAATCACCGGTCACACGAACATCTGTAATAGTGATGCCTTGGACGCGTGGATCTCTGATGCGTTTGTTCAAGATATCATTCACTTCACGCATGATTTCTTGACCTACACGACGGTCACGATAATTTGCCATAGTGTCTTCCTCCAATTACTAAAATTATTGTTTGATTTCTTCCATAATGAAGCCTTCAATCGCATCATCTACACGTAAATCATTGAAGTTTTCAATCATAGCGCCACATTCAAAACCAAGTTTGACTTCTTTCACATCATCTTTAAAGCGTTTCAAGCTTGCTAATTTACCTTCATAAATAACAATACCATCACGAATGACACGCACGCCACTATCGCGGCGAATAAAGCCTTCTGTAACATAACAGCCAGCGATTGTGCCAACTTTAGATACTTTGTACAATTCACGAACCGTCATTTGACCCGTAATTTTTTCTTCAAATTCTGGATCTAATAACCCTTTCATCGCTGTTTCGATTTCTTCTAGGGCTTTATAGATAATACGGTGTAAACGAATATCAACTTCTTCTTGTTCTGCTTGTTGTTTCGCTTGTGGTGTTGGGCGAACGTTAAAGCCGATAATAATCGCATTACTTGCTGCAGCTAAAGTTACGTCGCTTTCATTGATGGCCCCAACTGCCGCGTGAACAATTTTCACACGAACGCCTTCTACATCAATTTTTTGTAAACTTGCTGAAACGGCTTCGGCAGATCCTTGTACGTCTGCTTTGACAATGATATTAACTTCTTTTAATTCGCCTTCTTTTAGACTTTCAAATAAGTTATCCAATGTCACACGGCTACTTGCTGAACGTTGTTCAAGCAACGCACGTTTAGCCCGTTCTTCCCCTGCTTGACGTGCTGTTTTTTCATCTTCAAAGACCACAAAACGATCACCCGCTTGAGGAACATCATTTAATCCGGTAATTTCTACAGGAGTTGCGGGTCCTGCTTCTTTATCACGGCGGCCCATGTCATTGGTCATCACACGAACACGTCCGTAAGTATTACCAACAACGATTGGATCACCAACATGTAAAGTTCCTTGTTGAACGAGTAATGTCGCAACCGGACCTTTACCTTTATCTAAGCGCGCTTCAATCACTGTTCCAATTGCTTTTTGCGTTGGATCAGCTTTTAAGTCTTCTACTTCAGCAATCAATAAAATATTTTCCAATAGCTCATCAATGTTTTGATTGAATTTCGCTGAAATATTGACGAAAATCGTATCTCCACCCCATTCTTCAGGAATTAATTCATGTTCACTTAATTCTTGTTTCACATGATCAGGGTTCGCACCAGGCTTATCAATTTTGTTAACTGCTACAATAATCGGCACTTTTGCCGCTTTGGCATGGTTAATCGCCTCGATTGTTTGTGGCATTACTCCATCGTCCGCTGCAACAACTAAGATGGTAATATCAGTGATGCTGGCACCACGCGCGCGCATACTAGTAAAGGCCGCATGTCCTGGTGTATCTAAGAACGTAATTGGTTTGCCATCAATATCTAACTGATAGGCACCAATATGCTGCGTGATACCGCCTGCTTCACCTGAAGTCACACGAGAATGGCGCAATGTATCTAATAATGTTGTTTTCCCGTGGTCTACGTGTCCCATGATTGTGACAACAGGGGGACGTGTAGTTAAGTTTTCTTCAACAACTGCTTCTGGTTCGAAGAATTTATCAATGTCCGCAATATCAACTTGGACTTTTTCTTGCGGTTCCATGCCATAGTCCACAGCTAATAATTCAATTGTATCTTTATCTAAGGCTTGGTTTTGGTTAACCATGACACCCATCATAAATAATTTTTTGATGATTTCCGCTGGTTCGCGGTGGATTTTTTTCGCAATATCCGCCACGTTCATACCTTCTGTATATTCTAAAACATCTGGTAATTCACGGAATTTACGTGCTGGTACTGCTGGCTTCGCTGATTCTTGTTGATGTTTGCCTTTTTTCCCTTTTTTGTTGAAACGATTGCGGTTTTGGTTATTAAAGTTATTCCGGTTATTACGATTTTGACCGCCACCAAAATTGTTGTTACGGTTTTGGCCGCCACGGTTTTGGTTGTTCCCGCCATTGTTATTTTGGCTGGTCCGATTTTGATTCGTTGTAGAACCGTTATTGTTTTGGGTATTGCGGTTTTGATTGTTTGTATTTGTTTGATTGCTACGGTTTTGTGTGTTGCTTTGGCCGTGACGATTTTGGTTGTTGTTGTTTCTTTGTTGTCCATTCGTTGATTGATTGTTTGGACGATTTTGGTTATTTCTTTGTTCACCAGGTTTATTGTTCATTGGTTTCTTATTGGCTGGTTTATTTTGTGTTGTTTGTTGCTTTTGGTTGTTTGTTGCTTTTGATTGAGTATTTACGGTACTTCCTCCTCCGAATGCTTGACGAAGCTTTGTTTCTTGCTCGGAACTAATTGCGCCCATATGGTTTTTAACATCCATACCTAATTGATGCGCTTTATCGACAACGTCTTTGCTTGCTTTATTCATTTCTTTTGCTAGTTCATAAATTCTTTTTTTTCCCATGCAATCACCTTCCTAACCTTTTAGTAATTCCTTGATTTTGGTGGCAAATCCTGCATCAGTTACTCCGATAACCATTCGTGGTCGCCCAATCGCTTGGCTGAGCTCGAATTGACTGAACAGTTCGCTAACAGGAACATTATAATAAGAACTTTTGTCCTTGATTTTCTTTCTAGTATTCTCACTGGCATCTTGCGCAACAAACACAAATTTCGCTTTGTTTGCACGAATATCTTTAAGGGTTAATTCCTCGCCTGTGACTAATTTACCGGCGCGCATTGCTAAACCTAAAAGGTTCAAAATTTTGGTTTTATTTTCCATCGCCAAACAACTCTTTGCGGGCTTTTTGATGTGTTACATAATCCAATAGTTCTTGATAAAATTCATCACTTAATTTTGTTTCTAAGACACGATCAAGAATTTTTTTATCCCAAGCTTTTTGGACTTCCGCAGGATCCAAATCAACGTAAGCGCCACGTCCTGGTAATTTACCAGTTGGATCTAAGGCCACTTCGCCTTCTTTGGAGCGAGTAATTCTGACTAATTCTTTTTTCGGTTTCATTTCGCCTGAAACAACCGATTTACGCATTGGAATTTTTCTCTTTTTCATTTTTTCACCCTCCAAAAACGTTATTCTTGTTCAGGTAATTCTTCTGTAATTTCTGCTTCAACAACTGCTTCTTCAGCAGCCAAGTTTTCGTAATCATCTGCCGTCATATCTGAATGGATAATTGCTTCATCCATTTCTTCTTCCACTTCGGCAACTTCTTGATTGGCTTGTTGTTCATAAAATTCAGCCATATCAGATTCTGATTTGATATCAATTTTATGGCCCGTTAATTTAGCAGCTAAGCGCGCATTTTGACCACGTTTACCAATTGCTAATGACAATTGATAATCAGGTACAACAACTGTACATGCTTTGCTATTTTCTGGATCAAAAATAACATCTAATACTTGAGCTGGATTCAAGGCATTACTAATATAAATAGCTGGATCTTCGTTCCATTCCACAATATCCATATTTTCGCCTTTTAATTCATTCACAATCGCTTGGACACGTTGGCCTTTTGGACCAACACAGGTACCCACTGGATCAATATTAGGATCTGTTGAACGAACGGCTACTTTTGAACGATCACCAGCTTCACGAGCGACGCTTACGATTTCAACAATTCCATCATAAACTTCTGGAATTTCTTGTTCAAAAAGACGTTTTAGTAAATCTGGATGACTACGGCTTACAAAAACTTGTGGGCCTTTTGATGTGTTTTCAACACGTGATACGTAAACTTTAATCCGATCATGCGGTTGGTAAAATTCATTTGGCATTTGATCTTGTTTTGATAAGACTGCTTCGATTTTACCTAAGTTTACATAGATATAACGACGATCTTGACGTTCAACAATTCCTTGCATGATGTCATTTTCGTATTCGCTAAATTCATTATAAATAATTGTTCTTTCTGCTTCACGGACACGTTGTAAAATTACTTGCTTTGCTGTTTGGGCAGCAATGCGGCCAAAGTCTTTTGGCGTAACTTCAAAACGAATTTTGTCGCCGATTTCATATGCCCCATTTAATGCAACGGCATCTTTTAATGAAACTTCCAATTGTGAATCAAATACTTCTTCTGTTACTTCTTTGACAGCATACACGTGAATATTGCCTTTTTTTGGTTCAAATTCAACTTCGACGTTGCTTGCTTGTCCATAATGTCTTTTATATGCAGAAACTAAAGCTGCTTGTAACGCTTCAATCACCGTATCTTTAGGAATCCCTTTTTCAGCTTCTAATACGTCTAATGCATTTAACATTTCTTTGCTCATTGTTTTTCTTTTCCTCCTATGGATTCGTTAAAGCTGAACGAGTGGTTCTTCTTCCAAGGGAAAAACTTCTCGTTAAAACTTGTCACAGGCCTAGCTAAAAGTAAAACTTTTAGTGGACCCTTTTTTACATTCGAGTCTGTTGATTAAAATTGAATGGCTAAACGAGCTTTTGCGATATTTTTACGTTCAAAAGTCATTTCCTTCACTCTGGTTTTAATTTTTACACTTAATGTTAATTGTTCTGAATCAAGATGGACTAAGGTACCCTCAATCTGTTTTTCTCCATCAACTGCTTGATAAAGAGAAATATGAATGTACTTACCTACCGCTTGTTCATAATCGCTTTCTTTCTTTAACGGACGTTCTGCTCCCGGAGAAGAAACTTCCAGAAAGTACGCTTGCGGAATTGGATCTGGATCCATTGCATCTAGTTTTTCACTTAATTTTTCGCTGACAAAGGCACATTCCTCAATATCAATGCCACCTTCTTTATCGATAAATACTCGTAAAAACCAATTTTTTCCTTCCTTAACAAACTCTACTTCCACAAGTTCAAAATTTTGTTCTTCTAAGATTGGTGTGACTAACTTTGTTACAGTTTCCACAGCACTACTCAAAATTTTCGCCTCCTTCGAGATTGATGTAACGAACCGTGTCCTGATGACTTTTCCATCAAAAAGAGTGAGCAGAAATCCGCTCACTCCCAACTAGTATCATTACGCTAAAGATAGTATAGCACAGAACCACTCCAAACTCAAATGAACAAGCTAAATCTCTCGAAATTTGCACATTTTGTCTCGATTACTGAAACTATCTAAGCGATTATTTTTTCGTTTTAAAATAGATAAATAATCCTTGGATCAAAAGAAGGCTACCTAAGAAAAGAAACGCGTTTTCTTTTGTTTCTCCTGTTTTTGGCAATTCCTTATTACGAATCGCCTGTTTTTCAATGGTTATTGAAGTAGTTTCTGTGGTTGAATTCGTGGTAGTATCTGTTGTCCCACTCGTTGGTGGTGTGGTACTTTCTATAGGTTTTTCTGGCGTATAGTGATTAGTAAATACTTGACCTCCATCATACTGAGTAGTTGCTACAAGATTTCCTAAAAGCGCCTCGACGGTTACTTGAACTTGAAGGTTGTGCGTATCGTAGGAAACACCTGTCTGTTGCGTGTTTACTTCCCGAATGGTGTATTGATAGTTTCCAGGAGTTTCAAAGGTTAATGGTGAAAATTGAATTTTCCCTAAAGTATCGTTACTAACCGTTTCTAGTACTGTGCCTTTCTCATCTAACAATTCAAATTCAAATTCAGCATCCTTCAGTGGTTTTCCTAAAAGAACTTTTCCAGCTAAAAATGAGGCAGCGACTGGTTGATATGAAATCTTATGATTCACAACAGTTTTCAGTGCAACTAAGTTTTTACCAAAGTCTTCAGGTGTTATTGAAATCTTGTTTTGCGAAAGCTGGTAACCGGTAGGTGCTTTGGTTTCTTCTAAAGTATAGTTATCTTTTAACAAGCCTTTAACAACCGCTGTTCCGTTTTGATCTGTTGTGATTTTGGCCACTGTTTGATTGGTTGAGTTACGAATGAGTTTAAACTCTGCACCTGCTAAACGCTGGCCTGCTTCATCTTCTTTATGAATTTCAACAACATATTGTTCACCATTAGCTTCTCCACCACCCGTTTGTGAGACACGACTCACTTCGACTTCTTCCACCACCGTTTGATTTTCTGTTAATTTTGCATAATTTGTGAAGGTTTCACCTTTTTCGGGAAGATGATCGATTTTGGTTTTATAGGTGATACGATATTCGTTAGTCCCAATATTGCCAAAATGCACCGAAAAATTACGGTCATCAGGACCATACTGGACAGCCAACTGACCAGTTATATCTTCCTCTGGCGTGAATTGCCAAATAGCATTTCCATCCAGTGTCCATTGTCCTCGTTCAATTTTCATAGTGTCTTTCATATAACTTAAACTTTCTGTTTTTAGCACATCTTCCACTTCTAAATCAGTATACGTTTGCCCTGTTGGATTAATCCGTAGTACATTGTAAATTTCGGTTGGATCGTCTTCGATAAACCACGAATACTTGCTAAATTTTTCGTTAACATCATCGCCTTCACCTTGGTAATCAAGATCGCCAGCAAATATTTTTTCCCCTTCAACCGTGACGTAAATAGGAATCTTGGATTCATTTTCCACATTTTCGAAATCAATCAAACTTGTAAAATATAAAGACCCACTAATATTGGCATGGTTTTCTACGTAATCTGTATACGTTAACGTGACCGTTTTATTTGCTACATCGGTCTGTGCAATTGCAACCACAGCACCTGTATCATCTACTACATTAAAGGTCATATTTTTCTCGAGACGTAGCTCTTCGGGCAAAGTAATCACACTCGTATCCCCACTATTAACGGTATTATCCGGTAAGTTGAACTCAATTCGGAGGTAGATGTCTGTATATTGATTAATGGTCCCAAGTGGGTTTCCCTCTTTGTCCGTTAGTTGAATCGCTGTCACAATGTTGCCCACTTGTTTACGCGGCACTACATTTGGCGTAGCAGAAATTTGATTGGTTTCACTGGTACTAGTTGGTTCCGTTTGCGCATATCCTGTTTCAAGTTTCAGAAAAGGCGTTATCAGCGTCGACAAAAGAATGAAAAACATTCCCCAATAGACAAAACTTCTTTTTTTCATTTTTATTCAATCCTTCCTATCTAAAATAATTGGTTAGGTTTATACTATCAAGGATTAACTAGGTGCAAGTGTTTTTATTTTTCCCAACGATAAAAAACAAAAAACACCTAACCAAAATAATTTTGGCTCGGTGTTTTGCTCCTAATGTCTTTTCTTATAAAACCATAATTGAACTTTTTCAGAAATGGTTGATAAATGTTGGAAAGTTGAGTCTGCTGCAAAGAAAAGAATGGCTAAAAGTAACAAGGCTGTTGGCGATACCGAAGTTAACGAGAACAAGTTTTTCATGGAAATACTTGTAATAACCATTCCGATTAAACAGCCAATCATTACGCGCTTGCGGTAACGATTCATTGGTGAACTAATTTTATAAAGAACCATAAAGCCGACTGAAACTAGCAACAATGTTGCAGTCGTTGAAATGTCCGTTTTTTGAAGTGCAAGAATATCACCACAAATTAGTAAGGCACCGACTACTAACATATCCGTTAACCCACCAGGAATTGCTTTTGATAACACATTGAAAAGAAATTTCCCTTCAATGCGACGATGATTTGGTTCCAAAGCTAGAAATGTCGAAGGAATCCCAATTGTAAATAAACTAATCAATGTGACTTGTGTCGGTTGTAAAGGATATGTCACGGCAAAAATCATAGCAAAGACAGACATCAGCAAGGAGAAAATATTTTTTACAAGGAATAAACTTGAAGAGCGTTCAATGTTATTAACTACTTGGCGGCCTTCAAAGACAACCTCCGGCATCGTTGAAAAATCAGAATCCAACAACACAACTTGCGAGGCTTGTGCTGTAGCTTGATTTCCTGAAGCCATGGCAATACTACAATCTGCTTCTTTCATGGCTAAAATATCATTGACTCCATCCCCTGTCATCGCCACTGTATGATCTAATTTTTTCAACAATAATACAAATTGTTTCTTTTGTTCTGGCGTGACACGACCAAAAACGGTGTATTTTTCTAAAGCTTCTGTCTGGGCTTCCATTGTAGTTAATGTTCGCGCGTCCACATAATTTTCAGCACCAATAATGCCTGCCGCTTGTGCTACATTGGATACTGTTAAAGGATTATCGCCAGAAATGACCTTAATAGCCACATTTTGTTCAGCGAAATATTCAAAAGTTGCTTTGGCTTCTTTACGAATCGGATTCCAAAGAAGAATGTAGCCTAGAGGTTGAACCTCTGCTGCCAACGTTTCCTGAAATTCTCCTAAATACTTTCCGAACACCAATAAGCGATAGCCTTGACTTGTATAATGTTCCACTTCAGATTGATACATTTCATAATTGTCTCTCAAAATCATCTCTGGCGCCCCAAGAATATACGTCGCTTCCGGGAAAGTCACGCTACTAAATTTTTCGACAGACGAAAACGAGGTATAGCTAACGGCTTCCCTCTGATTATTAGTAACAAAAAATTCTTTCATCGCTTTCATCGTATCGTTGTCAGCTGACATTGTTCGGCAAAAATCGCCAATTAATTTTTCGACATTGGTTAAGTCTGTACCATCATTTTCGATACTCACCACAGGAACCAACTCTTGGACTTCCATCGTGTTTTCAGTAATTGTTCCTGTTTTATCTACACATAACACATCGACACGTGCTAAGGATTCGATACTTTTCATGTTGTGCAATAAAACGCCGCGCTTCGCTAAGCGCATTGTGCTGGCAGCTAATGCAACGGTTGTTAAAAGGTACAACCCTTCTGGAATCATCCCAATCAAGGCAGCTTCCATGGAGACAATGCTGTCATGAAGCCCTTGATGGTTGATGAAATAACTTTGGAAAAATAGAACACAGCCGATCGGGATAATAATAATCCCTACCCATTTCACCAAACGGTTAATGGAACCGACCATCTCTGATTGTTCCCCTTTTTTAATTGACTTCGCTTCAAGCGTTAATTGATGAACATAGGCCTCAGCGCCAATTTTATCAATTCTTGCATAACAAGAACCTGACACAATAAAGCTACCTGACAAAAGTTGGCTATCTGCTACTTTGGTAATCTCATCAGATTCCCCAGTTAACAAGGATTCATTCACACGGACTTCACCAGATAAGACAATTGCATCCCCAGAAATCTGTTCACCCGATTTAAAGAGCACCACATCGTCCAAAACCAGTTCATCTGGCGAAATTTCTTGTTCTTGGCCATCCCTCACAACGGTTACTTTTGTAGCATTTAGAATATTTAAGCTATCTAATACTTTCTTCGACTTAATTTCTTGGTAAATTCCAATGACCGTATTAATGATTACTACTGGCAAAAAGGTCATATTTTTATAAGATTGTACCAGCATTAATAACACACCTAGTACCACAAAAATTAAGTTGAAATACGTAAATACGTTATTAATAACAATCTGTTTCGTTGTGATAAATTCTGTATCGACGGCGGCATTGACTAAGCCTTTTCGCTGTCTTTCTTCAACTTGTGCGGCCGTCAAGCCTTGTTTATCTTCTGGATAATAGCGTTCCGCGTTAGCAGTCACTGCTATTGGTTCATTTTCTTGCATTTCTTTTTTTCTTCTCAAACACATCACCCCTTGTTCTAATCGACTCTTTCATCGTCTCCTTCTCTCCCACAGTATAGCACTGAATAAAAATTTAGATAACAACTAGCGCCCAACTATAGAAAAAAATTATACATTTCCTAAACATTGTCATTTTCAGGAACAAGCTAACGCAAAACCTTTTCATTTACTTGTTTTTCCTTTACTATAGTAAAGAAGAAATATCAAGAAATGAGGAACAATTGATGGCACAGAATCACGTAATTAAAGTTAGTAAAAAAACATTAGCAGAGATGACCACTGTTTATCAACCCAATCGTTTAAATAAAACGGTCCCTTATACTGTCTTTGTGGCCAAGGTTGGCACCACTACCATCACTGCTTATCAATCAGGTAAAGTCATGTTTCAGGGACCTCAAGCTGAAAAAGAGGCCGCTCGTTGGGAAGGAACTAGTACCACACCACAGAAAAAAGTGTCCCCCCAGACTACAACGCTGCCTGCTGATTTTGGCAACTGGTCTGTGATAGGTTCCGATGAAGTCGGTAATGGTAGCTATTTTGGTCCAGTAACTGTCTGTGCTGCCTATGTTGACAAAAGCATGATTAGCAAACTAAAAGCATTGGGTGTTCGTGATTCCAAAGAATTAACCGACCCACAAATTATTCAATTGTCACATGTCATTAAAGAACTGATTCCTTACAAGTTATTAATCGTTGAACCAAAAAAATACAATGAGATCCAACCAAACTACAATGCTGTACACATGAAAGTCGCTTTGCATAACCAAGCGATTTATCTGTTGCTACAAGAGTTGGCTCCCACAAAGCCAGAAGGGATTTTGATTGACCAATTCACCCCTGAAAATAATTATCGGAAATATGTTCGTAATGAAAAAAATCAAGTCACTGAAAAATTGTTCTTCGTCACTAAAGGAGAGCAGTATCATGTTGCTGTTGCTGCCGCCTCTATTATTAGCCGCGCTGCTTTTTTAGAAGAGTTAGACAAAGAATCTGCAGAATTGGGTTTCTCTGTGCCCTCTGGTGCCGGCAGCAAATCAGACCAAGTAGCCGCCCGTATTTTGAAAAAAGGCGGCCTAGACTTATTAGCGAACTACGCGAAGCTGCATTTTGCAAACACCCAAAAAGCCCAAAAGTTACTATAAAATAAAAACCAAGCAAAAGTCCCAATGCCGATTAGCGGCGCTGGGACTTTTGCTTGGTGTAAAAAATTATTTTTCAATTTCGATAAACAGGACTTTTAAGTAATTACCTTCTGGAAAATTAGGATTCACTTGAAAGTCTGCCGGTAATTGATACGTGTCCGTAATCTTGTAACGGACATTTTTCTCTTGCAAGGCAGTAATCACCATTTTTTGATATTTGGCTAAGGATAAATTTGCCGCATTGGTTGAGGCAATAAGCGTTCCCTTATCCGTTAAAATATCAATAGAATCTTTCACTAGCTCCCCATAATTTTTAGCAACGGAAAAAACTTTCTTTTTGTTGCGAGCAAAACTTGGCGGATCCAAAATGATCATGTCATAACTCAAGCCTTTACGTGAAGCATATTTAAAATAGTCAAAAACATCCATAACAATAATCTTTTGCGGGGCAAGATTTAAATGATTGACTTCAAATTGCTCAGTCGTTTTCGGTAAGCTTCGTTTAGCTAAATCCACACTAGTGGTGGCCACGGCACCTCCCATAGCGGCAGCTACTGAAAAAGCACCTGTATAACTAAACATATTTAAGACTGTTTTACCTACTGCAAAACCATCTACTAATCGACCACGAACTTCTTTTTGATCTAAAAAGATGCCTGTCATTAATCCTTCGTTTAAATAGGTAGCAAATTGAACGCCATTTTCAGTGACAAGTAATGGCTTGGGTGCTTGTTCGCCATACAAAAACTGTGATTCTGGTAAATCTTTTGTGGAAAAGCGAATCTTTTCGTAGGCACCAATAATGTCAGGGTAAACTGTGCGAAACGCCGTCAAAAGTTCGGCTTTTTTCTGATAAAGGGTTTCATTATACCATGAAAAAACGGCGTAATCTGCATAGCGATCGATGATCACTCCCCCAATGCCATCCCCTTCTCCATTAAATAATCGATAAGCGGTTGTCAGCGAATCCTTTTCAAAAGACGTCCGCTTCTCACGACTTATTTCAAAGAGTTGTTGAAAAAAAGATTGATTAATTGGTCCATGCCATGACAGCAACCAACCAATTCCTTTATTTTGTTCGCCTAAATATCCTTCGGCTAAACGCTGGCCTTTACTATCAATCAAAGTAAGCCAATCTGTTGGCAACGGCGCTGGCACTTGTTGCAAATCTTCTTTCTGAATTAAAGGATATCCTTTTTTAAATTTATGTTCTGCTTTTTTAGTTACTTGAAGTTTCATTCTGTACACCTACTTTTCAAAGTCCTATCTAGTATAGCAAAAAAAGGCCCATCTGTCTTTAAAGGATTCAAGCTTCACGTCATTTAACGAACTAAAAAGTTTAAGGAAATAGTAAGTTTTCTTTAACATCACCATTCCTCACTTCGGTAAGAATTGACATAAAATTTGTGAAAGAGTAAAATTAAAGCGATATTGTAAAATACGAAATTTACCTAATTTTACTTTTATAGAATCATCGTTTAGAAAGGACGTTTATTTTGAAAAAATTATTTAAAACAAATATTTTGAACACGCGACTGGGGTTATTCTCGCTAATCGCCATCTTACTGTGGCTAAAAAACCTCTTTGCGTACGCCGTTGATTTCCATTTACGTTTGGAAAATATTAACGAGTACTTCATACTCTTAATTAATCCAATTGCCACAACGGTCTTTTTATTAGCCATCGCTTTGTATGTTCGCCGTAAAAAAGCTTCTTATATTACAATGATGATTATTTACTTCTTGATGAGTTTACTGCTCTTCTCAAATGTCGTGTATTATCGAGAATTTACTGACTTCATCACAGTTAATACGATGCTTGGTGCTGGCAAAGTAGCTAGCGGTCTTGGCGAAAGTGCCTTACGTCTCTTTAGACCTTATGACGTCATTTATTTCTTAGACTTCATTATTATTGGCGTATTATTATTAACGAAAAAAATTAAAACAGATGCGCGTCCAGTCCGCGCACGTGTAGCAGTCTCTGTCACACTCCTTTCTGTTGTCTTTTTCTTATTCAATCTATTTATGGCTGAAACAGAACGTCCCCAATTATTAGGACGTCAATTCTCTCGTGACTATATCGTGAAATTCTTAGGCTTAAATGCCTTTACCGTGTACGATGGCATTACGACTTACCAAACAAACCAAGTCCGTGCCGAAGCCAGTGCTAACGATATGAAACAAGTTGAAGATTACGTGAAACAACAATATGCGGCACCCGATGATAGTAAGTTTGGTATTGCAAAAGGCAAAAATGTAATTTATATCCATTTAGAAAGTTTCCAACAATTTTTAGTTAATTACAAATTAAAAGATGAAAATGGCGTAGAACACGAAGTCACACCATTTATCAATAGTCTTTACAATAGTAAAAGTACCTTTAGCTTTGATAACTTCTTCCACCAAGTTGGTCAAGGAAAAACAAGTGATGCCGAAACGTTACTTGAAAATTCACTATTTGGTTTAGACCAAGGTTCACTCTTTACACAAGTTGGTGGCAAAAATACGTTTGAAGCAGCACCCGATATTTTAAAACAAACGCAAGGTTACACTAGCGCTGCTTTCCACGGAAATGCCGGTAACTTCTGGAATCGAAATGAAACCTATAAACGTTTAGGCTATGACTATTTCTTTGATGCTAGTTATTATGATGTTAATTCAGATAACTCATTCCAATATGGGTTACACGATAAACCATTCTTTAATCAATCCGTTCAATATTTAGAACATTTACAACAACCGTTCTATTCTAAATTTATTGCTGTGTCCAATCATTATCCTTATTCTCAATTTACAAACGATGAAGCAGGATTCCCAATTGCAAAAACCTCTGACGAAACAATTAATGGTTACTTTGCAACAGCGAATTATTTAGATAAAGCGGTCGAAGAATTCTTTAACTACTTGAAATCTTCAGGTCTCTATGAAAACTCAGTCATTGTTCTTTATGGCGATCACTATGGGGTTTCTAATTCAAGAAACCAAAACTTAGCAGAGTTAGTAGGTAAAACCAAAGCAGATTGGAACGATTTTGACAACGCCAATATGCAACGTGTTCCTTATATGATTCACGTTCCTGGTCAAGAAAATGGCGGTGTGAACCATACGTATGGCGGCCAAGTTGATGCCTTACCAACCCTTCTACACTTGCTTGGTGTCGATACGAAAAACTACATTCAGTTAGGCCAAGATTTATTCTCTAAACAACACAATCAAATCGTTGCTTTCCGCAACGGCAATGTTGTAACACCTAAATATACTATTTTAGGTTCTAGCATTTACGATACTAAAACAGGCACTTTAATTACAGAGCCAACCGAAGAAGTTAAGAAAGAAGTCGCTGATTTAAAAGCCAAAGCGACGAAACAATTAGAAACGTCTGACCAAATTACTAACGGTGACTTGCTTCGTTTCTATACCAATAGCGGCTTAAAACCAGTTAACCCAGAAGACTATGATTACAAGAACCAATTGCAACAACTGGAAGCAATTGAAAAAGAAAAAGGTGAAAAATCAACGAGTGTTTACAGTAAAAACAATAATAAATCAACCGTTGATGAATATCACACTGACAGTTATCAAGGCTATCAAAAAACGGGTAAATAAATCTTCAAAAAGCTTGAGCAATTTGCTCAAGCTTTTTTGCTACTTTTTCATAATTAATTCATATTATTTCACTATACTAAAGATAGTTTAGAGAGGTGAAAGTTGATGAGAAGTGTCCGTTACGCTACAGCTAGTAGTTTTTATCATAAAAAAATCACGTTAATCACCGCACTCTTCTTCTTCCTGTTCTCTTTCTTATTGACTGGGCTGTTTAACTTAATTGATTTTGAAAAAGAGTTTTTACGAACGATGCCAGACTTTGTCGATATTGAAAAACAAACTAGTTACCATTACCAACTGATCCAATACTATTGGCACCTCTATCTAGGTAGTGTCATTTTCTTTGGTGTTACTTTTCTTCTGTTGATGTATGTGACATTACGCATAAAAAAGGAAGAAATACATACATGGTATCACATGCACTTTTCAAATATGTATGTCACCAAACAGCTCTTACTAGAGTTATGTTTACCGGCTCTATTAGGAATTTTCAGTTTTTTACTTTTCACTTTAATGTTTCAAGAAACGTATAATACTGTTCTTTGGGCTGCTCGTGATGCTATTTTACAGTGGTCTCATTTGGAAACTCCAGCATTTTTAGCTAAAAGTACCGACCAGGATGTCACGATTACAAATATCCAGCATTTAGGGATTCAAACGATCCAAGCGTTTTCTTTTGATTTTAAAAGTATGCAGTCACTTTATACAATCCGTAATTGCTTTGTTAACTGCTTAATCTTGCTTGGCATTCCTCTTGTTTGCGGGACTCCTTTCACGTTGATTTATTTACGTACACATAAGAAATAAGGGAGGGATTTTCTATGAATGTCACACCATCATTCAAAAAAATAACCGAAAAAAAATCCTCATTCGACGCGTTAGCTTTGCGAGAAGTTTATGGAATCATTTATTCTGCTCCAGAACAAGAACTCGCATTGGCCGATTTTTTCCAAACAAACCAATTAACCATTACTAGGCTTTCTTCTAGTGAAACCTTTTTGCCCTACTTGCCATTAGAAGAAAATTTATTTATCGCTAGTACGATCAAAGAACGGGATCGAAAAGTAGTTCTAGCCGAAGCTTTCCAGGTGTTCCAATTAGAACCTGCCTTACTTGGTCGTTCCTTTACTTCTTTTACGACTTTTGAAAAAATTAAAATGCGCATAATACAACTTTTGCTTTCAAAAACAAGTACGTTAGTGATTGATGACATCTTTTCTTCATTAACGATTGGACAACGTCAAGAAATTTTACCTCAATTAAAAATAGCAGTTCAAAAAAGAAACAAGCGCTTGCTATTTCTGACAAAAGATCCACAAATTATTGATAGTCCCTATGTGCACCCCCTGTCTCTACATGCGTTATTAAACTAAAGAAAACGTCTGGCACTGATTGTGACCAGACGTTTTCTTTAGTTTTCAGTAATTTCAACATCAGGAAATGAAATAATAAACGTGGTGCCTTTACCAAGTTCACTCTCAACATTAATTTTTCCTTTATGCAAACGGACCAATTGTTGAACGATTGGTAAGCCTAATCCTGATTCTCCATATTTCGTATTTTTACGGGATGGATCTACTTTGTAATAACGATCCCAGATATTCAGAATTTGCTCTTCCGTCATGCCGATTCCTGTATCAGAAATACGGACAATGGTTTCTAAATAGCCTTTTTCTAAAGCAATATGAATTTCGCCATTTTCAGTAAATTGGATCGCATTTTGAACAATATTGACAACCACTTGAACGAAACGATCATAATCGGCATACACATCAATTGGTTCGGTGGTGTCTAAATACAATTGATTACCGGCGGCTTCAGCTTTGGCCGTTAGTTGAGTCACAATATTTTCTAAAGCTTCTGTTCCGTTGAACTTCTTCACAACAATTTGAATCTGGTTGGTCCGAATTTTTTCATAATCAAGATTTTCATTGACTAAGCGAATCAAGCGAGCGGTCTCATTTTGCATCAGTTTAATCGCATTCTCTTTTTGATTTTCAGGAATAGCATTATACTGCAATCCCTCTAACAAGCCATTAATAGTTGTTAAAGGCGTCCGCATTTCATGAGAGGCATCCGCCATAAATTGACGACGGCGCTCTTCTTGCCGATTGATTTCTTCTTGTGATTCTTTTAAAGACGCGGCCATTTTATTAAAATCTTCTGCTAGGTCATCAAATTCATCTTTGTCATGAACCGGTAATTGAATATCAAAATTTCCACTAGTAATTTCTTTGGTGGCTTTACGCATCCGATTTATTCGTTTCACTTGGAAAGTCGCAAATAGATAGCTTAGTAACAAGGCAATCACACCAGAAAAAATAAAGCCTTTAATCAAGTTTTGTGTCACGGACTGAACACTTCGGTCAACGTTTTTGGCAGGTTGTGTAATAACTAGTGAACCAATAATCACTTTTTTATCAGAAGACTGATTTGATGCATACACCGGTAACATTACATAGGACGAAGTATTTCGGGCCCCGTAAATATCAATGTTTTCTGTTGCATAAACACGATTGCCTTTCATGATTTGATCCCAATTTTTATCGATTAAGGAAAAGTCTAATTTTTTTGTGCTATCAACTGGTGGGTACTGCACTTCGCGGTCCTTGTTAATAAACACAAATTGCACATCTTGCTTCTGGAGTACACGCTCAGTCAACTGAAATGAATAGGATAAAACATCTCGATCCGAAACGCCTGCGACATTAATAAAAAAGTCACGTGTTTCTAAAGCCGATTCTGCATAACCATATAGCTGTTCATAGTTATTTTCTTGCATTGTGCGCTTGGTCAATTGTGTGAAAGACGTTCCGACAATGAGAATAATCAGAGCGATCACACCTATAAAAGCAAGTAATTGTTGATACAAATACTTCATTAAGCAACACCTGAATCGTCGAATTTATACCCTACGCCCCAAACCGTTTGGATGACTTGAGGACCTACTTTTTCAATTTTTTGTCGTAATTTTTTGATATGGGCATCAACTGTCCGTTCATCGCCAAAGTATTGATAGTCCCAAACCAATTCTAGTAGTTGTTCGCGTGAAAAGACTTGGCGTGGTTTTTTTGCTAAAGTGTATAGCAAATCAAATTCTTTAGGTGTTAAGCCTTCAATTAATTGATTATCTAAATATGTTTCTCGTGTTTTCGTATTCATTTTAAAATGATCCGTAATCACATCAAATGTTTCATCTGTATTCTCAGACGTATCATGCGCAGCCTCTGCCACCTCGGCACGACGATGTAGAGCTTTCATCCGTGCAATCAAAGTTAATGGACTAAATGGTTTTGTCACATAATCATCCGCACCCATTTCAAGGCCAATTACTTGGTCACTTTCAGAATCACGAGCGGTCAACATAATAATGGGAACATTGGCTGAAACTTTGCGAATTTCACGACAAACAGCCATCCCATCCATACTAGGTAAGTTTAAGTCTAACGTAATCATGTCCCATTTTTCTGGCGAAGCAAGAAAAGTCGTCAATCCTTCTTTGCCATCATCTTTAAAGGTAGCTTCCCACCCTTCATTTAAGAAAAACATTTGCATCATTTCTGAGACGGATTCATTGTCTTCAATCATTAATATATTCATTTCATTCACTCCTTATTCACTTTTCATAAAACTGCTCTATTGTAGTATACTCTAAAATTGAATTTGTACCAACCGATTCTATATTTCTTCAAAAATCCTTTACAGAACCATCAAAAATCACTTTTTTTCCTGCTCTTTTAAAGAAAACGAAGTGAACCCATTGTCTTTTCAGAAAAGTTTGTTAAAATAACAAGCGTAGAGAGGATGTTAGGGTATGGATAAAATGAAAGCTATTACTTTTTTTGATTTAGATGGAACTTTGTTAGATGGAACATCGCAAATAACTCCTGAGATTACCGCAGCAGTGGCGACCTTGAAAGACAATCAAATTTTACCTTTAATTGCGACAGGACGGACCTTGTGTGAGATTCAGCCAATTATGAAAGCCAGTGGCATTGATTCTGCGATTGTAATGAACGGGCAATTTATTCATTATGAAGGAAAAACGATTTATTCAGATGAATTTACAACAGAGGAATGTGTTTCACTGCATGAACATGTCAAACAGCGTGGTCATGAATTGGCTTTTTACAATGAGCGCCGTATTTTTTGTACAGGGCATACTGGCACAGTGAAACAAGCCTATGATTATATTCATTCAGCTGTTCCCGAAATTGATCCCACAGGTTATGAGAATGATGCCGTCAACATGATGTTGGTCTTAAGTCAACATGGCGATGATGATGAATATTACTATGAGCGGTTTCCTGAATTGACCTTTTATCGCAATGGTCCTTTTTCAATAGATATTGTTCGTAAAGGGGTCTCTAAAGGCTCTGGTGTCAAAAATCTTTTTAACACTTTGGGATTAAACGGCATTCCCACTTATGCCTTTGGTGATGGCATCAATGATTTGGCGCTGTTTGAGGCCTGTGATTATGGAATTGCCATGGGTAATGCGCGGGAAGAACTAAAAGAAAAAGCCACCTTTATTTCAACTAAAAATACTGAGAATGGCATTGTTAATGGCTTGAAAAAATTTGATTTACTATAAGAGAAAACTACCTTCTTCTATTGATGTACTTTAGAAGAAGGTAGTTCTTTTGTATGTTCATTTTTCTTTTTCTGCTGTGCACAGAGAGCTACTCCCACTACTTGAATCAGCAAAATCGCTCCCAACAAACAACTTAATACGATGTTTCCTGATAGGATTGTTCTTCTGATTAAAATAATTAATACAACACTGCTAATTCCGTAGAGTAACCATTGGTTGTCCATTTTTATTGACCCCTTTGTTTTTCTATGTTTAGGATAGGATGTTTCCTACTAAAATGCAAGGAAAGATCCTAGATTCTTACAACTAACCCATAATTTTTACTAATTCCTTATTTGTTTTCATTTATTCTTAAGATTCGTTTCATTTTTGTAAAAAATCACACTTTTTTTCTATCTCTGTTTTAAATTGCGTACAGTTCTTAAAAAAAATGATACACTAAAAGTGAACTCGAAATGAAAGGAGCCATTCCTTTGGTTAATAGCGAAAAAAGAAAACAATTAATTATTGATACTTGCATTTTAGCTGGAAAAATTATGCTGGAAAGCGGATCTGAAGTATATAGAACCGAAGATACAATTACTCGGATTGCAGCAAATGCTGGCGAGCCAGAGAGCGTTTGTTACACGACGGCTACAGGGATTTTCGTGGGTTTTCGTTCCAGTAATTATACGCAATTAGAAAACATCCCCCAGCGCTCGATTAATTTGGAAAAAGTTAGCCTTGTCAATCAATTATCAAGAGAATTTGCGCAAAAAGAGATTACTCTACCAGAGCTTTATCAGCGCTTAACTCTATTAGAAACAGATACCCCCACTTTTTCAATTTCGTTACGCTTGTTAGCAGCCGGGATTGTTAGTTGTACGTTAATGTACATTTTTGGTGGCACTTGGCAAGATTTTATTGCAACTTTTTTTGTTGGCGTGATTGGGTATGCCAGTTATCTTTTTACCCAAAAGTTATTCCAAGTTCCTTACCTCGATTCATTCGCAGCCGCTTTTGTCATTGGTTTGTTGGCCTATTTGGCTGTGCATTTTCACTTAGCGGTCAACATCGATAATATTATTATTGGTGCGGTAATGCCGTTAGTTCCAGGTGTGGCGATTACGAACTCTTTTCGCGACATTTTAGCGGGCCACCTCATCAGCGGGACGGCGCGAGGGACAGAAGCTATTTTTATTGCTGGGTCTGTTGGCCTGGGAATTGCCTTGATTTTTAAATTATTTATGTAAGGAGTGTTCAAATGGAACTAATTTTTCATCTTCTCTTTAGTTTTTTAGCGACTGTGACGTTTGGTATTATTACGAACATTCCTCGTAAAGCACTGGTGGCTTGTGGCATTACTGGCATGACAGGCTGGATGATTTATTATGTCTTAACGCAAACTTTTGATGCTAGTCAAACCTTTGCAAACTTTTTAGGAACGGTCGGGTTAGGAATCGCTAGTATCTTTTTTTCCCGTTACAAAAAAATGCCGATGATTATTTTTTATATTCCAAGTTTGGTTCCTTTAGTGCCAGGAGGCCCTGCCTATCAAGCGGTTCGGAGCATTTTGTTAGGAAATATTGATGACGGTTTGCAGTTGATTTTAAAAGTTGTCTTTACTGCTGCAGCTATCGCAGCGGGCTTTATGGTGACCTCGCTACTGGAACGAATTGTCAAACGTTTTTTCCCCAAGCGACTCTTCCGATTGGTCAAAAAATAAAAAAAAACAAGCTCAGAAAACGAGCTTGTTTTTTATTCTACTTCTTCAAAGAACAGCAACAAATCTTGTAGCGTTAATTGTGCTTTTTCAGCAGCGTTTAAATCTTGAACAATTTTACCTTTTTGTAAAACAATTAAACGATTGCCATATCGTAAAGCATCTTCCATTCGATGGGTAATCATTAAACAAGTTAAGTTCCCTTCTTCAATCCGTTGTTCCGTTAAGTGCATCAACTGCTTGGATGTTTTGGGATCTAAGGCAGCAGTATGCTCATCTAAAAGTAATAATTCTGGTTTTGTGATAGTGGCCATTAATAAACTTAAGGCTTGGCGTTGACCGCCAGAAAGGTTACCTGTCGGTGTATCCAGATGATTTTCCAAGCCATTGCCAACTTCTTGGCAGATTTTTGTAAACAAGGCGCGTTGCTCATTTATCTTCCGTAATGTTAAGGGACGTTTTTGTCCGCGTTTCATGGCAAGCAATAAATTTTCTGCCACAGTCATTCTTGGTGCTGTCCCCATTTTAGGATCTTGAAAAACACGCGCTAGAGATTTGGCCCGTTTGACTTCAGAAAGATTGGTGCGATTGACTCCTTCAATTAAAAATTGTCCTTCTGTTAGTGTCAAAGTTCCTGCTAAACTATTGAATAGCGTACTCTTGCCTGCGCCATTTCCACCTAAAACAGTAATGAAGTCCCCAGGATAAATGGCTAAGTTCACATGATCCAAAATCACTTTTTTTTCATTCATCCCATTATCAATGATTTTTGTCGCATTTTTTAATTCAACAACTGGTTTCATTTCGTTTCCCCCTTATCAGAAAAGCCGTGTAGTCGTAATGCTTTTTTCAATTGTGGGATCATTAAACAGATTGCTAAAATCACTGCTGAGAAGATTTTCAAATACGTCGTATCAAAGCCTAATTTAATCACTAATAAAATCAATAGTTGATAAATAATACTCCCTACAACAATCGCCATCAACCGTTCACCAAACGTTAATTCTCCAAACAGTACTTCACCAATAATGAGTGAAGCCAAGCCAATCACAATGACGCCGGTTCCTTTACTTACATCCGCATATCCATCATTTTGGGCAATCAAAGCGCCAGATAAGCCAATCAAGCCATTCGATAAAACCAATCCTAAAATTTTCATGCGATCCGTTTGAATGCCAATCGAGCGAGCCATTTCTTCATTGTCACCTGTCGCAATATAGGCTTGTCCTAAACTAGTGTTAAAGAAAAATAACAGTAAAATCATTACCACAGCCAAAACACTAATCCCTAAAAAAATAGTATCATAATAATCTGGTAAGGCCATTTTTTGAAAAACATCTTGAATCTTCGGTTGGTTTAATAAAGACTTATTTGGCGATTTCATCACAAATAAAATCACGGAATTTAAACCAGACATCACTAAAATTCCTGCTAAAATAATTGGAATTTTTCCTTTTGTAAATAGTAAACCAGTCACTAAACCGGCAAGCATTCCTGCTCCGACCCCTAAAAGAGTCGCTACAAATGGTGAAACCCCTGTTGTAATGGCAGTTACACAAACCGCCCCTCCTAACGGAAATGAACCTTCTGTGGTCATATCTGGAAAATTTAAAATACGATAAGTCATAAAAATACCTAGTCCTAACAAGGCCCATAACATTCCTTGTCCAATTGCTGAAACAATCATCGCTTCTCCTACTTTCTTTGATAATTAGTTAATCAATTTCGATTTTTTTGCTAACTCTGCGGGAATCGTAATTCCTAACTTTTGAGCTTGTTTTTCATTGATAATTGTGTCGCCTGTATTAAAGGTATAAATGGGTGTAGTTGCTGGTTGACTTTTTCCAGACAGAACCTCTGCTGCCATTTTGCCGGCTTGTACCCCCAACGCATGTTGATTAATCCCTACTGTTGCTAAACCGCCTTGTTCTACCATTGTATCCACCGAAGGAATAATCGGCGTCTTGGTTCGATTTGCTTCTCCGACTACCGTTTGCATGGCATTAGCAATCGTATTATCAGTTGGTATATAAATCACATCTGTTTCCTTAGTCATCACTTGAACCGTTTGTGCAATTTCATTACTTGATGGCACAGCATATGTTTTCACTGTCAATCCTTTGGCTTCAGCTGCTTTCTGCGCTTCAGCTACTTGGTATCGAGAGTTTTCTTCTGAGGAAGCATAGAGAATACCTATTTTTTTGGCAGCTGGTATCAATTCTTTTAGTAAATCCATCTGGGCTGACAAAGGTGATTGATCACTAACACCCGTGATGTTACCGCCTGGCTTTTGATTGTCTTTCACCAATCCTGCGCTAACAGGGTCCGTAATGGCGCCTAAAATGATTGGGATTTCTTGGGTAGTGTTGGCTAACGCTTGCGCAGCTGGCGTGGCGATGCCAATTAAAACGTCTGCCTTTTTTTGTACTAATTGTTGACTCATGATTGCTAACTTACTCTGGTCGGCTTGACCATTTTGAAAAATAATTTCTAAGTTTTTGCCTTTGTCATAGCCATTTTCCTTTAACCCTTCTTCGACACCTTTATAAATTTCGTCCAATGCGGGGTGACTGACAAACTGCAAAACCCCTACAGTAACTGTTTCTTTCTTTGAATTTGTCACTTTTTGATTCACAAAAAAAGCACCAATTAAATAAATAGCTAATAAAGACACGACAAACGTTAAACGTTTATTTTTCATTTTGCATTCTCCTAACTGCCCTTTTGTTTGGCAACTTTTTCTTTTTAATAATAAAACCATTATCTATAGGGCATTTCTTCCGTTGAAAGTGAAACTGAGATTCGTAATCCTCTGCTTAGTCAAAATCCAAGGAACACTTTTTTACAAATGTCAGGATTTAGCTGCGACGAGGATTGCAACTTTGGTGAGAATCGCAGGAGCACTTTTTTACGAATGGGACAACGTTCTCTTCCCTCACCTTGTACTACTCATCACTCTTAAAGGCCAAACTGCGGCGAGTATGCGCAGCCTGCATCTACTCTGTCACTTTGTGCCAATCGTAGTGATTCGTAGCAAAAAAACAACGACTTATCCTAAGTGTTTAGGAGTGGTCGTTGTTTTTATGCAAAACAAAAACCACATAGATGGGTCCTCTATGTGGTCGTTTTTTCTTCTTGAATATAACCAGCATAGATACACTTTTTAGAATAAGTCTTCTAAAGTTGTATCTATGAAAGAATCATACATACAACTATCTACGCCAGTTTTGCCATGATTGGTGCATTTCTTTTACGTTAGATAATTGTGTCATGTATTTTCCCTCCTAGTTATGTTGTTAAAGGTAGTCTACACTATATTGATTTTGTTCGTCAAGAAAAAGTTTTTATTTTCTTGCATTTCTTTTACTTCTAAAAAACGAGCCACTCTTATGAGAGGCTCGTTTTTCTTTATTTCAGCATATTTACCACTTAATTGTTTCGGTTTCTTTCAATTCTAACGGGAACTTTAACTGCTTGTTTTTGCGATTGAATCAGCCATAAACTTACTAAAATCGTCATTGAAATTACTAATGCCATCGAAAATCCCCTCTTTCTAATTCCTTAAAACTTTCTACAATCTAAGTTTAACATAGCTAGCTATTATTCACCAGTTTCTGGTACTGTAGCAGTGCTTTCTGTCGTCGTTTCAGTAGATTGGGCAACGCCAGTCGTGCTGGTCGTCGTCTGTGTTTCAGCGGTCTTTGCTGCTTCTTTTTCAGCTTCTTGCGCCGCCTTTTGCTGGTCTTTCAAAACGCCAGCCATTGGTAATCGATTTAATTCTGGTATTAATTGTGTTTTTAAATCCATAGATTTTTCGACAACTGTCCGCGTCTTTTCTTTACCGTTTTCAAAGAAAACAAGCGTAATCTCATCACCGCTAACATTGTATTGCTCTTGTGCTTTGCCAGCATTATAAATTAACGGATAGATATACAGCGAACGATGAAATTCATTCATTTTATCTGAATTAAACAGCTTCACCATTTGATCGTATTGCTTGCCAGATGGTTTAGCAAACATGACTGACATGGCTCCTGTTTCTTGGATTTTCTTGTCTGCTGTTTTGTAATCTAAGACACTGACTTTCTCTGATTTGATGGGTCCTGCGACTAACGATTCAACTTGAGCAGCTCGAATATTTTTTTGCATCGTTGGAATAAAAATGATTGAGCCAATTATTAATACTAATGCTACAATAGCGGTAATCATTAACAGTTTTCTTTGTCTTAATTCATAAAGTGCCTCTTTTAGTTCTTCCATAAAATTATTCAACTTCTAATCGCTCCTCGCTTTTAGTTCTTATCTATTATACTAATCATTTTCTTTCTTGCCTACCCTTGCGCTTTAATTACTAAAAAAACCAGCAAACTTCCCCAGCTTTCTAAGAAAAACCCAACTCCTTTTTAACAAGCTTCTTTCTTAAATTCAAAAACTCCGCTATAATAAAGCTATTAGTCGGAAAGAAACGAGGGATTTATTATGTCATTTGATGGCGTATTTACTCATAGCATGGTTCATGAGTTGACAGAAACACTCGTAAGTGGTCGGATTTCAAAAATCCATCAACCTTATGAAAACGAAGTCGTTTTAGTCATTCGTGCGAAAGGTAAAAACCATAAATTATTATTATCAGCACATCCTAGTTATGCGCGCATACAACTGTCTACAATTACCTATAGCAATCCAGAAACACCTCCTAATTTTGTGATGATGTTACGAAAATTTCTGGACGGTGCCATTTTAGAAACGATTCAACAAATAGAAAATGATCGCGTGATTCACTTCACCTTTTCAAAAAGAGATGAACTAGGTGACTTACAAAATATTGTTTTGATTGTTGAATTAATGGGACGTCACAGTACAATCGTTTTAGTTAACCAATCTTCTGGAAAAATCTTAGATGCGATAAAACACATTGGAATGAGCCAAAATAGTTATCGTTCGTTGCTTCCTGGAGCAACTTATATTGAACCACCAAAACCACTGGGACTTAATCCGCTCACGGCCTCAAAAGAAGAAGTCTTTGCGCTTCTTTCTACAGCTCCTGAATTAAACGGACGCTATTTACAACAGCATTTCCAAGGTCTAGGCAAAGATACAGCAGACGAATTAAGTGCCCGTTTACTTGCACAACCAAATGAAAAAATGGCCATCTGGACGGAATTTTGGTCCTCAGTCACTGAAGCTGTTGTACCGACATTAACCGTCACTGAAAAAAAGGAATATTTTACGCCCATTCCTTATCAATCATTAGTTGGTGAACAAACAACGTATGCGACACTCAGTGAATTACTAGATGCCTTTTATTCTGGTAAAGCAGAGAAAGACCGTGTCAAACAACAAGGCGGCGAACTAATTCGCAAGATTGAAAATGAACTAAAAAGAAATCAAAAGAAACTTAAAAAATTACAGCAAACCTTAGCCGATACAGAAAACGCTGAAAATTACCGTCGCGACGGAGAACTATTAACAACCTTCATGGCACAAGTCCCAAAAGGAGCCACCGAGGTGGAATTACCAAATTATTATGAAGAAAATGCACCGTTGCGTATCTCGCTAAATCCTGCACTTTCACCTAATCAAAATGCACAAAAATATTTTCAAAAATACCAAAAATTGAAAAATGCTGTCCGAGTTGTTAAGACACAAATTCAGCAAACACAACAAGAAATTTCTTATTTAGAGTCAGTTGTGGCACAACTTGAAATTGCGACACCAATGGACATTGAAGTGATTCGTGAAGAACTGATTGAGCAAGGCTATTTAAAACGAAAAAAAAATAAAAAACAAAAACAGCCGAAAAAAAGCCAACCCGATCTTTTTTATGCCACAGATGGCACACCTATTCTCGTTGGAAAAAATAATTTGCAAAATGATCAATTGACTTTACGAACCGCTAAAAAAACTGATTATTGGCTCCATGCCAAAGATATTCCTGGATCTCATGTAATTATTCGTGACGCACATCCTAGCGAAGAAACCCTTACTGAAGCCGCACTTCTAGCAGCTTATTTTTCAAAATATCGACTTTCTTCACAAGTGCCTGTTGACTATGTCCAAGTAAAACATGTGCATAAACCCAATGGAGCAAAACCAGGTTATGTGATTTATGAAAACCAACGAACGTTATATGTGACGCCAACAGAAGAATCGATCAAAAAAATCCAGCAAAATAAGGCTTCTGCTTCCTAATTATATTAAACTAAAAAACAACGTACTGCCGATTGATCGTACGTTGTTTTTTTGCATTGGCAAAGACATTTATCAAGTGATAAATAACACAAGTAAGCTCAATTAGTTTACAAACTAGCCATTTCTCTCTATACTGACTGTTGGAGGTGAAATTCATGGTCTTTTTACACATTATTTTTGGGATGTTTGCCTTTATTGGCGCTTTAGGTTTAGGTGTCGCCTTCCGCGATAGCTTTACAGAACTTTCAACACCAAAGAAAGCAGCGATTATTTTATCTTACGTAGGTGCGATTGGTTCAACAGTCCTAGGGTTCACATCAGCAACAAAAAATCCATTTGTTTTAGCTGCAACAGTTGTCTTAGTTGTCGCCTTTTCTATTGCTCTTTTCAAAAAAAGCAGTAAAGAAACAAGCAAATAATAAAACCTTTGAAGAGCGGCATAGCAACAAGCTACCCTCTTCCTTTTACATACTATTTAAAGGAGTGAGGCAAATGTCTCTGACTATTTCTGAAGAAGTAAAACAACGTTTAGCCCCTTTCTTAACTGAAACGAACACCTTCTTGTTGGTAGCAAATGACGGCTCTAATCCTTATTCTTCCGCAGAAGGTTGTTGTATGATTGGCGATCGTTTCATTATCGTTCCTGTTGATCAAGCGGAAGCGCCTTATACCGAAACAATTGCTAATGATTCTTTTCACGTCTATACTTCGACGTATGACCAAATGTTTTTAACAGGGCATTTACAGCTAGTGATTCATCCGAATGCGGGAACCATTACTTTAAAAAATGAAAGTGGCATATTAGATAGTAATGTGGACATTTATCAACACTAAAAAAGCAAACAAAACGTTTACGCGTTTTGTTTGCTTTTTTAGTGTTGAAAGGCTTGAAAGGTAGTAATGATTACGTACATCATCCCCGATGCAATAATCGGACCAGCTGCAATTCCTTTTAAAAAAACGACGCCAAGAATCGTTCCAAAAACTAAGGCCACCGTAATCTCAGGCGATTGATTAATTAAACCTACTCCTTTTGAGGATAAAACAGCCACCAGAATTCCACAAAATATCCCCAGCCATCCCATCGGTGTTTTGAATGATTGGATTAAATCCTTTAAGCCAATTTGTCCTGTAGCAATCGGGACTAAAATGGTAATTGAAATAATTGTGACGCCTAAATTAATGCCTTTATCTGACAACCACGACATGATTTTCGCACTATTTGGTAAAGCTTTTAAAGCAAGCACAACAACTGACGCAATTAATAAACTTTGATTTTTTGCAACAAACGCAATCAAGGCAATCAGTAGTAAAAAAAGCCAACTCTCCACTGGTTGTCCTCCTTTCTGATTTGGTTCTTTCGTTAACCAAACTTTCTTGTCTTTCCTATTTTAGCAAAGAACCTCTTTAATTACCATTCAGCTTCAGTAATTATTGTCTTTTTCACCCGAATCTTGCTTAGAAAAAACGAGTTAAAAATTAATTTTTTCTCATAACAAGCCTTTTTCTCTTTGAAAAATTATTTTATGAAGTATACTAATATTAACTATAAAGTAGTTTACTTGCATTTATACTGGATATTCGATATCCTATTTAAGGCTCTTCAATTGAGCGAGCATCACAAAAGACATTTTAGTAGCAATTCTTGGGGAAGTAGTGCTACTAAGATGTCTTTCCTTTTTTTATTTTTACTAACAATATACGTTTCTTATATTAAAATTCACAATTCTTTATAAATAAAAGCGCCTGCCCCACAGTTGTCTGGACTGTAGGGCAGGCGCTTTTCAAGTCATTTAAATACGCTTTAGTTTTCTTTCAAATGATAAACACTTGGACTTGGGTTAAGAAAACCTGCTTCTAAAATTTCGATGTTAGTTAATGCTTGCTCTTTAGTTACTAGTTGCGGTGCGCCATTTTTCAACGTTTCATAGACGGCATCATAATAACGACCGTAATCACCTACAGGCGTTTTAATTTGTTTTTTAATCCAGTCGCCATTGCCATTACGGTAGGTCACTTCTCCATAATACATTGGTGAATCTTCTCCAAAGCCTGGTGCATCCGGCATGATTCCGGCTTTTAAATCATTTTCTTGTTGATCTTCGCCATATTTGATGAACGAGCCATTGCTGCCATGAACAATAAAACGTGGATACGGACTAGCGACAGAATGATTCGTTTTAACTTTTACTTTTAATTTTGAACCATAATGTAAATCAACGTCAAAATAATTATCGACTGCCTCGCTCACTTCATTATTACGAATATCATAAGTGACTTGATCTGGACGCCCGAAAAGAGCAATCATGCGATCCATTAAATGAATGCCTAGTCCGTAAAACGAACCATTTTCTTTAGGTCCTTGTTCCGTGATACTTCCTGGTCGATAATAATCAATATGTGTTTCCACTTCATTGATTTCTCCTAAAAAGCCTTGCTCTACTACTTGCTTCATCGCTAGGTAATCGCCGTCGAAACGTCGATTTTGATAAGGCATCACTACTACCCCTTTTTCTTGCCCTAAAGCAAATAATTCCTCTGCATGTTCTAACGTATCACAAAATGGTTTTTCCACAATCACTGATTTACCAGCTAAAATGGCTTGTTTGGCTAAATCATAATGTGTATGCGCAGGTGTACAGATTGTGATCAATTCAATTTCTGGATCCGTCAATAATTCATTAAGGTCAGCGGTAAAATTTACGCCTTTTTCTTTAAAGGGCGCTGCTGCTTTTTCATTAACATGTAAATCGAAAATCGTTTTCACTTCTAGTGTTTCTCGAATCATTACGTAAGGTAAATGGTAACGATTGGCACTTTTACCAAATCCAATAAACCCCATTTTTACTGTCATATTTTCCACACTCTTTTCTTATAATTAGATAAGTCCATTTGTTTCAATGACTTTTTGATACCAATAATAACTGTCTTTCGGGATTCTTTCTAAGGAACCTTTTTGTGTTTCATCTTGATCCACATAGACAAAACCATAACGCTTTTGATAGCCGTTGAGCCACGACAGTAAATCGGTGTAACTCCATGTACAATAACCAATAACTGAAACACCATCCGTAATCGCCTCTTGAATCGCTTGGATATGGCTTCGCAAATAATCAATGCGATACGTATCATGAATTTGTTTATCTTCTGTTAAGGTATCATATTCGCCTAACCCATTTTCAGTAATTAAAATAGGGACTTGATAGCGACTAGCTAATCGTCGTAAGGCAATTCTCAAACCTTGCGGGTCAATGGCCCAATCCCAGTTCGTCCGTTCAACATATGGATTATTTACTTTTTTAAATAAACCCGGTACCCCAGATTCCGTTTCAGAACCCTTTTCACCCGTTGTATTCATCTTCCCTATTCCGACGCCATCTAATGGATTAGCAGCAACCGTATCCGTCCGATAATAATTAATACCTAGAAAATCAGGTTTGGCTGAACGTAGTAACGCTAAATCGCCCTCTTTTATCGTTGGGGCCACACCTTGCTCCTGTAAGTAATTTAATGCGGCAATTGGGTATTCTCCCCAAAGATAGACATCTAACCAAAAATGCGACAACAAATCTTCTGCATTTTCTGCCGCCAAAACATTGGCAGGATGCGCATCAACGGCATAAACAGGCGTATAAGCAAAGCTAGGGCCAATTTTGCCAGGCATTTCTAATTCATGAAACGCATTAATCACTGCTGCATTGGCTAAATTAGCAATATGATTGGCCTCATACATCCGTTTATTATCTGTTACGCCGGGAGGATGCACGGCTAATTGATAACCTAACGAAGTAAACACATTTTGTTCATTTAAACTAATCCAATAGCGAACTTTGCCACGGAAAGCGTCAAATAAAATTTTCGCATAGGCCACAAAATCATCAATAATTTTTCTTGATTCCCAGCCACCATATTCTTTTTGCAAAACAGCTGGCAAATCCCAATGATACAAAGTTACCATTGGTTCAATTCCTGCCGCTAATAACTCATCAATTAAATCTGAATAAAATTTCAGTCCCGCTTGATTTACTTGACCACGCCCTTCAGGTAAAATTCGTGTCCATGCAATCGAGAAACGATATGCTTTTAAACCTTGTTGTTTCATTAAAGCCACATCTTCTTTGAAACGATGATAATGATCGACGGCTAAATCGCCAGTTGTCTCTTTGAACGTTTTTCCTGGTAGCCGAACAAATTCATCCCAAACAGATGCGCCTTTGCCGTCTTCATTCCAAGCACCTTCTACTTGATAAGCTGCCGAAGCTGAGCCCCATAAAAAATCTTGCGGAAATGCTTTTAGTTGGTGATGTTCCATTGTCATTCCTCCCTCTTTTCTGTGCTGCCCTTTTATTGTAAAAGGTTTTCACAAAAAGTACCAATCAGATCAATAAGTTCTTCTGTTTACTTTTAAAACTATATAGTTTTAAAAAGAATAAGTCAACTACTTTTATTTAAGCACTTGATTATTAAGTGGTTACGGTAAAAATAAATATATAGTTTTAACACGTTAAATTCATGGTATAATGAGAGAAATACTGGTGATAAAGGAGGACTCTGATGCGGACAAATACACGTTATAAAGAAATTTATGCAGCTATAAAACAGGATATTGAAGCAGGTGTTTATCCAATTAATCAAAAGTTACCCCAAGGTCGTCTTCTTGCAGAAAAATATCAAGTCAGCGAACTAACCATTACAAAAGCCTTACATTTGCTTGTGCAAGAAGGTTATGTTGTCAGACGACGTGGCTCGGGCAGCTTTGTTCAAGACTTTCAAAATCGAACCATTACTAAATTTTCTCCGTTAACCGGCACTTACTCAACCTACGATGGAAAAGTTGAATCCGTGGTTTTAGGCTTTGCAACAGAAGTACCTGAGCCTTGGGTGACTGAAAAATTAAGTATTACAGAAGAAGAGTTAGTCTACAAAATTATTCGCTTACGGATTATCGAAGATGTGCCCTCAATTATTGAATATACTTGGATGCCCGTTGCCCTAATTCCGAACTTGACAATGAAAGAATTGAAAGTCTCCATTTATCAATATATTTCGGAACAATTGCATCAAAAAATTCAAAGTGCGCGGGTCAGCATTTCTGGGATCCGTCCTTCTGCGTTGGAAAAAAAATATTTAAACTTAACCGATAATGATTTCCTGATGCGTGCAGAACAAATTGCTTACCTAGGCAATGGACATATTTTTGAATACTCAATTGCGAATCATATTCCTAGTGAATTCACTTTTGAAACTGTCTTAATTGCAGAAAAATAGAAAACTTTTATGTTGCCATTTCTCATTTCTAACAAAACGATCTCTTTACTTTGAGCCAATACTTTTTGTTAGAAATGTTTTTCTGCTAGTTAAAAATATTTTTCAAATTATATTTCCAAACATGAATTTTGATAAAAGTATTGCTATTTACTAGAACTACGATTAAAATATTGCTTGTAGCACTCTTTTTTATATAGATACAAGCAATTTGTTTTTTACATAGTCAATCAACCAAAGTGAGGACTTTATATGAGGAAACCCTACATTTTAATGAGCTTACTCGTTCTAAGTACCTTATTAAGTGCTTGTTCAACTGTAAGTGGCAACCCAGCAAGTCAAAGTGCGCCCGCACCTGATGAAGTGTTGGCGACAAGTATTGGGACGTATGAAAATCGAACATTGTTGGTTCCAGATGGGCGTTTAGCCTTAACTGCCTTGCATAAAGGAAAAGATTATCAAGGCAAACCAATGTTTTATGTCCTGTTTGAATTAACCAATACAACCGAAAAAACACAAAATATTCAGCTAATGATTCAAAGTTTTATGGAAGTTAGTCAAACTGTCCACGGAAAAGCCCAAAATTTACAATATGCAGTCTTAACAGATTCACCTTTCCAAGACAAATTAGATCGTTTAGCAGATGAAATCAATCCTGGTGAAACAATCCAAGGCGCTTACCCGTATGAATTTATTAATGAGAATAAGCCGGTCCATTTTAAATTTAGAGATCGCCTTCTCAGTCTGGATGAACCCATTGCATCAGAAGAAATTACCATTACAGAAAAAAGTTTGGTCCGCTAGCTTAGCTAGCATTGGACCAAACTTTTTATTTATTATTCAGACGGAAAAGATTCTCCTTCTATAAAACGTGTGTAAATGTGTTCGCTCTCAGCAGGTTCTCCCCGCATTAAATGAATAATTTTCTCTGCAGCCACCATGCCCCATCGATGTTTAGAATAGGCAATTGTTGCTAATCGCGGTTGCACAAACGCACCTAGTTCAGAATTATCAAAACCAATAATCCGAATGTCTTTCCCCATTTGGTAATTTGTTTCTGCAACATATTTATAGACACCGATCGCCATTTCATCATTAAAAGCAAAAACATCGACTGGTTCTGTCTGTGGTTGACTCAAAATTTTTTTAGCAGCCGCATAACCAGAAGGTTCGGTAAAATCGCCTTGGATAATTTCATAAGGTATCCCAAAACGAGTTAATTCTCGTGTACTAACAGCCAATCGTTCTTGGCTATCATAACCTTTTTCTGGTCCAGAAAGCAGAAGAACTTTTTTTGAACCCACATTGACAAATTGCTCAATTGCCTGCGTGGCACCGCCACGATTATCCAAGAGAACTTGCCGGATATTCCTATGCTCAGTGGTTCGATCAAGGACAACGATCGAATGGCCTCGTTCAGCAAACTTTTCAATTTCTTTTGTTGGAAATGTCCAATCTAAAATAATTGCCCCATCCACCATTTTTTCAGGAATGAAAAGATGTGACTTTTTACCGCTGCAGACAATCATCTCATAATCAAACAGTGCTAAGCCTTTCTTAATTCCCTCCAACAATTCACCATAAAAACTACCGCCATAATCGGCCAAATAGACACCAATAATATTGGTTTGACGACGTTTTAATGTGCGAGCGGCCATGTTAGGAACATAGTTTAGCTCTTCAGCAATTGCTTGGATGCGCGTTCGTGTTTCTTCAGTTACCTTTGAACTACCATTCAATGCGTAAGAAACGGTCGAGATTGATACGCCTGCTTTTTTTGCAATATCTTTAATTCCTACCATGGACTACTCTCCTTTCTAATGGTAAATTTCAATAACACTTGCTTCATTTAATAATGAAAGCACCTCGTCTTTTTGAACTTCTATTCCCCCTTCTCGATAAGGGTTTTCTTCAAACTTAAACGGAACTTCTTGACCATCGATAACTATTTTCGCTGACTGATTTGGATAAAATTTATATGTGACAGGTTTATCAAACAATTGGTAAGTTAGTGTTAAACCAGACAATTTTTCTGGTAACATGGGATCAAAAACCACACTTTGGGCCTTTTGCCGAATCCCTAAAACAGCTGTAATTAATTGATTTAAATAAATTCCCGGCCCGCTTGAATAAATTCGCCAACCACCTTTTACCCCAATACTTCCATCTTTTAGTTTACCAAAATTTTCTTGTGATTCATACCTTGTTTTAAAATCGCCATCGGAACTACTAAAATAGGCATTGGCTTGACGTAACTCTGCATTGTGAACCACTTCTTTTAATTGAACTGGATTGATTTGCATTAATGCTTGCCAGGTTTTGTCTCGCTGACCAATTTTCGCCATCGCTTCTGTATAGCGAATGTGCGCATGAACATACTGTAAGCCAATTTCGCGACCAAAATTAGCCGCTTGTTCTGCTCGTTTAAAATTAGTGCTCACACCGCCTCGATAGTTCGCTGGTTTGTTCATTAAGCGCACGCCATCAGGAAACGTTAATTCTTTTTCAATAATTTCTAAATGATGACTTACTTGTTCCGGTGTTAATAATTCAGCTAACATACTACGAGTCATTGGCAATAATCGATATTGAATCCCTGTTTTTTGGTCATTTGGGTGAATCATTTGTTCAAAAGTTTCTGGCGTTTCCATATAAATAAACCCTGGAATCGTTTCATCTGCCAACATATATTTTTGAAAATCGTTCTTTATTCCTGCGACTAAAATTGCTAAGTGCTGACTATAAGTAGCATCGATTTCCGTAATTAAAGCCGCAAATTTTTTCAACACTTGATACGTTAAGGCAACGGTCCAACTACTAGCCATTTGCTCTTTAAGACGATTATCATAAGGTTGTAACGTGTCATCCCAATCGCCGTCGCCATAACAAGATAGAAAAGTTTCTGGTAAAAAATGTTGTTCAATATAATTTATTTCTTTTTTCAAATGTTCAAATAAAGATGCTGTTTCTTTTGTTTTGTGATTATCTTTGCGACTTGTATAAGGGATTTCCGTAGCTAAGATTGAATAATCTGCGGTTTGTTCCAAATAATCAGTCACTACTTTCAATGGCCAGACGATAATATCGCCATGGCTTTCACTGGCTTTTTGTTCTTCGTATCGGTCAAACATAAACCATTGCGGCCAGTTGCCATCGTCCTCAAATTGATTTTCAAATAGATGCTGAATAATGGAGGCCACGATCTTAGGCTGTTGCGTCGCAAAGAAAAATTCTGTCGGTCCTTGCGACACATCTCGTGTGCCCCAAGCTGCTCCACCATACTGTTCTAAGCCATGTGGCGACAAATAATGAACGAGCATATTATGAGTATACCAACGAGTTAATTGATTCATTTGCTGCACACTTGAGTCTGTGTGTGTTAACTCAAAATGATGTAACAAGCCATTAATGAATGCCAAATATTGACTTTCTGCTTTTTCAAAATCTAATGGTGTATTGACTAATGATTGGTCCTCTATACTGCCCGTAATAAGTAGTGAAAATTTTTGGGTCTTTTCGATTGCCAAGACTAATAATTCTGCTTCAGCTCCACCAAATAATGTGCTATCGGTTACTTGAAATGATTTATCAACTGTCAATGCATAGGTTAGTTCTGGGTAATAATTTTCTGTGGCAGAATGATTTCCCGTCACTCGAAGCGTTTTGCCAGTTTGTTCTAATTGATAGGTTGGTACTTCTTCCGGTCCTAATAACAAATGGTTAGAAACAGCCCACATATATGCATCCTTTTGACTGGTCACTTCCAATTGAATCACTCTTGAATCAGGCGAAGTGAAGGTGCGTACACGAATTGTATCCTTTGGCAACTTATAATACCACGTAGCAGAGTTCAACCCCATTTCAAAAGCAGAAGGCATTGTTAGTAAGCGCCATAAGCCATTCTCTAAAATGTAGATTCGTTGACCAGAGCGTTTCATAACGTTTAAAGCGTTTCGGCTATTACTCATTAATTTGTTCATGGTCGTATTTCCTAAAACTACTTGTGAATTGAAAATGCCATACATATACACTGTCGTACTAAGCAAAGGTTCGTCAACCGTTAAGCCTTTACCACTTAATAAAATGTGGCCATGCGCTCTTTCCATGGCAATTTCTTTTTCTTGAAGAACAACATGATGGTAATTTTCCGTGAAAAAGGAATACGTCTGACCTGCTACTTTTTCAATTTGTGTCTGAAGGGGATAAAGTGCAGCCAACTCTTCTTCTGTTAATGGATTTCCTGTGATAGGTTCTCCTAAAAGTTTCGTAGGATAGTCCTGTGTTTCTTCTAGTGAATCGAATGTCACAGTTTCATAAATAGCTTGTAAGTCTTCTTTCGATAAAAAAGGTTCAGCTAATGCTTGCGGATGTGTTTCTGTTACCGCACCATAAAAAACAAATTCCTTACTTTCATTCGTTAATTGGACGGCTTCCGTTTGTAAAGCGGTGTAAGCAAATTCATATTGATAGACTTCATTTGCTAAATATCTTTTCCCCAATGCTTCTGGTGTGTTTGTTTGTTTAAATGAACGTCCGAAAAATTGATAGCCGTCCGTTGAGTAGCCTGCTAATTTTTGAAAACTCCCTTGAATAAGGGCTGGAAACTTCTCATTTTGCGGTTGATTTTGTCTTGATAAAACAACAAGATCTTCGCCCTCTTGCCAAATGTGATGATCAAGATACTGCGACACATACGCTTCATTTGACTGAACGGCTCCTTTTGTCGCTAAGCCAATATCTTGACCATAAACAATATCTACTAAGCCAGTTCCAGTGACATTAACCCGCCAGAACCATTGATTGCTTGGCCCCAAACGAAAGTCAACCTGGTAACGAACCGCTTCAAATTCACCCCGCCATGTCAATTGATTATCTGAAAGATAAAAATCACTTTGACTGTTGGAACCAATCATTGGTCGATAATTAATTGTGTCCCCTGTAATTATCCGCAAATAGAGTTGGTTCATACTGCCGTCTAAAGGATTACCTTCTAATTGATTAATCATCATGCCATAGCTATTCAATTCTTTTAAATCACCTGTCTCTAGAAATGTAGCAACTGTGTCTGCTTGCTTAAGCTTCTTTATCTGCATAACTTATCCTTCCCATCTTATTCATTTAACGTGACTGTTGCGGTTTGTACATCGCGACTATTTCCACCAATCATTACGATAAATTCACCTGCATCACTGGTTACCTGATTGTCTGAATGAACATAGCGCACCATATCCTCTGAAAGAAGAAACTGAACTTCTTTTTCTTCCTTTGGTTCCAGCCAAACTTTTTGAAAATCTTTTAACTCTTTAATTGGGCGAACCACTTGTCCCACCAAATCACGTACATAAAATTGCACGGTTTCCTCTCCAGCGATTGGACTGTCATTTCTTACTAAAACAGAGACCGTGACTGGTTGTTCTTTGGTAAATGTTAATGCACTTAGTTGAATTGGTTGATAAGAGAAATGACTATAACTTAAGCCAAATCCAAAGGGATATTTAGCGTAATTAGAGACATCTAAATATTTAGAAACATATTTTTCTTCTGGTGCTGACTCATAAGGACGCCCAGTATTGTCGACATTGTAAAAAATTGGCACTTGACCAACCGTTTCTGGAAACGACATACTTAAGCGACCACTTGGATTGTACTGTCCCCACAAAATTTCTGCTAGCGCATTGCCCCCTTCTGTTCCAGGTTGCCAAGCTTGCACAATTCCTTTTGCAACATCTATCCCTTGCAAATCTAAGGGCCGGCCACTGTAGACCGTGACAACAACATTGGGATTTTTCTCAATAATTTGTGCAACTACCGCTAATTGTTTTTCGGGTAGACGAATATCACTGCGACTGGCAGCTTCCCCACTCATCCAATCTGTTTCGCCTAGTGCCACTACTACTTTATCTGCTTGACTAGCTAACGTTAAAGCCTCTTCAATGGCCGCCGCGGTCGGTTCAAAGTAATCAAAGGGTTCTTGGGCAACTAGAAGATTTGTGGTTAATTTTTGGGCCCCAGCCACGAGGGAAATGGTTTCTTCTTTCTTTCCTTGCCATGACCAGGCCCCTAAAATATCTTGTGATTGGGCCCCTGGGCCGACAAGCGCGATTTTTTCTTGCGGTGTAAAAGGCAAAATATTTTCATTTTTTAAAAGAACCATTGATTTTTGAGCAATCTTTTTAGCTATTTCTCGATGTTCTTTGCTTAAAATCACTTCTGCTTCCGCTTGTTCATCCGCACCACGATAGGGATTTTCAAATAAGCCTAGCTCATTTTTTAGTTTTAAAATTCGCATAACTGCTTCATCAATAAGTGTTTCAGCAATCCGGCCTTCTTCAAGTAATTCTTTTAAATAATCTGGATAACACGTGGTCATCATTTCAATATCTACACCAGCTTTGATAGCCAATTCTGCTGCCTCTTTTTCATCTTTGGCAACGCCATGAGGAATTAATTCTTTAATCGCTCCCCAGTCTGAAATCACAACTCCTTCAAACCCAAATTCATTTCGTAATACGTCTCTAAACAGCCATTGGTTGCCTGTAGCAGGAATCCCATCCACTGTATTAAAGGACGTCATGACAAGTTTTGCACCCGCATCTAATCCAGCTTTATAGCCAGGTAAATACATTTCTCTTAGCTGCCGTTCAGACATATCTACCGTATTATAATCCCGACCAGCTAAGGCACCACCATATGCCGCAAAGTGCTTCACGCACGCGGCTACTCGCCAATTGTCTTCTTTTAAATTTTCTCCTTGGTAACCTCTAACCATTGCAGCAGCTAAGCGGCTGTTGAGTAATGGATCTTCACCTGTTGACTCCATGACACGTCCCCAACGTGGATCGCGCACTAAATCAACCATTGGTGAAAAGGTTACATGTAATCCTGAAACAGCAGCTTCTTTTGCTGAAATCTCCGCCATTTTTTCAACCGCTGCTTCATCCCAAGTGCTTCCTAAAGCCAAAGGAATCGGAAAGATGGTTCTGAAACCATGAATAATATCCGCCATTAAAAGTGTTGGAATATTTAATCGATGATTTTGCATATATTCTTTTTGAACACGTTTTGCTTCGTTTGCACCGGAAACACCTAGTGTTGTCCCCGCCGTATCAATCGTTTCTTGACTTAGTCCTAGCTCTGACATAGGGCCGGTCTTTTCTTCTGCTTTATCTGAATAAAACGCTGCTGCTAATTGTAATAATTGATTAATTTTCTCATCAATTGTCATTTCTTCGACTAATTGAATCAGTTGATTTTCTTTCATACTCTCACCTTTCTTCAATACATACTTCTGCTTCTAAAGGAAAATGGTCGGAGGGAAAACGTCCATCGATACTATCTGTTAAACTTGCGGTTTGCTGTACTTGCCAACCTTTTACATAAATATAATCAATTTCTTCTAATTCCGCCCAAGGTTTTGTGTAAGTAAAATTTTGAAATGTTCCTCTTGGGCCATAATGAGTAGCTAAATTTTTGCTATCTTGAAATTTTTTTTGAACAAGTTGATGCACCGCTTCCCCCGACTCTGCATTAAAATCGCCCATTAATAAAGTTGGATACTGTGCAATTTTGTCATGTAACTCCTCTAAGATAACGGTCATTCCTGCTAAACGAGCATGAGCTGAAATATGATCCAAATGAACATTGATGACTAAAAAAGGCGTATTTTGAGTCGTTTCCTTAAATAGTCCCCACAAAGCAATTCTTGGACAGCCAGCTTCAGGATGGATACTTGGCTGCTGAGGTGTTTCAGATAACCAAAAATACCCTGTATCAATAGTCTGAACTTTTTGTTCGTTATAGAGAATCGCTAGTCCTTCTCCTTGACCATCCCCTTCTCTTTCCGCAGAAAGACAGGTGAATGTTGTATACGCCTTTAAATCCCTGACTTGATTCGGTCGTACTTCTTGAATACAACAAAGGCTCCAATCATGAAAATTGATTAACTGACAAACAGCCTCTTTACGAAAAAACCATTGCCAATCTTGGTCATACTCTGTATCTACCCGGACATTATACGTAGCTATTTTCATTTTTAACCTCCTGCAATAGTTGTTGAATTTGACGCATTTCACGACGGATCTGAGTTGTTTCACCGCCACCATGGCCTTTTTTCCAATACACTCTGACTGCTTTTCTTGCCTTTATCTGATGATAAGAAGGGAAAAAATCTTTCATTGGACATATCGGATCGTGACTCCCAACAGAAGCAAAGACTGGATTTTTAATTTGCGAAACAAAGTGGCGACTATCAAAATAAGGAAGAACCGCGGCAATTTTTTCATGCGCTTGAGGATGCTCTTGTAAGTACTGATGAATAATTTGATACGAACCCGTTCCTTCTGCTACTCGATTTTCTAAACAAGAATGACTTGGAACATCTGCAAAAGTAGCTAAAATCGGGAAGTCGACTAAACTGTTCACCATTAACACTACGCCACCCCCTTGGGAACCACCACGAAGAATGATTTGGTCCTGATTAATTTCAGTAAAGGTCCGCACCACTTCTACGCTACGTAAATGGTCGGCAAACAAGCGGCGTTGGTACCAATCTTCTTTGTCTAGAAATCCTCGTCCCATTGGTGCTTCATGCCAAATTGTTTGATATGGCACGCGATCTTTGGTTAATCCCCCTTGACCTCGATTATCAATGACAAAACAAGCACAACCAATTTGTGTCCAATGAGCAAATTGCCAAGGTTCTTGAATATGATTCATATAGCCTAAACAGTCAATCACTATTGGCTGTTTCCCCGCCGTTTTAGGAAGTAACAAATAGCCAAAGATGCGCTCACCTAGGAAACTTAAAAAGTCGACCTGTTCCACTTGAACATTTTCCAATGGATAGTCAATGACCCGCCGATGGATATCTAGCGGTATTTTTTGAAGTTCTTCCTTAGTCTTTTCCCAAAACTCAAAATACTCATTCATGTTCCACACCTAACACTTTCTGAAAAAACGCAACTTGAAGAAAAGCCGTTGTCCCGAATCCTAACGCAATATATAAAAACAAATTAAGCTTATAGAAAAAAACAAACGTTAAAAGAGGTAAAATAAACAAAATAATCGCATTTGCACTATTACTTAAGACCACATAAACCGTCTCACCTAGTGTCTTTTTAACGGACCAATTAAAAACGGAAAAGAGAAAAAGAAAACTCGTCAAAAATAATGCAACAAAACTTAATAGAAAAATAGCTAAGAAACCTAAACTAGTGGCTATTTTAAATAAACTTGTTACGACAATACCGCCCAGTAAAAAAGCAACGAACAAGACACCTGTTAAAATAAAACCTCGCATGATGTTATTTTTTAATGCTGTCCAAAACGTTCGCAAAACAGGAATATCTTTTTCACGATACAAACGATAGATCGTTCGATAAAACGCAATTAAGCCGACACCGCTAAAGATGCCTGTTATACAGGTAATTAAAAAGAGAAAATTAATAATGATCAAGTTGGCAATAAAAGAAAAAATCCGATAATACCAACCTTCATATGCAAATAGCTTATTCATATTAAAAGAGAAAAGCGGATTTCTCGTTGCTTTATCCGCTTTTCTCTCCTCCTCTCTTACTTAAGTTTGTCTCTGTTTTCCGCCATTTTCTCAGATTTTATTTTTTCAATTGCATCCCATTTATTTGATTTTAAGAATGCTTTGTAGTCTTCTAAAGATTTGTCAAAGGCTTTATCATCTTTCGCACGAATCATTGAAATAACGGTTGTATTTAGTTTGGTTTCAATCGCTTCATTCGCCCGAGCTTCCGGCGTTCCTGCATCTGGATTAATATTTTCAATTACGAAATGTGGGACTAATTTTCCTTTGCCCCATTCTTGCATTTGCGTTAAAGCACTTTCCATTGGCACTTTTAGTTTATTGACACGGTCGTTGTTAAAGTATAGGAAACGACTAATGCCATATTTTTTGTTGTAGGCATCATTGTCTGTTTGTTCTAATTTTTTCACTTCTGGTAAATAATCAATTTTTCCTTGATCATTGTACGCATAAGTAACTCCTTCAACGCCATATTTTGTTAAAATTTGTCCCGGTTCATCAATTAAATATGTGAATAGTTGAGTGACTTTCGCTGGATCTTTCGCATCTTTCGTAATGTAATTACTTAACCAACCTGAAATGCCGGTTTGATTTAATGTTGGTTTTCGGCCAGAAGTGCTACTTGGTCCATCAATGGCTATATAACGTGTGCCAGATTTTTTCATAAATTCTGTGAAGTTCCCACCTTGACCACTGGTTCCAGCAACGAGCATGGTTGCATAATTTCCTTGTTTCACTTTTTCATCAAACGTTGCCCCATCATCTGTGAAGCTATCATCACTAATATTGCCTGCTCGGTAAACATCATTAAATGTTTTTAACCATTCTAAATATTCTTTATCTAAATTTCGATCATAGTATTTACCATTTTTATCCTCTAAAGGAACACCTAAGAAGTCTTGTAATTTGTCTAAAAATGGTCCTGCACCATCGCCCACTGTGGTGAAGCCCATTGGGGTCATCTCAGGATATTTTTCTTTAATCTGTTGCATGACTTTTTCAAAATTTTCTGGTGTTGAAACGTCTGGCTTGCCTAATGCATTATAGACATCTTCACGAATAACAAAATTATCATTTACTGGGATATTTCCACTTTCATAATCCGCTTTTGTATTAGAGTAATTAGGGTAACCATATGTTTTTCCATCCTCTAAGGCATACCATTTAAACGTATCTTGGTTAACAACTTTCATTAAATAGGGGTCATATTTTTTAGCTAAATCGTTTAAAGAATAGGCCCAAGAATCTGCTTTCAATGCTGCTTGTCCAGTTTTTTCAGTTAATGTCACAATATCAGGCATATCTCCACTTGAAATCATGGCATTTAATTTTGAATCATCGCCGGAAATAAATTCAATATCCACATTTAAGTCTTTTTTAATCTGCGCAGTGGTCACGTCTTTTCCAAAAGGCAATGCCGTCCAATCTGAGTTAATATACCATTTAATCTTGGTCGGTTCTTTCTTCTTATCTAACTTCCAAGCAGGCGTCTTTTCATCTAATTCATACCGATCCTTAATTGAGACATCTGAGCTAGCTTTCTTTTCCCCACCGCTACATGCCGCTAAACTAACGACCGCCGTTGCCACCAATAAACCGCCTAAAACTTTTTTCATATTGTTCCCTACTTTCTTTATTCTTTTACTGCACCGGCCATCATACCGCCGATAAAGTGTTTTTGTAGTAATGGATAAATGATTAAAATTGGTATCGTTGTAATGACAATTGTTGCCAGCTGAACACCACGTGTCGTTGCCTGCACCACCATATCTGTACTGCCGCTCTCTGTCATGGTACTCAAGTTGGATTGAACAATAATTTCATAAATTTTCATCTGCAATGGATACAGATATTCTTTGGTAATATATAATTTCGTGGTCATAAAGTCATTCCATTGACCAACCCCATTAAATAAAATGATGGTGGCTAATGCCGGTTTTGTTAAAGGTAAAAAGATTTTATAAAAAATTTGAAACTCACTGGCGCCGTCTATTTTGGCGGATTCTTCTAAAGATGGTGGAATTTCTCGGAAAAAGTTCATTAAGATAACTACATCATAATAGCTAAATAAAGCTGGAATGATATATACCCAGAAGGTATCTAAGAGTCCTAATGACTTAATCAAAAGATACGTGGGAATCATGCCCCCACCAAAGTACATTGTAATAACACCCATCGTTGTATAAATGTTACGCCCGACTAGTCTAGATTTACTAAGTCCATAGGCGACAATCGCACAGAACAGTGTATGCGTCGACGCACCGATGACTGTTTTTAAAACAGAAATCAAAAACGCTCGCGGAATGCTACTATCCGAAAAAACTTTCCGATAATTTTCTAGCGTAAATCCTTTCGGCCATAAAACCAAGCCTTTACCGGCTAAACCCGAACTTGACGAAACTGAGGAAACTAAAATATTCCAAATTGGCACGATAATTAATAAAGAAAACAACACAAGAATTAACGTATTGAAAAAGTAAAACCATTTGTTTTCTTTTGATTTTCTTTTAATCACAGCTGTTGCCTCCTTTATAAAATAACCGACCGACCATTGTTCATTTTTCTAGTAATGCGATCTGTAATGACTAATAAAACAATTGAAATAACAGAAATCCCTAAACCAACTGCCGTCGCATAAGAAAAGTCCCCTTGCGTTAGCCCCATACGATAAACAAATGAATTAATTACTTCTGATTTGTTTTGGTTTTGAGCATTCATTAAAACCAACGTTTGATCTAAGTTCGATCCCAATAAACCGCTAACATTTAGAATTAAGTTCAACGAAATAATCGGCGCTAATAAGGGCAAAGTAATCGTTCGGATTTGTGTTAATTTTGAAGCACCATCAATTCTCGCTGCTTCATAAAACGTTGGATCAATGCGAGACATGCCAGCAAGATAGAGAATCGTGCCCCAACCTACTTCTTTCCACAAATCAGAAAGAACAGCAATCCACCAATACTTATCAGGATCTAACAAATGATTGACGCCCTGATTCATTAAGCCTAACGACATCATGACTTGGTTGATAAAGCCATTTGTTGAAAGCCACGAAATCAACATCCCGCCTAAAACGATCCAAGAAAAAAAGTGCGGAATATAAGAAATTGTCTGAATCACTTTTTTTAAATGTCCATCTCTCATTTCAAAAATCATTACCGCTAAGATAATCGGAATAGCGAATCCTAAAAAAAGTTTCATTAAACTAATCGCTAAGGTATTACGAACTGCTTCCCAAAAAAAACTATCTTCCATAATGATTCGAAAATTTTCAAGTCCAACCCATGGTGCAGAAGAAACCGTATCAACAATCGTATAATTTTTAAAAGCAATGATAATTCCATAAATTGGAATGTAGTTAAAGACAATCATGAATGCTACACCCGGAAGTACCATCCAATGCAATTGCCGCTGATCATAAAACTTTTTTAGTTTTTTCATAAGCAGGGTTCCTTTCTTTTTAGTGAAACGTTTCTACAAACAGATTATACATTCACTTCAAACGGTTGTAAACCCTTACATTACGGTTTTATTTAAAAATAACAGCATTAAAAAGCGCTATAGACCATTTATAAAGAAATTATTTTCCCTGCTTCTTTTTCCATAAAAATACTCTTTTCTAGATATTTTAAAGCATTTTATAGAAACGTTTCACCAAAATATGAACATCTTTTTCTTAAAAATAATTCTGTTAAATAACAGAAAAAAGTCTGGTCAATCCGACCAGACTTTTTAAATATAGATAGTAAAATGTGTAATTTCAGGGATCACCCCAAAACGGGCATGAATGGCGGTCGTTCCTAAGCCTGTATTAACATATAGTTGCGTTTCTTGGTCCAACTGATACAATCCTCTGGTATACTTTTCTGCTAAAACATTTGTGATTGGATAAAAAGGAATCCAAATTTGTCCGCCATGGCTATGTCCTGCTAAAACTAACTGTGTACCCGTACCAACAAATGCATCCGCGACATCTGGTTCATGGGTCATTAATAACGCATAGTCATACGTTTCTCGATAGGATAATGTTTCTGAAACGGAAGGATTTCCTAATAACGAGTCATCTAAACCACCAATAAAAAGACGGCGTCCATCTGCTAAGGTTACTGTTTCTCCTTGGTTTTTCATAACAGTAAAGCCACTGGCCTCCATGACTTCATCATACACCGCAGAAGCACCGCCACCATAATCATGATTTCCCCAAACTGCATATTTTCCAATTGTCGCTTGTAACTGTTTTAACTTTTCAATCATCGGTTCTTTTTGTTGCGGATTTTTGGCATAATTGTCAAATAAATCACCTGTAAAAACGATAATATCTGGTTTTTCACGATTGACTTTTTTTATGACTTTATCTAACCGCTTCGTCTCATAAAATTCTGAAACTTGTATATCCGAAAGTTGCACAACATTCAATGGTTCTCGTTGATTTTTCTTTCCCAAAGTCACCTGATTAACGTGAACTAAATTCGGCTCAATCTTCCACGCATAGATTGGGAGTGCGATAATTAAGAAAAAAAATAAGAGCATTATACTTAAACCAATTTTTTTAACCACATCACTCGCTCCTTTCTTTTCTTTGATTTCCGAAGACTTAGTATAGAGAAAAATCTTCTTAACCACAATCTAAAACAAAGGAAATTAAGGCTTTGTTAAACAACCTAAAGAATTTCCACAATCTCTTATCCTTTTCTTAGCTTTTTTATAAAAAAAGCTAGATAATTTCATCTGTCGATGAAATTATCTAGCTAGAACATTCTTCTCTTAATGATGATGTTTTCGAAACGTTTGATAACCAATTAAGCAAAATAAAATCCCCAATAAAATCATTCCAGTTACTGAAAATAAGCCTGCTAACATCTTTCGCATCCTCTCTGTTGCTAATCTTCCTTATTTATAGTCACTATTTCTTGTTGTAAAATTGGTTGAAATAGACGACGTTCTGCTAATTTTCTTGCTAAAATTGCTTCACTTTTTTTCGTAAAGATACCTAAGTTATGGCGCTTGCCTTTCAAAGAGATATAAGCCAGCCATTTCCCAGAAGCGGTCTGGCTCACCCCTTTGTGTCCACTGCTATTATTTTTGGGGCGTTTACTTTGTAACTTCCCTGGAATTACGCCAGCAACTCTTTGTCGGTAATCCTTCTTTTTACGATGACCGCAACTTTTGGTATGGCCATTCAACAAATTTTCACAGCGAACCCAGCAAGATTGTCCGCACGAACACAGACAATACGCTTTCATTGTCTGTTGAATACTTTCAATCCGTACCACGACTAATTCATGATAGTTTTTTTTCAACATTGTTTGATAGCGATGGTGAGCACATTTCGTTCGATACCCACGAATTAGTTGTCTTCTTGAAGCTTCTGCATAGCTCCCACAAGAACAGCGACAGGCCCAAACAATCAGCCCTTCTTTTCTTTTTGCCGTTGGTGCTACTACTGTCAACTCACCAAACTTTTGGCCAGTTAAATCTTTATAGTTACCTGCTTGTCTCAATTGACTATCCTTCGTATTCTTGTTCTCGCCACATCTCGATTGGGTCTCTCTCATAGTGCTCATTTTTCTGAGTCTCTCCCTTTCTTAGTTCTCTGACCACCTCAGCAAATACTTGCCAATCTTTTGTTTCCGGCAAATGACGCCATGTCAATTGACGACACCGTACTTTCGAACTATAAAAATCGGACAAATACAAATCGGTTTCTAAGGTTAATTTGTGATCAATCATGACATCCATATAATTGAAAGAAGCAATAATTTTTGCAATAAAGCGGTTATAATCCTCCCCACCAGAAAAATCAACAAATACATGAATCGTTTTTTCAATTGCGCAAAAAGACCGGTCATTTAACAAACAAAACATAAAATCATAATATAGATGCACGCGTTCATACATTAAAAATCGTTTTTGATGCAGCGACTCTGTCTTTTGTATAAAACCATCTAAGGCGCGATGAATTTGAGGAAACCGCTCTTCAAAGAAACTGCTCTGCTTGGCGGGAATAAATGCAGCCACTGAAAAGTATAGGCGGTCCCAGCGATAACAAATCAACTTTAATTTTTCTTTTGTTTCCACCGTAATTCGCTTTTCAAAGAAAGGAATAACACTATTCATATGATCAATAAATTCGTCTAACATGGTTAACTTATCTGGAAAAACAATCGGACTATCAATGTATTCATTTAAACTTAAAAAAAGAAAAATATATGAAGTCTCTTTGCCAAAATCCTCTTTAAAAAGAGGTGTTTCGCTTGTATAGATTTTTTCAAACGCGTGCTGTAAACAGCTAGGCACATGAACTTCCGTAAAAGAGTCCACTACATGATCAGAAAATACACGAAAACGTTGGATCGTTAAAAGAATAAATAGTTGTGCGCTTTGATTAAGACTAAACGTTCTTTGATACATCAGTTGTAAATCGTTTATAAATCGTTTAATGCCAGGACTATTTTCCAGCAAAATGTTAGGCAGCCTTTCTTGATTACTTCCATAAAAATAATACAAGCATTGAAAACAAAAACTTCGGATATTTTTCTCTTCTCCAACCAAGCCTGTTGACTTTAATTTAATATGCCAATTAGCTAAAATCAGATTTAGTTTATACGAGAAGGCATAAATTTTGCTTTTGCTCATAAAATGAATTTGAGAAAATTCTTGAATCGTGTGCTTTTGATAGAGGCCCACATCAAGAAGCAACTTGGCCATTAGTGATTGATCAAAATAATATTTTCTTAAGGCTTGATAATCAATTTGCGATAATTTTTGCGCACTAATCAGTCCTTTAGCTGGAAAAAGAATTTGACTCCTTGAAGAAATCTGTGTACATTCATAATTTATTTGACGGCACAACGATTCTAACTTTTGAGTGGATAAATCAAAATATCCATAAAATTCTTCTTTTAATAATGGACCTTCACTATTCATAAAAGTTTGATAAATAAGTAATTTATCTCGGAATTCTTGGTCTAATAATTCATCTAACAAAGTAGTCACATTTTCAACTCCAAACTATCACGCCTTAAGTATCTATTTTTTTAACAAGACGTGAGTGTCAATCTTGCTTATTTTTTCCACAAATTTAAAAATGATTCTTTCAATATTTAGGAATCTTCATAGAAAAGTATTATTTTAACCAAAAAAAGCCCCCTTGCGTCACCAAGGAGGCTTTTTTTGTTATTTTTTTACTTTAAATTTAAAGAAAAGCTGATTTGTTTGACTAATTTTCTGTTTTTTTTCTAGCCTATTCGTCAAAAATGATTGAAACTTTTGGTTCGTCTTCTATACTATCTTCCTATAAAGTTCTTACTCTTTTAAGTATCAGCTTCTGTCAATAAAAGTCCTCATTTGGCATTGCTAATCTGAATACAGTATGACTACTTGTTGCCGCTATTTTTTGCTGTTATTTTACTCTTTAATTGAAGCGCTAGAAACGCTGTCAACTGTTGGCTTGTCGGTCGCTGACTCTTCTTCATGGACTGATGCACTTGATACACTATCTGCCGTTTCTGGCGCTTCTTTTTTGGAGGCACCACTGACTGCATCGACCTTTTTTCCACCGACTAATTCTTGCCCAGTTTGTTTTAAATACCAATCAACAATTGGTTTAAAGTCTAAAATATACTCATTAATTCCCGCGTAATTTCCATTATCATCATACATCGCTTGATAATTATGCACTACATAGGTATCTGGTCCGTGCATTGGAACATGAACGCGAATAGCATCTGTTTTTCCTGACCGTAATTGTTGAATCACCCATTCTACATTTTTCAATGCTTTTGGTGGATGGCAATTCGCTAATGGATTACCAACCTGTCCTGGTTGCCGTTTAGCAAACATTTCTTCAGCAGCCATTTTTTTATTGTAATATAAAAATTGATTATTACTGTCTGCGTAAGTCAATTCCATTGGCATTGATTTTAAGAAATAATTTAGCTGATCTACGGTTAAAATGCCTCGATCTAATTTTACGTATGTGTCGCCTTCCACAGCCTGAACCGCTTCTGCTGCTTGTTCTACCCAATCATCTGCTGCCATATCAACCCCTTCGATCGTTGTTTCAATGGTTCCTTTTGCATGTAAATCTTCAGGTAAGTCTTTTGGCTTAGCCCCTTCTAATTTTGAAATCACATCAATGAATTCCACGAATTTTTGTAATGTACTTTCTAAAAATTGACGTGTTCCCTCCGCAATTAAGTTGCCGTTTTCATCAAATGCTTCTTTCGCTTTCCCTAATAAAAACTCGTTTCCAGGCATCACGATCGCATTGACACCAGGTGCATCAAGAATTTGACGGAGATGTAATTGCGCACGCGAGGTTCCTTGATCATAATAAGAGCATCCAACAATCATTACTGGTTTATTTTCCAGCGGATGAATTTTGAAAGATAACCATTCTAACACACTTTTCAAACCGGCAGGAATGGTATGGTTATGTTCGGGTGTCGCAATAATTACGCCGTCTGCTTGTAAAATTTTGCGATTCATATTCTGAATCAAGACACTGTTCGTTTGATCCTTACTTTGATTAAACATTGGAATATCTTTAATTTCTAAAATTTCCAAGTCGAACATTTTATAAAACTCTTTGCCAATATATTGCAGTAGTAACCGATTATAAGAAGAATCAGCGTTTGATCCGACGATCCCAATTAATTTCATTTTATTCACTCCATTTCGTTAAATCGTTTCCCATGAGAAATTTTCTGCTTCTTTTTTATTTTGCGCATGCGCATGTTTCAGCTGTTCTGTAATTTCAATAAATACACAAAAATCTGCAAACAGACCAGCTAGTTTATCTATTTGTTCTGAATCTTTTAACGCATTGTTTTCATCAAAAGCTTGTAAGGAATGCGCTAATAGAAATTCAGAGCTTGGCATAATTCGTGCTTTCAATTCAGGAGCATCTAAAATTTGACGCAGATGCGCTTGTGCTCTAGAGGAACCTAACGTGCCATAGGATGCACCAGTAATCATAACTGGTTTATCAACAAACGGAAAAATCCCGTAAGATAACCAACTTAGGGCATTCATCAAAGAAGCCGGCACCGCATGGTCATATTCAGGCGTACTGATAATGACGCCATCTGCTGCTTCAATTTTTTCAGCAACCGTTTTAACTATTTCTGGCAAAACTTTGTCTTCTGGCTTGTTAAACATAGGAAAGTCAACAATTTCAACTAGTTCAATATCAGCCTCCTGCGCAAAATAGTGTTGCATAAATTGCAAAAGTTGACGATTGGTTGATTGCTCTGAGTTCGTTCCTACTAAGCCGATAATTTTTTTCATAATGAGCTGTCCTTTCTTTTTCGGTTCTATGAATGGATAATGTGAAGAGTATCTGCTAACCCGCTGCTATATAAAATTTGCTGGTCTTGTGTAATGATGACTCCTTCAATCCCATCTAGTTGATTGAGGATTTCAAGCGCTTCTGGAATTGGATAACCAAATAAACGCGTTGTCCAAATCTCACCATCCACTGAAGCATCCGAGATAATTGTGAGGCTGGCCATTTCAGTTTCCAATGGGTAACCGGTTGTCGGATCCAACAGATGGTGATAGACTCGCCCAGCTTCGGTTAAACTTCTTTCATAAATGCCCGACGTCACAACCGATTGATTAGCCACTTCGACAAGTAAGCTGATTGTTTCTCTGGATTCTTGCGGATTGCGAATACCAATTCGCCATTTTTTGTTTTGATGCGTAGAGGGCCCCAACGTCACAATATTGCCGCCCAGATTAATCAAAGCAGACGTCACATGGACTTCTTTCAAATAGGCAATTAGTAAATCAGCGATATAGCCTTTTGCTAAAGCCCCCAGATCTAATTTCATTCCTTCTTCTTCCAAAAAAACCGTTTGTTTTAAGGGATTTAAGTGAATCTTTTCTGGATTAATTTTTTTCAAACAGGCTTTAATTTCCTCTTCTGACGGGACACGGGCATCTTTAAAACCGATTCGCCATGTTTGAACTAACGGGCCAATGGTAACATTCAAATGACTAGCTGGATCACAACTATGTTTTTTCCCTAATGCAATTAATTGATACAACTCTGGATGAACGCTGACTGGTTTTTGCCCAGCTTGTTGATTGACAGCCATCAGTTCCGAAGTTGAATCATTTGCACTAAAGCGTTGTTCATAAGTGATCAATCGTTGATGCACTTCTTCTAGAATTTTTTCAGATTCTTCATGGTCTACAAATACATCTATTACTGTGCCCATCAAATAAATAGTTTGACTTTGTTGCACCTCAAGACTTCCTCTCCACGAAAGATTGTGTTTTATTTCACATTTATTCACAAATGAATCATACGCCTTTATTTGATGCCAGTCAAGTCGTTTATATATTTTTTTATATAAAATAACGACCTTAAAATTTTCATTTAAGGTCGTAACTTGTCTTGAACTCTTTTAAAAAACGCTTTTTTTATTATATTTTGAAAATAAATATATAATTTTCTATATAAACTAATTTCCCTTAGATAAAATTGTTTCTTTCAATGTTTGAATTGCTTCCAACAAGATGCGATTTTTATTGATTTTTGCATACGCGCGGGCATCTTGTAGTAGTTCTAAAATTTGCTCTTGCGGCTTTTCTTCAGCTAAGGCATTTTTCGCAAGTTGGAAAGCTGCTCTTGCCAAGTAATACGTGACGTGATTATCAGAACAGATGGAAATCGCATACTCTAACAAAGCATCACTTGTTTCTAAATCGCCTTTTTCTGCATAAAAAACACCACAGTGAAAGACAACATTTAATACTCGCCAAGTATCTTCCATTGATTGAATAGTATAGAGATAAATTTCCTTGAAGACCTTATTGAAATAAAATTCGGCTTTCTCAATTTCGCCTTCTTTGGCATAGGCCATGCCAATTCCAGTAAAAGCTAACAAACGGTAAATATCGCTCGTGTATTTTTGCTCTTCAAACAGAAGTTTTTCAAAGGTAAATAAGCAATCCATCAACGAAGCATTTTGAAAAATCATGACAAAGCCTTGTAAATAATAATATTCTAATAACAGTTGGGAATCTTTGATTTCATCAAAAGGAATATTTTTTAAAATTGTTTGCAATTGGTCATGTTCGCTGGTAATCAAGAAGAATTCTGCTTCTTCCATTTTTTCAAGAATTTCAGGTTGTTTAATCCCTACGCGCGGGAAGAGTTCCCCCAAAGGTAGCTCTAAACGATTACATAGTTGGATCAATATTTTTAAAGTTGGGACTTGACCATTCTTTTCAAAGCGACTAACCGTAACTTGCGTACAAATCCCTTTAGCCAATTCACTTTGCGACAAACCACGTGCTTTGCGTTTTTCTATAAACCGTTGTATATTCATTGCTTTTCCTCTCATTCTCATCTTCTCAAACTTACTATAATACAACTTACCTTAAAAATATATATAGAAAAAGAAAAATGTTTATAACAAAAAAGAACACAGACAACTCTTTCATTAAAAGTTTGTCTGCGCTCTATTAGAACCTGAATCACTAAACGTCAATCCAGCGTTATTTAATCAATCCGATACGTCCTACTTGTTCTGTTTAGAGAGCTGCTCTTTTTTTAGCTTCTTTCACAAACGTATTCATGGCCTGATATAATTTTTCCTTGATTTCTTTGAGATTAGCTTGTTGTAATTCTTTATTGGCAACTAACTGTTGACCGTTCACCCAAACGGCTTCAACATTGCTAGCATTTGCTGAATAAACCAACGCTGAATAGGCATCAAAAATCGGAAACATATTAACTGATTGCGTTTCAATTAATGTTATATCCGCTTTTTTGCCCACTTCCAATGAGCCGACTTGCTCCGCCAAGCCTAACGTTTTAGCGCCCCCCATCGTTGCCAGATAAACAATTTCTTTAGCAGGAAACAAAGAGCGATCTTGGTGTGCTGTCTTATGAAAATTCGCAACCATACGCATTTGGGTGAATAAATCTAATGTATTCCCACTACTAGGTCCATCCGTGCCTAAACCGACAATAATCCCTTGATCAAGCATTTGCTTAATCGGCGCTACGCCTTTGGCTGATTTAGTATTCGCACCAATACAATGAGCGACACGCGCTTTTCCATTAGTCGCAGCTAAACTCGCAAGATCTTCATCTGTTGCCAAAATACAATGCGCTAAAATAAACGGCTCGCTCAAATAACCCAGTTCTTCTAAGAAAGCAATTGGTGTTTTTTGATAGGCTTTTTCAAACTCAGCCATTTCATAAGTCATTTCAGCAACGTGCATGGTCACAGGAACTTGGTATCGCCGACTAAGTTCAATAATTTTTGCTAACACTTCTGGTGAGTTGGTATTCGGTGCATGCGGCGCAAGCATAGGCGTAATCAACGGATGACCTTGCCACTTGCGAATAAAGGTTTCCGCGTAAAAAAGACCGCCTGAAGGTTCTGGACTATCACAAGTGGGCATATCAATGATCGTCTCTCCGAGCAAAGCACGAACACTCATTTTTTCACAACTTTTAGCAATTTCATCTTCAAAATAATACATATCACAAAAGCTCGTAATACCACTCAGTAACATTTCAGCAATTGCATAATCACTACTGCATCCTACTAATTCTTTTGTCATGAATTGTTCTAATGGAAAAAGAAAACGCCGGAGTCGATCTGGCACATCGTCTCCTAACGAACGAAACGGAATCATGCCTACATGGGTATGGGTGTTAATCATCCCAGGCATTAAAATTCCATTTTGACCATCGATTACTTGATTTGCAGCCATTCGCTTTTCATCAAGTGTGGTCATTGGTGCTAATTCCACAATTGTGTCTTCTTCAATCACTAAATAGCCGGCTTTGATTTCTGAAAATTGCTCATCCATTGTTAGTATATGCACATTTTTAATGAGTGTTTTCATGCAAAAGAACTCCATCCTCTGGAAAAACTAATGGATAGAAACGTTGTGACTTCGTATCCATCATCCCAAAATCTGTCACTTTAATGGCTGGCGAGACAGGCAATGATAGTGTGGAAAAGGACATGATTTCATTCATATTTTGATAGCCTAACGCTTGCATAGCTTGTCGAACTTTTTGTAAAGAAGCGCCTAATTGTTCAATCGGTGCTTGCGATAAAATCCCACCAATTGGTAAAGGACAAGTTGCCATCACTTGCTGATCCGAAGCAACCAAATAGCCGCCTTGCATCGCTAATAATTCATTCTGCGCTAACAGAATATCCTCAATCGTATTACCCATCACCATTAAATTATGATGATCATGGGCCCAGGTTGTCGCAATGGCTCCTTTCTCGGAAAGGGGTTGATCCATTAAAGAAAAAGAAATATTACCATTTTTTCCGTAACGTTCCATCACAATTAATAAGGCACAGTTGGCTTTTTGCCATTGCAACAATCCATTTTCAACAGGAATTTCTTTTGTAATTCGCTCTGTAAATGTGCCAATTTCTTGTTTTTGAATCACATTACAACGAACTGTTTCTTTTGTTGTAGCCACCTTTAAAAGTAAATCTTCTTCTGTTAACCTTTTACATTGGATGGTTTGTTGATAAGTGGCTGGAAACTCTTCGATTTTTTCTGGATAATGGAAGGGCTCGCCTTTTTCAAAAACGACCTTTCCAGATTTATAAACCGTATTAATATCAAAACTTTCTAAGTCATTTAATAACAAAAAGTCAGCTTTTTTACCAGGTGCAATTTCGCCACGATCATGGAGACCCATTCGTTTGGCCGGCGTATAAGTTGCCATATAAATGGCTTTTTCGATAGGCAACCCTGCTTGAACGGCTTTTTTGACATTTTCATTTAGATGACCTTTTAGCAAATCATCAGCCATCACGTCATCCGTGATAATACTTGCATAATTGTAGAAGTCATTGTCTACTATCACCTGAATGTTTTCAGGAGTGATTGATTTATTTTGAAATTGAATAAAGACGCCCGCTTCAATCTTTTCTTTTAACGTTTTAGGAAATTGATGGGTATGATCTGAAGTGATACCACTATATAGAAAATCTGCTAACTCTTGATCTTCGATTTTAGGACAGTGGCCTTCTAAAGGCATGGTTGGTCGTTGTTTTTGACACAAATCGATAATTTGACGAATTAAAGAATCTGGCTCATAGGAAATCCCTTTAAAATTCATGGCTTCCCCTAAACAAATCACTTTTGGCTCTTTGAGTAATTCTGCTACTTCTGCTAAGCCGATAATCCCACCAGTTGTTTCTAATTCGGGAGTGGTCGAAGGAACCGAGGAAGGAATTGCGTGAAAGATATCTAGTTCTGTTTCAGCGGCCATAAAAGCTTTTAAGCCTTCTAAGCCAAATACGTTAGCCATTTCATGGGCATCGGCAATCACCGTTGTCACACCGTAACGCACTACTGCTTTGGAAAAAATAGTAGGTGTCGTCATGGAACTTTCAATATGCATGTGTGCATCAATTAAGCCGGGAATCATCCATTGATTCTCGGCATTAATTGTTTTTTTGGGCTGCAAATTGACGTTCTCTTCTTCATAAATGTAATAAAATTTATCATTTTTAATCGCAACATTTCGTTGAACGAATGTTTGAGTGACTGTTTGATACAGCCACACATTTTTTAGTAATACATCGACGTTCATTTTGTCCCTCTTTTCTAAAACTATTGATTCATCGTCCGGTTCCATTGATCAATCCAATCCGCTAGTTGACTATTAATAAAATTAAAATCGACTGTTTTGGCACGTTCGGCAATGGCACCATATGTTTTATTTTTCGCTTCTTTTTCGCTTAGCGTTACTTGTTGATTTGTAGGTCCTTCATTTAATGAAATCGCTTTGGCCTTTTGTGATTCTTCACTAATCCGTGCGTTAACAAATTTAAAGGCGGTTTCTTTGTTTTGTGCTTTTTTAGGAATATTGACTGTATTATAGTTGGCATACGTGCCGCTTTCTGGGACGACATACGTCACGTTTTCTGCTGCGCCTTGAATAATATCAACCGCAAAATCAGCAACCACAGCTGCTTCAATTTCACCAGATTGGAACATATTAGCTAAGTCTGACGATTTTGAATACGTTTTAACAACGTTTGGTTTTAATTCTTTCATCGCTTCAAAAGCGGCCTTCCCGTTATCTTTTGTAATATCTTGACCAGCATGTTCACTGGCAACGTATAACATTAAAGGACCTGCCGTCGTGGCAACGTCTGGAACAGAAATTTTACCTTTCAAATCAGCTGACCATAAGTCATCCCAGTTTTTAATTTCTTTGCCTAATTTTTCTTTGTTGTAAACAATCCCGATACTGTTTACAGCGATTGGTACGCCAGCACCACTTTCAAAAACCTCTTTTGCTCCCGGCGTTAACTGACTTAAATTAGGTACTTCTTTTTCTGTAATTTTTTCAAATAACCCTTCTTTTCCACCTTGTGCTGCATTTGCTTGTGCTAATTCAATGACATCAATTCCCGCATTGGGATTATTTTTTAATTTCGTAAAGCGGTCTGCGCTATTGCCTACTTCTAAGGTAACTTTCGCTTCATTCTCTTTTTCAAACGGAGCGATAATGTCTTTTTTGACAATATCTTCACTTAATCCGAAAGTTGAAACGACTAAAGCATTACTTCCACCTTTGCTCTCGCTTTTCGTAGTTGCTTCGCTGTTTCCACAAGCAGTCATTAATAACGTTGCAGCGACTAATGTCCCTAAAATTACGCGTTTTTTCATTTTTAAATCTTCCTCCAAAATGGTTTTTATTTTTCTAAAATAACTAATTTCTCAGCTGGAAAAGCCAAGTGAATGGTTTCGTTTGTTTCATATAACTGTTCACTTGTTCCATTAACCAGCAATGTACCTAACGCTGTTTCCACTTCATATTGATAGCTTTTCCCTAAAAATGTTCGGACAGCGACAGTACCTGCGACAGTATTAGTAGCAGCTTCTGAAACAATCTCAATGTCCTCTGGACGAATCGTTGCCACCGTCGTTGTAACATTTGGTTCAGGATTAGTCGTTTTCACTATTTGATTTGTTTGTGTCCGATAATGACCGGCTTCCATTTTTTCGACAGAGAAAAAGTTTTCAAAACCGATAAATTCAGCGACAAACTTAGTACGAGGCAAACGATAAATCGTTTCTGGTGAATCATATTGTTCAATCACGCCATTATTCATAATGGCCACTTTATCTGAAATAGAAAAACATTCTTCTTGGTCATGTGTGACAAAAACTGTCGTAATGCCTAATTGTTGTTGAATCCGTTTGATTTCAATCCGCATTGCCACTCGCAATTTTGCATCTAAATTACTCAACGGTTCATCTAGTAGTAATAGTTTAGGTTCAATAATCAGAGCACGTGCTAGCGCAACCCGCTGTCTTTGACCACCAGATAATTGTTTTGGATAACGGTCGCCCAAGCTTTCTAAACCACATACTTTTAGCATTTCCGTGACTTTTTGGTCCATGGTTTGTTTGCTTTCTTTGCGTAATTTCAACCCAAAAGCGACATTTTCTGCAATCGTTAAATGGGGAAATAACGCATAGCTTTGAAAAACCATCCCGAAGTTTCTTTTATGGACAGGAACCTTTGTTAGTTCTTCTTGGTCAACGAAAAACTGTCCGTCGTTTGGCTTAATTAATCCAGCAATCACTCTTAGCGTAGTCGTTTTACCACAACCACTCGGTCCTAATAAAGAAACTAATTCTCCTTTTTCCATTGAAATATTTAAATCTTTTAAAATATCTTGTTTTCCGTCATAGCTGACGCGAATATCTTTTAAATCCACAAAAGTCAAAATTTTCTCCTCTTTCTATCTCGTGCTTCTTCCATGTTTTAGGCAATGGAAGCTAGTCCCAACGTTTTTTCAATTAAAAACATTAAGCCCATTGTTAGTAGCATCAACAATACAGAAATTGCTGAAACAGTTGGATCATAATTGTATTCCATATAACTTAATAAAGAAGTAGGCAGCATCGTCACACCGGGACCTGATAAAAACATCGATACAGGAACATTGTTAAACGAATTGACAAATGCTAACATAAAGGCTGCAAAAATTCCTGAAGACACATTGGGTAAAACAATTTGAATAAAAGCTCGCAATCTTGTACAACCTAATGTCCAAGCTACTTCTTCCATTGAATAATCTAGTTGTTCCATACTTGACCCAACCACTCGAATAATATAAGGCAAACTAATTAAAAAATGCCCCATTAATAATCCTTGAAAGACAGGCAAACCTAATTTAATAACAATATATTGAAATAACGTATACCCGACCACAATTCCTGGAATCACAGTTGGGGATAAGAAAAAGCTTTTAATAAAGTTGCGCCCGCGAACGGAATAACGTGCCAGCGCATAGGAAGCCGGAATCCCTACTATTAATGCTAAAACAGTTGCTAATACCCCAATCAACAAGCTTAACTTAAAACTGTCCATAAACGTTTCCGATTGTAAGGCTTTGGCGTACCAATCTAAAGTAAATCCTTTAATCGGAAATTGAATCGCTGCGGCTGTTCCAAAAGAAGTCACCACAATCAAACATAATGGTAAAAATAAAAACAGAAAAACTAGAATTGCAATAACAGATAGTCCTTTTTGCTTACGCATGATTTGCTTCTCTCCGATCTACTTTCTTAGCGACCATGTCTAGGCCTTTCATCACAATTAATGTTGTTAAAATCATAATAAATGCAAGAACACTCGCCGATTGCCAATCACCTAAAGTATTAGCCTTTTGATATAAGAAGGTCGACATCATCATTTTTTGGTTACCACCTAACAGCTGTGGCGTCGTATAAGCCGTTAAAGTTCCTGTAAACACTAATATACTTCCTACGATGGTGCCTGGAATTGATAAAGGTAAAACAATTTTCCGAAAAGCCGTCATTGGATTGGCGCCTAGCGTCTCAGCCGCTTCTAGCATTTCTCCTTCAATGTTTTCCATAACCCCAACTAAGGTCATAATCATTGTCGGTAAAAATAAATACACTGAACCGATAATAATTGCAAATTCTGTATACAATAAATTCAGCGGTTGCTCAATTAAGCCTGTTTTTAATAACAACGTATTCACTACACCGTTTTTTCCTAAAATGTTAATCCAAGCAAAACTTCGAATAACTGAATTGGTTAATAGTGGAAACAAGGTCATAGCCATTAAAAAGCCACGCCATTTTTTGGAAACTCCAGCAATAAAGTATGCCGTTGGAATGCCCAACACGATTGAAATACCCGTCACAATTAACGAAACTCTTATCGTTCGCCAGAAAATTGAAACATTATAGTCATCTTTAAAAAAAGTAACATACTGATTTAGTGTCAAGCCATGATCAGTAAAAATGGTTGGCAAAATGCTAGTAATTAATGGAATCATTAAGAAAAATAATAATAGTACTAGCCCCGGTGCCACAATTAAATAAGGAACTTTCTTGTTCATTCGTACACTCCTCGTTCGTTTTTTCACTTCATCAGTATACGCAAGGAAAACGTATATTTCAACACATTTTCATCTTTTTGTTCGTTTTTAAACCCGAACGTTCGTATATTTTTTCGAAAAAGGTTATTAAAAAATAAAACACGAACATTAAACAAAAAAAACACAAACAAGACTGTTTGTGTTTTTTGTCAACTTTTTTATTTATCACTTAATTTTCTTGGAACGTTTGATCCTTTTCCATCATTTTCACTATAATACCATCTTGATACACCTGATAATATCCGAACAATTCATTCTCTTTTGAGACACTATTCTTTTCAGATATAATTTGAACAACATAACTTCCTTTATTTGACTGCTTAAACGTATAATGAAACGCCGAGTCATTCGTTGGTATCCCTAAACCATTTTGTAAAAATTCAATCGCTTCCTGTTTAGTATAAGATTCTGCTTCTAATTGCGTTCCTAAATGCGGATTTTTTTGATCAACAAATTGTCTTGCTTTGTCATTATTAGCAGACTTTTCTATAACGACTTCCTGTTGCGAATTCCTACTTCCTGAACAGCCAGATAATACAAATAAAATCATCAACAACCCCAAACACTTACTCAAAGTTTTCTCCTCCTCTCCATTTTGATTAGTAATACTTGATGATTTCTTTTATATTTTAGCATGCTTGATATAACGAATTGTGCTCAAAAAAGACAGAATCAACAAGTAAAAATTGTCGACTCACCTTTCTCAACTAATATTAAAAACTATTTGTCTCAATATTTTCGAATTCCCTGTAAATTACTGATAAATAAAAATAGCTCCTTTTGCGTATACTTATATTATCAGCACCTAAAGGAGGAACTTTCTTGAAGCAAAAAAATCTACTCACTTATCAATCACTTGCAGCCTTGTTGCTAGTATTCAGTCTCTTTAGTTTTGACCCATCGGTTTCTTTTGCCACCCGTTCTGGAAAAACGCCTGTTTCAGTTGAACTAGAACTTGGAGGGCTGCCTGGTGATGAATCGGTTGACGATGCCATTGATCCTGATTTAGAAAATCCTAACACTAGTTTTGACTTGCTCTTTATTCCGAAAGAATTTACTTTTGAAACCCAAGCGATTTCTGGTGATTTAACGGCAGTTCCTATACGACCTTCTGAAGGCAATACTCATACAATGAGACACTTCGGGATGGGGGATGTTCGCGGAGCCTTAACTGGTGGTTGGCATGTCACTGCTGAAATCCCACACATGCGAAACGAAGCTCATTCTTTACTAGGCATCATTACGTTTCAATTAACAGGCGGCTATGCTCGCTATGACAAAACGTTAAGGCGTTTCTTTATGACAAATACAATGTATGGACTGGATTTTTCAGAAGATCCTGCTGCACCCGACTTCCCGACCAACCCAATTATTATCGGTAACGGTGCGACTTTAATGAGTAACGCTGGTGATAGAAAAGGACAAGGAATGTGGAGCGGCCGCATGACCGATATTTCTCTTGCAATCCAAACCCCTGTTTCACAATTATTTCCTGGCGCATATACAGGTTCGATTATCTGGAATTTAATCTCTGGACCTGCATAAAATAAAAAAGCGCTTAGAAAACTAGCGGAATCACTACTCTTCTAAGCGTTTTTTTATATCATAAGGACTATTTGCTCCTTCTATTTGTCTAAGCATGCTTTACCACTTTTCGTTTAACGAATCACTTGGCCCCAACGGTAATCAAACTGATACTCTTGATTACCATTATTCAGGTTAATTTTGTATAAATAACGCGGGACTTTAATGAATAACGCATCCTCTACTTGAAAAGCTTCAATAGGTACATTTTCTTTAGTTAAAAGCAACGGTGTTTGCCACTCGTATGTTTTTTTCTGCCAATTGTATAAGCCAACTATCGCTTGATTACTTTGTCTTTTCTTGTATGACAGAACATAATAATTTGCTTCATCTTTCTTGCCTAATAAAACTGGTGCTATTAGTTGCTCTTCTAGTTTTCCTTGCACTGTTGTACGCTCTTCCGATGACAGCTCTTGACCAATTTGACTCTCATTTGAATCTACCGTCCATTTAGGCGCTTCTTGTGTTTGAAAGACTTCTTTGAAAGTTGGGTCTTGTTTTAACTGCCAATTTTTCAAATCTAATTGATAATATCGATTGTTTAATCCATAAATATAGAGATAGCGATTATCCATAAAACGATAATCAACGAAATCAGAGCTTAAATAGTCTTTTAATTCAGGGAATTTCTTCACTAAATCTGCTTCAGAAAACTGTTTTTTCCCTGTTTTTGTATCGAGTAAGTAAATGGCCTCGTTATCAGCATTATTCAAAACCACATATTGATCTGTTTGACCAATTAAATAATCACGCCAACCCAAACGTTTACTCCACATTCGTTCGCCCGTCTGACTATTAACAGAAATCACTTGGAACAATGAGTTACTGGTGCTAATGCCATTCGTTCGTCCATTTGGAATAATCATTCGCTCTATAGAAGTTAAGCCTTTCGTTTTTTCAGAATAAAACGTCGCACTTTTCTCTTCAATCGTTACTGAACGAAACATTCCGAAAAAGATTAAACCAGCAAAATGTACCACTGCAAGATAAACCAATAAAATTAACGCATAGGGAACCAGTCTCCTTGTACTCCGCCTTCTTATTAAGGAAATAACCAAAATACCACTAATTACTATAAAAATAATTGCTACAATGATAACAAAAATATCATGATAGAGCCAACCAGATAATTGCCAACTTCTATAAAGTGTGTCCATTACGCCATCCTTTCCAATTGTTATTTGCTTATTATAAAAAGGATACTATTTTTTTTTGAAAAATAACAACAAAAAGCGACGAACAGCAATAAGCCCATTCAAGTTGACTAACTAGGTCAACTTGAATGGGCGTAGAGAAATGTACCTTGTTATTCAGTTATTCCGCTTCTTCAATTGCGGACAAAGCTTTTGCAATATCAATTTCTTTATTCCGATAATCAGCATCATGAACTGGAAAATGCTGTCGCAATTCTGCTGTTTCCATCCACGAAACAGTCCCTTGTTTAATGCCAAAATCAAGAATGTGCCCACCAAATTGGTGATCCTCACTGATAAAGTGCAAATGAAACCCTGCGGCAGAGGCACCATGAAATAATTTAGGTGTAAAGAACCCTACAACTGTTCCCTGAATATTCTCCGCTGTAAATTCAGGTTGATTGCGTGCTGCTTCTACAAATGGTGGATATGGTTTTTCTTGTTTAGGTGCCACACGGACATGCATCTTCGCAAAAAGACCGCTAATTTTAATTGCCGCAAAAAAATTAGGACTAATTTTTTCTAAAATTTGTGCTTTAATATTTTCATCGGTTTCCGTTGATACAGGGAATGCGCCATCTTCTTGAAAACGAGTAACTGCGGCATATGGCGTTAATTCTTCGCCTTCTAGAATAGTAATTTCGCCAGTTTGATTTGCATGATACAATGTACCGTCCAATAAAATAATTTCGCCATTTGAGCCTTCTAATGTCCCAATTCCAAAATCACCTTGCGTGAGTAACGTACCAATTTCTGCCGTTCCTGCCATCAAACTTTCCATTAAACCGCCTAGCGTACCATGTTGATAAACATATTGTTCGCTCATTTTTCCATCTCCTAATAAAGTTGATCTGGTAACAATGTTTTACCTAATTCTTGATTATCTGAATAATCCACAGGAACATCAATAATCACTGGGCCTTCTGTTTGCATTCCTTCTTCTAAAGCTGCGGCAAATTCTGCTTGTGAATGTACTCGAACCCCTTTGGCTCCAAAAGCTTCAGCATATTTCACAAAATCAACTGGACCAAAATCTACGCCAGAGGATCGATTATATTTCATTTCTTCTTGGAATTTAACCATATCATAACTACCATCATTCCAAATAATATGCACGATATTTTGCTTTAACCGAACCGCTGTTTCTAATTCTTGCGCTGAAAATAGGAAACCGCCGTCCCCAGAAACAGAGATAATTTGTGTATTTGGACGAACTAGTGCAGCTGAGATTGCCCAAGGCAAAGCGACACCTAATGTTTGCATACCGTTACTAAATAATAAATGACGCGGTTCATAACTTCTAAAGTGGCGAGCCATCCAAATGTAGTGGCTCCCTACATCAACAGTAACTGTCATTTCATTCGTGGTTTTTTCTTGAAGCGTTTGAACAATTTCTAATGGATGTAATCGATTTTCAATTGTACTTGTTTTTACTTCTTTAATCGTTAATTTTTCTTGAAGCGTTTCTAAATAATCTTGCGCATCTTCTGTTAATATTGGTTCACTAAATGCTTCTGATAATTTCAAAATATTTTTAGACATATCACCAATTAGCTCTTCTTCCGGTTGCATATATTGATCAATTTCCATTTGAACTTCATCAATAACAATAACGCGCGCATCTTTTTCTGCGTTCCAATTACGTGCCTCATATTCAATTGGGTCATAACCAATCGCAATCACTAAATCACTTCTTTTTAACAAACGGTCCCCAGGTTGGTTTCGAAATAAACCAACACGCCCAAAGAAATGTTCTTCTAATTCTTTTGAAATAATGCCTGCTCCTTGGAACGTTTCCACGACTGGCAAACCAGTTATAGCAACCAATTCACGAATGGCTGCGGTAACTTTTCGTGCAGAGGCCCGCATTCCTAAAAGTAAAACAGGTAATTTCGCTTGCTTGATTCGTTCAGCTAAAGCTGCGATTGTTTCTGCTGATGCATGGCCCAGTTTCGGAGCCGACAAAGGCTTAATCGCTTCGCCTGTCACCGGACTATCTGTGACATCTTGTGGGATCGATAAGAATGTTGCGCCTTTTTTCGCTGTTTTGGCGATACGGTAAGCATTGGCAATATTTTCAGATAATGTTTCTGGATCTTGAATTTCTGTACTGAATTTTGTTATTGGACTAAATAATGCAGCATTATTCATGCTTTGGTGAGTTAATTTTGACAAATCGGACCGTTTCACCTGTCCAGCCAATGCTAAAACAGGGTCCCCTTCTGCAGTCGCAGTTACTAACCCAGTTGCTAAATTGCTGGCACCAGGTCCACTAGTTGCAATAACTAAGCCAGGCTCTCCCGTCAAACGACCAATCCCTTGTGCCATAAAGGCTGCATTTTGTTCATGTCGAGCTAAAATTAATTCTGGACCTTTGTCAACTAATGCATCAAAAACTCCATCAATTTTTGCACCGGGAATCCCAAAAATATAGGGCACTTCGTGATTGATTAAACTTTCTACTATGATATCTGATCCTTTTTTACTCACTGTTATACCTCCGATTAAAATCTGTACTAATTACAAATACAAAAATACCACTAAAATTCTAATTAATCAACAATGAAACACCTTGAAAACGTGTAATATACTAATTCGCATATTTTAATAGAATTGAGATATTTCAAAAGATTAAGCAAAAATAATGCAAAATACCTTAAAGTTTTATAGTCTTTCAACAATTATTATATACTTCTTCACTAAAAATTAGTAAGATTAACCTATAAGAAAAAAATCACAACCTGTGATAAATTATTGGAGGAAAAATATGTCAAAAGGGAAGAAAATTTTTGCCATTATCTTTGGAATTATCTTGGTTCTATTTCTTGCAGTTGTTGGAATGGGAGCAAAACTTTATTGGGATGTTTCTAAATCAATGGATAAAACCTATGAAACAGTAGAACGATCTAAAAAAAGTCAGGTCAATTTAAACAATAAGGAGCCTTTTTCTGTTTTATTATTAGGGATCGATACAGGCGATGATGGGCGTGTCGAGCAAGGTCGTTCGGATACAACAATTGTTGCAACAGTTAATCCTCGTGACAAGCAAACAACCTTAGTCAGTCTTGCTCGCGATACCTATGTAGATATTCCAGGTCAAGGAAAACAAGATAAATTGAATCACGCCTATGCTTTTGGCGGGGCATCTTTAGCAATGGACACAGTTGAAAACTATTTAAACATACCTATTAATCATTATGTTTCAATTAATATGGCTGGTTTAAAAGAATTAGTCAACGCGGTTGGCGGAATCGAAGTGAACAATAATCTGACTTTTTCTCAAGACGGATATGATTTTACGATTGGTAAAATTTCATTGGATGGTGAACAAGCACTCTCCTATTCAAGAATGCGTTACGAAGATCCTAATGGTGACTACGGCCGCCAAGAACGTCAAAGAAAAGTGATTGAAGGCATCGTCCAAAAAGTCTTAAGTCTTAATAGCGTGAGCAACTATCAACAAATTTTAACAGCTGTTTCTGATAATATGAAGACAGATTTAAGTTTTGATGACATGAAAAAAATTGCCTTAGATTATCGCAGTGCCTTTGGTAAAGTGAAACAAGACCAACTTCAAGGTACTGGTTTTATGCAAGATGGTGTTTCCTATCAACGTGTGGATGAACAAGAATTAACTCGTGTCCAACAAGAGTTGAAAAATCAATTGAATACAAAATAAAAATAAAACCCACGAGTACTATAAATACTCATGGGTTTTATTTTCTCTTCTATTAACGTTCTTGTTTCACCGCTTCTAAAGCCGCTGTATTAATAATATTCCAAGGTTTGTCAAACGCTGGTTGGAAGAAGAAGTCCGCATAGGCTAAGTCTTCAATCGTCATTTTGGCTTGAATCGCTAATGAAATAGCATTAATGTTTGCAGTTAAATCTGCTTTCGACATTAATTGAGCGCCTAAAATTTGTGTTGTTTCAGGATCATACACTAATTTAAACCAAGCTTTTTGTTTGTCTGGATTGAAGTCCATCAAGTAGTCTTCTACTACTGTCACCGCTTTTGTTTCTTTTCCTAATTTTTGAGCCATGACTTCGTTAATCCCTGTTGAAGCAAATTTATAATCAAAGACGGCCAAGCCAGAAGATCCTTGAACACCAGGGAAAGGTTTAACTGGTTCCTCTAGGTTTTTCACAGCAAAGCGACCTTGTTTACGAGCATTCGTTGCTAAGGCAATATTTACTTCTGTGTCTGCAGGATTGTATTTAATTAACGTAGCATCCCCTACTGCAAATACATCCGGCTCACTTGTCCGCATGTATTCATCCGTCTTGATTAGGCCATTCGGATGTAATTCCAAGGTACCTTTTAACCAAGCAGTGTTTGGACGGACACCAACCGCTACAACGACCAAATCAGCATCGTACGCATTTTTATCTGTAACGACTTTTTGCACACGACCGTCGCCTTCGTAACGTTCAACTGTTTCACCAGTTGCAATGGCAATATTATTAGCTTCCATCTCTTCTGTTAAAACATCTGTAAATTCTTTATCTAGATATACCCCTAATGGACGATCTAAAATATCAATAACAGTAACCTTTTTGCCGGCTTTTGCAAATGCTTCGGCAGCTTCAATCCCAATATAACCACTACCAATCACAACCACATTATTGACTTCTGGATCTACTGTTTTTTGTTTTAATTTAATGGCCCATTGACGACCACGCATCAAGTAAATATTATCCAAATCTTTACCTGGAATATCTAATTCAAATGGGACAGCTCCGGGACTGATGATTAATTTATCATAATTTTCAACACGTTCTTCACCTGACACTAAATCTTTCACTGTCACTTGATGTTCTTTTGGTTGAATCGCTGTAATTTCAGTATTAGAAAAGACATTTACACCACGGCTCTCCATTTTTTCGCCAGTCATATAGCGAACAGAATTAACATCTTTCACTTTTCCTTCTAGGTACAACTGCATGCCACAAGACAAGAATGAGATAAAATCACCTTTCTCATACCATTGAATTTCTGCATCAGGATGAAGATTTAGTAATTCCTCTACCGCTTCATAACCTCCATGTGATGATCCTAAAACAATAACTTTCATCGCTCGTTCCTCCCATATAATATTATTTCTTACATAATAAAGAATATCATATATTCTCAAAAAATAACAAATAATATCCTCTTTTCCATTCTCAATTAAGTGCTTTAAATGAGAATAAAAAAGGAGTATCCTCTGTATTTCGCCACTTTTCAATTACTTTTTTTATTTACTAAAAAATAAAAAATACTAAATTCTCCGATACGATTGATAGGGACGCCCCACTTTTAAATAGCTATTTTTACTTTCTAAAAGGTTATTTTTTTCTAGAAACAACACATATTTGCGAACAGAAACATGTGAAAGCTGACTCGCTTCTGATAATTCTTGAATCGTAAAATAGTCGGTAAATTCGTCTATTTTTTTTAACAATAATTGTAATGTTGCTTGTGTTAGTCCTTTTTCTAAGGACATGTTTTGAAGAGCTTGTTCATTTTTACGTGCGTTTGTCTGTGAAGAATGAAACAATTGGTCCACTTTTGTTTGCGAAAGCTCCTTCGTTTCCAGCGTGAATTGAGCAGCTTTTTTCTGATAGTTTTCGATACTTTGTTGAAATCGCTCAAAAGAAAAGGGTTTAACTAAATAGTCTAAAACGCCTAAATGTAAGCTTCGTTTAACATTTTCCAACTCGTTGGCAGCCGTAATCAGGATAACTTCTGTATCAATTTTTTCATCTCTAATTGTTGCCAGATAGGTCAAGCCATTGCCATCTTTTAAATGAACGTCTAATAAAACAAGTACTGGTTGTTTTTCTTTCGTTAATTGTAGACCTTCAGCAATTGTTGCCGCCGTAAAAATAGTCGGTTGGTGAATTAATTTTTCAAGATATTTTTGATGTATATATGCAACCATAGGATCGTCTTCAATAATCAATAGGTTCATTTTCCTCTGCTCCTTCGTAATGAACATTTATGCGAATGACAAGCCAATTGTTTTGTTGGTTTTCCCAAGCCAATGTCGCTTCCGCATTCTCTAATAATCTTGCCAAATAAGAAGTGAAAAACTCTTGTTCAAAGCGTTCCAGTTGTTCTTTTGGATAAGCAAACGAATAAGTCGTCGTCAAACTTCCTGGCTGATAATCAATGGTTTCAATGATCTCTTCTGGCAACGTTTGCTCCATCAGGAAACGATGAATATAACGGTAGATAGCAATCAAATTTTGCGTATCTTCATCTCGTTTATTTGGTGGAATTTCTGGATAAATTTCAATAGCTAATTGTGTTTTAATTTCTGCAAACTTGATTCTTTCCCCACTTAAAAAACCTGCTAGAATAGGATTCCTAACCAAAATAGCTAAGCGCTGTGCAAATTCCTTTTCTGGTTTCAATAAATCGGCTAGATAATGTTTTAGCGCCTCATAATCTTCTAAATCGACTAAGCCATAAATGACATGCATCTTATTCATAAATTCGTGTGATTGACTTTGTAATGCCGAAGCATATGTTGTTGTGCTGACAAGCTGCTCTGCGACAATAAACGTTTCCGTCGCATTTTTCAGAAAGATAACATGCCCAATTGTTTTTTTACGGACATTAATCGGGGCGATTGAGACGAAATAATCCTGGCCATTTTGACGATAGAATTGCTCTGTTTTTGAATGTACGATTAATTTTTCAGGAGATAAAACCAATGCTGAAAGTTTCTTTCCTAGTAAATTTTCTTCACTATTTGTTATATTATGATACATTTTAGTTGCTTCAATATTTGCTAATAAAATATTTTGATCGGTATCAATCACAAGGATTGCGTCTTTCGTTTCCTCAAGCATGGCGTTTCGCTCTTCTAATAAACGAGCAATTTCTCTTGGCTCTAAATCGTGAAGTTGTTTTTTCAAATAATAAGAAACCACGATGGCTAATATAAAGCCAAAACCAACACTTAAAAGGACACTCACTGTGTAATCATTTTTTGTTCGTTCAATCAATTGTGAAAGCGAGGTCATTTTAATGCCCATTGCCACAACCCCAATTTGTTTTCCTTGATCATAGACTGGGACAAAACCTCGTAATGATTCTCCTAAACTCCCTTGACTAACAGACAATTGTTCCTCCCCTTTTAATGCTCGCACTTCATCGCCACCTTCAAAATGCTTACCTATTTTTTGGCGATCAGGATGTGTTAAACGAATCCCCTGCATATTCATAATCACGATAAAATCCAACTGATGGATTTCACCTAAACGAACCGTATACGCTTCCAATTTATCTGAATAGTGATCATTCTTTAAGGCTTCAATAACATTCGGTTCAATAGCCAACTGTTCCCCGACGGCTAAAAGTGCTTGCTCTTGGTTTTTACGAACTTCTTTAATTGTTTGGACCGTCGTTACTCCGTAAAAGAAAGTAATCATAATAATTAATGTTGCAATAAAAATCACTGATAAGAAGCACCATAATTTCCCGCCACGCTTCATTCCATCCCTCTTTTCTCTTCAAATAAAGTATAGCATAGGAAGATTTGGTTAAAAAACTTTTCTTTAGTTAAATTAATTAAATAATCTACTCTATAGAAAACGTTTACATTATGATGAATATAGATTAAAGTTATAGGAGGAAATAGCATGGAAAAGAAATTGCACGCAACAGCTGCTAACGAAACAGATTGGCGCAACAAATTAACCAAAACGAGGATTGGTTCGGTTACGTTACCTGTTTATCTTGTAACAGCTAGCATTATTCTTGTTACGGCTCTATTAGAACAACTACCAGTCAATATGTTAGGTGGTTTTGCCGTAATTTTAACAATGGGTTGGTTACTTGGAACAATTGGTGGAAATATTCCTATTTTGAAACATTTTGGCGGTCCCGCAATTTTATCTTTATTAGTACCATCAATTATGGTCTTTTTCAATTTACTCAACCAAAATGTCTTAGACTCAACAGATATTTTAATGAAACAAGCAAACTTTCTCTATTTCTATATTGCTTGTTTAGTTTGTGGAAGTATCCTTGGAATGAACCGCAAAATTTTAGTCCAAGGTTTAATGCGCATGATTGTCCCGATGGCATTAGGAATGATTTTAGCAATGGGCGTTGGGACCCTTGTTGGAACACTGTTAGGTCTCGGTTGGAAACATAGCCTTTTCTATATCGTCACTCCTGTTTTAGCTGGTGGAATCGGTGAAGGTATTCTTCCTTTATCCCTTGGTTATAGTGCCATTACTGGGTTGCCAAGTGAACAATTAGTGGGGCAATTAATTCCCGCAACCATTATTGGTAATTTTTTTGCTATCATGTGTTCAGGTTTACTTAGTCGTTTAGGAGAAAAACGCCCTGAACTTTCTGGACAAGGTCAGTTGATTAAAATTACCAATTCAGATGATTTAAGTGATGCTTTAGAAGAAGACAAAGCACCAATTGATGTAAAATTAATGGGTGCTGGTGTTTTAATTGCGTGTACCTTATTTATTACAGGCGGTTTATTACAACACTTAACAGGCTTTCCTGGTCCTGTTTTGATGATTGTTGTCGCAGCCTTTTTAAAATACTTAAACGTAGTACCGAAAGAAACCCAACGCGGATCAAAACAGCTTTATAAATTTATCTCTGGCAATTTTACGTTCCCGTTAATGGTCGGCTTAGGTATGTTATATATTCCTTTAAAAGATGTCGTAGGAATGCTTAGCTGGCAATATTTTGTTGTGGTAATTAGTGTCGTTTTCACTGTTATTGCTACAGGATTTTTCGTTTCACGCTTCATGAATATGAATCCCGTTGAGGCTGCCATTGTCTCCGCTTGTCAGAGTGGTATGGGTGGGACTGGCGATGTGGCTATTTTAAGTACAGCCAATCGAATGAACTTAATGCCGTTTGCACAAGTTGCGACACGTTTAGGCGGTGCCATTACAGTAATAACAATGACTGCTATTTTTAGAATGCTTTTTTAACTATAAGTGAATTATTTAGGAGGAAAATGATATGTCAACAAAAGATGTAAAAGAATTAGCGATTGAGCAAGCAAAAAAATTTGGGGGAAAATTAGAAGTCTGCCCTAAAGTTCCGATTGAAACAAAAGCAGATTTAGGAATTGCCTACACACCAGGTGTTGCGGCTGTTTCTTCTGCCATACATGAAAAAAAAGAACGCGCTTACGAATTAACAACAAAGAAAAACACCGTCGCCGTTATCAGTGATGGTTCAGCAGTTTTAGGTTTAGGTAACATTGGTCCTGAAGCAGCGATGCCTGTCATGGAAGGAAAAGCTGCATTGTTTAAACGCTTTGCTGGTGTGGATTCGATTCCCCTTGTTTTAGATACACAAGATACCGAAGAAATTATTCAAACGGTGAAATTTTTGGCTCCAACCTTTGGGGGAATTAACTTGGAAGATATCAGCGCTCCTCGTTGTTTTGAAATTGAACAGCGTTTAATCGATGAACTAGATATTCCCGTTTTCCATGATGATCAACACGGGACAGCGATTGTTGTTCTAGCGGCTTTGTACAACAGCTTAAAATTAATCAACAAGAAAATAGAGGACATTCATGTGGTAATCAACGGTGGTGGCTCCGCTGGTCTTTCGATCACAAGAAAATTTTTAGCTGCTGGCGTAAAACATATTATCATTGTTGACCGTACAGGGATTCTGAGCGAAACAGATACAGCTCTGCCACCACACCACGCAGAAATTGCGAAGCTAACCAATCGGGAACACCGTACCGGTGATTTAGCTACTGCTCTTGAAGGCGCTGATGTCTTTGTTGGTGTTTCGGCACCAGGTGTTTTAAAACCTGAGTGGATTCAACAGATGAATGAGCAGCCAGTTATTTTTGCAATGGCTAACCCAGTTCCTGAAATTTTTCCTGATGAAGCTTTAGCGGCAGGCGCTTATATTGTCGGAACTGGTCGTAGTGACTTTCCGAATCAAATTAATAATGTGTTGGCCTTCCCTGGTATCTTCCGCGGTGCCTTAGATGCTCGGGCGAAAAAGATTACGATTGAAATGCAAATTGCCGCTGCCAAAGGTATTGCAAAATTGATTCCCGATAATGAACTCACGCCGACCAATATTATTCCCGATCCATTCCAAGAAGGAGTCGCAAAAGTCGTCGCCGAAAGCGTCCGTAACGCTGTCAAAGAAACAAATTAAAAAGAGAAAAAAGAACAACCTAACTCCTCTTGAGTTAGGTTGTTCTTTTTAAAATCTGAAACAATAATTTATTATTTAAAACTGATATTAAACTCTTGCATATCTTTTTCAATATAAGTAAGTAATTTTTTATTTTCAAAGAAACGTGTAAAGTAGTACGCAATACGATAATCTTCAACAGCATCTAGTCCTAGCATTTGTTTATTAAACGCTTTTTCGTATAATAAGCAATCTAAAGAGTAAATAGAACTGTGCGTCCGATTAATTTCGATTCCTTTATCACTTAATTCAATACTCTTTGCATAGTCTTTAATTAATGAATAGAATTTTGCGGTATTATAATAAATACGGCATTGCTCTAATGGATAATCTAATTTGAATTCGCTTAGCAATTGTAAAGATTTATCGTAATAAACTTTTGCTTTTTCAATATCATCTTCTAATTCATATAAAATACCGATCGCATTCATACTCAAAATATTATAAATATTAATATCACGACTAATTTCAGAACCACGATGTAAATAGAACAATGCTTCGCTATTATTTTTCTTACCTAATAAACTCGTAATTCCTTTATAATAGAAAAATTTTGTTTCTAAAATTCTGTTTGAACTTTCGATATCATCTGGATAGTCTTTCAACAAATCATAGGCTTCATCGTGCTTAAAGTAAAAGCATAATTCTTCTACTTTATTTAATAAGCTTTCGAGTTTTTTCTCACTAGAACCTTCGATACATTCTTCTACTTGTAAGTCTAAACGTAGACATACAGATGAGAAAATGTCTAAACTGTCACACACATTTTTGTTTTCAATGTTACTAATTGTTGCTTGTGTACAAATTCCTTTTGCCAATTCAGCTTGCGATAATTTTTTCTTTTTACGCGCTGTTTTGATTTTTTCTCCCGCTACTCTCACAGTCAAAACTCCAATCTTTCTATTTTTTTTGTATTAAACATACCATCATTTTACAGATAATGTTATAATGAAGCTATCATAATAAAGGAGGTGAAATATATGTTTGATTTACTTGCTTTATTAACTGGAATTTCAGTTCGTGGCAATGCACCACACCAATAATTACGTGTTTGTTTAACTGAATTTCTGACGGCTCTACCTATGCCAGTAGGTGGAGCCATTTTTTTATTTAATATTATAAAATTAACAGTATTTCCAAAACCTCATACTTAGTATAACACAAATTATAAATTATGCTAGATAGTTACCAAATTAACGTCATTACAAGGATGTTACGTTTTTACAACATCTTGTAAAACTAGACATTACTGTTCTTCTTTATTCACCACACTCAATGATAGCGATAGTATCTTATGATAGAAACAACATGCACATTATAACAATTATTATTAAGAAAGCTACTTCTCAATAGGAGAAGTAGCGCTTCTCTCGTTACAGTTTTACTCTTCTTCTTCAGCCATGAATGTATTGAAAACTTCTTCAATCATATCCCATTCAGCGTCTGTTTCGATTTGCTGTAAATCGCCTTCTGTACCTTCTGCGTTTTCCACATATGAGTAAGCTTGCAATTCAACATCTTCATCCTCAGGAATTCCTGCTGGATATAATAAAACATAATTTTTACCGAATTCTTCTTGACCGTCAACAGTTAGTAAGATCTCGTATAATGTTTCATTTCCTTGTTCGTCTACTAAAGTAATGTGTTCATGTCCTTCGTGATCATGATCGTGGTTATGTTCTGTCATTCTTCTTCTCTCCCTTGATGTATTCAAAGCTCGATAATTATCGGCTATGTGCATCTAAATAATTTTGTAGAATCATTACTGCCGCTAGTTTATCAATGACTTTTTTTCTTTTGGCTCTTGAAGCATCTGCTTGCTCCACCAAGAAACGCTCTGCTTGGACAGTTGTTAATCGTTCATCTTGATAGTCAACAGGTAATTGAAATAATTCTTGAATCTTATCACCATATGCCATGGATGCTTCAGCTCTAGGACCGATGGAATTATTCATGTTTTTCGGTAAACCTACGACAAATTTCGTGACTTCGTATTCTTTCACCAATTCACCTAATCGCTCAAAGCCGAAGTTCTCTTCCTCTTCATTGATGCGAATAATTTCGATGCCTTGTGCTGTCCAACCTAATAAATCACTAACAGCCACACCGACTGTCCGTGAACCTACATCTAGCCCCATGATCCTCATTTGATATCGATTCCGTGGTTCGCTAAGTAATATTTGGTTAATTCTTCCATGATTTCATCACGTTCATGACGACGAATTAAGTTTCGAGCATCTTGATAACGAGGAATGTAAGCCGGGTCCCCAGAAAGTAAATACCCTACTATTTGGTTAATAGGATTGTATCCCTTTTCTTCTAATGCCCGATATACGGTTTCTAACGTTTCACTGATTGCTTTTTTTCGATTATCATCAAAATCAAAGCGTACTGTTTCGTCTGTAAAACCCATTTTACTACACCTCACTTCTACTTTTATACAATTTCATTTTACTAGAAAAGAACCGAAACTACAAACAAAATTTCTTCTCCTTCTCTCTTTTTTGTTATTTCTTAGTCTTTTATTAATAAAGGCTTCGTAAAAAAATGACAGCCATCGATAATTTTAAAATTATAAAAACAAATACACAACTTTATAAAACAAGAATAAAACTCTGCTAAATCGCCAGAATATCACCTTTCCCTCCAATTCATTTTGCGAAAAAATCGACGTTTTTCTTTTAAAAACTTTTAAATATCTATGATTAAATAATATCAGCCTTTTAATGTTACAATTCGCTAACAATCTGTTTACGATGTAAATTTTCGATTGCAGCTGTTATTTATTTCCTCTTTTTGGTTCGTTTGTAGTACACTAGAAGAAAATACATAAAGTGAGGCTTGCTCAATGACTCCTGCTCATTTGGATTTACTTTTAGAAACCTGTTTGTTAGCTGGTAAAATTATGATAGAAAGCGATGCAGAAATGTACCGTGTTGAAGATACAATGAGCCGAATTGCGCTTGCTTCTGGCAACTATCGAATGGTTAGCTATGTGACACAAACCGGGTTATTTGTTGGCATAGATGGAACCTCCACGATTCGTATGGTTCAAGTAATGAAACGTGGCATTGATTTAGAAAAAATCTCTCGTGTGAATCAGCTGTCTCGTGCTTATGTGGCTGGTGATTTTTCTTTAGAGGAATTACTGAATAAACTAAAAGTGATTGATAGTGAACACCGACATTTTCCAATTAGCGCACGCATTGTTAGTGCGGCCGTTGTCAGCGCTACAATTATGATTCTTTTTGGTGGTGTCTGGTCCGATTTATTCTTGACTTTTCTGATTGGTGGTTGCGGCTATAGTCTTTATTATTTTAGTTTAAAGTTTCTCAAGATTAAATTTTTATCTGAATTTTTAGCTTCGCTGTTCATTGGTGCAGCCGCTATTCTTTCAGTCAAATTGGGACTCGGACAATCACAAGATTTAATCATCATTGGTTGTGTCATGCCTTTAGTGCCTGGTGTGCAAATTACCAATGCTCTTCGCGATTTGCTAGCTGGACACTACTTATCGGGTGTTTCTCGTGGGACTGAAGCATTAATGACTTCAGGAATGATTGGTTTTGGCATTGCTTTTGTCTTTCAACTTTTCTATTAAAAGGAGTGACTTACTTGCTAGGAATCGTTTTGGTACAATTTATCTTTAGTTTTTTAGCTTCTGCGGCGTTTGCGATTATTATTAATGTTCCTCGACGATCACTGGTGGCTTGTGGTCTAACTGGTAGTGTGAGCTGGATGCTTTATTGGGTAATCGTTGAAGTTTTTAGTGGAAATGCAGCATTAGGTTCCCTCATCGGTGCTGTCGGTGTTGCGGCAGTAAGCTACCTATTCTCAAAAATATTGAAAATGCCTGTCACGATTTTTAATATTCCTGGTATTGTTCCATTGGTACCTGGTGGCTTAGCTTATCAAGCTGTTCGGAATATCGTAATTGGCAATTATGAAAAAGGCGCCTATTTTACCGTGCAAGCTGTAATGATTGCTGGGGCAATTGCGTTAGGCTTAGTCGCTTCTGAGGTTTTCAATCAGAATATCCGCAGCTTTCGGGAAAAAAGAGAATCTTTGGGTTTTATTCGTCGTAAGCGCAACAAAATTAAAAAATAGACAGCAAAAAAGTTGGTTGCTTCCATTTGATAAGGAAGCAACCAACTTTTTTTTAAAAGGAACGATAGACATATTGATTTTTTGGTGCTTGATCTGCTTTGACTTTCTCCACTTGAACAGTTGGTATTTGCCGTTTAAACGGTGGATAATAGGATAACTCAACCGTTCCGGTAATCGTTACCCAATCATTGTTTTGAAATTGCGTATGTTCAGGAAAATGAACCAACAAGCCAAAAACACCAGAATCAGCGACACAATGAATAATCCCAAAACGGAAGACAAACTGGTCAACACTTTCTTCTCGTTTTGAATTATAGACAAAGCCTTTATAAGAAATCCTTTTCCCTGCAAATTGATTTGGATAATTATAGATTAGTTCCATAATTTCCAAATAGTTTTCATCCGTAATTGAAATCACAGATTGGCCATCATATTGTTTCATGGCTTTTGCCATCTGCTTGTCATAATCCGTCTTATTGAAATACATACTTGTATCAGGTTTCAAATATTGCGTTTGCATATCAGGATCCCCTACTGATTCTTTACTTACTGGAAAGTTAAATCCTTTTGCTTCAACAATTGTTGTGTCTAAACTAACTGTCGGAAATAATAAGCCAACAATCAACGGTAAAGAAAGTAGTAAATAGGCAAGCCCTCTTTGGCTGGGTTTTTCCAAATTATGCTGATGGCCATGATGTTCATGTCCCCCATGTTGGTGCATGTCTTCATGTTTTTTTTGCATTGATGGATCTGCTTGGTTCCACAAAATCAATTGGACAATCGCCATAATAAAAGCTAAAACCATTGATAAAACAGCTAAGTAATTATAATGAATATTGATATATTGGTTCAGTTCACCTGAAATTTGAAGATACATCATCAACCCCATATATCCAATTAAAATAATAAATCGTATCATCGATTGTAGGCCTCCTTTCTAAACTACTGCCGCATAAATAGTTACGACAAGCGCCACTATCAAAACAAATTGTACAATGAATGACATCTTAAAATAACGTTTCATCATCAATAAATTTTTAATATCTACCATTGGACCAAAAACTAAGAAGGCGACAATTGGTCCTGTGCCAAATAAACTCAAAAGAGAAGAACCAATAAATGCATCTGCTTCTGAACAAAGTGATAGAGTGGCAGCGATGACTAGCATGACTAGAATCGCTAAAATCTTTGAATGGCCCAATTGCATAAGCGCACCAGTTGGGATATAGGTTTGCATGATTGCTGCTAACAAAGAACCAAAAATTAAATAACGACCCGTATCAAAAAATTCATCAATACTATGGGTTAACGCTGACCAGCCGTTTTTCCAAAATGAACGAGCTTCATCAACGTGTTCATGCGTATGAGCAACCTGCTCTTCTTTAATCTGCGCCAACTCTTTTTCTGTTAAAATTGATTCTTTTCGAAAATAAGCTAACCAAATGCCGATAACCCACGCAACAATCATACTGCCTAAAACTCGCCAAATCACAAATTTTGTTGCGCCACTAAAGGCTACGTATGTTGAGAATAGCACAATTGGATTAATGATTGGTGCCGTTAACATAAAAGCAAAAGCGGTATGTGTTGGTACATCTTTTTTAACAAATTGATGCACAATTGGTACAATCCCGCATTCACAAGAAGGGAAGAAAAACCCTAGGAAACTACCTACACAAATTGATAAAAATTTATTTTTAGGTAACACTTTTTTTACTCGTTCTGGTGTTAAAAAAACATGTAAAGCGCCTGAAATCAAGCAACCTAACATGACAAAAGGCAATGCTTCGATAATAATCGAAAGAAAAATAGTGCTCATCTGTAAAACAGAGTTTGGTAAAAATTGAAACATTATAGACCTCCCACTAGTAAAAATCTAGTTAACTATACTCCTAACACCAGACAAACACAAGTATTTGTCAAAAAATTAACTAAGAGTTTAAAAGTATTATCACCGATGTCTCTGTCAAACCAGCTGGATAAAAGAACAAAAAATGAGCATGGGACAAAAATCACTTTGGATTTTTGCCCCACGCTCAAAAACTGATAAACCACCATTATTCTAAATTTGAAATAACTCTGAGGCTGAATCGGGGTCTGTATCATATACCTTAAATGCTTCACCGACGCCTAAATCCTTTTGCTTCAAAGTAGACTCCATTGCCATTCGCGCATGAAATTTCGTATTATTTTCTTTGCTAAGATGGCCTAAATAAATGCGTTTTGTTTTATCACCTAACACATCCGCCATCACAAGAGCACCATCGTCATTGGATAGATGGCCTTTATCTCCTAAAATCCGTTGTTTAAGACTCCATGGATAAGGTCCTGCTCGCAAAATTTCAATTTCATGATTGCTTTCGACTAAATAAGCATCTGCATTTTCAATCGTACCACGAATATGATCGCTACAATAACCTGTATCCGTTAGAACAACAAAGGAACGATTATTGCGATGAAAACGATAAAATTGAGGCGCAATCGCATCATGTGAGACACCAAAACTTTCAATGTCCATATCTCCCAAGGTCAAAACTTTGCCCATTTCAAAAATATGTTTTTGAGCGATATCGACTTTGCCAATCATGGGATCCATCGCTTGCCACGTTTTTTCATTAGCATAGACATCTAACTTATATTTTCGCGCTAACACGCCAACGCCATGAATGTGATCCCGATGTTCATGTGTAACTAAAATCGCATCTAAATCTTCTGGTTTACGATTGACTTCTGCTAACAGTGAAGTGATTTTTTTGCCACTTAAACCCGCATCTACTAATACTTTCTTTTGGTTGGTTTCAATAAAAAGGGAATTGCCTGTACTGCCACTGGCAAGAACACTGATATTAAAAGCAAACTCTGAATCCATTTAAAACTCTTCCCTTCTACATTACAACATTAACGTGTTTCATTATACAACGGACCTTAATGTTTTTCCACCTTTGGCACAGTATTATTTGTGATGATGGTATTACTTACGGCATTCACCTGTTCAATTTCAACTGAATCTTCACCAGTAGAAATTCCTACAAACCAGACTGGAACGTATACATTTTTCTCACGAATTTTATAAATTCTTGAATAGGCCAATTTAATGAATGTTATTTTGGAATTACTAGGAATCCGGTTATTCATATAGAGCGTGTCTATCGCATCACGATTGGAATATAAATCCGTTTTGTCCCGTAACTCTTCAATATTTTCAATGTGCGTTTGCGAATATTTACTAATTTTCCATAATTCACCTGACGTATCTGCTAAAATACTTAATTTTGCCGTGTCGTCTCTAAAAGGAATTCCTTTATACGATTGTGCAGCCACAATTTCTGCCGTCGGCTCTTTTAAATGAGAAAATTCTGGTAAGTATTGATATTCGTCTCCGAATAATAAAGCATTTTTTTCATTTAAAAAGGTACTTAAATCTTTATCAATTTTCTTAGGATCAATAAAATAGTTTTTACTAGGCACACTCGTTAAAGTATTATCCGCAATTTGCAGCCCATTTCTCAAAAAGTTTTTATTCTTTTCACGTTGGATTTTTAAAGCAGCAGAAAAATTGGTTTGTTCGCCACTTAAATAATAGCCTTCCAATCGTTCTGAAGAAAGTGTCCCTTTATACGAGATGTTATCTTTTTCCAACCGACTTTCAATCGATTCTGTTTGGCTGGAAGAAAAGACGTTGCTCTCCTCTTGTTGACCTTCCCGATAAATTCCAAATAAAAAGATATTTAATCCTAAAAATGCTAAGAAGAAAATCCACTCAATTCGTTTAAAATCCATTAGCCCACCTCCAAGCTTGGTAATTGTTTTACCAAGTCCGTTGCAGTGTACCAATTGTTGTTATAAAGGACATACCATTCCGGACTTAAATCAACGACTTGTTTGACTTCTTCAATTGTCTGCCACGTATAACCGATAACAGCCGATTGGATTTTTTCCTTTTTAGCACCAGCCGTTTCTAAACGCTTAATCAATTTTTCCGTGCTTTCCAGCGTCACTTCTTCTTCTGAAGGAATCGGTACTTGGATTGTATTCACACTTGTGTTAATGGTTACGCTTGGTGCAGCACCATCGTTGTTCGTGATGCGAATATCCACTTGGCCTTTTAAATCATTACTGAACACTGGGAAACCTTCCACAAAAGTCCGATAATTGACACTATCTTTCGTTCGATCAAAGTAACGTAAATTCCCCATATTGGTTCCTAAACGTTTTACATAAGAAAAGCTTTGATTATAGATTGAGTCCCGTTTATTCTCTTCTGGCAAGGTCCCTTTAAAATCGATTTTCCCCAGTTTTTCTTCTGCAAACAATCGTTCTTCTTTACTCGTATAGGTTAAGTCTTGACTGTCTTCATTGGTTTGGATATCTTCCGTTTCATTGAAAAAAGCATTCCTAAAACGAGTAACTGGTTGCGAAGCTAAAATATAACTGTACTTTTTCAACTTCATATCATTGGTTAAATAACATTGCCCTTGTTTGGTTAGCGTATTTTCGGAAACGTCTTGATATTGTAATCCCTCTTTATTGATAATTCCCATTAAGCGCGCCTTATTGACAGTCATGGGCGCTTCATAGACGTTGGCTTGGTCATAATCTAAAAAACGTATCTTATTTTCGTTAAAATCCAATTGAATTTTCGTAAAATACTGGTCCGTCAACTCATTAAAGTTAGTAAAATTAATGGATAGATTATAAATCGAAGCATAGTCCGAGATTAAAAAGGGACCTTGATAAAGAAGTTCAATGCCTTGTTCCATTTGGTTGTAGCGCTTAAGTTGCTCTGCATTTTTTGTCACAACTTGTGTCAATTTACCAAACGTAGCCATTTTAATATCATTTTGAACATTACTAATTAATGTTTCACGATTACTTTGCATCGCTTTTCCATCGGCTATTCGAATCAATTGCAAAGGTAAATAGACATCGCCAATGGCTTTTTCATTGACAGCTGTTGTGACTTGGCTTCCCGACTTCATTTCTGGTATTTTTTTGGCAGAATTCAGCCAGATATTGACTGAAAAATATATACTTAAAATGACCATCAAAATCAAGCCAATTCTTGTAATCCATTCTGATAATTTCATCATTCCCACCAATCCTCTTCATAAGGTTCATATGGTAGTGAAATATAGAAAGTCGATCCTTCACCTTCTGTACTTTCCACCCAAATACTCCCGTTATGGGCCCGAATTACTTCTTTAGAAATTGCTAAACCTAAACCAGTCCCACCTTGTGCTCGTGCACGGGCTTTATCCACACGATAAAAACGCTCGAAGACTTTCCCGAGATCTTTTTTAGGGATGCCCAAACCTTGGTCCGAGATACTAAAGACGACATTATTATGTGTTTCAACTAGTCGGCAGGTAATGACGCCGCCATCTGGCGAATACTTAATCGCATTGTTCAAAATGTTGTCTAAAACCTGAATTACTTTGTCTGTATCTAACTCTACCCATAAATCGCGTTTAGTAAATTCACGGCGAATTTTGTAATTTTTTTGCTCATTTTCAATCATCATATCAAAGCGATCCAAGACAAAATTAATCAATTCGTTAAAATTCACATACTCTAATTGAAGATGTGTATTCCCAGAGTCCATCCGAGATAAATTTAACAAATCATTAATCATACGAATCATCCGGTCGGTTTCTTCTAACGTGACTTTTAAGAAATTCGGCGCAATCTCAGGGTTTTCCCAAGCTCCTTCACTCAAAGCCTCTATATAACTACGCATACTTGTCAAAGGCGTTCGCAACTCATGAGAAACATTGGAAACAAATTCCCGTCTTTCCCGTTCGTTTTTTTCCTGTTCTGTGACGTCATGAAGTACGCAAACTAAGCCAGTAATAAATCCTGATTCCCGACGAATCATTGTAAAGTCTACCCGGATAATCATTTGGTCTTCTTCACGATCAGACGTTGAGCGATCAATCAGCAGTTCATCTGGCTCTTCTAACAGCTTCCGCAATGTGTAATCTTCTTCAATATCTAACAACTCTAATAACGAGGTCCCAATCACATTTTCATTTTTTACATTTAATAATGAAAGGGCCATCTCATTAATCGTAATCACCTTTCCGCGGCGATCCGTCGCAATGACACCATCTGTCATATGCGTTAAGACACTATCTAAACGATTTCTTTCTGCTTCCATTGTTTCTTGTGCTTCTTCAATCCGTTCTGATAATTGATTAAATGTTTCTGCTAATTGGCCTAATTCATCTTTTCCATGGACTTCTACTTTTCCAGCGTAATCACCACGAGCGATTCGAATGGCTTGCTCGCGCATTTCCCCAATCGGCTTCGTGATTGATCGTGCAATCAGTAAGGTCACAATAATCGAGATTGCTGCGGCAATAATAGAAGCAGTGAAAAAGATACTTGCTGTGTTGGTAATTTCTTGGTATTTATTTTCTAAATTACTTTTCACATAAAGGACACCAATCACTGTTTCTCCAGTAGGCGATTGAATCGGCTGAACATTCACATACACGCGTTTATCATTATCTAAAGCTTGATATTTTTTACTCGTAAAGTCATTTAAATCACGATAATCATTCTTTTTGCCAATAATATTTTGTTGATTTAAATCATTGGTTGCCCGAATAATCCCTTTATCATCGACAATTCTCGCTTCAGAAATATCTGCATTTGAAAAATCAGATAACGCTTTTTTTAAATTTGCATCAACGTCACTACGTTCGAGATCTTTGTTGCTCATCTGCGTACTTAACGTGTTTGACAATTGGACAACTTGGGAATCCATATTTTTTTTAAAATCGGAAATTGTAGTGGCTTCCAATTCACGAATGAAATAGCCACCAATGATTTGAATCGCAATCAGTAACAGCAGAATAAATGATAACGCAATCTTAAAATTAACAGATTGAAAAAAGTGAACTTTTTTCTTCATACCTGATTACTCCTGTTCAGGATTTCTTAGATAATAACCAACCCCACGACGAGTAACTAAATACGTTGGATGACTTGGACTATCTTCAATTTTTTCTCTTAAACGACGCACGGTTACGTCCACTGTCCGCACATCCCCAAAATAATCATAACCCCAAACGGTTTGTAATAAATGTTCACGAGTCATCACTTGTCCGATATGTTTTGCTAAGTAATAAAGTAACTCAAATTCACGGTGGGTTAATTCAATTTTTTCACCCCGTTTTGAGACCATGTATGCATCAGGATGAATGGTTAAATCACCAATCGTTAATTCAGATTGTGTTGTCACCTCGGCTTCTTTCGCATTGGTTGCACCTCGCCGTAAATTGGCTTTTACACGAGCAACTAATTCACGATTTGAAAATGGTTTCGTTACATAGTCATCGGCTCCTAATTCCAATCCTAAAACCTTATCAATTTCAGAATCTTTGGCAGTCACCATAATGATTGGCATATCATGTGTTTTGCGCACTTCTCGCGCGACTTCTAAGCCATCCATTTTAGGGAGCATTAAGTCTAAAATAATTAAGTCTGGTTCCACTTCTTCCACTTTTTCAAGTGCTTCTTCTCCATCATAAGCAGTAAATACTTCATATCCTTCTTTAACCAAATTATATTTAACGATCTCTGAAATTGGCTTCTCGTCATCAACTACTAAAATTTTCTTCACAAAGAGACACCTCTTTTTCCTTCTAATCTTATTTGATACTTTCCTATTATACCTTATTTTGATGATGTTTTCATCTTTGGTTAAAAATGCGCCTTTAGGTTCTCCTAGTATAACAAAAAAAGAATCTCTGACAACAATTGACGCTTGTTATCAAAGATTCTTCTTTCGCTAATCTATTCTTCCGTATCTAAGACGAATTTTGCTACAAGAGCGGCTAATAATCCACCAATTAATGGCGCAACGATAAAAATCCACAACTCAGATAACGCTGAACCACCCGCAAAAACAGCTGGCGCGATGCTACGAGCTGGGTTGACAGAAGTTCCTGTCAAAGGAATGCCGACTAAGTGAATCATTGTTAGTGTTAACCCAATTACGATTCCTGCTAATGAAGCATTGCCTTTCTTAGCACTTGTAACTGTCATGACAACTAAAACAAAAATAAATGTTAAAATAATTTCGACTGTCAATGCACCAGCAACACTTAATTCCCCTACGCCATTTTGACCTAAGTTCTCAATACTTTTACCAGCACCTTTTAGAATGCTTAATAATGCAAATGAGGCAATCAAGCCGCCAACAATTTGTCCCACTACATAGTAGATTAGTTCCATTGTTGTTATTCGTTTATTAAGCCACATTCCTATAGAAACAGCTGGATTTAGATGTGCACCTGAAATTGTGCCAATACTATAGGCAGCAGCAACGATTGTTAACCCAAATGCTAAGGCAATCCCCGTTGTTCCAATCCCTTCCATACCATTTCCTAGAACGGCTGTTCCTGTCCCAAAAAAGACAAGAATAAATGTTCCTAAACATTCTGCTATTGCTTTTTTCACAAAAAATTCCCCCTTTGTAGACAAACTGTAACACATTCGTGAAATTTTCAATATAATTTTCGTTGTTTTTTCAGCAAAATGATATTTCTATGAAAAAGAGAAATCTTAAATGAAAAATCCCCTCAAAAAAATTTGAGGGGATTTTTCATTTAATTAATCATTTAATAACTGTATACCAACACCTAAAAGTCCTGGTCCTGTATGAACAACTAATGCCGGACTAATCGTTCCAAAGTAAATATCTTCTGCTTGTGGAAAAGCTGCTTTCAAGCGTTCCATCATTGCTTTTGCTTCTTCCTCTGCCGCACCGTGAGCGACTGCCAAACGAAAACGGGGTGCCTCACCTATAAAGTTCGTCACCAACTCAAACGTTTTATCAAGACTTTTTTTACGGCCGCGAGACTTAGCCACCGTATAGTAAATGCCTTCTTCATTACAAGAAATAATGGGGTTTAATTTTAGCGCATTCCCTAAAATAGAAGTGACTAAACCAATTCGTCCACCTTTTTGTAGATATTCTAAAGTGGCTACATTAAAAAATACTTTTGCGTTGGCTACTTCTTCTGTTAATTTTTGTTGTAATTCTTGCCATCCTAATCCTGTTTCAATTAATTCTGCTGCTCGTATCGCCTGAATGCCAGCCCCGATACCAATGTTCTTTGTATCTAAAACAAATACATCTAGTCCTTCGGTTTGTTCTCCAAGCAAGCGAACTACATTATACGTTCCACTTAAACCACTAGAAATGGTCACCGCTAAGACTTTTTCGTAACCCGCTTCTTTAATTTTGTCAAAAATAGCTTGGATTGTTGCACCATCAGGTAATGAAGTACTAGGGATTTCTTTCTCTAAACGTTGATACACTTCTTCTGGTGTAATATCTACCTTATCTGTATAGGTTTTTTCAGGATAAATAATCTGTAAGGGCAAGACATACATGCCGTATTGTTTGACTAATGCCTCTGGAACATCTGTCCCAGAATCAACCAGTAGTGCGATCTTTTCTTTATTCATGTGTCATCTCATCCATTTCTTTTAAGTATTCTTGTTCCAATTCAATCACTTTTTCACTAAACATTTTAGTAGCAAAAGACATTGTCGCTGCTTTTACAGCCAAATATTCAATCCCCATAGGTTCTTGTGATTTGGCCTGAACTTCTTTTTCTTGCGCTTGAGCAGCAATCACATAAATCGCTCGTTCCTGTTCTTGACAAAATAAATTGTACGCTTCACGAATACCAACCGTGGCTCCTTGGAATAAAATGCCTTGCTTAATTTCTGGCAATGTTAACACTTGTTTCAACAACGTAATCGCAATTAAAAACGCTAAATGCTTTTGATTGTAGCGCTTTTTCACTGGGGCCGGGATTAACCCGTGTTTGACATAATTATTAACCATTGAGGACGTTAACAAAGTATGTTTTTCCAGTGTAATCAATGGGGATAAGTATTTTTCTATCAGAGTAATCACTTGATCCATATATAATTCAATATCTGGTAACTCATGCCATCTTGGCAAATGAACATTTTCCAATTGTTGGCCCCAATCTTGTAGTGATTTTTCTATCTCGTCCATAAAAACCCTCCTAACCATTTCTAAAAAAGAATATCATACTTTTGACAATTATTCAATCTAGTTTTTAAAACTAGATTGAATAAAAAAGAAAAGCGAGCAATTTTGGAATTGTTCACTTTTCTCTCTTTATTTTTTTAAAGAACGTTTTCCGATTAAAATACCTATCAAAAACAGGCCTTCTAATAAAACAAAAAACAAGATAAAACAATGCATAAAGTAGGCTTCAGGTAAGGCATTGATAATCGGATCAGTCAGCGGATTAAACAACCAAGCATCGTTGTTAAAAAATAATCCATGAAACGCAATAAAAAATTGATCAAAGCCAATCAGCATGAAAAAGCCAAAAAGCACAGGCAAAAACATTCCCCACTGAAATGGCCGTATCAATGTCCATAAACGCTGATTTTTTACCAAATATTTTAAATAAAGGACACTAGGCATCAACGTAACTAGTAATACGCCATAGCACAATAAAAACAATTTTTTCACTTCATAAAAATGAAAAGCCGCGCTATCAGACATTGGAAAATCAGGAAATACTAATGTTTTTTCAAAAGGATTGTTTAAGTACATCATTAAATGATCGTAATTTTTAATCAAGGTCACACGATCAACCTCTACGTCTTTTAAAATATTTAAGTGTTGGATATCAAAAAGATACAATGGACGAAAATTAATCGTGATCGTGATACTTAAAGCCACAATCGTTAAAAACAAACAAATGAGTCCAAGTGTTTCCCTTAAACGCAATTTCGACCTCATCATACTCAAAAAGTCCATTCATCTAAGGAATCAACAACATAGGTTGGCGGCGTTGGCAAAGTTGGAACAGCGGACTTAGGGGTAAAACCTGATGTAACTAACAAGCTATCAATACCATTTTGAATCCCTGATTGAATATCGGTTTCATAATTATCTCCAACCATAATTACTTGCTCTTTTTCCACGCCTAAATGCGCAATCGCTCGTTCCATGATAATCGCTTTTGGTTTGCCAATATAAACTGGTTTTGTTTGAGTAGCTGTCTCCACAAACGTCACAACTGAACCTGCACCAGGTAATAAGCCTCTTTCTGTCGGAATGTTCTTATCTGGATTGGTCCCAATAAACAACGCCCCTTTTTGAATGGCTAAGGTAGCTAAAACCACTTTTTCGTAAGATAATTCTGTATCAAGTCCCACGACAACATAATCAGGATTTGTTTCATCCCATTCAAAACCTGCTTCTAAAATTAAGTCAATTAAACCAGCCTCGCCGATGACAAAGACTTTCTTGCCTCGATTGGTTTCTTTCATGTAATCAATCGTCGCTAAAGTCGCTGTATAAACAAGGGATGTTGGGACATGAATATCAAATTCATTTGCTAAACGTTGTGCCACTGTTTCAGGAGATTTAGTGGTATTATTCGTTACAAATAAAAAAGGCAAATCTTTTTCCTGTAACTGCTCGACAAAACGTTTTCCGGCTGGAATTGGTTCTTTTCCTAAATAAATCGTTCCATCTAAATCAATTAAATATCCTTGATAGTCTTTTTTCACTCTGTTTACTCCTCACGTTGACGAATCGTAAAGCCTTTGCCAGATTTTTTGGAACTAGGCTGTTTGGGTGTAGTCGTTTTTTTATTTTCTTCTTTTCGCGTACGAATCACTGGCTTGCTATTTTTATTAGCGGGCGCACTCTTTTCCTCGACAAACGCGTTAGAACGATTATTCTTTTTATGGCGACGACGACGATGCGTTGTTTTTTCTTTACGTTCCCCTGTTCGTTCAATTACAAAATAGGCACAGCCAAAATTACAATATTCATACAAATAGTCTTCTAGTGTATCAATGCGTTGATCCGGCGCTGCCCGACGATTAGAAGTATCAAAAAAGCCACGCAAGCGTAACTGTTCATAGCCCCAGTCTCCTACGATATAATCATAACGCGCTAATACTTCACTAAACCGTTCACCTAAGCGTTCAGGATCAAAGGCATCACGATGATTTTTAACAATTCGGTACTCTCTTTCACCAATTTGAATATCTGTTTCATTCACAATGGTGACAATTTCCCCTTTTTTCTTTTCTTTTACAGGTTCTTCTTTTATTTCTTCAAGAACTGCTGTTAGTTCTTCTGTAAAGGTTGCAGCAGTTTCTGTTTCTTTTTTTTCGGTTGTCTTTTTGTCTGTCATTTTTTCACCACCTAGTTTTTATTATACCTTGTTTTTATTTGATTGGATAGTGGGCATGCAGATAGTTCGCCACGACAGTTCTTAAAACGTCTGGAAATAAAAATTCGACTTCTCCAACTAACTCAATCGTTGGGAAAAACGGAACAAATTGAAAGTGATCCACTGTTGTCAGCGTATATTTCTGCTCTGGCTGAATAGGTTTCCCTTGCCAAAAAACGGTCTGGCTATTTCGCTCAAAACGAATCCCATCATAACATAATTCGCCAAAAATTTTCCCGCGGAAGCCCATCCCGCGAATCGGAAATTTCCGCAGAAATTGACGACTTTTTTCCATTTCACGAATCAAACGGCTCATGTCTGACCCTTTCAAGGTAACCTTGATTAAATGCATTGGATGAGGCAAGGCTTCATGTAATTGGTCTGCATTGATTATTCCTTCTGGTAAATCTGCTAAAAATAACCCGTTGTTTAACACAGCCGCTTCGGTCTGCCCCGCTTCTTTTAACGCCTTCAAGGCAACAGTTATAAAGGCATGCGGTTGCCGTAAGTCCGTTGACAAAGTTTCAGGGATTTGTGCAATTTGCTGCGCTTGCAATAGTCGATGACCTTCCGTTAAGTAACCCGCAATTTCCTTGGCATCAGTTGCTTGCTCTTCTAAACTTGCTGTTTCAATGGTTTTTGCATAACTTGTGACTTGCTTCGTGTCGGCATCCACAAACAGATGCACTTCACCAATATACTGTCCATATTTGCCAGCAGCTGCTAGTTGCACATGATTAATTTTTTCACCATCTTTAAATAAATGATGTGTATGGGAACCTAAAATCACTTGAATTTCAGGATAATTCGCCGCAATCATAAAATCAGTATCTATCCCCAAGTGACTAAGCAAAATGAGAACATCACATTGAGGCGCAACTTCTGTAATCAGTTGAGGAAGGACTGCTTCCACTTGTTTGATTGTCCAGCCATTGGGATTATACGTTAAAGGAAATGGTGCGGTTAAGCCAATAAACCCTAACTTTGTGCCTTCTTTAGTTGTCATAATTTTATATGCTTGACAAAAACCTGGTAACGTTTGGGTTTTTGGATCTTCTAAATTAGCTAAGACCACTTCAAATGTTGCCTGATCATATAAATGCTCTAATTGTTTCTTTGAATTGCCGATTCCTTCATTATTTCCAATTGTAACCAGATCATACGCTAATGTATTCATTATAGCTACATTTGCTCGACCATCTGTTGCTTCGGTCAAAGGATGACACCGATCTGAAAAGTCACCTAAATCAATGGTTACGACTGTTTTGCCCTCTTTTTGGTACAGCGAACGTTTGGCTTTAACCAGACGCCGTATTTTGGGCCAATTTTCAAAGTGAGAATGAAGATCATTGGTATGGAACAACACAATCTCTTCCACTAAAATCGCCTCCTTTATTCAGCGCTCTGATTAATAGTACCATATTTATAGAAGAAAGTTACAAAAAAGAACAGATGACTTTAGAAGAATTTCTCCTAAAATCACCTGCTTTTATCAGGACGAACTATGCGTTATTTTTGGGACGCTTGCGTTGCGTCGCTTCCATGATAACTGGTAAGATCACAGGACGACGTTTGGTTTGTTCAAATAAATAACGGCTTAAGTTTTCGCGGATTTCTTGTTTCAGTTTGCTCCATTCAAAATCGTCACTTTCTAAATGCTTTTCAACAATTTCTGTGACAATATTGCTACTTTCTTTCATTAGGTCTTTACTTGTTTTAACGTAAACAAAACCTCTAGAAGTAATTTTAGCTGGGGAAACAATTCGTTTTTCTCGGCGATTAATTGTAACGACAGCCACAAAAATACCATCTTCGGAAAGAATACGACGATCCCGTAAAACGATATTACCAATATCGCCGACACCAATCCCGTCAATCATAATATTTTCGGCCGTTGTGCTGCCAGCTACCGACATTCTACCTTTTGTATACTCTAGAATGTCCCCACGACCTGTAATAAAGATATCTTTATAAGGCATGCCAATTTCATGTGCTAAGTCCGCATGCGCAGCTAACTGGCGGTATTCACCTTGGACAGGAATGAAATATTTTGGTTTCATTAAGTTCAGCATCAATTGCAAGTCATTCGGATTAGCGTGACCAGACACACGTAAATTGTCGGAAATTTGCTTCACCGTAGCACCGGCCCGATAGACAATATCCTCTGTTTTGGCAACCGTTGTTTCCATGGCCGTTGTTGGCGTTGTCGTAATATAAACTAAATCGCCTTCTTCAATTCGAACGACACCATGTGTATTATTAGCCATTTTTTGAAGTGACTTAATCGGTTCTCCCATCCGGCCTGTTTCTAAAATTAATAACTGTTCGGGTGCATATTTTTTCATTTCTTTTGGTTTCACTAATAGATCTTCGCTTGGCAATTGTAATTTTTCCAATTTCATCGCCGTCCGAATAATCCGTTCAAAATCTTGGCCTGTCAAAACGACTTTACGACCAGAACGATCCGCTGCATTCAATACTTGTTGGACCCGTTGCAAATTACTTGCCACACATGCCACGATGATTCGTCCTTCCCAATAGCGAATCGTGTCGAACACTTCATCAGCGATTTGGGCTTCCGATGCAACTTGGGCTGGGTTTTCAGCATTTGATGAATCACTAAGTAACGCCAAGACGCCTTCTTTCCCAATTTCAGCCAAGCGGCCATAATCGGTTTGATACATCTCAATCGCACTTTGATCAAATTTAAAATCACCAGTATAAACAATGTTGCCTTCTTTTGTTTTGATGCTAACGCCAATCGAATCTGGAATGGTGTGCGTTGTTTTAAAGAAGCTCACCGTTGCTTGACCAAAATCAATTTCTGTATGCGGGTCAATCACATGGAAATCTTTAAATTTCTTCGTTTCCGCATGACTGTTGACACTTAGTTTTGCTAGTTCAATCGTTAATTCTGTCCCAAAAACAGGCACTTGAATTTTTGAAAGCAAATACGGTAAGGCCCCAATTGCATCTGCATGGCCATGTGTTAAAAAGACCCCTGCAATTCGTTCACTATTTTCTTCTAAATACGTAAAATCCGGAATGACAACGTCAATTCCTAAAAGTTCGTTCTCTGGATATTGTAATCCACAATCCAGTACAAAAATTTCATCTTCCACTTCAGCAACGTACATATTTTTTCCATTTTCACGAACGCCGCCTAATGGAACGATTTTTATTGTACTCACTCTTTTCACCTCTCTATGATTACACGTTCTTTAAATCTCTAACGTGCGAATAATTCTTTGCTCTTCTTCTGGTGTACAAGCAACTAGAGGTAAACGTAAATTTCCAACAGGAATACCTAAATGATTTAAGGCCGCTTTCACGGGTGCCGGCGAAGGCACTGAAAACAAGGCGTTCATTTTTGGTAATAACTGTCGTTGAATTTTAGCCGCTTCCGGCAAGTTCCCCTGCTCCAGCGCTTGATACATCTCATACATTGACGAACCGAAGACATGACTGGCTACCGAAATAACCCCTTGTCCGCCAAGTGCCTTGGTGGCAAAAGCCAACCCGTCTTCTCCAGTATACACTAGAAAGTCTTTTGGCGCTCTTTCAATCAACTCAGTAATTGCATCTAACCCTGCACATTCTTTAATTGCCACAATTTTTTCCAATTGTGCTAAGCGCAAAGTAGTTTCCACTTCTAGACATGCAGCCGTTCTACCAGGAACATTGTACAAAATAATTGGCAGTTCACTTGCTTCTGCGATGGTTTTAAAATGTTGATACATACCTTCTTGATTTGGTTTATTATAATAAGGAACAACCGCCAAAACAGCATCGATACCAGCGATTGTCGCTAACTTTTTCACAAAAGCGACTGAGTCACGTGTATCATTCGTACCTACACCACAAATAATCGGAATACGTCCATCGATCAGTTCAATAATTCGCTGGAATAATTGTAATTCTTCTTCATGAGTTAACGTGGGTGATTCACCAGTTGTTCCTGCTAAAATAACGCCTTCTGTATGATTGGCCAATAAATAGTCTACCAATTGCGGTAGTTTATCAAAATCTATTTCTCCCGATTCTTGAAACGGCGTAACCATTGCCGTAATAATTGTTGCATTCGTTAAATCCATCCTATTCCCTCCCGAGTATACAATACAAACCTTCTAGTCGTTTTCAGGTACACGAAGCAAATTCATTTCGTGTAGCGTTTCAGCAATTTGGACCGAGTTCCAAGCAGCTCCTTTTAATAGGTTGTCTGACACAATCCATAAATGGAAACCGTTCTTCACGTCAACGTCTTGACGAATACGGCCGACAAATGTTTCTTTCTGGTTGACGCTATTTAGCGCTTGTGGATATAGTTGTTCACTTGGCTCATCTTGCAAAATTACACCTGGAGCTTGCGCCATTAATTCTTGGATGGCTGAGACCGATGCATCTGCTTGTTTCACTTCTATATAAACAGATTCAGAATGTCCTGAAATTACCGGAATACGGACACAGGTGGCAACGACTTTTAGCTTGTTGTCTCCCATGATTTTTTTTGTTTCATTCATCATTTTCCATTCTTCGTAGGTATACCCTGCTTCTGAAAAAACATCAATTTGAGGCAACGCATTAAAAGCAATTGGATAATGTTTTTCGTCACTGCCAGCTGGTAAAATTTCAGCTGACCATTCGCTGACAGGTTTTCCCTCTAAAAAATCTTCGGCTTGTTCTTTTAGCTCATTAATTGCACGGATACCTGCGCCACTCACAGCTTGATACGTTGAAACGATGATTCGTTCTAAGCCAAACGCTTGCCGAATTGGTTCCAAGGCCACCATCATTTGAATCGTAGAACAATTGGGATTTGCGATGATTCCCTGATGATTTTTCAAGGCTTCCGGGTTCACTTCTGGAACAACTAAAGGAACATCTTTTGCCATTCTAAAATGGCTAGTGTTGTCAACAACGACAGCTCCGCGCTTAACTGCTTCTGGTGCAAACTTTTCGGAAATACTCCCACCAGCACTAAATAATGCTAAATCGATTCCTTCAAATGATTCCGGGACTAATTCTTCCACGATAAGAGGTTGTCCTTTAAACTGAATCTCTTGTCCAGCAGAACGCTTAGACGCCAATAACCTCACACTGGCAATTGGCAAACTTGTTTCTGCTAACAATTCAATCATTCTTGTCCCGACAGCACCTGTTGCTCCTACCACGGCAACATGATATTCTTTTCCCATATTTTCATACTCCCCTCTTACCTTCTTGTAAAAGCTACTTGTCCTATTTTACCATAGTATTGAAAAAACCTACATAGTCAAAAAAATGATTTTTTTATTTTCCCATGATATTTTAAAACTATTACCCATCAAAGGACTATCCATTGACTTTTGACTTAAATTTGTTATAGTTAAAACGAATTTAATTATAAAGGGAGCGAAATTTCATGGCACGCGTAGAAAGTTTTGAATTAGATCACAACACAGTAAAAGCACCATATGTTCGCCTTGCTGGCACAGAACAAAATGGTGATGCGTTAGTCGAAAAATATGACTTACGTTTCTTACAACCAAACAAAGATGCCCTACCAACAGGCGCATTACACACGTTGGAACATTTATTAGCAGTTAACATGCGTGATGAATTAAAAGGAATCATTGACATTTCGCCAATGGGTTGCCGCACTGGTTTTTATATGATTATGTGGGATCAACATTCACCACAAGAAATCCGTGATGCATTAGTCAACGTTTTAAACAAAGTAATCAATACAGAAGTTGTTCCAGCAGTCTCTGCAAAAGAGTGCGGAAACTACAAAGATCATTCTTTATTTGCAGCGAAAGAATACGCAAAAATCGTCTTAGACCAAGGAATTAGTTTAGATCCATTTGAACGTATTCTGTAATCTTTAGCAATTAACGACAGAGAAACCCACTATTAAGCTGTGGGTTTTTCTGTTCTCTTTCTTAATTTAAACGGAGGTTTTTTATGAATCAAACAATCGAACAATTACTAAGTCACCGTTCCGTTCGTCATTTTAAAAAGCAAGCGTTAACGGACAAGCAGAAACAACAGTTAATTACTGCAGCTCAAGCAGGATCAAGCTCCAATTTTTTACAAGCTTATACAATTATAGAAATCAAAGATCCTGAGCTACGCAGAGAATTGGGACGTTTAGCGAATTGTGAAGACTATGTCGTTAACACTGGTGTGTTCTATGTTTTTGTTGCTGATTTGTATCGTCATGCAACGATTTTGTCAAAAGAGGGGCAATCATTGGAACCCTTAAAGACACCAGAATCATTATTAGTAGCTGCCGTTGATACAACGATTGCTGCGCAAAACATGGCCATTGCGGCTGAATCTATGGATTTAGGGATTTGTTATATTGGCGGCATTCGAAATGACTTAGACACAGTAGCCAAACGCTTATCTTTGCCTGAATTAACTGTACCACTTTTCGGATTAACAATCGGTGTACCAGAAACGTTAAATGGTGTAAAACCACGGATGCCTTTTGAAAATATTTTAAGTGAAAATCACTACCAATCAGACAAATTGACAGATATGCACACATATGATGAATTATTAAAAGATTATTATGCCAGCCGCTCAAGTAACGCCCAAACAGCGGATTGGTCACAGAAATCTTTGTCCTATTTTTCTTATAATCGTCGCCCAGAAGTAAAAACATTTTTACAGAAGCAAGGATTTGATATCTAAACAAAAGAGCGTGGGCTTACGTTATTTCAACGTAAGCCCACGCTCTTTTGTTAATTTTTATTTATCTTTACTAAATTTGTCTTTTAAGTCTTCAAAGCCTTCTTTAACTTTATCAGTTAATTTTTCAGCGCCTTCTTTAAGGTCATCGCCGGCATCACGTGCTTTGTCTTTTACGTCAGCAAAGGTTGATTGAGCTTTTCCTTCAAGTTCTTTGCCTTTATCATCCGTAACTTTGCCTTGCGCTTCTTTTGCAGTACCTTCTACTTTATCTTTTGCATCGTCAAAACGTCCTTTTAAATCTGCCATGCTAATCCCTCCTAAATAATTAATTACATAATAAGAGTATCATTCTTAGCCATTTCCTTCAAATATAATGCATGAACTGCGAATAAATGGTTATTTTTGAGCTATTAAAGCTTTTTTTGCCAAGGCAAAGCAACCAATTGTTCCTGGATTATCTTCTAAAAGAGGCGTCACCAAGTATTTTTCTAAAGGCGGTGTTTCCACATATCCATTGACTAATTCAGCAAATTTTTCACGAACTTTCGGCATCAAATGACGTTGTTTCATGACGCCGCCGCCTAAAATGATCACTTCTGGCGCTAATAATAAAGTAGTATTGTACGCCGCTTGCGCTAAATAATAAGCTTCTAGTTCCCAAGTTTTATGATCCTCTTCCAATAAATGTCCTTTTTTACCAGAACGACCTTCAACTGCTGGTCCTGCTGCAATCCCTTCTAAACAATCTCCATGATAAGGACAATTTCCTGCATACGTATCTTCAGGATGACGACGGACTAACGCATGCCCCATTTCTGGGTGGCTAAAGCCTTCAATAAACTCACCGTTTTGAATCGCTCCAGCGCCAACACCAGTTCCAATTGTATAATATACACAACTAGATGTATGTTGCCCATTTCCAGCAACATACTCACCATATGCTGCAGCATTCACATCCGTTGTCCAAGCCATTGGCACATCAAAATGTTGTTTCATAGTCCCTAACAAGTCAAAGTTACGCCAAGCTAATTTTGGTGTAGAAGTGATATAACCATACGTAGGAGAATCAACATGAATATCAATCGGACCAAACGAACCAATCCCAATCGCTTTTAAAGGATATTGTTGGAAAAATTCTATTACTTTTTTCATTGTTTCTTCTGGGGTTGTTGTGGGAAAACTGACACGTTCTACGATGGTCAAATCATCTGTCCCAACGCCACATACAAATTTTGTGCCACCGGCTTCGATACTTCCTAAAAGTTTTTCTGTCATTGCAATATGCTCCTTCGTTTCCATTTTATAAGTAAGCGGATACATTACTTTTGATTAAATAACTAACATACACGTTTAGTTTACCACTTTTTTGTCGTTTCGACAGAACAATTTAACAATTTCAGTCAGGTTGCCCAATGAAATCTGGCAAGTTGCTAAAGAGCATTTTCCTAAAACAAAAAAACGAGCATTCACGGTTATCTAACAATGAATGCTCGTTTTTTGTTTATTGATTCTTTAGCGAAAAATATAACAATAGTCCGATTGTAATCCACCCACCACTAAGTAAAAGCATTAACCAACTTAAAAGCGTTTCTTTTAGAATACTTCTGGGTTCTTTTGCATGCTGAATAAAACTCATACTAGTCAGCAAAGTAAAGAGGAAAAACATAAAACAAATGACCGCTAAACCGCCAGACAACCAAAACCAACTAGCCATTATTCTCACTCTCCTTTTCGCTTGTTTTTTGATAATTATTGCGCCAAATGACACTACAAATTGCCCCGATTGTGATTACTAACAACGTGTAGAAAGTCGGTAACCACCATGTAGGTAGGACCCATTTGACCGCAGCTTCTTGATTCAATTTTTTTGCTTCACGAGTGTTAATCGTAAATTCTTGTTGAAAAGGCCAAGACCGTTGTTCATCTTGTTGTAAAATAGCACGTCCTGTAAATATATAAGTCCCAGCATCTAGCGGTTGTTTGCCCAAATCAAGATGAAAATTCATGGAACTATTTGGGGCAAAGCGAACATTTTTTAGTGTCCGTTGTGCAATTTTTTTAGAGGATCCTTTTTTTATCACTTGACCTTCTAAACGAACTTCTGGAAAAATAGCAGCATACGGATTTTGAATGACCGCCTTTAGCGATTTGGACCCTAAAGCAATTGTAGGTGTTACTTTCACTAATTTCAGTTGGTTCACCTCTGTTAAAGGAGCATTCTCAGCACTCCTCATGGCAATCGCAACATTAAACCCGTAGCGACTGGTTAATCCCATTGTTTGGTTCTCTTCCTCTGTTTTTTCATCTTTGAGATGCGCATAAACCCCGCCTAAAACAACTCCTTTGATAGGCTGATCAAGTCCCTTCACCTTCATCTTTGCTGATACTGTTTGATGAGGCGGCACACTCACTTCCTCATTTTCTAAAGTAACCAAGTCTGTCAGCGGAACCTTTAACGATGAATCAAGTGGTTTATCAAAATCATTGTACACAATCAACCCATTATCATTTGTTGATGCATTTGCTAGAGTCAATACGATGGACAATTTTTCGTCTGTCTTATTTTTTATATCTAGGACAATAGTGGAAGATTGCTTTGGTGCCAGAATTAAATCATAATAACTAGATGTTCCTGACACTTGATTTTCTGGTAAAACAGGCGTTACTGTAAATTTAGTCTTCATTTCTTCTGTAGCTTCTACTTTTGGAACAATAATAAAAAATGTGAAAAACAGAAATAGACAGAAAACACCGACTTTTTTTCTACTCATTTCTTCAAGATCTCCTTTATAAAGCTGAATGTACCTACTAGTCTAACAAATCAGCGAAACAATGCTGATCAATCTTTGACTTTTGGGAAGGATAATCTTGAAAAAAGTCTCCTTGAAAAATACCAAGGAGACTTTTTATTATTCACTATAATATAATTCTTTTTTTATCTGTGTGGTTGATACTTCTGGCGTTCGTGGCAAATAAAGAACCTTTGCGGTTGTTTCAACTTCTAGAAAATCAAAAGCCCCTTGCCAATCATCGCCCATGACTAAAGTATCAATTTTAAATTCAGCAATATCGGAAACTTTTTGTTTCCAACTAGTTTCAGGAATAACTAAATCAACATAACGAATTGCCTCTAATAATTGTTTACGTTTTTCATATGAAAAATAACTTTGTTTCTTTTTTTCTAAATTAAAAGCATCTGTTGAAAGTCCAACAATCAGGTAGTCCCCTTGTTGTTTCGCTTTTTTCAACAAATTAATATGACCATAGTGTAGGAGGTCAAATGTGCCGTAAGTAAGTATTTTTTTCATAAAAACCTCCATTTGTACTTTGATATTTCTTCGTTAATTATCAATTTTTGTGAATAGAAAAAAGGCTACTCTTGATTGACTTTGATGGTTTTTCGGTCAAATTTTTTATTTTCTGTAGCAGTATAGATTAGTAATAACTTACTCAGAGACTTTATAGAGAAAGACGTTGTTGTAGCTTTTTTTAATTGTTTTAACTGCTTTTGCAATTTCAACGGATTTTTATCTTTTAATAATTTAATTTTCGTTAAACGAAAAATGTGTTCCTGATGCTCAAATGAACGTTCAACATCTGAATAACTAAAACGAAGATATTCTGAAAGCACCTCTTGATTTACAGCAACTTTTTCCTTTTGGTAAAAACCATTCTTTGCCATTTTGATCTATTAGATGCCGCTCACTTTGATTTGAAATAACAATTTCTTTATCGTCTTCAAAAAGATACGAAAAAAGCATTGCTTTTTTTATAATTATGTACTCAGTTACTTCATATGAAGACAATTTTCTTAATTCTTCTATCAAACTATTCCATTGATTATTTTGAACAAATTTACTTAGTTTGTGAATAGGTGGTACTCGTAAAATGAACTTCTCATCTTTCTCTATTTTCACGATATAAAAAGTTGTGTCTAAGTCATTTTCCCAAATAAACAAAATAATCATTTACTGCCCCCTAGACTTGTTGTTCCGATACTTAATAGTCAAATAAATATATTTAGGAATTTGCATTAACCGATCGTATCTCTTCATTGTCAAACAACGATATAACCATTCCAAATTGTGATTTATATAAAATTCTGGCGCTCTTTTTACTGATCCAGCTAATACGTCAAAAGTACCGCCTACGTCTAAAAATACATTAGCTGTCAGGTGATCAATTGTTTGTTCCAAAAAAATCTCTTGTTTCGGTGAACCTAATGCTACAAAGACAAACCTTGGTTCAGCTTTGTTAATTTGTTCCACAATTTCTTGCTGTTTTTTCTTTGTATAGCCATGTAAAATACCGCTAATAACAATCCCTGGATATTGTCGTTGAATATTTTTAGCTGCTGCTTCAACTACTTCTTGCTTTGCACCATACAAGAAGATTCGTTCCTTATGTTGATTTGCATACTCTAAAAAATTATCCATGACATCAATTCCTGTAACTCTTTCACGAATAGACCCACCCATTAGCTTCGATGCCTTGACCACACCTATCCCATCTGCAATCCGATGAGTTGCTCTTTTCAAATATAACTTAACTTCTGGATGTTCAAATGCTAACAATGAAATCTGCGGATTAACGCTAGTTACAATCATTTTCTCTTTAGCTTTGAGATAACTTTCTAAGTCATCCATAATTTCTTGATGTGTTAATACGTCAACTGGTAATCCCCCAATATATTCAGTGCGTACCTTACTTTTCACAAAATCCCCCCAAGATTCTCTCTACCAACTCTACTATTTTATTAATGGTCTCTTTTGACTGATATTGATTCCATTCTTCGTTAATTCTAGTAATATTATCTTTATAACTATTTATTGAAAAATTTGACAATGCCACAATCAACTGTTTTTCATTTTCAACTAACGGTCCTGGTAAATATTCAAAAAAATCAGGCTCAATTCCAGGATTTAATGCGTATTTTTCTAAATCTGGACAAAAAAATAAAATGTTCGGTTGCTCTTTAACATGCATGTATTCAAAGACCACACTCGAATAATCAGTAATCAAGTAGCCTATTTCACTAAAGCTTTCAAAAATATGCTTTTCCCAAATAGAAACATTTCTCGGTAGTTCAATGGCATCTAACTGGATTGATGGATGTAATTTCATATAAAAATGAAAATTTGGCATAGCAGAAAAAGCCTTCATTGCTTGATTTATCACAAGCATCATTTCATTCATTCCCTCTCGGTAAGTTGGTGCATATAAAACTTTATTATTCTGATTTGTTTCTCCTACCTCTAATTTTTCAAGATAAGCAAGACGCGGCGAACCAAAATGACAAAATTGAGCATTCTCGAGACGATAATTGTTTCTAAAAATTGCTTCCATTTTTAGTGAATTAACGATAAAATAATTCATTTTATCGTAAACTTTTTGAAACCTGATTTGATCCTTGCTACTTCTATGTTTCGTGTGATAAGCACCCCAGCCAAACTGTTTTAAAGCCCCATTAGCATGCCATAATTGGATAACTACTTGCTTTTTTTTTAAAATTGCCAATTCTGGAAAATAATTATCTACAAAAATTAACGGCGCTGACTTCAAGTATGAAATCGCCGTTGTAATCAACAAAGTTTTCTTATCAAAAAGTATCGTCTTTATGCCTTTTTGATTTAAGGATGCTGCGTATGATTGACAATTTTTTGTATAAAGTACTATTATCATTCCGTGATAGTGTTGTTCTAATTGTTCAATTAAATGTCCATCATTTCTTGGGAAACTCATTATGTACACAATTTTTACTTTTTTATGCTTGTACGGTCTCCATCTTAATACTGTTAAGTACAATTGTTTTAGCACTTTTATATCCTTTCACAAACAATAGTTTTCTTATAAAAAAGATATGATCAAAGTCTTTAAAAAGAAAAAGCTTACATATAAACTCATTAAAACAAATTATACCTTAAAGATTCTAAAAAGACAATTGCACTTTACAATATGTATACTATCCAAATAATTTAAATTATACGGTATACGGACTAGCTATACTTTCAGTTAAATAAAATAATATTTAAATAATTTCTCTGAATTTAAAACTGCCTATCCAACAAAAAAAGAGGTTTCCCACCACAGTGGAAAACCTCTATAAACCTTGTCATAACAATGTTTTGAAAGACTATGCGTCTGGATTTGCGTTTTCGTCTTTGAGACCGTATTTTTTGTTGAAACGGTCCACACGTCCGTCGGCTTGTGTGAATTTTTGACGACCAGTGTAGAATGGGTGTGAGTCTGAAGTAACCTCAACACGTAATAATGGATAAGTGTTGCCATCTTCCCATTCAACAGTTTCTGAAGATCCTTTAGTTGAACCTGAAAGGAATTTGAAACCTGTTGTTGAATCCATGAATACTACTGGTTGGTAATTTGGATGGATATCTTGTTTCATACGTTTTTTTCGCTCCTTTGCCCTGATCCATTTGCTGTATCAGAGTTATTTTGTCGGTATACAACAATGCTATCTTACCATGTTTTCAGTTGGTATGCAATTATCTTTTTGGATTTCTTTTAATTTGTTTGCCAAACGAAACATCATGGAAAACTTCAAATAATTGTTGATTATTTTGGGTCCGTTTCAACATTTTTATGAATTGATCCGTATATTCCAGCGAGTCTCCTGACATATTATTTCTCAATTTCCACGTTTCTTCTAGTTGTTCTGGTGTCATTAGCAACTCTTCTTTTCGCGTACTTGATTTTTTAATATCAATTGCTGGGAAAATACGGCGCTCTGCTAATTCACGAGATAAATGGAGCTCCATATTGCCTGTGCCTTTGAATTCTTCATAGATGACATCATCCATTCGGCTACCTGTATCCACCAATGCCGTGGCTAAAATAGTCAGACTGCCCCCTTCTTCGATATTTCTGGCAGCACCAAAAAATCGTTTAGGTTTGAAAAACGCAGCTGGATCTATTCCGCCACTTAAGGTTCGACCACTAGGCGGGACCACTAAATTATAGGCCCTTGCTAAACGAGTGATGCTGTCCATTAAAATAACTACGTCCCGTTTGTCTTCAACTAAGCGCATTGCTCGATCCAAAACCAATTCAGCAACTCGCGTATGATTTTGTGGTTGTTGATCAAAAGTTGAAGAAACCACATCGCCTTTAACGCTTCGCTCTAAATCAGTCACTTCTTCAGGACGCTCGTCAATTAACAACAGAATCAATTCCACATCAGGATGATTTTCTGTAATCCCATTAGCAATTTCCTTTAAAACACTTGTTTTCCCGGCTTTTGGCGGCGCTACAATTAAACCACGTTGCCCAAAACCAATTGGGGCAAATACATCAATCATTCGTGTTGATAATCTGCCAGCCGTTGTTTCTAACGTTAATTGTTTTTCAGGATACAACGGTGTTAGCGCTGGAAAATGTGGCCGCTCTTTCGCTTCTTCAGGATCTTTCCCATTGACACTTTCAACATGCATGAGTCCATAGTAACGTTCTGATTCCTTTGGCGGACGCGCCTTGCCAGCTACTTTGTCCCCATTTCTCAATCCGAAACGACGAATTTGAGAAGAAGAAATATAAATGTCTTCTGCACTTGGTCCATAATTAATTGGCCGCAAAAAACCATAACCATCCTGAGAAACAATATCTAAAATTCCTTCCATGAAGAAAAACCCTTGCTTCTCAGCTTGTGCACGAATCACAGCTAAAGACAATTCTTTTTTGTTCATTTGGCTATAATAAGGAATTTTAAACTCTTTCGCGTACGCATAAATATCTTTTAACGTACTGTTTTCCAATTCAGCCATTGTTAAATAGTCGCTCATTGATCCACCTCAAACGGACCTTCTTGTTCTTCGGTTTCTAGCATTTGAATATCAGCACCCAAAGCAGTTAACTTTTCGATAATGTGGTCGTACCCACGTAAAATATATTCTACATTATAAATCGTGGTCGTACCTTCAGCCATCAAGCCGGCAGTGACTAGGCAAGCGCCTGCCCGTAAATCAGAGGCGACTACTTCTGCACCGTGCAATTGATTTGGGCCATTTAAGATAATCATATTGCCTTCAACCGAAGCATCAGCCCCCATCCGCACCAACTCAGGGATATGCTTATTTCGTTGAGCATAAATCGTATCAATAATTTCACCAGTTCCTTGCGCTTTTAAAAGTAATGGCGTTAACGGTTGTTGCAAGTCTGTGGCAAAACCAGGATACGGATAGGTTTTCACCGTCGTCATTTTCAGATCATGTGACGGATGAACTTCAATCATGTCTTCTTCAATTGTCATCTTAACGCCCATTTCTTGCAATTTCGCAATGAAGCTTTCTAAATGCTCATAAATAACATTTCGAACTTTGATTCCTTCACCCATAGCTGCTGCCATAGCTAAATAAGTCCCAGCTTCAATTCGATCTGGAATAATCGAGTGACGACAACCATGTAATTCTTCGACACCTTCAATCCGAATAACGTCCGTTCCAGCTCCTCGGACTTTTGCACCCATGTTATTTAATAATGTAGCAATATCAATAATTTCTGGCTCACGCGCAGCATTTTCAATAATCGTTTTGCCTTTGGCTTTAACTGCGGCTAACATGACATTGATTGTAGCGCCAATAGATACCATATCCATAAAAATTCGTGTTCCTTGTAAGCCAGCTTCGTCTGTTCTCAAGTACATCGCCCCATGTTCGTTGGTTACATGAGCGCCTAATGCTTCAAATCCTTTGATATGTAAATCAATTGGACGAGGGCCTAAGTAACAACCGCCAGGTAAGCCGACAACGCCTTCCCCAAATCGACCAAGAAGTGAGCCCATAAAATAATAGGATGCACGTAAGCTATTGATTTTTCCTTTTGGCATTGGCACAGAAACAACTTCTGTTGGGTCAATAATTAATGTATTATTTTCAAAAGTAATTTTAGCACCCATAATTTCTAAAATTTCAATTAATGAGTGAACATCCTGAATGTCAGGAACGCCATCTAAAGTCACGGGCGAATCTGCTAAAATAGCAGCTGGAATTAAAGCGACCACACTATTTTTAGCGCCGCTAATGGTTACTTCGCCTTTTAATGGACGATTCCCATTGATTACGATTTTTTTCATTTATATTCTCACCTATCTGTAATATACGTTTTCTAAATAAACTACCCAATCATTCTATCATAATCAAGCTTAAGAAAAAAGAAAACTTCTCAGGTATTTTAATAGAATGAAAAAATAACAAAAAATAAAAAAGACAGCCACGTGCTGTGGCTGTCTTTAACGTAACTAGTTGATTAAGCTTTGTTAGCTGAACCGAACCAATCAATGTGTTCTTCTGCATCTTTGATGATTGCAGCTTTACCTGGTGCTAATAATTTACGAGGGTCAAATCCTTTACCTTCTAAATCTTTACCAGCTTCAATATATTCGCGCGTTGCTTTAGCGAATGATAATTGGAATTCTGTATTTACGTTAACTTTTGAGATACCCATTGAAATTGCTTTTTCAATTTGTTCTTGAGGAATACCAGAACCTCCGTGTAATACTAGAGGTACATCAGAACCGACAGCTTCAGCAATTGCTTGTAAGTGATCAAATGCTAAACCTTTCCAGTTTTCTGGATATTGACCATGGATGTTACCGATACCACATGCTAAGTAGTCAATACCTGTAGCAACCATTTGTTTACATTCTTCGATATCAGCTAATTCGCCAGTACCGATGATTCCGTCTTCTTCACCACCGATTGAACCAACTTCACATTCGACAGAAATACCTTTAGCGTGAGCTTTTTCAACTACATCTTTCGCTAATTTTAAGTTTTCTTCGAATGGTAAGTGAGAACCATCAAACATGATTGAAGTATAGCCAACTTCGATACATTCTAAAGCAGCTTCGTAGTCACCGTGGTCTAAGTGAATTGCTACTGGAACTGTGATATTCATTGAGTCTACTAAATTAGTAATCATGTCTTTAGCTACTTTGTAGCCGCCCATGTATTTAGCAGCGCCCATTGATGTTTGGATTAGAACTGGTGCTTTTTTAGCTTCTGCTGCTTCTAAAATCGCTTGTGTCCATTCTAAGTTATTTGTGTTATAGCCACCTACTGCATAGCCGCCTTTACGTGCTGCTTTTAAGAATTCTGCTCCTGATACTACTGGCATAAAAAATTCCTCCTAAGTTTTTAAAAACTTTATTTGTTAGGTGTTCCCTAACCAACGGTTCTATTTTAGCAGAATTCCTGACACTTTTCTAGTAAAATTCCCTTTTTCAGAAAATTTTTGTCTATTCTTTCACATAACCTTCATTTTTATAAAAAAACCTCCAGTTTTCCCGTTATCACTTTGGGATCTGAAGGCCGACTTGCTATTTTAATTTTTTCTTTGGTGGATAACGTTTCACCTTGTAAGATTGAAGCTCAGGAAATGTTCCTGTACTATGAAAAATCCGTTGTTCATCTTCATTGGCAAAACGCCCTAAAACCGATTGTGTTGGTAAAATATTTACAAAGGCATTCTCATCGATACTGTAAACTGCTTGTTCTAAATCATAGAGCTCGTAGCGAGTAATGACCATCATAATCATCCGACCTTCTGCACCTGAATAGCCGCCGATTGAAGGCAACAAGGTCATGCCACGAGCGATTTGTTGAGAAACTTCTAAGGCAACAGCTTCTGGTCTCGTGGTGACAATCATTGCTGTGACTTTTTGGTGACTAGTATGAATCATGTCGACCACCTGACTCAAACAGTAAATAGAAATAATAGTATACAACGCACTTTCCCAGTTAAACACAAAACCAGCCAACAGCACAATAATACCATTTAATAAGAACATAAAATTACCAACTGTTTTCCCTGTTGTTTTTGAAAGAATCAGTGAAATAATGTCCATGCCGCCAGTGTTAAAGCCCATTTTCAATGAAAGCCCTGCGCCAACGCCGACTAAGACACCACCCATAATTGCGTTCATCAAAGGATTCGTTGTGACTGTTACGATTGGCACAAACATAGTGACAACGGAAATGCCAATAACATTGATGAAACTAAGAATCGTTGATTGTTTCCCTAATTTTACAAACCCTAGAATGAAGACGGGAATGTTTAAAAATAAAATGAAGATCCCTGTATTAATATGGATTCCTAAATTTGTATATAATAATGTAGCAATGATTTGCGCAATTCCGTTCATCCCTGCCGAAAAAACTTTTGCCGGAATCAAAAAGAAATTCAAACCGACCGCAGAAGTCAAAGCGGTTATCGCCATCACTGCTATTTTTTTTATCGATTCATTCCTTTGGTAAGTACTAACCAATCGACTCATTTTTCTTCGCTCCTTCGCTATTCTTCTGACTTAGAATAACAGGTTCTATCCTAAAAGAAAAGGGGCTAAAAGCGAACATTGAAAAAAATTTTTTTTGCAACGTTTCCATGAAAGAATGCGGGAAGATATCCCTAAAAACTGATCTTCTTATTTCTCTATTCAAAATGATTCTAGCCTAACCTTTTTTACTATTTCATGATATGATGAAGCAAAGAATATTTTAGGAGGTTTTTACATGGCTGCAAAAGAAGCAAGTTTTGATGTAGTTTCAGAGGTCAATATGGAGGAAGTCAAAAACGCAATTCAAATTGCCTTAAAAGAATTGAAAAATCGTTTTGACTTTAAAGGGTCAATTGCTGATATTAAATTGGAAAACGATAAACTAGTAGTCGTAGCTGAAGATGATTATAAAGTCGAGCAAGTGAAGGATATTTTATTTGGAAAATTAGTCAAACGCAATGTTCCGATTAAAAATATTCATTTCTCAGAAAGTGAAAAAGCCTTAGGCGGTACTGCTCGCCAATATGGTGATTTAATCAGTGGTATTGATAAAGAAAATGCGAAAAAAATCAACACAGCTATCAAAAACTCTGGGATTAAAGTTAAGTCACAAATCCAAGAAGACAAAATTCGGGTAACTGGAAAAAGTCGGGATGATTTACAAAAAGTCATGGCTCTTTTACGAGAATTAGATTTACCAATGGCTCTTGAGTTTAATAATTATCGCTAAAAAAATCCTTCAACTGTTAATGAACAGTTGAAGGATTTTTTAGTTTTGGTACCGGCCATTCTTGATTATTCAATAAAACGATTGGTCGGCGTTGGATTTTTTCTGAAAAAGCGGCAATTGCTTTGAAAACCTTTGGCATAAAATAAAACGCATTTAATTCTTCTAAATCCAGTTCTTCTTCTGCCGTAAACGAGACACAAACCTCTTGTTCTGAAAGCATAATTTCAATTTTCTTTAAAAATTGAAATTGCCGCATTCCTGGCACGAAATAACCAGCCTTGGCAACACGAGAGGTTGTAATATCTAACTTATCACTAATGATTAGCGCTAGTGTCATTAACTCTTCCGAATCAAAGCCATTACTATGATTTTCTATAGAAGATAAAATTTCTTCTTGATAAGGCAAACAAATCTTTTGCTTACGAAAATATGCTTCTGCAAATTGTTTCCCACGAAGTGCATGTCCTGCTTTTCCTTGTAGCGCACCCACATCATGGAGCAGTGCCGCAATTTTTGCCGCCTCTAAATACTCCTCTGAAACAGCAAGTTGTTTCAAAATCATTTCCGTCATGGCTACGACATTGTTTACATGAAACCAATTATGGTATGCCCACCCAGCTTCTTCATCTTCCATTTGACCAATTGCATCATAAATTTGTCGAATTTCAGTATCTTGATGAATGCGTTCAAACAGCTTCATTTATTTTCTCCTTAAAATTAGTTACTGTTCCAAAAATTCTTTTAACTCTGCAGGATTTTTTTCGCTGTTTAAACCAACAATTAAACGAATCCGCGCTTTCGGTCCGTTTAAGCCACGAGCAAAAACAACCCCCATTTTTTTCAAGCCAACGCCACCACCAGCATAATCATAGATATCTTCAGCAATGCCATTGGAACAACGAGAAACTAAAACGACTGGAATCCCGTTGTCTAGCATCTTTTGTAATGCTGGGAGCGTTTCTGGCGGTAAATTACCCGCACCTAGCGCTTCAATTACTAACCCATCCGTTTCTGGGGTGTTTAATAATTCAAACATCCGTTCACCCATCCCCGCATAGGCCTTCACTACGTGAACATTTCCTTTCACAGAAGAAACATCGCAAACTTCTTGCGGTAAGACCTCTTTCGCAAAAAAAGCACGTTCTTTCGCAATGGTTCCTATTGGTCCAAAAGTTGGCGTCCGAAACGTCGCTACGTTCGTTGTATGTGTTTTTGTCACATAACGCGCCGTATGAATTTCATCATTCATCACGACTAAAACACCTTTATCGTACGATTCGTCTGAACAAGCAGTCCAAATAGCACTGATGAAATTATACAAGCCATCACTACCGATTTCGTTACTTGACCGCATTGCTCCTGTTAAAACAATGGGGATTTTTTTCTCTAAGGTTATATCTAAAAAATAAGCTGTTTCTTCTAATGTATCTGTTCCATGCGTAATAACCACGCCATCAATTGGTTCAGAATAAGCTTTTTGAATCCGTTCTTTTAATTGAAACATCCGTTCTAAGGTCATGTGTGGTGAGGGAATATTAAAAATATCTTCGACAACTAAATGAACCTTGCCAGAAAATAATGCTTCTTGTTCCATCAACGGATTTTTTTCATTCGGGGCAACACTTCCTCCTGCTACTTTCGACATGGAAATGGTCCCACCTGTATGAAGGACTAAAATGGTCTTCATTTGTTTCCTCCTTTGTTTTCTTTATTTTTTAACCAAAATTGTTTCACTTGTTGAATGAGTTGTTCATTGCTGTTTGCCTTTCGATGCGCCAACCAATGCGGCGGAAAGAAACGCTGGACACTTGGTAATTCAAATCGTTCGTCTAATAACAACACAAAGCCTTTATCTCGCGCATCTCGAATGACACGTCCAGCCGCTTGCAAGACTTTATTCATGCCAGGAATTTGATACGCAAATTGAAACCCTTGCCCTCGCTCTTCTTGATAAAAAGTGCGAATCAGTTCTTGCTCCGGATTCATTTGTGGTAGCCCGACACTAACAATTATCGTACCAATCAATCGGGTACCTTTCAAGTCAATTCCTTCTGAAAATATACCACCTAAAACACAAAAACCGATGAAAGTTTCTTGAGGATTCTCTTTAAATTCAGCTAAAAATGCTTCTCGCTCTTTTTCGTTTAAGTCCGTTCCCTGAATTTGAGTTTTTACTTGCGGGTAGCATTGGCTAAATACTTGATAGACATCATCCATATAGGCATAAGAAGGGAAGAAAATTAAATAATTACCTGTTTTTGTTTCACTTAACTTCCCTAAAAGTTCACTAATCTGTGGATAACTTTTTTCACGGTTTTTATAGGTTGTTTGAAGATGACTACCAATCATCAACAATTGATTTTCTTCTGGAAAAGGATACGGAATCCGATAACGTAGGCTTTCTTCACCTCCACCAAGCACTTCTTGATAATAATTCAGAGGTGTTAAACTTGCCGAAAATAAGATACTCGCTTTCCCTTTATCTAATCGTTGTGACAATAAATAAGCCGGATCGACACAAAATTGTTTCACAACGCAGTCATAGTTTCGCAAAGAAATAGACGTATAAAAGCCGTTGTCGTAATACTCGCTGATTCGAAGATAACTTAAACAATCAAAATAAAAACTGAGAATCGACGCCAATTCCTCAATGTGTTGATTTTCTGGCAACCATTCTGCAATTACTTCTGTTAATCGATGTATCTGTTTAACTAATGAATCAATTGGCGCGCGTTGGGCAAAAAAATCCGTGTCTTTTTCTTCACAGATTGCTTCAATATCATCAAACGTAGTTAAGACTTTTTGACAAGCTCTTTTTAATTGAATAGATTCTTTTTGCAATCTTTTTTGAATTTGCAAAACCGCATTCCTAGAAATAGCGGCCGAATACATCTCCCGTGAACGATTAACCAAATTATGGGTTTCATCCACTAAAAAAATATTCTCTTCTGCACTTTGGGGTTCTTCAAAGAAGCGCCGTAAATAAACCGTTGGATCAAATAGATAATTGTAATCGCCAATAATTAAATCACACCAAAGACTTGCATCTAGCGACAACTCGAATGGACACAATTGGTGCTTTTGTGCATACCGTTCAATAACCTCTCTCGTTAAATGATTTTCATGTTGCAATAAATCCCACAGTCCCTCATTTAAACGATCATAATAGCCGTCAGCAAACGGGCAATGTTCTGGTGTACAATTTCGTTCAGTTAAAAAACAAATTTTATCTTTTGCTGTTAACGTAATACTCTTAGTTTGCGCTTGTTTTTCGGACAGCGCTTTGACGGCATCTTCAGCCACTTGCCGCGTGATGGTCTTAGCTGTTAAATAAAAAATCCGTTCGCCTTCTTCTTCACCAATTGCTTTCATCGCTGGAAAAAGAGTGGACATTGTCTTGCCTGTTCCAGTTGGTGCTTCCACGAAGAGCCGCTGTTTACTAAGAATTGTTTTATAGACGGCTACCGCCAATTCTCGTTGCCCTTTGCGATACTCCCCGTAAGGAAAACTAAGATTTTTTAATGATTTATTTCTCAAAATACGCCATTCTTCTTTAAAAATTACCCACTGTTCATAGCGCTTCATCAAATCAGTAAAAAACTCCGCTAATGCAGCTTCTGTAAAATGGCGTTCTTGTCGTGTGATTTGTTTTGTAGTGGTCTGATAATAAGTTAGTTGCAGCGTTATTTCAGAAAGTTGTTCTTGTTGGCAATACATGTGACCATAACACATCACTTGATACCAAAACAATTCGACCTTTTCTGGCGGCAATTCTTCAAACGCTGGTTCGGATGTTTTAATTTCATCAATGACCACTTGCCCAGTTTCTTTCACAAAAATGCCGTCTGCACGACCTTCTACACAATAATTATGGCCATTTAAAGGCACCTCAATTTTTAAAGATACTTCCTTTTGATAAAGGCTCCCCGCTTCCTTTTGCAACATTCGATGAAGGCGACTACCTTCTTGTGGTGTATGTTCACTCACATGGCGAGAATCGATACTTCCCCGCCTTAAAATAAATTCGACCACTTGACGAACCGCAATTTTTCTCGTTGATTTCACGTAATCCCACCTATCTGCCTCCCTATTATAGAACATACATTCGCTAAACAAAAGCAAAAAATCCAAAACGAACACAATCATGCGTTCATTCTGGATTTCTCTTTAGATTATCATCAATTAAAAACAACTTGTTTCTTCTAACTGTTTGGTTTCTTTTCCATTTGCTTTTGCCACGACCAATTGCGCCATTTGTTTAAACGAATTATTTAAACCAATGCCGCCCTTTTTGGGCATCTTCACAATCGGCACTTGCTGATAATAGTGACTAACTGCTGGATTTTCTTCTGCCATCGCTGCAATTGCAGGAATGCCCGCAGCATTAAACTTACAAGCTAGACGAGCGGCCATTTCTCCAAAATTAGGATAATGCATGGCAGGTCCGCAAAGAACCGCATCGGCATGAAACTTTTTTGCAAAGCCAATAAATTTCTTTGCTACCTCTTCCTCGTTTTCCAAATAATATTGGTCACCACAATAAAGTGTCGCAACAATTTCCGCTCCTTGCTTCTGTAAAAATGGTAGCAATGTTACCCCTGGACCTAAGGGAGCTTTTTTACCACTTGGTTTCAGCTGAGCTTGTTCATCACTGCCAAATCCTGCTAAACTGTGGTTTAAGACTAAAAGGATTTTTTTCATGCCTATTTCCTCCTTATTTATAAATCATCGAAGTCAAAGGAATCAAAATCAATTTCTTCACTCTCTTCTTCTTGTGCTTTCCATTCTTCACGTAAATATTGATCATCCATAACTCGAATAAAAGGATAATAAATGAACATTCCTAGTACCAATAAGAGAGCTTGCAGAATTGATCCTTGCCAACCGCTGACTAAAAATCCTGAGATAATTGGCGGGGTCGTCCACGGCAATTGAATACCATTCGTCAATGGAACTAAGCCCCAATCCATAGCAAAATAGGCAATAATAATATTAATCGCAGGTACTAAGACAAATGGAATTAAAAGGATTGGATTTAAAACAATTGGTAACCCAAAAATGATTGGTTCGTTAATCCCAAAAACACCAGGAATTAGTGAAAGTTGCGAAAGCTTTTTAATTCGTTGACTTTTACAGAATAAGACCATCACAATGATTAATGAGAGTGTGGAACCGGCGCCACCAAATGTTGCAAACATATCTTGAAATTGTCCAGTGATGATGTTGGGAATTTCATGACCGTCTTTAAATGCTTGTAAATTTTCAACAGACAATGCCCGCAAAACAGGATTAAAGACTGCGCCAACCACGCTACCTCCGTTAATGCCAAAGAACCAAAAGAAGTGTAAAAATAAATAAGCAATGCTCATTGCACCTAAGGTATTACCAAGACTCAATAAGGGCGTTTGTAGAAATTCAAAAATAACATCTTGTAAATTACCATAAGGAGTTAAAGCAGCCAGCCAATTGACTAAAAACATGAGAGTAACAACTAAAAAACTCGGAATCAGGGCCTCAAAAGACTTAACCACTGTTGGTGGCACTCCTTCTGGCATTTTTATTGTCCACCCTTTACGAACAATGGCCACAAATAAACGAGTCGCAATTAATGCGACAATCATTCCTAAAAACAAGCCACTGGAACCCATCCATTTTAAAGGTAAACTAGTAACTTCATAAACCTTTGAACTATTTTCCGGTGTAAATAATGTTTGATAAGGCGTTACAATAAAAAATGAAACCAATGCGATAATTCCTGCTTGCATTGCATCCACATTGAATTGTTTCCCTAAACTATAGGCAATACCGACAACGGCCAGAATAGTCATTACATCAAAACTAGCACTAGCTGGAACAGACATCATTGTCGCCCAGTCTTTACCAAGCAAATGAGACATCCAAGTATCCCATTGCGGCAAAGGAAAATTAGCAATTAATAAGAAGACCGAACCAACAATCAACAAGGGCGTTGATAAAAGGAAGCCATCACGAATCGCTACTAAATACTTATTTTCTCCTATCACTTTTGCCAAAGGGGTCAATACGCGCTCTAACCAATCCAAAAATTTTTGCACGGTCGTCACTCCTATCTATTATTTTTTATTTTGCTTAATTAACCGCAGCGCTTCTTTCAATGCTTTTTCGCCATCCATCATGCCATAAATTTCTGGCGCAATTGCAGCGACAGGAATCCCTTGAGGAGCAAATTGTTCTTTTGTTTTTTCTAATAAAAAACGGACTTGTGGTCCTAATAAAATAGCAACAGGCTTCTCTGCTTCAACCACTTCTTGTGCTCTTGCAATAGGAAAAGCAGTAATCATTAAAGGCATTTGATGTTTTTCCACCACTTCCATCATTTTATTAACCATAATACTTGTAGACATTCCTGCATCACAAAAAAGATAAATTTGTTTTTTACTCATGTTCCTTCACTCTCCTCATTTATTCAATTGGTGCTTTGATTCTTTTTTCATAGGCTGCTAACCATTCTTGTGAAATCGGCTGAATCTCTGTGGTATGATTCTTGCCTGGATTTGCAATATAGATTTCTGGTTGCTGCATATCAGTACCAACCGTAAAAGTAAATTCCACATTCGTAGCTACGCCCCAGTCTCCCTGTTTGTTCATGGCCACTAGTGAAAAAGCTCCTGCTTTCCCATAACGTTGGGTCAATTTTTCATGAAAAGCATAGACGGCTTGATCACATGCTTGTTGTGGCGAGCACCCTTCCCCCATTAAACGGACGATTTCATAAGAAAGACAGCCTTTCATTAAATCTTCACCTAATCCTGTAGCCGCAGCACCACCAATTTCGCTATCAACATAAAAACCAGAACCTGACAGTGGTGAATCACCAACACGTCCTGCTTTTTTCATGAAGAGTCCCGAACTGGAAGTGCCAGCTGCCATTGATCCTGTTTGGTCTAACGTAATAGCGCCGACGGTATCATGCCCATCATAGGGGTTCAACTGATTTTCCTGAATTTCTTTTAAACGCTTTTGCCACCATTGATTAGCGCGTTCTGTCAACATATTCTTTCTTTCAAAACCGTGCAACATTGAATATTTCGTTGCACCTGCGCCAACACGAAAACTATTAAACTTCTCTTTACTTAATGCTTTAGCCACTGAAATCGGATTTTTAACATCTGTAATTCCTGCCACAGCACCAATTGCAAATGTGTCTCCATCCATATAGGCAGCATCCATTTCTAAAATCCCTTCCTCATTAGGTAAACCGCCGTAGCCCACTGACTTATAAAAAGGATAGTCTTCTACTTCTTTAATTAATTGTTCCACGGCCGTGCCTGCAGCACCTCCTTGTTGTAATTCTTCTGCAGCTTTTAGTAACCCATCATGTGCCATCCGCCATGTCGCAATTGCACCCCAAGTCATTTTCCATCCGCCCTTTCGTTAACGCTTACATTTCTCCACCATTATAAACTAGTATATACTGTTTTGTATATACTGAAAATGAAATTTTATACAGAAAAATAGAAGATACACGTATGCGACCTCTACGAAACACATTGGCTTCTTCTCATACGTGTATCTTCTATTGGTTTTATGCTTCTGTTAATGCAATCATCGCTTGCATATAGATTTCCAGATTAAGCAGTAAATCTTTTTCATCCATATATTCATCTTGATTATGCGCAATGCCTTTTTGACCAGGAAATGATGGACCAAAAGCAACGATATTCGGCATAAAACGAGCATACGTAGCACCTGTAGTTGTGACTGGCGTCCCATCTAAGCCAGTAATTTGTTCATAAACCTTGGTTAATTTTTGAACATTGCGCTCATCTTTTGGAAACAGCGTACTAGGGAGGAGGCGGATGACGGTCACTTCACTTTCTGGAAATAGTGCCTTCGTTAGCTGCGTGGTTACTTCGTTTTCTGTAATAGAAACAGGATAACGCACGGCCAATGATAACACCAATTGCTGTCCTCGTTTTTCCAACGCATAGGGCGTTAAAATCAATTGCCCACTATCCTGATCCTTAAAGTCCAGAGCTACTCCTTCGCCATAGTGCTTTTCGTGAAAACTAGCGGTTAACCAGTCGAAATACTGTAATAAAATTCCTTTGACTAACTGTTCCTCGCTAATTTTCTGTGCCAATAAAGTAATCGCGTTCTTGCCTAGTTCTGGCGCATTGGAAGGAGCACGTTTTCCCGTGATTGCTGTTGTTTTTCCCGCAATCACCGCACTTAATTGATCAGGTACGTGGTCTTTTGCTTGATCACCTATAATCTGACCAATTTGTTCACTTGAATCATCTGGGATGGTCGTTGTGATCTCATAATTAACAATCCCTCGCTCCCCATAAACTACTGGATATTTACAATCTGGAGTAAATCCAAAAACGGGTGCGTTTTCCTTCTCTAAATATAAGGGGATATCTCCACTCCCACTTTCTTCATCCGTGCCAAACATTAAGCGAATGGTTTTCTTTGGTTGGTAACCAAGTTCTTTCAGTAATTTCATTCCATACAGGCAAGCCAAGATAGGACCTTTATTATCTAGAATTCCTCTACCATACAAACGTTGTTTTTTTTTCGTTAATTGAAAGGGTGGCACTGACCAGCCAGAACCTTCTGGTACTACGTCTAAATGACCAATAATCCCCAGATATTCTTCCGCTGTTCCCCATTGCGCATAGCCAACTGCGTCATTGACAATCTCAGTTTGAAAGCCATAACGCTCTGCAAGTTTCAACGTTTCTTCCAAGGCTCTTTTCGGTCCTTCGCCAAAAGGTGCCTCTTTTTTAGGCGACCCTTTCACACTTCGAATCGCGATAATTTTGTTTAAGTCTTCATAAAATAAATCTTTTTGAGCGGCTATTTCTTCTTTGATCTTCATTCGTTCCAAGAACCTCCTAGCTCCACTTGGTTGTTTTCAGACGGGCTATAGCGGGTCAGTGTGTTTTTAAACGTGTACCGATCTGCTCGATATAAAGAGACATCATATAAAATAGGAGTTGCATCAAGCGCATAAGTGATAGAGTGGACTTGTAAAAGTGGTTGGCCCACAGGAACATTCAATAATTCTGAAATTTCCGCTTCAACTAAGATTGCTTCAATTTCTTGATGCGAATAAGCAATCTCGACGTTCTTCTCGATTAAGCAGAAAAGAGAGCCCTCGAAGTCTTGCTTCGTATGGCCTTGTACGTATGCCTGTGGCAAATAAATTTTTTCAACTGTCATTGGCTCGCCGTCTAACATTCGGCGGCGAATCAGTTCATAAATTGCCTCATTTTTGCCCACTTGGAGCGCCTCCCGAATTTTTTCAGCGGGATGTACTACTTCTTCAAAGGAAATGACTTCTGTCTGGCTTTTTTTCCCGTAAGCTTTGGCTGCCTCAGTAAAACCTTGTAAGCCAGCGCGACCACTTTGAATTTTCGCTTGCGACATCACATAACTACCTTTACCATGTCGTTTTACCAAAATATTTTTGCGGATCAAATCATCAATCGCTTTACGGATGGTCAAGCGACTGCAGTTATATTCTTTAGCTAAATCATATTCTGAAGGTAATTTTTGTGCACTTACATACAGACCGTCTCTAATCTTCTTTTCAATTTCTGCAGAAATTTGCTTAAATTTGGGTGCATTTTCTGTCATTTCATCGCCTATCTTTCTTCAAAAAAATAAATTCTCTAGTATATACCACACTGTCTATACTAAATCAATTTTTAAGAAACCGCAATCATTTGTTGCGTTTCTTAAAAATCAAAAAAGAAAGCGAGCCACAAGTCGGTTGGACTTGTGGCTCGCTTTTTTAGGAAAAAATATGTTATTTCCCTTTCATCCGTTCTTTGCCTTCTTGACACATATAGAGTAGCGGACAGGCTTCACATTTAGGCGCTCTTGCTAGGCAGTGATAACGCCCAAAGAAAATCATGGTATGGTGCGTTTTCACCCAGAGTTCTTTTGGAACTTTACGCATTAAGGTCTGCTCAACTTCAGTAACATTCGCATTTAGCTTACAAATTCTAAGGCGCTTGGACACTCGTTCCACGTGTGTATCTACTGCAAAAGCCGGTTCACCAAAAGCATCTCCCATTACTACATTGGCTGTTTTTCTCCCCACGCCAGGTAAACTGACCAGTTCATCTCTGGTTTGCGGAACTTCTCCATTGAAACGTTCTAAAAGTTGTTGTGCGCACGCTTTAATATTTTTTGCTTTATTGCGATATAAGCCAATGGTTTTTATTTTAGCAATAATCTCCTCCACCGGCGCAGCTGCTAAAGCTTCTGGTGTTGGAAAAGCTGCGAATAAACCAGGAGTCGCTTTATTTACCGATACATCTGTTGCTTGCGCACTTAAAATCACAGCAATTAATAATTCAAAAGGATTCTTATGTTTTAATTCACATTCTGCATTTGGAAACATCTCATACATAATTTCAATAGCTTCCATTGTTTTCTCTTTTGATAGCATGGCCCACCTCCTTTTTATTCACTGTCTTCTGGATTTAACCAATTGTGTAATGTAACCTTTGGCAACGATTCTTGTGTCTGACCTTGTTGTTCAATCTCATTTTGAATCATAGAATCTTTTCGTTTTTTCTGATCAGCAGCAACTTGTTCTTTGGTGGTAATATTTTTACGCTCCCACGCAAGTAAAATACGATCAATATATTTCAAACTATACGCCTGATTTAAAACAGCTTCTCGCAACGCTAACCGGATTAATTCAGGGGAATAATGGTCCGTGTTCAACCACTGACCAATCATTTCTAATTCAATTGGTGAAAGTGGACGTCCGAATTCTTTTTCAAAGCCTTGGTAAAGCTGTTTAATTTCATCTTCGTGGTTTGCGACAACTTGTTTTTCTTTGCTCGTTTGTAAAAATAATTGAATCTTTTGAAAAACAGGCAGTAAATCATACGTATCCATCATTTGACCTTTTTGGTTTTGTTGTGTTTCAATTCGAATAAATCCGCGAGAAACCAATTGATTTAACAACTTATAAATCGTATCTGGCGTTTTACCCATCGTCTCTGCAATCGCCATTAAGTCTGGAAATAAATCGCCTGCATTTTGCGAACGAAAAAGTTGCAGTAAAAAGAGAAATTCATCATCTTTCAAACCAATTTTTTGGTAATGATCAAATAGTAAGTTTGAGATTGTTGTTTCACCAGCTTCTAAATATTCACGAATTGATAACATTGTTGTTGTCCACTTCCCCTTGCTTGTTTCACTTATTGCACTTGATAAACATCAAAATAAATAGCTTTCATATAATCAATTAAATAACTAGGATTCAATTCTTCTCCCGTTGCATCATAAATTAATTGATTTGGTTTACGTGAAGCGCCGTACTGATGAATATGTTGTGTTAACCATTTACGGATATCAGAATAATCCTCCGAAGCTAAAATTTCATCAACAGATAATTCTTGTTTCATTGCGTGAAATAGTTGCGCGGCGTACATATAACCCAAGGCATAAGATGGGAAATAACCAAAGCTACCTCCAGACCAATGAACATCTTGAAGGACACCTTCTAAATCATTTTCAGGTGATACGCCTAAGTACTCTTGGTATTTTTCGTTCCACACTTTTGGCAAATCAGCGACTTCCAAAGAACCATTAAATAACATTTTTTCAATTTCATAACGAATAATGATATGCAAAGGATAGGTGAGACTATCGGAATCAATCCGAATCAAACTTGCTTTCGTTTCTTTTAAAGAAGCATAGAAATCTTCAAAAGCAATATCATCAAAAGTACCTTCTGCGCAGTCTTGGAAAAACGGGTATTGTTTTTGCCAAAAAGCCCGGTTGCTACCAATGATAATTTCATTAAAGAGCGATTGTGATTCGTGAATCCCCATAGAGGCACCTTCGCTTAGCGGCGTAAAGTCAAATTTAGGATCAAAATTTTGTTCATACATCCCATGACCCGCTTCATGAATCACACCAAATGTTGCCATTGAGAAATTATTTTCTTCCCAGCGCGTAGTAATCCGCGCATCATTTCGATTTAGAGCTGTCATAAAAGGATGAACTGTATCATCTAATCGGCCTTTTGAAAAATCATAGCCTAATTGTTCAACCACACCAATCACAAAACGGCGTTGTTGTTCTTTGGTCATTTTTCTAGATAAAAAGTCAGTTCTAGGCGGCGTACCTTTTTCCGCTAAAACGGTCCGAATTTCTTGAATCCCTTGTTTTACTTGGTCGAATACTTGGTCTAGCTTCTCAACCGTCATCCCTGGTTCAAATTGATTTAATAACACATCGTACGGTGTTTTTTCTTCTTTTTGCCAATAAGGAATGAACTCTTTTTGGAACGCAACGACCTTCGTTAAGGTTTCTTCTAACAAGCCGAAATCTTGTGCAGCGCGTGCTTTTAGCCAATCTGTATGTGCTTGGTTTAATACTTTAACATATTCTTGCATACGTTCAGCTGGAACATTTTTATTCAAAGCATATTCTTCTTTTACTTTTTCAAAAACCAGTTTCCCTAATTCAGATAATTCTTCAGGGCGTGTCTCAAAATAGGCCAATGCTTCTTGAATAACTGGGCCAATACTTCGTTCAAAATATAATCCGGTTAAATACCCTTCTACTTCTCCTCGAAAAGGACTACTTTTTTCTGGCATCCCAGTTGATGAATCCCAGTCTAATAATGTCAAGGCATTTTTTAGTAATTGAATTTCTTTCACTTCTTGTAAAAATACAGCTTCCTTCATTTTTTTACACCAGCTTTCTTAGTCTTCCCTTGGTTTTCTTGGTGGGCGTGTTCCCCAGTATTGGAATAAATCTGTTCGTAAGGCTCCGTTGTAAAGCTTCCGTTTTTTAGTAGCTTTGGCACCATAATATTCTTCAAAAGCAAGATCACTCGTCAGTATATACTTGCTCCAAGTAGTTAACGGACGGAAAACATGGCCCATTTCTTTATACAAACGGCGAACACTTTCCTCTTCTCCTAAACGCTCACCATAAGGCGGGTTAGCTACCATTACACCATATTCCTTCTCGGTTGTAAAATCTTTTAAGGCCAATTGTTTAAAGGTAATTGAATCACCTAAACCAACTTCCTCAGCATTCGCTCGTGCGACTTCAATCATTCGCCCATCAACATCTGAACCACAGATATCTAATTCAACATCGTAGTCTGCCTTTGCCTCGGCTTCGTTACGTACTTTTTCAAAAATTGCTGGATCAACCCAATCCCATGTTTCACAAGTAAAACTACGATTAAAGCCAGGAGCAATGTTATGGCCAATTAATGCTGCTTCAATACAAATCGTTCCAGAACCACAAACTGGATCATAAAAAGGACGATCTTTGCGCCAATTGGTCAACATCACTAAAGCAGCTGCCATGTTTTCCTTAAGAGGTGCGCCCCCCTTTTCAATGCGATAGCCTCGTTTAAATAAACTTGGCCCAGTCGTGTCCAACGTCAACGTCACTTTATCTTTTAGAAGAGCCACTTCTAATTTAAACAAAGCTCCTGTTTCGGTTAAAGGCACCGTCGCTGGACGATGGTAAACTTCTCTTAAACGGTTAACAATGGCTTTTTTGGTGATGGCTTGGCAATCAGGAACACTATACAATTTTGACTTAATTGATTTACCTGCAACTGGAAATTCTGCATCTAAAGGCAAATAATCTTCCCAAGGAAGTGCTTTAACTTTTTCAAATAATTCATCAAAACTATAGGCGTTAAATTCGCCAACGACGATTTTAATCCGATCTGCTGTCCGTAGCCATAAATTGGCAGTAGCAATTGTTTCAACAGTGCCTTCAAAGACGGCCCGGCCATTTTCTACTTCACAGGGAATCCCTAAATCACGCAATTCTTTTCCAACTAATGCTTCTAAGCCACTAGCAGCCGTTGCAACAAGTTTGAATGTTTTTTCTTTCGTCATAAAAACTCCTTCTTGACTCTTTTTTATTGTCTGGAGCTAACAGTCCTGCCGACTACTGCTCCGCTTGTTTTTTATAATTGTCCGCTTTCTCTGAACTAAACGGTCCTGTCCCGGCCTCTTTAGAACAGACAGCTTACTACTTTTATCTCAGTTTCTTTATTTTAACATTTTTTTATTCTTTTCGTAAAAAAAGCCTTCACAACTACGTTGGAAGGTCTTCCTGAATTACTTGTAATTTTCTATAAGCCATGTTCTGTATCACCAATTCTTCAGGAAAAATTGGTGACGGTCATCATCTATCTGCAGAGTAAACTCTGCCTCTTCTACTCGTTCATTTCCTTTAGAAGAGCGCCCCTACCATTGTTTGGGTTGCTCGCTCGAGGGGTTTACCGCGTTCCACCGATGGAGTTTCCCACATCGCTTCGTCACTGTGGCACTTTCAAGGATACTTTGACATAGTCGAAACCTTAGTCATTTTTCCTGCCGTTACTCTAAAAGAGTACCTTAGCTTATGATTTCGCTAAGCACGAACACTACAAGCATCTCAGCTTGTGCGAGCATGGACTTTCCTCAGCTTGCAAAAGCAAACCGCGATCACCCGAAAATTACAAATCTGTTTAAACGAACAGCAAAAATTTACACACTACAACAAGTGTCCGCTATTCTAACAAATGCTTTTTGTTCCTCGTGAAAACTTGACTTAAATTGTCTTGTTAAAATTGACGTGTTTGTGCATTATCAACATCATGGTTCGCTGGTTCTGCAGTCATTGACGGTGCGGAAGGCGTTACAGGTGTTGAAGGTGTTTCATCTAACTTTTTACCAAAAACTTCACGCTCTAAGTTTGATAAACGTTTTAAAATATCAAAGTTGGTCACTGCTGCACTTTTTGGTACTTCTTGAGCAACACGAGGCGTTGGTTGGGCTTTTGATAATTGGTCTAATTTTGCCATTAAGCGGCTGTTTTCTTCTTGCAAGCTTAATAATTCTTTATTATAAGCTTCGTAGTCTTTAATAACATTGTCTAAAAATTCGTCTACTTCAATTGGGTCATACCCGTTCATCATTTTCGTTTTAAATTCTTTTTGTAAAATGTCTTTAGGACTATATACTAAATTTGCCATGTTTACACCTCATTTGTTTATTTACGATAGAAAATTTCATAGTTCCACAAATACTATTGTAACGAAAAATAGCTAGAAAATCAAACAGATTCTCTAATCAATCACCGAGTTTTGTAAATCATCCATTGTAATTAAGCGAATATCATAGGGTTCTCGTTCCGAAAAATGTTGTGCATCCTTTAAAAAATACTCCGTTTTGCCAGAGTACTCTTTGTCATAAATAAGTAAGCTGCCTCCAGAATGTTCCAAAAGAAATTTTGTATGCATTTTTAATTGTGCTGGCGATTGATAGGGCTGGTGACTTACTGAGTTGATATAATCAGCCAAACTTTCCGCTTTCGATAACAGTTCTCGATTTTGTTCATTCCAATTATTGCCAAAGTCTTTAAATGGATAAAGCAAACCTAGCTGAACTTCTGGATATTCCATTTTTAATTCCCCAACTACTTCAGCTGTCCAAAGTTCAACACCTAAATTGCCAGAAATCAAAATCCATTCTACTCCCGCTTCAATATAACTGGCTAACTCTTTTTTTAAGACATTTTTAATAACTGTGATTTTCGGGTCTTTTCCTTGAAATATCCCCAATTCAAAGCTGCGATAACCGGTGACATAGAGGGTTTTTATCATTTCCATAAGTCATCCCTTTTCTTTCAGGTCTTTTTTTTGGTATAATACAGGCTAGGAGTGTGATAAACGTGACGTTCCATTATCCTAACGGAATACCTTATAATCATCATGAAGCACAATCACCAAAAAAACAAGTAAAAAAGAAACGCCCCGTTGAATTTGGTAATCGTGGGATGGATTTCGAAGAAGCGATCAATCAAAGCAATCAATATTATCTATTGAATAAGCAAGCAGTCGTTCATAAGAAACCCACTCCTGTTCAAATTGTTAAAGTAGATTACCCCAAACGAAGTGCGGCTGTTATTAAGGAGGCCTACTTTAGACAAGCTTCAACGACTGATTATAACGGTGTATATCAAGGCCGTTACATAGATTTTGAAGCGAAAGAAACGAAAAATACCACGTCCTTTCCCTTTAAAAATTTTCATCAACATCAAATTGATCATATGGAACAATGTATAGCACAACAAGGGATTTGTTTTGTGCTATTATGGTTTTCAAGCTTAAAACGCTGCTTCTTTTTTAGTGGTGAAAATCTAATAACGCATTGGAAAAACCAAGCAGTTACTGGAAAAAAATCTATGCCGCTTGCACTCATCGAGAAAGAAGGAATTGAATTATCTTTTGGAATCGCACCGCGAATCCCTTATCTCGACGCAGTGGAACAATATATTCAGACACACTAGATTCATAAAGTTTTGAAAGTATAACAAAGGAGTTGCTATTTATGCCAACCGCAAATTCAGGCTCGCGAGCTGCTAGACATGCATCCAACACCTCATCGAAGTCGAGTTACAAGAAAAAGACACAACCGCCGAAAAAGAAAAAACGGCTTGTTTTAAAAATCTTTCTTGGCTTACTTATCGCTGGGATGGTCGCTTTTTTAGCAGGCGTTGGTCTTTTTTGGTTCTATGCACGACAAGCCCCAAAATTAGAAGATGACAAACTGAATGCGACAGTTTCATCGAAGCTTTACGATATTAATAATGAAATTTTTGAGGATTTAGGCGCAGAAAAGCGTGAATTAATTCAACCAAATGATGTGCCTCAATTATTAAAAGATGCCATTGTTTCTGTCGAAGACCGTCGTTTCTATAAACACATTGGTGTGGATCCGATTCGGATTATCGGTTCTGCTCTTTCAAATGTCAAAAATGGTGGATTACAAGGCGGAAGTACCTTAACCCAACAATTAATTAAATTGTCCTACTTCTCTACAAAAGAATCTGACCAAACCTTGAAACGGAAAGCACAAGAAGCATGGATGGCTGTTCGTTTAGAACGTGAAAAATCAAAAGAAGAAATTTTAACTTACTACATTAACAAAGTCTACATGGCGAATGGTTTCTATGGAATGGAAACAGCGGCTGAAAATTATTATGGTAAACATTTATCTGAACTTGATTTACCACAAACGGCCCTACTGGCAGGAATGCCACAAGCGCCAAACTCATACGATCCCTATACAAAACCAGATACTGCTAAAGAACGCCGGGATGTTGTACTCTACACAATGTACGACAATAAAAAAATCTCGAAAGCAGAGTACGAAAAAGCCAAAGCTACCCCAATCGATGAAGGCTTAGTGCCATTAAAAGCCAGTGATGACAATCGAAAAGTCGTAGATAATTACGTCAAAGAAGTAATCAATGAAGTGAAAGCAAAAACTGGTAAAAATGTTTACACAGACGGACTAGATATCTACACAAACTTAGATATGAATGCCCAAAAACAACTTTACGATATTGTCAACAGTGATCAATACGTTGCGTTTCCAGATGATAAAATGCAAGTGGCTTCAACCGTTATTGATGTTGCCTCTGGACAAGTCCGAGCACAAATTGGTGGTCGTCACATTCCTGATGATGTGCAATTAGGAAACAATTTAGCTGTTAACACCCAACGTGATGTTGGTTCAACCGTGAAACCAATCATGGATTATGGTCCCGCAATTGAGAATTTAAATTATTCGACAGGTCGCCTCATGGTGGATAAACCAACGAAATATCCTGGTACCGACATTGATGTCTTCAACTCTGATTTAACATATCAAGGCGTCATTACTATGCGCCGTGCGATTATGGGTTCTCGTAACACAACCGCGGTCCAGACGTTTGATGAAGTTGGTAAAGAAAACATCATGCCTTTCATTAAAGGACTAGGAATTGACTATAAAAACTTAGAAGCCTCGAATGCCATTTCAAGTAACACAAGCGATGTAGATGGCGATAAATATGGAATTTCCTCATTGAAGTTAGCAGCAGCTTATGCGGCTTTCGCCAATAACGGGATATACAACAAACCGTATTACGTAAACAAAGTCGTTTTCAATGATGGAACTAGCGTTGATTATCAACCTGATGGCAAACGTGCAATGAAAGACTCTACCGCCTATATGATGACGGATATGTTAAAAGATGTTTTAAACGGCGGAACAGGATTTAACGGCGCCATTCCAGGCTTAATCCAAGCGGCCAAAACAGGGACTTCTAACTATACTGATGAAGATTTAGCGCGAATGGGCACAACAGAAAAAGGAATTGCCCCGGATAGTACCTTTGTTGGTTATACAACACACTATGCCGTTTCTGTTTGGACTGGATACAATGATCGAAATACACCAATCTATCAAGAATACTATGGGATTGCCTCGGATGTTTATCGTGAAATAATGAGTTACTTGTCTCAAAATGTTTCAAACGATGACTGGGTGCAGCCAGACAGTGTTGTGCGGGTAGGTAATGAATTATACGTGAAAGATGCCTATGAGGTACCAAATGTACAAGTTTTACCAAGTACTACCTCTTCAGCACCACAGCCGGAATCTAGCAGTACGGTGGAATCCTCTTCCACAAAAGAAGCGGAAAGTTCATCAAGTTCTAGTTCAGAAAGTGCGCCTTCTTCCTCTGAAGCGCCACCCTCAACCGAACAACCGGCAAGCTCTTCCTCAGCAGAGCAACCGGCAACATCGGAACAACCACCTGAACCATCAAGTTCTAGTTCACAAGAACCGCCGCAACCACCTGAAAGTAGTTCTAAACCAGATGAAAATAAAGCAGCATAAAAAGTACGGGGCTCACCATGAGCCCTGTACTTTTTTAGATTAAAAATGGACGAAGTGAACTGAATCACTTCGTCCATTTTTGCTTATTTACTTTCTTTATTTGCCAAAGCTGCACCAACAAATCCTTTGATTAAGCGTTGTGGGCGATTTGGACGAGAAATTAATTCTGGGTGGAATTGACAAGCCACAAAGAATTGTTTTTCAGGAATTTCAACAATCTCAACTAAACGATTATCTGGTGAAACTCCAGAGAAAACTAAGCCATTTTCTTCAAATAATTGACGATATTTGTTGTTAAATTCATAACGATGACGGTGACGTTCTTGGACAACATCTTCATTTCCGTATGCTGCCGCAGTTTTCGTTCCTTTTTTCAATTTACATGGATATAAACCTAAACGTAGTGTGCCACCTAAATTCTCGATGTTTTCTTGATCTGCCATTAAATCAATAATGTTATTTGTCACGTCAGGATTAGTTTCTGCAGAACCAGCATCTTCTAAGCCCACAACGTTACGACCAAATTCTACACAGGCCATTTGCATACCTAAACAAATACCAAGGAATGGTACGTCATTTTCGCGAGCAAAACGAATCGCTTCAACTTTTCCTTCAATTCCACGATCACCAAAACCACCAGGAACCAAAATACCATCTGCTGAACCAATTCTTTCAGCGACATTTTCAGCAGTTAATTCTTGTGAATCAACCCAATCAATTTCGATATCTGAATCAAAATCAAACCCAGCATGTTTTAATGCTTCTACAACAGAAATATAGGCATCTGGTAATTCAACATATTTACCAACCAGCGCAATTTTTGTTTTCTTTTTCAAGTTAAGAACTTTTTCTTCTAATGCACGCCACTCAGTCATGTCTGCAGCCGGTGCATCCAATTTTAAATGATCACAAACAATTTGATCCATGTTTTGTGCTTGAAGTGCTAATGGAATGGAGTACAATGTTTCAACATCACGAGATTCAATTACCGCTTCCGGATTAACATCACAGAATTGTGCTAATTTGTTTTTAGTGTTTTGAGAAACAGGTAATTCTGTACGGACCACTAAAATATTTGGTTGAATCCCTAAACTTCTTAATTCTTTGACACTATGTTGTGTTGGTTTAGTTTTCATTTCACCAGCCGCTTTTAAGTAAGGAATCAAGGTTGTATGGATGTACATTACGTTGTCACTACCCATATCAGCTTTCATTTGACGCAATGCTTCTAGGAAAGGTAATGATTCGATGTCGCCGACAGTACCACCTACTTCTGTGATAATCACATCGGCATCCGTCATTTTCGCTGCACGCATGATTTTTTCTTTGATTTCATTGGTAATGTGTGGAATAACTTGCACTGTTGCACCTAAGTATTCCCCTTTACGTTCTTTACGTAAGACTTCTGAATAAATTTTCCCAGTGGTTACGTTTGAGTATTTATTTAAGTTAATATCAATAAAACGTTCATAGTGACCTAAGTCCAAATCTGTTTCGGCACCATCATCTGTGACAAAAACCTCTCCATGTTGGTAAGGACTCATTGTCCCCGGATCCACATTAATATATGGATCGAATTTTTGAATCGTAACTTTTAATCCACGATTTTTTAATAATCGTCCTAAAGATGCTGCGACAATCCCTTTTCCAATAGAAGAAACCACGCCACCTGTAACAAAGATGTATTTTGTCATAATAGTTAAAAACCCTTTCTTTGATAATATTTTGTAGAGAGAAGTAAAACAACTTTGAGACTCTTACGTTTCTCCAAATAAAAAAGAAACAAAAATAGAAAAGCTCCCTATCCATTACGAATAGGGAGCTTGTAAGTTCGTTCAAACTTCTGACCTTCTTAAAGGTGCCCAAGTAGTATAATACAAGCAAACGGACATCAGGTCAAGTACTTCTATTCAAGAAAATAATTTTTTCTATTTTCTCATTTTTCTTAAGCATTCAACTAAAAAGCTTGACTCCTTCTTAGGAATCAAGCTTTTTGGTTTCTTACTCTTCAGAATATTCGTCATCAAAATCGTCTTCATCTTCAACATCATCGTCATCAATGATCGTTAAATCTTCTTCGATTTGCGGAATGTCTTCTTCATCATCGTCTGAATCTGCACCAATCTCTTGTAAGTCAGAGTTGTATGCTTTGATTTCTTCATCTTCATCTTCTTCATCATCGTACAAGATGTCTTCTTCATCATCATTTGTTAATTCAGCATCTTCTGGATCGTCATCGTTATAGTCAATTACATCTTCATCGTTTGGATTAGTGATGAAGGCATTTACTTTTTTACGTTTTCTACGACGTGGTGCATCTTCTTCGTCTTCTTCCAAGCCATGTGTAACTTCTTCATCGATTGAATCGATTGGATACCATGAACGTAAGCCCCAACGATTGTCTCCCAATGAGATAAAGCTACCGTCGATGTTTAAATCTGTATAAAATTGTGCTAATTGGTCACGAATTTCACTATCAGACTTGCCAAGATAATTTTGGATTTGGTTAACTAAATCAGAAAAATCCATTACATCTGCATGTTGTTCTAAAATAGCGTGTGCTACTTCAATCATGGATAATTCTTTTTTGTTTAACCCTTCAAATACATTAATTTCCAAGAGGTACACGTCCTTTCACAGTCTACTCCTTATCATACAAAAACATTGAAAAAAAATCAATTCTATTCTGCAATATTTATGCAGTAAATTCTAATTCTAAATGATATTCTCCGATTCGCTCTGTTTGAGAGTATAAATCATAATCAACTAAAATCTTACCAGACATTGGTTGATCTTTTAAACTAACACGCAAATTATGTGTAAACGTACTAATCTGTAGCAAGCCATAGGGGGTTCGATAACTTGTATCTAATTTTTCCTGATAGCCAAATCTTAAACGCATCCGTAATTCGCCGGCACGAATCAGCTGAACATGCCCGTCTGGTTCAATTTTAATGGTTACGGGGGTTGGTTCTGTATCCTCTAATAATTCTTCTTTGTAACGAATGTATAATGTATCACCCATTTTTACTAATTGACCTTCTAAGTCAAAGAAAAAATCTTTTTGTTCGTTGCCTTGTTGGACAATCGTTTTTAGTTGAATCGATACAGGAACGCCTGTTGATAAATCCATAATGGTCACTCCTTTTCCAAAATATAACTTTCTTATTGTTGACTTTTTCAATATATTTGTCAACTAAAGTCAATTTTTCCTTGTTTATGTACCTTTTCTTATTGTATAAGCTCTTTTCACGGGTTGCAAGCATTTGTTTCATCTATTTAATAAGAAAACCGTTTACTATTTTAGAGAATTCCTTCAGAATTCGTTTATATAACATGCTTTTTTGCGTTTTTTGTATATAATATAAGAGAGAGTAAGAAAATAAACGTATTAAATGACGTAATTATAAATAGACAGGACGTTTTTTATGAGCACAACTTTTCCCCTTCACACCGAATCATTTATGCTCCTTGATTCAGGTTGTTTAACAAACAGTGACTATTTTTTACCTTTTGCCTTGACCGATGTTTTAACTACTTTTTCAGGAATGCAGCACCAACCAATCATTCATTTCTGGCAATTGGATCAAGCAATGATTCTTGGCATGAAAGATACCCGTGTACCACATCTAAAAGAAGGCATCACTTCTCTGCAAGAAAACGATTATTCTGTAGTCGTTCGCAATGCCGGCGGTTTAGGGGTGATTGCCGATTCGGGTATTTTAAATGTTTCACTTATTTTACCAAATAATTCTGAACACAAATTAAGTATCGATGCGGCTTATGAATTAATGTGGGCTTGGCTCCGTCAGAGTTTTCCGGAGAAAGAGATTGACGCCTTTGAAATTACTACATCCTATTGTCCCGGTACTTATGATTTAAGTATTGGCGGTCAAAAGTTTGCTGGGATTGCCCAACGACGCGTCAAAGACGGTATTGCTGTCATGATTTACATCAGCGTTAACGGCAATCAACTTGCTCGTGGAGAAGTGGTGCGAGACTTTTACCTTGCTGGCTTACAAGAACAATTTGGTGAAAATGGCTATCCACCCGTTGATCCAGCAGTGATGGCAAATTTAGAAACCCTGATTGAGACTCCATTAACAATAGACGCCGTAAAAACCCGTTTAATCGAAGCATTACCTCAACAATTTGAAAAATCTATTGATCCAAACTTAACCGAACCAATTATAACCTCAGAATGGTTCCAAACAAATTTAACTGTCCAGCTGGAAAAAATGGCGCAACGAAACGCCTTAATTAAAGGAGAGATCGTATGACGATTCCGTATAAAGAGCAACGATTACCAATCGAAAAAGTTTTCCGTGATCCCGTCCATAATTATATTCATGTCCAACATCAAGTGATTTTAGACCTTATTAATTCTGCTGAAGTGCAACGATTACGTCGCATTAAGCAACTAGGTACTTCTTCTTTTACGTTTCACGGTGCCGAACATAGTCGTTTTTCCCATTCTTTGGGTGTTTACGAAATTACACGTCGGATTTGTGAGATTTTCCAACGTAACTACTCTGTGGAACGATTAGGTGAAAACGGCTGGAATGACGACGAGCGCTTGATTACACTTTGCGCAGCTTTATTACATGATGTCGGTCATGGTCCTTATTCACATACATTCGAGCATATTTTTGATACAAACCATGAAGCAATCACGGTCCAAATCATCACCTCACCAGAAACGGAAGTCTATCAAATTTTAAATCGTGTTTCGGCAGATTTTCCTGAAAAAGTCGCCAGCGTTATTACTAAACAATACCCAAATCCTCAAGTGGTGCAAATGATTTCTAGTCAAATTGATGCCGATCGCATGGACTATCTGTTACGTGATGCATACTTTACAGGGACGGAATACGGAACTTTCGATTTAACTAGAATTTTACGTGTGATTCGACCCTACAAAGGAGGCATTGCCTTTGCTATGAATGGGATGCATGCGGTGGAAGACTATATCGTTAGTCGTTACCAAATGTATGTCCAAGTCTATTTCCACCCTGTTTCTCGTGGGATGGAAGTGATTCTTGATCATTTATTGCATCGAGCGAAAGAATTATTTGAAAACCCTGAATTTGACTATGATTTACAAGCCTCTCTGCTTGTACCATTCTTTAAAGGGGACTTCACCTTACAAGAATATTTAAAATTGGATGATGGCGTCCTCTCTACGTACTTTACACAATGGATGGATGTGCCTGATTCAATTCTAGGTGATTTAGCCAAACGTTTCCTTATGCGTAAGCCTCTGAAGTCAGCCACCTTTACGAACGAAAAAGAGAGCGCAGCAACGATTGCTTATTTAAGGGAATTGATTGAAAAAGTTGGTTTCAACCCTAAATATTATACTGCCATTAATTCAAGCTATGATTTACCTTACGATTTTTATCGTCCAAATAAAGACCGTCATCGTACACAAATTGAATTGATGCAAAAAGATGGCTCATTAGTGGAATTGGCAACGGTCAGTCCCCTAGTTGCAGCACTTGCTGGTCAAAGTCAAGGAGATGAACGTTTCTATTTCCCTAAAGAAATGCTTGACCAAGGAAATAAAAAACATTACGATTTATTTGATGAGACGTATCGTGAGTTTTCAAGTTACATTCATAATGGTGCGTTAGTTTTAAAAAAATAGGTTTTCTAGGAGGATTCTATGTCAATTAAGTTAGTTGCTATTGATATCGACGGAACATTGCTAAATTCACAACACAAGATTACCCCACGGGTCAAAGAAGCGCTCCAAAAAGCAAATGAGCAAGGCGTTCGTATTGTTTTATGTACAGGCCGTCCTTTGCCAGGCGTGAAAGAACAATTGGATGAATTAGCCTTATATGGTGAAAATGATTTCGTGATTACCTACAACGGTTCGCTTGTCCAAGCAACCAAAGATAATGCGATTATTTCACGCTATACCTTAAGTTATGAGGATTTTTTAGAAATTGAAATGTATTCTCGTAAAGTCGGCGCTCACTTGCACACAATTGATGATTCCGCTATTTACACTGCCAATCGCAATATTGGTAAATATACGATTCACGAAGCATCTTTAGTGAACATGCCTTTGAAATATCGTACGGTGGATGAAATGACACCAGAGATGAACATTATTAAAATGATGATGATTGATGAGCCGGAAGTTTTAGATCCTGCCATTGCAAAATTACCATTACATTTTACCGAAAAATATACGACTGTTAAAAGTACACCTTTTTACTATGAAATCATGAATAAAAATGCTAGCAAAGGCAATGCTCTAGCAAAATTGGCAGACCATTTAGGCTTAAATAAAGACGAAGTGATGGCCATTGGTGACAATGAAAATGACTTATCCATGATTGATTACGCTGGGATTGGTGTTGCGATGGGCAATGCGACAGAAAATGTTAAAACAATTGCCGATGTGCATACCACTAGTAATGACGAAGATGGTGTCGCTCAAATTATTGAAAAAATGGTTTTAATTTAAACATTCTTTTCAATAACAATAACCCTCAATCTAATCAACATAGATTGAGGGTTATTCGTTATTTTATGATGCTGCCGCTAGCCATTTTTCAACGGCCCAGCGGTGGCTTCCTCTTTTTAATAAACGGACTGCTTCTTCTGGTGCAACCCAGTGTAAAGTATTGGTCCTTTCTAAGGGTTCGCTAAGTTGCCGCCAAGTATTCGCTACATAAAAATAGCCAGGATTATAATAGGCAGTTTGGCGATGGTTCGAATAAAAATATTCATCAGCTTCCCCTAAATAACAGCCAATTTCTACACTAATTCCTAATTCTTCTAGCACTTCTCGGTGGATCGCTTCTTCTTTCGTTTCGGTGCCTTCAATTTCGCCTCCTGGTAAAAAATAAGCTCCATTTGGCGCTTGTACCAGAACCATTGTGTTATTTTCTGGCTTTGAAACAATAATGTATGCAGCATATCTTGTTTGATAGGTCAATGTCTCTTCTCTTTTTCCAAACGTTGGCGTTTTCATTGGCGCACCTCTTCTCTTTTCATCTATTTTACCTGAGAAATTCCTTTAGAACAAGTCAGAAACCAAGCGTTTTTCTCTACATTTCACGTTTATCTATGCTACTATTAACGTTGGAAATATAATTAAGTTTGAAAGGGAGTTTTTAACTATGAAAATGGCTCATACATGTGTGCGTGTAAAAGATTTAGAGGCATCATTAGATTTCTATCAAAAAGCCTTCAATTTTGAAGAAAGTCGCCGTCGTGATTTTCCAGAAAATAAATTTACTTTGGTTTATTTAACTTTACCAGGAGACGACTACGAACTAGAACTAACTTATAATTATGATCATGAAGCATACGATTTAGGAAACGGTTATGGTCATATCGCCATCAGTACAGATGATTTAGAAGGATTACACGAAAAACATCAAGCGGCTGGCTTAACTGTTACTGACTTAAAAGGCTTACCTGGAACTGCACCATCTTATTACTTTGTTGTCGACCCAGATGGTTATAAAATCGAAGTCATTCGTGAACGTTAAAAAGTTTCACTTGTTCACTTACTGAGTTTTTTGTGTTTGAGAGCTGTCCGAGACAAAACTTGTCTCGACTTCTTCTCAAACACTTTTTTCAAAAAAGTGCTACAATAGAACGTATGAATTTATTGAGGATGTGATGTTATTATGACAAAAAAAATTATTGGAATCGCTGGCAATCAACTTTTGCAGGCGGCTGAAGTGTTTCACGGTAACCAAGTGACTTACACCCCACAAGGTTTTGTGAGCGCTGTTCAAGCCGCAGGTGGCGTTCCTCTCGTTTTGCCAATTGGCCCCAAAGAATTAGCCGCTACGTATATACAACAAATTGATAAACTACTTTTAGCAGGCGGTCAAGATGTTGCCCCTGAATTTTACGGACAAGAACCCCATATAAAATTAGAAGAAACGAATCGTGATCGTGACGAGTTTGAATTAGCCCTAATTGAAGAAGCCTTAAAACAAAACAAACCTATTTTTGCGGTTTGCCGTGGAATGCAATTAGTCAATGTTGCTTTAGGTGGCACATTATATCAAGATTTATCGATGTATCCTCAATGGTCAGTTAAGCACGGACAACAACCCACTCAACCAATCTTTGCGACGCATCGTATTGATGTTGAACCAGACAGTCAATTATCAAACATATATGGTACAACTGGTCAAGTCAACTCGTACCATCACCAAGCACTACATACTTTAGGAAAAGATTTACGCGTTACTGCTTGGTCCTCTGATGGCCTTGCAGAAGCAGTGGAATCAACAAATGAACAGCAGCCTTTATTAGCTGTTCAATGGCATCCTGAACTAATGTACGCACGTGATGCCAAATCCCAAGCACTCTTTAACTACTTTGTTCAAAAATTATAGTAAAAACGGAGGGACGTCTTTTGCCCCTCCGTTTTTACTTGTTATCATACTTAAAAATCAAAATTATCTGGATCTGCACCAAAACGATGATCCTTATTTAACTGATTAATTGCGGTTATTTCTTCTGGTGTTAATTCAAAATCAAAGACAGCAAAATTTTCCTGAATTCTTTTTTCGTGAACAGATTTAGGAATCACGATAATATCATTTTGTAAGTGCCAACGAATAATCACTTGGGCCGCTGATTTACCATATTTTTCACCAATTTTCACTAGTACTGGTTCAGATAATAAATTACCTTGTCCTAGAGGAGACCAAGCCTCCACGGCAATCTTATTTTCGGCTAAATATTTTCGTAGCGGTTCTTGTGTTAACGTAGGATGTAATTCAATTTGATCCACCATTGGCACAACATTGGCTTCTGTTAATAAATCTTCCAAATGATGTTGATGAAAATTGGAAACGCCAATTGCTTTGGCACGACCACTTGCGTAAATTTCTTCTAATGCTTTCCATGATTCTTTATATTTACCAGCAACAGGCCAGTGAATTAAATATAAATCAACATAGTCTAACCCTAATTTTTCTAAGCTTTTATCAAACGCTTTAATCGCATTTTCATAGCCTTGATCTTCATTCCATAATTTCGTCGTCACGAAAATTTCTTCGCGGGGAATACCCGATTGACGAATGCCTTCGCCCACCCCTACTTCGTTTTTATAAACGGCTGCCGTATCAATCAAGCGATAACCCGCTTCTAAAGCCCATTTTACTGAATTTGTTGCTTCTAAGCCATCTTCTACACGCCAAACGCCTAAACCTAAGCGTGGCATTTCATTGCCATTTGCTAATTTTTTTGTTTTATCCAAAGTCATGTGTTTCTTCAGTCCCTTCATTTTCATTACTTTTAGTATACTACGCATTCTTCTTTCACGAAACAATCACGACTTGTCAGGTCATTTTCTTTATTTTTAATAAATAACGACGCCAATAAGTCAGCACTCCGATTAGTGCCACAACTACAATTGTTCGACCGCTAACGCTTCCAATCCACAGTTTAACTGCAAGTAACCAGATACAAAAGAGATAAACACAGGACCAATTAAAGGAAACTTTCAATGTACATGATTCCGCAATTTCGATTATCTGACTACTAAAAAAACGACTCCCTAATCGTAAAGCGACTGGATTATGGAAGATGAATGTTCGTCGCTTGTCAGCCGTCAAGCGAGTGGCACATCGTTCATCAATAAAAATTGTTACAGGTAATTTAGAAAGTAAATCATTTTTTGCCCATTCAATTGAAACTTTCACGCAGCACTCACAACCTTTAACAAAATTATAAAATATATTATTTATTTACAAAATTATAACATTCCTAAAAAAACATGTTAAGTCTTTAAAAAAACTTTCTATTTTCTTCCCCTTTCGCCGAGAGATTTAGTATACTAAAAGAAGAAATTTTAGAGAAAGTTGGATTTTTATGTTGATACTTGGTTTAGCCAGTACTGAAACAGTCGATTCTTCTGCTCCTGATTTAGCAGAAGCGACCGTAAAAAAAGTGAGCGCGCTACAACGCTTTTGGAACAATATTAATTGGGATGCCATTGTCGCTACCTTAATTGAAAAAAGTTTATCAATTTTATTTTTAATTTTTCTATTTTTTATTATTCAGCGAATCGGGAAATATTTAATTGATCGCACCTATGCAAATTATAGTAAAAAGCAACATTTTAGTGAAAGCCGTTTAAAAACGTTACACACTTTAATTATTAATGCATTTCAATATACGCTGTTCTTTTTCTTCATCTATTCTCTTTTGACCATTGTCGGTGTGCCTGTTGGCTCATTATTAGCCGGAGCGGGAATTGCCGGTGTTGCCATTGGTTTAGGGGCTCAAGGATTCATGAATGACTTAATTACCGGATTTTTCATTATTTTAGAACAACAAATGGATGTAGGCGATTATATTCGCTTATTGGCGTTAAATATTGAAGGAACAGTTACTTCTGTCGGATTACGAACCACTCAAATTAAAGCGGTTGATGGAACTGTTCATTTTATTCCAAACCGAAACATCACCACAATCAGTAACCTGTCTCGTGCCAATATGCAAGTGTTAATTGATGTCCGCATCAATCCTGAAGAAGGTTATGAAAAAATTTGTGAAGTGATTACAGAAGTCAATGAAACGTTAAAAGAAAAGTATATCGAAAGTATTCAAACTGGGCCAGATATTTTTGGTATGGTTGATTTAGGCAATGGCAACTTTGCGGTGCGAACGACCATGTATGTACTAAACGGCAAACAATTTGCGGTCAAAGAAGAATTTCTAGCTCAATATATCAAAGCATTAACAGAGGCCGGTTTTACGATTCCCAATACGCCCATTATTGCAAAATAAAAAACAGCCACCAGATATTTATTAGTTATCTGGTGGCTGTTTTTCTAATTGTCCAATGATTTTAAAAACCCACTAACTGCCTCCACTCCAAACAATAACGCCTCTTCGTTCGGTTCAAACTTGGCAGAATGAAGGCTATAAGGACTTGCCACGCCTAACCAAAACATCGTGCCTGGGACTTTAGACAATAGATAGCCAAAATCTTCACCTGTCATTGCAACCGGTGCTTGTTGAAATTGAACTGTTGCTTGTTTGCTCATGTATTCAATAAAATTCGTGGTACATGCTGGCTCATTCACTACAGGTAAATACCCTTTTTGATCAAGATGAACAGTTACTTCACATTGAAAAGATTGCGCAATACCTTCACTAATTTCGCGAATTCTTCGCTGCGTTTGTTCATTCGTTTCTGCTGTCAATGTGCGAATTGTACCAGATAAAGTTGCTTCTTCGGCAATCACATTGCAGGCAGTCCCTGCATGAAAAGTCCCAAAAGTAACGACTGCCCCGACCACAGGATCAACATTTCGACTAACGATCGTTTGCGCTTGCTGAATTAAATTTGTGGCCGCCAAGACCATATCATTTGCTTGATGCGGAAAAGCCGCATGTCCACCTTTTCCTTTTAAGGTAATGTTCACTTCACAAGTGGCAGCAAACAATGTCCCTACTCTGGTACTAATAGTTCCGACTGGCAAATCAGGATTAACATGAAGCGCATAAAATTCATCAGGTAACCACTCACCAAACGCATGGTCTTCATACATCAACATCCCCCCTGCTTCATTTTCTTCAGCAGGTTGAAATAAAAATAAAAAGTTATTGTCTGGTTGCTGTTGACTTAATTCTTTCAAAACCCCTAAACCGATTGTCATGTGAAAATCGTGCCCACAGGCATGCATAAACCCTGGTCGTTTTGATTGAAAAGCAGAAACCACTTCCTCTTGAATAGGCAAACCATCAATATCAGCACGCCAGCCGATGGTTTTCTGAGGATTTTTGCCTTCTATGAAGACTAAAATCCCCGTTTGCCATGTTCGAACTTGCAGATAAGGTTGCTTCATTTTATCAATTTCATTAAGTAAAAAGGCTTGTGTTTCCTTTTCTTCTAGACCGATTTCAGGTATTTGATGTAGTTGCCGTCTAATCGCAATTAATTCTTCTTGCTCCACAAAAGCCACTCCTTCATTTTTGGGGTAATCGAAAGCCGCCATGAAGAAGTTTCTTCATCGCGACTGACTAATTTATTTTTAGAGTTTACGTAATTCTTCTAAAATCTCTGTTTTACTCTTGGTTTTATCATCAATTTGTTTAATTACTTTTGCTGGCACGCCTGCGACAACGGTATGCGCTGGAACGTCTTCCACAACTACTGCCCCAGCAGCCACAACGGCACCTTCACCAACACGAACCCCTTCTAGTACGACCGCATTCGCTCCAATGACAACCTCGTTTTCAATAACCACAGGTGCGGCACTTGGGGGTTCAATGACACCAGCTAAAACCGTTCCCGCGCCAATATGACAATGTTTTCCTACAGTTGCACGGCCGCCTAAAACAGCGCCCATATCAATCATAGTCCCTGCACCAACGACGGCGCCAATATTTAGAATAGCCCCCATCATAATCACCGCTTGATCGCCAATTTCAACTTTTTCGCGAATCAAAGCACCTGGTTCAATTCGAGCATTAATGTCTTTCAGATCAAGAAAAGGAATTGCTGAGTTACGTGCATCGTTTTCTACAACATAATCCTCAATTTTTTCTTTGTTTGCTTCTAAAAAAGGTTTTACGTCAGCCCAATCGCCAAACAATGTCCCAGTTTTACAATTATTAAAGACCTTAATTGTTTCCGGAAACGTGACTTCTTTTAATTGCCCTTTCAGTGTTACTTTAACAGGCGTTTGCTTTTTGGCATCGCCAATATACTGAATAATCTCATATGCGTCCAATCACAGCACTCCTTTACTTCGTGTTATCATACAGAATAACGCATTTATGAGAAAAAAGTAAAGAGTTTCTTGCGTTTTATTTAAATTACTTTCATTTCTTCTTCTGATTTAGGCAGAACAAGATGATGTTTTTCTAATTCATGCGCCATATGATTGACCGCTTTTAAAATTTCTTTGCGTGTAATGATACCTTTAAAGCGTTGATTATCATCAACCACTGGTAAAAAAGAAGCATCTACTAATAAATGTAACACTTCTTCTAAATCCCACGATTCACCAATTACAGGAACATTGACTTCCATTACATCGGCCACAGTAAATTCATTCAATTTTTCAAAATCCACTGAAGTCAAATCAAACATTTTATCTACAACGTCTGTCAAGCCGATTAAGCCAACAAAGCGATCTCCCTTATCTAACACAGGAATCTTGGAATAGCGAACTTGCGATAAGACTAATGCCGCGTGACTTAACGGATTTAAACACATTACATTGGCGACATTTTCGGCGGGTACTAAAAACGTTTCTTGTTTTTCTAATAATAATTCTTTTACAGCAGTCCCTATCATGATTGGGTTGCCTCCATTTCTAATTCTTTAACACGTAACTTATTGTACCTAATTCTGCGGAAAAAGTCTTGGAATTCGCAAATTCTTCATAACTTAACAAACGAAAATTAACGTTTTGTTCTATTCTCCCCAAAAAAAGAGAACGCTTTCTTAAAAAAATAAAAACTTAGTTGTCCCATAACAGACAACTAAGTTTTTATAAAAGACCAATTAATCAGTCAATTATCCTTCTTTTTCACACGTTTCATCACAGCCATCACTGACCATAATAAGCGGAAATCCCATGTTTTCTAAGATAGTGTTTATCCAATAAAAAATGATCAATTGGTTCAACAGCTGGATTAATTATTTCCGTCAAACGTGCCATTGAACAGATTTCATCTAAAATCAAGCTGTTTTCAACTGCTTTTTCCGGAGTCATTCCCCAAGTAAATGGGCCATGTCCATAAACTAGCACTCCTGGAACTGCTAAAGGATCTAGTTCTTGTTCATGAAATGTTTCAACAATGACTTTGCCAGTCTCTTCTTCATAGTTTTCTTTAATTTCACTTTCAGAGAGCGCTCTTGTGCAAGGTACAGCGCCATAAAAAGCATCCGCATGGGTGGTACCGTAAGGAGGTAAGGCTCGCCCTGCTTGAGCCCACGTAACACTATTCAGGGAGTGCGTGTGCGCAATCGCTCCAATTTCTGGCATTTTTTGATAAAGATAAAGATGCGTGGGTAAATCAGAAGACGGCTTTAATGCATTGGTTTCCAATAGTTGTCCGTTTAAATCAGTCACTACCATCTGTTCCTTGGACATTTCTTGATACTTGACGCCGCTTGGTTTAATTACGATAATCCCTAATGACCGATTGATTTCACTAACATTGCCCCACGTTAATTTGACTAAGCCCAGTTTTGGCAAAGCCAGATTCGCTTCATAAACACGTTGTTTCATTGCTTGGATGATCGCTTTATTGTTCATAATAACCCACCTCTGCTAATTTGGGATAGAGATACTGCTGCGCGGCTTGAATTTTTTCTTGAAAATTCAAATCCGTTTCATTCCACATTTCAATTAAAAAAGGACCACTATAGTTTAAACGCTTGAGTGTTTTCAATAAGCCTGTAAAATCAACACAGCCTTCTCCAAAAGTAACTTCCCGAAACTTCCCTTCAAATGTGTCTGTTACAGCGAAGGTATCTTTTAAGTGAATAGCAGCGATTTCAGCAATTCCCTTTTCAAGCTCAACCGCCGGATTATTTTCCGGCCAAGCAGACAAATTACCTAAATCAGGATAGACATGCAAAAAAGGAGACGGAATTTGTTCCTTAATTTCTAGAAATTTTTGTATGCTATTCATAAAAGGGTCATCCATAATCTCAACAGCCAGAATGACACCGTATTGTGCAGCTTCCTCAACGCCCTTTTTCAGACCTTGAAGAAAAAATTCCCTTGTTTCGGCAGTTTTTTCTTCGTAAAAGACGTCATAGCCAGCTATTTGAATTACCCGTATGTTTAATTGATGAGCCAAACGAATCGCTTGAGATAAAATTTTCCGTCCTTTTTCACGTGTTTCTTTATTTAAAGAGCCTAAAGGGAACCGCCGATGACCACTTAAACACAAAGAATGGATAAAAAAATCTTCTTTCACCATTAATTGAGAAAGTTCTTGTAACTGGCTTGGTGTCCAAGCCAATCGTGCTAAACGTTCATCGGATTCATCAATTGACATTTCTAAAAAATCAAACCCTAACTTTTTGGCCCATGTTAATCGTTCTGCCCAAGTTAAATTTTGCGGGAGTGCTTTTTCATACAGTCCAATTCGTGCCATTTTATCACTTCCAAATCTGATCGATTTTTTTTTGAAAATCTTTGGCTGCTTGTTCAGGATTTTTTGATTCAGTAATCCCACGGCCCGCAATAAATGTTGCAACTGCCATTGTTTGAAACAATTCAAGCGTTTCGACAGTTAAACCACCTGTGACGGACACTTCAAAGCCTAAGTCAATTAGTTCTTGAACTTTATTCAAATCTTTTTCTCCCCAGCTGCCGCCAGCTAAAAGAGCATCTCTACTTTGATGATAAATCACCTGATTAATCCCTAATTCTCGCCATTGTCGAGCTTGTTGCATTGTCCAATTTCCATATAGTTCTACTTGTAATTCTCGGACTTCTTTTTGAGCTGCAGCCATCGTTGGTAAGGTGGCGCAACAAATGACCGTCATGAAATCAGCGCCTGCTTGTGCGACATTACGAGCAACTGTACCGCCCGCATCAGCACATTTTGTATCAGCAACAATCGTTTTATTAGGAAACATGCGTTTTAAACAACGAATTGCTTTTTGGCCTTCTTGTAAACACAAAATAGTGCCAACTTCGATAATATCGACAATTTCTCCGACTTTCATACAATCTGCTAAAGCGTCTTCTAAGCTATTATGATCTAAAGCGATTTGTAAGTTTGGTCTTTTCATCTTTCCCATCCTTTTATTCAGATTTTTGATAACGATCTGAAGCCATATATTTTTCTTGAATTTCTTTTGCAGACATTACATTTTTAATGCCAATCACTGTGACTCCACGTTTTTCTGCTTGCTGAAACATTTGTAAAAAATTGACTGGAGTAAAAACAACGTCGTATTGGCTAGCAGAGCTTTTTCCTTCTGAAATGGCGCAATGATGAATTTTTGTAATCGGTACACCTAGTTCTTTCATTGCTTTTTCAACACTCCGCATCATCATTAGACTCGTGCCAGAACCATTGGCACAGGAAACAAGTATTCTCATTTTAAATTCCTCCTTTAATTCTCTTGAAATTTTTTAGCATATTGTTCATAATCATTGACAATCATAAAGTAACCTTCTGGATTTCTCCGATACTGAAGTTGCGGAATTATTAGTAACCCAATCACCACCACTGCTACGCCAACATAGCCTAGAACTTTCATAATGATTGTAAATAACGGCCAAGCTGTTGCCCAATCGAACATACCCAAATAACCGCCATATTGAGATAATCCAATCCATGTAGCAAATAAAGCTGAGCCACCTACTTGGATTAAACCTGAAAGGAAGGGGAATAAACAAGCAGCTTTTACTCCGCCACGATTATTTGCATAAACAGCTATGACAGCGTTATCAAAAAACAATGGGATAAAACCCGCAATAACGATTGTCGGAGACTTTAATAGAATCAGTAAGCCAATCATTAAAAACTGGCCTAATGCGCCAAAGAGAAACCCAATTGTTACTGCGTTGGGCGAGCCAAACCCGAAAGTCGCTGCTACATCAATCCCAGGAACAGCGCCTGGTAAAATGGTATTTGAAATCCCTTGGAATGACTGCGTCAACTCGTCGACAAAGGTTCTAACGCCTAATTGTAAGATAGCTAAATAGACAGCAAAATTTAATGAAGTGGTCATGATATAAAAGAAGAAACTCTGCCCTTCTTGCATAAATTTAGCTTGAATTAAATAATCTTGTCCCAAAACAAGCAAGATAATGCCAAAGAAAAAGAGCATCAAAATGGACGTAGCAACCATATTTTCATTAAAAATGGATAGAAATCCTGGTAATTCAATATCTTCCAATTTTTTATCGGCCTTCTCTGAACGATGTTTCTTTTGATCACGTTTTTTCAACCATTCTGCTAATTTTGCAAAAATAAATATGCCAAACATTTGTTGATGGGCTACCGCAAAACCAGCACCTTCTGTTAATTCCTGCGTAATCCCTACCGTTAAATTTGAAGCAACTGCCCAATAACACCCAAGAATTAAGCCCATAAAAATTAGTACTTCGATTCTACCTAAGTTAGGAAAACAAAAGAGTAAAATCCAGAAAGCGGTAGCTGCTTGTTGAATCTGAACATTCCCTGTTGTAAAAACGGCTCTCAATTTTGTATATTTTTGAAAACGAACCAACAAAATATTCATAATAAATGCGATCAATAACAAAATCATCACATCACCAAAGGTTCGTCCAAAGGTTTTCATCAATCCAGCATCGACTGCATTTTGCCCGAAATATGGATCGGTAACCATTGCCTGTAAATTAAATCGCTCTTTCAAGCCTACTAGAATAGGGCGAAAATTATTAACCAAACCACCAGAACCAACACTCAAAATAAAATAACCAACTGTCGCTTTCAGAAAACCTGCTAAACATTCATAAAAGGGCCTCCGTAACAAGAGATAACCTAATAACACGATGAAACCAATCAAATATGCTGGCTGTGTTAAAACGTTCGTAGCAAAATAAGTCCAACTATTTAACAAGAACTCCCCCATTGATTTTTCCCCCTATAATTGATATTTCTCCATAACTTCTTTAAAATCCATTGGCGTATTTGTTTCTAACAAGTCAGCAATCACGCCATCCGTCATCAATAAATCCATCAATTGCTGAATATTTTCAAGATGTTCGGCGGGATTTTGGGCTGCCAATGTAAAAAATAATGTTGCTGTTTTTGCTTCTTGATCGCCAGCAAAAGTGACTGCTTGCTTAAATTTTGTAAAAGAAATGGCCGTTCCAAAAACGCCTGCGCTTTCCTCTGATGAATGTGGCATGGCTACTTCAGGAGCAATGATGATATAAGGTCCAAACGTTTCGACACACTGGATAATCTCATCGACGTAACTCTGATCGATGATGTGTTTTTGGAGTAAAATCAAACAACTTTCCTGAATCGCCTCTTGCCAACTAACCGGTTCTTTATCAGGGTAATGAATAAGCTCTTGCTCCCAAAAATAAGTTAACATTGTACATCCAGCCTTTCTTACAAGAATGAAGGAAATGGTGTATCATTTTCTTTAACAAAAACATCATCAAAGCCACGATCAAAGTTAAATTCTAAGTTGTCTTTGTCATCTGGATAAACAAATTTGCCACCCACTTGCCAAATATATGGTTTAAATTGATAATGTAAACGATTTTTTTTAAATTTCCAAATTTCCATGATTTCTTTTGGATCCGCCATAAAATTAGACCAAATATCATAATGAACAGGAATGACTACTTTCGCATTTAAAGATTCTGCCATTCTCAACATATCAACAGAAGTTATTTTATCTGTGATACCGCGAGGATTTTCGCCATATGCTCCTAAGCAAACATCAATTGCATATTGATTACCATGTTTCGCAAACAAGTTAGAATAATGAGAGTCTCCGGCGTGATATACCGTACCACCTGAGGTTTCAAATAGATAATTGACAGCTAGTTCATTCATGTCCTGAGGCATTTTACCTTTAAATGTATTTTCAGGATCATCAGAAGTAATTAGCGCGGTTCGATCAAAAGCTTCCAAGGCCAATACGTTCACATCATTCACTTTTATTTCTTGACCAGGCTCTATAACCCGTGTTTTTTCTGACGGAACACCCCAACGCTGCCATGTTTTCACTACTTCTTTTGGACCAATAAATAGAGCCTTAGGACAATTTTGATGAACAGCAGCAGCTGTGTGAATATCCAAATGGTCTGAATGAATATGTGTGACAACTAAAGCATCTACCTCTTTTATTTCAAAAGGATCAATCACAAAAGGTTGTGTTCTTAAATTAGGTTGCATTTTTTGGCAACCACTCATGCGCATCATTTGATGGCCATTTTTCATTAAGCCGTTCCCGTGCGTTTGTTTTCCTGTTCCACACCATAAATCACATAAAATATTCGTGTTCTCATGCGTTTTCAGCCAAATGCCTGTACAACCAAGCCACCAGAGTGCAACCGTTCCTTGAAGCACATTTGTCTGATTAATTTCTTCGTTTAAATAAGTGCCCCATTCTGGAAATGTCGCCTTCAACCAACTTTCTTTTGTAATTTCATGAATCGATTTGCTCATGCTACCACTCCTCTTCTCAAATGATTGTGTTATGCTTTATAAGAAAATCATAGCCGCAAAAAATCACAATGAAAACCCTTTTATATGATTGTTTGCACTTTTAATGATTCTTTTACGTGTTTTGTTTTCCTATGAGTTATACTATTTCATGGGGGACCGTGTCCAAAAAAATAACTAAAGGAGGTTGTATTACTTGAAAAGTTCATTAGAAACCATTGAAAAAAGGCAACAAAACATTCTCGCGCTGCTGCAAAAAAACAAACAAATGACTACCTATAAATTAGCAGATGTTTTAAATGTTTCCTTAAGCACAATTCGTCGTGATTTAAATGTCTTAGAAACTAAGAATGACATCATTCGAAAATATGGGTATTGTATTTACAACGACCAAAATCAGAAAGACTTTGATCAATCAGGACCGGAGTTATTAAAACAAGCCATTGCTCGTGTTGCTTGTAGCTATCTAAGTGATTATGATACCGTTTTCATCAATTCAAGTTCCACTGCTTTGAATATTCTCCATTATTTAAAGGCCGACCATCTGACCATCGTAACGAATAATTTAAAAATTGCCACCAAGCCTCATGTTTCTCAATACAATTATATTTTGACCGGAGGCGAATTACGTTTTCCCAAAGAAGTTCTGGTAGGAGATATTGCCATTAACACAATCACCGCAACGCATGCCGATGTTTGCGTAATTGGCTGTAGCGGGGTCAGTTTAGAACATGGCGTCACTACAAAAATTTTCAATGAAGCAAAAATTAATGAGCTTATGATAAAACAAACAACAAAAGTAAAAATTCTGGTCGCGGACCATCGAAAAATCGGCTTGACATCTAAATTTAAAATTGCTGATATTACCGCTTTTGATTGTTTGATTACAGACAAACATTGCTCATCAACTTTAATTACAGAACTTCGTAAGACCGGCTTAAAGGTTATCCAAGTCGACTAAAAAAAGAGCGTAGGACAAAAATCAAAAAGAGATTTTTGTCCTACACTCAAAATCTGATAAATAAAAAAGTAGCACTTATTTCTTAACATTCACTTACTTCGTAAACGTTGCCTTTAATCGTTCCAATGGTTGGTGCTCTTTGTTATAGTACTGAACGAGATATTGTTCAGGTGTACTTTCAATTATGGCATATGTTTTCTCTTGAACTGGTCCACGAGGTAAACGAATACTTCCCGGATTAACAAAGAGAATGTTATTGTGTCGCTCTGCGCCCAGTACATGAGTGTGACCAAATAAGGCAATTGTCGCTCCTGCTTCTTCCGCTTGTAAAGCAAGTGTCGTGAGCCCCATTCTAACATTGGCCAAATGACCATGTGTCATATAAATAACTTGATCCCCCACTTTTTTAGTCACAGTTTTGGGAAATTCATCATAAAAATCACAATTTCCTTGGACTACAATTAATTTCTGCCAAAGTTCATCTGTCGGTTCTAATTCAGAATCACCACAGTGAAAGAGTGCATCGACTTGTCCTTCATAATGATTCACTAAGTCAACTAAACAGTCACGGTCGCCATGATTATCGCTTACTACCAAGATTTTCATACGTTTCAACTCCTATTTTTTTAGCCATTCTTCCCATTGTTCTTTTAATTTTGCCACTGCTTGTCCACGATGACTAACTTTATTTTTCTCTTCTCCAGACAATTCAGCTGCCGTCTTACCAAGCTCTGGGACATAGAAAAGTGAATCGTACCCAAAGCCTCCTTCACCACGAGGAATCGTGCCGACTTCTCCTGGCCATTCAGCTTCGACCACCAGACTTTCTTTCTTTGGTTCAGCAAAAACCAATGTACAATGGAAACGCGCTTGTCTTTTTTCTTTTGGCACGCCCGTTAACTCGTGCAATAGTTTCGCATTATTTGAAGCATCATTAGTTGGTTCACCAGCAAAACGAGCAGAATAGATTCCTGGCATTCCCCCTAACGCATCAACAATTAATCCCGAATCATCTGCTAATACTGGTTTCTGTAAAATTTCTGCAATTGTTTCAGCTTTTAGACGAGCATTTTCTTCAAATGTTCGACCAGTTTCTTCTACATCTGGCAAATTCGGATAATCTAATAACGTCTTAACTGTATATCCTTTTTCACCAAAAATTGAACTAAACTCTTTCGCTTTACCAGGATTTCTAGTTGCAATGACAATCACTTTCTCTTCTGAATCTTGCGAAGGGACTTCTTCAGAGGCTAAAGCATAAAGCGCTTCTTTCTGATACGCAATTAATTCCTCGATCCCTGTTTTTCCATAAAAGAGCATGGCATTTAACTCATCTCCTGAGAAGGTAGCTTCTTCACCCGTTCCTTGAATTTCCACAAATTCACCAGACTCGGTCATCACGATGTTCATATCCACTGCAGCATTCGAGTCCTCTGCGTAATCTAAGTCCAGCACACAATAACCATCGGGTAAAATACCCACGCTGACAGCAGCTAAATGCTCTTTAATTGGGTCTTCCGCTAGCGCACCAGTCATCAATAAATGATTAACTGCTAAGCGTAGAGCAACAAAAGCGCCTGTAATACTAGCAGTACGGGTTCCCCCATCTGCTTGAATCACATCACAATCGACAACAATGCTCCGTTCCCCTAACTTTTCTAAGTCAACAACAGCTCGCAATGACCGCCCAATCAAACGTTGAATCTCCATTGTTCGCCCTGTTAATTTTCCTTTCGCACTTTCCCGAATATTTCTTGTGTTCGTCGCGCGAGGGAGCATGCTATATTCAGCTGCTACCCAACCTGTTCCCGCGCCTCGTAAAAATGGGGGAACCTTTTCTTCGACAGTGGCTGAGCAAATTACTTTGGTATCGCCAAACGAAATAACCACCGAACCTTCTGGATGTTTAAAAACATTGGTTTCAATAGTGATCTTTCGCAATTCTTTTGGTGCACGACTATCATGTCTAATCATTTTCGTTTCCTCCTAAGTGAATCTGTTGTGCTTTTAAGTTCTCTATACCAAGCCAACTGCTTGCAATCTCTTCAAACATTTTTGCAGAACCAGTTGTATAAAATTCATGGGGCTGTGTAGGCGCTTCAGGCGTGTGGGCAATGTCAAAATAATCGAGAAGCATGCTGACTTCGCCAACTGTTTCGGCTCCTGAGTCAATTAATGTCACATGACTCCCCATCACATTTTGAATCACCGGACGTAACAACGGGTAATGGGTACAACCTAAAATCAACGTATCAAGTCCTTTTAATTGTAGTGCTTGAAGTGTTTCTGCCACAATTTTTTTTGCTACGGAAGAACGATATTGATTACTTTCAACAATGGGGACAAATTTAGGGCAAGCTAAACTAGTCACCTCAATTGCTGGTGCCTTACTTTTAATGGCGATTTCATAGGAAGCACTTTTGATTGTCCCTAAGGTACCTATGACACCAATTTTGTTATTTTTTGTGACTTTAACGGCTGCTCGTGCGCCAGGTAAAATAACACCGACAACTGGAATTGGCAAGGCAGCTTTAATTTCTTCTAATGCGACAGCCGTCGCGGTATTACATGCGATTACTAGCATTTTTATTCGTTTTTTCAATAAAAAATCGGCCATTTCCCAAGTAAACTGAACGACTTGTTCGGCTGGTCGTGGACCATATGGGCAACGGGCTGTATCTCCTAAATAAATTAATCGTTCATTTGGTAATTGTTTTAGCGCTTCCTTTAAAACAGTTAATCCACCAACGCCAGAATCAATTAATCCAATGGCTTCTTGATTGCTCATTCTCATCCTACCTTTGCCTTTTATTCACTGCCTTTATTTTCTACTTTTTAAGGACTATTGTCAATTTTTCCTGTTTTGCTCTCATTTATTTCTTTTTTTGAAGGAAATCTTTTTCGATTAAAAAACTAGTAATTCATTTTTTTGTATGTTATAATTCCTAACATTGAGAATACAATTAGAAATACATTTGGTTAATTTAATTTAAATAACACGTTTCTCACCGAATCCTCTGTTATCTTTTCTACCAAATGATTGCAAAGGAGACTGCCTATGATTTCTTTAGAACATGTAAATAAGTATTTTGGGGAGCATCACGTTTTAAAAGATATTACTTTGAATGTAGAGCAAGGAGAAAAAATTGTCATTATCGGACCCTCCGGCTCTGGCAAAAGTACATTAATTCGGTGTATGAACCAATTGGAAAAAGTCAATGATGGTTCCGTCGTAATTGATAACATTGACATCACCAAACCGAAAGCACCGATTCAAAAGGTTCGCCAGAAAGTTGCCATGGTCTTTCAAAATTTTAACTTATATGCTCACAAAACGATTATTGATAATTTAACGTTAGCACCGATTAAAGTGATGGGCGTTTCCAAAGACGAAGCGATTCGTACTGGCATGGAGTATTTAGAACGAGTCGGTTTGGCTGATAAAGCTTCTGCTTATCCTTCGCAGCTTTCTGGCGGGCAGCAACAACGGGTCGCTATTGCTCGTGCCTTAAATATGCATCCTGAGATTATCCTTTTTGATGAACCGACTTCGGCACTTGATCCAGAAATGATTCAAGAAGTTTTAGATGTAATGGTCGATCTTTCCAAACAAAATATTACCATGGTTTGTGTCACACATGAGATGGGCTTTGCTCGTCAAGTGGCTGACCGTGTAATCTTCATGGACCAAGGACAGATTATTGAACAAGGAACGCCTGAACATTTCTTTACAAGCACTGAAAACCCTCGTGCAAAAGAATTTCTAAGTAAAATTATTCATAACGGGTAATGAATAAAAAACAAAAAATTGGAGGAATGAAGGAATGAAAAAACAAAATAAATGGCTGGCTGGACTCTCCTTACTTGTATTAGCAGGCATCATTGTGGGCTGTGGTAGCGGCAACAATGACTCAACTTCCAAAAGTGCTTCATCAAACAAAACGGTCACAGTAGAACAATTAAAAAAAGCGGGGAAAATTAAAGTAGGTGTCAAAGAAGACATTCCTAATTTTGGCTATATGAATCCTGATACAAACAAAAATGAAGGAATGGAACCAGATATTGCACGCTTGATTGCGAAAGAAATTACCGGCAGCGAAGAGAATGTGGAATTTGTGGGCGTGACAGCGAAAACGCGCGGTCCCCTTTTAGACAATGGTGAACTAGATATGGTAATTGCTACATTTACAATTACTGATGAACGTAAAAAGACTTATAATTTTACAACTCCTTATTATACAGATGAGATTGGTTTCCTTGTGCGCAAAGAGGATAACTTCTCAAGTATGAAAGATTTAGACGGAAAAACAATCGGCGTTGCACAATCTGCTACGACAAAAGAAAACTTAGAGAAAAAAGCGCAAGAGGAAGGAATCAAATTTACTTATCAAGAATTAGGTTCCTATCCAGAATTAAAAACAGCGTTAACTTCTAAACGAATTGATGCATTTTCAGTGGATAAATCAATCCTATCTGGCTATGTGGATGGCAAGACAGAAATTTTAAAAGATGGTTTTTCGCCACAAGAATATGGAATTACCACAAAGAAAGCAAATACTGAATTAAATGATTATCTAAATGGTTTAATTGAAAAATGGGAAAAAGACGGCACACTAGAAAAAATTTATCAAGACTGGGGCTTAAAAAATTAATCATTCCTAAGACTTGAAGAATCAAAAATTTTAGGAGGGATTTTTATGTTTTTGTTAGCCAATATTTCCTGGCTTGAAGAAGGGCCATTTGCCTTATATCGTTGGGAAGCTTTATTTCAAGATTGGCGAATTTTTGGTCAGGCATTTCTCTATACTATTCTGCTTTCTTTAGGAGCGATCTTAGTTGCCTTTGCTTTAGGCATTTTCTTTGGCAGTTTATCAGCGACCAAAAGTAAACTTTTACACGCAATTAGTCGTGTCTATGTAGAATTTTTTCAAAACACACCTTTGTTGATTCAATTTATCGTAGTCTATTATGGCTTTCCTCTGCTAAGCCCGCTGCTTTCATTTTCTATTACTACGATTGCCATTCTGTGTGTAGGCCTCTATCATGGCGCCTACATTTCTGAAGTGGTTCGCTCAGGAATCGGAGCTGTCCCAAGAGGGCAATTTGAAGCGGCTTACTCCCAAGGATTAACGTATGGTCAAACGATGCGGTATGTGATTTTACCACAAGCATGGCGGATTATGTTACCGCCTTTAACCAATCAAGTAGTGAACCTAATTAAAAATACGTCAACAGTTGCCATTATTTCTGGCGCTGACGTAATGTTTGCTGCCAATAGTTGGTCGTCTGTCAACTTGAACTATATTCCCGCCTTTGCGCTTGCTGGTTTCTTATATTTCATTCTTTGCTTCCCATTAGCGAATTTGGCTAGAAAAATGGAAGAAAAAAATAAGAAAGCATATAGCAGATAGGAGGAAAACAGATGCCTTTTTCAGAAGAAATGCGTCAATTACTGACAGCAAATAATTTTCAATTTCTATTTAACGGCTTAAAATTGACGCTCTATATTTCCTTCGTCTCAATTATTTTGAGTACGATTTTTGGCACCATTCTAGCCGTTTTGCGAAATCAAACCCATGGACCACTGAAGTTACTTGCCAGTATTTATGTAGAAGTGGTGCGTAATATTCCAAACTTATTGTGGATTTATGTTATTTTTTTGATTTTCAAAATCAAATCCACACCTGCTGGAATTGTGAGTTTTACTGTGTTTACCACCGCTGCTTTAGCGGAAATTATTCGTGGTGGTTTAAATGGGGTCGACAAAGGCCAAATTGAAGCGGCACGTTCTCAAGGTTTTTCAAATTGGCAAATTCTTTATCATATTGTTTTGCCTCAAGCCATTCGCAATGTCTTACCAGCAATTGTTTCTCAGTTTGTTACTGTCATCAAGGATACAAGTTTCTTGTATTCCGTGATTGCTTTACAAGAACTCTTTGGCAAATCTTATATCTTAATGGGGCGCTACGCACAAACAGGACAAGTATTCACTATTTACGGAATCGTCGCCCTAATTTATTTCATTATTAACTTTAGTATCTCACAATTTTCACGTTGGCTTTCACGAAATTGGGCGAAAAGTTATTAATGTAGTTAAAAACAGGAGGCTGAGACAAAAGTGTTTAGCTCCAAGAAATAAGAAGGAATTTCCGAAAATTGTTCTTTAATTTTTGGAGAATTTCGGCTTATTTCCGAAGGAGCTGCTTTTGTTCAGCTGATTATCTTAAGATTTAGAAAGTGGGGCATAAGTCATTTCGACTTATGCCCCACTTTCCTGTTTTTATTTTATCTTACTTCTACTTGATGTTTTTCAATTAGCGCTTTTTCAACCTTTTCCATTGAACGGTTAATTTCTTCATCCACTAATGTCGCTTCTGCATTAACGAAAGTTAAACTATACGCCATTGATTTTTTGCCAGCGCCTAGTTTTTCACCTTGATATACATCAAATAAATGAATCTCTTTCAAATATTTACCTGCGTTATCTGAAATAGTTTTAACTAGTTCTTGATTGGTAACTGTTTCATCGACTAATAAAGCAATATCTCGAGAAACTGCTGGGAATTTAGAAACTGCTTCATAAGTAACCCCGCCTGCTTCTGTGGCTACTAATTGTTGCAAGTTTAATTCAGCAACATATGTTTCAGGAATATCGTACGCTTTTGCTGTCGTTGGGTGAACTTGTCCGACAAAACCAACCACTTCATCTTCTAAATAAATCCATGCTGTCCGGCCTGGATGCATTTCTGGAATCGCCGTTGTCGCTTGATAACTGATTTTTTCTGTTAATCCTAAAACAGCTACAATACTTTCCACTAAGCCTTTTACTGTATAAAAATCAACGGCTGTTGCTTTTGTTTGCCAATCTTTAACCATTGTATTACCAGTTAAAGCAAGTGCTAAGTGATTTTCTTCTGTAGGTAAATTTTTTGTTGGATCTTCTGTTTGGTAGAAAACGCGTCCTACTTCGTAGAAGGCGATATTATTATTTTTACGTGCCACATTGTATGCGACATCATCTAATAAACCAGAAATTAAGTTCATACGTAACACAGAACGCTCTTCACTCATTGGCCATTGCAAACGTGTTGTTTGACTTTCTTTCATCATAAATTGACGGGATTTTTCTTCTGTTGTCAATGCATAGCTGATGGCTTCACTCGTACCATGACCTTCCAGTAAGCTCTTTAATTGGCGCGTAACATGTTGTGCTTTGGTTAGACTTCCAGCAACTGTTTCTCCACTTGGCAATGTTGAAGGTAAATGATCATATCCATAAATGCGCGCCACTTCTTCAATAATATCTGCTTCAATCGCAATATCCCAACGTCTTGGTGGAATCGTAATTTCATATGCGCCTTGATTTACTTCATAAGCAAAACCGAGTGCTTCAAAAATTTCATTCACCGTTGCTTCATCTAATGCAGTGCCTAAATATTGGTTGATTCGCTCTAAAGTCACAGCTACCTGCGCTTCTTTAACGGCCACTTCAGAACCAACTGCAGTGCCTGAGACCACTGTTCCGTTGGCTAACTCTGCAATCATCGCGGCTGCCACATCACAAGCTAGCCCCACTGTCGCTTGGTTGATGCCTTTTTCAAATCTACTTGAAGATTCACTCCGTAAATTGAATTGTTTAGACGTTTTGCGAATAGACAATGGATTGAACAATGCCGCTTCTAAAGCCACAGTTGTTGTTTCTTGACTGATTTCAGAATTAGCCCCACCCATTACACCGGCTAAGCCGACAGGCGTTTTTCCATTCGTAATGACGATATTTTCTTCTGTTAATTGACGTGTTTCACCATCTAATGTAATTAGTTCTTCTGCTGCTGTTGCTCGACGAACCAAGATTTCTTTGCTATCTAATTTTTGATAATCAAATGCATGCAATGGTTGACCAAATAATAATAAAATATAATTTGTCACGTCCACCACATTGTTAATCGGACGGATTCCTTCATTCATCAATCGATTTTGCAACCACTGAGGACTTTCTGCAATCGTCACATCTTTAATGACACGAATTTGATACGCTGGTGCATCTTGTGAATCTTCAACAGTCACTGTTACGTAATTTCCCACGTTATCTGAAGCATCTTCTTTGAGTTCGGGATCATTAAACTGAGGCGTTTGACGATAAATTGCGCCAACTTCATAGGCTACCCCTCTCATACTTAGTGCATCTGCACGGTTTGGTGTAATTGATAATTCAATAATCGCATCATCCATGTCTAAATAAGGGAAAACAGGTGTCCCATTCACTGCTTCTTGAGGTAAATAATAAATCCCTTCAGCATAGGCTTTTGGTACGACATTGTCTGAATATCCTAGCTCTTCTAACGAACAAATCATTCCGTTAGAGACTTCGCCACGCATTTTACCTTTTTTAATTTTTTGATTTCCTGCAATTCTTGAACCAGGTAATGCTACGATGACTTTAATTCCGGCTTTTACATTTGGTGCTCCACAAACAATTTGTGACAATTCTTCTTCACCGATGTCTACTTGGCAAATTGATAAGTGGTCAGAGTTTGGATGAGGAACACATTCTTTTACTTCACCGACAACAATTTTCTTTAATCCTTCTTCAGGTACAGCAACGCCCTCAACTTCGATACCTGTCACAGACATTTTGTCCGCTAATTCTTGCGGAGTAACGTTTGAAAGATTAACATATTCATTTAACCATTTATAAGAAACTAACATTTTTCAACTACTCCTTTACCTTGAATTGATTTAAGAAACGTAAATCATTTTGATAAAAATTACGGATATCATTTACACCATAACGTAACATAGCAACGCGATCTGGTCCTAAGCCAAAGGCAAAGCCTGAGTACTCTGTTGGATCAATCCCTGACATTTGTAACACATCTGGATGAACCATCCCCGCACCTAAAATTTCAATCCAACCTGTATGTTTGCAGACGTTACAACCTGCGCCGCCACATTTAAAACAGCTAACATCTACTTCGACTGAAGGTTCTGTAAAAGGGAAATAGCTAGGGCGTAAACGAATTTTACGATCTTCACCAAACATTTTTTTCATCATGACTTCTAACGTCCCTTTTAAATCACCCATTGTGACATTTTTATCGACAACAAGGCCTTCAATCTGATGGAATTGGTGACTATGTGTCGCATCATCTGTATCACGACGGAATACTTTCCCAGGAGAAATCATTCGTAATGCACCTTTTGAAAAATCGTGTTTTTCCATTGTTCGAGCTTGAACTGGTGAAGTATGCGTACGAATTAACATCTCATCTGAAATATAAAACGTATCTTGCATGTCGCGTGCTGGATGATTTTTTGGTAGATTCATGCGTTCGAAATTATAATGATCGGATTCTACTTCGTATCCTTCCACTACTTGATAACCCATGCCTAAGAAAATATCTTCAATCTCTTCCATAACTTGTGTCAAAATATGACGTGTGCCTTGAGGCATTTGTTTTCCAGGTAAAGTTACATCTAAACTTTCTTCTTTTAGTGCCGCATTTAACGCTTCGTTTTCTAAAACAACTTTGCGCGCTTCAATTGCTTCTGTTAATAAATCACGAATTTCATTTGCAAAGCCCCCCACCACTGGTCGTTCTTCTGGTGAAAGGTTTTTCATGCCTCTTAATACTTCGGTGATTGGCCCTTTTTTTCCTAATGTTTCTACGCGAATTTGGTTTAATTCTTTTAAAGTAGCAACTTGTGCGATTTCTTTGAGCGTATTGTCTCTAAGAGCTTCTAATTGCGCTTGTAATGTCATTATGCGTTCCCCTCTATCTTTTATTTAAACTAAAAAAAACGATAACCCATTCCTTTCAAAGGAACGAGCTATCGTGTTACCATCCTAATTCATAACAAATTGTTGTCATGCACTCATTTCATTTAACGGCAATTACCGGTTTGCTTTCTTCTTGAAAACAAACAAACTCAGGAAGTGAATTTCGCTTGGTGACTGTGTAAATCAGCTTCCAGTCTCTGGCTGACTCTCCCTAAAACACGTCAATTCAAACTACTTGTTTCCATCACTGTTTTTTTAGTTATTTAATTACGTTTAGTTTACAAGAAGTTTTGCTTGCGGTCAACTGCATTCTTCGTCTTTTACCCATTTTTCTGCCCAATGTTGAATTTGTTCCATCGCTAATTGCAAGTCTTCGCCTTTTTCGGTCAGGAAATATTCTAAGCGATTTCCTTCACCGCAACGAACAGCTTTGGTGATAATTCCTTCAGCTTCTAGTTCCTTCAATCGCTCTACTAAGACACGATCACTTAACATTGGAATTTTTTCTTTTAATTCGCCAAAACGTTGAGGACCTCGTTCTAATAAAACATCAATAATTAAACCATTCCATTTTTTACCAAGTATTGAAAATGATTTTTCAAATTTGGGACAAAGTACAAACGATTCTGTTTTTACTTTTTCCATCTTCCTCACCTCTTCAATGAGTATAGCACATTCCTTACAAAATGTAAGTGTTTCTGCCTCTAATTTTTTCTACTTTATAAAATCTACAACATTTCCTGTCTGCATGTCAATAATTACTCCTCCATTTAATAAAATCAAATAGACGTGCGACACCTCTTTATGCGTTGCCTCTTGTAGCGCTCTACGATAAAGATTCATCTGTCCGCGATACCGTTCGACAATTTCAGAAATCGCTTGGGGAGAGGTGCCTTTTACATGATCGGTTTTATAGTCATACAAAATGCATTGATTGTCTAATTCGATATAGCCATCAATAATCCCATGAATTAATAAATCATCTTGTGTCGTTTCTGGATAATTTTGAATGAGCTCTTCTGCTTCAATCAGCATAGAAAAAGGTTGTTCCCTTCTAACGGTTTGATGGTGTTGAATCAATTGTTTTCCTAAGGCGGTGTCAAAGAAGGCCACGATTTGTTCCAGATTCATTTTTTCAGCAATTGCTGGTAAAATCAATTTATTTTCCACTAAGCGTTCTTGAACAGCTCGCACTTCCTCGTAAGAAGGTTGCTTACTTAAATCAATTAGTTGTAATAAATAATGGGTTGCTGTCCCAATTTCAGCTGCTGAGGGCGCTTGAACCGTATCTAAAAATTTAGGCTTACTTAAATCTCCTTCAATCATTCGATTGACAATCAACGGTTGCGCTTGAATAGTATTGTCTTCCCGAACCTCAATTTTACCAATTTCTTTGTTATCGGGGTCATCAAATACTCGCTTGATTTCAGAAACAGACTGATAACTGGTGGTCCGAGTAGCCACTTCAAACGGATAATTGAAACTTAACCGTGCAAGACCACGATTGATTTTGTCAGCAGATAATTGCGCTTTTTCGGCTAAATCCTCTGCTTGTCTTTCTGGCAATTGTAATTGCTGAATGGCTGCTCGTAGTTGTTCTTCGTTGAACCACTGAATATGAAAGTTAGCTGGGTGCTTTTTGACTTGCGGAACGTTACTTACTACTACTTCTTGCTGATATTCATCGGCTTTTTGATGGCGTACCAATGTCATCCCAACCCAATTCATTAAACTACTTTTACTTTGCAAGCGATTTTCAGCTGGTAGCACCAGTGTTTCTACATCGCCAACTTTCAGCCACTCTTTCCACATCGCCGCTTGGTCTTTATAGGAGCCCACCAGAAAAAGTTTCTGTTCTGCACGTGTCAACGCCACATATAACTTCCGCATTTCTTCGGATAGTAATTTTCTCAATCGTACTTGTTTAATCGCCAAAAATGGTAAAGTGTCGTACATAACTCGTTCTTCAGGTTGTAAATAACGAATGCCTACGCCTAAATTTTCTTCAAAGATATAGCGTTCATTCAAATCACTGACATTAAATTCTTTGGTCATATCTAAAACGAATACCACCGGAAATTCTAACCCTTTACTAGCGTGAATCGTCATGACGCGTACGGCATTCTCTTCACTTAAAACGACTGGTTCCGCTAAATCTTTGTCTTTTTCTTGCATTTTTTCGATGAAGCGAACAAATTGAAATAATCCGCGGAAGGTTGTTTTTTCATACGCCGCGGCCCGATCAACCAACGCATATAAATTGGCTTGGCGTTGTTTGCCAACAGGCAACCCGCCAACATAATCAAGGTAGGCCGTTTCCCGATAAATCGTCCACAGCAAGTTGCTAATCTGGTTGCGTCGAGCCTGTTCCCGCCATTTTTCTAATGATTCAGCAAAACGTATAGTTTTTTCCTGAACAACTGCTTCCTCCATGGTTGGTTCCATCTTTTGATTAAACGTTAAAAATGCTTCGTAGTAACTGGTTTCCTTATTAGCCAAACGAATAAGCACTAATTCGTTTTCTTTTAATCCAACAATTGGTGAACGTAACACAGCTGCCAAAGGAATGTCTTGATAGGGATTATCAATCAATTGAAGCAAGGCAATCATTGTACGAATTTCCGTTGCTTGGAAATAATTTTGAGCATCATTGACTTGAACTGGAATTTCTAATGATTTAAAAACATCTAAAATAGTTAAATTATTTTTCTTTGTAGGCGTTAATAAGACAATATCTTGATAAGTAATCGGTCGATCCGTTTTCAGCTTTTTATCATAAATTAAGAAATTTTGGTCAATTAATTCACGAATTTTCAAAGCAGTAACGTAAAGTTCCCCTTCTGTCTTATCTTCAATCAACAACTCAGGGGATTGTAATTCTGGAAATTCAACTGATTCTGTTGCTTTTTTTTCATAAATTAGCAATTCAGTTGAATAATCAGCCGCCTCCGAAAATTGATCAAAACCATGAACCAAAGCAGCTGACTCATCGTAAGCAATTTGGCCCACTCGCTCATCCATTAATTGACTAAATACTAAATTCGTAAAGTCTAAAACGTCTTTGCGGGAACGAAAATTTTCAGCTAGAATGATTCGTTTACCCTCTTTGCCTTGCCCATACTGATTGTATTTTTCAATAAACAATGTAGGATCTGCCAAGCGGAAAGAATAAATAGACTGTTTCACATCTCCTACCATAAAAAGGTTTCCTTCTGTGCTAAGCGGACGGCGCAACCAATACAAAATAGATTCTTGTAATTGATTGATATCTTGGTATTCATCGACTAACACTTCATCAAATTTTTCGCGATAGTAAACCGAGGCTTCTGATGCATGCCAGCCATCTGCCTGATTTTTCGCTAAAATAGCTAACGTATAATGTTCTAAATCGTTAAAATCCACTAAATTTTTAAGCCGTTTTTCTGCGCCATAGGCCTCCATAAATTGTTTCCCCACGTGAGCCATTTCTTGAACAATGGGCGTGGCCTCTTTCAAGACTTGTTTCATGGCATCTGGAGAAAGTGTAAACAGTTGCTTTTTCAAATCATTTAACGCTTTTTTATTTTGTTCTCGTAACTGTTTGGCTTGTTCCGCGGTTGGTTTCAACTCTTCGGCACGAACCGTTGGGTAGCGGTCAAAGCTTAACAATTCAGTCAAATTATAGGCGCTTTCTAAATCATTTCTCTCTAAAAATTGTAAAAATTGTTTTGTTTGTTCCTTTTCATTTTGAGCTAAATACCAAATCTTTTGAAGTTTCTCTTCGCCCTCTGTTAAGGTCACCATTTCTTCGTAACGCTGAAGAGTTCGTTGTAACGTCTCAACGGCTAGCGGTTTTAAATACGTCTGAAATAACGTTGATTCGCCTAGCTGATCCCCTACTTCGTAGGCTTGTGTTAAGCCATTAATCCACGCCTCTGGATCAGGATTGGCTTTGGCAAATTCATAAAAAGAAAAAATTAAGTTAGTGAGTCCGTCATCACTACGGTCATTGGAAAAATTCGCTGTTAATTGGTAAAACGCTTCTTGATTTTCCGCATAAAATTGTTCACGTAATGCATCCCAAACATCTTCTTTTAATAACAATGTTTCTGTTTCATCTGTTAACATCCGAAAAACTGGATCTATGTCAATTAAATAATAAAAACGACGAATAACAGTTAAACAAAAGGCATGTAACGTGCTGATATTGGCTGTTGGCAAAAGAGCAATTTGACGAGAAAAATGCCGTCTTCTTTCTGGATCTTGTTCTTCATTCATTGCCTTTTGTAAAGCCACTTGGATACGTTCTTTCATCTCACGGGCGGCGGCTTCAGTGTACGTCACAATCAAGAGACGATCGATATCGACGCCGCTTTTGACTTTTTCAATGACACGGCGGACTAAAACGGTGGTTTTTCCTGAGCCAGCCGAAGCAGAAACTAAGATATTTTCATCGCCATCAAACACCGCTTGCCATTGACTGTCGGTGAATTGCTCATTGGCTGGACGTAGTGGAATTGTTTTACTCATCTTCGGTTGCTCCTTCCTCATCTTTGTTTAACAAGCGCGCCATAATTTCCTCTTTGGATAAATTCTCAATACGATGATAATTATTTTCTTTTAACATCACATCAAAATCACAGACACTTCGAAACGGACAATAACGACAAGCAATCCGTTCCTTGCCTTGATAAGCGGGATTAAGTTGAACTTCGCCGCCAATAATTTGATTCCCCGCTTCAATAAATTTATTTCGGTTATGGGAAAGCAACGCGCCTAGTTCTGGTTCTGTCACAAATTTATCTTCTTGGCGACGACCAGGTTTAATTTGTTCTTTGGCGGATTCTTCAATCGGAAACAGCAACGAACTTTGTTTAGCTTGCAGACTCGTATCTAAATGATCCAATAAATCTGGGTCTTTCATCAAAAGACCATCAAACTGATATTTTTTAAGCATTTGTTGTTCAATGTCGTCTTTGCCTTCATAAGATAATGTAGGATTGTGTACATGCAGATAAAGTGAGCCAGCAGGTTTAGCTTCTTGACCAACTAATTGCACAGCATCCATTAAAGCCACATCCAAGTACGTCAGCATTTGCATGGCTAAGCCGTAATACGCTTCTGTCATATTAAATTTACGGTGACTCGATTTATAATCAATCACACCTAAATAGGTTGATTCGGGTGTAACCAATTGATCAATCCGGTCGATTTTTCCCCGAACATGAATTTTCCCTTGATTTTTTAATGGTAATTCCAAACCAGAAATTCCTTTTTTAGCGGCAATTTGGCCAAATAACACTTCCGTTTGAACAGTCGTCATGCCACTTCGTTGGCTTTGGCGTTTCAGCGCCCAACTGACTTTTTTAATTGTTTGACTCAATTGATAGCGAATATAGTTCATGCGACTAGAGGTCGTTAATACAGAAAAACGTGCATCCCCTAAAATACTATTTAGTACTTCCTCCGCCAATAAATTGACTTCCTGATCGGTTAATTCAGATAAGTTCCGTTGATTCATAATCAATAATTTAAAGAACTGATCCAATGCTTCATGGAAAAATTCCCCTGTAGCTGCTGGCGAAAGCCCAAAGACATCTCTTTCTTTCAAACGTAAGCCATAGCGAGAAAAGTATTGATATTGACACCGATAAAAACTCTCCATCCGAGAAACGGATGTATAAATATCTTTACCATATAAAGGTTCTGCTAAGACCTCATCAATCTTTTCAGGAATATTTTGATGCGTTAAACTTTCGAAAACTTGCTTGGCTAGCGGCGCAATTGATTGGTTCATTAGCGCTTTTTCCATATTTAACCAGAAAGGCAACAATCCTTCTTGTGTTTCTTTCCGTTGTCTTTTCAAACGCGTTAATTCACCGATTAACGTCCGATACGTACTAATATGGGCTAAACTGGTCGTTTCATCATCGAAAATGGTTGTTTCATTTTTTTCAAAAACGGGCAAGTTTAAATCTTTTTGGATATTTTTAAAATAAGGAGACGGTTTGACTTCTTGAGCGGTGTCTTTAACACTTGGATAGGTTAAATATAACCGTTCTCGCGCTGAAGAAAAGACGAGATACGCAATATAAGGTTCTTGCGCAATTTTGCGTCCGGTTGTCCCACGTAAATATTGGTTTTCCGTTAAAGTATCATTGATTGTCTGACGTTCTTCATCAGACAATAGTGTTTTATTTTCAATCTTTTGTGGAAAAATTTCTTCCGTCATCCCAATAGCAAAAGTAACCTTGGCAGCGCCAGGTCGAGTTAAATCCATTGCGCGAACTTGTACTTGGTCAATCGCTGTCGGCACTTTACTATAGTGCAAACCTTCCAAGCCACTAACAAATATTTCTTGAAACGTTGTAAAATCAAACGAACTTTCTCCGTAAACAGTGACGTATTCATCTAGTAACGACATCAATGCATCCCAAGTCTGTTCATGGTTACGAGCTGTTTCTAGTTGACCGGCTTCGATAGCTTGTAAGCGCCACATTTTTAATTGTGTTGCCACACCACTTTGCAGTAAAAAGTGATAGAAGACGGTCGCTGCTTCCAAACCAGTTTTGGCACTTATCATTGCTTGAAAGTAACTAGGTAACAGCCGTTGAAGCGATTGACGAATCGCATTTGACTCTTCTTCCATCGTAGCGACATCTTCTTGCTCTTCCGCTTCAAAATCATACCGAATAAATTCCCAATCTTTTTCTTGCGACCAATAATAACCTTCATAGCCGTATGCCAGGACTACATTTTCGGTAATATCAACTTTTCTGCGCCAAGCGTTCCGTTGGTTTAACCAATCAGTCAAGCTTTCTTCAGAAGTAGCGAGTTGATTCATTGGCATAAATAATTCCGTTCTCAAAAAACGGAGCACATCGCGATAACGATAATTGTACGAATGAATAGCAAATAAAGATTCAATCCATTCGACTAAAGGATGCCGATCCATAGCCATATCTCGGTCGACATAAACAGGAATCTCGTGTTCCGCAAAAATCGGTTCTAATAAATTTTCATAACAATCTAAATCACGAGTCAACACCTGAATTTCTTTGTACCGATACCCTTCTTCCACCACTAAACGGCGAATTTCGGTTGCAACATGTGTTAATTCTTCTTTAACGTTTTCAGCACGCCACAGAAATAAGCCATCGCCCCTCCAGTCAGCTGTGCTTAATGGAGGCAGGTGTTCTTGCGATTGAATCCAATAATCGTTTAATCCTTGCAAATCTGGATTTGTAATTAATACCTCTTTCTTTTCCACATAATCTGAAAGAATCGGGATTTGCTTCTGTCTTGCTAGTTGATAAAGCTGATGATAGGTTTGTCCCGCTTCATAAAATAACGACCGCGGATCAGGTAAGTCATGCGGATATTGTTTGTCCAATAAGAGGGCTACTTTCACAGAACCTGCTTGCGCCATTAGCACTTCAATCAACTTTAATTCTCTGGCAGTAAACTGCTGATAGCCTGAAATAACGAATTGAACATTCGACAAATCAACCGTTTGTAAATACTCGCTTAAATGTTGAATAATCTCCGCTGATTCATAGCCATACTGACTCATTTGCAATTGGAATCGCGTAAAAATTAACGTTAAATCTTGAAACTTAAGTTGTAAATCTTGTCCTTTAGGGTTCTCCGTTTGTTTTTCTAAAAATGGATAAAGCTCCGCAATTTCAATATTGCCTTCGCGCATTTCTTGATAAAGCTGAAATAGTTGCTGAATAAAGCCAGGCTTGTTAATTTCACCTCTAAAAATTTGTAACTCTTCTTCTGCTTCTACTAAAATTTTGCGGAAAATCATCGCAGCGCCTGCATCAGATAAAACATCTGCCGAGTAAAAAGGTGTATGTTGTAAATAGTACCAAGCCAAACGATAAAAACTAAAAACCTGCAGACGGGTACTGGTTATTGAATCAGACGTAGTTGTCTGTAATTGACGTAACTTTTGCAAGACTTGAATTTCTTGCTCAAACTTAATATGGTTCGGGACTAAATAGAATACTTCATGCTGTGCGTCTTCCTCTAGCCATTGTTTTGTCGCCTGTATAAGTGGCGCTTCTAAGTCTGCCACGGCGGTTCCTCTAATAAACTGCACACTCATGGTTTCACATCCTTTTCCTTTGCACTGCCTTTATTTTACCACAAAAGAAGGACGGAAACATGTGTTTGTTTTTACACATTTCCGCCCTTTTCTTTTACTCATTGTCTCTTTTATTGTTTTGACACTTCTGGTATTGGACCAAACCGTGAGAATGGCCACATCACAAATTTCACTTCACCCAAAATATCTTTTTTATGAATAAAACCAATCATTCGACCATCTCTTGAATTCCGTCGATTATCACCTAAAACAAAGTAGCTATCTGCTGGTACTTTTTCTTTTAATGAAAAATCGCCTGTCAAAGGTTGACCATCTGTTAAGGCTTTTTTAAATTCATCTAAATAGGGTTCGTCAACTTCTTTTCCATTGATGTACAACGTATCATCCTTGTACGCAATTGTATCTCCAGGTAAACCAATCACACGTTTAATATAATTTTTATCTGGTTCATCTGGCGCTGGGAAAGTAATAATATCGAAACGATTAATTTCTGTGTTTTTTAACGTAATTACCCGTTCACCATCTGCTAACGTTGGATCCATTGAATGACCTCTCACTACGACAGGCGTAAATACAAATTGTCTCAGTAAAAACAGACCCAAAGCTAAACAGGCAAAAAAGACGACTGTTTTAATTAATTCTTTTGATTTCAAACTCATTCCTCCAAAAACCTTATTATCTTATGTCTCATATTCTACCACAAAGTAAATCAATCCTATAGTGCTTAACACCCAATTAATTTTTATGTACGCTTTTTTTACAAAATGGTCAGAAAAAAAACGTATTTCTTTCAAATTTGATTCTTACTTTTTTGATCCTGCTCATAAAAAAAGCATAATCAATTCTAAAAAGGGCTGAATTGATTATGCTTCTAGCGTTTTAGCGATCCATCACAACCACGTAACAAACTTCTAAAGGACCATGCAACCCGACAACCAGTTGCATTTCAATATCTCCTGAATTAGAAGGCCCTGAAATAAAGTGAATCGCTGAGCCGATTTTTTCACCTTTTTCTATTTTTTCTGTATAAAAAGCTGCTGGCTGAGTCGAACGTGGAACGAGTTTGCTAAACGATATAATTGAAATGTAATGCTTCGGTAAAAAGTGTAAAGCTCTGCCTTGCCCCGCATTGGACTCCACCACAATCGTTCCTGATTCAGCTAGTAAAAACTCAGCAAAGGCAATCGCGATATTTGCCTGAGCAGCTGTTTGAATATTCGCTTCTCGTTGCTCACTTCCAGGTTGCCATTGCTTAACAGAAACAGCCTCTAATGACTTAGCTAAATCAGCTAATCCATAGGCTTCAAAACGTGCATCTGTTGGCAATAAAAGATTGCCCCCACCAAACTCAGCAACAATTTGCTGAATCGTCGTCAGTAAATTTTCTTGTGTGGTTTCCACTAAGTTCGTGTGAATCGTTTCCACACGTTCTTTCACAATCGTTAATAGCTCTGCTGGTGTTTTATCTGCCAACTGTTCTTCTGGTAAATGATTAACTGGCTCAAATGGATGGGCCGAAACAGGCTGTTTTTCTACGCCTAATTTTTCTCGTAGATTTTGTAAAAAAGGTTCTCGATTTTGAATCGCTTCATTAGTCATTTTTTTCACCTTCTTGATGTTTTTTGAACCAACTTCTGAAGTTTTCTGAAGATTTTGGTGGTCTTGGCAAATCACGAACATCGGTCCAACCTTTTACTAACCCTGGTCCTTTATCAAGGTAGCCTCCATGATTGTACATGTTTTCAACAGTAATGTCTTTTTGTTTACTTAAAATGCCCGCTGCAGCATGATCGACTTTCATGGCTGCTTTAAACATTGCTGGTGAACCAGTGGCTTTACCTACCATACGCATTTGGAAATCTTCAAATCCATGTTTCATTTTCAGATCATCGGTCATCACTTTACGATGTTCAATTAATAATTCGTGCAATGGAATTTTCACAGGACACGTTTCCGTACATGCCCCACAAAGACTAGACGCATAAGGCAATTCCCCAAACTGTTTATATCCACCTAAAATTGGAGAAAGCACAGCACCAATTGGGCCTGGATAAATAGAGCCATAACCGTGCCCACCAATATGGCGATAGACCGGACAAACATTCAGACAAGACCCACAACGAATACACTGTAAGACTGGCTGAAAGGCTGTTCCTAACGCTTTTGAACGCCCGTTATCCAAAATGACCACGTGAAATTCTTCTGGTCCATCGGATTCATCCGCATTTTTTTGCCCAGCAAACGTCACATACGTTGTTAAATTTTGACCAACAGCACTTCTGGCTAAAAGGTTATCTAAAACCTCTGCTTCACGCATTGTTGGTACGATTCTTTCCATCCCCATTAACACGATTTGTGTCTTAGGAATACTGATGGTCAAATCAGCATTTCCTTCATTTGTATTTAAGTTAATTAAGCCGCTATCCGCAATAGCGAAATTACAACCTGTAATGCCAATCTCCGCTTCCAAAAAGAATTTGCGCATCACTTCTCGTGCACAGCGTGCCAAATTTACCGGGTCATTATCTCCTTGATACCCTAATTTTTTCGCAAAAACCTGACGAATCTGTTCGCGATTTTTATGAATACTTGGGAAAACAATATGTGACGGCTCATCCCAGTCATCCATTTGTAAAATGAATTCCGCCAAGTCTGTTTCCATCACACTGACATCGTCTAATCCCAATAACATTGGATCAATATCGACTTCGGTCGTCACCATTGATTTAGATTTCACAATTTTTTTCGCCTTTTTTTCTAGAACCACTTGTTTCACATATTCATTGGCCTCTTCGGCGGTTTGAGCAAAAAAGACTTTGCCACCTCGTTTGGCAACGTTATCACTGAACTCTTCTAAATAGTCAGGCAGATACTGAATTGTATGTTGGCGAATTTGTTCTCCCAGTTCACGCCATTGTGGCCAATTGCCTAAAGCTTCCCGCGCACCTTCTCGTTTCTCCCATTGGGCATCTTGTGCTTTGGCGACAGCCTTTTGCATAAACACATCTTTTTTACTTTCTTCAATTCGTTCACTTAACGGCTTATTGCTCGTTGATAATCCCACAGTTCTTCCCCCTTACCCTACCGATATGATTTGCGGTTGATCCATGCGTGCTTCATCCACTTCGTGATTAAGGACTTCTGCAATATGCATAATCTTAATCTTTTTCCCATCACGATTGAATTTACCCCCGATATTCATCAGGCAACCCATATCCGCACTAATTAAAATTTCTGCGCCTGTATCAATCACATCGTTCATTTTTTCCGTCACCATTTGTTCAGAAATAGCTGGCATTTTCACTGAAAACGTTCCGCCAAATCCGCAACAATTTTCAAGATGTCCTAAAGGAATCATTTCTAATCCTTTCACATGATCCAACAAAACAAAGGGTGATTCTCGTTCATTTAAAATTCGCGTCATATGACAAGAACGATGATAAGTTGCTTTCCCATGTAACGTTGCGCCAACATCTTTGACCCCTAAGACACGATAAAGAAACTGACTAAACTCGTAAGTTCGCTCAGCTAAACGTTGTGCTTTTGGTCCATAAATAGGATCATCTGCTAAAAATTTGTGGTATTCTTTCATCATGCCGACACAAGACCCCGCAGGTCCCACCACATAATCGGCACCGTCAAAACTATCAATTTGATTTTTAAGCGTTGTCGTGCTCTCTGTCACATAGCCACTATTATACGTTGGCTGACCACAACACGTTTGGCTTGTTGGAAAAACCGTTTCACAGCCATAACGTTCCAAAACCTCTACCATTGCTTGCCCTACATTTGGAAAAAGTAAATCCACCACGCATGTCGAAAATATACTCACTTTCACGCAAAATAACCTCCTCGTTTTCTACGAAAAGGCTCCATGAAATTAATTGGGCGGCTGTCATTAAAAGTCACTTGGCTGTCGTCTCTAACTACTTCACAGTGCCTTTTCAACAAATACGTTATTTGTAACAAAAATCGTTTTTTAAAATGATTCTTATACAATAATTATTTTACCAGTATCTGGTTTTAACAGCAAACGATTCCAGAAATTTTGTGCATTTTCACACAAAAAAGGAGGCTTTTTTATAAAAGTTTCTTTTAACCCCTTTGAAATTCGTTTTTTCTGAAGAAAAGAGTGACGAAATTTTGAAATTTTGGTAAACTAAGAAAAAACGAGAAACGAGGTCCATGCATGTTCATTTCATTTAACATGTTTATTCTATTAATTGTTGCAACGATCCTAATGATTTTTCTGATTATCTATTTGACAGTCACTGGAAATGATAAAAATAATAAAAAGAAACAAAAGAAAGAAACAAAAAGAACTACTCCAACTTTAAACAAAAAAACAACTGTCCCCCCTTCTCAGAAGCCAAATGTTGTGACTGATGTTGCAAAAAAGAACGAGCCGGAAAAGCAAGCCGTACAACGAACACAGCAACCAACCACTAGAGAGGACGAGACTTCTCAATTTACACGAAGCCAACGTCATAAATGAAAATGGGCCATAAGTCGAAATGACTTATGGCCCATTTTCTAATTCTTAAGATAATCAGCTGAACAAAAAATCCGCTAGTTGTTTCACTTTTTCTTTTAATTAATGATAGTTTATTCTTCTTTTCAGGTGTATACTAAATGATTGAAAAGAGACTTTAACTAATTAGGAAGAGGTGATTTTTTGTCTGCAAAGCGGTTTATTCAATTATTCATTTGTTATGCTATTTCAATGATTGTCGCAATACTTTTAACGGACTTATTTAATTTCTCGAGTCCTATAGCTTATTTAGTAGTGGCTAGTATCATCGGCTATGTAGTCATTACTGTTCCATTAACAATTATGACTCTATTAAAAAATAAAAATTAATAAAAAAATTGAGCGATTTTAATCACTTAAATTGCTCGATTTTTTTATTTTCATAATATTTTTCACTTATTTTTTCATTTTCATTGACAGAATAGTTGTAATTGTCAGAAAATTGTATATAATAAAGAAAGTTATTTTCATATTATTTTTTTTCAATTAAAGGAGAATCCTATGAGTGAAACACAACAAACAACCTTAAAAAAACAATTAAGCTCGCGCCACATTACGATGTTAGCCTTAGGGGGAGCGATTGGCGCAGGTCTTTTTAAAGGAAGTGGCGAAGCAATTGGTATTGCTGGTCCTTCTGTTTTAATCGCCTTTCTAATTGGCGGTGCTGTTCTCTTCATCGTCATGAGTGGTTTAGGAAAACTTGTTTTAGATGGCGGAGACACACATCATGGTTTGTCTGGCTTGGTTCGACCATTTTTAGGTGCACATTCTGCTGATTTTATTGATTGGGTTTATTATTCCATGTGGACAATTAATATTATCGCAGAAGCGGTTGCCGCAGCTTCCTTTTTACAACTTTGGTTTCCTAATATTCCTGCTTGGTTTTTTGTTTTTATTTTAGCTATTTTAACGACGCTCATTAATCTTTACTCGGTTCGTTTATTTGCAGAAACAGAATATTGGTTGGCGTTTGCTAAAATTAGTGTCATCATTTTGTTAATTATTTTTGGTGTTTATCTGGTGGGACAACAAATGCTAGGCAGTGGTGTCTTCCCTACTTTACAAAGTATCACCGATCATGGTGGCTTCGCCCCACATGGCATGAAAGGTATAGTTAATTCTTTATTAGTAGTTATTTATTCTTATGGCGGTTCAGAATTAATCGCGATTACTGTCAGTGAAGCAGATGATCCTAAAAAAGCCATTCCTAAAGCGATTCGTGGTGTGATGGGACGGATTATTTCCTTCTATATCATTCCATTATTCTTACTTTTGATTATTTTCCCTTGGAATACCTTAGCAGGCACAACGGTGAGTCCATTTGTTATGGTTTTTGAAAAAATGAATATTCCTTTTGCTGCTGACATCGTAAATTTTGTGATTATTTTAGCCTTGTTTTCTTCTATTAATTCTGGAGTATACGCCTCTTCTCGCCTTTTATATTTTCGCTTAAAAGATAAAAAAGGACCCATGAGTAAACTTGCGGTTTTAAACAAGCACCAAGTACCTCAACGTTCAGTTTTCTTCTGCGCCAGTGTTTTATATCTGGGCGTTATTCTTTCTTATTTTGTTGGCGATGAATTATTTGGTTACTTAGCCGGTTCTCTCTCTTACACTGTCTTGCTAATTTGGATTTTAATTAGCGCTGCGGCGTTTGTTCTTTCTTTAAAACGAGGGTCTCTCTTTGAAAAAAGTATTAATCTCCTTGCTTTAATCATTTTAGGTCTCATCTTTATTGGCATCTTATTTACAAATTCGTTAGGCGTCACTCTTTTAACAGGCCTACTGTACTTTGTTATTTTCTTTAGTTATCGTAAGAAAAATGATTCCTTTCTACTCTCTGATGAAAGCTAAATAGACCAAAAAAAACGAACAGTTTTGTAAGACAACTGTTCGTTTTTTCGATGTTCCATCTCCTTCTTCTTTTGCTATGCTATTTTTGTAAATTGTTAGGAGGAGAAAAAATGAAAAAAATCGGCGCTATTTTATTTATTGGCTTATTCATTGTTGGTGGTTATACAGGCTATCGTTATTATGCAGATACATATAAGGGTGAAAAAGCCTATGCACAAGTTCCTCTAGAAATTCCTGAACGAAAACAAACAGTAGATGACAATCAAAAAAGCATAGATGGCCAATATTCTTTACACTATCGACTAACTTTTGTTAAAAGTAATGGAAAAACACAAGTCATGGACTACGAACGGACAGACAAAAATCCTCAACCTTTGGAACCAAATGCTTACATAGAAGCAACCATTAGTAAAAAAAGAATCATCCAATCTCCTGTCAAAATTGATAAAAAAGAGATTCCAGAAAAAGCTTTCGCACAATTAAATAACCGAAAAACAACCAGCGATAATTAGTCATCGCTGGTTGTTTTTTTACATGGAATAACAATTAATTCATAAATAATGGTACGCTGATTTTGCTTAATTTCATGAGAACCAAAAATTTCTTGTATGCGTTGTTCTAAAATTGGAACTGACCATTGTTCTTCAAAATAGTTGCGGAAAAAGTCTTTTGAAATAGCTTCTGATGCTTCAAAGAAAAATTTTTTTGTGAAAAAAGGTCGCTGTTCTTTTTTTAGAAATGCTTTGTATTTTGCCATCCAATTTAACTGCGGGTTGCTCTCTTGCTCAAAAGGAGAAAATAACGAATCTTGCTCTTCCACTAGCCGAAATATAAGACACCATTCCTCACTTAATTGGCACAATGCATTAACTTTTTCCGGCGTATCCAAAGCAGGATTCATCGCTGAAAAAACGACTTGAAATTTTTTCCCAGTCTCAATCAGTCTTTCTTGGCTTTGGTGAAGAAAAACAACGTTGCTTTGTGCTTTTGCTTCCGCAATCTCCAACATTCTCTGAGAAATATCGGCTAGCGTATACTCCGTGACTTGCTCTTGAAAAAAAGGTAAGTATCGTCCTGTCCCACCTGCGATATCCAGAAATGTCTGACACGGAAAAAGACCTTCTTGGACCAAGAAATCACGTAATTCTCGGGCAATTGGAAATGGCGATTCTTGTTGAACTTCTTCATATTCTTCTGCAAATTCATCCCAAAATTCCGCTAATTCTTGCTCATTATTATTCATCAACAGTTGCCCCTTTCTCTCAATTCTTATAAAAAGTGTAGCAAAAGAAGCGCCAAAGAGCTAACAAGTTCACTCATTTAAATCAATAATTTCATCTACAAATCGCAGGGTTTTAGGTCGATGAGTAACCAAAATAGTCAACTTATTGTGGGTAAATTTTTGTACTTCTTGTAACACTTTTTCTTCGGTCTTTTCGTCCAATGCAGAAGTCGCCTCATCTAAAATAAGGATCTCTGCTTGTGTAAATGCTAAGCGTGTAAAAGCAATCCGTTGTTTTTCACCACCAGAAAAATTCATTCCTTTTTCACTCACAATAGTGTTTAAACCTTCCGGTAACCGTTCATAAAGTTCCCCCAACTGAAAACGATACATAGCTTCAATTACTTGTTCATCAGAAATTTCTTGATTAAATACAATATTTTCTTTCAACGTTCCTTGAAATATTGGCACATCTTGAGATAAATAAAAAACTTTTTCATAATAATCTTCCAAATTAAATTGTGTTAGAGGAAATTGATTCACATAAACTGTCCCCTCTGTCGGCTTCAATAATCCTAAAATCAATTTAATCAGGGTAGATTTACCTGTCCCACTTTTTCCAATCAAGCCATAGGTTTTATTCATTGAAAATTGTCGATTTTGTTGGGACATAATCGTTTGACTATCTACGCTAAAACACACATCTTTTAATGAAATTGTTTGAATTTCAGGTAACGCTTTGCCGGAAACCGCTAAGTCAGGATCATCTTCTTTTTTATAAAAATCTTCCAAGCGCTGATAGGCTACTTTATCCAAATTATATTGAACAAATAAAACATTAAATATGGCTATCGGCGTATAAATTCGATCGATATACATCACTATCGCTACAAGTCCACCTAAACTTAGCGTCACGACGTTAGTAAAACTAAGTACGACAATACTTACTTTGATAAGTGCAACTAACAAGGCAAAAAAGCCAAAGAAAAATTCATGGATCATAGTCATTTTTGTTATATTTTGACTATTTTCCTCTGCCATTAACGCGTAATTTTCAATCTCTTTTTTATATTTTCGATTAATTCTAAAAGTTACTAGTTCGGTCATCCCTCGTATCAAAGTAGCATTCATTGCTTCTTCAGAAATAAGTGTTTTTTCTTTCATTTTTTGTAGCGTTTTCAAAAGTATTTTGGTTAAAATAAATACAATCACATAACCAATTAGAATTGCTGGTAATAATTTTTTATCAATCAATGCTATGAAAAATAAATTAAATAACGTCTCTGGAATTAACTCTCGAAATAAGCGCCCATAAAAATTCAAGTGGATATTTCTCCCAGCTGCTGCACCAACTTCTACTTTTTGTAGTAAAGCACCCGCTCCCAGTTTTAGATATTCTTCATAGGAAATCTTGCTCATTTTTATTAAACTTAATTTCTTCAAATAGAAATAGATGCCATTAGTTAAGTAAGCTTTCGGTTTCTGTTCACAGTAAGACAATAGCGGAATTAAAATAATTGTCGTTCCATACGCTACTAACAACCCTAGTTGGAAACTTTTTTGATAATGATCTAACAACTGTTGAAAAAAATAAATTGCTAAAGCACTACATAATGAAACAATCACACCAATCAAAATGTACCAAGTGAAGCTTTTCTGAAAGTGCGACCATATTTTTTTAGTCATTTACTCCCTCCTTTTCGAGCATTATATACCTTACTGTAGCATAGTTTTTGATTGGCGCCTATCAGCAATTTATCTCCAGATAATAGAAAAGCCCCCCAGCGAAAGCTGGATGGCTTTTCTATTGTTAATTCTTTCTGATTTGTAGATAACTTACACCTAAAACGGCAAATGTACTTGCCAGTATTCCTGCTATTAACATAAACGGTGTTTTTGTTGTGCCTGTTTTGGGAAGTTCTCGTTGCCCGTTTGCTTCATTTAATTTTTGAATTGGTTCACTAAGCAGTTGGGGAGCCAACTGTGGGCTTCCTTCATTTTTCAATGTATTTAATGGAGCGTTTAGTATTTGTGGTTGATTTTTTGATGTAACATTTTTATTTGTCTCCACAGTTGTTTCTGTGGATGGCTGTTTTTTCTCAGTTATAGTAATTTCTTTTGTTGGTGAGACATGAACTTCTGATTGGCTGCTTTCTGCCGTTTCTGTTGTGCCATTCTCTTCAGTTGTCACACTTGGTTTTTCAGGTATGATTGGTGCAATTGTACCTAACGTTTCACTTTCATCTGGATTTTCTTCTTCCGTTGGTGAGACATGAACTTCTGGTTGGCTGCTTTCTGCAGTTTCTGTTGCGCCATTCTCTTCAGTTGTCACACTTGGTTTTTCAGGTATGATTGGTGCAATTGTACCTAACGTTTCACTTTCATCTGGATTTTCTTCTTCTGTTGGTGAGACATGAACTTCTGGTTGGCTGCTTTCTGCAGTTTCTGTTGCGCCATTCTCTTCAGTTGTCACACTTGGTTTTTCAGGTATGATTGGTGCAATTGTACCTAACGTTTCACTTTCATCTGGATTTTCTTCTTCTGTTGGTGAGACATGAACTTCTGGTTGGCTGCTTTCTGCGGTTTCTGTTGCGCCATTCTCTTCAGTTGTTTCTGTTGCCTGTTCCGAAGTAGGTATCTTTGGTTCCCATTCTTCTATTGTCTCTAAAGGAATGTCTAGACTTTCTTCTGTTGGCATTTCCACATTTTGATTGCCGCTTGCCTCGCCTTCTACAAAAACATTTTTAACCTGTGATGTATTTTTTTCATTCGTTGCGTCTTGATTGTTTAGTTGATAATTGATGTCATAACTATTTTCAAATGTTGCTTGATGTTGGCCTGCTTCCGTGATTGTCGAAGTGTAACGGACGATAAAGGAAGTAAAGCGTGCTTTATCCCGATAAAAACGTAAATTAAAGTCATTATCTGTTACGAAGTCAATTTTGCCATAACCTTGTTGCTCAAACTCGGCAAGTGAAATATATTTAGTTTCTTTGTCATTCACAATATCAAATGTAAAACTCTCTTTATTTAATTGTTGACCACTTCCTTGTCGATCCGCAATTGAAATATCTTCTGTGACATCGGATTTATTGAGGTTCACATTTAAAAACCAACGTACTTGATTTGACTCTCCAGCCAAATCGCCTACTTTATAAAAAAACGGATAGTCTCGCTCAATTTGGCCAGTCTCTGTGTTGGTCACTCCTTCAATCGTCAAACGTTGAGTCGCCGTTGCTGTTCCGAAATCCGTTTCTATCACATTCGGTTGCGAACTATTGGTGATAAGCGTTTTAATCCCGAAAGAAAAATGCCCATTCACATTATGTAAAGATTCAACTTTTTCATTAAATGTTGCTACAACATGATCTTTATAGATAAAAACTTCCCCTAAACCATTTAAATTGATTTTTCGTGGTGAGCCATCGTTCTCGGTCATTCCAACTAATGCATTTGGTAAAGTTAAAGTAATAGTATCGCCAGGTTTTATTTTCTGATTTTCTTTGTCACTAAAAGATACTTTAATTGAGGTCATCTCTCCTTGATATAAAGTAGTGTGATCTAATTCTACTTTGTCAACGATTGAACTTTTGCTCAATTCGGCGCCAAACGAAATTGGACCAATCAATAACGCCCCCGCAATTGGTAGAATCATTACCAACAGTAACACTAAAAATTTTACACTTTTTGTCATAAAAAATTATTCACCCTTCTTTTCTCTTATTTTTTCCACTTAGTGGTCTTTTTCAGAAGTTGACAATAGCAAAAAGATATGTCTCGTACAATATTAATGCTCATTTAAGTAGCCTTTTTTTTAAATTTCTAATTCACTTCCTAAGGAAAACGTTTTATTATGGTAGTTACATTAGATAACATTTGTTACAAAATATCTAATGCTGCCAAGTTTGAGTTGCATAAATAACATATTTCACATCAATAATGAATAAAAATACTTATTTCATCCTCATTTTGTTTCCCAGGCCATTTATTCTTGTTATAATAAAAGTTATGAGATAAGAAGGAAAAGAATGAAAAATTCATATTTTGACGGTGATTTAGCCACGTATATCGGGACTTCAATTTTAGCAACCTTGATTACTGTCTTTACATTAGGCATTTGCGCACCTTGGGGAATTTGTATGATGTACAACTGGAAAATCAAGCATACCGTTATTGATGGTAAACGCCTTTATTTTGACGGTACAGCTATGCAATTATTCGGTCATTGGATTAAATGGCTTTTATTAACTATAATTACTTTAGGAATTTATGGTTTTTGGTTGAATATCCGTTTGCAACAATGGATTACAAAACATACCCACACACTTTCATAAAAAGAGGAAGGATGAACTGAGTTACGGTCCATCCTTCCTCTTTTTATGAATATCTAACAGAGTGTTATCCTACTCTTTGAAAAAACAAGGAATTTATGCTATACTTTGATAAGTATCAAGGGATACTTATGTTATTTCGGGGGCGTTACGGATTCGACAGGCATAGTTGAGCTTGAATTGCGTTTCGTAGGTTACGGCTACGTTAAAACGTTACAGTTAAATATAACTGCTAAAAACGAAAACAATTCTTTCGCTTTAGCTGCCTAAAAACCAGCTAGCGAAGATCCTCCCGGCATCGCCCATGTGCTCGGGTCAGGGTCCTAATCGAAGTGGGATACGCTAAATTTTTCCGTCTGTAAAATTTAGAGGAGCTTACCAGACTAGCAATACAGAATGCCTGTCACTCGGCACGCTGTAAAGCGAACCTTTAAATGAGTGTCTATGAACGTAGAGATTTAAGTGGCAATATGTTTGGACGCGGGTTCGACTCCCGCCGTCTCCATTTTTAGAAAAGTAGAGAAAAACAAAAAAGAGCTAAAACCTTATAAAATAAAGGTTTTAGCTCTTTTTATTTCTATAAGAAAAGGATAAAAAAGAAGAGAAATGCAAAATATTTTGCACTGGTTTTGCATTCTGATCATTTTAAAGTCTATTTTTATTTCATCAAATACTATTCGCATATTTTACATACAAAAAAGCTCTACTTTCCATGATTGAGAAGTAGAACCTTTACATTTTTAATTATTCTATCCATTTATCATCGAAATATTCGTCCACAAATTCATCTATTGTTTCGCAGTGTTCTGGTTCTAACTCGAATGGATTTTCTTCAGGTATATGTTCTTCACTCCATTTCGTGAAATTATGAATCTGAATATGTCTTATATCGTAAAAATCGATTTCTTGTTCACCAATCAGCACAACATCGAATTCTGCCATCCCACGGAAAACACCAAAAACGTGTGGCTTCACTCGTTCATATTCATCTAATGAGTTCAACTGGATTTCTAGTACCTTATTTTGCTTAATTGAACGATCTAAAAAATATTCTATTTGTCGCTGCGATTGCTGTGGTAGTCTCTCAATATTTCGAGCGTGGTATTCGTCTGTGTTTTTAATTGCTTCTGTTAATTCACCCAATGGAAAAGCTGTGGGCCACTTTAATTCGAATGGCCTGTCAACATAATCATTGTAAGGTTTAAACTCTTTTTTAGTTCGTCTCACCATCTGATACACTCTCCTATCAGAAACATTATACGAACGTTTGTTCTATTTTTCAACAAAAAAATATTACCATAACAAAAAAAACCTATCTCTCATAAGAAAAAGAGGTAGGAGTTTTACTATTGACTATACAGGACTCGAACCTGTGACCGAACGGTTATGAGCCGTTTGCTCTAACTAGCTAAGCTAACAATTTTTAAATAAAAAATAACAGATCCTTTGGCACGTAAAGAATCTGCTTAGAAAAAAGAGTATTCCATAAAGCCTTGTTTTAAGTTTAACACAAAGACCCTAATCTAAACTAGGGTCTTTTTATTGATACACCGATAATAGTTTCTCATAACTAATTACTGTTTTTTCTTTTTTGTTTTTTGGCTTAGAACTGTCTATAATATTAATTACTGCTGAATTAATTAATAAAGCAGCTATTATACCACTTCTAATTTCTTTTCTGTAAATAAATGATACTTTCTGTCCTTCATCAAATTGCTTACTTTTCTCTGATGGTATAACTTCTTTCCATTTTCCGAATCCCATATGATGACCTCTTTTCGTTTTCAACGTTTGAAGCTTATCAATTTAATCTTATAAAAAAAAACGTTCCAACTAAATTGGAACGTTTTATCAAAACCTTTATTATGCTTTAAAAATATTAACAGCTTGCATACCGCGCTGTCCTTCTTCAGTATCAAAAGTTACTGCTTGTCCTTCTTCTAACGACTTAAAACCATCCGCTTGAATTGCTGAAAAATGAGCAAATACATCATTGCCATCTTCACCTGTAATAAATCCAAAACCTTTGTCTGAGTTAAACCACTTTACTGTACCGTTGTTCATATGTGTTTCCTCCTTGTGCATACCCTGTATGCGATTTGTTGCAACAAATGTTTGATAGGCAAAAGGAGAATTATAGTTTTATGTATAGCACTCTCGTTACATGTCAAAATTGATTACTTACTCATAGTACCATACTATTTCTTATAAAGCAAATGAGTGTATTAAAATATGATGAACTAATACTATAAAAAAGTTATAATTTATCTATTCTAGGACCCAAATATAAAAATACGATATAAAAGAGCCCCTTGCACAATTATGATACAAGGGGCATGTAGTCTTTTACTACAAGTAATTGCTTTACTATTCTAACAAATTAGTTTTGTTAATTCAACCAATAAAGCCACTCACAACCTATTAACAAAATTGTGCGTGGCTTTAATTGGAACTGTGGATATTAGTGAATATCGCTAAAATAACTATACTACATTTTTTAACTTATGTAAAAGGGAACTATTCCCAAGTAATAATAGCTTAAAAATAGGCAAAAACTATTTTTAATTAGGATAAACTCAGTACACATTATCGCTCTCATAAATCCAAGCTTAACTTTGTTACAAAAAAAGAAAGTCGGTTATGATTAACAAGTAAAATCTAAAAAAACACCTACGGCACAGACAACTACTTGGGGAAGTATGTGCGGTAGGTGTTTTCTTATGCAATACAAAAGCTTTATGAGTAAAATTAAAATGCTCCTACCTAAAGACTTGGCATAAGATAGGAGCCCTCTTTTCTAAATCGAAAAGAGTCATAATATGAAAAGGTAACTCCATTGTAAATGAGCTACCTCTAAATTTCAACTGATTTTACAAAAACATCAATAGTTCAATGTTTGACCAGGATAAATCAAGTTAGGATTTGCTAATCCGTTTAATGCAGCTAAGGTTTGATAAGTCGTACCAAGCTTAGCTGCAATACTTGATAAATTATCACCGTATTGAACTGTGTAAACATTGCCTATTGCTGATCCGTTGACTTTCAAAACTTGACCAGGATAAATAAGATTTGGATTAGCCAATCCATTTAATGCCGCCAACGTTTGATAGTCTGTCCCATATTGATAAGCAATGCTAGATAACGTTTCACCGTATTGTACCACATGAGTTGCTTCTGGTTGTTTATCAGGAACAACTGTTGCATCTGGCAATAATTCAACATCGCCTTTACTAATCCATGACAAGATGCCTTCTAGCAATACTCTGCTCCCAATTACTTCTTTCACCTTGTAGCTGTTTCCTTTTACCCAATCTGGAATAGCTTCGCCAGTTGCCCAAGCATCAACACTAAATTTCACTTTGACGGTATCGCCAACTTTAACATCAGAATTAGGTATTTTTTCAATTTCTTCGCCTGCATCTGTTGCTGGCGTATCCGTTTCTGGTTTATTGGTATCTGTATAACCACTATCCGTAATTCCTGTTAAATCTACGTTACCATCTAAACCACCTGCAATATAAGCGGATGTGAATTGCCAAATACCAATACCATCCATGCTTGGGAAATAAGCATACAATGGATATGGTGACACACCATCGATAGGATACGCAGCAATCCATAAGGAATTAGGGAACTCTTTAATAATTCGCTGATAGTCCACGTATTGCAACGTAAAAGGCTTGTAACTGTAATACATTGGTGTATATCCTGCTTGTTTGATACGGCGCATACCATACAAAATCGTTTCTGTATTTGCGTTTACATCAGGACTAGCTCCATGTTCAAAGTCTAAAGCAACGATGGAATTTTTAGGCGTTTGGATTCGTGGCAAGAAATAATCCATTGTCGTTTTGGCAATATCCATGCTACCGAACGTATCGTACCAGATATAAGTGTGCGCTCGTTTCCCTTGAGCAATAGCACTTGCTACTTGCGTTTTGTAGGTATATTGTTCGTAAATACCACTAGCATTGTAGCCGCCAATTTGAGCGATAGCGAATTTATCATGTGCATAACCAAAGCGGCCTTGTTCCCCCTGGTAAATCGCCCAATCCACACCTTGATCTCCTTTTGCAGCAAATACACCGGTAGGCATAAAAAACAGAGCGACAAGCGCTCCTGCTAAAATTTTCTTTTTCATTTAAAAACCTCTTTCCTATTTTTTAAACAAAAAAAGAAACGACACAAGCCGCTTCAATTCTTGTCTTTATTTCTCAACTGAATAAAATAATCCTTTAACTTTTCTGGTAAAGGAATGAATTCCAATACATTCTCGCAAAATGAAATGCCTTCATTTGCAATGTAAAAAATAATCACCATTTCCCTAATAGGAATATTATTCCCTACTATACTTTCAACTTTCACAGAAACTGCCACTACAAATAAAATCATTACTTTTTTTGCAATTCCTAACATGCCGATTTTGCTTGATAGTGATTTAGTAGCGATGGCTTTAAGCCAACCTGTTACAAAATCAACAATCATCAAAAATAACAAAACATCTAGCAACTGATCCATTCCCCCAAGAAAGCTAACGCAAATACCACCTACAATACTTGCTACAATTGACAGGTGGTTAAAATATTTTTCCACTGACTTACCTCCGGTTTTATCTTCTATCATTAAATACCTTTAATTTCTTTTATAGCTAACGAAACAAGTGCCGTCCGGAAAAGCTTTTTACCCTCCCGAATACTTGCTTTGAACGTAAACACATCACCCTCTTGTACTTTAACGTTAACAGAGCCATCTATTGTACTAGATTTGTCTAAAGATAATGAAGGCGGGGCACCTAACTGAGAAATAAAGTAGTTTTTAGACCCAACACTTGCAAATGCATAAGCATAGTCAGTACCACCGCTACTACCGTGAAATTTGAAGGTGCCGATAATATTAATAGCTGCTTCTCTTGTGAAAGTAATTGAAGTATTATCTGCACTAATTACAAAAGGTAAATTTGATTGACTATGCCCAAAATCAGTTCCTACCAAAGGACCTAATACATAAGTATAACCTGATGAAATATCAGTTCCATCAGGTCCAGTCCCAAAGTATGCTTCAAATGGAGGCTCTTTTGTCATAAACCTTTCTATTTCTTTAAAGTTAAGATTCAAGTCATCTTGCGCGTTTAACTGTCCTCGTTCAAAATTTGTTTTCATTTATTTCGACTCCTTAATTTTAATCTGTACACTTTTATTTCCCTCATTAAGAAGAAAGATATTAGGCGCTGTTTCTTTGATAGTTGGTGAAGACAAATTCCAATTGATTGGAACTTTTACAGTCAATTCATTTTTGCTTGGATAACCCGCTTTAAACGGAATTGATTCTGGCACTTCTCCAATCCAATTTTCTTCTCCCAAAGGTGCAACACCTAAACCGTCATGCCATGCTAAGACATCAATTTCAGGATATTCAAAAGGTAAATTTTTCTTTGTGAAAATCAATTGATCTGGTGTTACTGCTGCTATTTTCTTTTGCAAGTTTAGCGCAACATCACCATCCATATCGTTGGAAACTGTGACTAAAAAATCTTGCCAATCTTTTTGAGCTTCCTGAATGTACTCATTCCCTTTAGCAATGACCAGTTGCATATCTGCTTCTAAATTTTTCTTTTGCTCTTCCGTGTATTGATTCATATTTTCAATAATGGTATTCAGCATAGCATTATATTTATCTTCCATTCCCGAAACTGATACATTTTCAAACGGTGTTGAATAGCCACATACTTTTTCATCTGGTCTCTTATCTGTGATCAAATCCGCTGTAATAGCTGTGCTGTTTCTCGGCACTCTGACAGTGGCCAACTGAATTTCAAATACATCTGGCGTGCGTTCGACTGTCACATTACCTTTTTTGACTGCTACATAAGCTTGTCTAGCGTTCATGTCGTGCCGAACAACAATAGAGTCTGTTCGATCTTGTGTTGAAGAAGCAACGTCAATTGGTACTGCAAAAGCAGACGTATTAATATATTGATAACCTTTTAAGCTTGCTGAACCTGCTTTTACAACAATTCTCATTCCAACAGAATCAGCTGCAGTCACTCTTAATGCTTCACCGACTGACATCATGACACCGTTGCGAAAGATATTTTCAAAGTATTTTGCCCAGTCTGCCGATGTATAAGCACGATCGTATGTGCCATCATCTTGTAAAACGGCATCATAAAATAAACTTAATTCCGCCAAAAATAACCACCTACTTTCCTTTTCTCTTGATTACATCAATAATTGTTTTACTTTGGTTACCGAATTCGCCGTCAATATGGTAGCCTTTCTCATCCCAAGTCTGAGTTACAGAATTTAGAACCACTGTATCTGAATAGCCAAAAGTAGAAATACGTTTTACACGATCCCCCAATTTATAATCTCGACCATAAACAAAAAGACTATCATTTAAATTGATAGTCCCATTCAATGCCAAAACTCTTGGTTGTTCAGTTAATTTTTCTTTTCCTCTTGATTGCAATGTGGCAATATATTGTGCATCTGGCATTTTTACATCATCAACAGTCTGTTGTAAGTCACGAGCATCGACATATATTTCTTTTCGTTCGAGGCCACTCAAATTGTTATTTACTTGAGTATGCTTCCGAGCTTTTCCTTCGCCTTCTCCATAAATAAGAGCTGTAGTCGCTTCATCATAGTTGTTCTTTTCTAATGATTCATTAGTGACATTTTCAAACTCTGCACTAAATTGAACTACACTAGAAACATCTTCACTTTTTCTAAAACGAATATTTGTTCCAACTTGGCCGTTTGATGTTGAGCCAATACGCCCATTCGAGATAGGAATTTCGTCAAAACCAAAATTGTAACTTTCACACAGTCCCTCTATTTCTTCTTCAACATTCCCATAACTGTTTTGATAACTAATGTTTGAATTAGTAATTGCTGGCGGTTGTTCAACAGATAAGTAATTTATTTTTCTTTTAGCATCTGACGGAGAGACCACTTCGTTCCGTAAGTGATCGTAGCAAATCAGCTCTGGTCTTTTTGTTTGATTGTAAATTCGATAAACAATTCTCTTACCAGATTTTGCAAAAAGAGACTTCCCAGAAATTGTAATTAATCCACTGCTCAAATCATCGCAAATAATAGAATCAATATAGTAAAAGCAATTATTAATTAATAGCACTGTGTCTTCGTCCATTAATTCTTTTGGCATGTACTTTAAAAGAACAACCGTTTCAAAAGTATTGGCTGACTTGAAATTTTCTTTGACACTCATTGATTTCCATATGTCCAGAACTGCCGTTGACTCATAATCAAAGCCAGATTTTCTTCGGAACATCTCTACAAAAGGCAATGGCATAAAATCCATAGCTACACCCCGCTAACCAATGGTGTAAATTGCATTTCACATGTAATTCCATTTTGAGAATTGTTGGCCGCTTTTAGTTGTAAATAGTTATCTCCTTTAGATAATCGAAAGAAACTACTACCCTCCATACGTTCTGGAACAGCATTAGTTTCTACACCATTAACAATTTTTTTCGCATACAACTTTCCACGTACCGTTGAAAGTTCGAATCTTGTTCCAGGTTCAAAGGTTCCTTTAAATCCAAAGAAGGTTTGTTTTGTCACATCGTAAATCTGCGGATCAGTCACGGTTGTTACACATTTCATATGAAAAACTGCTCCAACCTGCACATCTCCATTGTTTACAATCTTTTCAATATTCCCTGATTCAAAGCGACCAAACGTATGCTTCTCGCCTTGAACAAAAACCATTGGAAAAATAAGCGTTGGCTTCAATGTTGCCAAAGGAACCAGTGAGTTATAAAACGATACATCACGGAAATAAGAATCGAATGCTTCAAACTGTAAAGAGAATAAGTTCCATTCATCAACCTTATAAGGATTATCCTCGTATAATTTGAAACTAGGCGCTTGGATTGGTAATACGTCGGTTTCATACTCCTTGTCATAGACTTTAAGAGTTAGCTTACCTGTTTGTTTTAGATCGATTTTTTGAATCATATCTCGGCGCAGCTGATAAATTTCTTCTTCTGTTTTTCCAATTAAAGTGCCTTCTAACAACGGTTTCCGAGTGCTTAAGCGGATGCCGACAACTTTTGCGCCATCTTCTCCAAACACTTCTTCTGCTAAAACAACATTTTCTGGTGCTTCTAATCCCTCGACGTTTTGCAAAAAATAAGGAGCTTCCTCATTAAAAACGAGTTGCTCCCCATTTTGGTTCGTATAAACTAATTCTAGTTTCACTATTTAAACCCCCTCGCTAAATCACGCAATTGGCGTTTTGTTTCCATCGCCGTTTCTCTCGGTGTTTTTGTGTCTGCACCTGTGATATATTGTGTCACTTCCATATTTTTAATATTGCCGTCTTTTAAGTAAGAAACCATTTCACGCATAAGAAAAGCAAGTTCGCTAAAATCATTCGATTCATGTGAATCTTGAACAGCAATTAGATTTTTAACAACTGAAGAGTTTCTCGGAACACCCACGCCGTTTTCATAATGAGGAATTAATTTTTTTGTTTCTGAAGCTCTGATTACTTTTGATCCTTTTGGTAAATCTGGCAAGAATACATTTCTACCTTCTGGGATGAAAGGCACGCCACCTTTAGGAATTACCAACTCTTTATAAGTACGTCCTTTTTGGTCGTTGACGATTGCCGGACCACCAATATGATTATTGGTTCCTGTTTCGAGCCCTAAAATTTTTGCTACGCCAGCGCCTAAATTAGCTACTACGTTTAAAGTTTTGGTAATTACCGAAGGGCCAGAATTAAAGTCACTTACTGCATTTTTCGCTTGAGATGCTGGTCCACTCGCTTGATCATTAGCCCTTAATAGTTTTTCTACTGGATTGTTTGCTGCGAAAATATTTAAGCTACTATTACCACTTGAAGCCGCACCGACAACTCCACCTGCATTTCCTCGCAAGTTTTTCGTTCCTGGATTATTGGCATTGTAGGTGTTCAATGCATTGCCACCTTGTCGAGCTGCAGCTTGTGCATTTGAAGAATCTCCACGTAGTATTTTCTGTGCTGGATTGTTTGCGTTAAATGCATTTAAGTTTTGAATACCTACCTGTGATTGATTTGATACATTGGAAGCATCTCCGAGTAATTTTTTTAATTGTGGCTTTATTTGGTCATAAGTTTGCACGCTTAATGTTCCATCAGCTATTTTTGCTTTTAAATCTTCATTATTACCAAGCATTTTTTTTACTGGATCAGGTAATAACTTCCACGCATTCATACTTTCTTCTGATTTCATTACCTTTGTTAGTAAATCATCATTATTGGCAAGCATTTTTTTCTGGTCTGTTGGAAGGTTATTCCAATTTGTTAGATATGTTTCTGAAGAAAGAATCTTTTGTAGCACATCCGTGTTATTTGCTAAAAGCAGTTTGCTTTCATCTGGTAAATTTTTCCAAGCATTAAAGGCTCGTTCTGATCCATAAATTTTTGTCAGTAAATCTTGATTATCTGCATAAAATTTTTTAACATCATCTGGTAAATTAGACCAATTGACAATTTTTTCTTGCGAATCACTAAGCACTTCTAAAAACTCTTTGTTATCAGCTTTAATTTCTTTGTCATGTAACTTGTAATCTTCCCAAAGTCCAAGATTAAGCATATTTTCAGCCATTTTTTCAGGGGTATTAGAATACAGAATGGCCTTCTTCTCCTCAAAATTAAGTTTGTCCCATTTTCCGTTGGCTTGTAATGCCTGAGTTACAGTCTTCTTGGCATTTGTATCTAAAAGCGCTTGTTGTTCCTTAAACGTCATGCTGTCCCATTTTCCGTTAGCAATTGCTGCTTCGGCAATCATTAATTTAGCATTACTTTTTAGGTCGGCATGTTTGGAAGCATATAGGAGTTGGTTCCATCCTTTTTCAGAATTTGCAGCTTCGTTAACTGCTTCTTGTGCATTGGTTTTGACTTCGCCTGTTTTTGGATCAAGAACAAGATTATTCCACATTTTCCCATATTCACTTGCTTCATTACCAACATATTTAAGTTGTTCAGCGTTCTTCTTAGCATTTTCAGCAACTTTATTTGTTGTTTTGGTAACATTCTCCAATAATTTCTCGTTATCTTCAATAAGGTATTGTGAAGCATTTCCGCTCTCTTTTATTACTTGTCCAGAAGCCAAATGAATTTTATCTTTTAGTTCAGGGAATTTCTCAACAATGGCGGCCATTTGGTTATCAAAACCTTCAGTCGTAGTTTCGTTTATTTTATCCCATTCTTCAAGATACTTCTGAGCAAATTCACCATCAAGGTTATATCCCCAATCTTTCAACCATTTTTTTTGCTCTTCTTTCATTTTAGCGGCATGAGTCTGTGATGCATTCCTTTGCTCTCCTAATGATTTTAACCATATTTCTGCTTCTTCTTTCGTAGCATTCGCTACATCACCAGTCATTGATTTCAAAATAGTTCTTTTTTGTTCCGCCGAAACATCCAGAGTATTAACATAAGCTTCCGCAGTATTCTTTGATAAATCACTAATCATTTGAGCTTCAGAAACACTCAATTGACGATTTTCGTTTGCAGCCCTTTGTCTAATCTCTTGAATTTGCTTATTATTCGATTGGATTTCTTCCACAGCAGACTGATTTAGTTTTTTCTCATTCTCAATGATTTCTTTCATTGAGTCTGTAGCGGTTCCTGGTAACTGCTTTAATAATTGATTCAATCCATCTACTTTTTTATTTAAAGACTTTTCAAGAGACTGACCCGCTGCTTCAAAATTTTCTGCCATTTTAGAAGCATCTGATTGATTAAATCCATCTTTTAATAAGCCAAACTGACCATTTGCGGCTTTGGTTTTGTCTTGCACCCCGTCTAAAGTTTTGGCAACTTCTCGTCCGACATCAGTTCCCCATTGCTTAACACGTTGGGAACTATTCCAGGCTTCTTCTCCCCAGAGTTTCCACACTGCTACACCTGCCCCAATCGCTGCAGTTGCACCCAACACCCAAGGATTCAATAAACTAAACCCTTTAGTCAATGAACCAATTTGTGTTGTGGTTCCTCCAATTTTAGCTGTTAATCCACCTAACGCCGAACCAGAAGAAGCAATGCCTTTTCCGAATCCAACAGAAACAGAACTACCCTCTGCAAAAGCTTTTGTAACATCTTCAATCGCTCTTTTTTTAGACATAGCGGCCATTGTCTCAACAAAGCCCTTGCCTAAAAATCCTACACCCTTCGTTAAAGTACCTGTTAACTTAATAGCAGGCCCCATTGCAGCAGTTAATGCAATCATTTTAACAATTGTTTGCTGTGTTTTAGGATCAGCATTTGAGAAAGATTCCGCCAAGTTCGTAACCATTTTAATCATTGGTTTAGTTGCTTGAAGCGCATCTCTCAATGCTTTTACTAAAGGACCACCAAACGTGATACCTACGTCAACTGCTTCATTTTTAAGCATCTTTAATTGAGATTCAGTAGTTTCATATCGCTTGTTAGCTTCCTCTGTTAAAGCGGTGTTTTCTCCCCATGCTTTAGTTCCACGATCTACAGCACTTTTAAATACATCACTGGCACCAGCTGCACGTAGCAAACTGTCACGAAGACGAACTTCGGTAATCCCCATATCATCTAAAACAGCAATTGCAGATTGTCCGTGTTCCTTCGTTTTTCCTAGCCCTTCAATAAATTTGATAATAGCACCTGAAGCATCCTCTTTGAAAGCTTTAGAAAATTGTTCTGCAGACATTCCAGCTACTTCTGCAAAATCATTTAATTTTCCTGATGCATCGGTGGCTTCTTTATGCATTGTTTTTAATTCTTTGTTAGTTAACCCCATTGCACCAGCAGTGTTTTTTAACTCTTTACCGCCATTTCTAACAGCGCTAGAAACCTGTTCCATAGATACACCAGTTTGTTGGCTTAAACTCTCTAACCCTGCAAATGCATTGGCTCCATTTTCTACAGCCAATTGCATTTCAACCATCACTTTAGAAAATGCAGAACCGCCTGCTTCTGCTTCAATACCAACCGAACTCAATGCAGCCGCAAATCCCATGATTTGAGCTTCACTCATTCCCACTTGGTGACCAGCACCAGCAAGACGTAATCCCATTGCGGTTATTTCTGACTCGGTTGTCGCAAAGTTATTCCCTAAATCAACAATCACAGAACCTAACTTGTCAAATTCCGTTTGTGGCATTCCTGTAATGTTGGCCAATCGAGCTAAAGCAGTTGCTGCTTCTTCTGCACTCATGTTCGTTGACTCGCCTAAGTCAATCATTGTCTTGGTAAAGCCAACTACATTTTTAGTTTTAATCCCTAACTGCCCTGCTGCTTCTGCAACGTTTGCAATTTCCGTGTGACTTGAAGGTAATTCTTTGGCTAGTCCACGAAGACCATTTTCTAAATCTTTGTATGAGTAAACAACCTTACCTGTCGAATCCACAACTTCATCATTGGTCTTTTTCACACCTGCAAAATCAGATTCCCATTTCACAGCGGCCGTTGTTACTGCTGCAGCCCCAGCAAGAATTGGCAAAGTTATACCTTTTGTTAAAGCTCCGCCCACTTTTTCCATTTTTTGCCCACTAGAAATCATTTTTTCGCTGGCATTATAAATGGCGCCAGTGGCACCAGTGGTTTTGACTTGCATTTCTGCCATCTGACCAGCTGTTTGAATTAATTGAGATCGATAATTTGCTAGTTTTCCATTGGCATCTTGCAATTGAGTTGCTAGCCTTTTGGTGGATTCTGTCGCTTTTCCATCTACAAAAGATTCGTCATAAGCTTTTTTCAGCGCAGCAACTTGTTTCTCTTGTGCTCCAATGATTTTAGTTAAACCATCAAAACGAGTGCCAAGTTTGCCCATATGATTGCCCGCCATATCAGCGATTTTTGCATTAGCTTGCATTTCTTTGGCTAAATAACGAACTTCTTTTTTAGCATTTGCTGCACCACGACCGAAATCAGAACTATCCAAGCCCAACTTAATGACCATATTTCCTAACGGCGTTCCACCACTCATTTAGTTACCTCCTTCCCTTTATGCGCCACTACGCTTGACTAATTCACTTAGTGGTCGCACCTCTTGTTTTTTCTTTTTAGTTTTCTTTTTCTTTGGTGCTTTCAATAAGATTTCATCAATATCCAAGCAATCAGTATTCATGAAATCCCGAATCGTCCAACCAAGATTGGTAATCGCATCACGGACAAAATCAACTTGTAATTCATAAAGTTCTGACCAAGTTAAATTTCCTCCGTCATTGCTTTTTTTGCTTCTTCATCATCTTCTTTTGAGAATCCCAAAACACGGTACCGTATGATTTCCCAAATTTTTTCGATGTCTAGTGAATCTAATCCATTCATGATTGATTCTTTAGTCACTTCTTTTTCGTCAAACAGATCTGCGACAAACTGAATTTGCATATCCAAATAATCTTTTTGTATTGGCTCCTTATCACGTTTCTTTGCTGCTTCTTCTACTTCTTTCTCTAAACGAATATAGTCATTACGTTTTGAGAAAGGCACAAAGTCTTGAGTAAAAGTTTTTTCTTCGCCATCAATGCGTAAAGTTAGTTCAATTTTGCGTTCCATTTTTTAACCTCCAAAAAAAGGACGACTAACTAAAGCCGTCCTTAATCAATAAATTTTTATTCTGCTGCTGATACAGTCAAAGTACATTCTGCTGTAAAATTACCGTCTTCAGTTGTGCCAACAAGTTTTGTAATACCTTCCGAAACGCCTGTTACTTTTCCTTGCACTGGTGTTACCGTTCCAATCGCTGCATCTTCAGAACTGAATCTATACGCTTTGTTTGTTGCATTTTCTGGCATGATTGTAGGTGTTAACGTTGCTGTTTCACCAACTTTTAAAGCTAATTCAGTCTTATCCAAGGTAATTTCTGTTACTGCAATAGGTAATGTTTTAAATGCTGGTACATCAACATGATCAGATTCTTTTTCTTCACCGTCAACGGTGGCAACACCTGTGACAGTAAAGTCACCAGCTAAAACATCTGTGTTTGCGGTAATTCCTGTAATAGCTAAAGGCGAAATACCTTCTGCAACAGGACTAGTTTCACCTTTTTTATAAAGTCTAAATTTTTCTGGTGGAATAAACGACATTTCTTGTCCTCCTAACTTAATTCAATATTGGCCCCATCTGTGGTGGGAGTAACAGCTCCCACTGTGGGGCTTGCTACTTTTCCGGCGCTGGTGTTTCTTCACCAAATAATTCTGTTGTCAATTCTGCTAGAGCTTCTGAATTATCTGCAAAACCGACAGTAACTTTTTTACCGTTAATTTGACGAGAAACAGCAGAATAAACATATTCGCCAGGCTCTGGCGTAAAGTCGTCATCATTTAATGTTTCGCCTTTGACACCATCTAATGAGAATGTGCCTGCATACATGCCGAAGCCAAGTTTTTCACCATATAAATCTTCTGATTCGATTAATACTGCGTAGTAAGGTGGCTCTGTATCCTCGCCAATATGATAAACTTTGCTTTCCTCGCTAGCTTTTTTATGCCCTAACATTTCATGTTCAATGGCTGATGGTACATCTAAGATACCTAAGTTTGCTGCAATATCTCCGTGCCCTTTACGTGCCACGTAATATGCAATGTTTGAACCGAAAACTTTTGACGGTTCTTTGGTTAGTCCTGTAATTTCAAAGCTTGCTGCGGCCCCTTCTTTTGGCTTGCCATCAATGACATGTTTCTTACCAGCGACTGGCTTTAATTCATTGTCCAATTGTTGAATAGTGATTCTGCTAAATCCGTATGTTTGCATAAATTTTTTCCTCCTAAAAAATAGACACCAACTTAATAGTCGGTGTCGTGAATTTGTGTATTTTTTCTGTAACGTCTTGCATCTACAAAACGTTTTGTTTCGTTAAAGTACTGATCTAAGCCACCATCTAGGCGACCAAATCCAATTTGTTTCATCGTTTCTTCAACTGCTTTAGAAATTTGCTTGGTTACCATTCTGTCCATGCTTTCAACATTTATTTGATAATTGAAGCGAATTGACAAAGCTTTGTTGTTGGCAAAATAGGCGTTGTTTTGTGGACCAAGAAAGTTATCAATGATAATGAAAGGCTTGGTAGTATCCAAAGTTTCTGGTACTTCATAAAATTTAATTCTTTGAGGTGTCACAAGCTCATTAATTGTTTCATTTTCAATCAAGGCATTGTAGACTTCCATCATCATATCTTTCATTTAGCTAATTCCTCCATATCCGACTTCATCTCTCCAAATGCTTTCGTTTGAATTTCATCATCTGCAGCTTGTAGTTTTCCCATTCCACGAGGTCGTACATAAGTACCATAGCGCGTATAGCCAAACTCATTTAAATGGACGATAGGCGCACGTTCCTTTGAAGCCCAGCCAGTCTCAACTCGTTTTGGATTACTTTTCACACCACTACTTATAACTAAGTCATGCGTTTTTCCTGAATCTATATAACTAGCCATGTATTTTTTTACAGTCTGCTTGTTTCTTTCGCCTTGTTTTTTTAAAGCTTTGTTTGAAATTCTATTTACTCGTGCTTGACCTAGTTTATCTTCCATATTTTTGAGAATTTCTTCTAACCCTGTCACTTCGCTCATGACGTTATCCCTAGAACAATCTTGATAAAACGATTATCTTCAAAATCTGGTGAAACATCTAGGATTTCCCATTCTTTGCCCACTGGTAAAGCTCTATAGTCGTCAATAACAACTTTATGTTTGTTGCTAGGGATATAGTCTTGGTGTGGATCACGGATTTTAATTGTCAGCCCCTCTTTAGTTCCTTTTGCGTTCAATATTTCCATGTCTTTCATTGATGGATTGTAAGCTAAAGAAAAGCATTCATATAGCTTTTCGTTTTTTTCTTCTCCTGGCTCTGGTCCATCATTTGGAACAAATCCCCAAAATTCTACACGTGTTTTCAAACTACCACTATTAATTTTAGGCTTTTTATAATTAGGGTGTATCATCGTTGAACACCTCCGCATATTTTAAAGACTGCGCTAATATATCTGGCTGAAAATTTGTTTCGAAAAACTCTAATGAATCGTTATAGGCATATCGGCTGCGCTCGAATACAAGTTCTATGAAGGTTAAATCACTTTCTGGTTTAACTGGATTGATCAAAGAATCAAGGCGCAAAAAAGAAGCGGCTAAAATTTCCGTTAACGATTCATCTTCCGACGTTCCAAAAATTTTCATCCGCTTCTTAAATTTTTCTAGGTTCAGATTGGCTAACTCTAATGCTTGTTCATTAGTCATTGAATCCCTCCCCTGTTATTTCAGATTTACAACAGCCCCGTCTGTTGTTGGCGTGACTTTTTCAATCACAGGGATTGCTACTTCCCCGTCTCTGGGTCTCCATTAATGGATAATGTCCATACAGCTGCAACTTTGTTGTCTTGTGCTTTACCAAACGCAAATTGTTTTGCAGTGAATAAACGACAATCTTCTAAAGCTAATGTTTGATCGTATTCTTTGATCACTAATGCTCCTGCAGCAAATGCATCGTAACGACCACTAACAAAAGTGGTAACTTTTCCAGATTTTTGGAAATCAGATTCTACAATCCGCAATCCAAACGGTAATTTCGTAACCCAGTCTCCCATTGCATTACGAGAAGTAAACTCTGTTTCAATATCCAAAGCTTCATCTGGGCTCGCAACAATAACTACTTTACCAGCGACAGAAATACGTTTGCCATTTTCTTTAACAGAATGGTATTTACGCATTTCTTTTAATTCTTTAATCGCTGTTTTTTCATCGGCAAAAGTTAAAGTTCCTGCTGCTTCTTTCTCTGGATAAGTAGTCACACCGTTTGAAGTAGCTCCCTTTGCTAAGTCACGAGTTAAACCAATAGGCTTATCGTTTCCATCGCCATTTAGGAAAGCATCTTCGAAGCCAACAGCAAATGCCTCTTTAATTTGAGTAGTTACATAACGTTTAATCCAAACAGGACCATATTCTAATAGATCGTTTGGTAATACAACAAATGCTGTTGCTTTGCTTTGTTTTGCATCGTCTTCGCTGAAGGTTGCATCTAACTGACCTTTAATTTCGCCGAAAATTTTACCCCAAACAATGGCACCTTTTGGATCAGATTTTAAGATTTTCAATCGTAACCCTGTATATTTTAATCCTAATTCTTTTAATAATGGACGTTCTCTTGTTAAATCATTAAAAATTTCATCCACTGTTGTTTCAGGAAGTAGTTCTTCATCTTTCCAGCCTGTTTCAGTGACTGCATTAAAGAATTTCACTTCTTGAGGTGTAATATCTTTATCCATTTTTGAAGCATTGATAAATTCTTCTGCTTCCATACGAGCTTCTTTTTTTGCTTCTGCTACCATGTCTTCTGCTAAAGCATTCATAGATGCTTCGTATAATTCATTTTGTTTTTCCTGTGGATCACCATTTTTTACAGATTCAATAAAAGCTTTACGCTTTTCTTGATAATTGACCATTCCTTTTAAATTGATTGTCATATTTAAATTCCTCCTAAAAATGTGTATTAAAATAAGAACCTAGCAAACGGCGATTCGTTCGTGGGTTCTTTGGGTTCGATAGTTTGTTCAATTGTAATTTCGTTTTGCTTCATTTCTACGATTGCTTCAGCAATCATTTCTTTTAATTCTTTTTTATTGACCATTACTACTGGTTCGTTCTGCTGATTTTTTAGTTTTTTCACTTCATTGATAATTTCTTTTGAAATAAGACCACTTCCACCATCAGCAACTAATAATGGGCGTTCGGTATTTTCGAACATGATTTCATCCGCAAAACCATTTTCAACAGCTTCTTCTGCGGTTAACCATGTTTCTTTATCCATCAACGCTAAAATTTCTTCTTTGGCCTTACCTGTTTTTGAAACATACGCATTAGCTAAAGATTTATTAGCTTTCTGTAAAATTTCGCTTGCTTTGTCCATTGTATGATAATCGCCGCCAGCCCCCATCGCGACATTGTGAATCATAATTTGACCAACTGGGCTAATAGCAACTGTGTTACCAGCCATCGCAATGATACTTGCAGCACTTCCAGCCATTACAATGTTTACTTTCACATGGCCCTCATAAGAACGCAGAGCTGTGTATATTTCATTTCCCATATCTACTAGCCCACCATTAGAGTTGATAGTTACTTCTACATCTTCATTGTGATTTGCAGGCAACAAATCTAAAACATCTTTAGGGGACGTTGCTTCCATTTCAAACCAATCATAGAACCATTTATCATCACTAGAAATGATTGGCCCATTAACTTTGATTTTCACTGTCATCTTCATCTTCACCCCCTTTCAATTTTTCATAGTTTTTAGTAATATGATGCTCGTTCATAAATGCTTCCTCTGATTCTTCATACTCAAAATCAATTAACACTTGGTTAGGCGTGAATACTCCAGAAGCAATTAATTTATCAATTTGTACAGCTTGTTCATACGGATCACGTTTAAGAACATTCATGATTACCACTCGTACACCTTGTTGGTACTCATATTTTTCCAAAACTTTATTATTAAGTTCTGATTGTAGTTTGTCCTTCAATTGAGTAATACAAAGTTTTTGATAGGCTTTTAGATTAAATTCTAGATCGGCCATTTCTCCATGTACTAATGCAGAAGGAACACCAATGGCACGACAAACATCATTGATTAATGACTTTTTCATTTGGTCCAATTCTTCCAAAGATTGATTAGACGAGCCCGTTTTATTTGTATACTCTTCGTATTTAAAACCGTTAAGCTGCGGAACTATTGCTACCGAGTTAGTCCTAAAAGATTTGTATATCTTATTAACAAATGTTTGTAATTTTTCTTGATTGGTTCTTCCATTTTCGTCTTTTCTATCTCCGAAACTACTCGTTTGATCAATAGAAACACCCGCTCGAATTTGGTTGTTTCGCATAGAAACTTCTAAGATACGGCCAAAAAGTTCACCATAATCATTGAATAGACCATCGGTGAACTTATCTAATTTTTCATTGTTATATTGAAGGTAAATAACCTCAGACATTTTGAAGTTTCTCTGATAGGTATAGTTTTTTATAGTTACTTCCGAAAACGTATCTTCGTATAGTGCATATTCATTTCTATAAAAATCATCTGCAATCAATAACTGATTATCATCGGAAACAACTACTAACACTTCGTTATTTTTTAAAAGTGTATAAAAGAACTTTTGCCAAAAATCATTCGCTGACATATCTTTATTGGGGCGTACGTTTAGTAAATAGTCCCATTCTTCTTTCGTGGCACCTCTTATTTGTACCTGCATTGTTGACATGGTTCTAGCGACAAAATTTAAAACAGAATCTAAAGCCCAGCGCTTTAAGTATGCTCTAGTAGATACGTCGTTTATAAAATCAAAATCCAACATTTCTTGTATAGCTTTGTTTTTAGCTGACGTACTTTTTAACAAGTCAAGTAAACTCACTTATTCACCCCCTTTCGGTAATTATGGTATACTTTTATACAAATAAGCCTTTGGTGGGCTCTGTATCACAACCCGGGGAATCCTGTGTATGTCACACTCTCTATAACAACCACGATACTTGTTTTTTGCTGCATAACTGTTAAAGGGGGGAATGCTATGCTAAATTTTAAAGGAATAATAGAAAGTATGTTTGTTTCTGCTCTATATGATACCTTAAAAGAAAGTGTGGCATTCGGGTGCACCAAAGGCTTGTTTGCTTTGCTTAAAAATCTAATTCATTTAAAATATCAAATGCATCTTCGAAATTATAATCTGTAAGTTCATCTGCTAAATACATGCCGCATACAAATGCTTTAAATCCATCTGTTTTCCTTCTAACTTCTTCTTTTTTTAAGTACGTCTTATTTCCATCATTGTTGGTCTTTACTAATACATTATTCGTGTACCACCGCATTAACGGATTTTCTCCAAAAATGATGTGTCTATTAGCAAACGCCGTTTCTATTCTCGGTGCAAGTAAACTATCGACTGCTCTAGGATTTTTTATCACAACCACTTCAAATCCCGCAGCTATTAGTAACGGTCTCAATACATCCATTCTGAAATTATCGGCAACAATTTTTGTAACTCCGTATTTATATCGTTGTTCAACAAACCAATCGACAACTGTTTGTGGTTCAATTGTAGCTCCATCAACTACAGATAATAATCCTCTATTTTCCCATTCTTTTATCGGTGCGAATCGTTCTTTTGTTTGTTCTGATGCTTTCTTGGAATATCCATAGTATATGTCTGCAAATTGCTTTCTAACAAATGAATGTGTTTTAAAAACATAGTCATCCTTATCTTTAAATAAAAGACCACATGCGGCAAAATCTCGCAAGCTAGCAAAGTCCAAACATCCAATTGCTTGTCTACCTTCTAAATTTGGTAAAGGACGATTGGTGTCCATTATTTCTTCGTAACTAGCCACTGATCTTTCTAAATCTGTAACTGGTAAATTCATTCTTTTAGTCATAAACTCTTCTCTATTTGACGGATCGTCCTCTAAGTCTTCATATTCTTCAAAAATAGTTTCTAAAAGGCTCTCGGCATACTCTGATAAAGGTTGATGAAACATCGGATTTGCTAATTCCCAGTTTTCTGATTCTGTCACTTGGTCTTCTGAATCTAATTTGCAAATAAAAGGGAAAATAGCATTAGGTCGACTAGAACCGTTTAACACTCTTTTGGCTTTTTCTTTAAGAGAATCTAAAAATCCCTCTCGAACATATCCATCTGTTCCTACATAAAATTCTCTAGGATTCGGCTTTTTTCCTAATCCAGAAATATGCACTTTTACATCTTTGTTAGAAGGGTATTGGTGAATTTCGTCGAAAGCCACCGCTCCATCTCTTAAACCATCTTTAGTATCGCCATTCGACGTTCTAAATCTTATATAGCTACCAGTTTTTTTAGAGGTTATAACTGTTTTCCCATACTCGAAAGCTTTTTGAAGTGTTTTATTTCGTTTGATTGTATTGTAAATTTCTTCGAAAGAAGTTTTTGCTTGATCTTCTGAATTCGCAACAATCGAAATATTGTAATCTAGAATTCCATGTAATTCAGTTTGTAAAAAATTAAGAACGACAGAAAGAAGCCCGTTTTTACCGCCACCACGGCCAAACATCCATAGAAATTTACGATAAAAATTTCTGTTATTCTTTTTAAAATACAAAAAGACGAAAGCAATCAAAAATTTTTGAAATGGCTGTAATTCAAAAAACCATTTTTCACCATAATTGATACAATCGTCTATCATTTTGTCATTAAAATATATATCATCTCTTGAGAGTATATCTCTTTCTAGATACTCTATTAGTTCAATTCTTTCTTTATTAAGTTTTATTTCACCTTTTTTATATTGTTGTATATAGTAATCGACATGTTTTTGCTTAATCATACTAAGTCACTCTCGCTATAATTATCATCATCAACGCTAGTCACTATTTTTGTTGATTCATCTAAGTTAAGGTCTTTTCCTAAAGCAATCAATGCACGTGAAATTTTAACTTTTTCGGCGATTGCTGGATTGATTTTTAAGTATTTCTGCGCTCCGTTTTCAAACTCTACAATCGTTCCATACTTAGAAATAGACGAATTCATTTTTTTATAAAGCTTTACTAAATCAAGATATCTCTCGACTTTTTCAACTTCTAGTTGATCGTTTTCGTCAATTTGACTCATCAACTGTTTTTTCAAATCTGCCATTTTCAATAGCAATCACCCCCCTATAAAAAAATTTAACGTATATTTTTAGACAGTTGACCCCATCCACCGGTTCCCGCAGTCCTCACTTTAGGGCAAAATATTTCGACGGGGGGTACGTTATCCCCCACTTTCTTTAGTTTTAAGCTGTGTTTCTCCCACAACTCCGAAATGTTCTTTCAGTGGATTATTTTCACTACAAACGCTAACGAATTCGTTTAAGTAACCCTCAGGAATAAGAATCATTACGAAATAACTAGTTGCATCTGATTGATTCGACAAATCAAAACTTACTTTATCAAACGATTTGAAACTGTCCTCTACCACCATTCATCATCCCACTTTCTTTTTCTTTTCGATTCTCTATAGTTAAATCTACCGTGCCGTTTATTATGACAGTCCTTGCACAATGTTCTTAGGTTGTCTATATCCAAGGCATGCTGCGGATAATGTTCCAATTCTTTAATGTGATCCACTTCAAGAATAGAATCATACTGGGTTGTTAACTTACCTTCTTGTTTGCACCACTGGCATTCGTAATGATCACGCTCTAAACATTGCTGTCTTAATCTTCTCCACTCTGATGAGCCATAGAACTTTGCTCGTGCTTGTTTGGATGATACATCAATCATTGTTGGCAATATTAGAAAGGTAAGTGTTAACCAACGCACGTTGTACTTGCAGCACACCTTCAATACCTAGCGACTTAACATCAAGTTTCAATCGTTCTTTTAAGAACTGTGCATTGTGATCTGCTTCAAGTGTTTTCTTCTGAACGTAATAAAGTAATGCTGATGTCTCATACATCTTCAGCCCATATACTGAAATGATTTCAATAAACAATTCTGCAAGCGCATCTATATCTTTCTCTTCACGAACCTTCTTCATGATCTCTAAGAACTGTGCTTGATGCTTTTTAATCTGTTCATTTTTACTCATTTGTTATCACCTCACGTACTTCTTTATATTCTCTTGTATATGTTTATCTTCCCAACAACCGACGCCGTAATAGGCCGCATCAATCTCTTTTGTTGTAGATTCTCTCATCGTTTCGACAATGGATGCATTCTTCTTTATTCTCACAAATATTACAACACGTGATGCATCGAGCGAGTGGTTCGGTGGCGGATATTTACGTGTTAACGATACAAACAAATAATTTTTCATACTCTCTCTCCTAATTGTTTTTATGTATTTTATTCAGCAAATTACTTTTTGCTATACTATTTATGGGTAGAAGATCCTTTTTGTAAGTAGCAACCAACAATTTTTGCACGAATGCTACCTAGCCAATAGTTCCCATTTCTAATGTTTTTTTATATACAAAAAAAGATCACTAGAATGAGTGATCTTTTTGTACATAGGTGTAATCATTATTGTAAAGCAATGTTTGATTTCACGTCCGTATTATTCCACTTTCAATAATCCTTTTTGCGTAATCAATTCAGCAATTGTTTCCCTAGAAAGATTATTTTCCCTATACTTTTCTAATAATTTTAATAGTTCACTTGTTTCTATAATAAGAGAGCCATATTTCCCTTTAGCAATATCAATCTGTTTTTGATCCACCGGATCTCTTTCGCTTAATGCTTTATTCCTTTGATGATTAATAATTAACAATTTATAGATATTTTCTTCCGGGATTTCTGGATGGTCTTCTATAAAATTCGTGAAATGATTATCTAATTGAGATAAAAAAGACGTTTTTACATTGCTTGTTTTACCTTTTATCTCTCCAATAAAAACATTATTCCCTATAGAAAATGAAATATCTTCTTTTTTCTTATCCTCAAATCTTGATAAATCAACATTTAGCATTTCTTTGAATATTTCAAAAACAACTTCAACCAATTCATCAGACTGAGTATATAAAATAGATTTCATCCGTTTATTCTCATTCAATTGTGTTTCAGCCTTCTCTATTCTATCTTCAAGCTCAAGTATTTCTTGTTTTGTCATTTGAATAGTTTCAAGCTGTTTAACGTCATCGAACATCTTAACCTCCCCCATCCATTCTGGGATCTCTTCAGTTTTACTTTTGATTAATCTTAATTCAGTTAAAAAATCCATTAGTTCTTTTGAATTGTTTATGCTTAGTGTTGTCACGAAGATATTACCACTGTTTATTGTAGTAGCTTTTTTACTCCTAATAGATTGGGTTAACGTGCTATAATAAGTCGAATCATTCATAATTGTAAAATCAGAGCTAAGTGTTCCTTTATTGACCTTAGTTTGAGTTGCACCATACATTAGCTCAATAGTAATACCAGATAATAAATCGATGCCCTTATGAACTTTTTCAAGATAATCTTTTAATCCGTATTGATAGATTTGATTCTTAGGTAATGAAATTACTAAATTCTGTTTAGAGTTATCTATCAATTTGCGAATTGTTATAAAATCGTTAGCATATTTCGTTCCGTATTGATAGAAGCCATTTTCTAGTACAGACCATAATTCTTCACTATCCAAATCTATAAAGTTTAAATCATAATCATCAAAATCTTTTGGACTTAGGATAGATGAACAAGTAATAATATCACTTGCGAAATTTTCTTCATTGAATCCAATGTATTGTATATTCATCATGTATAACCTCATTCTTTTTTTCTCTATAATACTATAGATTTTTGAAAAAAAGAATAAGAAAAAGACTGCACTCTTACGCGGAGTCTAGGATAGGAGAGAAAATCTTAACCGTAATCTGATTGTAAAGGTAGTTACATTTGACTTATTGACGATTTTTTATTTAAGCAGCTTATGCCACTTACTGGAACAATAGGACTCGAACCTATACCAACGGTTTTGGAGACCGCTGCTCTACCGATTAAGCTATGCTCCATTAACTCTCGCAAACCTGTAGAAAAAAGAGAGGGGAAGTTCACCTCACTTCTTTAGTTTTATAATTGGTGGTTTGCGAGAGAATCTAAATGAGATCACAAGTGACTAAACGAAGAAAGTAGAATTTTTTTACTTCCTTGTAATCTCAAATCAAAAAAATAAGTAGGCAATCGTTCCGTTAATGTATTTGTGTAAGTGTGTCGCATTTCTTATTTTTTTGACACTATCATAATAACCCGTTTCAAAGGTATATGAAGTGTAGATAAAGTGTATAAAAGAGGTATAAAAAGTGTAATAAATGGCTACTTAAAAGCAACCAGTTCCAGTGCCGAAGCAAATTGAACAATAATCATATTAGATTCTTGTTTCACTGATTCTTCGCTGATGCAATTCCGTTGCGCTGCTAGATAGATCGGATTGCCGTTGATATAACGGTCATAGAAGATTCTTTTTCTTCGCTCGGTAATATCGGGTTTGTGTGGATGTTGAATCGCAGAATAACCTCTAACAAAAAGCTTATGAAGGTAATCAAACTCTTCTTGAGCTTCTTCTTTCTGGATTAACATTTGCTCGGCTTCAAAAGTGTTATTGGCCGTTGATGGTGGAACCAAAGAGAATGAAGCTGTTACTTTTGGTTCCCTCGGCTGGCCAACACGACATCTAGCAGCAAGATAGGCAGACAGAAACACACTTACGTTATGTTTAGTTTGTTCCATGTCTACATCCTTTGCATCTGGTGTTTCATATTTCTTTACGTCAAAAAGTACCATCCTTTGATTCCCCCGTTTATGGTATAATATTCGTGTCGAGAATATTACCAACAGCCGGAGGAATCCGGCTTTTTTATTTTTCTACTAAATAAACTTTTTACAATACAAACTATGTGATATTATTTTCAAATACATTTACTCATGATATAATCATGTTAACTTTCTTGGGGATTTTATTTCTGGAATAATTTCCTCTTTTTCTATGGTAATTGCGAGCAAACAGTTACCAGTAGTTCCTGTCTCCACCAGAGACGCTTTATTGACCTATACGGTCACACGAACTCTAGCACATTACTTAGGACAAGTGCTAATGCACACCTAAAGGACGACTGGCGGAAAACAGTTGTCTTCTAACACATTAGCCAGTCAGTGGTCGGCTGGCTTTTAACGAAAATTTCATAGTCCGTAATCATATACTATTTATGTGTATCTTCCTAAGAAAATTAACGAAAATTTCGAGGAGTCGTTTAATTGAAAAGAAAATTAACGTTTATCTTGCGTAAAAGAATATTATCGAGCATTGTGTGGTTAATAATCTATTTTTATATAGTATTCACTCATAAAGATTATTCAATCCTTTTAGGACTTATTTTATTGAGTTATTTATATAACTTGGAAATTGATGTAATTAAAAATGGAAAAATTCAAACATGGCCTGACTTTAAAAATTCAGTCGATTGGCCTTTCTTTTTTATTGCCACAGGTTCTGCTTTATTCGTTATATTATTAATACTGTTTATTCTATGGATAATGTATGCAATAAACTGATTAAATCTGGTTTTGATTTCCATCTAAAATTAGTTTTAATAAATTATTTGAGGAGCATTCTACATGAAAAAGTATTTATTCACTATTCTATTAAGCTTGTTCAGTCTTATCGTTATAACTACTTGGGTTAGTGGTTATGACAATAAGGGATTCCTATTTGCTATTACAGATTTTATAGGTACGAATCTGCTTATCAAATCCCCTAAGTTAGATGAATTTTATATGAATCAACCTTATTCTGTAAGAATGTTTGCTTCATCTTTAATTCATTTTATTTCATACTTTTCTCTGGGTTTGATTATAGACATTATTAGGAATTGGTTTAAATCTCTTAAAACTTGATTATCCGTCCTCCTCACTTAATTCCTAACACTACATAACCGTCTTGATATGGCCAAAGTTTCATGGATTTCTCCTTTCTTTATTGCTATAATTAACTCAAATTAAAAGAGGTGAATATTGTTGAAAGAAAATGCATTTGATAAACAGAGTCAGTTACTTTTTAATCATTCTTTTATAGATTGGCAGAATAATAGTTATTCATTGGGCACATGTCCTAACGAGGCTGTCACTCAAGGTACAATTTGTCCGCAATGCGGAGCTTTTACTGGATTACAATGGGTATATGGTCTAGGCGGTGAGTATGCATCGTCAATCCTAAAATATACCTTGATAAAAGCTACCTGTACATCTTGCAAAGAAATATCAATATGGTTAAAAGATGGGTCATCTGACAGAGAGCAGCAAATCTATCCAAGAAATCTTACTTCATTACCATTGCCTAATACTGATATGCCCGAAGATATACGTGCCATATACGAAGAAGCACGAAATATTTTAAATGACTCCCCTAGAGCTTCAGCGGCTTTATCGAGACTAGCCATTGACAATTTAACTAAAAAATTAGACCCTGCCGGCACTAATTTAAACGATCGAATAAAAAACCTAGTAGCTAAAGGTCTAAGTGTTCAAGCCCAACAAGCATTAGATATAGTGAGAGTCGTTGGAAACAATGCGGTGCATCCTGGAGAAATTGACTTAACAGATAACAAAAACATAGCTGTAAGTCTATTAGAATTAGTTAATTTTATTGTCGACAATCAAATTTCTCAGCCTAATAAAATCGATTCCCTTTTCCAAACTCTCCCAGAAGGAGCATTAAAAGCAATTCAAAAACGAGATAGTTAGAACATTCACCCTCAACTAAAATTTATAAAGTTGAGGGATTTTTATTTTAAAATGCCCCGGTTGATATTCTTGAGTTAGCTATTGTAACTGTTTAACAAACTAAGGCATTTCTTTTGTTTGATAGTAGCTGTCGTCATTTGGATAGAAGCGATCTACATCGTTGTATGTCTTATTATTATATGAACGATGTTTAATTTTCACTGCACCTTTTGAACCAGGAACTAAAGTCCAATTCATTTGTAATGGCTATCCCTTTTTCAATTGTTTGCCCTTTTCGCTAAAATTCATTTTTGTCATTAGATGAGCTACATAGTATGGTATTAAGAATTGACCTGCGCCTTTATTATAGATTTCCAAAGTCATGTATAACTCACCTAGCATTATCGGGCGAGGTTTCTTCTAAAGCTTAAACTTTATTGGCTCTTTTTTATAACCAGCATCAATCAAAATTCCCTCAACCACATAAAGGTCCGTCTTCTGCTTCAAACTAGCTTTAAATTTCTTAGCAATATTTCTAGCTGTTTCTAAAGAAACGACTTCATATGTTTTAGCCAGGGCATCCGCAATAATAGCGGATGTTGGCGTATAATAAATCTCCAGCAAAATGAACACTCACTTTCTACGAGATTATTCTTCTGTTTCTTCTTCATCATCTTCAACTGTCTTTTCTGGGAAAATGATGTTCTCTTTGTTTTTGCTCCAAGAATCAGCAAATGGCGCAAAATGTTGGCGTGCGATTTCTACTTGATTGATTAGATTATCAACTGAAACATCATGATCAGCCGCAATTTCTTCTAGTGCTTCCCCTTCATCGATTCGATGCAATACGCCACGAACGTTGATTGTTACTGATTCTGGCCATTCGATAGTCGTTGCCTTCTTGATGAATTCATCAATGGTTTCTTTCGATACTTGCACAGCAACTTCTTCGACTTCTTGCACATCATCGCCCATTTCTAAAGAAGTTTGTTCTTCTTTTAGAACTTCAACTGTCCCGTCGTTATTTACAACATATTCGACATTCGGCTTATTGGTCTGCTTGTTAACTGGCACCTTGTATTCTACTGTTTCTGGCTCAATAGTCGTTGACACTGTTTTGCCTAAAAATTCGTTTAAACTCTCATATTTCCCTTTTAATGAAGCGTTGCTAACCACTAATAGCACTTCGATATTTCCGTTTGATTTAGATGTCACTTTTTTCACTTCTGGTCTGAAATTTACTTGTTTTGTCATTTTATTTTCCTACTTTCGTTTAATAATTAGTTGCATCTTTCCATTCGTAATCGAAATTATCGGTTATGAATGGTCTTTTTTCGTTTAAAGGCTTAGTTACACCTTGAGTGATCACTTTAAAATCTCTAGCACGAACAACAATCGCTTCAACTGGATGACCATATCTAAGGGCAAATAGACGAAAACGAAGCTTAACGGATTGGTCAATGCCATACACGCCGAAAGAGTTTTTAATGTCAATAACATGTCTCCAACTTCCATCTAAGTTTTTTATGATGAAATCAGGTGAATAAGCTATCGCCGAAATTTTGCCTATACCATCCGCAGTTGGTGTAAGTTCGGTTAGTTTAAAACGCGGATGAACTTCAAAAGGTAACCCACAATTTTTGACAAACTTTGTATAAAAGTTAGCTTCCTTCTGGCTATCAAATGTGTAACCATCAATCGTGACTTTATTTCCTCGCTTATTTAGGGCTGTGGGGGATTGCATTGTTTTAACTCCCTTTCCTTGGTCGCAGTTTCCGCTCGAACTGCTTTTCCATCTTTATTGCATTCAGGACATGGAACGGGCGTTGCATAATTAAATCTATCTTTGCCCCAAATCACACGCTGATCTTGACATCTAACACACTTCATTCTTATTTAGCCCCTTTCATCCAGGCTTGATTACTTTTGGTAGCTTTTTCGGTCGGTTCCTTCTTATCAATCCGTTTAATAGATTTCCCTATATGTTTCTTCGGTTTTTCTGGCATTATAATGGCTTCCTTTACTTCTGAAACGGTTCCGCCAGATACGATTGTTGCGATAGCTGCTGTCTCTTTATGCTCAAATAGCACAGCATCTTTTAAATTGGCTACTGGTCGACCATCTTTGCCAAGATAGGCTGAAATTTTCACTACATATGGCATTGAATGATTCCCCTTTCTATCAATTTGTTTTTAAGGCTTTAAAATGCGTTTTAAGCTGTTTTTCTTTCTTTATATCTATTTATATTCACTTGATTGTAAAACTGCTCTACGCTGAATTATATCCGCTAAAAATAATATTTTAGATGCCTGCTACTCGTTTGTCTGATGTCCCCTCAATTTTCATCACGAATCCTTGTGAATTACTCATGATGCGAGAAAGGATTCTCTCACCATAGGCTTGACTCATTTCTTTACCAGTTAAATTGGTAGTAAACACTGTTGCTTTATTCTGCCGAGCCTCTACAATGCGGTTTAAGGTGTCATTATTGAAGTTGGTACTGTCATTCCCTTTAACACCTAACTCGGCCCCTAAGTCGTCTAAAACAACTAAATCAGCGCTTTTTATCTCTGCCATTAAGGTTCCTGTTATTGTCTTTCTGGCTTGTTCATCTTTCATCGCAAATTTTAGCTGTTCTAAGAGTTCCGCATAGCTAATAAATAAGCAGCGTTTATCATAGTTTGATTTCTCCAACACTTCCCAAGCCGTTGACATAGCTAAATGACTTTTCCCAACACCACTTTTGCCTGAAAGAATCATATGAATTGGTTTATTCAAAAGAATTTCAGTCGTGGCTCGATTGGCAATTTCAAAAGCAAGCTTAGTTTCTGTGTCTACTGTTTTGTAAGTTTTAAAACGACAATTAATTAAATTTTTGTCGGTATAAAGCGAGCTATATTTCAGGTAATTAATCGCTCTGGCTTTCAAACTATCGTTAAACATTTTCTCTGTTTCAAGGTCTTCTGCTTTTTTGCGTGCTTTATAGCCACATTCCATGCAAGTTGGCGGACATCTATCGGACCCATCTTTGTTTTTTGCACGCCAAGCATAAAGATTTCCTCCACATTCAGGACATGGATCAGGTGTGATATAAAGCAACGTTTTAATCATTTTCGAAAATCCATCTGATGCTGACTGCATTCTTTCACTTCCTAAAATCCAAGATCATCGTAATCCGAATGACCTGTGTTTGATTTCTGTTGCTTGGTTGTAGTACGTTCTCTTTTTACGGCTAATGCTTTTACATCATCTAAAGTTTTAACGCCTTCTTGTTCCCAATTTCTCAAAATACTTTCAGTGTATTTGAAATTTCTAGCATTTGATTTTGCGGAAATTTTTAAAGCTTCACTTACTAATTCAGTTGATAAATCATTACACCAGTACTCTAAATTTTGAGTAGTGACCGAATTTAGCATTCCAAAAATTGATTGATAAAGTTGAAAAACTGACTGCTGCTCTTCTACTACTACAACATTCTTTTCATTCTTATCATTCTTTTCATTCTTGTTTGTGTGCACTTGTTGTTCACTTGTTGTTCGTTTGATGTTCACTTGATGTTCACTTGCTTGATAATCATCCCAGTTATTTATTGATACGATGCTGTATTTCGTAGTTGATTTGATGTTCAACATTCCTTCTTTTTCAAATCGTTTTAACCATCTCCATACAGAACCGCTGTTCACTTGATGTTCACGTTTGACACCTTTATTCATCTCAAACGTTATTGCGTCGCGCCCTGTGACGAATTCTCCGCTGTTCAACCATATTTCTTTTCCATTAAAAAGAAATTTTCTGTTTTCGTGGCTAGCTTTCATCAAACACAAGTTCCACAATTTGTACATGTAAGGATTAGTCCATACGAATGAATCCATTACCTTACGATACAATTTGACGTAACCAGCATTCATTCGTTATGCACCTCCTATAAATCGTCCATACTGGTAAAATTTGTAATTTTGTTGTGTCCTCTACAATATTCACAAATCCCACAACTAACTGGTTCTTCTTCGCCGTTTTTCACTCGCACAACATGCTCGATGTTTTCTTTTAATTCTTCTAATTCGTAAATCATTTTTTCTTCGCTAAGAGTGATTAGTTTTGCTTCACTAGGTGTTTGTTTCGAAACGGCTGCAATGAGAGGAAGAAAATTTTTGTCATATTGTTGCCGAAGCAGTTCGCAATAAACAGCCATTTGTAACACGTAACCGAAGCGTTCAATGAAGTTTGCTTTTCTGTTTAAACGTTCATCCCATTTCTTCTCATGCATATCTTTGGTTGTTTTGATGTCTACAAAATACTTTTCTTCTAAATTTAAACAATCGATTTTCCCTTTCCACATTGCACCGCCAATTTCACCTGTGACGATCACTTCTTTTTCGCCTTGATAAATATTTAAAAAGGCTTCTTCTTGTTTTAATCTTTCAATCATCTGCTCCGCAATTTGGAAATCTTTCAGTAGACCAAACGGTTTTCTTGAAGAAAACATCTTGCTTTTATTTTCTTCTTTAAATGCTTCATGAATTTTTGGTGATTCAAAGTAAGAATGAACATAATTACCAACTAGCAAGGCTTTTGGATCACTCTCTGGTGTCCATTCACCTTTTAACTTGGCAAGAGCTGCAGTTTCACATTCAAGAAATTTTTTATATTGAGAGACAGACATATAAGCTAGGTCCGCTTCTTGTGAATAATAATTTTCATCAGAAAGGATAATCGTCTTCTTCAATCGTTGAGACATCAGCTTCACTCTCTTTCTGATTGGTTTCATAACCAGCCATCACATCTAAAGTTTCCTGAACTGGTTCTTCTAAAATTTGGTCCGCCACTTTCGTTAAATCATCTTTTTCAACTGGTTTGGCTTGTTCAATATCGTTTTCTTGCTCAATAACTTTTTTATTGTTGGTAAATATTTTTTCTTCAAGTGCTATTGCTGTATCTGCAACTGGTTCTGCTTCCTTACGTCTGTTTTCATCATATTCGTATTCTGTTGTTCTATTAATCGCATCTGTCAGTAAATCACTATCATCGCTTGTATTGATAAATGTTTTAGCGGCTCGATTGATTACTGTACGTTTAGCCATTTCTCCTGGAAAATCATTTTGAACATTTTTTGTTTTCGCTTTGCTCCAAGATTTGTCAATTTCTTTTTTTGTCATAACGGTATAAACACGTTCGCCATCGTTTTTTTCAATTACTGCAAAAGCACCAATAATTTCATTGTCTTGATTTGCGAAGTCTGGCTCAAATTCTTTAACGACTGTTCTGCCTTTTTCACTGCCAATCCTAAACACATCACCTTTGTGAACAACTTCCGCCCAAATATCTTTAACATTTGATAAACGTTTCAAAACGGCTTGTGTTCCAAAATATGATCGTTGCATTTGTAACTCTTTTCCATAAACAACAAAATAACATTGGGTTTTTGCTGGACTTAGGCCTTGAACAACCATATCTAATAAAGTGTTAGCAACAGATTCTTTTGTAACAACTTCTAAAGCAGGTCTTTTATTTCGATCTTGTACTTTTTGAATTGCAAACCATGCTGATTTTAGAGCATTCGATGCATTGTAATTAGCTGGCAATTGTAACCCATCCTGCTCTAAACCTTTAATTCTGTTAGAAACTGCATCAGTAACGTCTTTTTGTAAAATAATTTCCCCCATCATTGATTCTCCTCTTCTTCGTCATATTCCCACGTTGGCTCTAATACTTCTTTTTCTTCTGGCGGCTCTTGTCTAGCTCCTAATGAATCAAATTCAGGCATTTTCACCACTCCCAGAATATTTTCGTTTTGTTTTCTTCAAGTTCAACGTGATCAAATCCTTCTGTTTCTAATTGAGATAAAAACGTTGATGTAAGACCTTTACTATTCACCACGCAACTTGTATTACCATTTGATGCTGCAGTTCGAATTGATTGAACAATTCTATTTTGAGCATTTGCTAACATTAATTCGTAAACATCATCACTTAAACCTCTTACTTCAATCATTGCAGTTCACCTCGTAAAAATGCAGTTAGTAGTTCATCCATAGATTTTTCATTTGCAGCATCTTCGGCTTTTTCTGCTACGCATTCTGGACAATCACAAGGTTCGCTTATATTTAATTGCTCTTTTAGATCACCTACAAGTTTTTGCAAGAGTATAGCTAACCCGATAACTGAACCACAAAACGCCGTACTTCCTTGACCTGTTTCAAAATTTGTAGCACATAGAAGAAGTTCAACATTCTGTGCCTTACATTCTTTTTCAAGTTCAATAATCATTCTTTCAATTTTTCTATTCATGTGGTACACTCTCCTTGAATTTGATATTTGTAACTGACCTACTTTGATGGCCGTCGAAGTGGGTCTTTATTTTTGTTTTTTTACTTCTCGATCTTCCAACGCTAAATCGTAGTAGAGCAACCAAATGATAAAAGCTGCTATATATATGTTTTGGATTAATGTACCAATATTGCCACCTACTAAAAGCCCCAAGCCAAAAACGATTAGCAATGCTGCTATACGTCTTAAATGATAGATTTTTCTCAATGTGATCATCCTTTCTTTAAAAACGATCTTTCGTCTCCATGAATTCTTTCCAATGAATATCTATAAAATGAGCGGTCATCTTAGCATGAAACTTCCAAGGCATCCCTTTACTAGTTGGGAACTTTACGAATCCGCCGTTTCTTATATCTACCTCTTCGCGATATTTATAGAAAACGAGTTTCCAGTCACGTATATCTTTCCCACCTAGGCGGTTAGTAACATCTTTTGCATTCCACGTCTGACCAATTAAGGTTTGATTTTCTAATTCTAAAATCTTTGCCTTTTCAATCAGAATCAAATTAGACGGTATCTCAATTGAAATTTTTGATTCTATCAGTTGCGTCATCTTACTGCCCCCCTATCTAATTTTGTAGTATTCAATAATTGCGGTTAGCGTTTCATGAGCCTTTTTACTTTGATTTTTCCCAGAAAGATAATCATTCAAGTCTTGTTTTGGAATATTGAAGTATGTTGCTACAGTAACTAAAGAAATTCCTTTTTTATCAAAGTATTCACGAATTTTAGTTCTGCCTGTCGTTGTGTCTGGCATATTATTTATCCCTCCTTTTAATAGTTAGTAAGTTAATTAGATAGAATTGTATAAAATTGTTGACTGAACACTACACTATAGTGTAGTATATAGACATACGAAATAAGCCTATAACAAAACCTTTATTATGCACTCGGTCGCCAAACTTAATGCTATAAGGTGTGTTTTTAGTTTGCTTTTTTCTATCCAATTAACTTACAAGAACAATATACACTATAGTGTTGTATTTGTAAATAAAAAACTACACTTTTTTATTGTTTTTTTGTAAGAATTTAAGGAGAATGCTGATATGACAGTATTTGAACGTGTCAAAACACTTGCAAAAAATCGATCAAAAACTATGAAACAAGTAACATTAGATTTAGGATATAGTGAAAACTATTTCTATAGTCTAAAAAGTGGCAAACAGCCATCGGCTGAAAAATTAAAAGAATTAGCTGACTATTTTAACGTGTCTGTAGACTATTTACTTGGTAGAACTGAAAACCCCAATCCAGTCGACAAAAATCAACTAACAGTCGAAGAAGCTTTATCATCTGTTATGAGTAGTGACGGAAAACCGCTGACTGAAAATGATAGAGAAATTTTGTCAGGCATTATTGAAGCGTATTTGGAGAAGAAAAATAAGTAGGTGTTGTTGTTGAGGAAACAAATTGAAATGATTGTTAAAGAGTTAGGTGTAATCATCTTAGAAAAAGAGGATTTAGATGCAGATGGACATTATATTGCGTCGATAAATACCATCGTTTTAAAAGATTCTTTGGACGAATGGAATAAAAGAAAAACCCTTCTTCATGAATTAGGCCACGCTAGCGAACATCAACATAACTACCAATTATATAATTTAGCTTTTTCTTTACATTCTAAAATGGAGCATGAAGCTGATGTATTCATGATTGACAATCTCTTAGATGATTATATGTCTAAAACTGGTTTAACTGTTGAACAAGTTAACTATATGCGTTTTATAGAAGATGCTGATATTGATGCACGTTATGAAGAGTGTATAAGAACTCTTTTGTTTAATAAACTACGAAGAATTAATTTTGCATAAAAAAAGCCCGCGTGGGGACACGGACTTCAACCTCATTTCGAGATTTAGCTGATAAAAATATTATAACAGAAATGAGGAATTTTAAAAATGAAAATAGGTAAATTGTTTGGGGTATCACTAATATCTTTTGCCATTTTAGCTGGGTGTTCATCAACTAATAATAACACGGCAGAAGTAAATAAATTAAAAACAACTGTATCAAGTTTAAAAGAGGAAAATAAAAAATTAAGCACAAAAGCTAGTCAGCTTGATGAAATACTAGATGCTTTTGGAACTTCCGATTCTAGCAAATCAGATGAAAATAGTACTGGTTCATCCAATACTTTGAAATTTAATGAATCTGGAACGTTTGGTAGTGGTGAGAAAATCACAGTAATTTCTGCTGAAGATGCTCCTAACCACCAATTGCATGAACCAAAAGATGGTGAACATCCAGTGGAAGTAAAAGCAGTTGTAGAGAATACCACTAGTTCACCTATCAGTTTTAATGTTCAAAATTTTGCTATGTATGATAACAATTCAGAATTAGCTGATTTTGATGCTAGCACTTATCAAAATAACATACCTAATGATATAGCTGCCGGAATGAAAGCTAATATAACTTTTTACTTTTCTTCAAAAGGTTCTGGACCATATGTTGTTACATTCGGGGACGGCATGTGGAAGCAATAAGTATCCCCTTCTCTGGTGAGTTCTAGCATGTTCGATTCATGCTAGGGGCTTTAGTTATACATTAAAACATATAACGTAATTTATCATGAGGTGATCATTTGTTAAACGAAATGGAACAGAAGGAATTTATTAAAAAAATAATTCCGGCATTTTCACAAGAGTATGTTGAACGACTGCTATTGCTCTATCCTGAAGCTTATAAAGAAAATCCCGAAGCTTTTCCGCTTGCAAATTTAAAAGGACTTGATATTTATTTGGTAAAGACTGATCAAAGAATACTTACAAGTAACTTTTTTGTTATCTTGAATTTAGGAACTGGTATTATACATGATGTTTGGGAATTACCCAACTCATATTATTCTGATTTTAAACACTTTTCCGGATCTCATGATTTCATCTCTTTTGTTTTAAACAAAGAGTTTGGGATACAAAATATATATCTTATTTCAAATTTTTTCGACAATTACTTGAGTGGTGCATGGGGAGATACTTCGGTAGAGGAATATATCGATATTCAAAAAGAATGGTTAGGTTATATGGCTAGAGAAAAACTTCTGACTGATGCTAGAAAATTTATAGGTCATATAAATTTACCTTCTTCTTATTATGCCAAGGATGCTTTTAAATATGCATACTCAGATTTAGATTTCGATCCAATAATTAAAATGGTTAACGATTCTGATTTTGAATATGCGATAAATGAGAGTTTAGCAGCATATGATCATTCTCTTTATCTTGCAGCAACTGCTACAGCAGGAACAGCTATGGAAACTTTAATAAAACGTATTTTAGAACTTGAAAATTCACCTGTTTCTGAAAATGAAACTACTGAACTTGGAGAATTAACTGGCCGCTTACGTAAAACTAAAGTTATTAACAGAAGGGATAAACGACGTATAATGCTAGCAGCTGATTTCAGAAATCTTGCTTCACATGCAAATAAAGGCAGAGTCATTCGACAAGATACTAAACTAATCTACCAAGAGATTTTCAATTTAGCTTTAAACTACTTTGAAAAATAATTTTCTCCTTTACCAATGAATACACTTTTATATCATAATATATAAAGTATAAAAAATGCATAATACTTCGATAAAGTATTGGAGGTGATACAATGGCAAGCATAAAAAAATTGAAAAGCGGATGGCAATTTCGAGTCTCTTATAAAGATAAAGATGGCCGATATAAAACAAAAAGCGTCAATGGCTTTTCAACAAAAAAAGAAGCGCAATTGGCAGCATCAGAAATTGAAGCTAGGTATTCTAAAGGATACTCACTAAAAGAAGGCGAAAAATTATTTCATGAGTATTTTCGAAACTGGTTTGAAGTTTACAGGAAAGGAAAGTTATCACAAGACAATGACGGTGATATTCGTCGGGCTGTTGATTTTAGTGAGAAATATTTTCCTGATACAAAATTAAAAGAATTGACTCGACAAGAATATCAAAAGGCCCTGAATGACTATGGGGAAACACACGCTACAGCTTCAGTAAAAAAACATCATACGTATATGCGAGCTGCTCTTAAAGATGCTTTGGAAGAAGGCATTATTCATAGAGACCCTACCTATCGAGTACAAGCTATAGGCAAAAAGAATCCTAAGCACGAAGAATTGAAATATTTGAATTATCAAGAATCTATCCATCTAGTTCACAAAATATTAGAAGGTATAAAACCCACTTATACTTCTCGATTTATTATTCTGTTTGGTATTGCGACTGGTTGTCGTTTTTCAGAAATTATAGGCATGACTTGGGACTGTATCGACTTCAAAAATAAAACTGTAAAAGTAAATAAAACATGGGACTATAAATATACAAATACATTCTCTAATACGAAAAATTATCAATCAAAAAGAATAATCACTATTGATGATGATACGCTCGATTTATTAAAGAAATTACAGTTACATCAAAAAGAATATTATTTAAAATCTGGTCTACGCAACGAAAATAATTTAGTATTTTTGAATGACAATATGGAACTTGTATCGAATACAGCTGTAAATAAAGTCCTTCGTAAATTCTGTAGAAAGATCGGTACAAAAGAATTGACTTGTCATGGTTTAAGGCATACCCATGCTTCAATAATGTTGTATAAAGGAATAAATATAAAATATGTATCTCGTCGCCTTGGACATAAGGACATTGTAACCACTTTACAAACCTATCAACACATTTTAGACGAGATGGAACAAAAAGAAAGTAATGCTGTTAATGAAGTGATGAAACAAATGTATGTATAATTTTTTTGCATTATTTTTGCATCAAGTAGTTAAAAACAGCCATAAAACCAGCATTTACAAGCTAGGTTTTACGACCGCCGTCTCCATTTTTAGAAAAGTAGAGAAAAACAAAAAAGAGCTAAAACCTTATAAAATAAAGGTTTTAGCTCTTTTTTTCTATAAGCAAGAGAAGGCTCGTTACCTCCTCTTACACTTCCTATCACATTATCTTTCTAAAACCACTTCATTTTCTTTTTCTATTGGTGATTTTGGGTATTGCATAGAACATGGCTAAAAATATTATTGTTATCAAAAGAGTTTTTAAGATTTCAATTTCTCCTGAATCTATCCAAGTATACACAAAAGCGATGATAAAAGTAATTACTATTTCCGTAACATGATCTTTTAAATTCATTAGCTTAGCCCACATTGAACTGCCCATAAAGCTAGTTGTCCAGCTACAATAATAGCATTCGTCTTTAACCCATTGGCTTTAGCGAAGCGTAATACAGTCACTGCTAATTCTTTCCAGGCTTTCTTTTGTGCAGCTTTTACAATTGCGCTGATACTAATCATTGCAAAAAACTCATCTTTGATTTTGTTAGCAACGCAACTTCCTAATGCATTCCAATTAAAACGTGCTTGAACTACTGTTGAAGCATCAGAAATATTTACATTTAACTCTTCCTCAACTGAAGAAATCTCTTGCTGAGCAAAATTATTTTTGACATAGTTTTTAAAGTTATCTTCCGTCACTCCATTCGCATACATTTCTTCCAGTCCTTTTGCTACAGCCTCAACTTCTGAATCCTCTAGCTGGTCAGATGCATAAACACTTGTACCAGCGCTGATAAAAATACCTAATGTCATTAGTAATGCCATCGCCAAACAAAAAAATTTAGCCTTTTTTGTCACCTGTAATTCCATAAATAAATCCCTACTTTCTTTTTCCTTGTTATAATCATAACAAGGAAAAAGATAATTTATCATCAAAATCCCTATTTGATGCTTATATTTTCCTATATATCCTAGAGCTGATTTTTCTCACTAGTGATCACATCAATTTGAACTAATGATTCAAAAAAAGACACAGGTTATTTGAGGTACGTTCGAGGTAATGCTAGGTTCTATTTTGAAAACAACGCAGCTCTCTTGAAATATTTTTTGAGCTTGTCTAAACCTTCTGAAACGAATATAGAAAATAAAAAAAGAGTCCCCTTTCTCAAGGAAACTCTCAATTGCTAAGTCAAAATAACTTCACGTTATCTAAATCTTTTAAATCAATCCTATGGTTCGCGGAACAAAGGAGCTAAAAACTTAATAGAATAAATCGCACAAATTCCGACAATAATATAGATAATTTTTGCTAATGGTGTGGTTGCACCGCCACTAATTGTTGCAACTAAATCAAAATTAAATGCACCAACTAATAACCAGTTTAAACCTCCGACAATCAATAAAATTAAAGCAATAATATCCAGATATTTCATTTTTAACACTCCTTCCAAATTTGATAAGCCAAGAGTAACACGTTTATTCTTTATTTACGAAAATAATGATTCAGGAAAAAAACTTTTTTCAATTATTTTCTCGAATCATTTTTTCGTTATTAAGAATTTTATGATATAACTAAAGAGTAGACAAAAACAGATTCATTATCTCTGATAAGAAATGGTGGTTTATTATGCGTGCTAAGTTATTTTTAATTTTGCGGAATCGAGTGTTATCCCGTGTTGTCTTTGTCATTCTATTTTTACATGTGCTTTTTACCACAAATGATTTCACGGTGTTGCTGCTCCTCTTACTATTGAATTATTTACTCACGCTTGAGGATAGCGCGAAAAAAAACAGAAAAATCCAAACTTGGCAGGAATTTAAACAGTCGATTGATTGGCCCTTTGTCGCTTTTTATTCAGGGCTTGCTCTTTTAGTTATTTCGTTAATACTTCTGTTTCTCTGGTTCAATTATGCACGATAAGGAGGATTAAAAATTGAAAAGCTATTTTTTTACTCTTTTTTTTAGTATGTTTAGCCTTTTCGTCATACTACTTTGGTTTTCTGGATATGATAGTAAGGGATTTCTATTGGCCCTTACAGATTTTCTAGGTTTTTCTATTATTCACCAAACGCCTGTGCTGGATACTTATTATTCCCAGCAGCCTTTAACAACCAGAATGTTGATTTCTTCTGGGCTTCATTTTTGTACTTATTTTTGCTTAGGTTTGGTCATTGATTTACTACGTAAAGGGTTTAAAAAAATAAAAACATAGTCACTTTTATTATACGAATCGTTAATTTCCATGCTTTCTGGTCGTCTTTTTCCGTCGCTTGTACCAGATAATGAAGCCGCTAATAATTAACGCACAGGCAATTAAAAGTAATGTCCATAATAGTAAATTTTGTTGTTGTGCCACTTTTTTCATCCCCGCTGCTGCTTTTTCTGGTTGATATGGGATACGATGTCCTCGAACTAATAACCGATGACTGTTTATCATATACGGTGTGCAAGTTAATAAAGTGACGAGATCTTGGCCAGACTCAATGTGTAAATCTTTTGTATCAGTTGGTTCAACGGTTTTTATTTGATCCACTTGATAAGCGAGCGTCTTCCCATTGACTTCGATATAAAATTCATCGCCTTTTTTTAATTCTGGCAAATCTGTAAATAATTTGGCTTGAGGGAGACCACGATGGCCTGAAATGACCGCATGTGTATTCGCACCACCTGTAGGATAGGAGGTTCCTTCTAACAAGGAGCTTCCTTTTTCCAATAGCAATGCATTCGTTTTATCAAAAATTGGTAAACGGACATTTATTTTTGGAATGGTTAAAACACCAATCGTATGACTTTCAAAATAGGATTTGTCTGGTTTTTTCGTTGTTTTTTGCGTTTCAGAAAAAGGATCTAATCCAGGATTGCTGCCTTTTTTCGCTAATTCTTGGTTTTTCTTTTCCATTTTTTCTTGAAGTTCAGCCATTTCTTTGGTGTTTTCTTGGCTTGCTTTTGCTTGATAATGAGCGATAATTTGTTGATCCAGATAGTTATTTAATGCATCGCTAACAAAAGGATACGCAAATGCACCTATTCCAATAATCAGTAAAAGAATCATAAAACCATCAATGATACGACGTTTCTTTTTTGACTTCATTGCTTCCTCCTTAAAAATAAAGCATGAGAGCCTGGGACAGTGATTGGCCCAGGCTCTTTGTTTTTCTAAAAATTTCTTCGGTGATGCTAGAAATTAAGCATTTTCTTTTCTACGTCTAGCAAAGTAGACTCCTGCAATAAGTAGCAAGACTGCGCCACTTCCTAAGTAAACGTAGATTCCTTTGCCACCTGTTGAAGGTAAGGTACCTTTGTGTTTGTTTGGTACTTTTTCTGGTGAAACTAGGTTTTCTGTTGTGCCATATGATTGTTCATTGACCACAAATTCAATCCGATTTGTTAACAAGACATAATCATCAGGAGCTACAGTTTCTTCTAAATAATAGGTACCGTATTTAAGCCCTGTGATATCAACTAATCCATCAGCCGTTGTTGTAAAAGTAGTTGCTTCAGCTTTTGTTTTCACCCAAGTTGCTGCTTTCGTTGTTTCATCGATTTTCAAATAATTTGCTGTGTCGCTGTTTTGATCACGGACGACAAAGGAAGCTCCCGCCAAGGCTTGTGTCGCTGTCACATCGCCATCGACTTTAATGAAACGTTTCCCACCTGTCACAACTTCAACAGTTGGTGGTGTTTGGTCGTCGGTATGACCGTTATCAACATTCGCCTCATTTTTAAAGCCTTTCGTAGGATCTGCTTTTTCATTTAAATGCATAAAGTAAACGAATTTTAGTGTGCCGCCTGGTGTTAGCGTAGGAATATACGCTGGATTAACGGCGACAGTGAAGCCATTTGCTTGTTCAGTCACTTGGTAATTTTCAGGAGCGATCATTGTATCCCCATCATATAACGCATAGGCATACTCTCCAGAAGTCACGTTATCAAAAGTTAAGGCTGCATCATGTTTATCAACTAAATTGAATTTGACGTATTTATTAGCGTCGCCTTCTTTGTCTGCAATCCCCAATGGAATATTTACAGAAATTTGATATTTAATTTTTTCGCCAATTGCCACATCTTTACCATCTAAGTTTGGTGTTGTTTTATCAACTTTAGAGGTATCATTTTTGACTGTTTTTTCAACAGGTGTTTGATTGTTTGCTTCAATTGTAAATGGTGTTTTTGTTTGATTTTCAATTAATTCTGCATTATTTGGAGCTTTTACTTCTTCTAAAATATACGAACCAACCTCAAGATTTTTAACTGTTAATTCTCCCGTTCCATTCTCTGCTTCTGTGAAATCATTTTCGCCAATTTCATAACTTTTCCCAGTAATAAAGCGTTTTGCTTGTTCTTTATCCGTTGTCCATGTATATAATCCATCTTTGACTCCTTGGATATATTTTACTGTGCCTGGTGAGCCTTCGCTTTTGGAAATAACAAATTCTGCGCCATTTAATCCTTCATTTTCAGCAGTTCCTACTTTTTTCACATGTAAACTACCATCATTGGCTACCACATTTTTAGGATAAATATGAACAACCGCTAATTCTTCTGTTCCATATTTATAGGAACCATCTGCTTGCTTGATCATTTCGTAAACTGGGAACGCCACCACCATATTCGTAGCAGCAACTACACCCTCTTTTGGTTCTTCTTTAATGGTATACACTGCATCTTTACCATTTTGTTTTTTAGGTAACTGAACAGTGACATTCCCATTTGCATCGGTGGTTCCTTGAGCAACAGGTTTCCCAGGAGTTAAACTTTGGACAGCTTGTTTAGCTGCATCAACGCTTGCGCCTGCCGCTCGTTGCTCGTAAAATTCGCTCGTCACGTTATAAATACTAAACGTCACATCTGCCAGTCCTTGATATTTATCAAACTCGCTCATTTCTTTCCCGCTATTTTGAATAAGCGGATCTGGTAAATCCGTCATTTTCTTTTTGTGAATCACGAGCTGTGCGCTCTCCCCATTTTCTTCTGCAAATGCAGTTGTTGTCCCTAATACACTTGTGAAAAGTGGCAAAATTAGTAACAAGGTACTAACGGCGTACCAAACTTTTTTTAATTGCTTCATTTTCTCTCTCCTCTTTTTTGTTTTTGATAAAATAGCCAAATGACTACCAGCCCAATGATTAGCAGGCCTGCAATCGTCAACCAAATAGAACGTTCTTCATTTGTTTTTGGTAAGAAGCCTGACTCTTTTACTTTTTTATTGATTACATGTAACGGTGCTGTTCGTTGTCCGTTCGTTGCATAAGAATTTTTTTCCACCGTAAAAGGAATTTCTGTTTGATTCAGAAGATAACCTTTTGGTGCAGAGATTTCTTCCAAGAAGTACTGGCCATCTTTTAAGCCTTTAACTGAAAATTCACCGGCTTGATTAGACGTGAATTTTTTAGCTAATGCTTTTTCTTTTTGCCAACGATACCCGTTTGCTGTTTCATTGAGGTATTCCCCCGCTTGATTTTTGACGATAAAAGCAGCCTCTGGCAAGGTGATTTTCGCATTTTCACTATCAACTTTGACAAAAGACTTGCCGCCTGTACGAACTGCGGCTCTTTTAGTCAAGGTATGCTTGTCCGTGACTAATTGTCCTTCGTTGTTAATCGCAGTGTCTGGTTCAGCGGTCTTTTCTAAACGCATTTGATACGACACAGTCATTGTTTGATTTGCAAAGTTTTGTAAGTCTTTAATTGAAAAATCAAGCGTAAATCCATGCTTTTGCGTCGTCAATGTGTAACCTGTAGTAACTGTTTTTCCAGCCACTTTTACCTCAATTGATTCTGGTAAAAGTGTCAACGTTGTATCCGCCTTATCTGACAAACGGAATTCCTGATATCCTAAAATATTCGCTGGAATCTGAGTCGTTAACTGATAGTTAATGTGCTCTCCTTGATTAAAGCCTTGTTGCTTATCGAGTACCGTTTTTTCAAGTGGTGGTAAGTCATAGGCATTTTCTTCATTTTTTGGATATAAATGAATATGCGTTAACGATTGCCCTTGTGGATCTTGAACAGGCAAAATCACTACTAGGTTGCTAGCTTTTTCCTTTACCACTTCTGGTGCTTCCGCTTCAACAAATAAATAGGCTTTATCTCGTTGCTGCGAATCTTTGCTAGCTAATGAAAAAGAAACCACTCCATCTTCTCCATTTATTGTCTGTGTTTTATCTTCTGCGATCGGTTTTCTATTCATTGCACCGGTTTCTGCTAATTGACGCTGTGCCTCTTGGACCGTTTTTCCTTCAGAACGAAGCTGATAAAACGGATCCGTCACATCATAGACTTGATAAGTGACGTCATTTAAGCCCCGATAATTTTGAAGCAGCGTTCCCTCTTCCCCTGTGTTTTGCTGCTGTTCTGGTAATTGACCATCAGGGAACAATAATTTGTGCAACGTAACTTGAACGCTTGCTTGCGATGCCTCTGCTAATGCTTGCTGTGAAAACCCGAAAAGAGCGAGTAGCATGACGCAAATACTTAACCAACGTGCGTTTTTCATTGATTACACACTCCCTTCTGGTCGTCTAATAAAGAGATAAACACCCGCTATCACGAATGTACTAATCGCTATCAAGTAAAACCACAAGCGTCCTATGCCACCAGTTTCAGGTAAAGGAACCTTTGCTTGGTTCGTAACATCTAAAGTAATTTGATTATTCTTCTCTCCAGAAATTAAAACATCTGCTACTTTTTCCCCATCTATCGTGACTGAACCATCTTCACGAATTATTAATTCGATTGGTTCTTTTAACCCCTGATATCCTTCTGGCGTAAAGGTTTCTGTTAGGACATATTTCCCTGGTTTTAAGTTTTCAAAAACAAAAGTATCCGTTTCTTTGCCATCTTTTGGTAATTCAATATCCGTATCTGGTCCTGTTAAACGGAATTTCGCTCCTTTAAGTGGCGTCTGATTATCGGCTTTTTTATGAACCGTTAAGTCAAAAGGTTTCAAATGATTTTGATGTGTCAGTGTCCATTCTGGCGCATTTTCTTCAATATTTTTGCCTGCATAGTGAATTTCCCCATATTTATCAACAGTAAATTCATAATTTCCAGCAAGAGTGTCGTAGCCTAATGGTCCTGATTGTTCCACCATTCGATACTCACCAGGTTCACTAATTTTAAAATAGCTCAATCCTGCAGTATCTGTTTTTTGAGTTGCCACAGTTTGGTAACTTCCTTGAGCATTTTTTCTTTGCAACGCAAAAGTCGCCTCTGCTAAGTTCACTTGTTTGCCATTTTGCATGGTGTATTTTCTAATTCTGATTGGCAAAGAAGAAAATTTATTTTCAATTTCCAATGGAATAACTTGATTTGTGGTGGTCACTTCTTGTCCATCGATGCTTACTTTGCCTTGCTCATTCACCTCAATTTGCCAAGTCGTTTTCTTACCTAACTCATGTCCTGCAGGTGCTTTTACTTCAGTTAATGTATAGCGTTCCCCTTTTTGTAGGCGCACATCTTTTGGCAAGGAATAGCTCCCATCTTTATTGTCCACTAATGTTGTTTGAACATTTTTACCACTCAATTCAAAGACGGCTCCCACTAAGTTTTTCTCACCTGAGGAAGAATTTTTGATTACTTTTAAATCTAATGGCTTGAACTGCTTCGTGTTTTTCCAAGTAGTATCGTCGATTTTTTCTTGACTGTAACCAGGAACTGCTAATTCACGGGTTGTTTGATAATTGAAAGCTTGTCCTTGATTGTTGTATTGGGGAAGTCCAAGAACTTCTTGATAGCTTTCATCCGCGGTTTTGGAAAGTTGGGTTACATTTTTGCGCTCCCAACTATTGCTGGTATCATTTTCTGGTTTTGATAATTTAATATACCCAGTTTGCCAGTTGGCTGTGTCAGTTACTTGCTTTCTACTAATTTCATAAATCACGTTATCTGGCCGACTTATTGGGTCTTGATCATACTCTTCCCAGATTTTTTTCACGTTTAACTTCACGCCAGGTGCTTTTCCCGAAGGAACCCCAAAATCAACTTTTTCAGGGGCCGTGGCTAATGGCTGAAACGTTGTCCGACCATTCATTTGATACCAAAAATCAGGTTTGAAGTTTTCTGACTCTGTTTGAATACGTACTTGATAATGAATTTGAATTTCTTGCCCTTTACCCAAATAAATCTCATTACTATTAATTGTAGCGCCTGTTAGCGACACTTCTGGTAATGTTTGAACCTGAACAGGACCCACACTTTTCATTGATAATGTATTTGGCTCGTATTTAAAAGGTTCAGCAATTGGATCAACTACTTTTCCGTTTACAACCGTTCCTGAAATCTGAACGGCTTTTTTCGCTAAATAATCAGAAATGTCTGGTGCATAATCCGCGGATTCATAATAAAGGTCTCCATTTTCATCGGCTGACACCATCTCACGCATTTTATCTTCAACTTGTTGTTTAGATAAATTAGCTCGTGGATCGCTTTGCAATTGAATGCCCAATCCATGTATTTCAATCCCACGTTGTTTTAAGGCCATTGCCTCACCTATCGTGGCGATAAACGTACTGTTAATCCGTTTATTGATATTGTTTTGATCTGGCGCATTATAGCTACCAGAGATATAAGAAGTGCTACCTGGTTGATCTTGTCGATTCGTAAATTGTGTCCCGTAAAAGCGACCATCCGCCTCTGTTTGAACTCGACTCACTTTATAAGAGAAGGTTGGGACGCCATCCGTTAAAAGTACAATGACTTTCTTATGTCCATTTGGCGTTGCTAACATATCACCAGCATCTCTTAATGCTTTTTGAGTGAAAGTTCCTCCTCTAGTGCTACTTGGCGTAATATTTTTAATTGGATTTTTGACTGTATCAAACGGTCCCATTTGAATGGCGTTGTTATTATAACCGTCACTTGAGTAGCCAACATAGCCCATGTTGATGTTATTGGTAATACCGCTATCTGCCAATGTATCAACAAAACGGTTCACTCCTTTTTGAACTTCACCAATCCGATTGTTTTCATTCATACTTCCGGACCAGTCAACGACTAAGACCAAATCCAATGGCGTGATTTCTTTCTGAACATTCCCACGCACATTAAGATATACATCAAAAAGCCCTGGTGTTGTTGTTTCTCTAGCATATTTTCGGATGGCATAATCGGCTTGGTCTCCTGTACCGCCATACTCAATATAAGAATTTGTGCGATTAGTAGGGTCCCCATTCCAACTCGTTTGGCCGTCCCATTGTGCACTACCGTCTTTATTCCCTTGATGGTTTAACACATTTTGATTGCCTGTGGGCTGCCAATTAGCTGTCGGATAAGTCCCAGAATTATCCGTCGTGTATTGTGGTGCAATTAAAGGCAGTGCCAGATTCGCTCTCAAAGTAGCTGGCGCCATTCTTGCTTCTGCAAATGGATTGGTTACCTCTTCTGCTGCGGTCGGCTGTTCTGTTTTTTCTGGAGCCGAATCATTTTTGTTAGTTTCTTTCGTATTTTCTGGTACAGTTATTTTTTCTGGTTCAGTTGATTCTTTAGCAGAATCCTCTACTGTTATTTTTTCAGAAGTAACTGAAACATCATATTCGTTGTTTTCATACAATAACTTAGGTGGCTGAGCTGTTTGAAGCGAACTTTGCTCAACAGCTAACGAAAGCTGTACCGGCTTTTTTACTTGTGCGTCCAAAGTCAGATAAAGCGTACCATTAGTCACTTGGTAAGAATATCCGTCTTTTTCAATTACAGCAGTATCCATGAACTGTGCATTTTTCAATTGAATTTCTCGTTGTAATGGCTGCTCTGTTTGGTTGAGAAGATTTAACTCGATATTAATATTCGTTTTATCATTCTCATCTGTTATCATTTGAGCGGATGTAATTTCAACTTCTTTGGCTGTTTCTGCATAGCCAACGAGCGGTATGAAATAGGATGAGACAAGTAAAAAGACTACGCCGAAAACCCCAAATTTCTTTAGTAATTTAATGTCTGTTCTCTCCTTTCTTTTATGAATTAACAGTTAAATTAGAATTGCCTAGCACGTAAAATTTCATTATTCTAATCTGATAATTATTATACAGAGAAGGAGCTCATTAAATCACACCAGCTTTCATACCAAGCGGTTTCATTTCTGAAATTGCGTTATTGTTTCGATGATTGTTTCATTAAAGTAAAGGACTTGGGAGGAAACAATATGATTAGGTTTTTAGAAAAAAATTATCGGAAAATGGAAGAAATCATTCGTGTCTTATCCATTTCTGATAAATGGATGACTAAAAAAGAACTTGCAAAATATATTGGTAGTTCTGAGTCTACTTTTATTCGTTATATTGAGGAGATTAAACAGCGTTGGGGCGAAAGTTTAACCATTAAAACATCGCATAAATTAGGCTATCGTTTAGAAAACTTTAATGTGTCCTTATATTTAAACGTGCTGACGGATATGGCAAAAACGTCAACGACCACCCAATTGCTCCATGAGTTTATCCAAAATCCTGGCAAAACCATCGAATATTATTGCGATACCATCAATATTAGTCGCTCTTCTTTTGCTCGAAAATTGAAGCAGTGTAATCAGGTCTTGGAAACTTACTCTCTTCGCGTTATCGTTGATCAAGGCTATCAATTAACTAGCCAAACAGAAGAATTGCCTTTACGTATTTTTACAACCTTTTTCTTTTTAATGTATTATGGTCATTATGAATTGCCTTATCAATTAGATAAGCAGGAAATCAAACAATTAATGCGCCGTAATCAATGCCAATTAAATATTATTAGTATGGATAACAGTTATGAACACGATTTCTTTATTATGTATTTTATTGTTGATTTATTAAGAGAGCATCAAGGATTTCAACAACGTTTCCAGAAAAAAACAGATAAAAAGAGTCCAATCAAAATGGAAGATTATCTTTTACTCAGTCGTCATTTCACTGGACTCAGCCGTGAAACCTATCGGGAAGTTCTCCGATATTTTCAAAGAGGCGCTTTTCAGCAATACTACTCCGAAGACCAAGAAGTCATCAGTCAAAGAATACGTGAAAATTTAAAATTTAATGCTTTTTCACAGATTGAACAATTAACAGAAGAAGTCGTCGACTTCGCTGTTCACTTGTTAACCTGTCTTTATTTGTTTTCTCAATTAGTGCCTTTTGACACCTCCGAATTGACACAAAGGGCCACCTTTTTCACTCGACAAATTCATTTTACTCAGCTTCACTTATATGCACGATTAAAAGCAGAATTGCATTTCTTTTCCGCTCTTTTAGAAACAAATCTATTAAACTATTCATCTTCTTATATTTTTTGGTTGCTTAATACTTTTCCAGAAATTAACCAGAGTTTCGACTCAAAAAAGATTTTGATTATTAGCGACATGGGCCTGAATCATAGTCAATATATTGGAAACTATGTCCACGATATTTTAGCTTTGCATCGGATTCGTTCAAATACGTTAGCAATTACGGAAGAACAATTAGGTGACCATCGACTCGAAGAATTTGACTTGATTATTACCAATCAACCAATTATTGAAACCAGTGTTCCAAGTATTTTAATTAATGATGCTATCTTATTTTCTAACAAAAGAGAATTGCTCGATTTATTAAACTTTTAACGTCTTAATGGTTTTCCCTATCTACCAAAAAGATAGCCCCTTTATCAAGAACCGCGTAATGTGAGGTGCCATCATACAGAAGATATTTTTATTTTTCTGAAATAAAAAAGAAAATAGGACATAAGTCGAAATGACTTATGTCCTATTTTCACTCTTAAGATAATCAGCTAAACGAAACCAGCAAATTAAATTTCTGATTGATTCACTGGCCATCTTGTGTGACTTTTACTTGGCAAAATTAATGTAATGAAGATCACTAAAGTACCGATAAAAGGAAGTAAATAGAATAAAATCCACCAGTTACTGTGGTCGCGATCATGCAATCTTCTTGCTCGAACAGTAAAGTTTGCCAACCAAATTAAAGCAGTCAGCAAGAAAAAGATAATGGTCACAGTATTCCATTCTTTAATGATTGTTCCATCATTGGGTGTTACTTCAATATATCTGTAAACGCCCGTAATTGCTGAATAAATCCCTAACACCAAATAATTAATTAATTGTGGCCACCAATATTGTGCTCGTGTTGCTGACGCATTCATTGTTGTAATATTATTCCAGTATTCTCTATACGCGTTAAACATATTATCACCCCCGCATTAACTATTACAGAAGTCTTTCGTTTTGTCAAAGAATAACGTTATTTTATGCTGTTTAATGACACGTCCATGTGCCTTCCTTAAACTCACACGAAGCTGACTCTTCAGAAGAAGGAGTCAATGAAACTAACGGTTGCTGTTGTTTTTCTTCTGCGAGAATTTTTTGAATAGTTTGGCTGATTTGCTGTTTCGGTACTGCACCATTAATTAAATATTTTTGATTAATGATTAGTGCGGGAACTCCTTGTAAACCATAAGCAGAAGCTAGCGCAAAATCTTCTTGAACCGCCGTCCAAACAGCCTCGGAAGCAACAGCTTCTTTCCATAAAGCAAAATCAATCGTTGTCTCTTTTACTAGCTCCTCAATTACTTCTGGCTCTTCAATATTTAAACTTCTCATAAATAAACCTTCTTGTAACTTATCAAACAGTAACCAATAGGTGTCTTGGTTGCCAATGTATCCAGCTGCTTTTGCTGCTAATAATGCATTCTTTGATGTTGGAAAATCAAATCGTTGCTTCCTCATCCCTTCAATATTAAAACGATGCTTTGAATCGTTTTGATTGGCATGCACCCAATGCGTCAAAACTTCTTCTTTTACTGCTGATCGTGAGCCAAACATTGTTTCAAAATCGTTTGCTAACCATCCCAACGCAAACGACCGATGAATCAATTCAATTTCAGGAAATTCTTGTTGAATCTCATGCATGCGGTCAGACATTGGAAAACAAAAACTACAAATAACATCATGGAAAAATTCTATTTTCATCCTTACCCTCCAGTAACTCTTTTTTCAAAACAGATTGAACTAAATTTACCATTTTACTTACTAAAAGTAAACAAATGAAGCCAATTAAAAGAAAAAGGTGAAACAAAATGCGCTGTGGCTTTTGTCTCACCTGTTCTATCTACTTATTCTGATGTGTCCATTCCATTACCCGCTCACCATTCGTATCTAATTCACCATTAAATACAAAACCAAGTTGTTGATACAACCGAATTGCTGAGTTGTTCGTATCATAAACACTCAAGTATAGCTTGTTTGTTTGGTATTTTTCTATTAGCATTAACATTAAAAGTCGACAGGCTGCTTTCCCATAACCTTGTCCTTGGAACCGTTGATCAATTAAAAAGCGGTCTAGCCAAACGCGCCCATCTTGCCAACGTCCATACATGGCATAGCCGATTAATTGATTGCTGTCATAAATACCTGCCGATTCCCATTCTGGAAATTGGTCTGATTCTTTTAGATTTTCTGCCATTGATTCAATGAAGGTTTGTTGTTCAGCAAAAACTTGTAGGTTTTCCACTGCTTTACGATTATCGCTTGTTACTTTTTCAAAATGTATTTCCATTGTTTTCACCTAATTAGTTGTTATTTTCTGCATACTTGTATTCTTTCTTGCTTCTTATTTTAACATACTTATTTCCCTTTGCTTTCTCTAACTCTCTGTGATTATACGTTTCTCTTTTTTATGGGAAATCTTCCCTATAAATGGAGACTCTTTTCAAGAGATTTCTTTTTACACCACCCGTTTCAAATGATATAAATGATATATAGAGTGTTTTAACTATGTGCAACATGATTAAAAGTTAACTGTTGGGGAGCAGTTAACTTTTTCTTTTTAACCACAAAAGAGAGGATCCGCTGTGAGAAATAACTGCAGTGGATGCTCCCTTTTGTATATTATTTATTTACTAGCCGATAGTTGAAAGCTTTCCCGTTACTCAGTAGTATCGATTTTGTCTTCTTGACTATCTAAAGAACGGTCAACTTTTTCGTCGTAACTTTCCATGGAATTTTCATTTTTATGTTTCTGCTTATCGACCGTTTTATCGACTTTTTCTTTCTTTCGATCAATTGTTTTTTCCATCTCTTCGCCAGCCGAGGTACAACCACTCAGTAAAAGGAAACTTGTGAATAAAAACGCTGACAAGATAACTGTTTTTCCGATTTTTGTTTTCATAAACTCACCTCTCGTTTAATTTAAAAAAACGTCCCGATAAAACATTGTTCCCTTGATTATTTACTCACAATTAGCGAACGACTAAGACATTGCACAAAGCATGGTTAACCACATAATCTGTAGTAGAACCAATCAAGGTTCGTTGAATAGCACCTCTTCCCGTGGCACCTAGCACAATTAAATCTATGGCATAATTTTCAGAAATCGTGTTGGCAAGATAACGTTTTGGGCTCCCAAGTTCAACAATTTTTTTGCCTGTTTTTACACCAATTTCACTCGCTTGTTTTGCCTTTTCAGTGAGCATCTCTTCTGACTTGTGTTTTTCTAAATCATACAATTCTTCAAAAGAAAATGGACTCGTCGTAAATTCAGCATCATTAATAATTGTAGCTAAATAAAGAGTGGCTTGTTCCTCTTTGGCAATCCTGACAGCTTCATGAAAAGCTTTTTCAGATTGATCTGAGCCATCAAGAGCAACCAAAATATGTTGATATACTGACATTTTATCCGCCTCCTTAACCAAATTAAGAATCAAAACTAACACAACAGCTGTGTTACATTTTAGTGGCTATCTGTTGTAATTTTTCCACGGTTAATGCTTGATAATTTGTTTCTTCAAGTAGTCCCGTTTGAATTTCAACAGAAACATCTTCCGTACATGTTTCTAAAAACATTGTGGCATAATCAAACTGTTGCTCTAAGAATGTTTCATACTCCAGTCGACAACGTAAAAATTCTTTCGCGGTATCCGAAACATGTAAACACATGCGGCGCTTATTCGCTTTCTTGGTTATCACAAAATAGGTTCCCTCTAAAATCGTGGTAATCTCTTCAATAATATACGCTGCATCTTTTACCATTCCGTCAATCCAGTCCTTTATTTGTTTTCAGTGTCGTTGCTTTTTTCTTTGTCGTCACTTAACAGCTCTTTAATTTTTTCACGATTGTCGTATAACTTTTTTCCTACGCCCACTAAGGCGCCGCCTGCCAATAACTTTGTTAAAAAGCCGCCATTTGCGTTTGTTTTTTTGCCATGGTGTCCTTTTAAATGATGTCCCATCCTAGCCACCTCCATAATTTTTATTTCTATTACCCATGAACATCATCTCATATGTTTTCACAAAACGCACGTATAACAATAGTTTTTTAATCAAGGCTCGACCACTTTGTAAACTCATGACTTTTAATATGCCGAATCTCTTCAAATAAAATATGTGTATGTCCAACTTTTGCATACTCCATTGAACTCATCCCTTCAAAAACACCAACAATTGGCGGTTGAACACGGCCATAATCATCCAATGTATTCAATTGGATTTCTAAAACCTGGTTATTTTTTAAAGACTGCTCTAAGTATTCTTCAATTTCTTCTGTTGTCTGTTGCGGTAAGCGTTCAAACGCTCTCTTAGAATATTCGTCAGAAGCTTCGATTCCTTCTTGTAACTCCCCCAATGCAAAAGCGGTCGCCCATTTCAGTTCAAAGGGCCGATCATGGTACTCATTATAAGGTGTAAATTCTTTTTTTGTTCGTTTCATGATGTTATCCTCCTAAACCGACATTTCCTCCAGCATGTCCACCGACTAATCCTGAACGATGAATTGCCGTCGCGCCTTCCAACAAAGAAGAGGCGTGGATTAAAGCTTGAAAGCCAAATTTTTGTCGGATTTTATCAATCAGATAGTTTAACTCCATTTCACTAATTTGCTCTTCTGGTTCCGAAAATAAATCTAATTGTAAAGATTCATTCCAAACTAATTTCCCATAAGAAAGCCCTAATTGCCGGACATCGGTTCCCGCTAGATAATGTTCTCTAAAAAGGGCTAATACATAGGTAATCAAAACTTTTGTATTGTTTGTTGCAGGAATCGTTTGTTGTTTTCGCCAACCAGTTCGTCCTTCGCAGTCAATTTGACCTTTGGAATAACCAACGTAGACTGTGATACATTCCGTTTGACAATGCGCTTTTCTTAAACGAGCAGCCACTTGTTCTGTCAGTTCCTTTAAGACTAGTTCAATCTGATCTCTTCGCGCATAATCTCTCGGCAAAATCTGACTATTTCCAAATGATTTTTCAGCTTTATGTTGCGCTTTTTTCCCTAAAAAGGTACGATCAATCCCCCATGAATGAGCATACAATTGAAGCCCCATCACGCCAAATGTTTCTTGTAAAAGATGCGGATTCGCTTGCGCTAACTCATATACAGAATCAATTCCTAAACGATTCAGTCGTTTAGCCATTCTGCGACCAATCCCACAAAAATCTGTCAAAGAAGGCAACTGCCAGACAGTATCTGGTACACGATCATACCGCCATTCTGCAATAAAATCTGGCGAATGTTTGGCGCCATTGTCCAACGCCAATTTAGCCAGTAACGGATTGTCCCCTATCCCAACGGTCACATAAATACCCACATGATTATAAACGACTCTTTGGATAATCCGAGCCATCTTATAGGCGGTTTCACAATGAAAATAACTTAAAGAAGCAGTTACATCAAGAAATGATTCATCTACACTAAACACAGAGTGATCTTCATCTGCGACAAACTTTTTATATAAATTATTGATTTCTTGATTTTTTTTCATGTACAAATTCATTCGTGGCGGAACCACATATAAATCAGGATGAGCGGGCACTTGATTTTTACGCGTAACATTTGAAACACCTAAAACTTTTTTTGCCATTGGCGATGCTGATAAAACTAATCCCCCCGCATTTTCGGCATTACTCATCACTACTAACATCGTTTTCAACGGATCTAACCCACGTTCTGCGCATTCTACACTAGCGTAAAAACTTTTGCAATCAATACAAAGAATATCGCGACTAGGTTCTTTTTCATAATCAAATTTCACAAACATCACCTCACTTGCAAAACCATTATACGAACAAACGTTCGATTAATCAAGCGAACACTGTTTATTTTTTTGTTTTTTTCAAGAACGGTCGGTGATCAAAAAAAATAAGTATTCGGAATTTTTATATTCCAAATACTTATTTTTTCTTTTACATCTTATTTCGATTTAAAAATAACGATAAAAAGCCCGTTCCTAACAGAATTACTGCTGAAACATAATAAGGGAAAAAGTGATTGATATCAAATAAAGCTCCTGCTGCCATTGGTCCTAAAATATTACCAAAACTTGTAAATGTCGAATTTAGTCCGTTGATGGTTCCTTGTTGATCTCCAGCATGTTTGGATAAATAAGTAGTTACTGCTGGTCTAAACAAGTCAAACGCTAAAAAGACAATAAACGTTGAAAATACAACAACTAAATTATTTTTTGTAAAGGCAATCACGGCAATAAAAATGGCACTTGCAAAAAAGGTTAATTGGATTAAACCCATTTCACCTATTTTTTGGACGATTGCATCAAAGAAAAACAACTGACAAATCAACGCTAAAATACCACTAACCGTAATCACGATTGCTATTTCACTTGTGGTAAAGCCAAAATTAATAGTCGCCATAATACTATAAATAGATTCGAACGCTTGCAGGCCAAAAGAGGAAATTAAGATAATCACAAATAATGAGGTAAACATTGGATTTCTTAAAATATCCATAAATGAACCTTTTTTCGCTTCAACAGCGGCTAAAATTCGTTTCTCTGGCTCCTTCAAAACAGTTAATGTCAAAATAAAACCAATAAACGCTAAAAATGCGGCCGCAAAAAATGGAGCGCGAATACCTAAATAAGCAATAAAACCACCAACTCCTGGTCCGATAATAAAACCACCACTAATTGCAGCTGACACAAGTCCCATCGCTTTCGGACGTTCAGAAATCGTGGTCATATCTGCCACAAAGGCTGTCACTGACGGCATTAATAAAGCGGCGGCAATCCCACCTAAACCACGAGAAATATAAAAACCGCTTTTCGCTTGGGCTAAACCAAATAATAACTCAGAAATTGAAAACACCAACATGCCCGTTGCAATCATTTTTTTCCGACCAATTTTATCCGAAAGGACACCTGCGATTGGCGATGTGATTAATTGGGCAATCGCAAAAATAGAAATCATCATTCCCATTGTGGTACCAGAAAAATGCATTTCTTCTTTTAATTGGGGAATTACGGGAATGACTAGGCCTACGCCTAGAAAAACAAGAAATAAGTTAGAAATTGCTAAGTACATCATACTATTTTTTTTCGTCATAATTTGCCTCCTCCATAAAAAAACAGCCATCAAAAATGGCTATTTCTGTTTCTTTGTATGTACTTTCTTTGACAGTGTTTCGGCTGAAACACTCGTTGAGTCATTGAGATACATTTTACACTAATTCACTGAAAATTTCACTAGTTTTTACTTATTTTTTTAAAGGAAATTGTTATTTTTTAAAGACATAACTTAAGTATCCAAGTATTTAATGAATCGCTTTTGTTTTTTATCAGAAACATAGCCAATGTGTTCATAAAATTGATGTGCTGCTGTACGCTGTTCCCCTGAATTTAAGCGAATCGCAGACAAGTTATACTTTTTAGCTTCCGTTTCTAGGTTCATCATTAATTGTTTGCCAATTCCACGGCCTTCTGCTTCTTTTGCCACTGCTAATCCCAGAACGTTCAATAACGTTTGGGAATAAATTGTTTCATACAGTTGCGCATGCACATAGCCTAAAATCTTGCCTGTCTTCGTTTCTTCATAAACATATAAAAACTCTCTGTCACTGGCTAGTAGTAATTTCTCAATCTGTTTACAGGTCACGTCAACGGGAACTTCATAGCCCAATTGTTCTTTATTAATGATAGTTAACGCCGCTGCATCTGTTGGCTTCATTTTTCTAATCAAGGGTAACACCCTCCTAAATGATATTTATAGAGTATTACTTTGGCTACTCTATAGTTTTTTCGATAAATAAAGAACTAACGCATCATCATTAACACACCGATCGTTTGGTTTCAGCTGCTTATTTTGAAACCAAACTCCTGAACCATCTGGCACATATCCTTGTTTGATATATAATATTTGCGCTGCACCATAACCAGGATGCAGGCCTACTCCCAAGGAAACAGTATCTGCATAACTTTTGGCAACATTTTCTGCACGATTTAATAATAACCGCCCCACTCCTTGTTTTTGAAATGGCAAGAATACATTGAAATCAGCTATTTCAGGATATAAATTTTTAAAAGGTCCTTCCTTAGCTAATGGCAGTAACGTCACATAACCTAACAGCGTTGCCTTTTTCTCCGCTACAAAAACCGTTCGTTGCTTGACTAATTGTTCTTCTAAATAGTTCATTACAATCTCTTGGCGACTTGGCCAACCTTGTTGGACAAATTGAGTATCCAGCGCTAAGATATCTTTCTCTTGCATTTCTCTAATAACCACTAGCTCAGACATTAGCATTCCCTCCCGAAAAGCGTTTTCATTTTATAAAACGAAGCGAATAATTCTTCGCTCCCTTATTCATTTTCAAAAACCATCGAGTTGATGATATTTGGGCAAAACAGCAACACATGTTTTTTCTGAATTAACAGCAATAACGAACCCTTGCCATAAGGACCACGTCACCGCTTCACCTAATTTCTCTTTCACTCGTTGAATCATTTCAGCTTGCGTTAAGTCTCGTGCAGGAAAATGTTGAACTTTATCGTTACTGATTAAAAAAATAAATGATTCTGAAAAAGCTGTCATGACTTCAGGTGGTAAATTTTTTAATCGTTCTTGGTAATCCATTGAAACCACTCCTTCTTTTTTATCATACCACAACATCCATTTCTCTAAAAAGCGCAGCACTTACTACTGAATATCTGCTAAAATTTGCCTGATAATCTGCTTTTCAGACAGTTGTTCAGATAACCGCTGTTCTCCCGCAAGCCCTAAATAATCTTCTGGTAGCCACCAACGTTTCATTTCCACGACACCAAATTCTTGATTCTTGTTTCTCTGGCTATGTCTTTTCAGCGTTTCTTCAAAAGAAATATCAAAATAATAAACCTGAACGTTTCCTTCAAAGAGATGATTCATTTCCTGAAAAAAGGAATGATAAATGGCTTTTTGAAAAATCCCTTCAACAATCACATACTGGCATTCTTGATACCCAAAAGCTACCAACTGTTTTAACAAAGCAATACTTAGATTACCTGTTTCATCTTTAACACGAAGCATTTCTCTGCGCACCACATCTTGAGAAATCAATAACGATTGTTCTTTAAGACACTGATGAAGCGCTTTAGCTATCGTTGTTTTACCACTACCAGAATTACCACGTAAAATAATTAATTTCGGTTGCATCTGTTTCCCTCCATTTTCTTGATTGTTGAAAACCAGCAGAAAAGAGCAAAAAACTTGGAAAAAACTCTCCAAGTTTTGCTGTTATTTTGATGAATGTTTCGTTGAATCTCGCTGAATGAATTCCGTTCCGACAATAATTTTTCTAGGAACTGGTGGGGTATTCAAGCATAACTCTTTCATTGTCTCAACGGCTAGCTCACCCATCCATTCAGTATGAACTTTGACTGTTGTTAATGTGGGTGAAACATATTTTGCGACACTAATATCATTAAAACCAATGATAGAAATATCTTCTGGCACACGAATTGCTGCTTCTTGTAACGCCCGCATCGCACCAATGGCCAACGTATCACTTGCAGCGAAAAAAGCGGTTGGACGAGTGTCCGCTTTTTCAATAAAGTCTTTCATCGCTTGATAGCCTTCTTCAACAGAAAAAGCTGCTTCGACAACCCATTCTTGATGATAAAGGTCCAGATCTTTTAAGGTTTCTTTAAAAGCGATAAAACGTGGATCAACCAATGCCACGCGGGACTCTTTCGTATATTCTTGCCCAGAAAGCATACCAATTTTCTGATGCCCTTGCGCCAAAAATTCTTGCACAATTGTTTTAACACTTCCAGCAAAATCAACAACAATGGAGTTTTGGCCAAAAGCCATTGCATCAAAGTCTACAAATAGAAGAGGTGCGCCTAAGGCGGCTAAGGCCGCCACTTGCTTTTCATCAAATTTTCCTAGGGCAATTGTCCCATCAAATCTTTTTTGAGACAGGTTTGTCAGAGATTCTTTGACTAAAAGAAAACCCAATTCCTCTGCCCGCTTTTCAACACCTAAACGAATCGATAAATAGTAAATATCATCCAGTTCTTCTGGATCGCTGAACCATTGGACAAACCGAATTTTCTTTTTTCCTGCTTGTTTTTTTCTGGCTCGCTTTTTATAATTTAACGTTTCTGCTGTTTCAAATATTTTCTTCTTCGTTTCATCACTAACTGATAATGTTTCATCATAGTTCAAAACTCTCGAAACTGTCGCTGAAGAAACACCGACTTGCTCTGCTATATCTTTAATGGTTACGATGTTCCTCACCTCAAACTAATCATTTTCTATACATTGAATAAATCGTTCAAAAGCACGACGACCTTCTTCGTCACGTTTAAAGACGCCGGCATCTGTTAAAATTTGAACAAAAATTGTCCCAATTCCTTGTTGGATCACTTCTTTGACATTGGCTTCAGTGATGGTTTGCTGACTGAGTTCATCCGCCCAAGCTCGATGACTTTCAGCAATTTGATTGGGTTGCTTTAATAAATACTTTTCGACTTCTCTTAATTCTTGTGCCAGCCTTGGTGGCAAAATAGCTAGTCCCATTACTTCAATTAAGCCAATATTTTCTTGCTTAATATGTTGTACTTCTGGATGTGGATGAAAAATGCCATCTGGAAATTCCTCCGAAACATTATTATCTCGTAAAACTAAATCCAATTCAAATAATGACCCTTTGCGTCGGGCAATTGGCGTAATCGTATGATGCGGTGTGCCATCTTCTGAATAGGCCCGAACTGAGACTCGTTCATCAGAATAATTGCGCCATTTGGTCAAAATTAATTCGGCTGCCTCAACTAGTTCCTCTTGATGATTACTTTGAAGACGAATCACAGACATCGGCCATTTTAAAATACCCGCAGTTATCTCAGGATATTTTTTCAAAGAAAATCTTTTTTCCATTGGTGCTAAATCCATTGGAAATGTATGACGTCCTGCTTGGTAATGATCATGAGATAAAATAGAACCACCAACAATTGGCAAATCTGCATTAGAGCCCACAAAATATTCAGGGAATAACTCCGTAATTTTAAGGAGCCGCTGGAACGTTTTTTTCTCGATTTTCATTTCTCGATGTTGTTGGTCCAAGAAAATCGCATGCTCATTATAGTAAGCATATGGAGAATATTGAAAGCCCCAAGCTTCGTCCTCTAAATTTAGTCGGATAATCCGATGGTTTGTCCGTGCTGGATAATTCACACGGCCATAATAACCTTCATTCTCCATACATAACATACACGCTGGATATTTTTTTTGACTCATTTTCTTTTCAGCCAAAATTTTTCGAGCATCCTTTTCTGGCTTCGATAAGTTAATGGTAATTTCTAGTTTACCATAGGGTGAGTCCATTGGGAAAATAATATTTTTGGCGATTGCTTTCGTTTTAATGTAGTTATTCGTTTTACATAACTGATAAAAATAATCCGTTGCTTTTCGTGGAGACTCTTGATAATAGTCCATAAACTTCTGATTAATAGTGGTTGGGGTCGGCGTAATAAAATCCATTAACTCCGCTTCTAGTTGTTCTGCTTCCGTAATTGAGTCATCGATTTGGTGATTGGCTTGTGCAATGTTTAAAAGATGTTCCACCACACGCAACGGTTCTTGCTCACAAGCAACCGCTTCTGGTTGTTCAAAAAAATCACAGCCAACTAGTTTGGCAATCCGATTCGTCAAATAATAACGGTCTGTTTCCGTCCAATCGCCATTTTCTATGATTATCTCTACAAATGCAGCAATCCATTTACTACTTTCTTTCATCATCTGATGTTCTCCTATTCATTATAGCCTTGAGGATGTTTCACATGCCATTGCCAAGCGGTGGCGATAATGTCCTTGACCTCAGTTACTTCTGGTTGCCAGCCTAAAACTCGTTTGGCTTTTTCACTAGAAGCAATTAACGTACTAGGATCCCCTGCTCGGCGTGGCGCGATTGTCGCAGGAATTTCTTGACCTGTCACTTCGCGAGCAGCATCTAACATTTCTTTAACAGAATAGCCGTTGTTGCTACCCAGGTTAAAGACGTCACTTTCGCCGCCATTTTTCAAGTATTCTAAAGCCAAAATATGTGCTGCAATCAAGTCTTCAATGTAAACATAATCTCGAATGCACGTGCCATCTGGTGTATCATAATCATCCCCAAAAATGCTTAGCTCTGCTCGTTGGCCCAATGCCACTTGTAAAATAATTGGCACAATATGCGTTTCTGGCGTGTGATCCTCACCAATTGAGGCATCTTTTTTTGCTCCTGCAACATTAAAATAACGCAAAGCAACATATTTCATTCCATAAGCGTTGTCGCACCATTTCATGATTTTTTCCATCATTAATTTACTTTCCCCATACGGATTTTTAGGATTCGTTGGGGTTTCTTCTGTAATAGGCATTGCTTTTGGTTCGCCATAAGTGGCCGCTGTGGAAGAAAAAACAATATGTTTCACTCCGAATTCTTGCATGACTTCCAAGGCAATTTGAGTGCCGTGAACATTGTTATTGAAATACATTAACGGTTTCTCCACGGATTCTCCTACTAAAGAATTGGCCGCAAAGTGCAACACACCTTCAATTGATTCTTTTTCAAAGACGCTACGTAAAAAAGCTTTATCACGAATATCGCCTTCATAGAAAGTCGCTTGTTCATGAACTGCTGAAGGATGCCCCGTTAATAAATTATCAACAACCACAACGGCATAGCCTTTTGAAATTAATTGATCGACGGCATGTGAGCCGATGTAGCCTGCGCCACCTAATACTAAAATAGACATTTAAAGCCTTCCTTTCTAAAATAACTTTCTGGCACCATCATCAATTGATGCAGGATAAAAATCAGCAGCATAGCCAATTTTATCTTGATAACTCTGGCCAACAGCTTCAATAAATGCATCTATATTTTGCTTTGGTACCAAAGCAATACTACAACCGCCAAACCCTGCACCAGTCATCCGTGCGCCCAAAACGCCTGGTTGTTCTTGCGCACAAGCCACTAAGGTATCCAACTCAATGCCAGTTACTTCGTAATCTTCTTTTAGCGAACGATGTGAGGCATTTAATAATAAGCCAAATTCTTCCAAATCCCCTTCAGTTAGCGCTTGTTTTGCCAATAAAGTTCGTTCATTTTCTGTGACGGCATGACGCGCTCGTTTAATCAACGTTGGATCTCCAATCAATGCTTGATATTGTTCAAATGTCTCGCTGTCTAATTCACCTAAAAATTCAATAGATAACTCTTTTTGAAGCAAACGAACGGCTTCTTCGCATTCTGCACGGCGTTCATTATATTTTGAATCTGCTAATTCACGGCGTTTGTTAGTATTCATAATGACAATCGTATACTCACCTAATTTGGCGGGAACCATTTCATAGTGCATATTATTGGTATCTAGTAGAATAGCTTGATCTTTTTCTCCCATTCCTACGGCAAATTGGTCCATAATTCCCGAATTAACTCCAATAAATTCATTCTCCACTTTTTTACCGATTTGCACCAATTCAAGCATTGGACAGTGTAAAGCATATAAATCATTACAGATCGTTCCCATTAAAAGTTCAATAGAAGCAGAAGAAGACAAGCCAGCACCATTAGGAATCGTACCGTAGAAGAGCACATCTAAGCCAGAATCAATATTGTGTCCGCTTTCAATCAAGTAATTTAAAACGCCTTTAGGATAATTTGCCCAATCATCTGAATCTGAATAGGTTAAATCTTCTAATGAAAATTCGATGAGACCAACCTCTTTAAAATTATCAGAAAACATCCGAATTTTTTGGTCGTCTCTTTTTCTTGCCACACCAAATGTCCCTAACGTAATAGCCGCTGGGAAAACATGACCGCCATTGTAATCTGTATGTTCACCAATCAAATTAATTCTTCCAGGGGCAAAATAACAGGCTGTCCCTTTCTCACCAAATATTTCTACAAATCGATTCATTAACAGTTCTTCCATCACTAATCGCTCCTTTCACTAGTAAACAAATTGTATAATATTTACTAAACTTTTGCAAATATTTACTTAATATTTCCTTAATTGTCATTTCGGTTGAAAACGTGTACAATACAATTAAATAAAGATTTATTTTCTTAGTGTTTCTTTTCGACTATTTAAATAATCTAAAAAAAAAAATTAAATTTACTAAATATTTACTTGAAGGAAGGATTGATTATTTTGACTATTTCAACTGAATCATTTGGACAAGGAATGCTTCTTTACACACTGACGAATAAAAATGGTGTGACTTTAAAAGCAACAGATTTTGGTGCGCGAATTGTTGCGCTCGACGTTCCTCTTACAAAAAATGAATCCCGATCACTCGTGCTAGGCTTTCCCTCAGCAGATGAATATTTGTCTAAAGACTTATATTTTGGTGCAACAATTGGTCGAACAGCTGGTCGAATTGCCGATGGCTTCTTTAAACTAGCGGGTAAAACGTATCAAACGATGATTAATACTCCTACTCAAACAACACTTCACGGCGGCACACCTGGGTTTGAAAGTAAAAAATGGCACAGCGAAATCCAAGAGGCACAAGCGAATCCTTCTGTGAAATTTTGGCTAGAGAGTCCTGCTGGTGAAAATGGTTTTCCTGGAAATCTCACTGTTTCAGTCACGTATACATTGACTGAAGAAAATGAATGGCAAATTGAGTATCAGGCAACTACAGATGAACAAACACTTTTTAATCCAACCAATCATGTCTACTTTAATTTAACTGGAAATCCTGCAATTCCCATTGATGCGCATGAGTTACAAATAAATGCCCAAAAGTTTGTCCCGCTTGATGAAAGAGTTTTACCGCTTGGAGAATTAGCTTCCGTCGACCAGACAGCTTTTGATTTACAAAAACCTAAAAAATTAGCTGAGGTTTTTTCAAGTAACGATGAACAAATCCAAAAGATGAACGGCTTCGATCACCCTTTCATCTTAACCAATCATGATTTAATTAACCCAGATGTTATCTTAAAAAGTCCTACTAAAGATATCACCTTAGAGATGTTCACTGATCAACCTTCAGTTGTTATTTTTTCAGCAAATTTTGCTGATAACGGTCCCGATATTCAAGGGCAAAAATTAGTCAATCACGGAGCGCTCACATTTGAAACCCAAGTCTGTCCTGGTGCTGAAAGATTTCCGTTGTTCGGTTCTATCACCCTCTCACCTGAACAGGAATTTCACTCAACGACCCGTTTCAAACTAATTTATTAAGTGAAAAGATGCTCTTAACCAAGCTTATCTTCGAACTAAAAAAGATAAGAATGGTTAAGAAGAGCACTTCTATTATTTGACATTTTTAATCGCTCCATTTACACTATTTTCAATTAGAAAGGCGGTGATGTCTATGTATGCAATCAAATTTTTTCATGGCTATTTAACTGCAGATGGCAAACGTACGCGAGATAAATCAGGTTGTTTAGTTTACCACTCTGAAAAAGAAGCACAAAAATTAGCAGATAAAATTGGCGGGAGAGTTAAAAAAATTGGATAACCTTAGGTAAAGGATAGATAAGCAAGGCTATTTTGCTATCTGTCCTTTTTTATTTTACATATTCCTCGACTTATTGTATTGATTTGATACAATAGAGAAAAAGCCTAAAGGAGCGCTTACATGAAACAAAATGACTTTGATTATATGCAAATGTTAAAAGGTGAATTATATTACGCCCCCACCATTTTACCCGAAAATAACTCAACAAAAGGCAAGGTGTTAGCTCAAAAAATCAATCAACTTCCTATCGATAATGTGAAAGAAATTGTGGCCCTAGAAAAAGAATTATTAGGAAAAACTGGCAATGAGTTATATATCACCCCACCCCTCTATGTAGATTACGGTCGCCATATTGAGGTAGGAGAAAATTTTTATGCAAATATGGATTGCATTTTTTTAGATGTAAACAAAATCATCTTCGGTGATAATGTCATGGTTGGCCCTCGTGCTAGTTTTTATACTGCCGGCCATCCAATTGATCCAACGATTCGAACTGCAGAATTAGAATTCGGGACGCCAATTATTGTTGAAGATAACGTGTGGATTGGCGGAAGTGCCACCATTTTACCTGGCGTTACAATTGGAAAAAATGCTATTGTCGCTGCTGGTGCTGTGGTTACAAAAGACGTTCCTGCCAACACGATTGTTGGAGGTAATCCAGCAAAAGTCATTCGCAAAATTGATGAAAACGATCAGCAATTTTGGACAGAAAAGCAACGGCAGTATCAAATCGCTAAGAAGCAATTCTTTCATGAATAAAAAATCCCCAATCCAATGAAAATAACGGATTGGGGATTTTTTATTTTAATCTTCTTCATAATAATTAAACATCCAATGGATGCCAAACTGATCTTTTAGGGAACCATACTTTTTGGACCAAAAAGTTTCAGATAATGGCATTGTAACAGTGCCACCTTCAGATAATCGTTTAAATAAGCGATCAATTTTTTCATCATCATCTGTGCTAACCACGAGCGAAAGGTTATTTCCTTCCGTAACTTCAAAACCAAACATATCAGGAACATCTGAAATCATTACATAGGTTCCTTCAATAATGATACTTGCGTTCATCACTAAATCCTTTATCTCGTCGTTTATAGGATGCTCAGGATCCTCAGGTGCTTCGCCAAAAGTCATTAAATTTTGACATTTTGTATCAAAAACATCTTCATAGAACGCAATTGCTTCTTTTGCTTCACCTTTAAAATTTATATACAACTCTAACAAATGACTCACCTTCTTTCATGATCAAATTTTATACTTTATTTTCTCATGATTTGTCAGAAAGCAAAAATAGTCTGCTTAAAAATCTGATTTTTCTAGTAACAAGGTAACAAATTTTTCCAAATACAGTTGGTCAACCGCATCATAGCTATTTGTTACACCACTATCAATATCTAAAACACCGACCAATTGATGATTTTTTACCATCGGTACAACGATTTCAGACATCGCAGCTGAGTCACAAGAAATATAATTGGCGTGTGTCTTCACGTTATCAACAATCAATGTAGCTTGTTTTTCCGCGGACTCACCACAGACACCTTTGCCCATTTTAATTCTGGTACAAGAGACTTTCCCTTGAAAAGGCCCCAAAACTAATTCTTCATCTTTATATAAATAATACCCAGCAAAAACGGTATCTGGTAATGTTTGTGCAATTAACGCGGACGAGTTTGCTAAATTTGCAATAGCATCCGTTTCTATTTCTAACAAACCGCTCAATTGTTGTAAGCACAATTCGTAGGCTGCTTTTTTGTTTTCTCTCGTTTGTTCAGTCATGCTTGGTTCATCTCCTTCATTTTGTCTTATTATAAAGGAAGATACGCAAAAGTGCTATGTTAAAGTGAGACAAACAAACTTGAAACGCTGATCCACGTTGTGAGCAGAAGCACTTTATAAGGATTAAACTGTGACGAGTAACCGCAGGACTGACACTATGCGTTGCTCAGAGCTGAACCCTGTTTCCTCTGTTTGGCTTTTTAGCATTCTATTTCTACCTAATTTTAAAGCAAGTTAAACCCATTGTCCTTTCAACATAATCTGGCGTTTCTGCGGTTTTCTAGCAATCACTTCTGCTGTAGAAGCTGCTTCTGTAAAGATAAAGTTTGCTTCGTCGCCTTCTGTAAACCAAAGACGTTCTTCTTCAAATGAAAAAGGTGCTTCTTTGCCGCAGCCATGGACGTAAGCTTGAGTAAGTTGCTCTTCTGTAATCTTTCCTGTCATTTCACAAAAATTACGTAATTTTTCAAATAAATCACCTGAAACATTAGAACTCCAAGAGTCAAAAAAGCCATCACTACCTAAATGAACCGATACACCAGTTTGGCGTAACACATCAATTGGTGGCAATAAATAACGAGGATCATAGGGAATTGTAGACATAATCGCCGTTTGATGCGTTGCCAAGCGTTGGTATAGTTTTTCTTTTTCTGCTGGTCGTACATCTAGCAGCGCAAAGGCGTGACTGATAGCGGTTCGCTGAGTAAATTTTCGTTCTTCCAAAATGTCTAAAAATCTATCAATTGTATAAACACCCACTTCCCCCGTATCATGCAAGTGAATATCGATTCCTACTTGAAATTCTTCTGCCAGATCGAAAATGGTTTCTAAAGATTCTTCAATTGCATAATCAATGCCTGCAGGATCTAAACCGCCAACCATTGTTCCACCATTTTTTAGGGCTTCTCTCATGAGTAAAACCGTTTGGGGATTTTTTAATAATCCATGCTGTGGAAAGACAACAATATCATAATCAATCACATGCGCATATTTTTCTAAGGCTCTTTTGACGCCCCAGAAGTTTTCTAGTTCTACATAAGGATCAATGTTGACATGTGTCCGAATATAAGAGGCTCCATAACCAATCAATTTTTCAATCATGGCCGTCGCTCGTTGTTCTGTTGACGGAGCTAACAATTTAAGTTCACTGGCTTCGTCTGCTAAACGCTCTTTTAAATTTTTAACAGGTTGGCTAGCACGCCAGCCTAATGAAAGGTAGGTTTTATCTAAGTGATTATGGCTCTCTTGAAAAGCGGGAATAGCCAGTTGTCCGTTTAAATCAGTGCCTTGTTGCTTTTCAGTGACTTGATTTTGCGGAATAATCGCTTGGATTTTGCCTTCTTGAATCGCTAAAGTATAGCGTGCGGTTTTAGTATACGTTAATTCGTGGTGGTCTTTAGCAAAACCAGTTTCTAAACGAACATTATTCAAATAAACAATGGATGCTGTCATTCTTTTTCCCCCTTTTGAACGGCTTCAACCAGTTGTCCTTTTAGTATCAGTTGTTGGATTGGCTGTTGGCGTGCAATCACGTGAGCAGTGCTCTCAGCATTAAATAGTAGGAAATCTGCAGAATCGCCGACATTAGGCCAAACTCGCTGCCCGTTAGGATCAAGAGGCGTTACAAAATTACTCGCTAAGCCCCATAAACGATTCAAGCGATACTCATCGCTAATTTTAAATCTTTGAGCGGCTGTATTTAATTTTTCTATTGTATTGCCACTGCCAAAAGGCGACCAATGATCCGTCAAACTGTCATGAGCCACGGAGATCTTAACACCTTGTTCAACCAAGGTTGGAATCGGCATGGTGGGCATTCCAATTGGTACAGTCGAAGTCAAATCAATCCCTGTTTCGCTAAATTTTTGCGCAATGTCTCTAATTGCTGCTTCTTCTAAGCTCCCTAAGGCTAAAGCATGACTTAAAGTAACTTTGCCAAACATCTTTGCTTGTTCTGTATAATCAACAAATTTATTAAATTCATAAAGTCCCAAAGTATCACGGGCGTGTAAATGAACATCAATTTTTTTATTAAATGTGGTAGCTAATTCAAATATTTTTGCGATTGAATGATCCACATGACGATCCACAAGGGCTGGATCAACGCCGCCGACATGAGTTGCCCCCATGCGTAAGGCTTCGCGCATCAAAGGTTCGACTTGTGAGCGGAGTAATCCGTGTTGAGGAAAAGCCACAATTTCATGAGTAATGTATTGTTCATATCGACTAAATGCTTCTTTAGTAATTTCAATATGTTTCGTTCCAATAGATGGATCTACATTACAATGACTGCGAATATGATAATGGCCTTGTTGAATATACTGCTCAATAACTTGGCAAGCACGTTCTAAACTAGTTGGTAATTGTTCAGGTAACAGCCAAGTTTCTTCTTCAATACGTGTTAAAATTCCTTTCGTTAGTGGACGACAGGCCTTCCAAGGTCCCCCAAAATACGTTTTATCAATATGAATATGCATTTCTCTTAGAGCAGGTAAAACGAGTTGCTGATTCACATCGATAACTGTTTCGTTCTCTAAAGACCTTAACTGCGGTGCGACCGCAGTACAGACCTCGTTTTCAATTCGAATATCATAGCTAGCTGTTTCTGTCGCAACAATTCGCTGATTCACAGTAGAAAATCCTGTTTCTAATTTACAGTTTTTTAAAAGCATGACAAACCCCTTCCTACCTTCATTCAATTAGTTAACATAAGCCCATTTTAAACTGTACGTAGGTCCAAATGAATGCCAATACAGATCCTTGATTTTTTGATTAGCTAATACAGAAATGCTTCGATTGTAGATTGGTGCTAAAACCGTTTCCTGATTCACCAAAATATCTTGTGCTTGAGCAAAGTCATTTAAACGAGCCTCTTGATCAGCCGCATGTGTTGTTCTAGTTTCTTGAATTAATTGATCATACGTATCACTCTTGAACGTTACGCCGCCCAAGGTACTATCCGAAGTAAAGATGCGCATAACTGTTAATGGATCACGATAATCGGTTCCCCAACCAGATAATTCTAAATCATAGTCTCTCGTTTGATCACGATCAACACGAATAGTAAAAGGAACTTGAGTAACATTCACTTCTAATCCATCTAGATTTTCTTCCAATTGAAATTGGAAAAACTCAGCAGCTTTTTTGGCGCTGTCTGTATCATCTGTTAAAAATTCTAATTTGATTTTATCCAGCCCAATTTCTTTTTTCCCTTTTTCCCAGAATTCTTTTGCTTTCGCTGTATCGTAGGTTAAGTAGTTATTTTTCTTAGCAGCTAGTTTTGTGAAATCTGTTCCATCTGGCGCAATCGTTTGTCCCGGAGGAATTACTTGATCTGTAGCCGTTGATTGATCTTGCAAGACTTCTTTTACAAAACTTTCTTTATCAAAAGCTTGTGCCAACGCTTTACGAATATTGTTGTTCGCTAAAGCCGGATTTTCTTTTCCATCACGAACGCTGTTCATTTTTAAAAAGTATGTGACGAATTGAGGAATTGAAAGAAAGGCTGGATTATCAACATAACCAGGAATAAATTCACCACTTAGCTTATTCACTACATCCAATTCATTCGAGTCAAACAAATTCACCGCTGTCGTTGGGCTCTTAATTACTGAAACTTTCGCTTCTGTTAATTTAACTTTTTCAGCATCCCAATACGTATCATTTTTTTCGTAGGTCCAGTCATCGGAAGAGGCATTATCCCATTCTTTCAATTTAAAAGAACCATTATAAATCAAATGTTCTGCATCAGTGGCATATTTATCCCCTTGTTCTTTGATATATTTTTCATTTTGCGGAAACAAAACAGGAAACGAAAGCAAAGATTTCAAATAAGGGGTAGGCCGCTCTAAAGTTATTTCTAACGTTTTATCATCTAGCGCCTTAACCCCAAGAGTATTCACATCTGCGCCTTCTAAAGCAATTTCCTTAGCATTTTTAATGACATCAAAAAATAAAGCTTGATGAATCGACCCTGATTTAGGGGAAGCAACTTGTTGCCATGCATAAACAAAGTCGTTTGCTGTTACTGGATCATCATTCGACCATTTGGCATCTTCTCTAATCTTAAATGTATAAACGGTTTCATCTTCAGAAATCGCTGGTTCTTCGGCAGCGACCCCCAACTCTAATTCATCTTCTTTACCTAAAACATAGAGTCCTTCATAAACTTGATTCATGACTAAAGTCGAGGTCGTATCCCCCGCTGTGTGTGGTTCCATTGTCGAAATAGCCGCTTCAGAACTAATTGCAATTTTTTGTTCCGCTACTTTGTTACTATCAGCCGAGTTTCCCGTTCCCGCCTGACAAGCCGTTAAAGCTAAAAGCAAACCGACGCATCCTAACATTTTTAATTTCTTCATACCGATCCCTCCATTTTACAAACTATAACCTTCAAAGTTACCAGAATTTTCTGATAAAATATAGAAAAAGAAGCATATCTGATAAGAGTCTCAAAAAACTTACAGATTATAGAAATACTTGAGAAATTTAAAGTAGCTGAAACAATAGTAAAAGCATTAAAAATTAAGTATACTATTGCTATATCTTTAAACGATGCGTTTCTATAGGTTGTAAGCGCTGATTGTTCTTATTTGGTCACTTGTGACTACCAATCACGTGATGACTTGGAACTTTTTTCTATTAGTATAAGGATACCTTATTTTCCCTAAAATAGTTTTGTAACATCTTACAATAAATACACTTAATTTTTAGATAATTCATACAAAAGGAGGCCTTGCTAATGATGACGGTCAATGATCTACTCCATGCAGAAGAACTACCTGGTTTAACCTTATTGACGCACGAGACCAATTTAGATGCGCCAATTCTACAAGCAAATATTTTAGAAAATCCTGATGCTTTTGACTGGTTAACGCCAGGAGAAATTTTATTAACTACCGGCTATATTTTCAAAGATCAGCCTTGCTTGCAAAAACGTCTTATTCAAGAACTAGCAAATATGAACTGCGCTGCTCTAGGCTTTAAAGTCCAACGCTATTTCAATGAAGTTCCACAAGAGATGATCCAATTAGCGAATGACGTCGGATTACCAATTCTCTCAATCCCTTATAATTACAACTTTTCTCAAATTATTTCATTGGTCAATCGCCGAGTCAATCAACCTGACGAAACGATTAGCCAACATTCTGTTCATATGCATAATAAATTTTATACAATTATCAAAGCTGGCGGAAAAAGTACCCAATTACTGGAAGTATTAAGTGCCGCGATTCAAGCGCCTGTAATGCTTTTAGACGAGCGTTTTCAGATTATGAATCATTTTGATTTACCTGATGCGCCAACAAGAATCACCAGTATTTTAAACAACGCGACTCTCAAAAAACAGTTTGAGACAGCTTTAAAAGCCCAGAACAATGAGCTCCTATTATTTTATAAAGAACCATTGACTGTTGAATTTTCCTTAGCGAACCATCAGTTATCTTTGCGAATTTTACCCATCAAAAAGAAAAATCTCAGCTTATCTTACTTAGTGATTTGGCAAACTACCAAAAAATTACAGACGATTGATTTATTATCTGTGGAGGTCTGCGCTCACTACCTTTTACCACAACTTCAATTAGAATCTTCGGAAAATTTAACAACGAGGCAAAAGATCGGGGCGCTGTTTCAAGACCTTATCCAAGAGAAAAATACCAATCCTCAAGCTTGGCAAGAATTTAGTAATTATCTGCAATTAAATGAAAAAGATACATTTAGTCTCTTGCTTGTAGCCATTGAACAATTGGAACAACTGTTTAATCCGACTATTCAAATGAATAGCATTGGCCATCAATTGAATCATATTTTAGAAGGATATCGACAAAAAATTACTGCCTTTCCTACACAAACTGGCTTTATTTTATTACTAGAAAATCCAGCGCAAGAGGAAGCCACCTACCTTGCACAAACCACTCATCTTGCCAAGAATTTACTAGAGCAACTAATGAAACTGAATCCAAAATTATCATTTAAATTAGCGATTGGGCCAACTGTCAAAAAAATCACCAATCTGTGTGATTCTTATAAATTAGCACAAGAAACATTCCACTTAGCACAAGCAAGTCAAGAATTACAACAACGAACTATTTTGAATTATGACGACCTCTTTTTTTATCGTTTAATGATCGAAACCCTGACCAAACAAGCCAAACAAAAAATATATCAACGATTGATTGAACCATTAGAAAAAGAAGATCAAAAACATGAAAGTTCCCTACTAGAAACCATCAACACCTACTTTCAGTCGAATAAAAATATTTCGTTGACTGCCACAAATATGTATGTACATCGTAATACAATTATTTACCGCTTAAAAAAAATAGAAGAGATTCTTCACTTAACTTTAGAATTTCCTGATAGTTCGCTACAACTAAGTTTGGCTGTTTATTTATATAAACAAAAATTACTATAAAAAGGCCACCACGAATAGTAAATCGTGGCGGCTTTTTTAACTGTTTCAATTTTGTTAGCGAATAATCATTACAGAAATTGGGGCATATCGAGCCATATAAGCTGCTTGGCTACCAAAAAAGCTTTTTAATTTGCTAGTTGACTTGGAGCCAATAATTAACAAATCTGGTTTATTCAAAGGAATAAGCTTATTAATAATTAATTCTCCTGGGTTCCCTTCATTGACAATTACACTTACTTTATCGATGCCATTCGCTAACGCTTCTTGTTGATATTTTTCCGTTTGTTTCTCTAATTTCGCCAACTGTTCTTGCCAATAATTTTTATCTAACGATTGGTAAACATTAATCTCTTTCTCTTCTAAAATCGAAACAATAACCAATTCAGCTTGTTCTTCTTTTGCTTTTTGGATAGCATAATGAAATGCTTTTAACGCATCTGGCGACTCTTCAACACCAACCATAATTTTTGAAAATTTCATTATTTAACCTCCTCTACTTGTTGCTCCATAGCTGCAAGTTGCTGTGCATATCGTTTATCGCCTTTATATAATTCCACAACCGTCCAAACTAACAAGAGGATGACGAGTGCTATGATGACATAGGCAATATTATCGGCTAACGTAATTTGACTCGCTGTCGGATTATCACCGAAAAATCCTTCAATTTGATCAGGTAAGCCTTTCATATTGAGGTAAATTAAGCCAATGACAGAAACCCAGCCTAACAATTTAATTAACCACGAGTTTTTAAAATGTTCACCCATTTCAACACGGCTATCTGTAAACATCAGTAAAGGCAACATCGAAAATGGCAAAGCAAATGCTAGAAAAACTTGTGAATTGTTCATTAAATTATTAATCGCAATATGCTCCTCCACTGTACTTTTTCCGCTGGTCATTAAAACACAGATTAAGACAGGAATAACAGATAACAAACGTGTGACCATCCGACGTAACCAAATTGGTACGCGCATATGAATAAACCCTTCCATAATGATTTGACCAGTTAACGTTCCTGTAATTGTTGAATTTTGTCCTGATGCCAATAAGGCTACCGCAAATAAAATTGATAAAATTCCAGAACCTGCAATATGCGCTAAAATAGAATTACTCATAACCGCTGGATTTGATAAAGCATCAAACAAACCAAAGAATGAAGGATCTTTGACACTGCCGGATTTAAAAACGGCCACACCCATAATCAATAATAAAGAGTTAACAAAAAATGCCATCGTTAATTGAATATTAGAATCCCAAGTTGAAAAGCGTAAAGCGCGTTGAATATCGGTTTTATCTTTACGATCAATTTTACGACTTTGCACAACAGAAGAATGTAAATACAAATTATGAGGCATCACTGTTGCACCAATAATCCCCAATGCACCTGTCAATGGCGTTTGCCCATTCACCGCATGTGATGTAGAAAAAGCTTCTGCGCTAGGAACCAGCCCTTTAATTACATCTCCCCATACTGGATTTGACAATGCCACTTGATAAGCAAAAATCACAAAAATAACAACAATTAAAGCAACAACAATAGCTTCAATTTTTCTAAAACCAATTTTTGTCAATAACAACAAAAGTAAAACATCAAATACCGTAATGAAGACAGCCAGACCTAAAGGAATATGAAATAATAAATATAAGGCAATTGCGCCCCCGATAACTTCAGCGATATCTGTAGCCATAATTGCTAACTCTGTTAAAATCCATAATACAATACCTAACGTCTTACTAGTTCTAGCACGAATCGCTTGTGCTAAATCCATCTGTGAAACAATGCCTAATTTAGCAGCCATATATTGGAGCAACATTGCAATCAAACTGGAAATTAAAATAATCGACATCAATAAATATTGAAAATTTTGTCCCCCAGTAATTGAAGTAGACCAGTTTCCTGGATCCATATACCCCACTGCTACCAATGCTCCTGGACCTGAGTAAGCAAATAACGTTTTCCAAAAACTCATATTTTTAGGCACGTCGATGGTGCCATTAATTTCTTCAAGCGAAGGACCATTTGCATATTCAATCAAATGATGTCTTTGCTTTGGTTCATGTTCTTCTGAATTTTTCAATTCAATTCCTTCTTTCGTTTTGCAATAATTTTAAAAGGCCCTTCCTGTCAGAAGGTTAACCTCTAATATATTTTAGGTACACCTAAAATATACTGCTAAAAATAACAAAATGCAAGACTTGAAAGAAAATTTTGACAGTGTAAAAATAGATTGTCGTAAATGTGCGGTCTTAAAGTTTGAAGAAATCAGGGTAGCTGGTAGTTGATTATCTTAAGAAGTAGAAAATAAGAGACCTAAGTCATTTCGGCTTAGGTCCCTTATTTTATTTTTATTCGGTTATTCTATTAAGAATGGTTGCTACAATTTCTGTCGTGTCAGCTGAATGATTTCTAAAAATCTCGGTAAACTGAATCTGACGAAAACCTTCAAGTACTTCGGGCAACTTATTTTTCCCCCATTCAAAAGTTCCATCATTTCTTTTCAATAATCTCTGTAAAATTTCTTCTTTCTCGACCGCTAACAAAAAATGATAAACGTCAATGCCTGCTCGTCTCAGATATCCAATCAGCTCTTCTTCATATTCATTTTTATAAAGGGTCATTGGAACAATAATCGGCCGTCCAGACTCTTTGGACATTCGTTTTAATAAATGAGCATTCCAGCAACGCCATTCCTGATACTCCTGAAAATCATTTTCTTTCATTTCTTCGGGAACTAACTCCATCAATGCACTACCAATAATTTCTGGATCATAAATGATTGCATTGGGAAGTTTTTGTTGTAACTCATGTGCAATGGTCGTTTTTCCGGCTCCAAACGCACCGTTTAACCAAATAATCATCATAATTTCCTTTCTTCTGAACAAATTTCTTTGTTGTTTAATTTAGGTGCTAGATTACTTTTAATTTTTTTAGCCATTCACTTATAGTTACTACTTACATCTTTAACAGTAAACGAGACAAACTAAAAATACAACATCCTACGCTATTAACCTCGGGTTACATAACATACTCATCTGATAATTTTCCCCTAAAAAAACAGAATGTGGGCAATCTTTTTAAGAATCATTGAATAGAATAACAACAAACAGTAATTCAGGTATAACCAGCTAGAAATTGTTTTATTTTTAGTCACGAGTATGATAAGCATGTAAATCAAATAGAATCATATTAGGTGAGGTTACTCTGAAGAACACAGGTTATCGCTCGGAAATGTCGAGAGACAGTAACGAGTAAAGCAGGGATTGTCGAATTAAGGCTTTCCTAAGATAACTAGAATTTTTTTTCTTACGTCTCAGAAAGCCAAAGCTCAATTATTGTGATTACCCTATAATCTTCTTCTTTTATTCGGCGACCTCTTTAATATGATTAATTGGAGGTTTTTAAATTGAAAGCTGTCACTGCATCATCTAAGAAAAATACCCTACTTGCTAAAAGTATCGGGAATCTTACCTTGCTCATCATTTTAGGCATTTTCATTTTTATCATCGTCTTCTCTTGGCTAAAAATGAATCGCCCTCTCCACACCCTTCCCTCAGAAGAATTCCTCGCAACACCAAGTAAAACAGATGATTTCTTATCTCCATCAAATCTTTTTTACTTTTCAATTCGAACCATGTTTCGAATGATTGTGGGTATGGCTTGGTCCTTCCTGTTTTCCTTTGTTTTTGGTATTTTAGCCGTAAAATATAAAACAGCAAGAAGAGTCATTTTACCATTAGTTAATTTCCTTGAATCTGTTCCATTGCTAGGTTTTTTGACCTTTACAACTGCTTGGTTACTTGGTTTATTTCCAGGAAATGTGATGGGCGCAGAAGCGGTTGCTATTTTTGCCATCTTCACAGGTCAAGCTTGGAACATCATGTTGACTCTTTATCAAATAATGGAAGTTATTCCTTCAGATCTAGTGAATGTGACCGATCAGTTCAAGTACAATGCTTGGGAAAAATTTTGGCGTCTTGAATTTGTTTACTCAATTCCTGGCTTACTTTGGAACGTTATTATTTCTCAAACTGCGGCTTGGTTTGCCTTGGTGGCCAGCGAACAAGCTTCTGTTGCCTTTCCTAAAGAAACCAACCTTTATTTACCAGGAATTGGTTCTTATATCCAAGTAGCATTAAATCGAGCCGACTTTAAATCCTGTTTATGGGCTGTTTTTGCCTTATTAATCAATGTGGTGATTTTAAACTTTTTAGTTTTTCAACCTTTAGTTCGAGCCACTTATTATTTTAAATATGAAACAGATGTCGAAAGTACGACGCCACCTAAATCCATCATTTATCATTTATTAAAAAAAGCAACTTTAACGAAATACTTTTCAAAAGCTTTTGTGAAATTCAGTCATTTTTGGATTTACGATTTACCAAAAGTTTGGTACTTTTTCAAGCTAGACTATCTCTATCGATTACTAGCAAAATTACGCCATTTCTTCAAAACATTATGGTATGTCAGCTTAACCATTATTGGGGTTTATTGTTCTATTAAGCTCTATCATTTTTTGCCCCATCAAGATTTCAGCATGATTCCTAGATTAACACTTTATACTACGCTACGGGTTACCTTGGCTATGGTCGTTGCTGGCATTATCTTTACTCCCTTAGCAATCTGGGTTGCGAATGATAATCGGCGCTTAAGTATCGTTCAACCGATTGGACAAATTTTAGGCTCCATTCCGTCAAATGTTTATACTCCATTCATTGTGTTGATTATTAGTATGGGCTTCAACAAATTAGAATGGTGGATTTTACCACTCATCATGGTTGGTTGCCAATGGTATTTTTTCTTTAATGTAATTGCTGGCTACTTAGCCATCCCTGATGATATTCGTGACGTAACCAAACTTTTTAAATTATCTAAATGGCAATGGTGGACAAAATTTTTGATCCCTTCTATTTTACCTTACCTCATTACAGCAATTATTAACGCTGCTGGTGCTGCTTGGAACGCTGATATCGCAGCAGAAAGCATTCAATGGGGCAAAAAATCAATAGATGTTACTGGCCTAGGACAATATATTGCGGCAAACGATGGCGTAAAAGATAAATCTGCCTTAGGAACCTTAGCGATGTGTTTCGTTGTTGGTTTATGTATCGCCTTTGTTTGGCAACCTTTATATCGAGCAGCAAAACAAAAATTTCACTATTAATAGCTGGACGACTCAACTCGACTAAATTTTTAAGATAAACTAGAGAGGAGAACGATAGGTGATTTCCCTTTACCTATCTAATAAGACGATGGAAAATAAAGAATTATTAAGCATAAAATCAGTATATAAAGAATTTGAAATTGAAGGACATTCAGAACATTTAAAAGTCCTTGAAAATATTGATTTAACAGTTAAAACGAATGAATTTTTAAGTATTATCGGACAATCAGGAACAGGAAAATCAACGTTGCTCAGAAGTATTGCTGGACTTCTTCGTACAACTAGAGGTGAAATTACTTTTGAAGATAAAATCATTAATGAGCCTGATGCCAATATCGGCATGGTTTTTCAACATTTTGCCCTTTTTCCTTGGTTGACAGTTGAAAAAAATATCAGCTTTGGCTTAGAAAACCGTAAAGAAATTTCCCGTGAACAAATAAACAAAAGAGTCAGTAATCTCATTGAAATGATTGGTTTAACTGGTTTTGAAAAAGCTTATCCCAGAGAGTTATCTGGTGGAATGAAACAGCGTGTAGGCTTTGCTCGTGCTTTAGCCATCGAACCTAGCTTATTGCTCTTAGACGAACCTTTTTCAGCTTTAGATATCATTACAGCCAGCCAATTATCTAACGATTTATTAGAAATTTGGCTAAACAATCAAATTGCGACTAAATCAATTGTGATGATCACGCATGATGTTCAACAAGCAGTTCAACTTTCTGATCGGGTTGTATTAATGGATGCAAATCCTGGTCGTATTGCCAAAATTTACTCAATCGATATCCCCAGAAATCAACGTTCGCCAAAAACAACCATTGATATTGTAGAACAAATAACAGAAGAAATGGTTCGTCGCATTCATTTGTAAATAGAACTGTTTTGACTTCTGCTTATGTCTTGACAAAGAGTTACTTAAAAGACTATTATTTCTTTGTAATAAGTTAGGTGAGGCTCCTATACAAACATAGGCTATTGCTCAGAAATGTCGAGAGACACCAATGAGTAGAACAAGACTGGTCGAGGAGAAGGCTTTTCTCAAAATAGCTAAGAGTGATCTTTACGTTGTATAGTGCTAAAGCTCAACGTTCATGTTGATGTATCTTTTTAGTCTCTAGTCAATCAGTTAAGTAAGTACTTTTATTTAAAATTAAGAGAGGAGTGAAAGTATGACTACTATGTTAGCAATCATTGGAACTGTTGCAATCATCACAGTTCAAGTTATTGAATATAATATGACAGAAATTCATATTCCTACTGCAGGAACATTTAATGACGATGATGCAGAACCCCCACATTCTTCTGTAACCCTTGTATTTATTCGCACTATACTTATCACTCTCTCACTTAACTTTCCATCTCATTTTTTTGAGATGGTTTTTTTATGTATTCTAGAAAATAATAAACAAAAAAGACTGTTAAATCAATGATTTAACAGTCTTTAGTATACCGGCGGCCGGGGTCGAACCGGCACTCCCGTGAAGGAACTGGATTTTGAGTCCAGCGCGTCTGCCAATTCCGCCACGCCGGCAAGATATTTTGGAAGGCGGTAACCGGATTTGAACCGGTGATGAAGGTTTTGCAGACCTCTGCCTTACCACTTGGCTATACCGCCATATTCCATTTTTGTTACAAAAAAACTGGGGTAGCTGGATTCGAACCAACGCATGACGGAGTCAAAGTCCGTTGCCTTACCGCTTGGCTATACCCCAATAAAATTACAAAGGGCGACCGATGGGAATCGAACCCACGAATGCCAGAGCCACAATCTGGTGTGTTAACCACTTCACCACGATCGCCGTAATCTTAAAAAGTGTATCTATTAAATAATTAAATGGCAGGGGCAGCAGGAATTGAACCCACACCAACGGTTTTGGAGACCGTTGTTCTACCTTTAAACTATGCCCCTAAAATGGAGGAAAGTGGATTCGAACCACTGAACCCTAAGGAACGGATTTACAGTCCGTCGCGTTTAGCCACTTCGCTATTCCTCCATAAATGGCGTGAGACAGAGTCGAACTGCCGACACACGGAGCTTCAATCCGTTGCTCTACCAACTGAGCTACCACGCCTAAAACAAAAGCTTGTCCAAATAATTTTCAAGTAACAACATTAAATGGCGGTTCCGACGGGATTTGAACCCGCGATCTCCTGCGTGACAGGCAGGCATGTTAACCCCTACACCACGGAACCAACCGAGTAATGGAGGTTAACGGGATCGAACCGCTGACCCCCTGCTTGTAAGGCAGGTGCTCTCCCAGCTGAGCTAAACCTCCAAAAAGGAATGTTACTATTAAAATAAATGACCCGTACGGGACTCGAACCCGTGTTACCGCCGTGAAAGGGCGGTGTCTTAACCGCTTGACCAACGGGCCAGTTTGTAAATATGAAACGGAGAGTAAGGGATTCGAACCCTTGAGACAGTGTTTACCGCCTACATGATTTCCAATCATGCTCCTTCGGCCTCTCGGACAACTCTCCATAGCTGAAAGAAGCACATACTCATGATATTTCATATGTTAAACTCCGGCAGTAGGACTCGAACCTACGACATCATGATTAACAGTCATGCGCTACTACCAACTGAGCTATGCCGGAATAATCGCGTGGCGACGTCCTACTCTCACAAAGGGAAACCCTTCACTACAATCGGCGCTAAGAAGCTTAACTTCTGTGTTCGGCATGGGAACAGGTGTATCCTTCTCGCTATCGCCACCACACTGGGTGTTGTTTCTTATTGAGTTGAATCTTCATTCACTCAAAACTGGATTGAAGTTTGAATCAAAATAACCAAGTTGCTTTTACTTATCCATTCTTTGGTTAAGTCCTCGACCGATTAGTATTGGTCCGCTCCAACTATCACTAGCCTTCCACTTCCAACCTATCTACCTGATCATCTCTCAGGGGTCTTACTTTCTTAAAGAAATGGGAAATCTCATCTTGAGGTGGGCTTCACACTTAGATGCTTTCAGCGTTTATCCCTTCCCTACATAGCTACCCAGCAATGCCCTTGGCAGAACAACTGGTACACCAGCGGTAAGTCCATCCCGGTCCTCTCGTACTAAGGACAGCTCCTCTCAAATTTCCAACGCCCGCGACGGATAGGGACCGAACTGTCTCACGACGTTCTGAACCCAGCTCGCGTGCCGCTTTAATGGGCGAACAGCCCAACCCTTGGGACCGACTACAGCCCCAGGATGCGACGAGCCGACATCGAGGTGCCAAACCTCCCCGTCGATGTGGACTCTTGGGGGAGATAAGCCTGTTATCCCCAGGGTAGCTTTTATCCGTTGAGCGATGGCCCTTCCATGCGGAACCACCGGATCACTAAGCCCGACTTTCGTCCCTGCTCGACTTGTAGGTCTCGCAGTCAAGCTCCCTTCTGCCTTTACACTCTTCGAATGATTTCCAACCATTCTGAGGGAACCTTTGGGCGCCTCCGTTACCTTTTAGGAGGCGACCGCCCCAGTCAAACTGCCCATCTGACACTGTCTCCCACCACGATTAGTGGTGCGGGTTAGAGGGTTCATAACACAAGGGTAGTATCCCACCAGCGCCTCCTCCGAAACTAGCGTTCCGGTCTCATCGGCTCCTACCTATCCTGTACATGTGGTACAAACACTCAATATCAAACTACAGTAAAGCTCCATGGGGTCTTTCCGTCCTGTCGCGGGTAACCTGCATCTTCACAGGTACTAAAATTTCACCGAGTCTCTCGTTGAGACAGTGCCCAAATCGTTACGCCTTTCGTGCGGGTCGGAACTTACCCGACAAGGAATTTCGCTACCTTAGGACCGTTATAGTTACGGCCGCCGTTTACTGGGGCTTCAATTCTGAGCTTCGCCGAAGCTAACCCATCCTCTTAACCTTCCAGCACCGGGCAGGCGTCAGCCCCTATACTTCATCTTACGATTTTGCAGAGACCTGTGTTTTTGATAAACAGTCGCTTGGGCCTATTCACTGCGGCTGACCGAAGTCAGCACCCCTTCTCCCGAAGTTACGGGGTCATTTTGCCGAGTTCCTTAACGAGAGTTCGCTCGCTCACCTTAGGATACTCTCCTCGACTACCTGTGTCGGTTTACGGTACGGGCAGTTGTTTTCTCACTAGAAGCTTTTCTTGGCAGTGTGACATCAGGAACTTCGCTACTATTATTTCGCTCCCCGTCACAACTTGTCCTTAAAGAGTAAAGCATTTAACTCTACTCAAGACTCATTGCTTGGACATGCACTTCCAATCGCATGCATTCCTTAGCCTACTGCGTCCCTCCATTGCTCAAACAAAAACAACTGGTACAGGAATATCAACCTGTTGTCCATCGCCTACGCCTATCGGCCTCGGCTTAGGTCCCGACTAACCCTGGGCGGACGAGCCTTCCCCAGGAAACCTTAGTCATACGGTGGACAGGATTCTCACCTGTCTTTCGCTACTCATACCGGCATTCTCACTTCTAAGCGCTCCAGCCGTCCTCACGATCGACCTTCAACGCCCTTAGAACGCTCTCCTACCACTACACCTAATGGTGTAGTCCACAGCTTCGGTAATATGTTTAGCCCCGGTACATTTTCGGCGCAGGGTCACTCGACTAGTGAGCTATTACGCACTCTTTAAATGGTGGCTGCTTCTAAGCCAACATCCTAGTTGTCTGTGCAACCCCACATCCTTTTCCACTTAACATATATTTTGGGACCTTAGCTGGTGGTCTGGGCTGTTTCCCTTTCGACTACGGATCTTATCACTCGCAGTCTGACTCCCGGATATAAATGAATGGCATTCGGAGTTTATCTGAATTCGGTAACCCGAGATGGGCCCCTAGTCCAAACAGTGCTCTACCTCCATCATTCTCAATTCCGAGGCTAGCCCTAAAGCTATTTCGGAGAGAACCAGCTATCTCCAAGTTCGTTTGGAATTTCTCCGCTACCCACACCTCATCCCCGCACTTTTCAACGTACGTGGGTTCGGTCCTCCAGTGCGTTTTACCGCACCTTCAACCTGGACATGGGTAGATCACATGGTTTCGGGTCTACGACTACATACTCATTCGCCCTATTCAGACTCGCTTTCGCTGCGGCTCCGTCTCTTCGACTTAACCTCGCATGCAATCGTAACTCGCCGGTTCATTCTACAAAAGGCACGCCATCACTCATTAACGAGCTTTGACTTGTTGTAGGCACACGGTTTCAGGATCTATTTCACTCCCCTTCCGGGGTGCTTTTCACCTTTCCCTCACGGTACTGGTTCACTATCGGTCACTAGGGAGTATTTAGCCTTGCGGGATGGTCCCCGCGGATTCCGACGGAATTTCTCGTGTTCCGCCGTACTCAGGATCCTCCTAGGTGTTGTTAGCATTTCGTCTACGGGGCTTTCACCCTCTTTAGCGGAATTTTCCAAATCCTTCAACTATACTAACAGACTACCATATTGGAGTCCTACAACCCCAACAAGCAAGCTTGTTGGTTTGGGCTCTTCCCGTTTCGCTCGCCGCTACTCAGGGAATCGAATTTTCTTTCTCTTCCTGCAGGTACTAAGATGTTTCAGTTCTCTGCGTCTACCTCTAATCAGCTATGTATTCACTGAAAAGTAATATCCTATAAAAGATATTGGGTTCCCCCATTCGGAAATCTCTGGATCATAGCTTACTTACAGCTCCCCAAAGCATATCGGTGTTAGTCCCGTCCTTCATCGGCTCCTAGTGCCAAGGCATCCACCGTGCGCCCTTATTCACTTAACCTTATCAACCTTACGGTTGGGTCTTGATCACTTCTTCTAGCGATAGAAGGTTAATCAATAAATAAGCAATTGAACTTATTAAAAAACTCATTCAACGCGGTGTTCTCGGTTTGTTTTGATTCTTTTTACTTCAATATCCAGTTTTCAATGAACGAATTTGATAGCAAAAGCTATCAATGGAGCCTAGCGGGATCGAACCGCTGACCTCCTGCGTGCAAAGCAGGCGCTCTCCCAGCTGAGCTAAGGCCCCGAACTTATTTGATTGAGAGTAGACCTCTCAAAACTGAACAAAGTAAAGACGAAATGTGTATTTCCGTAATATTCCTTAGAAAGGAGGTGATCCAGCCGCACCTTCCGATACGGCTACCTTGTTACGACTTCACCCCAATCATCTATCCCACCTTAGGCGGCTGGCTCCAAAAAGGTTACCTCACCGACTTCGGGTGTTACAAACTCTCGTGGTGTGACGGGCGGTGTGTACAAGGCCCGGGAACGTATTCACCGCGGCGTGCTGATCCGCGATTACTAGCGATTCCGGCTTCATGCAGGCGAGTTGCAGCCTGCAATCCGAACTGAGAGAAGCTTTAAGAGATTTGCATGACCTCGCGGTCTAGCGACTCGTTGTACTTCCCATTGTAGCACGTGTGTAGCCCAGGTCATAAGGGGCATGATGATTTGACGTCATCCCCACCTTCCTCCGGTTTGTCACCGGCAGTCTCGCTAGAGTGCCCAACTAAATGATGGCAACTAACAATAAGGGTTGCGCTCGTTGCGGGACTTAACCCAACATCTCACGACACGAGCTGACGACAACCATGCACCACCTGTCACTTTGTCCCCGAAGGGAAAGCTCTATCTCTAGAGTGGTCAAAGGATGTCAAGACCTGGTAAGGTTCTTCGCGTTGCTTCGAATTAAACCACATGCTCCACCGCTTGTGCGGGCCCCCGTCAATTCCTTTGAGTTTCAACCTTGCGGTCGTACTCCCCAGGCGGAGTGCTTAATGCGTTTGCTGCAGCACTGAAGGGCGGAAACCCTCCAACACTTAGCACTCATCGTTTACGGCGTGGACTACCAGGGTATCTAATCCTGTTTGCTCCCCACGCTTTCGAGCCTCAGCGTCAGTTACAGACCAGAGAGCCGCCTTCGCCACTGGTGTTCCTCCATATATCTACGCATTTCACCGCTACACATGGAATTCCACTCTCCTCTTCTGCACTCAAGTCTCCCAGTTTCCAATGACCCTCCCCGGTTGAGCCGGGGGCTTTCACATCAGACTTAAGAAACCGCCTGCGCTCGCTTTACGCCCAATAAATCCGGACAACGCTTGCCACCTACGTATTACCGCGGCTGCTGGCACGTAGTTAGCCGTGGCTTTCTGGTTAGATACCGTCAGGGGACGTTCAGTTACTAACGTCCTTGTTCTTCTCTAACAACAGAGTTTTACGATCCGAAAACCTTCTTCACTCACGCGGCGTTGCTCGGTCAGACTTTCGTCCATTGCCGAAGATTCCCTACTGCTGCCTCCCGTAGGAGTCTGGGCCGTGTCTCAGTCCCAGTGTGGCCGATCACCCTCTCAGGTCGGCTATGCATCGTGGCCTTGGTGAGCCGTTACCTCACCAACTAGCTAATGCACCGCGGGTCCATCCATCAGCGACACCCGAAAGCGCCTTTCACTCTTATGCCATGCGGCATAAACTGTTATGCGGTATTAGCACCTGTTTCCAAGTGTTATCCCCCTCTGATGGGTAGGTTACCCACGTGTTACTCACCCGTCCGCCACTCCTCTTTCCAATTGAGTGCAAGCACTCGGGAGGAAAGAAGCGTTCGACTTGCATGTATTAGGCACGCCGCCAGCGTTCGTCCTGAGCCAGGATCAAACTCTCATAATAAAAGTTAGAACAATCTTTCGATTGTTAAGCTCAATTTGTTTGCTAGCATATTGCTTGCTTGTTAAAAATGTTTGTTGTCTTGAATTGAATCAAGACGCCCTACACATTTGGTTCGTCTATTCTTTGTTCAGTTTTCAAAGGTCTACGTTACCTCGCAGCAACTTTTATATCATAACAAACTTTCATTTGAATGTCAAGAACTTTTTTGAAAAAGTTTTTTTAAGTTGTTTCGCTCGGTCGTTGTCGTCTGTTGTGACAACTTCTATATCTTATCATTATCTCAGTTGTTTGTCAACAACTTTTTAAAACTTTTTTGTTATTTTATAACAAGTTTTTTTGATCAAATGATTGATTTAAAAGCAATCTCTTTAACGACTTTGTTATTCTAACATGTTATTTATCTTTTCGTCAAGAAAAATTTTTAACTTTTTAAAACTTTTTTCTTAACGAACTGTTTGTCAGAACAGATATTAATATACCAAGGATTTTTCTAAAACGCAACTATTATTTTGCAGAAAAATAACATTTTTTTCAATTTCGAACGATGAATATTTTCTGCAAAGAAAACATTCGTTTCTTTATCTTATAATCCCTTTTCTCTTACTGAAATGTTCGTTAATCATTCGTAAAAAAAGCAACGTACTTTATTGTACGTTGCTCTCTTCTTTTATTCCAGCGATTGGAATAAAAATTCTAAAGATCGTTCCTTGATGCAATACGCTTTCTGCATCAATACGTCCTTTATAGTTTTCGACTAATTGTTTTGCAATTGATAGTCCTAAGCCATTACCGCCTTTATTTCTTGCACGGGCTTTATCTACTCGATAGAATCGATCAAATATTTTCTCCAAGTCTTCTTCAGTGATTCCTTCACCAAAATCTTGCACAGCTATTTCAAATTCATTCATCGTTCGAGAAATGGAAATATGCACTTCTTTTCGATCGGTTGAATATTTAATCGCATTATCTAATAGAATAATTAGCAATTGTTCAAAGTGATTACGATAGATTTTCAGTTCAACTTCGGTTGGTAAATCGTCATCTAACGTGATATGAAACTCAGGATAAACCAATTGGAAGTTATTAAATACTTGGTAGACTACTTGTTTAGCATCTGTTCGTTCATTTGCATATTGGGTGTCCACTTGTTCAGCGCGTGAAAGGTCAAGCATTTCTTGGACCAAACTCTTCATACGACTAATTTCTTGTAAACTGGCCTTTAATGATTCATCTAAAATTTCAGGATCGTCTTTCCCCCAACGATTTAAAAGGTTTAAATGGCCTTCCATAATCGCAACGGGCGTTCTTAATTCATGGGAAACATCTTCAACAAACTGCTCTTGTTGTTCGATATAGCGTCTCATACGATCTAACATTTCATTAAAGATTTCCGAGATATCTGCTAACTCATCTCTCGTATTAATCTCCGGCATGTGGACATCTGATTGCGGGTCTTTGCGGATTGTATCCATTGTGTCTCTCAATACTTTTAATGGTTTTAAGAAATAAGAAGAGAGGATAAAGCCTAAGACACTACTTACAATCAGAGAAATCACTTCTAAAACTACAAGTGTTAATAATAAATGATTACGAATTTCATAAAAAGAAGAAAGTTCATAAAACGCTTGAATATAGCCAATCTTTTCTCGTGTTTCTTTTGAAAAAATAGGTTCCACGGAATAAAAACCGGTTTTATCAAAAACGGTTCGAACAACAGGTAATTGTCGATCCAATTGTAATAACTTATCATATTCATTTTGTGTTTTAAAAACTAGCTTTTGGTTTGTGTCATACACAGATAAATAAAGTTCTGGTTGTCCTAGTTCAGATATGAAACTGTCCATTTCCATAAACGAACCTTCTACTGCTGTATGCTTATTATAGTAGTTTTCATCTCTTTCACTCGGCGTTTTTAAATAGTCAAAAACGTCTGTTACCGTTAAATTTTCATTGGCATTAGCTAATCGATTTGTTACTTCTGCAATCGTTGCTTCGACATTTTCCTTTTCTTTGGCAACAATAAGACTGACAGAAGACTTATAGGTAATCACCGCAAAAATGGTAAAAACTACAAATATAAAGAAAGAACTTGCGAAAGCCCACTTTATAGTTAAAGATGGGCCTTCCAGTTCTTTTTTAATCGTTCTTTTCATTAATTAGTTCTCACGAACGCATAACGTAGCCAGTTCCACGGACAGTTTGGATGTAGCTTTCTTCTCCAGGTACGTCAATTTTATTTCGCAAGTAGCGGATATATACATCCACAACGTTTGTTTCTACTTCTGTTTCATAGCCCCAAACTTTATTTAGTAACACATCACGTGCCAAGACAACGTTCACGTTTTCCATTAGCGTTAATAGTAATTCGTATTCGCGTTTTGTTAATTCAATCATTTCAGAATTACGACGAACGACACGATTTTCTTTTTCAATTGTTAAGTCACGATATGTAATCGTTGTTTGTTTTGCAACGTTTTTATCGCCCTCAATATCAATACGACGAAGTAACGCACGTAAACGAGCTAACAATTCTTCAATTGCAAATGGTTTAACAATATAATCATCCGCTCCATGGTCTAAGCCAGAAACACGGTCAATTACTGAATCACGCGCAGTCATCATAATAATTGGTGTATTTTTCACTTGGCGAACACGGCGACATACTTCTAATCCATTTAATTCTGGTAACATCAAATCAAGAAGGATAGCATCCCATTCGTTGTTAAGAGCGGCTTCCAATCCTGTACGACCATTGTAGTGTACTTCTGTCGTATACCCCTCATGTTTTAATTCAAGCTCAACGAATCTCGCTAAGTTCTTTTCATCTTCAATAATTAAAATGTTGCTCATTTGATTAATTGTCCTTTCTCTTTAAAAGCTATACTCAAGCTCAACCTTTTTATTCCTTACTACTTATTAGAGAATTACTACTCAATCTGTCTGGTTCTTTTTTAAGCCACAGTAAAACCATGAGCATGGTGAGCCACACTCATGGTCTCCAGCGTGTTTATTCTTCGTTGTACCAGCTGTAATGGTAGATTCCTTCTTTGTCTGTGCGTTCGTACGTATGAGCACCGAAGTAATCACGTTGTGCTTGAATTAAATTCGCTGGTAAGCGATCTGAACGATAAGAATCGTAATAAGCAATTGCAGATGAGAATGTTGGTACAGGAACACCTGCTTGAACAGCAATCGCAACAACTTCACGAACGGCTTGTTGATATTTTTTCGTAATTTCTACAAAGTATTCATCTAACAACAAGTTTTCAAGTGCTGGATTTTTTTCATATGCATCGGTAATTTTTTGTAAGAATTGTGCACGGATAATACAACCTGCTCGCCAGATTTTTGCAATTTCACCAAATGGTAAATCCCATCCGTATTCTTCAGAAGCTGCACGGAGTTGTGCAAAACCTTGCGCATAACTCATTAATTTACTAAAGTATAATGCTTCGCGAATTTTTTCAATCAATTCTTTTTTATCACCTGCAAAGTTAAAGGCTGCAGGTTTTGATAAAATGCCACTTGCTTTTACGCGTTCTTCTTTGTAAGCCGAAATAAAACGTGCAAATACTGATTCTGTAATTAATGGTAATGGTACACCAAGATCTAACGCACTTTGGCTTGTCCATTTACCTGTTCCTTTGTTGCCTGCTGCATCAAGAATAACATCAACGATTGGTTGGTCGGTTCCTTCATCATCTTTACGTGTCAAAATGTCAGCCGTGATCTCGATAAGGTAACTGTCTAATTCGCCTTCGTTCCATTCTTTGAAAATCTCTGCCATTTCATCAACAGATAAACCTAAGATTTGTTTCATTAAATCGTAGGATTCAGCAATTAATTGCATGTCCCCATATTCAATCCCATTATGAACCATTTTTACATAATGTCCAGCACCATTTGGGCCAATGTAAGTCACACATGGTTCACCGTCTTCTGCTTTAGCTGAAATTTTTTCAAGAATTGGCGCAACTAACTCATACGCTTCTTTTTGTCCGCCAGGCATGATAGATGGTCCTTTCAAGGCTCCTTCTTCTCCGCCAGAAACGCCAGTACCAATAAAGTTAATTCCTGAGTTTGCTAGTTCTTCATTACGTCGCATTGTGTCTTTGAAGAACGTATTACCGCCATCAATTAAGATATCGCCTTTATCAAGGTGTGGTAACAATTCTTGGATTGTCGCATCTGTTGCAGGTCCAGCTTTAACCATCAACATAATTCGACGAGGTTTTTCAATTGCATTCACAAATTCCTCAATTGAGTATGTTGCTTGAAAGTTTTTGTCAGGATGTTCTTCAACCACTTCTGTTGTTTTTGATCCTGTACGGTTATACAGCGCAACTGTATAGCCTCTGCTTTCAATGTTTAAAGCAAGATTTTTTCCCATGACAGCCATGCCGACTACGCCAAATTGTTGTTTTGTCATTTTATGACCTCCTATATTATAATCAACGAAAATTCTATGAGCATTCTCTTATAATCCTCACTATTATAACGCACTATCTTTCATATGAAAACAATATAGTGCCAATAAATTTCCAATTTCTTCATATTTTCTTAAAAAAATACAAATCCCCTAGGCTCCATGGTTAGCCTAGGGGATTCAACATTTCAAAAAATGTTTTTTATGCTTATGCTTCTTTAGACATTACGTCTTTTCCATCGTAGTGACCACATGCTGGACATACGTGATGGCTTTTTTTCATTTCACCACAGTTTGAGCATGCATTTAAGCCTTTGATTGTTAATTTGTAGTGTGTGCGACGTTTTGCTTTTTTCGCTTTAGAAGTTCTTCTAGCTGGTACTGCCATTGTTGTTCCACCTCCTTGTAAAGATGCGTGTATTTACATACACAATATATTCCAACCTAGCTGTTATCTTCCTCTTCAGCATTATCGCTGAGTAATTCTGATAGTTTAGCCAGACGAGGATCCACTGTTTGTTCTGCTGCTTTCTGCTTACTTTCCAAATATGCTTCTTCTGAAATCACTTTCCAGTCATTGCCACTTGGCATTTCTTGACTGTTTTGTTCTTCTTCTGTAAGCACTTGAATTGGAATGGACAATAAAATGTTGTCTTCGACAGATTCATCTAAATCAATTGTTGGCTTGTCCAATAAAATAATCTCTTCAGCTGCAAATCGTTCATCTCTTGTATCCATTTGTTCTTTTGTCATAAAGACTTCATCGACCGTGATTTGCATTGGCAAAGCTACAGGTTCTAAAGAACGGGATGAAGGAACGGTTACAGTTACCTGAATAGTGTAATGAAGTAAATATTCTGATTTATTGACTGCTAATAAGCCTTCTACTTTGATTGGACTTACATCCAACAAGGTATCATCTCGTTGAAGAAGCTCTTCTTTAAGATGCAATGTTTCTGAAAACACTAGCGGCTCTTCTTTGTATTTATTTAATTCTAACAAAGACCACTTCATAATTATCACTCCTAAGCAACAAAAGCTATTATACAGGGGTATGAAAGCTTTGTCAATGAAATTTTCTTGACAGCCCTTTCTTATTTCCTGTTTTTCTTTCGTTTTTTTTATAATTGTTTTTCTGTTGAAGATAACTTAGCGCTTATTCAATTAAATAACAAAATTTTTGTGTGAAATAACATAGATAATTTAAAAATAAGACATAATTTTACTATTTGCGCCCAACTCTTTATTTACTGAATACGTGTTTTCTGAACATTTCATACCACTGTCTTCCTTGTAAAAAAAGCTGAGACAAACTGACGAATCGGTTTGTCCCAGCTTTGCGTCCGAGTACATATTGCTTAAAATCAAATGATTGAATTAATTAGACTTAGATAGCTGTTGTTGCTCCGCGGTAAACAATACCACGACGAGGATCAACAGTAATCACTTCGTCATTATTAATTAATGATGTTGCATCTGCAGCACCTACGATAACTGGAATATTTTGCGCAATCGCTACAACAGCTGCATGAGAAGTTAAACCACCTTCTTCAACAACTAATGCTGATGCTTTTTCAATTGCAGGCATGTATTCTTTATCTGTTGTTTTTGTAACTAAAATAGCTCCTTCAGTCGCTTTAGCAACTGCTTCTTCAGCAGTTCCTGCCACAACGGCTTTTGCAATAATTGCTTCTTCGCCGACACCTTGACCTTGAACTAATTTAGAACCGATCATTTGAATTTTCATTAAGTTTGTTGTGCCTTTTTCGCCAACTGGAACACCAGCAGTGATAATGATTAAATCACCTTCTGAAGCATAACCTTCTTCTTGTGATACTTTTGAAGCTAAATTAAACATTTCATCTGTGCTTGATGGTTTGTCAGCAACTGTTGCGTAAACACCCCATGATAATGACAAGCTACGTGCTTTTTGTTCTGAGAACGTAATTGCAACGATATGTGCTTTTGGACGGTATTTAGAGATCATACGTGCTGTGTGGCCTGATTCTGTTGCCGCAACGATTGTTTGGATACCCAAGTTACGTGCTGTATGGCCAACAGATTGTCCGATTGCTTCAGTCATATCTGTTTTGCTATATAATTTCAATGCGAATGAATCTTGGTTAACTAATGTTTCTTCTGTACGAACTGCAATACGAGCCATTGTTTGAACAGCTTCTAATGGGTAATCCCCTGCTGCAGTTTCGCCTGATAACATTACTGCATCTGTTCCATCGTAGATTGCGTTTGCTACGTCATTTGCTTCCGCACGTGTTGGACGTGGGTTACGTTGCATTGAATCTAACATTTGTGTTGCAGTGATAACTGGTTTACCTAAAGCATTACATTTTTTAATTAAAGCTTTTTGGACAACTGGAACATCTTCTGTTGGAATTTCAACACCCATGTCACCACGAGCAACCATTAAACCATCAGAAACTTTTAAGATTTCATCGATATTATCGATACCTTCTTGGTTTTCGATTTTAGGAATGATTTGGATGTGTGTTGCGTTTTCTTCTTCTAAAATTTTAGTGATTTCTAAAACGTCAGAAGCACGACGAACGAAGCTAGCTGCGATAAAGTCAATTCCTTGACCAATTCCGAAACGGATATCGTTAGCATCTTTTTCAGTGATCCCTGGTAAGTTTACAGAAACGCCTGGTACGTTAACGCCTTTTTTGTTTTTCAAGACGCCTTCGTTTTTAACAACTGTTACGATTTCGTTTGCATCACGGTCGATATCAGTTACTTCTAAATCGATTAAACCATCATCTAAAAGAATGTGTGAACCTACGTTTACATCATTGATTAATTCTGGATAAGTGATTGAGAATTTTTCATTTGTTCCTAAAACTTCTGTCATAGAAATACGTACTGAGTCACCAATTTTCATTGTGATTGCGCCATTTTCCATGTCATTTGTGCGGATTTCAGGACCTTTTGTATCTAGTAAGATCGCTACGCGTTTCCCTGTAATTTTTACAGCTTCACGAATGTTTTTAATACGAGCACCATGCTCTTCGTAGTCACCATGTGAAAAGTTCAAACGGCAAACATTCATACCTGCATTAATTAAGTTTACTAGCATATCAACGGATTCACTAGCTGGTCCAATCGTACATACGATTTTCGTTTTTTTCATTACTAAAACGCTCCTATTCCAAATTTGTTTATACAAAGCTAATAAGATTAGCTAATATACAAGATTAAAAAGAAATTTCATGATTTAACTCATAAAGAGATAAATCTGGTTTGTGTTTATTGTTTTCTAACGTGTCAATAATATCAGCTGCAACTACTTGGTTATCTAACATACCGATACATAAACCGCCTTTGCCTTCTTTTAGAAGTTCAACAGCATATGACCCAAATTTACTTGCTAATACACGGTCACGAGCACTTGGCGAGCCCCCACGAACCACGTGTCCTAAAATTGATACACGCGTATGGAAATCACCGTATTCAGAAAGTTTATCAGCAAATTCATTTCCGCCCATTACGCCTTCTGCTAAAATGATTAAGCAATGTTTTTTCCCGCGATCGCGGCCTTCTTGAATACGTTTGGCAACGTTTTTCATATCAAAATCATGTTCAGGAATAATGATTTCATCTGCTCCGCCTGCCACGCCTGACCACAATGCGATATCACCAGCGTTACGTCCCATTACTTCGATAACGAATGTACGAACATGAGAAGTCGCTGTATCACGAATTCGGTCAATTGATTCCAAAACAGTGTTAATCGCTGTATCAAAACCGATTGTGAAATCTGTTCCAGGAATATCATTATCAATCGTTCCAGGAATTCCAACAGCCGGGAAACCACGTTTTGTCAAAGCCATTGCGCCATGATAAGAACCGTCTCCACCAATAACAACTAAGCCTTCAATACCGAATTTTTTCAATTGTTCGATTCCTTTTAATTGCCCTTCTTCAGTAGCAAATTCAGGATAACGAGCAGAATACAAGAATGTTCCACCACGTTGAATCTTATCGCCAACGTCAGCAACATCTAAACGACGGATGTCGCCTGCGACTAAACCGGCAAATCCATAGTTAATACCGTAAACTTCGATTCCATCAAAAATACTTTTGCGTACGACTGCACGAATTGCAGCGTTCATTCCAGGGGCATCTCCCCCGCTGGTTAAAATACCAATGCGTTTCATTCGCTATTTCACCTCATATAATATACTTTCAACTGCCAAAAGAAACCTTTTCGCAAAAATTGATATACAAAAATATTACGTCATTCATTTTACCATTAAAGAACCAAAATGTCTTGAGTTAAGAAGAAAAAAATGAAAAAAGTTGAAAACAACTAGTATTTTTTACCGTAAATCATTTGAAAATGACGTTTTGCTCGCCTAAAACGTAAGCTAATTGTTGCTGACTAGCGCTTGTATGAGCGACCCAATTTTCTTCATTTAATACTATTTTCTTTCCTGTTTTTTCAAAATAGACAATCACTGGAATGTGTCCAGCATGACGACTGAGTACCTCTTTCATTTTCTGAAAAACGTCCGTTTGTTCGACATCTTTTGTAATTCTGATAAAACACGTTTCGTCACTAATTGATGTTTCTACTTGTTGCGCTTTTTCTATTCGTTGAACCAATATTTGCAATTCTTGATTGTAAGTACTGCGTTCCACTTTTCCTTCCACATAATAAACTTGCCCTTTCTCGACACTCTGTCTTAACTGGCGAAAAACGGTTGGGAACAACGTTAGTGAAATACTTCCTGTTGTATCATCCCCATCAACAAAGGCCATTTGTTCTCCCTTTTTGGTCCGAATCGTCCGAATGTTTTTGACATAAATCAATAATTTCGTGGGCTGATTTTCAACAAGTTCATGAACAAGTTGCGTTTGCTTGGCTAAGCGTGTTTTTTTGAACTCTTCTGTCGGATGTCCTGATAAATAGACCCCTAAATATTGTTCTTCTTGTTCTAGTCGCTCTTCTAGCGGATAATCGGCAATTTCTTCTTCCTTTGGCTTCAACGTTTCTAACAAATCCATACTACCACCGCTGAGAAGAATACTTTGGATATTACTCTCTAAACCTACCGCTAATTGACGGCGATTAGGCGCAATTTCGTCAAATGCACCGATGGCAATCAATGGTTCGATATTTTCAACTTTCAACCACTTACGGTCAATTCGCAAAAGAAACTCATCGAACGTTTTGTACGGTCCATTTTCTCGGCGTTCATTTAAAATATTTTGAATGAAGTCTCGGCGGATTCCTTTTAAAGAACTAAAACCAAATAAAATTTGCTGTTGCTGATTTAGGTAAAAGCTGTAGTGACTTTGGTTAATTGACGGCTGCAAAATCGTCTGCTTGTTTTTTCTAGCTTCGCCAATATATTCTTTAATTTTTGTTGGATTATGACGAACAGAATGCAACAATGCGACATAAAAAGCACTCGGATAATGAACCTTCAAGTAAGCCATTTGAAAACCAATAAAGGAATAGGCAAATGCATGCGAGCGGTTAAAGCCATAATTAGCAAAGCGCTCAATATAATCGTACACTTGGTTAGCTGTTTCTTGGGGATAGCCTTGTTGTAACGCACCATTAACAAAATGATTCCGTTCTTCATCTAGCACATCTTTTTTCTTTTTACTAATGGCCCGACGTAAAATGTCAGCTTGCCCTAAAGAGAAGCCAGCCATTTTCGCAGCAACTTGCATAATCTGCTCTTGGTAAACAATAATTCCGTACGTATTTTCCAAAATGGGGGCGAGACTAGGCTCTGGATAACTAATTTGTTCCAAGCCTTTTTTCCGGCGGATGAAAACATCAATATTTTGCATCGGACCAGGACGATACAGGGCATTGACAGCAGCAATATCTTCAATGCTAGTTGGCCCTAATTTTCTTAATACATTCCGAATTCCAGCAGATTCAAACTGAAAAACACCACTTGTTTCCCCTTTTCTAAATAAAGCCAGCGTCGTTTCGTCATCTAATGGAATCTGATTCAAACGAATGGTTTGATTATAGACGCGTTTAACAGCTGTGAGGGTATCATCAATGATGGATAAATTTCTTAAGCCCAAGAAATCCATTTTCAGAAGACCAATTTTTTCAACATCATTCATAGTAAATTGGGTCAATAAAATTTCATTCGATCCTGGTTGTAACGGAACCAAATTCAAAAGATTTTCATCACTAATTACCACACCTGCTGCGTGCGTAGAAACATGGCGAGGCAATCCTTCTAGCTGAACAGCTGTTTTATAGAGCAATTGATTATTTGGTGAAAAATTGACCAATTCTTGCATCCGTTTCGACTCTTGGTACGCTTCTTCTAACGTAATTTTCAGCTTGTTGGGGACAGCTGCCGACCAACGATTCGCTTCACTCTGGGACAACCCGAAAACACGTGCAACGTCCCGTAAAACCATTTTCGCAGCCATCGTACCAAACGTGGCAATTTGCGCCATATGATAATGACCATATTTTTGACTGACATAAGCTAAAACTTCCTCCCGCCGATTATCAGGAATATCTAAATCAATATCGGGCATCGTGTAGCGTTCTGGATTCAAAAAACGTTCAAAAAGCAAATCATATTTGATTGGATCTACATCTGTAATTGATAACACATAGGACACTAAAGAGCCTGCAGCTGAACCTCGGCCAGCGCCTGTAACAATTTGATTGTTATGACAGAAGTCCATCACATCCCAAACGATTAAAAAGTAATCATCAAAGCCCATATTGTGAATGATGGTTAACTCTTTTTCTAATCGTTTTTGGTAAACTTCATTTAGATGAGGCACTCTTTCTGGTAATTTTTCTAAACACAATGTGCGTAAATAAGAACCAGCCGTTTGATTATCAGGCACAGGAAAATGCGGTAATAATTTTTGATGTAAAGGAATGTCAACTCGGCAATTTTCAGCTAGCTGAATCGTATTCTGGACCACTTCTGCACCAGCTATTTGAAGCATTTGTTCCATCGTCGTCTCTGCTTCACGCAAGTAATTCAGACCTTCTATTTCCGGTGTTTGGCTTGTAATATTCAATTGATTATTTTCTTTGATGCTCTCAAGAACAGTTACGGCAAAGCCTTCTTCCCTTGTTAAATGACGTACCTCTTGCAAAGCCACGCCAGGTAATTGTTCTCTTTGGTAAAAAGAAAAGAGCGCTGGATTGCGTTGTTGATTCATTGAAAAAGAATGTTCAACAAATAACGACTGGGGATCAAAATATGAAGCAAGTTGTTGGAAAGCGTGAACCGCTTGTTGTTCATCTTCAAAAAATGTTTGGGCGACTTCTCCTTTAGCTGACAAAGTCACGGCAAATAAATCACTTAATAAGGATTGATGTTCCGCTAAGTAAAAGGGACCCTCTGTTGTCATTTTGCTGCTAGATAGTTGCATTAATTGCTGATACCCTTTTAAATTTTTAGCAAATAAAAGCAACTCGGAATGCCCTTCTTTTTCTGCTGGGGTATATTCTAATCTTAAACCGATAATTGGTTGAATTCCCGCTTCTTGGCATGCTTCATAAAATTCAACCGCCCCATGCAAGACATTGATATCGGTAATCGCTAATGTTTGATAACCTAACGCTTTCGCTTGTTTTACATAGGAACGAATCCTAACCGTACTAGATAAAAGCGAATAGGAAGTAACGGTATGTAATTGTGGAAATGACATTGGACAGCTCCTTTTTGAATCCTTGCTATTTTTTGCCTCTTCTCTTATTTTCCTATCGCGGATTCTTTACTTTTAAAGAAAATATGCTAAACTAAGAGCTAGAAAAGAGGTGCTCATATGCGTTATCTTGTTGTATTTTTCTGGACCTTCGCATTAGGCCAAGTCGTTGGATATATCGGCGGTGCATTATCTGGTGGTTCATACGACTTTAAAATGACAACGATTCTATCGTTGGCAACAGCCGTTATTATTTTATTAATTGCACACTTTGCAGTACCGAAAGAAACCAAACCTGTTAAATAAGAAAAAACCAGTTACTAAAGTTATTGTAACTGGTTTTTTTATCTTTTCAACTGTTTAGAGCTTTTTATTTAAAACTTTTCGGAAATTAAAGAAGGACAGCCCAATGTTTCCTAAAACGAAACAAGCGGTTACCAGAAAAACAGAAGAATAGCCAAAACCATGGGCAACTGTCGACCCTACCATCGGCCCTAAAACTTGACCGAAATTACTACACATCTGATTGTAACTATAAACTCTACTTACGCCCTCTGTTGGCGTTATTTTACTAATTAACGTATTAATTGATGGCATTAAAGCACCTGTTGAAAAACCTAGAAGGAATCGTAAAACACCTAACTGAAAAGGTGTTTGCACAAACGCCATGGGAATGTAACAAATAAAAGAAAGAATTAATCCGCCTAATAAAACTTTTTGGTTCCCAATGCGGTCCCCAATTTTTCCCAAAGTTGGAGAAGAAATAATTGCTGAAACGCCGGCAATCGAAACAATCAAACCACTAACAAATAATACATTCTCTGTATCGCCACTTAAAGATCGAATATATAGCGTTAAGATTGGGCTAATACTTGTAATTCCTAATTGTAAAATTAACGTAGTCACAAACAAACCAATCAATACTGAAACATGATCCATCTTACTAAAAATTTCTTTCGTCGTTAATAAATCCTTTTTCTCAACTGGTTGAAAATCTTCTTTAACTAAAAAGATAGTCAACAACGTTGTAATGAATAAAATAACGCCGGTAATAATAAAGACATTTTCCATTCCAAACCACTGTGCCAACGCACCGCCAATCGATGGCGCAATTAACGTCCCAGCAATTGCACCTGTTGATAATGTCCCTAGAGCCCAGCCATTTTTCTCTTTTGGCGCTTGCGACGCAATCATCGCTGTTGCGTTAGGAATATAGCCGGATAAAATCCCGTTCATAAACCGCATAATCAACAGCCAGTATACATTAGGGACAAATGCTAACGCCCCCATTGTGATCGTCATTCCTGCTGCAGCGCGAATCATCATAATTTTCCGACCTTTTCGATCAGCTAAATTTCCCCAAATCGGTGCAACAATCGCAGCAGCAAACGCCGTGACAGAAATTGCCAATCCAGAAAACAACTCTACTTGACTCTTAGGCGTCCCTAATTGTTCAACGTATACTGGAATAAACGGCATAACTAAGCTAATACTCGCCCCTGTAAAAAAGCAACCAATCCATGCGACTAATAAATTCTGCTTCCATTTTATTTTCATACTTTTATCCACCTTATCACCTCTTCACCTACCACTATACTCTAAAAGAGTGAATCTCTCAAAAGAAAATTCTTTAAAAAAAAGTCTGACAGACCGGTCAAAACGACCAATCTGCCAGACTTCTTAACACTTGGGCTTAAGATAAACAGCTGAATAAATACAACACCTTCAAAGCTAACCGCTGTTATCTTAGCCTCACTTCTGTTTACTATAAAATAGCTAAGATTACAAAGTTTAAGATAAACAACGCATCAATGACCCAAATAATTGGTGAAACTTCTTTGGCTTTTCCTTTGACTACTTTCACCACTGCATAAAAGATGAACCCAGCAGCAATCCCATAAGAGATGCTATAACATAATCCCATGAAAATTGAAGCAAAAAATGCTGGAATCGCATCTTCTAAATCCGTCCAATTGATGTCTTTGAAAGAAGCTAACATCATAATTCCCACTAAAATTAACGCTGGAGCCGTAGCTTGTGCTGGTACAATAGCAATAAGTGGTGAAAAAAGACTACTTAGGGCAAATAGAATTGCTACCACTACCGATGTCAAACCTGTTCGACCACCCGCACCGATTCCTGCTGCACTTTCTACATAAGTTGTCGTATTCGATGTACCAAAAATCGCACCGATAGATGTTGCAATAGCATCTGCAAATAGAGCTTTGTCCATTTTAGTGCTGAAACCCTTACTATCTTCTAAAGCTAATTCATCTTCTTTAGAGAAAATCCCTGTTCGACGTCCCGTACCGATAAATGTTCCAATTGTATCAAACGTATCTGATAAACTGAAGGCAATAATGGTCATTAAGACTTGAGGAATTTTTGAAGAATCACTAAACAATGACTGTAAGCCCTCAGCACCAAAAGCAGCGCCAAAAGTTGTACCTAATTCTTTAAATGAATTGCCCAACGAATTAGCATGCCAATCAACCGAAGCAGTGTCTACCACCCCCATTGGAATTGCGACTAACGTAGTAACCACAATGCCAATTAAAATAGCCCCACGAACATTCGTGACAACTAAAATCGTTGTTAAAACTAACCCAATTACCGCCAAAATAATGGCTGGATTATCAAAATTTCCTAAAGCGGGCACGATACTCGAACCATTCACAACACCATTTTGAGGTTCTGCTTGTACTGTGAAACTTAGTAAGCCAGCATTTTTCAACCCTACATAAACGACAAAAATTCCAATCCCACCACCAATAGCATGTTGTAAACTCTCTGGAATTGCTTTAATAATCATTTTGCGAATTTTTGTCACTGTAATCAAAATATTAATCAAACCACAAATAAAAACCATTGCTAATGCTTGTTGCCAAGTATATCCCATCCCAAAAACGACCGTAAACGTGAAGAAAGCATTGAGTCCCATCCCCGGTGCTTGAGCGTAAGGTACATTAGCAAACAGTCCCATAATTAATGTACCGATGATTGAAGCAATAATGGTCGCTAAAAAAACAGCCTGAAAAGGCATCCCTGTTTCTGAAAGAATGGACGGATTAACAAATAAAATATAACTCATTGCAAAAAAGGTCGTGACCCCCGCCATTATTTCAGTCGACACCGTTGTCTTGTTTTCCTTTAATTTGAAAAACGTATTCATAATTGCACTTCTCTCCCTTAAAATCCATGTTTTCGAATAATTACTCTTTGATTATAAGAGAATTGCTATCTTTTTACAACAAAATATTAACTATTATATATACTTTTCTATATAATGTTCGTGTTTTGTAGATATAAAAAAAGAAAAAGCTTTACATTGCTTCTTCTTTTCCTAATAATTGGATTAGCCCAAACAACAGCATCTGTAGAAACATCATTACTAAAATAAACATTAATTTTTGAAGGGACCAGTCAAAAAAGATAATTTTTACTGTTTCAATTGGACTCATAAAAAGATAGACACTGTGTAATCGATCAAAACGTCCAACATAAATCGCCAAAGCAGACAAGAAATGAAGGCTGGCTTGAAAGACTACAATTGTTCTATAGTCACAATAACTTTGCAATTTCTGACTAACAGTTGTTACTGTTTTCATCCCTAAAAGTCCATATATAACAATCCCGCTAGTTAAGCAAACAAACGCCCACCAATCACCAATTTGGTTTGCAAAAATCGTATTAAAGCCTCGATAAATAGATAGCGTTTCTAAATGAAAAAAATCCGTAAATAGGTACGGCGCATTAGGATAAAAAATTAACCAAGCAAAACCTATCAACCAATCCCTTTTACGTTTTTCTGCGTTTAAAAGATAACTAAGTTCAATTGGAATATAGGCTAACAACACGTTCAACGCCATAAAATGAAAATGCGTAGCAAATAACCACATATAGATACAATAGATTAAGGTGATCACTCGTAAATAATTTCTAGATTTTTTCAAGATGCTCTGCGCTCCTTTTTCAAACGGTTTATTTTAGTGTAGCATACTTCTTAAGCTTTTTTTTAAACCTTATAAATGAACATACTTCTCCCCTTGATAATCTTCGGTTTTATGCTAGACTGAGTAAAAGGCATTTAGGAGGAATTTTTACTTGAAAAAATTAATTGCTATTGATTTAGACGGCACAACATTAAATGCACAGTCTTTAATCAGTCCAAAAACCGAACAAACACTAAAAAAAGCGATTGACAACGGTCATTACGTCAGTATTGCCACTGGACGTCCCTATAGAATGAGTCATCAATTTTACCAACAACTTGGCCTAACGACCCCTATGGTTAACTTTAACGGCGCTTTAGTCCACATTCCAGAGAAAAAATGGGACTTGGAAAGCGAAGCCAATATTGAACGTGACCTAGTCTTTGACATTTTGGCACAGAAAAAAGAATTACAATTAGATTTTGTTGCTGCTGAAAACAAAGAAACATTTTATATCGATACGTTAGATGGGTTCGATCCGAAATTTTTTGCTTCCAAAGCAACCTTAGATAATTTACTTACTGCTAAAAATTTACGAACAAATCCTACCTCAATGATGGTTCGGACCACACCAAACCAAGCTGAAAAAGTTGCTGATACATTGACAAAACAATATGGTGATTATATTGATGTCCGCACTTGGGGCGGTCCAATGCCTATTTTAGAAATGGTCGCAAAAGGAATTCAAAAGGCCCATGGCGTTGATCAAGTGGCGAACTTTTTATCTGTCAAACCAGCTGATATCATTGCTTTTGGCGATGAACATAATGACGAAGAAATGCTAAGTTATGCTGGTTGGGGTGTTGCTATGAACAATGCCACGGATAAAATTAAATCCGTAGCCAACGATGTCACTGAAAAAACAAATGATCAAGATGGTTTAGCAGATTACTTAGAAAATTATTTAGATCTATAAAAGGCTAAAATAAAAGTATTTCTTTAAAAAGAACTTGCTTTGGTTTAGCTGATAATCTTAAGATTACGAAAGTAGGGCATAAGTCGAAACGACTTATGCCCTACTTTCGTTTTTCTTATTCCTTCAATGAATTTTGAAACGTGCTGATTTTTTCAGCCAATCTTTGATAAGTAGTAAAAGACGGATGCTGTAGCTCTTGTTCTTCGTTAACGGATAAAGTTTGTTGTGTCGTAATGGCCTTTGTTAGTGCATCTACAAAATGAATAAAAGAATTGTTGGTTTGTTTATTGTATCCTGGTGAATAATATTTCGATTGACGATAAAAAGGCCGCAGGGTTGTTTCTGTGATTTTTTCCTGTTCATCTGAAAAGTATTCATCATAGCTGACATGTTTTATTTTCTGCTCTTCTGTTATCACTTGAAGTCGAGCGATTAGGCCATTGCCTAAATCTTCTGCGTAACCGATATACGTTTCTTTCGATGGCTCTTTTAGCCAAGTGTCCATCTCTGCTGCTAAAGGCATTAATCCTTCACGCGCAGAAGTTGATGAACCGCGTACCGTATAAAAATTACCTGTGACACGATTTTCGTCACGCATTTGTTTTTCTACATAAGTAATACCATTAACAACGGTGACTAACGTATCGTCTGTGCGTGTGTTGCTTGCTTGAAATTCAGGATAATCCGACAGGCGTTTGTTGACACCCGAATAGCGTGTATCATAATAAGGGTCACTAGCAAACTCTGTAAACTCAACATTCAGAATCCTTTGCGTTTCAGGTTCCGTAATAATCTCTACAATGCCGTAATTTCCGCCAGTAAATACACCTTCATTTTTATAATAGTTACCCGTCATTAATCCCAAAGGCGGTTGATTGGACCAAAACATTTTTTCCTTTTTTTCTTCTGGTGTATATTTTGCTGGTGGGGTTGTCCCAAATGTCGTTTGTGTGGCCCCTGTAACCACTTCGTACGTGTATTCATGAGAATCAAAAGTCAATTGATTAGCAATCAGTTCTTCATTTTTAGTCGGCGCTTGTTTTTCCACCGCAGAAGTCGTTTGATTGGTGACGGTAACTTGCTTCACTTGCTTTGTCTCTTGCGGACCACTTGTTGTTTGTTTCGTTGGCTCTTGATCTGGCGTACAACCGACCAAAACAAATAATCCGATAAAAACCAACATTCCTTTAATATGTTTCATTCACTTCTCTCCTTTTTATAAACGCTTAATTTCCTCTTATCTCCAGTGTAGCAAACATTTATAAACCAAAACTGACGGAAAAATGAATAAATAATAAACAAAAACGCTAAGTCTCCTGCAGCTTAAGAGACTTAGCGTTTTTTTATTTAATTGCTTGGCGCTTTTGGCGCAACCACTCTTCTTTAATGTGTTCAGATAGGCGAATCATTCGTTTACCAACTTCACTATATTGGTTAGTAGCTAAATTGGCTAAAGAAATTCGAACTGACCATTTGTCACTCCCGAAAGCATCCGCTTTTAAAAGCATTAATTTTTCTTTTTCTGCTAACGAAGTTAATACTTTTGTGATCGTCCACGATTTCGTTAAATAACTTGAAAATTCTGGGCCATAACGTTTTTCTGTCCAATCTCTAAAGTTAATTTCACAATAGTATGCTGTATTTAAACTTGCTAAAGGCTCTTCAATGCCTAAGGTGCGGAACAAGAGCTTTTCACGCGTATGACAAATATCCATCACTTCGTCTTTATATGCTTGACCGTCTTTTAACAAAGCATACAAACTAAATAAAGCCATCATTGCTTGCTGAATAGAAGAAAGTCCCGCTGCATGGTTCAACGCAATATCGCGGCTGTCTGCGACTAAGCGGCTGATAAAGTTAATTTGGCTTGTGTCTGCATTCAATGTAGCATAACGTGCCTGTAATTCCATTTTTCGAGCCACTGGCAATTCTTTTAATAATTGATCAAAGATGTTCTCTTGACTGACCGCAATAGTCCCCACACGCCAACCGGTAGCGCCAAAGTATTTAGAATAAGAATAGATACAGGCTGTATTGTAAGGTAACTCCGTAAATAGTGAACGGAAAGCTGGCACAAAGGTTCCGTAAACGTCATCTGTTAAAATCATTAACTTAGGGTTATCCACTGCAACGATTTGTTTGATTTGTTCAATGGTAGGTTTTCCCATAGCATTAGCAGTTGGATTGCTGGGATTTACGACAAAAACCGCTTTGATGGACGGGTCTTTTAGTTTATCAATTTCCTTGTTTGAGTATTGATACGTCGTTTTTCCATCAATGATCATTTGCTCTGCTTTGATTTTAACCACGTCAAAGTCATAACGTGGTAGTTCTGGAATTTCTAAATAAGGAGCAAACGTTGGTAATAACAACGCAATACGATCACCTTTTTCTAGTAAATAATTATTTGCCAACGTATCAAACAAGTAACAAATCCCTGCTGTACCACCCTCAACGGCAAAAATATCAAACGGTTGTGCTTCGCTGGAAAATAATTCTTGATTTAAATATGCTTTAATCGGTTGTTCACACGCCTTCAAGCAACGAACAGGATTCGGATAATTATCCCCAATCACATAGTCTAACATGGCATCTAACCACATTTCCTTATCCATCCCAAAATAGTTATGCTCTGCTGTCCAAATTTCTTGTAAGAAGGTTGCCCCTTTGCTTGGATTTTCTGCTAAAAAGTTTAAGAAGCGTTGCGTTCTACCAAAACTTGGCTGGATCATACCAGCCGTTTGTTCGCTCCCCTCTCTTAACGTTTCTTTTGTAGCAAATTGACCTAATAAAAAAAAGGCTTCCCTTGGTGTTGGCGCCGTCCAATTAGGATTGCCTCGCCCTGCATTTAACAATGTTTCTAAATTATGATTTTCTTCATGTAATTTCTTCTCTAAAAATAGACTTAATTCAAACGGACTAAGGTTTTCTGTCAATTCATCACTTGTTATCATTTTATCCTCCTGAAGCACACGCGGTCATTTAGTATTTAGTATGTAGTCTATACTACTCTTCTACCTCCAGATGTCAACCATTTAAGCGGAATATTCTGACAATTAATAAAAAAGAAACAATCCTTTATAAAAAATAAAGGATTGTTTCTTTTTTGCTGATTAACCAAAGAACCGTTGCATCTCAATTTTTGCTGATTGAACAGAATCAGAAGCATGGATTAAATTTTTGGTGACAGACAACCCATAATCCGCTCGTAAGGTGCCACTTTCAGCATCTAACGGATTCGTTGCTCCAACTAATTTACGCACTTTTTTAACCACATTGTCCCCTACAACGACCATCACAACCACTGGGCCACTTGTCATATAGGCTAATAATTCAGGGAAAAATAGTTCATCTTTTAAATGCTCATAATGTTCCTTCACTGTTTCTACTGTTAGTCGTTCGAATTTAAGGTGCAATAAGTCAATACCTTTATCTTCAAAACGTTGAATGATTTTGCCAACTAACTTTCGTTCAACGCCATCTGGCTTAATAATTACTAAACTTGTTTCCTTCATTTTTTCCATCCCTTTCAAAACTTCCTTTTGCCCTTTCCCAAGGGGTAGCTACAGAATAAAATGAAAGCGGATACTTTGTCAATGATAAATTTTCTTTTCCTTTTGATTAAATAAAAAATTAAAGATTATTCACAAGATTTGTGAATTGTTCTTTCAGTTCTGTATTGCTTGTTTCTTTTAAAAACAAATAAGGTTGCTCCTCTACTGGCTGTTCTTTACTCACATAAACTTTAGCTTCACCATTCACTAAAGTAAATAAATAGACATGCTTCTGGGCAACTTGTGTCGCACTGTCAGAGTATACTGCCACCAGACAATAACCCCCTTCGCTGCCTGTTTCTGACCAATTTAACCAAATGGGATTGTTCCCAATAGCTGGTTGTATTTTAGGTTCATAACTCAATAAATCATCAGGCACTTGAATCGTGTAAAAAGCTACAGAGTAACCTGGTTGGTACGCTTGATAGTTCTGATTGCGTTCTTGACCCCAGGTTTCCATGTATTGTCCTAACTGTTTTGCTTTTTGCTGATTCCAAATCGTCCCTTCTTCTGTAACTAATTCAGTTAATTCTTGTGTTTGCGTTGTTTGCTCTAATTCCAACGCCGTGGTTTGACTAACTTCGGTTGCTGAAATTGCTCTTGTTTCTTCAGTATTTACATTGTTTGTTTGTACGGTTTGTACTTTCTGTGATTCCTCTTTCGATTTTTGCCAACCACAGCCAGATAAAACGCTTCCAACAACCGTTATCATAATAATCCCGTTTAGTTTCATTCCTTAAACTCCTGTTTTTGTTTTTATTCTATCGAAATAAACCTAAAATCTCAATCCCTTTCTTTGGATAGTTGAAAACCATTTGGGAACTAGTAATTCTCCACAATTATAGTCCTCTAGTAATTGTTGGTATTGCTGTTCCATAGTCCTGATTTCTTTTTCACCAAAGCTCAGTGCCCAAACTAAAGAATAGAGTCCTGCGTGAAAAGTATAAAGCTTTTGAAACTGCCAAAATAAGGTAGGAACTTTCCCAGCAAAATAACCTTGTAATTGACCATAAGCAAACAATGGCGAAACATTTCTTGAAAAAAATTGTAACTTGTAAAATTCTTCATAAGGATCCCCAAAATCCCATCGATTAAAATCAATCACACCGACCTGCCTAGTTGGCAAGTAAATAAAATTTCCTACATGGAAATCTCCATGCTGATAAACTACAGGCCGTTGTTGCAATAACGGTAATTGTTTTTCTAAATATGAAATTATTGGCTGCTGGTACGGCATACAAAATTGAGATTCCTTATACTTATTTAGTTGGCTCTGCTTTTTTTCGTATAAATTTCGCGCAATCTCTCTTTGACTAATCCTTTCAGGCAACAAAAGCTTATGGATTTTGTTTAAATAGCGGCCTGCCTCTACGCCTAAGTTCAGTTGTCCTTTGGGAGAAAGAGCGGGTAAAACACCGCTTAAGTCTTCACCTTCTAGATACGTTAATAACATGTATCCTTGTTCACTTTCAGGAATAGGTGCACATAAAAAAGGTTTAGAACTGGGAAATCCTAACGCCGCTACTTTTTTGATAAATTGATATTCTTGTTGTTTAGCTAATAACTCTTCTTGTTGAAAAATTCGCAATAAAAAGGTTTCTTGATTTTTAGTAACTTTAAACTTTAAATCCGTTGACCAACCACGATGAATAGCTTCAACTTTTTGCCATTGCTGAAACGCTGGAATCTTCTCAAACGCCCTCATTACTTTCGCCTCCATTTCCCTATTGGTTTTAGTATACCAAAGAAAAAAGGCTGGAGACAATTGGGGATAAATTGTCTCCAGCCTTCACTGGTTATCATTTTCTAGTTTTCCTTATATAAATCGTTCCACTCGTTACTAAGAAAGCTCCTCCTAAAACAATCCAGAAAGTACTAGGTACTTCTGCACCTGCTTTTGGTAATACTTTTTTGGGAAGCTGTTCTTGTTTCCCAATCATACTTTTATTAGAAAAAGCATGCGTACTTTCTGTTGATTTGGTTCCCTGATTTGCTGATGAATTCAGCGAATTATCTAAGGATGACTCACTAGTAGTTTTTCCAGCTTTGTCTGGATTTTGGTTTTGATCTTTTCCTTCGATTGGTCCTTCACTTGTTTTTGTTTCTTTGTCTTTATCTGGTTTGCCACTTGCATCTGAGTCTTTATCTTTTTCTGGTTCGCCACTTGCATCTGGCTCTTTGTCTTTTTCTGGTTCGCCGCTTGCATCTGGTTCTTTATCCTTATCTGGTTCGCCGCTTGCATCTGGGTCTTTGTCTTTTTCTGGTTCGCCACTTGCATCTGGGTCTTTGTCTTTTTCTGGTTCTTCTACATGTGGTTGATTTATCTTGTGGTTATTTTCAAATAAAGCACCTAATTGTAGCAATGTTCGGTCTTCATTTAATGCACTATTAAATTGAATCCCCAAAGGCAGTCCTTCTTTTGAAACGTAAGTTGGTACACTTAATGCTGGATGTCCAAATAAATTTGCTTGTTGTGTAAACGGTGTATATGTGAACGCCGTCAGCCATTGGTCATAAATCAATTGTTTTTGTTCTGCTGGTGACAATTGGTCAATTTTTTCCATCTGTGCTGCATGTTCTGGTTTTAGTAACGGATTATCAATACTAGGTGCCGTGGCAGCCGTCGTTGGTGTTAATAAGATAGGATACTGTTGATAAAATTCGTCCATCGCTTGTGCTTGTAAAGCAATATCTGTCCAAGCCGCAGTTGTCTCTTCACTCGTTATATTTTTTCCTGTTTGAAAAAGCGCCCATGTTAACAGTTCTACATCATTTCGTTCAAGCGGTCTTTTTAATTTCTGCCGCGCCATAAAATCGGCAATTCCTGCTGAGCCAGCAGCTACAGTATAATAATTTTTCATTAGACGTTCCCCATCAACAGGGTGCTTCACTTCAACCAATGTGTACCCTTGGTCTTTTAAAAAAGCAACAGCTTCAGCGACCGCCTCTTTTGCTTCGGCACTTACAGGCGTTCCGGCAGGGGATTCTGTTGTATAAGCAATGGGTTGCGCTTGACTTAAATGTCCCGCAGGAAGATCTTTTTTGGTTAATAAGGTTTCAAATAATGCATTTGTATCCGCCACGGTTCGACTTAAACCAAAGTGAACAGTTTGACCTTTTGCACTATTAGAATTGCCAATGATTACTCCTCTAGAAGGTTTCAAGCCTACGGTGCCTGTCCAAGAAGCAGGGATGCGGATAGAGCCACCAGCATCACTTCCAGAAGCAATGGGAACAAATGCCGCGGCGACACTAGCACCCGCTCCGCCTGAAGAACCACCTGAATAATGGTTAGGATTCCATGGATTGACGGAAATACCATATAACTTCGAATCTGAAATATTCTTCCAACCTAATTCTGGATAATTCGTTTGACCAATGATTATGAATCCGGCATTTTGTAGTGCTTTGACAAAGGTCGATGTCCCACCAGCTACTTGATCTTGGAGAAAACCAAAACCGTTCGTGTTGCTTTCACCTTTCAAGGATTGTCCTAACCCTTTTAGTAAGAGCGGCACACCTAGAAATGGTTGACCTGTATCTTGTAAAGCTTTTGCTTCTGTCAAAGCCGCTTCTTCTCGTAAAGTAATGACCGCATTTAATGTAGGATTTTCACGTTTAGTGATGGCCAACGCAATTTTTACTAATTCTTCGCTCGTCACCTTTTTTTCTCTTACTAAAGTTGCTAACTCCAGTGCAGTTGCTTGTTTATAATCTGCTTCTGAAAAAGCATTCTCTGCAGAAACAGCTTTTCCATCTGTATCACTATTTTGTATCTCATTTGTGGTTTCAGTGGTTACTGCAACCACATTTCGGCTACTGCTTTCGGCGATTGTCGAAGAGGATTCTTTTTCCTGCATCACCGTTTGGCTAGTAGTTTCAGATTCCAAGTTAGCTACCGTCTGACTGGTTTCTGTTGTTACTGATTCCGTCTCTGTTTGAACGGTTGTTTCTAGTATACTTTCTTGTGCCAACATTGGTACCCCTACCAGTGTTTGGCTAATTAATAAAATAATCCCTAACTTTTTGAACAAAATCGACTTCTTCATAAGTCACATCCTTTATCTATTAATACAGATAAAAAATCTGTATTACTTATAGCATAAATGAAAGCGATTAAAAAGTAAAGTTCTCTTGAAAATTCCAATGTTCAACTTTTAGGCTAGGTTCTTTTTATATGCTAAAATAGAATAGAAACGGAGGTTTTTTAATGGAATGGATTGAAATTAAGCACGCAACACAAAATAATTTGAAGAATGTCTCTGTCAATATCCCTAAAAAGCAACTAACTGTTGTTACTGGACTTTCGGGTTCAGGAAAGTCCTCCTTAGTATTTGACACATTAGCCGCTGAATCACGTCGTGAACTAAATGATACATTTAGTTCGTTTGTTCAAAATTACTTACCCAAATATGGTCGTCCAGAAGTTGAAAAAATCGAGAATCTTCCTGTTGCAATTGTCATTGACCAGAAAAAAGTAGCAGGTAATTCTCGTTCGACAGTGGGAACGTACACAGATATTTATACGTTTTTACGTTTGCTGTTTTCACGAGCAGGTTCTCCATTTGTTGGTTATTCAGATACTTTTTCGTTTAATCATCCGGATGGAAAATGTCCAACATGCGATGGCTTAGGAAAGATTACCGAAATCAATCTTCATCAGCTAGTTGATTATGACAAATCATTAAACGAAGGGTCTATCGATTTCCCCACATTTACAGTTGGCAACTGGCGGTGGAAGCGTTATGCCCATAGTGGTCTATTTGATTTGGATAAAAAAATCAAGGACTATTCCCCTGAAGAGTTAGCATTATTTTTATATGCTCCACAACAAAAACTAGCTAATCCACCCAAAGAGTGGCCTCATACAGCTTTGTATGAAGGAATCGTCCCGCGCATGCAACGTAGCATATTGCATACAGACGAAGGCAAACGTCATCAAAAATACCTTAATCACTTTGTTACCGTAAAAAGATGTCCTGATTGTTTAGGAAGTAGAGTCAATGAACGTGTTCGTAGCTGCAAAATTAATCAGAAAAGTATTGCTGATGCTGTTGACATGCCACTCACTGAATTACATTCTTTTATTCGTTCGATGGACCTTTCCTTAATAAAAAATATTCAAGAAGAGCTACTTGTACGTCTAGAAGCATTAATTAATATCGGTCTCTCCTACCTCACATTAGGACGAGCAACTGAAACACTTTCTGGTGGTGAAGCACAGCGGATTAAAATTGCTAAGTATGTAAACAGCGCCTTAAACGATATTATGTATATTTTAGATGAACCAAGTGCTGGCTTACATCCAAAGGACATCGAACGGATCAGTCGTGCATTGCTCAATTTAAAAAATAAAGGAAACACCGTGGTTCTGGTGGAACACAATCCACAATTAATTAGAGAAGCTGATTTTATCATCGATATCGGACCTTTCGCAGGCGAAAATGGTGGCCATGTCCAGTTTTCAGGAACGTATGACGCATTTTTAGCCTCCAAAACCTTGACTAGTCAAGCCCTTCAAGAGCCGCTCCCTTTAAACGACCAACCAAGAAAAGTAAGGAAGTCTTTAACAATCGAACATGCGACACTGCATAATTTAAACAATCTATCTGTCGAAGTTCCGTTAGGAGTTTTGACTGTTATTTGTGGGGTCGCTGGTTCAGGTAAATCATCATTAGCGGAAGAAATTTATCAAAAAGCCCAGGCTGATAACCAAGAAATTATTCATCTTTCACAAAAAAGCATTACCGCAAATTTACGATCCACACCAATGACCTATCTCAATATTTTTGATAAGGTCCGCAAACTGTTTGCGGAAGAAAATCATGTTAGTCCAGCTTTATTTAGCTATAATTCCAAAGGCGCCTGTCCTACTTGCAAGGGGAAAGGAATAATTGTCTCCGATATGTCTTTTATGGAGGATGTTACTAGTATTTGCGAAACCTGTCACGGAACGCGTTACAAAGAAGAGGTGCTTCATTATCTGTATAACGGAAAAAATATCGTTGAAGTACTAGCTTTAAGCGTTAAAGATGGCTATGATTTTTTCAAAGACCAGCCTTTTGCTCTTTCATTAAAAAATTTACTAGAAGTTGGCTTAAGCTATCTTAAACTCAATCAATCGCTCTCAACATTATCTGGTGGCGAATTGCAAAGGGTAAAATTAGCAGACACACTTCACCAAAAAAAAGCTATCTATTTAATGGATGAACCTACAGATGGTTTACACTTAATTGATATCCAACAAAGTCTTCAACTTTTCAATCGAATGGTAGAAGAAGGAAACAGCTTGATTTTATTAGAACATCACATTGACGTGATTAAAAGTGCTGACTGGTTGATTGAACTAGGTCCCGAAGGTGGAGAAAAAGGCGGACAGCTTCTTTTTACAGGAACACCAGCAAATATGCTAAATTCCACTCATTCTATTACTAAAGGCTATCTATAAAATAAAAAGTACAAACGGTGCAAGCAATGAGCACCGTTTGTACTTTTTCTATTTCAATCCAACTTCCATCTTCACAGGTTGGTGATCTGTATATTTAAATTGTTCGTCCTTTGTTTTCACGCTATGAACAGCCACATTATCAGAAACAATAAAACCATCAATTACATACACTTGAGATGTTTCATAAGAGCCAGTGTAAGGCTTATTAAGCACCCGCACAGTCGGTTGTTGATCATCATAAGCAAGTGAAAAATGTTTAGGTAAGTCTGCAGGATCAATTTCTCCTGGTACCCAACCAGCTTCCCCTAAGTCAGGATATCGATGACTGCCTTTGAAAACTTGATTAAAGTCACCTCCAGCAATTACATAGTTTCCTTTAGCGTATTCTTGGGATAATACGTCAGCTAACTTTTTGCTTTGAGCAATCTTCCCATCCCCATTGTCATAGGCTTCCAAATGTAAGTTAAAAACCACTAATTCTTTGTCTGTGCCTTTAATTGAAAAGCGCGTTTCTAGAAGCGCTCGTTTTAAGTTACTAATGCTAACGGGCCAACGAAAGGGATTGGGTAAAGCAATGCGTTTAGCCTCTGTTATTTTTTCATTTGATAATGTTAATAAACCACTTTCTACTCGTCCAATCGGCGGCCAAGGAATGGGCACATAATCTACCTTAAAATTATAAGCAAATGCGCTGTTCAGCTGTAGCTGTTTTTGTAATTCTTCCTCTTGATTGACTTCATAAGAACGTTGCGAGCGACGATCGACTTCTTGGAATAAGTAAATCATCGCTGGTAATTCTTTTAAGGTTTCTTCAATGCCTGTTAAATTCTGTTGGACCATTGCCTTATTAACTGGTTGGACAGTTTTGCCACCGTCCATAAAAAAATCTTCTGTTTGTCCTAGGCCGGCATAGCCTATGTTATACGTGACTAAAGAAATGGATTGCTGTTTTTCGATGGTTTGTTCTGAAAATTGTTTATTTATAGCAACTGGTTCAACCGCTCGTGGTCGAAACTCTCGGAAGGTTAAATATCCTATCAAAATTAAAGCTATGCTTAGAAGAAGGACCATCAAGCTACCGAGATATTTAAAAAACTTTTTCATTGATTCCGATGTTCCTTTCACATTATGTCAAACCAAAAGTAGTAATTATCTTCGTTGCTACTTCTTCTGGTGTCATGTTTGAATTATTTATTTTCGTTATTTTTACATTTGGAAATGTACTTTCTAGTTCACCTTCGTGGCTTACTAATCGATGTTCTTTAAAGGTATTGAGTAATTCTTTTCGAGAAAAGTCGACATCGCGTTTTGAAGGTTTTGCCTCTAGCCGTTCTGGATGAACATTTCGTTCTAGGCGGATTGCTGTTGAAGAGACGAGTTCGACGAAATAGACGGCTTCATGTTTACTAAGAAAAATTTCTGATATTTCTTCTAAAAATTGAAAATCTTGTTCTTGATCAAAAGCAATCACCACTGTAAAAATAATGTTTTTTGTTGTATTTGTGGCTGGATTTTCGACAAAGGCATGAAAAAGTTCCTTTCTAACGGAATCAGACAATTGAAATGCACGTTCCGTATACCCAAGATAGTTTGCAAATAAGTCAATGGTTTGATGATTAAATAGTAATTTAGCATCTAACTGCTTTTCTAAAGCCTTGCCAACGGTCATTTTCCCGACAGCTTGGGCACCAATTAAAACGATTAAAGACATCAACTTCCCCTCCTCTAGCCTAATTTTTAGGTGGCTATCTTCTACTATATCACACTATATTACAACACCTTACAAAACTGTTCGGAAAATTTTCTGTTTTTTATTACAAAAAAAAGACAAAAGACTCTATAATGAGAGAGGACTCGATTGATTATAGATGAGATAGGTGACGGAGAATGGCAATAGAAAAATATTTTCAAACAATAGATGGCAGTCAAATTTTTTATCAAATTTTTGGCAAAGAAACAAATTACCCCCTTGTGTTACTTCATGGTAATGGCAATGATCATACTTTTTTTAATTATCAAATTTCTTATTTCTCCAAGGAGTATCAAGTTATTGCGGTGGATACCCGCGGACATGGACGTTCCACCAATACACAAAGTCAATTAACTTTTCCGCTTTTAGCAGAAGATTTAGCTGGTATTATTCAACAAGAACACTTAACAAAAATTAATTTATTGGGCTTTAGTGACGGAGCAAATATTGCCATGGTTTTTACCCATTTATATCCTGATTTCGTCAACAAACTCGTCTTAAATTCTGGAAATGTCACCATGTCTGGTCTGAAAAAATATGTAACGATTGCCACTTATTTTCAATATTGGTTTTGTCGTATTGGCGCCTTTTTTTCAAAAAAATTGCGCGCACGGCTCCCTATCGTGGCTCTGTTATTTGAAGATACTGGACTGACAAAACAAGATTTAGAACACATCCCCTGTCCTACTCTTGTTATTACTGGCAGTCGAGATTTAATTGCGCTTTCCCATTCACGGGCGATTGCTGATGCCATTCCTGATGGTAAATTGGTCTTGGTAAATAAACAGGGTCATTTATTTGCCAAAAACTCACCAGATATTTTTAATAAAACAATCGAAAAATTCTTAAAGGAAATGAAGGTGTCTAAATGAAACAAATTATTCATTGGATCAAAACGCATACAGGATTACTAAAAACACTGTTTGTTATTGCGGTCTCAATTATTGTTGTTGCCCAACTTTTATCAATTGGTAAAACGATCTCATTTGAACAGTTAAAACAGATTTTTGATGAGATTCCGCTATGGAAATTGTTATTGATGATGGTTATCGGTTTAGTTTCCGTTACTCCGATGCTAAATTATGACTTAACATTAAATCGCATTTTAAACTTGAAAGTCTCAAAACGGGAACTCCTTGAATCTAGCTGGATTGTCAATACCATCAATAATATTGGTGGATTCGGTGGTTTGGTCAGCATGGGACTTCGTTCTGAATTTTATGGAAATAAAACAGAGGAAAAGAAAATTTTACCTGCGTTAACCCATATTTTACTTTTTGTGTTATCCGGTCTATCTATTTATAGTATTCTTTGCTTTTTCCTTGTTCAGTTTGATCCAAAGATGGCTTATTTACAGCAATATTGGATTTGGTTATTAGGTGGCGGTCTTTATTTCCCATTACTTTATCTTATTTTACATTTCCAAAAAAATAGTTCCTTTGGTAACCTCGATGCAAAAAATCGCTTATCTCTAGTTGTTTCTTCGTTTTTAGAATGGACAGGTGTTTTAATTACCTTTATCAGTATTGGTTACTTATTAGATGTACCGATTCCTTTAATTGATATTGTTCCTTTATATGTAGCAGCTTCGATTATTGGGATTGCTTCGATGATTCCAGGGGCTTTAGGTAGTTTTGATGTCATGATGATTTTAGGACTGAGCAACTTAGGTGTCGATCGTGAAATTATTGTTTTGTGGTTATTGCTCTATCGTTTATTCTATTATATTATTCCTTTCTTAATTGGCTGTTTGTTCTTTACAAAACACTTAAGCCAAAAGTTGGATACTCATTATCGTCAATTGCTAAAACAAATTACTTTGGAAATTGCCCACAAGCTGGAAGTGGTTTTACTTTATTTTTCAGGAATTATGATGGTGCTCCTAGCCACTATTCCAGAAGCCTTCACTCAAGTGCATTGGTTAAGAGATATTAACCCCTTCCGTTCTCATATTATTATTCAAATTCCGAGTATTGTCTTAGGCTTTGCATTATTAATTATGGGACGTGGGATTGCTGATCGTGTTAAAAGAGCCTATTATCCAACGATTATTTTATTAATTGGTGCTATCTTGTATTCATTTGTTGTTGACTTTAGTATGTTTTCCATTTTCTATTTAGCTATTTTATTATTTATCGTTATTTTTTCAAAATCAGAATTGTACCGTGAACAACTGGTTTACTCTTGGGAGTGGATGACGATTGATGGGTTTATCTTTGGCTTGTTGACTTTGTTATACCTGGTAATTGGTGTTTATAATTTACCGAACTTCCCACACCATCGTCATCATTTTGTGGAATTTTTCTTGTTCCCTTCCGAACGGATCTGGTTGTCAGGATTTATCGCTATCCTCTTAGTTATGAGTTTTAACTTTCTATTTGTTCGCTACCTTCAAGGGAAAAAACACCAAGTTGGTGAGTTTCCAGAAGATAGTATCTTGCATAATATCTTAACAACTTATGGCGGGAATATTGACAGTGAACTTGTCTTTCTTCATGATAAACAGGTTTTCTTATATCCCAAAGAAGAACCGACTGTCTTTTTACAATTCAACACCATTAATAATAAATGCGTTGTGATGGGCAACCCTTCTGGGAACAAAGAAGATTTTCCTGCGGCGATTGATGCATTCCTTAAAGAAACAGATCGTTTCGGCTATGTACCCGTCTTTTACGAAACCAATGAGGACAGCGTGATGTTACTACACGAATATGGCTACGAATTTATCAAAATGGGCGAAGAAGCCTTAGTTAATCTAGAAACATTTACGATGTCTGGGAAAAAATTCAAAGGTACCCGCGCAGTGTTTAATAAAATTACCAAAGCCGGCTATTCATTTGACGTACTCCAACCTCCTTTTAGTACCGAACAAATGCACGAATTAAAAGCTATTTCGGATAGTTGGTTAGACAATCGAAAAGAAAAAGGCTTTTCACTAGGATTTTTCGATGAAGCGTATCTTCAAAGAAACCCAATTGCTGTTGTCCGAAATGCTGAAGGAGAAATGGTCTCTTTCGCTAATATCATTCCTAGTTACACAAATGAAGTTGGTACCATCGACTTGATGCGTCACCATAAAGAAAAAGCCCCTTCTGGAAGTATGGATTTCTTATTTATTCATTTATTTGAATATATGAAAACAGAAAATATTCATTATTTCAATTTAGGGATGGCTCCGTTAGCCAATGTTGGTCAATCAAGAAAAAGTTTTATTCAAGAACGGATTGCTGCGTTAATTTATGAATTTGGTTCAGAAATTTACTCCTTCCAAGGATTACGCGAATACAAGGAAAAATTTGCTAGCAAATGGCAACCCCGCTATACACTTTATTCTAAAAGTAGTTGGATTGTCTACGTGATGATCGCTTTACTCATTGTCGATCAAAAAAATATTGACTAACAAAAAGAAGCCCAATTAAGTATAAAAAGCTTGACAACTTCACTGAAATTTAGTGAGGTTGCCAAGCTTTTTAATTTCTTTCATCTAGTTTTTCTTTAATCAAAAAGGCTGTTTCTTCGACAGATTTTGCGGTTACATCAATCACTGGGATACCATACTTCGCAAAAATTTCTTCAGCATAAGCTAATTCTTGTTCAATCCGTTCAACATTGGTATAACTGGTCTCATTACCTAAACCTAAGGAAGCCAACCGACTGCTACGAATCTGTCCTAATGTTTCTGGCGAACAAACTAAACCAATCATTTTTTGTGGATCCATTTCTTCCAAAATTGGCGGCAATGGAACTTCTGGAATTAATGGTAAGTTAGAAACGCGGTAGCCTTGATTTGCTAAATACATACTGACTGGCGTTTTTGAGGTCCGCGAAACGCCTAATAACAATATATCAGAATCAAGAAACCCTTGAGGATTTTTGCCATCATCATATTTTACAGCAAATTCAATCGCTGAGATTTTATCAAAGTAAGCACGATCTAGTTGGTGGCGTCGTCCAGGCTCTTCAATAGGATCTACTCCGGCTTTCGCTTGAATTAATTCAAAAAATGGCGCCATTAAATCTAAATATAACAACCCTGTTCGTTCACTAAATTCTTTCGCCGCTGTGATTAGTTGTTTACTGACTAATGTACTGACAACTAAGGCTTTATCTTTTAAGGCATCTTTTAAAATCTCTAATAATTCTTCTTCTGTTGTGACAAAAGAAAAATTGTATCGATTAAGAAAAGAAATATCTGGATATTGTGCGCTTGCTGCAGCTAACAATTTTTGTGATGTTTCTCCAAGTGAATCGGAAATAGTATAAACAATGATCTCTTTTTTCATAATTAAGCTCCCTTATCTGTTTTGTGCGGCTTCTTTCGCTTGTTGCGTAATATAGGTTAAAATTTTCGTTTTCGTAATTTTTCCAATAACTTTTTTAGGATTTTCTTTTTCAACGACTGGCAAAGAATCCACTTCGTATTTTTGCAAAGTGTCAGCAGCTTCAAGAATAGTAAATTCTGGTGTGCAGGTTTTCACATGTGGCACTCTTGTCATACAAACAGCAACAGGTGTGCCATCAATATTTGTATTTAAAGAGGCCCGTAATAAATCTTTTCGTGACAAAACCCCTAATAATTCTTTTGCTTCATCCATGACATAAAGAGAACCGACATCATACATAAACAAGTTGGTAATCGCATCTCGAATTGAGGTGTCTTGGGCAACCATCAATGGTGGACTCATGATCTCCTGAACTTTTGTTTGAAAAACATCAAAAAAGAAAAAAGCCTCCATATTATCACTTTCGTAAGTATAACCAACTTTCGGACTTGCTTTTAAAATTCCTGAAAGTGTTAAAAAAGACAAATCAGAACGCAATGTCGCACGTGAAACGGCTAGTATGTCCGAAATGCGTTCACCACTAACTGGCTGATGCTCTTTTACAACAGCGATAATTTGCTCTTGTCGTTTACTTAATTTCATCATTTCCTCCTCAATTCCTCTTAAACAAATTGTGCATTCGCTTACAATTATACACATATTTATTGTTTTTTCAACATATTGACAAGAAACTTTTTCTATTGACAAACTTATTTCCGTCAATTATGATGTTTATTGAACATATAAGACACATATTAAACGGAGGTCACGCATGAAAAAGTTTATTTATTCTTTTAACGAAACACACAATGAAGGTAAAGAGACTCTTGGTGGTAAAGGGGCGAACTTGGCAGAAATGACACGCTTAGGTTTGCCGATTCCGCAAGGATTCACGATTACAACCCGTTGCTGTATGGACTATTTGGCAGATGCTACTTTCTTTGAAGAACACTTACAATCAGAAATTTTGAAAGCGGTTAAAAATCTAGAAACTGAAACAGGCAAATCTTTTACCGCGGACAATGAGATTCTCTTAGTTTCCGTTCGCAGCGGTGCTGCCTTCTCGATGCCTGGTATGATGGATACTATTTTAAATTTAGGTTTAAATGATCAACGTGTGAAAAAATTTGCGACCTTAACCTCTCCTGGTTTTGCTTTTGACTGTTATCGCCGACTTATTCAAATGTTTGGAGACGTCGTCTATCACATTCCCAAAGAATTATTTGACCAACAAAAAGAGCGCTTGGAACAAGAGCTAAACAAAAAAATTACCGCTTTTCAAGAAGCAGATCATTTCGCCTTGATTGTCCGCTACCAAGAAGTTTTTGAACAACATCATGTGGTCTTCCCGCAAGACCCTGTCGCACAACTTTTTGAAGCAATCAAAGCTGTTTTTGATTCATGGAATAATCAACGTGCGGTGGTTTATCGAAACTTACATCATATTGCACATGATTTAGGTACAGCTGTCAACATTCAAGAAATGGTTTTCGGCAATCGTGGACTAGACAGTGGCACTGGCGTTGTTTTCACTAGAAATCCGGTCACAGGGGAAAATCAACTGTTTGGAGAGTTTCTTTTGAACGCGCAAGGAGAAGATGTAGTGGCTGGTATTCGGACGCCAGAACCCATTCGTCGTTTACGTTTGACTATGCCAAAAGTTTATCAAGATTTTCGCCATTACGCAGAACTTTTAGAATATCATTATCGTGACATGCAAGATATTGAATTTACCATTGAAAATGAAAAATTATATATTTTACAAACAAGAAACGGGAAACGAACCGCCGCAGCTACGGTTAAAATTGCTTTAGACTTAGCCAAAGAAAATCGCATTACTAAACAAGAAGCACTGTTGCGTGTGACACCTGATACGATTGATCAATTAATTCATCCCGTGTTTGATCAAGAGAAACGACAACACATGGAACGTTTAGCTATGGGACTTCCTGCTAGTCCTGGTGCAGCAAGTGGCCAAATTGTTTTTACAGCAGAAAAAGCCAAAGAACTGACCAATCTAGGAAAGAAAGTCATTCTTGTTCGTCAAGAAACTTCACCAGAAGATATTGAAGGCATGGTTGTAAGCGAAGCAATTGTGACCAGTCGTGGCGGAATGACTTCTCATGCCGCTGTGGTCGCACGAGGAATGGGAACTTGCTGTGTGACTGGTTGTGAAAGTTTAACCGTCAATGAAGAAACCAAACAACTACACTGCGGGCCACAGGTCATCTTAGAAGGAACAATCATTTCCGTCGATGGCTCAACGGGGGAAATTTATCTTGGCGAAATTCCTACAATTTCTGTTGATAATAACGATGACCTTCAAGAGCTCTTGTCTTGGGCAGATGCGTACGCTGATTTAACTGTTCGTGCCAATGCAGAAACTACACAAGATTTAGAGACTGCTATCCGTTTTGGCGCAGCGGGGATTGGTTTAGCGCGAACAGAGCATATGTTTTTCGGTGAAGAGCGTGTCTTGGAAATGCGTCGCCTGATTTTAGCAGAGTCTGAAAAGGAAGCAACCTATGCGTTGGAACAACTTCTTCATTTTCAACAGGAAGACTTTTATCAAATGCTGAAAGTAGTTCAAGACAAGCCCATGGTGGTCCGCTTGTTAGATCCGCCGATGCATGAGTTTTTACCTCATGAAAAGAATGATATTCAATTATTAGCGAAGCAACTACAACGGTTCCCGGTGACCATCGCCAAACAAATTGAACGGTTACAAGAAACCAATCCAATGTTGGGTCATCGTGGTTGTCGCTTAGGTGTGACCCAACCACAAATATACAAAATGCAAGTTACAGCCTTATTTACTAGTGCCATTCGATTAGTCAAAGAAGGAATTACTGTTTATCCAGAAGTGATGATTCCTCTAATCGCCGAAAAAGAAGAACTTCTCTATCTCAAACGCATTTTAAAAGAAACGATTGACGGTCTCTTTGAAGAACATAAAATGACTCCTTTCCCTTACGAAATCGGGACAATGATTGAACTACCTAGAGCTTGTCTGATTGCGGATCAGTTAGCAGAAGAAGCAGACTTTTTCAGCTTTGGAACAAATGATTTAACACAAATGACCTATGGTTTTTCTCGTGATGATATCGGTAAATTCATTAATACGTATCGGGAAAAGAAAATCATTACCCAAGATCCGTTTCAATCATTAGATCAAACAGGTGTTGGTCAACTGATTCAATTAGCTGTAGAGAAAGCGCGTCGCACTAAACCAAACATGAGTATCGGCGTATGTGGAGAAGTCGGTGGTGATCCGCAATCCATCACGTTTTTCCAAACACTTGGCCTAAACTACATCTCTTGCTCACCTTATCGGGTACCTATTGCGAAACTCGCAGCTGCCCAAGCCAAAATTTTAACCGAACCGGCTGTGACTGAAGAACAAATGGTCCTTCTTTAATTTAACGTGTGTAACAAATGATTCATCCTTACAAGATAAAAAGTGCTAGGAACATCAGTCGAAACGGCTGATGTTCCTAGCACTAATTTTTAAGATCAATGATTGCACTCTGGTTATTTTCTTATAAACGCAGCATCTTTTGTCAAGGGGTCTGTTACATCTGATACATATCTTTCTACTTTCATATGCAAATCATATTTTTCTCTAAGTTCCGTAATACGGGTCATCATTGGAGAAGCGTGGTGTTTGTCTAATGCTTCCTGATCTGTCCAACTATCAATCAGCAGAACTGTTTCTTCATCGTCCATTGGAAAAAAGTATTCATAGCGACTATTCCCTTTTTCTGCACGAATCGCCTCTACAATTCCGCTGGCAATCATTTCTTTGGCAAATTCTCTTGCACCTCCATTTGTCCCACTATAATAAATATTTATAGTAATCGCCATCTGTCTTCCCCCTTAAATTTACTTGCCTTTTTACGTTCCCAACTAAGGTTATTCAGCATTTTACTGTGTTTTTCTGTGTTCGAAATCACTATAATATAGCAATTCTGTTTTGTAAAGAAAAATAGAATTCTAAAATTTTTGGCACAAATAAAACAAAACACCTATCAAATCAACATTTGAAAGGTGTTTTTTACGTTCCCGACTGGAATTGAACCAGCGACCTACCGCTTAGGAGGCGGTTGCTCTATCCTACTGAGCTACGAGAACAATCTGTTTTAATTTTAGAAGTCTTCACTACATCTGTCAATAGACAAAAAGAAAGTATCCCGCATAAACAATTATGCGAGATACTTTCTTTCAGTGAAACACGTCGTTCGTTTATCTATTATTTTTTTTGCCGCCGATCAAGAATCATTTTTCCTAAATAATAAAGTCCTGTCGCAATAGCTATATATTGCCCAATTTTATTATTGCGTGCAACTTTTTCTTGTTTCGTTTTCGCCATTGTCCCCATCACCTTTCTAAAATAATTCTTTTTACATTTTTATTATAGTAGGTTCTGTCATTTTTTGCGAATAAACACACTTTTAAAAATAATCTTCTAAAATTGGCATGTCTTTGACTAAACGTTGGCCTAAACGTTGAACTGTCGTTGCATCTCCTTGCAAGCGTTCATAAAAAGATAACGTTTCTGCTGAACGATAGCCCAAGAATAGTTGCGTCCACGTTTGGATATCTGCTTTCAAAGCAGCAGTCCCTTCTTTTTCCACAGCACCTTTAGTCACTGTTGCTTTTCCTTGTTCGTCAATTGTGATTGTCCAAATGCCTTCATTCCATGGCCCATAGGAATCTTCAATCTCTAAAGAATACGTTTCTTTTTCTCCTGATTGAAATGGATACTTTTCCAGAAATGTTTGTAACTCAACGATTCGTGCCATCATGTAAGGTAAAATTTTTACAGAAGCTGCTGGCGTTGGCATTAAATCATTTAAATCTTTTCCAGCAAAACCATTAATCCAATGGAACGATTGAACGGAACCACTATGTGAGCCAATAAACCCAGCTAAAGCTTTAAAAGCTGTATTAGTTAAATAGTTCCATTCTACGATTTCAAAGGTGCCAGCAGCTATCCGATAAATCACATAGCCTTCCGCTTTCCCTTCTGACGAATAATAAATCGCTTGATTATTTGGTTTACTTGCACGATTCAGCGTATAATCCAGCCACCAAGTTTCACGGATCACACCACCAGAGTGCGCTCTTTGATTTTCAAGGTATACGTCTTTAATGACCTCTTTACCGTCAGCCCAAGAAACTCGTTTAATGGTACCCGGAACTCGTTTAACACGTGGCCAATCTTCCGTTTTAATTGTATACTCTGCTTGTTCAAATGTTTGTTCATAGCCATATTGACGATAAAATGGATATGAAAACGGTGCTAAGTAAGAAAGGGCAACCTTTTGTTTCGCTAAATCAGCCAACATTTCTTTCATAATAGCAGAGATGCCGCCTTCACCACGATATTCTGGATAAGAAGCCACATAGCCAATTCCAGCCATGGGATAGCGGACACCATGGAAATTCACTTGAAAAGGTGTCGCCATCACTTGACTTGTTAATTGCTCATCAATTAGGAAGCCATAGCTTTGCGTATGTGACAACAATTTTTCAAAACGTTCTTGGCGTTCCGCCGTGGGTTCCTGATTAAAAGCATAGATGACAAGATCAAACATCTCTTTCATTTCTTCTTTGCCCATTTTTTTGACTCTTTTAGTTGTCATTTTCTTTCCTCCTCGCACATTGTATCAATTCATTTTATCACAGAAACGGTTCTCTTTCTAAAAGCCGTTATTTGCTGTCATTTCTTTGAACCAACGACCGCTTTTCTTAATGGTCCGTTTCGCATCATCATCTAAATCCACAGCGATGAAGCCATAACGATTTTTATAGGCATTGAGCCAAGACCAGTTATCCATACACGTCCACATATGATATCCTTGAACATTACTACCTTCTTGAATCGCTTGATGCACCCATTTCAAGTGATCTTGCACGAATTCAATCCGATAATCATCTTCAATGACTCCTTGTTCATTGACAAAGCGTTCTTCTCCTTCTACGCCCATGCCATTTTCTGAAATGTAGCAGCGAATGTTGCCATAATTTTCTTTTAAATTCATTAATGTATCATAAATACCTTTTTCGTAGATTTCCCAGCCACGGTAAGGATTCATTTTTTTGCCAGGCATATCGTAGACATCATAAAAATCTTCTGGAAGTAAGCCTTCTGGTCGTGTTTCAACAGGTGTTTCTTTTGCTTTGGCACGACGTGGTTGATAGTAGTTTACTCCTAATAAGTCCACAGTATTTTCAGCAATTATTGCTAAATCTTCTGGTGTTGTTTCTGGCAACAAGTCATTTGCTTTCGCCCAAGCAACCATATCTTCTGGAAAATGACCTTTAACAGCCGGGTCTAAAAACGAACGGTTAAAGAAACCATCGACAAATTTAGCCGCATTTACATCGGCTTCGTTGTGCTCATCACGAGGATAAGTCGGCGTTAAGTTTAAAATAATGCCAATTTCACCTGATAAGTTCATAGAGTGATAGACGGCAATCGCTTTGGCACTAGCTAAAGCTTCATGATAGAGTACTTGAATCCCTTCTTTTAGATTCACTTTATCAGGATAATGCCAGCCATAGAGATAACCACCTTCAACTGGTACAATTGGTTCATTGTGCGTAAACCATTTTTTCACGCGATCGCCAAACAATTCAAAACAGGTTTTGGCAAAGTCAACATACAAATCAACCACTTCACGGCTTTCCCAACCGCCTTTTTCTTGAAGTACCATCGGCATATCAAAATGATACAAGTTCATAAAGGGCTCAATCCCTTGTTCTAATAAATCATCAATCACTTGATTATAAAAATCAACTGCTGTTTGATTGACTTTTCCTGTTGTAGGATCTGGAATTAAACGGCTCCATTGAATGGATGTTCGAAAAGAGTTATGTCCCGTTTCTTTCATTAACTGAATATCTTCTTGGTATTTTTTATAAAATTGTGAGGTCTTATCTGGACCGACTTGTTGAAAAAATTTTTCTGGCGCTTCTTGATACCAAAAATCCCAAATATTTTGACCTTTACCATCACCTTCAAAAACGCCTTCTGTTTGAGGACCGCTGGCTGCAGAACCCCACCAAAAATTTTCTGGAAATTGATATTTCATGTTATTTGCTCCTTTACGATTTAATCATTAAAAAAAGGATTGAACCCTCCGTAAGAGTCCGGACGATTCAATCCTTCGTTTTTTTACTCGGCTGCTTCTGCGGCTGCTTCTTGTTTCAAGTATTGATCTGTTGCTACTTTTACGAAAGGCATGTAGATCAAAATAGAAATCAATAAGTTAACAGCTGCTAAAACTCCGCCGGCGATACTCTTCGTTGCTAAAAATCCGCCAATAATTGGTGGTGTTACCCAAGGTGGCATAAAGGTTGCAGCTGGTACTAAACCAGTTGCTGTCGCCACATACGCAACAGTTACAAGAACCATTGGGACTAAAATGAATGGGATAAACATAATTGGGTTTAAAACAATTGGTAAACCGAACATGACTGGTTCATTAATATTAAATAGTCCTGGTGCTAAACTTAAGTTTGTAATGACTTTGTATGGTTTGTTACGACGACCTACGATAAAGATAGCAATTAACAGACCTAATGTTGCTCCTGTTCCACCTAAGTTTACAAATGAATCAAAGAAAGGTTTGTTTACAATATAAGGAATTGCTTTACCTGCTTCTAAAGCTTTAATGTTCGCATCAATCGCTGGTACGTTGATTGTTTGCATTAATGGGTCAACCATGTTGGCACCATGTAAACCAAAGAACCACAAGAATGGTGTAATGAAAGCTAACAATAATGCTGATGGGTAGCTGTTTGCAAGTCCCATAAATGGTTGTTGAACTGCTTCATAGAATGAAATAACGATATTGTCAATTCCTAAAGCAAATAGAATTGATGTGATTAAACTAAATAAACTGATTGTAATCATTGCTGGTAATAATGCCGCAAATGATTTTGCTACTGCTGGTGGTACACCATCAGGCATTTTGATAACTAATTTAGGATTGCCAGATAAACGTTGGAATAGTTCTCCTGAAATAAGTGCAATAATCAAAGCAATAAATAATCCAGTTGCGCCCATGCCTTCTAAGCCGCCAACTGCGAAGAATGAAGCTACAGAAACTGTACCGGCTGCAATGCCGTCTTTTCCATAAGATTTAACTAAATTGTGTGCTACTAAAAAGGCTACTAAAACGGCAAAGATTGCGAATGTACCGTTCCAAATGTTACCACCAAAGCTTTTCCAAATTGGTGCATCGTTATACATCATTGGGAAAATTTTGTTTAAAAAGTCCTCATATCCTGGAATTGGAATATTATTAATTAATACCGCCAAAGCCCCTAAAATCATTAATGGCATCGTTACGACAAACGCGTCACGAATTGCTACCAAGTGCCGTTGCGCTGCGATAACTGACGCTTTCGGCATAAAGTGTTTCTCCATCCATTGAACAAATCCGTCCATTGTTATTCCTCCTAATTAACGCTTTCTCAAGCGCGTTTTTCTTATAAGACGCATTGACAACGAGATTACTCGTTATCAATACGGCGATAAAGATCGATAATTTCTTTTGCTAAATCTGTAAATGCAATCGCAGTCATTAAATGATCTTGACTGTGCACTGTTAACAATGTTACTTGCATGTTATTGCCTTTTGCTTCTTCTGTTAACATTCCTGTTTGCGAATGATGTGCATGTACAAGTGATTCTTCTGCATCTGCAATTTTTTTGTCTGCTAATTCAAAATCCCCCGATTTTGCTGCGGCAATCGCTTCCATTGCATCGCTTTTAGCATTTCCGCCATACATGATTAAACCCATGATTGCTTCTAAGTTCTGTTGTCCGTCCATTACCTCTACCCCATTTTCTGCTCTAGTTTGATGATCCCATTAATGAAATTGCTTGATCTAAAACTTTTTCGCCATTCATCATGCCATAGTCCGCCATGTTAATGACATCTAAAGGAATCCCTTTTGGTTGTAATTTTTGTTCAAATTGCCCTTTCATGAAACGAACTTGTGGGCCTAATAATAAAACATTTACCTCTTTATTTTCCAAGTTTGTATCTGCTTCAGAAGCCGATACTGCAAAGATGTCTGCTTCCATGCCACGATCTTCTGCTGCTTTTTGCATTTTTGTTACTAATAAACTTGTGCTCATTCCTGCGGAACAAACTAACATAATTGTTTTTTTTGCCATTTTCCTTCATCTCCTAAATTCTCTTTGTTTTGCTTTACACCTTTATATAAGCAAGAAGCGTGCCAAGTTTTAACACATTGAAAACCTTGATATGACAACGTTTTTCAACATAGAAAGCGTGTACACACTAAAAATAAAACGATTACACACAGCTTTTTTGTGTGCGTTTCCAAAATAATAGGGCAACAAAAGAAAGTGAGCGATAAGTCGAAACGACTCATCGCTCACTTTCTAAAGCTGAAGAGAATCAACTGGACAAAAGCCACTTTTTCCCTTTAAGCAGTTTCCATCATTTTAAGCATTTTATAAAACTGTTTCTTTTTAAAATAACTTAAAAAGATACCTAATACTGCATCATTCAGTTTTTGTAACGCCCCATAAGAAACCATTGTTTCTGTATAACGCAGTTCACAGCTTTTTTCATCAATTGGCTGGAGCTCATACCGCACCGAGAAATCATTTTTAGTTGTGGATGTTCGAAATTGATAGGTCTTATTTTCTACAGCTTCTTCAATAACTATTTTCGCGCGACTATTTTTACTATATTCTTTGATGTATTCAAACTTACGCAACTGCTTTCTTGTAAGAGTTTTGCCTGTTTGCTTACGGATATCAAAAATAACAGAATTCATTAATTGCGTGTAAAATTCATCTGCTGAAATAGTTAATGTTTTCGTAATTTCCATTACCGTTTCACCTCATCCTTTGTCGCCTCTTCTTCAGCAACTTTTTTTCCTTTAAAAAACAGGTAACCACCAAGTCCAATGAAAAAAATCCCCGTTGTCAGACTTAATAAATCATAGTTTAAGGAGCTGGGATTCAACGAATACAAAACAATCAAGAAGCCAATACTACATAAAAATAATCCATTTCTAATCATTTTCATCCATCCTATCTTTTTAGACTACCGTTGCTTGGAAGTATAAAACGCCACCCCAAGGTTGTTCCTTAATCAGCTGTTTTGCAACTTGTGCAGCAGTTTCAGGGTCTCCTTCAACTTCAAAAAATAACTTAATACCATTCTTTTCTTTAAAAGTAAATGTTTCATTTTCCCCTTGATATGCCTCTAATAAAGTAATAATTTCCTCTTGCTTCATTGCACTTGCAATCGAAATCATGCCGCTTGCTCCTTTCTATACAAGTAATTGCTGTTTTTATTGCTTATTGCTCTCTTTCGCCTAATGCAGGATCCATTTTGTTAGCAGCGATAACAAACGGTGTCCAAATCAAGAAAGTGACTACCATACATACCAACGCTACGATTGGTGCGCGCCAGTCGGCACCTGTCGCTAAGAAAGATAATAGCAACGGCGGTGTCACCCATGCGACTTGTTGAGAAACTGGGGCGACTAGCCCAAGATACGTTGCAACCCAGCCAATTGTAGTAGCAACTAATGGCGCAATTACAAATGGAATAAACATAATTGGATTCAGAACAACTGGTAAACCAAACATAATCGGTTCATTGATATTAAAGATCCCAGGTCCTAATGATAATTTACCGACTGTTAAATAATCTGCTCGTTTGGAGAATAACAAGATTGCAATAATTAGGACAATTGTACCGCCTGAACCACCAAACCAAGCAAAAGCATCAAACGAACCACGGACCCACATGTAGGCTTTACCGTCGTCAATAGCGGCTAAAACCGCAGCTGTTCCTGTTTTTCCTTCATAACCTTTTTGGAAAATATCAATATTGATTAATTGTGCTTGTCCCCAAATTCCTTCAAGAACTGGTGCCAAAACGTTTGGACCGTGAATACCAAAGAACCAGAAAATTTGAACAAAAACTGTTACGATTAACACAGCTCCTAGTCCTTGTGATAACCCAAGGAACGGTTCCGCGATATATTTTTGAATTAAGTCAATTAATAATTGACCGCCTGAAAGTTTTGACACCGTAAAGTTAATAATCGCTACGACATACAACGCGATTGTTGCTGGTAAAATTGCCGCAAACGCTTTTGAAACTGCTGGTGGAACAGAATCAGGCATTTTTATTGTTAAATCCGCTTGCATTAATTTACAAAAAATAATGGTTGATAAAGCGCCCATAATCATCACCGTAAAGAAAGCGTTACCATTTAGATGGTTGAGATTTAACCAACCCCATGGATTGACAGTCAATTGATTATTAGCAATTGACGCACCAATTTCTGCCCCATTAATTGCGTTGGCAATCTTTTCTGGCACTTTCACAGCTAATTCAGCTGTGTTATTTGGTGCAAAAGCAACACCTGAAATTAAGGTAGCTAAACTGACAATCCCACCAGCTAGCTCATTCACATTGTATGCTTTCGCTAAGTTATAGCCCCAAGAAAAAGCGAAAATCAAACCAGCGATAGCCAATGTACCATTCCAAACAAAACCATTAATCCCAATGATGACATTCAATACTGCAAAAATACCTTTGTCTGCTTCCAAACTTGCCGCATAAGTTGAGACAAACTCTTGGGGAAGATCTCGAATAATTGCGTTAATCATTACGGCGACTGATCCAGCCATTGTCGCAGGTAATGTACCAATAAAAGCATCCCTTAGTGCCACCAGATGTTTCTGTGCACCAATTTTTGCGGCAGTTGGTAAGATATATTTTTCCATCCATGCCATTAATCCGTTCATTTTTATTCCTCCTGTATCCATTTATATTTATTAAAAAGGCAGTAGCCTCATTAAACGAATGAATCGAGCGTACAAAATAAAACCTTTGGTAACATGCACTATCCTTGTTTGCTATTCACTTTTCTTAAACGTTTTAATTCCTTATCCCATTAATGAGATTGCTTGATCTAAAACTTTTTCGCCATTCATCATGCCATAATCTGCCATGTTAATTACATCTAAAGGAATCCCTTTTGGTTGTAATTTTTGTTCAAATTGCCCTTTCATGAAACGAACTTGTGGACCTAAAAGTAAAACATTCACCTCTTTATTTTCCAAGTTTGTATCTGCTTCAGAAGCCGATACTGCAAAGATGTCTGCTTCCATGCCACGATCTTCTGCTGCTTTTTGCATTTTTGTTACTAATAAACTTGTGCTCATTCCTGCGGAACAAACTAACATAATTGTTTTTTTTGCCATTTTTTCTTCATCTCCTTAAAAGTTATGACGTTATACACTTTATTTATAGCAATAATTGTGCCAAGTTTTTTCCTCATTAAAATACTGATATAACAGCTTTTGTCATCAAAAAAAGCGTGCACACACTAGAAGAAAACGCTTACACACATGAAATTGTGTGTAACTTACAAAAAGAAAACATCAAGAAAAAAGAGAGCGTTTTCTCATTTCTTGATGTTTTTTTTATTTATTATTGTTTACTTTTAATTTCATTTTCTAAAAACATTTGGGTAACATGCGCAACTTCTGCTTCCGGGATCGTCACACGATACGCCCGTTCAATTAACATAAAATTCGTGCGTACGACATCGATTTCTAAACGATGTGTTTTAACATATTCCGCTAAGTTTGGAAAAGTTCTTGCTTCTTCTCCTTTAATTAAAGCATCTACCAGAAAAGCCAAATGAATCATGATTCCGGCATCCACCCCTGGTTCAACAATAATATGCATGTCTGTTTGTATTTGATGAACTGTTTTTTGTAACATGAGAATTAATTTTTGTAAGGAGTCCACAGAAGTAATAACGCCACTTAGTGAATGAACAATTGTATCAATCGCCACTTCATCACTAGCAATCCGTTTCAGTACATTTAATTTTTCATCATCAAAAATATCATAGACGGAAAAGAAGGGAATATTTTGATATTCAACATCCACAGTTCCCGCAATGGCCTTAATTTCATATTCTTCCATCAAGTTGTCGATATGCTTTTTAAACGTTTCTCGTTCAATAAATTGCATTTGAATCAGTTCCACTTTTGTTTCATCAATAACGGGTAAGATTCGTTGGTATAGTTTTGCGGCGACCCCTTCTCCAGTAAAGCACGTCACGATTACTGCTTTTTTAACATTTTGACGTTTTTGCAGACTAGAGCGAAATTGTTCTCTCACAACGCTTTCAAAAGAAAGTTGAATATTTTGGTAAATGTCCTCTAAGCTTCGTCCCACGCTTGCCATTCGAATAGCTTCTAAGACAATCATTGTGCTCGTCATTGTAATCGCCTTCGTTCGGATACCTGTTTCTTCAAACAACATATTTCCAAACGAATTTAATGAACCCATATCCGTCAGTAATAAAATCCCATTATTTAACGATTCTTTTTGCGTAATTACTTGGTTTCGTAATTGTTCATACATTGTTTGAACTTCCATCGTTAACGGCATATTCATCGCTGTTCCGATTGATGTTCCTAAAAGTTCTTGGGCGGTTTTCAACATACTTGAGGCAGTAGAATCCCCATGCATTAAGACGAACACACCAACATTATTTTCTGGAGTTCTTTCTTCTTTACCGACATTAATAGATAAAAACATACTAATAAAGCCAATTTCATCGAAAGGAATCTCTATGTTGTTCTCTTCTTCAATAATAGAAGATAAATCTAAGGCTACTTGAAATTCTTTTTTCATGTTTTTACGGACATTATTTAAATCAGGATGGACAATCACGTGACCTTCTTTGACACGTTCAATCGTACTTTGTAAATGAAGCGCAAAGGCAAAGCGTGCTGTTTCATTGTACGTGTGTTCCAAACGCTCTTCTGCGATATCATAAAGACGATTCGTTAAGTCCCAAATAGCTTCTGGTAATAACTCCTTATGTAAAGAATGTTGGGTTAATTCTTCGACATAATTTTTAAAATACGCATTCATATCTTTAGAAATCAATTCTTCTAAATCAACATTTTCTAAGTCAGCTTCAGACAAGTCAGCAACTTTTTCTTCGATTTCATTGTAAACTTGCATGTCTCTAGCTGGATCTTGCGACCAAACAATTTTGTTGGTACCTGGTTGGAAAGATAAATAATTACTTTTACTGTCGACAAATTGATCCAAGCGCTCAGGTACTTCTTTAATTTTTAATAATCCTTTTTGGACAGGTAACGACAAATCCCGTTTACGGATAACCAAATGTTCTAAATTGTGCGTCCGATAATAAAGAAATGACTTAGCACAAACTAATTTTAAGTCCCGCTTCACCTGACCAATATTTCCTTCTGCATCGTATAACATGAACGCCAAAACTGCTTCGCGTTCGATATCAATTTGTTGGCCCAAACGTGTTGCCTCTTGCTGAATAAATAACGAAATGATGGCATAACGCTCATCTAGCGTCCGTGCATCTAAAGATGGTAATGTAATCGACATCGGAATCCGCCGATTAAAAGTGGTTAAAAAGTTTTCTGAGGATTCCGTTGTCGCACCAATAATTTGAACAGAGGCTTCATAGGTTTGGCCACTTTCTCCTAATGGACGGTACACGCCTTTATCAATAAACGTAAAGAGCATTTCTTGACCTTCTGGCGGTAAACGATGAATTTCATCTAAAAAGAGAATCCCGCCATCTGCTTTTGCCATTAAGCCTGGACTATCTTCATTCGCACCAGTATAGGCGCCTTTTTTTACGCCAAAGATATGACCAAATAATAATTGTGGGTTTTGTGCATAATCAGCACAATTAAAAGAGACAAAAGGGGCATCTTCATCTAAGGTTTTTGAATCAATGGCAAAACGGTACATACATTCAGCAAAAAGAGATTTCCCTGTTCCTGTTTTCCCAAAAATAATCGTATGCAAACCTCTTGGTGGATATAAAATAGCCGCCTTGGCCTGCTGAATACTCACTTTTAAAGAATCATTGGCACCTACTAATGTGTCAAAACTAACAGAGGTGGACTCATCTACATGGACTTGTTCTCCTTCATTGATTGTTGGCACTGAATAGATAACAGGACGTCCAGTACTTCTAGTAATTTTCTTTTCTTTGAATAATTCATTTAAATAACGGCTGGCATTACTGCGATCAATCATTAACTGTTCTGCTACCGCTCCTGCCGTTAAGCCAGTTTCATTTTTTTGAAGTAACGCTAAGATTTCTTCCTTCCGAGATTTCATGGAATCCTCCTCGATACAACGTTCTGCTTGAAGCTCGTAAAGCGTTATTTCTTCGCTTTACGAGCTCCTTTGTTTTTCGTGTTTTTCTTTTTGTTTTTCTTCTTTTTGCGTGTTTCTTGCGGTTCTTTGACAACAGAATTTACTGTTTCTGGTTTTCTTTCTTTCATACTCTTTTTTTCTGAATACGTATCTTTGGCTACGTTCTTTTTTTCTAGTTCATCTTTGGCTTTTGGCTGCTCATGAAGTGCACCATCATATAAAAAGATTTCCTGATAAGGAATGGCCAATTGTTTCATCAAACGTTGATAATCCCTTTTGGTGCCATCGTTGATAAACGTAATCACTGCCCCTTGTGCACCCATCCGGCCAACGCGACCAGAACGATGAATATAGCTCTCTTCGGTTAAAGGAACATCTACGTTTACGACGTAAGGGACCCCTGTGAAATCTAAGCCCCGTGCCGCAATATCCGTGGTTAATAACAACTTCACTCGTTCTGCTTTAAATTGATCGATCGCCAATTTACGCAACTGTTTACTTTGATCTGAAGCCAGACCAATAGCTGGCACATTCTCATAAACTAATTTTTCTTCTGCTGCACCTAAATCAGCAACTTGATTGAAAAAGACCATGCTTCTGAATGCTTCTGTATGGGCCAAACGACGTAAGTAATCAGCTTTTTTTCTTGGTGCTAACCGAATAAAGTAGTGGGCGACTTGGCCTGCTGAAGTATCTTCTTCCGTCACATCAATCACCTGTAATTTTTGGCTTAAAGATTGCGCTTGATTCACGACACGATCAGCAGTCGCTGAATAAAAAACAAGTTGGTATTCGGTTGGTGTGTGTGTCAAAATTTGCTTGGTTAAACTTAGCTCTTCCTCTTGGAAAAGTTGATCAACTTCATCCATTACGATTGTTTTTAACAACTGAGCTTTGACTTTTTTATTCTTCATTAACTCTAAAATCCGACCTGGTGTTCCGATTAACACTTCGGGACGTTTTTTTAACTTGTCAATCTGGCGTGAAACATTTGCCCCGCCGATTAACGTTTGAACCGTTAATTGAAGTGGCTTAGCCCAAGTCCGAGCAACTTCAGCAATTTGCATAGCTAATTCTTGAGACGGAGCAATAATCAACAATTGATTTCCCTGTCCTTTTTCAACAGTTAAGAGTAAAGGCAGCATGTAAGCAAGTGTTTTTCCAGTTCCTGTCGGCGAAATTCCTAAAACATTTTCTCCTTCGCGAAGGGGCGTAAAACTTTTTTCTTGAATTGTTGATGGTTCGTTAAAGCCAGAAGCTTGCCACTGTTCTTGCCAAGCCTCTGGAAGTTGTTCTAAAAATCTCATATTGTTCCTTTCCTATCGCTTAATTCTTATTTATCAGCATCAAAAATAATGCCGGCACTATGACGTAAATCAGTGACTACTTTATTGACATTTCGAGCAAGCTCAACCCATTCTTCATACTTGGTGCCCCAATACTTATCTGTTGGGTTATTTAAAACTGCTGCAAAATCACGGGCTTCTTCAATCATTGGATTATCAGCTACTTGAATATCTAAGACATCACGTTCTTCATGTGCGCGATCATGGTACTCAGCCGAAGAAATAGCATTGACACTATCTAAAATCAAGGTCCCGTTTTCAAAGTAAATTTCGGATGGCGCAAAAGAATCACTAATTTTCCCAGTGTTTAACGTCACGTCAAACTGATCATATCGTAAAATAATTGTTCCTAAGCCATCGACACCTGTCGCAATTTTACTAGCAAAATAATGGCTTTCGTTTGGTACGCCAAACCAGCCTAAGGCTGCATAAACTAAATAAACGCCTAAATCTGCTAAGGCTCCCCCAGAAAAATGAGGAGAAAAAATATTTGGCTCTTTGCCTTCTAATACTTGATCATAGCGAGAAGAATATTTCATATACGTAAAATTCGCACCTAAAATTTGGTTTTTTAATGGCAATAATTCAGCAATTTTTTGGAAACTTTGCTCATGAATATTACGGGCCGCTTCAAAGAAATACACACGATTTTTATTCGCTAATTCAATAATTTCTGCCATCTCATCAGGCGTTGAAAAAGCTGGTTTTTCAACAATTACATTTTTTTTCGCTAAAATTGCTTGTTTCGCTTGTTCAAAATGTAATGAATTTGGTGAGGCAATATAAACCGTATCCATATGTGCAATACCAAAAAACGTCTCTAAATCAATTGCATATTCCACATCCCCATAGCGAGAACCAAATTCTTGTGCCGTTGCTAGTTTCCGAGAATAAACAGCCGTTAAATCATACGCACCCGTTTCTAAAGCTGCTGCAACAAATTGATGACTAATCCAATTGGTACCAATTACGCCTAAATGTATCATAATCAAAAACCTCCATTTTTTGTTTATTTACTCTCTTTATAATAGTAATCTCTCGTACAAAAGTCACGTAATTACCCTGACTTAAAGCGCTAGGAGTTCTTCAAGTTATTTATTAGGATCATCAAATGCCTGTAATAAATCAAAGGTTACCTGTGACTTAAGTTCAATCGTTGCTGGTGTTACGTGGCAATTGTAAGCAAGGACTTGCACACCTTGATCAATTGCAGCACCCACATTTTCAGCAAAGGCAGGTTGCATCTCTTGGTGAATCGTTGCTTGCTTAATTTCTTCAAATTGGACCACAAACAAAATGTAACAGCGGTAACCCGCTTTAGTTGCAGCCATTAGTTCAGTGACATGCTTCAAGCCACGAAGTGTTGGCGCGTCAGGAAAAGCACCGATGCCTTTATTTTCTAAAGTCATGCCTTTCACTTCGACAAAAGCTTGTTCGTCCGCATCCGTTTCCACTAGAAAATCAAATTTTGAATGTGCAAATCGTTGCTCACGTTTAACAGTTTGGATCGTACCAACTAAACCAGGAAGCACAATTTGACCATTTTTTAACGCTTCATTGACTAATGTATTCGGTACTTGGCTATCAATATTAATCCAAAAAGAACCTTTTTTTACTGCAATCAAATCGTAATCTGTTTTTCTTTTAGGCGATGGTTGATAACTAAGCGCCACAACAGCACCTGGTAAAAAAACTTCTTTCCCTCTGCCAGTATTTTTGACATGTGTGACCACTTCTTCATTCGTTTCCATTAAACGACAGTGTGCAATAAACCGATTGGGTCGTTCGATAAAATAAGCAAGTTGGACATTCGGGTACTTCATACACAGACTTCCTTTCTTACACACTATACCATAAAAAAACAAGGAAAAGTATAGACCAAAACCAACAATTTTACTATCTTGTGTCAATCATTAAATATTTGTCAATTCTCAGCGATTTAGTCGAATATTTTAGACAAGTTCTATATAATAAAGGTAACGAAGACGAATAAATGAAAATGAAGGTTAGGAGGAATTTCTTTGAAAAAACATTGGACTTTCTTGGTTGGTGCATCTTTACTTACTGGATTAGCAGGCTCTATCCTCTGGAAAAAAAATAAACAGCTCCCTTCCCCACAGGAGCTTCAACACAACTATACTGGGCATTGGTGGTTTGTGGACGTGAAGAAAGCCACGCAACACACCTTAGAAATCACCTCATCTTTCAATGTTTTCATTGATGGCAAACAAACGCATGCCTTGCTTGTTGAATTAACCCCTAAACGCTTAGTTATCTTAGACAAGTTAGGTTACCATTTAATCATTCAATGTGAAAATGGTGTCCCTGCGACGCTTTACGATGAAGCCGACGACGAAACCTACACACTAGAACGGGCCATTTACAATTAATAAATCACCCACGACACATAAAATGAAGTATGTGTGGTGGGTGATTTATTTTTTTACATCCCTTGCAAAAGCATTCAGAAAGTTTTCTTACAACTTGAATATTATTAAATAGTCAAATGCGCCTTTTTCTGATAAACTTAGGATGATGTTTTTTTGAAAGGATGAGCCCCTATGACACCAAATCGCGAAGACTATTTAAAATTAATTTTTGAATTAGGTGGCGACGAAGTTAAAGTGAATAATAAACAAATTGTTTCTGGACTCGATGTTTCGGCAGCTTCGGTTAGTGAGATGATTTCAAAGTTAGTAAAAGAAGATTTGGTTGAGCATTCTCCTTATCAAGGGGTACAATTAACTGAAAAAGGCTTAAAAAAAGCGAGTACGTTAATTCGCAAACACCGAATCTGGGAAGTCTTTTTAGTAGAGCACTTAAATTACACTTGGAATGATGTGCACGAAGAGGCAGAAGTTTTAGAACATGTTACTTCACAGACGCTTGTGAACCGTTTAGCGGATTATTTAAATCATCCAGAATTTTGTCCACACGGTGGTGTTATTCCCGAAGATAATCAACCCATTCATGAGGAGAAACGCCAAACGTTAACAGACTACCCTGTTGGCACAAAAATTCGGATTGCACGTGTCTTAGACGAAAAAGAATTACTGGATTATTTAGTTTCCATTGATTTAAATATTCAAGAAGAATATACGATTAAAGAAATTGCTGCATATGAAGGACCGATCACCATTTATAATGAAAACAAAGAGCTATCCGTCAGCTTTAAAGCAGCAAACACAATTTTTGTTGAGCCGTTGATTAGAGAAAGTGAGGAAAACTAATGAATGAAAAAGTAGCATTATTTACTATTTTCGGGGGGACAGGTGATCTTGCCAAACGTAAATTGTATCCTTCCCTGTTCCGCTTATATAAAAAAGGATTATTAGCTGAGCGTTTTGCGGTGATTGGTACCGCACGTCGGGAATGGACAGACGAATACTATCGTGAAATCGTTCGTGAAACCATTCAAGACTTAAATCCCACGGCCGAAGAGGCAACTGAATTTTCTAGTCATTTCTATTACCAATCACATAATGTGAATGATACGGAACATTATAATACCTTAAAAGAATTATCTGATCGCCTAAATGAACAATACCACTTAGAAGGCAATCATGTTTACTATCTAGCTATGGCTCCTCAATTCTTTGGAACCATTGTTAATCACTTGAAATCACAACATATTATTTCGGAAGAAGGCTTTGATCGTCTAATTATCGAAAAGCCATTTGGTTCTGATTATGAATCTGCCTACGAATTAAATGAAGAAATTCGTGCTGCATTTCCTGAACAAGATATTTTCCGAATTGACCATTACTTAGGCAAAGAAATGATCCAAAATATTTCAGCCATTCGTTTTGCCAATAATATTTTTGAATCACAATGGAACAATCGTTACATTGATAATGTCCAAATCACCTTCGCTGAAAGCTTAGGTGTCGAGGATCGTGGCGGCTATTATGACCACAGTGGCGCACTAAAAGATATGGTTCAAAATCATATTTTACAAGTCGTTGCATTGCTTTCTATGGAGCCTCCTGTTGCCTTTTCTGAAAAAGAAATTCGGACTGAAAAAGTAAAAGCTTTACGTGCCATCCGCCTTTATTCTGAAGAAGAAGCCCTTCAAAATTTCGTGCGTGGACAATACGGCGAAGGTCAGCTAGCTGATCAAACATTTGCAGCCTATCGTGATGAACCGAATGTGACAGAAACTTCATCCACTGAAACTTTTGTTGCTGGTAAATTTTTAATTGATAATTTCCGTTGGTCTGGCGTCCCTTTCTATGTTCGCACAGGTAAACGATTAACTGAAAAAGGCACACGCATTAACATCGTCTTTAAACAAGTACCTATTAATGTCTTCAAAGATGATACGTGTGAAGAATGCGATAAAACCGATTTACCACCGAATGTTTTAACTATCTATATCCAACCAACTGAAGGATTTTCATTAACCTTAAATGGAAAAGAAATCGGTCAAGGGTTCAATACAACTCCAGTGAAACTTGATTTCCGTCAAAGTGCTGAAATGACTGAAAATAGTCCAGAAGCATACGAAAAACTTCTATTAGACTGCCTAAATGGCGATAGTACAAACTTCTCTCATTGGGACGAAGTTGCCCAATCTTGGCGCATTGTTGACATTATTCGACATGCTTGGGATAAAACAGACGTTTCTTTCCCTAATTATGCCGCTGGCACAATGGGCCCGCAAGCTGCCTTCGACTTATTAGAAAAAGATGGCTTTACTTGGGAATGGCAACCAGATAACTGGTACCGTGACCGCGGTCAACTTGATCAATAAATAAGCCAAAAAAGATCCGCTAGTTAACGACTAGCGGATCTTTTTTCTTGTTTATTCGAATCCTTCAGCAACCGCTTCTGGATAATTTTCTTCAACAATGTGTGCACAACGGCCACAAAGTGTTGGTAATTTTTCATCTGAGCCGACATCTTGACGAACGGAACGACAACGGTCACACGTTTCGCCTTCTGCTTTTTCAACTAAAATAGCCATGTCTTCAAATTGAACAGCTTCACTAGGTGCTACTTCTTTTGATACTTCAAAGTCGGAAACAATTAGTAATTGAGCAATATCTGCATCAACAGCTGTCATTAATTGACGAATTTGTTCATTTGGATAAACGGTCACTTTGGCTTCTAACGATTTACCGATTAATTTAGAATGACGAGCTTCTTCCAACGCTTTTAAGACATTGTCCCGGAAATCCATAAAGGCTGCCCATGTATCCATTAATTCTTCTTCATTAGTAAACGTTTCGTAACCTGGGAATTCAGCTAATTGCACATACTCTTCTTCTTCTTGTAAGAAACTCCAAATTTCTTCCGCTGTATGTGGAATAATTGGTGTCAATAATTTTGTTAACGAAACCAATGTTTGATAGAAAACAGTCTGCATACAACGACGTTGATAATCGTTTTCAGCTTCAATATAAACGACATCTTTCGCAAAGTCTAAATAGAAAGAAGATAGATCCACAGTTAAGAAGTTCATAACTGTCCGATAAATATGCATGAAATTATATTTTTCATAACCATTTTCACGGATTTCTTGAATGACTTGATTTAAACGAACCGTCATGTATTTATCTACAGAACGTAAATCAGCATAAGCTACAGTATGCTCAGCTGGATTAAAATCACTCGTATTCGCTAACAAGAAACGCATAGTATTACGGATTTTCCGGTACACTTCAGATACTTGGTTTAAGATATCCATTGAGACACGCACATCGGCTTCCGCGTCAACACTACTTACCCACAAGCGTAAGATATCTGCCCCCATTTGGTTGATAACTTTTTCAGGTAAGATAGTATTGCCTAACGATTTACTCATCTTACGGCCTTCGCCATCGAGAACCATTCCTTGAGAAATGATTGATTTATAAGGCGCTACCCCATTGATAGCAACACTTGTTGTAATACTTGAGTTAAACCAACCACGATATTGGTCAGAACCTTCTAAATACATATCTGCTGGGAAAGTTAACTCTTCTCTTTCTCGTAAAACTCCTTCATGTGAAGAACCTGAGTCAAACCAAACGTCCATGATATCTGTTTCTTTGGTAAACTCGCCATTTGGTGAACCTGGATGTGTAAAGCCTGCTGGTAGTAACTCTTTTGCTTCACGCATAAACCAGATATTTGATCCATGTTCTGCAAATAAATTCGCTACATGTTCAATTGTTTCTGGCGTAATGATGGCTTCCCCATTTTCAGCATAGAAGATCGGTAATGGCACACCCCACGCTCTTTGGCGAGAAATTACCCAATCACCACGGTCACGAATCATATTATACAAACGTGTTTTTCCCCAAGGAATTAGCCAGTCAACTTTCTCAACTTCATCTAAAATATCTTGACGGAATTTAGAGATTGAAGCAAACCATTGTGGCGTTGCACGGTAGATAACTGGTTTTTTGGTACGCCAGTCATGCGGATAACTATGCGTAAAGAAATCTAATTTTAATAACGCGCCTTTTTCTTCTAATAACTCAGTAATCATTGGATTCGCTTTGTCATAGAAAATTCCTTCAAAACCAGGTGCTTCATCTGTAAAGACCCCACGGCTGTCAACAGGAGAAATAACAGGTAAATCATATTTACGGCTAACGATATAGTCATCTTCACCATGCCCTGGTGCGGTATGAACTAAGCCAGTCCCAGCATCTAGCGTCACGTGGTCGCCTAGCATAACAAGTGATGTTCGATCATAGAATGGATGTTGAGCTGTCATACGATCTAATTTTTCACCAGAAAATTCTCGCAAGACTTCTACTTCTTCCCAACCAACCGCTTCTTTAACTGTTGCTAATAAATCTTTAGCAATTACAAATTTACGACCGTCTGCCTTCACTTCAACATACGTAAAATCAGGATTAACTGAAATACCTAAGTTGGCTGGTAATGTCCAAGGGGTTGTCGTCCAGATGACGAAGGCTGTCTCGTTATCTAAAAGACCTTTACCATCGGCCACATTAAAAGCTACGTAAATAGAAGGTGATTTTACATCTTTGTATTCAATTTCTGCTTCTGCTAAAGAAGATTCACTTGAAGGAGACCAATAAATTGGTTTTAAGCCTTTATAAATATAGCCTTTTTCTGCCATCTTACCAAAAACACGAATTTCTGCTGCTTCATACTCTGGATCTAACGTAATGTATGGATGTTCCCAATCGCCTGACACACCTAAACGTTTAAAATCGTTACGTTGTTTATCGACTTGTGATAAGGCATACTCTTTACATTTTTCGCGATACTCAGCGACAGTCATTTCTTTACGTTTAACCCCTTTATTGGTTAACACTTGCTCAATTGGTAAACCATGGGTATCCCAACCAGGCACATAAGGAGAACGGAAACCAGACATTGATTTTGAACGAATAATAATATCTTTACTGATTTTATTCAAAGAATGTCCTAAATGAATATTTCCGTTTGCATACGGAGGGCCATCATGTAAAACAAAGGTTGGTTTTCCTTCGTTTAATTTTTGACGTTGTTCATATAAGCCTTTTTCTTCCCAGTCTTTTTGCCATTCTGCTTCACGGTTTGGCAAGTTCCCACGCATTGGAAAAGCTGTTTTTCCTAATTGCAATGTTTCTTTCATTTTCATATGCATTTGCCTCGCTTTCATTTTATCGATTTAATTGTGTTAGTTCATACTAAAGATGAACGATAGCTGATAAAAGTAGATAAAAAAAGAGTACTCCATCCCAAGGGACGAAGTACTCGTGTTACCACCCAAATTCAAAGTAGAGTTGCCCCTACTTTCTCTGAAATTGATAACGGTAATTATCCGGCAGTTCCTACTCAAGTGTTCAGAACTGCATCTAGGATAGAGGATCTGTTTAATGCCAGTGTCTGTCAAACTTTCACTATCATTGACTCGCTGCTAAGAATAAACATTAAACGTTCTGTTCTATCTATTTTGATTCTTCTTCAATTGTTTCTTCAGTGACTTCAATTACAGGCTTTTTTTCTACTACAGCATCTGTGTTCTCTTCAGAGTTTACAACAGTTTCATTTTCGTTGTCAAGGTCTTGTTCATCAAGAATTTCCTTAACTGCTGTATGTTTGTCTCCGACATAACTAGAAAAAGGCTTTAAAATCTCTTCCCACTCTTCACTCTTCACTTGCTCTAATTGAGTTTCAAGCATTAAGCTTAAGCGTTGATGGAAGACACGTGTTTTCTTCTTCAAGTCTTCTGTTTCCCCAGCTAATTGGCGAGCACGTTCAATTGCTTCTGCTAAGATTTGTGTTGATTTCGCTTCAGCATCTGCAATCATTGCATTTGATTTACGTTCAGCTTCTACCAAGGTTTCTTTGGCTTGGTTATCTGCCGAAGTGATAATCATTTCTGATTCTTTGTTGGCACTTGATTTCACTTTATCAGCGGTATCTTGTGCAACAATAATTGATTGGTTCAATGCATCTTTCAATTCATTGAAGTATTGTAATTTTTCTTCTGCGTGTTTTAATGATTTCTCAAGTTCACGATTTTTTTGTAATGCATCTTCATAATCACGTGTGACTTGATCTAAAAAGTCATCTACATCGTCTTGGTTATAGCCTCTCATTTTTGTTGAGAAGTCTTTGTTTTGAATATCTAATGGAGTTAATGCCATATTCCTTCACCTCTTTGGATTATTTTTGTAAAACCCCTTATGAACACATTCTCATACTAATCCTGAAATAGCAAATATCTTACTTTTTTTATTATACACAACTTCGTCTGAATGAACAGCCAAAATGGTTTTCTTAAACAAAAGTTCGAGATTATTTTCTCAATACCCCTAAGAGGACACGAAATTTTTCTTTCTTTGTTTTTCCTTCTAATTCTTGAATCTGAAGGCGCCCAAATCCCCGTATCGAAACAATATCTAATAAGTCTAAAGCAAAATCTGGTCGTGTCGTTTCTGTCCAATTGACTTTTACTTTACCAGATTCGATCAATTGTTTTGATCGCTGCCTTGAAATATTAAATACGGCGGAAATCACACTATCCAGCCGCAAAGAGCTCATAGTCGTTCGCTCTTCTTGCCAACCATCCTTCGGTATCAAAATTTGTGTATAATCCCGTTCTTCTAAGCGAACAGTAATTTTACCAATTTTGTCGACTTGGTTAACAACGAAGCCAGCTACTTCTTGTGCTATAAAAACCTGCCACTTATCACCATCGGAAATAATATCTCCAAAGGCTTCCCTACGAACCCCAACATTCATCAAGGTGCCTAAAATTTTCCCATGAGATAATGTCGCAAATTTAGATGGATAAATAATTTCAAATAATACAACACCAAAATCTGTCTCTTCTGGTATGTAATACGCTGGATAAATCAAGCAGCGTTTTCGTTCTGCTTGCTCATAACCACCATAAAAAGTAAACGATAAATCACTGTTTTGTCGAATCAACGTTTCCAAAATATACGCCTGTCTAGGATCAAGAAAGTCTGTCAAATAAGGCGCGTATTGCATCTCCACTTGCTCTAGCCAATCCCCGACAGTGTCAATAAAAGGATGTTCATCTTTGCGGAAATGTTGATACACATTTGCGTTCATAGATAAATCATCCTTTCTAAAAGTTATTAATAAACAATAGCTCGTAAAATGACTGCTAAGCCACCCGCTGCTAGGTTAAGGACAATAATCCCTACCATTACGTTAAATCCAACCATTCCAATCCTTAAATTCAAACGGTCAAACAAACTTAAGTATGGTTCACAAATTCTAGAGAGCAAACGCCCGAAAGCAGAATCATATGCTCCTGGAAACCATGAAAGTAGCGCGTAAATCACTAGTAATCCTGAATAGATTTGAACGCCTTTGTATAATAGAGTAATCAGTGTTGCGATAATAACACCTCCCTAAGGCTTAGAAATCAAAGAATTGTTTGTTGGCTAAAGATTGTGCTGTCGCACTATCAATTTCCATATTCGCTGGTGTGCATAAGAAGATTTCATTGCCAACGCGCTGAATATCTCCGTCTAAAGCATACACAGTACCAGTTAAGAAATCAACGATGCGTCGTGCTTGGTCTTCTTCTACTAATGTAAAATTAACTAGCACAGCTTCTTCAGCAAATAAATGTTTCGCAATGCTCATTGCTTCTGAATACACACGTGGTTCAATAATAGTAATTTTATGTGTTTTTGCATTGGCGGTGCTTTCTTGTGCTCGTCTTGTATTCGTAGTCGCTGATTGATTAGAACTACGCATAGAAACCACTTTTTTCTCTGTGTAAGCAGCTTGTTGTGTGTCTCTTTCTTGATGCGCTTCAGCAGAACGATAGCGTGCAGAAGGTTTTTCAACTACAGGCTCACTTTGTTGTGTATAAGCTGGCTGATTGTAACTTTCCTGTTGTTGAACAGGGCGTTGTGGTTTAGGCCGAGCTGCACGACGCGGTGGTTCATTAACTGCTTTGCGCTCTTCATATTCTTCGTAGTTATCATAATAATCATCTTCTTCGCCAGATAAGCCAAAAAAGCTCGATAACGCATCCTTGTTAAAAATTGACATAAATTCCTCTCCTTTACGCATCTCTGAATAACGCTGTTCCGATTCGTATAAAAGTTGCACCTTCTTCAACTGCGATTGGGAAATCGTTACTCATTCCCATGCTAAGTTCTGTACAAGGAGCAAAAGATAAATGTTTCTCATTTACGGTCATTTGCAGCTCTTTTAATTCTCTGAATGTTGCATGTAATACTTCTTCACTTGCCCCAAAAGGTGCCATAGTCATTAGACCGACGATTTGAATTTTGTCCAAATCAGCAAGTTCTTGAATGAAAGGTAAGACGTCTTCTTTACGAAAGCCGTGCTTGCTTTCTTCCCCAGTTATATTCACTTCAACAAAACAACGAATAACTTTCGTTGCTCTTTTTTGAATTTCTTTGGCTAGACTCAGACTATCTAATGCATGAAAATAATCTATCTCATTAATAATTAATTTTACCTTCCTACGTTGTAAATTACCAATTAAATGCCACTGAATATCATTAAATTTTTCCAATCCAGCTTTCTTTTCTAGTAACTTATCTACTCGGTTTTCAGCTAAATTCTGGACACCAAGCTGAACAAGCTCTGCTGCTTCCTCAATTCCTACTGATTTAGTGACGCCAATCATTGTCACATCAGCAACAGAGCGCTGTGAGCTTTTGCATGCTAGCTGAAGTTGATTATTAATATTTGTTAAGTTTTCAGCTATCATTTCTAATCGATGCTCCTTATCGTTTTCTGCGGAAAAATGGTGGCGTACTTAATTCGTCATCATTGTGATTTGGTTCTTCACGGTGGAATGTGTCAAATTCTTTTTTGTCTACTTGTTCTAATGAAGATTCATCAACTTTTGGACGTGTATTTTGTTCTCTGCGAATATCCCAATCGCCAAAAGCACTTGCTTCTTCTTGTGATTTTGGTTGATCCATTTCCACAGATTGAGTTGTTTGTTGCATTGGTTGAACCGCTTGTCTTGTTTGACGGTGCGGTTTTCTATCCTTTTTTGATTCATCAATACCTGTAGCGATTACTGTTACACGAATTTCGTCGCCTAAATCTTCGTTGATTGATGTACCTAGGATGATGTTCACATCACCTGAAGCAGCATTTGTCACGATATCTGAAGCATCTTGCGCTTCAAACAAGGTCATATCTAAGCCACCAGTAATGTTTAATAAGACTTGTTCCGCACCATCGATTGATGTTTCTAACAATGGTGAAGAAATAGCTTTTTTCGTTGCTTCAATTACGCGTTCTTCGCCGCTCGCTACACCAATTCCCATTAAAGCTGTTCCTTGGTTTTCCATCACTGTTTTCACGTCAGCAAAGTCCAAGTTTACGTAACCTGGTGCAGTGATTAAATCTGAAATCCCTTGAACACCTTGACGTAATACATTATCAGCTTCTCTAAATGCTTCAAGCATTGGCGTTTTCTTGTCAACGACTTCTAATAAGCGGTTGTTTGAGATAATTAATAGTGTATCAACGTTTTCTTTTAATAAGGCAATTCCTTCAGCGGCAAAACGACCACGCTTTGGACCTTCAAAACTAAATGGACGAGTTACTACACCAACTGTTAAAGCGCCTAATTCTTTAGCGATTTTTGCAACTACTGGCGCAGCACCTGTACCAGTTCCGCCACCCATACCAGCAGTAATGAAAATCATATCCGCGCCTTGTAATGATTCTGAAATCACTTGTTCACTTTCTTCTGCAGCTTTTTGGCCAACTTCAGGTTGTGAACCAGCACCTAAACCACGAGTGTATTTAGGGCCTAATTGAATCACTGTTTCTGCTTTTGAATGTTTTAATGCTTGAACGTCTGTATTGGCTGTGATAAATTCCACACCTTTAACGTTTTCTTCGATCATACGGTTTACAGCGTTTCCGCCGCCGCCACCTACACCGATAACTTTAATGACTGCACCGTTGTTAATGTTATTGTCTAATGAAAATTCCATGATATCGTATCCTCCTGTTTGTGTGATTAGTCGAAAATGTTCGAGAAGAAGTCTTTGATTTTGCCTGTCACTTTTTCACCAGACTCACGTTCGTTGAATTCTTCGTATTCTTCTTGAGGCTGTTCAGCATATGTGTCATAGCGAACTTCTTGTTGGACAGCGACTGATTGTGCTGGTTTCGATTTTTCACCAGGGATTGCATATTTGGCAATGTGATAAATATCGTTTAGTTGCGCTGAATATTCCACAATGCTAATGACATTAGCAAAGACTGGGTTACGTAAGCCCATGTGATTTGGTACGTATAGTTTTACGTTGGCTTCAAAAATTTCTTGCGCCAAATCGACAATACCTGGCATACTAGCGGCGCCACCAGTTAACACAACGCCTCCAGGTAATTCAAACGCATCAATTTCATCCAGAACTTCTTTTGATTTTCTCAAAATTTGTTCCACACGCGCTTCAATAATTTCTGAAAGGTAACGTTCGTCCACTCTTACAGGCTCTGACTTACCGATAACATCAACAGAAAACTCTTCGTTTGCTGAAGTTCTTTCTGGATAAGCATCCCCATAATTAATTTTTAAGGCTTCGGCGTTGTTAAAAGAAGTATTCAATACGATTGAGATATCTTTCGTGATGAACTCGCCGCCTTCTTGGTTAACATGAGTAAATTTCAATTGTTTGTCGTGGATAACAGATGTCGTTGTTTGACCGCCACCCATATCAATGACAATTGTTCCAAAGTCTTTTTCGCCATCTGTTAAAATTGTTTCCGTTAAAGCAAGCGGTGTAATCACTAATTCGTTAATTCCTAAGCCAGCTTTTTCAACACATTTACGGATGTTATGGATGATTGTTTTTGGTCCAGTATAGACAACGCCAAACATCTCCATGCGAACGCCAAGCATTCCACGTGGGTCTTTGATGCCTTCAAAGCCGTCGACGGTAAAGTCTTGCGGTAAGATTGCAACAATTTGACGTTCAGGAGGAGTTGAACGAACCAAAGCTGCAGATGCGACGTTGCGCACATCCTCATCTGTAATTTCTTTTGATTCACTGCTAACAGCTATCATTCCTTGACAGCTTTCTACTTCTAATAAATTCGCTGGTAATCCAACATTTACGCTTTTAATTTGAATGCCGGCTTTTTCTTCGGCTTGTCGAACGGCCCGTTGGATTGCTTGAACTGTTTGATCAATATCGACGACAATCCCTCGATTCAAACCGTCTGATTTTGCATTTCCAACGCCGATGATGTTCATTTGACCTTCAATATATTCAGCGACAACTACTTTGACAGAAGTTGTACCAATATCGAGGCCTACATACATTCCTGTTTTTGCCATGAACGGAATTCCTCCTCCTATTAATTCCAATATCTAAGCGGACAAAGGCGTCCGTTTAACTATCTCTTTTTTAGTATTATTCACTTCTTCCAATTTTACCATAAAAATGGGGGTTTTAGAAAGCAGATTATACGAATTTGTTCGTTAATTTTTGAAACATTTTTGTAAAAAACTTATTCTGCTTGTTGCACTTCTTGATTTTCTCCATTTGTCGGCGTACCGTTATTCGCTTCATCCGTTGCTACGCCTGCATTTGGGTCCACAACTTCTTGATTTTCAACCGCTGAATCTTCGGAAACTTCACTGCCCGTTTCTTCACTTTCTTTTTCATACGGATAAGAAAAAATGCCGACTTCCATATCAACGATTCCAGGTTTGTCCATTTGCTCGGCTACTTGTGAATAATAAGCCATTTTTTCACTTAAATCAGAAATATTAACAATCACTCGATTTCCATCATTCATATAGACATTAATCAAGTCTTTATTGGTTTTTGATGGTGCATATTTAATTTCTGAAATTCCTTGTTTAATTTCTTGAGGTAATTTGTTGTAAGAGGCCATTAATTCAGGGATTAATTTATCCTCTTTGAAATTCTCAAAAATTGGTTTGCCACTTTCAGCAGCTTTGGTGGTTTCCGCCAAAGTTTTACCATTCTCTAAAATCGGATGATAGCCGCCTTTAGTCGCAGCAAGAGCGACAATTTGATACTCTTGAATATCAATTTTAAATGAATTAATACCATTTAACTTAATGTTCGCCTTTTTTATAATTGGAAACTTTTTCTGAATATTTGCAGAAAAATAATTTCTATTTGAATACTGCTCCCATAAGCCACTGCCCGTTTCAAGTTTTGACTGCTGAATAATCGCTTGACTCTCCACACTTTTGTTACCTGAAACTGTTACTTCACTCAATCGACTAAGAGGCGAAACAAAATACAATGCCACTAAAATGGCTGTCCCTAAACAAGTTAAAATAAAGGCTAAACGCCTATATAAGCGCTTGTTCCGTGTTTTCTTAACGTTCGGTAAACGATCTGCAAAATGCTCCTCTTCTTCCACTGTTTCTTGTGGAAGATGTTGTTGAGGCTCTTCTTGACTTTGTTCTTGTAAAGTGATGGTGACTTCTGCTTGTTCGTTTTCACCTTTTGAAGCAGCTTCTTCCGCTTGCTTCTTCAAATATTCTTGGTTTTGTTTTTGCCAAGGTGTCAGTTCAGGTTTAGACTCTTCCGATTTTTTTGGAGGTAATGGTTTTCTTTTTTTGAATATATCGTTCTCGTTACTAATCTTCCACACCTCCTATCTCAGACTAACGTTTTCACAACTTGATACAAACGATCACTTGCATCTGGGATGCCTTCCCCTTTGGACGCCGTTGCCATCTGTTGTCTTTTTTCATTGTTTAATAAAATATCATCAATTGCCGTAACTAAACGAGCGCCAGTCAATTCTGCATCTGGAATCATTTCAACAGCACCAACTTTTACTAAGCTTTGCGCGTTTTTCGTTTGATGATCATTCGTGACGTAAGGACTCGGAATTAAAATTGCTGGTAATCCTAATGCGGTGAACTCCGCAATTGAGGTTGCTCCTGCACGTCCCACCATTAAATCGGTATTAGCCATCACTTCAACCATTTTATCAATATACGGTTGCACACTTATGTTTGTCAATTTCTTTTCAGAAAGCTTTAGACTTTCTTGAAGTTCCTGATAATATCTTTCTCCTGAAGCGTATAAAACTTGATACTCTCTCTCTTCAAACAAAGGAAAGGCCTGTTCAAACGCTTGATTAATTTTCAAGGCGCCACGACTTCCGCCAAATAAAACCACCGTTTTCTTTGCTGGATCCAAGCCAAACTCTGATAAAATAGCTGACTTTTCCACCGTTACGACTTCTTGTCCCCGCGGGTTCCCTGTTAAAATTGTTTTTTCTTTCGGGAAAAAACTAGCGACATCCGGAAAACAAATCGCAATTTTATCCACATAACGACTTAAAAATTTATTTGTCATTCCGGGGATACTATTTTGTTCATGAATAATTGTCGGTATTTTTAATTGGTGGGCCGCATAAACCACTGCACCAGAAACATAACCGCCTGTACCAATGACCACATCTGGTTTAAATTCACGAATAATTTTTTTTGCTTTATTAATGCTTGTTAAAAATAAATAAATTGTTTTAAAATTTTGAGGACTTAGCGAACGCTTGAATCCTTGAATTTTAATCGTTTTAAATGGAATTTTCGCCTTTGGCACAATTTGACTTTCTAGACCATTTTCTGTTCCCACATACAAGAATTCTGTTGCAGGTGCTTCTTTTTTGACGTGTTCGACGAAGGATAACGCAGGATAGATATGCCCACCTGTGCCACCACCAGTTACTAGTATCTTCATTTTCTCACATTTCACTTTCTTTTAATTGTTGAACAGCTTGCATAAAGGCTTCCCCGCGTACTTCAAAATTCGGGTATTGGTCCCAACTTGCGCAAGCAGGTGATAGTAAAATAGTATCATCTTTTCCCGAATAATCAAAGGCAATGGTAACCGCCGTTTGAACATTTTCAGCAAATAAAATTGTTTCAATGTTCGCTTTTTTAGCAGCTTCCGCCAATTTTTCTTTGGTTTCACCAAATAAAACAATTGCTTTGAGTCCCAGCAGAGCAGGAACCAATTCATCAAATGAGTTACCGCGATCCAAGCCACCCGCAAGTAAAAGTAGCTTTTGGTTGTCAAACCCACTTAACGCCATCTCTGTAGCTAAAATATTGGTTGCTTTTGAATCGTTATAAAAACGTCTTTGCTGAACTTCGCCAACAAATTGCGTTCGATGGGGAACGCCTGAAAAGTTTGTCAAAGTTTGTCTAATCTGAGCATTCGATACATTTTTTAATTTAGCTACACAAATCGCTGCGAGTGCATTTTCAATATTGTGACTGCCAGGAATACCTAACTCATCGGCGGGCATAATATATTCTTCATTAAAATATAATTTCCCATCTAAAAGATAAGCCCCTTCTACTGCTTCTTTCGTTGAAAAAGGCAATACGTTGGCAGCTGTGGTTTTGGCTAACGTTTGAAGCTCTACTTGATTCCAATTTAAAATCAAGGTGTCCTCTGCGGTCATGTTTTTTTGAATGGCCCATTTTGCAGCAACATATTCTTTCCGCGAACCATGATAATCCAAGTGTGCCTCAAAAATATTTGTAATTACTGCAATTTGTGGGTGAAACGTCTCAATTCCCATTAACTGAAAACTAGAAAGTTCCATCACAAGATCATCCTTGGCCGTTGCTTCTTGAGCCACCGTACTCGCTGGAAAACCAATATTTCCCGCCAAACGCGCCTCACCAGCCGTTCTGTCAGCGTTTAGCAGTAAACCAATCATCGTGGTCGTGGTTGTTTTACCATTGGTGCCCGTAATGCCGACAATTGGACATTCGGCAATTTGACCTGCTAATTCCACCTCAGTTATGATAGGAATTTTCCGAGTTAGTGCTTCTGCCACAAGTGGATTTGTATAAGGAATACCAGGATTTTTAACGATTAGTTCAAATTCTTCATCCAACAATTCAATTGGATGCCCCCCTGTAACAACACGAATACCCAAGGTTAATAAATCTTGGGCGTCAGGGTTTTGATCAAATTGTTTTGCGTCATTAACGGTAACGAGCGCACCTAACTCATGTAAGAGTTTCGCTGCGCTGACACCACTTTTAGCTAGTCCTAAAACCAACACTTTTTTGTTTTGATAGGTTGTTATTTTTTTCATTGTCAATTTCCCCTTTGATAGATTAGAAAAGAATCCATAATGTGATTCCTGAACAGATTAAACCGACAGACCAAAAGACAAAATCAATTTTCCATTCAGACCAACCACACATTTCAAAATGGTGATGAATTGGTGACATTTTAAAAATCCGTCGACCAAATAATTTAAATGAAGCAACTTGTAAAATAACACTTGCTGTTTCACAAACGTAGACAAGTCCAATTAAAAGTAGCGTCCATTCTTGATGCAAAATAATTGAAATTGCTGCTAACAATCCACCTAATGCTAATGAACCAACATCACCCATGAAGATTTTTGCTGGTTTTCTATTATAAGGGAAAAAGCCAATCAGCCCACCAATCACACTTAGGCAGATAATCACAACATCAAATTGTTGTTGTTTCCAGGCAATAATTGCATAAGTACCAAATGAAATTGTTCCTAAACCAGCAACTAAGCCATCAATCCCATCTGTCAAATTCACGGCATTAGAAAAACCGACTAACCAAAAAATAATAAACACGCCATAAAAAATACCTAACGGAACTTCTGCTACTCCAAACAAATCTAAGGTGTCTGAAAAGCCTTCACTTCGATAAACAAAGTAGAAAACCAACCCACCAAAAATTTGACCAATTAATTTTTGACGAGAATTCAAGCCCATGTTCCGTTTTTTAAAGACTTTAATGAAATCATCTAAATAACCTAGCAAACCGTATAATACTAAAATAAATAGAGTAATTAGTAGAGACGGCGTAAATTGGTGGAAAAACAACCCCATTGCTAATGAAGTAATCAAGCTGGCTACAAGGAAAACGACTCCCCCCATTGTAGGGGTACCTGTTTTCACGCTATGCCAAGTTGGGCCATCTTCACGAGTAACCTGCCCTTGTTTTTTCATTTGAAAATAGCCAATGAATAGTGGCATTACGCTCACTGTAATGGCAAAACTCACCACTATGGGAATAAAAATCTGTGTCCACTCCATGTTATCTCTCCTAATTATTCTACGTTATTATTCTGTGCCTTCTAAAGTCACGGTTAATTTTTTCTCCGTAATTTCAGTTTCAGCAGCGATACTTTGTTTCGTCACATAGCCTTCACCTTTAAACTCGACAGTCAAACCTAATAGATCGCCAAACTTGGTAACATCGCTCTTCGACCAGCCGGTTAAATCAGGCATATAGTTCGTTCCATTTGTGATCAAAATCAATTTCTGATTAGGCATTAATGTTTGACCAGACGGTGTTGATTGTTTCTTGATTTTTTCACCATCACCGATAATCACAGGATCCACCCCGTTCACTTTGGCATTGGCCAACGCTTCCGCTGGTGTCATGTTTTTATAATCAGCAACTGTGACTTTATCAGAAGCTACTTTCGTTGTTTCCGGATCTGTCTCTTTAATGTCTAACGCTAATTTCATTAATGGGTTTGCAATTGCCGCCATTGCTTCTGAAGGCGAACCTGATTTTGCTTGTCTCAGTGTAATATACAAAACATATTCAGGATTATCTGCTGGGACCATTTCCACTACAGAAGACAAGACTTGACTTGCTCCATCAACGTACCCTTTACCATCTGAAATCTGGGCAGTTCCTGTTTTGGCAGCAACATGATAGCCTGGCACTTTATAAATATCATACGCAATCCCGTAAGTCGGGTCTTCAACAGTATCAATCATGTACGTACGAATCTGTTGAGCTGTTTGCGCTTTGATTGGGGTTCCTACGATTTGTGGTTCCGTAATCGTTTCTTTTCCTGTATTTTTGTCAACAATTTTGCTGATGTAATGAGGTTGCAACATTGAACCGTCATTTGCAATAGCTGAGAAACCTTTCATCATTTGGAAATTAGTAACCGTAATTGCTTGACCAAATGCCGACATTGCTCTATCTACAAAGTTTGTTCCTGGCAATTTACCAGCAGATTCACCACTTAAACCTGAATGCGTGCTCGTACCAAAACCAAATTTTTTCAAATATTCCATCCATTTTTCATCACCCATTTTTTGTTCTAGTTTTACCATACCAATATTACTAGACCAAGAAATGGCTTGACGATAATTCAAATATTCTTTGCCGTTCAACCGAGTGTAGTCATGGTCATTCACAGTTACATCCCCAACCTGAATTCCACCAACACGATTGAATAATTCATTAGGATTAAACTGTCCTTGTTCCATAGAAGCAGCTGTTGTAAATAATTTGATTGTTGAGCCTGGTTCATAAGGACTTTCAACTAATAGGTTCTGCCACGTGCCATTATCGTCTAACCCTTGTTTCGTTTCAGGATTAAATGTTGGCCGTTGAGACATGGCAACAATTTCGCCTGTTTTTGCTTCCATTAACATGGCAGTCATAGAAACTGGTTCATATTTTTCATTAACTTGCGTCATTAAATCTTCTAAGGTATTTTGCAAGCGACTATCTAGCGTCGTGTAAATATCTTGACCATCCACTGCTTTTTTCTCTTCCGCCACAGTTCCTGGTAAGGCATTGCCATAAATATCTTTTTCAAAATACACACGGCCATCGGTTCCACTTAAAATATCATTATAGGTCTGTTCTAGTCCCATTGCGCCTACTAAGCCTTCTTTATCATCATCTGGATTGGCTGCTTTTGTATAGCCAATAAAGTGAGAAGCAAACTGACCATTGGGATATAATCTGGCTGGATGTTCATTGAAATAAACACCTGAGATTTTTTTCTTTTTCAAATCTGCTTCAATTTTTTGGCGTGTTTCCAAGGTGATGTTTTGACCACCCGTACCAAATTCCACTTGATATTGTGTTGACCCATCTTCATGGATCCCATTATTCAAGTATTTCAATGCTGTTTTTTTGTCTAGTTTGGTATATTTCGCTAAAATTTCAGCAATATCATCGAAGTCTTTTTTCTCCGCATATAGCTTTTCATTATTTTGTCCCGTATATTTTTTTGATAATACGACATATAACGAATAGGAAGTAGCATCTTCTGCAATTGGATTACCATATCGATCTAAAATTGATCCTCGCTTAGCTTTTACCACTTGGCTTCCTTCATATAGAGAAGCTGTTTTTTCCTTTAGTGATACACCGGCTACTTTGCCTGTTGCCACAATGTATGTCGTTCTAAAGGCAAATAAAAAGAACAATCCAATACTCGTAGCGAATAAAATGATGCCTACTTTTTTACGATTGTTCATCGGATTTAAGTTTTTCTTTTTCATGAATTGTTTAAATTTATGTCTTTTACTCATTATTTAACAGTCCTAACATTGTCGCCGTTATTTTCTAGTCCTTGTTTTTTAGCGACATCTTTGATTCGATCTGATTTAGAAAGTTCGCTTCTTTCTTGTTCCAATTTCAAAGCGTTATCTTCCTTTTCTTTAATGACTGCTTGTGTTTCTGTAATATCGTTCATGGTTTGGACAATTGTCGTTCTTACTTGAATTGTCGCAATTGCAATACCAATCGTTGCACAAACTAATACAACACCGATTAATTTTTCTAGTAAAGAGACATTTTTTAGTTTCTTTTTGGGTAATAGAGTGGGGACAGGTAGTGTTTCCTCTTGCATTTTTCTGTCTTGCTCTGTTGCCACAGTTGGCTGATCCATTTCTGGTGCTTCATAATGGAAATCATTTACTTTCTTCAATTCAGCCATGTGTCTACCCCTCTCTCTATCTAGATTTTATTTTTTCGGCAATGCGTAACTTCGCACTTCGTGAACGATTATTCTCAGATAACTCACTGTCACTTGGTAAAATTGGTTTTCTGGTAATTACTTTTAATTCTGGTTGAAATTCTTCTGGTACCACTGGAATGCCTGGTGGCAAATCTTGTACCGTACTGTATTCTTTAAACATTGTTTTAACAATACGATCTTCTAACGAATGGAACGTAATCACACTGATTCTGCCATTTTTCGCTAGCAAATCAATTGCTTGTTCTAGCGACTCTTCAACTGCCCCTAATTCATCATTAACGGCAATGCGAATTGCCTGGAAAATTCGTTTTGCAGGATGTCCACCTTTGCGTCTTGCTGGAGCTGGAATCGCCGTCTTAATAATCTCAACGAGTTCACCTGTTGTTTCAATTGGTTGCTTTTCGCGAACACGTTCAATTTCTCGAGCAATCTGTTTCGAAAATTTCTCTTCCCCATAACGAAAGAAAATTTTTACTAACTCACTATAGCTATACGTATTCACCACTTCGCGAGCCGTCAAGGGTGCGTCTTGATCCATGCGCATATCTAAGGGTGCGTCTTGATGATAGCTAAAACCACGTTCTGCTTCATCTAATTGTGGTGAAGAAACACCTAGATCGTATAGAATTCCATCAACATGGAACACCCCGTGTTCTGCCAATTCTTCTTTAATATTTCTAAAATTTGATTTGATGAAGGTCACTTGACCTTTGTCTACATATTTCTGCAAACGAGTCTTAGCATGTGCCAACGCTTTTTGGTCTTGATCAAAGGCATATAAATGACCGTGCTCATTCAATTGTGTCAGTAAGTATTCACTATGTCCGGCACCACCGAGTGTGCAATCTACGTATACGCCATCCGGCTTCACTTGTAATCCATCCACTGTTTCTTTTAAAAGAACGGTGTAATGGCGAAATTCTTCAGTCATCATTTGCCTCATTCCTAAAATCCAAAATCAATCATTGTTTCTGCTAATTCATCAAAGTTTTCTTCAGCTTCATCAGAGAATGCATGCCAACGTTCGTCACTCCAAATTTCAATTCGGTTAGAGACGCCGATAACAACACAGCCTTTTTCTAAACTGGCATGTGTTCGTAAATTCGCTGGAATATTGATACGACCTTGCTTATCAATCTCACATTCTGTTGCAGCGGAATAAAAGAATCGTACAAAGGTACGTGCATCTTTCTTAGCTAAGGGCATTTCTTGAAGTTTTGCTTCAAGTTGTGACCATTCATTTAAAGGATAACCAAATAAACAGCCATCCATCCCTCTCGTTACCACAAATTTTTCACCAAGTTCCTCACGAAACTTTGATGGAACGATTAGGCGGCCTTTGGCATCGATATTATGTTGGTATTCACCCATAAGCATAGCCAATACACCCGCTTTTCCACTTGATAGAACAAGTCTACCACATCCCACCACTTTCTACCACTATAAATCTAAAAACTTCTATTTTTTAACTGTTATTTAAAATTTCTGTAATATTTACAGGGTTTTATGTAACAAGCATCACCCAACAAAAAATGTTATTATAACAAGGTTTTTACTATGTTTTTTATAAAATAACCCCACAAATAACAAAAAAACCCCACGGAGTGGGGAGTTGTGGGGGACATTTTCCCACAGCGTATTTCCCCTATTGTCTCCACGCTTTATTACAGTAGATAATGACTGATATTTAGCAAGATAAGCAACACATACAACACAAACGTTAGTAAAAACGTCAACCGCCAAAACATCTTGAAATATCGTCTATATAAAATCTCTCCATAATAATAAGCTTGAAACAGGGCAACAGCGACTCCTAATAACAAAATAGAAATCACAAAATACGGCATAATCGATTCATCGTAACTATCTTTGGATAACTCATGGATCCCTATGAATAAAAACGGAATGGCCAAATCCGGTGCTTTTATTTTCCAACGTTCCGTTAGGGAAAAAGTGGACACGAGAAAATTGCACGCAAAGAGCACAATTACCGGAAAAATATACCAAAATAACATTATTGCCGAAAACGACACCATTCTCTCAACAAATCCTTTCATTCCACCTGCTATAACTATACTTCATCAACGTTACACAGATGTTTCATTTCGTTTAAATATATGTGCTAAAAGCCCTTTTTGCTTGCTTTTTCATATAAAAAACGGATTACTTATCAAACCATTTTCAAAACGAGGCCTCACCTATCGCGGCCACTTATTTTTGAATGTTTTTTATAAGCTTTTCTTCTCGTATTGTGTCATACTTCTATTATAATGGATTTAGAACAAAAAATGTTGATTCGGGGTGAATCTTTTGATTAATTATTTATTATTGAAAAATGACTATTTTGAACCTTGTTCACCAGACGATGAAGCCCTAAGTTGGATTTCGGTAGAATCTCCTACAGAAGAAGAAATCGAGCGTCTCGTCAATCAATACCACTTACCAACAGATTATCTTACCGGCGTTTTAGATGATGAAGAAAATGCTCGAGTGGAAGGCTTCCGCCACGAAAAATTACAAACGCCTACGTTACTTTTATTTCGTTATCCCAAAGCTAGTATCAGTCCTAGTGGCTATCTGCAAGTAGAAACGGTGCCGATTGCTTTAATCGCAACCGTCGATAACAAACTAATTACTGTTAGCAATGGGCCTAACGACATCGTTCATGGGATTCAAAAAGAGGCATTCACGCATCAAGATCTTTCTATTGAGAAGGCCTTAATTTTAGCCCTTTCATGGAAGATGGCCCTTTCCTTCAATAAAAACTTACAGGCACTTATCCAACAAACCAACAAACTTGAAGGAGAGCTCCAAGTAGCCACAGAAAATAGTCAATTGTATCAGATTATGGACATTCAAAAAAGTCTAGTTTATTTCGAAGCAGCTTTAACGGATAATTTAAAAGTATTAAAACGTTTATATAGCGCTGAAATTTTTAATCATCCAGAAAAACATTTGCCATTTTTAAGGGATATTCTGATTGAACTAGAACAAGGACTGAATACGACTAAAATACAACTAAAATTAGTTGATAACATTAGTAATACTTTTTCAGCAATCGTTTCAAATAACTTAAATAATGTCATGAAAATTTTAACATCCTTAACAATTGTCTTGACCATTCCGACCATCATCGGAGGAATTTACGGCATGAATGTGAAACTCCCTTTTGCAGAGCATGAATATTCCTTTTGGATTATTTTTGCCATCACTACCTTAATCTGCATAATTAGTATTCGAATTTTAAAGAAAAAGAATCTCTTATAACTTTAGGTTGCTGTTTTCAGGAAAAGGTTGTACACTATTAGCAGAAATTAAAAAGGACGTGTCATTTATGAACGACAAAGAACAAAGTCGCTTTTCAAAAATCACGAAAGTCGTGGTTTGGCTAATGCTGATCGCAATTGTAGGTTCAACTGTTTTAACAGCGATTCTTAGTCTTTAAACTGGAGAACTTTTTCACACATTAAAAGTAAAAAAACAGCCCCTTCTATCAATTGAAGGGGCTGTTTTTTTTTACTTACTCAAATAGAGCGGCTATTTTTTCGCCATCGCCAACAGCTCTTGTGCATGTTCAATGGTTAATTTCGTAATTTCACTTCCTGCGAGCATACGCGCAATTTCGTTTACTCGCTCTTTTTCAGATAAAATTCGGACGCTTGTTTCTGTCCGCCCCGCCACGATTTCTTTTTCAATAAAATAATGTTCATCGGCAACGGCCGCCACTTGTGGCAAGTGCGTGATACACAACACCTGCGAATTTTCTGAAATTTGATAAATTTTATCAGCAATCGCCTGTGCTACTCGGCCACTGACTCCTGTATCTACTTCATCAAAAACAATACTAGTGATCCCTTGCGTTTGAGAAAAGATTGTTTTCATAGCCAGCATCACTCGCGAAAGTTCTCCGCCAGAAGCCACCCGAACTAACGGTTTTAATGGTTCCCCTGGGTTAGTAGTAATATAAAATTCTACTCCGTCTAAGCCATTTTCTTGTAAATGCTCAAGTTCTGTAAAGCGGACTTCAAATTCAGTTCGCTCCAAATATAGTTCTTTTAATTCGGTTAAAATTTGTTGTTCGAGCTCTTTGGCTAGGCGCTTTCGTTCTTTTCGTAAAGCTAACGCTTGTTGATGAGCCGCTTGTTGTTTCTCTGCAAGCAACGCTTCTAAGTCACCTGTACCACCTTCCAAAAAATCAGCCTCTGCTAACTCTTTGGTGATTTCTTCATAGTAAGATAAAATCGTTTCGATTGAATCGCCATATTTACGTTTCATTTGACGGATTAATTCCAAACGATTTTCTACTTCATTCAAGCGACCTTCGTCTAGTTCTAAGCCATCAATTAACCTAGAAAGATCTCCACTGGCTTCTTGTAGTAAGTAGTAAGCATTTTGAACAGTATCTGACAATGATTTATATTCTGGATCAAGGGATTCAATCGAAGCGAGTTCATTCATACTTGTTCCGATTTTATCCAAACTACTATCGTCTTCACCATTTAGCGCGGCATAACTAATCGTCAGTGCATCAGCAATCTTTTGAAAATTGTTCAGTTTATTGCGTTCTTCTAACAATTGTTCTTCTTCGCCAGCGACTAACTGTGCACTAGCAATTTCATCACTTTGAAAATGAAGCATGTCCATTCTTTGGGCAAATTCTTTTTCATTTTTTTGTCGCTTTCTGACTTTGGCTTCGAGTGCGCGATACTCTTGATACGCCTGTGTATATTTTTCTTTGACTGCTAAAAGTTTTTTCCCACCAAATTCATCTAACATATCAATATGGCGTTCACTTTGCATCAATTCTTGATGTTCGTTTTGGCCATGAATATCTACTAAATATTCCCCAATTCTTTTTAAATTAGTAATGTTGACAATCCGTCCGTTGACACGGCAAACATTTTTACCAGAAGCGGAAATATCTCGTTGAATCACTAAAGAATCTTCTTCTGTTTCAATACCTAATTCTTCTAATAATTGCTTTAATTCTTGACTTTTCGGCATTGAAAAAAGTCCTTCTAAGGTGCATTTATTTGCTCCTTGACGAATATAGTCACTGGAGCCGCGTCCGCCTGTGAGTAATCCCATTGCATCAATAATGATGGATTTCCCCGCACCCGTTTCTCCCGTTAAAACGGTCATACCCATTTGAAACTCTAATTGTAACGAAGAGATAATCGCAAAATTTTTCACGGAAAGTTCTTGTAACATCTTGTTCACCTCATTCTTTATAGATAGCTTAACAGCTCTTTATGAAGTTTTTCTGCTGCTTCCTCAGTTCGCGCAATCATGAGAACACTATCATCATCGTTGATGACGGCAAAAAGTTTCTCTTGGTAATTCTTTTCGATTAAACTACCACACGCCGCCGCATTGCCAGGAATGGTTCGTAATACGACATATTTTTCCATTTGTTCTGCAGCTACAAAGGCATCTTTTAAAAGCTTTGCAAGTTTAGCACTCGTATTAGCTTGTGTTTCTAATGGAAGGCTATACCGATAACCCCCTTCTGCAGATGGAACTTTGATCAGTTTCATATCTTTAATGTCGCGAGAAATTGTTGCTTGTGTTACAGCTACGCCCTTTTCTTGTAAGTAGTTGACAAAATCTTCTTGCTTTTGAATATTTTTTTCAGTCAATAAACGTGTAATTAAACGGTGTCTATCTTGCTTTCTCATGGCGCCGCTCTCCTTTTCAGTTTACTCTTGCCCTCATCATAGCTTATTTTTATGCATTTTAAAAGATGAATTACTAGATTTATACAAAAAAGAAGCTTTCACCTATAGGCGTCCACTTCTTTCTTCTAACTTTTCTCATCATTCCGCTAATTTTTGATGCGCATGCGCGACAACTTCTTCAATGGATTCTGGCGCTTGATAGGATCCTTCCCCTTCAACAGAAACTAAATGTGCCAAAAATTCAATGTTTCCTTCGCCACCAGTGATTGGTGAAAAATCTAAGTTTTTCACATCATAACCGTTATTCATGGCAAAGCGTGTAATTTCCTCCACAACCATTTGATGGGTTTCTGGATCACGCACGATTCCTTTTTTCCCAACAAACTCTTTGCCAGCTTCGAATTGTGGCTTAATTAACGCCACCACACTACCGCCTTTTTTCAAAATATCATGAAGAGGTGGCAAAATTAAGCGTAATGAAATAAAGGAAACATCAATCGTTGCAATATCCGGCACCCCTTCAGTGAAATCTTCAGGTTTACTATAGCGAAAATTGGTACGTTCCATTACCACCACGCGTTCATCTTGCCGAATTTTCCATGCTAGTTGGTTATAGCCAACATCTAAAGCGTAACTCAAACGAGCCCCATTTTGTAAAGCAACATCGGTAAAACCACCTGTGGAGGAACCAATATCTAACATTGTTTTGCCTTGAACGTTGATTGCAAAAACATTTAGTGCCTTCTCTAGTTTTAAGCCCCCACGAGAAACATAAGGCATTACTTGGCCCTTAGTATGTAAGGGTGTCTCCACAGAAATTTTTTCCCCTGGTTTATCTAAACGTTCATTTTTATCATTGTAAACCAAACCAGCCATCACACTACGTTTGGCTTTTTCTCGTGTTTCAAATAGTCCTTGATTAAACGCCAAGACATCGACGCGTTCTTTTTTCATAAGTGCCTTCTTTCTATCTCAATTGTAACTGAGTTAACAAGTTTGCTAAATGTTCTTCTGAAAAGTTGGGAACATTTGCTTTGATTTTTTCTAAAACAGCGCTACCTTCTGCTAATTGATGTGTTAGCGCATCTTTCGCGCCAGCAATCCCTAGAAGAGCTGGATACGTACTTTTATTCAACGCTTCATCTCGGCCTACTTTTTTACCTAAATCTGCTTCTGTACTTGTGGCATCTAATAAGTCATCACGAATTTGAAAAGCCAAGCCATAGTGATGCGCAAACTGTGTCAGTAAACCAATGACTTCTTCTGTTTGATTGGCTAATACGCCCCCAGCAATTAAGGCGAATTCAATTAGCGCTCCGGTTTTCTTTTCATGAACAGCCGCTAACTCTTCTAAAGTCAAGCTGACTTTTTCTCCTTCAATATCACCCATTTGGCCGGCAACCATGCCTTGATTCCCCGCTGCCTTTGCCAGTTTTTGCATCAGTAAAACTTTTTCACTTAAGCCTAATTGGCTCAAAGAAAGTAACTGAAACGCGCCTGTTAATAAGCCGTCCCCTGCTAAAATGGCAGTCGCTTCACCAAACACTTTATGATTGGTTGGTTTGCCACGACGTAAATCATCATCGTCCATTGCTGGTAAATCATCATGAATTAATGAATACGTATGAATCATCTCTAAAGAGGCAGCCACTTGATAGTCTTGTGTTTCCATCTCTTTTTGAAAAGCGGCCACTGTTGTTAACACTAATAATGGGCGTAATCGTTTGCCACCTGCGTGTATTGAGTAGAGCATTGCTTCTTTCAAACGCTCATTTTCAGTATATTCTGCGATAAAATCGACCATGACTTTTTCAACCAACGGTAAATGCTGTTGACTAAAATTCGTCATTACGCTTCCTCGCTCTCTTCAAAAACAATTTCTTCATTGTTTTCTGTCATCATTTTCGTTAAAGTTTTTTCCGCTTTTTCCAATGTATCTTGACATTGTTTACTTAATGCCATGCCCTCTTGAAAGGCAGCTAAGGCTTCTTCCAAAGGAACATCTCCTCGTTCTAAGCGCTGAACGATTTCTTCTAAGGCATTTAATGATTCTTCAAACGTTTTTTCTTTTGCTGGCATGTTAAAACTCCTCTTTTTTCGCTGTTATTGTTTCGACGTTTGCTTGAACTGTACCGTCAGCATAATGAATCGTTAATTGATCTGTTGGCTGTAACTCGGTAACAGTTTTAACGACACGGTCCTCTTTTGTAGTATAACTATATCCTCGACCCATAATTTTGAGTGGGCTGAGTAAGTCTAATTGTTGAACAGCAGACGTGAATTGCTTTTGTTTGTTTAGGAACAATTGTGTCATTTGTGTTTGCAAGTTTCGTTGTAAAAATGCCAATTGTTGCTGACTTTCTCTTAATTGTCCCTTTGGTGTCTGTTGTTGCAATTGAGCGATAATTCCTTGGGCTTGACGTTGTTTTTTGTGATGAATTGTTGTCATTGCTTGGAAAAGACGTTGCGTCATTCGATCTAATTTAATCGTTTGACCTTCATAAAGTCGCTCAGGTTGCTTAAACACATAAGAGTTTTGTAGTCGTTGGAAACGTTCTGTTCGTTGTTGTAAGAGATATAAAAAGCTTTGTTCTAAACGACTACGCCGTTCACTAATTCTTAATAGTTCTTCATTTAAAACTGGTACCGCTAGTTCCGCTGCTGCCGTTGGGGTTGCTGCACGAACATCTGCTACCATATCGGCAATTGTCACATCTGTTTCGTGACCAACCGATGAAATAATCGGTGTGGTGGCAGCATGAATGGCTCGAGCCACTTTTTCTTCATTAAATGGCCATAAATCCTCGATTGAACCACCGCCACGGCCGATGATCATCGTATCAAAATCGCCTTGCGCATCGGCTCGCTGAATGTTCCGCACAATGTCATCCGCCGCCTGCTCGCCTTGGACCAAGGTTGGAAAAAGGACCAGTTGTGCAATCGGATACCGTCTTTTGACTGTCGTAATGATATCCCGAATAACAGCACCACTAGGACTTGTAACCACAGCGATTCGTTTGGGATAACGAGGCAACTGTTGTTTAGGCCCTTCAAAAAGTCCTTCTTTTCCTAGTTTTTCTCTTAATTCTGCCAATGCTTGATAAAGTGCACCTACACCATCTGGTTCCATATGTTCAATATAAATTTGATAGGAGCCGCTGTTTTCATAAAGCGAAATCCGCCCCACCACCATGACTTTCATGCCTTCTTTTGGTTGAAACTTCAATTTTTGAAAGGCTGATTTAAACATAATTGCAGAAATCTTCGCATGGTCATCTTTTAAACTGAAGTACTGATGCGCGTTCGCTCGGAAGCGAAAGTTCGAAATTTCACCTGTTAAATAGACACGTCCTAAGTAAGGGTCTGCATCAAATTTACGTTTTAAATACTTCGTTAAGGCTGTTACTGTTAAATACTGTTGCGTCATTTTTTCACCTTACTTTTGTTTTTTTGCTGCCTCGACTGTTTGATACATTAACATGGTAATCGTCATTGGGCCAACACCTTTGGGAACCGGCGTGATATAGCTTGCAATTTCAGAAACTTCATCGAATGCTACATCACCAATCAGTTTTCCTTCTTGATTGCGATTCATACCCACATCAATCACTACCGCACCTGGTTTCACGAACTCTTTGGTGACAAAATGCCCGCGTCCAATTGCTACAACTAAAATATCCGCTTCTTTTGCAACTTCTGCTAAATGTTCAGTTTTAGAATGGGCAATCGTCACGGTCGCATTTTTCATTAACAATAATTGTGCCATTGGCTTGCCAACAATATTGCTTCGACCAATAACCACCGCACGTTTACCTGTTAAATCAATATCATAGGCTTCAAACATCTTCATAATTCCATACGGCGTGCAAGGAATCATTTCCGGTTTGCCTACAAACAAACGGCCTAAATTCATTGGATGGAACCCATCTACATCTTTTTTGGGATCAATCGCTAATAAAATCTTTTCTTCATCAATATGTTTTGGCAAAGGTAGTTGTACAAGAATGCCATGAAAGCGTGAATCTTGATTATATTTGTCAATCTCAGCCAATAATTCTTCTTCTGAAATAGTTTCTGGCAGTTTTTCGACCTTTGACAGAATGCCAATTTTGGCTGCTGCACGTTCTTTATTTCTCACATACGTTTGGCTGGCAGGATTTTCCCCAACTAATAAAACAACTAATCCTGGTTGGATGCCTTGTTGTGTCATCTTTTCTACATCTTTTTGAATCTCTGCTTGCATTTGATCTGCTAATTCACGACCGTTAATTACTGTACTCATTCCTTCGCTCCCTCTATTGTTTCTTTACTTCTTTAATAGTATTTATTTTAGCATATAACCCAGTATCTTAACACCAGTTAGATAGTAAAAAAAGATTCAGAGCTTACGCCTCTGAATCAATTTCTTTCATTACATTTGATAACACACCATTAACAAATTTACGTGAACGGTCGTCGCTGTATTTTTTACTTAACTCAACGGCTTCATTTAATGCCACAATGTTTGGCACATCTGAAACGTATAGCATTTCAAAAATAGCTAAACGTAAAATAACAATATCTATTTTTGCTAAGCGTTGCATAGACCAGTTATTACCTAAATGGTTCGTAATCACTTCGTCTAGTTCTGCTTTGCGGCTACACACACCGCCGACAAGTAAATCTAAATACGTAGGGACTAGGTCTTCGCCATCTTCACTGACGATTTCCCGATTATCATAAGCCAATGCATAATCAATGGCATCTTGTTTGGTTAAATCAGCATTAAAATCTAAAGGAAAAAGGGCTTGGAGCGCTTTTTCACGAATCTCGTGACGGGTTAATTCTGTTTTACTCATTCTCTTCTCCATCTTCATCTTCTGGGAATAATTCATTTAAGTCTGGTTGAGGGATTTTTTCAGGTACTACCGCTACAACATGAATATTCACTTCAACTAAATCAATATCTGTCATAAATAAGACTTGTTGTTTCACACGGTCTTGCATTTCTAACGCAACTTTTGGTACAGAAACACCGTAGTTCAAGTAACAATAGATATCGACTTTTAAGCCTTCTTCTTCTGTTCGTAAATATACACCTTTGCCGTGTGCTGCACGGCCTAATAATTCATTCACATTATTGGCAAACGTGCCGCGCATCCCATAAACGCCCTCTACTTTTGAAGCAGCGATTCCGATAATTACTTCAATGACTTCAGGAGCGATCACGATTTCTCCTAAAGAATCGTTTGCATTGATTACAAGATTTTTTTCTTCTGACATTTGGTTGTCCTCCTTATCTATTACGCACAAAATCGTTAAATAAACGATTTATTTGATGAATCACTAAGTCTCTTAAGGATTCTCTTTTAAGCAACGGATGATTCTTAAAAATTAAAACAACACTGGTTTCTTCAGTTAGTTGTGAAAGAACGTCCAAATTTTGCTTATCAATACTCGTTCTTAGTTTATCATTAATTAGCCTATTTCGCTACCAGAAAAGCTAAGTTCTGACTAAAAGAACAGATAATTTCTTGTCATAAATTTCTAATTCAAGGCTTTAGACGTAAAAATAAGAAAGACCAAGTAATTTTGGCTTTCTTATTTTTACGTCTTTATTCTTCAGGATAACGTTCCATTAGTTTCGTCCGATGCTTTTGCATAATCATTTCTAAAGAGATGTCATATTTATCCGCTAAAATAAATAAATTATCCAACACATCGCCTAACTCTTCCGTTAAATTTTCCAGATTCTCTTCATCTGCCAAAACTGTTTCATCCGGTCGATCACGGCCAATTTCAATTGTCCGAATGGCCCGACAAACTTCGCCGACTTCTTCTGTTAAAAAGTTGGAACGAATAAACGGATCATATTGATACCAGTTACGTTTTTTATAAAACGCACTAATAAACCGCTGATACTCTTGGATATCCATGTTCTCCCAACCTTTATAAAATGATTAATTCTTTTGGCGCATGTGTTAATACACGATTACCTTCAGCAGTAATCAATAAATCGTCCTCAATACGCACGCCACCAATTCCTGGCAAATAAATTCCAGGTTCGTCCGTAATCACATTCCCTGGTACAAACTGTTTATCTGCTCGGAATGAAACATTTGGTCCTTCATGAATTTCTAACCCAATGCCATGACCAGTGCTGTGGCCAAACGCATCGCCATAGCCATAGGAAGCAATATGATCCCGTGCAATCGCATCTAATTGAATGCCCGTCAACCCAGGTTTAGCTTCTGCTAACACTTTTAATTGTGCTTCTAAAACAATGTCATAAATTTCTTTTAGTTTTGGCTGAATACTACCAATGGCAAATGTCCGTGTCATATCAGAAACATAGCCTTCATAATAACAACCGAAATCTAAAGTGATTAACTCACCTTTTTCGATGACTTTATGGCTAGCAACACCATGTGGCATCGCCGAACGTAGACCGCTGGCCACAATTGTCTCAAAAGAAACACCACTGGCTCCTTTTGAACGCATGAAGAAATCTAATTGATTAGCCACTTCAATCTCTGTCATTCCAGGTTTAATCATCTCTAAGACAAAGGCAAATCCTTGATCCGCGATGGCACACGCTTTTTCAATAATCGCTACTTCTTCTTCATCTTTCACTTCTCTTAATTCTTCAATCAAACCCATTACAGGAACTAATTCACATGGTAAAATTTCTTCCAATAAGCTATAATCAGCGAAACTAACTTGCGTTTCTTCAAAAGCTAAATTATCTAATTGCAAACGTTCAGCTAAATCTGCTACTTCGTCAAAAATATGTCCTGTGTTTTTAACGATAGTAAAACCAGTTGCTTGTTCCGCAGCTTGTTCCGTATAACGAAAATCCGTTACAAAAAAAGCTTTATCTAATGTAATCATTGCCAAGCCTGTTGTCCCAGTAAAATTGGTTAAATAACGTAAATTATACGGACTTGTCACTAAAAATCCTTGTAAATTATTTTCTTTCATTAACTCCCGTAGCTTTTCGACTCTTGCCATCATTGGTTCGACCTTCTTTCTTTTTTCTCATTTTTCATTATAGCAAATTTACTTCAGAAAAGCATGAATCACCAAAAAACTTCATCGAGAAAGTTTACTGAAAATTTTACCTTTCCTTATTTTTTGCTTAACACTTTTGTAGTAAACTAATTTAGCGACTTCAAGGAGGAAATTATGAACGTTTATTTATTTCTGGCACTATTTTTCATTATTATCGGCATTTTAAGCTATAGTTTTTTTATTGAACCTAAATGCTTAGTCATACACAAAAATCAAATTAAAGTAACAGAATCAGGGAAAACCTTACGGATTGTTCAACTCTCTGATATTCATTTAAAAAAGAATTATTCTGTGAAGGCCTTAAAACAGATTGTTGAAAAAACAAATACATTACAACCAGACATAGTCGTTTTTACAGGAGACTTATTTGATGATTATGCCCGTTTCGGTATCGAAATTCAGGATGAAGTGAGTCAACTTTTCCGTAAAATTAACGCCCCATATGGCAAATTCGCTATTTATGGCAACCACGAGTATAGCGGGTTAGATACCAATTTTTACGAAACAATCTTAGAAGCTGCCGACTTTACCGTACTAAAAAACACGGGCAAATTACTGCCTGTCTCACACCACATCTCCTTGTACGTCGCTGGTTTAGAAGATTCGTTATATGGACAAACCGACTTAGCTGCGGCTTTAGTCAACCGCCCTACTGGAACGCCCACTCTGCTACTAACCCATGAGCCAGATGTCGCAGACTCAGCAGTCAACAAAAACATTGACCTCATTTTAGCAGGACATAGTCACGGTGGACAGATTCGCTTGCCTTTTTTCACTTACAAAAATCAGCTTGCTAAAAAATATACACATGGGCTTTATCATTTAGAAGATGAAACGCCGCTAATTGTTCACCCAGGAATCGGAACCACTAAAATCAGCGCACGCTTTGGTGTCTTGCCAACAATTGAACTGATTGAGTTAACTATTTAACTATGCATTAAAAAGACCGCCCCACGTTAGAGAAAAATTCTCACGTTGGACGGTCTTTGATTATGTTCGATTAATGATGAAAATCTTGCTCGTGATCTTCTTCTACTTTCGCTTTTCCTAGCGTATAAAATTTGCTGCCATTTAACCCGAGAATAAATAGCACAACCACTAGTAAAAGAATTGATAAAGATAACAATAAAGTCTGCAAGCCATCGCCATGTGCAACCATTAATTGACGTAAAATTGCGGTTAAACAAATTAAAATCAAATAACGAATCGGAATATGGTGTCCTTCTTGAATATAGCGAAGAATCATCATAATAAACTCAAATAACATAAAGAATGAAATAATTTCTTGCATGATAACTGAAAAATTATCCGGCGTCATTGGCTTCATGAGATATGTAGCGAGGTCAACTAAATAACTAGCCATAAATACTAATAAGAAAACTCCTAAAATCCCTAATACAATATCCAAAATCAAATTCACGTACTTCTTTACTACACTAAAATTCTTCTGCATAATACCCTTCTTTCTTTTGACTCAATTATTTTATAACAAGCTTGTTATTACATTAAATATATCATCAATTAACCTTGTCAGACAAGCAGTTAAACCCAATGTGAGATTTTTTTTATTTTGAGATGTTTCTTTATTTTCCGGCTAACCCTTTATGCAAGACAAAAAAAGCTGAATCCGCAGATTCAGCTTTTTAATCGTATTAGTTAGCTACTGGATAAACTGATACTTGTTTTTTGTCGCGGCCTTTACGTTCGAAACGTACCACACCATCAACTTTTGCAAATAACGTATCGTCGCCACCGATTCCAACGTTCACACCTGGATAAATTTTAGTTCCGCGTTGACGGTATAAAATTGAACCACCTGTAACTGTTTGGCCATCAGCACTTTTAGCGCCTAATCGTTTAGATTCAGAGTCACGGCCGTTTGATGTAGAACCGCCACCTTTTTTATGGGCAAATAATTGTAAATTCATAGTCAATAACATAGTCTGCACCTCCTATTTCTCAGTGATTGTTTTTATTTGAATAAATTCAGTATTTTCGTTCTCTATTGATTGTAAACCTAATAAAAGATTTTCTAATAGAATTTGGGCAATATTTTTTTGTTCCTGATTGACAGTTGTTAACATCTCGACATAAAGGTAGCCACCTTCTACATCATCAACTTCCACAATCGGTTCAAAACCTGCTAAGGCATCAATCCCATTGACTGTGCTGATTGCTAAGGCAGAAACTGCCGCGCAAACCACATCGCTGCCATAAGGACCCGCTTCAGCATGCCCGGTTAATTCGAATGAAACGATTCGGCCGGAGCCTGTTCGTTTAAAAGAACCTTTAATCATTGATAGGCCTTCTTTCCTGTCAACAAGAGAGATTAAGCGTTGATTGCTTCGATCATAACTTTTGTATATGGTTGACGGTGACCTTGTTTACGGTGAGAGTGTTTTTTAGGTTTGTATTGGAAAGTCACGACTTTCTTTTGTTTGCCGTGTTTTTCAACAGTTCCTTCAACAGTTGCGCCTGCAACAGTTGGCGCACCAACTTTTGTAGATTCGCCACCTACTAAGATAACTTCGTCAAAAACAACTTTCTCGCCAGCCTCAACGTTTAATTTTTCAACGTAGATTGCTTGACCTACTTCAACTTTCACTTGTTTACCACCAGTTTTGATAATTGCGTACATGCTATACAGCACCTCCTTCTTCTAGACTTAGACTCGCCATCCCAAGTGATGATTGCTCATGCTTAAAAACTTGTTCTGTGCGGTTGTAGCTGTGGAGACCACAATTACAACACTAACTATAATAACAGAACCAGAAAACCTCGTCAATATAAACTCTCTATTTTCTTCACTTTCTCTCTCCAAAAAAACTTCTTCTGTTATTTAAATTTCCGATTGACTTTCTAACACTACTTCCATTATAATTAGCTTTGTTGTGTTACAACTATTGTCATAGTAGCTCAGCAGGATAGAGCATCCGCCTTCTAAGCGGACGGTCGGGGGTTCGAATCCCTCCTGTGACGTAACGATAACAAAAGCGCCTCTTAGAAACCTTGGTTTCTAAGAGGCGCTTTTGTTATCCCAAGTTCATCCTAACCTAGTTTAACTTTCTACCAACTTGAAGTACCTCCACCTCCGCCAAAACTCCCACCTCCGAAACTGTCACCGGAGCCATCATCAGAAGAACCCTCGTTGCTTGTAACCCACCAATCATGACGATTCGCATACATACTGGTCTTTTTTAGTTGCCTGTCAGAACGTGAACTTGCTAGAAATTTAGCAATAGACACATTTCCATAAGCAAAACGCATATCATAGTATTCAGGATACGTAGTCTTAATAAATCTTATCGGGTAGAAGGATTTTGAAGCTTTTTTGTTGGTAATCTTTTTTTCTCTAATTTTTTTCCGCAATAATTTTTTTTCAATTTTATAGTGCTGGTTGTCTAAATCGTTTGCTAATTGTTTTAATGATTTTGATTTTTCTGAACTTACTTGCTGGATATCTTTTAAAAACCTACGGATCATAGAATCCAGGTGCAATCTATTTTGTAAGCCAACACCTATTGATTTTATATAACCAAATAAGAAAAAGACCGGAATCAAAAAATAGACCAGACTAACCATGGGTACTAAAGAGTCTTCGTCTTCTAAAAATGTCAGAATCTCTGTGATTAGTGTGAAAACTGTCGAAGGAAACGACTGCTCTGATAAACTAACTTGAACATAAATAATCAGAGTCACCGATACCAAAAAAGGATGTTTTAATAAAATCGAAAGAGGAAACAAAATAATTTTTAGGTAAGCAGGTATTAAGTTATCATTAATTCCACTAATCCGACACGCAGGCAATTTCGTTTCTGGAACTTTTTCCCAATACACTTCACCTATCCAAAAACACGGTAAATAGATCCATGGTTGATTCACCTTCCAAAAACAAGCACACATAGAAGAGCTTCTTAAATCTTTCCACTGTGCAACATAATTATAAATAAATTTCTTTGGTGTCACCTCGCCAAAGGCAAAATCCATATCATAGTATGCGGGAATTATTATCTCTTTTTTCGAATTTTCAGGATATAAAATATTTTTCTCCAAACGCGCCTTGGCAGCTTTAAATTCAACTGATTGTTCTCCTAAAACAATTGCCTTAGAGGAAATACCGCCATTATAAAACATAGCTACATCTTCCTTATAGCGATTTGCCATGTCAACTAGAGCCAAGCGGGCACTAAGTTCTTTCCCCGCATTACGTAATTCCCATAAAAAATACAACATAACAATAATAAAAACTATAATTAGCCAAGGCTTTAACGACCTTCCTATTCCTAATAAATATAACCAAATTTTCTGCAAAAAACTAACCTTAGGTAGCGAGGTCGTTTTGGACATAGTATCAGTAGTAAGTAGTTCCTTAATCCGAGTGGTGACAATATGTATTCCTGCATTAAAATCCTTTAATTTATAAAAATCTTTCACGGTACTATCTGTTATTTCATCGGTTAAACTATCTGGGATTATCTCTTCAAGCCCATAGCCTACTTCAAGTCTTGCTTGCCTGTCTTTGACAGCTACTAAGTAAATCACTCCATTATTATAAAGTTTATTTCCGATACCTAATTTATTACCTATTTGATTGGTAAAGCTTTCAATCGTTTCGTTTTCAGGAACTTGCTCAACTGTGATAACCATTAGTTGTGGTTTCGTTTCCGTCTTACTAAGTTCTTGATTAATTTTTTGTACATTATTAATGACTTCTTCGTTCAAAATTTGTGCATTATCTGAAACAAAAAGATGATTTTGATTAATTTTTACTACGACATCGTCTGTTGGAGCTGAATAAGTCCTTTCAAATCGTTTTAAGAAACTCATTCCCAAATAGATCCCTATTAAAAGAACAGCTAGATAAACTAAATTCTTCATTACAATACTTTTTACTTTTATTTTTCGATACTCCCCCACGCTCATTTGTAATTCTATCCCTACTTTATTTTTCCCATACACTGATTTTTTCTCCCTTCCACTCCTACCGAATGTTCTAGCTCTGATTTTCCACAGAGCTAAATAAATTTTTTTGTATTAAAAATTTATTTTCTTAATAGTTAGTATACCGAATATAGACGTTCAAATCTCTATCTTTTTAACTAATTTCTGTTAACACGCATAAAAAAGAACGTAACGCTTAGTTGACAAACGTTACGTTCTTTTCAGATAACTAGTTAAACAAACACAAGAATATTGATTTTTACAGCTCGTTTTCTAAAATCTCAATCCGCTCATCAAAACTCAACTCTTGATAGATTTGGTGGAGCATCCACATGTACCCATACGGATCAATAAACAATGAATTTTTGAGCGCTCCTTCCATCATTTCAGTAATAGGCTGTACTTCTTGACAACCGTTTTCCATTGCCAGTTGATGTGTCTCTTCAATATTTTCTACTGTTATATTAAACCAGATAGTATTGGGATGTTCTTGGGTTGGTGATTTTAAACCATATTCTTCATTGGCATCTAACATGTGAAACCTCGTGCCATAAAGTTGAAAAACCGCTTCATTCATTCCGATAGGGTATTCGGTTGCTTCCACTACCTCTATTTCAAACACCTTTTTATATAAGGCAAGCGCCTTAAGGCTATCACTAACAATAAAATCGATTTCTGTCCCTTTAATCATTTGTTTTTCCTCCTTCAAAGCTACTAACTGTTGATTAATTTTTTTAATCTTTTGCTCCTCCATTTGAATTAAATGTCGCGATTGATCTCGTTTTCTTAACAAAATAGTTTCCAAAAAAGAAGCATCCTTAAGTTTTCTCAAAGTTTCCGCCATCTCTTCAACTTTAAACCCTGAATCTCTTAACAGTAAAATTTGTTTCAATAAAGGAATTTGATGTGCGCTATAATAGCGATATCCTGTTTTTTTATCAATTTCATTTGGAACAAAAATTCCTGCTTTTTCATAATGACGCAACATCCGTGGGGAAATATCCATTAACTTGGCAAATTGCCCAATTTGATACATAGAGTCTCCTTTTCATTCAATTGATATTCTTATCATAAACCTTGACACCATGTGAAAGTCAATGAAAAAGTTTCTATACCATATATTCTATATATTTACACTAGCTATAACCGTAAATTAAACAAACTTATCATTTTGGAACTAAGATATTTGAAGTCTTCTTTTAAGCATTAATTTCTACTTCACCACTTATTATATTTTAATATCATTTTATATTTATGTTTTTTATATGAATTAATAAATATAAACTTAAAATATATAAATTAATAAATATATTTTTTAGAAAAACGGTTTAATCTCTATTTAAAAGTAAATTTACCTTTACATATCAAAAAAAATTTGCTAACATTTAAATACCACTTATATGGAATAATTATAAAGGAGATATTATTATGAAAGAATTGGAAATGAAAGAATTGGTTGAAAAATCTGAAAAATTAGCAAAAATCAATGACTTATGGTATTTTGTGAAATCCAAAGGTGGCGCTTGGATTGCTGGTTCAGGAAAGTAAATCCAGTGAGTGCTTTAACAAAATAAAACTGAACAGCTTTCTAAGTGAAAGCTGTTCAGTTTTATTAGATATTAATGAAAGAAGGTGTGAATCTTTTGTATGATAGTGTTGTTGTGAATTTAGGTGCAAGATGCAATGCTTCTTGCGAGCATTGCTGTTTCTCTTGTTCACCTACAAAAAAAGAAGCATTAGATAAAAACGAAGTGATCAACTTAGTAGAGAATTTTTCAAACAATCCAAAAATAAAAACTATCTCTTTTACTGGGGGAGAAATATTTTTAAATTATCCCTTTTTATATAACCTATTAAAAATAGTTAATTCCTCTGGAAAAATCAGTACTTTAATTTCTAACGGTTTTTGGGGAAGAGAAATTGAAACAGTAAAAAAATATTTTTTAGATATGAATAGAATGGGAGTTACGAACCTTTCAATAAGCCATGATGATTTTCACTCAAAATTTATTAAAACTGACTACATAAGAAATATTTTAATAGAAAGTAGAAAATATCCAGATATTCAAATTACTGTAAATATAGCTGTTAGTAAAAATAGTACAGGAGATAAAATAATCCACGATTTAGGAGAAGCTATTTTAGGAATACCTGTGACTAAATTCCCTTTAATTCCTGTAGGAGAAGCCAAAAATATAAATGATGATGAATTTCAAAATATTTATTCACTAAGTCATCCAAATCAACTAAAATGTCCAGGTTTTGAACCAGTCTATCATTTTAATGGTAATGTTTACCCTTGCTGTTCACCTGCTATTTTTGATACTGCACTAATTTTGAACGATGAATTATATCAGGAGTTTGATAAAACAATAACAAAAATGAACTCAAATTTGTTATTATATATCATGAGAAGAGAAGGTTTCAGTTGGTTCATCAATATAGTTTCAAATAATAATGAATTTTCTCATATAAAAATTAATAAAGAATTTTCATCTATCTGTAGTATTTGTCGTCAATTGTTTAAAACAGAAAATAACATTAAATTACTTACGCCATATATGAGGAAATATTATGAGCAAATGTTATAAATATACAGATGAAAAATATGAGGTTTTTGTTGAAAATTCCGTATTTATTAAAGATAAAGAAAAGAATGTATATTTAAAAAGCGAATTGAAAAATTTACCAAAAAGTATACAAGAATCACTAAACGAATATACTCCTAAGGTGACTGTAATCAAGTTCGCATCAATCATCACGTTCTTTATTTTTCTTCTTTTTATAAATGTGATTCTTTTAAACCATTCTGATACAAAAATACAATCAATATCTGCTAATCTACACCTTGCCTATATCTTCCTATTTTTCTATCTTTCTTTGAATATTTTTATACATGAATTAGGGCATATAAAATCTTTAAACTACATTGGAAAAAAACATCAAAAAATTGGATTTAAGATGAATTATTATATTTTTCCAGCAATCTATGTTGAAATGAATGAAATTTATCTTATTTCAAAAAATGAAAAAATAATAGTTCATTTAGCTGGATTAATTACAAATTATCTAACCATTAACTTTATTCAGGTCATCAATCTCTTATTTTTGAAAAATAAAATACTCGACAGTTCATTCATTTTTTTTTCATATGCGTTGTTATGGAATCTAGTTCCTGTGTTAAACTCTGATGGTTATAAAGTTTTAATCACGTTATTCAGTGTAGATGAATTAGAAAATAAAAGAAAAAATCACTTGATTGTAAAGCTAATACAAGCAATTAGTTTGTTATTGGTCATTGAAACAGTCATTAGTTGGTTTGTGTGAGGTGACTAAGTTGTTAGAACTAAATGATTACACATTGAAAATAAATAATAAATTACTTTTAGAACATACAAAAGTTTCATTTAGAAAAGGGGTGATTAATCATATCTTAGGGAAAAACGGTGTAGGGAAATCACAATTTGCTAAGGATTTATTGTTAAACCGGAGTGGTTTAATCCCTTCTGAAATAAGTAAAAATGTTACGATTATTTCAAGCTTTTCTAATGTCCCTAATGATTTAAAAGTCTGCGAATTATTTATTCTTCTAGAGAAAAGATTTGGTTTAGATTCAGTCGCACACTTGGCTCATTCTTTGCACGCTACAAATATTTCTAAAACTTCCTTAATTGGACAATTAAGTGATGGACAAAAACAAAAACTAAAATTACTTTCTTTTTTTCTGGAAGATAAATCAATTATTGTATTAGATGAAATTACCAACGCCTTAGATAAACAGACAATTAATGAAATCTATCTATTTCTACTTGCATATATAAAAAATCATCCTAAAAAAATTATTCTAAACATCACACACAATTTATCAGATTTAAAAAATTTAAAAGGCAACTATTACTTAATTGAAGATTTCAAAATGATTCGTTTTACTAATCAAACTGAAGTTATTCAGAAGTATATTGAGGGGTGAAATTTTGGAATTAAAAAAAACGATTTCCAACAAAATAATGATTATTTTAATTGCAATTATCGTTGCAATCTTTGCAATGGGATGGATTCTACCTATTGGCATCGATAAAGTAACTAGGTTAAGTTACCGAGAATACTTATTTAGTACATATACTGTATTTACACAATTTGGCTTTCTAATGTTTTCGTTTCTAGTCTCTTTCTTTATTAATAAAGAGTACTCAGGAAAAACAATTTTATTTTATCGTATGATGAATACCAATAGCCTTACTTTTTATATAAAAAAAGTTTTGACACTTACGGTAGAGACCCTAGGCAGTATTCTAGTTCTGTTATTTATCGTTTCCTTTATTTTTATGGATTTTTCTGTAATTCTGCAAATGTTTTTTTTATTATCGATGATTTCAATTCAGTATATTTTAATTGTTGCGTTGATCAGTTTTTTATCTGCTAACGTTCTTTTATCTATCGGTTCTAGCATACTCTATTGGATTACAACAGTACTTTTTGTTGCAATTGGTGGATTTTTACGTTTTTTTGCAATATTTGATGCTTCAAACGAATTATATCTAAACGTCCAGAATTTTTTAGAAGGCTCAGAAAACTCAATTAGTTTTGACCACAATTTATTGATTATCTTGTATATTATAGTTCTAACAGTCATTGCGCTGGCTATTGCAAGGGTAAATAATAAACGTTGGCTAAGACTAGGAGTATAAACGACACCCACTTCGCAGATAGGATTCATCTACTTATTCGAGACAATAGATTAAATCAAATACAACTAGTTGAAACTAAAAAAGTATCAATTTTGATACGCCCCAACTGATATTTTTCTAAACTTTGGGGCGTGTAATCAAAATACAAGCTTCTTAGTGTGGCACTGGATATTTCACCGCATTTTTCTTCAACTTTTCTTCGATAATTTCGTCCAAATCAAACCCTAAATTATCAGCCATCATGTAGGAGTAAATGAGAACATCAGCCAATTCTTCTTTGATTCGTTCTTCTTGTTTGATGCCTTCTTCTGCTGTTTTCCATTGAAAAAGTTCTAACAATTCTGCTGCTTCTAAACAAATTGAGAGCGCCAAATCTTTTTCATTATGGTGGGGGCGCCAATTTCTTTCATCACGAAATTGATTAATTTTTGCCATTGTATCCATCTGTTCCCCTGCTTTCTTATTCATTTGATGGCAACTGAAACCCATCGAACGTTTCACCATCATAGTATTTTAATAACTGTTCTGTAGACAATAATGAGGAGGTTATTTCTTCCTCTTCAACAACTGCTTGATTCTCTTCTCTATACAACAAATAAGCCTGTAAAAGCTGTTGGTAGAGTTTTTTTCGTGAAGAGGCTTCCGCTGAAAGAAACGTTAATTCTTTTAAGTGTCCGCGATAGACAGGCAAATCATCAACGAATTCGATTGGTAATTCTACTACAGTTAACTGAAATTCTTCAAAGACTTCTTCGTACATCTGCCATTCCCTCTTTCTGTCGATATTGTTTTGGGGTCATGCCCATTTCTTCTTTAAAACGTTTATAAAAAAAAGCTTTGTCTTGATAGCCGATTCGTTCAACAATTGTTTGAATCGATAAATCTGTTTGCTTCAAGTAGTTTTTCGCCAATTGGATTCGGTAGGCTAAGACAATTTCCGTAAACGTTTTGTTTGTTTTTTCTTTTAAAAAATTCGATAAGTAATTCGGATGAAAATGAAATTTAGCGGCGACTTCTGCTAAAGTGACACGCGCAATCTGTTGCTCAATATACGCTAAAATCACCTCAACACGTTGATGATTCGACAAATAATTATCTTGCATCTTTAAAGCTTCTCTAGGCAGTTGACCTAGTTCCACCACTAGCAAAACAAAGGCCGCTTTGGTCACTTTATTATTAAAATAGGCCATTTTCACAATTTGTTTCAGCAATAATAGCGAATAGACATGAACATCCGAATTTGGCTGGCTGGCAAAAACGAAATATCGAGGAATGTTTTCAAATTCACTGCTAGCAATTTCTGTAAAAAAACGATACATGACTGGTTCTTCCGCCAGCTGATTTAAGAGCGTATCAAGAAAATAGTGCTTTTTAAAATAAAATATAATCATAGACATTCCTTGCCCCTGATAGCTAACCGAGGTGGCCTCATTGACAATCATGACTTGGCCAGCCGAAAACGAACACCTTTGTTGATCCAAATAAGCATTGCCATCTTGCTCTAAACAATAGAGCATCCGAATAAATCCTTTCGGAACGTCAATTGTTTCCGAAGATGCCAACATAAAGCCCGCAATTTCTCGATGCGGATTTTCCTTAAATTGCGCTACTTCATTCTCAAGAGCATTGGTAGTGGTTAAATAACAATCTAAGGTCTCTAAAAACTGATAAAATGCTGCATATTGCTCTTCTTTGCTTGCCAATTAATCACCTCATAATCCAACACTTTTTACTTTACTCCCTCTATTTTTTTCTTTGGCGTTTCCTTCTATACTAGATACATGGTAACACGAAAAAAGAGATTCAACAGTTTTTAGGAGGAATTTTTTATGAAAATTAGTTTTATCGGTGCTGGAAATATGGCATCCGCTATTGCCAAAGGTGCGCTAAAAAAGCAATTTATTGCCGCAGAAAACCTTTATTTTTATGATATTCAAGTCGAAAAAACCGCCGCTTTTGCACAAGAAATTGGTGCACACGCGGTTGCTTCACCACAAGAAGCCATTGCAGTAGCTGACTTAGTTATTTTAGCGGTGAAACCGCAATTCGTTCAATCGGCTTTACTTGAAGCAAAAGAAGCAATTTTAGACAAGCAACCGTTAATTGTTTCCATTGCAGCAGGTACGACTATTGCAGAATTGTATCAACTGTTTGAGACTACCCAACCGCTTCGTCTTGTTCGTGTGATGCCCAATATGAATGCATTAATTGGCGCAGGTGCAGCAGCTGTCTGTGGTAACGCTTTTGCATCCCCTGAAGACATCCAGACTGTTTTATCGTTGTTTCGAGCAGTTGGCCAAGCCTGGGAATTAGAGGAACAGTATTTTTCAATTTTTACTGCTATTGCAGGTAGCACTCCTGCGTATGCTTTCTTATTTATTGATTCGATTGCCCGAGCAGCCGTTAAAAATGGTATGAACAAAGAGTTGGCCTTAGAAATTGCCACACAAGCTGTACTAGGCAGCGCTCAAACTTTGGCAAATAGCACAGAGAATCCTTGGACTTTAATCGACCAAGTCAGTTCTCCTGGTGGAACCACGGTTGCTGGGATTGTCGAATTAGAAAACAATGCGTTTATTTCAACAGTCATCAAAGGGATTGAGGCCACCATCCTTCGGGATCAAGAATTAGCCAAACAAGACTGATAAGAATAATTACATGAGCGAATAAATAAGAAAAAGCGCTGAAAATTCAGCGCTTTTTCTTATTTTAGTTGAATGAGTAAGCCAAAATGATCACTGACTATCGGTGTTTTCCTACCATCAAAAATTACTTCATATTTTCGTACGTGCCACTGTTTTGGAACAAATGCGTAGTCAATCCGCAAGGCTGCTTCATTTTCTTCCCAGCCATCTATTTTTTTCTCTACTGTCGCTTCACCGCTTGTCTCTCCCGCTACAACAAATGCATCTTGAATCGGCAAGTAACTATTTTCCACTAATTGATAGCCAGTTGTACCAGCTGGGTTGTTTAAATCGCCTAAAATGACTAACGGTTGTTGCCCCATCGCTAAGTATTTCTCTAGTTGTAGCCATTCATAGGCAAAACCTGTACAGGGTGTTTCCCACCAAGAAAAGTGACCAGAGACAACAGTAAGCGTACCTTTTGAACTCTCTGTCTCCGCTACTAAGATTTTTCTTGTTCGATAATTCGTTGGTTCTTGGCTTTCTGAAATAAGGAGAGCTTCACTAGTCAACGGACATTTCGAAAGTAGTGCGTTCCCTTCTTCATAAATAGCATAACCAATGTGGCTCATTTCCCAACTCCAATAATAGTGTTGGCCTTTTTCAGCTAGATATTGAACGATTAGATATGCAAAATTATCTTCATGGATTGGCGTTTGGGTCGCTATGGGACAAAAAGTAGTTAACTGTTCTAACGGCACTTTCTTGGAAGCGACTTTCTGATTCACTTCTTGTAAGGCAATTATTTCACTTTCAGAAGATAAAATCACCTTGGCAATCTCCTCTAATTTTTTTAATGGTTCTTCTTCTAACCAGCTATGAGTATTGATTGTTAAAAGATTCATCTTTTCCCCTTCTCTTACATGTGATTAGGTCTGTGAGTGGGACAAAAATCACTTTGGATTTTTGCTTCACGCGCAAAACCTGATAAACGGCGGGAACAGAACCAACTCCTTCGGAAATAAGCCGAAATTATCCAAAAATTAAAAAGCAATTTCCGGAAATTCCTTCTTATTTCTCGGAGTTAAACGGTTCTGTCCCGACCTCATACCTAATCATTTAAATTTCAATCTGTCCGATCACAGTTCCCGCAGTGGTGGTTCCTAGTTGATGAATAACTACTTGTTCCACTTTGTCGCTGTTTGTAAAAGCGACAATAATCGTTGTTTCTTTGCCAGCTTGTTCAATCACATCCAAGTTCATTTTAGCTAGTTTCGTCCCAGCTTTCAATGATTGTCCTTCTTTAACAAAAGATTCAAAAGCAGGTGTTGCCATTTCAACTGTATCAATTCCCATATGGACAAGTACTTCAATACCTTCTTCTGTTTGTAGCCCAATCGCATGTTTGCTTGGGAAAACACTTAGGACTTTCCCCGAAATTGGTGCCACCACCTCTCCTTCTAGAGGCTTAACTGCAAATCCATCCCCCATCATTTTTTGTGAAAAGACAGGATCATTGACTTGCGCCATTGGAATAACTTCCCCTGTCGCTACAGCCACGAAATCTTTTTTCTTACCTAAGAAATTCGTTGTTGGCACTCCTGCTGTACTTTCTGCTATAACTGGTTCTGGAATGTCAACGCCGGAAGCTAGTAAATCTTCAATATCGGATTTTAAAACATCAGCTTTTGGTCCATAAACGGCTTGAACGCCATTATCTTTCACAATCAAGCCCATTGCGCCTGCCCGTTTCCACGCCTCTTCCGAACCGACTTTTTCTCGATCCTTTACACTGACACGTAAGCGTGTCATACACGCATCAACTTCTTTGATATTTTGTTTACCACCAAGTAAGTAGACAATTTGCGCGATTTGCTGATCGACGACGCCTAAACCAGCCGCGCCAGATGCGATTTCTTCGCCGTTATCATTGTCGTAGTTTCCATTTCTTCCAGGTGTTGCGTAATTAAATTTTTTAATTAAGAAATTCGCTAAGAAATAAGTGACAACACCAAAAATGATGACCATTAAAACAAAATTGATTAAATCGCCACCTAAACCAGCTTTTATTGCTAGCGGTGTTCTTGTTAACAATTCAATATTTCCAAACGAATGCACACGCAATGGTAAAATATCAGCCATTGCAAAAGCAGCACCTTGGATCACGGCATAAATCACATAAAGCGGCACTGCAGCAAACATAAACATGAATTCTAACGGCTCTGTCACACCAGTTAAGAAAACAGCTAAAGCAGCAGAAAAATACATTGATTTATATTTAGCTTTTTTATCTGCATCGACATTACGATACATCGCCAAAGCCATCCCCATTAAAATTCCTGAAGAACCAATCATTTGGCCTACTTTGAATCGAGCTGGTGTCCAATTTTCTAAGACAAACTGATACTTGCTCATATCACCAGCACCTTTAAGATTCACTAAGTCTGTTGCCCAAGCCAACCATAAAGGGTCTTGACCAAAGACTTGGGTTCCAGCTTGTGCGCCAGATAAAATTTCATACGTTCCACCTAATTGTGTATAGTTGATTGGAATCGTCAACATATGATGTAACCCAAAAGGTAATAACAAACGTTCCAACGTTCCATATAAGAATGGCGCTAAAATAGGCGCACTATCTTGAGATTGCGCAATCCATAACCCAAAATTATTAATTCCCGCTTGAATATTTGGCCAAATAAGTGCTAATGCAATTGAGACAATTGTTGACCACAAAATAACGACAAATGGGACAAACCGTTTACCATTAAAAAATGATAGCGCATCTGGTAATTTCCGATAATTGTAATACTTGTTGTAAGCCATCGCACCGACAAAACCAGCAATAATTCCTACAAAAACACCCATATTTAATGCCGGAGCTTCTAAGACACTTGTAAAGAATCCCTTCACCATAATCTTGGTGCCAAATAAGGTATGCGTGAAAGCTTGTTCATCAGCTAACATTTCATTTGTTACACCAAAAATGGCTCCAGTAATACGGTTGATTAAAACAAAAGAAATCCCCGCTGCAAATGCTCCACCTGCACGATCTTTGGCCCAACTGCCACCTATTGCTAACGCAAATAGTAAATGTAAGTTGCCAATAATTGCCCAACCGATACTCTCTAGAACTCCGCCTGTTGTTACTAACAAGCCTAAATTAGGATCGATTAAAGGAAGCGATTTCCCAATACTAATCATTAAACCCGCTGCGGGCATTACTGCCACAACGACCATTAAAGCTTTCCCGAATTTTTGCCAAAACTCAAAACTAAACATTTTTTTCATTCCTGCCACTCCTTACGCAATCGGTTTCGTTATGTTGCCATTATATACTCCTGTTTCCTTTTTGTAAATGCTTTAATTTCAAAAATATTGTGGAAAACAACTCCCTACTACTTAATCCTTTTTTATTTTGTCTTTTAATAAAGCAAATAAAGCTCCTTCTATCCTACCTTTGTTTCAGCTTTTATTCATAAGATTACACTTTTTAAGCATTGACTATTGACTAATGCAATCGGTTGCGTTTATGATAGACCTATCAATAAAATCACTGAGGGGGATTCTCATGAAACAAATCAAACGTTTATTCCAAATTGATCCTTGGAAAATCCGTACTACACACTTAGATAAAGAAAATTTACGTTTACAAGAATCATTAACGAGCATTGGCAATGGCTATATGGGGATGCGGGGAAATTTTGAAGAACACTATTCTGGCGACTACCATCAAGGAACCTATTTAGCAGGTGTTTGGTATCCAGACAAAACACGTGTTGGTTGGTGGAAAAATGGTTATCCTGAATATTTTGGTAAAGTGATTAACGCAATTAATTTCATCGCAATGGACTTACAAATTGATGGACAAACAATTGATTTAGCCACTACAACTTACGAAGATTTTTCTTTAGAATTAGACATGCAAAACGGGGTTCTTTCTCGGCAATTCACCATCCAAACACCGAAGAACAAAGTGCGCTTCTCTTTTGAACGTTTTTTAAGCTTAGAAAAAAAAGAAGCAGCTTACATCCACTTAACAATTGAAATGCTGGAAGGTACAGGCACAATCACTCTTCACTCAAAATTGGATGGCGATGTTCAAAATGAAGACAGCAATTATGAAGAACATTTTTGGGAAGAAAGAGCTATTGAAACACAAGAAACACTTGGTTTTGTTACAACTAAGACCATTCCTAACAACTTTGAAATAGAGCGTTTTACAGTGACTGCAGGCATGCGCCATTTCATCGATGGAGCCTCTGTTGTGCCTACATATACACAACAGCCCTTGGCTTTAACCGCAGAATTGACGGTGTCTTTAAACGAAGGCGAAACGACCGCTATCACAAAAGAAGTGCTTGTCGTTACCAGTCGTGATGTGCCAGAAACGCAACAAATCAAACGAGTAAACGAATTATTTGCAGAAATGACTACCTTGTACCCTGAAGCAAAAGCTGGGCAAGCTGCCGCTTGGGCAAAACGTTGGCAATTAGCTGATGTTGTTATTGAAGGAGATGATGAAGCCCAACAAGGCATTCGTTTTAATCTTTTCCAACTTTTCTCAACCTACTATGGCGAAGACGATCGTTTAAATATCGGACCAAAAGGCTTTACTGGCGAAAAATATGGTGGTGCCACATATTGGGATACTGAAGCATATGCTGTCCCACTTTACTTGGCGTTGGCTAAGCCCGAAGTTACTAAAAATCTACTGAAATATCGCCACAATCAATTGCCTCAAGCCATTCATAATGCCCAACAACAAGGGTTAAAGGGTGCCCTTTACCCAATGGTTACTTTTACTGGTGTCGAATGTCATAATGAGTGGGAAATCACTTTTGAAGAGATTCACAGAAATGGTGCGATTGCTTATGCGATTTATAATTATGTCAACTATACAGGAGATGAAGATTATCTAAAAGATGCTGGTCTAGAAGTACTTGTAGCAATCGCTCGTTTTTGGGCAGATCGGGTCCACTTCTCCCAACGTCATAAACAATATATGATTCATGGCGTAACGGGGCCAAATGAATATGAAAATAATATCAATAATAACTGGTATACCAATACCATCGCTGCGTGGGTTCTACGTTACACCCGTGAGTCTTATTTAAAATTCCAAGAAGAAACAACGCTCAAAATTGCAGACGACGAATTAGCTAAATGGGCAGACATTGTAGAAAATATGTACTTCCCAGTGGATAATGAATTAGGCATTTTTGTACAACATGACACTTTCTTAGATAAAGATTTAATGCCTGTTTCTGATTTACCACTTAGTGAGCTGCCTTTAAATCAACATTGGTCATGGGATAAAATTTTGCGGTCTTGTTTCATTAAACAAGCCGATGTTCTTCAAGGAATTTATTTCTTCAATGACGCCTTTTCTTTAGAAGAAAAACGCCGGAACTTTAACTTTTACGAACCAATGACTGTCCATGAATCTTCTCTTTCACCAAGCATTCATGCTGTGTTAGCTGCTGAATTAGGCATGGAAGAAAAAGCAGTGGAAATGTATCAACGAACAGCGCGCCTTGACTTAGATAATTACAATAATGATACAGAAGATGGCTTACACATTACCTCAATGACTGGTAGTTGGCTAGCGATTGTTCAAGGTTTTGCCCAAATGAAAACGGACCATCAACAACTAAAATTTGCACCCTTTTTACCAGCGACATGGACAGCCTACTCATTCCACATTAATTATCGGAATCGTTTACTATTTGTTGAAGTTGCAGCAGACCAAGTGGCCTTCACTTTACTCGACGGTCCTGCAATTCCATTAACTGTTTACGATCAAAAATACACGTTAAAAGATCGATTAGTTTTACCGATCAGAAAGGAAGAAGTTCATGTTTAAAGGCGTTTTGTTTGATTTAGATGGCGTTATTACTGATACAGCAGAATTTCATTACCACGCTTGGAAAAAATTAGGGAACGAAATTGGAATTTCCATTGACCGTGTTTTCAACGAACAACTGAAAGGTGTAAGCCGTGAAGATTCTCTGCAGTTACTGTTAAAATACGGAAAAAAAGAAGGCACGTTTTCTTCTGAAGAATTTGCCCAGTTAGCGCAACGGAAAAACGATTATTACTTGGAAATGATCCAAGCGATTACGCCTGAAGATGTCTACCCAGGAATTCTTTCTTTATTAACGGAATTACGTGAAGCCAATATTAAAATCGCCTTGGCTTCTGCAAGTAAAAATGGGCCTTTCCTTTTAGAAAAAATGCAATTGACGCCCCTTTTTGATGCCATTGCTAATCCAGCAGACGTTCAGGCAGGCAAACCCGCTCCAGATATTTTCATTTTAGCTGCGAAAGAAATTGATTTGACACCAGCAGAATGTCTTGGCATTGAAGATGCCAAAGCTGGGATTCAAGCGATTCTTGCTAGTGGAGCGCAGCCTGTTGGCGTTGGCCGCAAAGAAGAGTTAGGCGAAGGGTTGCCCATCGTGCCAGAGACGAGCGCTTTAACGTTTGATTACTTAAAAAAAGTGTGGCTTGATCATGAAGGATAATCGTATCACCGTAACCGATATTCCAAACACAAACTTAAAAAAAATTACTTTGAAGAACGACTTTTTAGAAGTCGTTCTTCTCAATTATGGCGCGCGCCTCCATCAACTTTTGATGCCAAACAAAAATAATCATTGGGAAAATATCCTTTTATCGTATGATTCGTATCAAGATGTATTAAAGGATCAAAGCTTTTTTGGCGCCACTGTTGGGCCAGTTGCTGGACGCATACGTAATGGCCATTGGCAAAATGGAATATTAGAACAAAACAGCGACAGTCATCATATCCATGGTGGCTCAAAGGGGTGGTCTTTTCAATATTGGACAGTCGAGCCCTTTGAAAAAAAAGATATCATTGGCGTTGCTTTTCATTTAACCGATACCATTTCTGGCTATCCTGGACCAATTGAGGCCACCATCACCTACCAGCTAGAAGATAATCATTTACGAATGATCAGTACTGGACGGAGTAAACAGGAAACACTTTTTAATCCTACAAACCACGCCTACTTTAATTTATCTGGCGATGGAAAGTTAGACATTCTGTCACATTTGCTATCTTTGAACTGTCAAGGTATGTTAGAATTAGACGATAATAAGCTGCCTACTGGACGGATTTTACCAGCTTCTGAACTATCCATACGTTTTAATGAACTGACACCTATCGAAACAATCCTCCAACGCTATCCAACTGGGTTAGATGATGTTTTCCCCTTAGTTGGCTCTGACTTAAGACAGCCACAATTATGCTTACAAGAACCTACTTCTGGAAGAAAAATGACGATAGCAACAACGAACCAAAGTATGGTATTATTTTCTACGACTGGTTTTGAGGCTCCATTTTCTATTAATGGACAAGCGATGCATTCAAACTATGGCTTAGCAATTGAACCACAAGAGTATCCAGACATTGTTCATCATCCTCAGTGGGGCTCTATTTTATTACCAGCTAATAAAAAGCAAACCTACCAAACGGTTTATCAATTTAACCTTCTATAATCACTAAGAAAGGCGTGGCAAAAATGGCAATTACAGTAAAAGATGTCGCTAAGAAAGCGGGGGTTGCAACCTCAACCGTTTCGCGTGTCATTAACGATCATCCAAGTATTTCTGAATCGACAAAAAAGAAAGTGCGAAAAGTCATGGATGACTTAGGCTATGTGCCAAATATGACAGCACGGAATTTGGGTAAACGAATTTCAAGTGCCATTGGCGTAATTTTACCTCCTTTAGATTCGAAAGAACGGTTAGGGAATCCATTTTATTTAGAAATTATGGAAGCCATCAACGAGGAAGCCCGTCTTTACGATATGACTACTGCTATTGCAACTGCCAAAAGTTTTGATGTACTATTGGAAAACGTTAAAAGAATGCATCTTCAAAAACAAGTGGACGGTTTTATTCTTGTGTATTCAGATAGTAAGGACCCCGTCATTGATTACTTATACGAAAACAACATTCCCTTTACTTTAATCGGTCAACCTTACCAACATGAAACGGAAATAGTTTACGTGGATAATGATAATCAATTATTAGGGAAACAAGCGACGGAATTTTTAATTGAAAACGGCCATAAAAATATTTTATTTGTGACCAATACAACGCATGAAAGTTTGTACTTTGAACGTTACTTTGGTTATCAAAAAGCAATGATGATGCAAGGATTAACTGTTTTACCAAGCGTTGCGTTAGAAAAACCTGAAGATTACATGGCTTTCGATGATATTCTTCATCAAAATAATGCCACGGCGTTGGTGGTGATTGATGATATCTTTGCTTTGCGGACGATGCAACTTGCGCAAATCTATGGTTATCAAGTTCCTGAAACGTTATCCATTATTAGTTTTAACAACTCAATCTTTTCAACATTGACACATCCTTATCTAACAAGTATTGACATCGACACGTCAGAATTAGGTCGAATGGCGATGAAAAAATTATATGAATTAATCCACGAAGAATTGACGAATGGTGTCCGTCTCGTTATTCCTCACAAATTAATTAAGCGTGAAACAGTTATTCCTATTCATTAAAAAAGAAGCGTAAGCAGTTTAACACTGCTTACGCTTCTTTCTATGTGTACGCTCTTATTCGTATGTATTACTTTTATAAAATAACTTTTTGCGAAATTTTTTTCCAAAACGTTTCTTCTTTTGCATCAAATTGAGCTGGTTCCCCGTCAGACAATTTTTCATTTAATAATGATAATTTTTCTTGATGTTTTGCATACTCATCTTTTTTTATTAGCTCTAAACGATACGCACGATCCAAGATCGACTCTCGATAGTTAACATTCATCTTCGTTGCCTTCGTCATTTCTTACATTCCTTCCCAAAATAAATTTTCATTTTTTCGTTAAATTCTTCTATAATTATAACAAAAATATCAGAAAAATAAATATGAAACAAACGATAATTGCGAAAATTTTGTTTTTTCATGCAATTATCGTTCGATTATTTAAGAAATTAAAATTATTAACCAATAATTAATCAATCAGCAAACGCATTAAATGAACATCTAAAAATTCACCTTGGTCTGTTTTGGCGCCCCGAGGCATAATTGCCTCTGTTTCAAACCCTAATTTTTTATAGACATGAATCGCTCGTTGATTACGATCCTGTACCGTTAATTCCAAGCGACGAATAACATGACTTTCATGCGCCCAGCGAATAAGTTCTTCCATCAGGATACTGCCCAGTCCATAGCCCCAGTACTGTTTTAAAATACTAATGCCGATTTCACCAATATGCTCCATCCGCTTTTTAGAAGAAGCAGACACAGATGCGGTCCCAATGATCGCTTCTCCCGCTAATGCCACCAATAAAACATTATTTGGCGATTCATAGAGTGTTGCTAGATTTTCAGCCAATTCTGCTGTCGACATAGCCATTCCTCGCTCATCCATTACCAAATAGGGCGTTTCACTCCCAATTTTTGACATCACAGATAGTAATTGATCCGCATCAGTAGGCACTGCTTCTCGAATAGAAAATGTTTGTTCAGTCATATTCGCGAGCCTCCCACGCTTGTAAAATCTCTGCTATTCTTTCTTCTGCCAATGGACCAGTTCCGCGGAATTCAAGAACTCTCTTGTCCACTTCTTGAGAATCTTTATTTAAAATAATTTCTAAATAATCTTCTGGCAATTCTTCTTCAATCAAGCTGCCCCATTCTACAACGGATAGCCCATCTCCTTCAAAATACTCATCTAACCCTAATTCATCCGCACCCTCTTCAACACGGTAAACATCCATATGGTATAACGGAAGTCGTCCTTGTGGATATTCTCGGATAATCGTATAGGTGGGACTTTTAATCATTTGGGAAATGCCTAATCCTAAAGCAATCCCTTTCGTCATTGTCGTCTTACCGGCCCCTAAATCACCAGTCAGGACAATTACATCACCAGCTTGTGCCTTTTGTCCAATGATTTTAGCAATTGCTTCTGTTTCCAATGGATTGTTCAGGACAATGTTCATTTTTTTGCCTCCCATCTGCAAGAATCTATGTATGAAAGTATACCGAAAATTCAATAAGTTGACTAGTGGCAGCTTCAAAAAAATAAAGTTGAGGCCCAAGTGTCCTGGGAACCTCAACTTCTACTTTGCTTATTTATCATGCTTTGACATAGTTAATTAGTCGTTCATTAATGTTTGAGCAGCTGTAATGATTGATAATTTATAAACATCTTCTTCGTTTGCACCACGTGATAAGTCAGAAACTGGTTTGTTCAATCCTTGTAAGATTGGGCCAATTGCTTCAAAGTTACCTAAACGTTGAGCAATTTTGTAGCCAATATTTCCTGATTGTAAATCTGGGAATACAAAGACTGTTGCTTCTCCAGCAACTTTTGAGTTGGGCGCTTTTAATTGTGCAACAGAAGATACATAAGAAGCATCAAATTGTAATTCACCATCAATCGCATATTCAGGTGCTAATTCTTGCGCAATTTTTGTAGCTTCAGCAACTTTTGTTACTTCTGGTGCTTTTGCAGAACCTTTTGTTGAAAAACTTAACAATGAAACTTTTGGTTCAATGTCAAATAATTCAGCTGTTTTGGCACTATCAACAGCAATTTCAGCTAATTCTTGTGCAGTTGGGTTCACGTTAATCGCGCAGTCTGAGAATAAATATCTTTCTTGGTCACGACCACGAATCATTAAGAAGGCACCACTTGTACGGCTTACGCCTGGTTTTGTTTTAATGATTTGTAACGCAGGACGAACTGTATCACCTGTTGAGTGGATAGCACCACTAACCATACCATCAGCAATACCCATGTAAGTTAACATAGTACCGAAATAGTTGACATCTTTTAAGATTTTTTCAGCATCTTCTTTAGTAGCTTTTCCATTACGGCGTTCAACAAATGCTTCGACCATTTCATCCCATTTTTCATAATCATTTGGGTTGATAATAATAAAGTTTGATGTGTTGATTCCACGAGCCATAGCAGCATTTGCAATATCTGTTGGATCACCAATTAAGATTGGTTCTACTAATTCATCAGATTTTAAGCGGGCAGCAGCACCTAAGATTCTAGGATCTGTTGCTTCAGGGAAAACAATTTTGATATTACGGCGTACGACTTTAAATTTTAAGCTATCGAATAATTCCACGATAAACCCTCCAGTTTTATATTTACAAAATCCATCATACACTATTCTCAATGAAAATAACAGTTTTTTCTAGCTGTATTAGTCAAAAAAACCAATAATCCGATAAACTTTTCACAAACTAACTCTTCTACACTATAACAGATTGTGCTGTTACATTACACTGTTTCAGGAAGTTGCCAATCAATCGGCGTTTCCCCTAAACGTTCTAGAGCGGCATTCGCTTGAGAAAACGGACGTGAGCCAAAAAAACCACGATGCGCTGACAATGGACTTGGATGTGGCGATTTGATAATCACATGCCGAGTCATATCAATCATTTTAATTTTTTCTTGAGCTGGACGTCCCCATAAAATGAAAACAACGGGTTTTTCACGCTCATTCAACTTTTCGATAATGACATCTGTCAGTTGCTCCCACCCTTTACCTCGATGGGAATAGGCTTGACCTGCCCGAACGGTCAACACAGTATTTAATAACAACACGCCTTGTTTAGCCCAGCTTTCTAAAAAGCCATGGTTGACGGGTTGGTACCCTAAATCAGCTTGTAATTCTTTGTAAATATTCACAAGAGATGGCGGCACTTTCACACCTGGCTGGACAGAGAAACTTAGTCCGTGTGCTTGATTGGGTCCATGATATGGGTCTTGTCCCAAAATTACTACTTTTACTTCTTCAAAAGGGGTTAGTTCTAACGCTGAAAATAAATGATACATATCTGGATAAATCGTTTGTGTCTGATATTCTTTTTTCAAAAATTCCCGCAATTCTTGATAATACGGTTTTTCAAATTCAGCAGATAAAACGGTTTGCCAACTATTGTGAATAATTTCTTTCATAATGCTCACTCCTTCGCTCTCTAAGCATAACGAATTTCTCCAAACCTGACAAGAAATTTCTGGGTACTTTCTCTTGGAAAAACGTGGTAAACTATAGGTAAGCTTTAAATAGATAATGAGGTGTAGAGAATCGATGATTAAATTAATTGCTTCAGATATGGATGGAACACTTTTAGATGCAAAAATGAGCATCACAAATGATAACGCTTCAGCAATTCGCGAAGCGGAACGTTTAGGAATCGAATTTATGGTTGCTACTGGCCGCGCATATACCGAAGCGAAACCCGCGTTAGAAGAAGCTGGAATTGACTGTGCCATGATTACTTTAAACGGCGCCCAAGTGTTCGACAAAGATGGACACTCACTTTTCACGGCTGGGATCGAAAAAGAAACAGTAACAGAAGTACTAACTATTTTGAGTCAACACAATGTTTACTATGAAATCTCTACAAATAAAGGTATTTTTTCTGAACATCAAGAAAAAAGAATTGAAAACTTTGCCGCTCATATTGCAGAATCCATGCCCCATTTAACTTATAAAGTGGCGATCGCCATGGCTTCAGCACACCTATCTTTATTGCATATTACCTATGTTGATCGTTTAGACGACATTTTAAAAGATGATTCGATTGAAGTCCTTAAAATTATTGGCTTCAGTATGGATGGGCCGAAAGTATTAGGTCCTGCTGGGATGGAAGTAGAAGAACTAGATGATTTGGTTGTTACCTCTTCTGCGCTTAATAATATTGAAATTAACCACCGCCTAGCACAAAAAGGGATTGCGGTTGCGCGCGTCGCTAAAGAACGTGGGATTCCCGCTGAACAAGTCATGACTATTGGTGATAATTTAAATGACGTCAGCATGATTCAATGGGCTGGGGTAAGTTTTGCAATGGGCAATGCCGAACTGGAATTAAAAGAATACGCTAAATATGAAACAGCCACTAATTTAGAAAATGGTGTTGGCGAAGCCATCCTGCGTGCAATAAGAGAAGATTTGTAATAAGCACTACCAGTTACAGCACTCATTTATATATAGAAAGGAGATCGTGTCGTGTCTGAATTTTTTATTCAAGAACAACAGTTAGGAAAAGTTACGCGAACCATCGTGAAAGACCAAGCAGGCCGTTCACTTTTTCTATTGGTGGGGCGCTGGGGCACACGAGGAGATGCGCTTTCTTTATATGCAATGAACGGAGAAATTTTAGCCAGTATTAAACAAGTTTCTTGGACTTTTGGTACACGATTTGAGTTATATCAGCGTTTTGAAAAAGTGGGTACTCTACGAAAACTGTTCAATTTGAATGCTGATTTCTATTATGTTCAAGGCCTTCACTGGGCAGTTGTTGGGGATATCAAAGCGCACCAATATTCAATTTATCAAGTCCATAAAAAAATCATGTCAATGGATAAAACCATGCTTTGTACAGGCGACTATTTTGTTTTAACTGTTGCCAATGATGAGGACGCACCGTTGTGCATCTGTATAGCAGCTGTCCTTGACTACTGGTTATATAATAAGAAAAAACAAAAAACTTCCGATGATTTTGGATTAGATTTTGATCCTTTAACGGATTAATGAAAAATAACGAAGCTAAAGTGATTGACTTTAGCTTCGTTATTTTTACACTTCTTTTTGCATATGATTGTATAAGTGACCACTAATAGTCATTGTTGTGACATCTTTAAAGCCTTTGCTTGCGTATAACTTTCTCGCCCCTGGATTGTCAAAATCAACATTTAGACCCAAGGCTTGCTTCCCGCTAGCTTTGGCTACTTCAGGTAAAGCATCTAATAACTTAGAACCAATTCCCATTCCACGGAAACGTTCATCCACAGAGATCGTGTCTAAATACCATTCATTAGGCAAAGTTTCTTCTTCAATAAATAGCCGAACATCTTCTGCTAAGCCATGTTTTTTAAAGACTTCTCTTAAAGGTTCATCAATAATCTTTTCATCTTCCGCAGGATAGCCGACAGCAATCCCTGCAACTTCACCTGCATGTTCATAAACTAAAATTCGTTGATAGCCATAGCGATAGGTTGGATACGCCGTTGCCTCTGCTAACAGGTCAATCATTTGTTCTTCTGAGACTTCTTCTAAAATTGGTAACTCCATATCTTTTAAAATAACTAAGACCAGCCGAGCAATCGCTTGACCGTCTTCTTTTGTTGCCGAGCGAATCATTGTAATTCTCCTTTACATTTAACTAAAAAAGAACTGGCTACTATCATTACTGACTTAGCCAATTCCTTTTATCTTGTCTTTAGTATAACAAATTTATTATTGAATTTCTACTGTAACCTGACGTCGTCCCCAAAGACGGCATTGGTCTACTGAATCAAAATGAACATCAATAATATTTCCTTGAATAGCGCCACCTGTATCTCCAGCAATAGCAAAGCCATAACCAGAGACTTTCACTAATGAACCTAGAGGAATTACACTTGGATCGACTGCAACTACATTGCTTTCTTTACTTAAGTCAATACCAGTAGCACTTAGATTACTTGCACCAGCTTCGCGCCAAGAATAAGCAGTTGATTCCATCTGAAGCACACGACCAGAGCCAGTTCCTGGTGTTGATGATTCGCCTGTCGATGATTCTGGCGTTGATGACGATTCGGATGAACTAGCTGAACTTGAAGATTCAGTGCTACTGCTTTCCGTACTTGTAGAAGAGCTTGATGCTTGACTGCTTGACTCTTCAGCAGCTTCGGCTTCTAGTTTAGCCGCCGCATCTGCTTGCGCTTGTTTGTCGGCAGCTGCTTGTTTCTTCGCTGCTTCTGCTTTGGCAGTTTCTGCCGCACGTTTTTTCTGTGCCTCAGCTGCTGCTTTTTCGCTGACTAAGCGTTGTTGCTCTTTCTGTTTGTCTGTCGAAATTTGAGCCAATAATTCTTCATTATTCGCCATTTTTTCTTTTAACTCAGAGACTTTATTATTCATTGAAGAAGCTTCAACTTGTAATTTCTCTTCATTTTGTTTTAAAGTTGTTTGCGTATTTTCAACTTTTTCTTGTAATGCAGCTAATTTTTCTTTTTCGCTAGTTAAGCTTTCAATCTTTTCCCGTTCAAAGTTTTGTAAAACGGTCATGGCGTAGGCCCGATTAAAGAAATCTGATAAATTTTCTGCATCTAATAAGGCTTGCCAAGTACGTTGGTCGCCATTTAATTGAATATCCTTCATACGATCGCCAACAGCTTCTTTACGACGAGAAATATTTTTTTCTGTTTTTTCTATTTCCTCTTTCGAAGTTTTCAACGTATCTTCCGCTTTTGAAATTTGCGTTTTTAAACGTTCGATTTCCGCATATTTAGCATTTACATCGTCTAAGGCTGAATTGATTTCTTTACTAATTAACTCCCCAGATTGTTTCGCTTGCGCTTCTTTTTCTTGCAACGAATCAAGTGATTCTGCTGCCGCAGCGACTGGAAGTCCAAAATTGATAAGCATCATTGTTGTTAAAAATGGTATCAACTTTTTAACCTTCACTAAATCCAACACCTTTCCTAACTTATCTAAAACACCTACTCATTATACTAGTCAGGAGGGCTTGTTTTATTTCAATCATGTTACAATTTGTTACAATTTAAATGCAACTCTTTTTTTATCCTGCGTTTATTCATTAGTCCATTTCTATCTCAATTCTTTAAGAATTTCTTAAGACGCCTTAAAAACTAGCTTTTGACGATTTTTCTTTTTTTTATCCCATTAGACCATTGATTGAAATATTTTGTAATATTTTTTGTTAATTATTGGCCCTTTTTCTTCAAATCTTCTAAGAGATGCCGAACTTCTTTGGAATTTTTAATGTTTTTTAAAGTTAGTTTTGGGTAATTGTTAATAAAACGACGTTGTTGGAAATTTAACCGATTTTGGAAATGCTCTTTTTTGGTTCGTTCTTTTAACTTCTGCCAATCAGCTGTAGCGATTTCCATTTTTGTGTTCAACCGTTGCTTAAATTCTTGTTGGTTCGTTTCCAACGTTTGGCCCATCTCGGTAATAAGTTTTTTGAAACCTTGCATGTTCAGCAACGTATAAATTAAGTCAAGCCCCATTACAATCACTATGCAAAGTGCTAAGTAGTTGCCAAAGATTGCTTGTAAAAAACTGACAACTTTGGCGATTTCTGGTTGAATAACTTTGACAATCAAGACACACCCCAATCCCCAAAAAAGAGAAACCGGTAAAGCCACGCGACCGTTTAAATTAAAAGGTACATCATGATAATCCCACCAAGAGGCATGGAACAGTTTTTCCAAGCCATAACTAGTGACATATTCTAAAATCGTCACTAAAACAGCCGATCCGACATACAATACCAAGAGATTGTTTTCAAAGGGTTCCACAAAATAGAGAACGCTTAAGACCCCAAATCCATAAATAGGACAATAGGGCCCTACCAAAAATCCTCGATAAACAAATTTTTTAGCTTTTAATGAACAATACACCGTTTCCCATAACCAGCCGATAAAGGAATAAATAAAAAATAACAAAATAACCTGACTCATTTTTTCCACGTTTCTGTCACACTCCACTTCTTTGCGCTTTTCTTCTATTTTAACAGAAGTTGAGAAAATGTAGCGAACAACTTTCTTTCATTGAAAGATTAGGCTACAATGAGAGCAGCAAAGGGAGGAATCTTATGTTTGGTTTATTGAAATACGCAAAAAATTATCGAAAACAAATTATCCTCGGTCCAGTCTTCAAATTTTTAGAAGCTTGTTTCGAGTTAGTCTTGCCCTTATTCATGGCTCACTTAGTCGATGTCGGTATTCGTCAAAACGACCGACAGACTGTCATAGAAATGGCCCTCTGGATGCTTGTTATGTCGTTAGTTGGTTTATTTTTTGTCATGATTTGTCAATATTATGCTTCAGTCGCTTCGCAAGGTTTTGGGACGGAGCTAAGAAATCAATTAATGAAGAAAATTAATCAGCTTTCACACAAAGAATTGAATAGTTTTGGTACAGATACCCTCATCACCCGGATCACAAACGATATCAACCAGCTTCAATTGGCTTTAGCGATGTTTATTCGGTTGGTCATTCGGACACCTTTTTTAAGTATTGGTTCTGTGGTCATGGCTTTTTACATTGATGTGCAGATGGGCTTTCTTTTCCTATTACTTTTACCAATTTTTAGCCTTATTCTCTTTATTATCATTAAAGTGACTGTGCCTTTATATCAAAAAGTCCAAGAATATTTGGATCGGTTAAACCGTCAAATTAGTCAAAATTTAAGCGGTGTCCGTGTGATCCGTGCGTTTGCTAGAAAGGAAACAGAGCAACGACATGTTGATAAAGCTTCAGATGATTTAGGCGATATTTACATTCGCGTATCGAATGTCTCTGCTTTATTAACGCCTTTAACCACTTTGATTATGAATGTTGGAATTTTATTTTTACTTTATTTTAGTGGCTTAAAAGTTTCTTTCGGTTCCTTGCAACAAGGGGAAGTTTTAGCATTGATCAATTATATGAATCAAATGATGCTCGCTTTAATTGTTGCTTCTAATCTCGTGGTAATTTTTACGCGAGCCGCCGCTTCCGCAAACCGTGTCAATGAGGTTTTAACTGTAGAAAGCCAGTTAACAGATACACCAGAATCAGCAAAAACATCTCCACAATTTGGTGATATTACCTTTGACCATGTAGATTTTCGCTATGAACCAGAGGCCGGTTTGGCTTTGGAAAATATCAATTTTACGATTCCTAAAGGCTCAATTCTCGGCATCACAGGACCTACCGGCAGCGGAAAAAGTACCTTAACCCAACTCATTCCCAGATTTTATGATGTGAGTGCAGGAAACCTTTTTATTAATGGTATAAATGTGCGCGATTGGCCGCTCTTTACTTTACGCCAACAAGTGGCAAGTGTCCCACAAACTGCCGTCTTATTTACAGGGACTATTCGAGAAAACTTACAATGGGGCAAACCAAATGCAACTGATGAAGACTGTTGGGAAGCATTAGCTATCGCCCAATGTAAAGAATTTGTTGAACAATTAGACCAAGGGTTAGACACGCCTGTTAACGAAGGCGGAAAAAACTTTTCTGGTGGACAAAGACAACGGTTGACCATTGCCCGTGCCTTGATTAGGAAACCGCATTTACTTATTTTAGATGATTCCTTGAGTGCCCTCGACTATCAAACAGATTTGAATCTGCGCCGTGCTTTACAAAAAGAACGAGCAGAGACAACCGTTATTTTAATTTCACAACGCGTGAGTTCGATTGCTACGGCGAATCAAATTTTAGTCCTAGATAGTGGAAAAGTCGCTGGCCTTGGCACCCACGAAGAATTACTTACTTCTTCTAAAGAGTATCAAGAAATCGTTGCGTCACAGGAGGAGGATACCCATGCAAACTAAAAAAATTCATTTTGGTGCCTTCTCACGTTTTAAGCCGTATTTACTACGCTATCCAAAAGAAATTATTGGCGCCTTAATCCTAGGAATTCTCAGTGGTTTTTCGACTGTCCTCATGACTTATTATATAGGTAAATCCGTTGATACAATGGTTGGTAAAGGACAAGTCAATGCTGCGCAACTCATCAAAATTTTAGGTTTATTAGCAGGAATTTTACTCGTAACCGTTCTAAGTCAATGGCTGATTCAACGTCTCGGTAATCGCGTGTCTTATTTATCGACCACACAGCTGAGAAAAGATGCCTTTGCCCATTTAAATCAATTACCGTTAAGTTATTATGACCAAACGTCACACGGAAATATCGTCAGTCGCTTTACCAACGATATTGACAATATTTCAATGGCTTGCTCGGCTGTCTTCAACCAATTATTTTCCGGCATGGCCACCGTCGTTGTTGCTTTGCTCTTTATGATTCGGCTAAGTCCCCTGCTCACATTAGTGGTTCTTATCAGTACGCCGATTATTTTTATTGTAAACTGGCTTGTTGCAAAAGCTTCACAAAAAAACTTTGCTGCACAACAAACGATTGTTGGTGAAATTTCCGGCTTCGTTTCAGAAATGGTTGGCAACCAAAAAATTGTTAAAGCCTTTCAACAAGAACAAGCTACGCAAGAAACATTTGAAGCATTGAATCAAACGTTGTATGAAAAAGGACAGAAGGCTCAGTTTTCTTCCTCCTTAACCAACCCACTTTCTCGATTTATCGACCATTTATCTTATTTATCGATTGGATTAGTCGGTGGCTTGTTAGTTTTAAGTGGCAATCCTTTAGTCACAGTTGGTGTTATTTCCAGTTTCACCATTTACTCTAGTCAATTTTCTAAACCTTTTATTGAACTCTCAGGAATCACCAACCAAATCCAAGCAGCCTTAGCTGGATTGGAACGTACCTTTGATATGATGGATCAACCAGTTGAACGTCCTGATGCCCCGAACGCAATTATTTTGAAAGAAGCGCGAGGCCGTGTTGAATTTAAAGACGTTGATTTTTCTTACACGCCGACGCGACCTTTAATCGAAAACTTTAATTTAATTGCTGAACCAGGAGAAACAATTGCCATTGTTGGGCGAACTGGTGCGGGTAAATCAACATTAGTGAATTTGTTAATGCGCTTTTACGAGGTCGACCGTGGCCAAATTACGGTTGATACTCACGACATTACTCAAATTACTCGGGACAGCTTACGAAAAAGTTTTGGTATGGTTCTCCAAGATACTTGGCTATTCGATAGTTCCATTCGGGAAAATTTAACATACGGGAATCCTGAAGCCTCTGACGAAGAAATTATAGAAGCCATGAAAAAAGCCCATATTTTTGATTTCGTCATGCGTTTACCTCAAGGACTAGATACCGAGATTGGTTCCCAAGGCGTTAAAATTTCTGAAGGACAACGACAATTAATGACTATTGCACGCACGATGATTAGTAATCCGCCGATGCTTATTTTAGATGAAGCGACCAGTTCAGTTGATACATTGACTGAGCAAAAAATTCAGGATGCTTTTTTACAAATGATGACTGGCCGGACCAGTTTTGTTATTGCCCATCGCTTAGCAACAATCAAAAGTGCTGAAAAAATTCTAGTTATGGACAATGGTCAAGTGGTTGAAATTGGCACCCATGACGAATTATTGCAAAAAGAACAGGGTTATTATCGTGACCTTTACGAAGCGCAGTTTAATCAAAAAGCACAATAAAAAAGAGTCACTTTTCTGGGATGATGAAAAGTGACTCTTTTAATTTTAAATTTATTGATCTAATTCAGATAATGGCTTCCCAAATAAACGTTTAAAGGGAATTTTATTGCCTAAATAATAAGTGGCAATTACTTGAATAGGAAAGAAAATAACTGTTTTAATTAAGCGTGGTACCCACCAAGCAAAATTTGCTAGATTGACGCCATACATTAAACTTAACCACAAAGGAGTTAAAATGATATTAATTAAAACGGTGACCAACAATGTCGCCAAAATCACTCGTTGCCATGTCATTTCTTTCTTATAATAGAAATAACCATAAATAGCACCAGCCAAAAAGGCATTTAAAGTAAACCCAGGAAAATAGCCTGCCTTTGGAAAAAGCAGCATTCCTACCACATCAGCCACCGCCGTGCCGATTCCAGCCCAAAAAGGTCCGAAAATCATCCCAATCAATGATTCTGGAATAAACGTGAAACTGATTTTTAAAAACGTTGTTTCATACGCAAAAAAGCGTGAAAAGACAACGACCACCGCAATGAGTACGCCCATTAACGCAATGGATTTTGTGCCAAATTTTTTCTTTGTCATTTTTAGCATCTCCTCTAAGAGCTGCTACATGACGAACCATGCAGCGAATGCGAAAACAAAACCGCGAACATTAAAAAGCTGAACGTGTTGTTCTGATGATAAGCAAAGTAAGAACCTTTGCTTTCTAGCAACACACTGTTTATGTTCTTCGTCCAAAAGGCAACATCCCATCCTTTTAGCACTTAACGCTTTGTCTCCTACTCTGTTATTTTATTTGGACAAAAGTCCTCATAAAATATACCACAAAATAGTCAAAATAACCATTAAGGTTCTCTAAAAAGCTAACGGTCGACGATCCCCTTCATGGATAACCTCACGGAAGTCCGCAAACCCCGCCTCGACACCTCTCAAAAGAATTTCAGCACTGCCGATATTGGTCGCTAAAGGAATTTCATAGACATCACTTAGACGAATCAAAGCCGTCACGTCTGGTTCATGCGGTTGCGCGGAAAGAGGATCTCTTAAAAAAATAACTAAATCAATGTTGTCTTCCGATATCATTGCGCCAATCTGTTGATCCCCACCTAATGGCCCCGATTTAAAGCAATGCACGGGTAAGCCAGTTGCTTCCATCACTTTCATGCCTGTCGTTCCCGTTGCATACAATTCATGTTTTTCTAAAATATGTTTATAAGCGGTTGCTAGTTTGATCATTAATGTTTTTTTACGATCATGAGCGATTAAAGCGATTTTCATGTTATCCAACTCCTGTCTTTGTTATATTATAACAAAAGTTTAGCGATAAATCCGCTGAGAGTGTTTGTCCTTTGTCACCTTGACGAAAAAGTCTTCTTTTTCTTGTGCAACTCTCCCTTGCCGAAAGATAGCGTTTTCATTTAAACTGTGAGTAACAAATCAAAAAGAAAAGAGTGACGTATCAAATGGTGGAAATGGCGCTTAGAAATGTGTATAAAAAATATGACAATGCAGAACATTATTCTGTTACAGATTTTAACTTAGAAATTACAGACCGTGAATTTATCGTCTTTGTCGGACCTTCTGGTTGCGGTAAATCAACAACATTGCGAATGATTGCTGGCTTAGAAGATATTACTGAAGGTGAATTATCAATTGGGGACAAAGTCATGAATGACGTTGCACCGAAAGATCGTGATATTGCCATGGTTTTCCAAAACTATGCGCTTTATCCGCATATGACTGTTTTTGATAACATGGCTTTTGGTTTAAAACTAAGAAAATATGATAAAGCTGAAATTAAAAAACGGGTGGAAAATGCTGCGGATATTCTGGGCTTAACAGAGTACTTACAGCGTAAACCTGCGGCGCTTTCTGGTGGACAACGCCAACGTGTTGCACTTGGCCGGGCAATTGTCCGTGATGCCAAAGTCTTTTTAATGGATGAACCTTTATCAAACTTGGATGCAAAATTACGTGTAGCCATGCGTGCTGAAATCGCTAAACTACACCAACGTTTAGAAACTACGACAATTTATGTGACACATGACCAAACCGAAGCGATGACCATGGCTGATCGAATCGTAATTATGAAAGATGGCTTTATTCAACAAATTGGTTCACCAAAAGAAGTTTACAATACACCAAAAAATATGTTCGTAGCTGGGTTCATCGGCTCACCTGCCATGAATTTCTTCAAAGTTACCTTAAACAATGGGGTTATTTCTAACCAACATGGCTTAAATCTAGCAATTCCTGAAGGAAGAAACAAAGAGCTTGTTGAACATGGTTATGAAGGCAAAGAATTAATTTTCGGTATTCGTCCAGAAGATATTCATAGCGAACAAGTGGCTTTAACGGCAATGAAAGATGCGGTGATTAAATCTGAAGTCGTTGTTTCTGAATTATTAGGGGCTGAATCCATGCTTTATACAAAAATTGGTGATACAGAGTTTATCTCAAAAGTAGATGCTCGTGACTTCCACCATCCTGGTGAAATGATTGACTTAGCTTTTGATATTAACAAAGGACATTTCTTCGACCCTCAAACAGAAGAAGTCATTAAATAAAAAATCTCGAGGCATCCGTCACAATGACGGATGCCTCGATTGTTTCTCTTTATGCTAATTTAACCTTCTTCTTTATCGCTTTGGGTTGTTTCGCTTCTGTAAAAGTTGGAATATCTACATGTTTACTTAAGGTACTTGCTAAAAAGTAGGCAATACTGAAATCCACCAAACTATGAATTAATCCACCAACGCCCATCAAAAGAAAAATAGAATACATGAAGCCGGCTGTATAATAGGTTCCTGGCAAGTTGCCCATTGTGTAAAATACAGAAACAACCACTAGCTCGGCAGCAGAATGAATCACTCCAATTCCCACGTTAAACAACTGTAATTTCCCATTTAATAAAGTGAATTTCCCCTCTTTATTGATTAAAATTTCTGGATGCTTTTGTAAAATCACTGCGCCAATGACTGCAAAAATCAAATGAGATAAGGCCCGCAAAGCAATAATCGGTGTTGCGGATAAGAAAAAACCAAAACCTGTTCCTAGACTAACCGCAATTGCCACCACTGGAGAAATAAACATGGCAATAAAAACTGGGACGTGACTTGCTAATGTAAAACTGGCTGGACCAATGGTAATTCTTGGCATAACCATTGGAATGATAATCCCCATTGCAATTAAAAGTGCTGAAATTGTTAAACGTTTTACTGAGTTTGTTTTCATTAAAACTGCCTCCTAAAGGTGTCATGACACCTTTTGTTTTTCTCAAGTGTAGCTGAACGGCCGCAATGTGTCAAGACACATAAAAGAACTTTCTGTTATTTCTCATAAATAACAGAAAGTTCTTTTTTATACTGGTTTATTTTTTTCTAAAGCATTACTTAAACGAGCGAATTCTTCTAAAGACAATGTTTCACCACGTCTAGAAGGATCAATTTCTGCTTCAGCTAGACTCTCTTTTAGCCAAGCCACCGTTTGTTCATCTTTCCCATAAAAATGCGTTAAGTTATTCCACAATGTTTTACGTCTTAATTGGAAACTGGCTTTGGTTAATTTAAAAAATTCTTTTTCATTGGTCACTGTCACTGCTGGTGTAGCACGGCGCGTCAATTTAATAATCGCCGAGTCAACATTGGGCTGCGGCACAAAAACTGTTTTTGGCACAATAAAGGCGACACTTGCTTCCATAAAATATTGGACAGCAATTGATAATGAGCCATAAGCTTTCGTTCCTGGTTTAGCAGCAATTCGATCAGCGACCTCTTTTTGCATCATCACAACCATTTCGGCTACATCTAAAGAAGATTCTAAAAAATGCATCATAATTGGCGTAGTAATATAGTAAGGTAGGTTAGCTACCACTTTAATCGGATACTTCTCTTGAAAAACTTGGTTGGTTGTCTCGACCAAATCAGCTTTTAAAACATCTTGATGCACCACTGTCACATTATCATAGCGACTTAAGGTATCTGCTAAGACAGGAATCAAGCGATCATCAATCTCAAAAGCTACAACTTGTGCCGCGTTCATCGCTAATTGCTCTGTTAATGCACCAATTCCAGGCCCGACTTCGACAACATTTGTCTGCTGATTGATTCCCGCTGTTTCTACAATTTTTCTTAAAATATTAGGCTCTGTCAAAAAATTTTGACCTAAACTCTTTTTAAATGAAAATCCATGTTTTTTTAGTATTTCTTTGGTTCTGGATGGTGTGGCAATTTCTTTATAGTCCGTCACGCTTGTTCCTCCATGTAGTTATTCTTCGTTTGCAAGTTCTTTTAAAATACGTGTCATGCTTTCTTTCAATTCTGCTTCTGTAATCCGAAACATGCTTAACCGTTTGACTAACTGTTTGCTATTTGTATAGCCAATTCTTAGGTCATCTCCTAATAATTCACGGTATTTTTTTGCATTTGCTCCCGCTATTAAACCATATTCAACCAGTGTTTGTCTAGGAATTTCTTGATAGTCTTCATCAGCTTGAACAGGTGTTACGACTTTTTTTAAGGCTTCAATAATTGCTTCATCACTAGCATGTTCAACCCCTAGGCTACCACCATTTTTTTTAGGCACTGCGACTTTTCTTGATAAAAAAGCATGCTTTGCATCAGGGACAACTTCCATTATTGTTTTACGAATTTTTTCGCCCGAATAGTCTGGATCTGTAAAAATAATTACGCCTCTCGTTTCTTGTGCGTGTTCAATTTGTGTCAAAATTTCATCATTGATAGCAGAACCAATCGTTTCAATCGTATCCGCTTCAACTACCTCTTGAATGCGGCGTGTGTCGTCTTTTCCTTCAACGACAATGATTTCTGCAACTTTCATTTTTTCCTTCATTTATCTATCCGAAACAAGCGATGAGCGTTGACTCTCGTTTGTTCTGCCACTTCTTCAAAGGTTAGTTGTCGTAATTCAGCAATTTTTTCCACTACGTATCGTGTATAGCCTGGTTCATTCCGTTTACCACGATAAGGAACAGGGGCTAAATAGGGTGCATCTGTTTCCACCAACATTCGTTCAAGTGGTACCGCCATCGCCGCTTCTTGAACATCCAACGCCTTTTTAAACGTTACGACGCCACTAAAAGAAATATGCAAACCTAAATCTAAAAATTTCTTCATCCACTCGGCATCACCACTGAAACTATGCATGATTCCACCAATATCTGAAATTTTTTCATCTTTTAAAATTCGATAGGTATCTTCTAATGCCTCTCTCGTATGCACACTAAACGGTAAATTCATTTCCCGAGCAATCGCAATTTGACGGCGAAAGACTTTTTCTTGCACCTCTTTAGGATCCTCCATCCAGTAATAATCAAGACCGATTTCACCTAATGCGACAATTTTTGGCAACGTTAATTGTTCTTGTAATCGTCGTTCAACCTCTGGCGTATAGCTACCCGCTTCTGTTGGATGCCAACCAATGATACTATAAATATTGGCATATTCCTGACTAAGTAAAAGAGATTTTTCAATCGTTGGTTCATCAAAACCGACCACGGCCATCTCTGTAACACCCAATTTTTGGGCATGTGCAATCGTTTCTGGAATATCATCATTAAATTGTTCTGCATTCAAATGTGTATGTGTATCAAAAATCATTATGATTGCCTCCTTTATCTCCTCTCTACTTTATCATATTTCTTGAAAAATCTGAATGACTAGGCGACAAGATTCGCCATTTCCTCATAAACAGCGCTTGCATTTATGCTAAAAGTAACGTATACTATTCAGTCATGTTATTAAAAGGAGGAATCTCCATGACCGATGAAAAAATTTATGAACAACAGCATTTAACAACGGTTTATCATGAGCTGCAAGCGGCTAAAAAAGTTTACGAAGAGCAATTGGCGAACACAATGAAAGATGGCAAACATATGCTAGAAGAATTTGGTCGCGATTCTAAGCTGAATTTTGATAGTTATGCCGATAATCTAGAAACGTTTGCCATGTTGGAAATGAAGAACCGTGAAATTGATCAATGGAACTTAAAAAATGAAGCAACAGCTAAAAATTTAGACAAAGTGAAACGCCTATTACAAGTTCCTTATTTTGGCAAAATTGGCGTGACTTTTGAAGACAGCCCTGAAGAGCCAGAAAACTTTTATATTGGCGTAAACGATTTTACTTCTTTAGAAGAAGAAACGCGCATTCACGATTGGCGCTCACCGATTGCTTCGTTATTTTATGACAATGTTTTAGGGAAAACAGCCTACACGGCACATCAACAAACCATTCCTGTACAACTTGATTTGAAAAGACAGTTAATTATTGAAAAAGATCAATTAATCAACTATTTTGACACAACCATTGCGATTCAAGATGATGTGTTATTGCATTCTTTAGAAGAAGATGCTTCTCCTTATATGAAGGACATTACGACAACCATCCAACAAGAACAAAATCAAATAATTCGTGACGAAACGCAGCCACTCCTACTAGTCAACGGGATTGCCGGTAGTGGGAAAACGTCTGCGATTATGCAACGGATTGCTTATTTACTTTATCAACATCGAGTAGAAATTACAGCGGATAATATTTTATTACTTTCACCAAATTCAACATTTATTGATTATATTTCTCAAGTTTTACCGAATTTAGGCGAACGAAATCCCTTGAATTTGACTCTTTTACAATTTTTGCGCTTCACTACCAAAGAAGCATGGCCAATGGAAGAAGAAACGGACTATTTCGAACGCATTACTCGCTCTGAGGCAACGGAGCAAGAGCACGTTATTCGTTCAAAAGAATTTGCAACGTTTCTTTTAAGCAATCCTGAAAAAGCGGTTGTGCAGCCACATTTTTTCCGTCCTTTAACTTTTAAAAAGCAGACCTTATTTACTTCAGAAACAATTTTTAAACTTTATCAAGAAACACCAGCTGACTTGAGTATTCGCCAACGAATTTCAGCCACAAAAGAAAAGTTAACCAGTCTTTGGACACGGTACTTATTAAAACAAGCCCATTCTAAAAAAATGTTGGATCAATTCCAAGATTTAACAGAAGCTGAACAAGTTCGTTATTTTGGCACAGTGATTACCGAAGATAATGAAAAACATCTGGCTGATTTTGCTTTAAAACGTTTGAAGAAAAAATATCGCTCTGTCACTGCCGCTATCAAAAATGATGCTTGGCTAGATCAATGGGCCTTTTTTGAAACGTTTTATTCTTTATTCACTGAAAAATCGTATCAAAAAGAGACAGCTGTTTTCACAGCCGATGAAATTGTGGCCCTTATTTTGGTGAAACATGCATTTATTGAAAACCTCGCCAACCAGCAAATGGCTTTTATCCTAGTCGATGAAGTCCAAGATTATACAGAAGCCCAATTATTATTACTGCTGACACTTTTCCCTAAAGCTAGTTTTACTTTAGCTGGTGATGAAAATCAAGCCATTTTTAATACAGCCATTGAATTTTCTGAAGCCCATGATTTATTGGTTAACGAAACCAGCCGTTCTGTTGGAACGTATCAATTATTAAACAGTTACCGTTCAAGTAAAGAAATTACACGACTCTTCCAAACATTAGGTACTCAACCAGAGCAATTAACCATTGTGCCCATCCGGCATGATGGAGAAAAGCCGACATTTATTCCTTGTGACTCTGCGTCTGACTATCTTAAAGCAATCGTCACTTCCATTGCAACTTTTGATCCGAAAGAAAGCACCGCCATTATTACTAAAACATTTGCAGAAAAAGAACAATTAACAAAAGAACTTAGTGCTTCTCTTTCATTGGAAGAACATCCGTCACTGCAAGTTTTATCAATTGATATGGCAAAAGGTCTAGAATTTGATAATGTAATTCTTCATAACCCAAATGTTAATCGTTATTCCGACAATAAACGAGATAAAAAAATCCTGTATACTGCTATTTCTCGTGGAATGAAACGGGTCGTTTTACCTTATACCGGCACACTTTCTGAATGGTTTACACCTTACTTGGCAGCCCGGTAACTGAGACTTAAGGCGGATTTTATTTTTAGAAAAACCACTTATAATAGACGAGTAGGTACTGCTTTTTAATTAGCAGACCTACTCGTTTGTTGTCTCTTAAGTTGAGAGGAGCGTGAGAAGGTGAAACAATCACCTGATTTAGAAAATTTTTTAAAAACCTCTATCCAAAAAAATGTAACTATTGAGCGAAAACAACAAAACCAAACCATTTGGCACTGGCTACTGCTTATTTTATTTGGCTTGCTAACCTTTGGCTCACTGACACAGCAGTTACTCCTAATTGGCTTGTTTACACTTATTGCCGCTATTGTTAAAGGTCCCTTAATGCTCGTCTGGGGAACCATCTATTCGGCGTTAGTGGCTTTGTTTCCACCTTTTGCTTTAGTCCTATCTTTACTTTTTTTTATAATTAATTTAGGCACTGTTATGAAAAGTTGGCGTATTACTTTAACAAGTGCTTACTTTTATCTAATTCCTTTAGGTTTTAGTCTCTTGAAAACGACCGACTGGGTATCAACGCCTTATTTCCTGACAGGCTTGGCTTTGTTAAGTATTTTAGGGCTGCATTTTATATTAGAGTGGCTCTATAAAAATAATAGCTTAGGCCGTTTACTCACGTGGCAAATTATTAGTGTCCCTTTTTCACTCTTACTGATCATTTTACCAAGTCGCCTAACGAAAGGCCGTTTTGGTAAAAAACGAATACCTAAAAAAGTGAAACTCTAACATAGAAAAGCCTAGGAAAAATCGCAAATGATTTTTTCTAGGCTTTTCTTCGATTCTTTTAATTTAAAAATTCGTTGATTTTCGATTTTAGGACGTCGATAAAACTGGAGAAAGAGAGTTCATTTGTTTGTGAATATGTCCAATGAGCCAATAACAGAAAAACTAAAATAACCAGTATCGCAACCACTAAAAAGGTTCTAATTCTTGCCCTTCTTTTTCTACGTTGAACTGTTAGCCGTGCTTGTTCCCTTACTCTCATAGCTTCTAAATAATACGGACGCCATTTAGGATCATTTTTTCGTTGCTCATAAAATTTAAATTTATGATAAGCCATCAAACTTCCCCCACATCAAATCACTTTTCTTCTAGTATACAAAAAAAGTAGTAAAGATAAAAGGTTACAATTCACCTTTTATCTTTACTACTTATGCTTTTATGCGATTCCTGCACCATTTGGCATTTCTTTTGGTGCTTCAACAATTTGAAGTTTCCCTTCTGGTGATTCAGCTGAAAGAATCATTCCTTGGCTAATTTGACCACGCATTTTTCTTGGTTTTAAGTTAGCCACAATGACTACTTTTTTGCCAATTAGCGCAGCTGGATCTGGATAAAATTCAGCAATACCTGAAAGAATTTGACGATGGTTTTCATCTCCAGCATCTAAACGGAATTGCAATAATTTATCTGCTCCTTTGACTTTTTTACAGTCAATAACTTCGGCAACTTTTAATTCCACTTTATCGAAATCATCGTACTTAATTTGCTTTTCTTTCGTTGAAACCAACGTTGTTTCTTCTGGATTCCATTTAATATCCTCTTCTGTAGCACTTTCGCTTTGGGACATTTTCTTTTGAATATACGTCACTTCTGTTTCAATTTCTAAACGTGGGAAAATAGGTGTTCCTTTACTTGTTACTGTTACATCTGTTGGAAACTCACCAAAATGAATATTTTCCATGTTCATTGTTTCTGGATCTAAGCCTAATTGTTCGAAAATTTTCCCTGGTGTTTCTGTCATGACTGGTTGCAATAAGATTGCCACAATTCGTAAGCTTTCCGCTAAATGGATCATGACACTTTCTAATTCGTTGCGTTTCTCTTCTTCTTTAGCCAATACCCAAGGCGCTGTTTCATCAATATATTTATTTGCACGAGAAACTAGCGTCCAGATTTCTGCAATGGCCGTATTAAATTCCATTTTTTCCATTGCTTCATGATATTTTCCAATAACATTCGCCGCAGTTGTCGATAGTTCACTATCAAATGGGGTAACTTTTGAAGCATAGGCTGGTACTTTGCCATCACAATATTTATTAATCATCGCAATTGTTCGATTCAACAAGTTTCCTAAGTCATTAGCTAAATCATAATTTAAGCGAGAAACGAAATCTTCTGGTGTAAAGACGCCATCACTACCAAATGGAATTGCTCGTAATAAATAGTAACGTAACGCATCTAGACCGTAGCGTTCTACTAACATTTCAGGGTAAACAACATTTCCTTTAGATTTAGACATTTTTCCGTCTTTCATCAATAACCAACCATGTCCAAAGACTTTTTTCGGTAATGGTAAATCCAAGGCCATTAACATAATTGGCCAATAAATCGTATGGAAACGCACGATTTCTTTCCCAACCATTTGCACGTTCGCAGGCCAATATTTTTGGAATAATGAATCATCTTCTGAGCCATAACCTAGTGCTGTAATATAGTTTGATAACGCATCAATCCATACGTAAACCACATGTTTTGGATCATTTTTTAATGGAATTCCCCAAGAGAAAGTCGTTCTTGAAACGGCTAAATCTTCCAATCCTGGTTTGATGAAGTTATTTAGCATCTCATTTTTACGAGATTCTGGTTGAATAAATTCTGGATGTTCTTCGTAATATTGTACCAAGCGATCCGCATATTTACTCATGCGGAAGAAATAGGATTCTTCTTTAACTAATTCGACTTCGTGACCACTTGGTGCTTTCCCACCAATGACATTGCCTTCATCGTCACGATATACTTCAGCTAATTGTGTTTCAGTGAAAAATTCTTCATCAGAAACTGAATACCAACCTTCATATTCTCCAAGGTAGATATCTCCTTGTTCTACTAAACGATCAAAAATTTGTTGCACGGCTGCCATGTGATAATCATCCGTTGTCCGAATAAATTTATCATAGCTGATATCTAATGTTTTCCATAATTTTTGAACATCTGCTGCCATTTTATCAACGTACTCTTTTGGTGTCACATTCAACTCAGCAGCTTTTTTTTCAATTTTTTGGCCATGTTCATCCACACCTGTTAAATAAAATACATCAAAACCCATTAAACGCTTGTAACGGGCCATTGCATCGCAGGCGATTGTTGTATATGAATTCCCAATATGTAACTTCCCACTTGGGTAATAAATTGGGGTGGTAATATAAAATGTTTCTTTCTGTGACATACAGAAAAAACCTCCTTTAGTCATTTTCCTAAACCCTCAGGATTTACTCCTAAACAGTATACCATAATTAGACATTATTAAACTATATTTCTTGTCGGTTTTCTCTTGAAAATGAAGAAAATGCCAGAAAGAAAAGAGAGAAACACCTGTCTATTTGACAAGTATTCCTCTCTTTTTTCGTTCATTTTTATTCTTTTGTCTCGAAACGAACGATACTATGGTGTCGTCCATAAAAGAAATAAATAGCCAAACCAATCACTACGGCTATGCCAAATACTTGCCAAGTAGCTAAAGACAATTGGAACATCAAAGCCGCGCAAACCACGATTGAAATTAATGGTAGAACCGGCACAAGTGGTACTTTAAATTCACCTGCTTGCGGTTCTCCTTTCATTGTCCGTAATTTGATAATTCCTAAAGCGAGAAACATCAGATAAAAGAGTGTCACGATATTTGTAAGTTCAGCCAACATCTCCATTGGAACAATCCCAGCAAAAACCATTGCTAAAAATCCAGCTACATAGGTTGCATTCTTAGGTGTGTGCCGCTTCTCATCGATTTTGCTCATAAACTGCGGCAATAATCCATCTTTACTAATCGCATAAATCACACGGGCTAAACTGTACATCATCGCAATCGTCACTGTTAATAAGGTTAAAATAGCACCAACTGAAATGATTGTCGCGATTGCGCCATGATTAATGAAGCGCATCGCAAAAGCCACCGGATCCTTGACCCCTAAATCCGTAAATGGAACAATCCCAGTTAAAACTAACGTAACAACAATATATAACAATGTTGAAATAATAATGGAACCAATAATCCCTTTTGGAATATCTTTTTTCGGATTCTTCACTTCCTCCGCGGCCATGCTGACCGCATCAAACCCTAGAAAGGCAAAGAAAACTAAAGCAGCACCACTGAAAACGCCTGAAAAACCATAAGGAATAAATGGTTGCCAGTTCGTTGGTTTCACATAAAAGATTCCCACGAGAACAAATAATAAAATAATCCCAAACTTCACGAAAACCATTAAGTTATTTAAACGTAACGCTGTTTTCGCTTCTAAAGATACCCAAAAAGTTACGGCTACAACGACCAACATGGCAATCAAATCAATATATGTACCATTTGTTGGATTATAAGCGCCACTTAACGCTTGCGGCAAAGAAAAACCTAAGCTATCCAAAAAGCCATGGACATAGCCTGACCAGCCTGAAGCAACGGATGAAACCGCCAAGAAAAACTCACAAATAATCATCCAACCAGTCATCCAAGCCACAATTTCTCCAAAGACCACATACATGTAGGCATACGGCCCACCAATGACCGGAATACGTGATGCAAATTCTGCATAGCATAAACCAGATAAAATAATCGCGGCTGCTGCTACCAGAAATGATAAGACGAGCCCTGGACCTGCATAGCGTTCCGCTGCGACACCTGTCACAACAAAAATCCCTGTTCCTACTACAGCCCCAATTCCTAGAAAAATTAAGTCCATCGTCTTAAGATTTTTTTTCATCCCACCACTGTCATTGACAGGCACAGTGATTTCTTTTTTTCTGAAAATAGACATGTGTTTACCCCCGTAAAAAAAATAAGCGTAAATAAACTATTTACGCTTTCATATACCCTAAAAGAATACCACCTAGAATAACAAAAATGCAACCAAAAATAACATAAAACATTTCTTTTTTTGATTTTCTTTCCCCTAAAAGGAAGATGCCCCCAAGAGTCGAAATAATAATCCCCATTTGTGATAAAGAGAAGCTAATAGCTAAGCCAATTTCACGCATGGTTAATAACATACAAATATTTCCTAAGCCCCAAAGCAGACCCGTCGTCATATTCATCCAAACAAAACGATCAACTTTGACTTTTTTGAAGGCAAATAAACTAGCCCCCACTAACATACCAATACTTTGTGGCAAAATAATTCCCCACGGATCTAAACCAGTGGCATTAATAATGATGGTATAGACGCCATACCCAACTGTTGAGAAAATCAACGCCCGAATCCCTTTATTAAAATCTAACATACTGTTTGAGGTTTTCGGTTGACTATCATCATCTTGTCGAGCTGTTAAATACACCCCAAAAACTAAAAAGGCCAAAGCGATAAAGCCCACAACAAAGTCTTTTGTTTTTGTCCATTCATGGAAAAAAACAGCCCCTGCAACGGTATTAACAACTAACTGCATCCCAGTTGAAATTGGTAAGCCAACTGAAACGCCCATATATTTCATGCTATGAAATTGTTGATTCTGTCCCAAACTCCAGAATAAACCAGATATAAATCCAACAATTAATGTGGCTGTCGTCAACGTAGGCTGGATGACAAAAAAGACAACAATTGAAAATAGTAATGCGCCGATTGTCATACCTAACGTTTGTTGATTGGCGCTTCCACCAATTTTACCGCTGACTAAACCAATACTGCCCCACGCAATCATGGGCACTAAAGCGATAAGTAAACTCATAATATTCTCCTAACAAATTTATTTCATTTCATTCTAACAATAAAAACGTTTTCTAAACAACTAAGAAGAGTAAGAGAAGTTAGCAAGAAAGTTTTAATAAATAAAAAAAGGCCTATCACCTCTTTAATTTGCTGATAGACCTACTTTTTATTTTACTTCATTATAATAACTGAGGGAAGGGAAAAACAATGTCATCGTCGTACCTTGCCCTTCTGTCGATTCGACTGTTAAATCATGACCTAACTTTTTCGCTAAGCTATGGGCCAAATACAGGCCAAGACCAGTCGAATGCTGTTCGCTTTTTCGCCCGTTTTCACCAGTAAATCCTTTATCGAAAATGCGTCGTTGATCTTGTGTCGGAATGCCAATCCCAGAATCTTTTAAAGATAAATAAATACCTTGTTTATTTTTGGAAATTAGGACCGTAATCGTGCCGCCTTCTGGCGTATACTTGACTGCATTACTTAATAATTGGCGGAAAATAAAAATGACCCATTTTCGGTCGGTTAAAACCGCTTCATCTTCCCCTTCAATTGAGAATTGCAATCTTTTTTGGATAAAATAATTTGCTTGCGTACGAACAACAGATTGCACAATTTCTTTTAAAGAATATTCTTGAAGTAAATAATCTCGAGAAAAGCTGTCCAGTCTAGCATAATATAGGACTTGCTCGACATATTCATCAATTTTACCTAACTCATTTTCCAATAGATAATATTTTTTCTCTGGAATATCATCTTCGACAGATTGTACCAGTAACGTGATAGCCGCTAGGGGGACTTTGATTTCATGAACCCAAGAGTCAATGTAATCTTTTTGGTCCTGTTGGTTGTTAATTGCTTGCTGCATGGTTTGTTGGTGCTCTTGCAATAAACCGTTAATATACGTTTGGACAAGTAGTTCTTCTTCTTTTTCTGCTGTATTCAAATATTCTTGTAAAGAAGGCGGCTCTTTTTCCGTTGCCAACGAAAGCCACCACTTACGTTTTAAATAATAATCAATTGTTAAAAATAGCGATAAAAAAACACTTTGCAGTAAAAAGATATAGCCAACCACTGTCCAATCTAAGCGGACATTAGGAGCCAACCATAAAATAAAACAAGTTAAGAACAGAAAAAATAACCAACCAATTAGTAATAACCAGCGATCTTTTAAATACTTTAGAATGGTCATTGTCTACTCCTATCTAGGGCACCATATAACCGACGCCCACTTTGGTTTCAATATAGCCAGCAATCCCTGCTTGCTCAATTTTTTTTCGTAAACGATTGATATTTACCGTCAACGTATTGTCATCCACAAAACGTTCATCGTCCCATAAAGCGCGCAATAGTTTTTCACGTGTTAAAATTTTTCCGTGCTTTTTCATTAAAAGATACAGTAATCGGTATTCATTTTTACTTAAATCGATCATTTCACCTCTGATTTCCATTCGTCCATTGTCCACATTTAAAGTAATGCCATTATGTGAAAGCACTTCACTATCCGTATCGGAATAGTTATAAGAGCGGCGCAACAAAGCATTGATTTTAGCAATTAAAACATCTATCTGGAACGGTTTTGTGACAAAATCATCCGCGCCCATGTTCATCGCCATAATCATATCCATATTGGTACTACGACTCGAAATAAAAATAATTGGTACTTTAGAAACTTCACGAATTTTTTGACACCAATAGTACCCGTCGTACACAGGTAAATTAATATCCATCAAGACTAATTGAGGATTCTCCTCTTGAAAATCATCCAATACATCATTAAAATCGGTTGTTCCAATCGTTTCAAATTGCCATTTTTGTAATTCCTCGCTAATTAATTCTCGAATGGTTGTTTCATCTTCGACAATCATGATTTTAGCCATGCAATCCCACCTCTTTTATTTCTAAATTTTCATCTTTCTTATCCTAACAAACTTCATTCTTTTTGGATATAGGACTTTATGATGATTTTTACACTATTTCAAAAATAGGCGCTAATAATTCCCATTCTGATAACATGATGAATTTACCAACGAAAGCAAAAATACCATCTAATAATAACACAGACATATTAATTCCTAATACAATAGAAGCTTTTTCGACAATTGGCATGGACTTTTTATTTTTCAAAATAAGATATAAAACAAAGTTTGTTCCATAAGTAAAAACTGTTAACAACACAATTAACTCAATCATTTTACCACTTCCTATTTTGGACTTTTCATTTTTCCTTCAATAATTGCTACTCTTAATTATAGCATAATCTTATAAAAAAATCGGCAGAGTCCTAACCCTTAAGATAAACAACAAAATAGAAGTAGCCTCTTTGGAACTCGCAAGAATCGAGCCTTTTTTAAGAGTTGAAGGTCTTGATCCTTAAAAGACAAGCCCTTCAACTCTAGTATGTTCCATGTATTGGAATTGATACCAACGTAACGAAGTGTAGTCGATCAGACAACCTCAGTTTTTCTAATGATTATATTTGTCATACACTTCTTTTAACTGGTTTAAATCTATTTTTTTCATTTGGTACAATTTTTTGGTCACTTCATTTGCTCTAGCTGGATTTGAGTCAGATAAATAACGTTTCAGTTCAGGATTGCCTGTTTGCCAACTGACCCCAAATTGATCTTCCATCCAGCCACACGGCCATTCTTTCCCTTTAGCAGTCACTTGTTGCCATAGCCGATCTATTTCCTCCTGATTTTCACAATCAATATAAATGGAGAAGGCCATGGTAAAATCAAAATCATGTTTATCTCGTGCATCCATTACTCGAAACGGTTGCTCCTGTAATGTGAAAAGTGCTTGCGCAATGTTCCCATCTTCATATTCAACTTGTTCAATTATTTCGCCTGGACCGAAAATCGCCAACCATTCTGATAGAGCTTTGGCTGCTTCGCCATATTTTTCATTAGCAAACATAAAGGTTGGTACAATTGTTTGTTCTTTTCCTGAAAAAGACACTTGCCAAGAGACACCAAATTTGTCCACTAACCAACCATATAAAGGACTAAAAGGATATTCCCCAAAAGGCATCAATATCTGTCCATCTGTTGTTAAATTTTTCCACAACGTTTCTGTTTGTGATAATGTTTTACATTCAACAAAAAATGAACTAGCTGGCGTAAAGGAAAATTCTGGTCCGCCATTTAAACCAATGATTGTTTGGTTCGCCAAGGTAAATTCAATGGTCATTAATGATGTTCCTTGAGGTTGATGCTCCTCATTAACGTAGTTCGTTTTACTTAGAATCGCACCTTTTTCAAAGATTGTTGTATAGAAGTTAGCAGCTTCTTCCGCTCGTGTGTCAAACCATAAACAAGGTGAAAATTTAGGCATTGTGGTTCCCTCCTTCGTTTTCTTTAGTGTAGTCAAAGATTGATAAATAAACAAAGAGAACGTTTTAGTATTTATTCATTTCCGTCTGATAGAATCGATAAATTGCTTGTTTTACTTCTTGAAGCAAGGAGGATTTTAAATGTCCCCGTGTCAAAAAATAAAAGGAACGCCAGTACTTTTCACCTAACGTTTGGAAAGGAATTTTTTCAGTAATCGCTTTTCTTGAAAGCAACGATTGCCCCATGCCCAATTCCAACATTTTAACAATCATTTCATTATTTTTAACCGTCATGAGTGTTGGGCTTTGATTACTTTCTTCTAAATACTGTTGGGTATAATGAAAGACCCCAGAATCCTTTTCACGCACCAACCAATTCTGATTGGCAGGGTCCCCAGCTAAAACCAATTGATCCTGAATAATTTCTTCACGAGAGGCGCCTTTCGTAATTAATGTTTTTTCGATAAAGCCAAAATCAACTTGATGTTTTTCAACTTTTTCCACTACTTCTTCTGAATTGTTCATTTCTAAAACAAAATTGATTGTTGCATACTGTGTCTGTAAATGCTGCATCAGTTGCGGCAAATAATAAACTGCAAAAGTATTAGACGCAGCAATTCGGCAAGTTTCTTTAGGTAATCTCGCCTGATGAAGAGCTGTTAATGTTTCTTGCCAATCATCAGCTAAATTTAGCAAACGATTATACAAGACTTCCGCTTGCCTAGTAGGGACTACATCTTGTCGACCATTTCTTAAAAACAATGAACAGCCTAATTCTTCTTCTAATTGTTTGATTTGATTAGAAACGGCTGGTTGTGAGATATATAGGCAGGTAGCTGCTTTGGAAAAGTTCATTTGCTCATACACAATTTGAAAAGTCTTTAATAATTTAAACATAGGCATCCTTTCGATAACTTTCTATTATAAATATTATTTTAACTATTTATTTCTCAAATGTAAAAAATTTCGTTATACTGGAAGTAATGAACAAGAAAGAGAGATTTTTTCAATGAAAAATTCAGAAAATGATTATATCCAATCTTTATTCCAAATTCTTCCCGGCTTGCTAACAGCTTTCCTTGTCGCCTGCCTTAGCAAGTTCCTTGCCATCTGGTTACCTAGCTTAGGCGCCGCAACGATAGCTATTTTACTAGGAATCTTTTTGGGAAATACCTTTGTTCGCGGTGCCAATTTAAATCGCGGAACCAAAGTAGCCGAAAGTAAATTACTAGAATTTTCTGTTGTTTTATTGGGAACCACCGTGACCTTTCAAACGATTGCCCAAATTGGCTTACAAGGTGTCGCATTTATTCTCATTCAAATGTCGCTGACCATTATTTTTGCCTATTTGATCGGTAAAAAACTGGCTTTTTCTGATAATATGTCTTTATTGATGGCTGGTGGTAATGCCGTTTGTGGGTCTTCTGCTATTGCTTCGATTGCTCCAGCAATTCAAGCAGACGAGGAAGAAAAAGGCCAAATTATTACTTTAGTAAACTTATTAGGAACCGTTTTAATGTTGACCTTACCCATTTTAAGTGGGATTCTCTATGGTACCAATTTGTTGGCTCGTAGCGCACTAATCGGAGGGACTTTACAATCAGTTGGTCAGGTTGTCGCCAGTGCCAATATGGTCAATGAGAACGCAGTTCAACTTGCGATGCTCTTTAAAATTATGCGGATTGTCCTACTCGTAGCAGTTGTCTATTTATTTGGACGTTTCAAGCAAAGTAAGACGGCAGAATCAGAGGCTGAGTTGGTAGAAGTCACCAAAAAAAGCAGCGCCCTACCTTGGTATGTAGTTGGCTTTTTCATTGCCTGTGTCTTTAATAGTTTGATTCATTTCCCCGTCGTGATCAGTGAGACTGCTCATTTCTTTAGTTCTTGGTTTGAAATTACTGCCTTGGCAGCAATCGGGTTACGACTCGATTTTAAAAAGTTTTTCCAAGAAGGCAAACGTTTCTTAATCTATGGTTTATCAGTAGGAACTGTTCAAGTCGTCCTAGCCATTTTGTTGTTGGCACTGTTACAGTTCTAATGAGGTCGGGACAGAAGCGTTTAACTCCGAGAAATAAGAAGGAATTTCCGAAAATTGTTCTGTAATTTTTGGAGAATTCCGGCTTATTTCCGAAGGAGTTGCTTTTGTTCCCGCCGTTTATCAGTTTTTGAGCGTGGAGCAAAAATCCAAAGTGATTTTTGTCCCACGCTCATTTCAGCTTATTCATGCTATTATGAATAAGGTTTTATTAACTTAAAGGAGTTTTTCGATGTTATTTAGTATTAAAAAAAGCGAATGGTTAGGCAATGAACGAAATGATCTCTTTGCCGGTCTCGTTTCTTCTGTCGCCATTTTACCAGAAGTAATCGGGTTTGCGATTATTGCTGGTGTTCACCCGCTTTCTGCAGTGTTTGCTTCAGCTGTTACTTTACTTGTGATTACTTTTACGGGCGGCCGTCCGGCAATGGTTTCGGCGTCTGCTGGCTCAATGGCCTTAGTCCTTGCAGGCTTAATTCAAGCACATGGTTTGTCATACATGCTTGCTGCGACTATTTTAACAGGCTTTCTACAATTTATTTTAGGTTATTTAGGTATCCACAAATTGATGCGCTTTATTCCCAAGACAGTGATGTACGGATTCGTCAATGCGTTAGCCATTTTAATTTTCATGGCGCAAGTACAACAATTGCCTCATCAAACACTGTGGTCCTACGGCATGATTATCTGTAGTATCTTACTTATTTATCTATTACCTAAGTTTATTACAATTGTGCCTCCTGCTTTAATTGTTATTTTATTCATGACTATCCTGTCCTATTTTTTAAAAGGTCATTTACAAACGGTAGGTGATCTTGGTGAAATGAGCCAGTTTCATCCAGCAATCCGTTGGCCTAATGTACCCGTCAACTTAGAAACGTTGTGGATTATTTTACCTAGTTCTGTTGCCTTAGCAATGGTCGGGTTAATTGAATCTTTATTGACGATCCCCATTGTGGACAAAATGACAACGAGCCAAAGTGATAGCCAACGAGAAGTTAAGGCGCAAGGATTCGCTAATATAATTACCGGCTTTTTTGGTGGCCAAGCTGGCTGTGCGATGATCGGGCAAGCGGTCATTAATGTTAAATCAGGGGGACGAAAACGGCTTTCTACTTTGATTTCAGGTATTACCCTCCTTCTATTCATTTTTGTTTTTAAATCCGTGATGGTAGCCATTCCTACAGCTGCATTGATTGGGATCATGATGACAGTGGCAGTCGACACCTTTGATTGGGAAAGTTTACAGCTTTTCCGAACTTTTGAAATTACTGAAATTGTTATTTTACTCGTGACAGTGGGTGTGATCGTCTATACGCATAATTTAGCGATTGGAATTATTCTAGGTGTTCTTTTAAGTGGTCTTCTTTATCATTTTTTCAAAAAAGAACCAAAAAAAAGTTGCTAGCTTTAGCAACTTTTTTTATTTTCCCAATATTTCTTCAACGCTTCTTTTTCTATTTTCTTAATGAACGCATCTTTGCCATCCATATATTTATCAATGCTATCGGGGTGTGCTTGGGCCAATTGCTTTTTTAATGTACCATAGGTTGTAGCAATTGACGGATTTTCTCGTAAATAATTTCGAAAAGCAAGATGGCGCAAAATTTCTTGCGTATTGTCAAACTGATAAATATGCACATGATGTGTTCTTTTTATCGGGCCTTTTCGTAAATAACGACGTCCTGATAGCCCAAATTCCCCCATATATTCATAACCAATTCTTTCAAATTCCCCTTGTAACAGGTCTACTTTTTCAATTTCTTCAACAATGATCAAAAAATCAATAATTGGTTTGGCTGCTAAATTAGGCACAGATGTGCTACCGATATGTTCAACTTTAAGACAATTTTCCTTTAGAATCTGTTTCAACGCTTGGGCTTCTTCTTCAAACTGTTCCACCCAGGCTGGTTGGTATTCTGTAACGATTACTCGCATGGCTTCTCCCTTCTTTTCTATATCCGTTTCATATGTAAAATAGGAAACGGATTTCCTTGAGGATCTTCCTTTGATTCACCAATTACTTGAAACCCTTGAGATTGATAGAACTTCACTGCCCCTTCATTTTGTTTATTAGCATCAACAAAGATAATTGATTCTTGCTCTATTAACTTTTTGATAATTTCTCCACCATAGCCTTTACGAAAATAGACTGGGTCAATAAATAACATTTCCAACGTTTGTTGATTTGTTCCACTAAAGCCCACACATTTCTGTTCTTCATTTAACCACATACTTAATTGAACTTGTTGAAAATAATCAGGTAAAACCACTTCGATTTTATCAATATCTGCCTGACTCAAAAACAAATGGGTAGCTTCTACTGAAGAACGCCATAGAGAAATTAATTGAGGATAATCGGTTTTTTTTACTTCTTTTTGGTTCAGCATTTTTAATTCCTCCCTATCTAATAAACAAAGTATACCACATTTTGTCTCTCTCAATTCCATAAAAAATAGTCAAATCAACCGTGTTTTTTCTGTCGATTTGACTGTCTCTCTCTATTAACTCTGATGGCTAAACGAGTAAACTAATCAAAGCCACGATAGCTAAACCGCCTTGTGTTAAAATGATTTTTTTATCACTAGTTAAGCTACCGTACGCCGCCACTAAAATAATATAAATCAATAAAAATTTTGTCATCTCCATCGTTGCTTGCGCAAAATAGACACTATAAATAAGTCCTGCACCGATTAGTCCATTATAGATTCCTTGATTTTTAAACAATGTAGTCACTGATTTTCTTTGTAACTCTTGCTTATCCATTTTAAAAACACGGCTTGTTGTCTCAGATGTTGGTACAATCGTTTCTAAATACATAATGTAGAAAAATTCTACAGCCACCAAGGTTACTAAAATTGTTGAAATTAATGTCATCTGCTCCCTCCTCCCATTCCTTTGAACGAAGTAATTTTATGTAATTTTTGCTATGATGTAAATAGATATGCCTAGCCTTAACGAAAGGAAGAAACCTATGACTTTTCAAGAAACTATTAGCGCCTATATCCAAGAACGTTATCAGATAACGCCCGATTTTCCTTTTAAAAAACACCCAGACTATCTCGTCTTTCGTCATCCTAGAAATGCAAAATGGTTTGCTTTAATTATGCCACTGGATGCACAACTGCTCGGCGCTACCGAGAATAAGCAGCTCACTATTTTAACCGTTAAATTTGCGCCTGAATTGATTGCCTTATTAAAGAACCAACCTGGCTATTTTCCTGCCTATCATATGAATAAAGAGCATTGGTTAAGTCTTTCTGAAGAAATTCCGCTCTCACAAGTTTTTTCATTTATAGATGAAAGTTACCAACGGAGTTATTAAAAAAAACACCCTACTCAAGGAGTAGGGTGTGAAAGATTGTTTAAGCTTATTTGCTTAAAGCGTCTTTTGCTTGTTCAGCTAACGCTGTAAATGCTGCTGCATCGTTAACGGCTAAGTCAGCTAACATTTTGCGGTTGATATCAATCTCTGCCAATTTCAAACCGTGCATTAATTTAGAATAGCTTAAGCCATTCATGCGAGCTGCCGCGTTGATACGTGCAATCCATAATTTACGGAAGTCACGTTTCTTTTGACGACGGTCTCTGAATGCATAGTAATAAGAGTTCATTACTTGTTCTTTTGCTGATTTAAATAAAGTATGTTTTGATCCGTAGTAGCCTTTCGCTAACTTAAGGACTTTTTTACGACGTTTACGGGTTACTGTTCCACCTTTAACACGTGCCATGTTGAATTCCTCCTAATATCTTGTTTCTCTTGACGGTAATCTAAAAGTCACCGAGTTGTTTTATTTCATTCTTGCTAATTGTTGGCGGATACGTTTGTAATCGCCTTTTGCAACCATGCTTGCTTTACGCAATTGACGGCGTTGTTTTTTAGTTTTACCGTGGAAACGGTGAGATGTAAAGGCACGGCCACGTTTTAAGCCGCCTCCACCAGTACGTTTTACACGTTTTGCTAATCCGCGGTGTGTTTTTTGTTTTGGCATGACTAATTTTCCTCCTCAAAATCTTTGCTTCAAGTGAAAGACTCTAACAGTCACAACTGTCGAATATCCTTCTTGTAGAAATTACCAAAAGTCCGAATGCTCGGTCTCTTCGTTTACTTGTCGTTTTTCGGTGCCAGCGTTAGAAACATGCTGCGTCCGTCCATTTTCGCTTTTTGTTCCACTGTGGCGATGTCCGCAGTTTCTTCAGCTAAGCGATCAAGAACTTTCTGACCAATCTCTTTATGGGTAATGGCACGGCCTTTGAAACGGATAGAAGCTTTCACTTTGTCTCCTTTTTCTAAGAACTTACGCGCATTACGAAGTTTTGTATTGAAGTCATTTACGTCAATTGTTGGACTTAAACGAACTTCTTTGACGTTGATCACTTTTTGTTTCTTGCGAGCTTCACGCTCTTTCTTTTGTTGTTCGAAACGGAATTTTCCATAATCCATAATTCGCGCAACTGGTGGTTTCGCTCCTGGCGCTACAAGTACTAAATCCAAGTTTGCAGATTCAGCGATTTGTAATGCTTCTGCTTTGGTTTTTACACCTAATTGTTCACCATCTTGTCCGATCAAACGTAACTCGCGTGCACGAATGCCGTCGTTAACCATCATATCCTTTGCTATGGTCATTCACCTCCAAAATTTTTAAGAGAAAATCCTAACGGAAGTCTGCTTTGTTTGCTAAATGCAATAAAAAAACAGGTTCCTATCCAGAACCCGCCAACAGTCTGCCTTACTTAAAAAAATAAGGAATACTTTATCTAGCCCAGCGATATACTCAACTAAGGCGAGAAGCGGGTGCTTCTGCTTTCATTTCTCAACTTCACTAGTTTACCTTAGTTTATCCTAGTTGTCAATATATTTCCTCAAAAAAAACGAATCTAGCACTAGATTCGTTTGAATTCGTATTTTGATCATTAATAATTAGTGGACTGTCTCAATGTGACTTCCTAGAAACAAATGGTTCAACACATGGTGTACATTTTCTATCCCCTAGGCGATCCCTGTAGTCCCTACAGTTCTTCTATTTATAAGGTTTCTCGTTTAGACAAGCCACGTTCTAAGATTTTTTGGCTTCTAAGATACTCTGAATTTTCTGTACTTTCAGAAAAAGACAACTCTGTTTCTATCTCCTCTGACTCAATACAAATGAGTTCTTTGCCATACCATTGTGCTTTATACAACAGTTTAGCTAAAAATAAAGACCAAGCCAGTTCAGAACGATCATGTTTTGGTGGCCGCTCACTACTGTGATGGGCTTTTTCAATACAAATAACATCGTAACTTGAAACCAATTCCGTTGTAATTTTGTTTAAAATATCCGTTCGTTGGTTGGCTATTTTTTCGCGAATTTTTGCGACTTTTATTTTTTGTTTTTGATAATTTTTTGCTTGCGAAAGATCGACACCTTTTTCTAAAGCAATCATTTTACGCTTGTTTAATTTTCGTTCTTCTTGACGTAGTTTTTGCTTTAAATGCTTTGAACAATAGCTTTTTTCGAAGCTTTCACCATTCGAAAGCAGCGCAAATTTTTCCCTACTGCTACAAATTCCCACCATTTTTTGTTGCTTTGTTTTCGTTTCAATCGGCGCTTCACACAAAATGGAAACATAATAATTGTGACTCGCACTCATAGAAATAGTTACAGATTTTATCTCCCCCAGCGGTTGGCGGTGTACCTTCATTTTAATTAAAGATTTCAATTTAGGTACTTTCAAATAACGATTATCCAAAATTTTGACCGTGCCATGTTGATTGTTCGTAGTGTAGGAATGCACCGTTTCTTTCTTTTTCTTTTTTGGAAAGCCCATCCCTTTTTCCCGATAAAAATTTTTAAAGGCTCGATCCAAATAAACTTGTGCATTTGCCAAGGCTAAACTATCAACTTCTCTGAGGACAGGGTATTGTTTCTTATATTTAGCTGGCGTTGGCATTTTAAACGTTTGTTGAGGATTTTTTCGCATCTCTTTGTAGATATCAATCCGGTCTTGTAACATTAGATTATACACCAAGCGAACACAAGAAAATGTTTTTTGAATAAACTCTTCTTGTTTTGAGGTTGGATAAAGTCTGTATTTATAAGCTTTCAGAGCCTTCATCTCATAACCACCCTACCAAGATAGTTAGAAAAGAAGCTGGTTATAAACCAGCTTTTCTTTTCTTCTCTTCAATTTTTTCACGGTACATTGCAACTTCGTCTTCAGCACAATAAACATAGTGTCCATTGAGAATTTCACGGAGCTCACGATCTTTCCCATCTGCCGCTGCAGGCTGGTAAACGATCCGTTTACGTGTGCGTTCATAGTCTGGATCTGGTAATGGAATCGCAGAAAGCAAACTTTCTGTATAAGGATGAACGCCAAAATTATAGACATCATCACTTGTGCCCATTTCCAATAATTTCCCACTGTGCATTACGCCAATTCGGTCACTGATATGTTTTACCATCGATAAGTCATGTGCGATAAACAAGTAAGTTAAGCCTTGTTCTTTTTGTAAATCTTGTAATAAGTTTACTACTTGGGCTTGAATCGACACATCCAAAGCCGAAATCGGCTCATCACAGATAATGAAACGTGGATTAACCGCTAAAGCACGAGCAATCCCAATCCGTTGACGTTGCCCACCAGAAAACTCATGAGGATAACGCGTACTGTGACTTGGATTTAATCCCACCGTTTTTAAAAGTTCGTTGACTTTTTCTTCCCGCTCTTTTGGTGTTTTAGCTAATCCATTGACATCGATTCCTTCAGCAATAATATCATTGACTTTCATTCTTGGATTCAATGAAGCATATGGATCTTGGAAGATCATTTGAACATCGCGACGGAATGCTTGCATGTCCGCTTTTGATTTAATTTTGCTAATGTCTTTTCCATCGAAAAGAATTTCACCAGCAGTTGGATCATATAAACGAATGACACTGCGACCAGTTGTTGATTTTCCACTTCCTGATTCGCCAACTAATCCAAAGGTTTCGCCTTCAAAAATATGAAAACTAATGTCATCAATGGCTTTTACTTCGTCTTTACGACCAACATTGAAATACTGTTTCAAACCAGTGACTTCTAATAGGACTTTTTTCTCTTCTGCCATTAATTACTACCTCCTGGATTTTTTTGACGCTCTGCATAAATTGCCCAACGACGAACAATCTCTGCTGGAGGCGTAACTTTTGGTGCTTGTGGTGCTAATAACCACGTTGCTGCTTTGTGGGTTGGTGATACTTCAAAATAAGGTGGTTCTTTTTCTGTATCAATTTTTAAAGCAAACTCATTCCGTGGATAGAAGGCATCTCCAGTTGGTGGATCTAATAAATCTGGAGGTGAACCTGGAATCGCATAAAGTTTGTCTTCTGTTCCTTCCATCGTTGGCATTGACCCTAAAAGTCCCCAAGTATATGGATGTTGTGGATTATAGAAAATTTCTTCTGCTGTTCCCACTTCAACCAGACGTCCACCGTACATGACAGCGACACGGTCAGCCACGTTTGCTACTACCCCTAAATCATGGGTAATGAAAATAATCGAAGTGCTAATTTTTTCTTGTAAATCTTTTAATAACTCTAAAATTTGTGCTTGGATGGTTACATCCAACGCTGTAGTTGGTTCATCTGCAATTAGAACTTCTGGATAACAAATTAAAGCAATTGCAATGACAATCCGTTGACGTTGTCCACCAGAAAATTGGTGTGGATAGTTTTTCAAACGTTTTTCAGCATTAGGAATGCCGACTAATTTTAGTAATTCTAATGCTTGCGCTAAGCCTTCTTTTTTTGAGACTTTATTATGTTTGATTAATGATTCCGCCACTTGTTTGCCAATTGGCATCGTTGGGTCTAATGAAGTCATCGGATCTTGGAAAATCATTGCGATTTCTTTACCACGAATGGCTTGCATTTGTTTTTCTGTTTTATGAACAATATCTTGCCCTTTAAACAAAATTTCCCCGTTATCAATATTGGCATTACTGCTCAACAAACGCATAATACTGCGGGTTGTAACAGATTTACCACTCCCTGATTCACCTACGATGGCTAACGTTTCACCTTTATAAAGATCAAAACTCACACCACGAATGGCGTTGACTTTACCTGCAAATGTATCAAAGGAGATTCTTAAGTCTTTAACTTCTAATACTTTTTCCATAGTCATTCACCACTCTTACTCTTTCATCTTAGGATCAAATGCGTCACGTAAACCATCAGCTAACAAGTTGAAACAAATCATGATAACTGAAAGTGTTGCCGCTGGAATCCACATTAAATATGGAAGGAAACGGAAAGTTTTGTATCCTTCGTTTAACAAGGTTCCTAAAGATGCGGTTGGTGGACGTAAGCCTAACCCAATAAAACTTAGGAACGCTTCAAAGAAAATTGCCGATGGGATACTGAACATCATTTGGACAATAATGACACTTGAGATATTCGGTAAAATATGTTTAATAGCAATTTTCCAACGAGATTCGCCCAATGTTTCTGCTGCCATGACAAACTCTTGGTCTTTTAGTTTCATGGTCTGGGCTCGCACAATCCTGGCCATTGATATCCAGTTTGTAATAACCATGGCTAAAACAATCGAAACAATCCCTGGATCAAAGACTGTTAGCATCAAGATCATAACAACTAAGTTAGGAATACCAGAAAGAACTTCTAAAATACGTTGCATCACTGTATCGACACGACCGCCGACTAACCCGGAAATCAGTCCATACGTTACCCCAATCGTAATATCTAGAATTGCCGCGATAAACGCAATTAATAAGGAAATACGTGTTCCCATAAATAAACGACTTAGGACATCACGACCTAAACCATCTGTTCCTAGATAAAAGTTTACGTTATCTGGAACGTTTGCTTGTGCATATTTATCAACTAATTGACCAGCAACTGTTGTTTTACCATTTAAACCATTCACGCTTTCCAAGCCAGGAATTCGTGGTGGTAAGTTAATGTAAGAAACATTTTGTTTCGTTGGGTTATGTGGTGAAACCCAAATGGTAATAATAGAGATAAAGATAATAACTGCTAAGAAACTCATTGAGATAACTGCAGCTTTATTCTTTTTCAAACGACGCCACGAGTCTTGTAAGAAACTTAAAGACGGTGTGGCAATACGCTCTCTTTCTTTTAGAGTTGAAGTGTTTAGAGGCTGAAACTCATCTGCCGGAATATCTTTAATCGCTTGTGGTAGATTATTTTTATTGACTGTTTCCATTAGCCTTTTGCACCTCCTGATACGCGAATTCTTGGATCAATTAAACCATAAAGTAAGTCAACAATCAGAATTACAACAACTAACATTGTTGAATACAAAATAGTTACTGCCATAATTGTTGGATAGTCGTTTGTCATAATTGATTTTACAAACTGTTCCCCAATTCCAGGGATGGCAAAAATATTTTCTACTACTAAAGAACCTGTCATTAAACCAACGGCTAAAGGTCCTAATAAGGTAATCAATGGAATTAAACTGTTTCTTAACCCGTGGCGGAATGCAACTTGCCAGCGACTCAAGCCTTTTGCTTTGGCTAATTCGACATAATCACTATGCAAGACCTCTACCATCTCGGTTCGAATAAACCTAGCCGAATCGGCCATTGGACTCATTGCCAAGGCAATAGTTGGCAAGATTGTGTAGGCAAAACCATTCCACATAGCAATTGGTAAGATTCTTAATTTCATTGCAAAAATGTATTGTAATAATACCGCGAAAACAAAGTTTGGAATAGAACGACCTAAAATGGCTAACAATGTTGCCAACGTATCTACCCAAGTATTTTGACGCATCGCTGCGATAATCCCCAATAAAATACCGACTAACGTACCAAAGATAATCGCTTGTCCACCCAGTTGAAGGGATGGTCCAATTCGACCAGCTAATAACTTAGCAACAGGTTGGTTTTTAAATTGGAATGAAATACCAAAGTCTCCCGTTACCAGGTTCTTTAAGTAAATTCCGTATTGAACAATCACTGGTTTATCTAAGCCAGATTGTTTATTCAACATAGCGATTGTTTCTGGACTAAGTTTTTCTTGGTTGGTATAAGGCGTACCTGGTAATAATTGCATTAAGAAAAACGTAATCGTTGCGATTAACCACAAAGTGATAATCATGAAAAAGATCCGTTTAAGAAAATATTTTCCAAAACTATTCAATAATGACACCTCCGAGATTTTTTTGACTTCCTCAGTTATTTTCGTTAAAGTAATGACTAGATAGACCACAATAATAGATAGGGTGAACACATGAAAACTTTTAAATGGCCAATTATTACAGCCGTTATTTCCAGTATCGGCATTTTTCTTTACTTATTAATAAGTAAAGAACCTATCACTACCTCCTCATTATCAGATACCTTCTTTATCGTTTCGCTTTTCTTTTTAATTATCGGCATTGCTTTATGGATTATGTCCTCTGGCTTTTTCGATAACTTTCAGCGCTCAATGAAAAACGCGTTTCGTTTTAAAAAGAAAAATGAACCGAAAGAGTTTATCCCGCTTTCAGTCATTGGCGATGCACATCGCTCTTTCTGGCTAAAAACTGGGGGCATCTTACTGATTCTGTCTTTAGGCTTTCTACTATTTTACTTGGTCTAAGACAAGATAGCAAGAGGACCGTTGCCTTTTATTCCATGGCAAAGGTCCTTTTTTGTTTGCTATCGATCTTTTGTCAGGTTATTCTGAAATGTATGCCCATTTGTAGTCATACGTTGCGCCAGCAGGATGAACTGCGACATCTTTGACTTTTTCAGCACGTAAATGCGCTTCTGATTTTTGGAATAATGGTACCACACCCATGTCTCCCATAATCGTTTTCTCTGCATTTAACATATCATCCCAACGTTTTTCAGGATCTGTCGCATCTGCACTACTTGCAGCTTTCACGAACTTGTCAAACTCTGGATTGTTATAACGTCCACGGTTATATGAGTTATCTGAAGCAAATAAGTCTAAGAAACTACTTGGATCAGCATAGTCAGCACTCCAACCACCGATTACTGCATCAAAGTCGCCTTTGTTTGAACGATCTAAACGAACAGAGAATGGAACCGGACTAACCGTTACCTTCACACCATCTAAAGCATCTTGAATTGACCCTTGAACAAATTCAACTGTTTTCTTAGAAGAATCTGCATCTGAAGAAAGAATATCCATTGTTAAGGTTGAAATCCCCAATTCTTTTTTCGCTTTTTCCCAGTATTCTTTAGCTTTTTTCGTATCATATTCAATTTGACTACCTGCTTCTTTAGCAAAGTCTTTGCCGCCACTTGGGTCTTTTGCCATATCTGCTGGTACTAAACCGTTTGGCTCGATAGAACCATCCCCTAAGATTGATTCAACTAACGCTTTACGGTCGATTGAGTAAGAAATTGCTTTACGTAAGTTCGCATTTCTAAATGGTGATTTTTCATCACGTTGATTTAGTTCCATATATTGTGTTGATGCTTCTTTTTGACTAACAAAAGCTGGGTCATTGGCCATTTGTTGGGCTAATTCACCAGAAAGAACGACATCGTCTGTTTGTCCATCTTGGAACAAGTTCAACGCAGTTGGTGATTCTTTCACGACATTCACATCTACTGAGTCCAGTTTCACTGTGTCTTTATCCCAATATTGATCGTTTTTCTTGAATGACCATTTTGTATCTGTACCAGGACCATCAAAGCCGTCTAAGACGAATGGACCATTGTAGACAGCACTTTCGCTGTTTGATGCATAATTTTTACCATATTTTTCCACAATATCTTGACGTTGTGGGAAGAACGATGGGAAAGCTAATAAGTAATCAAAGTATGGTGTTGCTTTTTCTAAAGTGATTTCTAATTCTGTATCACTGACTGCTTTAATTCCTAATTCTGATTTATCTTTTTCCCCTTTAGCAATGGCATCACCATTTTTTACAGAGGCATACAGATAAGCATATTCAGAAGCTGTCGCTGGATCAACTGTTCGTTGCCATCCGTAAACATAGTCATTAGCAGTCACTGGTTTACCGTCTGACCATTTTGCATCTTTATTTAATTTAATTTTGTATGTTAGTCCATCTTCAGAAACTTCTGCTTTTTCCGCTGCACCTGCAGGTTGGACTTTGTTATCTTTGTCTAAACGATAAATTCCTTCATATACATTATTTAATGCAATAAAACTAATTCTGTCTGTTGCTAGTGATAAATCAGCTGTTGGCATTTCTTGTTGTTCTGTGACACGTAAAACTTGTTCGCCACTTGCCTTACCGCCACCAGACGCGCTTGAGCTATCTGACGTTCCGCCGCCTCCACAAGCCGCTAAAGTTGTTACGCTAAATAATGTAATCACACCGAATGTTAATGACTTTTTCAATTTCATAGTGTTGCCTCCTAAAATAATACAATCTGTATTTTCTGAAAAATCAGAATTTAATAATTATTTATTGCTATGGAATATATCTTACATTTTTCATATTAAAATTGCAAGTCAAAATGTTAACTTTTTTTAATTTTTCTTCTCTTCCTATCAGAAATCACTCTTTTTCTTCCTGTCTTTTATTGCAATTCTTTTGTCAGTTTTCTAAACATTATGGTAAATTAGGAAGTAAAGGAGTGACAAAATATGAAGAATTCTACGTTTTTAAAGGATTTGTTTGCTATTGATAAAGCAAATGACGAATTATTTCGGTTAGTTGGTGTCGCAATTTGTATGGCAATTCCATTATTAATTGGTTATTTTTCCAATAATTTACTCATTGGGACCTTTGGCTCGATGGGCATTTATACGTTTATTTATTATCAGCCGCTTCCTTTGCCCCAATTATTGCGCAGACTGAATATTGTTGGCTTTTTTATTGTTCTGGGCAACAGCTTAGGAATGCTAAGTCACCATGTACCTTGGTTGATTCCCATTACAATTGCCATCGTCGCTTTTCTTGCACGCTTACTTTTTAGATTGTATGGCATTGAGAAGCCTGGTGCTTTGTTAGTTATCATGTCAACCGCAATGGGAACAAGCAACAATTTTCCTTTACATAAGATTCCCATCATGGCCAGTTTTGTTCTTTTAGGAGTAGTGACCGGCATTATCATGGGCATTGTGCTTCATTTCATCGACAAGCGCCCCTACGTTTTTCAAAAACGGATCTCTCTTCAAGAACGACTTTATATCGATCCCGCTTCTTTATTAGATGCTTTGCATTATGCGGCCATTTTATTTTTAGCGGCTTATTTAAGCCAATCGCTTCATTTAGTCAACGCCTATTGGATGACGTTTACTTGCGCAGCCATTTTACAAGGGGAAAATTTACATTCTGTGATGCAGCGAAATGTTCAACGGATTCTAGGTACGAGTCTTGGTTTGTTGCTTTCTGCAATTTTATTAATGATTCCCTTTACACCTTTACAAACAATCGGTATCATTAGTATTCTGTATGCAGCTTTTGAAGGATTCATTAACAGAAACTATGCGATTGCCAGCTTTTTTATTACCCCGATGTCCTTATTATTATCAAATCTTGCACGACAGCAAGTCATTAGTAATCTTTTAAACTATCGATTAGTCGGGATTGTGTTAGGTAGTTTACTTGGTTTTGCCGGCGCTTATGTTTTCACAACTGCGCTACGTTTCTATAATCGGGCCTACTCAATTGATGAAACCTTTGAAAATCAACAAGAAGAAAGAGGCGTTTTATGAAAATAACTTATCCCTTGCCACCAAATTTGCCAGAACAACTTCCTCTATTAACGAACTGTCAATTAGAAGATGAGGCAATCTTAGAAAATCATTTGTATCAGCAGATTGATTTACCGAATCAAGAAGTTCGTAACTTAGTCTTTCGGGATGCTGTTTTCGATCATCTTTCATTAGCAAATGGCCAGTTTGCTTCTTTTGATTGTAGTAATGTGCGTTTTGAAGCTTGCGATTTTTCTAACGTCGAATGGCTGTCTGGCAGTTTTCATCGAGTGACTTTCCTTCGTTGCAATTTGACAGGAACGAATTTTGCAGATAGCTATTTAAAAGATTGTCTATTTGAGGATTGCAAAGCCGATTATGCTTCTTTTCGTTTTGCAAATTTTAATCTTGTTCACTTTAATCAGACACGTTTAGTCGAAAGTGAATTTTTCGAGGTCACCTGGAAGAAACTCCTGCTAGAAGCTTGCGATTTAACCGAAAGTAATTGGCTAAATACTTCTTTAAAAGGATTGGATTTTTCCCAAAACACCTTTGAACGCTTGACTTTCTCACCAAACTATTTATCAGGTCTTAAAGTCACCCCTGAACAAGCCATTTATTTGGCAAGTGCCCTTGGTTTGGTGATTACCTAAGAAAATTTTAAAAAAATAGCCGAATAACTGGTTCTGTCGGTTCTTTCTTATTAAATTGTTATTAATTTTTTGGAAAAACCAACGGAACCATTTTACTTGTGCCTTATTTTTAGGTAAACTATCTTAGGTTAAGCAATCTCTTTTTTTGGAACAAGAGAAACTTTTGGAATCATTTCCTATAAATCATGAAGAGATTATGACAAACGTTCTTCTAATCCAAGAACGTCTTTTGTCCTATACTCGATTCTACTCAAAAGGAATGTCAGTGAATGAATATAAAAAAACAAGGCCTCGGTCAAGCGACGGGAAAAATTATTTTAATGGGGGAACACGCCGTTGTTTACGGCGAACCAGCAATCGCCTTTCCTTTTCAAGCGACAGAAATCACAGCCGTCTTTACCCCAGCAAAAACTATGCAGATTGATTGTGCATATTTTACAGGATTGCTTGAAGACGTGCCCCAAGAGCTAGCAAATATCAAGGAAGTTGTTCAGCAAACCTTACATTTTTTAAAGGAAGATACGTTTAAAGGCACTTTGACCTTAACAAGTACGATTCCCGCTGAACGAGGAATGGGCTCAAGCGCAGCAACCGCTGTGGCCATCGTTCGAAGCCTTTTTGATTATTTTGATTACGCTTATACATATCAAGAATTGTTTGAGCTTGTTTCCTTAAGTGAGAAAATTGCTCATGGCAATCCTAGTGGTATCGATGCCGCAGCAACAAGCGGCGCTGATCCCTTATTTTTTACTAGAGGATTTCCGCCCACACATTTCTCGATGAATTTATCTAATGCCTACTTAGTAGTAGCTGATACGGGAATTAAAGGTCAAACACGTGAAGCAGTGAAAGACATTGCGCAGCTAGCTCAAAATAATCCCACAGCAATCGCTGAAACAATGAAACAATTAGGTTCTTTTACTAAAGAAGCAAAGCAGGCGATTTTACAAGATGATAAACAAAAATTAGGTCAGCTAATGACGTTAGCGCAAGAGCAACTCCAGCAATTAACCGTCAGCAACGATATGCTGGATCGACTAGTGGCTCTCTCTCTAGAACATGGCGCTCTAGGAGCAAAATTAACCGGCGGCGGTCGCGGTGGCTGTATGATTGCCTTAACAGATAATAAAAAGACCGCACAAACCATTGCACAGACTTTAGAAGAAAATGGAGCTGTTGCTACATGGATTCAATCATTAGAGGTGAAAAAGTAATGCTTTCAGGAAAAGCACGAGCGCATACAAATATTGCTCTGATTAAATATTGGGGAAAAGCCAATGAAGAATACATTTTACCAATGAATAGTAGTTTATCATTAACATTAGATGCCTTTTACACAGAAACAACTGTGACATTTGATGCCCATTATTCAGAAGATGTATTTATTTTAGATGGTATCTTGCAAAACGAAAAACAAACAAAAAAAGTCAAAGAATTTTTGAACCTTGTTCGTCAACAAGCCGATTGTACTTGGTTTGCAAAAGTGGAAAGTCAAAATTTTGTGCCTACTGCAGCCGGTTTGGCTTCTTCAGCGAGTGGTCTAGCTGCTTTAGCTGGGGCCTGTAACGTAGCCTTAGGATTAAATCTTTCAGCAAAAGACTTATCACGTTTAGCGCGACGTGGTTCAGGTTCTGCTTGTCGTAGTATTTTTGGTGGTTTTGCTCAATGGAACAAAGGCCACTCTGATGAAACGTCGTTTGCTGAAAATATTCCAGCTAATAATTGGGAAAACGAATTGGCCATGCTCTTTATCTTAATTAATGATGGCGAAAAAGATGTTTCCAGCCGTGATGGAATGAAACGAACAGTAGAAACTTCTAGCTTCTATCAAGGTTGGTTGGACAATGTGGAAAAAGATTTATCCCAAGTTCATGAAGCAATTAAAACAAAAGACTTCCCTCGTTTAGGAGAAATCATTGAAGCCAATGGGTTAAGGATGCATGGAACAACCTTAGGTGCTGTCCCTCCATTTACTTACTGGTCCCCAGGCAGTTTACAAGCGATGGCTTTAGTTCGCCAAGCACGGGCCAAAGGAATTCCTTGCTACTTTACAATGGATGCAGGTCCGAATGTCAAGGTCTTAGTCGAAAAGAAAAACTTAGAAGCATTAAAAACATTTTTAAGTGAACATTTTTCAAAAGAGCAGTTAGTCCCAGCTTTTGCTGGTCCCGGAATTGAATTGTTTGAAACGAAAGGAATGGATAAATAAGCATGATTGAAGTTACTACGCCAGGAAAGTTATTTATTGCAGGAGAATATGCCGTTGTTGAACCTGGCCACCCTGCCATTATCGTTGCTGTGGATCAATTCGTAACTGTAACTGTCGAAGAAACAACAGATGAAGGCAGTATTCAATCTGCACAATACAGCTCTTTACCTATTCGTTGGACACGCCGAAATGGTGAGCTCGTATTAGATATTCGCGAAAATCCTTTTCATTATGTTCTAGCGGCGATTCATCTAACTGAAAAATATGCGCAAGAGCAAAACAAAGAATTGTCATTTTATCATTTAAAAGTGACGAGTGAATTAGATAGTTCAAATGGACGAAAATATGGTCTTGGTTCAAGCGGTGCAGTAACCGTTGGAACTGTCAAAGCCTTGAATATTTTTTATGACTTAGGTTTGGAAAATGAGGAAATTTTCAAATTATCAGCATTAGCTCACTTAGCCGTTCAAGGAAATGGTTCTTGCGGAGATATCGCCGCCAGCTGTTACGGGGGCTGGATTGCCTTTTCAACCTTCGATCATGATTGGGTCAATCAAAAAGTAACCACTGAAACATTAACTGATTTGTTAGCAATGGACTGGCCTGAATTAATGATTTTTCCGTTAAAAGTACCGAAACAACTACGTTTACTAATTGGTTGGACAGGTAGTCCTGCGTCCACTTCAGACTTAGTTGATCGAGTTCATCAATCAAAAGAAGAAAAACAAGCGGCTTATGAGCAGTTCTTAATGAAAAGTCGGCTTTGTGTCGAAACAATGATTAATGGCTTTAACACAGGAAAAATTTCTGTTATCCAAAAACAAATTACTAAAAATCGCCAATTGCTCGCCGAATTATCTTCACTGACTGGTGTGGTAATCGAAACAGAAGCCTTGAAAAATCTTTGTGATTTGGCTGAATCTTATACAGGAGCTGCGAAATCTTCTGGCGCTGGCGGGGGCGATTGTGGGATTGTAATTTTCCGCCAAAAATCTGGGATTTTACCATTAATGACTGCTTGGGAAAAAGACGGAATTACCCCACTGCCACTTCACGTCTATACCTATGGTCAAAAGGAGTGTAAGGAGAAGCATGAATCGAAAAGATGAACATCTATCATTAGCTAAAGCGTTCCACAAAGAAAAAAGTAATGACTTTGATCGTGTGCGTTTTGTTCACCAATCGTTTGCTGAATCCGCTGTTAACGAAGTGGATATTTCCACTTCGTTTCTTTCTTTTCAGCTTCCCCAACCTTTTTATGTCAATGCAATGACAGGTGGTAGCCAGCGTGCAAAAGAAATTAATCAGCAATTAGGCATTATTGCCAAAGAAACTGGCCTTTTAGTTGCGACAGGATCTGTTTCGGCAGCGTTAAAAGATGCTAGTTTAGCGGATACGTATCAAATTATGCGAAAAGAAAACCCAGATGGACTCATTTTTGCCAATATTGGTGCAGGCTTGGGTGCGGAAGAAGCAAAGCGAGCGCTTGATTTATTTCAAGCGAATGCCTTACAAATCCATGTAAATGTGCCCCAAGAATTGGTCATGCCTGAAGGAGATCGTGATTTCACTAATTGGCTAACCAAAATTGAAGCTATCGTACAGGCCGTAGAAGTGCCTGTCATTGTCAAAGAGGTTGGCTTTGGCATGAGCCAAGAAACCTTAGAAAAACTCACCTCTATCGGCGTTCAAGCAGCGGATGTGAGCGGCCAAGGCGGAACGAGTTTTACACAAATTGAAAATGCCCGGCGGAAGAAACGCGAACTTTCTTTCTTAGATGATTGGGGGCAATCAACGGTCATCTCTCTTCTGGAATCACAAAATTGGCAAAAGAAACTAACTATTCTCGGTTCTGGCGGTGTGCGTAACTCTCTTGATATTGTCAAAGGACTCGCTTTAGGTGCCAAAAGCATGGGAGTTGCTGGGACTATCTTAGCTTCCCTTATGAGTAAAAATGGTTTAGAAAATACCTTAGCCCTTGTACAGCAATGGCAAGAAGAAGTGAAAATGCTTTATACTCTTTTAGGAAAAAAGACGACAGAAGAATTGACTAGTACCGCACTTATCCTCGATCCAGTTTTAGTTAATTGGTGTCATAACCGTGGTATCGACAGCACTGTTTTCGCAAAACGTTAAAGAGACCAGAACATTAATGTTCTGGTCTCTTTATTTGAGTTCTTTTATCCTACATAAGCATCTAAGATAATTTGTTTTAGTTCACTAATTAATGGTTCTTTCGGATTTGCAGTTGTACATTGGTCTTCATATGCAAGTTCTGCCATACGATCAACCGTTGTGTCTAATGTTTCTTGTGAGACACCTTGGGCTTTCAAGTTCATGTCAATTCCGACTGATTTACCTAAGTCTGCTACTGCTGTTGCTAAAGCTTCTACTAATTCTGCGGTAGTATTTCCTTTTAAGCCTAAGAATTTTGCAATGTCTGCATAATCAGTATCGGCGCGGAAGTAATCATATTTAGGGAACATTGCGTGTTTTGATGGATCTTTCGCATTGTAACGAATAATATGTGGTAATAAAATCGCATTTGTACGACCATGTGGAATGCCATATTCCCCACCAATTTTATGAGCAATAGAGTGACAAATACCTAAGAATGCATTGGCAAATGCCATCCCTGCCATGGTTGATGCATTATGCATTTTTTCGCGAGATTCCATATCTGGACGTTTCACTGAATTTTCTAAATGATCGAAAACTAACTTGATTGCTTGTAAACTTAAACCACGTGTGTAATCTGAAGCCATCACGGAAACATAAGATTCAATAGCATGTGTTAAAACATCCATACCTGTATCTGCAGTGACTGAAGCTGGCACAGACATTACGAACTGTGGATCAACAATCGCTACATCTGGTGTTAACGCATAGTCTGCTAACGGATATTTCACGTGTGTTTCACTATCAGTAATAACGGCAAATGGTGTAACTTCTGAACCAGTTCCTGAAGTAGTTGGGATACAAACAAATTGTGTTTTTTCTGGTTTGGCAATTTTATATGTCCGTTTGCGGATATCTAAGAATTTTTGTTTTGCACCAAAGAACTCTGTATCTGGGTGTTCATAGAACATCCACATGCCTTTCGCCGCGTCCATTGCAGAACCGCCACCCAAGGCAATCACTGTATCTGGTTGGAAATCAACCATCATTTTGGTACCTGCATAAACAGTATTTGTTGATGGGTTTGGTTCAACATCAGAAAATACTTCGATTTTCACATCATTTTTACGTTTTTGTAGCTCTTTACGTACGATATCTGCATAGCCAAATTGAACCATACCTGGGTCACAAACTAACATGACACGTTCAACATTTTCCATTTTTTGTAGATATTGTAAAGAATTTTTTTCAAAGAAAATTTTTGGAGGTAATTTAAACCATTGCATATTATTTCTCCGTTTCGCTACCGTTTTAATATTAATTAAGTTAATGGCTGATACGTTTTTAGAAACAGAGTTTTTCCCGTATGAACCACAACCAAGTGTTAAAGATGGAATCATTTCGTTATAAATGTTACCGATACCGCCTTCTGCTGATGGAGTATTCACTAAAATACGACAAGCTTTCATACGTAAACCAAAAGCAACTTGTAACTCTTCATCTTCTGTATGAATTACTGCTGTATGTCCTAAACCACCTAAGTTTAACATCGCTTCACATAGTTCAAAAGCATGCTCTGCATTGTTTGATTTCATCATTGCTAAAACTGGCGATAATTTTTCTCTTGATAATGGATATTCTGGACCTGCACCTTCTAATTCAGCGACTAAAATTTTTGTGCCTTTTGGTACACTAATTCCTGCTAATTCAGCAATTTTTTCTGCAGAGTTACCGACAATCGCTGGATTTACTGCGTATTTGCCTTCATTCATCACTGCATCTTCTAGTTTTTGTAATTCATTCGGTTTCACGAAGTAAACGTTATGTGCTTCAAACTCAGCTTTGACAGAAGCATAAATTTCTTTATCCACAATGACCGCTTGCTCAGAAGCACAAATCATTCCATTATCAAATGATTTTGAAACAATTAAATCATTAACCGCACGTTTTACTTTAGCCGTTTTTTCAATATAAGCTGGTACGTTCCCAGGACCAACGCCTAGTGCTGGTTTACCTGTTGAGTATGCAGATTTTACCATGCCTGCGCCACCAGTTGCTAAAACAATGGCAATCCCTGGATGATTCATCAAAGCAGATGTTGCATCAATCGATGGTTGTTCAATCCATTGAATACAATTTTCTGGTGCACCTGCTGCAATCGCCGCATCCCGTACAATACGTGCCGCTTCTGCCGAACATTTTTGTGCGCTAGGATGGAAAGCAAAAACAATTGGATTTCTTGTTTTTAAGGCAATTAGTGATTTAAAAATAGTTGTTGACGTTGGGTTTGTTGTTGGTGTGACCCCACATACCACGCCAACTGGCTCAGCAATTTCCATTAAGCCGGTTTGTTCGTCTTTGTTAATTACACCCACTGTTTTATCATGTTTAATATTATTCCAAATGTATTCAGATGCATACATATTTTTGATTGCTTTATCTTCATAGATTCCACGGCCAGTTTCTTCGACAGCCATTTTTGCTAAAGGCATATGTTGGTCTAACGCCGCCATCGCCATTTGATGGACAATGTGATCTACTTGTTCTTGTGTAAAATCTTCCATTGCTTTTAAAGCGACATTCGCTTTTGTTGCTAATTCATCAATCATTGATGAAACATCAACTGTTTCTGTCTTTTCTTTTTTTACTGTTTTAACCATGTTCATCCTCCTAAGAGTTTCATTTTAAAAAAACTTTGTTAACTATTTCACATTCACATCATACAACATAAAACGAATCTTGTAAATAGTTTTTGTGATATTTTTCACAACTATTTATAATTTTTTTTTATCTCAAAAAAAAGACCTATTCTTTTTTCTAGAATAAGTCTTCAATATCATGCCAGTCCCTTAAAGGATTTTTTGATGTCTGTGCCAATAATTGTTGATAGTCAAAAAATTCATTCGGCTTAACCTTCTGAATGTCTTTGCGACAGTCTTTGACAGATAAACGGGCTTGCTTTTTCCAACGATAGGTGAGTAAATAAGTCAATAAATCTTCTTCGTTGATGGAAGAATAACCTAGTTCACGAAAATTTTGGCACTTCTTTTTAATACTTTTATTGAGCATTTTTTGTTGTAACCAACTTAATTTTTCCTTTGTCATGGGCTCTTCTCCTTCCAACCAAGCGAAAGATTGCTCACTTTTTAACTATCTTCCAACACTATAAAAAGGAACCTTTTTTGTAAACTTAATAGTTAAAAAGGACTTAGGACGTAAGTCCAAATGACCTACCTTCCTAGTCCTACATTTTAAGATAAACGACACGAGCGGAATAGAAATTATCTCTTCTTATTGGCTTTCTCGTGTGACTACTGGTCACAGTTTCGCCTTTGAAAAGCCTGTTCCGCTCTCTTTAACCATTAAATGAATTAGTTGATTCGTTTAGTCTTTCTTTTCTTTTGAAGGATCTGATGTTTCAGGAACTTCAGTTACTTCTTCTGTGACTGTCTCTTCAACTTCTGTGACTGGTACACTAGTTACTGCTGAATCATTTGTAACAGCAGTTCCAGGTGTTACAGTTCGAATTGCTGCACGGTCAAATTCTAAGACAATACCTTCGCAATCGATTAAAACTGTTTTTTCGTTGATTTCACTTAAAACACCATGTAAACCACCAATTGTGACAACACTATCGCCAGTTTTCATTGCGTTTAGTTGTTTTTGACGTTCTTGCTGTTGTTTCTTTTGAGAACGTGTCATGAAAAACATCATTCCTCCTAAAAGGACTAATGTAAAAATCATTGTAAATCCGCCACCCATTTGTTTCACCTCACTCTGCATTATTCACACTACTAACTGTATCAAAAAAATGCTTGAAGAACTAGTTTTTTCCTCTAATTTTTAGAAACTTTTTGCATTCGCTTTATTAAAGCCATATTCTTCAAAAAACGCTTGTCGGAATTCTAATAAATTGTCGTCCATAATTGCTTGACGGACGTTTTTCATTAAGTCTAACAAGAAGTATAAATTATGATACGATGTTAAACGGATTCCGAATGTTTCATCACATTTAATCAAATGACGAATATAGGCCCGCGTATAATTACGACAAACATAACAATCACATTTTTCATCAAGCGGACGAAAATCTCTTGCATATTGGGCATTTTTAACAACCAAGCGACCTTGTGAAGTCATACAAGTACCATTGCGCGCAATACGTGTTGGTAGCACACAATCAAACATGTCAATCCCACGAATCACTCCATCAATTAATGAATCAGGGGCACCCACACCCATTAAGTAACGTGGTTTATTTTCAGGAATTAACGGTGTCGTAAAGTCTAAGACTCGGTTCATTTCTTCCTTAGACTCACCAACAGATAAGCCACCAATCGAATAGCCAGGAAAATCCATACTCACTAAATCTTTGGCACTTTGACGACGTAAATCTTCAAATCCCGCACCTTGAACAATACCGAATAATCCCTGTCTATCAGGATTCGCATGGGCTTTTAAGCCACGCTCAGCCCAACGAGAAGTCCGTTCAATCGAGCGTTTGACATACTCATAGCTTTCATCAAATGGTGGACATTCATCAAAGCTCATCATAATATCTGATCCTAATTTATTTTGAATATTGATCGCTTTTTCTGGAGAAAGGAACATTTTTGAACCATTTAAATGATTTCTAAAATGCACACCTTCTTCTTCGATTTTCCGCATATCACTTAATGAGAAGACTTGGAAGCCACCTGAATCAGTTAAAATAGGTTGATCCCAGTTCATAAATTTGTGTAAACCGCCTGCTTCTTCGACTAAATCTTCACCTGGGCGTAACCATAAATGGTAAGTATTACTTAAAATAACACCGGCACCCATTTCTTTTAATTCTTCTGGTGACATTGTTTTAACTGTCGCAAGTGTACCTACCGGCATAAACATTGGTGTTGGAAATGTGCCGTGAGGAGTAATTAATTCACCTAAACGCGCACCTGTGTGTTTATCTTTTTTGATTAAACGATAACGAATGGCTGGTTCCGTCATTCATTTCCCTACTTTCTACTATAATTTGTCCTCCCATCATCATACTTTTTTTTTATTGAATTTGCAAGGATTTCTCAAGGTTTCTTTTTTCAAAAAAGGATCCTTAAAAAACAGCAACTAGTTCAAATAATTCAAATGAGCTAGTTGCTGTTTGGCACTTATTTTGTCGCTGTATATTTTTCTAAATCTTGCATCGCTTTTTTCACAATTTCAGGGGTAATTTTTTGTTTCATATAATGAATCGTTTCGCCTTCTATACAAGCACGTTCTGCTACTTCTTGATACTCGGCTTCAGTTAAGTCCATCTCCATTTCTTTTAAAGAAATAGGCAAACCTAGTTGGTGATAGAAAGGAATCAATTCAGCGATTTCTTGCCATTTCTCTTCAATGGCTAATTGAACAAACACACCATACGCCACTTTGTTTCCATGCAATTGTCGATGGCTAGCTGGCAGCAAAGTTAGTGCATCATGAATGGAATGGGCACCCGCTGTCCGACCATAATCATCGCCAAAGCCACCCACCATTCCACCAATAATTAAATTCGTTTCGATGACATCAATAAACGATTGATTTAATTGCTGCTCTTCCATCGCTTTTAAAGCATTGATACTTTCATTTAACAAAATATCGCGGCATTTTTCCGCGGCAAAATGAGAAACTTGAATAGGTAATACTTGGACATCTAACTGCGAAATAATCGCATCTGCTTCGTACCATTTAGCTAATGTATCCCCAATACCTGCCACCATTAAAGACCGAGGCGAATGCAATAACACTCTTGGTTCTACCAACACCAAAGCGTTTGCTTGCGGAAAAACGTCATATCGTTCCATTGCTCCATCTTCTCGATACATTACACTCAATGGCGTACACGGTGCACAAGTAGCTGCTAAAGTGGGCAAAATAATTACCGGTAACGCCATTTTGTGTGCTAAGGCTTTGCCCAAGTCGGCCACTTTTCCTCCACCAACAGCGACGATGGCCTCTAAATGATTGTCCAGCACTTGCGCTTCTAACTCTTGCACACGTTGATCTGTACAAACACCTCCATAGTTTTCAAAAACAGCTGTTACTTTTTGAAACGTCGGAAAATACGGTTTTGCCGCTTGCCATGACTCAGTCCCGTGTAAAATGAATACACGATGAATATTTCTGCATAATAGTTGTCCTTCTAATAATTCCCACGAACCAATTTCGCAAAGATACTCTTGTGGTGTCCCTCTCACAATTAATGATTGTTCCATCTTGAAAATCCCCTTCATTTTTGACTTTTGAAAATTTTTTTGAAAAAGTTGTATTTTTTCAACTCTACTACTTTTCCTTTTACATATTCTATGATATGATAAACCACATCATAACACAATAAATTTTTATACATTTATTCGCTTTTTTTGAATATTTATAAAAATAATACAAAAAGGAGTTTACGCAAATGACCAAATGTAAAAAATGGCTACAGACGATTTTACCAATTTTATTCTTGTTGCTCTCATTATTACCTATTAAAGAAACTTTTGCAGCCGAAAACGATCCAGTCTATGACAAAATCATCCAAAAGGGAGAACTAGTTGTCGGCTTATCCGCAGACTATGCCCCTTATGAATTTCATGCAAAAGTAGATGGTGAAGATAAAATTGTTGGTTTTGATATTTCTATTGCTCAAAAAATTGCCGACGATTTAGGCGTTAAATTAAAAATCGAAGAACTAGGCTTCGATGCTCTGTTAGGGGCCTTAAAAACTGGCAAGATTGACATGGTCATCTCTGGCATGTCGCCAACGCCTGAACGATTAAAAGAAGTGGCTTTTTCTCAACCATATATGAACGTTCAACAAAGAGTCATTGTTCGGAAAGAAGACAAAGATAAATTTCATTCCACTAAAGATTTCGAAGGCGTTCGTGCAGGTGCCCAAAAGCAAACGACACAAGAAGAATTAATTAAAACCGAATTAACCGGTGCTGTCCCTACTTCTCTTCAAAAAATTCCAGATTTAATTATGAATCTAAAAAATAATAAATTAGATGCAGTCGTTATGGAAGAACCGGTTGGCGAAGCCTATGTTTCTCAAAATGAGGATTTAGCTTTTGCTAATGTTACCTTTGAAAAAGGCTCAAAAGATACTGCCGTTGCTTTTCCTAAAGATGCGCCCGTTTTGACGGAGAAAGTAAATGCCTCTATTAAACAAATTAATGATCAAAAATTAATGGACGGTTATAAAAAAGAAGCCAATCAATTAATGTTCCAAAAAGATCAAAGCTTTTTACAAAAGTATGGAAAGTTCTACCTTAACGGTGCGGGCTATACCATTTTCCTAGCTTTCATTGGTGTTTTGTTTGGTGCCATTTTAGGGGCATTACTTGCCTTAATGAAGTTAGCCAATTCCAAAATTTTACGTGGCATTGCCATTGCTTATATTGAATATGTTCGTGGCACTCCTTTGCTTGTTCAAATTTTTATTGTCTATTTCGGGACAGGCGTTCTTGGTTTGGACTTATCAAAAGTAGCAGCTGGTTGTATTGCTCTTTCTTTAAACAGTGGTGCATATGTAGCAGAAATTATTCGTGCTGGTATTCAGGCTGTTAATAAAGGACAATTGGAAGCTGCTCGTTCTTTGGGAATGAATCAAAACCAAGCAATGCGATACATCATTTTCCCACAAGCTATTAAAAATATTTTACCAGCGTTAGGCAACGAATTTGTTACAGTAATTAAAGAATCTTCCGTTGTTTCAGTCATTGGTGTTTCAGAACTAATTTTCCAAGCTGGCAACGTTCAAGGAGCAAGTTTTAAACCCTTCCTACCTTACTTAATTGTATCGTTAATTTATTTCGTCCTAACCTTTACTATCTCACGTCTATTAGGTGTTGCTGAAAGGAGAATGAGTACTAGTGATTAACATTAAAAACTTACAGAAAACATTCGGAAAAAATGAAGTACTTAAAGGAATTGACTTAGAAATTGAAGCTGGTGAAGTTGTCGTAATTATTGGCCCTTCTGGTAGTGGTAAAAGTACTTTTTTACGTTGCTTGAACTTATTAGAAACACCAACTGGTGGCAGCGTTGAATTTGAAGGAAAAAATTTATTAGATAAAAATACCAACATTGATCAACTTCGTCAAAAAATGGGAATGGTATTCCAAAATTTCAATCTTTTCCCGCATAAAAATGTCTTGGAAAACTTAACGATTAGTCCTGTTAAAGTAAAAAAAGAAGCCGCTGCTGAAGCCACAGAACATGCTCTTTCTTTACTGGAACAAGTTGGTTTATCAGATAAAAAAGAAAATTATCCCGCTCAACTTTCTGGTGGGCAACAACAACGGGTAGCGATTGCTCGTGCTTTAGCCATGCGCCCTGACGTGATGCTGTTCGATGAACCAACTTCTGCCTTAGACCCTGAAATGGTGGGCGAAGTGCTATCCGTTATGAAAAATTTAGCTATTGAAGGGATGACAATGGTAGTGGTTACCCACGAAATGGGCTTCGCAAAAGAAGTCGCGGACCGTGTCATTTTTATGGATGCAGGAATCATTCAAGAAGAAGGCACACCTGAAGAAATTTTTGATGCGCCACAAAACCCAAGAACACAAGATTTTCTAAGAAAAGTTTTATAAAAAGGAGCACCTGGTATGGATCGCAAGAATATCGCAACACGTTACCAACAACCTACTGAAAATTTACTCATGGATATTGCAACATTGGCGAAAAAGACCCCAAATTTAATCGATTTATCGATTGGTGACCCTGACTTAATTACCGATGAGCGGATTATCGAACAAGCAGCTAACGATGCCAAAAATGGGCATACAAAATATACCGCTTCTGATGGTAGCGAGGCATTCATTGAGGCGGTCATTCAGTTTTATCAGTCACATTATCAATTATCTTTTCAACCGAATCAAGTCCGGGCCACAGTTGGCGCTCTGCACGGAATGTACCTTGCCTTACAAGTGATTCTAAATCCTGGAGATGAAGTGATTATTCATGAACCTTATTTCTCTCCTTATAAAGACCAAGTCCTTTTAGCAGATGGCGTTCCGGTCTTTTTACCAACCTATGAAGAAGATGGTTTCCAAATTGATGTAGCTCTTTTGAAAGAAAAAATCACGCCTAAAACCAAAGCGATTATTCTTAATTCACCGAATAACCCAACAGGCGCTGTTTTCTCTGAAGAAACTTTCAGAGAAATCGCACAGGTAGCGATTGAACACAACTTATACATTCTTTCAGATGAAGTTTATGAAGCCTTTTGTTTCCAAGAAACGTTTACTCCCATGGCTACGTTTGCTCCAGAAAATACTATCACTTTTGGTAGCTTTTCAAAAGCCTTTGCAATGACTGGTTGGCGTATTGGTTATATGATTGCCCCAGACTATATTAACGAAGTAGCCAAATTAATTAATGAAGGCGTTACGTATTCTGCGCCTACGTTGTCACAGCAAGCAGGAATCTATGCGTTACAACATTTTGACGAATTTGTAGACCCAATCGTTGAAGTGTTCCAAACACGTTTAGAGTATGTGGCCCAGCGAGTAGCAAAGATTCCTTTCCTTTCGCTTCATCCAGTCAAAGGAAGTATTTACGCCTTCATTAATATTCAAAAAACTGGACTAACTTCCGTTCCTTTTGTGGAAAAACTTTTAAAAGAGACACAGGTATTAGTGATTCCTGGAAAAGCATTTGGTGAAACAACGGGCGATGAGTACATTCGTTTAGCCGCAACACAAAATTTAGATTTATTAAAGGAAGCGTTCGATCGAATTGAAAGAATGACCTTTGAATAAAAAAAGCTTCTGCATTAGCTAATAATCATAGCTAATGCAGAAGCTTTTTAGATTTCTTCTATCAATTCAATCGCTTGCCCACCAACATGCGGTGGAATTGACATAGTCATCGGCGGCAAGCCCACGACTGTGAAACGGACTTTGGTCCCTTTTTTCAAGTGAGACAGTGGGATACTTTCCTCTAACTGTTCAACAAGTATGTTTAAAATTACCCCATGAGAAAATAAGGGAACAATGGATTCTGGATCACTTTCTGCTTGGATATTTTCTAAATGTAATCGCATTGACAATGGCTGCGTCTCATTTAACACACCAGCCTCTGCTAATTTCCCTGTAAAAACAGCAAGTTTTTCAGTCATTTGTTTGCCTCCTTTTTAAACATCATATTGAAGAGAATTAATTCCATCCCCTAAAAATTCTGAAGCGTTGTTAAATTCGGCAGGATCATATTTGGTATAGGAAACTTGTAATGTCAAAGTAATATTCCTTAAGGTTTCAGAATGGGCAAATTTCTCTTGAGCTTGTTGTTTGAATTCTTTTCTAGTAGTGTATCCGTCATCCCCATCGCGGAAAATTAATAACGCCCAAGTCGGCGGTGTGCCGTCGATAAAGTATGGTAAGAAGCGATCATCCGTTGTCTCTTTAATCGCCGCTGTCACGATTTGTAGCAATTCATTCTTTTGTTCAGGACTTAATAAGTTACGAATACTTTCCCAATAGGCCACTCGGATCACGACTAAATATAACGGCGCTTCATAACGTGTAGAAATATCAGAAAATAAATCGAATCCTTCCTCGTACATTTTTGCTGTTCTTAAATTAGTTACTGCATCTAACGCATTTAACCGTGAAGTTTCTTTACGTAAGCGAATATTTTCTTCTTCAATCGTACGAATTTGATAAGTCACTGCATAGATTGTTAAACAGTAGAGCGGCGGCATGATTAGCCAAAATAATGAGCCATAGCTAAACAAATCATGATAGACATACTGATATACAACATAAGTCAATTGTAGAAAAATAAATATAAGCGAAAATGTTAACCCCGCTGTAATTCCTACAAAATAGGTAACGATAATTAAGATAACTGAAATTAATAGACAACTTAAGTCCACAAAGAAATCATTCGTTCCTAAGGCCATAAAGATGGTTGTGCCGACAACCAAAACAATTCCTACCAACAAAGTTAAATCCAAAAGTAAGGTCACTCGTTTTTGATTCACTCTATTCCCCACCTTTCAAATTCTTCTTCACGATGAAGAACGCACTTAATCCAATAATAGTCATACCAATTAAGAAGACAAATAGATAAATCATTAATTTATGATTATTGACAATTCGTTTACCTAATGATTCGTTGCTGACGTTGCTTACACGTTTTTTGAAACGATAATCATAGCGACGATAGTTCGGATCGACCACAATGGCATCTCCTTTGTACATAGAAGTATTCTTCTCTGTATTCACTTGTGTAGAGGCTAAAAAGACACCTTGTGATTTAGCTCCTGTTAAGATTAACGCCGCGGCTTTCGCATTATATGGAGAAAACATTAACTGCGCCGTACCGATTTGTTTACCATAATCTTTTTCAATGCTAAGTTTCTCGTTTGAAACAAAACGTGTGAAGTCCTTATCATAATGGAAATACAACTGATCGTTTAACTTACGAATCATCGGATTATCCTTAGGCGTACCAAAAATAATCAAGTTATGATTTTCTAATGCCGCATTTTTAGGCGCTTTTTTATAATACGTAATCTCACCGACATTACTTTCGGCATAATTACCAATTAAGTTAAATAAATTGGTCAACACTTTAAAATAGTTGTCGTCCATTTTTTCTGGTAATAAAATCGCTAAATCAGCAAAAGAACGGCTTCTGATAAAAATGTTCGGATAGTTGTTAAATAATATGTCATTCAGTTCTTCTGTTTGAATAAACGCATTCGAATTATTTTCAATAAAGGCCCATGGAGTCTGACCATTTCGTAAAACTTCTGGTGATTTAACATTCAAATCAAAAGCAACTTTTAAAACAAAACTATCAGCAATTTCTAAGTTCTTTGGAAATTCGAGATTTAATTCATCACCGTTCGCACGAGCAGCGGTTAATTTCTTGCTGCCAATTGGTTTATCATTGGCATAGACCGTCACTAAAGAAGAATCAAAATCTAAGTTTTCAGCGTATTTAAAATGTAAATGCACGCGACTTCCATTGGCATTGTTTCGATCCACTGGTAAATTGACAAAGTACGTTTGTTCTTGGTGATAGGCCCCTTCTAGCTTATCCCCCGTTGAGGTTAATGGATAATTTCCATCAAATTCTAAAGTTGAACTAAACGTATCGGTATTCTCATCAACTGTTGTCTCTTCTTTATCTGTTTGGGTCATTAATTCATAGTTTGCTAAATAACGTCCCGCACGAACAAGTAAGTCCTCATCTTTAGAAGTAGCTACTAAAACATGCTTATCTGGTTGATTGAAAAATTTTAAGACAGCCTGGTCCTCCACGCGTTTGCTATCAATTTGACTTTTATACTGATCTGGTAATTTATCATAGCTGGCAATAATCAACTGATAGGGTGCTGACTGTTCTTTGTTCAAAGAAGCCATTGGCAACAATTCTTCTGAAGTAGTAATCAAACGAGTAGCGCCAGCTAACGCATGGGTCGCTGCAGCTAATTCTTTTTCCGATGCATTTTCTGGTGTCAAAATAACACTGTGTTTATTCGCAATCGTGTCTGCTCCCACAAAATGATTATAAAAAGAATGAATTGTATTCTCTGGTAATTGTAAATCGTATTGGAAGTTTACGTTAGATCCTTCATACATCGTTAACCAATTTGCTGGAGTTTCAATTAAATTATACATGTCGTTTCCTGCCTGATTAATAATTTGGCCTTCAACAGTCAATGTATTTGTCTCTTTAATCAGTTCCAAAGGGATTTCAATCGTCTTTTGTTGAATACCAGTCGTATTTTCAGGACGCCAAGAATAAAACTTCACACCATTCACTGCCACAGTTAAATCTGAGGTCTGATTATTTTTTAATTGTGTGATTTGGTAGGTCATATTGAATGATGCTTTTTTAACGTTCCAATAATCAATTTTTGTAAAATACATGGTGCTACGGACAGAAGTACCTGTTAAAGAGATTGTTTTATTTTGAAAAGGTTGTGTAAAGGTATGGTTGTCTTGTTCTTTGTTTTCGGCGTATACGGTCGGACTTGCGACACCAATCAGAATTGCCAGAAAGAACAACCCTATTAAAGTGACTGTTTTTTGTTTCATTGCACGTTTCCTCCTTATTTAAATCGTTCAGTTTTGTACCATTTTGTTTGTGTTTGTTTATGAAAAACATTTTCTTTAATATACATCACCATGCCATAAGCGGCGACTACTAGCCACATCTGACTGTATGTAATATACATCAAGGCAATAATTAAGATATTCTCTAAAGTCATTTCGCCTTTTTCGGTTGTAATACTGACAAAAGTACTGAAAATAAATAACAAAATCGCTAACAACCATAAGGAATTGCTAAATCCTTGCAGGGTCGTTGTTAAGTAACCAGACATTGATAAAACTAACATGATGTCTGACAAAACGAGCGATGTCATTAAGAGAAAATAAATGGACAAGAAATATAAAATATCAAAACGGATCCGACTCGCTTTAGGATTAAACAATAATTTAGCATTTTTAACAATGACATAAATATTGCCTTTGACCCATCGCGTCCGTTGCCGGAACCAAACTGACAAAGTTTGCGGCTCTTGCTCCCACGTCACTGCTTTTGGTTGAAACTTAATTTTATAGCCCATCATATAGATGCGGAAACTGATTTCTGTATCTTCGGCTAACGCTTTGTCATCCCAGCCGCCAATGGCTTCAATAATACTACGACGAACAATGAAATTTGTACCAGGAATCGTGCATAACTTAAATAATTGAAAACGACCGGCTTGTGCCATCCATTGAAAGGCCAGTGTCTCGATATTAATAAAGCGTGTCAACAAGCTTGCATTGCGATTTCTCGTTCTAAATTTACCAATAACCGCGCCGTATTCCTCACTAGCGATTAACTCTCCAACTAAATAACGGAGTGCATTCGGTTCAGGTGTATTGTCCGCATCATAAATGGCAATCACGTCCCCCTTGGCTTGCTTGAAACCAATGTTTAAGGCATTAGACTTACCTTTCCCACCTGTTATACTGTCTGTATTAATAATCTGCAAATTTCGATTAACCGCCTTTTTTTGGACATTCGCTAAAAGCTCGGCACTATTATCACTTGAGTTGTCATTAATCACAATAATTTCATAGCGATCTTGCGGATAATTAAAATTCAATAACGCTTCAACTGTTCGCACAATGACAATTCCTTCATTATGGGCCGGCACCATAATTGAAACAAACGGCGCGTCTTCATCCTCTACAGGTGGTGGTGCGACAGGATCTGTTTTTAAATAATAAACATAGCCAAAAATAACTAAGAGAATATTTACAATTAGTAGACTCCAAATAATGATAGTTGCTGTTAACATTACAATGTCAGCAATGGTCATTTGTCTTCCTCCTTATTAATATATTTCGACCGATAATTCTTTCGTCCAATCATAAACAAAATAATCAGGATGATTAAAGTCAGCGTGACAACGCCAATCAAAATATTGTTTGTAATACTGAAAAAGAATGAAAATAAGCCTGTAAATCGTTGTTTTTCAACTGTTGAGGCCCCTGTATCAGCCAAACCATTGACAATTTGATTGTTTAAGAAGAACCGATTATTCCGAAATTCGATTTTCTGCGTTTGTGTTTGAACAGTGAAATGTTGATCCGCTTCTGAAACACTAAACACTATTGGTGCTTCCTTGACTTCTTGAATTAGATGATCCACTTCTTTTTTAGAATTTGGAAATGAAAAACTAATGGTGGTCGGCATTGGAAATCGATAGTCATTCGGATTATCTTTATCCGTCCATTCAATCCCCGATAAATAATCATACGGTAAATCAAACAAAGCATTCTTATAAGTGATTGATTCTCCCGTTTGGTTCCGATAAAAAACGCGTTCAATCGGCGGATTTTCTCTTAGAATCACTGTATCACTAATTGCTAGACCATCCTCTTGGTATTGAAGGTCTTGATTCCAGTATCCTGGAGCAGAAATGCCTACTGGATAGACATGTCTGTCGACCAATAAACTAATCTGCTGCTCCATCAATTGTTTCAAGGCACGTTGGTCATTTAAATCAACATTGTTAACGACCGGTGTTTCTAAGAAAATAACCCCCGTCGAAGCAAACGCACGTAACGCATTCGTAAATAGTTTATAAGGTAAAATCGTATTGTTTTGTGAAACGCTCGTACTGGATAAAATATAAGGATACGTGGTTTTAACTAATTCTTCTTGCAAATAGGTTGCCACAGACATATCTCTTAACGGGTTAAAATCAGAAATCGTCAAAAACGGCCGTGACATTTTTTCACTTTCCAGCCATTGACTAATCACGTCCAAGCTTTCTAAAAAAACAGCGCCTTTGCGTTCAAACATTGGTAGAAAAGCATGCCCATTCTCAATTACACCAAATGGATATTCTTCTGGTGCTAATTCTTGTGTTTTTAATCGGCCAACTGTCTGACCTTGCGTATTTTCCAGCACAACTGATTGATCTTGAAAAGGCAATACTTGAGAAAAGCGGTTTTTTTCATCTTCTAACCGATATTGACGATGACTTAATTCTTTCCATGTACCGCTAAAATATTGTTTTTCATCGTCACGCATGTTTCGACCAATGTGTAATTGTTTGCCTTTAAAATGAACTCGATCTGCTAGAAAATCAGAGGCAATAACGCCGGCTTGTTCAGGCCAATTCACCATAGAAATCAAACTGTCATAGCCATCATTTAGCAATTCTCCAGGCACATAGTCTGACACCGCCACGCTCTGAACTTCTACTCCAAAACTCGTCAACACTCGTTGTAAAGCATCCACATCATTTTCTTTTTTCCCAGCAATATTCAAGCTGTCATAGACAAGTAAGACATGTTTACTTGGTGCAGCCAGCGCCGGTTTGGCAAAGCCAAAAAAAACGAAAAAGAGTAAGAAACACACCCAGCCAATAAGATATTGTTTATTTTTCAATTCCCTCTACCTCCCCAATGACTTGTGGTGTTGTATCTTGCCACATTCGTTTACCAATAACATCAGAAACAATTTGTAACAAGAGAAAATCTAAAAATACTGAGACTAAAAACAAATGACGTACTAAGTCACTATCCCCATCAATAATAATTGTTGAAATGAAAACAACTAATAAATTAAGATATATCCCTGTCATTAAAAAGAAGCGAAAAACTAATCTGGGTTCGTTTCTCTTGAGTCCTCTGTATAAACCAACGCCATATAAACCAAACAGAATCACGCCTAATAATAGATAGAAAGCAAAGTTTTTAGGGAAAAAACTGGCTTTAATACGGTTATACACCATAAAAAATTTAGATTGTTCCAGCGGTGCACGCCCCGTCGTTTTCTCAAAATTCCCCACATTATTAGGCTTTACTAAGTAAACATTTGGGACCGCTGAATTCAGTCCTTGCCATAATTCAGATGGATAATTTAAATAATTCAATAACACCCATCCAAAACTCGTTTTATCAAAAAAATCTTTTTTCATTTGTTCAGAAGTTGGTGATACAGGACTGTATTCTTCAAAGTAGGAACGTCCCTTTTGCAACCCATATTGCGGGTTGATTCCGCCCTCTGACATCCGTTTATCTGGAACCTTACTATCCTTCATTACACCGCGCGTCATACTGTGGTAGACATCACGTTCATAGATATCGTTAGGAACGATAAAAGCTGCTAACGTTGTAAAACCAATCAACGCAATTAAAAAGGCCGTCATTGACAATCGTTGGTAACGTTGTGACAAGTAGACAAAAAATCCTAATCCAGCAATAATTACGCCAATAATCAGCAAATATTCTTGGCGTGTTGTTCCTATTAAAAGTACTACTGCTTGTGCCAAGATAACTAAAACTATTCTTCTGAGCCAAGTTCGTGGTTTCGTCACCCGATAAAAATAGACTGAAAATGCTAAGACACTCACAGAAAGTAAAAAACTCGTCGCTTCTGTATAAAAGGAATTAAAATAAATCGTATAGGAGGTATCCCCCAAGATGAAAATAACCAACAAGGAGATAAGATAACTTTTTTTCAAAGATACGCCTTCGGTTAAGCCTCGTACCAGAATATAAATTGACACTAAAAAACAACTAAGATAAACGAAACCTAAGAAACGAATATCGAAAAGTGTTTGACTATAAAAAAGTTTATTAAGCCAAATGGCAATGGTGATGAAAAATTGTTGAGTGGAAACAAAGTGCGTCGTTGTTTCATTAAAATAACGCATAATCGAAAAGTCCTTAACAAAATAGGCCACATTGTCGTAGCTATCACCATTGACACGATAAAGACTATTTGAATTTAACACACGAAAATACTCGCCATTATCTCCCAAGCCATTAATCGGATAAACGAATAACAAAATGCTTGTCACTAACCCAATCCCTAAAACGGCCAAAAGACTTGGAGAAATATAACGACTCAACCATTCAAAAGCCGAGTTCATGTATTTTTTGATCTTTTCCATGCTTTCACCTCATCTAGAAATCATAGGCCAAAAGAGCCATTAAGTTATTATAGGAATAGACTTGTTTCGTAACTTTATCACCAAATCCTCCATAAATCGGACTGCTTGAATCCATAATTTGAAAATTATTAAGTACTGTAATTGCCGCACGATACAACTCTTTGTCATTTTCGGCAACACCAATTAAAGCCGCTATCGCATAACTGGCTGCAGATTGATTTTTATCCACGGGCGATCCATTTAAATCATACGAGTTAAATAGCGTTCCTTGCTGAACTTGTTTTCGTACAAAATCAATACTAGTCTGTTTCGCCATACCCACTTCACTTAAATGAACAATCGTTAATAAAGATTCAATAATATTAAGTGTTCCGTTGTTTTCGTATTTATTTGTTTGATGATTAAACTTCGTTTGATAAAGAGGTAAATCATCAGAAATATAGCCATCGTCTATTAATTGGTAATGATATTGCAAATAGTCTGCTGAAATCCCAAATTCTTTGTATAAATAACCCAGCGTAATTAAGTCAATATAAAACAAAGAAGTTTCTGAAGACTGTTGTTTTGATTTACTATCGTAAAAATCAATTAGAATATTATCTTTCATAGAGGTTTTCATAAAACTCTTGCCTAATTTTTTAATTTCTTGATCGTACTGATCTGTTTTAAAATGACCCCCTGCTTCAATTAATGAACGAATGATCCGTAAATCATCAATCGAGGCATTGACATTGTATTTATTGCCTTGTTCGTCAATTCGGTAACTAAATTGGACGCCGTCGTAAAAGGTGTCTTTCGTCTGCTTGTAAAAATTATCAAAACGTCCCTGCGTATCAAAAGCTAAATTACGCAAATATAGACCTGAAGACTCACTTAGCAGCTCATGTCCTGTGGCGACATCTTTGCGTTCAGCATCTGGTAAATAGTTGGTTAAAAAACCGCCGTCTGTTTTGAGCCGGGTTTCAATAAAAAACTTCAACAAATCTTTGCGTTCAGCGGTTTCTTTTGTGTGAAATTCATGTTTTGTTAAAAAATGTTGTTTGTCTGTCGACATTAAGCGTTGAATTTTTGGATTCACTTTTTCCACCTCTACTTTATAGGATTTTTCTCTAAACAAAAGAAAATATCCTCCCAGAAGCACCACGAATACCCCAATAAAAATCCAAAGTTTTCTCTTCATTGTTACGCCTCTTTTCCTCACTTCTTTATTGTCAGTGTACACAAAAGTACTTGTTTTTGCGAAACTTACGCTACCTCTTCAAGCGCAAGAAAAAAAGCAATCCATAAAAATAAAAGGATTGCTTTAACCGTTTCGTCGATCATTTCCTGTCATCGTAATCTCTTTTGACAGATAACGCACACGTTCCATAATTCGTCTGGCTTTTAGCGGCTCTTGTTCTCCTCGTTGCGTCACGGTTAAATGCTCTTCTAAAGCTTTTAAATCTAGATTGGAAGAGAAAAAAGTAACTAATTGTTCTTGCATTCGGTATTGCAAGATTACGCTTAAAACGTCGTCACGAATCCAACTAGTCATGGATTCCGCACCAATGTCATCAATCATTAATATAGGGGATTTTTTTACTGCATCGAGCTTTTCACCAACTTGATCGCGACCAATGGCTTGCTTCATTTCTACTGTAAATGTTGGAAAATGAACAATTGTCGTAGTAAATCCACGTTCTGCTAAAGCATTAGCCATCGCACCTAATAAGAAAGATTTTCCTACACCGAAGGGGCCTTGTAAATAGAGCCCTTTATGAAATTCTTTTGGTGTCGCAGGATATTCTCTTAAAAATTGCATTGCTTCTGCTAACGCTTTGGCTCGACCTTGAGAAGATGGATCGAAATCTCGTAAATTTGCTTCTCGGACATCTTTTGGCATGTCCATTGCCCTTACTCGATTACGAATTTCTTCTTCCTTCTGACGGGCGATTAAATCAGCCGTTGGGACATACGTTACATCAATGTAATGAAAATTCAACATCAATCTTGGCTCATAGCCTGGAGCAATCATTGCCGGATCGTTTAATTGAAATTTCTTTTTTTCTTGAACAAATTCATACAGCTTAGCATAACTTTTACGAATATCTTCATCGGTTAAACGCTCTCGGTTTGCTTGTATAAAGGCTTGAACATCTTGATCTTTCAATACTTCGTTAACCAGCTCTTCATATCGTTCATTGATGTCACGCTTCTGGATAATTTTTGACATTTCTTTTCCTACGTCTTCCATCATTGGTCACCTCCTTGGTTTAAAAATTCTTGAATTTGTCGATCTAACTCGGCTTGTTCTTCTGGGGAAAGTTTTGTTTCATCGTTTGGCTGATCTGCCCATTCTGGCAATCGCTCTTGTCGAACAGTTTGGCGTTTCCCTGAATAATTTTGTTGTCGCTGTTTTTGTTTGGTTTGGCTTTGTTTTGCCAATTCTCTGACATGTTCAATTGCTTTTTCTGGTGAATGAATGCCACTTTGTCCCCATTCATTCGCAATTCGATTCACATACTCCGCTTTTAAAGTCGGTTGTTGTTGAATGTTGTAAACATAGTTAATCAAAATATTAATCACACTAGTCGGTAAGCCTGATTTGGCAACCAAATATTTCACTAATGAACGTTCTTGTGGTGTCGTATAGCCGCCTCGACTATTTTTTAAAGCTTCTAAATATTGAATAGGCGGATTCTTTTCACTATCCATAATCATTTGAATATCCAGTTCAGAAAAACCATTCATTTTTAATGTGTTATATCGATACGTTTGTTGCTCTTCCACCGTCAATTGTGCTTGCTTGTTTGTCACTACGTTTGTTGGTTGTGGTTTTTTATCAGGATCAAACGCTTGATGAATCGTTCGCACTAATTCCTTAGGCAAAATTCGACTTGTATAATAGTCAAAGGATTTCGAAGCAAAGTCTACCATATCTAACTCATTGATGCCATATAATTGATGAAAAACATAGACTTCTTCTTGAAAACTAGCCTCATCTTCAGGCAGTTGTAAACCTAAACGGTGCAAACCTTCCACAAAATAGTGCCAATCAAAAGAATCCGTTGATACAGAAATTTTCTTCGATTTTTCTTGTTGAGAAAAAGTTTCTTGAATCGTTGTCAATCGGTTCGCTTCGGAAACAATTTGTTCTTCTTTAAAGGCATAAACCTCTTGAAAGCTAGCGGAAACATTTTGATAGCCCTCTGTTTTGGTAGGATGCGGTTGAAACTTTTGCACTAATTGATCAAATTTCCGTTGTCCAACCCGATTAAATAACACTAAAGCTAACACTTCATCTTTAAAAAAACGAGCGGCTGTTTCAGGTGCTTTTAAATAATATAAATAACAATCTCCTAATTCCCGATCTGTTTTTTTATACGTTTCTAGCAACCCAATGCCTTCTAATTTGTAGCAAGCTTCTTCTAATTGTTGGCAACTCAAGTCCAGCAAACTAATTAAATCTGCATGAAACAGCGAGCCATTCTCCTCTGAGTCTTTTGTTTCAGATAACAAAAGCCAATATAAACTAAACGCATTGGCGCCGACAATTGGTTGATATAAAAAGGTTAAAACCTCTTTCTCTTGATCAGAAAGCGGTGAATCAATAACCGCTTGAAAAATATTTTTTGGTTGGATTCTTTGCCGATTTCCTTTCAAAGAAAGACCTCCTTTTTAATTTTCTGAGTCAGGAGAAGAAGATTTTGCTTTGTCGACAATGTCCTGTAACTCTTTCAAAAACACGCTCATATCTTTGAATTGTCGATAAACACTCGCAAAGCGGATGTAGGCAATTTCATCTAGATTGACTAAATCTTCCATCACATATTCACCGATAAGCGTTGTAGAGACTTCATTTTCCCCTAAACTACGCACTCGATTTTCAACATTATCGACAATTTGAACCATTTGTTCCATAGCAACGGGTCTTTTTTCCGCAGAGCGAATGAGCCCACGCAAAATTTTATCACGATTAAATTCTTCACGATCCCCATTTTTCTTGATTACAAGTAATGGCGCCGCTTCAATTCTTTCAAATGTAGTGAACCGATAACTGCAATTTTCACATTCACGACGACGGCGAATTGCACGTCCATCATCTGCTTGACGGCTATCAATAACACGGGAATTATTATGATGACATCTTGGACAACGCATAACGTTCACCTCTTCTATTCTGTATAATTTTTGTTGCCTATATTATAACATGAAATTGCGCTATTACTAGGTCTTTAGAACTGGTTCTTAGTTGAATCTTTGCCATTCTTTAATAAAAACAAAGACTTTCACTGTTTTTCTGAAATTTTCAAAACATTTTACGCCATTTAAAAAATATTCACTTCTTTCCAGTTTGTTCCTCTAGCCACTTCTTCACTTGTTGTTCCGTTTCTTCTCTAGTTCCTTGATTATCAAAAACGATATCTGCTCGTTCTTTTTTCATTTCAATCGGCCATTGGCTAGCAATTCGTTGTTGCGCTTCTTCTTCTGTTAATTGGTTTCGGGCCATCAGACGCTCTTTTTGAATCTTTTCTGGTACATATACCACAGCAACTTGATCCATAATCGCCTCATAATGAGCTTCATAAAGCAGAGGAATATCAACAATAACCAGGGAGGCTTTCTTTTTAGCTTCTTCAATTTGACGTAAAATTTCTTTTCTTAAAAAAGGTTTCAGCGTTTCATTTAACAGCTCTCTTTTTTGAGGACTAGCGAAAATTAATTGTCCTAATTTTTTCCGATCCAATTCACCAGTTGTTAATACTATTTCTGGTCCGAAAGTTTCAACGATTGCGGCTAAGGCTGGTTGCCCTTTTGCAACAATTTCGCGGGCGATAATGTCGCCGTCAACAATTGGATAACCCGCTTTTTTAAAAAGAGCAACAACCGTACTTTTACCTGTCGCAATCCCTCCTGTAATGCCTAAAACTTTTGTCATTTCAATCGACGACCTTTCAATTGTTGGCATTGTGGACAATAATGCGTACCACGTTGTGCCACTTTTGTTTTAACAATTGGCGTACCACAACGATTGCAAGGTAAGCCTGTTTGCCCGTAGACATTCAACGCTACTTGAAAAGTCCCTGCTTCTCCTAACGCGTTTAGATAGGTGCGGATGGTGGTTCCACCTGCTTCAACAGCGCGTGCCAAGACGTCAATGATTGCTTGATACAACGTAGCAACTTCCGCAGGTTTTAAGGAATCTGCTGGTTGTTCTGGATGGATTTGCGCTTGCCAAAGTGCTTCATCTACATAAATATTCCCCAAACCCGTCACTAGCTTTTGATCTAACAGCAATGGCTTAATTGCTTTATGATGCTTTTTCAAGCCTTGTTGAAAAGTAGCTAATTGGAAAACGTCTGGTGTTGGCTCTGGGCCCAAAGCTAAAATCCCTTTATATTGATGACCTTGATTCTTAGGAACCAATGTCATACGCCCAAATTTCCGTACATCTAAATAACGTAATTGCGTGCCATCTGTAAAAGTAAACATTACATGGGTATGTTTGGCAATTTCATCATCAGCCTGATGAAACTCATATTTTCCTTCCATCCGTAAGTGAGAAATCATATCATTATCAGACAATTTAAAAATCAGAAATTTTCCTCTTCGCTCAATCCCTTCAATCGTTTGACCAGCTAATTGACCTTGAAATACATCAACTTCTGGTGATTCAATAATTCTTGGCCAAAAAATAATGACTTCTTGAATGGTTTTTCCTACAACAAGTTTTTCAAGTCCTTTTCGCACTGTTTCTACTTCTGGTAATTCTGGCATTATTTTTGCTCCTTTATATAAAGAGGTCTGAACGCTTAGATACCAACGTCCAGATCCTACTTATCCTTATTTTATTCATCGTTCTTAATGGGTAAGCTATTATTTTGCTTCATACCATGTTTTTCCCCAACTGCTATCGGTGATAAGTGGCACATGTAAGGAAACTGCGTGCTCCATCACTTCTTTGACGAGTTGATTTAATTGTTCTAATTCTGATTCTGGTACTTCAAAAACTAATTCATCGTGCACTTGTAATAACATTGTTGCTTGTAATTTTTCTTCTTTTAAACGACGCGCCATTTCAATCATCGCAATTTTTAAAATATCTGCGGCACTTCCCTGAATCGGTGTATTAATCGCTGTACGTTCAGCGAACGAACGTAGATTAAAGTTTCTTGAATTAATATCACTTAAATAACGACGGCGATGATACAATGTTTCCACATAGCCTTTGTCTTTGGCATCGCGGACAATCTCTTCCATGTACTGTTTCACGCCTGGATATTTTTCAAAATAGGTATCAATATATTGTTGCGCTTGTTTTCTAGTAATGCCTAAGTTTTGAGACAAGCCATAATCACTGATACCATAGACAATTCCAAAATTCACCGCTTTAGCTTGACGACGCATGTTAGGTGTGACATCTTCTGCTTTTTCAACACCGAAAACTCGCATTGCAGTGCTGGCATGGATATCTTGTCCTTCCACAAACGCTTCTTTTAAATGCTCATCATTAGAAATATGCGCGAGCACACGTAACTCAATTTGAGAGTAATCAGAAGAGAAAATCAACCAATTATCCTCTCTTGGTACGAAGGCTTCTCTAATTTTTCGGCCTTCTTCTAAACGGATAGGAATGTTTTGTAAATTAGGATCTACTGAGCTTAATCGTCCTGTTTGTGTCAGTGTTTGTACATACCGAGTATGAATTTTATTATCTGGCTGAATTACTTTTAAGAGTCCTTCAACATAGGTCGATTGAATTTTGGCAATTTGACGATAAGTTAAAATATCTGCCACAATTGGTGCTTGTTCTTTTAGTTGTTCTAAAACATCTACCGCTGTTGAATAGCCAGTTTTCGTCTTTTTGATCACAGGTAAGCCCATTTTTTCAAATAAAATAACGCCTAATTGTTTAGGTGAATTCAAATTAAATTCTTCGCCAGCTTCTGCATAGATTTTTTCTTCGATTTCTTTCAGACGTTCTGAAAATTCTACTTGCATTTCTTTTAAGCGCGTGGCATCAACACGGATCCCAGTTATTTCCATATCGCCTAAAATACGAGAAAGTGGTAATTCCATTTTATAGAATAAATCAGCTTGATTCTTTTCTGTTAATTCGCTATCTAATTTGCTTGTTAAAAATTGAATTGCTTTAATTTTACGTGCTAAGTGACCAAAGAAAACTTCTTCGTCCTCTGGCAAGCCTTTTTTGGCCCCTTTTCCATAAATGGCTTCATCAGATTGAATCGCATCATATCCGTAATGTTGTGCTACACCTTCAATATCAGCGTTATTGTCATTGGTATCAAGTAAATAAGCAGCCAATAAAACATCAAAGGCAATCCCTGTCATTTTTCCTACATAGCGATTTAGTGCAACGTACGTCCGTTTTGCATCGTAGACATTTTTTTTACGTGTCTCATCCATCAACCAGTCAATAAATGGCTGACTTTCAAAAACAGCTAAATTATTCGTGGTATAAATCTTCTTGTTGTTGCCCCAAGCAAGGCCGACAATCGGTGACGTATGATAGTTATCTTCCATCATCTCAACATAAAGAGCCATATCGTCTGTAAACATTTCATTGGTTAACTGATCTTCGACTACTTCAAATAAAATATCTTCCATTTCAACAGGTTCTTCTGTAATGTCCAACTTAGCTAAAAATTGTTTAAAGTCCATTTCTTTATAAAAAGGAACCAATTTTTCTAAGTTTTTCCCTTCATATGCCAAGTCTTCCACATTGACTTCGACTGGTGCATTGACTTCAATTGTCGCTAAACGTTTAGAAAGAAAGGCTTGCTCTTTATCATTAATCAAGTTTTCTTTCATTTTGCTTTTTTTCATTTCATCGATATTCTCATAAACCCCTTCAACTGAGCCATATTGTTTTAACAGCTTAATCGCGGTTTTCTCACCGATTTTCGTTACACCTGGAATGTTATCCGACGTGTCGCCAGCCAACCCTTTCATATCAATAATTTGCTTAGGCGTTAACCCATCATATTTTTCAGCAATATGCTCAGGCGTATATGATTCAATATCGCTAACTCCTTTAACAGTGATATCTACTTTGACAGTGTCCGTCGCTAATTGTGTCAAATCTCGGTCCCCTGATAACACGACAACATCAAATTCATCTTTATCAACTTTGTTGGCTAATGTACCAATAATATCATCTGCTTCATAGTTAGGTAGTTCATAATATTTTACGCCTAAACCTTCTAAAAGTTCACGAATATACGGCATTTGTTCTTTAAATTCCCCAGGTGTTTTTGAACGTCCGGCTTTATATTCTGAATAAAATTCTGTTCTGAATGTGGTTTTCCCTGCATCAAAAGCGACTAAAACATGAGTAGGCATTTCTTTTTGCATTACATTTTCAAACATATTGTTAAACGCATAAATAGCATTTGTATGCAAGCCGTTCTTATTTTTGAATCGTTCTAATGAGTTATGTAGCGCAAAAAATGCACGAAAGGCTACACTGTTTCCATCAACGAGTAATAATTTTTTTTTGGTCATTTTTTTCCCCTCATCTTTAGCAAACTAGTTTCCTTTCTATTTTAACAAAAAACTACAGAATTTGCAGTAGACGGCGATTGCAGAATGAAAGAAAAAGGTATTTGACATAGTTCCTTAGTGACAACTATATCAAATACCAAAATCAATCAGCAATACACGCTGGATCTTCACAAGTATGAGAATCTTTTTACGGCAAAACATTTCCCGCTGCACGATAAATATCGTACCAATCTTCGCGACTAATCACAATGTCTGCTGCTTTAGCAATTTCTTCAATTCTACCAAGATTCATACTTCCTGCGATGACTTGCATATTAGCAGGGTGGCGCAGAATCCAGCTGCTGGCTAAACCAGTTGGCGTTGTTTGATATTTTTCAGCCAATTCGCTTAATTTTTGATTTAACTCAGGGAATTTTTCATTTCCAATAAAGACACCTTCAAAATAACCATATTGGTACGGTGACCATGCTTGAATAGTCATTTGTTTCAACCGTGAATAATCTAAAATACCATGATCATAATCAATGCTTCCTGATATTTCCATATTTGTTTGTAAGCCTTGATCCACCATGCCAGTATGCTTGATGCCAAATTGTAATTGATTGGCTAATAACGGTTGTTTAACAGCTGTTTTTAAAAGTTCAATTTGTCCTGGCGTTTGGTTACTTACACCAAAATAGCGAACTTTTCCTTGTTTTTCTAATAAATGAAAAGCTTCAGCTACTTCTTCTGGTTCCACTAAAGTATCTGGACGATGCAACAATAATGCATCGACTGAATCTACACCTAAACGCTGTAAACTCCCTTCGACCGCTTCTAAAATATGTGCTTTTGAAAAGTCAAAAAAGCCTTGACGAATCCCACATTTCGTTTGTATAAAAATATCTTCACGACGAATGGTACTTTCTTTTAAGGCCTTACCAAAAATGGTTTCGCAGTCGCCGCCACCATAAATGTCGGCGTGATCAAAAAATGTAATGCCATGATCATAAGCAGTTTCAATTACCTGTTGAGGATTTTCAGCACCATTTAAGCGCATACATCCTAAGATAACCGAAGAAACTGTTTCGTCACTTGTACCAAATTGCAGTTGTTTCATTTTAATATCCTCCTCATCCATTCCTCTTACTTCTTCATTTTAACACTATTTAGACAAAATTGGACTTCTTACGATAGATTCGCTTCGACTTTTTCAAAAAAAGCAGGAGATAATTCCTCTGGCAAATAAACAACTGTCTCAGAAGAAAGCGCTACGTTCATCTGAAACAAATGATTGACAATTAAGAGGTGTGCTTGGTGAAGTTGATACGCTGGTTTTCCATGAATAATTGTAATATTCTTTTTTTCACTGAAATAGCTTTTTATAGATTGCCCCAACGCTTGTTCCTTTTCTGGAGGAAAGTCCGTCAATAGGCAAATAATATATTTTTTTTCATATAAAATCGGGTTAAATAAATCTAGGATGTGATAAAAATAGCAACTCGTCAATTCCCGTTCTTTTACTGAAGTAAAGGCTGGGTATAGGCGTTTTAAAAGCCTAATTAGTTTCTGTAATCTGTGCCAAGTTTGATGATAACGTACAGCGAGTGTTTGTTCCTGTTTATGAGCTGGCAACCATGCTTGTCCGTCTAATAAACTATTCATATGCGTACTTAAAAATCGACATAAATGAATTTCTTGATAATTAAAATGATGTTGTGTAAAATTTCTCCTAATTTCTTTCATAATAAAAATAGCTGTTTTTAAGCATAAACTTTCTATTTTCATTTGCTCATGAATAAAATACTTTCGCGCTCTCTTGCCAAAACAACCACCAAAATGTGCTTCAAGAATCACAAATAACGCTTTTTGTTCTTTAAGAGACATAAAAGAAGTGCTCAACACTTCCACACGAAATAAATAAAAAAAAGCACTTGTTTGTTGAAATAAATTAGCATTTGGCACTGAAATTTCATGCCCGCCTCTATATCGTTTCTCCCAAATATAAATTAGCCAACTAAGATGATTCTGTTGTGCTACATTTAAATCCAACTCAAAAAAGGTAATGATTTTCCGAGTCATTTCTCTGTTTTCTTCTAGACAGCTTTCTTGAAAAAACAAATAAAAACAAAGGATTAACTGTCGAATTTGCCATTCATTGCCAGTTAAATCGTAATGTTTTTGACGTACAATAATATCAAAATTAACTAGCCAACGTCGAATATTAGAAAGTTTCTTCCGAAGAGTTGATTCCTGTAATCCCAATACCTGGGTCAATTGTGCATAATTGATTCGCTCTTCAATTAGACAACGTAAAATATAAAATTCGGGAATAAAATAACAAAATTTTTGTCTAAACCGAGCCAAGCCACAAACGCATAATTCACGATATTTTACAATTCCTTTGGTCGTTGTATAAATCTTACAAAGCCCTTCTATCTTAAACGTTTCCTGCTTTTTTTCAAAACGTTGAATGTAACAATGGATGGTTTTGTCGCTCACCTTTAGTTTTTCTGCAGCCATCAAAACAGAAAATGTCTGCTCTTGTTGCAGTAAATCCAACAATTCTAACATATTTTTATGTTCAAAAGACAATAATTCCTTGAAATCCATATATCGTCCCCTTTCACTCCCTTGTTATAAGAATACGTCAAATAAGGCAAAAATTTTTTTAAGAAGAAAAAAATAGAGAACAAAAAGTATTGATTACTTTCCGCTCTCTACAATTATATCGAATTATTTTTTTGAAATATGCAGTGTCATAGCATTTGCTGCTACAATAATTGTACTTAATGACATCAAGACAGCACCTACAGCTGGATTTAAAACAATCCCAATTGGTGCAAGAACCCCAGCCGCTAAAGGAATGGCGACAATATTGTACCCAGCTCCCCACCAAAGATTTTGGATCATTTTACGTCGTGTTTGTTTGGCTAAATCTAAGAACCTTAAAATATCTTTAGGATCACTATCCGTCAGTACAACATCTGCCGAATCAATCGCTACATCTGTACCAGCGCCTATCGCAATGCCGATTGAAGCACGGGCTAAACTTGGCGCATCATTAATACCGTCTCCTACCATCATGACCTGATGTCCCTCAGTAAGATATTGTTGCACAATTTTTTCTTTATCTTCTGGTAAGAGCTCTGCGTAGTATTCCTTCATTCCTAAATAATTAGCAACTGCACTGGCAGCTGTTTGATTATCCCCCGTTAACATGACTGGCGTAATGCCTTGCGCTTGTAACTCTGCAATAAATGTTTTAGCTTCTGGTTTGACTTTATCTCCTAAAGCAAGCAGTGCGACTAATTGACCAGCGATGATTAAATAACTCAAGGTATTTCCTTGCTCCTGATAGTTTGTTTTAATTGTTTCATCGAAGGTTAACTGTAACCGTGCAACTTCTTTTTCATTGACTATTTTGACTTCTTGGTTTTGAACAGTAGCAACCAGTCCTACGCCTGATAAAGCTTGCAGATTATGGGCTTCATAAGGTTGAACGGCTTGTTTATTTAAATAGTTCATGATCCCAATTGCCAACGGATGATTTGCATTTTTTTCCAATGCCCCAATATATTTAAGTGCTTCTTCTCTAGTAAACTGCTTACTCATTAATTCTAAGCCAGTAACTGTAAATTGTCCTTCTGTTAAAGTTCCAGTTTTATCCAGCAACACATATTCAACCTTATTGGCTTGTTCTAATGCATTCCGATTTTTTAAAAGTAAGCCATTTTTAGCAGCAATGGAGGTACTTCTAGCAATCACTAAAGGAATTGCTAAGCCTAACGCATGGGGACAGGCAATAATAAAAACTGTAACCATTCGTTCAAATGCTAGAGACAAATCTTTCGTTACGAGTAACCAACCGATAAATGCTAACACACCTACGAATAAGGCAATATAGAATAACCACTTGGCTACACGGTCTGAAATGGATTCTAGTTTTGATTTTTCCGATTGCGCTTGTTTAACCATCTCCATAACTTTTGACAGGTAACTATTTTCACCCGTGCCAGTTACCGAAATTTCAATCATTCCGTTGCCATTGACAGCTCCACCAATCACGGAGTCACCAATGTTTTTTTCTACTGTTTTTGATTCCCCTGTAACCATCGATTCGTCGACTGTTGTGCTTCCTTTCAAAATTTTACCGTCTGTCGGAATTTTATCTCCCGAACGAACAATCAAGCGATCGCCTTCTTGGACATCTTGCAAAGGAATTTCTTCTTCCCCATGTTCAGTCATTCGCTTGACTGTGTCAGGCAACAGTTCAGCCATTTTTTTCAAGGCATCACCAGCATTAGAAATAGCATTCATTTCAATCCAATGGCCTAAAAGCATAATAACAATCAGAGTGGCTAATTCCCAGAAAAAGTCCATCACGTGGGCCTGATTCGTAAAATGATTCATGTAAAACGCATATAAGCTGTAAAAATATGATACCGAAATCCCCATCGCAATTAACGTCATCATTGCTGGACTCTTTTGCTGTAATTCCATTCTAGCGCCACTTAAAAATGGTTGTCCACCATAAAAAAATAGCACAGTTGCTAAAATTAAGACCAACCAATCAGAACCTGGAAAAGTAAATTGAAAAGGTAATTGAAAACCCATCATTGGTGAAAGAACAATAATCGGAATAGCTAAAATCAATGACAGCCAGAATTTTTGTTTAAAATTCCCCATATGCATTGAATGATCCATTCCCTTCATTCCTTCATGTTGGTGTGACATAGCCATTTGTTCATGCGCCATGTCATGATTCATGTGATTCATTTTATCGTGGGACATTGTTGGCTGTTTTTCCTGGTGTTGTTCATGATTATGTTTTGCTGACATATGATCCCTTCTCTTCTTAAGTATTTTCATCTTAAGCATAGCACAAGATGAAAATTGTTAGAAATAATTACTTTTTTTAGTTTAGAAAAAAAAAAGAGCCGAATTTTGCGTATGTATATTTTAAGAACACCTTATCCTCATATTTATTACAAAAGGAGTGTTTCAATGAAAATTACTACAAAGCAAGTCGGGGCGCGCATGCGTGAAGCTCGAAAAAAGAAGAAGTACACTTTACGTTATTTAGCCAATAAAATTGGTTTATCTAGTGGAAGTACAATTAGTAACTGGGAATTAGGTTTGAATTTACCCAATAAACGATACTTAAAAAAAATCGCTAAAGCCTGCGATACAACAGTAGATTGGCTACTTTATGGTGATTTCGATCGATTTGTGCGCCAGCTATTAAAAGAAAATTTTCAAAATAAACAACTGCTAAAACCACCTTTTTTTACTCAGTTGATGGGACGTTTATCTGAAGAACAGCTATCCTATCACGATTCCTTAAAAATCATGATTCAAGCGCAAAAGTTACAGCAGTCCTTTTATGCTTTTCCTTTAACAGTAGAAGCCCCCTCTCATTCCCAAGAGAGTATTTCTATTTATGAACCAACAACTGCAGAAGAACAGTCTGACCAATCTTATTATCATCCGTTTATTTTGTCGGAACTACATGAATTATTTACACATTCTCAAAATCCAGAATTGGATTATTCTCTGATTATCGCTTTTCTTCCTTTGTTAAAAGTAGATCAATTAACTGAACCACAAAAAGAAGTCTTACTGGCCATCTTTAAGCGAATGAATTCCTTTAAAGACCAAACACTTTTAAATGAATTCTTTGTGGAATTACAGTATTTACTCTGATTCTACAAAAAAGATTGAGCCATGTATCTCAAGGACCTAGGCTCAATCTTTTAGTTAAATTTCTTCTATTTATGAACGATTCTTTCGTTCGACTAAGTGCGTTTTCCGTTGTGGGCCAATGATTAAAGGAACAGATTCATATTTGACTTCACTGTATTCCAAGCCAAACCAACTTTCAGGAGAGGTAGTTAAGTTTTTAATAGCTAATTTTGCCTGCATAATTTGTCGATCCCATTTTTTCAGTTCAGAAACGTTAGATAATTCTTCTTGAATTAATACAAATTGGAAATCGCCAACTTCTCTCCCTGGCGTTAATGAATAACGTTGTGGCTGTTTTGGCAAGCGGCCTGTTTTCATCAAGTCATGAACAATTTGTCTTAAATATACATTCACTTCTTGAGAAATATGGAAGCCTAAATATAGCTGAACTTGCACAATAAAATCAGTTCCTAGCATGTCAACAGAATACTCTTGAGTAAAGGGTTCATCTGTTACCTGAACATTAACAAACCAATAAACGTTCGCTCGTTTTGGTTGTTTGTCCAAAATCGAATAAATAATATTACGATTAATTTCGCCGTCCACTCGATCGGAGGTTAAAAAGACCACGTTGGTTTGATACATAGGTACAGATGTATCTTCTTTCAAAGCTTTAAGTTGTGGTACATATTTTTCCAGCGACACTTGTTCCGCCGTTGCTTCCTTAATCTCGTTGCCGCGTTCCCAAATAATCATGATGCATAACAAGAAGACTGCCATTCCCACAGCAACATATCCACCATGGAAAAACTTCGCAGCACTTGAAAAGAAAAAGACAACTTCAATGGCAGCAAAGAACAAGGAAATTAGATACGCAGACCAAGCTGGAATTTTATCCAAAAGATAAAACAACAATAAAATGGTTGTCATTAACATCGTAATCGTAATCGATAGACCATACGCAGCTTCCATGTGTGTCGATGTTCTAAAAGCCAGCACGATTGCTGAACAAGCTAACCACAAAATTAAATTTACCGCTGGAATATACATTTGACCGATATTGCTCCCAGGATAAATAATTTTAAGTCTTGGTAATAACTTCAATTTAATCGCTTCAGAAACTAAAGTATACGAACCTGATATTAACGCTTGCGAAGCAATCACTGCGGCGATTGTTGCAAAAACAACGCCAAATACGAGAATACCTCGTGGAATCATTTGGAAAAATGGGTTAATTTCAGCTAATGCCTGCATTTCAGGGTTTTCTTTGACCGTTAACAACCACGCAGCTTGCCCTAAATAATTAAGAATCAAACAAATCTTAATATACGGCCAGCTAATGCGGATATTCATTTTTCCTACATGCCCTAAATCAGAATATAAAGCTTCAGCACCAGTTGTAGCCAAGAAAATATTCCCTAAAATAAATAGACCTAATTTATTTTCTGGACTGACTAGTAATTGCAAAGCATAATATGGATTTAATGCACGAATAACTGTCCAATCTTGGCTAAAATTCATTAAACCAATGATGCCTAAAAAAGTGAACCACAAGAACATAATCGGCCCAAAAGCTTTCCCGACCAATTCTGTTCCAAATCGTTGAACAGAAAAAAGAATTAAAATAATCGTCAACGTAATAACCACTATAATCGTTTGGTCATTGCCAAAACGTTCAAAAAATGCCGGAATCCCCCGTAAGCCTTCAATCGCTGTCGTCACTGTCACAGCTGGGGTCAAAACGCCATCAGCCAGTAAAGCGGCGCCGCCAATCATTGCGGGAATAATCAAATACTTACTTTTTTTACGAACCAATGTATAAAGAGAGAAAATCCCACCTTCTCCATGGTTATCAGCATTTAAAGCAATAACAACATATTTAATCGTGGTTAAGATAGTCAATGTCCAAAAAATTAATGAGACCGAACCTAAAATAAACGATTCAGAGACCCGTGCCAAGCCACCATTATCTCCTACAATGGCTTTCATTACATATAAAGGGCTCGTTCCAATATCTCCATAGACAACGCCCATGGCAACTAAGATCCCTGCCATCGTAAATTTCCGACGATCAAACCCCTCTGCTTTGTGTAACACAATACTTTCCTCCTACAAAAGAAATGACTTCGTTTAGTTTAACCAACAGCTCCATAAAAACTTTTAAAACTCTTTATTATATAACGTTTTATATATCTTTTTCATTAGTCAAAAAGCGCTTTTTGACTAACGATGCTACTCACTATAATACGTTTTAAATCGTTTAGCAAGTCTTTTTATTAGAGAATGTTCATCTTAGATAAGAAACCCACCTATTTTGAAAAAAGGAAAATCAAAAATAAGTGGGGCAGCAGTCGAAACGACTGCTGCCCCACTTGCTAACTATTAAGATAATTTTCTGAACAAAGGTAGCTCCTTTTATTCCTGTTAAATTTAAATCACTTCTTCTTCCTCTTCGACTTCAGAGAAATGGAACTTAATCATTTCATTGACGAAAATTGGCACAAAGGATAGGAAAATTGCTAACATCCAATGATTTAAACTAATATGCACTAATCCAAATAGTTCTTGTGTGAATGGTAATAAAGCAATGGTTGTGGTAATTAGTAATGCTAAAACGACCATTTCAAAGAGCGACTTGTTGCTTGATAATTTTACACGGAAAACAGAGTTCGCACTACGAACATTAAAGACATGTAAGATAGAGGAATAAGCTAAGATTAAAAATGCCACTGTTTGTCCAACTTCATAGCTGTTTGAAACATAGGCTGAAACACCTGGTACAAAGGCACCTAGGTAAAAACCAAACAAAGTAATGACTGTGAACACTGCTGCATTAATCCCAATCTTTTGCCATAAGCCTCGTGCAAAAATCCCTTCGTTTTTAGGGATTGGTGCCTCATCCATAATTCCTTTTTCCGCTGGTTCTTTTCCTAATGCAAAACCAGGTAACCCATCTGCGACCACGTTAACAAACAACAGTTGAACTGCAGTAAATGGCGCACCCCAACCAAGTAACATGGCAATTAAAACAATAAAAATCTCAGAAATATTACAGCTTAATAAGAAGTTAATGGCTTTACGAATATTTCGGTACACGGCACGTCCTTGCGCCACTGCATCAACAATAGTTGCAAAGTTATCGTCCGTCAAAATCATATCTGAAGCGCCTTGGGCCACATCTGTTCCAGTAATCCCCATTGCGCAACCGACATCACTAGCTTTCAAGGCTGGCGCATCATTCACGCCATCTCCGGTCATTGCTACAACAGCGCCAGAACGTTGCCATGATTGAACAATTCGAATTTTATCTTCAGGGGTTACACGCGCATAAACGGATAAATCTTTAACCCGTTTATCTAATTCTTCATCACTCATTTTTTTCAGTTCTGAACCAGATAAGGCTTCACTTTTATCTTTTAAAATTCCTAATTCTTTAGCAATTGCACTGGCTGTTACCACGTGATCACCAGTAATCATGACTGTTTTAATTCCAGCTTTTTTCGCACGAGCAATGGCGCCCTTACTTTCTGGACGTGGTGGATCAATCATGCCAATTAAGCCTAACAAGCGAAGATTTTTTTCTAAAGCCTCTGATGTAATTTCCTTGGGTGGTTCATCATATACGGCATAACCGACAGCAATAACTCGTAACGCTCGTTTTCCGAAACGATCATTAACAATAGCCGCTTGATCGACATCTCCGAAACCAAAACGAGGTAGTAACACATCAAAGGCTCCTTTAGTAATTGAGATGTACTTTTTCCCCCATTGATGGACCGTAGTCATCATTTTTCGTTCTGAATCAAAGGGAATTTCACCAATACGAGGATATTTTTCTTCAAGTTCTTCTTTAGTATGATAATTTTCTTCGACAGCACGAACAATTGCCGCTTCTGTCGGATTCCCTGTAACAGTTAATTCATCGCCTTCTTTTTCCACAATGACATCTGTACATAAAGCAGCCATTTTCAGTACTTCCATGGCTTCATCGGTCATGGCATCTTCCGTATCCGTTACTTCATCACCACGATGCCATACTCGGCGGACGCGCATTTTATTTTGTGTCAGTGTTCCTGTCTTATCAGAACAGATAACATTCGCAGTTCCTAGCGTTTCTACTGCTGGCAATCGACGAATAATCGCATGTTTCTTAGCCATTTTTTGAACACCATATGCTAAGGTTAATGTTACAATCACGGTTAGTGTTTCTGGTACAGCTGCCACCGCTAAGGAAACGGCTGTCATAAACATTTCAAGAAGCGGTTCTCCTTGCAGTTCACCAATAATGAAAACAATTGCTGCAGCCCCTAAGGCTAACAAACTAATACGTTTGCCTAATTGATTCAAGCGTTTTTGTAATGGTGTTTTTTGCTGATCGCTGTTATTCAGTAACCCAGCAATTTTACCCATTTCTGTATTCATTCCTGTTGCAGTTACTACTGCTCGTCCGCGGCCATTCACAACGGTACAGCCTTTGAAAATCATATTTATTTGATCTCCTAAGCCATCATCGTCATGCCCCACGTATGTAGGATCTTTTTCAACAGGTTCACTTTCACCTGTTAGTGCTGACTCTTCTACGCGCATTTGAGAAGCTTGAATAAGTCGTGCATCGGCTGTAATCATTGAACCAGCTTCAAGAACTAGAACATCTCCTACTACTAGTTCTTCAGCATCGACTTCGATTACCTTGCCATCTCGTAAGACTGCACTACTTTGCTTGTTCATGTCTTGTAAAGCCGCCAGAGATTTTTCAGCATTTCCTTCTTGAACAATGGCTAAAACAGCATTGATAATCACAATTGCAATAATTAAGATTCCTTCAAAATATTCGCCATGTTCTGTTACGATTGCTGTATAAAACGAAATTGCCGCAGCAACTAATAAAATAATCGTCGTAAAATCAGATAAACTGTGAATGAATTTCTTTAACACAGAATCCTTCTTAGCCTCTTCAAATTGATTGCGGCCATTTTCTTTCAGCCGTTGTTGGGCCTCTTGTTGTGTTAAACCAGTTTCAGTATTGACTGAAACTTCTTTTGTGACAGTATCGACAGTTTGCTTGTAAGCTTCCATCCTATTCCCCCTCTAATTTTTTCTTCCTATATAATAGTGTCTCTATTAAATATAACATGATTTTTTTTGAACACGCAACTTTTTTCATCTTTGGCTTAGCGTTCTCTCATATGTCCAGAAAAAACTGGTATTTTCGTTGTTGCTACAGCAATGTTTCTATTTGATTATGGGAATTTTATGAAAAAAGAAACGAATTCAGCCAAAAAGCAATGGACATTTTTTTCATTTTGTCTGATAAAAAAATAGTTTATTTCTATATATTCAAAACAAAACAACAAAAAAATACAATGTTATTTAGTTCGCACGATTATTTATTTTACATGTTATAAAATAACCAGAAAAATATTATATTTAATCTTATTAATAAGTGTTATAACTTGCAAACGTTTTCAAAAAGTGCTATTCTTTAAGTGTAAGGAGGACATGCTAATCAATTGGTTGAAGATTTTCTCAGTAGATAAAAATCGGTAAACTCAAAGTTGTTAGAATTGCAAGATTCACCTGTAAACAATACGTGTAGAGTAATTGTTAGTGATAACTCGTATCGGAAAATAGGGAAAGGTTATAGAAGGATGGAGTTTCTATAAAGCATTTACCCTATCTGTTATCACCTAACGCAAGTTATCCACCATCCAAGCGTCGAAACTGTATGAAAACAAGGTTTTAGTTTCACCACATCACGTTCACCTTTTGCTTTACATGTATCGCGAAATGTAAACACTTATTCAACCAATTGATGTCTTCCCGTTAACAAGGCCGAGCTTAAATTTAAGCTCGGTTTTTTCTTTTAGTCAATAAAATATATTTGTATCAAATAATCATATGTGTTATATTCAAGGTGCACATTCTATTTTATCTTCTTTTAAAGGAGGGAATGCTATGCGAAAAAAGAAAAAATCTTCGTTTGAAAGTTCAATTCATGTTTATCGTGCTATGGCTCGTATGACCCAGCAAGATTTGGCCAATCGAGTCGGTGTCTCTCGACAAACAATTATTCAACTGGAACGAAACAAGTACAATCCTTCATTACTTCTTGCGCATGACATCGCGAACGTCTTTGGCGTAACCATTGATGATGTGTTCACCTTCAAAGAAACACTGAATGACGATGTAGAACAAGAAGCCTAAACAGTATAAGCTGTACTTAACAAGACAATTTTTCTGATTGTACTTGGAGTTGCCGAGGTACAACTTAGTACCGGCAATACGAAGAAAGCACTTCTTCGTATTGTTGTTTCAATAATTAATCTTTTCTTACATAAAAAAAAGAACGGCGCAACCGTGGTTGCGCTGTTCTTTTTATTCTAAGATTGTCTACTAAGCATTTTCGTCCTAGTAGCGTTTTGGTTTCTAACTTTATTATTTACAGGGGAAGAAAAAATAAAGCACACCTTTACTGTGATTCCAAAAATCACGTGTTTATCATAATATATTTTTGTTTCAATCCCAAGTATTCTGCTCACAAAGTGTCGCTTATTTAATAAACATTGCATCGCCAAAACTAAAGAAACGATATTTTTCCTCAATTGCATGTTGGTAAGCAGCCAATGTTAAGTCTTTTCCTGCAAAGGCACTCACAAGCATCACTAACGTAGATTTTGGTAAATGGAAGTTCGTTGAAAAAGCCTCTACGACTTTAAATTGATACCCTGGTGTGATAAAAATATCGGTCCAGCCACTGTCAGCCTGGATTTCACCATTAAATTTTGTGCCAATTGTTTCCAACGTACGAATAGAAGTTGTTCCAACCGCAACAATCCGACCGCCTGCTTGGCGTACTTCATTTAGTTGCTTAGCCGCTTCTTCAGTTAAACGATAGAATTCGCTATGCATATGATGTTCTTCTATATTATCAACGCTCACGGGACGGAATGTTCCTAAACCGACATGTAAAGTTAAATAAACGAGATGAACACCTTTTGCTTTGATCTCTTCTAATAGTTCTTTTGTAAAATGCAAACCCGCTGTTGGTGCTGCAGCTGAACCATTTTCTTCAGCATAAACCGTTTGATAACGATCTGGGTCATCTAGACGTTCTTTGATATATGGCGGCAATGGCATTTCTCCTAACGATTCTAAAATTTCTAAGAAAATACCATCATATTTAAATTCAATGATTCGACCACCATGTTCCAACTCTTCTTTAACCACCGCTTTTAGGCGACCATCGCCAAATTGAATTTCCGTGCCGACTTTTGCACGTTTCGCGGGTTTAATCAAGGTTTCCCATGTATCGCCTTCTGTATTTGTTAAAAGTAAAACTTCCAAATGACCGCCTGTTTCAGGTTTTTCTCCATATAAACGGGCCGGCAGTACCCGTGTATTATTCATGACTAATGCATCCCCAGGCTGTAATTCATCAAGAATATCATGGAAATGTTTATCCTCCATGTCCCCTGTTTCTTTATTTACAACTAATAATCGTGAACTAGCGCGATCTTTTAGTGGGGTTTGAGCAATTAATTCTTCTGGTAAATCAAAATCAAAATCTTCTGTACTTAGCATTTCCGTCACTCTTTCTACTAGTTTTTATCTTGGTTATTCTAACACTTTTTCTTGTTTCTGGCTATGTCAGCCTTCTGAATCAAACTAAATAGTTGTCAAAAAATGTCAGAAGCACTATACTTACTTTAAGTAAGTGTACATAGTTATTTAGAGGAGGAACTCAAAATGCATGCTCAATTTCATCATGTTTCACTATTAGCGCGTCATGGTCAAGAAAACCAATCATTCTATACAAAATTGTTAGGCTTACGCTTTGTCAAAAATACCGTAAATCAAGACAACAATCGCATGCCTCATTATTTTTATGGCGATTATCAAGGCACACCGGGAAGCTTAGTAACTTTTTTTATCGTGCCCTTATTAGGCAACCGCTATGAAGAAAAAAATTATTTAGCCACGATTGGCTTAAAAATTCCCCAAAACAGCCTTTCCTTTTGGGAACAACGTTTAACAGAAAACAAAATTCCATTTAACAAAAAAGAAAAGAGCCTACATTTCAGTGATCCAGATGATACGCATATTATCCTGACAGAAGTTCCTGAAAATCCATTAAAAGAAACACTCGTTGTTTCTAACGACATTCCAGCAGCGGTTCAAATTATCGGTTTGGCCTCTACTGAATTTCATGTGCCAGATTCTGAAAAAACCTTGGCCTTTTTTGAAACATTTCTTGGTTGGCAAGCAGTTGGCAATACGATTATTTTAAGTGAGACGGAAAGCTTTTCTGTTCATCAAACAACGTCGGATAAAACAAGCCGAATGGGGCGTGGCAGTATGGATCATATTGCTTTTTCTGTGGCTGATGATGAAGCATTACAAGAACTACACACTCGCGCTTTAGCACAAGGCTGGGAAATTGAAATGTATGTAAGTCGTGGATATTTTAAAAGTTTATACATTCGTGAACCAGGCGGGAATCGGGTTGAATTTGCTACTTTGACTCCTGGTTTTACATTGGATGAGCCTCTGGAACATTTAGGGGAAACATTGGCTTTACCGCCTTTTTTAGAACCAAAACGGACTGCAATTGAAGCCAACCTCTACAAAGACATGTAACCAACGCTTTAGAAAACAACGGAAGACGGACGTAATAATCGGTGACAAAATTACGTCCGTCTCTCTTCCCCTATGTTTGAATGTTTGAACAAGAGAATAAAAAATGACCTTCAGATTTTTCTGAACGTCATTGCACATTCCATAAAAAGCATCCTTCGTTCTTCCACTTCTTACTTCTTAAAAAAACTGGTAATTTTTTCAAAAATTCAGTAAAATAAAAGTGATCAATGGTTTCCATTGATTGAACGGGCAACTTGATGGTCCACTTGCACAGGTGACTATTCAAGGCTTCGTGATTTAGTTGCCGCTAAATCATGAAGCGCCTTTTTTTATTTTATTCCCTTGTTCTCTTTCCATTCTAATGAAAAACTCAGCTCCCGTCAACTTGCTACAAAGGACACTTTTCTTTGTTATAGCGGCTTTTCTTCCTTCTCAGAATACTCTTTTTAACATCTTGTTTCGTTCAGATAACTTTTACTAAACAATAGTTATCTTTTCTTTTTTTTAGAACGAATTAAAAAAATTTTACCGCCTTCTTTTTCCCATTAAAAATAGATTACATTTGTCGAAATCGCATTTTTATAGCATACTAGTAATAAGATACATTTTCAAAATATTTAGTTGAGGTGAGTAAGTTGATAGAATTTCAGCATGTATCAAAATTTTATAAAGGCGGAAAAGTCGCCGTTGATGACATTAATTTGTCTTTCGATAAAGGTGAATTTATCTGCTTCATCGGAACAAGTGGTAGTGGAAAAACAACATCAATGCGGATGCTTAACCGCATGACCGACCCTTCAAAAGGAAAAATTTTAATTGATGGCCAAGATATTCAAAAAATCAATCCTGTAGAGCTACGTCGCCAAATTGGCTATGTCATTCAAAATATCGGCTTGATGCCTCACATGACCATTCGTGAAAATATCGTTTTAGTGCCTAAATTATTAAAAGTACCTGTGGAAGAACGCAATAAGATAGCCGAAAAAATGATTGATTTGGTTGAGTTACCACGAGAAATGTTGGACCGCTATCCCAATGAACTTTCTGGGGGACAACAACAAAGAATCGGCGTTGTGCGGGCTTTAGCTGCCAATCAAGATATTATTCTAATGGATGAACCTTTTGGTGCTTTAGATCCTATCACCCGTGATTCATTACAAGATTTAGTGAAAGATTTGCAAGAACGTTTAGGAAAAACTATTGTCTTTGTTACCCATGATATGGATGAAGCGTTGAAATTAGCAAATAAAATTGCCATTATGAGCGAAGGCAAAGTAATTCAATTTGACACACCAGATAATATTTTACGTCATCCAGCCAATGAATTTGTAGAAGAACTCATCGGAGAAGATCGCTTATTACAAGCCAAACCTGATTTCACCACTGTTGATGAAGTCATGTTAAATTCAGCTATTACTATCACGCCGGAAAAATCTTTACAAGAAGCGATTAAATTGATGCGTGAAAAACGGGTTGATACCTTATTAGTTGTTGATAATTCCCATGTGCTTAAAGGCTTTATCGATGTTGAAACATTAGATCAGCAACGTGGCAAAGCTTCTAGTGTTGGTGATATCTTGAATAAAGATGTCTTCTTTGTTCAAAAAACCGCTCTTTTACGTGATGCTTTACAAAGAATCTTAAAACGCGGCTTAAAATATGTGCCAGTCGTTGATGAACAAAAACGAGTGGTGGGCATCTTAACACGTGCTTCCCTTGTTGACATTGTTTATGATGTTATCTGGGGCGATGAAACAACGATTAGTGAAGCTGTAGAAGCAAAACAAAGCGAGTCCGAAACTGATAAAGAGGAGGCGTAAGCAATGAGTAGCTTCTTTCAAGAATATGGATCAGAAATGATTTCAAAAAGTATTGAACATATTTATATTTCATTCTTTGCACTTTTATTAGGGGTCGCTATCGCTGTGCCCGTTGGCGTTTGGTTAACACGTTTGCCCAAAGTAGCCAATATTGTCATTGGTTTAACAAGTGCCTTACAAACGGTTCCTTCGTTGGCTTTATTAGCTTTGATGATTCCAATTTTTGGTGTCGGCAAAACACCCGCTATTATCGCGCTATTCATCTATTCCCTTCTACCTATTTTAAGAAACACGTATATCGGAATGAAAAATGTCGATGAAAATTACCGAGATGTTGCTAAAGGCATGGGCATGACCAATTTACAGTCTATTTTTAGTGTTGAATTACCTATTGCCATGCCAACAATTATGGCCGGCATTCGTTTAGCTGCTGTCTATGTCATTGCTTGGGCTACACTGGCTTCTTATATTGGTGCAGGTGGTCTTGGTGATATGATTTTCAGTGGATTAAATAACTATCAGCCAGAATTAATCTTTGGCGGGACTATTCCGGTAACTATTTTAGCGCTTTTAGCAGATGTTCTTCTTGGATTATTAGAAAATCGTTTAACGCCAAAAGCTTTAAGGGAGGGCGAATAATGATGAAAAAGAAACTCAAGTTAAGCTTACTCTTCTTAAGCAGTTTACTTTTATTGGCAGGTTGTTCTTTACCTGGTCTCGCTTCAACTTCTGATGATAACACTGTCGCCATTACAGGTGGGATTACTTCAGAAGCGCAGATTTTAGGGAGCATTGTAGCGGATATGGTTGAGCATTACACAGATAAAAAAACAAATGTGATTAACAACTTAGCCACTACTACCATCAATCACCAAGCAATGTTAAACGGAGATGCCTCAATTTCTGCAGCTCGTTATACTGGTACTGACGTGACTACTACGCTGGGCTTACCAGCGGAAAAAGACCCTAAAAAAGCGTTTAACCTAGTTCAATCAGAATTTGAAAAACGTTATCAACAAACTTGGTTCCCTTCATATGGATTTGAAAATACTTATGTATTCTTAGTTACAAAAGAAACGGCTGAGAAATACAATTTAAAAACAGTCAGTGATTTAGGGAAAGTCGCAGACAAATTAGTTGCTGGTGTCGATACTGCGTGGATCACACGTGAAGGCGACGGTTATGAAGGCTTTAAAAAGGAATACAACTTCCAATTTAAATCTATTTTACCAATGCAAATTGGCTTGGTGTACGATGCAGTCAACGCTGGAAAAATGGACGTCATCTTAGGTTACTCAACAGATGGCCGGATTGGTAGTTACGATTTAGTCATGTTAAAAGATGACAAGCGCTTCTTCCCGCCTTATGATGCCGCTCCTGTGGTTAGTGACAAATTATTAAAAGAAACGCCGGAAATTAAAGATGTCTTAAATCGCTTAGATGGTAAAATTTCTACCAAAAAAATGCAAGAATTGAACTATCAAGCAGATAATGATTTAATTGAACCTGCTGTCGTAGCCGAACGTTTCTTAAAAGAAAATAACTATTTTGAGGGGGAGTAACAGATGAATAATATGAATTTATTCCAACAATTTATCTACTATTTCCAACAAAATGGCGGCTACGTCTTTCAACAATTTTTACGTCACTTTTTAATTTCGATTTATGGCGTAATCTTTGCTGCAATTGTCGGGATTCCTATTGGGATTATGATTTCACGTAAACGTAGCTTAGCCAACTGGATTATCCGTTTAGCGAACATTATCCAAACAGTACCAGCTTTGGCAATGCTTTCGATTTTAATGTTGGGAATGGGCTTAGGCGTCAACACGGTGGTTGTAACGGTCTTCCTTTATTCTCTCCTACCAATCATCAAGAATACGTACACTGGCATGATTCAAGTGGATCGCAATATTTTAGATGTTGGTAAAGGAATGGGTATGACAAAAGTACAACTTCTTTATATGGTCGAGTTACCTTTATCTGTTTCAGTAATCATGGCAGGTATTCGAAATGCGTTAGTCGTCGCAATCGGGATTACTGCGATTGGCGCTTTCGTTGGTGCTGGTGGTTTAGGGGATATTATTATTCGTGGAACCAATGCCACAGATGGTGCTTCTATCATTTTAGTCGGTGCCTTACCAACAGCCTTTATGGCGATTATCACAGATTGGGTTCTAGGGATTATTGAACGTCGTTTAGACCCAGCTAGCAAACATTCCAATTAATAAAAAATACAGAGCAGATCCAACATTGTTTCTTTTCAATGGGATCTGTTCTTTTATCTAGGAGATTAATAATGTCTAACTATACTATTATCGATTTAAACCAACAACCACACTTAATTCCGGCAGCTGCTCAATGGTTTAGCCAAAAGTGGCAAATCCCCGCTGAAGCGTATCAAGCAAGTATGCAGGAAATGCTAACTAGCGAAAACCACGTACCACATTGGTGGGTCTGCTTGAATAAACAGCAGGACATCGTTGCAGGCGTGGGCGTAATTGATAATGACTTCCACAATCGTGCAGACCTTACGCCAAACCTTTGTGCATTGTATGTCGAACCAACATTTCGTCACCAAGGCTTAGCAGGAATTCTTTTAACAACAGTTGGTGATTTTCTTGCTAATTCTGGATTTAAAAAGCTTTATCTGCTTACAGACCATACTACTTTTTATGAAAGATATGACTGGGAATTTTTGACAATGGTAACCACTGAAGAGCAGTCTTGCGCTAGAATTTATCAAAAACAATTACGTCAATAAAAAAATCTGCCATCAAAAGATGGCAGACTTTTTTTTTATTTTTTCAAGTGATAACTATAGGTAGCCACAATAATATTTTCCCGCCACGCTAAACGAATCCGCAAGCGTAAACTTGTTTGGTTATGCAAAATATTTTGCCAACGTTTATTTGGTACAAATTGTGGTACTAAAACTGTTGTACTGTAGTTATGCTTCGTGGCATTTTTACTAACCAAATCAACATAACGTAAGATAGGATTTTGCAGTGAACGATACGAAGAATGGACAATTGATAGACGAACGTCCGGGAAGTGTTTTTTAAACTCTTCCTGAATTTCTTTTTCCTTCTCAACATTTTCATCCATTGAGACATGCATAGCAACAACATAATCACCAATGGAACGCGCATAGTTCAAGGCGCCGACATTTGCCTTGGTTACGTTCCCTACTAAAACAATAACTGTATTCCCGTCAAACTCATGCAACTGTGCCCCATCTTCTAAACGTAGCTGTTCCGCCACATTTTTATAGTGAGTATTGACCCGATAAAATGCATAAATCAACACCGGCATAATAATAAAGAACGGCCAGATGTCCCCTAATCGATAAATAAACAAAATGGCGATAATCGCGAAAGAGATAAAGGCGCCGACAATATTAGCAATTGATTTTGGCAACCAATTTTTAGTTTCTTTTCGCCATTTTACAACCATGCCCGATTGAGACAAAGCAAACGGAATAAACACACCAATTGAATACAATGGGATTAAACGTTCTGTGGAACCTTGGAAAATCAATAATAAAACAATGGAACCAGCAGCTAAAGTTAAAATACCATTTGAATAGCCTAAACGGTCGCCACGATCCATATACATATGCGGCATAAACTTATCTTTGGCTAAGTTATAAGCCAAAACTGGAAAGGCTGAGAATCCTGTGTTAGCAGCAACCGCTAAAATTAAGGCTGTCGCAAACTGTAATAAATAATATAAAATATTTTGACCAAAGACCGCTTTCCCAATTTGTGAAAGAACTGTCACTTCTTCTTTGGGCACAATCCCATACCAATAGTTAATAAATGTAATCCCCACGAAGAAGAACCCTAAAATCGTTGCCATTAACGCTAACGTCCCAGCAGCATTTTTTGCTCGTGGTTTCTTAAAGAATGGCACTGCATTACTGATTGCTTCAACCCCTGTTAAGGAAGAAGAACCAGATGAAAACGCCCGTAAAACTAAGGCAATAGAAATTCCTGGAACCACGGCTCCTGGTAAAGCTGTCGCATTCAATGGCTGTGCGCCAGTCACAATTTTAAATAGCCCAACAACAATCAGTAAGGTAATAATTGCGATAAAACTATACACTGGCAACATTAAGAACGAAGCTGATTCTCTCAGGCCCCTCAAGTTCATTAAGGTAATCAATATCACAATCCCAATAGAAATTGCTACTTGATGACCATATAACGCTGGAATCGCTGATATAATCGCCTCTGCACCCGCTGAAACTGAAACGGCTACTGTTAGCATATAATCGACTAACAACGAACCACCAGCCAATAAACCGGCATTTCTGCCGAGGTTTTCACTACTAACAACGTATGCGCCGCCGCCATGCGGATACGCATGAATAATTTGTCGGTACGACAATGTTAAAGAAATAAGTAAAATAATAACAAATGCAGCAATTGGCAATGAATACCAAATCGCAGCCGCCGACAAAGTAACCAGAACCACCACTATTTGTTCTGTACCATACGCAATGGATGAAAGTGCATCAGAAGATAACAACGCAAGCGCTGCAAATCTGCTTAATTTATGTTCATCATTTTCGGCTGATTTCAATGGTTTCCCAATGAACAGTCGTTTTAAATCCGCCATTTTTTTCTACTCCTTTTCTCTAGAGTGACCCGCTCACTTTTTTCATTATTTTTTATCAAACAAATCCATATGCTACGCTTCTCACAATGAAAAGTCAATTGATTTTTGTTACTGAAAAAGATAAAAAAATCACCATCTTTTTTTAATCAGACACTCATTTAAAGTCCCCCGCTTCCTTTATCTTATCAAGAGAATCCAGATAACAAAAGGATTTGCATTCTCTAAACAAAAAAGCGAGAGCTAAAAGTCTATTTGACCTTTTGGCTCTCGCTTAAAAACTTAGTTAATTATTCCCTTTTATTGTAACAAGTACGTATGATCGAAGGTAATTTCCACTTTATAACGACCAATTTTTTCATAAACTTGCCGTTGAATTTCCACACCCAGTTCAAATTCAGATAATTTTGATTCTGTAGGTAAAACCAAGTCGAACAAAATCTTCGGTTCTTCACCATGGGTAACTAAGCGGATATCATGGACTTTTAAAGACGCATCAAAAGAACGAATAATCTTTTTGATTGTTTGATGAACAAATTGTTGTGTTGGGTCATACAAATTCACTGGATCAATATGACAAACAAGGTTAACATCTAATTCTTCTTTAAACTTCGCTTCAATCGCATCGATTGTCTGATGGGCTTTATTTAAATCCCAGCGATCATCAATTTCAATGTGAACAGACGCAAACGTTTGGCTGGGACCATAATTATGAATCAGTAAATCGTGATACCCTACAATTGTTTCCATTTTTGATAAGACATTTTTCATTTCATCAATTTCTGTTTGGCTCGGACGCATGCCCATCAACTCATTAATAAATTCGCGAATTAACTGCAAGCCACTATAAATAATATATGCAGCAATTAAAAAACCAATATATCCATCAATTCGCAAACCAGTGACGCCTTCAATAAATGCAGAAACCAAAACAGCTAATGTAGTATAAACATCATTGAAGCTGTCCTTAGCAGAAGCAACTAATGCTTGAGAATCAATTTTTGCTGATACTTTTTTGTAAAACAGCCCTTGCCAAATTTTAATCCCAATTGACAAAGCTAAAACAGCAAATAAAATGGGTGTCACCTTGATTGATTCTGGATGCAGGATACGATCAACGGAGGTCGTTAGAAACTCAAACCCAATAAACGTAATCACTAATGATACAAGCATTCCACTAATATATTCAAAACGTTCATGGCCATAGGGATGTTCTTTATCCGCTGGCTTACCAGCAATATAAAAACCGACTAATGTTAAAACTGAAGAAATAGTATCGGACAAGCTATTAATGGCATCTGCCATGATTGAAACACTACCTGAAAGCAAGCCAATCATAAATTTACTAACGAATAAAAATAAATTAGAAACAAGCCCAATCCGCCCGGCAAAAGCACCGAATGCTGTTCGTTTTTCCAATTTACGACGTTCAATTTTTTTCTCATATCGTTGAAGCAATGCTTGAATCATTTTACAACCCCTACCCACTTTTTATTTCTTAAAAAAATACTATAAAACCTTTTTATACATTTGTACACAAAAAACCTCACTTTCTGAGGGAGATTTTATTATTTAGCATTGCCAAAAAGTCAAAAGCAAGAGCCCCCAAAACTTCTTTGTTAGGGTTACCTTGAAAATAAAGAAAAACAAAAAGCCGAAAACGCTAGAGACGTTTTCAGCTTTTTGTTTTTTAATGGAATAAATGGCTCTTTTGTGCTAAAGCCGCAAATTTTTTCGATCTGTGTTCCAGATGTGGATAAAGAATTGCGCCGCCAATACTAAAGACGACTGAAATCCCCACCATAATCCAAATTGCAAACCAAGCATTTGGCCAGTAAATGCCTCCTGCTGATTCCCTTAGCAAGTTCACCGCATGCGTAAACGGCAAGAACGGATTAATCATTTGGAAGAATTTACCTGAGACTTGAATTGGGTAGTTCCCACCCCCACCAGAGATGGATAGTACCAAGATTATTATCGCAATTCCTTTCCCTACATTGCCAAAGAGAGCAACAAGCACATAAACCATTATCATAAACGTAATGGCAATCAATACCGCAAACCAGACGCTATACGCTGGATTACGAACATCTACGCCTAACGCAAAGTAATTACCTAAGGTTACAATCAGTGCTTGACCAATCCCCATGACAATGAAAGTAAACATCCGTGCTGAAAATTGTTCCCGTTTAGAGAAGCGTTTTTTATCTTTTCCTTCAAGATAAACATCCGTTGTCGCAACACTTGAGAATAATACAGCGCCAACCCATAAACACAAAGCTGTATAGAATGGCGTACTTGCCGAACCATTATTAGCAATCGGATAAACAGCATGTTCTTTGACTTCAACTGGTTGTGTAAAGAAGTCACTTTCTTTATTGGCATCTAATTTTAGTAATTTAAGAATTTCACCTAAATCAACTTCTTTTTCACCTTTACGGATTGCATTCGCTGCTTTGTGTAATCCTGTTTTGATATTTGGCCAATCATTAATAATCAGTTCGTTGGCTTTGTCTAAGGCCGCTTCAACATCTGGCATTTTCTCATTGACTGTTTTCAAGGTATTCGTTAAATCTTCTCGGATACCTGGATAGTCATTTTGCATAAAGGCTGCCGCTTTGCTGACTTTGTCTTGAATGACTGGTAAATCGTTTTTATACAAATCAGCACCACGATTAATGCCATTGACAATGGTTTCCATATTGCCATTCAACATCGTATTCGCATCATGAATTTCTTGTTTAATTGCCGGCATTTCGGCTTGATATTTTTCTAATAAAGAAATCGCATTAGTGACCGTTTGACTTGTTGAGCTCAATAATCCTTCAAAGTCAATTTGTTGCGCTTTGTTTAGTTGACCTTGAGCGTTTTGGATGGTACTAGTTAGTTTGTTTAAGATGGTTGAAACGGTATTACTAATTTCATCTGGATAAATCTTTGCTGCAGTATCCTGTACTTGTTTCGCTTGATCTTGAATTATTGTTAAGTCATCATTTGTTACTGAGTTGACGTCAATACCATCAACTACCGTTTTCAAGTCTGAAATAAATTGATTTACCTCATTCAATTTATCAATTGAATCTTGCAATGCAGTACTTCCAGTTGCTTCTTGTAGTTGCGTAAACAATTGAATTAATTGCAGAATATTCTCATGCTGTCTCGCTAAATTTTCAGATATTTGTTGTTTAATTTGCTCTCTTTCTTCCACTGGCAAACGTTTATCCTTCAGTTGCTCTAATCCGATATTTATACCAGAACTAATTGTTTCAATTGCCTTGACAATCGTCCCTACACTCCGCGTAATGTCAGGTAAAGCCTTTTCCAATTTATTGGCGCCATCTAATGTGACATTCCCTAAATCATTGGCTTGATCACCTAGTTTACGAATATCTGGTAACGCCGTTTGGACTTGTTGAATGATTTCTAATCCTTGTTTTGCTTCTTGGATTCCTTCGCTCATTGTTTGTTCCACAGAGGCAAAGTCTTCATCAATCATAGCAATTTGTCGGCCAGCGTTTTGAATTTCTGGAATTTTTTCTTGTAACGTCAAAATAACACTAGCTTGTTCTTTGATGCTTGGCATTTTACCATTTAGCTCAACAATCTTCTCTCCTAAAGCATCAACTTCAGGTAAATATTTCATCGCATCGTTGGCTTTCGCTAATTTTTCTTTTAGCTCTGGCATCTTACCATGTAAGTCTGTGACTTGTTTTGCATACGTATCAATGGTTCCAATGTTGGCATCTGTATCTAAAATCATGCTCTTAACTTTTTGAATGCTGACCATGTTTTTATCAATATCATAGCCAATATCATTGAATGTTTTGATTAACGTACTACTTGCCGTTTTGATGAATTCTTCCGAAATTTGTGACTGAATGGAAGAAGCGCCTTTTGACGTAATTTTCGGCGCAATTGCATTAATTTTTTCGTTAATTGAGTATTCAATTTTAGGTTTATTGATATCACCAGAAGTAAAACTTAGCAAATCTTTGGAAAAATCTTTAGGTAAATAAATCCCGGCAAAATATTTTCCTGATTGGACCCCTTTGTCTAATTCCTTTTTCGAATCAACAAAACGCCAACCTAATTGCTTGTTTTTCTTCAAGTTTTTCAAGACTTCATCACCAATATTGACCGATTTATCTTGAAAAGTTGCTGTTTGGTCATCACTATAGACCGCTATTGGTAACTCTCCTGTATTTGAATACGGATCCCATAGTGCTTTAATGTTAAACCATGCATATAATGATGGAATAATCATTAAGGCAACAATCAAAAATGTTGCTACTGGGTTTTTAAAAATTCTTTTCCAATCTAAAATAAATAGTTCCCATGTATTTTTTATATGTTTCATAAAATCACCTGCTTTTTTTTGTGCCTGAATAACTTTAGCATAAAATACAAGAGAATAACAAACAAAAGCTTGAATGTTACGACACATTTTTAAAATGTCGTAAGTTCAAGCTAAGATTGTTTATTTCATATTTTTAGAAAATTCCGAAACGACTTGTTTAACTTCATCAATGGCTTCTGGTTTTAAATAAGCCAAAAGTTTTGGTGCTTTTGTCATCAAGTACATTTTATCTAATTTGCCTGTTTGTTGGCGTTCAAACATTTCTGCAAGTAGCGCTTGCATTTTTTCTTTTTTATCTTCTTTTGTTCGATCTAGTATGAACGTTAAGAATTGTTCTTGTCCTTCTTTCATTCCCTATCCCTCCTTACAAACAGATTCTTTTCTATTATAAAACTTCTTTTTTAGAAAGGATAGTCCTTTTTTTAGGATCTATGATTTTGTGTACAGACTTAGCATGTCTTTTTTGGCGGATAAAGGTAAGCCGAGTCCCTCTTTTAAATAGCCCTCTACCGAACCAAATTCTTTTTCAATCGCCTGTAAAGCGGTCGCTAAGTACTCTTTTTTCACATAAAGTAGCGTTTCTAATTGTTGAATTTCTGCTGGAGGCGTTCCATTTGCTTGATATTGCGCAATAATTTGCTCGTTAGCGGTTTTTCTTTGCTCATTCGTCTTTAAATAATCTTCTAAAATATAAGAATGTTCCACACCTAAAGCACTTAATATCAAGGCTGCGCCGATTCCTGTTCGATCTTTTCCTGCGAAACAATGAAATAAAATAGCTTCCTGTGGATAACTTAAAAAGTTTTCAAAAAATGTTTGGTAACCTTTGCGCCCCGAATTGGAAAGAACCATTTCTTTATAAGCCATGTCCATTGCTTCATCGGGTGAACCAACCGTTTTAAGCATTCCTTCTAATGAAGCAGTCTGCGCCTGAATATCGGCCAAAATATCTATATGTAGATAGTTGGTTCCTTGAATTGAATCATCTGGTCGTTCTTGCGTTTCCGCTGCACTTCTAAAATCATAGATTCGTTTAATTTGATAGTCCTCTACCAGTTTCTGTTGATCCGCTTGTGCAACATTGACGAGTTCACCACTCCGAAAAAAATGCCCTGTCTTGACAACTGTGCCTTGTTGCGTTGGAAATCCTCCAATATCTCTAAAGTTCACCACGCTGTTCATGTTCTATCGCTCCTTCATTTTAATTATTTTGTTATCATTTAAATACTTTGTTTTTTCTTTTTATTTCTTTTTCTCAACGATAATAAAAAACACCTCAAAAAACAATCTTTTTATCAGTTGTTTATTGCCATTTTATCATAGATACAGTATTCTTAAAAGAGAGGTGAGTAACGATGTTAAAAAGAGATTTTTTAGAGAAACCTTATGATTATATGAATGATATTTTATTATTCCTATATAATAATAAAGGCCAAGCAACACGAAATGAATTAATAGATTTTTTCAATATTAGTTTACCAACATTGAATGAATACCTTTCTTTTTTAGAGCAATTTTTGAAAGAAGAGCAACTTCAAGAAAGCCTCACCGTGACTGCATTAGGTGATACCCTTTATCTAAACAAAGCACCAACCTTTTCCATGAAATCAATGATCATGTTGTTCTTGGATAAATCTATTAAGTTTCACATGGTCCAGCAACTCTTCCATAAAAATGAAATAAATGGCGGGTATTTCCAACAGAATTATGCCATTAGCTCTGCTACCTATTATCGAAAAATTGTTGAATTAAATGACTTACTCAATGAGTTTAATTTACGTATCAAACGAGGAAAACTTGTCGGCGAAGAAAAACAAATTCGCTTTTTCTTTTTTAATTTTTTCTGGTTTATCTTTGAAGAAAAAACAGATTTAGAAAAAGAACTGGCCAATCAATACCTAGGATTAATCGAGATATTACAAGAAATCCCCAGAATTACCTTTGACCATACAGAAATTCTCCAAATTAAACTTTGGATGAAAATTTCTTTTCGTCGCATGGTTTTAGAACCCCTGCCAACGATTAGTCCACAGGATGTCCAACTCGATCGACCTTTATTTGAAGAAATTAATTTATCTATACATACATATATGAAAAGAATCGACCGTCCATATACAATCAACGAAGCCTATATGTTTTATGACTTTTTTTGTTCCATGCATAATTATTCTGCGAATGCTGCTTTCGCCTTTCGTTTAGCAAAACAACAACGAATTGAAAAAACGTATCTTAACGAAATGAACCGGGTCATTTTAACGTACCTTAAAGCACGTGGTTATTTATCCCATTACGTGCTGCCTATTCGGCTACTTTATATTGAAAATTTACTTTTCCAATTACATGCGCAACTCTATTATTTTTCAGGATTTATTTTACCCTTTGATTATTGGACAATTCAGTCACTTTTGAAAATCTTACGTCATCCCTTTAGCGAAAGTGAAGTTTACGAATTAGTGGAGATCGCTACAACGAACTTTGCCACAAAAGTCACTGCTTCTAAGTACCAAAATCAATTTACTGAAATTAATTATACACTTATTTTGAATCACATTGCTGAATTAAATGAAAAAAAAATAACAATTGGTGTTTATCACTCACTGAGCAGTGCTTATAGCGAGTTGGTAGCACAAAAAATACAACAGAGTATCGCTGGAAAATATCCGCTGAAAATTGAGCCTTACAACGCAGAAAACCATTATGATTTGCTTTTAATGAATACCAATAATGAACAGCTCGTTGCCCAGTATGACCATTACTATATTTTTTCGGATATTAGTAATCGTTACGACCTACAATCAATTGAAAAAATCATTCAATTGTTATTGGGCAAATAATCTCTAAAAAGAAAAGCTTAAGTGCCCTACTCTTAGATGGCTGACTTAAGCTTTTTATTTTACTTTCCCTATTTCCTTAAACGGCGCCATTTTAAACACCACGATTCCTTCAATCGCTTGTATCTCGACAAAGCCGAACGTACGACTATCACTTGAATGCGTACGATTGTCCCCTAAGACAAAGTAATGACCAGCTGGAATCTTCTGAAACAGGCGAAGTTGGGCTGCCGCTTTTTCTGATAAGTCAAAACGACTGGCATTCTCAGGCAGTGCCTCATTATCGCTTGCTATAGGTTCTTCTGAAAGATAAAGTTTTCCCTCGTTTACCCAAATTCGATCACCAGGAACCCCGATGATTCGCTTGACGTACGTACCTTTGCTAGCTAGCGGTGCTTTAAATGCAATCACATCGTACCTTGCTACTTGCTTCGTCCGTTGTACTAAGACTCGTTCCCCTGCGTTAAGTGTCGGCTTCATGGATTGCCCAGCAATTGGGTAGCTAGATGTCTTTAACACAAAAAAGAACACAAAAATGGCGAAAAGAATAGCTGGCATAAAAAATTTAACGACTTGGACGCGTTGTTTCTTTTGGTAGGCTTGCCGCTTTTTTTTAATCTCTTCAGCGGTCATTTTTCTTTTCGGTCCTCTTATTGATTGATGGTTATCTGTTTGCTCAAGCAAATATTCCATTGCTGTGTTAGCCTTTTGCTTTTTTAGCTGATATGTCGCAGGCAACTTTTGCTTCAAGAAGGCGCGCTTAATGTGGCGAATTGTTCGCATAACGGGCTTTATCCATTCTTCCATCGTTTTCTTAAAAGGAAAAGCTTCTTAAATAAACTTTTCCTTTCTTGCTCCTTTTTTCTATTTAACTAATTGCGTTCCTTTTTTTATATAACTACTACGTAACTGGTTTTCCTTCATAAACTGATTCAATGGTTTCTGCGCATCTTGTGCCAGCTCCCAAATACTTTGATTTGCTTCTACAAGATATTCGCTCTTCTCTGTTACTATGTTTTTCCTGATAAGCGGTTGCCTTAGCGACTGCTCTTCCTTTGAGACAGCAGCAGCCTGTAATCTTTCTGCGGAGCTACTTAATGTAACAGCTAAAAAAAGGACCCCAAGACAATGTAGTTTCCTTGCTCCCGTTAACTTTTTACTGACCATTTTATTAATAGTTATCTTGTTCAAGACGTGTCAGTTTAGTTAAACGTTCCTCTAATTCGCGATAAATCTCAAGTACTTCTACTTTTGATGCTTCGACTTCATTCGAAATACTTTTCGCTCGGTTACCAATATTTAACATTTCTAATTCTGCAGAATTGATTAGATGTTTTGCTTCTACTTTCGCTTCATTAACAATCCGATTGGCTTCTTTTTTGGCAGAAACCATCACTTCGCCAATTTCTTGTTGCGATTTTAAAGCCTCTTCTTGTAATTGCTGATTTTTCATTAATAAATCGTTAATTTGCTGTTTTGCGCGTAGCAGTTCTGTTAACTGCTCACTACTCGGTTCAATATTTTTTGAAACGGCTTGTAGTGTCTTCAATTCTTTTTGAACTTGTTCTAAATTGTCTTCTTTGGCCTCTACTTCTTTTCTTAGAGCAGCTAATTCTCCTTCGTAAACTTGCTTTTCAGCAAGATGTTTGTCATTGACACCTTGTAGTCGACCTAGTTTTACTTCTGCTTCATTTTTTTGCTGTAAACTATTTTGAAGCTCATTCTTTAACTCCTCCATGCGCTGTTTCACAATCACTTCTTGTTGGACAGCCTCTTGTAAGGCTTGTTTTTCGGCTTCTACTTTTTGTAATTGTACAGTTAGTTTTTCAATTTGTTCCTGCAATGCTTGTTGAGTCGTTGTGCTTTCTTCTAATTCTGTCGTTAACGTTTCTACTTGCTTTTCCATTCCTGTAATATCTCCTTTTTTCTCCAACTTTCCTTTTTCTTCTGCTAACTGGTTGTGTAATGTCTGGATATGTTGTTGCTGTTCAGCCGATTCTTTTTCTAATTCTGCCACTTGCTGCGTTAATTCACTTTCTAAACGTTCCATTTGATTATGTACAGTGGTTAATTGTTTTTCTGCATTTTGCAGATTTGTTTGAAGAGTGGTAGCCTCTGTCGTGGTTTCACTGTTCGTTTCCAGTTGCTCTTCCAATTCAAAAATTTCATGTTCCTTTTGATTTAGTATTTCAAGTAATGACTGATTTTTTTCTTCTAATGCTTGTTTTTCCGTTTCTTGTTGGTTCTTTAATTGCTCATTTTCTTCTTGAAGTTTTTTAAAGGCTGTTTCTTTTTTCTGATAGTAGGCGAGCCTTTCTCTTAACGTCGCCATTTCTTTTTCCTGTTGTTCTGGTTTGATTCCGCTAATTATTTTTTCTGGTTCGAATCCTGGCTGAAAAAAGACTTCTTTTTCAAGCGTATCATCCGAAATATCTTTAATTTTTTTGATTAAACGTCTTTTTGTCATCTATATGTCCTTTCTCTCGTCCTTTTAACTAATCACGACAGGCTCCAAATTTGTTTCCAACGTCTCACGAGCATACGTATCAATGGATTTGACAAGGGTTTGCTCTTGATCTCGATAAGTAAAATTAAAATCAATCATGGTAATTTCTTTAACTGAATTCAACGCTGCAATAAGTGCTACAATATTGTCTTGGCCTGTTTGAAATTCATGGTAACTTAAGCCAACTGAAAAAACAGACAGTGTCAAGGTTTGTGTTTTTTCACTTCTAATTATTGTGATACTCGTCTCTCCGAAGTAAGGACGCCATTCACGCGCTAATTGTAATTCATAATTAGTCAAGACAGCGGCCGATTCTGCCGAAACAGCTTGCTTCCAGGGAAACTGATTTAAGGCTGTTTTTTTAATCGCTTGTTTTTTTATTTTGTCACCTTGAGTAGCTTGGCCTTGTGCCAAACGCTCGATCCGTTGTTCCATGCGGATATTTCGTTGATTTAATTGATAATATGTATAAACAATTCCTAACAATAATACGCTAAGTAGACAAACACTAAACAATAAATAAATCATTAAACGACTATTTTTCTGATACTTATAGAAATTTATTTTCCTCTTTAATGTCCGGTCCTCTGAATCCAGTTTTTCGACAAGTAATCGCAAATACAATTGATAGCTTACAAATAAAAATAAGCAACTACTCATTAAAAGTACAACAATCATCATACAAATATAATCTCCTTTATGTCATCGCTCGACAATCAAAACTTGTAAAATCACCTGTTACGCTCTTTAAAAACTCTATATAGTATTGATTGTAACATTCCGTTTGAGCCTTGCCAACAACTTTATTTAAAATACAATGATAAAATTTTATATTTTATATTTATATTTTAATTTTTAAAATATAAAACAAAAAAAGAGAGATGCCACTTGGCCATCTCTCTCGCTTTTACTCAAACTATGTTTAGCGAACCGAACTAGATCAGTCGCTTTTAAAAAAATCCAATTAGTCTTTGTTGATTTCATAGTAGCTATCGTTCTTTATGTAGCTGAATTTGCTTTTGCTGGGGCTGAATCGCTACTAAGTCCAACACTGATGCCTAAGGCACGATCAACTTCTTCCATAATATCAAGTCTCAAATGACAAACTTTTTCTTTCAAGCGACCCTTATCGATTGTTCGAATCTGCTCTAAAAGAATCACTGAATCTTTTTCAATGCCTGTTTCATCAGAATTAATCCCGATATGTGTTGGCAATTTTGGCTTTGCCATTTTGGCTGTAATCGCCGCAACGATAATCGTTGGGCTAAAATGATTACCTAAGTTATTTTGGACAACAAGGACAGGTCTGACGCCACCTTGTTCCGAGCCCACTACTGGGGAAAGGTCTGCAAAATAAATATCTCCGCGTTTGACCATAGTGGAACCTCCTATCTAGTTATATTCTCTGGGGATTCTTTGTGAGAAAGTACATGCAACTTCATAATGAATGGTTTCTAATTTTTCGGCTACCATTTGTAACGTATTTTCTTCATTGCCATCTTTTCCAACTAATGTAACGACTGAGCCGACAGGAACTTCTTCTGCTAAACGAATCATACATTGATCCATACACACTCGTCCGACGATTTCGCAACGCTTACCATTCACGAGCACTGTAAATCCTTGGAGATGACGCAACCAGCCATCTGCATAGCCGATTGGCACTGTCCCAATCCATTCTTCAGCTTCAGTTACGTAGGTTTCGCCATAGCCAATCCCTTCACCAGCCGCTAAGCGTTTTACATGGATAAGTTCACTGGTCAACCGTAAGGCCGGCTTTAACGCATAGCTTGGGGCCAGCTTATTACCTGAAGGGTTCAATCCATACATGGCTACCCCATAGCGAATCATGTTTCCTGGCACATCAGGATGCCATAACGCTGTCGCACTATTGCTAACATGGACATACCGAGGTAACTCTTCTAAAACTGCTAGAACAGCCTTAAAACGCCCTGCTTGTTTTTCAAAATAGCTTGTATCGATTTCATCAGCTGTTGAAAAATGAGTAAAAATCCCTTCCCATAAAAATTCTTTGTGGGATTGAACAAACCGCACTGCTTGCTTGGTCTCTTCCGGGGTTAAAAAACCAATCCGTCCCATGCCAGTATCGACTTTTAAGTGAACACGTAATGGCGTGTTACTCTCAGGCGTTAGTTGTTGAAGAGCAGCTTCTAACCATTCTTGTGTAGCTACCGTTACAGACAAATCATATTGAATCAACAAAGGCACATAAGCTAAGTCTACCACACTCAAAATTAAAATGGGGTCCTGAACACCTGCTTCTCTCAATTCAATTGCTTCATCCAATAACGCGACACAAAAACCTGTCGCGCCACCTTTTTTCGCCGCTTTGGCGGATTCTACGGCGCCATGCCCATAGCCGTTCGCTTTTACAACTGCAAATAAAGCGGTTCCTTCTGGCAAACGTTGACATTCCTTTTGGACATTTTCAGTAATTGCTTGCGTATCGATATGTAACCGTGTAGGACGATGCCATCCAACGACCATTGTACATCCTTCTTTCTTCGTTGCTTCTATTATTCGCTTTCTAAAACAATTTGTGCAATCGCCATAGTATCTGTGTGCGTAATCGAGACGAACACTTTACCATTATGGGGCGAGTTTGCTACGTATGGTGCACCTGTTTTTTCAGTCAGCACCTCAATATCTTGTAAACCAACTTTACCAATCCCTGTGCCCCATGCTTTAGAGAACGCTTCTTTACAAGCAAAACGACCAGCTAAAAATTCTATTTGACGTTTTGTAGATAACTTTTCAAAAAGGGTCAATTCGTTAGGTGTTAAAACCCGTTGAATAAATGATCCTTGTTTTTCAACAATCGGTTTTATCCGACTTAATTCTACTGCGTCAATACCAATTCCCTTTATCATTTTCCGCCTTACTTCCTATTTAATATAGTTACTCCGAATTACCTTTCATTTTAACAAAATTTCAAAATTTTTCCACTGATTCGCTAAAAAAATAAAGAATGTTTTACAAGATCTCACACAAATTGAAGTACCATACGTTTTCTTCCTATTTACATTTTTATAAAATTTTTCTGAATTTTTATAAAAGTAAGATAACAACTAAGAAGCATCGGAAAAAAATCAGAAAACTAAGTGGATGTTCTGATATTTTATAGAAAATTTTGGCTACTTATGGGAGAATAAAAAGAAAAAGGAGAAAAACGTATGACTTTAACTTCTCGGCAAAAAAAGTTACTTCGTTGCGCCCTATTTATTTTTACTTTGTTGCTCTACATATTTCCAATCTTATTTAAAAATCCCAGCCTATTTTTTCTCTTGCAACTGGTTTGGATTATAACCATTCATTTGCTACAACAAAAAATGAAACTCTTCAATGTAACTTCCCCGTTGAAAACTTGGATAATTTTGGCGTTTTTCTTTTTCTATATCATTTTGATGCCTTTTTTACTTTTTTTAAGTTTTTCTATTTAACGATTATCTACCAAAAAAGAGCGAGTGTTCCGTTCATAGACGGAACACTCGCTCTTTTGATTATTTGGCGTTTTCGCGAATGACGAAACCACGTTTTTTATCGTTATGACGTTTGCCGCCACGTTGATCTTTATTTTTGCGGTCGCTATTTTTGTAATTACGGTCGCCATCTTTATGGTTTTTGTTGCCACGATAGCTGCCACCTTTACCATTGCCACCACGGTTGCGATTACGGTTGTTCCCACCGCCACCACCACGGCCATTTTTGTTAAAGCCTTTTTTATTTGAAGGCAATGGTCGTTCTGGGGTAATTTTTACAGGAACCGCATCTGCTGGATCTTTCGCTACTGTTTTTAATAATAACGCAGCTAAGTCTGTCGCTGAATATTTTTCTAATAACGCTTCAGCAGATTCTAGATATTTGTCTAAACCATTTTCTTCTAGATCACTTTCGATGGTTTCAACAGCTGCACTTAATTGTCCTTTAAATGCTTCTTTTTCGGTTGGTGGACGTAATGGTGTCATCCGTTTTTTCGTTAGGTTTTCGATGACATGTAAGTAACCCATTTCGTTTGGTGTTACAAACGTCACAGACATACCGCCTTTACCAGCACGACCTGTCCGACCAATACGGTGAACATAACTTTCTGGATCTTGTGGAATATCGTAGTTATAGACATGGGTGACACCTGAAATATCTAACCCACGTGCTGCTACATCTGTTGCCACTAAGATATCTAAGTTACCATTTTTGAATGAACGTAAAACGCTCATCCGTTTTTGTTGTGATAGGTCGCCATGGATGCCTTCTGCTTTGTAACCACGCGCTTCTAACCCGCGGGCAAGTTCATCAACACGGCGTTTTGTCCGACCAAAGACAATGGTCAATTCTGGGGTTTGCACGTCTAGTAAACGTGTCATAATGTCAAATTTTTCAAAGTCTTTTGAACGTACATAATATTGATCAATTAAATCAGCCGTCATTTCTTTGGCTTTAATCTTCACATGTTCTGGTTGTTTCATGAATTTCACGCCAATATTCTTGATTGCTGGCGGCATAGTTGCTGAAAATAGAAGTGTTTGACGTTGTTCTGGCACTTGTGAGATGATTTTTTCAATGTCTTCCAAGAAGCCCATGTTTAACATTTCATCTGCTTCGTCTAAAACTAATGTTTCAACAGTTTCTAATTTCAAGGTACGACGATTAATATGGTCTAGTAAACGTCCTGGTGTACCTACAACGATATGTGGACGATCTTTTAGTCCACGGATTTGGCGACCGATATCAGCCCCACCGTAAACGGCTTGGACGCGAATCTTTTTATCGCGGCCTAAACGGAATAACTCTTCTTGTGTTTGGATAGCCAACTCACGGGTTGGTGCAATGACTAATCCTTGAATAACGCGATTGTCTGCGTCAATTTTGTTAAGCATTGGTAAGCCAAAAGCAGCGGTTTTCCCTGTTCCTGTTTGTGCTTGTCCGATTACGTCTTTTCCTGCTAACGCTAACGGAATTGTTTCTGATTGAATAGGGGTTGCTTCCTCAAAGCCTGCGCGTTCTACCGCTGATAATAATTCTGGCGCTAAACCAAGTTCTTTAAATTTCAAATGATATCCTCCTAGATTTTGTTTCGGAAAGAACGATTTCTTCCTAGTTTCAGGTGTCTTCACTTTCAGTTGTTAAAAAGAAATCCATTATAGTGTGCCAACTATTTCTTCTTTCCTGATTTCACCGAAAAATTCACCTTATGGCATTAGAAAAGCCAAACGTGGTCGTTCAGCTTCACATTTATTATTAAACATAGAAATAGATCTATTTTATTTACTACGATTCAATTTTTCTCGTCATCTTCCGGCAATAGGTCATTCTATCATAGAATCCCATTTTCAGCAAGTTTTATGAAACTTATTTACTTTTCCAAAAGTGCATCGATGACTTCACGAAGTCCCATCCCGTTACTTCCCTTTAAAACCACCATGTCTTCTGGCTGTAAGACTTTTTTGACAGCTTCAATCAACTCATTTTTTTCTTCTTTTTTAAAAGAATGAATGTTAGCTGGTGCATAGGTTTCTTGCAATTTATCAGCTAAATAAGCCATTTCAGAACCATATAAAAAGACTTCTTCAATCGCATCTGGGGCTAAATGCTGCGCCATTGCTTGATGCATGGCAGCAGAATCAGGACCTAATTCCAGCATGTCTCCTAAAACAGCAATTCGTTTTCCTACTTTGGACATTTTGCTAAAACTGTCCAGAACAAGACCCATAGCTGTCGGATTGGCATTGTACACATCACTTAAAATTTCGGCACCATTCGCTGCTTTCAGCCATTCTGTCCGATTCTTTGTTAGTTCCGCTGTAGCCAATCCTTTTTGAATCTCACTATCCGTTAATTGGAAATACCGACCAATACCAATTGCGATTAATGCATTGGTGACATTATAGGTTCCTGGCACTGGAATCGTAAACGTCATTTGTGTATCACTGATTTTGAATGAGGTTTGCTCTTTGGCTTCATTTGTGACGATTCCTTGAAGTTGACTTTCCTGGCTAAAACCAAAAGTAATCACTTGTTGCGTGACTTTTTCCACCAATGGTTCTAGCAAAGGTTCATCGCTTGGCACAAATAAACTACCGTCTTTGGCTAAACCATCTACGATTTCCATTTTTGCTTGTGCAATGCCTGCTCGTGAGCCTAAATTTTCCACATGGGCTTCGCCAATCATTGTGATGGCAGCAACTTCTGGCTGAGCCAGATTGGAAAGGAAAGAAATTTCCTGAGCATGATCCATGCCCATTTCTAAAATCAGTTTTTCTGTTTCATCAGGCATGTGTAAAATAGTATAGGGTAAGCCAATTTGATTATTGTAATTGCCTTGCGTTTTGTAAGTCACAAACTTTTCAGATAACACAGCAGCAATTAAATCTTTAGTGGTGGTTTTTCCATTACTGCCAGTCACAGCGATGACATTCGGTTGCATTTTATTTAAATAATAGGTAGCTAATTTTTGCATAGCAACCAGTGGATCAGTAACATGCAAAACAGGCAATTGTTGCGGCGCATCGACTAAATCCTGTCCCCAAAAAGCGGCCTGACAGCCATTAGCCATGGCACTCTCAATAAAACGATGACCATCATTTTCACCTTGTAAAGGAACAAAGAGATTTCCTTTCACAATTTTACGACTATCAAATTCAATGCCTGTTAAAGGAAAATCAGGCCATTGTTGCCAATCATTACTGGCTTCAACCGCTTGTGCTACTTCCCAGAAGGTTAATTTCATTATGTTTTGCTCCTCTGACACAGGGACTGGGACATGCCAAAGTCTTGTCATGTCCCAGTCTTGTGTGATTTTTTCTTCTTAGTTATTATAAAATTCTTGGCGTTGTTTAAAACGATTCAAAGCTAACTGAATCAGTTCCTCAATTAAATCACTGTATTTCAAGCCCATATTTTCCCATAGTAAAGGATACATACTAAAGTCAGTAAAACCAGGCATGGTGTTCAATTCATTCAGGAATAATTCGTTTTTGCTTGTTAAGAAGAAATCACAGCGACTTAAGCCACTTCCATCTAACATAATATACGCTTTTTTAGCGTATTCTTGCGCTTGATGAGCTACTTCTTCTGGAACATGCGCTGGGATTTGCATTTCAATCGTGTTATTGATGTATTTTGCATCATAATCATAGAAAGCGACATCTTTCACCACTTCACCAGGTAAAGTCGTACGGACATCTTCATTTCCTAAAATGGCTACTTCAATTTCACGTGCTTCAATCCCTTGTTCAACAATTGCTCGGGCATCATAACGGAAAGCTTCTTCCAATGCTTCTTGCAATTCTTCACGATTTTCCGCTTTGCTAATTCCGACACTAGAACCCATATTGGCAGGTTTAACAAAGACCGGATAAATTAAAGAACCTTCACATTTTTCAAAGACTTCTTTTGGATTTCCTTTCCAGTCACTTCTTAAAACTGGCACGAATGGTACTTGTGGAATGCCAACAGTTTGTAAAAGATATTTCGTCATGATTTTGTCCATTGCGTTAGCACTAGCTAAGACACCTGCGCCTACATAAGGCATATTAATGGTTTCCATGAATCCTTGAATTGTTCCATCTTCACCATTTGGCCCATGTAAAACAGGGAAAACAATCGCTTCTTCTTCATAAATTTCCGAAGGACTGATTCGTTTTCCTGAAAATTCGCCTGTTTCTTCAGGTGTTTGTGCCCAAGTTAAATGTAAAACTTCTTTATTTTGTGGTCGTTCAGATAAGAGAGGGCCTTTTACCCATTGACCATCTTTACTAATAAAGACTAACTGTACTTGATAATATTTATAATAGATTGCATTTAAAACGGAATATGCAGACAAAACAGACACATCGTGCTCTTCACTTCTGCCGCCATACAACAAAATAATCTTCAAATGCTTGTCCTCCTAGTTTCTTTCCTGTCTTTTAGAAAAAATTATTTTTCAAATTATCCTTACTTATTTTAGCATAAAACCCAGTTTCATAATAGAAGCAAATTTAGTGAAGGAAAAATTCTTTGCTTGCCTTTTCCTTACTAAAGACTCCGTTCCACCAGCTCAATAAGGGCTTGTTTAAACGTTGTTCTATCTTTGTCTGTAAAAGGTTTAGGTCCTTTCGTTCGGCCACCTTTTCGCCGAATTTGGCCACTAAAATAGCGTTGTTCTAACAAGCCATCAATATTTTCTTTCGTATATTGATAACCCAGTTGATGTAAAACCGACACTCCTTTTGGCAAAACCAAGGAAGCTAAGCCATAATCTTGTGTAATTAAAAGATCCCCTTTTTTTATTAACTGCACAATTTTAAAATCAGCAGCATCCGCTCCTTTATCAACATACACAAAAGAGACATTTTCTGGATAATCTTTTAAGGAATAATGATCTACACTAGTAACAATCACCACATCCAAAGCTTTCTCTACAGCGACTTCAATAACCGTCTCTTTCACAGGTGAACCATCGCCATCGACAAAAATTTTCATTCATTTCCCTCGCTTCTTCCTTGCTCTAACCATTTGGGATGACGTTGAAAGTAGTGTTGTAATTCGTCAAAAACGACTTCTTTAACCGCTTCATATAACTCTGTATTTCTTAAAATGGTTTTCGTTGCATCAGTGTAGCGGGGCTTTGGTATCGTAATGGCTAAAACAAAATCAAATTCTGCTAAAAAACTATCTGCTGTCACAGATAATGAGTAATGTTGCTCCTCTAAAAATTGATTAAAGGCGGCCACTACGCCATCAAGAAAGCCCTCATAGTGGGTTCCGCCAAGACTGGGATAATGCCCATTAACAAATGTTTTTTGCACTTGCGGCGCATGATTTTTACTCAAAATAAATTGAACAAGGGCCAATTCTGTTTGCTTGGCTTGAATAATCGGTGCAGCTTTTCTAGTTAATGGGTTATCTTTTTCAAATAAATAATTACTTAAACCTTTAGGGTAATAACAAAGATTTTTTTGTTCCTCTTCTTGTGTTAAGAGAATCTTTAAGCCTGGATTCAACATGGCAATCTGTTGACATTGTTGTAAAACACGCATATAAGAAAGTGATTCTGTACCAAAAATTTGCGTATCTGGCCAAAATAAGACTTCAATTCGTTCCTGGGTTTCTTCAATAGGTAATAATAATCGTTTTTTCAATTGCCCTTGATGGTAAATAAAAATAGTTCGCTGTTTTTCTTGATCGATACTGATTCCTACTTGTTTTGAGAAGGCTTGTAAAACAGATAAATACAGAAAAGGTGGTTCTAAATCGACTTGCTTTTGTTCAAAAACAAGCGGTCGTGTGGAAGATACCTGAAAAGAGATTTGTTGACGCGATAACTGTATAGCAATTTTCCCTTGATTCTTTTCAATGAAAAACTCTAATAAACCGTTAATTGTCTGAACAAGTAAATTCTCTAAGCCGACTAAGCCAGTCGTTCCAATGAACGCTTCTGGTCGTTTTTGAATCCGTTCAATAAATTCATCATTTTCTAAAACTGTTAAAAGATGTGCAACACTCATCCTGCTGCCTCCTTTGCAATCTGTTTCTTTTAATTATAATGAAAAAAAGACCAGAAGAAAAGCCACACACGACTTTTCTTCTGGTTTTCTTCTTTAACGAATTAAATCAAGATTCGGATGCTCAAGAACGTGATTCACTTGTTTGACCGTTGTCAAAGGAATATCTCCTTGAATCGTATGTGCAAGGACCCCATTGACTGTGGCAAAGGTAACTGCCTTTTCTAACGACCAATTTTGGCTATAGCCATATAAAATCCCCGCCGCATAAGCATCACCAGCACCAATTCGATCAAGATTAAGAAGCGGTCTTTTTTCACTCTGTTGGTACTCATTTTGGGTATATAAATACCCACTTAAGTAGTTTTGATTTTGGGAATGACTTCTCGTTGTCCCAGCAAACCATTCCAAATTGTATTGAGACATGAAACGCTGAATCAGTTCAGTTTCTTGTGCCTCACCTTCTAAATCTTCTCGCGGAATGAAACCCAATAGCTCGACCAAATCACGTCGACTGCCAAAAACAATATCACAATAAGGTAAAATGCGTTCGTACTGTTGACGCATAAAGAGTGCGCTATTTGCTGTATTTAAACTAGGTCGATAATTAAAATCAAAACAAACTTTCTTTTGACAGGCATGCGCCTTTTGAGCAAGTATCAAAGCAGCATCACGAGTTTTTTCAGTTAAACTTAACGAAATACCACAAATATGCACCATATCTACTTCCGCTAAAAAGACCTCAAAATCGTAGTCCTTCGCCTCGCTGATGCCAAAAGCACTCTGATGGCGATTTTGATAAGTTACTTGTGTGGGTCGGATTCCATAACCCATTTCTGCAAAAAAACTACCAATATGATCGCCCTTTTCTCCTACCCATTGATCTGAAATTCCTAACTTCCTTAGCGCTGCTTTGCCAGCTTCACCAAGACGATTGGCAGGTAATTTCGTAATCAATGCTGTTTCTAGTTGAAAATGAGCCAAATTTGCTAAGAGATTTACGCCAGTCCCTACAAAGTTCATTCTTAACTGCTCTGTTTGTTCTAACATTAGATACTCTGGCGGAGTGAAACGAAGCATGACTTCACCAAACGCAGCAATTTTCATCTTTGCCACCTACTTATTCAATGTCTTTTTCATCATGGTTAGTAACGTTTTCACGTCTTCTGTTCTAGTGTCCCCTGTTTCTTGATCGATAATTGAGCTGTAGACATGAGGAATGATTTTTTTAACGCCGGCATCCACCGCAATTTGAACAATTTCTTCAAAGTTTTCTAAATCAATGCCCCCTGTTGGCTCTAAATAAAAGTCATACTTGGCACAAGCTGCTGCTACTGCTTGGTATTCTTCTTTGTGAGCCAAGCCTTTCATCGGGAAATATTTAATGGAACTGCCCCCCATGTCTTTCAACAATTTGATGGCGGTTTCGATAGGCACTTCCGCCGCTGGCGCACCAGAGCTTAACGGACCTGTCGCAATGTTGACATAGCCAACTTTGCCTGTGGGTGAAACCAAGCCATTAATCACTGTTTCGTCTTGACGAAGTAAGGCCCGCGAAGCGCCGACACCTGTGAAGACTTGGTTCACGTGTTGCGGTTGTAAAACTTCTGATAAGCGAGCCACCATTTGACTTTGATTTGGATCACCAGCTCCTAAACCGACAGATAAAGCGTTGTTGGTTGCTGCTTGGTATTTTTTCATATCGTCAATGGCTGCTTCATCGGTTTCATAGTTTTTTGAAAGGACGCCTAACACAACATGCCCTTCTGCTGCTTCATAACAGGCTTGGGCATTTTCTACTGAATTGGCTAAGACGTTTAAACAAATGCGTTCTTCTAAATAATTAGGTTTTAATGACATGGCTTATTTCTCCTTTGTGTCCATAATTTCTTGTAATCGTTGCACGATTTTGTTCATTTCTTCTTGATTGACAGAACGAATGTCAAATTCAATGATGCCATTGTTGGCTTGATATTCTCGCGTATAAATAGCTGGACTTTCTGCTTTTAACGCTTGGATGACTTCCTTGGCGGTTTTTCTGCCGTCCACTTTGACACTGGCGCGATAAATGTCTCGTCCAGCGCCATCTTGGACAATTTTGGCGGTTAAACCTGACAGGTTGTTGATGGCTTCAACAAACGGTTTTAAGCGCTCTTGCATCGAAGCCCCTGATTCACTGCCATGTGCCAAGTATTCTTCCACTGCTTGCGTAAAGCCCAAGATATTGTCTTTGCCAATTTTCATTGCTCGACCAATGCCTTTGCCTTGTAGGCGCACCCAGTCAATGTATTCTTTTTTCCCGACCACTAAACCAGCACTTGGCCCTTCAATGGCTTTGGCGCCGCTGTAAATCACCAAATCAGCGCCTGCTTCGGTGTATTTGAAAAGATCTTCTTCTGCTGCCGCGTCAACAATTAGCGGCACCTTGTGGCGTTGCGCCACTTTGGCCGCTTCGGCCACCGTCAGCATACTTTTTTGCACGGTATGGTGGCTTTTGATGTATAGAATGGCCGCTGTTTTTTCAGAAATCATCATTTCCACGTGTTCTGGACTGCACATGTTGGCGTAGCCAGCTTCCACCACTTGGCCGCCGCCTTGCGCTACCATAACTTCTACAGGCGTGCCGTAGTCCACGTTGTGCCCTTTAGGTAAAACAATCTCCCGTTGTTCGATCTTTTCTGTATAGGGATGATATGCGTGGTACAAGCTGCCTTTTCCAATCAGGGCAGCCACCGATTGGGCAATCCCCGCCGAAGCCGAGGAAACGATTTGGGCATCTTCTACCTTCAACAAGTTGGCTAAAAAGGCCCCTGTTTGCACACTAAGTTCACTCATTTCAAAGAAATGTTCGCCGCCGAATCGTTGAGCCGCGAGGACTGCCTCCGAAACTTTGGAGACACCTAGAATGGTCATTTTGCCAGAAGCATTAATGACTTCTTTTAAGTGGAATTTTTCGTAACTAATTGTCATAGATTTGTCCTCCAATAATTGTTTTGATTGGGCGAATTTGCTCTTTGGCTACTCGTGTCAATCCATTAGAATCAGTCAATGTTTTTTCTTCTGCTTGAATCGTGAAAATCGTTAAATCAGCATCTTTACCTATTTCCAAAGTGCCTTTTTGAGCTAAATGGAAATTCTCAGCAGGAGCCTTGGTTACCTTTTCAATAATTTCTGGCCAATCATAGCCGACCACACGGAGTTTTTCCATCGTTGTGGCTAAATCATAAACAGGACCATTTTCTCGGTTACGGATGTAGATATCTGTGCTAATTGATGCAGCTTTCATTCCCTCGCGCAACGCTGTTTCAGCTACGTGAAAATTGAAACTATCCGTACCATGCCCGATATCAAATACGACTCCTTTGTTGTACGCTTGCCAAGCGAAATCTTTTATTTTATCCGTTGCTTGGTCTAAGATGCCATTTTCTTTCCCATTAAAACAATGGGTTAGGACATCCCCTTTTTCCATCAAGGCTAAAATTTCATCTAAATGAGGCGGTGCTGATCCAATGTGAACCATTAAGGGAATTTCTTGGTTCTCTTGCTGAATCTGTTTGGCCAATTCTAAAGGCGTAATGCCGTTATCGCCAATAACGGTCCTACTCATACGGGCTTTAATCCCTACAACAAAATCTGGTAATTCTTGAATCGCTTTTTTGACTAAACTCGCTTGTACTTTACTTAAATCTGCGAGTTCGTCCTGAGCAACGATGCCCCATTTAGAAATATTGACTAATCCAAAAACATTTGTTTTTGCTTGCTGCGCTAAGTCATAAAATTCATGAATGTTTTCAGCACCTGTTGTCCCAGCATCAATCACTGTCGTAACACCCTTTTTGACCCCAATTTCATCTGGATAATCATAATAAAGAGCCATTTTTTCAAAACAATGAACGTGATCATCTATCCAGCCTGCGGATACATAAGTACCTGGTTCTAAGTGGATAGTTTCTTTTGCAGAACCTGAAATAGTTGCTGCAACAGCAGCTATTTTTTTCTCTTTAATTGCAATTTCAACAGGCATACCATCTACTGTCTGTCCATTTTTTATAAGTAAATCGTAGTCCATATTCTTCCCTACTTTTCTATAAATCTAAATTTTGTCCAAGGCTTAATGAATTCTAATAATACAAGTTCTTCTTCTATAATACGCCCTACTCGGTTTTTGCGTGAGTCTTGATGTGGTTCTAAAACGACTTGTAATTCATTTTTGTATTTTCCAAATGCATCATTTCCCACAACAACATCTCCAGGTTGTAGCATTGCTTGATTATCATGTGGGGGATTAACTTCATTTTTATATTTTTTACGCACTTCTGTGGAACGAATCATCTGCTGAGTGATATCTCCACGGCGAAAATGTTGATTTTTTGTTACGATTTCTTTTTCAATTTCAGAAGTCGCTTCTTCAAAAACAATGGTCAATTCTGTTTGATAACGATTCAACTGACCCAATGCTTCTAATTCTTCGTTGGAAGCATAAGCATTTCCAATAACAACATCATCAATTAAATTTGTTGCAAATAAATGTTTAGCTTGAACAGTGACTGGCAACTGTCTATGCATTTCTAAAGTAGGTAGCCCATCATTCACATCCCAAGGACCAATTTCACCTACCTGTGATGAAATAAAAGCAGCTGTCCGAATACCTTCCTTTTTAAAACGGATGCTACATTTTTCAAAGAAATCATACGGCAATGCAGTTCCCGCTTGTGGATAAAAGTTATGACAACCATATAAGAAAGGTCGATTCGCTTCATACGTCAAAATGTTATCAAGATAAGCGACATCATTACTCATATTCAACTCAATAGCCACGCCGAATCGATTAAACGTCAACATGGCTTCTTTATTTCCATCAAACCCTGTATCCAATCGAATCCCATCAGCTCCTAATTCGCTGAAAAAAGTCAAATCATCATATGAAATTTCCAATTCATCAAAGATACTTGGAACGACATCTAAAATTGTTTCAAATCCTAAATTTTTCGCATAACTAATTAATTCTTTAAATTTTTTCTGAACCGCTTCTTTGCCATCGGTCACTTCTAACATACTCATAAAAATTCGAGTAAACCCACATTCGCTGGCTTTTTTTAAATACGCTTTATCTTGATTGATATCACTATGATCTGGATAAACTGATACACCTAATGCTCTTTTCATCTTCGTTCTCACACTCCGCTATTTTCAAATTTATTTCGAAATTTCCAAGCAATCACCGAGCTACACAGGATTGTTGTAGAGCCAACGAGCAATACTGGTTGATTTAGAAATCCGCCAATTATCATGGAAAGAGTAATACAAACTGCCGTAAAAACCAACGTCTTTACCAAACCAAATTGATAAACAACAGTAGGCAACTGCCCTTTTTCTATAATAATTTGACTAACGATAAAAAAGAAAATGAACCAAATAATCATCTTATACGCTCCTGACTTTCTTCTCTGACTTAGAAGGGGCAGGATATTCATATCAGAACACCCGCCCTAACATTTTTTAATTTTTTGCTGCTTGTTCAGCTGCTAATTCTTCTGCTTCTTTATCCAATTGTTGTTTTTCATAAACTTTGAAAAATGGATAGTAGATAGCCATTGTAATTAAGAAGTTAACAATCACTAATACTGCGGCCGAGAAACTCCAATTGGTACTCATCCAAGCAGCAATTGGTGCTGGAATTGCAAACGCTAAGCGTGCAGCCATCATCGGAATTATATTAGCGACTGTTAAGAAATAAGATAACGTTGTGGTAATTAACGGTGCCACGATAAACGGAATACCTAAAATAGGATTCATTACGATCGGCGTTCCGAAAATAACTGGTTCATTAATATTAAACAAGCCTGGTAAGAACGATAAACGGCCAAGACTTTTCAGATACGTTGATTTAGAAAACATCATTAAAACAACTAAAGAAAGCGTAGTTCCAGCGCCACCAATCCAGATAAACCATTGTAAAAACTGTTCTGTAAAAATATTAGGTAACTGATGAACGTTTGCACCATTGGTAAAAGCTTCAAGGTTTTCTGCAATCGACATATCCCAGAAAGGACGAATAACTGGGCCCATAATCGCTGGACCATGAATCCCTAAAACCCAGAAGAAACAGATTAAGAAGACTGTTAGTAAGCCGCCAAATAAACTGTTACCAGCAAGGATACCTTTAAGTGGCATTAATAACGTACTCAAGAAACCATTCAAATCAAAACCAATTACGTGGCGAATAACCCAGAATAATAAAAGAATAACTGCTCCTGGAATTAATGCAATAAATGAATTTGACACTTCAGGCGGTACGCCATCTGGCATCTTAATCATAATATCTTTTTCAATAAAGAAGCGATAAATTTCAACAGATAACAGCGCTGTTACAATCGCACCAAATAAAGAAGCTGAACCTAAATTTGCTAAATTAATATAGCGCCCTGCTGTAATGACGTTGTCAACATCTTCAAAGACACGTGTTGGTGGTGCCGCTGTTACTAAAAAGGCCATTAATGCTAAAATTCCGCACGTCAAAGAGTCAAGCTTATAACTTTTGGCCAATGATGAAGCAATCCCAAATGTTGCATAAAGTGCAAGTAACCCCATCGTATAGCGGGAAGGAATATCTAAAATTGCTTGATAAGGTTCAATCAATTTTGTGTATGCCTCAATTGGAATATTTTGAAAAATTGTAAAGAATGAGCCCACAATTGTTAAAGGCATCGTTGCAATTAATCCTTTTCTAATCGCTGTCATATGGCGTTGCGAACCAAATTTATTCGCAATCGGCATTAACTTAACTTCCATCCACTGTACAAAACCATTCATTTGTTAATTCCTCCGTTCAACTAATAAAAATAATAATTATTTCGCATTTATAATAACATAGTAACATTATAATGTAAACGCTTATTCTTATTTGTGACAGAGAAAGTGCAAAACAAAAGGCTTTTTCTTATTATAAAGAAACTGGGAATATTGCACCAAAAATCATTGCGCCTAAAATTGCGCCCCCAGCGATTGGTTTTTTCCAAATGTAAAAACCTAAAGCTCCTAATGTAGCACCAATCCCAATAGGAATCGAAGCACCCGCCGCACTCAAAATAATTAACGGGCCTAAGAAACGTCCTGAGGCATTACCAGCCCCCATCATCACATCCGCACCAAAAGTGGAATTTCCTTGATTGATAGTAAATTTCCGAATCAACACAATTACGCCGCCAACTGCTAACCCTAGTATCGCACCCGTTAAAAGGGCTAAGCCAAAGTTTTCTACAGGTGCTTTAATACCCATGCTGAGGAAAATTGCAGGTACGCCAATTCCAATCCCCGTTAAAATTGAGCCACCTAAATCTAAAATCCCGACTAAAGAACCTTCTAAAATTCGTGCAAACAGGAAACTTGCACCAAATGCTGCGGCAGCGCCATAAGAACCACCATCTAAACCAGCTTTTAGCATCGCAACAATTGAAACTTCATTAAAGGCGCCCACACCATAAACTACATACATATGTGTTCCTGCAAAAATTGCCGCTGACATAATCCCGACTAAAATCGGAAAGCCCCAATCAGCATACCAAAAACTTTTGCCTTTTAAACCTTCTTGAATTTCTTGTTCTTGTTGTGCCCATTCATTTTTTTCTTGCTGTTCCATCTATGAGACCTCCTTTTTTCTATTTAACGGTGAAGACATTGTGTAAATTATTTAACCATTGAGGAATAGACAAGCGGAAACTTTCGATCATTTCTAAGTCGAACCCTCGGAAGAAGCCACTTAAAATAAATAATAAGATAATGGCACCAAGCATGCTGCGTGTCATTCGGGTCCACCCTAAATCATCGACACCTTTACCGATTAAGATCCCTAATACAACTCCTGGGACAGCATTGCCCATGACTAATTGAGATAATCCGCCAAATAACGTTCCCCAGAAACCCGTCCGTTTTCCTGCATCTAAAGCCGCTAGCCAGAATAAAACGGGCATCACAGTATTGATTAAAATCGTTGCTGCAGGTACCAACACCGCAACTGCTGTTACTTGTAGCGATTCTGGAATTGCTGCAGCTGTACTATTTAAGAAAGCCACAGTCGCCATTCCTACAAAGGCCCCGACAATCCCCATTTTTTTGGGATTATGCATCGTTTTAGTGACATCTTTATCCTTTACCAATAAAATTGCTGCAGCCCAGTTAGGCACAATCCGGTGGGTCACATCTTGTGTAAAGGCCCCTGCTCCCACGGCCGAAGCCCAAGCATTAAAGAAAAAACCTAAACCAAAAGAAAAGTGTGATGCTGGATCTCCTTGTGCCGCGTTCATTTCCCCTAATGTTCTAAATGCCCCTAACCCTTGCGTTTGTGGTGCATGAAACATCCGAGCAGCGCCTGCGCCAGCTGCAAAACCTAGTAAACCACCAATAAGCAATGACTTCAGCAAAATGATTACAAATTCCATTCCTTCTTCCTCCCTTTATACGCCTCTTTTTGAAAGAAACGGAACTACTACTGCGTTCGGTTCTTTAATTGTTTCCGTTAAAAAATCAACTTCTTCGACTGCAATGGCTTGGATTTCCACTTCTACAGCTAGTTCGACATGATAAATCACTCTCTTTCTAGGAAAGAAGAAGAACAGAAATTTTTCTGTATAAACTTGTTCTTTTGCCTGACGAATAGTTACTTCTTTCGGTTCAATCCGGATGAGGACCTCTGTTGTTTCTTTTAATACTTTTTTTGAAACATCATTCAACGCACTTGCAAAAGCTTCATTCTTCTTATTACCTTTTCCAGAAACAATCACGGTTTGTGTTGACCGTTTTGTGGCATCCATAATTACCGCTCCTTTCTAAGTTACTACTTTCTATGCTCCGTGTTTCTTAATAAATGCTTCAGTTACTCGTTTACCAAGTTCTTCCTGATCCATAAAACCAAATCCAAGAACAGTTTTCCCATCGTTAATTGCTGTTACCCCTTCTTCGATTGATCGCATGCCATGTCTTTCGGGATACCCGTATTTAGTAGCAGCCGTTAACGCTCCTGCACCACCACTGCCACAGAAAGAAATGCCTAAATCTGCCTTTTCTTGTTGCATCACATCTCCTAAACGCATATCAGCGCCCATTCCTGGAACAACAACCGCGCGACCACCGGCTTGCTCCACTCCTTTTGCAACATTTTGTCCTTTTCCTAAACGATCTGCGATAACTACTGTAATCATAACTTTTCCTCCTATTAATTGTTTTGTTTAGCAACTTCAAAATGAACAGCTAAAACATACCACTCATCTTCTGATAACTGACCAATTGCTTCTGTTGTTTCTTGTGCAATTTTCAACGTTTCTGGTGTTAGTTCCGTAAATAACGTCCGATCAACACCAGCTAATGTCGTTCCTTCTCTTGAACGATTCAGCATCTCATTGAGATGGTTAATCAAAATCGTCCACTGTAATTCCGTTGGTTCAATTTGTGCTTCTGCTAATCGCGCACTGGTTTGTTTGATAATCGATTGTAGCTTTTCTGGTTCAGCACTTTGTCGAATGATCTCCTGTGCTTCCATTGCTAGTTCCATCCTCTTCCTCCTTTGGTTGTTCTAAATAATTAAGTAATGCTGAAATTTCAGCATGATTGACAGGTAACTCATTTTTAGCAAATAAACATTCAATTTGCCGAATTTCTTCTTGCCGTTCATGAGATACTTCTCTATTACAAGGAATCTCTTCGTATTGTTTATTAAACGTAATCCGATGTGTCATTAATAAAACGTGAAGTAAAAAGGCTTCTTGATATTCGCTCAGTAACTTTGTTTGAAACATTCGTTTTAACTCTTCATAAATAATATACGCTTTTACTAATAAATCTTGGCTTTGTATCCGTTCATTTTTTTCAATTACATCAGATTTCGTGGAGCGAGCGGTACCTTTTCCTTGACGTTTCCCTAATAAAATTTTATCGACCTCTTCCCGAATCAAACTTAAGTCTGTGTCCGTCAACAATGGACTAACTTTAATAAATGGGTATGTCATTTCTTCAATTGGGAAAATACTCAATACCAAATCGGGCTTTTCTGCTTGAATCACTTCAGTTGCATTTAAAACAGAAGCAAATCCTGCGAGTTCAACGTTTGGTACTTCCTCTAAAATTTTTTGTTCAATTAAACTGGTCACACCTAAGCCCGTCGAGCAAACATACACAATCCTAACAACTTTAGCTTCCTGCTGTTGTCGTTCCTGAGCTGCCAAAAAATGCAACGCAATATATGCGCAGAAAGAATCGTTGACTAACAAAACAGAACGTTGAATTAATTGTTTACAGGCACTTTGAATAGCTAAAAATAACGCTGGGTGTTTTCCTTTGATTTCTTCAGAAAACGGATTGTATTCATTAATAAATAAATGTTTCTTTGTAAAACGTAAGGACAGGTGTGCAAACAAGTTCGTAAATAATTGGCGATCATTTACAAAAGGATAATTCAGCTCTTTTGAAACGCTTTCAATCACTTGCTTTGTTAATTGAACCATATCTTGCCGTTGATGGGTTCCGAATAAATCACTATAAATATAAAAATATTCATCCGCTAATAAAGGCAAGTCATACCGTTCAAACACCTCTTGTAAAAGTAAAAGTGGTACTTCGTTCCGTTGTTCAAAGCGTGTTTTTTGTGATAACACTCGGTAAGTCCCAATTGTATGTGCCATCTGCATACGTGCTGCGGCAATTGCCACTCTCAACGTAATAGATAATATTTCGGCATAATCAAATTGATTTTGATCGAGTGGATTAATTAAATTTCGCATTTTTTTCAATGCACTACGATAACAACCTTGAAACAATGTCCCTGACCCAAATTTAATTTTAGGGATTTTTTCAGCCCCTTTTGTCTTTGTCACATAGTTCATAATTTGGTAAATATCGTATTCTGTAAGTTCTTTTTGAGTGATAAATTCCATCAGTAAGCGTACATTGCTTTCTTCACCACTAATTGTAAACCCTTGCCGTGCTTGGCGAATTAAGGTTAAATCATATGCTTGCAGCAACCGTTCGACCTGTTCCAAATCACTGACAATTGTGTTTCGACTCACTAATAATTCATCTGCTAGCTGCTGTGCCGTTAAGTACCCTTTGACTGACAATAACTGAAAAATCAATACATTGACTCGTCTTTTTTGATCAGGATAGGTTTCAAATCGATCGACATCGATAATTTCATTTTTTAACAGTAAGCGTTTAGAGTCAGGTAAATCTAGCCAGATTCCCTTATTTCGTTTTGAATAAAGTGTCTCATCGTGCTGTTCAAACCAAGCACGAATATCTTCTAAATCATACTTAATTGTTCGAACGCTGACAGTAAAGTTCTCAGCTAATTCTTGCGTGGTAATACTCCCTTCCAAATCCAAAAGCATCAATAAAATATTTATCGCTCTTTTGGACAACAACACGGTCATGCCTTGTCACCTCTTTTCTTTTCCCTTTACACTTAAAACTATAGCGTTATTTTATCTGTTCCACAACACAAAAAAGTTGCACTTATAAAAGTGCAACACTTCTCTTTTCATACAAAAAAATCCCTTAACAGTTACTACTGTTAAGGGATACCACACTATTTATTTACATAAATAGACAGAAACCTTCTCCACAAAAGTATTCTGTCCGACACGTTACAAATCCGGTAACTGATAGCCGTACTATCGGGTGTCGTTGTGTTTGACAATCACTAGCCGTCAAAACGGAATAGCCGAAGCTATCTGATTGAGTCAACTCGTCGCATAAAACACACTTTAACACAGAATAGTTTGGATAGCAAGTGATGGTAATTATTCGTTATCAAACCATTCTTGATAAAAACTTTCAACAATTTTAACGGTTGCTATCGTTAATTCCTTCGTCATTACGGGGCTAGTTAACTTTTTGTCTTGTAAACATTGATTCACATGATTGATTTCATAGGTAAATTCACTAGTGAATTGTTCAGACCATTTGACAGTGTTGCCTTGAGCATCTGTATAATAAGCACAATCTGTTTTCCAGAAATTAGGAATAACGATTTGCCCTTTCGTCCCACAGATGGTCATTTCACTAGGTATCTTTAAACCAACATTAATAAAAATATTTCCCAGCGTCCCTTCAGCAAATTTCAAAGCTAAATTACATTGACTATCCGTCGCCCCTTGCTGATACGTTGCGGTTCCCGTAACAGTTTGAATCTCTTTCCCTAATACGTATTGTAAGTATTGTAATGGATAACTTCCTGAGCCATGAAGCGCTCCACCACCCGCTTCTCTCGAGTAAAACCAGGGAATATGGTCCACATTGGGGTAGGCAGTAACTGACTGAACCCATAAAATCTCTCCCAATCTCCCTTCTTGAATTGTCGCCTTTACTTTTTGGGTAATTGGTAAAAAGACAGACTTCTGAGCTTCCATTAGAAAAACCCCTTGCTCCTGTGCGATTGCGAAGAGTTCTTCTGCTTCAGCAGCATTTAATGTAAATGGTTTTTCCAGTAGGACGGGTTTTCCTTGTGATAACGCAAGCTTAGCTGCTGAGTAATGTCCTTGATTGTAGGTGGGAATATAAATAATATCAATTGTTTCATCCTTACATAACTCTTCATAACTGCCATAAGCCACCGGAATCGCTAATTCTTTAGCCATTTTTTGAGCATTCTCTAAACGCCTTGATGCAATCCCGCGCACTTCAGCTTGCGCGCTTTCTCGAAGCCCTGCTACAAATCTTGGGACAATTTGGGCAGTACTCATAATTCCATAACGAATTTTATCCATGTGATCGCCTCCTCTTTCACTATACGAGAAAAACGAATATTTGGAAACCATTTCAACAAAAAAAAAGAAACCGTTTCCCCAAAACGATTTCTTTATATGTAAATTAACGGATACCAACGCTAACTTTTAAAGCTTGATTGACCTGTTCCATCTCTTCACGAGAAAGTTGACAAACCTTGTGTAGCATTCGTTCTTTATCCAATGTTCGAATTTGTTCTAACAAAATAAGTGATGGCGTCCTGCACTCGTTATGGGGAATTTCGATGAGGACTTGCGTTGGTTGCAGCCGCTTGCTTACGTTACGGGTAATCGGTGCAACAATCAACGTTGGACTAAATAAGTTACCTTTGTTATTTTGAATAATCAGGACAGGTCGAATCCCACCTTGTTCAGAACCAACAACTGGTGAGAGATTCGCATAAAAAACCTCACCTCTTTTTATCATTCAGATTCCCTTCCCTCCTTTTCCTTTAAAAAATTATAGCATATTGTTTCTTGCAATATTTTCAACTTTTTAGCTATCCCTTAAAATATTTGATAAAACCACCCTTTAAAAGTCAAAAAAAGCTTAAACAGTCGACTCTGATATAGAGACGGCTATTTAAGCTGACTATTACATTTTTGTTAAAATACTATCCACTTTTGTATTAATTAAATCAATAGCGACGTGGTTTTCGCCACCTTCTGGCACAATGATATCTGCATAACGTTTCGTAGGTTCAATAAATTGGTGATACATGGGCTTGACGACTGTCAAATATTGTTCAATCACAGAATCCAAAGTACGGCCACGTTCTTCCATATCACGCTTGATTCGACGAATAATACGGATGTCATCATCTGTATCCACATACACTTTAATATCCATTAAATCCCTTAAGCGGCGATCTTCTAAAATTAAAATCCCTTCAAGAATAATTACTTCTTTCGGTTCTTGGATCACCGTTTCTGTACTTCTTGTATGCGCAACGTAGTCATAAACTGGCTTTTCAATGGCTTGATAATTTAACAGTTGTTCAACATGTTGAATCAATAAATCTGTATCAAACGCAAAAGGATGATCATAATTGGTATTTAAACGTTCTTCAAAACTCAAATGGCTCTGATCTTTATAATAAGAATCCTGTTCTAACATCATAATTGAATGATCGGGAAAATTATTAAAAATCGCACGGCTAACACTGGTTTTTCCGCTTCCTGATCCGCCAGTAACACCAATGATAATTGGCTGACTATCTTTCATGTATAAACCTCTTTCTTTTCAAAAACTTCATTGTCTTTTACTATTATAATGAAAACTCTGAAGAATGCCAGACCTTTTCCAAGACTTTTCATGTGATTTTTATCTTCTTATGAAAAATCTGCCCACACTTCTTTCAATTACAGTATACTTATCAATAAAAGGAGAATCCTACCTATGATTAAAAAAGTCAAAAAAGAAGCACTTACAACTGCGCATTACGCTCTTCTTTATGAGGCAGATCCCTCAAAAAAAATGGTGGCAGATTACATTACCCGCGGTATTTGCTTTGACTATCAGACTGAAGAACTTCAAGGAATTTTAGTCCTGTTGCCGACTCACCCACGGACATTGGAAATCGTAAACATCGCTGTCTCAGAAGAAAGCCGAGGGCGGGGCATCGGGCAAGAATTATTACATTTTGCCATTGATTTTGCCAAAAAAGAAAAGTATGATTACTTGGAGATTGGGACTGGGAGCACAGGCTTTCAACAGCTATATCTCTACCAAAAAGTCGGTTTTCGAATGACACATATTGAACCAGATTTTTTTATCCATCATTATGATGAGCCCATTATGGAAAACGGCTTGCCTTTAAAAGATATGGTTCGCTTACGGTTACATTTAAGTTAAAAAACAACATTTCCTGTACAGGAAATGTTGTTTTTTAATGCCCAAGAATTGGTAACAACTCATCTAGCTGTTGAATCGTATAATTGGGTTGAATTGTTGGTGTTGCTGGAGCGGAGGTCGGATTGAGCCAAACAGTTTGAATTTTCGCTTGTTGGCCTCCTTGAATATCTGAATGCAAAGAATCGCCAATAATCATTGTTTTTTCTCTACTAAAATTAGGAATCCGTTCAAAAACAAAATCAAAATACTCTTTCATCGGTTTTTGATAACCCACTTCTTCTGAAACAAAAATATCTTTAAAATAAGGCATTAATTTCGAATCTTCCAACCGACGATACTGTGTTTTTGCCACTCCGTTTGTCACAATATATAAATCATAATGGGGTGCTAATTTTTCCAAGATACGTTGACTATTGCCAAGCAAGTCATGTCCTTGACTTAAATATTCTCGGTAGTTTTCTCCCATTCTAACGCTATCAACTTCTCGATTAAACGCGTCAAACAATAAACCAAACCGTGTATCAAGGAGAACATCTTTTGTTATTTTTCCTTCTTCAAATGAACGCCATAATCCTTGATTAATTCGGTGGTATGTTGACTCGACTTCAGATGTAAATGGTACATTTTCTTCTTCAAATAAGGCATGGAGCGCCTTCTTTTCAGCCAATTTAAAATCTAACAATGTATCATCAACATCAAAAAGCAATGTTTTCATTTCCGTTCCTCTTCTCTTTTCAAATTACTCGGTAACGCTTTGCTTGTTTGTTGTTTTTCAATAAAAAAATAAGGCAATAGCAATTGTAACTCTTCTCTTGTTAATGAACGATAAGCACCTAAAGGTAATTGCGGATCTAGCCGCAACGGCCCCATAGTTTGACGTTTTAAAGCAGTCACTTTTTTCCCCACAGATAAAAACATTTTTTTCACTTGGTGAAATTTTCCTTCTTGAATAGTCAGGAAAACATGACTCTCCGTTTCAGTCGCTGCAAGAACAGTTATTTTTGCTGGCTTACATTGAATGCCTCCTTGCAAAACAATCCCATCTTTAAATTTAGCACAATCTTCTGCAGAGACCAAACCATTGACTTTCACTTCATAACATTTCGCTACTTCTTTATTTGGCCGAATTAATTGATACCCTAATTGTCCATTATCTGTTAATAGAAGTAACCCTTCCGTATCGCCATCGAGTCTGCCCACTGGATAAAGACCAGGGCGTCTGTCTTGTGGCGCAATCAAATCAATAACTGTTTTTTTAGATGCATCTGAGACAGCGCTAACCACACCTTTTGGCTTATTCAACATGTAGTACACATGTGTCTTATGCGAAATTAATTGTCCTTTTACTTTAATCATTTGTAATTGCGCATCGACGTTTTGGCTTTCATTTAAAGTCACGATGCCATCCACAGTGACCTGCTTGCCTTTGATTAATCGTTTCACCGTTTTTCGTGATCCAAACTGAAGTTCTTCTAGTAATTTATCTAATCGCATTGTTCCGCTCCATTCTGGTATTAGTATAGTGGAATCCGTTAAAGATGAAAAGTAGAAAAAGGTAATTCCTTGACGTATAAAAATATAAGTGTTACGGTTAATAAGTAAAGTAAATAAAGGTTTCTCAAAAACAGCGTAATGACCTGGGAGAGAACAACGATAACAATGAACCATTCCCATGAGTGTTGCCTGGCAATATTTGTGGGGATTTTTTGATTATTGTTAGCATTTTTCTAGACAAGAACAACTGAAAAAAGAGTTTCTTTTTTCCATTATGTTTTGTTTCTGAGTTTAACCAAATCACTCATTATTTCAAGGAGGAATTAGGTTATGTCAGTACAATTAGAAGTTAAAGAAAGAGCTATCCGTCCACGTTCACTAAGAAATCAGCTACGTCACGAAGGGAAAGTACCTGCCATTGTTTACGGTTACCAAATTGAAAGTACACCAATCTATTTTGAAGAAAAAGACTTATCAAAAATTTTACGCGAACATGGTGCTAACACCGTTATTAAAATGACAGTTGATGGCAAAAACATCAACACATTAATGTCGAAAGCACAATTAGATACCTTTACTGGTCAAATGCTTCATGTTGAATTCTTATCTGTAAATATGAAAGAAACAACAGAAGTCGAAGCAGAAGTTCAATTAATTGGTGAATCTGCAGGTGTGAAAGCTGGGGGTACCTTAGCTCAAAACTTGTACACTGTTTTAGTGGCAGCCACACCAGATAAATTGCCAGAATCAATTGAAGTAGATATTACAAACTTAGAAATTGGTGATGCTCTTACAATCGCTGATTTACCTGAACACAAAGACTATGAAATTTTAACTGATCCAGAAGAACAACTAGTTGCTATTGTTGAAGCACAAACTGCTCCTGAAGAAGAAGAAGAAGGAACAGCTGCTGAAACGACTGAACCAGAATTAGCCGAATAAAGAGTACACTTTTGTTCAGCTGATTCTCTTAAGTTTTAGAAATGGGATGTACGTTGAAACAACGTACGTCCCATTTTCTTTTTACTGCATGGCTTGATTTCTTCACATAAATGATGACACCTGCAGAGCTAGGAAGCTACAGAGGAATATTAAATTTTTGCTAATCTACGCAATATTTTCAAACGAAACAATTTCTTTTTTTTAAATTTGCAGTATACTAAAAGTAAGTAAACAAAAAGGAGGTCATCCATATGTTTGAACGTTTTGATAGTGACCGTAGCCGCTATGCTTCATTAGGTGTTGTTTCTAGCTTACCTAGTGGCTTAATTGATAGTATTTGGTTGATTATTGACTTAAATCTAAAAGGGGTTATCCCTTTAAACGACTTACTTCACTTTGATTTGTTGAACAATAATGGCAAAGTGACTGTCCATTTTTCTCAAGAAAATAGTTCAGTAGAAATGGCAATCGACTTACCATTTAGTTATTCTACGGCATATCCGTCGCGAATTTTTGCTTTTGATGATGGCCATCGTGAAACGATTTTATTACCTGCAGAAATGTTAGAATCTTAAATAATTTCAACAAAGTAGCCTCAAATTCCGATTAAACTGGAATTTGAGGCTACTTTAATTTCTTTTAGTTATTCTACAATAATTTGTTTACTACTTCCTGCGGCATTTTCAAAATTAATAGTAAAGGTTTCTGTTGCATCATCATAAGTGATTCCGTCACTTTGACTAATTACTGTGCTGTAATCTTTTGGTATTTTTAAAGTCAGTGTCTTAGTTGTTTGTGTGGGATCAGAGAAAGTATACGTTTTTTGGTGTTGTTGTGTCTTTCTGATTAAAGAAATAGCTTTATTTGAGGTAATCCCTGCTATTGTACCGCCAGTTTCTGACCAAATGTTAACCCCAAGATAGCCTTCTTCTTCTTGCTTAACTGCTTGAATTTCTTCTGTATTTGAGAGAACTTCTACTGTTTTTTTGGCAGCATATGTTTTTAAATCAGTTTCATCGATTCCTGGTAAAACTACATAAGCATAATGCTCGTTCGTTGGGTGTTGACCATGTTGAATCGTAAATGTTCGATAATCACCTACATATTCTTTATCACTTGGAAATGCTTCATTAATTGCTTTATAGGTTCCTTTTCTAGTTTCACTTTTAACATTTACCGTTGTTTCTTCTGGAAAATAATAACCCATATTAGCATTGGAATGATCCGACTTTAGTAATAACCATTGTTTTTTACTCGTTTCATTTTTCTCATGAATCTCCCCAATATTTGATAGCACTTGATACTGATACGCATCATTTAACAAACGATTATCAACAACTGTCTCAATCGAAGCCTCTGTATCCCCTTTAATTCCTGCGCCTAATGCGATAATTTGCCCATTTAATACAAACCAAGATTTTTTAGCTTGTAGGTTCATAGGTAAAAGTTTCCCATTATTTTTGGTCCCGTCTTTATTAAGAGCCATCCCTACTACTGCCTGATTGTCTGACGTTACTCCACCAACCCATTGCTCTTTCGATGTGATTGTTGTAAATGCTGAAACTTCATCTGCCAAAGAAATGGTATCTACCGTTGTTCCTGGTAGTCGATAGGGATCTACAGTTGGCCAATAGCTGGAATTAAATTGAACCTCGTCATCATTATATACGTACATCATTCCGTCACCAGTGTGCCAGCCACGTTTATTTTCTTTATTCCCTGCTTCAAAAGATGCAGTGCGCTTTGAATACAAGCCTAGCCCAAACATATAACTAGGTGTGCGTTGGACAAATCGATCCATCGAAGCATAAAGTTTCGTGCCTGTAAAAGGAAGTTGCCCTCCCGTAATTTCTGGATTAGTTAAAAGTTGCATAGTCATCTGTAAATCATTAAAATCACGAGCATTTGTCAAATAATAATCTGGGTTCTCCTTCATCCAATATTTAACGGCTTCTTGAAATTTCTTTTGATAATTATTAGGAGCAAATTTAGCCACAATTAATAAATTATACATGGTAGTTGAGCCATAGCCTGTTTTTCCAACTGCTGGGGCTCTTGAGATGGAACGGCCATTCACAGTTGGTAGCATTTCACCTTTATAAATCAAAGGAAGAAAGGCACGATCAACATTTTCAACAAATTCTGTCACAAGAGTTGCATCCATTTGAAAAGATGAATCTGCTGTAATGGCCAAAATTTGTCCAACCCCTTTCACCAAAACATTGCCATACGAACCTGTATAAGGAATGTTATTGTGCTGGATAAAAGAACCATCTTGGTAAAAACCATCACCTTTTGTGACTAATTTAAATACATCGACGATACTACTGGATGCTTGATTAATTTTCCCGCTATCCTTTTGTAAAATTCCTAACCCCAAAACAGTTAAAGCTAAGTCCGTGCGGTTCGCTCCTGATGTCACAAAATTTGGGATAAAAGCTAAATCCACAAACGTTCCTTGTGGTTTTGTATACAACTGTTTAAACGGATCTGGGACATAACTGCTCAGCGCATTTGTATAGATTTGTTGCTTTTCCGGAGAAACTTTATCCTCTAAAATCATTAGAATATTAAGAAACTTCTGTGGCACACCAATTTGCCAGTCCCACCAATTTCCGTGGTACTTTTTCCCATCATACCCTTTTTGCGTTACCATAAAATCTAAGCCATCAATAATGGTTGCTGCCAATTTGTCATCTTGGTAAAGCGTACTCCCCTTCGTTCCATAGGCTAACGCTAATTTTTGCAATTTGGTAAATTGAGTCGTTAAATCAGCCGATGGCGTATTGCCAGGCTCTAGTGGCCATAAATAGCTGCGGTTCGGCTCTTTATTCATCGTTTGATCGAGTTCTGTTGCTTCATTGGAGATTTTTTGGACATAGTCTACAAGCGCTTGGTTAGTTGAATCATATTCTTTTGAAACAAGCTGATTTCGCCATTTTTCTTTTAATTCTCGGTATTCTGCAGATGAATCGATAACAGGAACGCTACCAACGGGGCCACTTTTCATAGAAATGATATTCAGCTTTGATAGATTACCAAATAGTCTAATTCCTACAGTACCCATCCAGTCATCATTAATGGACGTACCATCAGGATAATGAACCTCTTCATTTTCATAAAATAATTGATCATTCAGGAATGTTTGAATTTTTTTCCCATCATAGCGAACCAGCAGTTTATATTGTTGGCCACTTAGTAATGTTGGTCCCGGAATATTAGTTAGCCATTTACCGCCTGGTTGTCCTAATTGCCAGCGGCCGTCACGATTATAAGCAAAAGATTGCCATTGACTCGTCTTTTGTTTATCTCCGCGAAAAACCAATCCGAAGTTACTTTGCCCTTCATATAAAAAGGTTAGTTCAAGATCTCCTGAAGATTGTTCGCGTGCATCAAGATTGATAGAGACAGATTCGAGGTTTGTCCCTTGCTTCGTGTTTGCTATCCATAAACCAGCAGAATCATTCTTTTTTTCTGCTGTTCCCACCAAATCTTGCCAATGCCCAACTTGATTGGGGAAATCTGAAATGTAAGAGGGTTGCTCAATCGTTTGGCTCGCTTCGTTTTCTTCTGCAAAAGTAAGAGTGGTTCCCATAAATCCACTCGTCAAAGCAGTAAACAGTCCGACCAGCATTAACCATATTTTCCTGTTTTTCATTCTTTCTCCTCCTAAAAAATTATTGTAAAACGCTTACATCCGAATCAGAGAAAAAGAGTGAAGAAAAATACTTTCTACACTCTCCGACTCTCTGAAAATCACTTAATATACTTTTTACGCCAAAATACCAAAGGCACTCAAAACAATCGATAAAATTAAAATAATCCAAATCACTCGTGTGGAATTTAATTTCTTTTGACCTAACATCCAATAAGTTAAAAGAACAAGTAAGATTGGAACTAAGGAAGGCAAAATCGCATCTAACGTATCTTGAATAACTAATTCGACCCCGTTCTTTTTATAAACAAAAGGAACTGTCGCCTTGATAACTGAAGGAATTAAGGCACCAATCACAGTCACACCAAGAACAGTTGCTGCATTCGTAAAGGCAGATAACTTGTCTTTTAAGGTCGTCACTAGTTTGACCCCTTGCTTATAACCAAGTGGTAAGAGCGCGGCCCGACCAAACAATAGTGCAATATTTGCAATAATCCAAATAACACAGCCCACCACCGAACCATTTTGAGCCAGTGTCCCTGCAACAGAGCCGAAAATCGTCCCCCAAATAACGTGGAATAAAGAGTCCCCAACGCCTGCCAAAGAACCCATCAGAGCTGTTTTTAACGCAATAATTGTTTCTTTCGCTTTATAACCATCTTGCTCTTCAATCGCCACATCAATCCCCATAATTAAATTCCCAAAAATAGCATTGGTGTTAAAAAATTGATTGTGTGTGCGCATCATATCTTGAAATTGTGCTTCATCATGACCATAGAATTTTTTTAAAACAGGTAAGATGCCGTATAAATATCCTGAACTCATCATACGTTCATAGTTCCAGTTTAATTGGCTTCCTAAAATATAACGCCAGCTAATTGCATTTAATTCTTTTTTTGTCAGTTTATGCTTACTCATCGCCGTCATATCCTCCTTCAAAATCACCATTTCCTGTTGTTGCTTGTGTCGTGCTTTTTGCCCCATCACGTTTAAATACAAGCATCGCTGCTACCATCCCAACTATCGAAACACCTAACATTGGAACTTTTAAATAAGCCGCTAAGAAAAAGCCTAATAGTAAATAGGGGATATATTGCTTCGTTGGCAAGTAACGTAATAAAATCCCTACACCGACAACAGGTAATACTCCTCCAGCTGTTTTTAAGCCCGTCATTAGCCATTCTGGCATGTTATCGGTAATCGTTGTTACTACAGCATCCCCCGCTAATAACATTAATAAAATCGGAATAGCACGAGACAGTCCCCACAGAACAGAACCAGATAAAACTAAGCGTGGAATCCGTTTTACTTGCATCTTATCAATCGCTTTATCGACACTATGAAGTAAAAAGACATTACAAAAACGGGCGACTACATCTAGTTGCAACATCAACAGAGAAACAGGAACAGCTAAACCAATGCCATACTCCGCTCCTTTTCCAGAGATTACAGCGAAAGCGGTTCCTAAAACAGCCCCTGTGAAATAATCAGGTACCGATGCTCCACCAAAAGCAGCAATTCCTAAACGCATTAATTGAAGAGTGCCGCCAACCATTAAACCAGTTTTTAAATCTCCCATAATCATTCCAGAAATCATTCCAGCAATAGCTGGTTGCGTCAACGTATTTGAAATAAGTGAGTCATTAATAGCAATAAACGCATAAATAGTAATTAAAATAATTTGATACGCTGCTAAATGCATTGAAATTTCCTCCTAAATTTAAAAATATTCTTTCTTAGTCTGACTGTTTTAGCCGCGTAATTTTTTCATAAAATCAACGACTGGATCGTTTGGAACTAATTGGGCTGTCACAGTGACGCCTTTTGAAGCGATTGTTTCAAAAATTTGTTCTTCTTCTGGTAAAACTTGAATACTTTTTGTTACTTCGCGTGCTCCTTCTTTGTAACTCATATTCCCAACATTTACAGTTTTGATAGGTCCTTGCGCTTCGATAAAGCGGAGCACATCTTTCGGATTTTTAAATAATAAAAATAAACGCTGTTTACCATATTTTCCTGATTGAATATTTTTAGCGGCAGCCTCTACTCCAAGAACAGATAAACGCATCGAAGAAGGCGCTGCCATTCTCAAAGATGATTTTTGTAAAGGATCTGTAGCCGCCTCATCATTGGCTACAATTATTCGCTGTGTACTAAGACTTGTCGACCAAATTCCCGCTACTTGTCCATGAATTAACCGTTCATCAATCCGTGTGTTTACAATATTTTCTTTTCCAGCATATTGACTATAGTTACTTAACTCTTTTTCTTTGCTGGCTTCTGAAATCTCTTGTTCCGCTTGATTCATTCCAGCCTTTACATCAACAATATTTTCTTGTGCTAAACAAACTAATTCTTTAATCGAAGCCTGTTGATTAACCACTGCTTCAATCACAACAGAGAGCGTCATCCCTGCAATAATTTCCACTCCGTCAACGTTCAAATAATTCTTAGTTGCCACGTTACATGGCGTTCCTCCTAGTAAATCAGCAATAATCAGTGTCGTACCGTTAAGGGCTTTCATTTTTTCATTTAGCTCTTTCTCAAATTGAAGATTGTCGCTATCTGGTCGTAATGAGACTGTATGCACGTGTTCTTGCCGACCAACGATCATTTCTAAGCTAACTTTGACGCCTTCAGCCATGCTACCATGACTAATTAGTACAATGTTTTCCACGAATTTCCCTCCCTAGATGTAGGTGACCCTACTTAACATGTTATGTTCTCTACGAACTTACTATAACACATACTAAGTTATCCGTAAACCTAATATCTTAATATATTGAATTTATTTTTTTGAATTCTTTAAATAAAAATTGTCTTTCCTCTTTTTCAAAGTGTTTGCTAAAGGCTAGTTAACATGTTATGCTTAATTCATTCGATTACTAGAATGGAGGCAATCGCATGTTACCTAAATATGAACAAATTAAACAAGACCTTTTACGTGAAATAAAAAATCATACCTTTATTCCTGGTGATAAATTTTATTCTGAAGCCGATATTAAACGAAAATATGCTGTTAGTTCTATCACAGCTGTCAAAGCACTGAATGAGCTGACCAGTGCAGGTTACTTGTATCGTATCCAAGGAAAAGGGACCTTTGTTTCGAAATCAAAAGTTTCTCAAAATGTAAAATTTTCTGATATCGAGTTGCATTCTTTAGACTCTGAAAAAGTTAAAGTCCTTTCAATTGAAGAAGATAATCAAGCCGAAATTTTAAAGGAATTAGGCTTACCAGCTAACGCTTCTTATTATAGAATCAAGCGTGTACGCTATTCTGAAGATACACCCTTTCTCGTACATATCACACATCTTCCCAAAAAGCTTGTTAAAGAGCCGCTCTCAAAGGACCTCACAGCTTATGCAAGTGTGTATGAACGAGTCCGTAAAGATTTTTCAGTAGACCTCTTCTCGTTGGCTTCTGTAGAAACAAATGAAATTGTCTTTCCCGAAGATGCTGAGTTATTGAATTTACTTCAATTAAGTTTTCGTGAACCCGCTGTTAAACAAGTTAAACATTCCTATCTCGCAGATGGTAGTGTTGCTGAATATATTATTAGTTATAAACATTGGAAATATTTCAAAACCAAAATAGAAGTAGAAGCCGAATAAATTTCAGCTTCTACTTCTATTTTTTTAATCTATGATTACTTGATTCGTAAATTTCAAGTACTCAATTTCAATTCCCTCTGTTTCAAAAATTACTACTTCATTTTGTCCTTGCTGTAAAAATTCTTTGGGACAATACAGCGAATGAATGGGTCCTATTTCCCAATAACGACCTAGATGATGGCCATTGACCACAACGAATCCTTTGCCGTAGCCTCGACAGTCAATATACGTGTCTGCTAGCTGTTCTAATTCAAATGTTACTTGATAAAATGAAGGCTGCAATGGATTTTTTCCAGCTGTGTAATCAATCTTGGCTAATTGCTCTTGTGAAAAAGTTAAGGGATAGTGTTGATAGACTTGGTGAAAATGAATGTCTTGCATCACTCCACCTCGAATTCCTTTACTTTGTGTCGGATTATTTAATTTAAAGCCATAATTAACGCGACCTAAGTTTTCCACTAAGATATCTAACGCAAGTGTGTCTTTTTCAGTTTGCCCTGAAATCAGTAGCTCTTCTCCCACTGTCTCTTGATATTGGGTAGCAGCTAAATCTCCATCTACATAAATGTGTAAACGATCACTGGCCTCAACCACTTTTAGTTTATTTTCATGATGATAATTTTTTAAATCAAACGAATAAAGCAAGTAGCCATAGCCTGAGCCAGCTTCTTCCATACTTAATGGATACGCGGTGGTCTTCGGTGTCATCATTTGATCTTTTACTGCGAATAAAGATACGCTAGCAGTTACTGAAAAGCTTCCTAAATTCCCCAGTTTTTTCGTGCGTGGTTGTGCTTGCCAAACTTCTGGACATACTTCTTTAATTGCTTTTTGAACGGCATAATATTTTTCTGTTGGTTCTCCTGCTTCTGTTAATAAAGCATCATAATCATAGCTAGTGACTTGAGGTAAATCTTTTGCACCTCGCGCCGAACACCCGTTATAAAAGCCGAAATTTGTTCCTCCATGAAACATATAGAGATTTAAAGAACCCACTGCCAGCATATCTTTTACTTCTTTCGCCAAGTCGGTACCTTCCCGCTGAATCACTGGTTCGCCCCAACGATTGAACCACCCATCCCAGTATTCCATGCACATCAACGGCCATTTTTTACCATGACGAGTCATAAATTTTTTCAAAACGGCAGCATTTTCTTTCGAATGACTACCAAAATTTCCTGTCACAAAAACATCCTCTTCAATTAACGTCCCCGCATCCAAAACCTCTTCCCAAGCGCCATCAGATGTAAAAAGAGGAACCTCAATCCCCAGTTCTTCCATTATCTGCTTGGTTTGTCGCAAGTACGCTTTCTCCATGCCATAGGACCCATATTCATTTTCAACCTGCATCATGATCACTGGTCCACCTTGTGTTATCTGCAGCGGTGCTAGTTTAGGCAATAATACTTGAAAATAGTTACGAACTTTAGTCATAAAAATAGGATCTGTCGAACGTAATCGTACGCCTTTTTCTTTCAAAAGCCATGCTGGTAAGCCACCAAACTCCCATTCTGCACAAATATAAGCCGAAGGACGCAGAATAACTAGTAAATTCAGTTTTTCTGCCAAGCGGACAAATGCTTCAATGTTTTTCATTCCTTCAAAATCGTATACGCCTTCTTCTGGTTCATGAATATTCCAAGGAATGTAGGTTTCTACTGTATTAGCTCCTAAAGCTTTCAGATTATAGAGGCTATCTTCCCATTGGCTAGGTGTCATTCGAAAGTAATGAATCGCCCCGCTAATAATTTTTATTGGTTGTCCATTTAATAAAAAGTCTTCTTTAATCTCAAACGTTTGCATCATTTTTCCCCTTTACCAGTATCTTTGCCATGATGGTTTTGCTAAACGCATTAAGGCTTCCATGTAAAAATAATCGCCCCATAAGTTGGGTTCATCAATCCCTTTTCCTTCTGCATGTGCGTAAACACCATGGAGTAGCAGTCCTTCATTTTCGGAATCATTTTTCGTACGATAATATTCTCCTAATTGATAAATCATTCCTTTGGCAAGCTCTTTTGCTTGAGGAAAAGCCTGTAGTTTGTCTGCTTCCAATAAACCACATGTCGCAATTGACAGTGCCGAGCTATCTTTGTCAGATGGCATTTGGTCATTAAAATCAAAATCCCAATAGGGAATTAAATCTGCTGGCAAATGAGCTAGAAAAACCTCCACTATTTGTGGATAAATTTCTGGAAATGGTTGGGAATGGAGAAATGTTTCGTTTAGGGGAATCCCTAAAATTGCCCAACTTTGGCCTCGTGCCCAAATGGAAGTATCACTATGTCCTTGATGCGTAGCTCCATGTTTTGGTTTGCCTGTTTCTGGATCAAAATAATAGGTATGATAAGTTGTCGCATCGGATTTAATCACCGTTTTCATTAACGTATGATAGTGACGTGAGGCAATTTCCTCATAAACCCTATTTCCAGATAATTTAGTTGCTTCAAATAAAAGCGGTAAATTCATTAACGAGTCGATAATTAATCGATATTCTTTGGGATCACCATAATGGCCCCACGCTTGAATGAAGGAGCCATTTTCTTGGAATCGTGCTGACAATACTTCAGCGGCAGCTAGCACTTCTTGTTTACAGCGCTCATCACCGGTAATTTTATACCCAGCACCCGCCGATAGACTATATAAAAAACCAATATCATGGTGGTCCAAAACAAAATGCTCTTCTAATCGTTGTTGAAAGCTGTCAATATTTTCCATTGCCAGTAAACGAAATTTTTCTTGGTGAGACCACTCATATGCCAGCCAAAGCATGCCTGTCCAAAAGCCATTGGTCCAATCATCGTTAGCTTTGAGACGATATCGACCATTCGTAGCACAAGCTGAAGGAAACTGTGTTCCGAAACGCTGCATATTTTTAGCAATTTTTGAAACGCATTCATTTAATTGCGTTTGAATCCATTCATCTGTGACATTTTCTCCTAGAGAGATCAGTCTTTGTTTATTTTCTTGACTACACATCTCCATCACTCCTTAACTTGTTAACATATTAACTTATTGTATTATAACGTAAAAGAAAATAAAAAGCGACCTTTCTTGATTATTTATCTTAAAAACAAGAGCGTGGGACAAAAATCACTTTGGATTTTTGCTCCACGCTCAAAAACTGATAAACGGCGGGAAAAGAACCAACACTACGCGTTGCTCCGATCTCAACAACTTCTAAGAGCTAAAGCTCTAAGAGTTGAAGGTCCTTCGGAAATAAGCCGAAATTGTTGAGAATCACGAAGAACGTAGTGATTCGATGATGAACAATACCTACTTGGTCTCCAAAAATCAAAGATCAATTTTCGGAAATTTCTTCTTATTTCTCGGAGCTAAACGGTTCTGTCCCGACCTCTTGTTATTTATTCCGACCGAATACTTCAATTTGGGTCAACGCTGGAAATGGAGAAGAGTCCAGCGCTTTTCGTAAGCATTTTAATGTCAAAGTTTGTGTTGTTTTCATTGGGAACTTTATTTCTTGAAAACAGGCGGTATTCGTTGTGGCAACTACTCGTTCCTCTCCATCTGAAAAGGCTAAAGTGACTTCCTCCCAATAGCTATCATGTGGGTAATCCGCCCGAAATAGCAAGCGGATCCAGTCCGTTTCTACAGGTCTGCCAAAGTCAATCGTTAACTGTGCCTCCTTTTGTTGGTTAATTCCCCAAGAAGCAAATGGATACGAGCCATGAGAAAGGTTACCAAACTTAGAATCAATAGCATTTTTCGCAAAGAAAACAGCATCGTCTCTCGTTTCAACGTTTGCATACGCATGAGGATAGGCTCCTGAATATTCTTTTTGGTCATGTGTATTCATAGAAAGATTTTGATAATTGTCTTTTTCAAACGTGTGCGCTTGTCGAACCATTATTTGGTGCCTTGCTGAATGAAAGGCCGTATCAACAAAAGCTTTTCGAGCAGATTCTTCTAATGGAATTTGATATTCCCAAACTTTTTCTTTTAGATAAATCAATGAAGGAGCCAAAGTTTCATCTAATTGAACCATCAAATAAGGGGTAGCCCCTGTATAAGTCACTACAATTTTATCGCCAACTTGATAAAGGTACTGTTTAATTGCTAATACCGCTAACGTGTCTCCCTCCGCCATGAATGGCGCTTCTGGCTTCTCGTGATCGATTCGGCCAGTAATAATCTGATTGTCTTTATTTTTCAATTCGATTTTTATCATTTTTTATTCCTCCCTTGTCACACCGCCTACCAAACAAATCAGGCGATGCGTTCCTATTGGTAGCTCTTTTTGCAAATAAGGTAAACTTGTTCTTGGGAAAAACAACGATGTATTGGGTTCAGGTTGAAGAATACCTGCGTGGTCATACCCTTCAATTGCAACTATTTGCGAACCCAATTCTCCTGAATCGACTCTAGCCCACTCTTTACCAAGTTCTTTTTCTGAAAATTTTCCAAGTAACGGTAGACTGAATCCTCCTTCGCGCACTTTTAATGGAACCGATGTCACTATTTCATGTACTCTAACATGCCATTCTCCAAAAGGATAAATGGTTGTTTCAATTTCTACTTCTTGAAAAGGTAGCCATTTATAATAAACTTGCTCCTCTGTTAAATAAAAATCATGAACTTTCCCTTTAACACGAAAATATTCACCATCACGAGAAACAGCCAATACGTTATCAAAAGCTCCCTCCTCATAACACGCGCCAGCTTTGGGAACGCTAAAACCAAAGCGGCTAGAATAGACAAATTTACTATATTTAGCCGCGGCATGCGCTTGATTTTCAAGCCATAGTCCTGCAGGATAGCCGAGGACATGCGTTTTCATTTTAGGATGGATTAATAACATGTTTCCCTTTTCTATCAAACGCTTTTCTTCTCGCTTTATCGCCAGCGGTTCAGCACGCCAAAACGGATGGTCTTGATCCACAGCGAGCAACAAAAATGTTTTAAAAGCCCAATACGGAGAGCCTGGTGCATTATAACCTTCTGCCATTACTAAATTTTCGTAATGATAGCCAATGGACAACCGACCATCATAAGTGAAAATAGTCTGTTGCATCCAACAGTGTAAATGTTTTGCTAACAGCGTTTTTATTTGTCCCCAAGGTAACGCCTCTACTTCTGCAAATATCAAAGCTGCGAAAAATGCTCCTTGAGCAAACCGATACGTTTGACTACGTCCGTAAGGTAACGCTTCGCCCTCCTCATCAAAATAGTACAGATAGTCCTGCGCGAACATGACGGCTCGTTCTGTAAAACGTTTCGCACGAATAGGATCTCTTTCTCGCATAAATTTGACATAAATCAAACTATAATAATGAAAAGCAAACGAAATATAATAATCTCTTTGCGTAGTTTTACCATCCATATACCAACCATCACCTAAATACATGCGTTCAATCAACGCCAATTCTTCCTCTAGTTCCGTTTGGTTAATCACTTGTCCACATCCCTCGAGTGCCAAACGAATGAGCACTTTGAAAAACGTCCAATTATTTTTAGGAATTTTACAACCAAGTGCCTTATTTAACCAAACCATGATATTTTCTTGCTGTTTCTCAGAAAAACAGGACCAAAAATATGTCTTATGAAGCAATAAAGTTAAAGATAATGCTGCTGCTTCCACAATATATTGATCATAATCAACAATAACGCCCCAATAATCTGGGGATGACGGATCAGTTCCTGCGATTAATTTTTCCACATAAGCATCTCTTAAAACATCATCTTTACAAGTAACCCAATACGGTCCAATTCCCCATAATGGTCGAATGAGCGCTTCCATTTCAGCATGTTGCTGATCATAGACAGCACCACTGGACCCAAAATTCACGCCAGGTTTTTCTGATGTTAAAATAGCTGTTTTTAAAGGTGTCATGATTGTTTCAAAAGCTTCCAAATATGCTTCTCTGGTCAAAAAAAGATTACTTTTTAACGATTCCATGCTTTTCGCCCCCATTAGTTTAATTCAAAGAATAACAAGGGCACTTATTTTTTTCAACTATCGTTTAATGAATAAAACGGCGTATTATGAGAGCAGCATTTCACCTTCCTCAAACTTAACATATTAATTTTTTCTTTATTTTTGTTGAGCCTTGAGCTATTCACTTTATCCAACAAAACTTCCTTTATCAAAAATGAATAATAAATGAAAAATAAGCAGTCTAACGCAGGAAATTCTCATAATAAATATTTTTAAAAAAAAGAGTCTATGACAAAAATCCAAAGAGATTTTTGTCATAGACTTAAAATATGAGAGAAAAGACATCAAAAGTAATGGTTTAATCAACCTTCACAAGTTTTATGATGCTTTTCAAGATATCATTTTGATACAATTTTACGCCTTGCGGTTTACAATAAAAGAGTAAATTGCGATACAGATAATCGCTCCTAGCAACGCTGAGATAATTGGAAAGCCGCCGATGACTGGTCCTAAAGAAGGCAACAAGAGTGATGCTACCCAACTTCCTAAAAAGCCCACGATAATATTTCCAATAATGCCACCTGGCACGTCTTTTCCTAAAATTGCGCCAGCAATTGCGCCAATAATTCCTCCGACAATTAATGCCCATAGAAAGCTAAACATTTGAAAAACCTACCTTTCATAGTTGATTTTTTTAGTTAATTTTCCTACTTTAAGGATAAAACAGAAAGCAGACTTTTTCAAAAGATAGGACTTTTCAGAAGTCAATTTATTCTTCTACATAAGCTAAACGATAGGATACTGTGCGACCAAAAGAAAATACTTGCAAACCTTGTAAGCGATCTGATTTCAAGTAACCAATGGCTCCTTGGAATAGTGGTAAAACACCGGCATCTTTTTCAATTAATGTTTTTTCTAAACTTAGTAATTCATTCCAGCGTTTTTCAGGTTCATTGGCGTAATCTTTTCTAACTTTTTGGAGACCCGCATCATACGCCGAATCGTTATAACCAGAAGTATTTAAGCCACTTTTTGAATCATAAAATTCTAAAAAATTAATGGGATCAGCATAGTCAGGTGTCCATGTTCCAAAGGCTAAATCGTAATTACCTGCTGTTTGTAAATCCAAACGATTTTGCAAAGGCAATGATTTTAATTTGATTGTTAAACCTGGTAAATTTTGTTGCAATTGCCCTTGAACAAATTCAATGGTTTTCTTGGCAATCGCTGAGTCCGCTGAGATTAGTTCCAATTCAATTTTATCTTTGCCCAACTCTTCTTTCGCTTTGGTCCAGTTAGCTTGGGCTTCTTTAATATTATATGGCAATAAATCACCATTTTCTTTACGGAAATCTTCACCTGTATCTGGATTTTTTGCAAAATTAGCTGGTACAAAACCATTTAAAGCTGTCGAGCCATCTCCTAAAATTTCTTTTGCAAAAGTTTCTTTATCAATCGCTTGTAAAAAAGCTTTTCGAACATGTTCGTTGCCGGTAATTTCACGGCGATGATTGGGACTTAAATAACCCACCATGGCTTTAGGTACAAAATGCGCTTGTTTTGACTCTTTATACTGAAGTGCATAAGTATCTGCTAAAACAGTGTAATCTAAGTCGCCATTATCAAAAAGATTGGCTCCTGTGCCAATTTCTTTCACTACTTGAACATCAATTTCATTCAATTTTACGTGTTCTTTATCCCAATAATGATTATTCTTCTTCAATTTCCAAGTTTCGGAATTGCCATCCCAACCTGAAATTACAAACGGTCCATTGCCAACAAAATTATCTGCAGAAGTCCCATAAGCAGTACCTTTTTCTTTGGCAAAGGCTTCATTTTTAGGCATAAAAGGTGTCCCAACCAAGACTTGGGCTAAATAAGGAATTGGATTTTCCAATGTTAGTTCTAGTGTCTGGTCATCGATTGCTTTGACACCAAATTCTTCCATCGTGGCTTGTCCTTCCCGCACCGCACGCCCATTTTTAAAAATATCCATTTGATTACTGCTACTTGAACCATACGCTGGATCGACCACGTTTCTAAACGCAACTACAAAATCCCCTGCTTTAACTGGATCCCCGTTTGTCCATTTTGCTTCTCGTAACTTGAATGTATAGACTAACCCGTCTTCACTAACTTGTGGCTCTGCTTTCGCCATAGCTAGCTCAGGATCTCCGTTTTTATCTTGTCGATACAAGCCTTCAACTACTTGACCAATCATATCGGAACTATAGACATCTGTATAATGAGCGCTGTCTAATGTCGAGAGTTCACCACCAGATGCGACGTTAATTTTCTGTGTAGCTGGTTCGTTTGAGGTCGTTTTCGAACCGCCACTTCCACATGCTGCTAAAACCAAGCCCAGTGCAACAAGTCCGATTAACCACTTTTTCTGTTTCATACCAAAACTCCTCCTTCTGTTCAAACAACTTACCTACATTTTACATGATTTTCCATACATTTGTCCTTTTTCAGCACTTACTTTTTGAAAGAAAAATATTTTTTTAAGAATAAGAGTTGACAGATATTTTTTCTGGTGGTACAGTATTGAAAAACAGAGAACAGAAGAGTAACTGTTTCCTTTAGTGAAGAGAGTCTTTGGTTGGTGGAAAAAGACGTAAAGAAACAGCGAACCACATCTGGGAGTTGACTTTTTGAACCCTTAGTAGGAAAGTCCGGGACCACTCGTTAACAGGCGAAGTTATGAACTTCATAAGGTTCGTGTTGCGAAACACGAATAAACTAAGGTGGAACCACGATAATTGATTATTCGTCCTTTGGCTAGTCAGCCAAAGGACTTTTTTGTTTTTTAGATGCGCTTTTCAACCTGAAAGAGTGCCTCAACTGCTCAAGTCTGTTGTCCTCTTTTCCATATGCTTAATGGGCTAAGCTAGAAAAGCAACAGGTTTTCTGTTCCGTTCGAACAATTTCATACTTACAATCAAGGCTTAGGACATAGTAATTTAGCTCTTCCTTTACAGAGACTTTTTCATTGGCTGAAAGAAAAAGATGGATTCTTCTTTACTCACACCTAAAAGATGTTTTTCTGAATCCTTTAGTAAGAAAAACCGGTGACTCTATCGTTAACAGAGAGTAGTTGTCAACGCAACTACATAAGGCTTATCTTGTGAAAGATAAGTAAATTGAGGTGGCACCACGAATGCGATTCGTCCTCTTGGCTCACAGCCAAGAGGCTTTTTTGTTTTTTAATAAAAATTGTTGGAGGAAAAAATGATGGATTATATTTTAGAAATTTTACCTGCTTTAGTTAGCGGAGCTGGCATGACACTGAAAGTCTTTTTCTTTACGCTCCTTGGCTCGATTCCACTGGGGATTATCATTGCCTTTATTTTACAAAGTTCGTTTAAACCTTTACGTTACTTAATTAACCTCTACATTTGGTTAATGCGCGGCACTCCGCTATTGTTACAATTAATTTTTGTTTTTTACGGCTTACCATTAATTGGTATTGTCTTTGAACGTTACGATGCGGCCTTATTCGCATTTATTTTAAATTATGCTGCGTACTTTGCTGAAATTTTCCGCGGGGGGATTCAAGCAATTCCCCAAGGTCAATATGAAGCTGCTAAGGTTTTACGTTTAACACGTTTTCAAACAGTCACTCGGATTATTTTGCCACAAGTTGTTAAAATCGTGCTGCCTTCCGTAGGAAATGAAATTATCAATTTGGTCAAGGATACTTCTCTTATTTATGTCCTTGGCTTAGGCGATCTTTTACGTGCTGGTAAAATTGCGATGAGCCGCGATGTTACATTAGTGCCATTAGCTTTAGTGGGAGTGATTTATTTACTCTTTACGGCAATTTTGACTGTTGCTTCTAAGAAAATTGAAAAATTCTATCAATATTATAAATAGGAGGACTCTACCATGTTAACTATTAAAAATTTAACCAAACATTTTGACAACCGGACCATTATTGATCACTTAAATTTAGAAATTCCAGAGGGTAAAATTTTAACGATTGTTGGTCCTTCAGGCGGTGGAAAAACCACTTTACTTCGTTGTTTGGCTGGTTTAGAAACCATTGATTCTGGTGAGCTTTTGTTGGATGGTGTTCCTTTCAATCCTGCTGAAATGGACAATGCCGATCAAGTGGTTGGGGTCGTTTTCCAGGATTTCCAACTTTTCCCTCACTTATCAGTTTTAGAAAACATTACCTTAGCACCTACATTAGTACTAAAAGAAGAAAAAGCAAAAAGTCAGCAAGAAGCTTTAGAATTACTGGAAAAATTGGGCTTGGCTGGTAAAGAAAAACTCTATCCGTACCAACTTTCCGGTGGACAAAAACAACGAGTTGCACTTGCTCGTGCCTTAGCAATGAAGCCAAAAGTTCTTGGGTACGATGAACCAACGAGCGCGCTAGATCCAGCTTTACGCCAACAAGTGGAAGAAGTTATTTTAGATTTACGGAAACAAGGCATGACACAGATTGTCGTGACCCACGATATGGCTTTCGCTGAAAAAATTGCAGACAATCTTTTGACGGTTGCCCCCGTCCAATAGAAAGGAGTTTATGATGAAAAAGAAATATTCTTTAGCCTTGCTGGTTATCTGTTGTAGTTTACTCCTATTTGCAGGTTGTGGTAAAAGAAAAAGCAACGAAGATCAATGGACACGGATTAACGAAGAAAAACGGATTATTATTGGCTTAGATGACTCCTTTGTGCCCATGGGTTTTCAAGATAAATCAGGCAAAATTGTCGGCTTTGATGTCGACTTAGCCAAAGCGGTTTTTAAACTTTATGGCATTTCCGTTGACTTCCAACCGATTGATTGGTCTATGAAAGAAACAGAATTACAAAATCAAACCATTGATCTTATTTGGAACGGCTACACTAAAACGAGCGAGCGGGCCGAAAAAGTTCAATTCACACAACCTTACATGACGAACGACCAAGTACTTGTTTCTTTAAAAGAAAAAAACATTGCAACAGCGAGCGACATGCAAGGCAAAATTTTAGGGGTTCAAAACGGCTCTTCTGGCTATGATGGCTTCGAAAGTCAGCCTGACGTTTTGAAAAAATTTGTTAAAGACCAAACACCTATTTTATATGACGGCTTTAATGAAGCTTTCTTAGATTTAAAATCTGGTCGAATTGACGGACTCCTAATCGATCGCGTTTACGCCAACTACTATCTTTCCCACGAAGATAATTTAAAAAACTATACTATTTCTCATGTAGGCTATGACAATGAAGATTTTGCTGTGGGCGTCCGCAAATCAGACAATCAATTAGTCCAAAAAATCAATACTGCCTTTGAAACGTTACGAAAAGATGGCACCCTTAGTAAAATTTCTCAAAAATGGTTTGGAGAGGACGTTACAAATAACACAAAAATAAACTAAATAACGAATAAAAAGGTGTACTGCTGACTTAGTACACCTTTTTATTTGAATCAAATTCTTAGCAAATTCTAACTTATGAAGAACTTTTATTTTTGCTACACTAGTAAAAGTCGAGAGAATTTGTCCTTTTCTGCCTAGAACAATCATTACTCTCAATAAATGAAAGGAGAAAAAAATGCCTACTAATAAAAAAGAAGGAATGCTTTTTACTACGTTAATGTGCTTTCTGATGGTTTTCGGAATGAGCACCTATAATTTATTATTGCATGGAGAATTTTCATTGTACGCCTTATCAAAAGGTTTGCTTCCTGGATTTATCGTTGCTTTTATTTTAGACGTTTTCATCGTTGGTGTCTTAGCTAAGAAAATCGCTTTTTCTTTACCCTTTAATAAAGAAAAACGGCTATTACTTATTCTGACCATTTCGAGTCTCATGATTATCGGCATGGTGACTTGTATGTCTTTATTTGGCTTATTAATGGAAGGCCAGACGTTGTCACTAAGTGCGTATTTCCAAGCTTGGGGCCTGAACTTTATTGTTGCCCTTCCTTATCAATTGCTGATTGTCGGTCCCTTTTCACGTATGATCTTAACCAATTACCAACAACGACAAACTTAGAAAATAGATTTCTTATCTAAGTTTTAACAGTTGCCTAAAAAAAAGTTAACCTTTTTGATTTATCTTAGTGATAGTTCATTAAAGGAGGAACTGAAGTTGAAAAAATATCGTATTAGCTTATTTCTTGGCTTGATTAGTCTTTTATTATTTATGATCTCTATTTTAGTTGGATCAACATTATCTAGCGATGGACTTTTAAAAGAACCCGCCTTTTTCTGTACGCCGCTCGGTTACTTTTTTCTCTTCATCGCCTTGCTTTCGGTTATAACAATCACATGTAAAGAACATATGAATCAAAAAGGTAAAACAAAACAACCTTAAAAAGAGCCTGACGTTTTGATACGTCCGGCTCTTTTTTTAATAAAAACATATAACTTAATTTGCAACAATATTTACTAATTTATCTGGAACAGCAATCACTTTGCGCACTGTTTTTCCTTCAATAAATTCTTTAACAGCTTCATGGTTCATTGCAATTTGTTCTAATTCTTCTTTGCTTAACCCACGAGCGACATTTTGTTTGCCACGTAATTTTCCGTTCACTTGGAAAACTACTTCCACTTCATCTTCTACTAAGGCCGCTTCATCATAGGTTGGCCAAGGGACATAAGTTAAACTTTCCTCGTTACCTAAAATTTGCCATAGTTCTTCACCAATATGTGGCGCGATTGGTGCAAGTAATTGGACAAATCCTTCCACATATTCATAAGGTAAGGCATCCACTTTATTGGCTTCATTCACAAAAACCATTAATTGAGAAATCGCTGTATTAAAGTGCAAGTTTGCCATATCTTCTGTCACTTTTTTAACCGTTTGGTGATAAACTTTCGTTAAACGGCCATCATTAATTGTGGTAATTCGGTCACGCATTTTGCCTTCTTCATCAACAATCAGACGCCAAACACGATCTAAGAATTTACGACTTCCTTCTAAGCCATTTTCATTCCAAGCAATGGAAGCATCTAATGGGCCCATGAACATTTCATAAAGACGTAACGTATCCGCACCATATTTAGCCACCACATCATCGGGATTTACAACATTGCCACGTGATTTAGACATTTTTTCGTTGTTTTCTCCTAAAATCATACCTTGGTTGTATAATTTTTGGAAAGGTTCTTTGGTAGGAACCACACCAATATCATATAAGAATTTATGCCAAAAACGAGCATAAAGTAAATGCAGCACCGCATGTTCGGCACCACCAATATAGATGTCAACTGGTAACCAACGTTTTAATTTTTCAAAATCAGCAATTTCATTTTTATTATGAGGATCAATGAATCGTAAGTAATACCAAGAGCTTCCAGCCCATTGTGGCATAGTATTCGTTTCACGTTTTCCCTTCATGCCAGTTTCAGGGTCGACGACATTGACCCATTCATCAATGTTTGCTAATGGCGATTCCCCAGTTCCACTTGGGCGAATATCCGATGTTACTGGTAAACGTAGAGGTAACTCAGATTCAGGAACCGTTGTGGTTGTTCCATCTTCCCAATGGATCACAGGAATTGGTTCACCCCAGTAGCGTTGACGAGAGAATAACCAGTCACGTAAACGATAAGATACTTCTTTTTTCCCTACGTGATTTTCTTCTAGCCACTCATTCATTTTAGCGATGGCTTCTGCTTTGTTTAATCCATTTAAGAAATCAGAATTGATATGCGGTCCATCCCCTGTATAGGCTTCTGTTGTAATGTCGCCACCTGCGATTACTGGTAGGATATCAATGCCAAATGTTTTCGCAAATTCGTAATCCCGTTCATCATGCGCTGGGACCGCCATGATTGCGCCTGTGCCATAGCTTGCTAAAACATAATCGCCAATCCAAATTGGAATTTCTTGGCCATTGACCGGGTTTATAGCATACGCACCTGTGAAAACACCTGTTTTTTCTTTTGCTAAATCCGTTCTATTTAGATCAGATTTTTTTGAGGTTTCTTCAATATATGCTTCTACAGCTGCTGTTTGTTCAGATGTCGTAATTTTTTTCACTAGTTCTAGTTCAGGAGCTAGAACAGTATAGGTTGCACCGAACAAGGTATCAGGACGGGTTGTAAACACCGTGAAACTTTCTTCTGTACCAGCGACTTTAAAGGTCACATTGGCTCCTTCAGAACGTCCAATCCAATTTCGTTGCATATCTTTAATACTTTCTGGCCAATCAACAAGCTCTAAATCTTCTAATAAGCGATCTGCATAAGCAGTAATTTTCAACATCCATTGACGCATTGGTCGGCGAACCACATCATAACCGCCACGTTCACTTTTTCCATCAATGACTTCTTCATTTGAAATAACAGTTCCTAGTTCAGGTACCCAGTTAACCGCAACTTCTGCTTCATAAGCTAACCCTTTTTCATATAATTTTGTAAATATCCATTGTGTCCATTTGTAATATTCAGGATCAGTGGTATTAATTTCACGATTCCAATCATAGCTGAATCCTAGTGAATTAATTTGGCGACGGAATGTTTCGATATTTTTCTTAGTAAATTCAGCTGGGTCATTTCCTGTGTCTAACGCATATTGTTCTGCTGGCAAACCAAACGCATCCCAGCCCATTGGATGCAACACATTATAGCCTTGCGCACGTTTCATACGTGAAAGAATATCGGTTGCTGTATAGCCTTCCGGGTGACCTACGTGTAAGCCTTGTCCAGATGGATAGGGAAACATATCTAGTGCATAAAATTTTTCTTTATTTGGGTCGTCCAATGTATTGAAACAATTGTTCTTAGCCCAATATTTTTGCCATTTTTTCTCAATCTCTTTGTGATTGTAGCTCATGTTATTCCTCCTAGTAATATAAAATTTTTCATTCTTAAAATTTGCCACCTGCAGCCATTGTCACTATTCTGACTTAAACTAGCCACTTAGTGATAAAAAAAAGTCCTATAGGAAAAATTCCTATAGGACGTGAACATACAAATGCAACGTGGTACCACCTAAATTCGTCAAAGAAACGGTCAGTCACCGTCACCTTAACCTCAAACGTCTTAACGATCGTCACCGACTTTTCCTACTTGGTTTGTTCAAAAAAGTAACTTAAAGGCGAGTTCAAAAGCTTCTGTACGTATTTCCACCAGCCATACGCTCTCTATCACATGGTTCTTTCTACTATTCCTTCTCATTGTTTTTTTCTATTATAAGACTCATGTTACCAAAGATAGCTATTTTTTTCAATCTTAAATTAACCAACTTTTAAAGTTTGACCAATATAAATTGTATCCCCGCTTAAGCCATTTAATTGTTTGATTTTTTGGATGCTGATTCCGTATTGCATTGATAAGCCCCAAAGTGAATCACCGCTTTTAACTGTATGGCGTTTGCCTGATGCACTATTTGTTGAAGAAGCATTGCCACCTGCAGAAGCGCCTTTTTTCACGATGATTGTTTGACCAGCAAAAATTAAATCGCCTTTGATCCCGTTCCATGAACGTAGATTAGCAACACTCACGCCAAACTGTGCAGAAATTTTATTCAGCGTATCACCTGATTTAATCGTGTAGGATGTTGTCGCACCGCCACCATTATTCGTAGGCTTGTTCGTATTCGTTGAACCTGAGTTGGCGCCTTTTTTCACGATAATCTTTTGACCAGCAAAAATCAAACTACCGCTGATGTTATTCCAGGCTTGTAAGTTAGCCACACTAACACCGAATTGTGCAGAAATTTTGTTCAAGGTATCGCCTGATTTAATCGTGTAGTACGTATTCGTTCCTGATTGATTATTGTTAGAACTACCGTTGCTTGAGCCACCGGTGTTACCTGAAGTACCTTTTTTCACAATAATTTTTTGACCAGCGAAGATTAAATCGCCAGAAATGCCATTCCATGAGCGTAAATTAGCAACACTCACGCCATATTGGGCGGCAATTTTGTTCAAGGTATCGCCTGATTTAATTGTGTAGTACGTATTCGTTCCTGATTGATTATTGTTAGAGCCACCGTTGTTTGAGCCACCAGTGTTACCTGAAGCACCTTTTTTCACGATGAGTTTTTGACCAACGAAAATTAAATCGCCAGAGATGCCATTCCATGAGCGTAAATTAGCAACGCTCACGCCATATTGGGCGGCAATTTTATTCAAGGTATCCCCTGATTTTACAGTATAGTACGTGTTCGTTCCTGATTGATTATTGTTAGAACCACCGCTGCCTGAGCCACCAGTGTTACCTGAAGCACCTTTTTTCACGATAAGTTTTTGACCAACGAAAATTAAATCGCCAGAGATGCCGTTCCATGAGCGTAAATTAGCAACGCTCACACCATATTGCGCGGCAATTTTATTCAAGGTATCTCCTGATTTTACAGTATAGTACGTGTTCGTTCCTGATTGATTGTTCGAGCCGCCTGTTCCTGGATTAACTATTCCGCCCCCAGTATTTCCACCAGAAGATGGTGTATCATATTGAGTTAAGTTATATGCGGTAATGACATTATTTAATTTAGCATTGTAGCTAGGATCTGTCGCATAACGACCTGTTAACCAAGCAGTTGCATCGCGGTACGAGCTTGTATTGCTTTTCCAAGCCCCAGCATAATAGTAAACGCCCGCTTGGAAAGAAGTTGTTTTTAGCACGTGCGCATTATCTTGGAATGATTCCATGTAAGAAGGATATTTACGGAAAGGTTCTTTTTTCACTAACCATTTGCCGTTTAAATATTCCCATGTATCCATATAGACAGATTGTCCATTGTAGCTGCCTTTAATCCCAAATAAGTTATAGTTTGGTGCCTTAGATAGCGTACTTGCTCCCCAACCACTTTCAACGATTGCTTGAGCCATCATCACTGATGCATATAAATCATTGGCTTGCGCAATAGGTTGTGCACAACGAGCTAACTCGGCAATAAATTCTGAAGGACTTTGCGTCGGTGATAACGCTGAAAAAGTTTGCGCAGAAGCTACTCTAGCTTCTGGTACTTTTACTTCATCATCGGGTGTAACCGCAGGCGCTGCTTCAGACTCGGTTGCTGAAGGAGCTACTGGCGTAATTTCTGCTACTGAAGAATCAGTCGTTCCTGATTCCACAGGTGTAGTTGAATCAGCTGTTGGTTGCTCGGTACTTGGTGTTGTTGGTGTTTCTTTTGATGATTCAGTTGTCGATTCAGTCGTTGTTGACGAATCCGTTGTCGGTTGTTCCGTAGTTCCTGGCGTAGTTTCTGTTGTTGGTGTCTCTACTAAGCCAGTTTCCGTAGTAGGTGCTTGGGCAACTTCCGCATTTGTTGGCTGCTCTTCTGTTGCCTCAGCAGTCACTGGTAGTAACGCAACGGGCGTTCCTACAGATGAAACAATTAACGCCGAGCTGAATAAAGTAGTGCTCTTCTTCCATTGTACTGGCGTTTTCTTTCTTTGTTGTGCTTTCCTTCTTTCGATACGTGACATTGATTCTTTCTTCATTGATACGTCCCCAACTTTCCTTTTTTAACTTATATGTAAATGTAATTTTTTAGTTTTGTTATTATAACAAGTATACCTTTTTTTCTGGCGAATTAAAAACACTTCAACAAAATTTCATATTACTGTAACTAGATTGTAAAGAAGTAATGTTTTTTAACACGGATTTACTCTCTTGTTACTACTCGGAAAAAAACTGCGACTTTAGTTGTAGACGCTTCTTTACCTTAGTCTGATTTTTTTAATTTCTCTTGTTATTCGCCCAAAAAGAAATTATAGTTTAAGATGAGAAATGAATCGTGTAGAAAGAGGGAGCGGAATGAATAAAGAACATTTTATTATTGAGCTGAAAATTTATTTAAAAGCATTAAATCCAAAAGATCAAGCTATTATTCTTGCGAAATACAAGGCGTTATTTGATGCTCGTGTTGCGGAAGGCGAAACAGAAGAACAAGTGGCAAAATCATTGGGGAAACCACGGGTTATCGCAGAAGAAATTTTAAAAGAACAAGGCATCGAATTGACGGAACGAAAAATTGAAAATAATGGCTGGCAAGAAATTCCAGCGGCTACACCTGCTTATGATCATCCCTATGAAGAAGAATCTGAATTTTACTATGATAATGATTCTCCATACTATCAACGACCACAGCATCGGCCGCTAACCCGATTTTTCCAAGTGCTTGGTATTTTCTGTTTAAATTTTTTCTTCATGTTTTGGGTTATTTTAGGGATTGCCTTAATGTACGTCGGTTGTGGCATTGCCGGAGCTGCAACTTTATTTTCACCAATTTATGGTATTTATAGTGTTATTACCCAAGCAAATGCCGCTTCCTTTTTCCAATTATCTATGAGTCTCTTTTTATTTGGTGCATCAATCATTGGTTGGTTACTGTTTCTACCAATTTTAAAATTTTCAGCACATGTCTTTAAGCGTTATTTCCAATGGAACATTGCTGTTTTACGAGGTGATATCTAATGAAAAAAACAACAGGGATTCTCTTATCCATTGCTGTCTTAGCGATGCTAATTGGTGGATCTGGCGCCGTCTATTATTACAAGCAAGCGGAAAAATCAGTCACACCGCTAAAAGAAAGTTATACACTAAAAAATAAACAAGCAGGCGAAGAACTTCACTTATCCTTAAAAGGCAAAGGCCCTTATACCATTTATAAAACTGATAGTAACAAAATGGGGTTACGATCACCGAATAATGCCTTTTATTCAAAAGCTGAAGGCACCTTAAATGTCAAAGAAGAAAAAAATAAAATAACAGCAACCATCAATACCACTCGCACACAAAACCAACCCGAATTGTCATTCTTTAATATTGGTATTTTTAGTGACTTCACACCGAACGTGAGTGTCCAGATTCCTAATAATGTGAAAAAGTTAGTAATTGATGGCTCAACCCATTCACCAGTTTCATTGAATGCTTTTAACGTAGACGAATTAACAACTAATCTACCAAATTCTTATGTTAGTCTATCGGGTGTTAAAGCCAAAAAAATGACGCTTAACTCTTCAGATGGTATCTACCTTTCAGCGGATACTTCCGCTAAAAAAGCAACAGTTGAAACCACTGACGGCGATATAACGTTGGATTCAGCCTATTTCGATGAAATCAAAAATACGACTATTTCTGGTGATATTCGAGTGCAAAATGCTCGCGGAAACATCCAAGCAACAACGACAGATGGCGATATTAGCGTCTATGATTTCAAAGGAGAAGCTAACTTTTCAAGTGAAAATGGTGATTTTTCTTTAGACATGCCAGCTGTGCCTAAAAAATTAACTGTTGCTCTTGTCCATGGAGATATTTATGTAAATTCTGGAGAAATTTTGCGTAACATTTCAATCAAAGGGGAATCAAAATTAGGCGATGTTCAACTTTTAAACAAAGAGCGAACATCTTATAAGAATGGTCGTGCGGATACAGAGTTTAACCTTTCTAGCGAATTCGGCGATATTACCTTTGATACTCCTGATGATGATAATCAATAAACATGCGCCATTTAAAAAAGTTCTAGCACCACAATGAGAGATTGTGCTGCCAGAACTTTTTTAATATCTGTATCCCCTCTAATCAGGCAATGAAATTATCTTTTAATTTTTTACCCTTTTGATGGTATAATACGGATTGTTGCGATTAAATTTTGAAAGGATTTTTTATGAAAAACAAACTTTATTATCAATTTGCAGGTAGTTGTTTTCTTTTAGTATTTATGTTTTTAGGCTATGTTGTTCGTTTTTATCCAACCTGGCTCAAAGGCTTTGATCAAACGATTACTTCTTTTGTTCGTCGTCCTTTTCCACAGCTAAATAACTTTTTTATTTGGTACACCAAATTTGCCAATTCATTGACGATTATCATCTTAGCAATCGTTGTCATTGCTCTGTTTATTGTTTGGAAATATTATGCTGAAGCATTATGGCTCTTTATTAATACTGCCTTAATTGCTGGCGTAGGTAATTCTTTATTAAAATTATTCTTTATGCGCCAACGTCCTACTTTGGAGCATTTAGTAACTGAACATACGTATAGTTTTCCTAGCGGACATGCTGTAGGAAGCACCTTGTTCTACGGCACTATTTTATTGATTCTGCCAATTTTCATTAAAAATAAAACGGTCCGCCTTTGTGTGCAAATTTTACTAGGTATTGGGATTTTCATGATTGGGGTTAGTCGAATCTATTTAGGTGTCCATTTCCCTAGCGATATCTTAGGTGGTTTTTGTCTTGGTTTAGCTTGGTTGTTATTAAGTTACCCTATTTATTTAGAAAAACGCTTTGTTTGGCGATTTCAAAGCAAACAACGCTAGAAAGAAGTCTTGATTATGCAAATTTTTCCTTATTCAGATGATCCAAATAAACGCTATCACACTTGGAACTATGCACTTCGTCAACAGTTTGGTGAAAAGATTTTTAAAGTGCCAATTGATGGTGGCTTTGATTGCCCCAATCGTGATGGGACGGTTGCCAAAGGTGGTTGTACGTTCTGTAGTGTTTCTGGCTCAGGCGACATGATTGTTGCACCTAGCGATCCCCTGCCGCTTCAATTTCAAAAAGAAATCCAATTGATGCATCAAAAATGGCCAACTGTCGATCAATACATTGTTTACTTCCAAAATTTCACCAATACACATGCGCCAGTTGACGTTATTCGTCATCGGTTTGAACAAGTAGTCAATGAAAAAGGCGTCGTTGGTTTATCCATTGGTACCCGTCCTGATTGTTTGCCTGATGAGGTAGTGAACTATTTAGCTGAATTAAATGAACGCTTTTATTTATGGGTAGAGTTGGGTTTGCAAACCACGTTTGAGGAAACTAGCGCTGCCATTAATCGCGCCCATGATTATCAAACATATCTAGATGGTGTGGCTAAATTACGGAAACACGGGATTCGGGTCTGTACACATTTAATTAACGGGCTACCTGGTGAAACCCCCGCTATGATGCGCGAAAATGTGCGGCGAACTATTCAGGATTCAGATATCCAAGGGATTAAACTGCACTTACTTCATTTAATGACAAATACCAAAATGATGCGGGATTATAATGAAGGACGCTTACAATTGATGAGCAAAGAAGCCTATGTTTCAGTGATTTGTGATCAGTTAGAAATGATTCCACCCGAAATTATTATTCATCGCTTGACAGGCGATGCTCCCTTTGAAACAATTATCGGACCGATGTGGAGCTTGAAAAAATGGGAAGTTCTCAATGCGATTGATACGGAAATGAAACGCCGCAACAGTTATCAAGGAAAATATACTGTCATTTCAGGAAAGGAAGTTTTCAATTAATGCTACAAACAGCCCTACATTTTAGTCACCAACTTTTAAAAGAAGTAGTGGAACCTGGCGACTTCGTCATTGATGCAACAATGGGAAATGGTCATGATACAGCATTCTTAGCAGAGCTGGTTGGCCCTTCTGGTGAAGTTTTCGCCTTTGATATCCAAAAAGAAGCGTTGATCAATACAGAACAAAAGTTAACAGAACTTAATTTACTCCCACAAACTACGTTATTTCCATTAGGACATGAACATCTTCATGCTGTCCTAGATGAAGAAACAGAAATCACTGCCGCTATTTTTAACTTAGGCTATTTACCTAAAAGTAATAAGGAAATTATTACAAAACCCGCTACGACTAAACAGGCGTTAGATGGGTTACTGCCTCATTTGGTAAAAGGAAGTCGCATTATTTTAGTCGTTTATTATGGCCACGAAGGTGGTTCAGAGGAACTTGATTTGGTCACTAATTACACGCAAGCCTTACCACAAGATGTTTACAGTGTCTTACGTTATGAGTTTATCAATCAAAAAAATCAGCCACCTGTTCTTTTCTGTATTGAAAAGAAATAAGAGAACATGGTCGGATTGTTTCCAGCAATCCGATCATGTTCTCTTTTATTTGTTTTGTTACTCTGTCAATTCACCATCACGAATACGAACCACTCGATCACAGTATTTCAACAAACGCTCATCATGTGTCACCATGATAATCCCTTTATCTTTCTCTTTAGCCTCTTTCGCTAGTAATTGGACAACATCAAACGCCTTTTCTGTATCTAAACTAGCCGTTGGTTCATCTGCCAAAATTACGTCTGGCTCATGATACAATGCACACGCAATGGCTACCCGTTGTCTTTCCCCACCAGAGAGATCACGAGGATAACTATTTCGTAATTCTTTTAAACCCAACGTCTCTAACAATTGCTCTTTTAATTCACTATTTTTACGTGACTTATCAACTTTTTCAATTAAGTGAAATTGATCTTCCACTGTTAAAAATGGCACCAAATTAGAGCTTTGTAAAATAAAGCCGATTTTTTGAAAACGTTGCGCCAAACGTTGCTTTTTCGTTAACTTATTTAGTGATTGCCCGCCAACAATGACTTCGCCACTTGTCGGTGCCTGTAAACCAGCTGCAATCGTTAAAAAGGTACTTTTACCAGAACCAGAAGGACCAATTACTGCGACAAATTCACCTGGTTGAACCGCAAAAGATAATTCTTTTAACGCGATCACTTCTGTATGTTTTTCACCGTATTTTTTATAAATATTTTTCATTTCTAAAACATTTGCCATGTCTCTAACCTCCAATCGCGATTAACGGATCAATTTTAGCAATCGTTCGAATTGAAAATGCCCCGCCAATTAATGCAGATAAAATCAATAGTACACTAAACAAAATCATGCGTGGTCCATTAGTTGCATAAGGCATCGCTTCTGGTAAAAAGAGCACGGTAATTCCCGTTAAAGCAAGACCAATCGCCACTCCTAGAACAGCCAATAAAGCGGTTTGTAGCATGACTGCCTTTGCTAAGAAACTAGTCGGCACCCCTTGAACTTTTAAGACACCGAACATTGCTGTTTTCTGTAAAGTCATCACAAAGATAAAAATACCGATAATGAACGCTGCAATCACAATCAAGAAATAAATCATGCCATCCAAGGTCAAGTTTTGAGCGCTGTATCCTGGCAGTTTTTCAATAAAATCTGAAATTGAAAGAACTTGGCTGTCTTTATTAGTCGTTTTAACTTCCGCGTTGTCCTTGCTGCGAACAATGAAACCATTAACCATTTTGGCCATTGCTGGATTGTCACCATATTTAATTGACCGCCAAGTATCCAGAGAAGTGTAAATAACTGGCACAATGTTATAGCTACTTTTAGAAATAAAGCCGACAATTTCTAATTGCTCATCATATTTCCCTGCAGTTAATTTGTCGCCAATTTTAAATCCTTGATTTTTCAATGTTTCTGAAGCAATCACTTGATTTTTATCAGTAAATGCGTTTCCTTCAATCACTTTTGGCATTAAAAAACTTTCTTTTTCAATCCCAAATAAGCTAACATTCGTTAATTCAGCCTTTTTATCATCTGCTGGGCGGATGGCTAACGACTGTTGACCAATCGGTGCAATTTTGCCTCCTGAAATCGTCTCTTTCACGTTTTCATCTAACACTGATACATTTAAATTACTATTGGCCTCTTTTGATAAAACCACTTGATTCGCTTGCCATTGATCTACGGCTAAACGATTTCCTTGAGCTAAACCGTTCGCTAAACCTGACAAAATAAAAATTAACCAAGCAATCAAGACCATTACTAAGACTACAAGGACGTACCGTCCTTTTGAATACTTCATTTCATTAAATCCTAAAAACATGAATGGTTCACCTCTTTCTTCTTTTCGAAATAAACTATATCACTTATCAATCGATAAATCAATAATTATTTATCAATTGATAAGTGAATTTTACAAAAAAATAGAGAAGTCTGTTTTCCAACAGGGCTTCTCTATTTTTTATTTGTGACTTTTCAGAACGCCATGTAGCATAAATTGAATGAATTTTTTGACATCGTCATCCACTGTTTTTCGCTGGTACGTTTTTTCAATACTTAATAATGCACTAACGTTATATAAAATAAACCGAGTTGCATCATCTACACTGATGCCCTCTTGTAAGCAATTGGTTTCAGGTTCACTTTCAAAAATAGCCGCAATATTATTGATATAGGTTTTTTTGAAAATTTGATACAGCGTACGATTGTAATCAGGGCCCATTTCTTGAAACATATCGTTCAACATTAAGAAAAGATTGGTCGGATGTTCATCTAACAAAACTTTGATTAATTGATAAAGTTTTTCTTCTACTGATGCATTTCCAGAAACAATTGGGACTAATTCTTCCTGAACACGGGACGTTAATTCTTCAATCACAGCTAAATACAGTTCTTTTTTATTTTTAAAATGGTGATAGAGATTCGGTTGGGTAATGTTCGCTTTTAAAGCAATTTCACGAGTGGAGGTATTTTTGAACCCCTTTGTCATGAATAATTCAGAAGCGACAGACAAAATAATTTGCCGTGTACGTTCTAAATCAGCTTTGCGTTTATTTGGCTTTTCCATGGTTTTCTCGCCCCCTGCTGCTTTTTATTTTAGCATATTCTCCGGCAAGAAACGAGAGACCTTTATACAAAAAACGAAAAATATACAATCAATGTGCCTACTATTTGGAGAAGAATCGCGCAATAATACCACCGCTGCAAATGTATCAGCCAGCCTTTTTCGCCCCCAAGATAAATCAACCACTGCAGTCCATATAAAAAACTATTAGCCAACAACCAAAAAAGTAGTGCCGATTTTGTCCATCGATTCTCTCTGAATACACTCAGTACAAATAAAGTATTTAGCACCAAAAACGTGCGCCGTAATTGCCGTACATTCCTCATTTTTTCCATTGACATTTCTCCTTTTTCTATTTAGCATAGCAAAAAAAGAAGCAAATGAGAATGACTCATTTTGCTTCTTTTTCAACTTATTCAAAAACAAATTGATTTTTATAAAGTTCCGCATAGAATCCATCTTGTTCAACTAGTTCATGGTGGTTGCCTTCTTCAATGACTTCACCGTCTCGTAAAACAATAATCCGATCCGCATTTAGAATCGTTTTCAAACGATGGGCAATCACAAAACTGGTGCGCCCTTTAATTGCTTCGTCCATCGCTTTTTGGATTTTGGCTTCTGTTACTGTATCAACATTACTTGTTGCTTCATCCAAAATTAATAATTCTGGATTGGTAATAATCGTTCGTGCAATACTTACTAATTGCTTTTGTCCCGTACTGAAAAGGTTATTCTCTTCCGTAATCTCAGTATCGTAGCCTTGCTCAAGATTTACAATAAATTCATGGATATTCGCTTGTTTCGCTGCTTGAACAATTTCTTCATCCGTGGCCTCTGGCTTACCAAAAGCAATATTCTCACGAATTGTTCCTGAAAATAGAACGGACTCTTGCAAAACAATGCCTACATGTGAACGCAAGCTATCTAAATCCATTTCACGAATGTCCACACCATCAAACGTTACGGCGCCTTCATTCACATCATAAAAGCGATTCATTAAATTCATAATCGTTGTTTTTCCTGAGCCTGTCGGTCCGACTAAAGCGACCATTTCACCTTTGTCCACATGAATAGAAACATCTTTCAACACAGGCGTTTCTGGATTATAGCCAAAAACAACATGATTTAAAGCCACAGCTTTGTTAATCTCTTCTAATTTTTCGCCATTTTCGGGACGAATTTCATCTGGTTCATCAAACATCTCATTTAAACGACGAGCGCCTGTAACAGCTAATTGAATCATGCTATAACCTGAAGAAATTTGCATCAATGGTTGATAATATTGTTGGGAATATTGGACAAACATAACGACCAAACCTAGCGCAGCGGCACGATCAACAGAACCATTGATTGCTAACCAACCACCAAAGAAAATAACAATTGCCGTATTGACTAATGACATTCCTTGCATCATTGGGAAAAGTAATCCTGAATACACTTGACCTTTATACGTAGCTGCACGAACTTTTTCATTTTGCTCTAAAAAGCCGTCAATGGTTTCTTCTTGTAAGCCATTAGTGATAATCACACGTTGCCCACTAATTTTTTCATCCATATAGCCATTTAATTTACCCACTTCATCTTGTTGTAAATCGACATATTTGCGCGCCTTGCTAATCACAAAGACCGCAATTAAAATCGCAATCGGCGTAGAAGCAATTGTGGCCCATGCCAGTTCCACATTTTGACGGAACATCATGATTAAGACACCAACCAATAAGGCAATATTGGTTAATACTTGTAGCAACGCTTGGTTTAAACTGTTTTGGATGTTGTCTAAATCACTAGTAAAACGACTTAAAATTTCACCATCTTGATGAGAATCAAAGAAACGAATCGTCAATTTTTCTAATTTGTTAAACAAACCAATCCGCATGCGGTTTGTTGATTTCCCCACGACTTGTGTAAAGAGAATACTATAAATGAAACTAGCGGCACTAGTTAAGACATAAAAAATGAGTAGTTTCCAAATGACAGAAACGAACGCACTTTTATCGTCTTTTCCTTGCATCACATTAACCGCATATTTCGCTAATTCCTGAATAGCTTCCCCAACGAATTGCGGCGCTTTGACTTGTAAATAAGTCGCTGCGAAAATTGCTAAGAAAATAAAGAGGAAAGAAACTTTGTAACGTTTTAAATAATGATAGAAAAATTTACTAGCTTTTATTAAATCAGTCATTAAGCTTCCTCCTTTCCTTTTTGAGTTTCGTAAATTTCTTGATACACGGGGTTCGTAGCTGCTAATTCTTCATGCGTGCCTTCCCCGACTAAACGTCCATTATCCAATACTAAAATACGATCTGCATGGACAACAGAAGAAATTTTTTGGGCAATAACGATCGTGGTAGTCTCTTTTAACTCTTTATCCAACGCTTCTCGGACTAACCGCTCCGAACGAGCATCCAACGCGCTGGTACTATCATCTAAAATCAAAATTTTAGGCTCACCAATCACACCTCTAGTAATTGATAACCGTTGTTTTTGTCCACCAGAAAAGTTATTACTCCGTTCTTCGACGGGTGCATCATAACCTTCTGCTAATTTTTCAATAAATTCCTTGGCTTGGGCGATGCCTGAAGCCCGTTCCATGTCCGCTTCAGAAGCGTCACGTTTACCATGGCGTAGATTTTGCGCAATCGTTCCAGAGAACAGGATTGCTTTTTGCAACACAAAGGAAACTGTTTTTCGTAAACTGTGTTCGTTCACTTCTCGTAAATCGACACCACCAACTTCAATCTTTCCTTCTGTCGGATCAAATAAACGTGGAATTAATTGTGCCAACGTAGATTTACCAGCGCCAGTTGCGCCCACAATCCCAATCATTTCACCTGGCTGAATAGAGAAAGAGATGTCTTTCAAGGTATCTTCTTCATCCCCAGGATAACGGAAAGATACGTGATCAAACTCAACACTACCAATTAACTCTTGTTCTGGGACTTTTTTGTAGATAACATCTGGTTCTGTTTCCATCACTTCTTTAATCCGCTTAATGGAAACAGCGGCACGAGAAGTCATCATCATCATCATTCCGCCGATAATAATCGCCATCATGATTTGCATTAAATAGTTCATAAAGGAAGCGACACCACCAATTAAAGTTGGATCATCCTTGACTAAGTTACTCACAAAGAAAATCGAGCCTACAACGGCTAAGTTCGCCACCAACATAAACGCTGGAATCATCACAGCAAATAAGCTACCTACGATTAAGTTATGGGTGGTTAATTCTTCACTCACTTTTGTAAAACGTGACAATTGATTTTTTTCTTGAACAAATGATTTGACGACACGAATGCCTAACAAATTTTCTTTTGCAATACCATTAATCTTATCAATCAAGTTTTGAATAATCATGAAATGCTTGCCCATTTGCGAAAAGGACAGCATAGAAATCAAAATAACTGCGATGACAAGTGCAACAATCACCCACCATAGTTGTGGCAAGGTTAGCATCGCTAAAATAAAACTCCCGATAAATAAAAAAGGAATTCTAAAAAGTGTCTGCAACGCAATCATAATGACATTTTGAATTTGAGTAACGTCATTTGTTAAACGAACAACTAAGTTACCTGCTGAAAATTTTTCGATATTGCCAAATGAAAAGGTTTGGATTTTGCGGAAAGTTGCTTCACGAATGTCAGCACTGACACCTTGGGCAACTTTGGCAGAAAAAATTGTATTAATAACCCCTGCAACGAGTCCTAATCCTGCAATGGCAATTAATTGAATCCCTAAGTTTTTCATTTTGTCGCTATCGTCATTCATAATTGCTTCCAACACTTGTTGTAACAATTTTGGTTGCCAAAGTGCTGAGACAACCATTACGATCACCGCCAACAAGGCAATAACTACCGAGCCTTTGTATTTTTTGGCGTGTTGAATAATAAGGTCCATCTTATCCCTACTTTCTTAAAATAGTTCCCTGCTTCTTCAGTGTTGGTCTGCGAATTCTTCCCCATTACAAAAAAATCAATTTGCTCATTGACTTCACCAATTTAACACTGTAAAATAAGGCCGATTCATAATTTACCATTTTTAGTGGTAAAATACAAGCGAACAAGTTAATTTTTCACAAGTTTTTCCTATCATAAAGTGTACCTTCTTTTTGATAAACTTACGAAGATAACGTTTAATAGGAGCTAAAATCATGGAACCGAAATTATCAAAAGACACGATTATTGCAGCCGCATTTTCTTTGTTAGAAAAAAGTCCCACTTTAGAACAACTTTCTATGCGTAAAGTCGCCAAACAGCTTGGTGTACAGGCGCCCGCAATTTATTGGTATTTTAAAAATAAGCAAGCCTTACTTCAAAGTATGGCTGAAGCGATTGAAGAGCACTTTCAAGAACCTGCATTATGTGGTGAATGGTATTCTGACTTACTAGCCTTCATGGAAAACTATTATGATCTCTATCAACAATTTCCCTGTGCCGTAGCTATCGAAATCCAAACCGTCCCTGCCTATCCCCAACGATTACGCCATTTAAATCAAATGATGGGCATTTTAAGAGAAGCAGGTTTTTCACCAGAAATGACTCATTTAGCAGTAACGTCTTTACAACATCTTTTATTTGGGATGATTATGGACGCAACGGAGGAAAAACAGCTCGTTTTGCAAGTGTTGAACGGAGATGACTATTTAAAAGAACAAGTGCTGCACATGAAACAATATGTCTCCGACAATGGGTTAACATACATGGAGGAAAGCATTCAATTTCGGCGCTCCATTCACCAAAAATCCGCCTTTATTCAAGCTGTTAAAACCTACTTAGATGGGTTGCAAGCAGATAACACCTCTTCATCTAAATAAAAAAAGCCCTTGGTCCGTCAGTCGAAATGACTGACGGACCAAGGGTTAACTTTTAAAATAAATAGCGAAAACTACTTTCTCTATTTTGGTATCGGTAGCCAAGCCAAGGCTTTTTGAATCCATTCATCCCAGAACACCCAGTCATGTTCTCCTGGTCCAGTTTCAAAAGTGTAACTTGCCTGTGCCTGTTCCAACGCTTGAGCCATCTGTTGATTAGCAGAAAGTAACATATCTTGCTCCCCACAACAAAGGTAAAATTGGGGCATTTCTGTTTGGCTTTCTACTAATTGTTGTAATAAATACAGCGGATCGTGAATGGAACCTTCAATTTGATCTAACGGGCCAAAAATACCTTCCCAATAGCTTCGCTTACGGACTTTTAATAATTCCCCAAAACTAGTGGATGATAAACTAACTGCCCCAGACAAAGAAGCAACGGCTGCAAAAGATTCTGGTTTCGCTAATCCTAATTTCAAGGCGCCATAACCACCCATTGACAAACCAGCGGCAAAGGTTTTTTCTCGCTTTGTACTTAACTGCGGAAAGAGTTGATGACAAATTTTCGGTAATTCTTCTGAGATAAACGTCCAATAGTTCATATCGTATTGCGTGTCCGTATACCAAGCTAAATCCGTGGACGGCATAATGACAGCAATCCCCAAATCAGCGACATACCGCTCAATAGAGGTTCTGCGAGCCCAGACACTGTGATTCCCTCCCATCCCATGTAATAAATACAACACGGGAATATCTGTCAATGCTGCTTGGGTACTTGTGCCCACTTTTTTTACCGTTTCTTGTGGTAAAATTACGTTCACATTCACTTCCATTTCCAATACATTTGAATAAATATTTGCTTGTAAAAAGGCCATCTACTTTTCCCTCCAATACTCTTTCTATTAGTGTACCACTAAACCTTCGCTCGTTGCGCTTTTGCGAAAATATTTAACAAAAGAGCGACAACAACTAAGCCCGCACCGACTAAGTAAACATTATGCAGACCTGCATAGAGGATACCGCGTAATGGTTTTAACAACGCAGCTGGAATTAAATTTGCAGTATGTGGATTCACTAATTGATTCATGACATCTGCATCGACGTTTAACGCGCTCGCTTCCAATTTCGCAAACATTCCTGCATTTAAAATCACACCAAAAATTGACACCATCACAGTCTGCCCAATTGTACGCACCAACGTATTAAACGATGTTGCAACCCCCATTTTTTCAGGCTCCACTGTACTTTGTGCTGTCACCGTAGTCGTTGTGATAGTAATCCCAAAACCAACTCCTAAGACAGAAGACACTACAAAGAAAAGCCAAAACGGAACGGCCATTGGCATTACCACTAAAAAGATGGCCCCGACTAATAGAATCGATAACCCAATCGTTAAGACTTTTTTCATAGCATATTTTTCCATGAAGCTACTTGCTATAAATGATCCAGCCATCCAAAGTAACGACATAGGCGCTAAAACTAAGCCACCAATTCCTGCACTTTTTCCTAAGACACCTTGCATCCACATCGGAATGTAGACATCAATCCCCATTAAGAAACCGCTAATAAGCGCTGCAATAAGATTTACTAAAACAAACGTTGGTTGATTAAATAAATGCAAATCAATCACTGGGTCTTGCGCGCGTTTTTCTATCATCACAAACGCTACAAAAAAGAGCACACTCAAACTTAAACAACCAAATGTTACTAATGTAAAACCATTATCGCTAATCATTTGAAAACCTAGCAATAACGTTAGCAGCACGGCCATCAAAGTAACGCTGCCCAAAATATCCATTGGCATCTTGGTCCGTTCCCGCTTTGGTTCAACTAAGAAAATACTAATCAAGCCCAATAAAACAAGTCCAATAGGAACATTAATGAAGAAAATCCAATGCCAACCGACTGTATCTACAATAAAACCACCTGCTAACGGACCAAAAATACTAGCAATTCCCCAGGCGGCACTGTTTAAACCTAAAATTTTCGCTCGCTTGTCCAATGTATACATATCGGCAATAATCGTTAACGCAACTGGTAAAATTGCGCCTGCCCCCACACCTTGAATTGCGCGGGCAATAATTAAAGTCAACATATCTTGAGCAAAGCCACACAACGAGGAGCCCAAAATAAAAATGATAATGCCAATCATGAAGACAGGTTTGCGACCAATTTTATCCGCAAGTTTCCCATAAATCGGTGTTAACATCGCATTCGTTAATAAATAAATTGAAAATACCCAGTTCATAATTTCCATGCCATGTAACGAGCCGACAATCGTTGGCATCGCAGTAGACACAATGGTCCCTTCAATGGCTGTCATAAATGTTGCCACAAAAACACTCACCGTGACTAACTTAACATTTGTTTCTTTTGCCATTTGTTCACATCCTTTTCTATTCAATTGTCAATTTTCTAAATTGCTCCATAGCTATTCTATACAAAAAAGAACAAAATGTCTTAAAAAAATGCTTTTTCATAAAAAAATTATTACAAAAAAAAAACAAGAAGTCAGCCAAGTATTGGCTGACTTCTTGTTTTTTTTATTTAATTATTCAGCTAAACTAGCTTTTAACGCTTCAACTTTATCTGTTTGTTCCCACGGTAAATCAATATCTGTTCGACCAAAATGACCATAAGCCGCAGTTTGTTTATAAATTGGGCGACGTAAATCTAGCATTTCAATAATACCTGCTGGACGTAAATCAAAGTTTTTACGAACTGCTTCGATTAATTTACTTTCTGGAAGATCACTCGTACCAAACGTATTAATAGAAATAGACACTGGTTGCGCCACACCAATTGCATAAGCTAATTGGACTTCTACTTTTTTCGCCAAACCAGCAGCAACAATGTTTTTCGCGATATAACGCGCAGCATAACTAGCAGAGCGGTCAACTTTGGTTGCATCTTTTCCAGAAAAAGCACCGCCGCCATGACGAGCATAACCGCCATAAGTATCAACGATAATTTTACGACCAGTTAAGCCGGCATCTCCTTGAGGGCCACCGATTACAAAGCGACCAGTTGGGTTGATAAAGTATTTTGTTTCATCATCTAAAAGTTCATGAGGAATCACCTCATTGATTACTTGTTCTTTAATATCTTTTTCGATTTGTTCTAAGGTTGTTTCATCATCATGTTGTGTACTGATGACAATCGTATCCACACGTTGTGGTTGACCTTGATCATCATATTCCACTGTTACTTGAGATTTTGCATCAGGACGTAAGTAAGGTAAGACTTTTTCCTTCCGCAATTCTGCTAAACGGCGAACCAAACGATGACTTAACGCGATCGGTAATGGCATTAATTCCGGTGTTTCGTCAACGGCAAAACCAAACATTAAGCCTTGGTCACCAGCGCCAATATCGTCTTTTTCATCTTGATCACGCACTTCTAAGGCTGCGTCAACCCCTTGAGCGATATCAGGTGATTGCTCATCGATTGCTACAAGAACTGCGACAGTCTCTCCATCAAATCCATATTTTGCTCGTGTATAACCAATATCTTTCACAGTTTGACGAACAATTTTTTGGATATCTACATAAGCTGTTGTAGAAATTTCTCCAAATACTAGGACTAAACCAGTTGTTACGGATGTTTCACATGCCACGCGGGCCATCGGATCTTTCTCCAAAATCGCATCTAAAATTGCATCACTGACTTGGTCAGCTACCTTATCTGGATGTCCTTCTGAAACGGATTCTGATGTAAATAAATGTCTTTCTGTCATAATGTTATTCCCCCTAAATAGTTTCGGTTACAAGGCATCTTTAGTAAGTAACGACAATTACTTGCTAAATCCTTTCGGGAACTTGTAACAAAAACAGTATACCAGATATCTAAAAAAAAAGCTTAGGTTTTCAAGAAAATCATTAACCTATTATAAATTTCTATCACACTATTCAATAAAGAATAGCGAATTTTTAACTATCTTACTTGTTGCCATAGTCAGCAAAATACTACAACTTATTAAAAACAGAAAATAAAGTAAAATCTTTACTAAAGAAAACTGTACATTGAATAAAATATAGGCACTTGCGAGAATGCCACCTAAAGTCAGCGAACAAAAAACAGAAAGATACTCTGCCACCTTTTTATCTTTGATAATTACTGAAAGCAATAGAACTAAACTTCCTAACAGGTAAGTAATAAAAGGTAAAGTAACTATGTTCTGTAGTGCCAATAGATAAAGATATGGACTCTTTTGGTTATTTAAAATAACAAGACTAATAAGTAGTTGAAACACTTGAAAAGGTACACTAATCATTACAGCAACCACTATTTTCCCAACAACTACCCTAGTTATACTGACAGAAGACAGAAGTAATAGAGGTAAGGTCATTTGCTTTTTTTCTTGAAGCATTGTACTCATGATAAACATAGCAGCAAAACTACCGGCCAAAGTAAAGCTGGAAAATAAGTTAGCTTCATTTGGCAAAACAATTCCTTCTGAACCGCCGCTTTTACTAATGAAAACTGTAAAAAAAATCAAATAAAGCATTAAACCGAAATATTTCCAAAGATGACTTTTTAATTCCAGAAACTCACGTTTAATCACTACTTGGATTTCATAAAAAAATTCTTTATTCATGGCGTTCACCTACTTTTTCCAAATAGATTTCTTCTAAATTGACTCCTATATTTGGCTCATTGAAGCAGACTTTTCCATTATTTAATATTAAAAAATTAGTACATATTTCTTCAACGAAAGCTAAATCATGACTATTAATGAAAATGATTTTTCCTGCTTCTTTTAAATGAATAATTAATTGTCGTAACTTCTTTTTCATTTCTGGATCTAAAGCATTCGTAGGTTCGTCAAAATAATAAGCTTCACTCTCTCTTAAAAAAAGCATTGCTAAAGCAACTCTTTTTTTTAATCCCTGTGACAATTTATCTACACGTTTAAACTCATAGTCTATTAATCCAAATTCTTTTAACACTTGTGTCAATTTTTTTGACTTTTGTTTTTCCCCCGACAGCTCCAATTTAAAAAGTATATTTTCTCTGACTGTCAGTCGTTCATAGAAACCACCCATTTCCGGAAGATATTCTACTTTTTTTATATAATTATGTACTACACCTTTGCTCGGCTTCAGCAAGCCTAAAACTAAATAACTTAGTGTCGTTTTTCCCGCACCGTTGTGCCCGAGAATCCCCCAACATTGTCCTTTTTCGATTTTCCAATTAATATCTTCCAAAACAAAATAATTTTTTTTGTAGAAAAAACTAATATCTTCAGCATAAATTTCGCTGTTTTCACTCCGATTTTCTCTCATTATCTACCTCCTATAAAAACGATGATTATTTATTTATCGTAACGTAAACACCATATTTTGTAAACGATTTCTTTATCTGCAACAAAAAACTTCCAGCCCCTTTCATCTGAGCTGGAAGTTTCTTGCTACTGTAAAATTTTCTCCGCGATAAAGTGTGTATATTGCTCGCCACCTGCCACATTTGGATGAACTCGGTCATCATAAAACCAATCATCATGGGCGTTACTATAATTAAACCAGTCAATGACCGTTAAGTTATCGTATTTTTTGTCCATTTGACTAAGTAAACTATTTACTTGATTTTGCCATCTTCTAGTTGGAACGCGAACATTAATCCAATAAACTTTTCGATTACCTAACGCTTTCATAAATTCATCAAATTGTGCCTCTGTAAAAGGACCATTCGTACCTAAACTCACTAAAACAGTATCTTTGAGCATTTTCTTTTTGTCTAGTTCACCAATTAGTGAAATGCTACTATACAATTGACGGCCCACTTCCCCATCGATAATCATTTTAGGGAAAATATCTTGTAACCCGCTAGCACCATCTAGAATAACAGAATCACCAATAGTTGTGATTTCTAAATTCTGCGCTTTTTTTACTTGCTCTGGTGTGAGTTGTGTGGGTAGAACGTCTTGGCTTTCACTCGGTTTTGTACTACTTTCTGTGGACGTGCTACTATTTTTCGTGCCACTTTCTTGGACTTCTTTTTTACGTTCTTCAATTTTTTGCTGATTTTTCGCAATATTTTTTTCTAGTTGCTCTTGTTGCGCACTTTTAGCGTTTGCTGGAGCCACAATTAAACCGAATACTGCAATCACGCTAATCACTGTCATAAAGGCCATTGTCCCTTTTTCACGAAGGTCCCACGGTTTCCGTAAGAACTCAGTGAATTGAGTCCAGACATCCTTATAAGACAATCGTGTCAGTGGATGTTCGATAAAACGATAAGACAATTCGCTCACGACTAAAATTAATGCTATTTCAACCAATGAATGTAGAAAAACATGGTCCGATAAGGTCTTAATTTTGGCCTCATAAAAAATCATGATTGGGAATTGATACAAGTAAATGCCATAACTCCGTTTACCTATCCACGTAAAGACTGGATTCGTTAACCAACGATTCATATCTGCCCCTGGATGTGCAGTGACGGCCACTAAGACAGTGGCTGCCAAACTAATTAAAAACATGCCGCCATAATAAACAAAATTTGTATGATCTGATAATGTTAAAAAGGCTAACACTAAAAGAACTAAGGCACTTAAACCAGCGCCATTTAAGATTTTTTTAGAGGCTTCTGGAATTTCTTCTTTCAAACGTGTGCTTGGCCAAACATACGCCAATGCACTACCTAGTAAAATAGAAAAAACACGTGTGTCTGTTCCATAATAGACACGTGTAGGATCTGCGCCAGGAACATATAAAACGGCCATCAGCGTCACCGAAATTAAGGCGCCGATTAAAACTAAACTGAAAATTCGACCGCGCTTACGAACAAAGCGTTCCAGAAGAATAAAAAGTAATGGCCAAATTAAATAATTTTGCGCTTCAACTGCCAATGACCAAATATGTACAAATGGCGATTGTGTCGCAAATCCATCAAAATAAGAAAACCCTTTAAGAATTTGCCACCAGTTGTTGTAATAAAAAACACTACTAGCGACAACGCTGCGAATATTGTTTAATAAATCCTGCTGAAAGAGTGTAATATAACTAACTGCACTTAAAAGCATCACGATTAATGCTGGATACAGCCGTTTCATCCTTCGCACATAAAATCCTTTTAAATCAATGGTCTGATTTTCTGCCCATTCTTGCCGCAACAAGTCGTTAATAAGATAACCTGAAACAACAAAGAAAATCGGAACACCTAAGTAGCCACCTCGCATGACTTGGGGAAAAAGGTGATACAAAATCACGCCAATTACAGCGATCGTCCGAATGCCATCAAAACCTGTAATATAGCGTTTTTTCTTGCTATTTGCTGTCTGATTCATTTGTGCTTTCCAACTTTTCTATAAAATTATTCTTTTCCTTTATTTAAAGAAGCAAGTAACTTTAATATACGTTTTTTCCTAGGAAATGGCAAGCAAACTTTGCCTCCTTTAGGCTTTTTTTACAATTCAAAAAACCAGCATTTTTTAAATCACAAAAAAACAACCAAAGCTTATGAAAATCACTCATAAGCTTTGGTTGTTTACTCATATCGTTTTCGTTTAGATGAAGATGGAATCCCTAGGGCTTCACGATATTTTGCTACCGTTCGCCGGGATATTTCCATGCCTGAATCTTTTAATCGCTCGACTAATTTTTGATCAGATAACGGTTTACTTTTTACTTCTTGATCAATTAATTTTTGTAGTTGCTTTTTAACCATCGTTGTTGAGACATCCTCGCCATCTTCTTCTGATGAAAGAATACTTGTGGAGAAGAATGAGCGCAATTCAAAGACGCCAAACGTGGTTTCTAGATATTTTCCATTAACCGCGCGACTAACTGTCGATTCATGAATAGACAAAGCATCCGCAATTTCTTTTAAAGTCATTGGTTTTAATGGCCGATCTGCTTCTAAAAAGAAGGCTTCTTGACGACGCACAATTTCTTGCCCTACACGTAAAATTGTATCCCCCCGCTGATTCACTGCGCGCTCTAACCATTCAAATTCGTTTTTCTTATCCTTAATATATTCTTGGACTTCTTTGTCGTCAGTCTCTTGCATTCGTTTGAAATAATTTTCTTGAAAATTTAATGTCGGTCGACCGGCTTTGTTGGAAATCACCACTATTCGATCTTCCTTGATTCGGACAGTTAAATCTGGTCGAATATACAATTCCTCGGTCGCATCAAAAATATTCCCTGGCGCTGGCGATAACGTTTGTATATAATCAAAGATCAATTGAATTTCTGCTAATTCAATTCCGAATTTTTTAGCTAACGGGCCCCATTTACGACTCACTAAGGCATCAAACTCTTCCTCCAATAAAATATACGCTAAATTAGGCGCGGTATCGTCTCGTTCTGTTTGTAGCATCAAACATTCTTGTAAATTGCGTGCCCCCACACCTGCTGGATCTAGCTGTTGTAACAAAGTTAATGCATCTAGCATTTGAATGGCGCTTGCTTCGGTTTTCTCTGCCGCTTCTTCTAACGAAATCGTTAAATAACCATTCACGTCTATATATTCTACTAAAAACAATACCAATGTTCGCAAGTATGTATCGCGGTAATTCAAATGAATTTGATCAATTAAAGACTCAAATAATGATAAATGATAGTCTGGAATTTGATTCATATAATTATTTTCTTCGTCTTGGTTGGTGTAAGAACGACTAGTTATCGGAAAATCTGTGGTGTACTGCGTGTCTACTTGTAAATCAATTAATGGATTCTCTAGTGCTTTCGCTTCAACAAAGGCAGCCAGTTCTTCCGTATTAAATTGTAAAATTTGAATGGATTGTTGAAGCTGTTGAGTCATGGCCAACTTCTGGACTTGTTTTTGTTGTTGGGACATTCGTTGCTCAAATTTCATTATTTTCGTCCTCCCTCTTGTAATTTTTGTCAATATCAGCTAAACTAGTATTCGTGCCGCGCCCTTAGTGTAGTGGATATCACGTAAGATTCCGGTTCTTGAGACGGGGGTTCGATTCCCTCAGGGCGCGTTATTTAAATATGTTGATTTATCAACGTTTCTGGACACTCTTTATTCATCTAAAGAGTGTTTTTTTCTTGTTTAGGAATGATTTTTCTATCCGTATTTTTTTCAAATGTTGCTTGTGGCAAGCTCAATCGCACTTAACGCGACAACATTTGTTCTGCTTCAGCTACAAATCCAATAAGGTTAAAACTCCTCCGTTCCTATTGTAACGCATAACGTTTCCTTTTTCTATCTGCTAAACAAAGTATTACGACAAGCAAACACCTGCTTCTCTCTTAAAGATCCCTTTCTGATTATATAGTAAATTGCTTTTAATTTGTTAATTATTTTACCTAAAACTTGATACCCTAATTAAATAAAGAACCTGGGGCAAAAATCACTTTGGATTTTTGTCCCAGGCTTAAAACCTGATAATTGGCGAGAACAGAACCGTTCAGCTCCGACCTCTAAAATACTTAATTAGAAATATGCTACCCGCAATCACACCAATTATGATTACTAGCCAAAATAATCCACTTACAAGTAACAGCTCAGTTAAGGTCATCTTCAGATTCTCCTCCTTTAAATGGCCTCTGCTTTGTTTTGCTATGTAATTAATGGCGAGATCAGACAACAGCTATCAAAAAAACGGACCAACACGTGGTCCGTTTTCATTCATTATTAAGCTTTTACGATGTTCGTTGCTTGTAAGCCGCGTGGACCTTCTTCAGTATCAAAAGTTACTGCTTGGCCTTCGTCTAAAGTTTTAAATCCATCTGATTGAATAGCTGAAAAATGTGCAAATACATCATTGCCATCTTCACCTGTAATAAATCCAAAACCTTTGTCTGCGTTAAACCATTTTACTGTACCGTTGTTCATATATATTTCCTCCTAGTGCATAAAAATATGCAAGTTATTGCAAAAAATGTTGAGTGGCAAAAGGAGAAGTATAGTTTTTAAATATATAACTCAAATTACTTATCAAAATTGATTACTTAATTACTATAACACATTTATTAGGAATAAACAATGCCCACGACTTTTCCTTGGGCTTTCTAAACTAATCAAAGATGCGCTTGACAAAGCCCTAGCAAAAGACACTCCTATTCTCTCTATTTCCAGTTAGTTTTGTTTAACTTTAAATAATCGCTACGCGCCAAATAATCAAATAGCGGAGCTAATCCTGGTGAAAAATTTACTTCCTCAAACCGCTTAATAAATTGTACGCCTTTAATTTTATTTGGTTCGTTCAGCGTAACTTTTCCTTGGGCTTGTTTGGCAAAATAAAAATGTCCTTGCCAAACGATTGAATCAAAAACAAGTGGTCCAGTAAAAATTTCTTCAAGTTCAGTAATTTCCACTGCTAATTCTTCTTTCATTTCACGAATCGCACATTCCAGCGCTGATTCACCAAGTTCTTGTTTTCCGCCAGGGAAATTCCAAGTGTCTGGCCGATCTTTTAAAATAAGAATTTCATCTGATTGATTTTTAAGAAGTACTCGCGAAAATTCTTTTTTCATTTCGTTTAACCCTCTTCTTCATTTTTTATTGAGAAGCCACACTTGGCAGCATAAAAATATAATGCAAAATACGATCCGCATACGATGGATTTTTTTCAAAGTCATTGACTTCTTCATTGACTAACTCCAAATCATCGGTAATCACTCCAGCAACGTCCATAAAGAGCATTTTACTTAATACCTCTGAGTCATTAACTGTCCAAGCATAAACTGCTTTTTTCTGTTGGTCAGCTTTTAAAATGAAAGTATCGTTCAACGTGGTAGCTTCCATTGTATACAAATCAGCTTGTGTTTCTGGAAAAGTGAAATTATAGGGCAAAATAAAACTTACTTTTACTTTTGATTTGGCTTTTTTAAACGCTTTGATCACATTGTAGTCGAGAGATTGAACCTGATGGTTATTCTTTATCAAAGGACGTTCATATTTTTCAATAAAGTTAGATAGCGCACCTTGACTATCTTGTTTAGACGTTTTAATTTCTACTAGTAATTTTTGTTTGGCTTGGTTTGCTTTCGCTAAATAATCATCAAAACTGGCAATTGGTGCTTCTTGGCCATTTTCTTTAACGGTCATTTTTGTTAATTCAGCCAACGTAAATTCTTGCGGCGTGCCATCAACGCCGGCGAGTTCTTGAAGGTTTGCATCATGCATCACAACAAATTGATGGTCTTTGGTTTCTTGAACATCAATTTCAATATAATCTGGTTTAAATTTAATGGTTCTTTCCATAGCAGGAATAGTATTTTGTACGCCATTACTATTGGTGACCCCTCGATGCGAAATAATCAAAGGTTTTGATTCTAATAGCCCTGTTAAGTAAACAGCGTTGAAAATTATATAGCCGCCAAAAATGGTGAATAGTCCTAGGCCCATTCCGATAGTCACTAATTTATTACGTTTCGTTTCTTTGTCAAAGGCAACTTTTGTCGTCGTTTCTGCTTGAACATTTAATTGTGTATATAAGAAATTAATCAGTAATACTGAAAGCCAAGCATTAGAGACAAACTGTAAAAATTGGACAACCGTTAAATTTAAAATACCACCTAGCAAACTAATGGTATCGCTCAAGGTATCTAACTTCAACTGTAGAAGATAAAGTAACACATAAATAACATACGTTGAAACAAATACCGCAATCGTCACAAATGCAATATTACGAATAATGAACCATAATCGTTTGTTTGTCATTGACCAACTAGCCTTAACTGCCTCGCCCGCTTTTTTTCTCTCCAGAATCATTAATGGAAGCGTGTAAATGAAACGAATAGCTAAATACCAGACTAATAACCCAAAGGCCAGTAACCCAACCAAGTAAGGAATTCGTTGGGACAAAAATTCAACAATAAAATCTGGAATCACAAATTTCGTCAATAGATTACTTTGGAAAATCAGGTTACCAAAAGGGACAATGACAACAAAATAACCGAAAAAGAATAACCACGAACGGGCACCTTGCTTTTTAAGAACCTTAAAAGATGCCTTGGTAACTCCTTTAAAATGAAAGCGATGGTCTTGCCGTATTTGAAAAATCCCTAATAATAAAAAGGTAAACTGATAAAAAACTGCACCTAAAAAAAGTAACAACAAGAGAATTAATAACACCAGAGCAAGCGGCTTTTCTAACAATAAATTCAGGTTATTAAACGAAAGATAAGGAATACCTTGAGTTTTTAGTGCGTTGGAAGTAGCCCAACTAAAAGCCCCACCCACCAATAATAATAAGACATTTAAAGTAAAAAATAACCATAAATACTGCAAGATGTCTTTAAAAAATTGCCTTGTTCCATTTTTAAATGTTTGCCAAGCAGACATACAAACTCCTCCATTCTAAAAGTATCTGATTAAAGTTCTTCCATACGAAGCCTAAATAAAACAACGGCAATCCAAATTGAAATAAATGATGGCAAAATAACAATAATGATTGCGACTGGCTCATCAATAGTTCCTTGTAACGTATTTTTTACTTCTGAAGAAACAATAAACTGATCAAAAATCACTTGATAAATAGTAACATAAATCAATACCCATTGAATATAATATTCAATTATTTTCATTAAAGCGATGGGTAAAACAATTTTTTTCGTCGTTAAATTCAATAAAAAATATAACAAAAGACTCGTACTGATGATAACGACTATCCCTAAAAGAAATAACGACTCTAACCGCTGCCCTATTACGTTTGCAACGACCATTGTTAATAATAAATACATAGCTACCGAAATTAAGATGCTCACACTTAGCATAACAGAAAACAAAAGTAATGCCTTAAGAAAAAGCCACTTATCAACTCTTTTATTTCCAATCAATAAACCTAAAAGAATCACCGACAAAAGTAAAATCAATTCAATCATTCGTTCCTCCTCCCAAAACAAATGAAAACAAATTCATATGTTTGCGTTTATTTTATCAAACCAAAATGGATTTGTAAAACATTTCACATGTTATTTAATAAACGACTATTACTAGAAAAAAGACAAGCCAAGTTTCCTTTATTTAGGAAACTTGGCTTGTCTTTTTATTCTTTTTACTTCGTTATTTTTTGATAGTTTGCGAATAATTGATTCGCATCTCCTTCTCCATCAATTTTCTTGAGATGGCCGTTATCTATTTTAAACATAGATGGCACATGTAAAACTTTATTTTCTCGGATAAATGTTGACCATTCCTTCATGGTCTCTTTGTTGGTTAATTCTACATAATAAACCTGTTTAGGTGCTTGTAATAGTTTCTCGAAATCCTGACAATCTGAACAGTTTTTCTTTTTTAAAACAACATAAAATGTTTCGCCAGAGTGTTTTTTTTCTTGATACTCATTGAAACTTAATTCCTTTTTATGCGGAATAAATGTAAAACCTACCAACAAACTAAGTAACAAAATTAACAGACTGAACGAAATTTTTTTATTCATGTTTTTTCTTCCTTTTTAGTTTGTCTAATTTTTTCTTTTTTTATTTTTTGTTATGCCAAAGCTAATAGCCACTATAAGGACAATTAAACCTGCGATCATGTAAAGTGGATTTACTGTTGTATTAGTCATTGGTAAATGAATTCCTTTACTTGCTGATTTTCCAAAATTGACTGGGTTCGTTGGTGCTTGATGATTTGTAGGCGTCAACGGTTTTTTCGGTTTTAGCGGTTGTTTAGGTTCAGGTTTTTTTGGGTCTTCTGGCGTTGGTGCAGGCGGTGTTACGGTTGGCTTGTTGGAATGCAACACGTCACCTTCGTTGCCAAAGTTTAAGTCGGCTTGGTTGGGAATCCCGCCTTGTTCAATATAAGGCGCTAATTCTTCATCCGTTGCGTCAGTTTTAATTTTAGTGGTAATAGTCATTGTGTATGTATGACCAGCTAAGTAAGAGTAGCTGTCATCTTTTTTGTTCATAGTAAAAGTTACTTTGTTATTTTCTTGTGTTACTATGCCATTATCTGTAACATCTTTGCCATTTTCATCAGTAACTTTCACGTCTGTGATGTCTAACACTTTATTAATGTCATCCACCATGCTGGCTTGGGTCCATGTGCTTGTTTCGTTACCGAAAGCTGTTTTGACGTTCCATTTAAATTCTTGGTCACGGTTGGTTAAATCTAAGTGATCTTGACCTTCGATATCTTTTGTAATCGTTGGATCTTCTGGCGTTGGTGCAGGCGGTGTTACAGTTGGTTTGTTGGAATGCAACACGTCACCTTCGTTGCCAAAGTTTAAGTCCGCTTGGTTGGGAATGCCGCCTTGTTCAATATAAGGTGCTAATTCTTCATCGGTTGCGCCGTCTTTAATTTTAGTGGTAATAGTCATTGTGTACGTATGTCCAGCTAAGTATGAGTAGCTGTCTGCTTGTTTGTTCATTTCAAAAGTTACTTTGTTATTTTCTTGTGTTACTGTGCCGTTAGCTGTAACATCTTTACCATTTTCATCTGTGATTTTTACATCAGTGATATCTAGCACTTTATTAATGTCGTCCACCATGCTGGCTTGGGTCCAAGTACTGGTTTCGTTACCGAAAGCTGTTTTGACGTTCCATTTAAATTCTTGATCGCGGTTGGTTAAATCTAAGTGATCTTGACCTTCGATATCTTTTGTAATCGTTGGATCTTCTGGCGTTGGTGCAGGCGGTGTTACGGTTGGCTTGTTGGAATGTAACACGTCACCTTCATTGCCAAAGTTCAAGTCAGCTTGGTTGGGAATCCCGCCTTGTTGGATATAAGGCGCTAATTCTTCGTCCGTTGCGTCAGTTTTAATTTTAGTGGTAATAGTCATTGTGTATGTATGACCGCTTAAATAGTCATAGCTGTCTGCTTGTTTGTTCATTTCAAAAGTTACTTTGTTATTTTCTTGTGTTACTGTGCCGTTAACTGTAACATCTTTGCCATTTTCATCTGTGACTTTTACATCTGTAATGTCTAACACTTTATTAATGTCGTCCACCATGCTAGCTTGGGTCCACGTGCTTGTTTCGTTACCGAAAGCTGTTTTGACGTTCCATTTAAATTCTTGGTCACGGTTGGTTAAATCTAAGTGATCTTGACCTTCGATATCTTTTGTAATCGTTGGATCTTCTGGCGTTGGTGCAGGCGGTGTTACGGTTGGCTTGTTGGAATGTAACACGTCACCTTCATTGCCAAAGTTCAAGTCAGCTTGGTTGGGAATCCCGCCTTGTTGGATATAAGGCGCTAATTCTTCGTCCGTTGCGTCAGTTTTAATTTTAGTGGTAATAGTCATTGTGTATGTATGACCGCTTAAATAGTCATAGCTGTCTGCTTGTTTGTTCATTTCAAAAGTTACTTTGTTATTTTCTTGTGTTACTGTGCCGTTAGCTGTAACATCTTTGCCATTTTCATCTGTGACTTTTACATCTGTAATGTCTAACACTTTATTAATGTCGTCCACCATGCTAGCTTGGGTCCACGTGCTTGTTTCGTTACCGAAAGCTGTTTTGACGTTCCATTTAAATTCTTGGTCACGGTTGGTTAAATCTAAGTGATCTTGACCTTCGATATCTTTTGTAATCGTTGGATCTTCTGGCGTTGGTGCAGGCGGTGTTACGGTTGGTTTGTTGGAATGCAACACGTCACCTTCGTTGCCAAAGTTTAAGTCAGCTTGGTTGGGAATCCCGCCTTGTTCAATATAAGGTGCTAATTCTTCGTCCGTTGCGTCAGTTTTAATTTTAGTGGTAATAGTCATTGTGTACGTATGACCGCTTAAATAGTCATAGCTGTCTGCTTGTTTGTTCATTTCAAAAGTTACTTTGTTATTTTCTTGTGTTACTGTGCCATTGGCTGTAACATCTTTACCATTTTCATCTGTGACTTTTACATCTATAATGTCTAATAATTGGTTAATATCATCTACTAAACTGGCTTGGGTCCAAGTGCTTGTTTCGTTACCAAAGGCTGTTTTGACATGCCAATCGAAACTATCTTCACGATTGGTTAAATCTAAGTGCTCTTGATTTTCGATATCTTTTGTAATCGTTGGATCTTCTGGCGTCACGTCACACGCATGCGCATTGTCATTTTTAGGAATCGTCGCTTCTGGAAATTCCTTAGCAATTGTTCCTTGATTCATTGTCCCACTACTTACAAGGGTTGCTGCATCGATCGCTGTATTTTCTTTGACTTCGTAGTGAATCGTGATGTTTCCTACGTAACCTTCTGTACTAGTTGCTGAAATGGTTTGTCCGTTAATTTGAACAGGCACATCATTTCCAGCATCGTCCGTAGCGGTCGCCGATTGAATATCAAATTGATTGGCAATCGTTAATGAAGCTGTTGCTGGTGTCGATTGCGCCAGACGATCTTTGACAATTTGTTTTAATTGGGTTGTAAAATCATCAATAGATTGGCTTGTAATAAAATCTTCTGGTGTGCTAGACCCTTGTTGCAACTCTTGTTTTACAAAAGGACCCACTTCTGTTTTATATTTATCAAAGTATGAATTCACTGAACTTAAAGATTCAACACTTTCCCAATACGCATTAATCATTTCATAGCCTTGGTTAGTAATTTCTTGGTTTAACGCTAAAACTTCTGCTGCTGCACCTTGATAGTCATTACTATACTCAACCGAAACTTGAAAAGGATGTCTTGGATCTGGATATTCATTGATTGAATCATTGGTGTTGGTTTTATGCAAGTAACCATCTAAACGTGTATTAGCGACCCCATCTGTCACTAATAAGAAATATGTTTTTCGATTCGTTAAATCTCCGTGTGTTTGATTGTACGTATCTAAAGCAAGTTTCAATCCTGAGGCAGTTGGTGTACCACCATACGTCCGAACATCTCCAAATCCAGAGACAAATTGGCTTTTATCATGGGTTAATTGAGTATCAACACGCACATTCATATCATAATCAGCTGAATTAATTTTTACTTTTCCATCAGGAAATATAAATTGTTTTCCGCCACGATACGAAGCCAGCATCACACGGTCTTGATCAGATAATCCTTGAACCACTTCATCAATCGCTTGCCTTACATGTGGAAAATTATCTGAAAAACTACCACTGGCATCTTCAACAACCACTAAATCAACCGGTTCCGTTTCACCCGCTTGAACTGGGAAAGCAGCTTGTCCTTCCAATATCCGTTTACAGTCAGCCAAACTGTCGTCTTTCACTTTCACCGTATTGGTCATTCCTTCTGTATCTCCTGCTTTAACCACTCCTTCGGCTAAAGCCAATGTGGGACTGAAATTTCCCACAACTGTTCCAGCGACAATCACCATTGTCGATAATAATTTCGTTGCTTTCTTAAACATTTTAATCCTCCCTATTTTCTTTCGCTAGTGTTTGGGACACTTGCTTCTCTTTACTTCAACTACAGCTCCTTAAATCTTTCATCAAGTCGATGTGTCTCCTTATTTTTGTGACACATCTCTTACTCAATTTCTGATTCTATCACCTTTAAAGGCTAAAACTTGGCAGTATTCGGCTCTTGAAAACGTAAAATTTGTCTTTTAAAAATTAATGAAAAGACTATCCACTGACAAAGTTGGTTTTTACTTACTTTTTGCTACTTGATTCCTTTTAAGACTCTTTTTTTACACAAAAAAAGTAAAAGAACCTTTACAGTCCTTTTACTTAATTGTTAGATGCTATTCATAAATTTCTTAGTTTTGTTCTATAAGCTGAATAATTTAGCCTGTTTATTTCAACAATATTTGACGTTAGTCAGCCGTTTCGTTATAGTTAAAGAAAAGGCTTTTTGGTAGGAGTGAATACGATGAATGAGTGGCCCCATCAGTTAATGACGCTTTTAACCCCACTTTTTGAGCTATGTATTTTAGGACTGAATGTTTTTTCGATTATTGTTTTAGTTTGGGGTGTTTGTTTAGCAGGAAAAGATTTCATTAAAAGTGAACGACAAAATCAAAGCCGCTTTACCTTAACCAAAATGAATACGTTCATCAAAAACTTCCTTGGTAGCTACATTCTGTTAAGTTTAGAAATTTTAATTGCTGCTGATATTATTGAATCCATTGTCAAACCAACTTTTCAAGATATTTTGAAATTGGCAACCTTGGTGATCATCCGTACAGTTATTTCTTATTTCTTACATAAAGAAATTGAAGACACTATGACCGATATGGAACAACAAGAAAAAGAACCAGATACCCAAAAAAATTAGCGGGTACGCTGGTTCTTTTTTATTTAATCGCTTTAAAATAATGAAGTGGTTCGTTAGACAAACGCTGCATTTTACGTTTTTTATCTTCAATAATTGCTAAAATCTCGTCTGAAAAATTTTCCAAAATAACACGGCCGCCTTTATAGGTGTGACCACCCATTTCAGCAACTTCGCTGGCCGTCAAAATGACTTTACGATGCGCAATTTTTTTGAAAAATTCTTCAATTAAGTACGTCGGTAAGTAAAAATTATTTTGAGCAGAAAATGATTCCAAATAAATAAAATCATCGATGCTGATGAAACAATCATCCATCGATAAGTATTCAATTGATCTGTCTATATATAATTCACGCTTTTGTAAAATTTCTTTGACTTTTTTATTTAATAAATTCAATGATTCAATTTCTTTAACCAAATGTTCTAGTTCACGATAACGTACTTCTTTTCGCTCTTTGTAAGATGAATGTAAGGCGGCACTTGCTGTGACTATTAGCGCACCGACGATTACACCGACCATTCCGGCGATAAAAACAAACATATTTTTCCCCTCGCTCTTTTCTAATTTTCCATTTTAGTATAACATAATCCAAAAGTTTCGGATAAAAAATGACACAAAATTTTTCAAGCGACTTCGTTGACCTTTATTGACCAAAGAGGTATACTTTTCATAGGCATTCAAAGTGCTTTGTGATAGAATGACTTTAAAAGTTTCTTTATATAGGAGGATTTACTTATGAATTTAATTCCAACAGTTATTGAACAATCATCTCGCGGTGAACGTGCTTATGACATTTACTCTCGTTTATTAAAAGACCGCATCATTATGCTAAGCGGCCCTATCGATGATAATGTGGCAAACTCAGTGATTGCACAGTTATTATTCTTAGATGCCCAAGATTCAGAAAAAGACATTTACTTGTACATTAACTCTCCTGGTGGCAGCGTTTCTGCAGGCTTAGCGATTTTCGATACCATGAATTTCGTTAAAGCGGATGTCCAAACTATCGTATTAGGAATGGCAGCTTCTATGGGTAGCTTCTTATTAACAGCTGGTCAAAAAGGCAAACGTTTCGCTTTACCAAATGCGGAAATCATGATTCACCAACCACTTGGTGGCGCTCAAGGGCAAGCAACAGAAATTGAAATTGCTGCTCGTCACATTTTAGACACTCGTCAACGTTTAAATTCAATTTTAGCTGAACGAACTGGCCAACCAATTGAAGTGATTGAACGTGATACCGATCGTGATAACTATATGACTGCCGAACAAGCAAAAGAATATGGTTTAATCGATGAAGTAATGGAAAATAGTAGCGCCTTAAATTAAAAATAAAAAAATGGAAACAGCGACAGTCGCTGTTTCCATTTTTTTTATTTTTCAATGTATCCACGTAATTCTTCTTCAGTGACACTTTCGTCAAAGATATGCTCACCAATGATGATCGTTGGTACAAATTGAATGTGCGCCGCATTGGCTTCAGCAATCACTGCGGAAACAAGCGTTGCATCTTTTTGTTCTTTTAAGCCCAGATTTTTTTCAGCATACGTCGCTACTTCTTCTAAGGTTAAGTTTCCCCATTCATCTTGCGTAGCAAACATTTTATGCAATGCTGACAGCGCTTGTTCAGGCGCTGAATAGTCAATGTAGTGATGCATCACATTGCCGCGTTGTAAACTTTCTTTTTCTTTATCAAACAACTTAATGATACGTTCAACTTTACCACTTTTGACAGATTGTGCTAACAGTTCCTCAGACTCTTCAAACCATTTTCTGCAATAAGGACAGCGAACATTGATAAATTCTATCATTTTGACAGGGGCATTGCTCTCACCAATGTGAAGCCCTGTTTCTGTGTTAACTTTTGTTGCATCAATTACTGAAATATCCATAAAAACCTCATCCTTTCAAACCTTTATTTCTCTTTTAGTATACCGTTTTTCAATAAAAAAATCATAAGACACGAATTCAAATTTTCTGAATTCGTGCCTCTGTTCACTTTTTTAACGATTAATCGAACGAGCCATTCTAGCAACAGTATGTCTTTTCCCACGTATCGCATCAGAAAGCTCTTTAATATTTTCAATACCAACTAAGCCCATATTGGCATCGCCAATATGTTGAATATCTACGCCTAAAATTTTATTTCTAATGCCGATTGCTTGGATAACTTCAGGTTGAGCACTTTCTTGTGAAGTTCCAATGGCACTCATAACTAATTTTCCTTTTGAATGTGCAAAATCCACAACTTCTTTGACTTGTTGATCATCGATGCCCCAAACCGTGCCGACTGCTGGGACTAAGACAATATCAGCACCCGCTTCAATAAATTGTTCAGCTGATTTTAAACTGACCACTGGTTCATCTACGCCTGAACTGTGCATTTTTCCGGCAATAATGATGCCGTCAAAATGTTTTTTGGCTAAGGCCACGTTCTTAGCAATCAAGTCGTTGGTCACGCCAGTTCCTGGATTACCTGTCAATAAGATAAAATCCAAACCCAGTTCATTGGCTTTTTTGAAAGTAGCTGCTGATGCTTTTCTACCTGGTTCGATCGAAACTCTCGTTGAAGCTAAGTTTAAATTTTCATCAACAGGTTCGACATTCATGCCAATCGGTAAACCGACTAGTTCTTTCAAACGATGAACAACCTCATCATTAGGGACACATGTTTCCGCAGTATATTGCCCTTCATAAGCGGCTACTACAATCGGTTTATTAACATCGAAAACATTCAATAAAATCATGTCTGCGCCATATGCTTTTGACATTTCCGCACAAGTGATATCACCTGCTACGGATGGATGAACTACCACATTTTCCGATAAAATTACGCGCCCTTCGCTCGCTTTAATACTCTGAAACAGCTCTTCTTTTGACATCCGTTTGATTTCTGATGCATTTGCACTAATTAATCGTTGAACCATTTTGACCCCTCCAATAGTTTTTAATGTTTTAGTTAAAAACAGCAATAAGTAATCGCTTGCATTTTATTACATGCAACATTCGTGCCAACGTCGTTTCTTTAAACCACAGGTCAACACTACATTTTAACGCTACACACTTTTTGCACACTTTAATTTTTTTTACACGCTTAAAGAAAAAGTGAAGGATAGCACTTCAAACGGAAATGTTATTCTTCACTTCTGGAGCAGAAAAGTTACGCACTTTTTTCTCGTAATTTTTCTGCAAATTCATTAATTTTTCGAATACGATGATTAATACCTGACTTAGAAATAGCTCCTGAAGGAATCATTTCCCCTAGTTCTTTGAGACTAACTTCCGGATACTCTAACCGTAATTCTGCGATTTCCTGAAGTTTCTCCGGTAATGACGTCAGCCCTACTGTACTTTCAATAAATTGAATATTTTCAATTTGTTTTGAAGCCGCATCAATGGTTTTATTTAAATTCGCTGTTTCGCAATTCACTAAACGATTTACTGAATTCCGCATATCACGGACAATCCGGACATCTTCAAATTTCAACATAGAGTTCGTGGCACCAATTAATGTTAAAAAGTCGGCAATTTTTTCAGCACCTTTTAAATAACAAATATACCCATTTCGGCGTCCCAATGTTCGAGCGTTTAAGTCATAGTAATTCAACATCTTACAAATATCATTATTGTGTTCTTCATAAATTGAAAAAATTTCTAAATGATAGCGACTTGTTTCCGGATTATTAACTGAGCCAGAAGCCATAAAGGCCCCGCGTAAATAGGAACGCATTTTTTGCGCGTTACCCATGATTTCATTTGACACATTGCCATTAAAAACGACCCCATCCATAATATCCAAATCAGCTAGAATTTTTTGTGTATCTTGTTTTAGACGCACAATGTAAACATTATTTTTCTTTAGTTTCATTTTTTTACGAACTAATAATTCTGCTTGTGCATGGTAATGATCTTTCAGCAATGAATACATTCGACGAGCAATTGCAGCATTTTCCGTTTGTACATTCAAGACAAACTGTTGATTAACTAAGCTAAGTGAGCCGTTCATCCGAATTAATGCTGCTAATTCTGCTTTCGCGTGTTCTCGATGGACTTCTAAACCAGTCAACTCTTTTTTGACATCCGAGGCAAAAGACATCTAAGCTCCTCCTCTCTTGATTCTTTTGATTAATTAATATTTCGTTCCAAATACGATACGGAAAAGTTCTTCAACAACTTTTTCCCCATCATGAAAAACTCCGCCATCTCTTAATTCTAAAAAGTCTGTCGAAATGACTCGGCATCCTTCTTCACGTAATCCTTGAAAATCATGCTTTACTTGAACTAAATATTCATCATAAATTTCAGGATCCATGTAATTTTCTGGTACTTTTTCTGTGTTAACCAGCACTGTATCAACAAACTGCGCTTGTAGATGTTCGTTTAAGACACGAACATGATCGGCATCCGTAAAATGTTCCGTTTCCCCTTTTTGGGTCATGATGTTACAAATATAGACTACTTCCGCTGCCGTTTGTTTGATGGCTTCACCAATTTCTGTAATAACTAAATTAGGTAAAATACTTGTAAAAAGACTCCCTGGTCCTAACACGACCATGTCTGCTTCTTCAATTGCTTTGACGACTTTGCGCGCAGCTCTTGGCTGTTCTTCTCCGTGTGTATTTGTTACAAACACATGGTCAATCGTCTTGCGATCCAGTGCAATTTTTGATTCTCCCACCGCCACTGAGCCATCTTTAAATACGGCATGTAACGTTAATGGCCGTTCTGATGATGGATAAATCCGTCCATCAACATGCATCATTTTTGAAAGCAATTGAATCGCTTCATACGTACTTCCTCTCATTTCTGAGACAGCAGCAATGATTAAATTACCGATTGCATGATTGGCAAAATGACTATCTGATTTATCAAAACGATATTGAAAAATATCTTCATATAATTGTGGCATATCTGACAATGCCACTAAAACATTTCTTAAATCTCCCGGAGGTGTCATGTTATTAATAGAGGAACGAAGCTCGCCACTACTACCGCCATCATCAGCGACCGTTACGACGGCAGTAATATCAACACTTTGATTTCTTAAACTTTTTAAAATTACTGGCAAGCCTGTTCCACCACCAACAACCACAATCTTCGGTTTACGAATTCGATAGGTTTTCATTAAGAGCGATTAACCGTTTCTTTTCTTTTTAAGCGGTCGCGGTGGGTAATATTTACATGGTAATCTTCCTCTTTTAATTCAGCGCCAACACGTTCTGTCAATGCAACAGAGCGATGTTGTCCGCCAGTACAGCCAATTGCAATGGTGACGCTACTTTTACCTTCTTTTTTATATCCCGGTAAGACTGTTCGCAGTAAATCGATAAATTTGGTATAAAATTCATCTGTTTCTGGGAAGCCCATCACATAATCATAAACAGGTTGATCCATTCCAGTTAACGGCCGTAGTTCATCAATATAATGGGGATTAGGTAAAAAGCGAACATCCATAACGATATCTGCATCAATCGGCAAACCATATTTAAAGCCGAAGGACACCATTTCCACTCGAAATTCGTGTGTCTCTCTCGTTGCTAGTTCTTTATTCAAACGTTCCCGCAATTGACGAGGGGACAAGTCCGTGGTATCAATAACCAACTGAGCATCCGCCTTGATTTCTTCCAGCATTGCACGTTCTTTACGAATACCTTCTGTCACTAAACCATCCATCGCCATTGGATGCGCACGCCGTGTCTCTTTATAACGAGAAACCAACTCTTCATCGGTGGCATCTAAAAATAAAATCGTTGTATCAATAAAATTAGTATTTTCAAGTTCGACTAACATATCCTGAATTTCTCTAAAGAAGGTCCGTGAACGTAAATCGATCACTAACGCAATCTTGGTAACTTTTCCAGATTCTTTAATTAATTCCCAAAATTTTGGGATTAAGCTTGGTGGTAAATTGTCGATACAGAAATAGCCCATGTCTTCAAAGCTTTGAACAGCGACTGTTTTTCCAGCGCCACTCATTCCTGTAATAATAACCAGTTGTAAATTTTCTGGCATATTCAACACTCCCTTCACTTGCATCACTATATTATAACACCCCGGGCGTATCAAAGAAAGCTTTTCAATCATTCTTATAAAGATTTCTATTCTTTCATAGAAAAACAGCATTGACATTTTTGTCAACGCTGTTTTAATTGCTGAATTATATTATATAACTGTGTGTTATTTTAATACAAACTCAATTTCTGTTTTATCAGTAAAATTAGCTTCAAACTCAAATTGTTTTACTTGTTCATTCACGGCTAACTTTTTCGTAATGTGTTCTTTAATTTGTTCATTTGTAGCTGTTTTGATTGACAATCCATCTAAAAGAGTCATGATTTTGTCTTGTGCTGCCTTACCTTCTAATTCTAAATCAGCAGATTCATCTTCATACGTTGCTTCAATTGTTCCGTTCGATTTTATTTCATAGGTGAACTCAATTTCATTTTCGTCGTATTCGATTTCTACGTCAATCTCTTGAAGACTGGCAACAGTCGGTGTTGATGTGGTTAGTTCATTGTCTGCTGTTTCATGGTCCCCACCAACTTCAGGAGTTACGGTTTCCCACTTAAAGGTACCAATTTTAGCTGTTGCTAGATATGGATTATTAATGGTAATGACTTTCAATTGAAGGTCTGAATGGTTGGCGATATCTGTTAAAATCCCCAGAGCCTGATATGTATTTTGTGTAAAACGTGTCGCAATATTTTGCGCATCAATTGTGGAATAGCCTAATGTTTCCCAGGTGATTTGTTGCTTTAATTCCTGATGAACGGCTTGTACTGTCGCCGGCTCCAATTGAATGCCCGTTGCTTCTTTTAAGTCTTTCTTGGTAAAACTCATTACTTTTTCATGGTCTGATTGTGAAATTAAAGTCGCTGCTTCCATTGTGTTACTATGTATAAAAGGTGTGATTCCGATAGCTAAGACCATTCCTGCTGTTAATAAACTTGTTGTTATTTTTTTGTTTTTCATTTAAGACTTCCCTTCGTGTTCATTGTTATTTCGTTAACAAACATAGTATATCTTTTAATTACACATTAAGTCAACATTTATTTTTAATTTTAATTAAAAAATATTTGTTATTTTATAATAAAAGAACCTTGTTTCCCATAGAAACAAGGTTCTTTATCTAATCATTAATGTTTATTTCAGAACACGTTTTAAATAATATCCTGTGTAACTGTCTTTGACTTTAGCAACTTCTTCTGGTGTTCCTGTCGCCACGATCGTCCCACCACCGTCGCCACCTTCTGGCCCTAGATCAATCACATGATCCGCAGATTTGATGACATCTAAGTTATGTTCAATCACTAAAACGGTATTGCCCGCTTCCACTAAACGCTCTAATACTAGAAGCAATCGCGCAATATCATCGGTATGCAAGCCTGTTGTTGGTTCATCCAGAATATAAAAGTTTTTCCCATTAGAATTTTTATGAAGTTCACTCGCTAGCTTCATCCGCTGTGCTTCTCCACCAGATAAAGTAGTTGCTGGCTGCCCCAATGTCACATAGCCTAAGCCTACATCCACAATTGTTTGCAATTTACGATGAATTTTAGGGATATGTTTGAAAAATTCTACGGCATCTTCCACCGTCATATCTAAAATATCAGAAATGTTTTTGCCTTTATAATGAACTTCTAACGTCTCAGAATTATAACGTTTGCCATGACAAACTTCGCAAGGCACATAGACGTCAGGTAAAAAGTGCATTTCAATTTTGATGATACCATCCCCGCGACAAGCTTCACAACGGCCACCTTTGACGTTAAAACTAAAGCGGCCTTTTTTATAACCACGAACCTTGGCTTCATTTGTTTGGGCAAACAAATCGCGAATGTCATCAAAAACACTAGTATAAGTCGCTGGATTACTTCTTGGCGTTCGACCAATTGGACTTTGATCAATGTCAACAATCTTTTCAATGGCTTCATAACCAGTGATACTTTTGTGTTTCCCAGGTTTATTGGAATTACGATTTAATTTTTGGGCCAGTGCTTTTTTCAAAATTTGATTGACTAAAGTACTTTTCCCTGAACCTGAAACACCTGTGACAGCAACAAATTCACCTAGCGGAAATTCAACACTGACATTTTTTAAATTATTTTCACTGGCACCAGTGGCTTTGATCGCTTTGCCATTACCTTTGCGACGTTCTTTTGGCACAGGAATCACTTTTTTCCCAGAAAGATATTGCCCGGTCAATGAATGCGGATTTTTAGCAACCTCTTCCGGCGTACCAGCGGCTACAATTTCACCGCCCAGATGTCCAGCGCCAGGTCCCACATCAATCAAGTAATCCGAAGCCATCATTGTATCTTCATCATGTTCCACCACAATTAATGTATTGCCTAAGTCCCGCATTTTTTTCAATGAGTCAATCAAGCGGTCGTTATCTCGTTGATGCAAACCAATTGATGGTTCATCTAAAATGTAAAGAACGCCTGATAAGTTTGATCCAATTTGTGTTGCTAAGCGAATTCTTTGTGCTTCTCCGCCAGAAAGTGTACCAGCAGCTCGACTTAAGGTTAAGTAATCTAACCCGACATTTTTTAAGAAGGTTAACCGATCTTCGACTTCTTTTAAAATTGGCCGAGCAATCGTTGTTTCTTGTTCAGATAAAGACACACCTTCAAAAAATTGGACCGCATTTTTTATTGCTAATTCACTGACTTCACCAATGTGCGTGCCATTGATTTTTACAGCTAAAGCTTGCGGATTCAAACGATACCCTTGACAGCTTCGACAAGTCAATTCTGTCATGTATAACCGCATTTGATCTCGTGTAAAATCGCTATTTGTTTCATGATAACGTCGTTTAATATTTTTTAAAATCCCTTCAAATGGCACTTCCACATCACGAACACCACCAAAGTCATTTTCATAATGAAAATGAAAGTTTTTCTCGCCAGAACCATTTAAAATAATTTCTTGTTGGTCTGCAGGTAATTCTTCAAACGGCGTATCCATATCAATCCCAAAACTGGTGGCTGCTTGCTCCAACATTTGTGGATAATATTGGGAACTAATAGGGTTCCACGGAACAATGGCTCCTTCTCTCAAGGTTTTAGTGGGATCTGGAATCACTAAGTCTTTGTCCACTTCTAATTTAACACCTAAACCATCACAATCGGGACAAGCGCCAAATGGTGCATTAAATGAAAACAAGCGCGGTTCCAATTCACCGACTGTGAACCCACAATAAGGACAAGCATAATGTTCACTAAACAACATCTCTTCTTGACCAATCACATCAACAATTGCGTAACCTTCAGCTAAACGCAAAGCCGCTTCAAACGAATCAAACAAGCGAGAGCGAATGCCTTCTTTCACAACGATACGGTCAATCACAATCGCAATATCATGTTTTTTATTTTTTTCAAGTTCTGGTGCCTCACTAACATCATAGGTTTCACCATCCACCCGCATTCTGACATACCCTTCACGTTGGATCATTTCAAACACTTTTTTATGTTGGCCTTTTTTCTTGACCACAACAGGGGCCAAAATTTGAATTTTTGTTCGCTCTGGTAGCTCTAAGACTTTATCAACCATCTGTTCAACAGACTGACTGGTAATTTCAATATGATCGTTAGGACAAATTGGATGACCTACCCGAGCAAATAACAATCGTAAATAATCATTGATTTCTGTGACCGTCCCCACCGTTGAGCGTGGGTTTTTACTTGTCGTCTTTTGATCAATTGAAATAGCTGGACTTAAACCATCGATGCTGTCAACATCTGGTTTATCCATCTGTCCCAAAAATTGTCGCGCATAAGCAGAGAGACTCTCTACATAACGTCGTTGCCCTTCTGCGTAAAGCGTATCAAACGCTAATGAACTTTTGCCAGAACCAGATAGTCCAGTTACAACAACCATTTTGTCACGAGGAATCGTGACATCAATATTTTTTAAGTTATGGGCGCGTGCACCATGAATCACAATTTTATCATTTGCCATATATGTTCTCCTTTTACTAAATCTCTTACGTCAAATCATTTCAAGTCATTCTATAGAGAAAAGATTAGTAAAAGATACGATGGTTCATCGTATCTTTTACTTAATCCGTTGGTTGACTTATTTGGCAGCTTTCAATTCAAGAATGGTATCTCGTAATGTGGCTGCAGTTTCGAAGTCTAATGCTTTGGCCGCATCTTTCATTTCTCTTTCAAGTTTCATTAATAAATCAGCTTTTTCTTGTCTTGATAAATCTTCATATGATTTATCCAATTGAACCACGGTTTCATCTTTATCAGCTGTTTTGGAAATAGAAATCAAATCACGAATTTCTTTAATAATTGTTTTTGGTTCAATACCATGTTCTTCATTATATGCTTCTTGGATTGCCCGACGTCGTGCCGTTTCATCCATAGCTCGTTGCATCGAATCGGTGATTTTATCTGCATACATAATGACTTTTCCTTCAGCGTTCCGGGCAGCCCGTCCCATCGTTTGCACTAACGAGCGTTCACTACGTAAGAAGCCTTCTTTATCCGCATCTAGAATCGCAATTAAGGAAACTTCTGGCACATCGATTCCTTCACGTAATAAGTTAATACCTATTAGAATATCAAATTCGCCTAATCGTAAATCGCGAATAATCTCCGTTCTTTCCAGTGTTTTTATATCACTATGCAAATATTTAACTTTTAAGCCTAATTCTTTGAAATAGTCGGTTAAATCTTCGGCCATTTTCTTCGTTAAGGTTGTGACAAACACCCGCTGATCTTTTTCGATCCGTTCATGAATTTCGCCCACCAAGTCATCAATTTGACCCATAATTGGGCGGATTTCTACTTCTGGATCTAGTAAACCTGTTGGTCGAATGATTTGTTGAACAACCGTCTCTGTTTGTTCCATTTCATAAGGGCCTGGTGTTGCCGATACATAAACAATTTGGTTTACATGTTGTTCAAATTCTTCTAAACGAAGCGGTCGGTTATCAAGTGCACTTGGTAACCGGAAACCATAGTCCACTAACATTTGTTTCCGTGCTCGGTCGCCATTATACATTCCTCTAATTTGCGGCATTGTTACATGAGACTCATCGATTACAAGTAAGAAGTCATCTGGGAAAAAGTCCAACAGCGTATATGGCGGCTCCCCTTCTTGGCGACCATCCATATGTCGAGAGTAATTTTCAATCCCTGACGTGTAGCCCATCTCTCTCATCATCTCAATATCATAGTTGGTTCGCTGTTCCAAACGTTGGGCTTCCAATAATTTGTTTTCACTGCGAAGCACTTTCAAACGTGCCTCTAATTCTTCTTGGATCTGCGAAATGGCGTGTTCCATATGTTCTTCGTTCGTCACAAAGTGTGTTGCTGGAAAAATAGCGACATGCTCTGTTTCGCCGACAATTTCACCAGTTAACGCATCTACTTCACGAATTCGATCAATTTCGTCTCCGAAAAATTCAACACGTAGCGCATGCTCATCCCGTGAAGCTGGGAATATCTCAACCACATCACCGCGGACACGAAAACGCCCCCGTTGAAAATCAATATCATTTCGTTCAAATTGAATATCGACTAAACTTTTTAGTAACTCATTACGATCCATTTCCATTCCCACACGTAATGAAACAACTTGTTGACTGTATTCCCGCGGATCCCCTAAACCAAAAATACAAGAAACTGACGCTACCACGATGACATCGTTTCGTTCCAATAAAGAACTTGTCGCTGAATGGCGTAGTTTATCAATTTCATCATTAATACTGGAATCTTTTTCAATATATGTATCACTTGAGGGTACATATGCTTCTGGTTGATAATAATCATAGTAACTGACAAAATACTCGACCGCATTATCTGGGAAAAATTCTTTAAATTCCCCGTATAATTGTCCAGCTAGTGTTTTATTATGTGCAATCACTAATGTTGGTTTGTTCACTTCTTGAATCACATTAGAGATTGTAAATGTTTTACCTGTTCCGGTCGCTCCAAGTAAAATTTGAGCTTTTTCTCCACCTTTGACACCGTCAACTAGTTCAGCAATAGCGGCTGGCTGATCTCCGGCAGGCTCATATTTAGAAGCCAAATGAAAGGTATTGGAAGTTTCTCTTTCGATCATTTATAACTCCCCCTCAAAGTGTCTAATTTCTCTTAAATTATCGGCCCATTCTGGCAGAATGTCCACTTATTAGTTTAACATACCGAACATATTTTCGCCACTTTTGCTGTTTCAGACTTCAACTGATCTTAATCTTTTGTTCTTAATTCCGATGTTACATTTTATAACATGTAATGTAAGGAAATTAGAGTTTTTTTCTCTTTTTAGCATTCAAATACTTGTCAGCTTCCTATTTCTTACTATATAATTGTTCAATATGCAAAACTAGGAGGTATTTTATGAAAAGGAAACACTTTTTACTTTCTTTCTTTGTGATGATGGTAACTCTGCTAACATTCATTAGTGGCACTTCAGCACATGCAGAAGGAAAGAAATATACAATTGGAACGGATTTAACATTCGCCCCTTTTGAATTCCAAGACTCAAAAGGAAAATACATTGGTATTGACGTTGATTTATTAGATGCGATTGCCAAAGATCAAGGTTTTGAAGTGGATTTAAAACCATTAGGCTTCGATAGTGCAGTCCAAGCGATTCAATCTAAACAAATTGATGGCATGATTGCTGGAATGAGTATTACGGATGAGCGAAAAAAATCCTTTGATTTTTCAGATCCATACTTCGATAGCGGTTTACAATTAGCGGTTAAAAAAGGAAACGACAAAATTAAATCATATGATGATTTAAAAGGCAAAACGGTTGCGGCTAAAGTTGGAACTGAAAGTGCCAATTTCCTTGAAAAAAATAAAGAGAAATATGACTACACCATCAAAAATTTTGACGATGCAACGGGTCTTTATAAAGCCTTAGAAAACGGTGAAGCGGATGCAATCGTTGATGATTATCCTGTATTGGGCTACGCAGTTAAAAATGGCCAAAAATTACAATTAGTTGGCGATAAAGAAACAGGCAGTTCTTATGGTTTCGCAGTAAAAAAAGGGCAAAACCCTGAATTAATCAAAAAGTTCAACGCTGGTTTGAAAAATCTTAAAGACAATGGTACTTATGATAAAATTTTAAACAACTACTTAGCGACAGGTGATGAAACAAACACACAAGACGCTGGCGAACAGATGAAAAAAATCACTCCTAAAAAAGAGAAATATGTGATTGCTAGTGATTCTACATTTGCTCCGTTTGAGTTTCAAAATGCCCAAGGCGATTATGTCGGAATTGATGTAGATTTAGTCAAACGTGCAGCTGAATTGCAAGGTTTTACTGTTGAATTTAAATTTATTGGCTTTAGTTCTGCTGTCCAAGCTGTTGAATCTGGTCAAGCAGATGGGATGGTTGCAGGCATGACGATTACGGATGATCGTAAAAAAGCCTTCGACTTCTCTGTTCCTTACTTTGATAGCGGTATTCAAATTGCGGTCAAAAAAGGCAATGACAAAATTAAATCGTATGATGATTTAAAAGGCAAAAAAGTCGGCGTAAAAATTGGTACTGAAAGTGCTGATTTCTTAGAAAAAAATAAAAAGAAATATGATTACTCAATTAAGTATTTAGACACAACTGATGCATTATACAGTGCGTTAGAAATTGGCGAAGTTGATGCCATGATGGATGATTATCCTGTCATTGGCTATGGGGTTGCGCAAAATCAACCACTAGCGACACCAATTCCTCGTGAAAAAGGTGGTTCTTACGGTTTTGCTGTCAAAAAAGGGCAAAATCCTGAACTACTTGAAATGTTTAACGAAGGCTTAAAAGAAATGAAACGTACAGGTGAATACGATAAAATTATCGGCACTTACGTGAAAGATGGCAACGAAGCCAAAGAAGAAACAGCTGACGAATCTACGTTTGTTGGCTTCATGCAAAACAACTGGAAACAATTGTTACACGGTTTATGGATGACGATTCTATTAACGTTGATTTCCTTCGTACTTGCTTTAATTGTCGGCGTTATTTTTGGGCTATTCAGCGTTTCACCAATCAAAGCATTACGTGTACTTTCAACCATTTATGTTGATTTAATTCGCGGAATTCCTTTAATGGTCTTAGCGTTCTTCATCTATTTCGGATTACCTGGTGTGCTTGGCTTTAATATCCCGGTCTTCATTGCTGGGATTATCACATTAACTTTAAATGCCAGTGCCTATATTTCTGAAATTGTGCGCGGCGGAATCAAAGCTGTTCCAGTTGGCCAAATGGAAGCTTCAAGAAGTTTAGGTCTTTCCTATAATCGGACAATGCAAAAAATTATTTTACCACAAGCGATTCGCATTATGATTCCTTCATTCATTAACCAATTTGTTATTTCATTGAAAGATACAACTATCCTTTCAGCAATTGGCTTAATCGAACTACTACAAACAGGAAAAATTATTGTTGCTCGGACATTACAAAGTACAATGGTTTACTTCGTTATTGCGTTAATCTACTTAATTTTAATTACTAGCTTAACTAAATTAGCGAAAAACCTTGAAAAGAAGGTGAACTAATATGACTGAAAAAATCTTAGTTGAACATTTAGTAAAAAAATATGGTGACAACACGGTCTTAAACGACATTAATGTTTCTATTAACGAAGGCGACGTAGTCTGCGTCATCGGTCCTTCTGGTTCTGGTAAAAGTACTTTTTTACGTTGCTTGAATCAATTAGAAGAAGCTTCTAGCGGAGACATTATTATTGATGGTGCGAACTTGACAGATAAAAATACGGACATCAACCAAGTCCGTCAACATATCGGCATGGTTTTCCAACATTTCAATTTGTTTCCACATTTATCTATTTTAGAAAATATTGTTTTAGCACCAACCGATTTAGGCCGCTTGTCAAAAGACGAAGCGGAGAAAAAAGCGTTAGAACTTTTAGAACGTGTTGGGTTGGCAGATAAAAAAGATGCCTATCCAGATTCTTTATCTGGTGGTCAAAAACAACGTGTCGCAATTGCACGTGCGTTAGCGATGAATCCTGATATCATGCTTTTCGATGAGCCAACATCAGCCCTTGATCCAGAAATGGTTGGCGATGTTCTTGGTGTAATGAAAGATTTAGCAAAACAAGGAATGACAATGGTCATCGTTACTCACGAAATGGGCTTTGCAAAAGAAGTGGCTAATCGAGTAATGTTCATTGATGGCGGTAACTTCCTAGAAGATGGTTCGCCAGAGCAAGTCTTTGAAAATCCTCAAAACCCTCGAACAAAAGATTTCTTAGATAAAGTATTAAATATTTAAACAAAAGCACTTGGCGCGCGCTAGCGCCCAAGTGCTTTATTTTATGGTTAAATTGTTTCCGTGACAGAGACAGATTGAACGTGCCCTTTTTCTTTCAAGAGATGGTGCAAGTTGGAATGCCAGAAATCTTCTTTGCCTACATAAGAAATCTTTGCTGTCACTGCCTCTTGTTCGGATTCCAAAGTCAATTCTACTAAGCGCTCCCCTTTTTCTAAAGAAGCTTGAAGTTGTTCATGCAGTCGGCTTTCTTTAATCATGGGTTCCTTCATTTTTACGATAAGCTGCAATCGTTTTAGAGGAGTTTTTCGTTTAAAATGGGCCAGAGCTAATACTAGCAAAGTCGCCACGAGATTGATAAACGCAATGGTTAAAAAGCCCATCCCAATGACTAAACCAATAATAGTAACATTCCACATCATTACTGCTGTCGTTAACCCAGAGACTTTCCTTTCTCTAAAAACGATAATCCCCGCACCGAGAAAGCCTACACCACTAATCACTTGGGCGCCATATCGTGTAATATCCATAGAAATAATGGACGCCAAGGCGCTATTTTGTTTCACCACATCGACTAAAATATCCACCGATTGAATCTGTAAAATGGAAATCGTACAAGAGGCCAAACATAAAATGGCATTACTACTGATACCGAAGCCTTTTCTTTTAATACTTCTTTCTAACCCAATCAAAGCTCCAAAAACCACGGCTAGAGCCATCCGAATGACAACGTCGGTGAGAGAAAGTTCAATCATTTTTAAAGAATTCATCGCTTTCTCTCCTTTCTTGCAAGTGACTATTTGACTTATTTTGTATTAACTAATAAACGCAAGCCATTAAAAATGACCACTAAGGTACTTCCTTCATGAATAAGTACGCTAAATGCGATATTCGCAATACCTAAAAAGTTCAAGATAATTAACGTTGCTACCACTAACATTGAAAAAATAATATTTTGCTGCACAATTTTATTCAAGCGTTTTGAGACACGGTGAGCATAGCCTAATTTAGAAAGATCATTTTTCATCACTACCACGTCTGCAACATCGATAGCAATGTCTGTACCATCCCCCATCGCCACTCCAATATCAGCATTCACTAAAGCGGGCGCATCGTTAATGCCATCACCAACCATCCCTGTCATTCCTACTTCGCGTTTTAATTGATCAACAATCGCTGATTTTTCCTCAGGCAAAACATTAGCATAAACTTGGTCCACGCCTACTAAGCGGCCAACTGCTTCACCCGTAAGTTTTGCATCTCCTGTAATCATTGTTGTTTCAATATTTTGTGACTTGAAATAGTGAATGGCGTTCATTGCTTCTTCATTAGGAACATCCATCAATGCCACCAAACCAATCACTTGTTCATTTTCGGCAAAGTACACTACCGTTTTGCCTTCACTCGCTAATTTCGTTGTTTGTTTCTCAATGATTGTTGGCACTTGTTCGAAACTAGATGGTTTACCAATTCTAAAAGTTGTGTCTGCAATGGTCGTTACTAAACCCACCCCGACAATATTTTCTACTTCTAAATTTAAAGCCGTTGTTTCTGCTTCAAAGCGATTAACAATCGCCGTCGCCAATGGATGATTGGATTTTTTCTCCATATTTGTTAAAACAGCTACTAATTCGTCTTGGCGATCTTCTAAGCCATCAACAAAAAGATAATCTGTTACCTCAGGTTTTCCTTTTGTTAGTGTGCCTGTTTTATCAAAAGCGAGTGCTTTCACTTCAGCTAAATTTGATAAGAATGAGCCACCTTTAAACAACACGCCTTGTTTCGCTAAATTGGAAATTCCTGATAAAGTTGCCGGAACGGCACTCGCTGCTAAAGCACAAGGTGAGGCAGCAATTAAGAAGACCAAGCCTCTGTAAAAACTTTCAGCCCAAGTCAATTGGAAAAGTAATGCGCCACCTAAAACAATTAGTGGAAAAACTGCTAAAACTAGTGTGACATATTTCGGTTCAAATCGTTTAATTTTGCTTGCAATTTCTGATTGATTTTCTTGAGATTGGTTCACGAGCTGTACGATTTTTGCAAAAACTGTTTCTGAACTATCTTTCGTTACTTCAACAACAATTGTGCCTGAACCGTTCATAGTACTACCAAAAACTGGGTCCCCACTATTTTTTTCTTTGGGAATACTTTCCCCATTAATAGATGATTCATCCACAGCGGTACTTCCTTCAATCACGACGCCATCTGTCGGGATTTGCGCACCATTGAGGACTTGCACGCGGTCACCAATCTTCAATTGTTCAACTGACACAGTTTGAATTGAGCCGTCATCTGTTATCAGGCGAGCTTCTGTTGGATTTAAATTTAATAGTTTTGTAATTTCACGTTGGCTTTTGCCTTGAGCATAATCTTCAAGGAAATGCGCCGCCGCAAAAATCAAAATCAACAATGCTGATTCTTCAAAACTTCCCATTAATGCTGAACCAACTGCAGCTAAGGTCATTAACAAATGAATATTAGGCGAAAATTTTCGATTGTTTTTCGTATCCCGATACGTATCTCCAAAACCTTCCCCAATAATATGATAACCAGCTAAAATAGCAGCTAACGAGAAAAGAATATTTTTCACTAAGAGCATGTTCCCTAAAAATAAACCGATAAAGAAAAGAGCCAATCCTGTAAAAAAGAGAATAACTGGAACGTTTTTACCTTTTTCTTCATGTGTGTGTGCACCTGTTTGTTTTGACATTGTTATACGCCTCCTTATTAATGTTTTTCTATTCATATGAATGTATATTCATATTATAAAACACTTGGGTGGTTTTGTAAAGACTTAAACACAAAGACAAGCGATGATTCTATTCGATAGGATCACCGCTTGTCTTTGTCGATTCTTTTTGTTGTTGATATTTTTCTTCTTGAATAGTCAATAATGATTGCGTTAAATTGACCCAATCAATCGAACGAGGTGGATCCAGCCAAACCATAACTTTACTCTGTTCTTCTTGATACAAGTTATTTAAATTGGTAATCACCACATCTGGTAAAGTATCTGATAACGGGTCAATAATTTCTACATTTAAATTCACATAGACGGATAAATTTTTTTTGATGAATTGGTTATACTCTTTTCCATAAGAAAAATCAATTAGGACCTTGGCTGGCTCTGCAATTAAATGAACCGGAACATGATTAATTAGCAACAATAGATAGTTAAAAAACAAACAGTGATTGGCTTTCGCAATTTTTTTATGTTTTGCTGTTAACCAACGAATATATTCAATTAAATAAAAATAAAATTCCGGATATGTTTGCTTAAAAAACTGTAAATCCATTTCAAAATCGTCAAACATATTAATCGGAAAGTAAATAACATTGAAATGAATAATTGCTAACCCTTCTTCTAGAGTATTCCTTGTTGACTCCTCTAAACAATTAAATGCTTTTTCAAAACTTCCAATGAAAACACGAGTTAGGCTTTCAATCGTAGGATCTTCGTGAATGACATATTTTTTCTCTAGTTTGCCATGCAAATACAAGAAAAAAACAATCGTATACGTTAATGATTTTGAGGCCAATGCCCATGCCACTTGCGATTTTTTTATTAGTTCCTCTGAAAATGTATTCAGTGCACGCGTATCGATTCCTTCCACCGCACGTCCTTCGTTGTTAATCATAATAGCTAAATAATGGAAAAAATTGCGTCGCTCATAGGTGGTGAAAGTATAGTTTAACTCAACAGACTGTAATACACGTTTCGCTTCATTATAGACTTTTACCGAATATAGTTCGGAAATTGGTTGATTGGAAAGCGTGAACAATTTATACAAAAAAAATGAAATTGCTTTTTGATTGCCGACAATTTCCCGCTTACTAAAATAGATCTGATACTCCTTTAAGGCTTTTTTTAGCCGCTGTAAGGTACTATACGCCACAGAGGTGCTGACATGATTACATTCAGCAAACTTTGTCAAACTATAATTTCCTCTAAAGTAAGACAACACTAATTTAAAAGAGAGCGATTCTGTTAAGTATTTCGTGAGCAAAAGTTTACTTGAATAGTTTCCATCAATTTCAAGTGTAACATCTACATCAGAAACGACTAAAGTTAAGCTGTCGCTTAACTTTAGATTGTCAATATCTGCTTTTAATTTTTCTAATGTTTTTTTGACTAAAAAATTCGACATTGATAATTCTTCGCGAAGTGCAATAAAAGTACCTGATAGCGTGGGACTTTCTTCTAAATGCCTTAGCAAGGAATAACTTCGTTGATCTTCTTTATTTAAAAAAATTTCATAATTCATCATTTATCAGTTCTTTCTCCCATAAATAGCCGTTCCTACTAATTCCCGTATGAAATTCAAGTAAAAAGTGTTTTGCCCCTCCGTTCCAGCACCGCCTGTGCTATTTGGTACAATGGTGATATGGCTAGCATCAAATAATTCATCCGTGAAAAATACTTGATGCTGACTTTTCTTGGAAGAAGGCCTTTCTTCATTTGTTTTTGGATTATTGGTTGTCACTTCTTTTTTACTAACGTCTTCGCTACTTTCTTCCGCTTGCGTTTCGCTAGTAATAGTACTTTCATTTGTTTCTTCCATTTTTTCTGGTGTGCCAGTATTCTCAATCGGATAAATTTCTTCTGTTGGATTGGTCGGATTATAAATTGGATTCCGTTCTTCTGCTGCTTGCACATTGGTTACTTGAAAAAACGAGAGTAACAATGTACTCCATAATAGTAAATGTTTGTATTTATCCATTTTTCTCACATATATTGCCAAATACTTTAGCTACATAACAAAACAAAAAATATAACTAGTAAAGTGGTATCAGACGATATTTAACAATACTCCTTCTTATTATTTCTTTTTTTGAGTTAGGTTTGTTGAATAAACTGCATGTTTGATAAGTAAAAACAAACAAAAACGTTGCCGATGATCAAATCAAAAATTAACTACTCTTTATATTTCTCTTTCGTTTTTTTCCTGTTTCTTTTTTCGCCAAATCAACCAGGCAATGATTAAAATCACTATCAATAATAGTAGTAAGCCAATCATCAAATATAAATTCGAATGATTTTCTTTTAAGGTGACATCTTTTTCATTTAATTCTTTGGCAACTTCACCATTAATTGTAAAGTCTTTTTCAAATTGCCATTGATTTCTAAAAGATATCGATTCATTGTTTATTGATTTTTTAAATGAGCCTGCAGCATCTTTATTCCCAACAACGGTCATAGACAAATGGTAATCTCCTGGCTTAAGTGGTTGCCCTTTTAGCGCAATAGGAACAGAAAAATTGGTATTTGGCGCAATTTGCATGTTTGCTTTTTCCTCTTTATATAAAACTTCTTCATGCCCCTTTTTGGTAATCTCTACCGAAAATGCAACTTGGTTAATATATGTTTTTTGATCATTTTGTAGATTGACTAAAATCACATTTCTAGCATTAATCTGTCCTGGTGAGACTTTTTTCAAAAGTAAATTCGGCTCAACCTTTTTTTTATTTTGTTGCATCAATAATGCAACGACATACGAATATTCATTTTTAATGGATAACCCTTGACTCTTATCGTCTTGGCGTTTGCCTTCATCCGACGTTTCTTCTTTAAAAGTGATACCACTAGCTAACACTCCATCAAAGGGTGTATTAGGCATTTTGACGTTAATAGAAACCGTTTGTTCACTTTTCGGTTTTAAACGAACTGAGCTAGGGTATTGAACGTAGTCTTTTATATCAAACGCTAAACTTTGATCTTTTTTCCCCTTATTTTCACCATACTCCACGATTACATTTGAATTGGTAATGGCACTATTGATGGAAATACCTACCTTTACTTCTTTATCTGTATCATTGCGCAAGTTCACTTTCAACTCAGTTTCTTCATTTGGTGCTAGTAATAAATCAAAGTAAGTTTTTTCTTTATCTACTTGTTTTTCTGATGGAATAGGCGTAACCGCAAAATTAAATTCACTGGCAAAACCATTGCTAGGTACTAACGCTAAAAGAATTAGTAGTATCGGAAAAAAAAGAAATCGTTGTTTTTTTCTGTTCAAATTATTTACTCCTTTTCTATATGTAGTGAATAGCAGGTAACTATGTTCCCCGCTATTCTTCTTTTTAAAACTCGTTTAATTTCCTGGAGCGTCTGTCAACGTCCATGTTAATTTTGTAGCGTATTTTTCAGCGTATTTGGTTGTAGAACCTGGAACAGTTAACTCAATACTTTTAGCAGCTGTAGTTGCATCGGTTCCCCAATCAAATAAATAAGTTCCTGCACCGTTTCCTTTCGCTGCACTCATTACATCTGATTGACTACCATCTGAATTTAGCGTGATTGTGGCTGGGCCTGTTGGTTTGCCTGAATCTGAAGCAGTCACTACATTTCCGTTTTTAAACGTGATAGTTGCCCCAGTCAATTCTTTACCAGAAGTTGATTTAAATTGTCCTTCTTGTTTCACTTTTAATGACCAGCCAGCTTCGGTTCCACGGTTATCTGTTACTTGGACATAGTTAGGACCTTCTTTGACTTCATCGGTTGCGCCTACCGTCTTGTATTTTTGGGTAGCAGCAAAATAAGTCTGATCCTTCGACGTGATTTTTTGAACACCGAAGTCTAGACTTGACGCATAATCAATTGACAACGGACCGTTTGTTCCTGGATTAGGACCTTCAGGATCTGTTGGATCAATAGGATCAACTGGATTAGTTGGATCCGTTGGGTCAACCGGATTAGTTGGCTCTTCACTTGGTGTAAATTCTACGATACCATTAGATGTATAACTACCGCCATCTTCTGCAAAGGCTTGAGAAGTCATGCCTAAGCTCCCTAAAATAAATGTGGATAAACATACTGTTGTTACTTTTTTCATTTTCTTTTCTCCATTCTTTTCTTTAATTTCCTGGTACGTCTTCTAACGCCCAAGATAAACGAGCTTTAAATGTTCCAACTCTTTGATAAGCTACAGGAACATTGATTTGAATTCCTTGTTGTTTTGATTCATCAAGTAATGCTGTTAAATCTGTTTCACCTTTCTGATTACTTTCTAAAAGCGTAATTGCCCCATTTGTAATCTGAGAGCTTCCAGCAGTTGAAACGAAAGAAAAAACATCTGGCATTACAATTGAATCATTCGTTAACGGTTGCGTTTGCTTTAGTTGCAAGCGCCAATTATTTGCGTTACGTTCATCCACAACTTTGAGTCCTTCGGTGGGATGCCCAAGTTTAATTAGTGGTTGATTACGTATCTTTTCCGTACCAAAAGTAATCTGTTTTGGTGCCTCTTTAAAATATAGTTCCCCTAAACGATAGTAAAAATAAATATCTTTTGTTTCCTCTGTCATTGTTCCTTCCGCATTGCCTGAGTCTTTTGTAAAAACATAGCCAGAAATATCTAGGGGTTTTTCTTGATAGGATGCACCAATTTTCCCTGTTACACTTTTAGGTGGAGCAATATCTTTACCTTCCGCGTCTTTATAAAAAACGGTTACTGTTTTTTCTGTTGGTTTAGGAATAGTAATCGTTACATTATTTGACTTTTGCAGTAAGGTTCCTTCTTCATAATAGTCAAAGTTCATAGTTAAAACTTTTTCGGGCGTATTATCTTGAAGGGTTGTTTTTAATTCAATAATCATGTCCTTCTTTAAAACTAGGTAGTCATTTAAAGCAATTGTTAAGTGATTCCCTGTTTGTGTCAGATCTTTGGCTGCTACCTTTTTACCATCAATCGTTAATGAATTTTCTTCATATGCTAATTCATCAGGTAAGTCAATGCTTACTTGCGGTTGACGATCTTCGATAAAGTCATTGTCAATATTCAACGTATTCCGTAGTCTCACCTGATCATTTTTCACTGCTTCAACAGCTGAGCTAAATTCCTGACCATTCACGCTAAGGGCTGCTTGTGACGTAACGTTGGTAGGAATTTGTGTCATTGCTAAAGCATTCTCTTGGTATTTGCCACCTGTAGAGGATGTAAAGCCCCAATAAACCGTTGTTGCGCCAAATTGTGCATTTAAATCTGAAACTACATACGTATTCGTGCCCACACCTTCTAAATCATATGTTAATGCTTTGGCTGCGGCATTCCAATGAACAGTCAACATGCGCCAGGTTCCATTAGATAGATAGGTTGGCGCAACGGTGACGCCTGAATGCTCCCCTGTATAGCTGTTGTTATTAGCTTTCGGAGTGACAAAAGCTAAATGCCCATTTCCCTTATCTTGTGAAATTTCTCGGTCCATTCGGTTGGAACTACCAGTATTTTTATAGGTATCAAACTCAATCGATAAGGCATTTCTAACATAAGGTTGACCCGCTTTCGTGGAGTATGCACCGATTCCCATCCCAGGTGAACCAATGACTTCTTGAGGCGTTGTGGACATTCTAGGATCATTCGTTAAGGTAAAGGTCATACCATCACCAGCATTTGCATACTCGTTTCCTAAATACAAATAACTTTTAAAGGTAAAATCCGACAATAAACTGATTGGTTTTTTTGACCAAATAGCTCCTTTTTGTGATTTAACAGCTGGGTTTAGTTGTAATAACTTCCCACCTTCTAAAATACTTGTTGCATTTCCAATTGGCTCTTGAAACACCTTGTCGATTGGAATGATATTAGGATCATCAGGCAATGAAGTAGCGTATGGCGCAGCCAACATGCGCGGCTGTGGTTCAACTATCGCCGATTCCGTTGCACTGTTATCGTCATCCTTTTGTTGTTCGCTAGGTTCTAAAGTAGCCGTTGATTGGTCTGTTTCTGCTGGATGATTATCGGTTGTTGTTGTCGTTTCTAGGGAAGGTTCTTGCTCTAATGTTTCCGAGTGAGAAGGAGCGCTAGTTGCCTGATCATTGGCCGATTCCTCCACTATTTCCCGATTGACTTTGTTGATATTTGTCGAAGGATTACTAATCGCTTCGCTAGTAATAGGCGCAAGGATTAGTAAGAATAAACTACTTGCCAAAAAGACTAGGCTTTGTTTGTTTCGCATCTCTCTTCACCTCTACTTTTTAAATTCCTGGTACATCCGTCAACGTCCACAATAATTTTGTTTGATATTTCACGGCATCTTTAGGGGTTGACCCTGGTACTGATAGCGCAACATCTTTTGTAACATTAACATTGTGTACCGTATTGGTTTCATCGCGTTCTGCAACCACTTCTACTTTGCCCCAATAAGTAGCCCAAGTTCCTGCACCGGTTCCTTGCTTCGCAGCTGCCACTAGCGATGCGGTCCCTGGAACAAGGGCAATCTTATTTGTTGCCTCTGGTTTCACAACATTTTGCGCATTACTATTAACGGTCGGGTTAGCTAAAGAAATTTGCGCACCTGTCAACTGACTATTTAAAGTAGCCTTTGTTGCTTTAAATTGCTCCTTTTGAGTAACCGTTAAAGACCAACCGCTATTGGTTCCTCTATTATCAGAAATTTGCACAAAATTTGGTGTTTCTTTTTGATTTTCTTGATATTGCTGTGCTCTTGCAAAATATACTTGGTCTTTATTCGAAATACGATTTTTCCCAAAGTCAAAACTTGAAGCATAATCAATAGACAGCGGTCCTTGGGTACCAGGATTGGGACCTTCTGGGTCTGTCGGATCAATTGGTTTGACTGGCTTTTCTGGATCGGGATTTTCTGGATCAACTGGCTCTGTCGGATCTACGTTCGGAATAAATTCTACTAAACCATTCGAACGATACTCTTTTGGCTCTTCTGCCTTCGCTTGTAAGGACCAACCAGCAACTGCAAATGTACTGCATAGAACGATTCCTGTGAATTGTTTTTTCATTGCTTTTCTCCTTTATTTAATTATTAGCGGGAGTATCTTCTAATGCCCAAACTAACTTCGTTGAATATTGTTGTGCAAGCTTTACAGATTTTCCGGGAACGAATAGTTGGACAGCTTCTTTATTTGTTGCTTCATTTGAACCAAAGCGATAAACCCAAGTCCCAACACCTGTTTCTTTTTTAGCGTTCATCGCTAGATTATTATTTACACCAGGTGTTAAGGAAATAGTATTACTGACTTCAGTAGGTTTATATTTTTCATCCACCATTGAGGCAGCTTCTGCCTTTGTAAACGTTAATTGAGCGCCGACTAGTTCCTCTCCAGTAGCTGTTTTAAATTGTTCAGGTTGGGAAAGCGTTAGTTTCCATCCTGCTAACGTTCCTCTTTTATCAGTTACTTGTACATAGGTTGGTTTTTTTGAACCATCTTTCATTTCATCTGGCGCAGCATAATACGTTTGATCTGCCGTAGAAATCTTTTGTGTGCCAAATTTAAATTTTGACCCATAATCAATTGATAAGGCACCACCCGTTCCTGGCCCTGGAGGATCAATTGGGTCTACTGGATCAGTAGGATCGGGATTTTCTGGATCAACTGGCGGTGTGATTTCGTTATCGCCTGCTTCAAAAGTAATTGTGCCTTCCGTATTGTATTCTTTCGGAAAAGTTTCTGCTGCTGATGCGTTTATTGCTTGAAACCCTACGCCTAAAAGTATGGTTGCCGATGTAAGTAAAACAGTTTTTTTCATTAAATAAGCTCCTTCTCTCGTTTCATTTTATTAATTAAATAAATGACTACCCCAAACAAACTAACTCCTATCAAGGAATACAGCGGATTTTCAGACTCGCCTGTTTTAGGTAAAACTGCTTGTCCAGAAGCAGTTAAATTGTTTCTTCCCTGTTCTTCTGATTGTTGGGTATACGCTATGTCATTTGACTCTTTTTCATTCTCATAAACGTAGGTGCCATAGAAGCTCGCTTGACCATTTGATTCATAATTATTTTCTTCAGCCATAACGCTTTTTGTTTGCAACCCAATGATCAATAGCCCTAAACATACCAAACTAAACCTTTTTATGATTTTCATCTGAATTCCTCCTTCCCCATTTTCAACATTGACTGGCCCAGCCAATAAACATTATATAAAAGAAATATTTATTAGATTTTTTTATTTTTTTCAGACGCTTTTAAAAAATAAAATGGTTTCAGCTAAGAAAGCTTTAAAATCAACACTTTTAAAGACAAAAAAATAAACAAAAAAACTTCAAAAAATAATTTTCGAAGTTTTTTTGTTTATTTTTTTATTATTTTTATACTTCAACCGCTTCTAACAAAGCTAAACGTTCAGCAACTTCTGCTTCTGTTAAATTATATTTTTTTACATAACGGTTGGCAGGATGCTGGCTACATTCTAATGAGCAGCCACCTAAATGTTTATGTTCATTTTCTTCTGAAGTTAAGATTTGACGATTACATTCTGGGTTTGCACAGTTAATGTAGCGTTCGCAAGGTGTTCCATCAAACCAGTCTTTCCCAATAACTTTTTTATCAACATGATTAATTTCGACACTGATTCGGTCATCAAAGACATACATTTTGCCGTCCCAAAGTTCGCCACGTGTTTCTGGATTTTTCCCATAATTGGCAATACCACCATGCAATTGAGCAACATCTTCAAATCCTTCTTTTAATAACCAGCCAGAAAATTTTTCACAGCGAATCCCGCCAGTACAATAGGTAACAATTTTTTTATCCATAAATTGTTCTTTGTTCTCGCGAATCCATTGTGGTAACTCACGGAAGCTACGGATATCTGGGCGCACGGCACCACGGAAATGACCTAAATCATATTCATAATCGTTACGAGCATCGATTACAACAGTGTCTTCGTCTAATAAGGCTTCTTTAAATTCTGCAGGTTCCAAATATTTCCCCGTCGTTTCTAATGGATCAACGTCTTCTTCTAAGTTCAACGCCACTAATTCAGAACGTGGGCGAACAAACATTTTGCGGAACGCCATTTCTTCTGCTGGATCAATTTTAAAGAATGTATCCTTAAAGCGCTCATCTGCTTGCATTGCTTCCATGTACTTTTCTGTTTCTTCGACAGTACCAGATAACGTTCCGTTAATCCCTTCTGTCGCTACTAAAATACGGCCTTTTAAATTTAATGATTTGCAAAAAGCTAGATGCTCTTTCGCAAAAGCTTCTGGATCTTCAATTGTTGTATATTTGTAATAAAGTAATACTTGGTATTTCATCTTGTTTTCCCCTTTTGTATAAAGTCATTCTATCCCATTATACGGTGAATAAAAAAGGGAAAGCGATTATTTTGCTTGTGTATTTACACACAATAAAAAAAGCCTGATAAACGGCGGGAACAGAACCAACACTACGCGTTGCTCCGATCTCAACAACTTCTAAGGTGTTTTCTCGACATGCGTCTCGTCACAGTACACCCTTCAAAAGAGCTACAGCTCTAAGAGTTGCGATGTTTCACTGTGAAGCATGAACAGATGAAATCATCGTACCTACTTGGTGAAGGTCCTTCGGAAATAAGCCGAAATTGACTTTCTCACACAAGTGTTCGGCGTATCTTAATCCTTCCAAGTGTTGAGAATCACGAAGAACGTAGTGATTCGATGATGAACAATACCTACTTGGTCTCCAAAAATTAAAGAACACCGGGTAGGTATCATGCAACATCAACTCGTTCCTCGTTGTGTTTTATGACAATTTTCGGAAATTTCTTCTTATTGCTGAGAAACACTATTTGCAAAGCAAATAGATGTTAATCAGTACCTACTTGGTTCTCGGAGCTAAACGGTTCTGTCCCGACCTCTTCTATATACTACTCCTTTTCAGAAGTCGCGGCGAGTTGTTCTTGCAATTCACCTAAAAGTTCAATTTGAATATTTTGGATTTTTACCAAATTTTCTAGTTGATTATTGATAATATAATCCATTTTCTCATGTAATAAATTAATTTCTACTTCTGCTTTTAAGTTAATTTTATAATCATTATTCGCTTGTTCTCTGTCACGGGCTTCTTGTCTGTTTTGACTCATCATAATAATCGGTGCTTGGATAGCTGCTAAACAAGATAAGGCGAGATTTAGCAAAATATAAGGATATTTGTCAAATGGTTGTCCCAATAAAGTGGTAGAGTTAATCACGATCCAAGCAATCAACACGAAGCAAAAGAAGCCAATAAACACCCAGCTACCGCCAAATTTAGCAATGGTATCCGCTGCTCGTTGGCCAAAGGTTAATTTCTTTTCCATCTTTTCATTCATATTATTGGAAATCAGCTTATCTTCTTTGATATGTTGAACCACCAATTCATTCAGTTGTTGGATTTTTTCAGAATCATTTGCGACCAATTGTTTCATGTAATCCAAACGATAATTAAGTAACTCCGCCAATGTAATCATCGATTCAGCTGTCAATTGTGGATTGTTTTGGAGAATAAAAGCTTGCGTTTCCTGTTCTATATCTTGAAGATAAATGTTTTTTTTCGTTGATTCACCAATAACAACTTGTTTATTTTTTGATTGCTTCATCTTCGTCACTCCCTTTGATCGTTCTTCCCTTTATTTTAATATAAAGTCTCTCAGAAGAAACCTAAAAAGGCCTTGGAGTGATCGTTGTTGCTTCTGCTTTAAAATTTAACAGTTAAATTGGTTACATCATGGAACAACGAACCAATTAATTCTTTGTATTTCGCTGGATTCACACAATTAGTTAGCAATATGACCCCGGTTTTCATATCTTTTGAAAATAAAACCAGGGCTTGTTGACCCGCTTCAACGCCGTGTAAGCGTAAATAATTATCATGAACATAGATGCCGCCATGATAAGAACTTTGCTGAGAAGACGTCCATAATTTTTGCAAAAGTGCGGTGGAAACTAAGTGCCCACTCATTAATTGATGTAAGTACCAATACAAATCACCTGTCGTCATATCCACATTCCCAGTTCCAAATTCATGGGCAAAACTAGCTGCGGGAATTGAGAGCACTTGATTATACGAATTGTCTTCTGTCCATTTATAACTTGTTGAATTATTGGGTTGTTCCAATAAGGTTTCATAGAAGCCAAAATTCTTTAAACCAGCCGTTTTGTGATAAAGATTATTAAATAATTCTTGATAGGTACGTTGATACATTTTCTCTAACATTCCTGCTAAAAGGACAAAATTTACTGGGGAATAATTGTATTTTCCTTTATTGACTTGAATGGTATTTTGTTTAACAAATTGAATAATTTCTTCATCGGTAACGATATTATTAGGCATTGCTGATAACTTTAAACCGCTTGTCATATTCAACATATCGCTAATCGTAATATCCTCAGCACCTTGAATTTGCGGATAAAACGTAGCGAGTTTTGTATCTAATGTAAGTTTACCTTCTTCAATCGCTTTTAAGATCAAGGTTGTGGTAAAAGATTTTTGAATTGAGCCAATCTGAAACCTTGTGTTTGGCGTATTGGCTTGTTGCTTTTCAAAATTGGCAAAGCCATATCCTTTATTTACTAAAACCTGATCATCTTTAATGATCAAAGCCGAACCAATATAATTTGTTTCTTGAATTTTTTGATCAAGTTCGCCACTATCTGGTGCAACTATTTCTTTCGTTAAATTCGCATAATTATCACTTCGGCGATCTTCTTCCAAGACCACTTTCGATTCTTGACTAACTTGTGAATCTCTAGTGAAAAAGAACGTTTTTATTAAATAACCACTACCACCAATCACCACCAACAAACATACTATAAAAAGCCAATTCACTCCTCCATGTCTTTTCTTTGCATGTCGTTTACGCATACTGCTTACCTCCGCCTATTCTATTAACAGCATTATCATACGCTATATTTTCATGAAAATTACAGATTTCAGTAAAATTTATAAAACTTTCAACTTTTATAAAAAACAGCTTGGCACCGGAATCTAGATTGATTCTGGTGCCAAGCTGTTTTTTATTTACTTTCTTGCCCCATCACAGCAAAGTAATTATCATCGTTATCTGCAAAATTAAAAACTAAGCCTGTTGGCAATTGAACCATTTCACCGACAGTAACCCCAGCCTCTTGCATTTTTTTATAGAGACCAATGATATCATCGCTAGCAAACATTAGAGAAGGGGTATTCCCCGCCACTTCTGGTGAATGTTTTTGAATAAAGGCCAAATCATATAAAACAATAATCGTCTCTGCCGATTCACTTGGTGCAATTTCTACCACCAATGTACCGTCAACTTCCTCTCTTTCCTTTTCAACAAAGCCAAACGTTTGCCAAAATTGACTAGATTCCTCAACATTATTCACATATAACATAATCTTTACTTGGTTTGAAAACATTCCTTCACGTCCTTTTGAATTTAGTTAACAACTTATTATATACGTTCTTTTAAATAATTACTGCACTTTCGCTTAAAATTCAAAAAAAGTGTTTGAGCAAGACATTGCTCAAACACTTTTCGTTTTATTGATTTAGATATTTGCATCTAAGACAACGTCGCGATCATTTAAGACATCACGATCTAATTCATGAATACGAGCACTTGTTAACACGCCTGCAACCATACTATCGTTAACGTTAACAGCTGTCCGCGCCATGTCAATAAGTGGTTCAACTGAAATTACTAAACCAACAATTGCAACTGGTAAGTTCATTGCGCCTAAAACGATTAGAGAAGCAAAGGTTGCTCCGCCGCCGACACCGGCTACGCCAAATGAACTGATTGTGACAACTGCTACTAACATTAAAATAAATTGTAAACTAAAGACATCAATTCCAACAGTTGGTGCAACGATGGTTGCTAACATAGCTGGATAAACGCCGGCACAACCATTTTGTCCAATAGATAAACCGAAACTACCAGCAAAGTTTGCTGTGGCATCATCGACACCTAATGCTTTGGTTTGTGTTTCAATATTTAATGGTAAAGCGCCTGCACTTGAACGAGAAGTAAAAGCAAAGCTCAAGACTGGAAAAACTTTTTTTAGATACGTAACTGGGTTGACTTTTAAAGTAATTAAAATCAACATGTGAATGGCAAAAACAATAATTAAGGCCACATACGATGCCAACACAAATTTACCTAAGTTAATAATCGCAACAAAATCACTTGTTGCTACAACATTAATCATTAACGCTAACACGCCATAAGGGGTCAAGCGTAAAACTAAGGTAACAATTCGCATGGTAATTTTATATAAACTATCAATTAAATTTGCAAAAAATTCAGCTTCTTTTGGCGCTTTACGACGAACGCCTAAATAAGCGACACCAACAAACGCAGCAAAGATTACCACCCCAATGGTACTCATTGGTCGTGTTCCCGCAAAGTCAGCAAAGACATTTTTAGGAATGAATGAAACGATTTGTTGGGGAATCGTCAAATCTTGAATCGCATCTTGACGCGTCGCTAACTCGGCAATTCTTGACGTTTCTGCAGCACCTTGCGTGAATTTTGCCCCTTGAAGACCAAACGCTAAGGTTGTTCCAATCCCCACCAAGGCAGCTACTGCTGTTGTTCCTAGTAAGGTGGCTAACACATTAAAGCTAATTTTTCCTAATTTATTGGATTCTTTCATTTTTGTAAATGCACCTACAATAGATACAAATACTAACGGAATTACGAGCATTTGTAGAAACGCTACATAACCATTACCTACAATCCCGATCCATTCCATTGATTGCGTAGTAATTTTACTGTCTGTACCAAAAGCAAATTGAATAATTGCACCTAAAACAATCCCCACGCCCAATGCTGAAAAGACACGTGTTGAGAATTTTAAATGTTTCTTTTGCATTTGGTAGAAACCGAATAACACAGCAATAAATGCAAGGATCACTAATACAGTGATGAATGTTGTCATTTTAGTTCCTCCCTATGTTTTTAATGACAAGTACATCAAAGGAAGTAAAGGTTCCCGGTACTCACTCTCCAGTAAATACCCTGAAAACAGCAAACTGTTTCCAGTGATAGTTCTATTGTACCTTATTTTATAGCAAATAGTGGGATAATTTGCTTACTTTTTGATAGAAAATAACCGTTGTGATAGTTTAAAACTATCACCAAGCGTTGTTTTACTAGTCACTGTAAAAATAATTTGTTTTTTGTCCTCTTTCTTTTAAGCTGACGTGGTATACTTAGTTCTAGGAGGTGTAAGCGTATGCAAAAAATTTGTTGGATCCTTTCTGTCAACCGTGATGGAGCGACGTTGTTTGTGGGGAGCCCTGCAAATGGAGGTCCTTGGCTCTTTTCAAATAAAGAGCAGCAAAACATCAAAGCCTTTTTTCAACCAACCTATGAAATTGACTTTATCAGTTATGATGTTCTTTCAGAGGAAGTACCAGAAGCTGCGTTCATTTTGTACAATGAAATGCTCGCTCCCTATCTTCCCGAAAAAATCACCAAAGTTGGTCAGCCGATTGCTTATGTGGATATCGCTACAAAAAATTATGAACAGTTTAAAAAAGCTTTGGTTGCTAAATCTTCACAAGAATAAAAACAGCGTTTATAACGGAATCCGTTATAAACGCTGTTTTTAAAGTTTAAGCTTCTTCTGATTGTTGAAAATTCAATTGGACACCTGGACGATCCAGAGCAATTTCAGTTACTTCATAAGATAAACGTTCGACGATGCTAAATAAAGGACGTACAAGTTCATCGACTTCTTCTTGCGAAATATCTTCTTGTTTTTCAATTTTACGATCAATAATGTGATTAATTTGGCTAATCGCCCCTGATAAAACAAATTCGTCAAAGACAATTCGAAATTCTAAGCGAGCAACAAGTGCTGAGCTGTTTTCTGGATAATTTTCTTCTTCTACTTCAATTGGTGAAAAACTGACACGTAAATCTGTCTCTACTTCTGAATCAGGTACTCGCATATCATAGTGATACGCTTCAACAATTTCTTGTTGGCGTTTAATTTCCATTGTTTTTTCTCTCCTTTTTTAACAAGATATTCCCCTTTTAGAATATCCAATGGTTTCTTTTCTCAAGTATACCACAAGTCCAAAAGTTGCCTAGACCAAAAAACACAGAAGATCAGACTTTTTTGATAAATTGATTTTGGCAGTTTGAACAAGTGACTTTGATTGTTCCTCGTCCTTTCGGCGCACGTAATGACTGCTGACATTTTGGACATTTAAAATAACGATACTCTTTCTGAGTCATGTGTCGCTTGCGAAAAGCATGAACCTTTTGCATTAGGCGTTGTTTTCGAAGAATAAACCGTTGATTTTCATTCAATCGCGGGTGAATATGTTTTGAAAAAAAGCGATAATACACGTAGGCGACTGTGATTAAAATCAATAACCGAACCCAAAGATAGCCAGTAAAAATATTGATGAGCGCCAGCACGACACTTGTTAGCAACAGCGTTCGATTCAATTCATCGAACCGGGCATAACGTCCTTGTAAAAATCGTTGCGCTTTTTTGCGCCAACGTAGAATGCGTTCAAACCAAATTTAGCCCATTTATCTTCCTTCTTTCGAGCATTATTTTTTGAATAAATGATTGATTTACAGAAACTTTCAATCAAAATTTACACTTACTAAGTCCAAATTTTGAACAACTGTTGGTTATTTTCGATGGTATACTTCTAGAGAAGTCAGGTCAACCGATGAATGACTTCGTTGATAATAGCTACCGCTATTTTATACAAACTTAAACTGTCGATAGATAGATTATCCGATTTTAACTTAGGGGAAGGTTAAAATCCGATTCTATAATTTAGCACTACACTCCTTTATTTAGTAGCAACTTTAGCCTATCTATCCACATTTTAAGTCAAAAAGAAGCAAGTCCGGACTTGCTTCTTTTTATTTATCTTTCTAATTCTTCAATTTTCTTCTCAATTAACGCCAAGACATATTGACACGCTTCAGGATCTTCGACAAAATCATATTTATCGCCATCAATTTGAATTTTAGGACTTTCATCATAGTCTTCGTACCATTGATCATAACGCTCGTTCAACATTTGATAGTAATCATACAACGTTGGATCTGTCTCAATTTGTTCATAAGGACGGCCACGTTTTTTGATGCGTTCCAACATTTTGGGAAATGAAATACGAATGTGAACTAACAAATCAGGTCTTTTTTTATGCGCAGCATAAGGCAATTCTTGGAGCATATTTTGTAATAAGTCATCGTACACTTTGACCTCTGTTTCGTTTGCACGACCTAAATCTGCATTTAAATGAAAAAGTAATGAATCTTCATAAATCGAGCGATCCAATACATTATTTTCATGCGTTAATGCTTGTTTAATACTATCAAAACGTTTATTTAAAAAATAAATTTGTAATAAAAATGCGTACTTTTCCGGTTCCGCATAAAATAAAGGTAATACCTCATTATCATCAACTGATTCGTAAAAGGCTTCTGAACCTAAACGGTTTGCAATTAAAGCTGTTAAACTAGATTTACCAGCGCCAATCGTACCTGCTAAAACAATCACTGCCATCGAACTCCCTACCTATTTTTTTCCATTTTATTTTTTATCTTCAACCAATTAAACATACCAAAAATTGAGTTAAAAGTATACATACAATACATAACAAATATCGCATAATCACCACCAGCGTGCGTCCCTGCTCGGAACCATAACAAAATTGAAAAAATATTTCCTAGTAGCCAAAACACGAATTGCGATTGATAACGTTTAATCATCAATAACATCCCTGTCGCTGAAACACTAAACGTGATTGCATCTAATGTTTGTTGCGCATCATTTACAAAACCTAACAAAATATATGCAGCTACGCCAATGAGCAGCCACGTTAAAAAGGCATACAACCACTGAATACCTTTTAAAACTTTTACGTCGGTTACTTGACCTGAGCCATCCTCGCTAGCCCGAAGCCAAGCATAAAGCCCTGTAATGTCCATAATAATATAGAAGCTTTGTAAAAGAACTTCCGCATATACCCGTGTCACTAACCCAAAATAGCCAATAATCACTGCACTGATTAACCCAAAAATGTAATTGCTGACTTTTCCTTGGGCAATTAAATTCACACAAATGATGCCGGCTAAACCACCTACTAACGTAATCCAATTCGATGGATTGATAGCAAATGCAATCAACTGTACCCCCACCATCAAAGCTAAAAACAAGTAACTTCTCGTTTCCCAACCTTTAAAATCATTCACCAAAAAATTCTTATTCACAACAAATTTCCGACCTTCCTAAAACCAAACTTTTCTCTGTTGACGTCTCAATAAGAGTACTCCGTTTTAAAAAACAAGTCAATCAGATTTCGGAATAAAAAGAAGATTTTAATACTATATATTGATCAAAAAAATAAAAACACACTACATATAGTTATTTCGTAAGCTTTCTGGTATCCTTTATTGCCACAATATTTTCTTCATCTTGCTTTAATCTTCTATGTATTCATGGATTTGTTTCCATCTAATGATTCCTGCGGCAGAACCCTTTACGACGGTAGCGCTCCAAATTAATGTTGCGAAAGCGGAAGCAATCGTACATATTTATGCTTCAAACACAGCCATCGTTCACTCTTTTTATTGAAATGCTTAAAAATTGACGGCCTTATTTCTCGAATCTGGCCACTTATTAACTTATTACATGAAAACATTCGCCTAAAAAAGCAAAAAAAACGACTCACCTAAATAATCGACCTACAAACAATTCCTTTCATTTGTAGGTCGATTATCTTTATTAGGTTTGATACAGATATTTCGCCATTCCTAGTTTCCCTTTACTGCTCATCTCTATTTATTTTTTTACTGTTTGCCAACAGCTCGTTGTCTGAAAGTACTATCCGTCCTTTGGTACTTTGTTCAAAGCTGTAAGCTTGCTCAAATAACGTTTGCTCATTATTGGCAGTTTGTGTAAAAGTCAGCCCATAAGGTTGTCCTTCACTGTTTTTCGCCAAAGGAACCGTCAATTCAGGATATCCTGCCACGGCACTTAAACCCGTACCTTCAGAATCAATAAAAGCATATCCGTCTAATTGTTGTTTTTTTAGCAACGCATCAAACGTTTGCTGTGCTTTTTTAATGGTTGTTTGAATGATTTCTTTATCTGGTTGTTTCTTTTTAACATCTGCTTCTAATAAATCTTGCCCATACTTGGCACGAACCTTTTTATCTTGTTGATTATACGCAATTAGTTCCTCCAGTGTTTTAAATGGTAAGTCATAACGTTTCGCAAATTCTTCCAATGCAAACTTAAATTCATTGGAAATAACTTTCCCGCCATCAATCCCTTCCATGTCTGGCGTTACCGGAATCACTTCTGCTCCAGCTTTTTGGAGGGCCTTTTTAGCAGTCGCAAATTCTTCTTCAGCACTTGGCATTTCTAGCAACCCAATGCGTTGACCTTGTAAGTTATTTTTAGTAAATTTCGTTGAATCAATGCTCGGAACCGTGTCTTTCTTAAACGCATTATAGCCTTGCGCAGCATCAACGACACTTCGGGCAATCGGGCCAACTGTATCTAATGACGGTGCCAATGGCAAAACACCTTCGCCACTTACTGAACTGTGGGTCGGTTTAAAACCAACCACTGATTGATGAGAAGCGGGGGAAACAATCGATCCCATCGTCTCAGTGCCTAAAGAGAAGGCGCCGATATTCATCGTCACACTAGCCCCACTCCCAGAACTTGAACCTGAAGGTGTTATTTTGAGCGGCCCATAAGGATTAAGTGTTTGTCCATGTTTGGAACTATAGCCACTTGGTGCTTTCATTGACATATAATTCGCTAGTTCAGATAAGTTTACTTTTCCTAAAATCAAAGCTTGCGCCTCTGTTAACTTCTTAACTACTTCCGCATCTTCCTTAGGCTTGAACGTGCGTAAGGCATAAGCTCCTGCACTCGAAATCATGTTGGTCGTATTTATATTTTCTTTCAAAGTCACAGGAATACCATACAAAGGCTTCTTCGGTGTTTGAGAGGCTTGCTGGTCAAATGCCTTGGCTTCCTTAATTGCTTGCGGATTGATTTCAGAGATGCTGTTCATGCCATTATCTATTTGATCGAACTGTAAAATACGGTCCAAATAAAACGCCGTAAGTTCTTCATAGGTCAATGTTCCTTCGGCAATCGCTTGCTGTAATTCAGTGATATTTTTTTCAATAATCAACGGTGCTTTGGTCCGAGCTTTTTGTACATCTGTTTCTTTTAATTGGTCTTCAATCGTTTTAACGATTCTCTCTTGATTGTACATTGCTGGGGTTTCTGCCTCAGGAGTGAACTTTTTGAGTATAAACCAATACGCTGCAGCGCCTATTATGACTAACAAAACAGCAATTATTCCGATTACTTTTAAAAATTTAGACATTTTTATCCTCCTATACCATTTAAAGATTATCTTACTATGTTTATTTTTGCATGACAACTAACAGTTTTGTTCGTTAAAAAGACAAAATAGAGAGTAGGACATCCGTCAAAACGACCGATGTCCTACTCTCTAACGATTAAGATAGTCCGCTAAATGCGTTTGTTTTAGTCTTTTGTGAAAGTTAAATACTGAGAATTTATTGTGTAATTCGTGTACCACTTTCTCCTTTGATTGCTTCCGAAGCTAATTCTAAAAGCCCGATAATCGCCTGGCGGTTTGGTTTACTTTCTGCAAAACTGATGGCCGCTTCTACCTTAGGTAACATACTACCTGGCGCAAATTGATTTTCTTCTATATATTGTTGCATTGCCGTAACCGTAACATCGGTCAAAGCTTGTTGATTTGCTTGACCAAAGTTAACAAAAACATGTTCCACTGCAGTTAATACCACAAAAACATCTGCTTCAATGAGTTCAGCCATTTTTGCTGCCGCAAAGTCTTTATCAATGACTGCATCTACACCATGATAGACTGGACCATCATAGGCAATAGGAACCCCGCCACCACCACAAGCAATTACGATTTGTCCTGCATCAACAAGTGTTCGCAAGCTAACTTTTTCGTAAATATCAACTGGTTTTGGTGAAGGAACTACCCGTCGCCAGCCTCGACCCGCATCTTCTTGATAGACGTTCCCAGTTTCCGCCATCAACTGTTTGGCTGTTTCTTCGTCATAATAACCACCAATTGGTTTTGTTGGTTTTGTAAACGCTGGGTCTTTCGGATCCACCACGACTTGTGTAATTAACGTAACAACTGGTTGTTCCCCTAAATTTCTGGCTACTAGTTCTTCATCAATTGCTTGTTGTAAATGATAGCCAATATAGCCTTGGCTCATTGCTGTGCATTCAGGAAACGGCACGACATCTTCTGGAGATTGACTCGTTTCCTCAAAAGCTAAGCGAATTTTGCCAACTTGTGGCCCGTTGCCATGAGCAATCACCACTTGATGGCCTTGTTCAATTAAATCAACAATGGATTTTGCAGCGGTTTGTGCTTTTGCCAATTGTTCTTTCGAAGAATTTCCTAACGCATTTCCACCTAATGCAATCACTATTTTTGACATCTGTTTCCCTCCTAGCGCTTTGGTTCTTGTTGTGTGATACAGTGAATATTGCCGCCCCCATAAACAACTTCTACCGTATTAACGCCGACAATTTTTTTATCTGGGAACATCGCTTGAACTTGCTCTAAAGCCAAACGATCATTTTCATCACCATACTGTGGCACAATCACGCCATCATTTGTAATTAAAAAGTTCATATAGGATGCGATACAAATATCGCCGTCTTCTCTTGGCATGGTTCCTTCCACGAAATCAATTTTGAAGGAACCTTGAATGGTTACATTTTTGACAGGACAGCATAATTTGTGGACTTTTAATTGGCGTCCTTTAGCATCAGTCATTTTAAGCAAACGTTGATACGCATCTTGTGCCGCTTCATAAAATGGGCTATTTTGATCTTCGGTGTAAATACAAGCCACTTCACCAGGTGCAATAAAACAAGCTACATCATCCACGTGACCATTAGTTTCTTCTGGGTCAATTCCATCACCTAGCCAAAGAACTTTTTCAACATTTAAATAGTCGCATAATTTTTGTTCGATTGCTTCTTTTGAAAGTTGTGGATTTCGACCTTCACTTAATAAGCACATTTCTGTAGTCAAGACTGTTCCTTGTCCATCTACGTGGAATGAACCGCCTTCTAAAACAAAATCATCTGTACGATAAGAATCTACATGCTCAATTTCACAAATTTTTTGTGCAACCAAATCATCTTGGTCCCAAGGGAAATATAAACCATCTACTAATCCCCCCCAAGCATTAAATGTCCAATCCACACCACGGATTTCTCCATGGTCGTTAATGACAAATGATGGTCCACAATCACGAACCCAGGCATCATTGTTTGACATTTCGTAAACCGTAATTTCTGGCGGCAATTGGCGACGGCAATTTTGAAATTGTTGTTGAGAAACCACCACATTCATCGGTGTAAATTGACTAATTGCTTTGGCCACATTAGTAAAAGCTTCTTGGACAGGTTTACCACCATCGCGCCAATTATCCGGTCTTTCTGGCCAAATCATCCAAACTTTCTCTTGTGGTTCAAATTCTCCTGGCATTCTAAAGCCATCTTGTTTAGGGGTACTTCCTACAATTCGTTTAGCCATTTTCTTTCGTTCCCTTCTTAATTTTTTTCACGTAAATAATTACTTCACCAAACAGAATAAAAATGATTGCCCCAATTGTGATTGGTAATTTTTCATTTAATGCTGCGGGACTAAAATCTAAAGGCACTGCTGTGAAAATCAGTGAAATAATAATCATAATCATTGGCAAAACCACTAAAACTTTTAAAAATCCTGGTTTTCCGTTAACTTTAAACGGACGTGGTGTATCGGGATCAATTTTTCTAAGCTTATAAAAAGCTGGGAAAACTGGGATATACGATAACAAGAATAGGACGACATTCAAGGAGAAAAAGGCCCAGAATAAATCTTGATTAGGTAAAATTGGTGCTAATACAATGACCACCGATGCCACAATGCCATTCATCAAAGCAGCCCCAATTGGCATGTCATTTTTCTTACTACGTTTTTCAAAAAATTTAGGCATGTCACCATTTTCAGCAGCATAACAAGCTGTATTATTGACTCCTAATGACCAAGAAATCATGTTGCCGAACAACGTAAGAAGGAATAGGAAAGCCATCAACATAATGAACCAACCTTCTGTCGAGCCTGTCAATAGTTTAAAGCTATCCATCATACCACTGCCGGTACTAATTTGATCGGTGGGAATCGCTACCCCAATTCCAAAGGCTGAAAAAATATAAATGGCCGCAATGACTAACCCCGCTGCTACAATAGCTTGTGGAATTTGCTTCTTAGGATTTTCCATATCATCTGCAAACGTACAGATGACTTCAAACCCTAACAAATTAAAAATGATTACAGAAATAAAAGATAAACTCCTTAAGTCAAACGTTGGCAGCATTGATTTCAAGGTAAATTCATTGGCAACACCTTTCGTCAAGGCTACATACAATCCTAGCCCACCAATTAAGACAGCTAAAACCATCTTGATTACGGCAGCTCCATTTAGAATCCAGATACTGTCGCTGACTGGATAAAAACTAATCCAAACCACAATCCAAGTAAAAATTAATTCAACAATAATCATCATCGGTGTTGAAAACTTAATACCTGTAATTGTCGTTAATAGTTCTGGCGTCATAACGGCTAATGAAGCTAGCCACAATGGATAATTAATCCAATAATACCAAGAAACTCTGGCACCCCAACGATGACCATATGCTTTGGTCACCCAATCATAGATGCCCCCTTCACCAATATAAGTTGTTCCTAATTCTGATGAAATTAACCCATATGGCAATAGGAATGCAATTAATAAGAAAATCCACCAAAAAAACTGAGAATTACCAATTGCAGCAACAGGCGCCGCTGCTTCAGCAACGAAAACCACACAGATCACTGATAAAATGGCACTCGTTAAACTAAATTTCTTTTTCCCCTCCATGAAGACTCTTCCTCTCTTTATAAACTGTCCACTGATTCATTTTTTCAATCAGTGGACAGTTGGCCGTTAAATGCTTTGAGTGTCTAAGAAAACTTCTAGTTCTTTTTTCGCTTCTGCTTGCTTGATTAAATCATAAGGATTTTTTGCTTCATAATCATTCATAAGATATACTAATAAGCCACGAATAGATGTTAAACGGTTTTCTGCTTCATCGAAACAAATAGAATTTTTACCGTCAATCACTTCATCAGTTACTTCTTCCCCACGTGTTGCTGGTAAACAGTGCATGAATTTACAATTGGCACCTGCCCGATCCATCATTTCTTGATTCACTTGATATTTTGGATAGAAAACCTTCATACGTTCTTCTTCAGATAATTCCGCTTCGTACAAGCCATACCAAACATCCGTGTACAAGAAATCAGCGCCTTCAACAGAACTTGCATCATCTGTGACCAAAAAGCTACCGCCTGAAACTTCACAATTTTTTGCTAATTTCGCTTGATGCTCTTCATTTAATTGGAAGCCTTCTGGACCGAAGTGAACAAAATTCATGCCCATTTTTGTTGTGATTAATCCTAAAGAAAAACAAACTTGTGTCGCATCTCCGACAAAGACAACTTTACAATCTTCTAATTTTTTGCCTTCTGGTAAATGCTCAACCATGGTACACAAATCACCTAATTCTTGGGTTGGATGATTGTAATCAGACATACCGTTAATGACTGGGATGGTAGCACAATTAGCTAAATCAACAATACTATGGTGACGTTCCACACGAGCCATCAAAATATCTACTAAACGTGACAATACACGGCTGGTATCTTCAATCGTTTCATGTCCCCCTAATTGAATTTGACCAGGTGCTAAATATTCGCCATGTCCACCTAATTGTTCCATTGCAGTTTCAAAAGATACTCGTGTTCGAGTTGAAGATTGTTGGAAAATCATTCCTAAAGATTTGTTTTTTAACAGTTGCGGATAATACCCATTTTTAATCGCTTCTTTAATTTTTAATGATAAATCGACTAAGTAGTGCATTTCCTCTTTCGTATATGTTTCTGTTGTAACGTAATCTCTTTTCATGATGTGTTCCTCCTAAAAGTTGTTTTTGTTTACACATTGACTTTACCAAGTTTAGCGAAGAGTTTACTATCCGCCAAAAGTTAGAAAACGCTTTCTTTTTTGGTGTGATTTTTCAGTAAAAAAAGTTTATTTATGGTTATAAACCGTTGGTACACCAGGGGTTTATAAAAGTTTAGGCGGATTTCTCTCTAATTTCTGACCAATCATAGATTTGAAAATGGTATAATTATTTTGAAAAATCATTCACTTAAAATAAAAGATGAAAGGGGTTTCCAATCGTGACATTTGTTTTTATTTATAACATCTTGTTGATTATTTTATATTCGTTTACTTCAACCTTTACCTTAAATCTTTACTTGAAAAATAAACAACCGATTTTTTTATTGCTTCTCTTTTTAATGGTTATTTTTATTTGTGACAATGTGATTGTTTATATGACTGAGTTCATTAATTCGTTTGCAACCGAATATAATCAGACCTTTATGACCGCACCTTTTTTAAAGACCATCATTTTTATTTGTTGTAATTTTGCCTATCTGGCTATTATCAATACTATTAGTGGTCGTCCTTTTAAAAATTATCAATTTGTCTGGTTATTTTTAATTGGTTTATGGATGCTAGCTATTCCATTTTCACAAAATTCCGCCTTAAAAGTTTGGTTGTACTATTTACCCAATCAGCTATTTTTAATTTACCTTGGATGCTATGCGCTCTATCAACTACGAATAGATCCTTTATCAGCCCTTGCGAAAAAATATCTTCGTTTTATTGGTTGGCTAAGCATTGGTTTCGGTGTGGCGATTCTTTTGGAAGATACCTTCGTTATTTTTAACATTGACCAATATTCTGATATTGTCTTTAAAATTAACAACCGAAACGTTTCTGAAGATATTTATACAATCATTCTCTCCATCGCCATTATCTACTTCTGTAATCGTGATTTTCCTCTGTCGGTTCTTGAAAAAGACGCTGCTAAATTGGAAGAAAATCAATCAGATGAACCCGTACTTTTGGCGCCTTTTTGTGATGCCTATCAATTAACGCAGCGAGAACGAGAAGTGCTTTCGTTACTTTTAGAGTGCAAAACAAATCAAGATATAGCCAACGAACTATTCCTATCAATCGGGACAGTAAAAACACATATCCACAATATTTTCGTTAAATTAGAAGTAAACAAAAGAGCAGAAGTTTTTGTCAGTTATCAACTTTTTTCTCAACAACAAACTGAACATTTAGCGAGATAATTAAAAAGGAAGCCTCTCCGTGATCGGTGGCTTCCTTTTTGATTAACTATTTTCTTGTACTTGTCGAACTCTCTTTTCAATTTCTTGAAAGTTAATAATTTTAGCTTGGCGATGAATTTCTTTTCCTTCATAGTATAAGATAATGGTCGGTGCAGAAAAAGCATTTAATTGTCCAATTATTTCTGGACTTTTATCAGCTTCTGCAATGTATGTAGGAAATTCATATTTTGTTGCAATTTTTTCGACAATCGGTTTATCAACTGTACAAACACTACAATTTTTTGCTGTCAAAAAGACGGCTTGTAGACGATTGTCTGTAATTTTTTCTTCTAATTCTTCTAATGTTGTTACATATTCCACTGAATAGCCCTCCTTGTCTTTTGTCTAAAATAACAGATTTACTAGCAAAATAACAACTTATTTGTTTGGCTAGGAATGCTTTAACAAAAAAGTTGTCGCCCATTTCATTAATGGGCGACAACTTTTTACTGATAACCACTTATTTATTAAAAATTTTAGGCCCTTTGCGCATGTTTTTACGATCATTTTTGGGAGTTTCCATTTTTTTAGAACGGCCACCACCTTGTTTCTTTTTAATTAATTCTAACATTTTTTCTTTTTCATTCATTTAATCCACCGCCTTTGTTAATAACGTGACAGATTCAATGTGGGTCGTTTGTGGGAAATTATCCACTGGTTGAATTTCTTTTGCTTCATAGCCACCTTCTGTTAATAATGCAATGTCGCGAGCGAGTGTGGCTGGATTACAGCTGACATAAACAATTCGTTCAGGTTGCGTTTCAATTAATGTGTTTACTAATTGACCGTCTAACCCTTTCCGTGGTGGATCCACCACCACAACATCTGGTTGCAAGCCATTTTCAACTAATTTTGGCAATAATTCTTCCGCTAAACCAGCCGTGAAAGTGGCATTCTCAATGTTGTTTAATTTAGCATTATTTTCTGCATCTTTGACCGCTTCTTCAATCACTTCAATACCGTAAACTTGCTTTGCATCTTGGGCTAAAGTTAAGCCAATCGTTCCAATCCCGCAATAGGCATCCACCACAATTTCATTGCCTGTTAAAGCCGCATACTCTTTAACTTTTTGATACATCACTTCTGTTTGTTGTGGATTTACTTGATAAAATGAACGCGCGGAAATTTCAAATTTCAAATCAAAAATAGTATCTGTAATTTTTTCAGACCCATGTAATAAGATGGTTTCGTCGCCAAAAATGACATTGGTTCGTTTTGGATTTACATTTTGTACAATGCTGACTACTTCCGGAATAGCTTCCAAAATGTCTGGCACAATTTTACTAATTGGGAATAATTTCGGTGTTCTCGTAATTAGAACAACCATCATCTCCCCAGTATGGTAGCCACGACGAACGACAATATGGCGTAAGTTCCCTGTATTATCAGATTCGTTATAAGGTTTTACGCTATATTTACGCATAATGTCACGGATTTTAACAATTGCTGCATCAATTTCTGGGTCTTGAATATAAAAATGTTCCATTGGAATTAAATCATGGCTATTTTTCCGGAAAAAACCTGTTTGTAGTTGGTTGTCAATTTTACGCACGGGAATTTGTGCTTTGTTCCGGTAATGCCACGGATCGTTCATCCCAATTGTTGGTAAAACAGGGACTTCTGGCAATTTAGCGACACGTTGCATAACATTTTCGACTTGTTGCGTTTTAAATGATAGTTGGGCGCCGTACGCTAAATGTTGCAACGGACTGATTCCGACTTTTGTAAAGTTTTCATCTTTCACGGGAACACGCTGTTCACTGCTTTTTAGGACAGTCAATACTTTCCCATAACCAAAACTTTTGCCTGTTTTTAAGACTTTGATTTCAAGTTTTTCACCTGGTAAGGCATTTTCAATAAACAATGGATAATGGTCCACTTTTGCCACGCCTAAACCATCATGCGTCAAGTCAATGATTTCTACTTCAATGACGTCATTTTTCTTTACTGGATAATTTTTCATAAGTCGCTCCTTCTTTTTATACACTTCACTCATTCTAATGAAAATACCTAAGAAAAGCAACAACGAATTTTCATGGCGATTTAGCAATTCCGTTTGAACTTTTTAGGTAAATAAAAGAATGAGACCCTTTCCCTTAGTCAAAAAATAGCCAATGAAAGATCTTATCAACTAAATCTTTCATTAGCTATTCACGGACTACCTAGTGCTTTTCTTTTTCGGCAATCTTTCCATCGCCATCAATATCTTCGTCTGTTAGTCGTTCAACTTCTTTGACAAATTCTTTGCTAGCTTCGTTATATGCTTCTTCCTCTTCGTCTTCTGATTCTACGACAATCTCATCGCTACCAGTTAAGACAGAACCCATAATTGCATTGGACGGCAGTGCATCACCATTTGCAAAAATTTCAATGTGTTGATGCATATTTTTAAAGGTCATTGGAGCATCGCCTCCATATTCACCATCTAAATTAATCATCATTTTATTGTTCTTTTCTAACGTTTCTGCATGTAAATAGCTGGTCTTTGTATAGATTAGTCGATGATCTTCAACATGCTTTCCACCATTTAACATTAACGCAACTAAATGAAGAATCTCAAAAATATTGGCTGTTTTTACAATGATTAATGAAAACTTACCATCATCTAATTTAGCGTCTGGTACGATTTGCTCGAAGCCACCCACCGAGTTAGTCAGCCCTAGGAAAAACATTGATGCGTTGCCTTCGTACACACCTTCATCATACGTCATGCGCATTTTAATCGGCTTCACTCGCGGCAACATTTCGGCTCCTTTGGCTAAGTACGCTAAGTAACCAAAAATACTTTTCAACTCTGATGGAACTTCATAAGTCAGTTCCGTTAAATGACCACCCGCCGCAATATTGATAAAGTAATTTTTGCCGGCTTGGCCAATATCCATTTTGACAGTTTGATTTTTTTTAATCACTTCTGCTGCCTTAACGATATTATCACGAGGAATCTTCAATGCCCGTGCATAGTCATTCGTCGTTCCAGCAGGAATAATGGCCATTTTAGGGCGCCGCTTCAACGGAGCAATCCCATTCACGACTTCATTAATGGTCCCATCTCCACCTGCTGCTACTAGTAAATCAAATCCTGCACGCGCAGCACGATGTGCTTCATTGCGTGCTGAATTTTCTTCTGGTGTGGTCGCAAATGCACTGGCTTCATAACCACATTCTTCTAAAATAGATAAAATATCGGCTAAGTTCTTTTTGATTAACTCTTTTCCTGACGTTGGATTATAAATCACTCTAGCTTTTTTCATGGTTTGCCTGCTACTTTCTTATCGTTTTGAAAGCTCTTCTTGCAATAACTTGTTAACCACACCTGGGTTTGCTTGTCCACGAGTTGCTTTCATAATTTGTCCAACAAGGAAACCAACTGCACGGTCTTTTCCGTTTTTAAAGTCATCAATTGATTGTTGGTTGTTGTCTAAAACTTCGTTAATCATTGGTAATAATTGCGCTGGATCAGATAATTGAACCAAACCTTTTGCTTCGACAACTTCTTTAGCGTCTCCACCGTTTTCAATTAACTCTTTGAACACTTTCTTCGCAATTTTCGAGCTGATTGTGCCATCGTTAATCAAAGTAATCATACCCGCTAGATTTTCTGGTGTTAGTTTAGTATCGGCTAATTCAACTTTTTCACTGTTTAAGTAAGCAGAAACTTCGCCCATTAACCAGTTTGATGCTTGTTTCGCATCTGCACCGTTTGCTAAAGTTGCTTCAAAGAAATCTGACATTTCTTTCGTTAAAGTTAAGACCATTGCGTCGTATTCAGGTAACCCTAATTCACTGATATAACGGGCACGACGTGAGGCTGGCATTTCTGGCAAACTAGCGCGAACTTTTTCAATCCATTCATCATCAATTGAAAAACGAGGAACATCTGGCTCTGGGAAGTAACGGTAGTCACTTGAGCCTTCTTTAACACGCATAAGCAACGTTGTACTAGTTGCTTCATCAAAGCGGCGTGTTTCTTGTTGAATTTCGCCACCAGATAATAGGACTTTGGCCTGGCGTTTTTCTTCATAAGCTAAACCTTTTTTTACAAAGTTCATAGAGTTCAAATTCTTTAATTCCGCTTTAGTACCAAATTCTTCTTGACCATACGGACGTAAAGAAATATTGGCATCACAACGCATAGAACCTTCTTCCATTTTCACATCAGAAACTTCTGTAAATTGGATAATTGAACGCAACGCTTCTAAATAAGCATACGCTTCTTCTGGTGAGCGCATGTCTGCTTCAGAAACGATTTCAATTAAAGGCGTACCTTGACGATTCAAGTCTACATAAGAATAGCCATCTGTGCCGTGAATATTTTTCCCAGCATCTTCTTCTAAATGCACCCGTTCAATGCGAATTTTTTTCTTTTTGCCTTCGACTTCAATTTCAATCCAACCATCATGTCCGATTGGTTGATCAAATTGAGAAATTTGGTATGCTTTCGGGTTATCTGGGTAAAAATAGTTTTTACGGTCAAAATGTGTTTCTTTTGAAATTTCACAGTTCAAGGCAAGTGCTGCTTTCATACCAAATTCTAAGGCACCTTTATTCATGACAGGCAAAACACCTGGGTAACTCCAGTCAACCACATTTGTGTTGCTATTTGGTTCTGCTCCGAAATGCGCTGGCGCAGAGGAGAAAATTTTAGAGTTGGTTTTCAATTCTACGTGGACTTCTAATCCAATGACAGTTTCAAAGTTCATTAATCGTTCCCCCCTAAAATGACTGGTTTTTTCGTATGGAAATCTGTCGCTTGTTCAAAAGCATAGGCTGCTTTATACATTGTATGTTCGTCAAAATGTTTTCCAATAATTTGTAAACCAACTGGCAAGCCTTCTGAGAAGCCTGCTGGAATGGACATGCCTGGTAGTCCTGCTAAGTTGACAGGAATGGTTAAAATATCATTCATATACATTGTGATTGGATCATTGATGTTTTCCCCTAGACCAAAGGCAACTGTTGGTGTGGATGGGCCAATGATTAAGTCATAATCCGCAAAGACATTCTCAAAATCTTGTTTGATTAGTGTACGGACTTGACCAGCCTTTTTAAAGTGCGCATCATAATAACCAGCACTTAAAGAGAAGGTTCCTAACATAATCCGACGTTTAACTTCTGTTCCGAAACCTTCAGAACGTGAATTAACATAGACATCTTCTAAGTTTTGTACATTGTCTGAACGGTACCCGTAACGAATGCCATCAAAGCGTTGTAAGTTTGAACTTGCTTCTGAAGAGGCAATAATATAATAAACCGCTACGCCGTACTTAGAATGTGGCAAACTAACTTCTTCCACCGTTGCTCCTAAAGATTTAAATGTTTCTGCTGCTTTTAATACCGCTTCACGAACATCAGGTTGTACCCCTTCACCTAAGTATTCTTTTGGTAAAGCAATTTTCATGCCTTTGATGTCGCCAGTTAAATCTGCCGTAAAATCAGGAACAGAAACGCCTGCAGAAGTGCCGTCTTTTTCGTCATAACCACTAATTGCGTTTAAAGCTAAGGCATTGTCTTTAACATTTCGTGTCAATGGACCAATTTGGTCTAAACTTGAAGCAAAAGCAATCAAACCAAAACGAGACACACGTCCATAAGTTGGTTTTAGGCCCACAATACCGTTGAATGCGGCTGGTTGGCGGATACTACCACCTGTATCGCTCCCTAAAGAAACTGGGACTTGTCCGGCTGCGACAGCAGAAGCTGAACCACCAGAAGAACCACCAGGAACTTTGGTTTGATCCCAAGCATTTTTTGTTTTCTTGAAGTAAGACGTTTCCGTACTTCCGCCCATGGCAAATTCATCCATGTTCAATTTTCCGACTGGAATCATATCCGCTTGATAGACTTTATCCATCACGGTCGCATCATAAATTGGGTCAAAATTGTGTAACATTTTTGAGCCAGCTGTTGTTAAAATATCTTTTGTGACAATGTTGTCTTTAATCCCAATTGGAATCCCAGCTAATGGATTACTTTCAGTGATGCCTTTTAAGTCAATCGCTTTGGCTAATGCCATTGCTTTTTCTTCACTAACTGTAATAAAAGAACCTAGTTGTTCTTCTGTATCTTGAATACGATTTAATGTTTCTTCGGTTAAATCAACTGCAGTGATTTCTTTTGAAACCAATAAATCATGTAACTCTGTTAACGATTTGTCGTATAATTTTTCCATTAGGCTCCTGCCTCCCCGTTATCCATAATTGCAGGCACTTTAATGTAACCATTCTCTGATTCCGGAACATTCCGCATTAATTCTTTACGGTCCATTCCTGGTGTCGCTACGTCTTCACGCATGACATTGATTGATTCATTCACATTTGAAGTAAAAGGAACCCCTGTTGTATCTACTTCTTCTAGTAATTCCACCATATCAATAATTTTATCTAGTTGATTGGTAAAGTCCGCTAATTCTTCTTCGGAGAAAGATAATTTTGATAATTTAGCGACATGTTTGACTTGTTCTTCTGTAATTGCCATAGATACCCTTCTTTCTATCATTTACTGAAATTTTCATTTTCAGATTAATCAATTGGATTGTATTTCTTTAAACAGCTTAGCACAGCTGTTCACTCTGTTCCCATTCTACCATAAAATGGTCGGATATTTTAGATGAAACCTTGAATTTCATTGATAATTTGTCGCTCGCAAAAATGACGGAAATATGTTATTATGAAAATGAAAAGAGAGATATGCAGGAACATACCTCTCTAATAGCCACTACTAGTTATAAGAACTAGCGGCTTACTGAGTTATTGGTTTTATTTCAAACGCTTAACCGTTCAGCTCCTCAAAGCTTATGAACGGTTATTTTTGTTGTCTAAGACAAGCGCTAAGATACCGAAGATAATGGTCACAACAAGTGTTGCAAAACCAATCATCAGTCCTAGCGCTGCTTCAACGGACAAAAACATTGCTCCTTTCGTTAAAGTAAGAAGAATTGCGCATAAGCATCAACCTCCTTTCTCAACTCAGAAAGTCCTCGTTCATATAACTTTTATGACTAAAATAAGTATACCATCAAATTACTACATAAAATCTGACAACGTTAATTTTTCTTCTTAAAAATGACTTGCATCTAACGCATCGACCATTTCTTGTTCATTCCAAACGGTCACGCCTAAGCTTTCAGCTTTGGTTAATTTACTGCCAGCATCTTCGCCAGCAACCACAATGTCAGTTTTTTTCGAAACACTCCCTGTAACTTTTCCACCAAGATTTTCAATTTTTTCTTTGGCTTCTTCGCGAGTGTACTGCGTTAATTTTCCTGTTAAAACAACTGTTTTGTCTTTGAAAGGTGACTCCACTTCTGCTAATTGTTCTGTCCGGAGACCTTTATATGTCAAGTTCACTTGGGCTTTTTCCAGTTCAGCCATTAATTCATGAACTTCCTCATTTTCAAAATACGTCACAACGCTGTCTGCGATTGTTTCGCCAATTGAATCCAAAGCCACAATTTCTTCCGCAGTTGCACGACTTAAGGTTGGTAAATCACCAAAATGCTCCGCTAAAATTTTCGCCGCTTTCGCACCCACATGGCGAATCCCTAAGCCAAAAATCAAACGTTCGACAGAGTTTTCTTTACTCCCTTGAATGGCAGTATAAATGTTGTTTGCTGATTTTTCTTTGATTTTATCCAAAGTCATTAATTGTTCTTCTGTTAAGAAATACAGATCCGCTACGTCTTTCACTAATCCTTTGTCATACATTTGTGCTAACACTCGTGGCCCCAAGCCATCAATGTTCATTGCGTTTCGTGAGACAAAGTGATTCAGCCCTTCTTTAATTTGCGCAGGGCATTTTGGATTAATACAACGTAACGCCACTTCCTCATCTAAATGCACCAACTCACTATGACAAATTGGACAATGTGTCGGCATTTCATAAGGCTGACTATCGGCTGCACGTTTTTCAACTAGGACTTGCGCTACTTCTGGGATAATATCGCCGGCTTTGTAAATAATAACATGATCATTTAAACGGATATCTTTCATTTGAATAAAATCTGCATTATGCAAACTTGCCCGACTAACCGTGGTTCCCGCGACTCGTACAGGAGCCATGACTGCAGTAGGAGTGACCACCCCCGTGCGCCCAATTGTCCATTCAATATCTTCCACTACTGTTTCTGCTTCTTCTGGTGGAAATTTGTAGGCAATCGCCCAGCGAGGTGCTTTGACAGTGAAACCTAATTCATCTTGCAACGCAAATTCGTTCACTTTAATCACAATTCCATCGATTTCGTATGGCAAAGTGCTCCGCTTTTCATGGTATTCTTCAATGTAGGCCCAGACTTCATCAATTGACTGACATAATTGCCGTTCGGGATTGGTTCTAAAACCAATTGCAGAAAGCTCTTCTAATGCCTCAAACTGCGTCTTCGCTTTCATTGGCCCAAAGTCAGCAACTGTGTATAAAAACGTATTTAAGTTCCGTTTCGCCACAATTTTTGTATCTAGTTGGCGCAAGCTTCCCGCCGCTGCATTCCGAGGATTGGCAAAAATATCTTGGCCATTTTCTTCACGTTCTTCATTCAATGCGACAAAGGATTGTTTAGGCATGTAGCACTCGCCACGAACTTCCACTGAAATGGGCTCCGTTAAACGCATCGGTACAGAGCGAACCGTTCGTAAGTTCTCTGTAATGTTTTCACCAACCGTTCCATCGCCTCGTGTTGCTCCGCGTACAAACACCCCGTTTTCATAACGTAATGAAATTGCTAACCCATCAATTTTCAACTCGCAACAGTAAGCAACGGGTTTACCAATCGCCTTACGAACACGTTCATCAAAAGCAAAAATGTCTTCCTTGCTAAATCCATCATTTAAACTATACATTGGAATGTCATGCGGAGCTTTTTCAAAACCAGATAAAACTTTGCCACCTACACGTTGTGTCGGCGAATCTGGCGTGATTAAATCAGGAAACTCCGTTTCAATATCTACTAACTCTTTATACAAACGATCGTAAACATAATCTTCTACGGATGGTTGATCTTTGACATAATATTCATGGGAATATTGATTGAGTTGTTTTCTTAATTCTTGCGCACGAGTTGTCGCCGCCGTTAATGTTAATGGTTGTTGTTCCATCGTAGAACTCCTCCTCATAAGTGTAATGCTCTCATCGTCTTTTTAACACATTTACACTAAGATAGAAAATAAAAAGAATTTATCTAATGATGATTTCTCATTAAATCGCTGACCTATTTTGCATGTTAAATTTTTTCAATTGGTGCAAATGCCGCTAACAACCGTTTAATGCCTTTTTCTGGGAAAGCAATGTCCAACTCTAAGTCTTTGGCCGAACCGCCTACACGAACGACTGTACCAACGCCCCATGCTTTATGTTGGACCTTATCACCTGCTTGCCAGGAAACTTTTTCGCCACCACTTGCCACTTTGTTGCTAACTGATTTTGTAGCTGGCTGTGTATAAGCTGGTTTACTTGCGCTGGGCTTGAATACTTTAGGATCAAAGGTGCGCGCTGGAGCTTTCTGTAAATTGGCCGCCGCCCCTTGTTTCATTAAACGCTCCGCCTCAATTTCTTCTAAAAAGCGACTTGGTCGATTATATTGCGTGCGACCATATAATGTTCTCGAATAAGCATTCGTTAAGAACAAGGCTTCTTCCGCTCGTGTGATACCAACATAAGCCAAGCGCCGTTCTTCTTCCAGTTCACTTTCTTCTAGCATGGCACGTGATAATGGGAAAACCCCTTCTTCTAAGCCCATTAAAAAGACCACTGGAAATTCCAGCCCTTTGGCCGCATGCAACGTCATTAAGGTTACCTGCGAAGAGCTCTCTTCTAAATTATCTAAATCAGAAACCAAGGCTAAATCTGTTAAGAAATCCGCCAATTTTGTTTCTTCGCCATTTGGATCGTCGTTGTTTTGCGCTTCAAAACGTTTATCAAATTCTTGTGTCACAGATAAAAATTCGTCCAAGTTTTCTAAGCGAGCTTGAGACTCTAAATTATTTTGCGCCATCAAAGCTTCCCGATAACCACTACGTTGTAAAGTTTCTTTCACCAATTCTGTAATCGTTAAATAGGGCACTGTTTTCGTTAAGTCTTGAATCATCATGCCAAAATTACCAAGCTCTTTACCCGCTTTTCCTGAAATATTTGCCAAATCAACATTTTGGGCAGCTTCCAGCAAAGCCCAACCATGCGTATCCGCAAATAGTCGTAATTTTTCAATTGAACTTTTACCGATTCCTCGTTTTGGTTCATTGACAATTCGTTCAAAACTAATCGAATCATCTGGATTGGCAATCAAACTTAAATAAGCCAAAATATCTTTAATTTCTTTACGGTCGTAGAATTTATGTCCGCCCACCATGGTATACGGAATATTAGATTTCAAGAGCATTTCTTCCACTACACGGGATTGGGCATTGGTCCGATATAATACCGCAAAATCACCATAAATTCGGTCATTTTCCCGCATTTCTTTTTGGATTTGGCTCACAATAAATTGTGTTTCATCCCGTTCTGTGTCCCCGCGATAATAGACAATTTTTTCACCGTCTATATTTTCTGTCCACAGTTCTTTCTCGCGGCGGTTACGGTTATTTTTGATGACATCATTCGCAGCCGCCAAAATGTTTTTGGTGGACCGATAATTTTGTTCTAGCAAAATTACACTGGCATCTGGATAATCTTTTTCAAAATCCAAGATATTTTGCATATCCGCCCCGCGCCAACCATAGATACTTTGGTCGGCATCACCTACGACACACAGATTTTTGAAACGTGCAGCCAATAAATTGACTAAGGTATATTGTGCATGATTGGTATCTTGGTATTCATCCACATGAATATAGTGAAATTTATTTTGGTAGAACGCCAACGTATCTGGTTGTTCATTGAATAAACGAATCGTATTCATAATCAAATCATCAAAATCCATACATTGGTTTTTACGTAATTCTTTTTGATAGGCTTCATAGCATTTTGCGACAATTTCTTCATATAAGGAACCTTGCATTTCAGCAACTTTTTCAGGCGTTTGTAATTCATTTTTGGCATTGCTAATCGTACCTAAAATTGAGCGAGGATCATATTTTTTTGAATCAATATTTAAGTCGTTTAAGATGCGTTTCATTAATGTTTTTTGTTCCGATGGGTCAATAATTGTAAAATTACGGTTGTAACCAATCTGATCCACATCACGACGTAAAATTCTTACACACATAGAGTGAAAAGTGGAGACCCATACATCTTCGCCACCCGTTTCCAGTAATTTATTTACACGCTCTTTCATTTCTTTAGCAGCTTTATTGGTAAACGTAATCGCCAAAATATTCCATGGATTTACTTCTTTTTCCTCAATTAGATAGGCAATTCGGTGTGTTAAAACCCGCGTTTTTCCACTACCAGCACCAGCCATGACTAACAGTGGTCCTTCTGTATGCAAAACGGCTTCTTCTTGTCGAGGATTCATTCCCTGAACCAAGGCATGTTTTTGTGTCATATTAAACGTCCTCTCTCTTTTTTCAATCTTATACAGTATACCAAAAATCCCTTTGAAGTTCTTTAGAAAAGAACAAAAAATCTTTTTCTTTTTATATGAAATTTTCTTGTAAATCAAGTCAAACCGCAGTACATTAGTAAGTAGTGATGGAGGCTAAAAATGAAATGAATAATGATGTACATGAAATTAAACAATTAGATGGTACCCGAATCGGCTTTATCCTTAAAGGCATCGTCGTCGGAATCCTGGTCGGCTTTGTTGTCAGCTTATTTCGCTTAGGCATTGAAAAAATTGGCGAACAAGTCGTGCATCTGTATCAAACGTTTCACGAAAAACCCTTTTGGATGATTCCTTGGTTCTTATTTTCTCTCGTGCTTGCTTATTTATTAGGACGACTGATCAAAAGCGAACCAGCAATTAAAGGCAGTGGCATTCCCCAAGTGGAAGGACAACTTCAAGGTCAATTAGAAATTCACTGGTTTCCAGTGCTTTGGAAAAAATTTATCGGTGGGATCTTAGCGATTAGTCCTGGGCTATTTTTGGGACGTGAAGGTCCTTCAATTCAACTAGGTGCAGTGGTTGGACAAGGCTATAGTCAATGGCGGCAAAGCACCAAGTCTGAAGAAAAAATTTTAATCAGTAGTGGTGCCAGTGCTGGTTTAGCCGCCGCTTTTAATGCACCAATCGCAGGACTTTTATTTGTTCTAGAAGAGGTTCACCATTCCTTTTCACCTTTAGTTTGGTTAACCTCTTTTTCTGCGGCCATTTCCGCTAACTTTGTTTCTTTGCATTTCTTCGGATTGCAACCAGTTCTTTATATTGGTCCGGTTAAATCTTTGCCTTTAGAGTACTATTGGACATTAGTCCTGCTGGGCGTTTTGCTAGGATTATTAGGTTGGATATATCAAAAAACATTGTTGTCCTTACCAAAAGTATATGGAAAAATCAAAGGCCTTTCTTCTAATTATTATGGTTTTATTCCTTTTATTTTGATTTTACCGATTGGTTATTTCTTTCCACATTTACTTGGCGGTGGGAATCAAATTGTTTTAGCTTTAGGCAATCAACCGGCCACTATTTGGGCTTTAGTCGGCTTACTGGTTTTACGTTTTGTTTTTTCAATGGTTTCTTACGGTTCGAATCTCCCTGGTGGTATTTTCTTGCCTATTCTAACTTTAGGTGCCATTATCGGAACATTGTATGGCAGTCTACTTGTCCAATACGTAGGGATGGATCCAATTTTTGTGAAAAACTTTTTAATTTTTGCCATGGCTGGTTATTTTACTGCGATTGGTAAAGCACCGTTAACAGCGATTATTTTAGTAACAGAAATGGTCGGCAATTTTTCTCATTTAATGTCTTTAGGAGTTGTCGCTTTAGTTAGTTATATTACCATCGATAGTCTTGGCGGCAAGCCAATTTATGAAAGCTTATTAGAACGTTTGGTTCCTTCTAAAGTAAGTAATATTCGTGGCCACAAAACGATTATTGAATTACCTATCACTGCAGAAAGTTCCTTAGATGATACGATGGTACGTGATTTTGTCTGGCCTAAACAAATGTTGCTCACTTCCATTCGCCGTGGCGAATCGGAAATTTTAACACATGGTGATACTGTTATGCATGTTGGCGATGTGCTCATTATTTTGACCGATGAAAAACTCGCTTACCAAGTCAAAAAAGAGATTTATCAAAAAACTTTACCGAATGATTTAGTGAATTAAAGAAAGCTGCTGAACCTGAGTTCAGCAGCTTTCTTTTTTTCTTATGACTGTTTTTTAATTTTTTTGAATGTTTTTGACCGTTTTAGATTGATTAGCGTTTTCATTTGTGCTATTATATCCATGAAATGAGGGATGAAAATGCTTACGGAAGAACGACATCAAAAAATTTTACAATTGTTAGATCAAAAATCAGTCGTCAAATCGCAAGAACTTGCTAGCTTGTTCAATGCTTCAGAATCCACAATCCGCCGCGATTTACAAGAATTAGAAGACGCCAATTTGTTAGAACGCATTCACGGCGGCGCTAAGCGTATTCTTAATTTAGGCTTTGAACAAAACATGACGGAAAAATCAATCAAAAACACGCACGAAAAGCAAAAAATTGCTTCTTTAGCCGCTAGTTGTGTACAAGATGGCGATATGATCTATTTAGATGCTGGTTCAACCACGTTAGAAATGATCCCTTTTTTAGTTGGGAAACAAATCCATGTAGTGACGAATTCCGTGCATCACGCTGCAAAACTTAGCGATATGGAAATTCCCACTATTATGCTTGGTGGTACTTTGAAGCTCTCCACTAAAGCAATCATTGGTGCCACTAGTATGGAACAGCTACAACATTTTCGTTTTAACAAAGCTTTTTTAGGAACTAACGGCGCACATTTAGAGTTTGGTTTAACAACGCCTGATCCCGAAGAAGCAGCGCTAAAAGCCTTGGCTATTCATCAAGCAGAAACAGCCTATGTTTTACTGGATCATACAAAATTTAATGAAGTAACGTTTACCAAAGTGGAAGAATTAGAGTCAGTTACTTTACTAACTGACTACTGCCCTGCTGAATCGCTTCAAGGATTTCAGCAAAAAACTATTTTAATGGAGGCAAACAAATGATTTACACAGTGACTTTAAACCCTTCTATCGACTTTATCGTTCATGTCGATCATCTACAAATTGGTGATTTAAATCGGATGACGAATGATTTTAAATTACCTGGCGGCAAAGGAATCAACGTTTCACGTATTTTAAAACGTATGGAGACAGAATCCACTGCCTTAGGTTTTTTAGGTGGTTTTACAGGCTCATTCATTGCCGATTGGTTGAAAAAAGAAGAAATCCAAACGAATTTCACTCCCGTGTCTGCTGATACACGAATCAACATTAAATTGAAATCAGATACTGAAACAGAAATTAACGGCTTAGGACCTGCCCTAACAAACGAAGAAATTCAAGAACTAAAACAAGCAGTTAGTCGTGTTCAGGCTGGTGATATTGTTGTTCTTTCAGGAAGTACACCTGCTTCTCTACGCAAAGGATTTTACGAAGAATTAATCCAAATTGTGAAGGAAAAAGGCGCAGAATTTGTTATTGATACGACAGGTGAAGATTTAATGAACGCTTTGTCACAAAAGCCTTTATTGGTCAAGCCAAATAATCATGAGTTGGCAGAATTATATCATACAATCTTTACAAGTGTTGAAGACATTTTACCTTATGGACATCGGTTACTAGAAGAAGGAGCACAACACGTAATTATCTCAATGGCTGGTGATGGTGCATTACTTTTCACAACAGAAGGTGTTTATCGTTCCAACGTTTTAAAACGTCCACTGAAAAATTCTGTCGGCGCTGGCGACTCAATGATTGCTGGTTTTATTGGCAACTTTTCAAAAACACAAGATCCTTTAGAGGCTTTCAAATGGGGTGTCGCTTGCGGTAGCGCGACTGCTTTTTCTGATGATTTAGCCTCAGAAGATTTTATCCAAGAACTTATTCACGAAGTAACAATTGAAAAAATTTCAGAATAAATCCACTAAGGGAGGAAAATAGAGTGAACATTAATGATTTATTAATAAAAGATGTCATGATTATGGATTTACAAGCTACTGATAAAAAAGGCGCGATTGATGAAATGGTCCAAAAATTATACGATGGTGGCCGCATCTCTGACATTGACACTTACAAAGAAGGAATTTTAAAACGCGAAGCACAAACATCGACTGGTTTAGGCGACGGCATCGCTATGCCTCACGCAAAAAATAGTGCCGTAAAAGAACCGACAGTTCTTTTCGCTAAAAGTAAAAAAGGTGTTGATTATGAAGCACTAGATGGACAACCTACTTATCTATTCTTCATGATTGCTGCTCCAGAAGGCGCCAATGATACACATCTCCAAGCGCTTGCGGCCCTTTCTCGATTACTTATTGATCCAGACTTTGTTGGCAAATTGAAAGAAGCGGAAACTCCAGAAGCAGTACAAGCACTTTTCCAAGCAGCGGAAGATCAAAAAGAAGCGGAAGAAAAAGCAGAACAAGAACAAACAACGCCAGCACCAGAAAGCAATCGTAAATATATTATTGCTGTGACTGCTTGTCCTACAGGAATTGCTCATACTTACATGGCCGAAGATGCACTGAAGAAAAAAGCAAAAGAAATGGGCGTAGACATTAAAGTAGAAACAAACGGTTCAGAAGGAATTAAAAATCGTTTAACTGCTGAAGATATTGCTCGTGCTGATGGCGTGATTGTTGCAGCCGATAAAAAAGTAGAAATGAATCGATTTGATGGTAAAAAATTAGTCAATCGTCCCGTCAGTGATGGAATTCGTAAAACCGAAGAACTAATTAACTTAGCCATTAGTGGTGAAGCTCCTACTTTCCATGGCAGTGACTCGGCTGCAAGCGACCAAGAGGATTCAGCGGAAGGTTCAATCGGTTCTCGTATCTATAAAGATTTAATGAATGGTGTTTCTCATATGTTACCTTTCGTTATTGGTGGCGGAATTGCCATTGCTCTTTCCTTTATGATTGATCAATTTATCGGGGTTCCTCAAGATCAATTAGCCAACTTAGGTAATTACAATGACGTAGCTAGCTGGTTTAATCAAATTGGTGGCGCAGCATTTGGCTTTATGTTACCTGTCTTAGCTGGTTTTATTGCTTCTAGTATTGGGGATCGTCCAGGCTTAGTTGCTGGTTTCGCGGCTGGTGCATTAGCAAATGCTGGCGGAGCTGGGTTCCTTGGGGCCCTAATCGGTGGTTTCTTAGCTGGTTATGTAGTGGTTCTTTTACGTAAAGTCTTCAAAGGCTTGCCAAAATCATTAGATGGAATTAAAACCATTTTATTCTATCCAGTTTTTGGTTTGATTATTACGGGCTTATTAATGTTAGTCATTAACATCCCGATGAAAGCAATTAATGATGCGTTAAATCATTTCCTACTTGGCTTAGATGGCACAAATGCAGCTTTACTTGGTGCCTTATTAGCTGGTATGATGGCCATCGACTTAGGTGGACCAGTTAACAAAGCTGCTTATGTTTTCGGTACAGCTACGTTAGCAAGTACTGTTGCAGAAGGTGGCAGCGTGGTCATGGCTTCTGTAATGGCTGGCGGAATGGTTCCTCCATTAGCAATTTTCGTAGCAACTCGTTTATTTAAAAATAAATTTACAAAAGATCAACAAGATGCCGGCTTAACCAATATTGTAATGGGACTTTCTTTTGTCACTGAAGGGGCAATTCCTTTTGCAGCAGCTGACCCATTACGTGTGATTCCAAGTTTTGTGGTAGGTTCTGCCTTTACTGGTGCGTTGGTTGGTGCGTTTGGTATCAAATTATTGGCACCACATGGAGGAATCTTCGTCGTCTTCCTATTAAGTAATCCATTACTATATCTATTGTTCATCTTAATTGGGGCGATTATTTCAGGAATTGTCTACGGACTTTTGAAAAAACCTGTCGAAGTACCTGCTTAAAAAAACAGCAAAAAAGCGATTCAACCATGGTTGAATCGCTTTTTTATTATTTTCTCTTTATCGCATAATTTTCTAAATACTCAGGATTTCCTTTGCTTCTGATATACGTGTACACGCCCATCACAAAGGCCCCAAGGGTATTGGTAAATAAATCCCCCATCGTATCCATTAAAGCAGCACGCCCAATAAATGGTTGGCCGTTGGACATATTATAGCGTTGTAAGTTCATGTTCCCTAATGAATCGCAGATAAATTCCCAGAATTCCCAGAAGACGCCACAAAGCCCTGCAAATGCAAACCCAAATAATAAAAATAACCACGGGGAAACATCGGCGTACTTCGTTTTCTTCAATAGGAAAGCAGCAATACCATAACCCACAGCAGTTAACAGCATCGGACTAACAAAATGTAAAATTTTATCCCAGAACGAAATGATTGAAATCATATGCAACGAAGTTCCTAGGAATACTGAAATAAATAAGAAAAACCAGTAAAAATAAACGATAGTCGGTGGCATAATAATTTTTAAAAATTTATTGACAAGATCTGGTAAAAAGATCAGCCCAATTCCAAGTAAACATTCGATAACAAACGTCACACCTTGTTTTGTTGAATACTTAGCCGTAAAAAATTCCCAGAGATTGTACGTCAAGCATAAGATGCCAAACACCACTAATCCATATTTAATTTTCGAATAATTTTTATCCATTTTGACACACCCTTTCAAAAGTTATTTTATATGAAAAAAACTGTAGATGAAAGACACCTTCCATCTACAGTTTTAGAAAACTCTATCGAATGAAGAGCTTATTAAAAATGTTTATTTTTCAACAGCTGTTTCAGTAATTGTTTCAACAGCACGTTTCATACGAATATCGTGTTCTAACATGTCGTTGTTTAATACTTTACGTACTTGCGCTTCAGGCATGTTGTATTGTTCTGCTAAATCTTTCACTTCAGCATCGATGTCTTCTTGTGTTACTTCGATGTTTTCAGCTTTGGCAACTGCTTCAATCACTAAGTTTGTTTTTGTGCGTGTTTCTGCTTCGCCTTCAAATTGTTTGTGTAAATCTTCTTCTGTAGAACCAGTTAATTGGTAGTACATTTCAGGAGAAATTCCTTGACGTTGCATGTTGTTTAAGAATTCATCCATTGAACGGTGAACTTCGTCGTGAACCATTACGTGTGGTAATTCAACGATTTCAGCATTTTCAACAGCTAAACGAATTGCTTCTTCGTCTTTTGCTTCTTCAGCTGCTGCTTCTTTTGCTTCTGTCAATTCTTTACGGAATTTTTCTTTTAATTCGTCTAATGATTCTACTGAATCGTCAACGTCTTTTGCAAATTCATCATCCAATTCTGGTAATTCTTTTGCTTTTACTTCATGAACAGTTACTTTGAAGACTGCTTCTTTACCAGCTAAATCTTCTGCTTGGTAATCTTCAGGGAAAGTAACGTTTACTTCTACTTCTTCGCCAGCTTTTTTGCCAACTAATTGGTCTTCAAAGCCTGGAATAAATGAATTAGAACCTAATTCTAATGAGTAATTTTCGCCTTTGCCGCCTTCAAATGCTTCGTCGCCTAAGAAGCCTTCAAAGTCGATAACTACAGTGTCGCCGTTTTCAGCAGCGGCATCTTCTTTGATTACTAATTCAGCTTGAGATTCTTGTTCGCGTTTCAAACGTGCTTCCACGTCTTCATCTGTTACTTCACGGTCTTGTTTAGACACTGTTAAGTTTTTGTATTCGCCTAATTTTACTTCAGGTTTTACAGTTACTTCAGCAGTGATAACCCAGTCTTCCCCTTTATTCATGCTTTCAACATCAATTTTTGGTTGTGCTACTGGTTCAATTCCTGCTTCTAAAACAGCCGCTTCATATGCTTCTGGTAAAACAGCGTTTAACGCATCTTCGTATAACGCTTCTTCTCCATACATACGGTTAAAAACAGTACGTGATACTTTTCCTTTACGGAAACCAGGTACGTTTAAGTTTTTTTTCACTTTATTGAACGCTTGCGTTAATCCTTTTTCGATTACTGCTTGTTCGATTGAAAAAGTTAATACACCATCATTAGTGCCTTTTTTTTCCCATTTCGCAGACATTTGTTTCCCTCCGAATAACATTTAATTTTATACATCAAACTTTATTTATGCATACCTTTAAATAGTACACTATCCCTAGGAAAATGTAAATATTTTAAGTGCTAAGAAGTGAAAGAAAGACTCGATTTTTAGCAAACTATCAGTTTTTTAATTTTTTCGGATTAAAAAAGCATTGAATTTCGAGAAATTTCCTTCTTAAAACACTAAAAGATTGTGAACAAAATATCTTGTTCACAATTGGATGTAATCGCTTTACTTTATGAATGGCCCATTATAGAATGTATGTACTCAATATTTACACATTATATATTTTCGTCATTATACATATAATATCAAAAAAGGAGAGGATGGTTTTGAATAAGTTCGTATGGGGAATCTTTTCTTGCATCATATCATGGCTTTTTTTATCGCTGACTCAACCTTTGATAGCTCATTCTGAAACACTGAACCCTACAACTCACGCCTCTACTTTTAGTGAAACATTTACTTCAGTTTCAACAAAACAAACAACTCAAGCAACCGATATCGTGGAACAAGAAACCGAGCAAACCCATGCTTCCTCTGAAAACGATGAACCTATGGCACCTACGCCAGCTAGTGTTTCTGTTGGTAATAGCACCTTAAAAAGTACCTTAAGCACGGGAACGTATAACCAAGATATTATCACACTTTCGTATGAATACAGTGTGACACTTATCGGCTTAGCAATTAATGATCGACCGATTATTGCTATTCAACTTCCTACAGAAATTTCAAGCCAGTTAGATAACGACACTCTAAAGCAACAAGATTTTCTGACTCTTTTAACAGGGACTGTCAGTTATCCAGGAACAGCCACTCAAGATATTCACAGTTCAACTAACGGCGTCAGCCTCTCTTATAGTAGCACTTATCATTCTGTTTATCTGACTTTTCCAAGTAGCACCTTGGTGTTACTTCCCGGAACCAAATGGTCTGCCGCCATTTCGTTTGATGTCGGCGCACTTTATAAACGAGGAATTTCAATCCCTCCTGCTCTTAACGGCAAAGACTATCCGATTCGAGGAACCTTTACAGATGTCGGCACTGGATTAGGTGCAATTAATATTATTATTGGGAACAATACAAAAACAGGCGTAATTAGCAAAGCTCAACTTAGTTTAGGTAATTATCCCGTTCCTCAAGTCACACCAGCCAAACTAACTCAACCAAATCATCTGGACACTACTGTAACAGGGACCATTCAACAAGTACAAGACCCAAACTATAACTACTCTGTTCAATTAACCTTGAACCGCCATGATGGCACCACTACCCCCATTGTGGTGAAAGGGATTTCTGTCGATGCAGCCGGAAATTTCTCGACCTCTTTAGCTTCACCATTAGAATATGGCGACACGCTCTCTACAATTGTCTTTGCTCGTTCAAAAACGTCAACCGACTATATTCAAAGCAGCCCCTCAGCTGACCAAAGTGTCAATTGGTCAATCCAACCAGTCACAAACGTAGTCGCTAATGCCGGCTCAACTCAACTTTCAGGTAAAGCTTCTCAAGCATCTAACGGAACCTATCAAGTTAAAGTACAAATAAATGGTGGTTCTATTTACACAACGTCCTTAGATTCCAATGGCCATTTTCAATTTGCTAATTTACCCACTTTCCAAGGAGGAGAAACGGTCAGCTTGTGGGTCCAAGGGCTCAGCAATCGCACTGGCCTGCCTTTGCTAACCAGTTCTACTGTTTCTCAAACAGTTGCTTATTCTGTGCCTCAACTAACGGTCACGCAAATCATTGAGCGGAAAAATGCACAAGGGCTCTGGGAAGCTGCAAACTCTGTCGTAAGTGGTCAAATCATTCGTTTTACGTTAACCACACGTTTAACCAATCAACAAGCAACGTGGATGAATCAGCAATTACGAGCAACGGTGCCTAAAGGACTGTCCCAACTTTCAGCTGCTACATTAACAAAACAATCAGCAGCAGGTTTAAGTACGCCAATAGCTGGGCTTCAACTTTTAACTGATAGTTCCACTGGTTTGCCGTATTGGAGTTATCATAATTCGCTGCCAGCAGATAATTTTACGGAAGCCAATACACAATTCACCTTACAATATACAGCAACGGTTACAGAAGAATGGATAAACCAATTTCTTTTATTTTCTAGCACGGTTACTGGCAATGATGGTGGCGGAACGCCAATTACGCCAATCACTAAAGAACAGTCTTTACCTATCAAAAACGGTACCCTCCGTTTTGTGCAGATGCCAACTACAGTTTCCTTTAAAAATTTACCTTTTCCCAGCAAACGAACCCTCTACTCACCATCGACCATTAGCGCTCCTTTCCTCATTGCCGATGGTCGTGTTGCAAAAACACCATGGCATTTGTTGGTAAGAGAGAGTCAGCCCATGCATTCAACTTCTACAAATAAAACGATCCAGCAAGCTTTCATTTATCGAAAAAATGGCAGTGATTTTCCTATCTCCTCTTTAGCAACCGAAGTTTATCAATACACCGCAACGGACGATAACAATGTAGAAATTCCTTGGAACCAACAAAATGGACTTTTTTTAAGCGTTGCTCCTGACCTTAATTTAACGGTCAAAGAATCTTACACTGCCGAATTACAATGGATTCTTTCTGATACACCCCTCTAATTAGGATTTAGCTTTTTTAAAAGTTAAAAATAAACAAGAAAGAAGGAATAAAAAATGAAAAAGATCGTGCGCATTTCAAGCATTTTGTTCGTTGCTACGCCTCTTATGCTTTTAAATAGTCCAAAAGTTGAAGCAGCTCAAGTCGCTTCTATTCAATCCAACGCTGATATTACGTTTGCTCTTGATAATACTGTCACGCCACCTGTCAACCCGACGAACCCTTCTCAGCCTGTGACACCTAATCCTGCTGATCCTCATCAACCTGGTACAGCCGGACCCCTTAGTATTGACTATGTTTCAAATATCCATTTTGGATCAAAACAAATTCAAGCCGGAACAGCAATCTATTCGGCACAACTGGACCAAGTACAAAATAGTACTGGCGATTTAATTAGCGTGCCAAACTATGTCCAAGTAACTGACAAACGTGGTCTAAATCTTGGCTGGAAATTATCAGTTAAACAGAGTGCGCAATTTGCTACAAGTGATTCAACACCCGCTGTTTTGGATAATGCGTCCTTGACCTTTTTAGCAGCAACACCCAATTCAACACAGTTACTTTCTTTGGCGCCATTAACGGTCCCAGTAACCTTGGATCCAACTGGTGCCGCCACTTCTCCTGTGGCGACTGCCGCTCTTTCAACAGGAATGGGCACTTGGACATTAGCTTTTGGTAGCGGAGCGACCGCTGCTCAAGGCATTCAATTAACTGTTCCTGCGACAACGAAAAAAGTTGCAGCTAAACAATATAAAACAACGCTTACTTGGATTTTGGATGATACACCACTTTAAAAGAAAACAAACAAGGTATTGCATGAAGTTGTTTCATGCAATACCTTGTTATAAAAAATTGTCAAAAAGGAGTGCACACTATGAATCAGCAGCTTTTTAAATGGCTTCATGCTGTTAGCATCATCATTTTTTTATTTTTTATTGGCTCTTATTCTGTAGAAGCAAGCGAAATGACTTTTTCTGTAAAAGCCATTTTACCCGACAATCAACGAACCAAAGAAACAAGTTATTTTGATCTACGTGTCGCTCCAAACCAAACACAAAAGCTACAAATCGAACTAACGAATCAAACAGCCAACGACATTACCGTGCTAGCTTCAGCCAATGCAGCGATTACTAATGATAATGGCTTGGCAGATTATTCTCATGCTGAAACAAAAAAAGACCCATCTGCACCTTTTACTTTTAATGAGATTGCGCAATTACCAAAAGAAATCCAACTACCTAAACACTCAACCAAGACTGTTGAATGTCAGCTTATTTTACCGGAAAAACCATTTAATGGGTATGTTTTAGGAGGACTCTACTTTGAACAAAAGTCAGATGAACAACCTGCTCACTCAGAAAACGGTGTGGCCATCAATAATCGTTTTTCTTATGTAGTCGGCGTCTTACTTAGTGAAACAGATGAACCTGTTCAGCCAGAATTATCTTTAAATGAAGTAAAAACCGATCAAGCTAACGGTCGTAACCGCGTATTAATGAATCTCCAAAACAAACAAGCGGCTATGATTAAAAAATTACAAGTCGATGCCTCTTTATATTATGAAAAAGAAGCTAAACCTCGCTACGAAAATCACCAAGAGTCGTTAACAATGGCCCCTAATACAAATTTTAATTATCGGATTGACTTAAAGGAACAACCTTTTGTTCCTGGAAATTATACTGTAAAAATCAAAGTAAACGATGGCTATCAAGACTATTCGTGGGAAAAACACTTAGTCATCCAAGAAAAAGAAGCTAAAAAATACAATGCTACCGCCGTCAACCTCCCACCTGAAAAACACACCAATTTCCCTTGGAAACTGGTGAGTAGCATCACGCTGGTTTTTCTATTCATTTTGGGAAGCACGATTTATTATTTCAAGAAAAAAATACGTGAAGCGCAACAATAAAAAAGCACATCGACAATTGTCGATGTGCTTTCATAATCACTTAATTATTTTGTATATTCTTCAACTAATGCAACGACTTCTTCCATCGTGTCGCATTCTTTTAATGCGCGGTCAGCAAGTTCAGCCATTTTAGTTGTGTCTAGACGTTTCATCAAGCTACGTGTTTTAAGGATAGATGTAGCACTCATTGAGAACTCATCTAAGCCCATACCCAATAGTAATGGAACAGCTGTTTGATCGCCCGCCATTTCACCACACATACCAGCCCATTTACCTTCAGCGTGTGCTGCATCAATTACATTTTTAATTAAACGTAAGATTGATGGGTTGTATGGTTGGTATAAGTAAGAAACGCGTTCATTCATACGGTCTGCCGCCATTGTGTATTGGATTAAGTCGTTGGTTCCAACACTAAAGAAGTCTACTTCTTTGGCAAATTTATCAGCTAATACGGCAGCTGCTGGAATTTCAATCATAATACCTACTTGGATATCGTTTGAAACTTCAACACCTTCGTTGACTAATTTTTGTTTTTCGTCTTCAAAGATTGCTTTCGCTGCTCTAAATTCTTTCAAAGTAGCAACCATTGGGAACATGATACGTAAGTTACCATGAACAGACGCACGTAATAATGCACGCATTTGTGTACGGAACATGCCGTCACCTAGTTCTGATAAGCTAATACGTAATGCACGGTAACCTAAGAATGGGTTCATTTCGTGTGGTAATGTTAGGTAAGGAAGCTCTTTGTCCCCACCAATATCCATTGTACGAACCACAACTGGTTTTCCTTCCATTCCTTCAAGAACTGCTTTATACGCTTGGTATTGGTCCTCTTCAGTTGGAAAGTCAGATGAATCCATGTATAAGAATTCTGTACGATATAAACCAACAGCTTCGCCGCCGTTTTTGTGTACGCCTTCTAAATCTTTTGGTGTACCAATGTTTGCAGCTAACTCAACATGTTTGCCGTCAGCTGTCACTGTTTCTGCATTTTTTAGTTTATCCCATTCTGCTTTTTGATCTGCATAAGCTTTTGCTTCTGCTTCAAATTCAGATTTTTCAGCATCTGTTGGGTCAATAATAACATCCCCAATGATTCCGTTCACTGCTAAAATATCGCCTGCTTTTACTTTGTCAGTAATTTCTTTTGTACCAACGATTGCAGGGATTTCTAACGAACGAGCCATGATTGCTGAGTGAGAAGTACGTCCGCCGATGTCTGTAACAAAGGCTTTAACATACGTACGGTCTAATTGTGCAGTATCACTAGGTGTTAAGTCATGGGCAACCACGATTACTTCTTCGTTAATCATTGAAGGATTTGGAAGAGTCACACCTAATAAATGTGCTAAGATACGTTTGGCAACGTCACGAATATCTGCTGCACGCTCTTGCATGTAAGCATTATCGTCCATTGCTTCAAACATACCAATATACATATCCGTAACTTCTTTCAAGGCAGCTTCTGCATTGACTTTGTTGTCTTGGATATTTTGTTTGATTTGACCAACCATTTCTGGGTCAGATAAAACCATTAAATGAGCATCGAAAACTTGCGCTTCTGCTTCACCAAGGCTTTGAGCTGCTTTGTCGCGAATTGCTTGCAACTCTTCAGTAGATTTTGCTAAAGCATCGTCTAAGCGAGTTGCTTCTGCATCAGTATCTTCTACGGAAGTTTTGTTGAAAGACAAGTCAGGTTGAACTAGCAGGTAAGCTTTAGCAACAGCAACGCCATCACTTGCGGCAATCCCTTTTAGCATCTCAGACATTATTCAGCCAATCCTTCTTTTTGTAATGTTTCAACGATTGCTGCCATTCCTTCAGCTTCGTCAGCACCATCAACAGTGATTGTTACGTCAGAACCTTGACCAACGCCTAAAGACATAACGCCCATGATTGATTTTAAGTTAACAGATTTACCTTTGTATTCTAAGTTAATATCTGAGTTAAATTTGCTTGCAGTTTGTACTAATAAAGTAGCTGGACGTGCGTGAATTCCTGTTTCTGCTACAATGTGAAATTCTTTCTTTTCCATATAAATCGGTCTCCTTCGTAAATAAAAAATTTTTATGTTAGGGTTTTCCTTTCTTGATACGCTAAAATCAAACGTCTACTCGAAAAAAGACCCTTTCAGTTTCTAAGATTACCATTTTTTTCTATCTTACACAACACTTTTTGCTTAAATTTCGTGATGTTTTGCACTGACTATTCTTCCTCTTTTTGGTAACGATAAATGATTCGTCCATTTAACCCCGCTTCTCCAACAATTTCCGCGCGGTCAGGTAAAGAAATCCAAGCATCACGAAATTGGAAAAATTCATTTTGCTCCACGATTAATTCAGAGATTTCTCCAGCTTTTAATGAAGCAATTTTTTCTACAAAAGGATTTTCAGCCATTGATTTCACCACTCTTTCTCTTAAATATCAACTCTTATAGTTTACTTGAAAATGGCGCAATTGTCTGTAAAAAAATCGAATCTTTGCCTTTTTTTAAACAAGGTCTTTTACTTGATTCTCTTACAAAAAATGCTATAATAACCTCAAAGGTCAAAAATGGTCAAGTGGTTTTATAGACAGAATTTATTCTTGCTATCTAGTACTTGGCTGGTTTGAGGAAAAATGGTTTGTTTACTAGAAATAATAGAGCAAACAGCTATTTTTCTGGCCTCAGTTATTTTGAAAGGATGTGTTTCATTCAATGATTTGTCAAAATTGTCAACAAAATGAAGCAACAATTCATTTATATGCAAATGTGAATGGTCAAAGAAAACAACTGGACTATTGCCAAAGCTGCTATCAAAAATTAAAAAATCAAGCAAATAATTCCCCTCAAAATATGGGACAAGACCCTTTTGGCTTTGGGAGTTTAGACGATTTATATCGTTCTCTTTCTCGCCAAATGCAACAAGGTAATCCTTATGAACAACAAACACCACCCACTCAATTTGGTGATGGTGGTAATGGAGGTCAACCCCCTCGCGGAGGCGCTGGCGCTGGTCAAGGTTTACTAGGCGAGTATGGGATTAACATCACCGAAGCGGCACGCCAAGGAGATATCGATCCTGTGGTAGGACGTGACCAAGAAATTAAGCGTGTCATTGAAATCTTAAATCGCCGTACAAAAAACAACCCCGTTTTAATCGGTGAACCAGGTGTTGGTAAAACAGCCGTTGTCGAAGGTTTAGCCCAAAAAATTGTCGATGGCGATGTGCCCCAAAAATTATTGGACAAAGAAGTCATTCGTTTAGATGTGGTTTCACTTGTTCAAGGAACTGGTATTCGCGGACAATTTGAAGAACGGATGCAAAAATTGATTGAAGAAATCACTGAAGCTGAAAATGTCATTTTATTTATTGATGAAGTCCATGAAATTGTGGGTGCTGGTGCTGCTGGTGATGGCAATATGGATGCTGGCAATATTTTAAAACCAGCCTTAGCACGTGGTGAATTACAATTAGTCGGTGCCACAACTTTAAATGAGTACCGTATTATTGAAAAAGATGCTGCCTTAGAACGTCGGATGCAACCAGTCCAAGTAGATGAGCCAACCGTTGCCGAAACCATAACGATTTTACATGGTTTGCAAAAACGTTATGAAGATTATCATCATGTTAAATATACAGATGAAGCGATTAACGCAGCAGCAAACTTATCCAATCGTTACATTCAAGATCGCTTTTTACCAGATAAAGCGATTGACTTGTTAGATGAATCTGGTTCAAAAATGAATCTAACTATTCAACTCGTCGATCCAAAAACAATTGATAAAAAATTAGCAGAAGCGGAACAACAAAAACAACAAGCTTCCGCAGAAGAAGATTTTGAAAAAGCGGCTTATTATCGTGATCAAATCAATAAATTACAAGCAATGAAAGAAAAACAAATCAGCGATGAAGAAACACCCGTCATCACTGAAAAAGATATTGAAGCCATTGTGGAACAAAAAACTGGCATTCCTGTCGGTGACTTAAAAGAAAAAGAACAAACCCAATTGAAAAATTTAGCTGTTGACTTAAAAGCTCATGTTGTCGGACAAGATGATGCCGTCGATAAAGTAGCTAAAGCGATTCGTCGCAATCGTGTAGGCCTAGGCAAACAAAACCGCCCAATTGGTTCCTTCTTATTTGTTGGGCCAACAGGCGTTGGTAAAACAGAATTAGCAAAACAATTAGCTTTTGAGCTATTCGGTTCAGAAGATTCGATGGTTCGTTTTGATATGAGTGAGTATATGGAAAAACACAGTGTTTCTAAACTGATTGGTTCTCCTCCAGGCTATGTTGGGTATGACGAAGCTGGACAACTCACAGAAAAAGTCCGTCGTAATCCTTATAGTTTAATTTTATTGGATGAAATTGAAAAAGCGCATCCTGATGTTTTACACATGTTTTTACAAATTCTCGACGATGGTCGTTTAACAGATGCACAAGGTCGTACGGTCAGCTTTAAAGACACCATCATTATCATGACAAGTAATGCTGGAACAGGTGCTGTGGAAGCCAACGTTGGCTTTGGCGCTGCCCGTGAAGGTGTGACTAAATCTGTTTTAGGTCAATTGAACAACTTCTTCACCCCCGAATTCCTTAACCGTTTCGATGGTATTATCGAATTCAAAGCATTAAGCAAAGAAAACCTGATGAACATTGTTAGCTTGATGTTAGAAGAAGTAAATGGCTTATTAGCTAAACAAAAATTACACATTGAGGTTCCAACAGAAGTCAAAGAGAAACTCGTTGATTTAGGTTATGATCCTGCAATGGGCGCTCGTCCTTTACGCCGAACGATTCAAGAACAAATTGAAGACGGCATTGCTGAATACTATCTAGATCATCCTGAAAATCATCAATTAGTCGCAGCGTTAGATAACGAAGGTAAAATTATCGTAACTGGCGCACAAGAAGTGACTAAAACAGAAACTTCAACATCTGACCAAGCAGAATAATCAAAAATCCACACGCATTAATAACAATGCGTGCGGATTTTTTTATGCTTTTCACTTTTTATTTTCATCAAAAAAAACTATAATAGAAGAAAGATATTCGTATACTTGTTCCTCATAGAAAAAATTCAATCTGGAACTCCTGTACATAATTGGAAACGCTCTTTTGCAGCACACAACTATAATGAGGTGATAAAATGAAATTAGTGAATGTGACCAATAGCTACAAACAATTAGTAAATAAACAATTGGAAAACACGGATGCTTACTTTGTAAAAGTCTACTCAGCAGGAAACACGACCGCTGTCTATTCAGAAGCAGCTCACCATGTGGAAGTTCTGATTATGAATAAAAATCGTCGCATTCGTCCGACAGAAGTAAAAGAAATTTTAGCAAAACTGTTAAAACGATTACCTAAAGAGGCTTATGACCCAGATGAAATTTCTATCATTGAGTTAAACCATGTGACCGAAGTGTCTGTTCCATTAAAAGTTTCCCTCATGGAAAACTAAAAAAAACTGCCGAAGTTTCCCCACTTCGGCATTTTTTTTAATTTATTGTGACGTTATTTTTTTTACAAGCCTTTGATAATTTTCCGACCAGGCTTCCTCATTTGTCGGACTGACTAATTTATTTTCCTCGATTGCTTTTTTTCTTAAGTCATCCACTTCTTTTTTGAAATTTTCCCCCGATTTTTGAGCATAATCTTTTGAAAAGTATTTTGATTGGCGAGAATAAGCCTTCAGTTTCGCATCTTTAATCTCTTCTTCTGTATCTGCAAAATATTCATCATAACGAAGATCGGTTATTTTCCCTGAATCTTTTAACGTAATAACCGTTAAACGTCCAGAAAGCCCCTCCCCAAAATCTTCTGTTAGACTTGTATAATGTTCTTTTGAAGGTTCTTTGATTTCCTTGGCTAAAGCCCTAGCAGCAGGAAGATAGCCATTATTAGCGCTATTGGATTGACCTTTGGCTGTCTGGAATGCGCCATCTAGACGATTTTCGGTAACCATTTGATTTTCTAGAAAAGTCATCGTATTAACAACGGTCACTAACGATTGATCGGTTCGGGCGTTGTTCGCTTGAAAATTTGCATAGCCGGATAAACGTTTTGTCACTCCTGCCCATTCTTCAGAATAATAGTTTTTAGGTCCACGTTCATCAAATTCTACTAACTGAATTTGTTGATCCTTAACAACTACATCAATTAAAGCCGTATAGCCGCCATCAAACACGACTTCATGATGATAATAATCCCCTTGAACTTCCCCGATTTCTGGACGACCTGACCAATACATCTTCTGAGCTTTTTCTTCTGGACTAATTCCTGATTGTCCATTATTAGCTTCTACTGTAGCGCCAGAAACAGCATCAACTTCAAAGGTATGTCCATTACGCTCATAACTCACTTTGGCAGCACTCTCCTTCGGTTGATCATTCGTGTTTGTCTGCTCCTCCTGCTTTACAGAAGTGGCATTAGTGGCTGCCGAGGCACCACTCGTTACTTGGACTGCTTCTGCTTCAGTACTTTCTTTCATTTTTTCAGTTCGTTGATCTGGTTGGCACCCCATTAAAATAATCATTGAACAAAATAACCCGACAACTATCTTTTTAGTTTTCATTTTTCCTCCTTTTAAAACTCATTGAATTACCATTTAATTTTAATATAAGTAGAATGAAAAGTATAGCTAAGAAATCGTTTTTTCTTCATACGGCGATAAACTTAACTGTCCAGATAAATACTCACCTAAATAGATTTCCTGTAATCTTTGGAATCCTTGTTCTTGGATTTGCGTTAATAGCCAGTGCTCATCTTTTTTGATTAACTCTAGGACATCCATGTTGGCTTGACCGTCCACAATAATCGGATAACGAATACTTTCATCGCCATATTCGACGATTGTTAATTGACCATTTTGTTCTAAAACCGCCCGTTTAACAAGCTGGACTTCATAAATACCATTTGCTCGTAATTTAAACATTAGATCATTTGCAGAAATACCATTTTTCAAACATTCCTTCACCACAACCTGTCCATCCTTGATTAAAGTAATGGGTTTACCATCCACAATTTGCTTCACATAGCGATTGTGTTCTTTTGCAAATTTTAAAATTAAGACTAATAATGTCCACAAAATTAACACTAATACAAATTGGAGCACCGTAATTGAATCATTATAAATAACACCACCAATAATACCCCCCAATACATAGTTTTGCACTTGGTCCATAGCCGATGTGGGCGCCAAATTGCCTTTTCCCATCAAATTAATTTGGACAATTAAACAAATAATACCTAAAGCAAATTTAATAATAATTGGACTATAAAACTGCATTAATTTTCCCTCACTTTACTTTATGATTTCAATCGTTGGTGTTAATAAATACGTTTCTTGTAACGTATAAGACTGCTGATCCGTACTTAAACTCATTTTATAAAACACTTCGTCAATTTTAACTATGGTTCCGTCAGCCAATTGTGTACCATTGACATAAACTTTTTCTGGAGAAACCTTTTTTTCCTGTGCCACTTGTTCGACAAAATGTACCATTTGTGAAGATTGTGAATGCTGATTTTGGTTCAGTTGATAATTGGAATATTGAACCCCTAAAACAAATAATAATGATAAAAAAATAATAATACTTAATTCACGATATTTCGTTTGAATTTGATGTCGCACATAAAAACTAAATACAATGACTAGCCCGATTAACAAAGCAAAAATAAAAAAATACTTTAAGTAATCATTTAAATTAGATTGGCTTTTTAAATACTCGATGCCATAAAAATTCATGTTCTTGTCCACTCCTTGATAGGTTCGTTATAATAAGTATTCTATCTCAAAAAAAACAATCACGCCTGCTTTAATACCTTATAACAAGAAAAAGCTCAGCGCAATCATCTTGAGAATGACTGCGCCGAGCTTCAATCTTCTAAAGATTCAGCTACTGATTGATTACAAATTAATTTTACATCAAACTTTTCAGTTCAACATCTGGATATTTATCCGCAAACCAGCGTTCCGCAAATTGGTTTTCAAATAAGAACAATGGTTGGTCGAAGCGGTCCCGTGCCAAAATGTTTCGGCTAGAGCTCATGCGTTCATCTAAATCTTCTGGATTAATCCAGCGGGCAATTTTAGAACCCATTGGCGTCATTACCACTTCAGCATTGTATTCATTGGACATTCGGTATTGGAAAACTTCAAACTGCAATTGACCTACTGCGCCAATGATATATTCTTCTGTTAAATATGTTTTGTATAATTGAATGGCTCCTTCTTGAACCAGTTGGTAAATTCCTTTATGGAAAGATTTTTGTTTCATCACGTTTTTGGCAGTCACTTTCATGAATAATTCAGGTGTAAATGACGGCAACTCTTCGTATTGAACATTCATTTTCCCTTCATACAAAGTATCGCCAATTTGGTAATTTCCTGTGTCATACACGCCGATAATATCGCCTGCAACAGCTTCTGTGACGTTTTCGCGGGCATCCGCCATAAATTGCGTCACGTTACTTAATTTGACTTTTTTGCCTGTTCTACCTAAAGTCACGTCCATGCCTCTTTCAAAAACACCTGAACAAATTCGAACAAAGGCAATTCGATCACGATGGGCTGGGTTCATATTCGCTTGAATTTTAAAGACAAAGCCTGAAAATTCTTTTTCATAAGGACTTACTTCGCCACCCTCTTCTGTTTTATGCGCATGTGGCGCAGGCGCAAATTGTAAGAAGGTTTCTAAAAATGTTTGAACCCCAAAGTTTGTCAAAGCAGAACCGAAGAAGACTGGCGTTTGATCACCACGAGCGATTTTTTCCTCGCTAAATTCATCGCCTGCTTCTACCAATAACTCAACATCTTCCAACACTTGTTGATAAACGCTGTTATTGTGCAATGATAAATCGCTTGGGATATCGCCATCTTTTAAAGGAATAAAACGCTCCCCGCCATTATTTTCTGGACGATATAATTCCACGCGTTCATTATAAATATCGTATAGACCTTCTAGGCCTTTTCCCATACCAATTGGCCAGTTCATTGGGTAAGATTCAATATCCAATAGTTCTTCCAATTCTTCTAAAAGTTCCAATGGTTCCCGTCCGTCACGGTCCAATTTGTTAATAAAAGTAAAAATTGGTATACCACGTTTTTTAACAACTTGGAAAAGTTTTTTCGTTTGTGCTTCAATCCCTTTGGCACTATCAATAACCATCACAGCACTATCCACGGCCATTAAGGTCCGATACGTATCCTCTGAGAAATCCTCATGCCCTGGGGTGTCCAAGATATTAATCCGTTTGTCTTGATAGTCAAATTGCATCACAGAACTCGTTACCGAAATTCCCCGTTGTTTTTCAATTTCCATCCAGTCAGATTTGGCAAAGTTCCCTGTTTTTTTCCCTTTGACTGTTCCAGCTTGGCGGATGGCGCCCCCAAATAATAATAATTGTTCAGTAATCGTTGTTTTCCCAGCATCCGGATGGGAAATAATCGCAAACGTACGGCGACTATCGACTGCTTCTTTTTGATTGATCGTCATAAAAATCTCCTTATCACTTGTGATGTTTATTTATTTATTTTCTTCAGCATAATTTTTGATTAACCTTTGCTAGTATATCATGTCAAGCCATGAGAATAAAGAGCTGCTGTTGGCTGTTTTTTAAAAGGAAAACCTGTGACATTAGTCAAAACGACTGATGTCACAGGTTATTTTTAACGTCTTGGTTCGTCATCTTCCATTTCTTTACGGAAAAAACGACGATTTTCTTCTGGTTCTTCATCGACAGTTTCTTCATCGTAGAAATGAACGCGTAAGACTAGCAAACGTGTGCCTTCCATTTCTTCAGCAGTTAACTTAATATTGCCCACTTCAAAAGAAGGTTTTTCCCCTTCATCAGGAATGGTTCCTAATGCTGTAATTAAGTAACCTGCCATTGTATCAACATCGCTCATGTGTAAATCTGTTTCAAATACTTCATTAAATTCGTCAATTAACATGCGTCCTTGAACCAAATATTCATTGTCGGCCACTTGTGTATATAAATTTTCTACTTCATCTGTTTCATCGTCAATTTCACCAACGATTTCTTCTAGTAAATCTTCTAGTGTTGCTAAACCGACAACACCGCCATATTCATCTAGTAAAATCGCCATTTGGTTTTGTGTTCGTTTTAACTCATAAAGTAAATCATCAATAAAAATGGTTTCTGGGACAAATAATGGTTCTTGGATAATCGCGCCTAATTCAATGTTTTCAAAGCCTAAATTACGTGCAGCTTTTAGTAACGTTTTGGTATGTAAAATACCAACAATTTTATCTTTGTCTTCACTATAAACAGGAATCCGAGAATAATTTTCTCCTAAAATTAAATTGATGTTTTCTTGGACATCATCTTGGATGTCAACCATGAATGCGTCTGTCCGAGGAACCATTACTTCTCGTGCCACTTTTGTATCTAATGAAAAGACACCTTGTAGCATTTCTAGTTCTTCGTTTTCCAAAACACCTTCTGTTTCAAGCATGTAGCGCATTTCATCTCGTGTCATCTTCGAATCGGCATCATCGAAAGTCATTGGTGTGATTTTGGATAATAAATCGGTCGAAGCCGATAGCAACCAAACGAAGGGACGCGCGATAACTCCTAAAAAGCGGACTGCACCAGAAGTCAATTGAGCGACTTCTTCTGATTTATTCATAGCAATTCGTTTAGGGTATAATTCACCAAATACAATAGAAACGTACGTTAACAATGCTAAGATAATGATACTGGCAAGACTCTTAGCTGCGGCGCCGCCACCTAATACAGGGGCCAAACGACTAGATAAAGTCTCTGCTAATGAAGCACCAGATAGGATATTAACCAAAGTAATCCCTACTTGGATTGTGGATAAAAAGTTATTGGGGTCTTGCAATACCTTAAGCAATTTTTGAGCTTTTGCGTCGCCGTCTTCCGCTTTTTGTTCCACACGATTCTTGTTAACAGATACGACTGCAATTTCCGCCGCTGCCAAAAAGGCATTGATAAACGTCAACACGACTAATAATAGAAGTTGCGCAATTAGCGACTGACTCTCAGGGTCAGCATTATTCATAATGTTCTCTCTCTCCTTAATTGTTGATAATTCCGAGGCTGTACTTTCGTACTCTTTTAACGTTCTTCCTCTTTTTATGGTTAGGCTTAGAAACAGACACAATCAGTATTATGACAGGTTATTTTCTATCCTAATCCATAAAATCATAGCACGAAAGATTAGCGGATTCAATCATTAACCGTTATTTTCTTTCGTATTTGTTTCATTCCCTAAAAGAACAGCATTGGTAACTTTTTCACTACGACCCGCTTTGACCATATCAATAACATAGTAGATAATGGTCCGGCAGATTGCGTAAAATGGGACACCGAGGAAAATACCTAGCAAACCTGCTAAATTTCCTGCTACCAATAAAATTAAAATAATCGTTAATGGATGGATTTTTAGAGATTTTCCGATAACGTTTGGATAAATAATATTTCCGTCCAATTGTTGAACCACTAGCACCACTAAACAACATAAGGCTGCTTTGACGGGTTCATTAAAGATGGTCACTAAGACAGCAGGCGCTAATCCTAGATAAGGTCCTAGATAGGGAATCAAATTCGTAAAGCCGGCAATGACACCAAATAAAAAGGCATAACGAACGCCAAGCAATGAATACCCAATAATCGTAAATGTACCGACAAATAAACATTCAATCGCTTGTCCACTAATATAACTGGATAAGGTTTGGTTCAATTGTCCTAAAAGATCCACGATATCATCTTTTCTTTTTTCAGGTAAAAAACGTTGAATCGCTGGTACTAGCTTGTCTCCATCTTTTAACATATAAAATAAAATAAATGGCGCAGTGACCAAAACAATGGTGGTTGACGCCACAGTTGATACGATTGAACCTAAGCTACTTGATAAACTACTTAAAAATTGTTGGATAATATTTGCATAAGAAATATCCATTTTTTCAATATAGCTTGTTAAATCAATTTGTTTAAAAATAGGTAACTCCGCAATCTCATAAATCCAGGTCTCCACTTGTTTAAAGAAATCCGGCATACTTGATGCTAAACTAGCTAGCTGATCTGCCAACTTAGGGATAATTGTTAATAAGATCAGAACTAATGCGATGATTAGTAATAAAAATACTAGTAAGACGGCATAAATTCGTTTCATTTTCGTCTTCATTAGTAGATTGACCACAGGATTTAGTAAATAATACAAAAAGCCTGCTACTAAGACTGGGGCAAACAACGTTGAAAAGAATGTCCCAATCGGTGCAAATAAGAAATTAATTTTCGAAGCAATAAATAATAGCATGGCCACGACAAGTAATTCAACTGACCAGAAAAATAATTTCGATTCTTTAAATCGATTAATCACAGCGGCTCCTCCTTTATTTTTATTCAATTGTTGCTGTTTTATTTTATCACACCTTCCCCCCTCAGTCATTGAGAATACTTCATTGCTAGAACTTTTTCGTGGTATAATAAAATAGAAACAGATTCTGAACTTGGGGGTTTTTCTATGCATGTAGCTCAAACAAAAGATACCATGAGTGATCTTTATTTAGATGCTGTCCGGCTTCGTCAACGCGTATTCGTAGCGGAACAAGGGGTACCAGAAGAGATGGAAATCGATGAATATGAAGCACGTTGTATTCACTTTGTTTTGTACACGGATCATGTAGCTGTCGCAACTTGTCGCTTGCTTCCACTAGAAAATGGCGTTATGAAATTACAACGAATGGCCGTTGAAAAAGCTTACCGTGGCGCCGACTATGGACGAATGATTATGGAAGCGGCGGAAAATTTTGCCAAAGAACAAGGCTACCACAAGATTACTCTAGGAGCACAAGTCACCGCTGTAGGCTTCTATGAATGTTTAGGTTATCAAAAAACAGGAGCACCTTTTATGGATGCTGGCATTGAACACTACGAAATGAATAAAGAACTATAACACCAATTAAATCGGAAAATTTAGAGCTTGGAGCATTAGCCATTTTGGCTAATGCTCCAAGCTCCTTTTGTGGGCTGTTTACATCGGCTATTTTTTTGATAGCTGTTGATAACGTTGATACCAGATATCTACATATTCGGGCGAGAAGGGGCCTTTTTCGTTATTAATCCAATCCACTAAAGTCTTGACATTTTCTTTTAAAATGAAGTCAATATCTTCTGGATAATCCATTAGTTTGCTATGAAATTCATATTCATCAACGTCTAGTAAACGTTTTTCACCATCTGGAAAAACCTTGATATCTAAATCATAATCAATATACTTCAACGCTTCGTCATCTAAAACATATGGCGAAGCCAGATTGCAGTAATACGAAACCCCCTTTTCTCTAATCATTGCTATTATATTGAACCAATATTTCTTGTGAAAATAAACAATGGCTGGTTCACGAGTCACCCACCGACGTCCGTCGGATTCCGTTACTAACGTGTGATCGTTCACACCAATTAAAGAATACTCGCTCGTTTTTAGTACCATCGTATCACGCCACGTTCGATGTAAATGTCCGTCATGTTTATAACTCTGAATGGTTACAAACTCGCCTTCTTTAGGAATTCCCATAATACCCCAACTTTCCCCAAATAAAGTAAAGCAATGTTACTTTTTGGGTGTTCATACATCGATATCGAAATAATTATATCATATCTTTTGAGTTTGCGTACATTGAGTTCACTTAAAGAAGACGATTTCTGAAAAAATTTAATTCAGATGACCAAATAGTTCAAATTCAGTAAATATTTTCAGCTTAATTACTGGATTTTTTCAAAGACTGATACTGCGCTCTCTCTTAAAACCTGATTTAATTCGTCAACATTTGTTTTACCAGTTGTTTCAAGCCACGCAACGGCTGCTTCAGCACCTTGTTGAACAAATGGAAGCACGCCGTCTGCCCAAGTTGCGCGACCACATAAGACTCCATTAAACGAGGAACCTGCTTTTTTTGCAAATTTCAATGTTTCCTGAAACATCGTAGCACTAACCCCTGCACTCAAGAAAATAAATGGAAGTTGTGTTGCTTCACTTTGCATGTTGAAAAAAGCCTGCGCTTCATCTTGGCTATAAAGACTTTCAGTGCCAAAACCTTCTACAAAATTCATATTCACAGGGACTTCTACTTTTAAAACATCAACATTATAGCGATCCTTTGAAAATTCTTTCATCGCTTCAATTACTTTGTGCGGTTTTACTTTAGCGTATTCTTTTGAAGCACTATCCGAATTGTTTGCATCATAAGAGACAATTTCTAAAAAGAATGGAATTTCTTCGGCTAAACACTCTGAACCAATCCGTTCTATATAAGCTTTCTTTCGTTCATTGATTGCTTCACTTTCGTCAACATCGTAATAAAGTAAAAATTTACACGCGTCTGCGCCCGTTTCTTTTAAACGCTTAACCGACCAAACATCAAGACTATCGGGTAACCGTCCTGGTGTCGAAGCATCGTAGCCCGTTTTTTCATACGCAAGTAACAAACCTGAAGTCTGTGCTCGATTTTCAGCAGCAGCTAGGCCATATTCTGGATCCAACAAAATTGCTGAAGTCTCTGGTGTTAAGCAACGAGATACTAATACTTTAAAGTCACTGATTTCTTGCGCAGTCACCTCTTTGTATTTTCCCATCATGCGTTTTAAGGCCCCACGTTGATCAATGGCTAGTGCGCCAATAATCCCTTGATCATCTACCAGATTTTCTAAATGTTTACGTTTTTGTTCACTAATTTTTTTCATTCTGTTCCCTCTCCTAATTGATTATTTAGTAACGTAGCAATTTCAGCTGGCGAACTTGCTTGTTTCAGTCCAGAAGTAACTTCTTCTCTTAATAAGAGGCGCGCAACAGAAGAGAGTAATTTCAAATGTGTCGTGCCAGCTTCGGCATCTGGAATAAACAGCGCAATCACAAACTCCGTTAATTGGTTGTCAAGGCTCTGCCACTCAACACCTTGGTCCAAGGTAACGATGATAATGGCCGCTTGTTGAATCGTTGCTGCTTTTGCATGAGGTATCGCAAATCCATTCATCATCCCCGTTGTTCCTTCTTGTTCTCGCTCGTTCAGTTTATCGAAAACTTCCTGTGCGTCCTGAGCAACTTCCAATTCTGTTGATTTTTTTGCTAAAAAGTGAAAAACATCCTCTTGCGTTTGTAACTGTTGATTTAAAAAAATATGATTTTCTTTAATAAAAGCCATTCCATCCACTCCTAATTCCTGTTATTTCATTTTTTTGATAACGATTGCTCTTGTTTGGCGATTCTACTTTTTTGTACAAAACCTAGCAATAAACCGCCTACCAATGAACCAGCTAAAATTGCCAGAACCCATTGAACAGCGTGAGTAACAACTGGTAAAACAAGAAAGCCTCCATGAGGTGCTGGCACTTGTACCCCAAACATATACGTTAAGACTGCCGCAATTGAAGATCCGAGCATCATAATTGGTAAAACCTTCAATGGGTCTTTTGCCGCAAACGGAATAGCGCCTTCTGTAATATGTGTGGAGCCTAAAATAAAGTTCACTAGCCCCGCATTGCGTTCATTTGTGTCAAAGTATTTTCCAAAGAATAATGTAGCAAAGCCTGTAATTAAAGGTGGCGCTATGCAGGCAGCAGAAACTCCTGCCATAAAAGAAGTATTTCCTTGAGCTAAGAGTGCCGTCCCAGTAACATAGGCCGCTTTATTAACTGGACCTCCCATATCAAAGGCACACATACAACCCACAATAATTCCTAAAACCAACGGACTGGAGTTTTGGAAACTAGCTAAAAAGCTCATCATTCCTTCGTTAACAGCTTTCATCGGATCTGCTAATAAAGACATAGTGATACCAATAACTGCAACGCCAATGACTGGATAAAGGAAAATTGCTTTTAAACCATCTAATGATTTAGGCAAACCTTTAAATACTCTTTGTAATAAAAGAATGAAATACCCAGCAAGGAAACCAGATAATATCCCTCCTAAAAAGCCAGTACCACCAGTGTTAGCAATCAAACCACCGACAAAGCCCACAACCAAACCAGGTCGTTTGGCAATCCCCTCTGCGATATACGCAGATAAGATTGGCACCATCATGCCCATTGAGGCATCACCAATACTTTTTAACATAGCAGCGGTAGCATTATACTGACTACTTTCTGGATCAAATGAATAAATACCCCAAATAGCAAAAGAAAGAGCAATTAAAACGCCGCCTGCTACTACAAACGGCAACATGTGAGAGACGCCATTCATTAAGTTTTTATAAATACTATGTCCAACATTTCCTGAAGAAATTTGTGTTTCCTGTTCAAGTTCATCCACTGCTTGGTTTTCGGCCGCAATCGATCCTTTTCCTGCGAGCGCTTCTTCAATTAAGCGATCTGCTTCTTTAATCCCCACACTGACAGGGACATCAATAATTCGTTTCCCAGCAAAACGTTCTGCTTGAACGTCTTTGTCGGCGGCAATAATGACTGCCTCCGCTCCTTGGATTTCTGCAGGTGTTAACTCGTTTTCTATACCAATCTGACCATGTGTTTCAACCTTAATCGTAATACCTTTACGTTTCGCAGCTTGTTCCAATGCCTCCTGTGCCATATACGTGTGCGCTATTCCCGTCGGACAACCTGTAGCAGCTATTAATTGATACGTAGCCATCTGTTTATTCCTCCTCTTGAATCTTTATTTGTTGCTCTAACTCCTGAACATCTGAAAAATCTGTCAATCCTTTGCGAAATGCTGTTGAACTACCTGCTGCAATACTTCTTTTTAAATTTTTTTCCAATGAAAATCCTTGATGCCAGCCAGCTAAAAAGGTACCTAACATTGCATCCCCTGAACAAGCTGTATTTACAACCATTCCAGTTGGTGAATTACCTGAAAGAACCTTTTCATTGTTCATAAATAAAGCCCCTTCACTACCTAAAGAAAGTAAAATATTTTTGGCTCCCCGCTTCAGTAATTCTTGTCCGTAAAAAATGTAATCATCCTTAGTCTGCACTTCTGTATGAAACCACTCTTGAAGTTCTTCTTCATTTGGTTTCAATAAAAATGGTTGATAAGGCAAACAATCTAAAATTTCTTCATAACTACTGTCTAAGATTAAGAACACCTGTTTTTCAAAACAAATTCGGCTAATTTCAATCAAAATACTTGGCGAAACCCCTTGTGGTAAACTTCCTGATACGCACAAATAATCCCCTTTACGTAACTCTGAAATTTTTTTCAAAAAACGTTGTACATGTTCTTCAGATAATTTTGGTCCTTTATTGACTAATTTGTATTCCTTTTGATCTTGGGTAACTTTTGTAAACACATTGATTCTCGTTGTGCCAGCGACTTCGATAAAATCAGTGGTTATCTCTTTTTCTTTTAAATAATCCTCGACATAGTTCCCAGTGAAACCAGCTTTGACTCCCAAAGCGGTATTATCAATCCCTAACATCTTTAAAATTAGGGAAACATTGACTCCTTTCCCGTTTGCTTGAATATCATCTTCCTTCGTGCGATTCACGACAAAAGGAACTAGCTCTTCTGTTTCGATAAATAAATCAATGGCTAAATTTAATGTACATGTATAAATAGTCACTGTAGTTCCTCCTTTCTCCTCTTTATTATGTCTCAAAATACCATGTAAAGGTTTTCATTCTTTCGCAAAAATATAGAAAACATTTACAATTTCATAATTTCTCTAGCTTTTTTATTTTTTTTCATTAAAAATAGGCTTATAAATGTTTTTTAGTGAAAGAAAGAAGGGCTGGCCATTATGGAACAAAAATTGAGTGAGTCGGAGCAATATCTCTGGCATTTTATCGAAACACATATTTTAGAAATCCCTGATTATTCCATTGTAAAATTAAGCGAACGAGCCAACGTATCAACTGCGACGATTGTAAGAACCATGAAAAAGAAAGGCTATGAAGGTTTCACATCCTTCAAGCATCACTTGAAAGATAAAGAAAACCAAAATATAAATTTTTCAGCATTAGAAAAAGTAGACCGAGGAATTCGGACAGCCATTTTAAAGAATGAAGAAGAAGTAACTCGCACGATTAACATGATTGAAATTGGTAATATCGAAGATGCGATCCAAAAAATCAAAGCTTCTCGACGGATTATTATCTTTGCTAGAGGTTTTTCAGAATTAATTGCTCAGGAAATGATGGTTAAGTTTCAATTGGCTGGCAAATACTGTGAACTGCATACGGATCCAGAAATTATTAAAAATATTAGTAAAAAGTTATCAAAAAAAGATGTGGCTCTTTTTGTTTCTTTAAACGGAGAAACCCAAGAATTAGTTGTCGCTGGTAAAAACTGTTACGACTCAGAAATTGGGACTATCCTTTTAACTGCAAGCAAACACTCTAGTTTAATGAAATACATTGAAATTCCGTTCGTAGGCTTCAAATCAGAAGGCTCCTTTTTCCCCGATTATGAAGTGCGTTCACGGTTACCACTATCCATTCTGGCAAGAATTTTATTGGACGCCTATGCTTTAAGAACGACAACTTAGGCTTTCTTAAATAATAAAAAACAAGCATTCCTTCACTTAAAATAAAGGAATGCTTGTTTTTTATTTTGCAACAAAACGTGCTTCTACTCGATAAATTCGTTGACCACGACTAGAAAATTTTTCTTCGTATTCTGTCATAATGTTGCCTTCAAACTCGCTATTATGCAAATCTAGCCACACACGTTCAATAATCATGCCATATTTAGAAAAGCTACTTAATGAGTATTCGAAGAGCCCTTGATTATCCGTTTTAAAATGAATTTCTCCATTTGGTTTTAAGATAATTTCATCTGTCGCTAAAAAGTTTTTATACGTTAAACGACGTTTTTCATGTTTTTTCTTTGGCCAAGGATCTGAAAAATTTAAATAGATTAAATCTACTTCATTTTCAGCAAAATATTCTGTTAATGCTTCGCCGTCTACTCGCAATAACTGTAGATTAGGTAACGGCTCGGCCACTAGCTTATCTAATGCAATCGATAAAATACTTAATTGCATATCGATACCAATATAATTAATTTCAGGATGTGCTTTAGCCATTTCATAAATAAAACGACCTTTACCTGAACCAATTTCAATGTGGATGGGATGATTATTGCCAAAACGTTCTTGCCATTTCCCTTGCCATTTTTCAGGACCTTCTACCACATATTGTGGATATTTTGCCATATATTCTGCTGCTCCGGGTCTATTTCTTACACGCATATTTAAAATTCCTTTCTTTTAAAAACAGACTGGTGAAATTCGCCAGCCTGTGTGGATGTTATAATGAATTAGTTTAACTACTAAACATTCGTTTTAATTGTAAAATTTCTGCAGTCATTGCTCTTCTTTCGCCCTCTTGGTGATGACGAACAATCTCTTGTAAAAAGCTAAATAAACCATACCAATAAATTCGTTGAACCGTACTTTCATTCGGGATTAAACCATAAGATAGTAACCATTGATTCCAGCCGGAACGAGGGACATAATGACTCAAAATCATTCCTAAATCTACCGCTGGGTCCGCGACCATCACAGAATCCCAATCTACTAAATAGAGATAATTATTCGAGACTAACCAATTCCGATGATTCACATCGCCGTGGACAGCTACATAACTAGTCTCTGGATATTCTGGTAAATGATTATATAAATAAGTGATTACTTCTTTTAAATAACTGTTTCGTTTTAATTCTTTAGGTAGTTGACGCTTATACTCTTTCAACATTGTTAGCGGGGTACAAACTTCGCCACCAATTTTTTTCAACATGTCTTTCAGCAAATTGGAATGATGCAATTGGTATAACACGTCAATCACGTCATTGCGTTTGCCAATTTCGTCCGCATGTAATAAACGTCCTTCCAGCCATTCTTGGGCTGTTAGTACGTCGCCATTCGCTGTCCGCTTTGTCCAAATCATCTTCGGGGCTAACCCTTCTTTAGACAATGCTGCAAGAAGTGGAGAAGTGTTTCGTTTAATGAACACTTTCTCTGTTTCTTTTATTCCCATGTATGTTTGACCAGTTGCGCCCTTTATCGGCTGCAGACGCCAGTCTTTATCCAACTGAAATTCCATGGAAATTATCTCCTATCTCAACACAATTTTATTGCAATTTTTACAGCAATTACCATTTTAGTCGCCAAACCTTGCTTCGTCAAGCTTCTATGTGGTTCTTTTGTAAATTTTGCTGGGTTTTCTCATCTTTATAACTTATTCAAGCGCATTGGAACATACATTTTAGTGAAAATCACAACTTCTACAATTAAAGCACCCAGAATGATCAAGCTATTTTGCAAACTGCCTAAACGAAGGCAGACAATCCCACCAAAAATAATGGCCGCAACAGATAATGCGCCGCTAATTAACCGGCGAATCGCTGCTTGTTTTTTTTCTATTGAAATTGGATATAACTGTGTCATCACCATATAATCAAATTGCGTGTACATGGGAATCAACTGGAACCCGATTAAATAGACAAACAATAAAGCAACTACCAACGCAATCCAGAATTCTTGTAAAAAGAAGAGTAGCACGCCACCAACCAAAATCAAACGAAACAATAAGCCACTATATTCGCTACCTCGTAAAAAGCTCCGAATGAATAAGTAAGCATACGTGTTCTCAGATGTTTTTTTGACTACTCCGAGGAGAGGATCTAAGTATTTACGGCGTTTCACTGTACTACTCACTTCAGGAATATCTGTAAACAGCTGAATGAATTTATAAATTCTATGCATTCTGTTTTGTTCTTTTTGGATCATTTTTTCCCAATCCAAGAAACTCTGTTTCATCTTATTTTGCCAAATACTCGATAAACAAACGGCCAGAATGATGCCACCAATCACACCAACCCAAGGCGTCCAGTAAATAGCTCCCGTCATAATCAAGAGACTACTGATCAACCAAACGAACCACCAACTACGGTAAGTGGTTGACGAAAGATGATAGAGCCCATAGCTTTGTAAACTAAGATGTGTATAAATCATACAAACTAGCATGACCAAAAATAAAAAGAAGGTTTGAAACGACCAACCTGTTGTGACTACAATCAACGGCATCAATAGGCCACTTCCTAGAAAGCTGACCACAATCGGTAAAAGTAAAGAGTAGCGTAGCGCTCGTTTCAGATAAGCAGCGAATTGTTTTTCTTTTGGTAATAAAAAAACCTTGTCTGGCTCTTCTGTCAGAGTAGCCAACTTACCAACTTGAATGAGTAGCAGCCAGCCCAATAGAATTAACGGTCTGCCCCAAACAAAATCACGAGGTAATTCTTTTAACAACTGGGAATAGTACAGACCTAATCCGCCTAATAAAAACATACAGACTAAAACAAAATGATCATTTAAAATATAGCGCAAGTACTTGGACATTTTTTTGAAATGCCGTGACAAACGTTGACTAAAAAATTCGCCCATGTTACCCCACCTTTTCTTCCTTCGTCAAGGCAAGATAAATATCATCTAAAGAAGACTCTGGTAAATTAAATTCTGCACGTAATTCAGCCATTGTACCGTTTGCCCGTAATTTCCCTTCGTGTAGCACCACAAAGCGATCACAATATTTTTCAGCTGTTGCTAAAATATGCGTGGACATTAAAATCGCTGCCCCTTGCTTACGCATCGTATCCATTAATTCTAATAAAGCATGAATTGCTAAAGGATCTAAGCCTAGAAAAGGTTCATCAATAATATATAAACTCGGTTCAATTAAGAATGCACAAAGTACCATGACTTTTTGTTTCATGCCTTTTGAAAAATTAGCAGGAAACCATTCCAATTTATTGTCTAAACGGAACGTTTTTAGTAATGGTTCTGCTCGTTTGAACGCTTCTTCTAATGGAATATCATAAGCCAAGGCCGTTACTTCGATATGCTCTTTCAATGTTAATTCTTCATATAAAGAAGGTGTTTCCGGAATATACCCGATTTTTTTACGATATTCTTCAGGGGCTTGTTGCAATGTTTCCCCGTCAATCATAATTTTGCCTTTTTGCGGCGTAAGTAACCCAATAATATTTTTGATGGTGGTACTTTTCCCCGCACCATTCAAGCCAATTAAACCAACCATTTCACCAGACTTGACGTCAAAATTAATATCTTTTAAGACAGGAATATGGCCGTAACCTCCTGTTAAATGTTCAATTGTTAAGCTCATTTCTTTTGCCTCCAACCTTTTCTCTCTACCATTATTAAACCCTAAGCGAACCAAGAATTCAAAAATTACTCCCTTAATTAAATGGATTTTTTTCTTTCTCTTATTATACACGAAATGAAACGAACTTTTTAGCGAACTCACGTACTTTTTCATCCACAGAGAAATCAACTTGTGGTAAAGTAAAGGAAAGAACCTAGAGAAAAGAGGAATTTTTCATGAATGATTGTATTTTTTGTAAAATTATCAACGGCGAAATCCCAAGTTATAAAGTCTATGAAGACGAGAAAGTCTACGCGTTTTTAGACATTACACAAGTGACCAAAGGGCATACCTTAATGATTCCAAAACAACATGTTGCTGATATTTTTGAATATAATGACGTTTTAGCAAGCGACGTCTTTGCTCGTATTCCTAAAGTAGCACGAGCATTAGAAAAAGCTTTTCCAGAAATGGAAGGATTAAACATTTTAAATAACAATAAGGAAGTGGCTTATCAATCCGTTTTCCATTCCCACGTTCATTTGATTCCCCGTTATTCAAAAGAAGATGATTTCTCTATTCATTTTGGCAACCATCAAGAGGACTATTCCGCCGAAGCGATGCAAGAAATTGCTGAGACCATTGCAAAGCAGGTGAACTAAATGAAAAAATTTATTAAAGGTCTCTTTTTTGGCGCAGCTGCTGGTACCATTGGCGGCTTGTTGGCTGCTCCAAGAAGCGGGAAAGAAACACGCCAACATTTAATCAATGAGCTAGAGGACTATCGTTCACTGAAAAATCAAGTCACGAATGACTGGGATCAGGTGCAACGAAATTTGGCAGTTGTCGAAGAAAACGTTCCTCTGGCAACTGAATTTTCAAAAGACCTGCAACAAGAAATCACTGATTTCAAATTCCAAGCGGAACCTCGGATTGCTCAAATTAAAGAACAAATTGCTAAAATCACGGCTGAATTACCTGACACACAAACCAACAAGCAAAAGTAAAGTCTTTTATGTTAATTATTTCTTTTGTTATTAAAAAAATAAAAAGTGTGACGTAAATACGAATTTTGTTTGAAACTATGCCTGAGACTCTTTCTTTTTCAAAATAAGGTATGGTATAGTTATAACAGAAATAAAACTAAAAAAAACAGGAGTGCATAAGAGAATGAAGAAAAAACTAATCTTAGCTGCAGCGGGCGCAATGGCCGTTTTTAGTTTAGCAGCGTGTTCAAGCGGTTCAAAAGATATCGCAACAATGAAAGGTTCAACAATTACTGTTGATGATTTTTATAACCAAATTAAAGAACAAAGCACTAGCCAACAAGCGTTTAGCCAAATGGTTATTTATAAAGTCTTTGAAGAAAAATATGGCGACAAAGTAACTGACAAAGATATTCAAAAAAACTTTGACGAAGCCAAAGAACAAGTAGAAGCACAAGGTGGAAAGTTCTCTGATGCATTAAAACAAGCTGGTTTAACTGAAAAAACATTCAAGAAACAGTTAAAACAAAGAGCAGCCTATGATGCAGGTCTAAAAGCCCACTTAAAAATTACAGATGAAGACTTAAAAACAGCTTGGGCAAGTTTCCATCCAGAAGTAGAAGCACAAATTATCCAAGTTGCTTCAGAAGATGATGCCAAAGCTGTCAAGAAAGAAATCACTGACGGCGGCGATTTCACAAAAATTGCTAAAGAAAAATCAACAGATACTGCTACGAAAAAAGATGGCGGTAAAATTAAATTTGATTCACAAGCAACAACTGTTCCTGCCGAAGTTAAAGAAGCTGCCTTCAAATTAAAAGATGGCGAAGTGTCAGAACCAATTGCTGCAACAAATATGCAAACCTACCAAACAACCTACTATGTAGTGAAAATGACGAAAAACAAAGCAAAAGGCAATGACATGAAACCTTATGAAAAAGAGATCAAGAAAATTGCTGAAGAAACAAAATTAGCCGATCAAACATTTGTTTCGAAAGTCATTAGTGACGAATTAAAAGCGGCCAATGTGAAAATTAAAGATGATGCCTTCAAGAACGCTTTAGCAGGCTACATGCAAACTGAATCTTCAAGCGCTTCTTCAGAGAAAAAAGAATCAAAATCAAGTGATTCTAAAACAAGCGATACCAAAACAAGCGACTCTGAAAAAGCAACAGATTCTTCAAGCAAAACAACAGAATCTTCTTCTAAATAAGCATAAAAAAGAGAGTGGTCGATTGACCACTCCCTTTTTTTATTTATCTTTTGGAACATAGAAACTGCGGTTATCTAAACCAAAGATTCGTTCCGTATACTCCCCAGGCTGTGTTTGACGAATGGCCCCTAGCATCATTTGAATGGACGCATCCATGGTATCAATTTGATGTAAGATTTCCGCTTCCATAATTCTTGGTCGCACAGGTGATCCATATTCCAACAATCCATGGTGGGCTAAGACCATGTGCCGAAGAACGACAACGTCTTCTTCTCGATCATCAATTTTCAAAGCCAAACACGCCTTGGTAATTTCCTCATCCACCAAAACTAAATGACCAATTAAGTTCCCTGCCACCGTATATTCTGTCGTAATAGCACCAGATAGTTCTAAAACTTTTCCTAAGTCATGTAAAATAATCCCCGCGTATAATAGTGACGTGTTAATTTCAGGATATTCCTTAGCAATTGCTTTGCCTAGGCGCAACATTGAGACAGTGTGGTAAGCTAAGCCATTCGCAAAAGCATGATGGTTCCGTTTGGCTGCAGGAAATTCATAAAATTCTTGTTGGTATTTCGTCATGAGATAGCGCACAATACGATTCCAATGAGCATTGGTAATTTCAAAAATCACTTGATTGATTTCCTCGACCATCTCTTCTTTTTTCAAAGGCGCTCGTTCCATATATAAACTTGGCTGGCTTGGTTCCTCTGCTGTCGCTAAACGCATGTGTAAAATTTTTACTTGGGGTTTATTTTGATAAACTTCTCGTTTCCCATTCAGTAAAACAACGTTTCCCGCAGTAAATCGTGTAATTTCATCCTCAGAGGCGTCCCAATATTTTCCGTCAATCGTGCCAGATGTGTCTTGAAAGGTAAAGGCAATAAACTTTTTCCCATTTTTAGCTACACGTACATCGGCATTTTTAATTAGAACAAATGATTCAAAAAGTTCTTCTACTGTTAATTCACGTAATTTTTTCACTTGACGCTTCCTCCTTCTAACGCAATTACTCTTTGTTGTAAGTCCTGATAATAGCTTACCATTTCTTGGTCAGAAGAAAAACAAATGACTTGCTGTTTTTGACCAAATTTAGTAAATAATTCAGCTAATTGGGCTTTTCTTTGATGATCATAGTGTAACCAGCCATCATCAATGATAATTGGACAAATCAGTTGCTCGCCTTGGACTGCTAAAAAGGCAAAACGAACAGCCATCATCAATTGATCTTTAGTGCCAGTTGATAATTCATGTAAATAAAACATTTCTTGTTCTTTCGTCACCGCAACTAGTTGACCTTCGGCTACTTGGATTGATTGATAACGCTGATTTGTTAAAAGTGCAAAGTAGCTTGATGCATACTGTAATAAGCTGGGCAATTGTTGTTCCGAAAGCTCTGTTAATAGGTCCATTAGCAGTTGTCCCGCTAGTTGATACCCAGACCAACGTTGAGCTAGTTCTTTGATTTCCGCTTTTAAAATTGCTTGTCGTTGATACAACTCATCTAAGGTACCATCCGTCATTAATTGTTGTTTTTCATAAATCAGCGCTTGATACTGTTCTTGTATTTTATTTAACTGACTTTCTTCCAGTGCTTGTTGCTGCGCCAGTTGTAAAGAACGGTCTTTTAACGCTGCTTCTGTTACCGCTTCTGGAAACAGATTGCCTAATTGTGTCGCTAATTCTTGCCCACGACCAACTTGAGCTTGCTGAGTGGTCAGCTGTTGAATCCTACTTGGAACATCAGCGATTGATAGAATCCGATAACGAATTAGTAAAGGCTGAATTCGTGTTAATGCTTCTTGCTGTTTAGTTTTCAACTCTCGTAACTGCTGTTTGAGATAGCCATCTGCTTGATACTCCTGAGCAAAGCGAACCTTCTCCATTTCTTCAGCAAATCCTTCTAAAAAGTGTAACTTTTCGGAAAGGCTCTTTCCTTGCAAGGGTAAATGCGTCATCAATGGGAAGATTTGTTCTTCAAATACTTGGCGTTTTTGTTGATTTTCCTTCAATTGACTCATGAGTTCTTCATTTGTTTGAACAAGCAATAAATAGCGCGTAATCAATTCCCGCTGATTCATTAAAGTATCAATTTGTTGCATTTTTCCTAATTGATGGACTTGGGCTTGCTCCGCTACTGCTTGTTCAAGTTGTTCCACTTGCAGTTGTGCCTCACGTTCTTGATTCAGCGCCTGTTGGAACTGTTCATTTAAATAATCTAGTTGCGAAAGTTTCGTCTGCCACTCTTCTTTCACTTCATCAGAGGAAGCTTCTTTTCTAGTAGCGTAGCTAAGCACTTCTTTCGCGATAAAACTAACTCCCACGAGAACTAGGCCCCATTTTAAAGGGCTTGGCAAAAAGAAACCGAGTAATGCAAGGATACTTCCTAGCAATAACCAAAGTGGTTGACTTGTTTTCTGCGCTTTTTGGGCACGCGTCGCTTCACCAAAAAATGCGGCATGCGCTTTTTCAAAATCCGTTAACTGGTCTTCCAGATTTTCAATTTGAGAAGCCAAGAATGCTTTCTGTTCTTGTCCTTTTTGAAGAGCTTGCGTATACGCAACTTGTTGTTGGCGCCACTTTTGAACGGTTTCGTTGTCATAAAAAAGCTGTGGTGGTCGTTCAGGCGACCATGACCATTCGTTCTCTAAAAGGACCATTTCTTGACGATTTTGCTCAAAGGTTTGGGTCATCCATTCCGATTCCGTCATCAATTGTTGCATATCATAGCGTTGATTCAACAATTGTTGAATCAATGCTTCTTGTTCTAGGTAAAAAGCATACCCTTCTGGAACATCGAGCGCTTCTGACTGAAGAGATAACTCTTTGGTCAAACGTTGTCGTTCTTTGTCTAGGTACATATATTCTTGAAAGGTTTCTTCTAATTGAACTTGGTCTTCTTTTACTAAAACAACGTTCTCTGTTTCTTCAGGTAGCGACTGCCATTCTTCGTACAAGGGAAAGTGACGTTGCTGTTCCGCAACCTGTAACAAGTCCTGTTGCGTTTCTTTTAATTGCTGTTGCAGTGTCACTCGCTGTTGTTCTGTTTCGCGAATCGTTTCTTCTAATTTTTGAAAAGTTTGTTGCTGCGCTTCTTTCTCTTGAATTTGCTCTTTTAGTTCTTGATAAGCCGCCAACTTCTGATTGAGTAATGGCTGCTGTCCTTTACCTTTAAAGATTTTTTGTGCTTCTTTAAAGTACGCATTTCGGTAAGTCAAAAGTTGTTGACTACCAGAAACACCAATGGCTAACAAGGATGTTTGCAGTTCCTCTTCTGTCAACTTGTCACTCGTAATTAATTGTTCTTGTTGGAAAGTAAAAACCTCTTGAAATAACTTTTTCGTTAGCGGATGTAACATTTGCTGTAAGGTTTTTTCATCTCCCATTTGTTGTTGATAATAAATGATTGCTTGCCCTTTATTTTTTTCTTTAAAACGCTCGACTTGAACTTCCCCAAACACAGGATGTGCCAACCACAAACGACCACCATACGAGCCACCATTTTTAGGTGCGTAATCGCGTTTTCTTTTGCCCTTTGTGGGAAAACCAAACAGCATTGCTTGAATGAATTGATACAATGTGGACTTGCCAACTTCATTTGCGCCGTACAGCAATTGATTACCAGATTCAAATGTAATTTTCTGTTGTTGCCATTTTCCAAAGCCCACAATCTCTACTGCAAGTAATTTCATAGTGGGTCCTCCTGAATAGTAAAGTCTTCATTAATTTGCTCATGTGCTAGGCGCAAGCTCTCTAATCGCCACTGCTCATCCATTGAAAAAATTCCAGCAAATTCTGGATAACGTAACAATTCCTTGGTGGTATCTTCAAAAATAACTGGATCTAAGTATGTTTTTTCTAATGCCGTTAATAAGTTGGGACTAGCGGATAAATAGATCGGTTCTTTCGTTGGTTCCTCTGCTTGCAATATTAGGCGATAAACAAAAAAATCACCTTGCGTTTTTTGTAAAAGCTGCTGCTGTAAGTAGCTTAATAGTTCACCATTGACAATGGCTTGCACCACGGTCACATCCAAATGTTGCGTTTCTTTCAGTGTCAACGCCATCAATTGCTGTTGCTGATGCGCATGCCACTTCGTCAGCAAACTGGTTTCAAGATAAGACAAAACGCTTTGGGTGTCACGACATTGCGCAAGAGATACTTCTTCATTCGTCCAATCTATTTCTGCGACTTTTTCAAATTGAACAGTCGCTTGATTTTGGGAAAGTGTGACCACTGCAACCCCTTGTAAAGACTGTTCTTTTTTCGTGTGTCCTTGAGGTGTTCCAGGATAAACAATTAGCGGTTGTTCACTAACAATTTGCGGCTGATGAATGTGGCCCAATGCCCAATAATTATAGCCAGTGGCTTTTAAATCCTTCCATGTAAACGGAGCATAATTTTGTTGCGCTTTCCGACTGGTGTCTCCATGATAAATCCCAATATGAATATCAGATTCTGCTTGTTTGATAGGAAATTCTAGTGCTTTATTTTCATCAATCCAGGGATGCTCATAACTAAACCCTGAAACAGCCACTTGTTCGCCCGCTTTCGTTTCAAAATACAGTGTCTCAACCATTTCTTTTTCAAATAAAAAAACATTGTCTGGAAAAGAAAACCAATAGCGGTCTTTTTTATAGTAATCATGATTCCCAAATGTTAGAATCACAGGGATTTCTGCTTGTTTCAACTGTTCTAATGCAGCCATCAATTGGGCTTGCATTGAAATAGAGGTCTGACTTTGATGAAACGTATCTCCTGCAAAAATAACCAAGTCCACCGCTTCTCGAATGGCAACTGTTACGATATTCATTAACAATTGTTGATTAGCTTCTCTTAAGCGCTTCGCTAAGGCTGTCGGGATCCCAGTTAACCCTTCAAAAGACCGATCCATGTGTAAATCAGCTGTATGCAATAGTTTCATCGTTTCCCCTCCTTTTCTCCTCCCTTTATCATATCATTTTCTGCCAGCTTGGTCAGTAAAAACATACGAAAATTTGTTCGTTTTTTTATTTTCAGTAAAAGAAAAACTCTGACAAATTGTCTTATAGACAACTTGTCAGAGTTCAATTACGTAAATTAATCGTTATACATATCACGCACAGGAGTCATGATAATTCGGTTTAAATCATTGACAACTAAGCTAAACGCTTGTTCTTTTTGCATTAATTCGTTGATAACTGCTGTTTCTTGCACTTTCGTTGCAATGCTTTGTGCTTTTTCAGCATCTTCATCCGTGAATTCTTCGCCGCGCATTTGTTTTTCTTGAAGTCCTTGTTGGAATCCTTGGAATTCTTTAAACAATGTGTAAGCTGCTTCGTCTGCTTTTACTTCTTCATACGCTGCTTGTAATGCTTTAAATTCGTCTAACTCACGTAGTTCACGTTCAATCTGATTGGCTGTATCATAAATGTTACTCAATGGAATCCCTCTTTTCTCAATAGTTTCATCTTTATTGTACCATTTCTCTTAGGTTTTCCCAACTAATTTCCTAATAAGCCTCCGAAAATTCCTTCAATCTTGTCTTTGACTTTTTTCGCGCCGTCTTTAATTTGTCCCCCAACTTCATTCAATGTATCTCCGAAATTGCTAGCGCCGTCTTGAACAGAATTTCCAAAGTCTTTCAAGTTATCCCGCCAATTAGAATTGGCACCACCAGTTAAACTATCGTTGCTATCAACAACTTTCCCACCTGTGGCATAAGCATCCGCGACAGGAAATTGTGCTTGTTTGACTTGTGGCAAGATGCCACTGGCTTGACTGTTGAACACCTGTGAGGCATACGTAGCGCTACTGCCTTCCAAATAATGGGTTTTACTGGTTTCTTGGAAGCCTAACCAAGTAGCAATGACAACTTCTGGTGTATAACCAATCACCCACTGATCGTTCGTTTTACTACTATCGAAGTTGGTTTCTGTCGTACCTGTTTTACCAGCCATTACGTAGCCTGCTGGTTGTGCGTTGACCCCGCTCCCAGAACTAAAGACCCCTAGTAACATACTTGTAATCCCGTCTGCAACATCTTTGGTAATGACTTGTTCTTTCTTGACTTTAGTATTATCAACTACAATTGCGCCAGTTGAGTCGACGATTTTTGTAATTAAATGCGTTTCAGTTTTATAGCCTTCATTGGCAAAGGCACTATAAGCTCCCGCCATAGTTAGTGGCGAAACACCCGTTTGTAATCCCCCAAGTGCTAAACCATAATATCGATCTTTTTCTGATAACGGAATGCCAAATTTCTCTGTTTTTTCATAGCCTTTATCTAAACCAATTTGATGTAATAACCACACCGCTGGTAAATTTAAGCTTTCTCCTAAGGCTTGATACATAGGAACTTCTCCACTGTACGTGCGGCTATAGTTTTGCGCTGGATAATAATCTTGTGGTTTATCTTCTAAAACAGAGTCTGGTTTATAGCCAGCCTCTAAAGCTGGTGTATAGACAGAAATTGGTTTTAAGGACGAGCCTGGTGAACGTTTTGTTTGCGTTGCAAAGTTAAAGCCTCGATAAACGTGTTCCCCTCGACCGCCCACCAGTGCTTGCACGCCGCCGGTTTTCGGATCAATGGCTACAGAGCCACTTTGAACCATGGCACCATCTTCTGCATTGGGTGGAAATAGTGCATCATTTTTATAAGTTGCATCCATCGCATCTTGATATTTTTGATTTAAAGACGTGTAAATCTTGTAGCCTTTATTTAAAATATCTTCTTCTTTAAATTTATAACGATTGACCGCTTCATCAATTACCGCATCAAAATAATATGGATATTTGTAACTATTTTCGTCGCCAACATAGGTGTCATTTAATAGACTCGCTAAGTTAACACTCGCTTCTTGATTGGCTTCTTCTTGAGATAGTTTTTTATTGTCGACCATTAGTTGTAAAACGGTATTCCGTCGCGCTGTGGCATTGTCAATGTAATCAATTGGGTTATAAATTCCTGGCCCTTTTAACATGCCCGCTAGCGTTGCGGCTTCCCCCACTGTAACTTGGGACGCATCCACGCCAAAGTATTTACGAGCTGCATCTTGCACGCCCCAGACACCATTACCAAAATAAGAATTATTTAAATACATTGCCAAGATATCTTTTTTCGAATATTTCTTTTCGATTTCAATCGCTAAGAATAATTCTCTGGCTTTCCTATCTAACGTTTGCTCTTGCGTTAAGTAAGCATTTTTGGCTAATTGCTGCGTAATTGTACTTCCGCCACCACCGCCACCGATTTTCCCAAAGGTCAATTTTCCAACAACCGCACGGGCAATCCCTTTGATGGAATACCCTTTATGTTGATAAAACCCGCGATCTTCAGTTGAAATAACCGCATCTTGAATATAAGGAGAAATATTATCCAGTTCCACAAAAGTCCCTTTTTGCCCGAATAATTTTCCGACTTCCTCTCCTGATTCATCATAAACACGTGTTGATTCACTTAGCCCCGATTTTAGGGTCTCAACGTTTGCGGACTTGGCTAAGTAAAATAAATAAATACTGGCACCTAAAGCGACTACCAAACCAATTAACAAGAAAATTTTATTGATTTGATACTTTTTCCAAATCCGCTTTCTGGCTTGATGGAATTGTATTAAATAAGGCTTTATCCACGTCCAAAAATGACGTAATCCGACACCGACTTTACTAAAAAATTGTTTAAGATTGTCCATAGTACTCCCTCTATTTACGTTTCTTGGCTAAGTCTACCATATTCTTGTGGGTACGACCTAGGTCTAAAGCATGAAAAATTCTTGAAAAACAATTTCAATGATCTTTTCGCTGTAGCAAAGGAAATGTGGCCTTCACTAGAGGTAAATAATTGCTTACGTTTAGAAACGAGTCTTTATTTAGCCTCTATTCTATCATGCTTTTCTTCGTTTTTTATGTAAATTTGTTTAAGAATCTCTCAAGGAACTGCCTTTCTAACAAATTTCAGCTTTTTTTCCGTTCTGACTTGACCTTTTGAGTAGCTTTGTTACACTAAATAGCGAATCAGTGAAAGGTGGGATTTGGTGGAATATTCAATGAGATTACCTGAAAATTTTTCAACAATGACTGTAAAAGAACTATTAGAAAATGAGTGGCTAGTCCCTCGAAAAGTGCGCCATTTTTTACGCACGCGAAAAAATGTCAAAATCAACGGAGAAACAGCTGCTTTTCATTTTCCAGTCCAAGCTGGCGATTGTGTCACCTTAACGTTTGAAGAAACCGATTATGTGCGTCCCACTATTCATTTGGGGGAAGCAACGCGTGTGAAGGTTTTATATGAAGACGAACATTTAATGATTGTAAATAAACCTTATGGCATTAAAACCCATCCAAATCAGCCACAGGAAACAGACACCTTGTTAAATCATGTTGCTGCCTATTTAGCTGAGAAAAATCAGGTCCCTTATGTCGTTCATCGATTAGATAAAGAAACCAGTGGTGCGATTGTCTTTGCTAAAAATCCTTTTGTCTTACCTATTTTAGGGCGTTTATTAGAAACAAAACAAATTTACCGTCAATATCAAGCGATTGTAGCTGGTCACTTTAACCAAAAAGAACAGACAATCAATCAGCCGATTGGTCGTGATCGACATGATCGCCGGAAACGACGGATTGATCCTCAAAAAGGGGATTCAGCGATTACACATGTCCAAGTGGTCCAAGCTCTTTCTAACAATCAAACCGCAGTTACCTGTGTTTTAGAAACAGGTCGGACGCACCAAATTCGGGTCCATTTAGCTAGCGAAGGGCATCCAATTATTGGTGATCCGTTATACAACCCAAAATCGCAGGCAGCTCGTTTAATGCTCCATGCTTCACAACTTCATTTACTCCATCCGTTTACAAAAAAACAAATCGTTGTGACTGCAGCGCCTGGCCTATGGTAAAAAAACAGAAGAAATCGGACGGTAACCGCCGATTTCTTCTGTTTTTTTATTTTACCGCACATTCACTGCTGAGAACGGCATATCTGCGTTTGCTCAGTGTCTTGGTGTTAAACAGTTCCTGAGCTAACTCTCAGCCTTAATCATTTGTAGCCACTCTTTTTGTAAAATTCCGTAATTGTAGATATCCAGCCATTGGCCATCTTGAAATAACGCTTCTCTATCAATTCCTTCTTTTTTGAAGCCTACTTTTTCATAAACATGAATCGCTTTTTGATTGTTACTATTGACAGCTAATCTGATTTTGTGCAAGCCCAATTCATAAAAAGCAAATTTACAAATTAAAGACACCGCCTCAAAGCCATATCCTTGACCACGTTGCTCTTTTTGTAAAATAGCAATCCCTAAATTGGCCCCTCTATTTTTCAACTGTACATCAGACAACGAGACCCAACCAATAAATTTCTCTGTCGTATTTTCTAAAATAGCAAATAGAAATCGATCATCTTCTCCTTTATTAATCGTGAAATCTTTCCATTCTTCAAGCCCCCACGGATGTAAAGCATCCCAGCTCAAATGCCGAAGCAATTCATTATCCCATTGCTGTTTTGCAATATGTTCGATATATTCTTCTCTAAAATGAGAAAAGCCAATGTGTTTTCCTTTTAAGACATTTTCCATAAGAACACCTTTAATTTCCTAAATTATTTTCTATTTGCTGACTATCTATTTCCTCGTATTTTTGTAAAAAAGTGGCAATTTTTTCGATGACACACGCATTTTTATCGCTTTGGTCATTCTCTACCTGAAGAACAAGCAACGGTTCATGCAGACTTAAGCGTAGCAAAAACCACCCACTGCCATATTGACCAGACACGTTTCCCCGAACACCTTCTTGGTTTTCACGGTCCACAGCAAAGTCTGCTTGATTTTCTACAAACAATTCAAAGTCTCGCAAGACTTGTTGCCCATAACAAGTCACATCCTCCGCAGTAATTTTGAAGCGAAATTCGTTGGTTTCTGCCGGTTGCTTCAATGTAGCAATCAGATCACCTAACGTTTGATTGTTTTGTTTCAATTCTGGTAACAACATTAAAATTTTCGCCACGACATATGCACCATCATCCAGATTGTAGTTTTCTTGAAACGCTGCATGACCACTGGTTTCAATGGCTAACGGCGTCTGAAAGCCCCCATGATTCAATTCAATCATTTTATTAATGACATTTCGGTAACCAGAAATATAACGAATCTGTTGGCCGCCTTTTTCTTCAATAAATGTTTTTAAATGACTTGAGGTTGGCGAATTTGTCACAATATAACTACCAGGCGCTTCTTTTAAAACAATTGCCGCTAAAACAGCAATTAAATTATTTCGGTTTAGTACCTCACCTGATTGGTCCACTACGGCCGAACGATCTACATCTGTATCAAAAATAATGCCCAAATCTGCCTGATTAGCTAAAACAGCTGTTTGAATACTTTTCATTGCTTCAGAATTATCTGGATTAGGTACATGATTAGGAAAATGCCCATCTGGTTCTAAAAACTGTGATCCCGTCGTATCAGCGCCCAAAACTTGAAGAACCTGCTCCGCAAAGAAGCCCCCAGCCCCATTACCCGCATCAACGATAATTCTAAAGCCCTGTAAAGGTTTCTCTTCTGGCGAATGAATTCCTTGGCGAATTTTTGCCACCAAATGCTCCGCATAAATTGGCAGTAACTCTTGCTTCATCAGTGTGCCATTTTCATTGGCTGTCAGCGGATCAGTATGAGATAAAATATACCGAATATCTTCTTTCTCTGCTCCACCTTCTGCTGTGAAGAACTTCAAGCCATTAAAGTAGTAAGGCAAATGGCTAGCTGTGATCATAATCGCTGCATCACATTGAAGCGTTGGAAATTGAGTAGCCATAAACATAGCAGGCGTCGTAGCTAAACCAACGTCAATCACCTGAATACCTAATGAAAGAAACGTATCTACTAATGCTTGCTTAATCGGCTCCGCCGTTAGACGACTATCATGTCCGATTGCAATTGTCAGGCGCTGTTGTGCCTTTCGTGGCAGCTGTTTTTTATCCTGTAACCAACGAACCACGCCCACCGCAATCTCGGCTACTGCTGTTGCGGTTAATGTTGCAGTTTGCTCTTCCGTATCCAAAGCAATTCCCCGAATATCCGAACCATTTTGTAGCGCTTTCAATTCTACCAAGAAAAAAACTCCCTTCTATTGATGCTTTCAATTTTAAAAAATCATATTTTCGATGCGTTCGATAAAGTGTTCCGCATCCTCTTCTGAACGTGTAATCACAATAATTGTATCCGCACCAGCCACTGTACCAGCCACTTCTGGATAAGCTACTTCATCTAAAAAGTTACTCACCACATCGGCATTTCCCATCTCTGTATGCAAGATGACAATAAATTGTACTCGCTCCATTCGAACAACTGAATCTTTTACTGATTCTCGTAATTTCTCTTCACTGCTTGTGCCTTGTGCTTGAGAAAAAATTGCATATTTGACACGACCATCTGCACCATGTGTTTTAACAATACTCATTTCACGGATATCTCTTGAAACAGTCGCTTGAGTGGCTCGGACGCCAAGTTCTTCCAAACGAGTGATTAATTCATCTTGTGTTTCAATTTCTTGTTGCATAATTAATTGTTTAATCAAACGTTGACGTTCTGCTTTTTTCATATAGACCACTCCTCTCCATTCATTTCTTTTATTATATCCAAAAATGAGTAAAAATACAGGTACTTTTCACATTAAACTCTTTATTTATCTGAAAAAGACTGGATAAATGTTTATATACCAGTCTTTTTCAGTAAAAAATACTTATTTAAGAAGATTCTTTTCTTTTAAATAGTCTTTCGCCACTATGCTAGGATCTTGCCCTTCCACATTGACTTGATAATTCATTTCACTCATTTCTTCTTCGCTAATTTTTCCTGCCAATTTATTCAATATTTCTGCTAATTCTGGATATTTTTCCAACGTTGCTGTTTTAATAAGTGGTGCTCCTTGATAAGGCGGAAATAGCGCTTGATCATCTTCTAACGTTACTAAATCGTATTGTCTCAATTCACTATCCGTTGAATAGGCATCAATCACATTTACCTCACCATTATTAATCGCTTGATAGCGTAACGCCGGTTCCATCGATTGGACATTCAGATTTAAATGATATTTTTCTTGTAATCCCTTATAACCATCTTGCCGATCAATAAATTCTAACGTAAAACCTGCTTTCAACTGATTGCTAATTTTCTGTAAATCACTAATCGTTTTTAATTGATGCGCTTTTGCAAATGAGCGCTTAACTGCGACGGCATACGTATTTTCATAGCGCATCGGTTTCAACAAAGTAAGGTTTTCTTGTTTTTTCAAGCCAGCGCGTGCCGCTTCATAGACTACTTGAGGTTGATTGTCTAGCTGAGGAGGATTTTTTAAAAAGGTTTCGATCACTGTTCCTGTAAATTCCGGATAAAGATCGATTTCATCTGATTTCAAGGCATTATATAAAAAAGTAGTCTTGCCAAAGTTTGGCTTTAACGTCACCTGAATGTCGCTATTTTCTTCAATTAAGGCTTTATACATATTAATAATAATATCTGGTTCCGCTCCTAATTTGCCAGCAATTGTCAGCTGCTTTTCCTTTGAAGAAGTTTGTTGATTCCAGAAAAATGAACCACCTAACAAAAGGCCTAAAATAGTACCGCCAATGATTAGTCGCCGCCCATTCGCTTTTTCCAACCAATGAATTCCATAATTAAATAAGACTGCTAGTGCAGCCGATGAAAGGGCTCCAATAAAAATCAACGATAAATTATTTCGATCAATTCCTAATAAAATGAAGGTCCCTAAACCACCTGCTCCAATTAACGCCGCCAACGTGGCCGTACCAATAATTAAAACGGTAGCCGTTCGAATCCCAGAAATAATAAATGGTAACGCCATTTGCAACTCAAACTTAAACAGTTTTTCTTTTTTACTCATCCCAAATGCTTCTGCAGCTTCTTCTAACGAAGGATCAATTTCCGTCAAACCAGTATAGGTGTTTTGTAAAATTGGGAATAAGGCATAAATCACTAGCGCAACAATTGCCGGTGGTCGACCAATACCAATTAACGGAATCAGTAAGCCTAGCAAGGCTAAAGAAGGGATGGTTTGGAAAATCCCAGTCACTTGTAACAGACTTTCCGCTAACTTACGATGACTTGTTAAATAAATGGCTAAAGGAATTGCAATCAGCGCAGCGAATAATAACGAGATAAAGGACAATTGCATATGCTCGATTAACGCTTGCAGATATTCTTCTTTTCGAGCGAAAAAAGTTTCAATCAGTGCTTGCATCTACTGTCCCTCGCTTTCCAACAGCTGTTCCATAAAACGAGTAATCGTTTTTGAGGTGATACACCCTAAAACTTGTTGTTTTTCTACTAAATTTGCTTTCTCTTGTGCATTAATGAGTTGGACAATCTCTTTTAAATTGGTTTCCATGAAAACAGTTGGCACTGGCTCAATCGTCTCATCTGCGGCTTCTAAAAATGCAGTCAAGTCAGCGCCACAATAGTTCGCTAGTTCTGGCGAAGATTGTTTGAAAAATTGACCGACAAAATTATTTTTCGGATGTTTTTGAATGGCTTCTGGCGTATCGACTTGAATAATTTTGCCAGCGTCCATAATACAGATGCGCTCCCCTAACAGTAAAGCTTCAGTCATATCATGGGTCACAAAAACAATGGTACTCGCTAATTCCTGATGAAGTTCTTTCACCAAACGTTGAAGATGATGTCTTGAAATCGGATCTAGCGCGCTAAAAGGTTCATCCATTAAAATCACTTCTGGTTCGGCTGCAATGGCGCGTAAAATCCCGATACGTTGTTGTTCGCCTCCTGAAAGCGCTGCTGGCTTACGATGCAGATATTCCTCAGGATCCAGCTGAACTTTTTTCAATAGTTCAATGGTTCGCTCTCTGCGTTGCTCTTTGGGCCATTTTTTCATTTCAGGAATCAACTCAATATTTTCCGCCACGGTTAAGTTAGGAAATAAGGCAATTTGCTGAAGAACATAGCCAATTTTTAGTCGTAATTCACGTAAAGGGTAGTTGGTTACCGCTTGTTCATTGAGAGCCACTTCACCTGTCGTTGGCTCAATGAGCCGATTAATCATTTTCAAAGTCGTCGTTTTTCCACTACCACTCGGCCCTACTAATACAAAAAATTCGCCTTGTTGGATTGTTAAATTCACATCGGACAAAACGGCATTTTCTTGATATACTTTTGAAACATTTTGAAATTTTATCATTTATTTTCACCGCATCTTTCACTTCTTAATAAACAAAATCTTTGGAGGATCGTCACTCTTTCAGTATAATTTAAGACTAACATCCTGCCTAATTTTTTGTTTTAAGCGCAAGTATGTGGGGGCTCATTTAACAGCTGCCGGTTCGTATCTACAATTATCTACTCAATGAATGGAAAAATTGTCCTCTTCTGCCTTAAACAAAAGTGAACTGTTTTCTACTAAAAGGAGTGATCGTTATGGAAAACGACAAGCGAATTTATAAATGGGACAACGTGAAACTTTTTTTAATTTTCTTAGTGATTTTTGGGCATATTTTAGATCGTGAAGCTTCTCCTTCACGACTCATGGAAACGATCAACTTTTGGATCTATTCATTCCATATGCCAGCCTTTATTTTTGTCTCTGGACTCTTTAGTAAACATGCAATTAAACAACGAAAATATCTACGCTTACTTTCCTTTGTTTGGCTTTATCTCTTAGCGAAGTTGTTGATTACGCTTGCTAATTTCGCCTTTGCAAATAAAATGAATTTTGATTTACTGAACGAAACAGGCGTTCCTTGGTACTTACTTTCCTTAGCAAGTTTCTACTTAATTACCATCTTTCTTCAGCGCGTTCAGCCGAAAATCATGTTGCCAATCATCATTGTTATCGGCTGCGCCTCAGGCTATTTACCTGTGGAAGGTTTCTTGTCTTTAGGACGGACTCTGGGCTTCTTCCCTTTCTTTTATTGTGGCTACTTAATGGATATTCAAAAGCTACAAACCTTTTTAGATCATCGCAAAGTCAAATGGGCAGCGATAGGCGTAATTTTAAGCTCCTTTTTATTTGTAAATAGTCAATGGTCATTGGCAACGAAATTTTGGGGCTTCTTAACTGGTTGGGCTTCCTACGCTGAAATTAGTCCGGCCTTTGAATACAGTAGTTTCATTCAGCTGTTCTTTTACGTTGCTGCAGCATTGGTGTCTCTTTCTTGGTTTGCATTATTGCCGAAACGAAAGTTACCTTTAAGCGCCCTCGGAAAAGATACCCTCTACCCTTATCTCTTGCATATGCCCTTAATTATTCTGTTGGAAAGTGGTTTGCAATTAGACACACTCTTTAAAGAATGGTTTACTTTCCGAATCCTGGCACTTTTCTTCTTAGCCCTCTTCATTTTAGCTATTACGAATATGCCTGTGGTGAAACGGGGAGCGGATTATCTTTTTAATCCAATTGCGTATGTGTTGCCAAAACAATGGTTAAAAGTTAAATAAAAAAAGAAGAGCGTGGGACAAAAATCACTTTGGATTTTTGCTCCACGCTCAAAAACTGTTAAACGGCGAGAGTTGCAATGTTTCACTGTGAAGCATGAACAGATGAAATCATCGTACCTACTTGGTTTTTGGAGCTAAACACTTTTATCTCAGATTTTTTTCAACTATTGAAACAATCCTTTAATTTTATCAAACAAACCATCGGCCGTTGTATCAGCTAACATCGCTGTAATTTTATGATAGTGTTCGCCTAACTCATCTTTATGTTCTTCAATGAATTGTTGCGCATGTTCCACGTTACCTTCTCCAATTAAATCTTTTGCTTTTTGAACTAATTCTTCTACGTTCATTTTCACACGTCCTTTGATTAAATAGTTAACAATAAGTGTTTCACTCATTGCCTTTTCTCCTATTTATCGTATCGTGGGATCCTTTGATTTGCAAGAAATTTTCAGTAAATTGACGGTTCTGATTTTGGGTTTTTAAAAGGCAAAAATTGCAAAAAAAAGCTGTTTTCGAAAATCGAAAACAGCTTTTTTACTTTACTTCGCTAAACGATAAATCGCATCTGCATAAATAGCAGCTGCTCGGAATAAGTCATCTAATTCCATAAATTCGTTGGCTTGGTGCATTGTGTCTGTGTAGCCAGGGAACATTGCGCCATAGGCAACACCACGTTTTAATAAGCGGCCATAAGTACCGCCACCAATGATTTGTTCTTGGCCTTTTTCGCCTGTATGGTCTTCGTAAACTTGTAGTAACGTTGCCACCAATGGATCATCAACTGGTACATAATGCGGTTCTTGGTTGCGATCTCCTTGTGTTGCAGTGACCGTTTCACCGACTGTTGCTTGAACTTTTGCTTGTAATTCTTCTGCTGAAGTTCCTTTTGGATAGCGGAAGTTTAATGTTACTAAGCTATTTTCAGGATTTTCTGGATCAAAGTTAACAATCCCAGCGTTCATTGTCAATTTACCCATTTTTTCGTCTTCAAAAGCCACACCTAATTTTTCGCCATAAAAATCTTCATGGATAAATTCAGCAATGGTATTAATAAAGCTGTATGCGCCTTCTGCAAAGCTGTAATCATTTAAGAAAGTTGCCAAGAAAGTCGCTGCGTTAATTCCAGATTGTGGGCTAGCACCGTGAGCACCTTTACCAACTACATGGAAAGTCACTGTTTTATCTGAAAGTTCTGCGTTACCTGAAATTTTTGCTTCTTGTTTGATGAATGTTTCAAAGCTAGCAGCTAGTGAAGCCGCTTCGTCTGCTGAAGCAGCCGTTACAACAGCATCTGCTGTTCCCGGAACCATGTTTTCACGTAAGCCAGATTTGAAGCTTTCTAATTTATAATCAGCACCGTTACCGCCTCGGAAAGTTAAACGAATCGTCACATTTCCTTTTTCCCCATTAATAATTGGGAACTCAGCATCTGGTGAGAAACCAAAGTCTGGCGCTTCTTCATGTTGGAAATAGTAATCCATATCGCCCCAGCCGCTTTCTTCGTCACTTCCTACTACGAAACGGATTTTTTTAGACACGGGTAAGCCTAATTCTTTGATAATTTTCATTGCGTAATAAGCAGCCATACTTGGGCCTTTATCATCGCTTGCACCACGTGCATAAATTTTGCCATCTTTAATGACTGGTTCATAAGGATCTGTTTCCCAACCATCACCAGCAGGAACAACGTCCATATGACCAAAAATCCCTAACGTTTCGTCGCCTTCACCATATTCAATGTGTCCAGCGTAATTGTCGACATTTTTCACCGTAAAGCCATCACGTTCACCATACGCTAACATGTGTTTTAAGCCAGCAACTGGTCCAGGTCCAAAGGGCGCTTCAGGTGTTGCTTGTGCATCATCACGTTCACTGTTGATCCGTAATAAGTTTTGTAAATCTTCTAATAAGTCGTCTTTACGTGCTTCGACTTCTTTTGTCCAATCAATTGTCATTTGTTGTCACTCCTATTCATAAAGTTCTACATAGTCAATCATACCATTTTATGCAGAAAAAGAAAGAAACCCGACACTATTTTTCGAGAAAATTTTTATCTTTTCCGCAGAAAGGGCTGGGTTTTTGTTTATTTTAATTGAGGTATGATTGTTTAGGTTGTAGTTGTTGCAATTCGGCTTCTGTTAAGGGCCGATATCCCCCTAGTTCTAACGTTTCATCCAACCATAGTTCGCCCATTCGTAATCGTTTTAAATACGTCACAGGTTTGCCTACAGTGGCTAACATCCGTTTGACTTGATGGAATTTCCCCTCTTGAATCACTAAACGGACTACGGAAGTCCCTTCTTCCTCATTGATCGTCTCAATGACTAAACGACTTGGTTTAACCATTTCTCCATCTTTCAAGGCAAATCCTTGCGCAAACAGTTGACAATCTTCCGCTGTCACAAGTCCCTCAACTTCAGCTAAATATTCTTTATCCACATGCTTTTTGGGTGATAATAATTGATGCGCTAACTGGCCATCATTTGTTAATAGAAGCAAGCCTTCAGTATCTTTATCCAAGCGACCAACTGGGAACAAGTCGGCACGGTAATCCTGATCAGTTAACAAGTCAATTACCGTTTCATCTCGCTGATCTTCCGTCGCAGAAATGACACCTTGTGGTTTATGCAACATGTAATAAAAGAATTTCTGATACGTAAGAATTTCTCCCACCAAGGCAATTTGATCTGTTTCTTCATTTACTTGTGCTTTGGCTTCTTTTACGACGTCACCATTCACCGTAACGACTTTTTTCTTTAACAATTGTTTGATTTCTTTACGACTACCGATACCAACATCGGCTAAAAATTTATCTAAACGCATCGTCATTCCTCTTTCCTTTAAAAAAATAGCTTGGGACATAAATCGAATCGATCGATGTCTCAAGCCTTGTCTCTTAAGAGAATCTGCTGAAAGGAGTTCAATCAGCTATTATTTAATATTGAATTTTGCACGTAATTTTGCGGCATTTTTCCCTAATAAACGATCAGCTAAGCGAATCTTCAAGACCGAATAGCCATAAAAAGCGCCTCCTGCAGCAGCCACAATTACAACGATAATGAAGGCTTGGAAACGTCTAGTTGGATCTAAAAATAGATACAAGAACTGACGGAAAATCAAAGCGATAATCATCATGATGACTGTAATACAGAACATTAACAATGTTCGCCGTAAGGTTAATTTGTAATTAAAACGTGTCACTTGACGAATTCTTCTTAGAATCAATACGCAAGAAACCGTAAAGCCAATCATCGTTGCTAATAACGGACCGTAAACTTCAAATAAACGGATTGCGGGGAATTGCACGATTAATTTCACAGCTAAACCAATTCCTAAATAACGCATTGCGTCACGATTTTCATACATCCCCATCAACATATTTGACACTAACATATACAAGCCCAAGAATAAACTAGCGTAACAAGCTTGCACTAATAAAGAAGTGCCTAAAGCATCTGGCATGTAAAAAACAGTGTATAGTGGTTGCGCTAAAACAATCATACCAAACGTTGCTGGCAACATTACAAACACAAAAAGTTGTAAATTATTACTAATCAAACGCGCTAACTCACGGTGATTTTTTAAGGTGACCGCTTCTGTAATCAACGGTAATCCAGTAGCCGAAATCGAAGTTGCTAAAGCCACGACAATCATGGTTAATTTGTCCGGATTGGCATTAAAAATACCGAAAAGCTCTCGTAATTGGGTATCTGAATAATCCGTAAACAAACGCATAAAGTTTGAGAAAGTAAACTGATCGACAAGTTTAAAGACAGTCACTCCTGAGCCAACTACGATAAAAGGAATCGCCTCTTTAAAAGTTTCAATCAATAACTCTTTTGGAGCAATTTCATGTTCATTGGCGCTGTGTTCTTCTAAATAATCAAATAATGGTTTTTGTTTGTACATGTAATAACCTAAAACCGCAAAACTTGCGAGCATCCCAATAAATGCCGCAAAAGTGGCTTGGGTCACCGCTGTAACGTAATTACCTTCAAAGACTTTCATGATAATAAAAGCAGTTAATAACATGTAAAAAACTCGTGCTACTTGTTCAACAATTTGTGATAAAGCAAAGGGCATCATTTCTTGATTTCCTTGGAAATAACCGCGAATGACACTCATGCTTGGGAAAACTAAAACGGCTAAACTTAATGAACGCATCGTTGGAACTAATTCAGGTCCTCCGCCAGACAAAGCTGCTAATGCCGGAGATGCCAAATACATCACAATAGCAAAAACCACACCTAAGCCACCCATTAGTTGTAAGGCACGATAAAAAAGCTGTCGACTAATTTTATATTCGTTCAATGAATTATAATGCGAGGTCTGCTTGGCAATCGCACCTGGAATTCCGGCGGTAGAGATCATTAGGAATAAGGCATAAATCGTATACCCCATTGAAAACAAACTGTTCGCTTCGTTTCCGTGCTCGCCCATCCAAGCGTACCAGGGGATGATGTAAATCGCCCCTAACATGCGGGAGATAATATTACTAGCTGTCATCCAAGCTGAGCCTTTGACCATTTTTTCTTGGTTCGTCAGGATTGGTTGATCAACTGAATTTGGTTGATTGATCATTTTGTCCTCCAATATTCTTTGAGTATGCTTTCTTTATTTTAATTGTTCATCTTGGGATATGCAACGACTTTCTCGAAGAATTATCCTATTTTAACATTTCTCATGGATTTTCTCACGCTAACGAGATGGTTTTTTTAAAAGAAAAATAATGCTATAATGACATCAGTTTTGAAATTTCGTTGAAACGTTTGGAGGCAAAAAAAGTGACGATTTCATTATTCGCAATTCGCGATTGCTTAGAAAAAGAAGATTTATTAAAAGAATTTATTTCACCAGAAGGCTGGCACTTGACTCTTTCCGACACGTTAGGTCAACGAGAAGTAATGGCTCTTTCTTACGATTCGAGAGACGTAACAGCAGAAACACTCTTTTTTTGTAAAGGATTAAACTTTAAAGAAATCTATTTAGAAAATGCTGTAAAAGACGGCCTAGAAATCTATGTTTCTGAGGTGCCTTATGAGGTTCCAGCACAACTAGGAATTATCGTGACTGACATTAAAAAAGCAATGGCTGTGTTAAGCATGGCTTTTTATGATTATCCACAAAATAAATTAAAACTGATTGGCTTTACTGGAACCAAAGGTAAAACAACAGCGGCTTATTTCACCAAATATATTTTAGATGTTGCTACACAACAAAAAACAGCCTTGCTTTCTACCATGAATTCGACATTAGATGGCAAAACATTCTTTAAATCTGCCTTGACTACACCCGAATCTTTGGACTTGTATCGAATGATGGCAACCGCTGTTGCTAACGGGATGACTCATTTTATTATGGAAGTTTCTTCCCAAGCCTACAAAACTAATCGTGTCTACAAGTTATTTTTTGATGTCGGCATTTTTTTAAACATTACCCCCGACCATATCAGTCCAATTGAACATCCAACCTTTGACGATTACTTTTATTGCAAACGTCAATTGATTACACATTCTAAAGTCATTGTGTTGAATCACGAAGCTGATTATTTTCCATTACTTAAAGAAACCGCACAACAGCAAAAAGTCCCTGCCATTGTCTATGGCAGTCAGCCAGCTTCAGAAGTTGACTATTCATTCGCTGTTTCTTCAGAGGATTCCTTACGTTTTATCGTTGAAAGTCCTGCAGATGCGTTAGGATTGGCTGGCTCTTATCACCTTCGTTTAGGTGGTGATTTTAACAAAGGTAATTCGTTAAGTGCGGCGATTGCTAGTGTCCTTGTGGGAGCTTCAAAAGAAGAGTGTCAACAAGGGATCGCAGCAACCACCGTCCCTGGCCGGATGGAATCTTTAACGAATACCAACGGTGCAACCGTCTATGTTGATTACGCTCATAACTATGACAGTTTGAAGAATCTTTTAACCTTTGTCCGTGAAGAACATCCTGACGGCCGCTTAATTGTTCTTGTCGGTAGCACGGGAGACAAAGCGATTTCTCGCCGCAAAGACTTTGGTAGGGTTCTTTCTGAATTGGCTGATGTTGCAGTCCTAACAACCGATGACCCAGCCAGTGAAGATCCAGCAAAAATTTGCCAAGAAATTCAAACCCATATTACCAAAGAAATGCCTGTTTACACCGTTTTAGATCGTGGCGAAGCAATTGCTCACGCATTATCTTTAAGCACAACGGCTGATGATGCGATTGTCTTAGCTGGTAAAGGCGCCGACCTTTATCAAAAAGTAAACGGCGTAGATGAACCTTACGCAGGAGACTTTGCCCTTGCGGAAGCTTTCATTAATAAAAAGAACTAAATTATTTAAACACACATAAAAAAACAAGCTGCAACCACTTATCAGCAAAGGTTGCAGCTTGTTTTTTAAAGAACTTCTTTTATTTTCGTTACTTCTTCTTCTGATAAGCCATGACCGCCATCAACGAGCAAAAAGTCAACTGGAAAATGTTTCTTTAATTGGTTAGCTAAAGAAAGAACTTGTCCCGGAATACTCAACTCATCCTGAGCCCCTGTTGTGACAATCACTTTTGTCGCAAACTCACCAGATACATATTGATAGCCTAAATTGCTTGGATGCAGTAAAATAACAGTGTTAGCAATAGTCGGGTTCTTTTCTAACAGGCCTAAAATAAAATTGGCACCGTTAGAGTACCCTATAAAAATAACTTCATCGTATAACTTTTGCGGTTGCCAAACTTCTTCTAGAAACGCAGTCACTCGCTCATCAAAGTTAGCACGAGGTAATGCTCCATTGACTAATGGCGCAAAAAAGCGTCGCTGTTCGCCTACACCTTCTGTTCCTAAGTAACTTAGAACACTCGCTTCTGGATAAAGGGTTGCGATGGTCGTTAATAATTGATATTCATTGCCACCAGTACCATGGAAAGCGACAACTAATTGATTAGGTTTCGACCCTTTTTGAAAAAATTGTTTCATTTAATAAACCTCCAAGAAAGGAATTTTACTATGTATGCACAAATTCATCACATCTCTATTTTAAATCGATTGATAAAGCCTACATTTGACTTCTATCATAATACACTGGGATTAAAATTACTAATGAAAACGATCAACCAAGATGACCACACCATGTATCACTTGTTTTTCTCAGATAATGAGCAACGAACAGGTACCGAATTAACTTTTTTTGAATTGAATGATGGCCAAGATCAATCCTTTGGGACAAATACGATTGAACGAACTATTTTAAAAGTACCAACGCGCGCCTCTTTGGATTTTTGGGCAGAACGTCTTGAGCAAGCGGGTATCTGCCACTATGGTGTGGAAACATTTAACCAACACCCAATTTTGCGTTTTGAAGCGCCCGATAATACGCAAATGGCGCTTGTTCCGTTACGTGAATTTGAAAATGCGGAAGATTATTTTCCAGCTGAACATGCTGAAATTCCAGTAGAACATGCAATTTTAGGCATTGATGCAATTCAATTACGCGTCCAATATGCCGCAGCTACCAAACAACCTTTAGTGGATTATTTACATTGGCATGAAAAAGAAACAGTACCTTTTTTTGAAACTGCGCATGAAGTAACCGTTCTGGAAAATCATCATCCACAGTTTTATCAAGAGGTGCATATCATTGATGACCGTACCAATCCGCTTGCCATTGAAGGAATTGGTGGCGTTCATCACGTCGCCTTTGGGGTGGAAGATACGCAAGAATTAACGCAAGTTGATAGCCTGTTAGAGGAAAAGAATTTTACAAACTCAGGAATTAAAGACCGCGAATTTTTCAAATCATTGTATTTTAGAGAACCGAACCACTTGTTATTTGAAGTAGCCACACAAAAAGGCCTGCTAGATGCCGAAGCCTATGAAAATCAAAGTTCAAACTTTGATGAAATCCCCCTTTATTTGCCTCACTTTTTGGCAGATCAAAGAGAACGAATCGAAGCGATTTTAGCACAACAACGCCATGAGTAAACAAAAATAGCGGTTCGAACCGCTATTTTTGTTTTTTAATATCCTATTATTGCCCTTTTTTGAAAAAAAGGAGTACACTAATAGTAGATGAACTGCGCAAGGAGGTGAGTACATGTTATCTAAGGAAGAAGTTCTACACTTATTGAACGAAGCAAAAAAAGAAGTCGATCGTTTAGAAACAAACCGCCAAGAAGATTTAGGTAATTCAATCAACTATATTGAAAATGAATTACAGCTCCAACGTGTCTTATCTCAAGTGGAAGCTTATGAAAAAGTACTTGGTTAATTGATTACGTATTAAATGAGAGAGGAGCAACCAGATTCAGGTGAATGAATCTGGTTGCTCCTCTCTCATTTTTTACTAGACTAATTCGTAAGCAAGTTCTCGTGCAATAATTTTTGCGGTTGTTTCAGCGATTTCTCCAGTAAAGCCAATGCATTGTTCCATATGTTCAGGTGAACCCATCGTCATTTTACTTGTCAAAATACTGCAGCAAACCACTCGATGCTTTTGTCGAAAACTTTGATGCAATTCGTTGGCTAAAGCCATCGTTTTATTTACTTGTTCTCCTTTGGCTTCTGTCCGACCAAAAAAGTAGCCCAGACACATAACCCCGCCTGAAAGAGCACCACAAATACACTTCGCTCCTCCAACACCTACAGGAAACCCAGAAGCCATGGCCACAGCTTCAATGGGAATCTCCGCATCGAAGTGTTGCCGAATGGTCGCCACAATCGCTTCCGAGCAATAAAAATCACCGTTACGATAATAGGCTTCCGCTTCTTCCCTGATTGCTTGTAAACAAATTCTCTTTTTCAAAATGCCCTCCATTCTGTACCCGCTTTCATTTTATGAATAAAAGGATGCCAAGCATCCCTTTATTTTATAGATTTTCTGCAGAGGTAAATACTTCTGACACATCATCATCGTCTTCTAACTTGTCAACCAAGCGCTCTAATTGCGCTTTTTGTTCATCGTTCAAGGTTAGTAAGGTTTGCGGAACCATTGTTAATTCAGCTTGTGCTAATGAATAACCTGCTTGTTCTAAAGCATCGCGAACCGCTGTAAAATCTTCTGGTGCTGTGTAAATTTCAAATACTTCTGGTGATGTTTCTAAATCCTCGCCGCCTGCTTCCAAAACGACTTCTAGCATGTCGTCTTCCTCAATTGCATGATCTTCTCGCTTAATGACAATATAGCCTTTACGATCAAACATATAATTCACCGAACCCGTTTCACCTAAAGAGCCACCATTTCGAGTAAACGCGACGCGAACATTGGTGGCCGTTCGGTTGCGGTTATCTGTTAGTGCATGAACTAAAACTGCCACGCCACCTGGCCCGTATCCTTCATAAGTTACCTCGTCATAATGTTCCCCTTCACCAGCACTACTGGCTTTTTTTATGGCGCGCGCAATATTATCATTGGGCATATTGGCTGACTTAGCTTTATCGACTGCTAAACGTAAAGCAGGATTCATTGCGGGGTCAGGGCCACCTGCTTTTGCCGCCATATAGATTTCCCTTGAAACTTTTTGGAAAATTTTCCCACGTTTGGCATCTTGCGCATTTTTACGCCCTTGAATGTTGCTCCATTTGCTGTGTCCTGACATCCTTGATTCCTCCTGACTTTTCGTTACTATTCTCCTTTATTCTACTCTTCTTTTCAGTTAGGAACAAGCGCTACCAAAAAAAGACCCTCGCTTATCCATCTTTCTGACGAATAAACGAAGCTCTTCTAAATTAGCGTCTTCTTTTTTTATTTTTCTTCAAACCATGAACCACCAAACAAATAACGATGGCTGTCAAAGCACCCATGGCATCCAACATAACATCTTGAAAAAGAGGGGTCCTTCCGCCTGTGATCATTTGATGAAATTCATCTAAACCTGCATAGCCAGTAGCAGCTAGCCAGGAAACAACAGCTGTTAAAAACAGACCTTTGATTCTTGGCACTAATCCAATAAACCAACTACCACCTAATAGAAAATACGTACCAAAATGGGCTCCCTTACGAATAAAAAATTCAACAAATTTACTATAACCACTAGCTTGAATGCTCACTTCACTGCCAGCATATTGAAAAGAAATATTTTTTAATTGTTCTTCAAAAGGATGACTGCTCAGAAGTTTATCTAAAAGACCAACTTGTGATTGCTGTTCATACGTCTGTGATGAACTGAAAAATAAAATGGCCATAATTACAAACGCAATGACTAAATATAAATTACTATCTTTCAAATAATTTTTCATATAATCCTCTTTTCTTGGTTTCAAGTTGCCCCGTGCCTGCCACGGAAAATTCTTTTTTATTATAGTCGGTTTCGAGGGAAAAAGAAACAACTTCTCTTAGGTCTTATGATATACTGAAAAGAAAAAAATGAAAGAAGGATTGGATATGACCTATTCTATTACATGGGATTTAGACAGTATTTTCCCCAATGGGAGCGAGTCCAAAGAACTTAGCCAACGAATGACTCAATTAACCGAACAGACAAAAGAGTACCATCAATTAATCACAGAATGGACACCAGAAAGTGCCCAAGGCAAAGAACAATTTGCTGAAATCTTAACGTTACAAGGGAAAATCTCAAATGGCTTTTCACAATGTAATAGTTTTTTAACTGCTTTAATTTCTGCTAATACTAATGATACCAAGGCCAAAATTTTATCAGGCGATTTATACAATCTGTTGCCAGCGATTCAATTAGCTGAAACCATTTTTACTAAAAAAATCACCGAGATTTCAGCAGAACATTGGCAAGCCCTGTTAGCCGAAGAACCGTTTAAAACAATGGCTTTTCGCTTAAATGAATTGCGACGTGATGGAAAAAAACTGCTTTCCGAACAAGAAGAAAATATCATCAATACGCTTTCTCTAGATGGGTTAAATGCTTGGAGTACACATTACGATACGATTGTTGCTTCCATTGTGATTCCTTTTGAAGAAAAAGATGGCTCTGTGACAGAACTATCTGCAGGCCAAGCCTTTAACCGCATGATGGGAGATCCTGATAAAGAGGTTCGTCAACGTTTGTTTACAGCCTGGGAGAAAGCTTGGAGTGGCAAAGCTTCAATTTTGGCAGACACCCTAAATCACTTGGATGGGTTCCGTTTATCTGATTACAAATTGCATGGCACTACAGATTATTTAGAAAATCCCTTAAACTATAATCGAATGAGTCAAGAAACATTAACGGTTATGTGGGAAACCATCCAAAAAAATAAACAACCATTCGTCGACTTTCTAACGCGCAAAGCGCAATTATTCGGCAAAGAAAAAATGGATTGGCAAGACCAAGATGCACCAATTATTTTAGGTGATTTAGAAGAAAAAACGTATTCCTTTGATCAAGCCGCTGCCTTTATTTTAGAAAATTTCCGTAAATTCAGTCCGAAAATGGCCGATTTTGCCCAAATGGCTTTTGAAAAAAGTTGGATTGAAGCTGAAGATCGTCCAGGCAAACGTCCTGGGGGTTATTGTACAGAATTACCTGAAACACAAGAATCACGGATTTTCATGACCTTTGGCAATTCAATCAACGAAGTAGCTACTTTAGCCCATGAATTAGGTCACGCTTTCCATAGTAGCGTGATGTGGGATTTACCTTCATTGAATCGAGAGTATGCCATGAACGTAGCAGAAACGGCTAGTACCTTTGCAGAATTGATTGTTGCTGACGCCACCTTAAAAGAGGCCAAATCAGATGTTGAAAAGATTAACCTTTTAGACACAAAAATGCAAAATGCCATTGCCATGTTTATGAACATTCATGCGCGTTTTATCTTTGAAAATAATTTTTATCAAGCGCGCCAAAAAGGTTTAGTAGCGGAAGAAGATATTACTGAATTAATGTTAGCGGCGCAAAAAGAAAGCTACAAAGATAGTCTTGGCAGTTATCATCCTCATTTCTGGGCGAGCAAATTGCACTTCTTTATTGATGATGTGCCTTTCTATAATTTCCCATATACTTTTGGCTATCTATTCAGCATGGGTATCTATGCGTATGCCAATCAACAAGGCAGCTCTTTTGAAGACCAATACATTGCGTTATTAAGAGACACTGCTTCGATGACAAGCGAAGAATTAGCGAAAAAACATTTAAATGTTGACTTAACAAAACCTGATTTCTGGCAAGCCGGCATTGATCAAGTCCTAAAAGATGTGGAACAATTCATGACTTTAACTGAAAACTATGTAAACTAAGCAAAAAAGAAGCAGTAACCAACATCAGGTTACTGCTTCTCTTTTTTTCAAATAGTTTCGATATGCAAGGTAGCCCACAAGCATTAGTCCAAACGTAACAAATTCAACTACTGGCATGGCTAACCAAACACCGGTTAATCCTAGTAATTTCACCAAAATAAATAAAACTGGCACAATTAAAAAGAACCCACGCAAAGAGGAAATCATTAGCGCCATTTTCGGTTTACGAACTGCCGAAAAGTAATAAATCCCCATAAAATTCAATCCTGTAAACAAGAAGGAAATCGCATATAAGCGGATGGCTGTCCTAGCAATTTGCGCCAACTGGTCGTTCCCTTCGCTATTAAAGACCTCAATAATTTGTCCCGTAAATACTTGACTGATTAAAAAGAACAGGAAGCCGGCGACCAAGTACGTAATAAAGCTAAGTTTAACAAATTTACGCAACACCTTCGTTTCCCCTAAACCATAGTATCGGCTGAGTAATGGTTGCGCCCCTTGCCCAATCCCTGTAAAAATGGCAATCACAATAATATTGAGGTTGGCAACAATCGCATAAGCTGAAATCGCCACATGACCAACTAAGTTTAACAAAACAATATTAAATAAAAACATGACAAAGGCCGAAGAAAATTCATTTAAAAAGGAGGAAAAACCAATCGACATAATTTCTCGAACATCCTGAAATTTCACTTTAAACTTTTCAAAACGTAAAACTCGTTGCGGCGACCACTTATGCAACGTAATCAGGATTAAGCTTGTTAACGGTGACATCACCGTTGCAATGGCCGCACCTGCCATGCCCCACCCAAATTGATAAATAAAGACATAGTCCAAAATAATATTGACAATTCCCCCACTGACAAAAGCAATCGTTGCCAAACGAGGATTATGGTCATTTCTTAAAAAAGTAATCAGGCAATTGTTTAAAATAAATAATAATGAACAGCTAAGGTAAATCATATAATATTCCTTTGCCAAACCAAACAAGACACCGGTCCCCTGAAGTCCCCGAATAATTTGATCGGAAAAAATCAAGCTCACTAAAGTAAAGAGACTCCCTATAACGAAAACTAACCCAATCGTTAAACTAAAATACTGATTGGCTTTTTTGATTTCTTTTTGCGCAACCGTGGTCGAAAACAACGTAGCGCCGCCAACGCCAAACATCCAACCTAATCCATTAATAATATTAACGAGTGGTAAGACAATGTTAAGCCCCGCCAACGCCTCGGTGCCGATCCCATTTGCAATGAAAAATGTGTCCGCCAAAATAAAAATTGATTGCGCCGCCATACTTAAAATTCCTAACAGAACATTTTTATAAAACAACGCAGTAAAATGGTTTTGCTGTGTTTGCTCCATACCCAAATCTCCTTCTAACAAAAAAAGGACTCATTCTTTTTGCTTCAAGGCTTACGCAAAAATCAGAATCCTTCAATTATTCAACCCAGCGATTAAATAATCTGTCTATTTATTGATACTTCTAGGGTAGCATTCTCTCTTCGAAAAAACAACCATCCTTCTATTTTTCTCATTTTAAACTTTCTTAAGCAGTTGCAGTTGTTTTTGAACCACTTGCCAATCTTCTTTCACGACTTCTTTTAAACGATAATTATAAAAGACAGCTGCTGGATGGAAGAGTGGAATGATTTGATAGGTTTTCTGCGTCCAATGATAGTTTTGTGATTGCTCATCAAATGTTTGAATGGGCGACTGAATGACCGTTCCGTGCACTGCAGTGATTGTTGGCTTTGGTCCTAAAAGTCGTTGCAACCCAATATTCCCCAGTGTCAAAATTAGTTCAGGTTGGCAAACAGCGATTTCCCAATCAAGCAAAGGCGCAAAAATTTTGATTTCTTCTTTGGTTGGCGTTCGATTAGGAAACTTGGTTACTCTTTCTCCCGTTTTTGCAATCTGCTTCGTTTTTACAGAAAAAGGCCGACTCCTAACCGCACTGGTGATATACACCGTTTCACGACTTAAGCCAACTTGTTGTAATTGTTCCATCAACAATTGACCTGAACGCCCTATAAATGGTACGTTTTCTTTAATTTCTTCTTTTCCAGGTGCTTCCCCAATCAGCATCACTTTTGGCTGTTGCGGGCCTTGCCCTTCCACAAAACCTTCTAATGGTAAGTCTTTCGCTTTAGCTAAAACTGCTTTTTTCAGATGTTCAGGATAGTGCATTTACCATCACGCCTCTCTTCTGGTGTTCTTCCTTCGCTATATTGATTATAAATAGGACCCAAAAGAAACTCAAAAAAGGAGCCTACTCATTTAGGAGCTGGTTTTTCTACACACAAAGCTTTGTCTTTAGCTAAATAAAAAGGCCGTAAGTAACCAACTAAATTAGACATTGGTAAAACCTCCGATGGTAAATCGATCTTTAATGTCTCCTTTAAATAGGCTTTGCGTGTCGCAATCCGTTGCCACATGTCTGGATAAGTTTGCTGAATCTCTTTTTGCAGTGTTTCATCAGCCAAAGCCACACATTCTTCTGCACTCACCCCTGTATAACCAGGTACAGAAGGAATAATATCCACTTGAAAGAGCATGCCACTTTCCAAGCGAATGGCTGAATCTGGATAAATAGGCGACGACATCCATTCATCATCCGAAACTAAATGCCCAGGATTCAAATGCCAGTGATAGATTTCTTTTGGTAACTGTTCTTCAATCGCTTGGTACATTTCTCGCCCTAACAGTCCGATTCGAATGGTTTCAAGCCAGTGAACGACAGCTTGAAAATAGGGTTTTGCTACGCGCTCTAAATAATCACGTTGCGCTTCTGGCAATTGCTGCTCGTTTTCAATAACAAAACCTGTTCGGCTAGACAAGCCGCCTTTGTAGCCTGTAGTTAATGATAAGGCATCACCTAACTGAATTTCTTTGGCAGTCGGATACATGTTTGCATATTCAAAACGTTGACCAGTTGCCGCAATGGTTACTACCGTCGGCGTTTGACCTTCATCATTTAACAAAGCCCCAATGTCCGTTTCACGCTGTCCTATTTCAATTGCATTTAAGGCCTTTAACATACTGCGAGAAGCCAAATTCGCCCCATATTCATAGTGCGCCAATTCGTTGGCATTATTTGTTGTGCGGGCCCCCTTTGCTCCAATCAATAAGTGGGTCCCATTTAGTAAACGAGCTTCTTTCGGCAGCGCTTTTTTCAGTGCTTCGACAATAAAATATGGCACATCAAACATAGTAGCAGGTTCTTGCTGTTGTGTTGTAAACATTTTCCAACCAACAATACCTATTTTTTGAGCTGTTTCATCGAGAAGCGTTTCAAAAATCTGCGACAATTTTTGTTCCCCAGCCATTGGTTGATTCGGTAGCGAAAAAGCTGGATAATGAATTAAATCGGCTGAGATGCGGGCATGTTGGCACATTTTTAAATTTTCATTACCTAAAATAAGTGTCGCCGCACCATCCTTATTTAACACAAGGAGTCCTTCTTCAAACCTTGGAATAAAGCCAGTTAAGTATTCAAAATTACTGCCATGCTCTTTGTCTGCATAGAAAACTAATTGATCGAATTTTTCTGTTTCCATTCGTTGTAATACTTTCTGCTTGCGCGCCATCATCGTTTCATTCGTCAAATACGTTGGAAAAACATTCTCAAAAACAGTAGGTTCAGCAATATGTGTATAATTAATTTTTCGCTTCATTATTATCCTCCATTATTCATCTGCGACAATCAACGTTATGCCTGCTTGCGCTAACTGTTCACAGAATTTTTCATCAGGTCGTGTATCTGTCACTAAACAATCAATTTCTGTTAATTCGCAAATTTTAAATAAACCCGTTTTGTTTAATTTCGTTTGGTCTGCTAAGGCAATGACTTGTTTGCCTTGTCGAATCATTCGCCGTTTGACTTGACCTTCTTCTTCTGTGTGAATAAATAATCCTTGTTCAGATAACGCAAACACACCTAATAATGTATAGTCGGGGGCAAATTCCCCAACCTTAGCGACTGTTTCTGCCCCAAACAAAAAGAGTTGTTGTTTATGCAGTTGCCCAGGTAATACTGTAATTTTTGTCTGATCCATTTGCGCTAGAAGTAGCGCATGACTGAGAGAGTTCGTTATCGCGTGAATCGGACTATTTTCCATCGCTCGAATAGCTGCTTCCACCGTGGTTGATGAATCAAAAAAAATGGACGCTTGTTTGGGAATATTTGCCCAAACTTTTTGGGCAATCGCTTGTTTTTTCTCTGGATGCTTCATTATTCGTTGAGCATAATCATAAATAGTTGCTTCAGACTGCACTGAGATAGCGCCACCATGCGTTCTCTTTAAATGTCCTTCCTTTTCTAAACGAATTAAATCTCGTCGAATAGTATCTTTTGAAACGGAGACTTGCTCCGCTAACGCTTCCATGGAAATACTTTTTTGTTCATTCACTATTTTTTGAATCTTGGCTAAACGTTCTTCAATCAACATGCTTCCTCACCTCTTCTAAGTAAAGATAGCATCTTTTGCATTATTTTGCAAACAAATGCAAAATAATGCAAATAAGACAAAAAAAACTAGTCCTTCATTTTCTAACGAAGGGCTAGTTTGAGAGTGGTTTTAATAGGTAAATTGAATAATCATGCCGCTAGGATCTTCTAACGCAAGTAAATGATCTTTGGCAATAAAATGTAACTTTGCTTCTTCCGCATTGGCTTGGACTATCTCTAAATCTGCCGCAGTTGGTAAACGGAAGGTGTAATTTTCTAAGCCAAATTGATTTTCTTGAATCGTTGGCAGCTGTTTGCCGCTCCATGTATTTGTCCCAATATGATGATGGTACTGACCCGCTGCAAAAAACTTCGCTTGTTGACCAAAGTTAGACTTTAAGCCAAACCCTAAATTTTTATAGAACGTTTCAGTGGTATCTAAATCGGCCACTTTCAAATGAATGTGCCCAATTTTAGAACCTTCGGAAATTCCTAGCCAGTGACCGTCAGCTTCTGCAGCTAAACTATCACCGTCTAATTCTTCTGTCACACCGATAATTTCACCATTTGGACGAATATCCCAGACTTCTTCTGGTTTATCCCAATAAATTTCGATGCCATTATTTTCTGGATCACTTAAGTAAAGGGCTTCACTATAGCCATGATCTGCTGCGCCAATTTGCACATTTTCTTGCAAAAGCCACAGCAACATATTGCCTAAATCTTTGCGGGTTGGTAGCAGGAAAGCAATATGGTACAAGCCAGTGGTACCCTGATTTTCTTCCCCAGCTGTTAGTTCTTTTAAGACAAGAATTGCATCGTTGGTGCCTTGTGGCGCTAGCCAAGCACGTCCCTCTCCTTGTTTTAAAAGTTTTAAGCCAATTGTTTTCGTATAAAAGTTTACCATTTTATCTAAATCAGCCACTTTCAAAGTGACTTGTTGAATCCCAATATTACTTGGTAATGCTTGAACCATTTGCTTTCACTCCTTTCCTCTTTGTTTTACTAAAGCAATGATTTAGTTGAATTCTTTAAAACGAGCACTATCTTCCATGTATTCTTTTTCGCCAGCTGGCGCTTCAATGGAACCAATAACCATTTGTGCACGTAAATTCCAGTTTGCAGGAATTGACCATTCTGCAGCAACCGCTTCGTCAATGACTGGGTTGTAGTGTTGTAAGTTTGCGCCGATATTTTCTTGCGCTAAGGCAGTCCAAACGTTCGCTTGTGTTAAACCAGTTGCTTGTTCAGACCAAACAGGGAAGTTATCCGCATATAATGGAAAGCTATCTTGTAAGTTTTTCACGATATCTGTATCTTCAAAGAATAAAATTGTGCCCGCACCAGATGCAAAACCTTGTAATTTAGCTTGTGTGTTTGGAAATGCTTCTGCTGGAGTTAATGGTTTTAAGGCATCTTCAGTCATTGCCCATAATTTTTTGTGAGCATCGCCGAATAAGAACACAACACGTTGTGTTTGAGAGTTAAAAGCTGTTGGACTTTCTCTAACAACTTCTTTTACTAAAGCAGTTACTTCTTCTTTTGAAATTGGTAAGTTTTCTCCTAAAGCATAGATTGAACGACGGTTTTTCATCATTTCAGTAAATTTTGACATAATATGTTCATCCTTTCGAATTTCCTCAGTAAATTCATTTAATTTTGTTTACATGCTTACTATACTACCTTACTAAAAGTAAGTAAAGATTTTTGTCTTACTTTTTGTAAGTTTTTTTATTTTTTAGTGAAAAACCTTATTCTACCAAAGAAAAAACAACCAGCTTTTTTCTAAGAAAAAGAAAAATCTGGTTGTCGATTAATAAATGTAGAAGTCAATTGAATCGTTTTCGGCCGTTTTTCTTGAAATAAGTGTGTGGCTTTTTCCCCTAATTCCATTAATGGATGACAGATTGTTGAAAAATTTAAAATTTCACTTAATAAAGTTTGCTCCTGTCCCACTAAAAAGAGTGGTCTTTCAATAACGGCTTGAATCCCTGCAGCAATTTCATCACCGTTGGTCACAACCGCTTGGAGCGTTGGATCTTGCCCACAGTGTCGTCCTACTTCACACCCATCTTCATAGGTTAAACAGTCCTTAAATAACCGATTTTCAGGAATCACTCCATAAATTTCCTGATATGCGTCAACTAAATAGCGTGCGCTTGTACTTTTTTCTGGTGCACGGTTAATCGTAATTGCCACTTCACTACATCCTTGTTGTTTCAACGCTTGGAAAACCCGCCGATAAACGGTTAAACGATCGATATAGATACTAGCATAACTAGGGTCTTCTATTTTTTCACAAAAAACAACTTGCTCTTTATACGGAGCAAACACACTTAAAGGATTTGCCTTTGACAAAACAATCATGCCATCAAACGCACCCGTGGCCATTTTTTCCAAGTAACTTTTTTCAACTTCTTTATCATAATCCGTTGGTAATAAACTGACCATCATCCCTTGTTGAAATGCTTGGTGGATAATCCCACTTAAAATAGCATCAAAATAAGGTTGATTCGTATAAGGAACCATGACACCTAATGTATTACTTTTCCCAAAGCTAAGATTTCTCGCTAATATATTGGGCTTATAGCCCAACTCATCGATAATTGCTTGGATTTTCAGTCGTTTTTCTTCAGAAACATAAGGATGATGATTAATCACACGCGAAACAGTCGTAACTGAAGATCCTGAAAGGCGCGCAATTTCTCGAATTGTTGTCATACTTTCACCTCATTACTTTACAAAATTGAGTTAAATAAGGCACAATCCCTGTTCCGTAATCAACAAAACGATAAAAGGTCTCCTGCCAAGCAAAAGAAATTTCCTGAATATCCTCCTGCTGTGTCAAGTGCCACTCCGTTATCTGATGGTACGGAATTTCTTGATGCCAAATCTTATAGTATTTTTTGGGACTATCTAACTGCAGACTTTTGGCCGTCGTAGTCACCGAGACAAAATAGTAATCCATACCAAGTCTATCGCTTATCTCCACTATAACATTCATTTTCATGCCCTCCAATATTTTGATACACATAGCTTACCTTATGAAACGCGTACCAGAGCAAGAGGAAAAATAAAAAAAGTGAGACCATGTTATACTAGATGTATCATATAAAAGCAAAGGATGAGTGCAATGGAAACTGTTACAGTAGCAACAAAAAGCGACTTACTAACAAATTTGAACAAGCAAACAGATGAAATCATTATCTCGGGGGCACTTGCACAAGAAATTTACCACTTAAAAAAACAACAATTAACCGAAACGGAAGAAATGGGCTTCTTAGTGGGCAGCCAAGGTGCTGGCTCATTTTTAACCTATTTAATCGAGAAGTTATCCTATATAAATTCGGCGCTATCACCAGAAGAACAAAAAATTGAACATGCGATTTTGCGTTTGTATGTTATTAAAAAATTAACTCCAGAAACTACTTTATTACGTCTAAAACAGTTAGATTATTAAAATTTTATTTAATCAAGATAGACCAATTCCCCGCGTACAACGAGTCCCTTTCATTAATCACTTGATATAATTACCTTTATTCAAGTTCCCACCATTGTCATTATCGATTAACCAATGGTATATTAGAAGTAACAGATAAGTCATTTTATTTGAAAAAGTGTTTGGGAAATGTTTGGGGAGGAATGTTTATGTGTCAACCGCAGGAAAAAAAGAAAGAAATTTCTGTTGCTAAGTTACGTTATCGTTTTGAAGTACCAATGATTATCATTGGTTTTGTTTTATTGTTTTTCGCATTGGGGTTAGTTGCTTTATTGATATTGAGTGATTTGCCGATTCCTGACTGGTTATTAATTGTCTTAATTGCACCAATTGCGCCAGTCATTGCTTTTTTTACCATTCGTTATATGTACATGGATACTGCTTCTAACGGAGTGGAAATTACAGAAAATCAGTTACCAGAAATTTATTCCTTGTATATTGATTTGGCAAAAGAAATGGGCTTTGGCACTAAAAAATTAAGGATGCCACGTCTTTATTTAATCAACGGGAATGGTGTCTTAAACGCTTTTGCGGCAAAATGCTCTTTACACAGACGCTATGTTGTCATTCACAGTGATTTGTTGGACATCGCGTACAATACAGGCGATTTTTCGCTGATTCGCTTTATTTTGGCACACGAGCTAGGACACCATAAATGTGGGCACACTAATTTATGGCGGCTAATGTTATCCATTATTTTGAAACCAGTTGCGTTAGATAAAAGTTTTACAAGAACGCAAGAATATACCGCTGATCGCGCAGGTTTATACTACGCAGAAGAAGGTGCTTTAAGCATGATTTATTTATTTTCAGGAAAATATATGGGCAGTCGTGTGGATTTAGAAGAATACTTTCACAGTATTGATTTACATGATGATACCATCTGGCTTAAATTGAGTAACTTCTTATCCGATCATCCTGTTGGCTTCCGTCGAATGCAAACATTGAAAAAAGCCAAAGATACTGGCAATTGGGACGTTCATGGAAAATTTTTCTAGCAAGAGCCAACCATCATTAAATAAACGTGCTGGGACAAAAGATTCTTTAACTTTTGTCCCAGCACGTTTATTAATCCACCAATAAATGAACAAATTCTTCTTTGGTGATATTTACAAAGTAGTCTTCAAAGTTAAACGCTGCTAATGCTTGCCAAATTGATGAATACTGATAGTCCACACCTAATAAAGCTGCAACGATTTCCGCTGTTTCTTTTTTGGCAAAGTAATCACCATAAATCGTTAACTCAATTATTTTACCTTTTTCAACAGTCAAACGTGCATCCACGATGCCACCTTTAAACTTTTCTTCTTTTTTGATCGTAAATTTAGGCGCTTCACCAAAAATCCAAGCTTCATTGCCATACACTTCAGCGACCAATTTCCTAATTTCCTGTTGATCTGCTTTGGTTAGGACATATTCTTTCTCCGCAATTTCAGTTAGAGATTCGACATCAAAGAGCTCCATCAGTAAACGATTGCGAAATTCCTCAATGGTTAATTGTTGATATTTTTCGTCTAAGTACGGCCGTAAATTGGTTACGCGTCCCCGAACAGATTTTGTCCCTTTTGATTCAATTTTTTTCTTAGAAACAGTTAAGACACGTTGAACTTCTGCCAAACCAACATCATACATCAAGGTACCATGAGTATACATCTTCCCCTTTTTTGTATACATGGCATTGCCAGAAAATTTTTTCCCATCAATTAATAAATCATTGCGACCGCTAATCTCGGCCCCCGTTGCGCCCATTTTATGTAATGCTTCAATAATTGGTTTAGTGAACGCTTTAAAATCCCCAAAAGCTTGATGTCCTTCCTGAACAACAAAACTAAAGCTGACATTCCCGAGATCATCATAAACAGCACCACCGCCCGATAAACGGCGAGTAATAACGATTCCCTTCTCTCTAGCATAAGCTAAGTCAATTTCTTCATAAGCATTTTGATTTCGGCCTAAAATAACACAGGGTTCCTGAATATAAAACAACACTAAGGGCTCTTCAAAAGAGAGAGTGTTTAATAGATAATCTTCCGTTGCTAAATTTTCACGAATATCTCGTGACTGCATTATGACATAACGCATAAGGTCGCCCCACTTCTTTTTCTTCTAGTGTATCACTTTCTTTCAAAATTGGTTCACTAAACGTCTTCTCTGGCCATTCTCAAAAGCGGATGATCAACAAAAAAACGAACGTGGGACAACAATCACTTTGGATGTTTGTTCCACGCTCAAAATCTAATAAACAGCAATTGCAGAACTGTTTAGCTTTTTAATCTAACCAAGTTACTACTTCTGAAACATCTCGTCGGACTGTTTCAAAGCCGGGTGTTTGAGCTTTGCCAATCGGAATAATCAGTCCGTTCACTAAATGATCCTCAATATTAAATAACTTGCGAACCGCTTCTGTTTCAAAACCAGACATCGCCACAGTATCATAGCCTCGATCTTTTGCAGAAAGCATCAGCTGCATCGCAACTAAGCCTTGGTCTAACATTAGCCACTCTCTTTTTTGTTCTTCGCTAACATCATAGTACCAAGAAACATTTTCATTAATTCCTTGACGAATTTCTTCCGTCATCGTTCCTTGTGCGACAGCTTTAGCACTGATTTCATCTGCATTGGCCACTGTATAAGCAGTCAAATCACCTAATAAAATAATCACCGCCGCTGCCCCTTTAACTGCTGGTTGTTGCATCGAAACTTCGTAAAGGGCTTCTTTTTGTTCTTTTTCTGTGACAATTAAAAAACGCCATGAATTTAAATTGGTACTATTTGGCGCGAACATCGCTTCCTCAATTATGGCCATTAATTCCTCTTTAGGAATCTCAACATCTGGCATAAAATCCCGAACTGAGCGGCGGCTGCGAACAACATCTTGATACATCATATTTCTTCTTCCTTCCTCTTGCCTTACTTGACATAGTTATTATTACTCACTATGATGGAGAAAAAAAGTACGCACTTTTTATTCACCTAGGAAGAAAAAAGTAACCATTACGTGTCACAAGGAGAAACTATGACAACTGATAAACAAACCAGTATCAACTTAGCCCTTTCCACCATTAACGGCAAATGGAAATTATCATTAATGGATGAATTATTCCAAGGAACCAAGCGCAACGGTGAATTGATGCGTGCGCTCGACGGAATCACTCAGCGCGTCCTGACAGATCGCTTGAGAGAAATGGAAAAAGATGGCTTAGTCCATCGAGAATCCTTTAACGAACTACCCCCGCGTGTGGAATATACGCTCACTCCGGAAGGATATGCTCTTTACGATGCCCTCTCTTCACTTTGCCATTGGGGCGAAACATTTGCACAAAAAAAGGCGAGACTTAACAAATAAGTCTCGTCTTTTTTTATCTATTTTGGGTATTATGGGTAAACTTAAGATATTTTTGAAGTCCTTCTCGAATTGAATAAACGGGCGAAAAACCTAAGCCTTTCAAAGCGGAACTATCTGAAAGAGAATATTTTATATCGCCATCTCGTTCCTTTTGATAAGAAACTGGCAAAGAAAGTCCCACTAATTGGTTCATTTCTTCAATTAATTGATTAAGGGAAATAGCAACTTCGGTACCCATATTATAAACGTGTCCCAACGCTTCATTTTTGGTTGCTACTAAATCTAATGCAGTTAGGACATCCTCAATGTAGACAAAGTCACGTGTTTGCTGACCATCTCCAAATATTTGAAATTGGCTCGCTTGCCCTTGTTCTAACTGGATATAACGATCCATCAAAATGGACAGGACACCAGAATAGGGTGAAGCAGGATTTTGATTGGGACCATAGACGTTAAAGAAGCGAACTGCGCTCGTGGGTACCCCGTGTAAATGGTATTCATTGAGAACATAACGTTCAGCAGCAAACTTATCAATAGCATAGGGACTCAAAGGGCAAATCACCGAAGTTTCTCTTTTAGGCAACGTTGGCTCTGCACCGTAAACGGCTGCCGACGAAGCAAAAACAAAACGTTTGAGCTCTTTTTGATATTTTTTTATTGATTCCAATATTTTCAATACACTTAAAAAATTGACCTCGTGGGTCTCTAGAGGCTGTGCCACAGAACTTGCCACGCTTGCCACAGCCGCAAGATGAAAGATGTACTCAAACGAATGCTTTGAAAGTACTTCGTCCAATAATTGCTGATCCGTCACACTTCCTTTAATAAAAACCAACTGCTCAGTTTGTTGCAAATTTGACACTCGCCCCATGGACAAATCATCAATCACAAAAACTTGATACTGTTGACTATAAAAATTAGCCAAATTAGAACCAATAAAGCCAGCTCCTCCAGTAATTAATAGTTTCTTCACCTCTTTGCTTCCTCTCTTTTTTAATTTAATTCCACTTTTTTCGTGTTATTTTCTCTTTGGAATAAAAAAATGCAATATCGAATGAACACATAACTTACAATAGCCACAGCTAATAAAAGTTCAAAAGTAGACAAAATATTTAACAGACTCGTTAGGCCTACCTTTTCTGCAAATAAAGGTTTAACTTTGACTAATGCTGTCGCAGAAATTACTAATGGGAATGTAAAGGCAGCATAACTTGGATAGAATGTCACTTGCATAATTTTATATAGATTCACTACTACAATCCCATAAATACATTGAGATAAAATTAGCAAGAAAACAACTAATGGCATATACAAATGACCACCCATTGAAATATAGCCAGCTAAACATAACGAACCTGGCGCTGTCATAATCGTCAATAAAGGAATGGTCGATTCAGGCATTTCTTTCGACTTCGTAATTCTCTTGATTAAAATTGGTAACAAGAGTAAATAAAAGAACAACGCTACCCAAAAAACAATTTTTCCCAACTCATTGATAAACAATTGAGAAGTATTAGGAATAACGCCAATGCCGACAAACGTAATAAACCAGCTTGGATAAATATGTTCCAGTTCGATTTTTGTTGGAAAAATATGCACCGCTACAAAATAAATCATTAAAATAAAATGTAAAATCACTGCGCCAATCCACAACACATTAATCCAAGCAGCATTGGTAAATATCCGATCTAAGAAAACACAGATAACCATTAAAGCCATTGTAAATGTTGGTGATACCGAAGCAATAATTGGATCATCTAAGGTGCTTAATGCATGTTTCATTGTAAAAATAATTTTTAAAATAACTAAAATCATTAAGAGACTGCCAAGTACACAATAAATGGTCCCAATTGTTGCATATCCCAAGGAATAAAGTAAATTCCCCAAAGAAACCATCCCTAAAATTAGTCCGCAAATGGGAATCGGGACTTTCCGCAAGAATTTTTTCGCACTTTCTACCATTATGTAGTCACACTCCGTCTTTATTTATTATTATTGATATTAATCAAAAGTATGTTATTATACTAAATGAAATATTTATATTTGTAAAATAAATATTTTCAATACCAACTATTAAGATAGTAAATAGAAAGAGGCGATTTTATGTTCGAATGGATCAAAACATTTATTGCTGTGTATGAAACCAAAAATTTTAGTGCGGCGGCCAAACAATTGTATATTTCTCAGCCAACTGTTTCTTTGCAAATCAAGAAATTAGAGCAACACTTTTCGATCAAGCTGTTCTATCGTAATGGAAAACAATCGGTTATTCCAACCAAAGAAGCTGATTTTTTATATCCAAAAATGCTCTCGATTATTGAAAGCTTAACTACTTCTTTTGCGCAAGCTGCAGAAAAAGAGAATTTTAAAGAAGACTGCATTATAGCCTCTTCAAATACAGTTGCTATTTATTTACTGCCAGATATTATGGAGAGTTTGGTTACCGCTTTTCCACTCATCAATTTTTCGATTCAACTGATGAATTCAAACGAAGTCGTGGATATGGTTCAAAATAATCATGCCCACATTGGACTAATTGAAAAACCCATTGAAACCAAAAATCTACACAAAGAAATTGTTTATGAAGATCAACTAGTTCTAGCAGGAGATGCCGCTTCAAAATTTTGGCTCTTAAGAGAAAAGAACTCTGGCTTACGTTTTTTCAATGAGCTTTATCTCAACGAACACAGCATCAACTTACCAATTATCGAATTAAACAACAACGAAGTCCTGTTACAATTGCTAAAAAATAACATTGGGCAATCAATTGTTTCTCGATTATCTATTTCCGATGAGATCCCTTGGCAACCAATTGATCAGTCCTTTGCTTCTCGAAAAATTTTCATTGTCCAGACCGATCACCATGCCAATACTTCCTTCTCTGAAGTTTATAACCGAATCGTTGAAAAAATTCGTGAACGACAAGCCTAAAAAACAGGAGAACGACTTAGCTTTCGCTAAATCGTTTTCCTGTTTTTTATTCATCAGTTTCCTCTACCAATTCAAATTCAAAAGGTTCTAACTCAAATAGTTGGTGTAAAATTTGCTGGGTTTCTTGGAACACTTGTTGTGGTTCTTTAGACAAAAGAGTGCTTTGAATGGTCTGTTTTTTTGATTGAAAAAGAATTCTCGTTTCCTCTTCCTTGAATACAACTTGATGAGTTTCCCTTTCAAACATCGTATATTCTTCGAACATTTCCATAACTAATTTTTGACGAAACCCTTCTTTGAGTGCTAATAAAGTTACTAAATCTGCAACGGTTAGCGTTTCTAACGCAATTGTTTCATCTTCTACATGAACAAGATAATTCGTACACTTCACATTCGGACAGGCATTGCAGCCGCCATTAATCAAGTCTGAGGTAGTTGTTATTTTCACCTGTTTCATCTTAATCCTTCTTTCCTACTTTTCGAGAAAAACACAAGGGGTCTCCTCAAAAATATTCAATAAAATATGATTGACTTCTTGAAAGACTTCTTCGTGATTCCGGCATTGTTTTTCCATTACTAAACGCAGATCATTCACAACAAAAGTCAACGTCGTCGCTTGTTGGGAAACATGTATACAACGGTTGCCTTTAACAAAACATTCTGTTTGTTCTTCAATGAATGGTTCTTTTTGATAGCCATATGCTGAAGCGACACATTCCAGGATTTCGTAGATTTCTATTTTTGGAAGTTCATAGCTACAGCTACCGATAACTAGTTGAAAATGGTTCGGCTGTTTTTCATTATTGCTTGCATAATACACTGTTGTCGTTGTCATTTTGCCTCCTTATCTTCTCTATTTTCCTACTCTTATCATAACAAAAAAAGCACGCTTCCCTTATTTAAATTGTTAATAAAGACTATTACAGATTGGTATAACCACACCTAAAAAGTTCGTGATATAATTCACTAAGAAAGAAATATTACAGAAAGAAGAGATGAACGATGAAAGTATTTAACAAAAAAGTCGCAATTATTGGTACTGGTTTTGTTGGCACAAGTATTGCCTATTCCATGATCAACCAAGGGATTGCGAATGAATTAATCTTAGTTGATATTGACAAAGCCAAATCTGAAGGCGAAGCAATTGACTTATTAGATGGTGTGTCTTGGGGTCAAGAAAATGTAAACGTCTGGGCTGGCGACTATCAAGACTGCCAAGATGCCGATATCGTCGTGATTACAGCTGGTGCTAATCAAAAACCTGGGCAAAGTCGTCTAGATTTGGTTTCAATCAATGCAGAAATTATGAAAACAATTGTTAACAATATCATGAAATCTGGTTTTGATGGAATTTTAGTGATTGCCTCAAATCCTGTCGATGTACTGACTTATGTGGCTTGGCAAGCTTCTGGTTTACCTGTTTCAAGAGTAATTGGAACTGGTACAACTTTGGACACAACTCGTTTCCGCAAAGAACTGTCTCAACGTTTAGCGATTGATCCACGCAATGTTCACGGCTATATTATTGGCGAACACGGGGATTCTGAAGTGGCTGTCTGGTCTCATACCATGATTGGTACCAAACCTATTTTAGAAATTGTGGATACGACAGAGCGCTTAACTAGTGACGATTTACCAATCATTTCTGATAAAGTGAAAAATACAGCTTATGAAATTATCGATCGCAAACAAGCGACCTATTATGGGATTGGTATGAGTACTGCACGCATTGTTAAAGCCATTTTAAATAATGAACAAGCTATTTTACCTGTCTCAGCTTACTTAGATGGGCAATATGGGCAACAAGATGTATTTACAGGGATTCCTGCAGTCGTTGGCAATCAAGGTGTGACTGACATTATTGAATTGAATCTGAATGCCGCTGAAAAAGAACTCTTCCAAAAATCAGTGACACAATTAAAACAAGTGATGGCATCGTTACAACCGAACGCTTAGTAATTTTTAACTAAAAATAACACTTCAACTAAATTATTCTCTACCAAAATAGATTCTAATTCCCCTTTATCGTTCTTTTTGGTACCATGAAAGAAGAACTTCAACTAAAGCAGAAATTAGGAGGACAAAAAATGGTAATCCAAGGAGATACGTTAGAAAATAGCGCACGTCGTTTATTGCAAGAACGTGGCGTAACAATGAATGATTTAGCTGAACTTGTGTTATTTTTACAAAAAGATTATATTGACAATTTAACATTAGATACTTGTTTAGAAAGTGTTGATGCCGTGTTAACAAAGCGTGAAGTACACAACGCGATTATTACAGGTGTCCAACTGGATATTCTGGCAGAAGAAAACAAGCTACTCTCACCGTTACAAGAAATTTTAACGGAAGATGAAGGGCTTTATGGCATTGATGAAATTATGGCGCTCTCCATTGTAAATGTTTATGGATCTATCGGTTTTACGAACTATGGGTATATCGACAAGGTAAAACCAGGCATTTTAAAAGAGTTAAATGCGCATGATGGCGAACATGTCCACACATTCTTGGATGATATCGTGGGCGCAATTGCGGCTGCGGCTGCCAGTCGGTTGGCCCACTCACAACCAGATTTAAGTGATATTACTAAATAAAAAACTTGCCTCTTCATTTTTATGAGAAGAGGCAAGTTTTTTATTTGCTGGACTTCTCACAAGCTTTCTACTTAACAGTAATTATTTGCCGTGTTATGTTACAGTAAAGAATAAACAGCTAAAGGAGGTTATCTAGAAATGAAAAAGTTTTTACGCGTATTTTTAATTTTTATTGGGGTATTCTTTCTTGCAAGTTGCGGTTCAAAAATAGAGACAAAAACCTTTGTAGGTTCGCCACAAGATGGGATTGATTCCACCTTAACCTATACGTACCAAGGAGATAAAGTCTTAACGCAAACGGCTAAAAACATTGTTTCTTATGACAAATTGGGAATTACAAAAGAAGAGGCAAAAACAGCGTTGGAACCCGTTTCTAAACAATATGAGGACATCAAAGGGCTTGATTACAAACTGACCTATGAGGACAAACAAGCCATCGAAAAATTGACGATTAATTATGAAAAACTTGATTATGATAAAGCCAAAAAAGTGGATGGTATCCAGATTGATGGAGATTCTTCTAAGGGAATCAGCATGAAGAAAAGCCAAGAATTGGTGGAGTCACAAGGTTATACAGAACAAAAATAATAAAAGAAAGCGTGCGACAATGGGCATTGTCGCACGCTTTCTTTTTATTAATTACATTGATGTTGCCATCTTCACTGCTTGAATTGGGTCAAAATGATGGACAGAGTAAACGACTGTACCGGCTTGCCAAACTACTGAGTTGCGATTATAGTCAGTGGTTCCTGCCACGTTCAGTGTGATTTGACCAACGGTATTCGGTGCTGGCAACGTTTCTTGTTCCAAAATGTTGACAACATTTTTTGCTAAATCATCAGGCGATTCACCATTGATATTTGAGGCCCGTACGACTAAACTCCAATTGCCTTCTTGCCAAGATAAGTAACTAGAACCTGCCGCCCCTTGTTTATACCCAGTAATATTGTAACCTAAATCTACTGGTTGACCGCCATTGTCAATGATTTGGTTCACTGCATTTTTTGCTTCGGCATCAGAGCCATATGTTTTTTTCTCAAAAGAACTAATTGGCGTTAACTGATTAACACGTGCATCATTCACTGGAATCGCTTCTTTTTCTGCATAATATAAAACACGAAAATTGTTTTGATCCGCTTGTGAAGTTGTCGCTGCAGTTAAAAAGTTATTCGTTTGACTCGTTAAAATTGCCTGCGGTAAGCCTTGACTAGGAAACATGTTTGCTAGCTGGTTAAGCACTTGGTTGGCTTGGTCATCTGGATTCGCATTTTTCGCTGGTGATTGCTTCTCTGCTGAGCCATTATTTGCCGCTTCCTTCGTAGAAGAAGCTGTTGCTTTCGAATCAGCTGTTGTTGTTCCTGACGGTTTCGCATCACTAGATTTTGTTGCTGCTTTGCTACTTGATTCTTTTGTAGCAGATGCTTTTGTACTCTCGACTGTGGTACTTTCCGCAGCACTGGAACGACTATCCGTATTTTCTGTACTTTTTCCGCCGCCACATGCTGCTAAAGCAAGGGTTAAAAGAAAAGCACTAGAAATAAGCCCTATCTTTTTCATAAGAATTCCTCCTTGTTTTCCCTACCCTTATTGTACCTTAATCATGTGTATCCGTCACTTGTTTGTGTTTCGTTCTAAGTTGGTTTAAATAACAAAAGTGGACGGTAGGATTCGAACCTACACCTCAACATTGAGCAAGAATAAACTACTGTTAGTCTCTATGAGTTTAACACCACGTTCATCCACCTATTTGATTGATCCTTTGTATCATAACTTAGAATAATTAAATTGCCTTTAAGGAGCTTCAAAGATTATATGAAGAATTGTAAAAAATCTGTGACGAAAAAACGATTGAACCAATCAGTAGATACACTGAGGTTCAATCGTAACCAATTGTTTAATTATCTGAAAAAACTCACAATTCAACGTTAGTCCCTGGTGCTTTTTTGTTTTCCCCTTGTTGTTTTTTTAAGAATATCCCCAGAATGACGGTGATAATAGGGCAAAGCAATGGGAAAAAGGCATACGGTAAGTATTCTAGTGCACCAACTTTTAACGTTCCCATAATGAAGGTACCACTAACTCCCCAAGGAATTAACGAGTTGACTGCCGCCCCAGCATCTGCCAAAGTACGAGTTAAATATTTTTTATCAATACCTAAACGAGTAAATGAGGATTTAAATGTTTCCCCTGGTAAAATAATTGACAAATATTGTTCGCCAACTAGTAAGTTAATTCCCACAGAACTTAAGGCAGTTAAAGCGATTAATTTGGCTGGATTATTCACATAGCCTTTAATTTTATCAATTAAAGTAGCCACGATGTTAAACTTAATCAACAAACCGCCCAAACCTAATGCCAAAATAATCAACGCAGCAGAACCTAACATGCTTTCAATCCCACCACGAGATAAAAGTGTATCAATACTTTGATCCCCTGTATCTGCCACATAACCACTCATTAAGATGGTAGAAACTTTCGCTAAACTTAGGTGATGATCATTTATAAAAGCTAAGATGACCGCCACTGTAGAGCCGACTAGTAACGTTGGAATAGCCGGTACCTTTTTCCAGGCGAATAAGAATAAAACCGCTACTGGCAACAATGTAATCGGTGAAATCCAGAATCCTTGATGTAACGTTTGGACCATTGCATCAACCGATTGTAAATCCGCTGAACCAGATTGATGCCCCAAGAAGATATAGCCGACAATCGAAATAATAAACGCCGGAATAACAGTGTACATCATGTTTAGTATATGTTCAAAAAGGTTCACGCCACCAATTCCAGCAGCTAAGTTTGTTGTATCAGATAACGGTGAAATGTTGTTCCCTAAAAAGGCACCTGAAACAACTGCACCAGCTGTCATCGCATTGTCGAATCCAAGAATATGTCCAATACCTAGAAAGGCAATCCCCATAGTTGAAACAGTCGTAAAGGAGCTCCCTACCGTCACACCAACTAGTGCACAGACCACAAAAACGGTTGGTAAGAAGAACTTCACTGAGATAATTTTAAAACCATAGACCATAATTGTTGGAATCGTCCCAGACAAGATCCAAGTAGCAACTAAGACACCTATCAACAAGAAAATAATAATCGGAATGATCCCTGGTTTAATCCCTTCCACAATGCCTTCGTGGATCTCATCCCAAGAAAATCCTTTCCATTTGCCATAAAGCAACAACAACATGAATACAAAAAGAATCGGTATGTGAGGGGTTAATTTTTGACCAATAATTAAGTACCCGAGAATCGCTAACAAGGCAACCAAAATGCCTAAACTTTCAGCGAACGAAACAGTGGGTTTCGTTGATTTCATATGAAAACCTCCTTTTATGGAAAGCGAAAACTGAAGCAATAATCGAACTTGCTTCAGTTTCCAAACGACAATTTACTATAGTCATCAGATGAAGAGGCACTCAGCAAAATAATTGCTGGCCTTTTTATTCACCTAAATCTTCTTTTACTTCCGTTGCCCAACTTGCTTTTTTAAAGCGATTAATGATTAACGGAATCACAAACATAACAATAGTGATTAATGCAACTAAGACTGCATCAGTCACGGTTGTTGTACCTAATGTGGCGAAAATAACAATGATAACACTAAAAATTAACATTGCTGCCACTAAATAAGCTAAGCCATTACCTTTTTTACCAATTCGGTAAGGACGTAGTGTATCTGGTTGAGATTTACGTAATTTAATTAGGGAAATCGCAATCAATACATACACAATACTATAAATAATTGTTGTTGCATTTGTTAAAGTTAAGAATACAGCGTTGACATCATCCATTACCCCATAAAGTAAAGCGAATAATGAGATAACCACAGATTGTGTTAACACAACGTTACGAGAAACGCCATATTTATTTTCGCGATGGAAACCAAATTTTGGTGGCAATAAGCCATCACGAGCAACTTGAATAATTGTTTTTGATGGTCCAGTAACCCAAGCAGATAATTGTAATAACACGCCTAAGAAGACCATGAAACTAAAGATATTACCAATAATTGTTGGTAAACCTAAAACGTCACAATAAAGCAAAATTGGTTGTGTAATGTTAGACAATTCCATTTTGCCATTTGGAACAATATTAGCAACAAACATTGCATTAATAACGTTTAATAAAACTAAACCAATTAATGAAATGAAAACGCCTTTTGTATAATTTTTTGTTGCATCTTTCAAACGAGGAATATAAACAGAAGACATTTCAATCCCAACAAAGATAAACGCAATCCCTGCTAGATATTTAAATGTGTCCATATTTTCTAAGTTTGGTAAAACTTTTGACCAAGAGAAGGCACCTAAATAGCCGCCAGGTGTTAAGCCTACTTTAATCATTGAAAGAAGACCTAAAACAAACATAACTAATACTGGGATGTAAACACCTAGCCAAACACCAATATTTCCGCCAACTTTCGCCATGTCAAATTTCAAGTTCAAGATTGTAATAATCCAGTAAATCACTAAGATACAACCTAATACGAACCAATGATTTTCACCTAAGTGAACATTACCAAATGTATTACCTAGCAAAGGGCCTAATGTAGAAGCAACCATTACCATTCCTGGGAACATTTGCACCCATAGTAACCAAGCGACAACAAAACCCCATTTGCTACCTAAGGCAGTTTTAACCCAAAGTTGAGGGCCACCTTCTTGAGGAAGCATCGTAGATAATTCACCAGATATCAATGCGATTGGACCAGCAAAGAATAAGACCGCGAAAATTGTGTAAGAAATTAATGTCCAACCAACAGCAGCAAGTGTTGGGATACTACGTACAGTTGCACACAATGCCATTGTTAAACCGATAAAAGTACCTAATTCAATTTTTTTAACTTGTTGTTTATCCAATTTTGTACACTCCTTATAAGATTTTGGATAAGGAGCATGAATGACTGTTATACGCTGAGTAAAACAGTCATTCGACTGCCTCTTACCCAGACAAAGAATTGGTTAAGAGGTTAGCCATCTGATTGATTTATCTCTTAAATAAATCAATCAGACGAACGTTCCCTCATTCGGTTACCATTTCTTTTTTCCGTTTAAGATTCAATTATTTTACGTCGTAAATTTGTTCTAATTTTTCTTGTAAAGCAGCTTGAATCTTAGGAGCGTAAACATCAAATTCTTCTTTATCGTTCATGTATGGAGTCATTACAGCAGCACGTAACACAGTTACTTTACCTGCACGGTTCCATTCTTCGTCACTAAATCCTAAGCTGTTTACAAATTTTAATGGGCTGTTGCCATAATCTGGAATAGCAAAGTCAGTATGTGAAGTAATGAATTCGTTGTTGTAAATATTTCCTTTAACGTATGATGCATAGTCATATACATCATGGTTTAATTTGTTCATTGCTACTAAATCATCGTTGCCTTTTTCTTTAAACACATAGTCAACCATGTTGAAGTCTGGATGAGTTAATGTGTGGACTTCGATTTCTTTGTCGCCAACTTTGAATGTTAAATCATTCAAGAAGTTATAGAAATGATGTGAGCCTTCAATTGAAGCACCAATTAATTTACCATAACCTGCAACGTTTAAAGGTAAAACGTGATGTGCAGCCCATACAGAAGCAGCTGTTGCACCAGCTTTTGAACCTTCAAGGATATAAGCACCTAGTAACGCAGGAATATCGGCACCTTTTTCAAATACGTAAGTTGCGAAGTAAGAAATAACGTCGCGCATACGGATATCTTGGATAACGATACCACCAGCTGAATAAGGGATATAACCCATTTTATGAGGGTCAATTGTTACTGATTCTGCTAATTCGATTGCTTTATATGCATCATACACTTCTCTTGAAATGTGTTCTTTTTTCTCTTTGAAGACACCGTATTCTTCATGAACATCTTGTAAATCTTCGTAAGGGATGAAGTTGTTGTCTTCGTCTAAGAAGATGGCACGTCCATAACCACCATAAGCAGCATCCACGTGTACATAATAGTAAATACCGTCTTTCATTAATTCATCGCGTAAAGCAATAATTTTATCGATTGAGTCAACGGCACCTTCTTCAGTAGAACCAACTACACCGACAACACCTAGCACTGGAATTTGTTCTTCTGCTAAGCCACGAACGATTTTTTCTAATTCGTTGATATCCATACGGTAGTTATGGTCAACTGGTACTGGGATAACTTGATCTAAACCGATACCGATAATATCAGCAGCTTTTAACCAAGAATAGTGTTTAGTTTGTGGAACTAACCATTTACCGATTGCTTGTAAATGTTTACCTGAACGAGCTGAATGAGCTTTGATTTCATCAATTTCATCTTCAGCTGATTCTAATAAGTCCATAATTTCTTTTGTTGGCATGTTCAATAGTTCCCAATCTGATTTGCCAGCAACTAATTCTGGTTTTACTTCTTTCATAGCAAATGGTAATGATTTAATGTTACGGGCATACCATAAGCCTTCTAAGTTAGCTAAAGAACCATCAGCAACGATGTGTCCCCAACCATTTTTGTAGCTCATTAAGTGAGCAAATTCATGTCCTACTTCTTCTTCCATTTGAGAAGTTGCTGGAGAAGATTCATAGGCAACGTTGTTCCCGTTCCATAGCATTGCAAAGTTGTAAGCTAATAGAGAAGGCATTAATGTTTCTGAGTTCATATGTCCCCAATATCTACCTGCTGTATGCCATGGAACTGAATGTGTACGCATGCGAGAAGAAATTTCATTCAATACATCTTTCATATGGTTGACAGTTTTTTCGTAGCTTTCAGATGTGCGTTCTTGAGAAGAGATAACTGGCATGTCTTGTGGCATGTAGTTTTGACGCCATCCTAAATGTTCATCTACTAAGTCGATCAACAAGTCTTTATATAATTGTCCGTTTTCGGCTTTGTCCCCAATGAATAGTGCATTAAGGTTCATTTCGCCTTTTGCTAATTTTTCGTTTTTCATACGAAAATTCCTCCTTACAAATTTTAATGAATTAGATTTTGCATTCACAACTTACACCCAAACGGCTAAAGTGTAAAGAAGAAAAATAACAATGGTTATCATAGCTCTTTAATTTTATAATTTTTTCACAAGGTGTCTTGTCAGAACCATTATATAAAAAAATAAGAGTGGGATTGTGTGTACAATCCCACTCTTATTAGGTGTATTAACGGTTTCACCACTACCTGTAAGGAGAAATAGAATTTTAACTTTGATCAAATAATCACACGTCTTCTCTTCGTGAAATTATTATCAATTTCTAATCCATTACTTTTGCTAAAAAGTAATTTTTCTTCCCTTTCCGTACAACAACGAATTTTCCATCGAAATGTTGTGTTGGATCGACTGCAAAATCTAAATCGGTAACTCGGTCACCGTTAATACTTATAGCTCCTCCGCTCACATCTTCGCGAGCTTGACGTTTTGATGGTTCGATTTCTGTGTCAACTAACCAATCTACGATGTTTTTAGCATCTTTGGTAATTTCAACAGTTGGCACATGTTCTAACCCTTGCTCGATTTCCTCAATCGTTAAGTCTTTAATATTGCCTGAGAAAAGAGCTTCTGAAATTTTTTGCGCTTCTTCTAATGCTGCATCATCGTGAACAAATCGTGTCACTTCTTCAGCTAAGCGTCTTTGTGCTTCACGTTTACCTGGTTCTTTTTCAACTTTTTCAGCTAACGCATCGATTTCTTCTTTATCTAAGAAAGTAAAGAATTTCAAGTATTTGATGACATCACGATCATCTTGGTTTAACCAGAATTGGTAGAATTCAAATGGTGAGGTTTTCTTAGGATCTAACCAGATAGCGCCACCCGCTGTTTTCCCAAATTTTGTACCATCTGCTTTTAGCATTAAAGGAATGGTTAACCCGAATACTTTGGCTTCTGGTCCTTCTTTTTTACGAATCAAATCTAATCCTGCAGTGATATTGCCCCATTGATCAGCGCCACCAATTTGCAATTGAATATTATGTTTTTTATGCAATGTGTAAAAGTCAATTGATTGAAGAATTTGGTATGTGAATTCTGTAAAGGAAATGCCACTTTCTAAACGACTAGCGACAATGTCTTTTGCCAACATCGTGTTGACATTAAAGTTTTTCCCGTAATCTCTTAAAAAATCTAATAAAGATAGTTCTGATAACCAATCGTAGTTGTTCACCATTGTTACCTCAGCATCTTTACCAAATAATTTTTTCATTTGGTTTGAAAGACTGTCCACATTATGTTGCACAGCTTCCATCGTTTGTAAGACACGTTCGGTTGTTCGTCCACTTGGATCACCAATTGTTCCAGTTCCGCCACCAATTAAAATGTATGGGTGATGACCTGCTAATTGGAATCGTTTCATCATCATAAAAGGAATTAAATGTCCAATATGCATGCTATCTCCAGTTGGATCGACACCGCAATATAGCGAAATGCTCGTATTTTCTGTAAGTTCTCTTAGTCCTTCTTCGTTTGTTTGTTGATTGATTGCATCACGCCATGCTAGCTCGTCAATGATATTCATGTTATCACCCTCCATATTTATAATTATCTCTTTATAGGAAATCGTTCATTTAACGAAATAAACGATTAACACACTTGTTTTTACACGATATCCCGTGTTTATTTCTATGTATACACGGGTTCACGAAATTTTCTTTGGTCTGCCACGTATTCAAAAAAAGAATACAAAAAATCCCTAAGCCGTCAAAACGACTTAGGGACGAATTTCTCGTGGTACCACCCAAATTTATACATAGTTTAATTTATTTAAAATACTATATACCTCTTAACAAATAACGCTGTTACCCGTGCCCTGTAGGCAGAAGCTCAAGAATGTAATTCGATAAATAACGTGTACTAGTTTCCAGCGCCACTAGCTTTCTGTAACAGTGGTTATTTCTCTACTGCTTTTCTGTCATTGCTTTGTATTTAACTTGTACATGTAGCATATTCCTTTTCGTTTTTTTTGTCAACACTCTTTGCTTAATTTTTTTTACTTTTATAAAAGATGTCCCTTTTTCACAAAAATAAAATAACGAATTCAAAATAATATTTATTTGTTTTAACAGCAACTACAGATAAAAAAATAACGAAAAAATTTAAAAAATATTCTTTTAAATTTTTTTGACTTTTTTTGTGATTTTCTATACTTTTATAAAATTCCCGAAGAAAAATGACGAACTTCGGATCAGAAGTTCGTCATTTTGTGAAAAACAGTTTTAAAGAATTGGTGAAAATAATCGTGAAATTTGTTGTTTAAAAATCAACCATTTTGACATGTCGCGAACAACTTCTGGAGTCATTGTTGTACATTTTTTTCGATCTTCTAAGAAAATTGCTTCTAATTGATCAATGATTTTTTTATCATATAACACAGCATTTGCTTCAAAGTTTAATTTGTAACTTCGGATATCTTGATTGGCTGAACCAACTGTGCAGACTTCATCATCCATAATCATTGTTTTCGCATGTAAGAAACCACCGTTATAAATTAAAATTTCAATATTTTCTTTCATCAATAAGCGGCCGTAATACTGTGTTGCTCGATAAATAAACGGATGGTCGGGCTTATCTGGAATCATAATTTTAACATCTACTCCTGAAGCCGCAGCAACCTTTAAAGCAGCCAAGACACTATCATCAGGAACTAAATACGGCGTTTGAATCCAGACTCTTTTCTTGGCAGAAGTAATCAATTTAATAAAGGCCAATTTAATTTGTTCACGGTCACTGTTAGGACCACTGGCAATCATCTGAATGGATGTATTTGCCTCTGGCACCAATGCTTCAAGTTTAAAGAAATAATCCAATTGATACGCCACACGATTTTTCTCGGGGGAAGAGACGTTCCAATCCATTAAAAAACGCATTTGCAGTAATGAGGCTGCTGGCCCTTGAATCCGTAAATGCGTATCCCGCCAATAGCCAAACTTTTTAGTCGTTCCGGCATATTGATCGGCAACATTAAAGCCGCCAATGTAGCCTACTTTTCCGTCAATAACAACAATTTTCCGGTGATCATGATAATTCAAACGAAACTTCAAAAGTGCTTTTTGAGAAGTAATAAATGTTTGGACAAAACCGCCGTTTTTTTTCAATTCATTCAAATGATGAACCTTGGTGCCCTTTGAGCCAAAGGCATCGTAAAGCAACCGCACTTCAACCCCTTCAGCCGCCTTTTCTTCTAATAAGTTCAAAATTTTGGTGCCGATATGATCCGTTACAAAGGCATAATATTCAATATGAATGGAGTGCTGAGCTTTTTTTATGTCCGCCATCAACGCATTGAATTTTTCCGTACCATCCGTAAAAATTTCAACATCATTTTTCTTAGTCAGAGGCATCCTATTTAACGAGGAAAAAAAGTCTGTAAACTGTTGTTGCTCCTCCGTCGGCATCTTTTGACTATAAAGTTCAAAACTTTCTTCTTGGAAATTCTGGAAATTCTCTAATTCCCGTAAATCACTTTGTTGCAAATAAAATTTCTTTTTGTCGGTTAAACCGCGCCCAAAGAATAAATATAAGAAAAAACCAAAAACGGGTAGAGCAATCAGTACGAGTAGCCATGCCCAAATTGCTGCTACATCTCGAGGTTTTAACAAAATGGTAATTCCCGCAATAATTGCATTAATAAAATAAATAACTGTTAAGACGCTAAGAATCAATTGTCTTCCTCCTTTATTTGTTATGTTTTAGTATACCATCAATTACGGATTTGGAATATCTTTTCTTTAGCTGCTTCTGTCTCAAAAAATAAAAAGAACCCTTCATTCTAGTACCAGTAACTAGAATGAGGGGTTCTTTTTGATGTTTGTTTGAAAGTCTTTTAACTTAATTTCGTGTAAATGGACCTTTAGGAGCAATCAATTCTAAATTTGTACCATCTGGATCGGTAAAGTAAGCGACACCTGTACCAAAACCGCTCTTCAAGCCATCTTCTTCTTGGAATGTAATCGGCTCTCCATCAGGTTCTACGCCAATCGCTCTTAAACGTGCAACAGCTGCATCAATATCTTCCACTTCGAAACACATATGCATTGCACTAATTTGTTCGTTGGAATAAGAAGCTTTTTCTGATTTTGGTTTAACATATTCTAATAAATCAATATTGATGTTTTCTAGATGCACATTGGCATACTTGATTAATGTATCATCTAACCCTTGTGTTTGGGCCATCCGTTTTCCACCAATTTCATCACGATTTGCGATTTTTGTTCCTGTTAATGCTTCATAAAACTTCACTGATTCATCCAAATTACTGACTGTAATCCCCACGTGGTTGACTACTGAAAAACCTTTAACTGCTTCACTCATTGTATCTCCTCCTAATTAATTTTTAGAAATCAAACGTGTCTGGATCTGGTCCCACACGTAACGATTCATTCAATTGGTTAATTTGTGCCATTTCATCTGCACTTAGTTCAAAATCAAAGACCGCTGCATTGCTAATCATCCGTTCTTTGTGGACAGATTTCACGGCTAATAAGATATCTTGTTGAATATCCCAACGTAAAATCACTTGGGCTGCTGATTTATTATGGTTCTCAGCAATCGCCAAAATGGTTTCGTTCGATAATAATTGACCTTGCATCAATGGTGACCAAGCTTGGACTTTGATATCATGTTTTTCACAGAAATTACGCACTTCTTTTTGATCCAATTTTGGATGTAGTTCCACTTGGTTAATTACCGGAACAACTTTTGCATAAGAAAGTAAATCTTCTAAATGATGAACTTGGAAGTTGCTGACACCAATTGCTTTCACTTTTCCTTCGGCGTATAAAGTTTCTAAAGCTTGCCATGATTCTTTGTAAGAATTATTTCCTGGCCAATGAATTAAATACAAATCTAAATAATCTAAACCTAAACGTTCCAAACTATCATTGAAAGCTTGAATTGTTTCATCATAGGAAATATGCGCGTTCCAAACTTTCGAGGTAACAAATAAGTCCTCACGGTTCAAACCAGTTGCCGCTAAGCCTGCTTTAATTCCCGCTCCTGTGCCAGATTCATTGCCATAGATTTGCGCTGTATCGATTAAACGATAACCATTGATAATCCCTTCTTCGACCACTTTTGCTGTCTCTTCATCTGGTATTTGGAATACCCCGAGACCCATTCCTGGAATTTTAGTGCCGTTGTTTAATGTTACTGTATCTGCTAGTGATGTAATCATTTGATTCGCTCCTTTAACGTTTTCTGATATCATCATATACCGTGCCGTACATGCTGTATAGTACGTACTTTTTCGTTTCATAGGAACCAAAAAGTGCGCTTTTTGGTAAATTCGCTTTTTTAGCCTGAAAAATTTTTAACTTTTTTTATATAACGTACTTTCTCGCTCTTCTAAGCGTAGCATTCTTTAACCGATTTAACTAGTGTATCTCTCACGACACACGACATTTTATGTAAAAAAAGAGAACGCGTACTCCGTCTTCGAAACGTCCTAAGACGCCGACAGAATACCGTTCTCGTGGGTTTGGCACCCAATGGGGGCATAGGGATTCGAACCCTAGACCCTCTGATTAAGAGTCAGATGCTCTAACCAACTGAGCTATGCCCCCGTTGTATAAAATGGCTTTTCAGCTACCTCAATATTGTAGCACTCCGCTATTATTTATACAAGAGGGAATTTTTTTCAGTTGTTATTCTTGTGAAGATTGTTCTTTTTTTACAGGACAAGCTGTTTGACAATCTTCACAACTTTCCCCTTTTTTGATTCGTTGATAGGTGATGATTCCTGCTGTTCCAAAAATTAAAATGGATAAAATAATTGTTGCCATCCGTTATTACCCTCTTTCTAAAGAAGTGATTGCTTGGACACTTTCTTTGCCTGGCTTTGGTTTTCTTATAAGGAAATAAAATCCAGCTAAAACAACACCCATCGCTAAAAAAGTCCCCAGAGTTAGTGTGCCTTTTTCGACTAACACATGGCCTAATTGATAAATCACAAAACTGACCATATAAGCCAAACCGCATTGATAACCAATGGCTCCTAATGTCCATTTGAGGTCTCCCATTTCACGACGAATTGCGCCAATTGCAGCAAAACAAGGTGCACATAATAAGTTAAAAGTTAAGAACGAATAGGCCGCGACTGGCGTAAAGGTGTGTTGCAGTGCGCCCCAGACTTCTACCCCGTTTTCAGAAACATCTTTCACATTGCCAAATAAAATGCCTAAGGTACCAATAATATTTTCTTTCGCTATCAATCCTGTAATTGTGGCAACTGCCCCTTGCCAATTACCCCAGCCTAATGGGATAAATAGCACCGCCAACCCTTTACCTAGAAATGCTAGAATACTTTGACTTTCTGGAACGGGTTGAAACGTCACAGAATAATGTGACATGAACCAAATGAGAATACTGGAAACAAAAATAATCGTTCCTGCTTTTTTTACAAATGAGCGACATCGTTCATAGGCATGCCGAACCACACTTCTAAGCTGTGGCAAATGATAGGCGGGAAGTTCCATAATGAATGGTGCTGGATCTCCCGAAAAATGCTTGGTCTTTTTTAAAGCAATTCCTGATAACACAATGGAAGCAACCCCTAAGAAATAAGCAGAGGGCGAGACCCAACTTTGGTTAGGAAAAAATGCACCTGCAATCAGAGCGATAATTGGCAACTTCGCCGAACATGGCATAAAAGTCGTGACCATAATAGTCATTCGCCGATCGCGTTCGTTTTCAATCGTTCGACTAGCCATCACGCCTGGGACCCCACAACCTGTCGCAATTAACATTGGAATAAACGACTTACCAGATAGGCCGAATTTCCGAAACAAGCGATCCATGACAAAGGCAATCCGGGCCATATAGCCACAATCTTCTAAAAAACCTAAACATAAAAACAGGACGGCCAGTTGTGGTAAAAATCCTAACACCGCCCCAACACCTGCAATGATCCCATCTAAAATTAAACTTTGCATCCATGGCGCTACTTGCCATTGCGCCAACCAATTTCCCACAAATTGAGGAACCCATTCCCCAAAAAAGACATCATTTAACCAGTCTGTCCCCATTGTACCAACCGTTTGAATAGATAAGTAATAGACCAACCACATCACAAACGCAAAGATTGGCAACGCCAACCACCGATTGGTTACCACTCGGTCAATCTTATCACTGTGAGTAAATGTCATTTCTGTTTTTTTCGTCGCACACAAAGCAATTAATCGAGCAATAAAGGCATAGCGTTCATTAATGATAATCGCTTCACTTTCATCTTGAAAGATTTTTTCAGTAATTTGAATGACTTCTTCAATTTCTTTTTCTTGAAAAGAACTCAATAATAATTGCTCTTTGGTTCGAACATCTCGTTCAAAAAGTTTTAAACTATACCAACGCTGTTGCGTTTCAGGAACAGTATTCCCTAAAATATCAACAATTTCAGCAAGTGCTGCTTCTAAGCGATTATCATAAGAAGGATAAATAACCTCTGTCTCTATGGCATTCGCTCGCTGCTTACTTTGTTTTAAAGCATGATCCAACCCACGATTCTTCAAAGCACTAATCTCAACAACAGGCACGCCTAAGCCATAACTTAACTTTTCACTATTCAATGTTTGGCCGTTTTTTTCCAACAAATCCATCATATTTAACGCACAAACAACCGGTAATCCAGTTTCAATTAATTGTGTTGTTAAATAAAGATTCCGTTCCAAATTGGTCACATCGAGAATATTCAAAATCACTGAAGGTTGGTCCTCCAAAAGATAATCTCGTGCCACAATTTCTTCAGGCGTATAAGGAGAAAGAGAGTAAATCCCTGGCAAATCTTGAATAATGAGTGTCTTATCTTTCTTTGCCACCCCCTCTTTGCGTTCCACAGTCACCCCTGGCCAGTTTCCAACATATTGGTTGGCTCCTGTTAACATATTGAACGTTGTCGTTTTACCGCTATTAGGGTTGCCGGCTAGTGCAATTTGCTGAGTCATTCGCTTTCCTCCTTTTCAACCAAGATTAGTTCCGCTTCACTTTTTCGTAACGTTAGTTCGTAGCCACGTACATTGATTTCAATTGGATCAGCTAAAGGAGCTACTTTGCGAATAAAAATTACTGTTCCTTTTGTTAAGCCCATGTCCATCAACCGACGTTTCACCGCTCCTTGTCCGTGGATCCCTACTATTGTAGCGCGTTCTCCAACTTTTAAGGTATCCAAGGAGACCCAAACTTTCTCATTCGCCGAGCGCTCCTCCACATGAATCGCTTGTAAAATCGTATCTGTCAGCGCAATTCGACTATTATGTAATAAAACAATACCATTTTGATTCTGATAATTGACAAGGACAACTGCTTGGCCTGCAACGACACCTAAATTGTTCAGATGTTTCTTTGTCTGAACATCTGCTTGGACGCTTTCGACTGTATAGACTTTCCCAACTTCTGCCTGCGCTAACGTAATCATTTACTTTCCTCCATGTGAAAAAGTTTCAAACGAAAATGAGAATCGTTCTCAATTAAAAGAATACGCTTGCTTACACGGAAAGTCAATGAATTTCTGGATGTGTCTCCTGTTTTCTTCTATTTTCCTTCTATATAGAGACACTTTTTTCAGGTTACTATTTTTGAAAAAAGTCAGCTCTTGTTTTTTATGTTACTAGCTACTATAAAATTCCACTCATTCAATAACAAATCCACTTATTTTTTCTTCTTGTGCCTAACTCAAATGTCAACACAATATTTAGTGTTTTTTCACTAAATGTTCTCTTTCAAAATTTTAATTTTTTTGTTTGTCAAACACTGACCAATGTGTTTTTTCTCCCAAAAACGAGGATTCACGTGTTTTCATTTTTCTTTCAAAAACACAAAAACTAGTATTATGAGAAAAACGCACCACAATATATAGTGTTAAAGTGTTGACTTTTTTCTACATAGATTTATACTAGTCTATGTAGAAAAAAAGAGGAGGAACTTTCAATGAACGTAAAAATCTTTTCAAAAAATAACTGTATCCAATGTAAAATGGCGAAACGTTTCCTAAGTGAAAATAACATCGCTTTTGAAGAAATCAATATCGACGCACAACCAGATGCTATCGACTGGTTAAAAGAACAAGGGTTCCAAAGCGTACCGGTAATCACATCTGAAGCAACAACCGTTGTTGGCTTCCGTCCAGACCAATTAAAACAATTGGCTAGCTAAGATGAAACTTGTTTATTTTTCAGTCACCGGTCAAACAAGGCGCTTTATTAAAAAATTGGATTTGCCTGCTTATGAACTTGAGCCAGCGAATCCTTTTTTTGAAATAAATGAGCCTTTTATTCTTGTCATTCCTACCTATGATGCAGAAATTACAGAGGTAGTGAATGACTTTCTTGATTATAAAAGTAACCAAGAACTGTTAGTTGGTGTAGCTGGTGGGGGCAACCGTAATTTTGCTGAATTATTTGTCTATACCGCCAAAGATATTGCCCGCGATTACCACGTTCCGCTTCTGTACTCCTTTGAGTTTAGCGGAACAGACGAAGACGTGGAGACCTTTAAGAAAGTAGTGGAAGAAATTGAGTCTAAAAGAAATTAAAGATGTCAGCTATTTCAAACTGAATAACGAGATTAACCGTCCTGTTGATGGTCAAATCCCTTTAAATAAAGATAAAGAAGCACTCGCAGCCTTCTTTAAAGAAAATGTAGAACCGAATACACGTAAATTCAGCTCTGCTGAAGAAAAAATCAACTTTTTAATGAAAGAAGATTTTATTGAAACTGAATTCATCGAAAAATATTCAATGGACTTTATTGAAAAATTATATGCTTTCTTAGATGAACAACATTTCCAATTCAAGTCTTTCATGGCGGCTTATAAATTTTATTCTCAATACGCTTTAAAGAACAACGCCGGAACAGAGTATTTAGAAACATATGAAGATCGTGTTGCCTTTAATGCCTTGTATTTTGCGGATGGCGATGAAGAGTTGGCTTTAACATTGGCGGATGAAATGATCCATCAACGGTATCAACCAGCCACACCTTCTTTCTTAAACGCTGGGCGTAAACGTCGAGGTGAATTGGTTTCTTGTTTCTTAGTTCAAGTAACAGATGATATGAACAGCATTGGGCGTTCAATTAATTCTGCCCTTCAATTATCACGAATCGGCGGTGGCGTAGGAATTACTCTTTCAAACTTACGTGAAGCGGGCGCACCAATCAAAGGTTATGATGGCGCAGCAAGTGGTGTTGTCCCTGTTATGAAATTATTTGAAGATAGCTTTAGCTACTCTAACCAACTAGGTCAACGTCAAGGTGCTGGTGTGGTTTATCTAAACGTCTTCCATCCAGATATTGAAATGTTCTTATCTGCTAAAAAAGAAAACGCTGATGAAAAAATCCGTGTAAAAACGTTGTCTCTTGGTGTTATTGTTCCAGATAAATTTTACGAATTAACGCGTAACAACGAAGATATGTATTTATTTAGTCCTTATAGTGTGGAACGTGAATATGGTGTGCCTTATTCCTATGTAGATATTACCAAAGAATATGATAACCTAGTGGCCAATCCAAACATACGTAAACGTAAAATTAAAGCCCGTGACTTAGAAAATGAAATTTCTAAATTACAACAAGAATCTGGCTATCCTTATATCATCAATATTGATACAGCTAACAAAAACAATCCGATTGATGGCAAGATTATCATGAGTAACTTATGTTCTGAAATTCTTCAAGTTCAAACGCCTTCTGTTATTAATGGGAAACAAGAATATGAAGTTTTAGGCACAGATATTAGTTGTAACTTAGGTTCAACTAACATTGTTAATTTAATGGAAAGTCCTGACTTTGGAAAATCTGTCCGCGCTATGACGCGTGCGTTAACTTTTGTAACAGATGCTTCTGAAATTGATGTCGTGCCAACTATCCAAAATGGAAATCGTTTAAGCCATACAATCGGACTAGGCGCAATGGGCTTACACACCTTCTTCGCTAAAAATCATATGGAATACGGCTCTGAAGAATCATTAGACTTTACAGACATTTATTTCATGTTATTAAATTACTGGACTTTAATGGAAAGTAACCAAATTGCGAAAGAACGTAACCAAGTCTTCCACAATTTTGAAAAATCAGATTATGCTTCTGGTGCTTACTTCGATAAATATATTGAAGGCAACTTTACACCAAAATTTGATAAAGTGAAAGAAATTTTCAAAGACATTCAGATTCCAACGGCTGAAGATTGGGCTGCGTTACGCGATGCTGTGAAAAAAGATGGTCTTTATCATCAAAATCGTTTAGCCGTAGCGCCAAATGGTTCAATTTCATATATTAATGATACTAGTGCCAGCATTCATCCAATTACTCGTATGATTGAAGAACGTCAAGAGAAGAAAATTGGTAAGATTTACTATCCAGCGCCTTATTTAGCTAATGATACAATCCCTTACTATACTTCTGCTTACGACATGGATATGCGCAAAGTGATTGATGTCTACGCAACAGCGCAACAACACGTTGATCAAGGAATGAGTTTAACCTTGTTTATGCGTTCAGAAATCCCTGAAGGCTTGTATGAATGGAAAGAAACACCAAAACAAACAACCCGTGACTTAAACATTTTACGTCATTATGCGTTCAACAAAGGGATTAAATCAATTTACTATATTCGTACATTTACAGATGATGCTGAAGAAATTGGCAGCAATCAATGTGAGTCTTGCGTGATTTAATGAAAAGCACTTAAATAAGGCGTTCTGCTTGAGCGTCTTATTTTTTAGGAATGTTCTCTTTTTAAACAGGACATTTTCAGATATACTGGACAAAGAAGAACGGCTGCATGCTCCTATTTGGACTCTGTAGAACGTTTTAAGCGAAGAAACGAGACAACTAGTCAAACAGACTGCTGTCCCAGCATACAGGAGGAATAACCATGGCAACGTATTATGAAGCAATTAACTGGAACGCCATTGAAGACGTCATTGATAAATCCACTTGGGAAAAATTAACCGAACAATTTTGGTTAGATACACGGATTCCGTTATCCAATGACTTAGATGATTGGCGGACTCTTTCCGATTTAGAAAAAACTACTGTCGGCTACGTTTTCGGCGGTTTAACTTTATTAGATACTGTTCAATCAGAAAGCGGCATGGATCAACTGAGAAATGATGTGCGGACGCCCCATGAAGAAGCCGTCTTAAATAACATCCAATTCATGGAATCTGTCCATGCCAAAAGTTATTCTTCTATCTTCAGTACATTAAATACAAAAAAAGAGATTGATGATATTTTTGAGTGGACAAATACCAACAAACATCTGCAATATAAAGCAGAACGGATTAACGAAATTTATAAAAACGGTACTCCGTTAGAGAAAAAAATTGCTAGTGTATTTTTAGAAACGTTTTTATTCTATTCTGGGTTTTACACTCCTCTTTACTATTTAGGAAACAATAAACTAGCGAACGTCGCTGAAATTATTAAATTGATTATCCGTGATGAATCAGTGCACGGCACGTATATTGGCTATAAATTCCAATTAGGATTTAATGAATTACCAGAAGATGAGCAAGATAAACTAAAAGACTGGATGTATAATTTACTTTACGAATTGTACGAAAACGAAGAACGTTATACAGAAGAATTATATGATGACTTAGGTTGGACCGAAGAAGTAAAAACCTTTTTACGTTACAACGCCAACAAAGCTTTAATGAACTTAGGTATGGATCCCTTATTTGCGGATACAGCCAATGATGTGAACCCGATTGTAATGAATGGTATTTCGACAGGAACTAGCAACCATGACTTCTTCTCCCAAGTAGGAAATGGCTATTTACTAGGAACAGTTGAAGCCATGAAAGATGATGACTATCTTTACGGTTTAGATAAATAGCAAAAAGCTAGAAACGATTAACGTTTCTAGCTTTTTGTTTTACCAACTTCCTGAGGCACCGCCACCGCCGAATGAGCCGCCACCGAACCAAGAACTAATCCAACCAAACATACTTTTCACCTCCCTAAGTAAAAGATATATATAAATTAGAGTATGAAACCATTTTATTATGTACCCTACTCTAACTTATAAGTAATTTCTTTTCTCATTGCCCCTGATAAACAGGATAACAATTAGCTTATGCAAAATGGATTACTTTTTTCTTTTAAAAGCAACCTGGATAATTTTGGAGAAAATAAAGCTAAAAATTATGATGCAGGCTAAAATAACAAAAGAACCGATAGTATTTTCCAAAACATTCTTAAATACGGGAATTTTTATTAACCCTAGATACCCAATAAGAGATAAAATAATGCCCACCAAATAAAATTGGAGTATTTCTCGGCTAGATTTTTCTTCTCCTTTTTCAAATCTGGTAGAAGCAAAATCTCCCACTTGAAATGGAAGGGGTGAACCATTTTGCGAAGGATCTACTTTTGTATTCATTTTATCAAAAGAAGAATTAGAGATATTCATTTTCTCATTAGCTTTTTCTTGATTATTTTTCATCCTACATCCCTCTCTATTTTCATTATCCCTATAAAACCAAACGCTAAAAGCATTCATTTCATGAGATATTTTTTAATTTCTATACATTAATCAATCGTAATTTTGTTACATTATTTGAAACAGATAGATCTTCGATAACATCGGCATACGTTAGGCCTTTAGGTAAATCAATAGTATAGATATTCGTATAGATTTTTGTATCATCCACCCAAGAAACATTGAAATTCACATCATAAATTTCAATATGTTTTTCTTCAAAATACTGATTAATAAATTCTTTGGTTTCTTGTTTATGTTGATAGCGAATTTCTAATTTTTTGATTGTTGGTACGTGAATAATTCGTTTGACAATGGTTAAGGCAAATAATACACCGATAAAACTTGTTAAGGCAATCGTATAGTAGCCCATGCCCACCGCGATCCCTAAACCAGCAACGGTCCATAGTGACGCTGCTGTCGTCAATCCGGTGACACTTTGTTTCGTTACAATGATGGTTCCAGCACCTAAAAAGCCGATTCCACTTACAACTTGTGCGATCAACCTTGCTTGATCTGAACGAATGACCCCCGTCAAAGCCGGATTAGCTAACGCATCTTTCAATGCATTGATTGCAATTTGCGACTGAATTAACGCAATAATAGCCGCGCCCATACAAACTAAAATGTGAGTGCGCATCCCTGCTGGGCGATTCTTATATTGTCTTTCAAAACCAATTGCGCCACCCATCACCATCGCTAGGACTAACCGTAAAATAATTTCTGGAATTGTTAGCTGTAACATCCTTTTCACCTCTTCTTCTATTACTTCCAGTATAACAAAAAAAGAACTTGAAACATAAGGAAATCCTTATGTTTCAAGTTCTTTTTCATCAACGATTATAATTTACTTGCAGCTGCATCATCAATGATTACAACAACATCTTGATGGTTTTGTAATGCACTTGCTGGCATGTCTGTTGTTACTGGTCCGTCAATCATTCCTTTAATGGCCTCTGCTTTTGCTTCGCCATAAGCCATTAAAATCATTTTTTTACCTTTCATGATTGAGCCAATCCCCATAGAAACAGCACGTGTTGGGACATCTTCTACTTTGTCAAAATAACGTTTGTTTGCGTTGATTGTTGATTCAGTCAACTCAACGACATGGGTTAAGCTATCTAGAGGTGTGCCTGGTTCGTTGAAACCAATGTGTCCATTTTGACCAATACCTAAGATTTGGATATCTACTGGATGTGCATCGATAATTTTTTCATATTCTGCGGAAGCAGCATCTAAATCTTCTGCTTTACCATTTGGTACAAATGTTTCTTTAAATGGTTTTTTGTCGAATAAGTGTTTGTTCATGAAATAACGGTAACTTTGCTCATCTTCGCCACCTAAACCAACATATTCATCTAAGTTTACAGAAGTCATTTCTGTAAAGTCGACATCACTTGCAGTCATTTCTTTATATAATGTTTCTGGTGTACTACCTGTTGCTAAGCCTAAAACTTTCGCACCATTGTTCATACCTTCTTTAATTAATTCAAACGCTTTTTTGCCGCCTTCTTCTGCATTTGCTACACGGATAATTTGCATTTTGACACGCTCCTTACGGTTTATTTTGGTATAGTCCAATTATAACACCTTCTGAAAAAAATTTCTAGAATAAAAGAAAAAAACTTCTATTTCTCATCAGAAATAGAAGTTTTCGAGCTTGTTTAACAGATTAATATTGTGGTGCGTTGGGATCCACATACGTATTTGGATCAGCATAAGCGTTTGGATCTGTGTACGCATTTGGGTCAACGTACGTATTCGGATCGTAGGCTCCTTCTGCTGCTTGTTGCGTATTGCCGTTGTATTCTGTTTGTCCGGCTGTGGTGTCCGCTGTGCTACTCGAACTAGTAGAGCTATTAGCACTTGAATCACCAGATTCACCAATCAGTGCAGTATCTGTAACAGCATAGCTAAACTGATTATAAAAGGCTAAATCTTTTTCACGTTCAGAAGCATGTTCTTTTAAACCAAGTTGTTTTCTAAGCGTTGTTTGTGTTTTGTATAAGCTATTTGGATCTAGGACTTGATAATAAATATCATCAATGGTTGCACTGTATCCTTGTAATTGTTCTGAGTCAATTGTTTTAAAGGCAGACAAATATTTTGATTGGATGTCCATCATGTCATCCCAGGTTAAGTCTGTTTTTACATTGGCTTCAACAGCATCAAGAATTTTTCGATATTTTGAAACACCATCAAAACTCATGACTTTGCGCACAATTTTCTCAACAACTTCTCGTTGGCGGCGTTGACGACCCACATCTCCTTCAGGATCTTCGTGACGCATCCGCGCATAAGCCAAACCTGTCGTGCCATCTAACTTGATTTTACCTGCTGGAACAGTAATACCGTCCAACGTAAATTCACCAATCGTATTATCTACTTCAATACCGCCTACCGCATCAATCAGGTCTTTTAACCCTTTCATATTGATGGATACATAGTGATGGATGGGAATATCCAGTAATTCTTGGACTGTATTAATCGCCATTTCGGCGCCACCAAATGCATAGGCATGGTTCAATTTGTCTTGTGTGTCATTTCCAACAATATCTGTTAGAATATCTCTATCCAAACTGATCATTGTGGACTTGTTTTCTTTCGGGTTGATGGTTACAACCATTGTAGTATCTGAACGACCTTGTTCTGTTCGACCTAAATCGCCTGTGTCAATCCCCATTAAAAGAACAGAGAATGGTTCTTGCGCATCAATATTGGCCGTGGCTCCTTTATTGGACTTACGGTTAACTGATTGATAGATCCCATTAATTGTTGAATTGGCATCTGAATACATCTTAATCCCGTAAGCACATACCCCAGCTACTACCACTAGCAAGACGCTCAAGAAGCCCAGTACTACTTTTTTCCATAGTTTCATAAGACACTTCCTCGTTTATCTAAGAATAATTCTTAATTCATGCCCTTTATTTTCTCATAGTTTGCTTATTCAAGCAATATTTTTTATTTTTTGGAACAAGAACTTAACACAATTGTAAAATAAAAGAGCGCTTTATCAAGGAACAATTGTTATTTTTGAGAAAGTGTTTGCAGAAATTCTTGATAATGTTTCTGTTCATTCGTTTCAGTGATAGTTATTTTCTCAAATGCACCATTTAGTAAATCAGTCAGTGATCCTTCAATCAAATGCGTAATCGTGGCATTCCCAATTAATTCCATCCAATAACTGCCATCAGACGTTTCGTGGACGACTGTTTTCACCATACCTCCAGCATTTTTGACGGTTATTTCTTCATAAAAAACACCATCTTTCAATAACGTATAAAGTAAACTACTTGCGCACATAGCTGTCCCACAAGCACTTGTAAAACCTACACCACGTTCATACGTTCGAACAAATAGTTGATTTTTGCCAAGAATTTCAACAAAACTCACATTTATCCCTTCTGGAAAATATGGATTTTCATTATTTACATAGGTAGCGATTCGTTCAAATTCTGGACCATTTAAGGTTTCGTGATCCACAAATGCTACAAGGTGCGGATTAGGCACTGCTACCGCTGTAAAGCGAATGGTGTTAGATAAGGCTGGTACGATTTCATCAATTAATGTTTGGACCCCTAAATGCATTGGGATAGTGACTGCTTCAAAACTTACTGGTGAAATTTCCACTTGGTAAGTCGCTACTTCTTCAGCTAAATTGGGGGCTTGACGTACTTTCAAATCTGCAAACATTGTTTCAACTGTAAATGATTTTTCTTGGTTTTTTTCAGATAAATAACGGGCAACCGTACGCAAGCCGTTCCCGCACATGCTTGCTTCACTACCATCGCTGTTAATCACTCGCATTCTAGCATTGGACGTGCCGTGAGTCCCTTCTCCTACCAAAAGTAACCCATCTGCTCCCGCCAATAATCCTGTTTCCCGCGAACATAACTGGATGCGCAATTGCTCAATTTCCTCAGCGGTTAAAGAACGCTCAAACTGTGTTTCATCCAATAAAAAGAAATCATTTTCTGACCCGTGTACTTTTTGCATCATAACATTCATTTTTTTAGCTCCTTCTTTATGTATCCGTTATCTTTCCCTACTTACTTTAGTATGCCATAAACGAACAACTATTTCGACCCTGGATTTGTAAAAGGAAAGAGTCAAATGACAGCCGTCATTTGACTCTTTCCTTCACAATTGGCAAACTTATTTTGCTGCTGCAAAAAGTTCGTTTACTTTATCCCAGTTAACAACGTTCCAGAATGCTTCAATGTAATCTGGACGAACGTTTTTATATTTTAAGTAATACGCATGTTCCCAAACGTCAAGACCTAAAACAGGTGTTTGGCCATCCATTAATGGTGAATCTTGGTTTGGTGTTGAAGTGATTTCTAATTTACCGTTATTCACAACTAACCAAGCCCAACCTGAACCAAAGCGGCCAGTTGCAGCTGTTTTGAAAGCAGCTTTCATTTCATCAAAGTTACCAAATGTTTCATCGATTGCTTCTTTAATAGCGCCAGTTGGTTGACCACCAGCATTTGGTGCCATAATTTCCCAGAAGAATGTATGGTTTGCGTGACCGCCACCATTGTTACGAACGGCTGTGCGGATATCTTCAGGAATAGCATTCATATCTGAAATTAGGTCTTCTACAGATTTTTCGCCTAATTCTGGATGTTTTTCAATCGCTGCGTTTAAGTTAGTCACATAAGTGTTGTGGTGTTTATCATGGTGTAAGTGCATTGTTTCCACGTCAATGTAAGGTTCTAATGCATCATAAGCATATGGTAATTCTGGTAATGTATAAGTCATTTTTTAAATCCCCCTATTTTTTAGTATGTAACATACGTCTTTCATACAACTATTATGATAACAGAGTGAACCGCTTTCTACAAAATAGTTTGCTTGCCAAAAGAAAAGTTTTACAAAAGAGGGAGATTACCTTGTGTTTCCCTCATAAATTCGCTAGAATGACCTGTAGAAGAACGATGTGAGGAGTAAATAAATGAATACATTGCAATTATTTAAGCAGGCCTTTTTTTCAGTTTCAGAATTACGGCATGCGAAAAAAATGGCGTTTTGGAAAGTAATTCTCTATGCTGTTTTTTTAAGTGCTATTTTAGCACTACCTATTACCAAACAAGTCTTTTCTGTGCTACAAGAGGTGCAACAAGATGGCCAAAAAATTGCAGAAAAGTTGCCTGACTTTTCTATTGAAAATGGCACGTTGCAAACAAAGGCCAAAGAATCTGGCTTTATTTATCAAACCGACTCGATTATTTTTACGTTTGATCCAGATGGAAAACGTACAGCCGCTGATGTCCAAAAGGATTTAATTGGTAATGCGTTTGGTTTGGCTTTTTTACAAGATGAATTTGTAGTCGCCTTACCAAATTCAGGCGCAACTGAATCAATTCTAGGCACCGACCAATTTATCTTCCCCTATAGTAAAGGAACCTTAGATGGCGTTAACGCTCAGAGTATCAAGACTGCGCTAAGTGAGGCAGCGATCCCCTGGTGGACAAAACTCATTGTCTTTTTAGTGGCTATCTACCCTGTTCTAATCGGTTTAGTTTTAGACTTACTGATTGCCGCTATCGGTGCATCTCTCTATTCAAAATTACGTTTTTATTCTTTACGTTTGATTGATTGTTTAAAAATTATTACGTATTGTGCTACCGTGCCAGTTATCTTAAGTGCTATTTTAAACTTCGTAAATCCGATGTTTAACGATGGCATCCTAGTTATTTTACTAAGTCTGTTCTTTTTCTTTGTCACAACCAAAAACGAACCACGGAATATCCCTGGTTCTTAAAAAAAGAGCCTGGAACAAAAATCACTTTGGATTTTTGTTCCAGGCTCAAAACCTGATAAACGGCGGGAACAGAACCAACTCCTTCGGAAATAAGCCGAAATTCTCCAAAAATTAAAAAGCAATTTTCGGAAATTCCTTCTTATTTCTCGGAGCTAAACGGTTCCGTCCCGACCTCTTTCTATTCTTCAAATTCTTCTTCATCTGTTAATTCAGGTAAGTCAATCGTGGTCACCGCAGATTGGCCAATTTGCGTTAAATATGCAGCTAATTCATCCACATTTTCCACAGGTGAGACGGCTGCTTCAATTGCCATTGCTAAATTAAGTCCAGCGACTACTCGCAATTGCGGATAAGTGCCCATGGCCATCATAGCCACATTACAAGGTGTTCCTCCTTTTAAATCAGCTAATACAAGCGTCGGGACATTGCCAGCTTCTTTTAAGATTGCTGCCAGTTTTGCTTGCGTGCCGCTCAAGCCATCTTCTGCGGTCATTGACACAATCGCAGCATCTGCTAATTCCCCGACAATCATTTGAGTAGAAGCTAAGGTTTCTTCTGCCATCCGTCCATGGCTCATTAAAATTAATTTTGGTTTCATCATATCCTCCTAAAAATACTGCTGATAAATTTTTGTTCGTGCTTTCAGAAAGCCACGTTCTTCACGAGTGGGATGAATCCGATTCGTCAGCAAAATTAGGGCTTCTTTGGTCTCTTTTTTCATACCAATCGCCGTTCCAGTAAAGCCAGTATGATACAAATAGCCTGCCCCTGCTTGCGTCTTTTTCACTTCCCAACCAAATGTACGTCCCCCTTGGTTCATAGACCAGAGAGCATCGAACATTTTTTCAGAAAATAATGGTTTGCCAGACGGGTAGCGATTGTTCATAAAACACTGAACAAAAGTGAGTAAATCTGGTAAAGTTGCAAATAAACCTGCACTGCCAATTGGCGCTTTTAGTTGATAGGCTTTCGAATCGTGGACCACTCCCTGAATAACGCCGCGTTGTTTTGTAATCTCTGTGGGCACTGCCTGGGCAAAATCGCTGACCGTAAAACTTGTATGCTGTAGGTTCATTGGTTGAAATAAGTATGTTTGAAAGCTCTCTTCTAATGAGCAGCGATCCAATACTTGAATAATTTCTCCCAATAAGTAATACCCTAAATCAGAATAAGTGGTTTTCCCTCGTTCAGATAACGAATGCGTTAAAATGATTTCTTGCAAGCTTTTTTTTGTGACATTTTTCTTATCGACAACATCAGCTGGCAGTCCGCTCTGATGCAGTAGAAGCTCCCCAATCGAACAAGATAGTCCTTGATAATCAGGTAGGATTTCCCCCACAGTGGTTGAAAAAGTAAGCTGATTTGTATCGATTAATTGTAACATTCGATTTGTTGTCCCAATAACTTTCGTTAAGGACGCTAAATCATACAGGCTAGCTGATGAAACCTTTTGTCTTGCAAATGGACCAGTATTACCTAAAAAGCCCGTATACTGTTCTGATAAGCTATCTTCTGTGATCGTCCCCCAAGCGACACCCGGAACGACTTGCTGATTAATCAGTCTCTGAATTGTTTCTTGAATTGCGATTTGATTCATTGTTCACCACTTCTATGCTAAAACTTCTGAAATCCGTCCATCATGTTCTGCTAATAGTTGTTTGGCTTTTTGAAAATCAACGTGGGCTTTTGCCATTACAATGGCTGGTGCCACTTCTAGCTGTGCTGCCTCCAAGTATTCTTTGGCTTGCGATTCCTCGATTTCTGCTGCTTCTTTAATGATATTCGTGGCACGTTGAATTAATTTTTCGTTCGTTGGTTGTACATTGACCATCAAATTTTGATAGATATTCCCTACTTTAACCATAATTCCTGTTGAAAACATATTTAACACCATTTTCTGTGCTGAACCCGCTTTCATTCTAGTTGACCCTGTAATGACTTCCGGTCCGACAATTGGCGCAATCCCAATTTCCGCCAATTGATTCATCGGACTTTGATTATTACAGGTAACTGAAATGGTTAGAGCGCCCACTTTTTTTCCGTATTCAATTGCGGAAACAGCATATGGTGTCCGACCACTAGCAGCAATCGCAATTACGACATCTCGGGCGGTCAATTGATGTTGCGTTAAATCTTCGATAGCTAATTCTTTCGAGTCTTCAGCGCCTTCAATTGCTTGATACATTGCTTTTTCACCACCAGCTAAAATACCAAATGCGCGTTCTGGCGACACACTATATGTGGGCGTTAATTCAATCGCATCCAAAGCACCTAAACGTCCAGACGTTCCTGCACCACAATAGATTAAACGGCCCCCTTTTTTAAATCGTTCTGCCGCTGCATCAATTGCTGCAGCGATCTGCGGAAGCACCTTTTCAATTGCTTGTGCTACCTTTTGGTCTTCTTGATTTATTAAAGTCACCATCTCTAATGTTGACACTTGGTCAATCTTTTTAGTCGCTTCATTTCTGGCTTCTGTCGTTAATCCTTCTAAGTTCATTTGCTTGCACACCCCTACTTCTCTTTTAGACGGCTGACAAGTTGACTCGTTTCAATCATATTGCGTTCAATTTCTGTGTCTAAATCATCTTGAATTGAACCTAAATACAGAACATCGCCAATTGCCATTGACGAAGCAATCGATGAAATAGCCCCAACTCGGATGAGGTGCTCATTATTGGGGACTAAAAGAACTTCATCGCTCAATGATCGCACGTTTTCTCCATCGTTACTGGTAATAAAAATAACCGTTGCACCTCTATTTTTGGCAATTTCACAGGCGATTAAGGCTTCTTTTGTCAAACCACTATAGGAGACCGTGATCAAAATGTCTTGTGCCGTTGCATAATTTAAAAACTCCAACATCATGTGACTATCATAATTAAAAATCGCTTGGCGACCAGCGCGGTTAAACTTGTGATAAAGATTATAAGTCGTTAAAGAAGAGGCACCAATTCCAACCAAATGAATTTTTTCCGCTTTTTTAACATGCGCGATTGCTCGTTCCAAGGCTTGTTTATCCACTGTATAAAATAAATCCTCAATCGTAGCATTTAATAAAGATTCCACTTTCATACAAATAGTATCCACCGAATCATCCGCCGCTACAATTGGATCAATATCTTTTTTACCGTTACTGGCAGCTTGTACCGCTGCAATGGATAGTTTTAACTCTTCCCAGCTGTCAAACCCTAATTGTTTAGAAAAACGGGTAACTGACGCTGGAGAAGTTTCGCTATTGCTAGCAATTTCGTTTGCTGTTAATGAGAGAAGACGGGTCGGATCCTTCAGTATATAGTCTGCGATTCTCTTATTTACTTTGGAAAAGTCCTTATATTTTTGTCTGATTGAACGGATTGGCTCCATCTTCTCATCTCCATTTCTATTTTATGAAAGTTAAAATTGCTTCGTTTGGTTCAGAAGGGATCATCTGTGCGGTAATAGTCACCCCATTATCTGTTAAACGACGAACGGTTTGAATATCTTCATCGGTTAATGCAACAGATTTTTTAATTGCTCGACTGCCTTCTTTTTGAGAAATATTGCCGACATTGAAGCTCTGTAATGGGACACCGCCATCAATTAAAGCCGCCATGTCTGCAATGTCTTTCGTAATTAAAAAGACTTTTTCTTCATCATAATTGCCTGCTAAAATTTTTTCAATCGCTTTACGTTTTGATAAAATGGATAATTTAACTCCTGCAGGCTTAGCCATTTTTAAGGCACCAATTTGTAATTGATCTTTGACAGCGGCATCATTTACTACCATGATTCTTTGTGCGCCAACCGTATTCGTCCAAACAGTTGCAACTTGTCCGTGAATTAAACGCTCATCTACTCTTGCATGTACAATTGTCATAATAAATCTCTCCTATTATATACTATTTTTTTAAAATAAACCGCCAACCCAAGCCAACATTGGTTGTAAATTGCCTAAAACCATGCCAATTAAAATTAAAACAAAGATTAGCCGTGTTGAATTCATTTTCTTTTTCCCTAGTAACCAATAGGATAAAAGAACAATCCCTAAAGGAATTAATGCGGGTAAAATTTTATCCAACATTTCTTGAACAGATAATGTTACATCTCCCATTTTATAAGTTAAATCTAATTTGTAAGTAATTACCGAAGGAATCAAACCGCCGACCACCGTTAACCCTAAAATAGCTGCACCTTGCGTAAACAATTTCATTTTATCCGCAAATTCTGTCGCAATTTTTTTCCCTTGATGGTAACCAATCCAAGTGAATTTATAGCGAACCCATAGGACCACTGCTCCGGCAATTAACGGGATCAGTAACCCAACAACCTGGCCCCCTTGCGCCATGTAAGCTGCAATCGAAAAAACAATCGCACGATAAATCGCGATAAAAATGGTATCACCAACACCAGCAAACGGACCCATTAGACCTGTTTTCAAACCAGTAATGGCCGTTTCATCTTCAATGCCGACTTCTTCTTCCAAAGCCATATCAGCTCCGACAATTAAGTGCGACATGGCTGGCGTTGTATTCATAAAGCCAAGATGTGTCTTCAAGGCTTTCTTCATAGCTACTGGATCTTCACTGTATAGTCGCTTTAATGCAGGCATCATCACCCAAGCGTAACCAAGTCCTTGCATTTTTTCATAGTTCCAGCCCCACTGATAGCCAAAAAGATTACGGACGTAAACTTTATTAATATCCTTTTTTGTTAATTTGTTAGTCATCAATCTCAACCTCCTCATCATCTTCGTAAATAACCGTGCCACTTGTTGTAGCTGCGCCGCCTTTGTTATGATTCATCACATAAATCGCTGCTAAAGCCAAGCCAACCAGTGCGACACCTAAAACTGAGAAGAATTGGGCCCCATAAGCAAGTAACACGAACCCAATAATAAAATAGGGCCAGTATGTTTTAATTGGTAAGTAACGCATTAAAATAGCAATCCCCATCGCTGGTAAAATAGCGCCTGCTGCTTTTAACCCATTCATCACCCAAATAGGAATCCAATCATTGATAGCGTTTACAACTTGTTCACCAAAAGCTAGGCCAATAAAAACTGGGATGACACGAGAAATCGTCCAAGGAAAAATTCCTAAAACATTGCAACGCTCGACCCCTTTATAATTGCCTTCTTCCGCATAACGATCTGCTTTGTGTTGAAAAAACGTATTAGCCATTCTGCCTAAAATATCTAGTTGTGTTAATAATAACCCAATCGGAACCGCAACTCCGATACCATACTCTGCCCCTTTCCCTGAAATGATTGCATAAGCCGTTCCCATAATGGCCCCCGAAAGAAAGTCTGGGACTGTTGCTCCTCCATAAGTCGCTACGCCTAATGTCATCAATTGAAGCGTTGCCCCAATCATCAAACCTGTTTGAACATCTCCTAAGACTAGGCCAGTAAACGTTGCAGCAAACAATGGTGTATATGGACCAATCTGAATAGAAATTTGGTCAAGTACACCAACAACTGTGTAAAGACATAAAATCAAAATAATACCAATCGATACTGTCATGCTTTCTCATCCTCCTTGAATGCGTTTTCTTTTTTGTATTTGTAGAATACCATTAAAGAAATATCATTTCAAGTTCTTTTTAAAAATATTTTTAAATGAAATTACATTTCTTATATAATTTTTGTGCTATACTAAAAGAAAACGGTTTAGGAGTGATTATGTGCGGGTTTTGCTGATTTATTTCATAACTATTTTTCTATCCAATACAGTTGGGGCGCTCTCTGGGATGGGTGGAGGCGTCATTATTAAGCCTGTTTTGGATTTTCTTGGGTTCCATTCGTTAAATAGTATTGCGTTCTATTCAAGTGTCGCTGTTTTTGTCATGTCCATTTCTTCGACTTATAAACAGTATCAAAATGGTGTCCAAATTGAATGGAAAAAAGCCGCGAGTATTTCGTTTGGTTCCTTAGTCGGCGGCATGTTAGGTGATTTACTTCTTAATCAGGCGATTGCACTAGCGCCAAATGAAGAAAAAGTACAACTAATCCAATATATCATCATGTTGCTGACCTTGGTTTTGGTTCTTCTCTACAATCAATTTTCCAACTGGCACTTACACCTCAACGGATTGAGCATTTTTCTGATTGTTGGATTAGGCTTAGGGATTCTGTCAACCTTTTTAGGCATCGGTGGCGGTCCCATTAATGTAGCTTGCCTTATTCTCTTTTTTGGAATGGATATCAAATCAGCAACTGTCTATTCCATCATTACTATTTTTTTCTCCCAACTCGCCAAACTTGGCAATATCGGCTTGACCACAGGGTTTGCGGTTTTTGATTTGACAATGCTTTGGGCTATTATTCCTGCCGCTTTATTCGGTGGTTATGTCGGCGGTCTTTTCAGTAAAAAATTATCCCAACAACGGGTCGCCCAAATTTATAGTTTAGTTGTTTTTTTAGTTATTTTGTTAAATATGTATAATTTGTGGAGTGTTATCTAAAAAAGAAGCGCTTTGTCGTATAGACAAAGCGCTTCTTTTTTAATTAAATCACTGTTAATTTAACATCTATATTATTTCTTGTTGCTTTAGAATATGGGCAAATTTCGTGGGCTTTTTTAACAAGTTCTTCTGCTTTAGCTTGATCTACCCCATCAATATGAACTTCTAATTCAGCACCAACGCTAAATCCATCTTCTCCTTGGAATAAGGAAACACGTGCAGTTACTGTACTTTTACCTTCGACTTTTTCTTGATCCATCACTAATTCTAATGCACCGTTAAAGCAAGCACTGTAAGCCGCTGCGAATAATTGTTCTGGATTTGTTGTATTTTCTTTCTTGACACCTGGCGAAGCAACCGCATAAGAAAATGATTTATCCGGTGAGTGAACTTCTCCTGCACGTCCACCCGTATTAATGATAGTTGTTTCATAGATTTTTTTCATGTAAATTCCTCTCCTTTGTAAAGTTTTACACTTCTGAGAACTTGTTACTTACATAATTATTGTAGGAAACTTTGTCAGATACAGCAAACGTTGTGCTTGTGAATAATAAAAAATAACATTTAACGTTGTATTTTTGACGTAGAAAAAGAACCCATTCTATGATAGGATAAAGTGAACTTGTACATTTGTACACAAACTATTTTACAAAGGAGACTTTCCCTTGACACACTTACTTGATTATCAACCATTAAACCTCTACACAAACTATCAAGAAGCCGCAGAAAAAACACCAACTGTTCCAATTATTTTTGATGAATCTTTGCCTGCTTTTCCTGCACTTGGCTTAGAAACAACTTATGGTGAAAGCCATCAAGAAATTTTGAAACGGGCATATCAATTAGCCGCTTTAGGTGTAAAAAAAGGCGACAAAATTATTATTTATAAAAGTCCTAAATTCGACACGTATTTACTAGCTGTTGCAGCCTCATATCTAGCAGCCGTTCCTGTAATGGTTTCATACCATTTACCTTTTGAAACAATTGAAGTATTCGTTGATCGTTTAGAAGATCCTTATATTTTATTTGATGATGTGACTGCTGAAAAAGTTCAAGCTGTTCGTAACAGCTCTGCCAATAAAAAACTTTCGGTTGCTTCTCTTTTAGAAGCTGATGCCACGGAAGTTCCTCAAGACGAACTGACTAAAGACGAAATTGCCTACATGACCCACACCTCTGGAACAACAGGTATTCCTAAACTTATCTGTCATTCCAATCACTCTATGGGTTGGCGTACAAAATGGCAAAAAACCATTTTTACAAAAATTGCTGAAAAGAAATTAGTTGGCTTTCATATTTCGCCAGTTCATTCTCGTTTTAACATTGGCGTGTCTTCTTTAATGGCCATGGGCTTCCCTATGATGCCTTTAGCAAATGCTTCGAGCGAAAAAGTCGCTGAAATGTTCAGCACCTATCAACCAATCGCTGTAGAAACACACCCCAATAACTTCGTTCAATGGGTTCGTTTGACCAAAGAAAAACCTGAAGCTTTCGCTAGTGTCCATTATTATCATTCTACTTTTGATGCAATTAACAACGCTACAATGGTGGCTTTCTTAAAAGCATCTGCTGCCAATGAACCAATTTTCCTACAAGTTTATGGACAAAGTGAATGCGGGCCAATGATCTTACGAGCGCATACTTTAGACTCCCTAAAAGATTCAGATGCTCGTGACATGGGTGTTGGTTTAGAGGATTTAACACAAGCTCGAATTACTGATGAAAAAGGACAAGTTTTACCTGCGATGACGGACGGCCATATCCAATTCTTATCAAAAGGACGGGCCTTAACATATTACAAAGAAGATGCCCGCTTTGCAGAAAATGTCTACGGCGAATGGTGGGACAGCGGCGATTACGGAATGTTAGATGAACGCGGCCACTTATTCTTGAAAGATCGCCAAGTAGATCTAATTGAAAACATCGACAGTAATTTAGCTATTGAAGATCATTTATTGGATGCATTAGATTTCTTAGAAGAAGTGATTATTGTCCGTGGCAAAGAAAATGAACCTCAGCCAATTTTAGCGGTTGTCCCTGGGGAAGAAATGGATTGGGACGCTTGGTGGACACAAGTAGCCGATTTACCACATTTAAACGAACCTATCATTATGGCTTTTGACGAAATCCCTCACACAGCTACTATGAAAGTGCAACGTTTACAACTAGAAAAATGGTTAAAAGAACAATAAAATAAAATTCTTTGTTAAACAGTGTTGGTCAAAAGAACGTTTAGACCAGCGTTGGAGCAAGTGGAGCAGAAAGCTAAAAAGTTAACTCGTTGTAGGTTATCTTAAGCTTTAAAAAGAGGGGTAGTCGTCGTTTTGACGGCTGCTCCTCTTTCTTTTGCATACCGTTAATTAAATCCTTTTTGTGAAGAGCTTGACATGGGATGGTTCCCACAAATTATACTTAGCTTATTCAAAGAATGGAGTGAGCAAGTATGAAAATTTTAATTAAACAAGATTTCGACACGATGAGCGAATGGGCAAAAATGTTACTTCTAAGCACGATGAGCCAAGATAAACGAGTGAATTTATCAATTACCGCTGGTAAAACGCCAGCACTTGTTTACCAAAAATTAGCCTCGATTGTGAAAAATTCATCTGACTTTGATAATGTTCATTATTATAACTTTGATGAAATCCCCGTTCCTCATCAAAAGGAAGGCATTACTCTGACAGATTTGCGAACGCTGTATTTGACACCTGCGGAAATATCCGAGCAAAACATCCATCCATTAACTGTTGAAAACTTTCAACAACAAGAACAACGGATTGCTGACGCAGGCGGCTTAGATTTGATGTTAATTGGCTTAGGAGCAGATGGTCATTTTTGTGGGAACATGCCCACTACCACTCATTTTAAAAACGAAACCTATCAAGTGACCGTCACTGGTTCAGAGCCTTGGTTTGTTCCTGAAATGATGCAGCCAGGCATGACCTTTGTTACGATGGGGCCAGCCAGCATCATGAAAGTTAAGCATCTTGTCCTAATTGTAAATGGTGAACAAAAAGCTCAGATGGTCAAACAAGTGCTCCAAGGACCTGTCACAGAAACGTATCCTGCCTCTATTCTTCAACTCCATCCAAATTTAACGGTTCTCTTGGATGAAGCCGCAGCGAGTCAATTAGAAAAATAAAAAATTGCGCCTAGATTATGCTTCTCTGCATAGTCATAGGCGCAATTTTGTTATCATTACATGATTTTTTGATACTGACTGTATTTTAGCAAATTCGTCTGGGAAAGTGTAACACCAATACCAAGTCCCTGAGGCACGGTCATTGTCCCTTGCTCTAAAATAAAAGGTTCCGTGATGATATCTTCATAAAAATAGCGTTCCGTTGCTGAAATATCACCTGGAAAGGAAAAGGTAGGCTGTGACGCAAATTGCAAATTCAATGCGCGACCAACACCAGACTCAAACATACCACCTAACCAAACCAATAAATCATTTTCTTGGCAAAATGTGGCAATCTTCAACGCCTCGTGAATCCCACCTACACGAGGAATCTTCAAATTGATACTACGGCAACTGCCCAATGCTAACGCCACTTGGCAGTCTTTGAGACTACGAATATTTTCATCCAAACAAATTCTTGTCTTCAGTTCTCTTTGTAATTGTGCGTGATCTAAAAAATCATCTGCAGCAAAAGGCTGTTCAATCATCGCTAATTGATAGTGATCTAAACGTTGCAATTGAGGCAAATCTGCCAATGTATACGCTGAATTTGCATCGACCATTAAAGGCAAGTTAGGAAAATGCTGACGAATCAAAGCAACAGGTTCCACATCATAACCGGGACGAATTTTCAGCTTCACTCGTTGATACCCTTTTTCTACAGCTAACTGAACTTGTTTAAGCAATTGAGGTAAGTCTTCTTGAATCCCTAAACTAATCCCTACAGGAATTTTCCTCCGCGTTGGTCCAAAAAATTCAGTTAAACTCTTCTGTTGCCGTTTGGCATATAAATCCCAGATGGCAGTTTCTAACGCAGCTTTTCCCATCCAATGTCCTTTAACTTCTTCAAAAATTGTTGAAACCTCTTGCGGCTGTTCAATCGCTTCTGTTAAAAGTAACGGAATTAAATGCTGTTGGATGATGAAGCGTTCGGTTACCAACGTTTCTTGCACATAATCAGGTTGCTCAAAAGCCACTAATTCGCCAAACCCTTGATTTCCTTGCTCATCTGTTATTACAAATAGATCAAACGCTTTTTCTTCCAGGCGACCATAGCTCGTGACAAACGGCGTTTTTAAAGGCAAACGAACCTGATAGGTTTCAATTGATTGAATGTTCATTCAGATAGCTCCTTCCAATAACGCTGTCACCTTTTCATAGAAAATCGTTGGTTGTTCTAAATGGATACAATGTCCTGCTTCAGGAAAAATTGTCAGCCTCAACAACGGTTGACGTGCCTGCATTTTTTTCGCAATTCCAATAAATTTTTGATCTTCGCCGCCTACCAATAAATCGGTAGGAATCGGCTGCAATTCTGCTAGACGTTCCCAGTAACTCTCTTGCGCTCCTGTGCCCATATACCACAAACTACTAGCCAATCCAAAGGCCGATTGGCTCAAACGTTCCTGACGAATGGCCATTTGCTGTGCCACAGACAAAGCTTTTTGCGTTTGAAATAACGGTAATTCTTGCCAAAAATCAATAAAATCCACCAGCGGTTCCTCTAAAAGACGTTCCGCCAAACGATGATCTTGACAGATCCGAGCCTGACGTTCTGCGGCAGTGGCCAAACCTGGTGATCCACTTTCCAATAAAAGATGCTGTACCTTTTGTGGATAATGTAATGCAAAACCTAAAGCTGTTCGAGCGCCCATTGAATAGCCTAATAAACAAAAGCAAGGCAAATTTAGCGATTCGGTTAGTTCAGCAATATCATGGCAAACCTGTTTCATGGTATAACGCTCTGGTGCTACCAAACTAGCAGTCGCGCCATGCCCAGGTAAATCAATGCCTAAAACGTTATAAGGTGTTTGACTGGGAAAAACGGCTGCAAACGTGGCTAACGTTCCTGTGAAACCGTGTAAACAGACTACTGTCGTTCGCTTTGCATCAAAAGGTGTTAACCATTGATAATGGTACTGCATCCCCCGAATTAACCGTTCCATGAAATCCCCTGTCTTTCTACTCGTCTACCAATTTCAGCTAAAATTGATTCGTACAAATGAACATTCTCTTGGCGATTTCCTTTGACTTCTATCACTTGAAATTGTGGTTCTTCAGCCGCTGCTTGTAAAATTTGCTTGAGCTCCGCGATTGTTTTGACTTCTTGGTACGAAGCACCGTAAAGTTCAGCAACTAACGAAAAATCTAAATCAAGCGGTGTTCCAAATAAAGGCTCGAAATCGTCCTCACGTAAAGTTCGTTGAGATAGAAAAGAGAAAATCCCGCCACCATTGTTATTTAATAAAACAATTGTTAACGGCAACTGATAACGTTTAGCCAAAAATAAACCATTCATATCATGATATAGCGCTAAATCACCAATCAGTAGAACGTTTTGCTGTGTCGGTGCTACGGCACTCATTCCTAAAGCAGTTGAAACAATCCCATCAATCCCGTTGATGCCGCGATTTCCAAACATCCGATAAGGGCGACTATCCATAAATCGATCTAAGTAGCGGATAGCCATACTATTAGATACAAATAACTGACCGTTCTCTTTCATTGTTTGGTGAACAGCTAAGCTGGCTGTTGTTTCATTTAATTCTGTCGCGTTCAGCGTTTCTAGAAGAACTTCAGAGACCGTTTTTTCCAGCAGGAGCCATTGTGCTAACCAAGTCGCTTCTGTTGGTTTGACAACCGTTAGTAGTTGTTCTACAAACGTGGTTTCCTTTGCCTGAATAACTGTTTGTGATTTTTTCAATTGCTCTTGCCATTGCCCATTTTCGTCCACAAAATAAAAAGCAGTCTCTGTCGTTGCTAAGCGTTTCAACCATAACATGATGTTTTTAGAAATTGGCAGCGAACCAAAACGCACTACCACTTCTGGTTCTTGTGGCAAGGTCGCCACATTTAGAAACAGATCACTGTGTGCAATAACAACTTCACTATTTTGCCCATGTGTCACAATGTTTGCTAAAGGATCCGCTAGTAACGGCCATTGCAAAGCTTCGGCTAATTGAATAAATAACGCCGCTTCTTCCTCTGTATGACTGCCACCGACAACCAAAACGCCGTTTTTCTGGTACCATTGATCCGCTAGCTGTTGCACTTGTTCTGTAGAAAGGATTGATTGACCAGCGAATAAAGCCGTTTGTTGAGAACTCTTTGTTTTTCTCTCTAAGTCAGGTAATAATGGTTCCCGCAAAGGAAAATTCAAATGAACAGGTGCTGCAGGCGTTTGTTGCGCGAAAGCTGCTCCTTTAGCGCCTTGCCAATAGGCGTAATTCAACATCTCTTCTGTTGCTTCTGGCAAAGCCATTTCAACAAATAATTTCACGTGATTTTGATACATTTGTAATTGGTCCATGGCTTGAGGAGCGCCAACTTGACGTAACTCATGCGGCCGATCCGTTGTTAAAACGACTAAAGGCACATGGCTAATATTGGCTTCACAAATTGCTGGATAATAGTTTGCAGCTGCTGTTCCAGAGGTACAAAGTAAGACCACTGGTTTTTGACTCGCTTTACTTAATCCTAAAGCAAAAAAAGCAGCGGAACGTTCATCGACATCGACAAAAGTTTGGATTGCGGTTTCCCGATGAAGTAATAAAGCCAGTGGTGTGGAACGGGACCCTGGACTAATGACTGCTTGTTCAACCCCACTATTTTTTAAGCCTTCAATAAAGGCCATTAAATAATCGGTCATTGTTTCTTGATGATTCATTAAACCTGCCCTCCAATTCCTCGTAACATCGGTTGAAATTTTATTTTCGTTTCTTCTCTTTCTAGCTCTGCTTGAGAATCAGCAACGATACCACAACCTGCATAAAGAACGCCTTGCTGACCAGCAAAGACACCTGAACGCAAGGCCACAGCGAACTCGCCACTATCATCATTCCCTGAAATCCAACCGATTGGCGCACCATATAACCCACGACTCCCTGGCTCATATTGTCGAATCCATTCGACTGCCAACTCTTTGGGCTCACCACCTAAAGCTGGCGTTGGGTGTAACTGCATCACACTTTCCAAGAACGAAATTCCCGGTTTACGTTGACCCGAGATTGGCACATAAAGATGTTGTACATCTCGATTTTCCAAAATAATAGGTGCTTGAATACTGTTTTCAGAAGTCGTCATCTTCGCCAACTCTTTCGCTAAACGTTCCACCACAATTTGGTGTTCTCCGGTATTTTTGCGGTCTTGTAAAAGTTGCGCTCCTAAAGCTTTCGTTTCTTCTGGTGTTTGACCCGTTTTAATGGTTCCTGCAATACAAGCGGTCGCAAACGTTTCTTTAGTACCCAACAGAAGTCGTTCTGGTGTTGCACCAATGAAACTTGTGTCTTTGGCTTCTAAAGCAAACAAATACGTATTTTGTTGTTGTGCCATTAAATTAACGAGCACTTGGTTACTTCGAATTTTTTCAGGACTGCTCACAGCAAGTTGTCGAGCCAAAACCACTTTTTTTAAAGGGCCATCTTCTCTTAAGACTGCTACTGTTTCGTTGACAGCTTGTAGCCATTCAGTCACGGCAACTTCTTCCTTGTCAATCTTTGTTTCCGCTACAGCTGGCAACTCCTCACAGGTAGCTAACAAGCGATCAAACTGAGCCACCAAAGTCGACCAACGTTCCTCGACTTCTTGTTCACTAGAACCTGAAAAGTTCAGCGTTCCATAAATACGTGAACCTGAAAAAGTAAATAGAATACTTGGTAGATAAAACCAACCTTCCCCTAACTCTCCCCAGGCCTCAGTAGGCGTTTGTTCTGTATCAAAAGGCAAACCGCCAAACAGAAGGCCCCCCGTACCAGAAATAGACATATTTTGAAAACGAGTTGCCGCCTCTTTTTTTAAAAAGTTGTTCAATTGATGCGTTTCTGTTTCTGCGCCTTTTAAGATAGTTTCATATCCGAAGCCAACCAAAGCAAAATCTTTTTTCGGCGTTTGCCAAAAAAAACGTTCTCCTTGGTATGCCTTTTCACCAGCGGCAAAAATTGCCAAGGCTGTTTGTTCTGTTTCTAATGGAAAAACCCAACTGAACTGACGGGCATTCTTCTGATAGGCTTGTCGTAATTCATCAGGCAATTTCATCTGATTAAAAACGCCTCTCTTTCTTCTGTCATGAAACGATGTTTGGCAATCTTTCCACTTGCTGTTTGCGGGAAAGAATGACAAAAATAAATGCGTTTCGGTCGTTTATATTTTGCCAGTTTTCGTGAACACTGGTCTTGAATTTGCGCTAAGGTGATTTCTTGGTCACTAATCACATATGCAACTGGGACGGCTCCCCATTGCGCATCTGGTTCTCCTACAACTGCCGCTGCTTTAATTCCTGTTATCGCCTGTAACACCTGTTCAACCTCAGTGGGGTAAATATTTTCACCACCAGAGATAATGAGTTCACTTAAACGACTAACCAAATACAGGTAACTTTGTGCATCTAAATAGCCCATGTCGCCTGTTTTAAACCAACCATCTGCTGTCCATTTTTCAGGTTGACGCTGGTTAAGGTAACCTGAAACAACGTTTGGTCCCTTAAGTAAAATTTCCCCGACTTGCTTTTCTGGCTGTTCTTGTCCTAGTTCATCAACAATTTTGATTTGCATATCTTTTAACGGTTGTCCAGCAGAGCCGATTTTCAGTGCCGCATCTTCAAATTTCAAGGCAACAACTTGCGAACACGTTTCCGTCATCCCGTAAGATTGAATGACTGGAATCCCTTTTTCCTCACACTGCGCTAATTTATCCGGAGCAATCGGTCCGCCGCCTAATAGCATTCCTTTAAAGCTGGCGCTGTAGCCAGCTTCAGGATAGACAGACAATAATTGTTGTAACATTGTCGCAACCACTGAAATGACGGTTCCACGGCCTTCTTGTAAATCTTGTGTCACTTGCTGTTCATCAAATTTATCGTAAAGGCGAATACTACAACCTAAGACGAGTTGTCGAACAACAATCGACAATCCGCTAATGTGAAATAATGGGACTGCACACAACCAACAATCTTCAGCAGTAATCCCCATATTTTCTTGAGTGCCTCTAGCACTGGCCAAATGATTTTTAAACCGTTGCAAGACCCCTTTAGGCTGTCCTGTAGTTCCAGATGTATACATAATAGAAGCCACCGACTCTAAGTCACTTGGCTGTTGAAACTCCTGATGTGAAAGACTATGCTGTTTTTTAATCATTGGCTGAACGTCGACAAAAGAAATTTCTTCTAACAAAGCCTGCGTTTCAGGCGCACCAATAATCGTTTTAACTTGCGCATCTTTTAACTGAAAAGTCAGTTCAGCAAGTGTCAAATGCGTATTTAAAAATAATAACTCTTTCCCCAATTCCCATAAGGCTAGAATTGAAAAATACAACTCTTTGCTGTTCTTACTGAATAAAGCCACACGTTTTTCTTCTGGTGCAAGCACCTGTTGATATGTGGCTACCCAATGGCTGACTTCTTGTTGCACTTCTAAAAACGTCCAAGATTCATCCTGAAAATAAAAAGCAGGATGATCGGGACGTTTTTGTACTTGTTTATTTAACCAAGTCATTGGTTTATGGGAATTTAGGGAATTGATCGAAATCTGGTGTCCGTTTTTCTTTAAATGCATCTCGGCCTTCTTGTGCTTCAGCCATTGTATAGTAAAGAAGTGTCGCATCACCAGCTAATTGTTGCACACCAGCCAAGCCATCTGTATCGGCATTTAAAGAGGCTTTAATCATCCGTAAAGCAATCGGGCTTTTGGTTAACATTTCTTCTGCCCACTCCATTGTCACATCTTCTACTTGTTCCAATGGAACAACTGTATTAATCCAGCCCATATCTAAAGCTTCTTGAGCAGAATACTGTTTACACATAAACCAAACTTCTTTTGCTTTTTTATGGCCGATAACACGCGCTAAGTAACCTGAGCCGTATCCACCATCAAAGCTACCGACATTTGGTCCTGTTTGCCCAAACTTAGCATTTTCCGCCGCAATTGTTAAATCACAAACTAATTGTAAAACATTGCCGCCACCAATGGACCAGCCTTTCACCATTGCGATGACTGGTTTGGGAATGACACGGATTAACCGTTGTAAATCTAACACATTTAAACGTGGAATGTTGTCTTCGCCAACGTAACCACCATTACCTCGAACTTTTTGATCGCCACCAGAACAGAATGCTTGGTCACCTGCGCCTGTTAAAATAATAACCCCGACATCTTCTTTATCACGACTAATGTTGAATGCATCAATCATTTCCATGACTGTTTTTGGTGTGAATGCGTTGTGAACATGCGGGCGGTTGATAGTAATTTTTGCTACTTTGCCTGCTTGCTCAAATAAAATTTCATCATATTCTTTAATTGTTGTCCAGTTTCTCATTAGGAAACCTCCTTCATTAATCTCATCTTTTCTATTATACACAAGAATCGGCACTTTAGAGAAAAAGTCGCTTGAATTTTAAGAAAAAACATGGCTATTTCAAATTTTCTTCATTCCTGTATAATAAATAAAAAACCTTTTATTCTCTCTTTTATTAGAAAGGACTGATTACTATTCATCTTTTAGAGTATTTAGGCATCACGATTCAACAGGTTTCTGCTGAGAAATGTCAGCTTACTTTAGCGGTAAAAGACGTGCATAAACAACCCTATGGCCTTGTCCACGGGGGCTTAAACGGCGTCTTAATTGAAACTGCCTGTAGTTTAGGTGCGAACGAAAACGTTCCTGAAAACACTTTTGCTGTCGGCATAGACTTACAAGTAAATCATCTTCGTAGTGTCCATGATGGTAGCCTTACCGTGATTGCGACACCCGATCACTCGGGAAAGACCCTTCAAGTTTGGGAAGCAAAAATATATAACGCAGACCACCAATTGACGAGCGTGGGGCGTTGTACCTTAACAAATCGACAAAAAAAACAGTAATCTTTACAGGTTACTGTTTTTTTGTTTATGGTTTTTAATAAGTAATTAGATTACTTCGTTTATTTAATTTTAGTACCAACCATTTGCTAACCAGAATGATTTAGCTGCATCCCATGAACCATAGCGACCTGCTACGTACTGATCTGCCACGCGTTCTTGGTTGGCAGGTGAATAGTCACCATTTAAATAAGAGGCAGATAATTGGTAACGACCGATATACTGACCGTTTGTTGCATCGTAAGAACCACTAGATTCACGTTGTGCGATCCACTCTTTTGCATCACTGCTTGCGGCAGGTGCTGCTGGTTGCGCTACTTCTTGAGCAACAGGTTGTTGTACTTCTTGTTGTACTGGTTGTGCAACAGGTTGTTCAACTACTTGTTGAACTGGTGCAACTTCTACAGCTGGTGCTGGAGTATTAGCAACTTCTTTTTCTGAACGAATAACTAATTGTTCTCCTTCAAAAATTAAATCAAGGTTTGGCAATTTGTTATCAGAAGCAATTTTTTGAATTAAGCTATTGTCTCCTGCAAATTGATGAGAAATTGTTGATAAAGTATCTCCTGCTTTAACTGTATATAAGCTTTCTGCGTTTGCGTCTGTTCCTAAGAATAATCCTAAACCTGCGGCCAAAGTTGTTCCAAGTAAAATCGTTTTGATTGATTTCATGTATGTTTCTCCTTTGTAATTAAAAATATTTGATTGTTGCTCTTAGCTCTCGGCAACAACCACGTCTGCTTCGCTTTATCGAAACGACTTCACATACTTTATCATCGAATGGCCGGCCGTAGGTGAATATCTCGTGACAATTTATTACTAGAATGTCGGTTTTGTTACATTTTGTAATAAAAAGCTGCTGGAAGCTTGATATTATCCTGTTTATATTTTGCGAAAAAAAGTTAAAAAAACAGGATTTTATTTTCGAGAAACCGTTTTCTAACCCTTGATTAGCCATTAAATGTCGGTTTTTTTACATTCGTTTCAGTCAAAAAGTAACAAAATGTTAAAGATACTAGACATGAGAATGTTTTTTTCAAAAACTCAGGCCTAAAAAGAACGGGTGTTTTTTTTGAATTTTTTTATCATTCACTATTTTTATTTTTCCTTCTATATATAGTTAAATTTTTTGTCGTATTCATTTTTTGATTCTGAAAAAACACTAAGCACTTCCTATTGAAACAAAAAGAGTTAAACAAAAAAATCTTATATTTTGCTTGTTATTTATTCATTTTAATCTTATTCAAAAAAAGAACAGCTAAAACGACTGTGAAAACAAAGTATTGAAAATAAAGCAGAATAAATATTCATTTTTATTGTAATTCACGAATAAAAAACAAATAATCATTCGAACGTTTGTTATTTAAAAACGTAATCAGTTTTTTATCTTTCTATTTTCCAATCTATGAGTAATAAAATATATGAATCTACATTTAAGTCATTTTATTATCAAATATTCTGAATATTATAAGAATTGGAGTTTTATCTATGAGTGACAAAGAACAACTTGAGAAATTAGACAAATCCTTTCTGGGACAACCGAAAGGACTAGCAACACTGTTCTTCACAGAAATGTGGGAACGTTTCAGTTACTACGGCATGCGTGCTATTCTAATGTATTACATTTACGATACCGTAGCCAATGGCGGTTTAGGTCTCCCCAAAGCAACTGCCTTAGCCATCATGTCCATTTATGGATCAATGGTTTTCATGTCCAGTATCATTGGCGGTTGGGTCTCTGACCGTGTCTTAGGTTCAAGGAAAACTGTTTTTATTGGTGGTTTGCTAATCATTGCTGGACATATTGTTCTCGCTACCCCATTTGGTGTCCCCGCCTTATTCGTTTCTATTATGTTGATTGTGTTTGGGACTGGGATGTTAAAACCAAACGTTTCAGGGATGGTTGGTCATCTTTATTCAAAAACTGACTTACGTAGAGATGCAGGCTTCTCCATTTTTTACATGGGGATTAATATCGGAGCCTTAATCGCTCCCCTTGTTGTCGGAACTTTAGGACAAGAATATAATTATCATTTAGGCTTTTCAGTTGCCGCAGTAGGGATGTTCTTCGGGCTACTACAATATTATTTCCAAGGACGTAAATCTCTTGCTGGGATTGGTCAGGCCCCAACTAATCCAATGTCTAAAGAAGAGCAAAAGAAATTTGCTAAAGCATTTATGTTGGCAATTGTCGTTGCTTTACTTATTTTTGGTGGCGCCTATGTCACAGGACATTTAACAATTGATTTCTTTATTAATACCATCAGCGTGTTAGGAATCCTGTTACCAGTTTATTATTTCAGCAAAATGTTAACGTCTAAAGATGTCACTGCTGAAGAAAAACCAAAAGTTCTGGCTTACTTGCCATTATTCTTAGCAGCAATTGTTTTCTGGTCATTGGAAGAACAAGGTTCGTCTATTCTTGCTCTATTTGCAAATGAACGGACGCAAACGAGTTTGTTTGGCTTCCCGATTGCCGCTAGCTGGTTCCAATCATTAAATCCTGTATTCGTAGTTATTTTGACCCCTATTTTTGTTACATTATGGACAAAACTAGGTAAACGTCAACCATCAACCGTTGTGAAGTTTTCACTAGGGCTAGTCTTTGCTGGTCTTTCCTTCGTCTTATTAATGTTGCCAGGTCTACTTTATGGTACCGAAGGACGGGTGAGTCCACTTTGGTTATTCTTTAGTTTCTTCATTATGATTGTCGGAGAAATGTGTTTATCTCCCGTTGGCTTATCGATTACTACAAAATTAGCACCGAAAGCTTTCGAAGCTCAAACCGTTGCTATTTGGTTATTAGCAGATGCCGCTTCACAAGCCATTAACGCTCAAATTGCTCGTTTCTATACACCTGGAACAGAGTCAGCATATTTTGGGATTGTCGGACTTGTAGCTGTCGTTGCTGGGATTCTCTTATTCATTGTGAAAAAACCAATCCAAAACTTAATGGGTGACGTCCGTTAAACCGTCAAAAAGTTGCCTTTCTCTTTTTTGAAAGGCAACTTTTTTATACAGCGTTTTGATAACGTTTTCATCAAGTGGTATACTAAATAGAAGGAGGACGAGGACATGCGTTACTTAATTGGCGGTATTTTTTTATTGATTAGTATCTGGCAATTCATTGTTACTGGACGGACATTTTCCTACTTAAAGAAAGAGGGCGGTAAAAGAACCTCACCATTTATTCTGTTAGGACTATGGAGTAGTTTAGTGTTTGCTATTATTTCATTTGCTGTGGCGATTGCTTCTTTCTTTTATGTGAGTTTTTAAGGCAAGTGTATTTTATATTTTGTCTTATTAAGCAACAAAAACATCTCAAAAAATCGAGATGTTTTTTGTTGCACATTTTTATCTAAATGGAATGATATTGCGAAACTTTTTGATAGGCACTTGCTATTTTTTCAAATGGTGTTTCCTCAAAAATAGTGAACAGTCCGGGCTTATGTTTATTCAAAAATTGAATGGTTTCTTTAAGAGGTACCTGCCCTTCGCCAATGGCTACCGGAAATATCTGCTGATTTCTTATAATGAAATCTTTCAAATGAAAAGCAACGATTTTTTCACCAAAACACTCAAACGCTTCTTCTACTATTTCCAAATACGTTTTATCTATATCCACTCGAATTAAGTTGGTAGGATCCAAAATAATGCCTAAATTAGTTGAAGCAACCTCGTCAATCAATCGTTGCATTTTTTCAATTGTATGAATTGGATGATTGATTCCTGGTTCAATCCCAACAATTATCCCATACTTTTCAGCTTCTCGACATAATCTTCTAACAGAAAATAAAACTTCTTCGTAGGCTTCTTCTGTATAATTATCTTCAGTGTAATAAATCGTTTCATATATACTGCCTGTTTCAGTTGCAACGATTTTTGCCCCAAACATTGAAGCGTAACGAATGTATGTTTCAAATTGATGAAGTCGTTTTTCTCGCTCTTCTAAATCTGGATGAATCAGATTAATATAACAACTTAGGACACTAATCGTAATCTTTTCATCTTCGAAAATATTCTTCAATTGGCTTCCTAGTCCTGGAGATAGAACAGCAGCACTTGCATATTCTGGATAAGAAATACCTAAGGCAAATTGAATTGAAGTTATGTTCGTTTCAGCAATTTTTTTAGCCAATTCCACAGGAGATATTTTGGTGCCAACATCATGGGCACGTACTGCAAGTGTCAACATTTTATTCAAGCCTCACTTTCTTTATAGATTCTTCGTAATGATCAAAATGAATGATCTGATTATTCTTATGTTGCACCAAAAATTCTTTTGGTGTCATATTAAACTCTTTTTTAAAGGATTTCAAAAAGTGTGGATATGATTTAAATCCACATTTCAGGTAAACATCACTAGCACTGCGATATTCTTTTAATAACTGTTTAGCGTAAAGTAATTTCTTTTTCAGCACAAATTGATGGAAAGTAAATCCTGTATGTTTCTTAAATTCCCGCGTTACATAATACTTAGTCACAAAAAAATTTTTTTCCATCTGTTCTAAGGTTAATGGTTGATCCAAATTTTGAGAAATGTAGGTAATCATTGCTTCAATTCGTTCATTTTCAATCATTTGTTTTGGTTGGCTCTCATTCTCTTCTTTCAGAACTAATTGATTTAAGTAAATTAAAAAGTCTAACAGTTGTTGTTCATAACGAACATCCGCACCATATTCTTCTGGCAAAGGAGAATGATCTAACGGGGTCAAGTAGTTTGCTAATTTTGCTACATCCACTTTGATAACTTTACTACGACGCTGACCAAAATGTTGAAAACAAGCAGACAAGTTTGTCCGTTTACTAGATCGTTGTTGTAAAAAATCAGGTGTTAAAAAAATATACATCCGTTCAAAATCATCAGTACTCTGCTTAATAATTCGATGTAAATCATGATAATGAATGAGTAAAACGGTCCCTGCTTCAACATCAAATTGATGTCCATCTAAAAAGAACGTTGCTACCCCTTTTAACGTACAATGGACTTCATAAAAATCGTGGTAATGATAGATGGTTTTTTCTGGACTAACCATATCTTTTACATGAAAGATCTCATATTGATCTGAAATCATACTATTTACTTGTGATTTCCGGATTTCTTTTACACTCTTCAACAAGATTCACCTCTTTTTTTAGAAGTTAACTATTTTTTGAATAAACAGTTACAGCTAATGTTGGTACAATTTATTTCTTTCTGGAACAGCCGTTACCACAAAGGCTTTCTTTGTAAGTTCTAGAACAATCCCTTGAAATCAACTCTACTCAAGTAAGTTGTTTTGTGTACAATCATACGATTCACTATAACAAACTGTTCTATTTTAAATTATAGTTCAAAAACTTTTTTTAATTCAGCCGTCACCGGCGAGCAATCCGGATTTGTTTCCATAATATCTTCCATATAGTTCCACCATTTTTGATTGATTGGTGTCAGTGCTATTTGCTCCCAGCGAGCTTCATCTTCTATTTCTAAATAACCAAAAAGTGTACTGGTTTCAGTATTTAAAAAAATTTGATACTTAATTACCCCATGTTCTTTCAGCATTTGACGCATTTCTGGCCATAACTCCTCATGACGTCGTTGATATTCGGCATGTTGATCAGGATATACTTGCATACAAAAGGCTTTTTTTATCATAGCTTTCTCCGTTTTGATACTTTCTCTTCCAAATAGCCAACTTTCGGTGTCACACCAAACGCTTCTGCTAAGCGCCATAAATCTGCATCTGAAATTGTTTGGCGAACGCCTCCTTGCGCACAAACATAAGTGTACACTTCAGCGGCTTTTTCGGCAGTTTCAATTAAACCAAATACTTCATCCATATCACGGCCAGTACCATAAATACCATGTTGCGGCCATAAAACCAAACGAGATTCTTTCATTTTTTCAGCCGTTGCTGCACCAATTTCATTCGTTCCAGGAACCAACCACGGAATAATACCAACACCGTCTGGAAATACTACTAAACATTCGGTACACATTTGCCATAATGTTCTAGTAAAGACTTTTTCATCTAATTCGTGGGTAAAACTCATTGCTAATAAATGACTCGCATGATTATGCATGACAATGCGATTTTCTGGATCAACAGCTAAACGAGCAATATGGCTCATAAAATGGCTAGGTAATTCACTCGTTGGCACAGCTTCATCTTCTAAGCCCCACAATAGTTCTAATTCCTGGCCATTTTCACTAACTCGTAAAATCCCTAAGTTTTCGCTTGGTGCATCACAGACATTTTTAAAATATTTTCCTGAGCCTGTCACGATAAAATATTTTCCTGCTAATTTCGTTGCATCAAATTTCATTGGAATCTTTCGGAGCACTTGTGTTGGATTTAGAAAAGGTAAAATCTCCTCCTCTTTTAATAAATACGAAATATTTCCGCCATTTCGTTCATCCCAACCTAAACGATATAAATTTTTGGTCGTTTTGACCATTTCTTCCACAAATGGTGCTTGTAACACGTTCATTTTTTTCATTTTAGAAGTTCCTCTCGTTTGTTAATTTTATGAAAAACGACAACTATCTTTACCTGTTGGCAATTGACGAGTTGGTAAAATCACTTTTTCGTATTCTTGAACATCCGTTAACCAATCTAAGCCGATAGGTACGTGATTTTCTTGACAGTAGTAGTTCCAGATATCGGCAAATGGAAAGTCTTTTAACTCTTCCGTTAAGGCTAAACGTGTGGTAAAATCTCCTATCAATTCAGCTTCTTTTAAGACGTTTGTTGGCTCAAGCATCGCTTTCATTAACGCTTTTTGTGTATTGCGGGTGCCAATCACCCAAGCGGCAACACGATTGATTGTGGCATCAAAGAAATCTAAGCCCACGTGTGTTTTTCCTAATAAATCATTACGAACTAACTCATTGGCAATTTCTTGCAATTCATCATCCATAATGACAACGTGGTCACTATCCCAGCGAACTGGACGACTGACATGTAATAGCATTCCTTCGCCAAATAAGGATAATGAAGATAACTTATTAGAAATCACTTCTGTTGGATGAAAATGACCAGCATCTAAACAAATTAATTTATTCCGCGTTAAACCGTAGCCCATATAAAATTCATGAGACCCAACTGTATAGGCTTCTGAACCAATCCCAAAGAGCTTGCTTTCCACCGCATCGACTGTATAAGCTGGATCAATTTCCTCTGAAAAAATTTCATCTAGCGAAGCCATTAGCCGCTTTCTCGGCGTTAAACGATCAACTGGGTTATCTTTAAAGCCATCTGGCACCCAAAAGTTATTGACAGCTACTTGTCCTAATTCTCTTCCAAAATATTCAGCAATTCTTCGTGAACGTTTCCCATGCTCAATCCAAAAGTCTCGAACTTGCGGATTCGGATGAGCTAAAGTAAAGCCATCGCGGTACATTGGATGCGAGAAAAAGGTTGGATTAAAGTCCAATCCTAAGCCATTTTCTTTTGCCCAAGTCACCCATGGTTCAAAATGCTTTGGTTCCAGTTCGTTTAAATCTACCCTTTCCTCTGTGTCTAAATAAATAGCATGCAAATTCAATTTGTGTTTTCCTGGAATTAAAGAAAACGCTTTTTCTAAATCTTGACGTAGTTGCTGGGGACTTCGAGCAACGCCTGGATAATTCCCTGTAACTGAAATACCGCCAGAAAGTTCATCCTCACTTAAGAAGCCTCTCACATCATCTCCTTGCCACACATGCATTGAAATTTTGACATCAGCCATTTTTTCCAATACAGCTTCGGTATCTACGCCAATACTGGCATATTTTTCTTTCGCTTCTTCATATTTTTGTGTAATGGTTGTCATAATGAGCTCCTTTTCATAAATGCTTGATAGCGATTTTTTATTGTTGAATCAATTGGATTTGCTTGATAGATTTCCGTGGGAAAAGATGTTTGGATACAAGTACGAGCTGCTGGAATATCTTTAAGTTCACCTGTTGCAATCATCTGCATCAAAAGATTACCTAAAGCAGTTGCTTCCCCAGGTCCCGCTTTCACTGTAACATTAGCAACATCCGCAGTTAGCTGGTTCAATAAACGATTATTGGAACCACCACCGACAACATGTAAAGTTGTAATTTTCCGTTCGATTCCTGTTAATTGAGCTAATTTTTCTAGTTCTACGCTGTAACACAATGCTAAATTATCATAAATACAACGAGCGAGTTCACCAGGGCTTTCAGGAACTGTTTGTTGTGTTTCACGGCAATAGGCTTGTAATTCAGTAATCATATTTCCCGGATTTAAAAAACGAGGATCATTTACATCAATAAATTGTTGAAATGCTGGTTCTTTTTCAGCTAAGGCGGCCAATTCAGCATAGCTATATTGGTAGTTTTGGTGCCGTGCCACTTCTTGAATTAGCCACATACCCATAATATTTTTTAAGAAACGAATTGTGTTCTGGGCGCCCCATTCATTCGTGTAATTTTCTTGGAAAGCTTCAGCAGAAATTGTTGTAACAGTCGTTTCAATGCCTAATAAAGACCAAGTACCACTGCTAATGTACGCCCAGTCATCGCCAATGCCTGGCGTACCTAAAATTGCTGAAGCTGTATCATGACTAGCTATCGTAATCAACGTTGCATTTGGTAAATCATAGTCTGGAAAAGCCGCTGTTTGCAGGTCGCCTAAAATCGTGCCCGGCTCTACTAATGTTGGAAATAGTGTTTCATCAATTCCTAGGAAATCCAGTAATTCACTTTCCCATTGTTTCGTTCCAGCATTCAACAGTTGCGTGGTGGAGGCGTTGGTTGCTTCGATGACTGCTTTTCCAGTAAAGACATAACCTAAGTAATCAGGGATTAACAACAATTGACTGGCTGCAGCCAAACGTTCCTTTTCCTCTACAAATAACTGAAAAATGGTATTAAAAGGTTGAACTTGAATCCCCGTTTGTTGGTACAATTTTTCTAATGAATAGCCTTTTGAAAAATTTGTTACAGCTGCTTCTGTCCGTCCATCTCGATAAGCAATCGGTTCGTCCAAAAGTTGTCCAGATTGATCCAGCAGACAATAGTCAACACCCCAAGTATCAATTCCAATAAAGCATTCCTTGATACCTAATTGTTTAACTTTTTGCAGACCAAGCAGTAACTCATGAACTAAACTAGCCATATCCCAACGCTGATACCCATCTTTTTGATGAAAACCATTTTTAAAACGATGAATTTCTTCTATTGTTATCTGACCATTCGCTAAGCGTTGACTTTTCATTATGCGACCGCTAGAAGCGCCAATATCAACCGCTAAATAGGTTCGTTTCTCAACTTGTTCTTTTTTCACTTTGTTGATAGTTGTCAATCCTTTCACTATTTTTATTTTTTGTACGTTAGACTAACTTTATGTATTCATCATAAACAAAAAATAGCGCTTTCACCTCTCACAATTTTGAGATATAATTGTACTATCTTGGTAATTAGGAGGTTCTTATGGATTATTGGGAAAAAGCCGACTACTCTTGGTCAGACGATTCTAAGCGACATATTTTGACACCTAGCAGCAAAAGTCGCACACTTTTTTATTACATACAGGAAATTGGACAGTTTAAAGCCTCGCGCCCTTATTATACGGAGCGGGCACATTTACCATCATACTTAATTAAATTCACGCTAAATGGTACTGGGGAATTACGCTATCGTTATCATACATACAGCTTACAGAGAGGTGATTTATTCTTTATTGACTGTCGGGATTATCAATACTATCAAGCAACCAGCGAAGATCCTTGGGAAATGGACTGGATTCATTTTGAAGGAGGAAATTCTGGTGCTTTTTTCCAAGAATTTATGAAAAATGGTTCACCAGTTTTCTCCACTAATCAGCTTCCAGAAGATAATCCTATTCATTTAATCATTCAGCAGCTATTACAATTACAAGATTTACAACATGCGCAAACTGATTACCAGTCTTCCGTTTTAATTCATCAATTACTGAACGAATTATTGTTGCAAAAGTATCGTCAAGACTTTACCTACGAAACGATTCCATCATTGGTTTTGGAAATGAAAGCTTACATTGATCAACATTTCAAAGAAACAATTTCTTTAGAAGACTTGGCTCAACTCTTTCATTTAAATAAATATCAATTGAACAAAGAGTTCTCCAAATACATTGGATTACCGCCAATTAAATATCAAATTAGTAAAAAAATTTCTTATTCAAAAGATTTACTACGCTATTCTAATCAAACAGTGAAAGAAATTGCTGTAGATGTTGGTTTAGAAAACTATGCCTACTTTAGTCGATTATTTAAAAAGCGAACTGGATTAACTCCTAGTCAATACCGTAAAAGTGGCTTCTAAAAAATCTCTCTATGACACATAACGTCATAGAGAGATTTTTTATTTCTATGCCTCCTAAACTCAATATTTTATAGTAAATTACCAAATCTAGTTGATTGAACAACTTATATTTCGCTCAATTGGGGTTGTTAGACAATTTGTATTGAATTAAGAAATTAGATTTGGTAACCACATGACAAGTTCAGGTACATATGTGATTAAAAGTAAAATTGCTAAGATTACCAGATAAAATGGAACTAGTGGTTTCAGCATTTGCTCAGCTTTAACACCCCCAACACTAGCACCAACATATAATCCTGTTCCAACAGGTGGTGTAATTGAACCAACACACAAGTTCATAATCGCAAATAAACCAAAATGAACTGGATCCACCCCAACATTCATAACAATTGGTAAAAAGATTGGCGTAAAAATCAAAATAGCTGGACCAACATCCATAAACATTCCCACAAACAATAGGACAACGTTTACTAATAGTAGAATTAAGTATTTATTGTCTGTGATTCCTAAAATAGCTGTACTGATTGCTTCTGGTATCCCTGTAAAAGCCATCGCAAAAGACATCATTGAAGAAGTTGCCAACAAGAACATAATGGTTCCACTCATCAAGACAGCCTCTTTTAACATTTTAGGTAAATCGTTTATTTTCACTGTTTTGTAGTAAAACATTGAAATCAATAATGAGTATGCGACAGCAATTGCTGATGCTTCAATCGCTGTAAATAACCCAGTCAAAATACCGCCAATAATAATGACAATTAACAATACACTGGGAACCGCTTCTCGCAGAACCTTGCTGACTTCTCCTTTTTTTGCTTTTGCCACAGTAGGATAATTATGACGTTTTGCAATAACATAGGCTACCACCATAATTCCTAACGCCCACAAAGAACCTACCAAATAACCTCCTAAAAATAAAGAAGAAATAGAGGCCCCACCAGCCACCAATGAATACATAATAAACGCTGTACTTGGTGGAATAACCATTCCTGTAGGAGCAGAGGCAATATTTACAGCCGTTGCAAATTTCCGATCATAGCCCTCATTTACTTGTTGCGGAATTAGCACGCCACCAATAGCAGTAGATGCTGCAATTGCAGAGCTAGAAATCGAACCAAATAATGCGTTCCCTAACACATTAGTATGTGCTAGCGCGCCGGGAACACGACCAACAAATAACATAGAAAAATTTACCAACTTTTGGGCAATTCCCCCATTATTCATAATCACGCCAGAAAAAATAAAAAACGGAATTGCTACGAGAGAGAAACTATTTAAACTAGAGACCATTTTTTGAGCTGAGGTAAATGCAGCTGCTTCAAAAGGAATTACTAATAACAATGTTGCAATTGAAGATGCCGCAATGCTCATACCAATTGGCATACCAACTACCAATAAGACTGCAAAAACTACAAATAAGATAATGCCTGCTTCTAAAGCCATATTTTTACTCCTATTCTTTTTCTTCTATAAACGCATTAAGAATCTTTTGATTGCGTGAATAACTCTAGCAAATTCATCAAACTATAAATAAACATCAAAACACCTGCTACTGGAACGGCTAAATAGACATAACCCATAGGAATTGCCAAAGATGGTGAAATTTGTCCTAACGTAATTACTACACCATTCCAACCACCAAATATCATAATCACTCCTGCAAAAAGTAGGAACAACAATTGAACAATAAATTCTAAAAAGCGTTTTTGTTTCCCTTGTAATTTTTCACTTAACAAAGTTACTGCTAAATGTCCCTTTTTTCCAACCACATAAGCAGAAGCTAACATCGCCAGCCAGACCAATGCAAAGCGAACAAATTCTTCTGTTAAGGTACTAGGATTTTTTAACACTGTCCGGGCAAACACTTGGTACAAAACGACCAAAACCATTGCAGCAAGAATGATTGATCCAAGTATTTCTAAAAGTCGATTTAAAAATTTTCTAAAACCTGTCATAATTACCTCCTTAATTAGTCCGCCAACTGGCGAATAGCCTGATACAGTTCGCCATGTTCTGAGCTATTTTTGAATGATTCATGCAACGGTTGAACAAGTTTTTGGAATGGTTCACTGTCTACTTGATTGAACACAACGCCATATTCTGCTTGTGCTTTTTTCTTTTCTTCTTCAACTGCTTCTTTAAAGACCGTTTTTTCAAAAGCGGTCGATTCTTTTGCTGCTTCTTCAATCGCTTGTTCTTGTTTCGCTGTCAAACGTTCTTTTGTCCCCTCGTTCATAATCACAATATCTGGCACTCGAGTATGCTCATCATAAGAATAATACTTAGCCACACCACCATGACCAGCTGTATATAAAACGAACTCATTATTCTCTGCACCGTTGATTAGATTAGATTGTAGAGAAGTATATACTTCCGAACTACCCATAGGTACTGGCGAACCTCCTAAAAGTTCTACCATTTTGATGGCGGTTTCACTTTGCATGACCCGAATTTTTTTACCTTTCAAATCATCTGGAGATGTAACAGGCCCTTTGCTCATATAAAAACTTCGTTGACCAGAGTCATAATAAGTTAAACCAACAAATCCTAATTTTTTTGTAGAATCATATACTGGTTGCATTAGCGCTTGATTATCCATTACTTTAAAAAAATGTTTTTCATTATCAAAAATATACGGAATGGCAAATACAGAATAATCTTTAGAAAAACTTTCTAATGCTGATCCACTGACCTTTGCAAAATCAATTGCACCTGTTTGTGTTAATTCAATTAGTTCTGTTTCTCCCCCTAATTGACCATCTGGAAAGTATTCAATTTGAACTTTACCATCTGTTTTTTCCTCTACCAATTCACCGAATTTCTTCATAGAATCGATAACTGGTTGGCTATTACTAGCATACGCATAGCGCAAGACTACCGTATCACTTGCCGAAGCTTCTGTTTTGCCGCAACCACTTAGCAACTGTAATCCTTCCAATACCATAACTGCTGTAAATAAAACCTTTCTTTTTTTCATGAACTTTTCTCCTTACTTTTCTAGCAATAAGAAACAAGCAATTCAGTCAAACATAGGATTGTTAATGATTGACCATAAGGCATCGCTGTCATTCCAATTGTGCGATAAAAATCTAAATTATCACCCATTCCTGTACCAACTGACACATGTTGTACTTCTCCCGTTTCATCAATCTCATTTAGTAAGCCAGCAATTGCTTTGTTTGCCACTTCTTCATATTCAGAAGAAATATATTTTTTATGAACCGCTTTTAAAATCCCATAAGCGAATCCCGCTGTAGCAGAAGATTCTAAATACGAATTTGAATCATTAATTAATGTATGCCATAAACCAGATTCATCTTGGTATTTCGCTAAAGCTGCCACTTGCGCATTGAGGGTACTTAATAAAAATTCCCGTAAACTATCTCCTTTTGGCAACTCTAAGATTTCAATAATTTCTGGAATAGCAATCGTAATCCAGCAGTTCCCTCTTGCCCACAGTGCTTCCGCATAGTTATGATTTCCCTCAAAAGTCCAACCGTGATACCATAGACCACTTTTTTTATCTTGTAAATATTTAATATGGATTAAAAATTGATGCTTTGCTTCTTCCAAATAATCGAGTCGATTCAACAACTTACCAATTTTTGCCAAAGGTAAGACAGTCATCATTAACGTATCATCCCATAATTGATTTTTATTTTCTGGTCCATATGTCGCATGTTGCAAGCCCCCTTCATTCGTTCGGGGCATTTCTTCCATCACCCATTCCGCCCATTGCTCTAAGTAAGGTATATATTTAGAGTCTTTAGTGTCTTCATATAGATAAGCCATTGTTAAAAGCGGAGCCATCGTATTCACATTCTTAGGCGGCGCGCCTTCTTGCATCCGACCTTCAAACCAGTCGTTAACTACTTGTAAAGCTTTTTCACTTTTAGTATTTCGATAATTCTTATATATACCATACAACCCAACGCCTTGCGGCCAGTTCCAAATCGTCCAACTTTTGTCATCAACTTTTAAACCATCAAAATCTAACAGAAATTCACCTGTGTTATCTTTAATCGTTGTTAAATTTCTAATTAATAAGTCAATCGTTGTTTCTACTGTATCTTTTGGTATGAATTGTTCCTGTTTAATAATCATCGGCAATCAAAACTCCTTTTCCATCCCACCAGCGCAAATGAAACGCTTTCATTTTTTTATAATTTTAGTTTAGCAAGGAATGTTAGCAAATTATATAGTTAATCTTGACGAATTACTGTCAAAAATTGACTTTTTTTAAAAATTAGATACGGTTTTTACCAATTCAATCAATGAGTAAATAACAAAAAACGGACATCCTTTTTAGGTATGTCCGCTTTTTGTTACTTATTTATGGTTGTTTTCCAATATAAGCTAAAATTCCACCATCGACATATAAGATATGTCCGTTAACAAAGTCAGAAGCGTTAGATGCTAAGAAAACTGCTGGGCCAGCTAAATCTGCTGGTGTGCCCCAACGATTAGCAGGTGTTCGTCCCAAGATGAATTCGTTAAATGGATGCCCTGGTTCTCTTAATGGCGCCGTCTGTGGCGTTTCAATGTAGCCAGGTCCAATCCCATTACATTGAATATTATATTGTCCATATTCAGAAGCAATATTTTTCGTTAACATTTTTAGTCCGCCTTTTGCCGCCGCGTACGCACTAACTGTTTCACGACCTAGTTCACTCATCATTGAACAGATATTGATAATTTTGCCATGACCCTTTTCAATCATATCTGGAATAACCGCTTTTGCCATAATAAATGGCGCATTCAAGTCAACATCAATCACTTGACGGAACTCTTCTGCTGACATATCCACCATTGGAATTCGTTTAATAATTCCCGCATTATTGACTAAAATATCAATAGAGCCGACTTCTTCTTTAATCTGAGCGACCATCGCTTGAACTTGCTCTTCATCAGTGACATCACACACATAACCACGTGCTTCAATCCCTGCGGCCCGATAATTTTCCAAGCCTTGTTCAACTGATTCAGGAGATAAGTTATTAAAAACAATTGTTGCTCCTGCTTCAGCTAGGGATTTCGCAATCTCAAAGCCAATCCCATAAACAGCACCTGTAATTAACGCTACTTTTCCATCTAATTGAAAATCATTCATTTTAAATTCCATGTTTTCTCCTCTTTCTTTGGTTTATTTTAATTGATCCATTGCAACCATATCCATGTCTGTGTACGTAATATTTTCTCCGCACATGGCCCAAATAAAGGAATAATTACTTGTACCAACCCCAGAATGAATTGACCAGCTTGGTGAAATGGCTGCTTGTTCATTACTCATTACTAAATGTTTCGTTTCGTCTGGTTTACCCATCATGTGGAAAATCCGCGTATCTTCTTCCATATCAAAATAAACATACGCTTCCATACGACGTTCATGTGTATGACAAGGCATTGTATTCCAAGCGCTACCTGGTTCTAAAATGGTGTAACCCATTTGTAACTGGCAACTTTCACAAACGTTCGGATGAATGTATTGGTAAATTTTACGTTGGTTCAATGTTAATGGATCACCCGTTTCCATTGGGGTAATTTCATCAATACTAATTTTTACGTTGGGATATTTATGATGTGCTGGCACACAACTAATGTAAAATTTCGCTGGATTATCAGGGTTTTCTGAAGAAAAACGAACATGTTTTGTTTCTTTCCCAATATAATAGCCATCTTGTTTTTTCATTGTTTCTTTGGCGCCATCAATTTCAATAAAGCCTGGTCCCCCAATATTAATAACCCCTAGTTCACGGCGTTCTAAGAAATAGTCAACCCCTAATTCTTTGTCCAAAATAATTTCTAATTCTTCTGTGGTCGGTGTCACACCACCAAAAATCATCCGATCATTATGTGTGTAGGTTAAGCTGATTGCACCTGGAATAAAAACTTTCTCTACTAAAAATTCATCTCTCAATTGTTCTGTTGAATAGTGACGGATATCCGCCGGACTATGTGTATAACGTGTTTCCATATTTTGCATAACTAAAATCTCCTATCTATTTATTTTTCCTGAGCCCGTTGCCAAAAAAGCAAGGACTTCTTTTTGACTAAATTGATTACAATCACCATGGACAGTATGTTTTAACGCACTAGCCGCTGTCGCAAAATCAATGCAGGTTTGTGGATCATAGGCAGCTAATATGCCATGTAAAACCCCACCAGCAAACGCATCACCGGCACCGACACGGTCAACAATCGGTTGTAATCGATGACATTTGGACGTATAATACGCACCTTTGTACCATAGCGTTCCGATTAATTCATTATCTGTCGCTGAGTGTACTTGACGTTTGGTTGAATAAAATACTTGAATGTTGGGATAACGTTCTTGCATTTTTCGGTAGTACCACGTTAATGCGTCTTCAAGTTCTTCCTCTGGTTCTGGAATCTCCAATAAATAACGAGCATCTAATACCCCAGCTGAACAAATATCAACAAATGGAAGAATGGCCTTCAATGCCACGCTCGCTTCTTTCTGGGACCAAAGTTTCCCTCGATAATTAATGTCAAAACTTACTTGGCACCCTGCTTGCTTCGCTGCTTTAACTAGCGCAACCGTCATACTTTGCCAATTTTTTGATAACGCCGCTGTAATCCCTGAAATATGAAAGATCTCTACTCCTGAAAACAGCTCATGTAAGTCCCATTCCATTTCTTCGATTTGAGCAAAGCTTGAATAGGCGCGATCATAGACAACACTGGCTGCTCGTTCTCCTGTACCAGTTTCCAAGTAATACGTTCCTAGACGTGTTCCGCCAGTTCGTACAAATTCCGTTGAAACCCCATAACGACTTAAATGCTTTTTGGCGGCTTCTCCTAATGAATTATCGGGCACTTTACTGGCAAAAGTCACTTGGTGGCCATAGTTCGCTAACGAAATCGCTACATTCGCTTCACCACCGCCGTAATGTACAGCGAAATTTTCTGTTTGTGCTACGCGTATTCCGACAGGCGTAGACAAACGCAACATGATTTCTCCCAATGTTACGACTTTCCCCATGTGCCTACACCCCTTTGATTGCTTGGAATTTTTCCATATAGGCTTGGGCAACCTCACGAACTTTTTCAAAATCCCCAGTTGCTGCTGGCGCTAACAGATTGCCACCAACACCGACGGCCGTCACACCTGCAGCGAACCACTCGGCCATATTTTCCAAACTGACACCACCCGTTGGCATAATATTTAACTGAGGCAATGGCGCTTTAAATGCTGAAATAACACTCGGTCCATAAACACTTCCCGGAAATAGTTTAATAATATCTGCTCCGCTTTTCAGTGCTTCTTTCATTTCTGTGATGGTCATACAGCCTGGCAAGTAAGGAACTTGATATAAATTGCAAATTTTAGCGGTTTCTTCATCGAAGCTTGGACTCACAATATATTCAGCCCCTGCTACAATAGCTAAACGAGCAGTCGTAGCATCCAAAACTGTCCCCGCACCAATGACTACGTCAGGATTCTCTTGGTATAACGCAACTAATTCCTGAATCACTTCTGTTGCTTGAGGAACAGTAAAGGTTAACTCAATCCCCCGCATACCGCCTGCTACAATGGCTTGACTAGCTTTTAGCGCTTCCTCTTTTGTCTTTCCGCGAACCACAGCAATCACGCCAGCATTTTCTAATTTTTGTAAAATTGATACTCGCTTCAACAGACTCCCTCATTTCTTATTTAGAAATATATATTTATTATAAAGAAATTCACAACTTCATTATACAGATAAAAAAAGAAAATGCAAACGTTTTTACAAAAATAAAAAAAGAAAGACAAACAAAAATCCCAATCGACTTTTGTTTGTCTTTCTTTTTCTACTATAATTTCGCTTCAATCGCTGCTTTTGTTGCCAAAAGGGCTTGATTAATCGTCGTTTTATTTTCCTCTGTCAAACGATATTTCGGCATGCTTACACTAAAAGCACCCGCAATTTCGCCATCTTTCATTAAAGATACTCCGCTACAGAAAATATCTTGTTCAATTTCTTCATCATCGTAAGCAACCCCCGTTTGTTGCACTTGTTTTAATTCTTTTTTCAAACGCAAGGGATTGGTAATCGTATTTTCGGTATAGGGAATTAATGTCTGCGTGTCTAAATATTGTTGCACTTGTTCTTCCGAAAATTCTGCTAAAACGGCTTTACCCATGGCCGAATTATACAAAGGTCGAGTAATTCCCACTTTCGAGGACATGCGAATCGTTTGATTTTTCGGTTCTAATTTATTGATATACAGAATTTCATTATTATTTAAAATCCCTAAATGAATGGTTTCATCGACCGTATTTTGAAGGTTTTCTAAATAAGGTACCGCAATTTCAGCTAAATCGATTTGCTCCACACTTTGATTCGCATAGCGAATCAATTTTGTTCCTAAGCGGTACGTCTTGTTCGTGTCTTTTTGAACATAGCCAATTAATGTTAAGGTTTCTAAAATTTTGATTGCCGTTGATGCCGTCATTTCGGTATTCTTTGCAATTTCCTGTAAGGTTTGATCGGGTTGTAAACTTAGACAGTCCATGATTTTAGCCGCTTTTAACAAGACTGTTCCGTAAGGTTTTGTTTCTTTCATCGAAACCCTCCTTTTCCATATAAGAAATTATATAGAAAAATAAAGAAATTGCAAGAAAAAAAGAACTCGAAGATTCATTCAGTAACGTTTTACTTTCACTTCAGGTCTTTCTCCCAGTCCTATTTCATTCTTATTTTCTTTTCTTTAACTCATCAGAAACATCTGCATCCTTAGGAATTAAAAGATACTCACTGACTTCTGTGGTTTCATTAAATACAACATATAATTTTTGTTCTTCATCGAAATCGCCCAAATCAATCGCTACGTAATTGGGACAAACTTCTGAGATACCATGAAACATTTGACTAAAGATTTTTTTCGTCATCCCCACATTACGATGCTGCTCTTCTGCTTTTTCCACCGCACTTTGTAACGTATATCCTTCATCTAAAAAACGCTTGATCCAATGCACTTTGACGACTGTATGTAACCGATATTTCCGTGGACCGTTTGCGTCTTTCGCAATAGAAGAAATATACCCTTTTTCTTCCCAATAACGAAGTTGACGTGGCGAAACTTCAGCAATTTCACTTAGTTCACTAATTCCTATCAACAAATTTTCTTCATTTAACAAACGCTGAATCATTTTTGACCACATTAGTTTAACTTCCTTTCCCTTATCCTTTCCTTAATTGTAGTTTTTTTTACACCTTTGTCAAGTAAGTTGACAAAGATTCTAATTAGTTGTAAAGTAGTTAATGCAATTTAATTTGAAACTTACAGAAAAAGGAGCGATATATGTGACTTCACAACAACCTGTGGATATTCACGGAAAACCTTATAACCGGTCGTTACTAGTCGGTGTTTTACTAATCGGAACATTTTGTACGATTTTAAACCAAACGCTTTTAACGACGGCCTTACCTACATTAATGAAAGAATTTGATATCTCAGCTTCAAGTGTACAGTGGCTAACCACTGGATTCCTACTTGTGAACGGCATTATGATTCCCATCAGTGCTTGGTTGATTAACAAATTCAGTTCAAAAAAATTATACATAACAGCGATGTCAACGTTCTTAATCGGAACCATCATCTGTTTTGTAGCGCAAGACTTCGGCATGTTATTGACTGGACGTCTTGTTCAAGCCGCAGGGGTCGGTGTATCTATGCCTCTTTTACAAACAATTATGCTTTCAATTTTCCCGCCTGAAAAACGTGGCGCTGCCATGGGCACAACGGGAATTGTTATCGGATTAGCACCCGCTTTAGGTCCAACATTATCTGGTTGGATTATTGATTCTTATACATGGCGTGACCTTTTTGGGATGGTCATTCCAATTGTCGTTTTAGTCCTAATTTTAGCTTCATTTTTAATGAAAAATGTCATTCAATTATCTAATCCAAGTATCGATGTCTTATCGGTCATTCTTTCTACTCTCGGCTTTGGTAGCTTACTTTACGGCTTCTCAAGCGTTGGTGATAAAGGTTGGGGTAGCCCGCAAGTCTATGGATTCTTAATTGTTGGTGCGATTGTTTTATGTCTTTTTACATATCGACAATTGCATTTAGAACAACCTTTCTTAGAACTACGCGTTTTTAAATCAAAAGTCTTTACTGTTGCGGCCATTTTATCTGGCGTAACCAACATGGCAATGATTGGCGCCGAAATGGTTTTACCTTTGTATATCCAAAATATTCGTGGCGAATCTGCCTTCCATTCAGGGTTAATGCTTTTACCAGGAGCGTTAGTCATGGGACTTATGATGCCAGTAACGGGTCGCATTTTTGATAAAATTGGTGCCCGTCGTCTTGCGATTACTGGGATGTTTATTTTAACAGCTGCAACGTTACCGTTTGCTTTCTTAACAAAAGCAACACCTATTATTTATATCATTGTCCTATATGCGATTCGGATGTTTGGTATTTCGATGGTCATGATGCCTGTGACAACTTCTGGCATGAATGCTTTACCAATGAATTTATTAAGTCACGGGACTGCTGTAAACAACACCTTCCGACAAGTAGCCAGCTCAATTGGAACAGCTGTTTTGATTAGTGTTTTAACAAATGTTACCAAAGACGGCTTACCTGCATCGGACTTATTAAAAACAGCCCCACTCACTTATCGCGACCAAGCAACAAACGCAACACTAAACGGTTATCACGCAGCCTTCTTCGTGGCAACAATCTTTGGCGTTCTCGGCTTGGCGATTACTTTCTTCTTAAATAAAAAAGAAGCGATGCCTGTTAAGGAAGTAGGTGCAATGAAATAATGATTATTTTCCTTTTAATCCTTTGCGTGTTAGGCTTTGCCTATACGAATGTATTTGGCCGAAAAGTTTGGCATAAATGCTGTATGGTTATTTTTGGTTTAGGGTTCTTAGCTTCGTTAAGTCTTATCGTTTTAAACGATAAAGATCATTTTGGTATGACCGAAGTTACTCAGGACAAAACGTTTGAACTAAAAAGCAGTAGTTCAAGCAAAGATGGCCCCAACATGTTATTGTACCAGCCGTTGGGCGATGGTTCCGAAAAAGTTTATTTATATAACACACCAGATAAAAAGAAACTACAAAAAACAGGAACGGAAAACGTCACAAACACAGTTCAAAAAGATGCTCAAAAAGCCACATTAGTCCAAAAAACGACGAAATGGTCCTATCAAGAGTCTTGGGCCAAAACACTATTTGGCCTTGCTGACAACGATAACCAATTTGCAAAACAAGAAAACACCTTCAACGTTGCTAGTGACTGGCTAGTTTTAAGTGCTGATCAAGCAAAAAAATTAGGCGAATATATGGAACAACATGCCGCTGATATCAAAAAAGAAGGGACTGAAACAGTTGGCAAAAAAATGATGGCTGCTATGATGGCGAATCCATCAATGTCCCAAGAAGAACAAGCGAAACTCACCGAACAATATACCAAAGAGTTTCAACAAGAATTGATTCAGAAAATTCTTAGTGACATGAAATAAAAAGAAGGACTGCCTGAGAAACTTATCAGGCGGTCCTTCTTTTTCAATGATTAACCCAAATATAAATACCTTGTTCTTCTTTTTCAAGAACTTTTGTTTCCGAAAGCAAATTTCCTGTCACCAAATCATATCTGAGAAGCGTCTGACCAGCTAAAACCAACAACTGATTATCTTTCGTTGTATTTACACTATAAATCATAGATTCTTCTAATTCTTCCGTCTTTAACTGTCCATTAATATTTAAAAAATAACTTTCTTCCGTAGCAAGATTAACAATTGACAGCCCCACTTTCCCTAATGCATTTGGCTCGTGATCAATAATCAAATATTCGGACGTTCTACTTTTGTAAATTAGGTTAGGAAAATTCTCTGTCAATTGAATAAAACGTTGATTTTTAGCATCTAAACCCATTTGCATAATTCGATTATCTGGCACATTTTCATAACTTACTCGGTTTCTATGAGCCGTTATCGGCAAGTAAATTTGATTATTTACAATCACAGAAGAAGTAAAACCATAAACATACTCTGGGCTTGTATCTAAAAATATTTCGTCTGTTAATGTCAAATTTTCTCCTTCTTTAAAAATGAACAACATATTCTCATAAAGTTGTTTTTCTTTGTCTTCCTGACTAGCGACGACATATAGCTTATTTTGTGTTCCTGAAAATTGCGTAACTGGTGTTGTAGATTCATTAAACATGTATGAACTAACTGGATTCCCTTCAGTATCAAAAGAATATAAACGCTCTGCTTGAACAGTATAAAAATAGTTGGAGCTATAACCCGTACCAGTATAAAGATATTTTTCTGTCTTTCTTTTCAAAAGTTCTCCTTTAAAAAAATCAACACTCACTATAAATTCATCCTTAGTGCTGCTCAAAAGATCACCTGTTGAAAATAGTAAATAATGGGATTGTAATCTTCCTTTTGAAAACCCTGTTGGGACAATCTCTGGTAGATCCACACGACTTCGCTTATGTTTTTTGATGTCATTTTCAGAAAATATGAATGAATAAATCGCTTGGGTTGATAATACATAAAAATCTGTTTCTTCTTGCACAACAAAAGATTGCTTTTTTTCTTCTATCAATTTGTCTTTTACAACAAATAACATTATTCCAATACTAATCAAACTAAGAAATCCTGCTACTATTTTTTTCATATTTTCGTTGTATTTCTATATGTAATTGGCGCCTGAACTTTTTTAAACAATTGTCTTATACTCACTATATTATTCCCTAGACAGCTTTGATACCTTTCTTCTACAGTCCATTCTACATAACCAACCAACAACAGTCTAACCGTTTTTTTCATTTTCTCTCCTCCTATTAAAACAATATGCTTCCATTGTGACCATGCACAACAAAAGCATATCATTCAATCTTTTAACAAACAATCTAATTTCAGATTATTTGAACTGTTTAGAAAAAACCCAAAATATATCTTTTTAATTATAAATCGCTTTAATCGGATCCATCCTCGAGGCACCAATTGCTGGAATAATCCCGAAAAAGATACCTGTGAAGACCGAAACTAATGTTGAAATAGCAAAGATGGACGGCGTAATAATTGGCGTAATCGAAATATACCCACCGACCACAGTTGCCAATAAATAGCCGCAGCCGACACCAATCAAACCACCAATCAATGTGATAAACGCTGCTTCCATTAAAAATTGGAATAAAATGACTCGTGGTTTAGCACCAATGGCCCGGCGAATCCCGATTTCTCGTTTCCGTTCCGTAACAGACACATACATGATGTTCATGACGCCAATTCCCCCGACTAATAGGGAGATTGCAGTAATTGCCATCAGAAACATCGTCATACCCGTGACCATTTCTTCCATTTGTTGTTGGAGTTGTTGGTCTTGGTCATTTTCTTTAAACGTTCCTTTCACTTCAGGATGATTTTCACTTAAAATGGTGATTGCCTGTCCTAAAATTGCTTCACGGTCCGCTCCCTCACGAACCTTAATATTGATGCCACTAATTGCTTTTGTTTTTGCTAATTTATTGTATGATTCTCGAGAAACAAAACTGCTCATAGCAGTTGCCCAATCATCGTTCATACCCAAACTATCTAAATCTTTTGGTGCTAAAATACCAATCACCTTGTACATATAACCACCAATTGAAACAGCTTTTCCAATGAGTTGGCTAGGATCATCAAGCCGAATTTGCGCTTCAAAGATATCATGATTTAAGACAATCGCATCTGTATTTGCATCGCTCGGTTGAAAATCACGACCATATAAAATATCATTCTGCCCTTTAGTCGACGTAATGGATAAATTCGCTTGCGCCCCAAAATAATCCATTGGTACAAACAAATTGTCTCCGCCCCCCATCATTGATTCACCATATTGAGGATAAATACTTTCAATTCCTTGAATGTCTTGTAATTTTTTCAAGTCCACTCGGCTAAACGTATAATCTGGCTCTTCATAGGACATAAAATTGTCACTGCTACCATCCGACATTGTATAATGAATCTTCAAAACATCCGCGTTCACTGCACTGGATGCCTTCACAACTTGACGCTTCATCCCTTCACCTAGCGCAGAAATCGTTACGACTGATGTAATCCCAATAATAATCCCGACCATCGTCAAAAATACCCGCAACTTATGCGCCTTTAAGCTTAAAAAAGTACTAACAAATAAATTAGCAATCATCTAATCACCTCTTCTTCCAAAAAGCGACCATCTTTCATATGAATCACTCGTGAGGCATATTTTTTCATATCTTCATCATGTGTCACCATGACAATTGTTTTGCCCTGTTCATTCAATTCTTTCAATAATTCCATGATTTCTGTACCCGTTTCACTATCCAATGCCCCAGTCGGTTCATCAGCCATAATCAATAATGGATCATTCACCAAGGAACGAGCAATGGCTACTCTTTGTTGCTGTCCTCCAGAAAGTTCAGTAACTTTTGATTTGGCTTTTGTTTCCAAACCGACAATTTTTAGGTACTTCTCAGCAATCGCTTTTTTCTCAGCGCGGCTTTTTTTTCCTTCATAAACACAGGGCAATTGAACATTTTGACTAACATTTAAAGAATTAATCAAGAAAAATTGTTGAAAAATAAATCCTAGATATTCATTGCGAAAGGCTGATTTTTTATTTTCAGACAATTTTGAAACATCTGTTCCTGAGAAATGATAACTTCCGTCTGTTAAGCGATCCAAGAAACCAATAATGTTCATCAGCGTTGTCTTACCGCTACCGGACTTCCCCATGATTAAAATGAACTCTCCTTGATGGATGGTCAAGTTCAATTCTTTTAAAACATGTAGTTTTTCCTTACCTACTGGATAGAACTTGTTAATGTCCCGCAATTCAATGAGGGGTTGATTTGTATTGTTTGCTTCCACCATCAAGCCCTCCTATTTCGACGCATCTGTCATTGATTCGTTGGTTGCTGATTCATCAGAAGCAATCGCTGCATCTGATTCCACAATATCACCGACTTTTACTGGTTTTTTTGAAGAAATAACCACTCGGTCGGCTGATTCTAAGCCAGATTCAATCGCCATTTTGTCGCCATTTTCTTGCCCGACTTGGACATCACGACGAATGATGGTTCCAAAATCATTCACTAAAACGTAGGCCTGTTCACCCTCTTTTTGAATCGCTTTTTTCGGTAACTCAATCGCCCCTAAATCGCCTAAATCAATGGTTGCTTGCATATGGTAGCCATTTTTAACTTTGTCTAAATTGGCCAACGCAATTTTGACGCTATAACTAGACATCGTCGTGCCGCCCTCTGGATTGCCACTCGCGGCATCGCTGTTGCCTTCAGGAGGATTATCATCGATGTAAGAAATTGAGCCATCCACAACCACATTGTTGGAAACAGAAGTTAGTTTAGCTTTTTGCCCAACACTAATTTTAGTCAAGTCCTTTTCATTCACTTTCCCAGCTAAATAAAGATCTTCTGAAGTTAACCGTAAAATCGGTGAATTGGCATCTTTTACTTCTGGAATTGATACGCGACCTTTGAAATTAGCCTTTGTGGAAATATATTGCTTCGCTCCTAAATCCGCTAAGGTTTCATTGGTGAAGGTAATCTCTTCATCTACCGCATCGACTTCTGTTTGATATTGTTCATTTAAATCATCACCAGACATCGTGCGGTCTTCTTCTTTAGTTTTATTAAATTTATCAATGGCCCGATTCCACTTATTATAGATATTCGCCCGCTTCGTTTCTAATTTGGCTAAGCTATTTTGTTGTGCCTCAATTTCTTTTGTGACCGCCTCATCTTCATAAGTAAATAATTCTGTGCCTGCATCTACGACATCGCCGTTTTTCACCTTAATCTCTGGATCCTTTGTTATTTTTTGATCACGCGCAAAGGCTTCCATTTGTTCTGGTTGGATGACACCGTTAATATAAATTTGTTGCAAGTCGGGAACGTCAAAATAGTCAATTCCCCAGTCATCTTTAGGCGCTTGCTTGACAGCTACTTGTTGTGCATTTTTATTTAACGCATTCACAGTTACGATGCCCCCAACCGCAATTACCGCAACTGCCCCCAATATAATTATCGTTTTCTTCTTCATTTTCTTCGTTTCATCTCCTCATTCTGTCTATTTTCCCCAACAAACTAAATTGCTCGGTCGTTCACTTATAACTATTTAACCATGCTTGAATTCAAGAAACAAGGGCATTTCTCTAGGCCTTTAGTCTGATTTATTTCATTTTTGTTCATTTTTTTATTTATTTCACGACAATAAATAACCATTGTTGGGTCTTTGTGTTTCAACAATCTAAAAAGGTTATTTTTATGTTATTTATAACTAAACTATGCGCAATCGAGATTTTTTGCTTCTTTTTTTATTTAAGGTACACTAGAAGAAACAATTGAAAGTGAGGGCTTGCCATGAAAGTCATTATTTTTGGCGGTAGCGGTTTTTTAGGTCAACAAATCGCGAAAATTTTAGTCCAACGCCAACATCAAGTCATCAGTGTTTCACGTCATGGAAAGCCTGCCACGCTCTCCGCATCTTGGAGCCACCAAGTGCAGTGGGTATGCTCCGATGTTACTCGTGACACGAATTGGCAAGAACAAGTCCAGCGTGCTGACTGGGTCATTGATACAGTAGGTATTTTATTTGAAAATCCACGAAAAAAGAAAACCTATCAACGGCTAATTCTGACGCCAGTGAAAAAAATCAGCTCTTTTTTAGCACAACAAAAAAAGCCAGCTAAGTTTTTATTTATTTCAGCCAATACTGTTCCTTTCCCTTTGAGAAAATATATGGATGCCAAATTGGCAGCGGAGGAACTAATCCACCAAGAAGTCGCCGAAGCAGTGATTTTTTATCCTAGTTTACTTGTAGGTCAAGAACGTACCGGCACCATACTTTTTAGTAAATGTATTTATTTTTTTAAGAAAATCCCCTTTTTAAAGAACTTATTTATTGGCTATGATCCTGTGCCTGTGGCAGAAATGGCACAAGAAATTGTTCACGTTTTAGAAGGCGGCAATTCTATTTACACACACAGAAGGACCCGTTAACAAGTTATCTCCCAATCGTCTCTGTCTAGAGGCGGTTTTTTTGTGTTACAATACAACTGTTCGAAGGAGAGAAGAAGCATGAAAAAAATTGCCATTATTGGCGGCGGCATTATCGGAATGACGTTAGCTAATTATTTAGATCCACAAAAATTTGATATTACCGTTTATGATGAAGGGCTCGGCCAAGCGACTAAAGCGAGCGCCGGGATTATTTCCCCTTGGCTATCCAAACGTCGGAATAAGAAATGGTACCAATTAGCGCGAGAGGGCGCTGCCCTATTTCCAAAGCTAGTCAAAGATTTTCAGCTGACGGAGGATATTTATCGTCAATCAGGGACAGTCATTTTGCGTCCGGCAGCTGCTTTGGCAGACTTAGCCCATTTGGCAGAAGAGCGTAAGCAAACTGCACCTGAAATTGGAGAAATCACGATGTTGTCAGCGGTTCAAACAGCGAAGTTCTTACCGCTACTTAAGGAAACTCCCTCACTTTTTATTTCTGGCGGCGGTCGCCTAGATGGACCAGCTTATCTAAACCATCTTCAGAAACGCGCCGAAGCTAAAGGGGTCACTTTTTGCTCACAACGGGCGCACTTTCGTCAACTGAATCAAGGGTGGGAAATTGTCACAAATTCAGAAAAAAAGAGCGTTGATTTTCTCGCTTTAACACCTGGTCCTCATTTAAAGGAATTACTCGCTACTTTAAATTTATCTGTGGACATTCGTCCCCAAAAAGGACAATTGTTAGTTTTCGAGACCCCTTTTACAAATAGTCAGCAATGGCCTGTTGCTATGTTAGATGGCGAAGCCGATTTAATTCCTTTTAATCAAGGAAAAATTTTATTAGGTGCCACCCACGAAAATGAACAAGCCTGGGATTTAGAAGAGACTGTTAGCGCTTTTCAACAACTAACTTCTGGGACTGCGCCATTTCTAAAAGAAGCAGAGCAGCTTTTTAAGCAACCCATGCATTACCGCGTTGGTACACGTGCTTATACATCTGATTTCGCTCCGTTTTTTGGTCCTTTGCCAGAGCTGCCCCACCTTGTGGTTGCTAGCGGACTTGGTTCATCAGGACTCACTACTGGCCCATTCATTGGTTACCAATTAGCTGAATACTTCAATACAGGTGCCTTCAAAGGAGAGCTTTATCAAAAACCACTTAGTCACTATGTAAAAAACAACCCCTCACTTTAATCAGTGAGCGGTTGTTTTTTTCTTTAATTAAGAAATGTGAAGTATCTTGGTAGAAGGATTTTGTTATTATGCTACTTGTGGTCGCGCATAGCGTTCTACGTTTTGTTTAATATTTTTAACCGTTTCTGGATCTTCAATGCCCGTTACTTCAGCGATCACTGTATCAACGCTTTCTTGGTCAAGCATTTCCTGTAATTGACGGCTTTGTTCATCTTCTGGATCATGATAATTAAAAACAATACCAATCATTGCTAATAAATGCGGCGACACTAGATTGCGTTCCTGTAATTCACGGATTGGTCGAATAAACCGTTCTTGCGCACCTAATTTTCTGATTGGTGTCCGTGCTACACGTGTAATAGCATCTGAAATATATTTATTTTGGAAACGTTGAATAATTTTTTCAATATAGGCTGCATGTTCTTGTTCATCAAAATTCCATTTGGCCACTAAAAGTTTACCGGTTTCCTGCAAAACTGATTTGAGTTGTGCTACTACTAAGGCGTCCTGCATCGCTTCGTCAATGGTTTGATAGCCTAACAACGCCCCTGTATAGGCAACTGTAGCATGGCCAGTGTTTACACTAAATAATTTTCGTTCAATATACGGCTCTAAATCAGCAACGTAATGAACGCCTTCTAACTGAATCTCTTTGGCTTTTCGGTTGGTATCATCAATGACCCATTCACAAAAAGGCTCAACTTGAACAAAAAGTGGATCTTCATGTTTTTGTAATGGAACAATCCGATCAACCGCCGCATCAGGAAAACCAATCCATTGTTCAGCATAAGCTGGGTTTTTCAAATATTTGGCCACTTCTTCTGCTAAAAAGGTTGAACCACCAATCATATTTTCACAAGCGATAATATCCAGCGGCTTTTGACAATTTGCTTCGGCACGTGCATCAATTCCTTGAGCAATTAATTCAGCAATTCTTGGTAAAATATTAGGACCAATTGCCGTCGTGACTAAATCGGCGTCCGCAATTGCTTCTACTACTTTTTCTGGTTCTGTCATGTTATTTAACCCGGTCACATTTTCAACGTTAATTTGTTGATGTGAGGCATCGGCCAATTCAATTGTATAACTTTTACGTTCTTTTAACGCTTGAATGATGGTTTCATTAACATCCACAAACGTAATATGAAACCCGTTTTTAGCTAAAATTTCGCCAATAAAGCCGCGTCCAATATTTCCTGCTCCAAAATGTACTGCGTTCATTCTTATTCTCTCCTTTAAGCAATGGCTAAATTTTCTGTTATTTCTTCTTTACTTAATGCATCGGCAAGTTGCACCACGTTATCCATATCACTACAATAAAGTGCAATTTGTTGGACTAATTGCAAATGTTCTTCACCGACTCCGGCAATCCCAAATAATACGGTAGCAATTTTTTCATCTTCTTCGGTGCCAAAATTAACGCCCTCTGGGACTTGCACTACACAGATTCCTGATTTTTTCACTAATTTTTTGGCTTCTTCTGTTCCATGAGGAATGGCAATAAAATTCCCCATATAAACAGATAGCAATTGGTCTCTTTCAATCATTGCTTCGATATAAGCGGGCTCAACACAGCCTGCCTCGACTAGTTTTTCGCCGCAAAAGCGAATAGCTTCTTCTTTTGTATTAAACTGTTGATTTAATTCAATTGAAATATTCGTAAGATTTTCCATTGTTTTCTTCCTCTCTAGGCACTTTCTTTTAAGAGCGAAACCACTGTTTCATATTTTTGGGGATTAACCATACTTTTTACTGATAAGTGTGTCGCTTTCGGTGCTTTTTTACGGGCTTGTTCCGTTAGTTCAGCTTTTGTGACAATTAAAGCCCGTGTTTGTTGAGTTAATTCATTAATATTAATTTTTCGAATCGGCATTGAAATTTTCTCTTTATCTAAAATTTCTTCTAAGACTTTCATTCCCATCGTTGCTGACCCGACACGATCATCGTGAACCAAAAGAATCTCATTGACATTTGCTAAATCTCCCTCAATTTCAGAAGCAGGTGTTGCTTTGGAGGCTGTTGGTTGTGCGTCGTTTTTTTCTTTGGTACCTGATAGTTCAGCCACAATTTCATCATAACGTGGTGAGTTCAAGAAATTTTCAACTGCTACAAAGGTTGCATTAGGTGCTTTCTGTTTGGCCCGTTCTTGCAATTCCGCTTGTGTGACAATCAATGTATTTCCCTCATCGGTCAAATTATTAATGGCCCGATTCGTCACAGTTTGTACTAAACCAGCCTCTTGGACCTTTTTCCGTAAGATAGACGCACCCATTGCACTAGAGCCCATCCCAGCATCACAAGCAAAAATAATTTGTTGAATTCCTGACAATGAAGCACTACCATTTGTGACAGTTAATCCTTTTGATGCTGCTTTAGCAGCTTGGGTTTCTTTCACTTTTTGGGCAAATTCATCACTTTCTTCTTTCGCATCTGCTTTTAAAATGACTGCGGATACTGCAAAGGAAACAGCAGTTGCTGCCAAAACACCTAAAATAACTGGTAAGTAAGAACCCATTGGTGTCATCGCTAAAATAGCTATAATGGAGCCTGGAGAAGCGGGCGCACGTAAACCAGCATCTAACGTTTGGAAAACCAAACTACCTGTCGCACCACCTGCAATAACCGATAAGAATAATAACGGTTTCATCATTACATATGGGAAGTAAATTTCGTGGATACCACCAAGGAAATGAATAATTATTGCTCCCGGCGCAGAAGATTTTGCCGCACCTTTTCCAAAAAACATAAATGCTAATAAGACACCTAACCCAGGACCAGGGTTTGCTTCTAATAGGAAAAGAATTGATTTGCCAGCCGATAAGACTTGTTCTGTCCCTAGGGGTGTTAAAATGCCATGATTAATCGCATTGTTTAAAAAGAGCACTTTTGCCGGTTCAATAAAAATACTCGTTAATGGAATCAAATGAGCATTTAAAATGATTTCCACACCACGTGCCATTGCAGCAGTCAGCGCATCGACAATTGGGCCAATCGCTGAAAAACCAAGTAAAGCTAATGCAAAACCAATCAATCCAGCTGAAAAATTGTTTACTAACATTTCAAAACCAGCTTTAATCCGATGTTGGAAATACTGATCAAATTTCTTAATTGTAAAGCCACCAAGTGGACCCATAATCATGGCACCTAGCATCATCGGAATATCGGTTCCCACAATCACGCCCATTGTCGCAATTGCGCCAACTACGGCACCGCGATCACCTGCAATTACTTTCCCACCAGTGTAGCCAATTAATAATGGAATTAAATAGGTCAACATTGGGCCAACCATCGTGGCAAAGGCTTTATTTGGCAGATATCCATCTGGGATAAATAGCGCTGTCAAAACGCCCCACGCAATCAACGCCCCGATATTGGGCATCACCATGCTAGATAAGGTACTGCCAAGTCTTTGGACTTTTGCTTTAATTGATACTTTATTTTTTTCTGGTACTTGTTCCATTTTTATTCCCCTTCTCTCAAGTAACTTTTCTTGTTGACTAAATTGTATCCGCTTTCCGAATCTGGAAAAAGTCGTACTTTGGCACAAACCATTTTGCCAAAAGTTGAAAGAAAAAAGCACGTGTTCTCTAGTTACGAAAACCAGAAAACACGTGCTTGTTCCATTTCTAATAATTTCAATAATAAATGAACAACTTTTTATGCTATACTCAAATTGGCGACTTGCCTCGAAAGGAGGTGCATCACATGTACGACATTGTCACAAAAATTCTTGTGCCGATTTTTGTCGGGATTGTCCTGAAACTTGTAACCATTTGGTTGGAAAAACAGAACGAGGAATAAACAAGTTGCTTCCAGCCGCTGCTGTCTAAACAGCAAAAAAAGACACCCTACTACTGATAGGGTGTCTTTTTAGTGCATCCATGCACGACTTTGTCACAAGTTACCTTAAATTTATCATAGGGCCTATTTTTTGTCAAGGAATCTTCTTATCTTTTTTGTTTGATCTCTTAAATTAAAATATTTTATTTTTTAATATAAAATTATTTAAATAATTATTGAACATTTCAAATTGAATTGATTTTTTCAGACGTAACTTTAGGCTTGAGCCAGAATTTTTTGCGCTTCATCTATTGTTCGACAATCACTGAGCCGCTGAATGTTTTCGAGATCTGAACAGAAAAAAGCTAATTCTTGAAGCATGCTTAGTTGCCGTTGACTTTTTAGAGCAACGACAAATAACAAAGTAGCTATTTTTCGATCTGCTTCCGTACCAAAGTTGACCCCATCAGGCACTTGAATAAAGCAAATCCCTTCTTTTAAAACTTGTTCATCTTGTCCTTCCGCATGAGGCAATGCCACGAAGTTACCGATATACACGCTGACTTTTTGTTGACGTTGATACATTGCTTTGACATAGTCAGGCGTGACCAACTGATTTTTTAGCAGTAATTCACCAGAAGCTGCAAGTGCTTCCTCCCAACTAGCATACGATTGATTCAACATTATTTGCTCCGCTGTAATTTCAAACATCTCTCAACACCTAGCCTTTCATTTCTTCAATTAATAATGACGAAAGCAACTGATAAACAATGGCTTCATTTCCTGAATGAAAAATTTCTGTATTTAAATCATTCATAATAATCGCACCACTGATTTTTCCTAAAATTTTCCCGATTGTTTCATCAATCGGCATCGGCGCTAGCATGAGTAACATACGTTGTAACTGCATCGGCTTTTTATCCATCCCTTCAATCATAAGTGGCTGGGCCAGATTAAAAATACAAAAAACAGGCTGTGTCACTGCTGTACTTGAGGTATGGAATAAGGCCATTTCCGTCTGAGGAATCCCAATAGGCGCTTGCTCGTAACGTTTCATCAATTGCTGACAGACGATTGCACTATCGGTGATTAAATCTGCGGAAAGTTGCGCGAGAGCTTGTTGAACGGTTTCTGCTAAATCCGCTTGATTATTTAAATCTGCTATGAAAAATGTTTCTAATAGTTTACTAATTTCTTCCATGAAAGCGACCACTGTTTCGTAGCTTTCTTCGCCACCTATTTTTTTCACAGGCGCTTTCCTAAGCGAGCGTTTTTCGTGACTAATCCGCTTAAACTCTTCTTTCAATTGGCGGATTTCATCGTCTAAAAGTAACGGTGAGATCAATTTATATTTACCATTGTATCCTGGTAATAACGAAGTGGAAATCACTAAGTCATAGTTTTCCTCAACATTCACCTTACCTAAATCCGCAATCCGAAAAAAATGAATCTGGTTGATAAAAGGAAAGTAGCGCCGTAATCGCATTTCCAGCATACTTGTCGAAGCCAAACCGCTAGGAGAAAAACCAGCAATATCAACTTCCATAATTTTGGGACTCCGCTCTAAAGAATTGGCAAAATGAAGTACCATGTAGGCAATTTCCTCTTCCGATAAATTCTTTTGCGGAAAAATTTGCGGCAACGCTTGGCGTAAAGCCGCAGCTATTTCTTGATATTGATTCATAATCCGTTCTAAAATGGGATTCGTTAAATCTTCTTCTTGTAAAACCGCCCGAGAAAAAACACCTGATAAATGCGTCAACAACATTTTATACAAATTGGTATCTTCGAAAAAATTAACTTCCGTTTCTTGACTTACTGCTTCAATCAGTTGTTTCACTGCATAAGCCAGCTGAGTGTCAAAATGTTCATCAAAAAAATCTTCATCAAAAGAATTAGAAAAATCACTTAATAAGCTAGCAAAAAAAACAATCTCACTGACAGCGTATAGTTGTTTCGTTTCAGCAGCAACTTTTGAAAAAAGTCGTTTAGAACAATTTAGAAAGGCCTTATTCATCTGCCCAGTATAGGTCTCATCAGCTAAATAAAAACCTGCAGTGACCCGATCCATCGCAATTGTTAACATTAAAATCAAATGTTGTAATTTGCGATCACTTAATGCTGGAAATAAAGTTTCTACTTCTGGCTGAACAATTTTTTGTGCAAATGCTAAATGTTCTGCATGAATAAACTGAAAGAAAAAATGGTCGCTTGTTGTTAATTCGGTAAAATGAAAAAATTGGTACTCATTAATTTCCATACTTAGAATATTCGCCATTAGAAGACGGCGATATTTTTCAGAACCAGTCACTTCATAGCCTTGATTCCGAGAAATCGTCAACGGAATCCGAGCAATCCGTGTTTCTAATTGTTTAATATCGGCATAAAAAGTCGTATTACTAATACAATACGTTTCCAGAAAATAATGCATAGAGACTGGCTCTTTTGTTTGAAGTAATGTCAATAAAATCGCATGTTGCCGCGCCAAAGTAGAAAGTTCCTGTGTCTCTTCTCCTAAAATAGCAGCCTGAATTTCCGTCATCGCTGCTTCATCTGCTTGAATCGAAAAACGCCCACGAGCTACTTTTTCCAACGTTGCGCCCATCGATGCTAGCGAGGTTTCTAAATTTTCTAATTCACGATATACCGTCCGGCGGCTAACCTTTAACAAATTCATCATGCGGTTTACTGAAACGGGGGTAGGACTATTCACTAATTCCGTTAATAGAACAGTTTCTCTTGTCGTTAAAAACATCTATCAGCTCCTCCTTCCAGCCATTCTTGATACTCTTTCTTATTCAAAAAACTAGTAACTACGTATAAATTTTGTTGCGTTAGATCTAAATGATAGGCTTGCGCCAGTTCACGAGTCACTACGTAGGTTGTCTCCTTGGTAAAAAAGACTGTTTCCAGTGGTTCTTTAGATACTTCAATCGCGACTCCTTGTTTCGCCGCTTGTTGCCGCAATAATTCCATTCCCATTGTTTGCGATCCTCGAACATTCTCGGCATATAAAAAAACAAACTTCTGTCTTTGTTTTGTCGGGTTCGTTTCAGTAGACTCTGAACCAAGTGAAGATTGCTCTTGAGAAGAAGCAGTCAGTTTGGCTAAAACTTGCGGGTAATAGGATTTAATTTCTAAAAAATTTTGAACACTCACCATATCCTTTTCTGGGACGTACTTTTGTGCTAACTGTTTCAATTCTGCTTGAATGACCACTAATGTCTTAGGCTGCCACTTCATCTGATGAACGGACTGGTAAGTCACAGGTATCTCCAAGTCCACAGCTTTTAATTGTCGGCTCAGCAAACTAGCCCCCATGGCACTTGAGCCCATTCCTGCATCACAAACAAATAAAATTTGCTGATAGTTAGGTGTGACTGTTTCCACTTGGTCTTCCTCCTTCTCCTTCATCTTTATCATTGAAACTGGTTCAATTCCTCGTTGACGTTTTAATAACAAGCTTGCTATTGCAAAAGAGCACAGAAAGCTAACAAAAATTCCGCTAAAAACCACCAGCCTCGCCTCAGTCGGGGCATTGGCTAAAATCGCAACCAATGAACCTGGCGAAGCTGGAGCACTTAGACCCACATTAAATATTTGAAAAACAAGCGTACCACTCATTCCTCCAGCAATTACTGCTAAAAATAAGCGCGGGTCCATCAAAACAAACGGAAAATAAATTTCATGAATGCCCCCAATCAGTTGAATCATGGTGGCACCTCCTGCTGTTTTTCGTTGTCCTACAGGCCCAAACAGCAGAAAAGCAACCAAAACGCCCACGCCTGGTCCAGGATTTGTTTCCAATAGAAATAAAATGGACTGACCTGTTTGACTAGCACCTTCTAAACCTAGAGGCGTTAATAAGCCATGGTTAATCGCATTATTAAAAAATAACACTTTTAAGGGCTCTAAGAAAACGTGAACCAATGGTAAAAGATTGGCTTCAATTAACCAAGAAGAAAATTGATACAGCCAAAAACTAGCACTTTCAACAGCAGGAGCTACAACCAGAATACCAAAACAGCAAAGCAGTCCTCCCACAATTCCTGCTAAAAAGTTTTTAGTCAGCATCTCATAGCCTTCTTTAACTTTCGGTAAGAGAATTTGTTCAATTTTGGCGAAAGTATATCCTGCTAAAGGACCAATAAACATAGCACCAAACAACTGTGGAACATCTGTGGAAACAATCACGCCCACTGTCGCAATAGCAGCAACGACGCCGCCACGTTGTTCCTCGAACATTTTTCCGCCTGTAAAACCAATTAGAATCGGTAAAACAACTCGAATCATTATCGTTTCGACTTCAGAAAGAGCTAGCCGTAGATTCCCGGTCGTATAGCCAGCCACCAAAGACAATAAGCTCCACGCAATAAAAATACTCAAATTTGGCATAATCATCCCACTCAAACGATGACCAAAACGACGTAAATAGGGAGTTACTTTCACAAACTTATGTTTAAAAAAGAGCGAATGCATTTCTTTTTCCTTCATATTCCTTGTCCCTCGCTCTCTATGTAGATAATTAGAATACTTCTATTATATGAAATTTCACAAAAAAATAGTATAGATTTTTGTAAAATAATTCTTTTATACACCTCACAAGAGAATCCGTTTACATTAATAGAAAAAACTTTTATACTAAAAGAAAGAAACTCTTCGGATTGGAGGCCAATTATGGCAATCAAAGCAATTGTAATGGATATTGATGGTACCTTGTTAACTTCAGAAAAAAAGATTTCACCAAAAACGCGACAAGCATTAGTAGCTGCACAAAAACAAGGCCTCTCACTGATTTTGGCTTCTGGCCGCCCGACTAACGGTATGCGGCCCTTAGCAGATGAATTGGAGATGGCTCATTATAATGGACACTTACTTTCCTATAACGGCGCTTGTGTCACCCATCATGGCAGTCAGCAACAACTATTTAACCAGACAATTTCAAAATCATTGAGTCAACAAATTTTAGAACATTTGAAACAATTTGACGTAATTCCAATGATTAATGATGAAACATTTATGTATGTCAATGATGTTTTTCATAACACCTTACATTTAGAGACTGGTGATTTTAATATTATTGAATATGAATCACGGGGCGGCAACTTTCAATTATGTGAGTGGCGTGATTTAGCCGCCAGACTAAACTTTCCCTTGAACAAAATTTTAATTGCTGGTGAACCCGCCTATTTACAAAAATATCATGAGGCCATCTACGCGCCTTTCAAAGAAACCGTCACCGCTGCTTTTTCCGCTCCTTTCTATTTTGAATTTACCGCTAAAAATATTGATAAAGCGCGTTCTTTAGAAAAACTAACCCTACAGTTAGGCATAACTGCTGAAGAAGTAATTGCTTTTGGTGATGGTCACAACGATTATACAATGTTGGAATGGGCCGGCACGGGGATTGCTATGGAAAACGCCGTTGACGAGCTTAAAAGCATCGCAACGGAAGTCACTTTATCCAACGACAATGACGGCATCGCTGTTGCATTAGCCAACTTTCTTTAAGATCGTTGGTTGATGCAAGCGTACGCCGTCATTTTTTATTGCCTATTCAAATGTCGTGATTTTTTCTGGTGCTAAACGAACAGATTCATAACCAGTTTCCATGCCCTTACCCACAGATAAAATCATTACTGGGACATAGCGCTCTTGATCTAAACCAAATGTTTCGGCTAATTTTTCCGCTTCAAAACCACCGATTGGATTTGTTTCATATCCGTGAGCTCGGGCCACTAACATAAATTGCATAGCTGCTAAACTCGCATCAATTTTTACGATGTCATTCATTTGTTCTCTACTTAAACTTTCATAATGGGGAATAATGGCTGCTAATTGTTGGTCCCGCACTTCCTTAGGCATTTTACCACTAGCATAGGCTTGATTGTAAATTTCCTCTCCTCGCTCATGGCAGTTTAGATCACCAAAAATTAAGAGCATTGCAGAAGATGTTTCATTTTGACGCGTATTAAAGCGAATTAAGGGTTTTAATTTTTCTTTGCCTGCTTCACTTTCCACTACGACAAAACGCCATGGCTGCATGTTAACAGAAGAAGGGGCAGTGGTCGCTTCTTGAATCATTGTTAACATTTCTTCATGAGAAATTTTATGGGTTTCATCGTACACCCGAACCGATTTGCGGCCAAAAACAATCTCTGAAAAATCATTCGTTGTATATGTTGTCATTCTATCATACCTCTTTCGTTGTAATGCTTTGATCTAGTTTTGTCAAAAGTTCTTTTAACTGGCGACAGTCGTCCTTTGTAAATGTACTGGGAATAATTTCTGTTACCGTTTGTTGCTTGGCTGTACATTGCTGTAGTTCTTGTTGTGCTTTTTCTGTTAAATGCACTAGCACTTCCCGATTATTTTCTGGATTTCGCTGTCGTGTCACATACTGTTTCTCTTCTAAAATTTTCAAATGGCGAGTGACCGCACCACTATCGATTTTTAAGTGTTCTTGAATCTCCGTTTGAAGACACGGCTGACGTTCTTTTAAAATCATCAGCAACTCATAACGAGTCAAACTCAAGCCAACTTGCTCTTCAAAAACTTTGGTAATTTTTTGATCTAATACCTTTAACTGACATAATAATTGGCTGACTTCCCGTAATGATAACGACATAGTTTCCTCCTTAAAAAGATGACTCGTCAACAATTGACTAGTCAACTATAACTGTTTCTTTCTAAAAATGCAACCTTTTTTACAAGAAAAATAGAACAATTGACAGGGAGAAACTACAGTATTCCCCATCAACTGTTCTATTTTAATCAATCTATTTTTCGGTAACAGGTTCTGCTGATAACCGCTTAATTCCTAAACCAGTAAATGCACTGACCATTGAGAAGACAGGCGATAATAAGCTAAAGAAAACAAATGGTAAGTAAGTCAACGTTGGTACGCCAAAGGTCCCCGCTACGAAGCTACCTGCAATCCCCCAAGGAATGAGGTAGTTAATAACCGTCCCACCATCCTCCAAGGTTCTGCCTAAAACAGTCGGATCCAAGCCTTCTTTTTTGTAAACTTCTTTAAAGGCATTCCCTGGTAAAATAACCGATAGGAATTGTTCACCAATAAAAATATTTACGCCAATTCCTGTTAATAACGTTGATAAAATCAATTTCGGTGTACTGCTCATTTTCTGCGAAACAACTTCCATGACCGCAGAAATCAATCCTAATTCCATTAATAAGCCACCTAGAGACAACGTTAGAATAATAAGTGCAACAGTCGGCATCATACTCATAATCCCGCCACGACTTAATAATTGATCAATTTGTTCGTTCCCCGTTTGAGAAACAAACCCATTTTCCAACGTGTTTCCTAATGCTTGCAACGATACTTTCGGATTTTGAATAATAATCATAATTACTGCCACAATAATGTTCAACAAAATCGTGATAATCGCTGGAATTTTGCGCCAGGCACAGATTAACATTAAGGCTAATGGTAACAATGACCAAATTGAAATGGTAAAGTGGTCTTCCAATACTTGAATAACTTGAACTACTTCTGTCAGACTTGTATTCGCGTACGTTTGTCCTAAAATCATAAACAAGATTAAAGAGACGATAAATGCTGGTACAGTCGACCACATCAAGTTTTTTATATGTTTAAATAAATCCGCTTCAACAATCGCTGCGGCTAAGTTTGTTGATTCTGATAAAGGCGACATTTTATCACCAAAAACTGAACCAGAAACAATCGCCCCCACAACTAAAGCAGGATTTAACCCTAAGGTACTGCCAATACCGAAAAAGGCAATTCCAATTGTTGACATCACTGTAAAAGCACTACCTACTGCACTGCCGACAATCGCACAGACAATAAAAACTGACGGCACAAACCATTTAACACTAATCATTTTAAAACCAAAAACCATAATCGTTGGAATAATTCCTGCTTGAATCCAAACGGCAATCAATGCCCCCACTAAAATGAAAATAAAAATTGGAATAATCCCTGGCTTCAAGCCATCAACAATCCCTTTATGCATTTGATCAAATGGTACTTTACGAAACATTGCGTAGCCTAAAATCAATGCAATCACAAACAAAATAGTAATATTTGGCGATATCTTTAAGCCAATTACTCCTGTTGCAATAGCTGCCACAATAATTAATAACACGATACTTGCTTCTCGAACACTCACGGTCTTCTTTTTCTGTTTTTCTTTCATTTCGTTACTCTCCTCTAATCTTTTTTCTGAATACTCTGACATTAAAGGATCTTATGATAACGAATAACCCCTCCACAACTCATTGAAAACGCCTCCTAAAGCTACATAAAAAGAGAGATTCATCCTTAAAGAATAAGGACGAATCTCTCCGCGGTACCACCTTAATTAGAAGCTTACTTGCTTCTCGCTTATGTATTATGTAATTGTTACTACTTATTAGTGTAATTCACAAATAGACTTGATCGATTCGCAGCAACCATCGACTTTCTGAACAAAACATCTATTTCCTACTGGGCTAATAATTTATGAATCTCAATATACCAAGAAGAAACCGACTTGTCAACGAAAATAGTATAAAAAATTTTTTCACACGCCAACAAAAATTACTTTTTCTTTTTGTAAAAATAGAAAAGCGCCTCCGTTCTCACGAAAGCGCCTGTTAATTAATGGGTTGTGCCACCTTGTAGTTGAATATCTTCTTGCGTTTTTACTGCTGCTTCAATCATATAGAACAAAGAATCTGTGATTGCTTCTAATGACATAGAAGCAAACGTTGGTTTATCAATTGTTTGTTCTGGTAGGAACGGAACATGAATAAATCCGCCACGAATAGTTGGATATTTAGTGTTAATTAAGTGTAGTAAGTGATACATAATATCATTACATACAAAGGTTCCTGCTGTATAAGAAATCGCTGCAGGTAATTGATGGTCATGACAATTTTTTACCATCGCTTTAATCGGTAAATTTGTAAAATAGGCTGTTGCTCCATCTTCAACCAACGGCACATCGCTTGGTTGTTGTCCTGCATTATCCGGGATACGCGCTTCCGCTAAATTAATCGCCACTTTTTCAACAGTGACTGTTTGGCGGCCGCCTGCTTGTCCAACACAAATCACCATATCTGGTTGATGGGTTTCAATTGCTTCAGCCACTTTTTCACCACTAGTGCCAAAAACAGTTGGCACCTCAACTTTAATAATTTCAGCTCCTGCAATTTCAGCAGGTAATTTTTTGACTGCTTCAAAGGCAGGATTGATTGCTTCTCCTCCAAATGGATCAAAGCCAGTAACGACAACTTTCATTTCGATCATCCTTTCTTATTTGAATAGAATCATATAAACAATTTGGAAAATTAACATGAAAAGTGCAATCGGCAATTGATTTTTAATGACGCCGTACTTATCTTTCATTTCCAACATGGCTACAGGTACGATATTAAAGTTCGCAGCCATCGGTGTTAACAGTGTACCACAAAAACCACATGTTAAGGCAACCATCCCAACTAATGCGGGATCTGCACCTAAAGAAAAGACAAACGGCACACCAATTCCGACTGTCATCACGGTTATTGCTGCAAAGGCATTGCCCATGATAGCCGTAAAAATAACCATTCCCACAGCATAAATAATAATCCCTACATTGACATTTCCTGCTGGTACTACGGCACTAACCCCTTTTGAAATAATCTCACCAACACCAGCGCTAGTAAAAACAGCACCTAAACAAGCTAATAGCATTGGCAACGTACTAAGAGGACCGACTGTTTCTAACATTTCCGCCGCATCATCAAAAAATACTTTCGGCGTATTATTTTTAGAAAAGAACATCATGATGAAAATCGCTACAAAGACACCAACACCGACACCGACTAAAGCTCCTAAAGTAGTCAATGTGGCAAAAAGAATTGCAAAAACCCCGATACTTAGTGCGGGAATAAAAATCTTCATTCCTAATTTTTGAGACATTTTTTCCATGTATTCTTTCGAAGGTAAGCGACTTTCTCCTTTTGTCACTTTTTGAAGAATTGCCGGAATTGTCATCACAAAAATAAGTACGCCACAGGCAACTGGTGGAATAAACCGACCAAAACCGATTAAGATCCCTAAGATTCCCCAGAATAAACTAGTCCCATACGCATGTTGATTGGTTTTATCACGAAAACTACGAAAACTTGTATATAACAAGATAATCCCCATAAAAATATAAAGGACTTCCAATAACTTTGCACTCAAATCAATACTTGGATCTGTGAAAAAACTCATTTCAGTCCCTCCTGTCCATAATATTTTTTACGTAATCTTTTTTCTTTTAAAGTAAAGTAAATACTTGCCGAAATTAAGGCAACTAAGGCGACTGGTACTTCCACTAAAGCCAATTTACCTAATGTCACTTCATAGCCTAAATCTTTTAATGTTGATTGAACAAGTAATGCCCCAGCCCCACCAACAAACAGAACTTGACCAAAGAACCAACAGATATTTTCCATGGCTGAAGCCATCCCTTTTAGTTCTTCTTCATACTCTGGCACCATTGGTAAATTTTTTGATTCAATTGTTCCTAACGCCATTGGCAAAATAATCGGACGCACAAAACCTGCTACCCCACCGAAACTTACGTTAAAAGCGGCGAAGATAATCCGAAAGACACCATAAATGTCAATAATCACACCAGCAGATACCTTTTTGAATCGTTTAATCAACGTAGCTGCTGACTCTTTCAAGCCATTTCTTTCTAAAGTTCCTGTTGCTAACATAATAATAATAAAGATAGCCATGCCTCGATTATTCACAAAGGTTGTTCCTAGTGTTTCTAGCATTGATGTCAAACCAAGCCCGCCAGTAAAAGCCGTCACTATTAAAGCAACCATCACAATCAAGATAGCATCAAATTTCAATGCGAAGCCGACAATGACGATCAATACGCCTAATAAAGGTAATAAATCCATCAAATCTCTCCTTCTTAAAATAAAATTTCACTTTCCATTATATGCCAATTTTCGCTCATTTGTAAGACTTTTTTAATTTTTAATGTTATTTTTTCTAAAGACACAGTTTCCAACACTTTTTAGAGCTACCACTCGCACTTTTTTCTTTTTTCCGCTAGAATAAAAGAAACAATAACATTGAGGAGGATTTTTATGTTCCAAACTTTTAGAGAAAATTTTCGGCGCCATACCCTATTGCGCGACGCCGTCTTTATCGTTATCGGAAGTGCCATTGTCTTTAATCCCGGTGCTTTCTTCCAGTTCGTCGGTTATTTAATTGCTGGTTATTTGATGCTTTTAGGGTTAATTAATATTTATGATGACTACAAAATAAAAAAACAAACGGGTAGCTGGGGACTTGGTTTCGTAACAGGTTTAATCTTTGTCGTCTTAGCAGTAGCCTTTTTATTTTTTGCACCGGTGATTGTTTCGATTCTGCCGTTTTTATTAGGGATTAGTATCGTTATAAACGGCCTCGTTCAATTGACTTTTGCTTTAAATACTCGTCAAACAGGTGCGCTTATCTACAGTATTCTGGTTTTAATCGCTGGAGCTGTTTTAGTTTTCAACCCCTTCAAAAGTCTCTTAGTTTTGATGCAAGTCTTTGGATTTATCCTGATTTTCATGGGTGTCATTGAAATTATTGGTCATTTTAGAAATAAAGCTTAACGAAAGGAGCAACTTATGGATAAAGAAAGTACCAAGTGGATCCGCTTTTTAGGTGGGAAAAATTTACTTTACACATTAACTATCCTTTGTCTAATTGCTGTAACTATCTTTTTATTCAACACTGTTTCATTTATCTTTAAACCAATTTTTGTTATTTTTAGTGCCGTCTTAGGCCCGGTACTTTTTGGTATTATTCTATTTTATTTGCTTAATCCAATGGTGAAACGCCTTGAGAAAAAAATTCCCCGTGTTTGGGCGATTGCGATTCTCTATGTCTTAATTATTGCATTACTAGTGTTAGCTGGACTGCAACTTTTCCCAATTATCCAAGACCAAACGGAAGAATTAATCAAACAATTCCCAAGTTTTTGGAAAAGCACGCTCCAAACAGTACAAGAATTTATGGCTAAAACACCTTTTGCAAAAGATTTAGAATCTGCTAATGAGTCGATTAATCAGCTCTGGGGCAAACTTGCAAACTCCTTTAAAGACTTTGCAGGGGATTACCTACAAACAGGCGCACAAGGTCTGGGAAGCGTCTTTTCTGCAGTCTCTTCTACTTTCCTAACCTTGTTTACAGGACCTATCATCGCCTTTTTCCTTTTAAAAGACAAAGAAAAGTTTTATCGCTTTGTAAAAGGCATCATCCCCCCAGCTTTTCGTCCTGATTTTGACGAATATAGCCAAATTGCCAACATTCAAATTGGCGATTATCTAAAAGGTCAAGTCATTGCTTCCTTGGTTTTAGGGATTATGTATTGGCCAACTTTTCTATTAATTGGTTTACAATTTGGTAGCATTTTAGCTTTAGCTGCTGGTATTTTATGTATTATTCCTTATATCGGGCCATTTATTGCCTTTATTCCTGGATTGATTATTGCCTTTCAGGATTCCACATTTATGGTAGTTAAATTTGTTATCGTCTGGTTTGCCATCCAATTGATTCATGGTGATTTTGTTATTCCTCGTGTGATGGGCGATAAATTAAAAGTCCATCCGATTACTATTTTACTTGTCTTGTTAGTTATGGGCGAACTGTTTGGTTTAATGGGCGTTATCTTCGGGATTCCAATGTATTGCCTAGTTAAAGTGACAGTCATTTATTTATTCCGCAAATTCAAACAACGCTATAACCGCTTTTATGGTGACAACGGCGAGTATGAACACACGAATTTTACTAAAGATCAATATTTAAAATAATATAATGAAAAAACTGGGACATAAGCCGTTTAGACTTATGTCCCAGTTTTTTTACCATACTTCTCTAGCAATTTCTTGAAGTAATTGAACTTTGCGCCATTGTTCTTTCTCCGTCAAACGATTTCCTTCTTCCGTTGAAGCAAAACCACATTGCGGACTAATACTTAAGTTTTCTAAAGGAACAAACTGTTGGGCTTCTTCAATTCGTGCTTTCACTTGTTCAGTCTCTTCTAATTCAGGAAACTTAGAAGTAACTAAACCTAAAACGACTTTGCTGCCATTATTTTGCCAATGTCTTAATGGTGAAAAGTCCCCTGCACGATCTGAGTCATATTCCAAGAAGAAACCATCATAATTCGTAGCAAATAATTCTTTTGCTATCGGTTCATAACCACCTGAAAATAACCAAGACGAAGCATGGTTCCCACGGCAAATGTGCGTGGTTACAGTTAAATCTTCTGGCTTGCCAGCTAAGGCTTCATTAATAATCGTGGTACACACTTGTGCAATTTCTTCTGGCTGTATTCCTTTTGCTCGTAATTCTTCTTGTTTTGTCTGATCCGCTAGAAACGCCCAATTTGTATCATCAAATTGTAAATAACGGCAACCTCTCTCGTAAAAGGCCGCAATTGCATCTTTATATGTTTGTGCTAAATCCTTATAAAAATCACCAATCTCTGGATAAATTGTTTGAATGCGCGAGGTGCCGTCGTTGGATAAAATTTCTTGACGTAAAATCATGGTCGGACTAGGGATCGTTGCTTTGGCTACCGTGCCATCACCAACTTCCACCACCTCTTTTAAAAATGAAAAGTCCTCTAAAAATGGATGTTGCGCAGGAAAAGATATTTTATCCACTACGCGGATATTATAGGCTGGAGCTGCTTTTCCATGAAAGGTTTGGTTATACCCCGTTTCTGGGATATAGCCTGTCACACCATTTAATCCTTCTAAGAAATCAATATGCCAAAAACCGCGACGAAATTCACCATCTGTGATTCCCCGTAAACCGCCAGCTTTTTGTTTTGCTACTAATGCTTTGATTTCCTCATCTTCAATAAGACGTAGCTCTGCTTGAGATAAAGCACCTGCTTGGACCTTTTTCCGTGCTTTCTTAATTGTTTCCGGACGTAAAAAACTTCCCACATGATCAACTGTAAAAGGAATCTGACTACTCATTTGCCTCACTCTTTCCTATTTTTATTTATAAAAAAACGCCCTTTTACTAGCCGTAACTAGTAAAAGGGCGATTATTATCGCGGTACCACCTTTTTTCGGAAAGATGACTCTTTCCCTTCAACTGACAATCATAATCAGCGGTCTTGTTAACGAAAGACATTACGTTTTTGCCTACGTTTCGACAAAAATTCCTCCTAGGCCATTTTTCGATACAGACATCTAACTTTTTTCACCAACCAAAGTCTCTCTACCAACTGTCTTGTATTTACTTTCCTATTCAACGGAAATTATTAGATTATAATTAGAATACCACGTTTAGCAAATTTGTCAACGGAGATGGATGAAATAGTAATGAAAAAAGCAGCTTCTTTTCAGAAGCTGCTTACGTCTATTTTTATCATTGCTGATTAGGCTGAGTGTCCTACGATTGTGCTACCTGAGTAACCAAAACCGACACGCGTAATACCTGGGTTAATTTCCCAATCACGGTGACCGCTTCCTGAAGCTGTTACCATGTTTGTTTCGTTGTACCACGCCATGATTACTGAGTTACCTGGCGCCCACATAATTGCGATAACTTCATCTCCACGAGACCAGTGATCATTTGGAATACCACCTGCTTCAACTTGTGCTGCACGAGCAGTTGCAGAAGCTGCTAAGCCTGCATCCCATACTACTGGACGTAAACCTAATGATTGACGTAGAACGTTCAATGCATTGATTGTTGGATCAGCAGAAGGCGCTGGTGTTGGTTGCTCTGGTTCTGGTGTTGGTGGTGTAACTGTTCCACCACCAGTTTGGCCACCATTATTTCCATTATCACTTGGTGTTGTAGGTTGTACTGGTTGTTCTGATGAAGAAGAGCCAGTATTTTCTGTTGCACTATTATCTGTACTTGGTGTAGTTGTTTCAGTTGTTTGTTGCGTGCTTGATTCAGTTGCTGAGCTTGAGCTTGCTGGTGCTTGCGCTTCTGTTGTTGAAGAAGAGGCAACTGGTGCTTCTGCTTTTACTTCAGCTTTAGCTTGAACTGGTTTTGCAGCAGCTTGTTTAGCTTTTTCAGCTGCAGCTTTTTGTTCAGCAGCTAAGCGTGCTTGCTCTGCTTCAGCAGCTGCTTTTTGTTTTTCTAAGCCAGCTTTAGAACTTTCAGCTGATGATTGTTCTAATGCTAATGAAGCTTTCATTACGTTTAATTCAGATTGTTTAGAAAGTAAATCTTGACGTTTTGTTTCTAATTCAGCTTCTGTTGCTTCAAGTTGTTTTACTTTTTTCTCGTTTTCAGCTTTTTTATCAACAACCGCTTGTTTGTCTTCTTTTTGTTGTTGCATTAAGTCGTTGTTGGCACTTACGATTGTTGAAACAGCTTGAACACGGCTGATTGCATCTGCAACTGAGTCCGCATCTAAAACTGCATCTAGCATTGTTGTGCTTTGTCCATTAACTTGAACATCACGTGCTTGATTTTTGATTGCTTCGTTACGTTTTTCAATACGTTGATTCAAGTTTGTAATTTCTTGTTGTAATTGTTCTGATTTTGCTTTTAGTGTTTGCTTTTGTTCACGTAAAGCCATGCTTTCATCAAATACTGAAGATACTTCTGCTTCTAAAGAAGATACTTGTGAAGCTAAATCCCCTTGTTTTGCTTTTAATGATGAAATTTCTTGATTTTTTTCTTCAATTTTTTTATCAACATTGTCCGCCAAAGCGATGCTTGGGGTAGCAATTGCTGATAGCGTTAATGAACATAGTAATACTGATGCAAATAGACGTTTCTTCACTTGTCATTCCTCCGAATTAATTTCTAAAGTTTATTTAAAATATCTTAATCTTTTCTTACGACAAAAACATTCTACCACACACATATTTCAATTAAGCAATAGAAATGTTACAAAAACATTTCAGATCACTCGTTCTTTCTCCATAATAGGTAAACTTACCTTTTGTAAGGCTTTTACGCCTTGTCATGACTGATTTTCACGTGTTTTCAATTGTTAAACAATTCTTCGATTTTTTTTCATATTTTTTCTTTTTTTATTCAAATTTTGCTTCTTTTTTGTCGATATATGCTTTTTTTCGTAAAATTAATCATTTTTCCTTCTTTTTAGCAAACGTTTTTGTTACAAAATTCGTTATATTTTGGTAATGAACCAAAAAAAAGGCCGCTTCGTTGAGCCGCCTTTTATTATTTCTATGCAATGTTTTTGATCAAACTATTCAACTTATTTTTTATGGACTTATGGGCCTGTCACTAAATTCCAAGTCACCATTGCTTGATAAGTTTGATCTTTTCTACCTTGATTTGCTGGAATTTCTAATTTGATTTGATCAAAAGAAAAATCAAATTGATAAACATCACTTTCGTCAAACTGACCATTGGCAACAATATGGCTAGCTACACCGTTGGCAACTAATTGAATAGCGGTTGTTTTGCCAAGAGCAACTTTAGTTTCCGTTGGTTGATTGTACTGAATAAAACCTGAAACATTGGTTGTTCCTAACAATAACTTTGTCATTGATGATAGTTGATCCACTCTTCCTTCAAAGGGGGATAGTTCTGCAGTTAGTGCCCAATTGGGTTGTGATTTTTTCAAACGTAAATATGGATTTTCCTGACCATTTTCATAATAATCTGCTGCCTGCTTTAAACCATGTTGCTGCGTGTTGCTAGAAATGGCGACTTTGCCAAAATCAAAAGTTGGTGTGCTGATAAAACCTTCCTCTTCTGGTGCCACAATTTCTTGATTTTTAGGTTGGATTCTGACAGTATCAGCTGCGTGAACAGCAGAAAAATTTCCATTCATTTCAACAGCCGCTTGTAACACTTGATCTGGTTCACCTGTAGCAATTGTTGTCATCATAATAGTTGCTGTCTGACCAATAGGCACTTCCGTATTTAAAGCAATGCCAACTCGCCAATTTTCATCAGTAATAGGAACAATTTTGTTTGGTTCAGATCCAACACGAATCGTGACTTGGATTGGCCGAGCTAGACCTGGTGACCAACCACTTGCTGGCTTTAAGTTTATTTTTTTTAACGGTACTTCTCCCACATTTGTAAGCATAATCTGCCAAATTTGTATATAACCACTTGGCATGACTTTGACTAGTCCTTCTATTTGCATTTCAGCTTTTGCAGTTATTTCCTTATATACTGCTGTAATAGCGTTCATTTCATTAAAAACAGGGGAGTTTATTGGTCGTTTTGTTTTTTCTAAGCTCTCTTGTTTTGTTTTATTTTGATACCAACCTTGATATAAATAAGTTTTACCGTTAACGCTGTATTGTTGTGGCAGTTTTTTTCCAGCTAAATAGCGAAAGCCATCTGTAGTTATCGGTCGTTGGTGATCCTGAATAAAATCAGATGGTGGTGCAATTTCAACACCATTGACATCCTCAAATGTATAATTTTTTTGAGGTATCTCCTTATAGACAACAGTTAAATCATCATTGTCATCATAGGTAATATCATAACTGGGCGTTACGCTTTTTTCTAAATTTTCAGGTTTCGTTTTCCCTTTATACCATCCTTGAAATTGATACGTTTTTGAGTCAATTTCATAGCTACTTGGCAAAAGATCTTTCTGTTTAAATGCGTAAGGGTCACGCTCAATAAGTGTTTGCTTTCCTTGTCTAAACCCCGGTGGTGGAGGGATTGGTTTCCCTTGAGTATCCACAAAATGTTCTGTCACTTTGCGATTGGTAACATGATAATAGACCGGCCCTGAAAATTTAAAGTAATTCAATAGCCCAGATTGATTCGATGAATCAACCTTCACTTGGTTGTACAAAGGAACGATTAGTTTTTGACTCTCGCTAATGTTAAACGTTACTCCTGTTTTCTGACTATATTGTTGTGCAGACATTTTTTCCAATTCAAATTGCGAAATTGTTGTTGGATATTGGTTTCCTGATGCGTCGGAAATAGTTGGCAGCGGATAATTGGGATCAATTTCCCCTTTCTTATTGTATAAGCTTAAAGAAGTATAATATCTTGGTAAAAAAAATGTTTGATTACTCGCTGCAAGCACCGTTGACATGTCGGAATAGACGGCTACTTTCTCACTTGGAATTACCACTTCTTTTAAATTAGCCACTGTAGATGCTGTCACTGGTTGACTTTCACCTTCCCACACATTTATGCCATTTGGGGAATTGCCTTGCCAACTATGATACTGTAGAAGGATCTCATTGGCGTTTACTGGCTGCCCCTCTTCATTAATAAATCCATAACGATAAGTTAGGTTAGGCGTCTCAATTCTTTCTCTAATCGTTTGACTTGTAACATTAGCCTCATTATCGATTAACTCACTTTTTGGCAATGCTAGTGGTTCTTCATCATGTAGTTTATCCTTTGTCTGTGGTTGTTCACTTTCGGCTTTTTCTGCTGTTAATGAATGATTGGTTCCTTCTCTTACTTGTTTTGTACTTGGTAATGTTTCTGCAAAAACAGTTGTCTGTATTAGTATGGGGAATACTAATATATGGCAGATGCCCGTTACTATCAATTCTTTCCATTTACTTCGCTTCATATTGTCCCTTCTTTCTAAAGAACAATCCAACAATTCTTAGTTAACTAAACATTAAGACACTAAACTTAGCAGAATGATCACTTACCATTTTCAGCAACAGTCTTGTCTTGTGGTATCGGTTTCATTTTTCTTTATACTTTGGATCATTCACTTGTTTCAGCCCTATTCGTCCAATACTTCTTTTTACTAACCAGTTATAACTAGTTTAGCAAAAAAGAATAATTTCTGAAATTCCGAATTTTAAACAGACAGGAGCATTTCCTGAAGATTCTATATATATCAAGGAAAATCGACCAAAAATAAACTGAAAATAAACTTTTCAATAGAGAATCATAGCTAAAACAGGATAAATTAATCATATTTTCACCTTCCTAGCTTTACCTTTATCAAAAAAAGCTCAAAATGTTAGTTTTGACAACTAACATTTTGAGCTTTTTGTTTTTTTTCTTAACGAATGATTTCGACTTTTTTGTCTGTCTTGACTGTAACACGGCCGTTTTTAATAACATATAACCGTTCTGGAATATCAATAATCGCATGTTCAACCACTTTTGTGTCTAATAAGACTAAATCTGCTTTATTCCCAACTGCGACACCGTATCCTTCTAGTCCCATCGCACGAGCAGGACTTGTTGTTACCATTGGTAGCACTGTTTTTAAGTCATCCGCTCCACCTAGGTGCCCAACAGGAATGGCTAACATCGCTGTTTGAACAATATCCCCTGTGCCATATGGTGTAAAAGCATTGCGAATATTATTCGTAGCAATACAGACATTCACGCCACCATCGCGTAATTTACGGATTGGCGTAACCGCACGTCGAACATTGTACTGATCACCACGAGCCCCTAAATGTAAATCCGTTGCTGGTAAAGCCATCACGCTAATATTTGCTTCCGCCATTTTTGCAATAATAGGCGCCAATTCTGCTTCAGGTAAGGCATGCAATGCCGTTAAGTGGCCCACTGAAACACGGCCTTGGTAGCCTTCAGCGATGGTTTTTTCACATAAATATTCAATACTCATATCATCAGCTTCATCGGCAAAATCTTGGTGTAAATCTACATCTTTATCATATTTTTTAGCAATTTCAAACACTAAATCAATATGTTCTTTCGCTGGTGCATCATTATAAGGAATACCGCCGACAACGTCTGCGCCCATATCCATTGCTTCATACATCATTTGTTCTGTTCCAGGGGCTTTAAAAATTCCTTCTTGCGGAAACGCAACTACTTGCATGTCAATTAACTCTTTGTATTCTTCTTTCAAACGCATAATTGTTTTGAAGCCAGTAAAACCTTGCGCTGGGTCAAATTCTGCATGCGTTCTTAACGCCGTGGTTCCATGAACGATTAACATTTCTAAAGCACGTTTGGCACGGTCGTAAATGTCTTCTTCGGTAAATGTTGGTTTTAATTCTGCGGTTACTTCAATTGCTTCTTTCAACGTACCTGATTTATTTGGTTTACGATCAGCGATTAATGCCTTGTCCAAATGTAAATGGCTTTCTACAAAACCTGGGATTAAAACACGACCATCTGCTTCGATGACTTCTTTGGCATCGCCAGTAATAACTGGGGCGATTTCAATGATTTTACCTTCTTTAATAGCTACATCTTGTAATGCTTCACCGTCTTGAAGACGAACTTGTTTAATTAATAAATCCATGTTTTCCACTCCCTAAATTGTTTTTTATCCAAAGATTAAACCGATAACTAATAATAGTACAGAGGCAATACTTAACCATTTCACGTTTCCTTTAACTACATCCAAAATTGGAATTTGGAAGCCTGAAGATAAAGCTTGCATAGTAATATTAACGAAACTCATTTGACTACCTAAACCAACACCCATTGCTACAAAACCTAATGCTAACGGCGGGAAGTTTAACGATACAGCAACTGGTAGCACTAAAGTTAAAACAGAACCTACGTAGGCCCCAGCTGGAATCCCAATTAAAATCCCTGTTAAAATGGCAACTGGCACGACAATAAAGGCTGGTGCATTTTCAGCAACACCTGCGATGACAGCAAACGTTCCTGTTTCCGCAATAACATTAATAAAGGCTAAGAAAATCCCTACTTGGAATAAACGAGTCAAAATATATGTAGACCCATCTACCATCGCTTCGACAGATTTGTTCATTGAGAAATCTGTACATAAGAAAATTAAAACTAATGTTAAAATCATGTATACAAGTGGCGTAAAGAAGGCAAAACCAATTAAATCATTCACAATTGGTCCAAAAATTACAGCAAACAATAAGAAAATGGCTGGCAAGGTAATTTTAAATAATTCGCCATTGCTCTTTTTATCAAATTCATCATCTGCCGACTCTTTAAAGCCAACATTTCTATGTTTCGTTCCCCAAAAGGCTAACACAATCGCTAATGCTACGAAAAATAACCAGTAAGGTCGCATGGTTGAAACATATGAACCGACACTGATATCGCCTAATTTTGAAACAATACTTGATTCTAATGAAGCGGGTGATGTTGTAAATGATACCGCAGCAGCTAAAGACATTGCTGCAATTAATTCAGGAACAACGCCAACTGCGGCAAAGGCCAATGGCGCAATAACCATCGCACTTCCGCCACCAATTCCTGACATATATGTGGCTGCGGCTAATAAGATAACAATAAAAGCTGAAACATACTCGACTTTTCCTTTTGTGCCTCGTTTGGCTAAAGTTAATGCAGCTGAATAACTACCTGCTTTAAAGACCGCCATCGCAACAGCTGAATTAATGATGGGAACGGTAATTCCTAACATCATCGGGATAGCTTCCAACATCTGTTTATTCGCTTCTTCTAGTCCAATGCCACCAATCAGCATCGCTAAGACGCCACCAATTAAACCAGCGATAATCATATCGACTTTCATAAACAATAGAACCAAAACAACAATCAATGGAATAATCACAACTAATGCCATGATTCCTGTCGGGGCAACTACATCCCCAATCTCATCAGCAAAGGCCGCAACTGGCACAAAAATACTAACTAAGAATGCAAAAATAAGTGCTACTTTTGACGATTTTTTCATTTTACTTTCCTCCAATAGAAAGAAGGCGAGAGCAACGCAGCAGCGAATACTCTCTGCGCTCCTCATTATTTGGCAAAGGCACCTTGCCCGCCATATTTATCGTAATGTACAATCTCACTAACTAAATAATCATAAATACTTTGTGGAATTTCAATGCCTTCTGACATGGCTTTTTGATAGTTTAGCTGACCAATTTCTCCTGGATAGTAAACTTGTTGAAACCCTTCTGCTGTAGGCACACTATGAAGTTCTTCCACCATTTGATTAATATTTTCTTTAAATCGTTCAGAATCTGTAAAGCGGCTTGGGTCAATGATTAAAAACATCTGTCCCAGATTCCGTTTCTCCGTTAAATCCGCATACATGGAGCTGACATGTTTGCCAAAAGGTAAGCCTAACAACGAACCAGCTAAGACATCGACCATCATCATTAGTCCATATCCTTTTGGTCCTGAAATCGGCAATAAACCTCGTACTTCATAAGGATCAGTCGTTGGCTGGCCTTTTTCGTCTACTGCCCATGTGTCGGGAATTTCAACATCTCTTGAACGTGCATCTAAAATTTTCCCCCAAGCCTGTACTGTCGTAGCCATATCAAACACGACTGGTTCATGACCTGCTCTAGGTGCTGCAAAAGCGATTGGATTTGTTCCAAAATAATTGCTTGTACCACCAAACGGTACCACCATTGGATCAGATTGACACATCGAAAGAGCAACCATGCCTTGTTCCGCTGCTTTTTTAACATAATACGATAACGTCCCGCTATGACTCGTTTGAGAAACGCCAACATATGCTAACCCTGATTCTTTGGCTAGTTCAACTGCAGCAGCTAATGCTTCGTTACAAACAAATTGACCCACGCCATTATCGCCATGAAAAATGGCAGTGGACGGTCCAGTTTTTTCAAATGATAATTCGGGGTCAATCGTGATCCCGCCTTTTGCAATCCGTTCCGCATAATAATCCATACGAACCGCACCATGTGAATGAATACCGCTAGCATCTGCAAAAGTTAAATGTCGAGCAACTTCTTCGGCATGTTCAGAATGTAAACCAGCAGCTTCTAATTTTTGTTTCATCAGCTTTTCTAATTTTTCCGGTGTAACGACAACCATTTCTTCCATTGCGCTTGCTCCTTTATCATTAATCTTAAAAAAGGGAAAGAAAACAAGTGATTTTCTTCTTCGACCTTGCATTTCCTCCCCTTTTTTCACTACTTATTGCTACTGTTAAAGACAGTATAGTCAATTTCATCCACTGATTTTGCAACTAGAATAGCAGAGTAAACATCTGAATTGACATTTAAAATTGTTCGTAACATGCCAACAAACCATTCGACGCCTGCAAAAATTGCAATACTCTCAATGGGTAAACCCATTTGCGGAACAATCACTGCCAGTGAGACTAAGCCCGCACCGGGAACAACTGCGTTTGCTAGTGAGACAAACGTTGCTGTAATTGCTAAGTAAATCATTTTCGTAATATCAAAATCTAGCTGATACATCTGAGCGATAGTCATTACAGTAAAAGCCATATGCATCGCTGAACCGTTACTGTTTAATGACATACCTAACGGCAACACTAAGTTAGTAATTCGCTTACTTAAACCTAATTTTGTTTCTGTTTCTTCCAAAGCTACTGGTAAAGTAATTGCTGAAGAAGTTGTCGCCAAGGCCATCACAGACATATTTTTCATGTTTGTAATTAAACGTAGTGGACTTACTTTACAGTACAATGTGATAACCAAAATCCAGATGCCCAAAAATAAAATAGTGCCTAATCCATAGACCAATAGATACTTCACTAACGGTAAAATAATTTGAAGGCCTAAGTGACTAATTGTTGAAGCAATTAAAGCAAAAATCCCCAGAGGTGCTAGATACATGACGTATCGAATGACTGTAATGATAACTTCATTAAAGTCCACAATTATTTGGAAGAGTTGTGTCTCTGGATGGCTTTGTAAGTATTTATTCAGTGCTAAACCAAAAAATAATGCAAAGACAATAATTTGAATAATCGATCCTTGAGTCAGTGAATCAAAAATATTTTTCGGAACGAAATTTAAAATTGTATCAGTAATTGAGATTTCTTGCGCTTTAATAGAAGCATCTTGGAAGCCAGTCATTTTAACACCGTATCCTGGATTAAAAATGACTGCCATTAGGACGCCCCATAAAGCAGCAGCTAAGGAGGAAATCCCGAAAACAGCGATTGTTCTACCCCCAAGGCTCGTTAATTCTTTTGGATTAATACTGCCAACTGCTTGGACAATTTGCCCTAAGATCAAGATAGGAATAGCCATTTGCATCAGTCGCAAAAAGACATCTCCAACTATTTTCAAGTAATTGCCGCTAGCAGGAATCAAGAGTCCTACGAGGATTCCTACGACAACAGCAATTGCAATTTGGGTGATCATGGACGGTTTTTTCATGGTAAACTACCCCTTTTGACTGATCACAGTTCCTGCTTCTTTATCGATGTTTTCTAAGTTTTCGATAGAAGTAATGATTGCTTTCCGTTTGTCATCACCTTTTACGAAGTCTAAGGCAGCTTCGATTTTTGGTAGCATACTACCAGCAGCAAAGTGACCTTCTTTAATGTATTCTTCTGCTTCGGCTACACTGATTTGTTCTAATGCTTTTTGATCTGGTTGATTGTAATTAATGTAGATGTTATCAACGCCTGTCAAAATAATCAAACGGTCTGCATCAACGTTTTCAGCTAAAACACGTGCAGAGAAATCTTTGTCGTTAACCGCTTCCACACCTACGTATTGTCCGTCTTCTGCTACGACCGGAATGCCCCCGCCACCAGAACAGATAGTTAAAACGTCCGCCTCTACTAAAGCACGAACCGCCTCTTTTTCAACAATTTCTTTAGGCATTGGTGATGGAACAACTTTTCGGTAGCCACGGCCAGCATCTTCCACATACGTAGAGCCATCTTTGGCTGCTTCTGCGTCAGCTTCTTCTTTTGTATAGAATGGACCAATTGGTTTGGATGGTTTTTTAAACGAAGGATCTTCTTTGTCCACACGTACTTGCGTAACTACAGAGATAACTGGTTTAGCAATGTTACGTTTTTCAAACTCATTAGTTAAAGCATTTTGTAACCAGTAACCGATGCTTCCTTGTGTCATCGCAACACAAGTATCCAATTTCAACGCTGGATTTTTTTCACTTTCGCCTGCTTTTTGTTGTAAAAGCAAATTCCCTACTTGTGGTCCGTTTCCGTGACAGACAATGACTTGTTCCCCTTTAGCAACAAATTCTGCAATATATTTGGCCGCGTGATTAACGACGGCTTTTTGGCCTTCATCTGTTGGATCCGTATCTAAAATAGCATTCCCACCTAGGGCAATTACGTTTAAACTCATTGATTGATTCGCTCCTTTTTAGTAAAGCAAAGACAAAATCTTTTCAGTATCGACGGATAAGAAATAATTTGTTTACGAAATGAAAGATTTTGTCTTGCTCATTTTGATTGTTTCAGTCATTATCGAAGGGATAATTAACCTAATTTCGGTTTACTCTCATCTTTAGCTAAGAAAGCAAAAGCTAGTAAACCAATAACTAATAGTACACAAGAAAGATAGAAGCCAACTTGCATTGAGCCTGCTGTATCTGCTAAATATCCTGTGACATACGGTGCTAGGATTGACCCTGACATCCCGATAAAATTATAGGCACTTAACGTTGTTCCTAAGGCCGCTTTTGGTGCATGTTTGGTAACAAAAGTCACCATAATTGGATCTAACGCTAATTTCCCTGTTAACCCATAAAGAATTAAAACAGAAATTAACAATGTCCGATTTGTTACAAAAGCAATCGCAAAGACAGATAGGATTGCTAAAGGTACTAATGTAAAGACTAATTTTTTCGTCGCACCTGTTTTATCATTCAAACGAGCGAAGATTAAGGCTCCTGGAATAGAGGCCCATGGTACAAGTGATGAAATGAAACCAACGCTCGCTCCTGTAAAGCCACGTTCAGCAATTAAAAATTGTGGCAACCAAGTAATAATGACAAAGTTTGCATAAATACTTGTGAAACATAAAATAAATGCGGCTAATAAATTACGATTTGAGAAAATTTCTTTTAATGAGATCTTTTCTTGTGGTCCTTCTTCAGCAGCTGCTCGTGCAGCTTCTTCACCAGGACGAATCACTTTTTCTTTCAAAATTGTATAGAAAAGAATTCCTACGATAAACGTTGGAATCGCCATGATAAAGAATGGTTTGCTCCAATGTTCACCATTTTCTAAAACCAACTTACTTGAAAGTAGGTACCCACCTGATGTACCGAAGGCCATCCCACTATTGATGATGGCATTACCGATGGTCCGTTTACTTGCTGGAATCGCTTCTGTCGATAGCGCATATTGCGGGCCATAGTAAGCTCCTTGACCAATACCAGCAATTGCACGAATGACTAAAAACATAACAAAGGTTGTCGCTAATCCACTAAAATAAGTAGAAATAGCAAGAACGATAAACCCAACAGCAATGACTAATTTCCGCCCAATTTTATCGCCAATCATCCCAAAAGGAATCTGTGCAACAGCATAGGTTAGAAAGAAGATACTATTGGCTAAACCAAGTTGTGTGTTACTTAGACCAAATTGTTCTCCAATGACCCCCATCACTGGATTAAAAATAGTTCGTGTTGCGTACATTAAAATCCAGCCTACGAAGAAAATGGCTACGACTTTAATCCAGTAACTATTGCTCACTTGCACTGCTTGATTTTTTTTACTATTCTCCATGTCTTCTCCTCACTTCTCATCTAACTCTACAGATTGTAAAGCTAGTAACATTCCAAATGACATATCTTTACCAGAGGAATGTCCGATTTGTATAATTCTGTCAATATTTTCGTCAACTCTATTATCCCGATGGTTCTCCAAATCCAAGAGTAACTGATACAACAATGAATTTACATATCCTTTAGCCGAGCTTGCAATATAGCCTTTACTAACATCTGTTGTGGATAAATTTGCTGCCGAAAGAGTAGCGGCTAACGCCGCAGCTCTTTCATCAGCAAGTATGAACAAAATTGTTTGATACGCCACTAAAATGTCATCACCACTCGGGGTTAACCCTTTGCCCCGACCAATCAGATAATTCGTTACTTCTTGCCATTCCGATAGTGTCCAAACTTTTTGTTTTTGGCTCATTTTTTTGAAAATATGCTTTGCTCGTTCGTCTAAAGGCAGGCCAATTCTACGTTCTAAGTTTCTCGCTAATAAGCGGTCTCGCAACAAGCGTAATTGGTCTTTTTCTAACTTGAAATGAGTAATGTTTAAAGAAACGACCTCGGCAGGTGTGAGTTGGATCGTTTTCACGCCGACTGTACTGTAAAAGGTCAACTGATTTTCTGTGATTTTGACTTTATTACCTTGTTGTACATACGGAAAGATTTCTTGAAACAATTGATCTGGCAAAAACATACCAAAGCTTGATAAATAATTATGGAAGTTTGCAACATTGATTAATTGATCCTGGACTTTCAGATTAAATGAACGTTCAAAAACACTGTGAATGGTTCCCATCTTGCCATATTGGTGGATAGGAAAAATGTAGTCACTAATGACTAGTTGGTTATTCAACCGTAATGCCTAGTTTCTCAGCATACGCTTCTAGGGCTTTTTCAAAACAGCCTAGAGGTGCTCTAACTGTCCCTGCACCAATTTGACCAACACCGGCATTTTTGTGTGCAATCCCTGTATTGATGATTGGTGTAATTCCCAATTCCACCACTTTACGGATATCAATTCCTAAACAAGTTCCTTGGAAATCCCAAGTTGGAATTGAGAATGTTGGGTTGTGTCCTTCACAGATTTTTGCCATTTCATTTGAGGTTGCTAACGCATCTTCAAAGCCACCTGCACCAACAAACCGTGTTACGCCAGGTGCAGCTACCATAGCCATTGCTCCAACGCCTACTGTTTCAGTAATTGCACTATCCCCGACATCAGGATTTCCGTCTTCTTCGCTGAAACCAGTGAAGTAAAGACCTTTTGGTGTATTTACTGGTGCGGTATGCCATTGATCGCCTGTTTCTGCAATCCGGACCCCAAAGTTCACGCCGTTACGAGTCATCGTTGTGACAATCGTTCCGTTGGTATCTTTACGGGCACCATCAACAATTGCTTTTCCAGTTGCCATCATGACATTTAAGAAGAATTGATCTGTGTCAGCTAAGAATTTGATTACTTCGTATTTTTGATCTTCTGGAATATCTGTTTTGATAATTAATGGAGACAATTCTTTTAAGAAGTTCAATGATGCGGCAATATTTCTTTGGTGGAACTCGTCACCCATTGTAATAGAGCGCGCAATCAATACGTTTAAGTTCAAGCCTTCTTCAGAAAGTTTCAAGGCTTTCGCAATAGTTGGTCCTAAAACATCTTTAATCCAATCTAAACGATCAACTACTTCTTGTGAATAAGCACCAAAACGCAATACTTTACCGATACCTTCATTCAAGATACAGTATGCTTCGTTACCTTCTAAGCGATTTTCTACAACAAAGACTGGCATATTACCAGAAGTAATACCGCCCATTGGTCCTACTGCTTTTACATGGTGACAAGGAATGAAACGTACTTCGCCAGCTTCAAAAATCTTCAAAGCATCTTCTTCGTTGTCTGCCCAACGTTCGAATAATGCAGCTCCGATACAAGCACCTTTCATTGGTCCAGTCATTTCAGACCATTGGATTGGTGGTCCAGCATGAAGTAATGTTTTTTGTGCGTCATCATTTAATTCTGGAATCACTGATTTTGCAGGTACCACATCTACTAAGAATGGTTGTGCATTTTTAATTTTGTCTGTCACTTTGTGATTTTCAGCTTCGATTTGTTCACTGTAATCTTCCAAAGCATCCAAAATTTTAATCATTTTTTTATTGCCGTTGGCACGTGGACGCCAGTTAAATTGAACTGTTTCGCCACCGTAATCAACGATTGATTCTGTAAAGCTTTGCAACCCAACGTTAATGATTCTTGGTTTGGTTGTTAATAGTTCCATTACTTTTTCGCCTGGTTTTGGTACATCGACAGTTGGTCCGTTGTAAGCAACCACTTCTTTATCGTCTTCTGAAATTTCGATTCCTTTTAGCAATAAAGCTAATTGAACAGCTTTAGCATTGCTTTCTGCAACTAAAACGCCGCCTTCTTTCAAACGATCAACCGACGATTGGTAATTTTGCGGATCTTTCGTCGTCCCACAAACAGTTGCAACAAAGTAAAGATCACGTCCTGCTTCTTTGGCTGTGGCACGCGCTTCTTCAATTGCTGGTAACAATGCACCAACCATGTCTTCATGAGCACCATAGCCTAACACCACATCGAATAAGATAATCCCCGTTTTTTCATCTTGTGCGTATTCACGAATTTTTTCGATACGAACATCTGGGTCAATCATTGGGTGCGGACGACCTTGTGTATACATATCATCGCCTAAGTCAATGACTTCATAACCGTGAGATTTCAAGACATAACCTTCTGCTTTCACTAAACCGCCAAGATCTAAAGCTTCTGAAATTAACATACCTGCTTCAGAAGCTAATGTACCACCTGAATATAAGCCTTTTACAACTTTATCTTCTGGTAATGTTGGTACAGCTGGTTTTGCTAATGCTTCAAAGTAATTTTTCTTCACGGCCACATCATTTGCTAAATCAACAGCAATTTTAGCTGTTTCTTCTAATGTATGAGCTAGATAAACTTTGCCTTCGTGACTTGTTGGTTTTTCTCCTAAGAAAATCGCAACGACTGGTTTTGAAATACTTTGTAATAATTCAACCACTTCATCACGAACTTCTTTTGCAGGTGGTTTAGAAATAACTGTAATCACATCGGTTGGTTCGTGATTTTCTAAGGCCACAATAGCATCTTTCACTGTGATAGCGCCTACTTTGTCGCTTAGGTCACGACCACCAGTACCAATGGCGTGAACAACTCCGCCACCTAAGCGGTCAATAATCGTTGTAACTTCTTGAATCCCTGTTCCTGAAGCACCAACAACGCCAATGTTTCCTGGAGAAACAACATTTGTAAAGGCGATTGGAATACTTGAGATAATACCAGTTCCACAGTCAGGCCCCATCATTAGTAAGCCTTTTTCATGCGCTAATTTTTTCAAACGTACTTCATCTTCAATTGACACATTATCCGTGAAAGAGAACACGTGTAAATCATTTTTTAAGGCACGTTCCATTTCTGGCGCACCATATTCACCAGGAATACTGAATAGCGCTACATTCGCCTCTGGTAAAAGATCAAACGCTTCTGACCAAGAAGTTGCTGCTTGTGCTTCTTCACTAGTTCCCTTTGCTGATAAATCATCTAAGAATTCATCAATCGCTGGCATAACTTCTTCCATGATGTTTTCTTTTTCACTGTCAACCACAATCATCATGTCGTTTGCAGATGCACTATTGGCCTCATCCGTTAACAAGTTCGTGTTGTTAAGGATGTCTTTGTTGGCATCTGTTCCCATCATGATTTGACTCATGGTTACACCATCTAATGCATTGATTTTATTGGTCAATAACATTAAGTTGATGGAGTCTTGGTAATTGTTTTTCAAAATTACTGTGTGTAACATTGTTCATCCTCCTATCTATTCCTTACAATGCTATTGTATCGAAACGAGAAAGTGTTTTCATCGGACATAATTCTAAAAAAATGGTATAATTTTTATCCATAAGAGGAAAAAAGGAGAAAATGATGAAATTAAGAGAGTTATTATCGATAGGTGACTTAAAAAAAGGTAAAATTTTGACGAAAGAGATTGGTTTAGACAATGAAGTTGACTCGGCAATGGTCTTAGAAGCGATTGACATTGAGAACTGGAGTAGAAAGAATCAGTTAATTTTGACTTCTTTCTACGCATTGCATGATCTACCCGAAAAAGAGTTGGAAAATTTTTTCGTAAAGATGCGCCGAATTGGCATCAGCGGCTTAATTTTGAAAACAGATCGATTCATTAAAATGATTCCAGAGTGGTTTATCGAATTATGTTTCAATTATGAAATTCCTTTAATTAAAATCACACAAGACATTAGCTATGAAAAAATTCTGTTTACGATTTACGAGCCTTTGTTGAATTATCAGTCGCATGTCTTACGTACGTATTACGATGTGCGCCAACGTTTCACCAAATTAGAGCGCCACTACCCAACGGTTGAGACGATTATGCAAGAATTTTATGACATCATTAAATTACCCTTCGCTTTAAAAATGTTGGATAAACATCTGGAAATTAGCGATGGCGACTTACCCCATGATGCGATTGTGCTCTCAAGAGAAAAACTAAAAAACAGTGAGTTCACTAAAAATGATTACTCTCTTTTAACACTTTATTCTCATGCCAACCCCAAAAAACAGTTGGCACTAGAAGTTTCTATTTTCAATAGTTATTCCACTAATTGTTTACTTCTGGTTTATTTACAAGATGAAAAGGTTAAAGAAACGGATTTAGTGATTATCGAAAATGCGATTGATGTCTTACAAGAAAAATTCAATACCGAAAATTTGTTAAAAAAAGAACGGTATACTCGTTTGAACAACTTAGCGGATGCTATTTTACAAAATACACCGCAAAATCCTGACGAGCTAAACAGTTTGCTTCGTGAAGTGCAAATGCAAGAGCTAGATTCTTACCAAGCGATTGCTTTTTCTACCAAAGACACCAATACACAACTCATGAAAGAACGAATTATTGCCTTACTTCGTACCCTGCGTGTGAAATCCATCTTCTTTGATCAGCTAAATTATTCGGCGGTCCTTTTTAACTTCAATGAAAGTGATGGAAAAATTACAAAGCTGCAATTAAGCCGTTTATTAGCTGAACTTTTAGAAGAAAACGACACGCTTACCGTTGCCGTCAGCAGTTTAAAATCACGAGAAGGGATTAAAGAGCTACTGATTGAATGTCTGGACATTCTGCGCTTTAATGAAACTTTTTATAACGGACCAATTGTCACCTTAGCCGATATCGGGGTATTTAAAAATTTTATCCGCGAAGACCAATTGGAAAATTTAGACGAATTAATTCCTCGCGCACTTTATCAATTAGCCGAAAACAACTACGATTTATTTGAAACTTTGTACAGTTTTTTCCAAAATAATCGCAACTATAAACAGACCTCTGAAGCGATGTTCCTTCATTCAAAAACGATTCGTTATCGTTTAAACAAAGTGGAACAACTTCTTGATATTGACTTAGCCAATCCCTTGCAATTGTTGAACTATGAAATTGCCACATACATTATAAAGATGAGGAGACGTGCACTTGAAAAACAATCAAACACTCGCTAATGGCGCAACAGTTACTATCTACCCCACTACGACTGAATCAACGAACTATGTCGTCTATTTACACGGTGGCGGGATGATTTATGGAACCAAAAGTGATTTAACAGAAGAACTGAAGGAGCTGTTTACAAGCAATGGCTATACCGTTTTAGCACTGGACTATTTGTTGGCTCCAAATACAAAAATCGATCACATCTTAAGGACGCTAACGGAAACCTTCCAATTGTTAAACGAAGAGATTATTCAAAACCAGCCATTTGGTTTGTGCGGGCGTTCCGCTGGCGGTTATTTAATGTTACAGTTAACCAAACAATTACAAACACTAAATTTGAGGCCACAATTTTTAGTCAATTTTTACGGCTATACAGATTTAGAATTTATTAAAGAGCCACGGAAATTATTAAAGCAAGCCATTTCCGCTAAAGAAATAGCTGCTATCGACCAAACAAAGCCTGTTTGGGATGATCCTTTTCTTTCTCGCTATCTGCTGTATCATTACAGTATTCAGCAAGCGCTATTGCCGCACTTTTACGGATTACCAGAAAATGGGGACTGGTCTGCTTACGCACTGTCAGACGAAACATTAAAAACTTTTCCCCCTTGTTTCAGTACAGCTAGCAGTTCAGACGAAGAAGTGCCGTTCCGCTATAGCAAAAAAATCGGACGGACCATTCCTGAGAGTACCTTTAAAGCGGTTTACTATTTAGAACATGATTTTTTAAAACAAACCAAAGATCCTTCGGTCATCACTTTATTTGAGCAATTGGATAGCTGGCTGAAGGAACGATAAGCAATCAAGAAATTTTATTAAAGTATTAGACTTGTGATAGAAACTTTTTTACGATCCATGATATACTGTATATACAATATATACGAAAGGTGGGTTACTAGTGGAAATCAAAGAAAGAAAACTTAGAAAAGTTGGGAATTCTGTTGTTATGACATTGTCAAAAGAGTTTCTAGAAAGCATTGGTGCGACTGCGACAGACACCGTTTATGTAGACGAAGAAAAATTAAAAGATATTATTGTTAAAAAAAATATGTCAGAACATCAAAAAAAATTACAACAAATGATGGAGAACTCAAAACAAAAACATAATGAGCTGTACAAAGAATTGGTTACTAAATGAAAAGTATTTATTATTTATCAGCGGATGATCTATTTCAAATGAATACTTTCTTGATCCAAACGTATTCTCCCGCAGAACAAATTGGCATCAAAGATCGTAATGCATTAGAAATGGCTAGCAACCAACCAGCACAATTCGTCTTTGACGTTGACCTGTACCCAACAATTGAAGAAAAAGCAGCTATTTTAATGATTAACATTGCAACAAAGCATTGTTTTTACAATGCAAATAAACGGACAGCTGTAATGGCAACCGACTTATTTTTACAATTAAACGGTTATGATTTCCAATTAGATACGCAAGAAGGCGTTGATTTATTGGTTTTTATTGCTACTTATAGATCAGATTTTGATCAGTTGAAAAACGATGTACCAAAAGTAATCAGAGCTAAATTAAATCATACTTCTTCTCACTAATTTCATCAATGAAATATAAGATGGATGTCGTTTTCAATTGTAAAATTAAGCGTCTAATCCAAATAAATTTAATAACAAAAAAAGAAGCGAGAAATCTCGCTTCTTTTTTTATTTTTGATAAAGTGTGGTTCCTTTTACCACACTGATTTCCACCGGTATCTGACGAGCGACAAAAGCCGCCGCACATTCTGCTTCAGTGAGTAAGTAAGTTGCTTCAGCACCAACTTGCGGCCAATTTGCTTGCCCTTGTTCGTCTAAAGTTGTGACACCATCTGTCACTAAGCCCAATAATTGGGTTAAAGCATCTTGATCTTTCACATTAAAAAGTTCACCTAAACGAGCCAATTTTTCTTGTAATGAACCATCACCATAGGGAGACCAGCAATCGTAGATATTGTCACAACCAAGATGGACATTGACTCCATGACGTAACAATTCCATAATTGGCGGAATCGTATTAGGTGTGATTGGCACGCTGGAATTAATATGAATTTTTTCTGCTGCTAAAGCATCATAAACTTCGGCACGTTCTTCACCAATGAAATCATTTAACCCGAAGGCATGGCTGATAAATACTTTGTCTTGTAGGCCATATTCTTTCGTTAAACGGATAATTTCTTTAATCGTTGTTGTCCCAGCTTCGTGACGGTCATGTAAATGAATATCCACACCGACACCATGTTTATCTGCTAAGCGGAATGTTTCAGCCAATGATTTTTTGTAATCACCATCTAGTGAATAAGGATCCACGCCACCAATAAAATCGGCGCCTTTTGCCAATGCTTGATCAACTAATTCAACGGAATCTGAACGTAGTAAGCCGTGCTGTGGAAAGACGACAATTTCTACCGCAAATGGTTTCGTTTGGGCCAATGCTTGGACTTCATCAAAATAACGTAAGTCTGTCATCGGTTCCACGTCGACATGTGTTCTGAAGGCTGTCGCGCCATGTGGTAATTCTAAGTCAATTAAATGGTTGGCGCGTTCTGTTAAAGAAAGTTCTAAACTATCTAAATAAGGGATTTCTGCTTCGACACGTTCCACAATTGACTTCGCTGGCGTCACCGGATACCACGGAACACCTAGTTTACTTTTATCAAAGTGACAATGTTTTTCAATCAAACCTGGTAAAATCAATTGATGGTGACCATCAATAATTGTCATCCCAGATTCTTCTACCAATTCTTCATTGGGGATGATTTTTGTAAATACTCCATCTGTTACTTCAATTGCCACTTCTTTGGTTACTGTCCCAGATAACCAGTCACCTTCTTTTTGATACCCTGTTTCAATTCGAACATTTTTTAACCAATAATTCATGCTTTCCTTCACTCCTACCTGTATTTATTCCTTCCCGAAAGGACACAATACTTAGTTGTACTGTGCTAAAATTTTACTAATTTCCGTATAACCTTTTTGATTGGCATAGTCCATTGCTGTTCGACCAGAATTGTCTTTAATGGATTGATCCGCACCATTTTCCATTAACAATTTTACAATATCTTGGTAAAGTTGGTTCCCTTCACGTAACCCCACTGCCTCAATCAATGCTGTATAGCCAAAGTCATTTTGGAAATCTATGTCTTCTCGTCCATCTTCTAACAAGAGCTTCACATTGTCAATATGTCCTTTTTCAGCTGCCGGAATTAACGCATTGCCACCGTAACGGTTATGCTTATTTAAATCTGGGGTCGCATGTTTTAACATATACGCTAAAATCTCCGTACGTCCTTGCGCTCCCGCATAAAGATAGGGACTATCACTAATGCTATTTTGCAGATTAATATCGGCACCCCGATCAATCAACGCTTTTGCAATCTCAATGTCATTATTGTGAACAGCGATATTGAGCGGTGTGTTGCCTTCTGTGTCGACTTCATCCACTTGATAAGTAGTATCTTGTAAAATTTCCTTGACCTTCTTCGTATCTCGTTGATTGGCTGCTTCTAAAAGCGCACCCACTTCATAGGTCTTCATCGGTTCTTTCACTTCCTCTTTTGATGTTGTTTGAGCCACCGAACGGGTTGTACTGGTGCTTTCAGTTTTTGCACTACTTTGAGTAGTCACCGTTTGACTATTTTTTGACGCTGCGGAGGGTGTTTCTCCTCCTTGACACGCAGCAAGTAATGGAATGGTCACGACACTTAATAGCCCCATTAAAATTTTTTTGTTCATTGTGCTCAACTTCCTTTCTTCGAGAGAAATATGAGATTTTTCTCCAGTGGTTCTAATCTAACGAATCTTTTTTTATTTGTCGATTAAAACGCTTTCTCTGTTTTTCTATTTTAAAAAGAGAGAAACCAAAAGAAGTCGAAACTTTTTTTGGTTTCCATTCGTATGTTTTGTTCTTAAAAGGTAAATTCAGGATTAAAAGTTCCTTGGTATGGTTCATGTTCCACATAGACTTGGATATCGTTTCCTTCGTTATCTTTACCCATTCGTGTGTACGTAAAACGATTATCATTCAATTCTGTTAACTCTAAGACAGCGCCATAGCGATTGGTTCCAATGGAAACATGGGCACGGAATTTATTTTGATTTCCTACTTTAAAGTAGCCATAGTCGCCACGAGTTTCACCAGTTTGTAAATTGAAAAATTCATATTTGCTGCTATCTTGGTCAAATTTCGCTAAGCTGATAAAGTTTTGGTTGGCCGAAGTTACGTCATTGCCATCTTTATCCACTACTTTTGTGCCATTCCAAAGAAGTTGCGGTGTCCCATCAAAGGAAGTTTTACCAATAATTTCATCCCCTTGTCGATTTACATCAATCTGGCCTGTTTGTTCTGTCATGGCACGGCGTCCATTCGTGAATTCTAGTGTTCTGGGACGATTATTGGGGTATGGCTGCGGACGACCATAAACTGGTCCTGAGGTTGCTTTGTTTTCTACGAAAACTTCAATATCATTTCCGTTTTTATCTTTCCCCATCTGTCTATACGTAAAAGTATCTTGGTATAAAGTTCTAAGTGGGTATACACCTTGATAATTTTTGGTTTCAGAAATAATTACAAGACGGGAAACATCTGTAATACCAGCGGTCATAAAGAAGGTTCCTTCATCTCCTGTTGATTCTCCAGTCTCTTTATCAAAAAATTCATAGAAACTAGTGGTTGCATCAAATTTGATTGCATGTAATAGGTTTTGATTTTCATCTGTTAAGTCATTCCCATTTCGATCATAAACGCGTGTTCCAGCCCAATCTTTTTCTGATAATCCTTCATCTTGTCTAATACCAACTGAACGTAAATACTCAGGTAAATCCCCTAAATTATTGGGATTGTCTACGCTTTGAGGAACGTATGCTTCTGCCGTCAAAGCCCCTCCTGCTCCACCAACTAATAACGCACTTAAAGCCAACAACGTAATTGTACCAACGATTTTTTTCTTCATAAACGACTACTCCCTTTCCTTTTGATAATTTAAGGATAGCAAGTAGTTATTAACTCCACCTGTCCATAATATGAACAAATTATTAAATAATAATCATTATAATTATCTTAATAATAATATTTAATTATAACTAATAACAATTTATTTATAGAGGAAGAGAAAACAAAAGAACGTTGGGGGACGTTCTTTTGTTAAATAAGAGAGAAGACAAGAGACTTTTAGAAAGTAAAGGCTGGATGATATGTGCCTTGGTAAGGTTCATGTTCCACGAACACTTGAATATCATTACCAGCATTATCTTTACCCATTCGAGTATACGTAAATCGATCATTGTTTAGTTCCGTTAATTCTAGCGCCGCGCCGTAACGATTCGTACCAATAGATACATGGGCCCGAATCTTGTTATTGTCCACCACTTGGAAGTACCCAAAGTCGCCGCGGGTTTCACCTGTTTGTAAATTGAAAAATTCATATTTACTTGTGTTTGGATCAAATTTCGCTAAACTAATGAAATTTTGATTGGCCGCTGTCACATCATTACCGTTTTTATCTACGACTTTTGTGCCATTCCACAAGGTTGTTCCTAAAATTTTATCCCCTGACTTATTTGTCACAATTTTGCCAGTTTGATTGGTTAATGCTTCACGTCCATTTGTAAAAGCTAATTTTTTCCCATGATAAGGGATGTGTTCCACGTAAACTTCAACATCATTCCCCAGTTTATCTTTCCCTAAACGCTTGTAAGTAAATTTGTCTTTACTCACTTCGGTTAAATCCACTACGGCTTGATAATTTTGTGTCCGCGAAATTAAAATTCGTTTTGTGCCATCACCTGTCACAAAAAATGTTCCTTCGTCACCACGGGTTTCCCCAGTATTTTTGTCGAAAAACTCGTAAAAACCGGTTTCACCATCATATTTTGCTAAACCAATAAAATTAGCATTTTCTGCCGTTAAATCATTACCAGCAGCATCATAAACACGGGTTCCTTGCCAGTCCGTGCCAGATAAAATCTTAGTCGCCTTGTCGCCTCTTGTTTGGCCATTGTTTTGATGTTTGCCTAAATTTGCTGTAGCACTATTTGGATTGGCTGCATGATCTGCAAATGCTGGACTTGCATAACCTGCTATAAGTAACGTACTTAATGTTACTAAAGTAATCGAACTTAATACTTTCTTTTTCATAAAGCATCGCTCCTTTTCTTTGATAAACCTATCTTAACAAACGATTCTAAACTACCACTGTCAGAAAAATGAACAATTTATAAACGATTAAAAACAACTATAAACTATTTTTTTGTTAAAAATGAAGCGGTCAAAAGAATCCTTTACTTCCTTTTGACCGCTTCATCCACTCGTGATTGACTAATTAGAACGTGAAGTCTGGCGTAAAGTCTCCTTCATATGGTTCATGTTCTACAAAGACTTTAATTTCTTTGCCATTGTTGTCTTTACCCATTCGTGTATACGTAAAACGTTTATCATTTAATTCTGTTAATTCTAATGCAGCTCCATATTTATTGTCACCAATTGAAACGTGAGCACGGATTTTGTTATTATCAATTACTTGGAAGTAACCAAAATCTCCACGTGTTTTACCCGTTTCTAAATCAAAGAATTCATATTTACTTGTTTTATTATCAAATTTCGCTAAACTAATAAACATTTTATTTGCTTCAGTAACATCGTTACCGTCTTCATCTAAAACTTTCGTGCCATTCCATAATGTAGCCCCTAAAATGTCATCCCCAGGTTCACTGGTAACAATCTTGCCAGTTTCTGTTTCTAAATCTTTACGGCCATTCGTAAAGGTTAATTTCTCGTCAGAATAAGGGATATGTTCTACAAAGACTTCTACATCTTTCCCGTCTTTATCTTTACCCATTCGCTTATAGGTAAATTTATCTTTCGTCACTTCCGTTAAATCGACCACCGCTTGATAGTTTTGTGTATCCGAAATTAAGATACGCTTTTCGCCATCGTCTGTCACAAAGAATGTGCCTTCATCGCCACGGGTTTCACCTGTTTCTTTGTCGAAAAATTCATAAAAACCTGTTTCACCATCATATTTTGCTAAACCAATAAAATTAGCATTTTCTGCTGTTAAATCATTATTATTTTTGTCGTAAACTTTTGTGCCTTGCCAATCAGTACTGGATAAAATTTCTGTTAATTCTTGTCCTTTTGATTGCTCCTTAGCTGCTTCTGCTGAACTAGAGACTGCAGTGCTTGAGCTAGCTGCACTTGATTTATCTGTTGCAGAGTTGGCTCCGCCAGCACAGCCTGCAATCAACAACGTACTAAAGGTTAATAAGGTAAGCGCACTAAAAACTTTTTTCTTTTTCATGGTTGGTAATCCCCTTTTTCTTTTTGATATATTTAGAATAGCAAAGCCTTATAAACTCCTACTTGCCGAAAAATGAACAAATTATAAACAAATGAAAAAAAGTTAATAACAATACTAGCTTTTTTTTGTTCACTTGTAATACACTATAAGTAAGAAATAGATTAAAACCACTAGGAGGGACGCTTTTGACCATTAAACGCCGCTTTTTTATTTCTTATATTAGTGCCATCATTATTACTTTAGCCTCTGTTTTAGCTGTTTTATCCTTAGCTTCTTACATCACATTAGGAACTGTCCCCAGTTTGCCCCAAGCTTACCGAATGATGAATAAGCAACGACCATTGACCGCTAACGAAGAAGAAAGTTATTTGGCCTTAGATCAACTGCTAAAAAAATCACCGAAATTACTAGATACACCTTTGAGTAAAGAATTAAAGGAAACGATTCAAACAATTGAAGCAAAAGGATTAAGTGTGATTATTCGAAAGAATGCACGGTTTCCTTATTATTCGGATAATTTAGTAGAAAAATCTTTGTCTGTACATATTCCAAACTACGAAATGAATAATATTATGCCAACTGGCACACTGGATAATGCAGGGCGTCTATATCATTATGTCAAATCCGATTTTCATTATTTAGATGGTTCTAACGGGAGCTTTATTGTCTTGAAACGCGAAAGCAGCCTTTTTGAATTCTTCACACGCTGGATTATCTGGATGATTTTGTTAATTATCCTTGTAGCAATTGCGGCAGCTTGGCTCATTAATAAGCGCTTAACCAAAACCACTATCGAGCCATTAGAAGCATTAGAAAAAGCGACTAAAACATTGGGTAAGGATGCCCAAAAAGAAAATCCATTTACACCAACTAGCCACCAAACCGTCTCAACAGAAGTCAAACAGCTCCAACTTAGTTTTGAACAAATGTGGCAAGATTTAGAAGAAGCCAATGCGGAACGCGAAAAATATGAAGCTAATCGGAAAGAATTAATTGCAAATATTTCTCATGACTTAAAAACACCAATTACTTCTATTATTGGTTACGTTGAAGGTTTGATGGATGGCGTTGCCAATACTGAAGAAAAAAAACAGCGCTATTTAACGGTCATTCATGAAAAAAGTTTAGGCCTCAATGATTTAATTGAAGAATTATTTTTGTATTCTAAATTAGACCTAGATCGTGCTGTCTTTACAATGGAAAAGACCAATTTCACTCGTTTTATTGCACATATTCTTGAAGAATACCGTTTGGAACAAGAACTCGTGATCACTTCTGTACTTCCCACCGAAGCTTTATACGTTCAAATGGATCCCACGCAGATGAATCGCGTGATTACCAATCTAATTCAAAATAGCATTAAATTTGCGGATCCCACTAAAGAACAACTAGCCTTTACGATTTCTTTAACGCATAATCAAACAGACTTAGTTTTAACCATTACAGATAACGGCATTGGTATCGATAAAAAAGAATTACCTTATTTATTCGAACGCTTCTATCGTGTAGACAAATCTCGAACCCCAACAGTTAAAGGAAGCGGCTTGGGATTAAGTATTGTCAAACAAATTATTGACTATCATCAGGGAACAATCACTGTCACAAGTAAAAAAGGAGACGGCACCAACGTGATAATTACGCTGCCGTTGTTGGAGGATGAAAAATGAAACCACATGTATTAATTATTGAAGATGATCCAAGCATTGCTGATTTGCAAAAAGATTATTTAGAAATTAACGATATGACTGTCACAATTGAACATGATGGAAAAAAAGGATTGGAAGCAGCTTTAAATGAGCCCTTTGATTTAATTATTTTAGATGTGATGCTGCCAACTATGGATGGTTTTGAAATCTGTCGTGCAATTCGGAAAAAAAAGCAAACGCCGATCATGATTGTTTCGGCTAAAAAAGAAGATATTGATAAAATTCGTGGGCTTGGCTTAGGTGCGGATGATTATATAATCAAGCCGTTTAGTCCCAATGAATTAGTCGCTCGAGCAAAAGCCCATATGAACCGTTATCAATTGTTAAGCAACGCAGAACAACCACCACAATTACTAAAAATCAATGAAATCGCTGTCGACACTGCCGCCCACAAAGTGTTTGTTTTAGAAAATGAAGTTATTTTTACAAGCAAAGAATACAAATTGTTGGTTTTCTTGATGGAACATCCTAACCGTGTGTGGAATAAAGAAGAACTTTTTGAAAGTGTCTGGGGGTTTGATGCCTTAGATACTGAGGTTTCGACTGTCGTTGTTCACATTAAACGGATTCGGGAAAAATTAAAAAAAGCCAATCTTTCTGACTCTCCAATTGAAACACTCTGGGGTAGTGGCTACCGCTTCAATCGATAAAGAGAGCAAAAATAAGTCGGAGCCTATTTCTAGGCTCCAACTTATTTTTTATTAATTTACACGAGAAAATTTTTGATAAAGTTGGTTAAAAACAATCATAAATTGTTCAATTTCTGCCATTGTATTGCTTTCATCTAAACTAATGCGCACAGCGGAAGTCGCCAATTCCCCAGGCACATGCATGGCATACAAGGTGCTACTAGCCATTTTTTTTCGGCTAGAACAAGCACTCGTAGTCGAAATATAAATCTGTTTTTCTTCCAATGCATGGACTAGCACTTCGCCGCGAATCCCTTTCAAAGCAAAACATAAAATGTGTGGCGCAAAATGTTCATTATCTTGTGAAAAAACAGTCACATTTTGAAATTCTTCTAGCGCCTTTAATAAATAACTCCGTAATGTCGCCACATGTTGCGGCCGTTGTTGTTCGTTCTCTAAATGCAAGCGTAACGCTTTGGCCATTGCCACAATTGCTGGTACGTTTTCTGTCCCACTGCGTTGGTTGTTTTCTTGCCCGCCTCCTGTTAAAAGCGGCGCTAAACGTTTTCCTTGTTTCCAATACATAAAACCAATGCCTCGTGGTCCATGAAATTTATGTGCAGAAAACGTTGCAAAATCCACCCGATCCGTTAACCACTCTGAGTAATTAACTTTCCCAATTGCTTGAACCGCGTCTACATGAAAATGAATTTTAGGAAACTCCGCTAAAACCTCGCTGATTTCTTTAATTGGTTGAATCGTTCCCACTTCATTGTTCACTGCCATAACAGAAACCAAAATCGTTTCTTTTCTAATTAATTTCTGTAGTTCCTCGACTTTTACACGACCTTCTTTATCCACTGGCGCATAAGAAAGTTCAAAACCTAGTTCGACTAATTGTTCCGCTGTTTCTGTAACTGCTGGATGTTCCACTGCAGAAATAATAATATGATTACCAAATTCTCGTTTTTCGATAGCCGTTCCTTTTAAAACCCAGTTATCTCCTTCAGTTCCGCCACTTGTAAAATAGATTTCATTTGCTGAAACATTGATTAGCTCCGCAATCTGCTTCCGTGCTTGTTGTAAGAGCCGATTCGCTTGGTTGCCTAAGTCATGCAGACTAGACGGATTGCCAATAATCCGCTGACTGGTTTTTACATATGTATCTAAAGCCTGGGGGTAAATCGGTGTAGTTGCACTATTATCAAAATAAATCATTTGTCACCCTTCTTTTTTAAAATTCTTTCCCATTATATACTTTCTAAAGTATCACTTCAAGTCACCACCACGCCATAAAAACAGAGGCTTGTCTGTCGACAAACCTCTGTTTAGTGATTGTTTAATTAAATTGCTGTTAAATTAGGGTTATTGATATTTTTAAAATAAAAATCTTCGATTCGTTTGAACGCCCCTGGCTCAACAGCTTCCAATGCCGTTCCAATTTCATCTAATGCATCTTGATAACGGAATTCTGTCGAGAATAAATACATGCTTTTATCTAAAGCCGCTCGGATGTTCTCGTGAGTATGACGATAGCGGTTTGCATATTGCATCATTTGTTCTGTCAGAGCTGCTGCATTGACTAAATCTTTTGTTTTCTTATCTAATAACTCTAAATCATCTTCGCATAAGTCACACAAACGATTGATTTCATCCATATTAATGCGCATTTTATTTAAGGCTCGGCTTAAATCTTCAATTCGATCCGTTGCCACATAGAAAAATTCTAAGTAATCAGCAGACAAACCTGGTAATCGTTGCTTTTCAACATACCGTTTGATACTCCGTAAACGGAATTCGTATTCGTCGACTTTTTCTTGGGCGACTTTTTCGCCTTTTCTTAGTTCTTTCAATGAAGCATCAATTTCTAATTGTTGATTTTCAATATCATCTAAAATCTTATAGCATTCTTTATAGAACGCTTGAATTTCAGAGTAAGGAACGGTATGTTCTTTCATTCGAGGTTCTAAGTCTTTTTGACGGCGGATAATTTCTTCAATTTCCGTTTGGAAACCACGACTACGTCCTAACTCGTTGTTGTTTAAGGTGTAGCTTTGTGATACATGGTCCAATTCAATCATTAATTGACGGTTATTTTTTAAGGAATGAGAAATATAATCGTCAATAATTTTTTGATTGGTTACGACATATTTCTTCGCTTCAATTTCACGTTCCATCACTTCATATAATGCATCAATCGCCGTTGCTGTGTCGCGATTTGCGACCTCTACTGCAGCAATCTCTGTTTTCTCTAAATCAGCCATTGAATTCTCGACACGTTTTTTCGCATGTTGAATTTCTTCAGCAAAGTTTTGTTCAGGGAACACATAATCGTCAGCTAATAATTGGTTGTAGCCTTCTTCGATTTCTTTTAATTGATCTGGGAAAGTTTCATTTAATTCTTCATACATTGGTGGAATCCGTTTCATTAAGTCTTCCAATTCATACGTATGACGTTCCGCATCTTCTAGGACTTCTCGAGCCTCGATTGGGTCCCCCGATGTATTTAGTGTGACAAATTGTGTGAATTCAATTTCGACGTTTCTTAATTGTTTTTGGATTTCGGAGTAAGCTGGACCAAAGCTAGCTTTATCATCTTTTAGTGATTTACTTAATTCTTCATAGACATCCAAAGCTTTTTGAACTTCTAATGAATTGCGCTCTTCACTTTCACGTAATTCTTTCAAGCCATTACGAATGACTTCCACTTCGGCTTCCATTTCGGTCATCGTTTCATTCGCTTCCACGACTGCTTTCTTCGCTTTCATGAAACGGAAAATTTCATTTTGATTTTCGACTTCATAAATTTGACTCTCTAGTTCGGCGAAAGAACGCGTCGATAGTTCTACCCAGCGTTGATTCCATTCACGGAAACTATTTTGACTCTGTCCAACTAGATGCATTTTTTTAATGTCATCGATTTCTTCAAAGACTGGCAAGTCAAACAGGGCTTCTTTACGAACTTCTAATTCATCTAATTGTTCTTGATTTTTTTTGCGCATAAAATAACCAATTAAGTATAGCACCGCAGCAATAATAACGATTACTAGTACTAAAATGATAATCCAATTATTCTTCATTTTGGCTCCTCCGATAATTTTTCTATAATAAAAGAAAGGTTGTTTGTTCTCTTCACACGGTTATCTATTGTTCCTGACCCTTGAAAAAGGGCATTCTTGCAGAAATACCTATAGAAAATTATAGCACAAACTGTATATTCATTCACTAGTTATAACAAACTTTTTTAAGAAAACCCGCGATCTTCTTACGAAGGGGTTGATTCACTGCTTTCATCGATCCGATTTTCACTAATTTTTTTACAAATATCACTTAGTTGTGTTAAGAAGGCATCCGCTTGACTTTGATCCATCCCAAAGTGTTCATCGCGCATAGCCCAAACTTCTAGCCCAGCTTCTTTGGCAGAGGCAATGCCTTTTTCTGAATCTTCAATGGCTATACATTCCTGTGGCGCAACAGCTAATTCTTGTAACGTGTGCAGATAAATATCCGGCGCCGGTTTACTTTCTTCGAAATCTTCCCCACTCACGACCGCATCAAAATAACTACTTAATTGCCCCACTGTCAAAACCTCTTCAATTGCGTCTTTTGTGGAAGAAGAAGCTAATCCGATTTTATAGCCTTGTCTTTTTAAAAATTGTAAAACACGTTTCGCATTTTCATCAAGCACAGCTAAATAATCTATCGGATGCGCTTTTTTATAGGCTATGTATTGTTCATTTAAAAAAGCAATATCTAGCTCTTTTTTGTTGACTTGTTCAATCTTTTGCCATAATGAACGCATATCCGCACCGACTAATTCTGGCAAGGTTAGGCCCTCAATGGTCAAATCAAATTCCGCTAAAAATGCTTTACGTCGCTCATAATAATAAGCTTCGCTATCTACTAGGACACCGTCCATATCAAAAATAATGGCAGTTTTGGATTCTGTCATACTATTTAACTCCTTCGTTACGACTCATATCTTTACAGTTTAACAAAATTTTAAGGAAAAATGAAGAACAAATATTTTCATGATTTCCTAACTTTCTGAAAATAAGTGGTTGCTTTTCTAAATGTTTTTCGGTATCCTTTTACTAATCTACAAATGAGAAAATAATTAAAAACAGGAGTGATAAACGTGAACGTAGTTAAATTCGGCGGTAGCTCGCTAGCATCAGCACCACAGTTACAGAAAGTCTTACAAATCGTCAAGGAAGAGCCGCGCCGAACGTTTGTCGTTGTATCCGCTCCTGGAAAGCGAACCCCGCAAGATATTAAAGTGACTGATTTATTGATTCAATACTATCAGCGCTACTTAAATAATGAGGAAATTGAATCGACAATCTCTGCCATCATTCGTCGTTATGAAGATCTTTTTGATGAATTACACTTGGATAAAGCAGTTTTAGCTGATATTGCTATTTCGATTCGCCAATTAGCCACTTTACCAAAAGAAAACAATGCTTTTCTATTTGACTATTTTTTAGCTAGCGGCGAGGACAATAATGCAAAAGTTGTTGCCAGTTTTTTCAATCAGAATGGCTTAGATGCTCGCTACATTAGTCCAAAAGAATTAGGTCTCCTAGTGACACCTGAGCCAGGCAATGCCCGCATTTTACCAAAAGCTTTAGAGAAAATTAGTGCCTATCGTGAGACTCAACAAATCTTGGTTATTCCAGGTTTCTTTGGTTATACAGAAGCCGGCGAAATTTGTACTTTTTCTCGTGGCGGTTCCGATATCACAGGGTCCATTGTTGCCGCAGGTGTTCAAGCAGATTTGTATGAAAACTTTACCGATGTGGACGGAATTTATGTCGCCCATCCTGGAATTATTGAACAGCCTCAAACGATTCAAGAATTGACCTACAGAGAAATGCGGGAGTTAGCTTATGCAGGATTTGCCGTCCTCCACGATGAAGCCTTAATGCCTGCCTATCGCGCAAATATTCCAGTCGTTATCAAAAATACTAACAACCCACATCATCCTGGCACCCTAATTACTACTTCTCGCAAAGTGAAGCATGCCCCTGTTGTAGGAATTGCTAGTGATCAAGGGTTCGCAAGTATTTACATTAGTAAGTATTTAATGAATAGAGAGTTAGGTTTTGGGCGACGGCTCTTAGAAGTACTAGAAAAATTAGCCTTGAGCTATGAGCATATGCCCTCAGGAATTGATGACATCACGATTGTTTTAAGAGAAGACCAGTTAACAACTGAAATTGAAAATCGACTGATGGCCCAACTCCAAGAAGTTTTAGCGCCTGATGAGTTACGCATCACGCATCACCTTTCTATGATTATGATTGTCGGGGAAGGCATGCGCCAACGAATTGGGGTTACTGCTGAAAGTACAATGGCGTTAGCCAAAGAAAAAATCAACTTAGAAATGATTAACCAAGGATCTTCGGAAGTAAGTATTATGTTTGGTATCAAAAAAGAACAAGAGGAAAAAGCCATCAAAGCTTTATATCGGACGTTCTTCCATGATTAATGAAAAAGACGAATGAGTTTTCTCATTCGTCTTTTTCATTGGTTTCAGTAATTTTCAATTGGCGCTGAATTTCCGCTTTAATTTTAGCTTCTGGCGCAAAATCTTGTTCCCAATTTTCAGGTTTTAATACTTTATTTGTTTCTGGATCATAATGTGGCTGCCCATCTGGAAATAATTTCCCCATATTGGCTTGATGAACGATTTCAATAATTTTTGTTGGATTGACGCCCATTAAGCAAAACGAACCATAAGTAAAATACAATAAATCAACTAGTGCATCCACTTCCTCCACTAAAGGATCAGATACTGGTTTGCCTTTCGCCAAGACTTTCTGCTCTGCTTTATCGACAGATTTTTTTAATCCGTTGACCAATTGTTGAAAAAGTACTTGGTCATTATCAGCAGCACTATATAAAAATTCTACAAGTTCTTCGACTTTAAACTCTGCTCGTCGACTGGCTAGCTCTGGCGAAAAAGCAGTTGGTTGCTCTGGTTGTTGTGGATTAAAAACCTCGTGGAATGCACAAGCCATTTCATAAGGGGATTGCTTTTCAGACATTCAGCTACCTTCTTTCTCAAAATAAATCTAATTGTTTTGGATTCAAATCATCGTAACTCAAATTCAAGACTTTTTGCATCTGTAGAGCGTTTTCTGCGGCATCGCCGCCAGAATTATTATTAAAAATTACGCCCACTTCTTTAGCTTCTTGCGACATTTTTAAAACAGCTTCGCTTAAATCAGCGATTTCCTGCGTATTATAATGATAAAGGGTTCTTTTTTTTCGCCACTCTGCATCATTGGCTAACCAGCCAGCCGCATTACGTCCGTGAAACCGGAAGAGCACGAGATTAGGATTCGTTACATAAGGATAAAAGGGCACTGGATTCGTAGGAATCTGCGGTTCATCTACAATCACAAGTGAAAATTGATTTTCTTTCATAAATTGCAACATTTGTTTTACAAAGTTTGGTTGATACCATGAATTATTTCGTAATTCAATGGCGATGGGTAGGTCTTTAAACCAGTGACGAATTTTTTGCAAGTAAGCGACATTTTCTTTCGTACAACCAAATGTTCCTGAAAATTGTACCAGAAAGGCAAATAATTTTTTACTTTCAATTAATGGGGCCATACTTTCTAAAAAGGCGGTGATCATTTCTTCTTCACTTGCATAATAGGTCTGCCACTCACCTTGACAACTGATTCCACTATAAACTTTCATGACAAAGCGAAAGTTTTCGGGAACTGCTTTGACCCATTCAGCTACTCGTTCTTTGGGAGGAATCCCGTAATACGCCGTGTCCATTTCAACTAGCGGTAAATGACTGGCATATTCATAAAGCGTGGACCGTTTTTTTCCAGTTAAATAGTCGTGTTCACTAAAAGATGTTAATCCTAAGCGAATCATGTCCTTCCTCCTCTGCGTAACTTTTTATTTTTCTAAACCGTCATCTCAACTTAGTTGGTCCAATCGATATTCGCTTCACAATAGGTTTGACCATCAATCCGAATCTCATGGCGCGTTTTCAACTGATTTTCTTGTTCGACAATTTCGTAATGACTTTCGACTTCTTGGCCATATTCTACTTCTTTATCAAATTTCACAAGAATTTTTTTCGGTTGATGCGTTGTTAAAAAGTCATACCCTAACACATCCAATAACCAATTAAAGTAAATCGCATTATTAACATGTTGATTGCCATCAATATCAAAAAAACGCACACGATAAGGTAAAAAGTTCCCCTCTGTGACCTTTTCAATTTTTTCATGGCGATAAATTTTAGTGATTTTTTCAGAATCAAAAGGTGCAATAATTTCTGGTAACACACTACTGATTTTCCGATTTTTTTGATCCATTAAGACAAAGGTTGATTTCACAAAGACACATTCATTGCCTTCTTCATCATGAACCCAAAAGTTACGATAACAAAAATATTTGTTATAACTCATAGCTTGCGTTGTAATTGCTACTTTTTCACCAACTTTTGGTAAGCGATGAATCTCTATTTCATAATTGGTGATGACCCAGCCTAGACCAAATTGAGCGACATAAGCCGCATCTCTTCCTAGTAATTCTGTTTGTTCTTCTGATACTTTAATGACAACCGCTAACAAAGCCGGTATCTTCATTGCACCAGTAAAATCGCCGTCATAGTAGGCAACTTCATAAGAGGATGTATGTTTTTTTCCCACGAAATAATCTCCTTTTTCCAATGGCTACTTTCGTGTCATTGTTTCTCCTTAAAAGTATACCACGTGATTTCTTCAATTGCGATTCCGAATGAAAAATTAACAAAACTTTGAAAAGCACTATTATTTATATTATTTAAAAACGTTCTTAATATTACTTAAAAAATATTGTTTTATTTTTAAAAATAACATTTCTTATTATTTGTATCCGAAAGATTATTATGTTATATTCCTATCTGTAAGCGCATACAAAATAATTTTTTAGGAGGTTTTTTTCGTGAAAAAGAGTTTATTAACAATCGTCCTGGCTTTTAGTTTTGTTTTAGGTGGCGCTGCATTGGCCCCTACTGTTTCGGAGGCTCATGGTTACGTAGCAAGTCCTGGAAGTCGTGCTTTCTTTGGTAGTTCTGCTGGTGGTAACTTAAATACAAATGTTGGTCGTGCACAATGGGAACCTCAAAGTATCGAAGCGCCCAAAAATACGTTTATTACTGGTAAATTAGCCAGTGCAGGTGTCTCAGGTTTTGAACCTTTGGATGAACAAACAGCTACTCGTTGGCACAAAACAAACATTACAACAGGTCCCCTTGACATCACTTGGAACTTAACTGCCCAACATAGAACTGCTTCTTGGGATTACTATATTACTAAAAATGGCTGGAATCCCAATCAACCATTAGACATTAAAAACTTCGACAAAATTGCTTCAATCGACGGCAAACAAGAAGTTCCTAATAAAGTTGTTAAACAAACAATTAATATTCCGACAGACCGCAAAGGTTATCATGTCATTTACGCTGTCTGGGGCATTGGTGATACGGTGAACGCCTTTTACCAAGCGATTGATGTGAACATTCAGTAAAAATACTCACATCTTAAACTAAATTAAAGGAGTTCTCAAAAAATGAAGCTAAAAAAAATAATTCCTGCTTTTCTCCTTCTTTCAACCGTTGCAGTTGGCTTGTGGTTAACGCCTACTCAAGCTTCTGCAGATGCTGCGGATACGATGGTAGATATCTCTGGCAAAAAAGTGTTGGTTGGATATTGGCATAACTGGGCCTCAAAAGGACGCGATGGTTACAAACAAGGAACATCAGCATCACTAAACCTTTCAGAAGTAAATCAAGCCTACAATGTCGTACCGGTTTCCTTCATGAAAAGCGATGGCACGACACGGATTCCTACGTTCAAGCCTTATAACCAAACGGACACTGCCTTCCGACAAGAAGTCGCACAATTAAATAGTCAAGGTCGCGCAGTTTTATTGGCACTTGGTGGAGCAGATGCACATATTCAATTAGTCAAAGGCGATGAACAAGCCTTTGCGAATGAAATCATTCGTCAAGTGGAAACATACGGCTTTGATGGTTTAGACATCGACTTAGAGCAATTGGCGATTACTGCTGGCGACAACCAAACCGTCATCCCTGCTACGTTGAAAATAGTCAAAGACCATTATCGAGCACAAGGAAAAAATTTCATCATTACGATGGCACCAGAATTCCCTTATTTAAAACCTGGTGCCGCTTATGAAACATACATTACTTCCCTAAATGGTTATTATGATTACATTGCCCCACAATTATATAACCAAGGCGGCGACGGTGTCTGGGTTGATGAAATTATGACTTGGGTTGCTCAAAGCAACGATGCTCTAAAATACGAGTTCCTCTATTATATGTCTGATTCATTAATCCATGGCACGCGCGGCTATCTACAGATACCAAACGATAAATTAGTCCTTGGTTTACCAGCAAATCGGGATGCTGCTGGTAGCGGCTATGTCGTTGAGGCTACCCCTGTAGCCAAAACTTTTGATCAGTTAGCAAAAGACGGTAATCCTATCCGTGGCTTAATGACTTGGTCTGCAAATTGGGACGTTGGTCAAGATGTCAACGGCAAGTCCTACAACAATGAATTTGCGACACGTTATAGTAACCTTGTAAAATAAAAGCTATTTTGAGACAGAACACCGCACTTGGTTCTGTCTCTTTTTAAATTTTACTCACCTGTCTTTCAATAATCCAAACAATGTTCTCTTGCTTTCTAACCAATTAATTTTAAACCAATCACAGAAACAATGATTAAAAAAATAAAAAATATCCGGCGTAGGTCTTTTGATTCACCTAAGAGCATTCCTAAAATAGCGCCTCCTGCTGTACCAATTCCTGTCCAAACCGCATAAGAAACGCCCATCGGCAATTGTCTCATCCCTAAATATAAGAATAAGAAACTACCACTAAACGCTAGAATTAAAATTAACAATGAACGTAAGTCTTTTTTTGTTGTAAATAATTTAATTGAACCTACGCCAAAGATTTCAAAACAGCCTGCAATAACTAAGTATAACCAACTCATCTTGTTTCCTCCTCTTTATTTCCAGTTACCATTTTTAAGCCAATTACACCTATTAATAACAGCAACAGAAAAAGAACTTTTCCTATGCCCAATGGTGTGTGGAATAAAAAATGATCTGTTACAATAGTTCCAGCACTACCTAAGCCGACAAATACAGCATAGGCTGTGCCGACTGGCAATTCCTCTCCTGCTTTAATCAGCGCATAAAAACTGATAAAGATTGCGATTACTGTCCCTAAAATCTCCCACCATGTTGTACTATGCTTCATGCCAATGACCCAAATCACTTCACAAAAAGCGCCAAAAATAACTTTTAACCAAGCTTTACTCATCTTGTTTTCCTTCCCTTCCAAACAAAAAAAGTGCCAACAAACAGTTCAGCTATGGCCTAAGAACTGTTCATTAACACTTTAGTCGCAAGCATCCGGCGATGTTTACGAAAGTTTATGTATTAAAATATCTCAGGTCATTATATTCTTATTTTTTTAAAAAATCAACTAAAAAACAATAGTTCGAATTCGAGACATTTCTTTTGCATTTTTAGGACTAATCATTTAAACTTACTTTTAGTAAGTTAATTAATTAAAAAATTATTTTTCTTTTAGGAGGATTTTTATTATGAATACACAAATTTTAGGTTTACACCACGTCACTGCCATGACTTCAAGTGCCGAAAAAATTTATCACTTTTTCACCGATATTTTAGGTCTACGTTTAATTAAGAAGACTGTCAACCAAGACGATATTGAAACATATCATTTATTTTTTGCTGATGATGCCGGCTCTCCCGGAACAGATATGACTTTCTTTGACTTCCCAGGCTTACCTAAAGGAACCAAAGGAACCAATACAATTTCTCGTACTTCCTTCCGTGTAAAAGATGATGCTGCTTTGGATTACTGGGTATCACGCTTTAATGAATATGCAATTGATCATGGAGAAATTCAAGAACGTTTTGGTAAAAAGTATTTAGAATTTGAAGACTTTGACAATCAACGTTACCAACTTATTTCTGATGAAAAGAACCAAGGTGTTGCAGCCGGCACGCCTTGGAAAAAATCTAACGTCCCTAGTGAACATGCTTTAATCGGCTTAGGTCCAGCCTTTGTAACTGTCGAAAATTACGAACATCTGCAACTAGTTTTAACTGAAGTTTTAGGGTTCAAATTGATTGATGCTGAAGGTAGTTTCCATTTATTTGAAGTTGGCGAAGGTGGGAATGGTGCCAGCATTATCGTAGAGCATCGAGAAGATTTGCCAGCGGCCCAAGAAGGCTACGGCAATGTCCATCACTTAGCCTTGCGCGTTGCCGATGAGGAAGCACTACGTTTCTGGATTGAAAAAATTAATCGTTTGGAATTTCCTAATTCTGGCTTTGTGGAACGTTTTTACTTTAAATCTGAATATTTCTTGGCAGCAACACATGTTTTATTTGAACTGGCAACCGATGGTCCTGGGTTTTTAGAGGATGAAACCTATGAACACGCTGGTGAAAAATTATCATTACCGCCATTTTTAGAACCAAAACGGGCAGGGATTGAAGAATTTGTGCGTCCTTTCGATACTTCAGATGCGAATGTTCAAAGAAATTAGTATTTTTTCTAGGAGGTTCCTATGATTCATTACAATAGTAACGAGTTATCTGCAAAAACAGCGTATAAATTTTTATCAGGAAGTATTATTCCTCGGCCAATCGCTTGGGTTACAACACAAGATACAGCTACAGGTGTCGTCAACGCTGCTCCCTTTAGTTTCTTTAATGCGGCGGCAGCTGAAATTCCTTTAGCAACGTTGTCCATTTTACGACCAGACGAAGAGCCTAAAGATACGGCACGAAACATCTTGGCTACTAAAGAACTTGTCATCCATTTCGTTAACGAAGACGTTCTTACTCAAATGAATCAGACTTCGGCGTCTTTAGCAGCAGAGATCAGTGAAATTGACACATTCGGTATTGAAACCATTGCCAGCCAGACTGTTGCTGTTCCAGCAATCAAAGCCGCGCCGATTCGGATGGAAGCTCGCTTACATCAATATGTACCTATTGCTAACCATGAAGGTCAAATTATTACGGATTTATTCATTGTAGAAATTACCGATTTCTATTTTGATTCAGCCGTTTTCGATGAAGAACATCAGTACATTTTACCTGAAAAACTCCAACCGATTGCTCGTTTAGCAGGCAATGATTATACAACATTGGGCGAAATCCGTGAAGTTCGCCGCCCAACGTAAAAAGAAGGCCCCGCCATGACGGCGGGGGCCTTCTTTTTCTGTTTTATGCTAATGCGCCCATTGGATCCCAAGGTGCCAAAACAGTTGGCGCTTGTTCCCAAGCTTTTTTCTGTTCATCAGTTAATAAATCTTTGTGCACAACGATTTGATAAGTGTACTCGTCCATCCACGCATCGCTCATAACGAAGAAGCCATTTTCACCGACTTTTTCGCCCCAGCTATTTTCCACTTTCCATTTTGTTGTTTGACCATCAACGATATCAACACCTGTTAAAACCATGGCGTGTGTCATTAAGCTTTCACCAAAGTCTAAACGTTCTGCTTTAGTCATCGTAAAATCAATATCAAAAAGATCGTTCATATCGTAAACGTCTAATGCCATAATTCCTGTGTCACGTGTTGAAGATTGTCCGACATCACAACCAAACCAAACAGATTCGCCTTGTTCCAATTGTGCAGCAGCTAATTTTTTGAAAGCAGCCATTTCTACATTTAAATATTTAACTTCTTTGCCGCCGACAACATTCCCTAACATTTCAACAGTGTATGTTTTGTTGAAGGGTTTATCTTCTGTAGGAGCATTAATAATACTTACATAATCATGTAAATTAACGCCAACGTATTTTTCAAAGAATGTTTGCGGTGTTAGATTTTGATCCAAATGATAATTTTTTTCTTCGTCACGGTATTCAAAATCAAAGGTTTCTGGCGGCGTTCCTAAAGAGATTGCTAAGAAATTATAAATTTCTTGTAACATTGCTTCTTTGTTTTTTTGGACTTCTTCAGCAGAAGCGCCTTTTTCAATTAAACTACGTAAAATTGTTGCATCTTTGCGTAATTTTTTATTTAAATAGTTGTTTAAATCACGTGAATTGGAGCTGTTGCTGCTTTCAGGCATTGCCGTTTTAGGCACTACGCCATATTTATCAAAAATTGAAACGATCATATCCCATTGCCCACCATCTTGTTGTGGTGTCGCTAATAAAAAGGCCACTTTACGACTAGTCAACGGTTGATCGGCTGTTGCAATAATATTTTCATAGAAATAGTTTGATTTTTCATATTTATCCCAGAAAAATGTATAGTTTTGTGATAATTCAAAATCTTTTAATTGAAACGCATTTAACATTCTATGTCTAAATGTATTTAATGCCGCAAACATCCAGCAGCGACCGCTTTGTTTTTGATTGGCCACTTTTCCAGTAGCTAAGTCGACTGAAAAGACGGGTACGTTATTCACGGCTCCTTGTACAGATTCACCTGAAGCGCTGATACCATTTTTTACTACACTACGTTGTAAGGCATTTTGTTTATTATTGTTCAAGAAATCTTGATGGAATTTCTCTGTTAATTTTGGTTCAATTGCTGTCATATTTTCATCGTCCTTTCATTTTACGTTCTTCTTCATTATATGCTTCTCTTTAAACAGAAACAACCATTTACTCTAAATTCCTTGCTTTCCAACTCTTTTTGTATTAGGATATATAATACAGATAACACAAATAAGACAGGAGTGATTCGATGCTTTTAGAAATAGATGAACAAAGCGAACAGCCCATCTATCAGCAACTCATTGATCAAATCATTGTAGGCATTGCCAAAGGTGAACTGGTTCCCAATGAAAGTTTGCCTTCTATCCGACAATTGGCGGACGAAATCGGGGTCAATATGATGACTGTTTCAAAAGCTTATAATAAGTTAAAGCAATCAGGTTATATTGTGACTGACCGTCGTAACGGCACCAAAATTGCCGCAAAGTTACCTGCTACCGCTGTTTGGCAACAGCAATTGCATGAGCGTTTAGAACTTCTGTTGGCTGAAAGTTTTTTACATCAGCAATCCGAAGCAGAAATCCAAGCACTTATTCAGAAAATTTATCAAAATTTTGATTCGAAAGGGCGTGCATTATAATGGCGGTATTCTTTTATTTCATCCTAGTTTCTGTCGCTTTTTTTATGGCATTTACTATGGGGATTTATGCAAATCCTCACAAAAATATTATTTTGGAAAACACTTTACCAGAAGATAAACTACAAGATCCCAGCGTTCAAGCAATCCGGAAACGTTATAAAAAACGCTTGGTTCAACTAGCAGCCGTTTTTAGTGTTCTTAGTTTACCTTTGTTATTTATTCCTTATGATTCGATTTTATTGTTCCTTTTTCTGTTACTTTTATTTAGTTTTATTGGCAGTGGCTACTATCTGCAAATCGTTTATATTCGCAAAATGGCCGCTTTAAAAATGCAAAACGGCTGGTTGCTACCTAAGCGTCCTCTCTTAATCGATACGCAATTAGTTTTAAATAAAAACCAGAAACTTATTTCATTTTGGTGGTTTTTACCTGCAATTATTCTTACTTTTGCTGGGGGCTTTTATTCCTTGCAAACGGCGATTGGTTCCTGGATTCTTTTCTTAATTACTGTTTTGATGTTAAGTTTGTTCATTGGCGGCTATTATTTTATTGCGCGCTTACCTGTCAAACCGCTAACTAGTGACTCAAAAATTAATCAGCAAATCAATGATTTATTTCGGCATCATTGGTCTGTTTTAATGGTTTTATCCTCCTTGGTTTTTGCACCGCTAACCATTTTACCAACTTTCACAATTGTAATTGATTATACGGTTGCGATGGCTCTTACTTTTTGTTATTTTATTCTTTTGTTTGTTTATGTAGGCTTTCTCTTCTACTACCTATTTTCAATGCGCAAAAAACAAGATCAATTCGTTTTACAGGCTGGCGATTATCGCTATGGGGATGATGATCAATATTGGCGGTATGGGATTTATATCAATCCAAAGGACCCCAAAATCATGGTTCCTGATCGCATTGGTATGAATTTATCCATTAACCTAGGACGGCCTGCTGGGAAAATTATTCTAGCCGCTACTGGCATTTTAACGATTGCGGTGCTGTTCTTTGCCACAGTGCCGATGTTTATAAATGATTTTTCTAGTCATGCCTTTCAAGCAACTATTGAAAATAAACAAATTGAGTTATCTGCCCCATTAGCAAAAACAAGGTCAATTCCTTTTAACCAAATCACTGCTGTTTCTTTGATTGATGACTTACCTCAAGAACGCATCCGCACAATGGGTGCTGCGACAGATAGTTACTTAACAGGAGAATTTAAAGTCGCTGGAAAACCTGCTTATTTACTAATTTATACAAAAAGTCATCCGATTCTGAAAATAGAAACGCGGGAAAAAGTTTATTATTATACTGCGCGTGAGGGTCAAGAAACGACTAAGATTTATCAGGAAATCAAAACAAAACTTCCATAACAAAAAAACAGAGCCTACTCATGATGGTAGGCCCTGTTTTTTGTTATTCGCTGACAACCTTAAATTTTGTATCTGCCAACGTGGTATTCAGTTCATCTTGGCTTACTTCACGATCTGCTGTCACAATGGCTGTTTGATCTGCCAAGTGAACCGCAACATTCGTTACGCCATCAATTCCACTAAATTTTTCAGTGACCGCTTGAACACAGCCATCACATTTCATCCCATCAATTTTTACTGTTTTTTCCATTTCACTTCATCCTTTTCAATTTTATTTTTGACTTCCACTAGTTTTTTTCACCGTCGAAGGTTTAAATCCTTTTAAGCGTAAGGCGTTTAGTAAGACAGAGACTGAACTAAAACTCATAGCTGCTGCTGCAATCATCGGACTTAACAAAGGTCCACCAAATAAGTGTAACACACCCATAGCCACTGGAATACCTAATGTATTATAAGCAAATGCCCAGAAAAGATTTTCTTTGATGTTTTTGATGGTCGCTTTACTTAATTCAACTGCTGTAGGCACATCCATTAAATCACTACGCATTAGCACAATGTCGGCCGATTCCATTGCAACATCTGTGCCTGAACCAATAGCAATCCCCACATCTGCTTGGGCAAGCGCTGGTGCATCATTAATACCGTCACCCACCATCGCAACTTTTTTGCCTTCTGCTTGTAGTTTTTTCACTTCTAATGCTTTATCTTCTGGTAAAACTTCACTTAAGACACGATCGATACCTACTTGTTTTGCAATCGCCTCGGCAGTACGCTTGTTGTCTCCCGTAATCATCACGGCTTCGATCCCCATTTTATGCAAACGTGCAATGGCTGTTTGACTGCTATCCTTCACAGTATCTGCTACCGCAATGATACCCGCAAACGAACCATCTTTTGCCACAAACATTGGGGTTTTCCCTTCTTCTGCCAAACGATCCGCTTGTTGAACAAACGTTGATAGCTCGATGGCCTCTTCTTTCATTAATTTTATATTGCCCAAAAGTAGGACTCGTTCGTTGACTGTCACACGGATGCCGTGACCTGGAATCGCTGAAAAATCGCTTCCTTCTGCTAATGGCAATTGACGTTCTTTAGCCGCCCCCACAATTGCTTCACCTAGAGGATGTTCTGATCCTTGTTCTGCAGAAGCTGCTAATGTTAGTAACTCAGCTTCTGAAAGTGCTGAATCAGCAACTAAAATATCTGTAACCACCGGTTTGCCTTCTGTAATAGTTCCTGTTTTATCAAACACGATTGTTTGAATTTTGTGAGTGGTTTCTAAAGCATCCCCACTTTTAATTAAAACGCCATTTTCAGCGCCCTTACCTGTTCCCACCATAATCGCAGTCGGCGTTGCCAAGCCGAGCGCACAAGGACAAGCAATCACTAACACAGAAATGGTAATTGTCAAAGCGAAAATCCATGACTCTTGTCCTAAAAAGAACCAAGCCAAGCCAGAAAGAACAGCCAAACCAATGACGATTGGGACAAAAACACCCGAAATTTTATCAGCTAATTGTGCAATCGGCGCTTTTGAGCCTTGCGCATCTTCCACTAATTGAATGATTTGGGCAAGGGCCGTCTCTTTTCCCACTTTTGTCGCCTTGAATTGAAAGCTGCCATTTTTATTGATGCTAGCACCAATTACTGCATCACCGACTTTCTTTTCAACAGGCAAACTTTCGCCCGTTAACATGGCTTCATCCACAGAACTACTGCCTGAAACAATCACTCCATCAACAGGGATTTTATCTCCTGGGCGAACAATCACAATGTCATCCAACTGAACAGCATCAACTGGCACTTCAATTTCTGCGCCATCACGTAAAATATGAGCAGTTTTCGGTGCTAAACCCATTAATTTTTTTATCGCATCTGAGGTTTTCCCTTTTGAAACAGCTTCGAAATATTTTCCTAATGTAATTAAAGTTAAAATAACACCCGCTGATTCATAATAAAGAGCCATTGTAAAACTTGTATCTCCTAAGAATATCATGACTGTGCCATATAAACTATACACAAAAGCAGCACTGGTTCCTAAAGCTACCAAAGAAAACATATTCGGATGCCCTTTAAATAATGCTTTAAAACCAACTGTGAAAAATTCTCTGCCGACATATAGGACGGGTAACGTCAAAATCAATTGAACCATTGCAAAGGTCGTCGCATGTGTCATTGGATTCAAAAAATCCGGCAATGGTAAGCCTACCATATGTCCCATCGCAATATAAAGAAGGGGTACTGTAAACACCGCTGAGATCCAAAAACGTTGCCACATCTCAGCAATATGTTTTTGTTTCTTTTCACGATCTTGGTCCGCTGTTGCACCTGCAGCGACTTCTTCTGTCGCTTGATAACCTGCATCCGTAACTGCTTTGATAATTTCAGCACTCGTTACTTGATGGTCGTCATAACTAACCACCAGTTTTTCCGTGGCTAAATTAACAATCGCTTGTTGAACACCAGATAATTGGTTCACAGCTTTTTCAATCGTTTGGGCACAGGAAGCACAACTCATTCCTTCAATCGCAAACGTTCGTTGCTGGGCTGGGCTAATCGCCTTGTAGCCAGCATCTGACACAGCTTCCTTAATTTCTTCTTCTGTGACTTCCGTCTGATCATACGTGACACTTAATTTTTCCGTAGCTAAATTGACACTTGCCTTTGCCATCCCAGGTAACTTCGCCGTAGCCTTTTCAATCGTTTGGGCACAGGAAGCACAGCTCATCCCTTCAATATCAAACGTTTTACTTTCCATTTTTTTCACTCCTTTTTAAATTAAATGACATTGGCATTGACCAGGAATACAGTTACAAGGGACAGATTCAACCGCCGTCTTGCGCTTCTCTTTCAAGAGTTCCTCTAATCGATCCAAATCGTCATAACTCAACTGACTCTCTGTCAAAATTGTTTCTACCACGGAACCAACTTTACGGCTGCACACCTTGGCTAAAAGTTCGTCTGCCACCGTTTCAACGCTCCGACGTTCTTCTACTAGCGGATAATAAATATATTTATTACCTGCTTTCTCCGTCCCAACTAACTCTTTATCTGTTAAACGACTTAGTAACGTCTTGACGGTCGTTGATTTCCATTCTTTTTTCTCATTTAAAAGTGTATGCACTTCACGACTCGTGGTTTTGCCTTGGGTCCAAATAACCCGCATGACTTCCCACTCTGCATCAGTAATTGTCGCTAATTTATCTTTTGCCATACTCGTTAAATTCCTCCTTCATCAATAAAAAAGAGTTCAAGATTATCGACTACAAACGTAGTCGTTTATCTTGAACTCATCATATAGCTATTTTATTTTTTTGTCAACAACTTCTGCTCATCTTTTTTTATTGCAACGCAGATTCTTGTTTTTTAACAAAGTATTTCAATAAGAACGGTGCAACTAAGGTCGTTAAGATAATTACCACAATCATGCTCGTATAATACGCTTCTGAAAGTAATTTAGATTGGTAACCAATTTGCGCAATGATTAATGCCATTTCCCCACGCGAAACCATCCCAGCACCGACCATTAAAGAACTTGTATTGGAGAAACCAACCATTTTCGCTCCCCAGGCGCCGCCCAGTAATTTCGTTAAAATCGCCATAATCGTCATTACCAAAATAAAAGGTAAATCCTTTCCTAACGTGTTAAATGTCACTGATAAGCCAATGCTGGCAAAGAAGACGGGAATAAACACGGCATAGCCAATAGCTTCAATATTGAAATCAATTTCTGTTTTTGCATCCGTTTGTCCCACAGCAATCCCTGCAAAAAAGGCACCTACGACAGAACTTAAACCAACTAAATCAGCCAAATAAGCCATGCCCAAACAGATAATCAATGACATGATAATAACAGACGACCCAATGTTCATTTTTTGACTTAAACGTAGTAAATAGGGAGCGATAAAGCGGACCAAAAAGAAAATCCCAATAAAGAATAAGCCTTGTTCAATTAACTTAACAATAAAGCTGACTTCTGTATTGCCGCCTGTACTTGCACCAATCATGCCGACAGCGACACTTAAAATAATCACGACCACGATATCGTCAACGACGGAAGCCCCAAGAATCGTTGCACCTTCTTTACTACTTAAAACATTCAACTCTCTTAATACTTCTACTGAAATGCTGACCGACGTTGCTGCTAAAACTAACCCAAGGAAAAAAGCTTCTTTCCAAGAAAAAGCAAACAGCTGACCAATCAACATAGTAAAACCAACCGGTAAAACGATCCCCAAAATAGCGACCATGACACTAGGTTTCGCATATTTTTTCAATAATTCCAATTCACATTCCATTCCAGCAATAAACATCAGCATAATGACACCAATTTCTGAAAAGTCATGCACAAACACATCTTGATGCACAATATTTAACATCGCTGGACCTAACACAATCCCTACTAGCAATTGCCCAATTACCGCAGGAATTCCTACTCTTTTACAAGCAACACCTGCTAAAGTCGTTGTAATTAAAATCAAACATAAAATACCTAAAAATTCCATTCTATTTCCCTCTTTCTCTATTAACCAATCATCACTGATTCTTTTGGATATTGAACTTTCGACTGACTTTCCAAGCCTTTCTTAATTAATGACAATAACACCGTGTACACACCCACACGACCGACGAACATTAGAAAAATAATCACCAGTTTACCAAAAACAGTTAAATCTGGTGTTAACCCCATTGTTAAACCGACCGTTCCAAATGCAGAAATCACTTCAAAAACAATATACTCAATCCCGTTTTTTAAAGGTAATGTTTCTGTAAACGAGAGAATAACCGAAGCAGTTACACATAAAAAAGTTGCCAAGAAGAACAAAGTAAACGCTTGGAGCACTACTCGCTCAGGAATTGTGCGTTCATGGAATTCCACTCGCTGTTTCCCTTTAAAAATTGCACGAAATTGTAAAAATAGCACACCAAACGTAGTGGTTTTCAAGCCGCCAGCGGTTGATCCTGAAGTGCCACCAATAAACATCCACAAAATCGTGACAATCAGGCCTGGATTACTCATTTTCAAATAATCAACTGAATAAAAGCCAGCCGTTCTTGGTGTAACCGACAAGAACCAACTGTTGACAAGACGCTGCCAAAAAGACATGTCAGCTGGAAAATGGCGATATTCTGAAATGTAAAAAATAACGGTCCCTAAGACTAAAAAGGTGGCGGTCACCGTTAAAGCAAGGCGTGTATGAATACTAACACGGTGCTTAATTTTATTTTTATAGCCTTTAATCATTGCAAAAATATCGCGCCACACAATAAATCCTAAGCCGCCAGCTATAATTAAAAAGCTAATAACTAGTAAAAGATAAGGCGAATTTTGATAAGGAACCATACTATCCCCTAGCAAATCAAAGCCAGCATTACAAAATGCCGAAACGGCATGGAAGAGACTAAAAAACAACCCTTTTTTCCACCCAAATGTTGGCACAAATTGAAAGGACAACAAGAAGGCTCCAAGTAATTGAATAATGGCCGCAAACTTCATAATATATTTCATTAAACGAAAAACTCCGGAAACTTCACTAACATTTAACGCTTCTTGATACAACATCCGTACACTTAGTGACGCTTTTTTCCGCAGCAAACTAAAGAAAATCGTGGCAACGGTTAAAAAGCCTAAGCCGCCTAATTCAATCAAAATCATAATAATAACTTGCCCGATAGGACTCCAATGTTCCGCCGTATTCAAAGGCGAAAGCCCTGTAACACAGACGGCGGAAGTTGCCACGAAAAAAGCATCAATCCATTGCGTTTTTTGTCCAGCTTGTGCAGAAAAAGGCATCATTAATAAGATTGTGCCTACAACAATTAATAAAAAAAAGCCTAAGACAATTGTTTGAACAGGTGAAATATACAACCTTTTTTTGATCTGATGTTTCATTTTTTTCTCCTCTACCATTTCTTTGTCAATCAAAAACAACACAAACGGCTAGACAACTGTTGCTTTGTTCCTCTCGCCCTATGAGAAACTCAAAACCTTGAAAGCAACTTGCCCAACCGAATAATTATTTTTTAATTTTTGTTTTCACGTTGATAAATCGAATAAACCAACTCATTTTTTTGATAAACCTGTTTTAAACGAACTGGAATTGATTGAGCCATTGTCTCGTATAGAGCAATGCCCTCACCCAGAAACAGTGGTATTGTCGTCAAAATGAAGGTATCAATTAAATCAGCTGCCAAAAGCGGTTGAACCACTTTTGGGCCTCCAACAATCCAAATTCCCGCGCCGTCTTCTTCTTTGAGACGACGAATTAATGTGACTGGATCTTCCTTGGTAAAAGTTCTTGAAGCAGTTGATGGTTCTGGATGAGAGGTAATGATATAAGAATGCTTGTCTTCATAAAAATACACATCTGGGGACAATTCTTGTGTAACTTGATCATAAGTAGTCCGCCCCATTACCACAGTGTCTATTTTTTTATACATTTCATCGTAACTACGATCTTCTTCATCGCCACGAATATTCTCTTCTAACCAAGCAACACCGCCCGCTTTATCCGCAATGAAACCATCAATACTCGCTGCAATAAATAAAATTACTTCCCGTGCCACATCAACGCCCCCTTTTCTCTTCTTATCTATTTTAGCTTGTTTTCTCAAAAAACTCTAGGGGTGCGCATTGTTATTTTTAAAAGAAAAAAGAGAAAAACTAGGATAATTGGGCTACTTTTTGTAAAATAGGAAATAAGAAACTTTTTATTGAGTTATTTTACATTTTTTTCAAGAAAAATAAGAATTGGTTTATTTGATTTACACAAAAAAATAACATATTCAGTTTTTATATAAAGGAGGATTACTTTGTTTGATTTAGAGAAGGTTCAGACCTTGAATGAATTAGAAATGCTCGTTTACCATTATGTATTGGAACACCTGCACCAAATCCCTCAACAGACCATTCGCCAACTGGCTACTTCCTGTCATGTCTCCACCTCAACGATTCTACGATTTTGTAACAAAATGGGCTATGCTGGTTTTTCTGAATTAAAATATGCAGTGAAAGAAGAAGCCAAACAAACACAAACGTTTGAAAATTTTTATGATGCCACGGTTCACGTCGATGCTTTTTTAAAAAAATTAAACCAAGAAACCTATTACGAAATGCTTCGTCCAGCAATTCAAATGATTGTTCAAGCACGTCACGTTGCCTTTACTGGCATTGGTACTAGCGGAATTTTAGGTAGTTATGGCAGTCGTTATTTTGCCAACTTAAATATCAATTCTTACAGTATTGCTGACCCCTTTACGCCTATCCCCAAGCGCGGATTTGAAAATACATTAGCCTTGATTCTGTCTGTATCTGGGGAAACCAATGAAATGATTAAACAAATGACCGATTTTAAAACAGCTGGTGCCAAAGTGCTAAGCATTACCAACAATCAACATTCAACTATTGCCCGCTTGGCTGACTACAACATCTCCTATTATATGCCCGACGAACGTTCTCCATTTGCAGATAAATCAGTTAATACAACCACTCAAATCCCTGTCATTGCTTTAATTGAACTCCTAGCTCATCAAGCAAGTCAACTTTTAAAGGAACTAGATGAAACACCTTTCTAGTTGTTTTTCAAAAAAGCTCATGCTGTCTAAAACAGCATGAGCTTTTTTGTTTTTTTTCTTGGTACATGTTTCTCATTCAAGCAAAAGTCTATTTTTTCTTCAAATAAGCTTATATAGTAAATATGTAAACGGATACATTTGCATTTATATTATTCTTCAAAGGAGAGATTTTTATGAACGAATGGATTAACGAGAAATTATTACCTCCAGTACTAAAATTCGTCAATACCAAAGCAATTACTGCCTTACGGAACGGGATGCTTTACACGATGCCTTTTACCATTGTTGGTTCCGTGTTTCTTCTATTAGCGAATTTCCCAGTTACAGCTATTTCTGAATGGGTTAACGCAAGCGGTCTGGCTGTTTATTTCAATCAAGCATATGGGGCATCTTTTGCGATTATGTCGTTATTTGCGGTCATCGGTATTGCCTACTCATATGTAAAAAGCGAGGGATTTGAAGGCCTCCCAGCGGGCATGATTGCCATGGTGGTTTTCATTTTGTTTATGTCATCTGAAGTCAAAGATGCGGTTTCTGGCGCAGTAGTTGGCAATGTCATCAACAAAGATTGGACAGCTGGTAAAGGGATGATTACAGCTATTATTGTTGGTTTGTTAGTCGGCGTTGTATATAGTTGGTTTTTACGTCATGATATTCGTATCAAATTACCAGAAGCTGTACCAGAAAATGTGGCCAATTCCTTTACTGCGTTAATTCCTGCCAGCGTCATTGTAACTGGTGCAATGCTAATTTTCATTCTTCTAGATAAAGTCTTCAATACGACATTCTTTGACTTTATTTACGAAGTGCTACAATCACCACTTCAAGGAGTCACAGATTCACTAGGTGGCGCATTACTATTAGGTTTTGTCATTCCGCTCTTTTGGTTTTTCGGTGTTCACGGGTCAACAATCGTTGGCGGCATCATGGGTCCTATTTTACAAGCAAACTCTTTAGAAAACACCGAAATTTTGAAATCTGGAAAAGACTTAACACTGGCTAATGGTGGCCATATTGTTACACAACAATTTTTAGATCAATTTTTAACGGTCACTGGTGCGGGCATGACAATCGGGTTAGTCGTGTTCATGGTTTTCTTTGCCAAATCAGCTCAGTTTAAGCAATTAGGTCGGCTTTCAATTGGGCCAGCTGTTTTCAATATTAACGAGCCAATTGTCTTTGCTACACCTATCGTGATGAACCCAATCATGGCTGTGCCGTTCATTATCACACCGATTGTTTCTTCTGTTGTGACATATTTTGCCTTGTACACAGGACTGGTTCCTCTCTTTACTGCGGTACAAGTTCCCTGGACTACTCCTCCAATCATTTCTGGACTTTTAGTTGGTGGTTGGCAAGCCGCGTTGCTTCAAGTAGTGGTACTGACGATGAGTTTCTTTATCTATTTACCGTTTGCTAAAAAAATGGATGCACTTAACTACGCAGAAGAAACCAATCAACCGATTACTGAAGAAACCCTTGAAAAAGTCGAAGCACAAAATGTATAAAAATTTGAACAAAGGACTGAAACGATATGTCAATTTTGAAAAATGATTTTCTTTGGGGCGGCGCTGTCGCTGCTCATCAATTAGAAGGAGGCTGGGACCAAGGCGGTAAAGGGGTGAGCGTGGCGGATGTAATGACTGCCGGTGCACATGGCGTCCCTCGTAAAATTACCGCAGGCGTTTTACCAGATGAACACTATCCTAACCATGAAGCGATTGATTTTTACCATCGCTATCAAGAAGATATTCAACTATTCAAAGAACTTGGTTTAAATTGTTTCCGAACCTCTATTGCTTGGACACGAATTTTTCCTAACGGAGATGAAGAAACGCCCAATGAAGAAGGCCTTCGTTTTTATGATGCACTTTTTGACGAGTGTTTGAAAAATGGCATTGAGCCAGTTGTGACACTGTCTCACTTTGAAATGCCTTATCATTTAGTCACAAAATATGGCGGTTTTCGCAATCGCCAGGTCATTGATTTTTTTGTCAAATTTGCTGAAGTCTGTTTCACTCGTTACCAGAAAAAAGTCAAATATTGGATGACCTTTAACGAAATTAACAACCAAGCCAATTATGAAGAAGATTTTGCACCTTTTACTAACTCTGGTATTGCTTACCAAGAAGGAGAAGACCGCGAAGCAATTATGTATCAGGCTGCTCATTATGAACTAGTCGCTAGCGCACGTGCAGTGAAAATTGGCCACGCTATCAATCCCGACTTCCAAATTGGCTGTATGATTGCGATGGTGCCTATTTATCCTTATTCTTGTAATCCTGAGGATATGATGATGAGTGTTAGCGCAATGCAAAAACGTTATTGGTTTACCGATGTTCATGTCCGCGGTCATTATCCAAGTGCAATTCAATGCTATTTGAAACGAAAAAACATTTCATTAGATGTCACAGAAGAAGATTTAACTGATTTAGCTAATGGCTGTGTTGATTATATTGGCTTTAGCTATTACATGTCATTTGCTGTGAAAGGTGCAGAAAAGGCCCCTACTTTTGACTACAATGAAGCAAAAGACTTGGTGCGAAATCCTTATGTAGCAACATCTGATTGGGGCTGGCAAATCGATCCTATGGGCTTACGCTATGCAATGAATTGGTTCAATGATCGGTATGAATTACCACTTTTTATTGTCGAAAATGGCTTTGGTGCTATTGATGAGCTAGAACCAGACGGAACGATTAACGACACTTACCGAATCGCTTATTTACGTGAACATATTGAGATGATGAAAGAAGCCGTTGCGTATGACGGCATTGATTTGATGGGCTACACACCTTGGGGATTCATCGATTTAGTGAGCGCTAGTACAGGCGAAATGAAGAAACGGTATGGCTTCATTTATGTAGATAAGGACAACGATGGTCACGGAACGTTGGAACGGCGAAAGAAAAAATCGTTTGCTTGGTATCAACAAGTGATTGCTACGAATGGAGAAGAATTATAAACAAAAGGCCTTCGTCTAAAGACGAGGGCCTTTTGTTTATGCTTGTAATCCCTTTTCTAAATCAGTCAACAAATCTTCGACTGCTTCAATTCCTACAGATAAACGAATGAGTCCATCTTTAATTCCCACGGCTTCACGATTTTCTTTGGGGATAGATGCGTGAGTCATAATGGCAGGTACTTCAATTAAACTTTCTACGCCACCTAAACTTTCCGCTAAAGTAAAAATTTCCAACGCTTCTACGAAAGGAACGACTTGCTCATCCTTGGCTAATTCAAAAGAAATCATGCCACTAAATCCCGACATCTGTTTTTGCGCAATTTCGTGACCAGGATGACTCGCTAGTCCTGGATAATACACCGTTGCTACCGCTGGATGCGCTTCTAAAAATTCTGCAATTTTTTGAGCATTTTGGGCGTGCGCTGCCATCCGGACGCCTAATGTTTTTAAACTACGTTGGACCAGCCAACCATCATGTGGTCCTAGAACAGCACCAATCGCATTTTGTAAAAAGGCAATCTTTTCTGCGCTTTCTGGATGATTCGTTACGACTAAACCAGAGACTACATCACTATGGCCCCCTAAATATTTTGTCCCGCTGTGAACGACAATATCAGCACCTAACGCTAACGGCCGTTGAAAATAAGGCGTCGCAAATGTATTATCGACAATAGTTAACAACTGATGTTTTTTAGCAAGCTTAGCTGCCGCTTCAATATCTGTAATTTTTAACAGTGGATTACTTGGTGTTTCCAAAAACAAGGCTTTTGTATTTGGCTGAATTGCGGCTTCAATTGTTGATAAGTCGCTGGCGTTTACAATCGTGTAGCTTAACCCATTTGCTACAAATACTTTATCCAATAAACGGAAACTCCCCCCATAGACATCGTCACCTAATAAAATATGATCTTCGGGTCCAAACATAGAAATGATTGCATGGATACCAGCTAAGCCTGAGCTAAACGCAAAGCCATGGCTCCCACCTTCTAACTCAGCGATTAAGGTTTCTAACGCGTGACGTGTGGGATTACCTGAACGAGAATATTCATATTCTTTTGGCTGGCCCACGCCATTTTGTTCAAAGGTTGACGTTTGATAAATAGGAACACTCACTGCACCTGTTGTTGTATCTTTACTAATGCCGCCATGAATTAATTTGGTATTGAATTTCATAAAAGTTTTCCTCCTAAGAATAAATATTTTTTGATAAATAACGGTCACTACCGTCAGGAAAAATAGTTACAATTGTGCTGCCTGCTGGTAAGCGGCGCGCCTCTCTTAATGCCGCCGCAAATGCTGCGCCGCTGGAGCTTCCCACCAGCAAAGCGCTTTTCTTGGCTAATTGTTTGACCCAGAAAAAACCATCCTCGTCTGAAATGGTATAAAAGCCGTCCACAGGAATCTGTTTAAGAAAAGGCGGCACGAACTCCACGCCAATGCCTTCGATTTCATGTCCGTGTGCAGGTCCGCCATTTAAAATCGAACCTTCTGGCTCCACGCCCCATAATTGCGTCTTACTATTTTGTTCTTTGAGATATCTGCCAACACCTGCAAACGTTCCACCACTGCCTAAACCTGCGACAAAGCTAGTAATCTTCCCGCCTAGGTCTTGAACAATTTCAGGTCCTAATCCTTCGTAGTAAGCAGCAGGATTATCCGGATTTTCAAATTGTAACGGCACGTAACTATTAGGAATTTCCTTGGCTAAGTCTTGAGCACTAATTATCGCTCCGACAATCCCTTGCTCTGTTGGCGAAGGGACAATTTTAGCACCTAACGCTTGCATCAGCTGTTGTTTTTCCTGACTAAATTTTTCTGGCACAACAAAGATTGTCTTGAGGCCCAGTTGACTGGCAGCTAATGCAAGTCCAATCCCTGTATTCCCCGCTGTCGGTTCAATAATTGTTGTGGCTTGATTTATCTTTCCCGTTTTCATTGCTTCTTTGAGAAGATGCACACCAAGCCGATCTTTGACACTGCCACCTGGATTCAAATATTCTAGTTTCGCATAAATTTTAGTGCCTTCTGGCATAGGATATTGTTCACTTGTAAATTCAAATAATGGTGTTGCTCCGATTGTGTCTAAAATTGACTGAACAATCATAGCGAATTCCTCCTTCTAATACATGTACATAAAACAAAAAGGTGCTGATCGCATCAGCACCTTTTTTGTTTATTTCTGGTTGTCTAGATTCAGAGAGGAATCGTGTTAGGCAATTTTTCAGAAATAACGGAGGTTTTCCCCATCACAAAAGAGTATGCTGCACTATTTTGCACCATACAACAACAGCTTTCCGTTTCTAAAAAAGGGCTAGCTTGTTTTTTCGTCATGGTTGATTTCCTCCTTCGTCATGTGTTGACCAAACTATACCATTTCCCATTTTCTAGTGTCAACGATTCTAACGATTGCTATTTCCTATCACACCAATGGTTTTCTTATAGGCAAAAGAATTAATAGACCAAAAAAAACAGAAGGCTAGCCTTCTGTTTTTCTGCTACTTATTTAGCACGTTTTAAATACGTACCTTCCGCAGTATTGATTTCTAATAATTCGTCTGCTTCAACAAAATCTGGAACGTTAACAACTAATCCTGTTTCCATTGTAGCGGGTTTACCAGAACCAGTTACTGTTGCGCCTTTGATTGAAGGTTGTGTTTCAGCAACACGTAAGATTACCGTTGTTGGTAAAGTTAAACCAATGACTTCTTCACCATAAAATTGAATTTTTACTTCCATATTTTCTAATAAATATTTTAATTCTTCTTCAATTAAAGCAGTTGGTACTTCATATTGTTCATATGTTTCTAAATCCATGAAAATAGCCATATCATCTTGGCTGTATAAATATTGAACCGGTTTTGTATCGATGTGCGCTTTTTTCACTTTTTCATCTGGGCGCATTGTTGTATCTGTTGTTGAACCCGTACGAACATCTTTTAATTTCATACGCATAACCGTGTTACCTTTACCTGGTTTGTGGTGGCTAGCTTCCATTACTTTAATTAATTTGCCGTCTTGCTCAAAAGTCATACCGGCTTTTAAATCGCTTGCTGCAATCATTGTAATTTCTCCTTTTCTCTGGTTAATTCTTCATTATTGTAGCAAATAACCTAGGATTAATCTAGGAAATCACGTATCTTTTTTAGAAGTTTATCACTCCCCAGACATTGAATTGGGAAATAAAACGAGTTTAACTTGCCTTTTTTCTTGAATTGCGTTAGAATTACCAAGCTTTCATCAATTATTTTCACTTTTTACATAGAAAAAATCAATCATTAAAGGGGGTGATGATATGATACGTCAAACGCTATCTTTATCAAAAACACATGAGGTTGTCTGTCACTAAACATACGTTGGTGAGACAAATTGCCTTTCAGCGTATGTACTCGGTCTATTTGAAAGGAATTTAAAATCATGAACCCAACTATTCAACCTTACCAATTTAACATAATTAAAGAACAAGTCGCTGTGTTACTAAACACCTATACGTCTGTTAACGATGCTACGACTGTCAAAACTGTCCAGGCCCTATGTGCCGAAAAAATCAATGGGTTATTTCCAGAAGAACACCCTGCTGTTACGATTTTGTTGGACAAAGTGATGGATCGTCGTTTAACACGCGCACGTGCTGAAAAATATTTAGACGAATTAAAAGAAACCGTGCTGCCCTTTAAGGAACCTTCAACACCACAAGTCACGAAAGTCTTTCGCAAAGTGAAAAAGTTAAAGATTCCTGAGTGGGAAAACATGGATTTACGGAACAATACCTATGTCGGTTGGAACGACGCTGGGACTCAGAAAAAATTTATCTTAGCTTATCGAGAAAATAAATTAATCGGCGTCCACGGCACCCTTTCACCCACCATTGTTAAAGGTGTTTGCTCCATCTGTCAAACAATCACGAATGTGTCTATGTTCCTAGCTACCACCAAATCAGGCGGTGACGGAACCTACACGAAAAAAGGCAATTACATTTGCCATGATAGCGACACCTGTAACCAACAATTAACACAACCTGAATATTTGGAAGCCTTTATGGAAAATGTTAAGGCTGTGAAATAACAAAAAACCGTCAAGAAAATTTCTTGACGTTTTTTTGTTACATCTCTTTCAATTTCCCACGAAATTCTTCAATACTTTCATAACCTTTTGCTGCCATGATTTCTTGTAATTCTTTGGCTAGACGTTCAAAAACTTGTGGACCTTCTTGGTGCAATTGTGTGCCAACTTGTACTAATGTCGCACCACATAAAAGATGCTCAAAAACATCTTTTCCACATGTAATACCGCCCGTTCCAATAATTTTTATTTCTGGTTTCAAACGTTGCGCAAACGCACGAACATTGGCTAACGCTGTTGGTTTGACATATTCGCCGCCCAGTCCACCGAAGCCTCCTTTTGGTTTAATGACCACTTCTTCCTTGTCACTGTCAATATATAAACCATTACCGATGCTATTAATACTATTCACGTAAACTAAAGGGAATTTATTTAAAATTTCAGCCATTGCGTCAAAATGTGCAATATCAAAAAATGGGGGTAATTTTACACCTAATGGTTTAGTAAAAAATTGGAAAACTTCTGTTAAAAGCTTTTCTGTTAATTCAAAATCATAAGCAATTTGCGGTTTACCAGGCAAATTGGGACAAGACAAATTAAATTCTGTCACTCCTGTGTATTCACTTTCTTGCACTTTTTTTAAAATAGCGATATTTTCCTCATAATTCATACCAGATACAGATAAAAAGCGTAACTCCTCAGGAAATTCCTTTTGACGTGCAATCTGATAATCTAAATAATAATCAATCCCTAAATTAGGCAAGCCCATTGAGTTAATACTTCCTAATGGTGTATCAAAATACCGTGGTTCCTCATTGCCCTGACGAGGATTAGGTGTTGCCGTCTTAGCGACAAAAGCACCTGCTTGAGAAGCCGCTAACTCGTCCATTTCCTTAATTGTCATACAATGAATGCCTGATGCGTTCATTAACACATTCGCCAATTTATGTCCCGAAAACTCTACTGAAATATCCAAAAGAAAAACCCTCCTGTAAATTGTTTTACTCATAAGCTTACCACCTTCACATAAGCTTTTTATGATTATAGCATGTTTTTTTGCGTTAGTGTTATTTATATAAATTTAAAAAGGAATAAGCCATTGTGACTTATTCCTTTTCTTAGGGAAACTAACGTATCCAAAATTGATTGATTCTTATCGTCCCACAATAAACGTCAATTCACATTCGCAGACCTTTTTATCTTCCACGTAAGCAGTCGCTTTGCCGATGCCGACAAAGTCACGTAATTTGACGATTTCAAAATGTAATTTCAAGACATCACCAGGGACCACTTTTTGACGGAATTTGGCTTTGTTGATACCGCCAATATAGGCTGTTTCACCTTCAAATTGATCCATTTTTAAGATTAAAATCGAACCTACTTGTGCCAATGCTTCAATAATCAAAACGCCTGGCATTGTTGGATTTCCAGGGAAATGTCCTTGGAAAAATTCTTCGTTAATTGTTACATTTTTTGTTGCAATAATCTTTTCATTTGGAATAATTTCATCCACATAATCAATATAACAAATCGGATAGCGATTAGGAATCATTTCCATAATTTCTGTTGCAGTCATTACTTTTTTCATACTAGTTTTCCTCCCATTTCTTCAAGCAAATTACACCATTATGGCCACCAAAGCCAAACGAATTACTAATTGTATAGTCCGCTGTAATGTCACGTGCACCTTCTGTGACATAATCTAAATCACAATCTGGATCAGCAACTTGGTAGCCTATTGTCGGATGAGCTTTTCCTTCTTGCAATGTTTGCACACAAGCGATCGCTTCGATACCGCCAGCCGCGCCCAATAAATGTCCAGTCATACTCTTTGTACTTGAAATTGGAATTTGCGATGCTCGCTCACCAAAGACACGTTTGATGGCCGTTGTTTCCGCAGCGTCATTCGCTGGGGTTGACGTACCATGAGCATTGATATACCCAATTTGTTCCGGCGTAATCCCTGCTTCTGCAATCGCCATTTCCATCGCAGCCGCCGCGCCACTACCGTCTTTTAAAGGAGCGGTCATGTGGCTAGCATCACAGTTGCTGCCATAGCCAACAATTTCGCCGTAGATAGTTGCGCCACGTTTCTGTGCATGCTCGAGTTCTTCTAAAACCAGCATTCCTGCGCCTTCACCCATCACAAAACCTTTTCGTTCTTTATCAAAAGGAATCGAAGCCCGAGTCGCATCTTCTGTTGTATTTAAAGCATTCAATGCTGCAAAGCCTGCAATCCCAATTTCACATACTGTGGCTTCTGTCCCACCAGTTACCATCATGTCCGCTAAACCATATTTAATCGTGCGAAAAGCTTCACCAATCGCATTCGTCGCAGAAGCACAAGCAGTCACGATAGTTTGAGAAGGTCCTTTTGCACCTAAACGAATCGAAATATTTCCCGCTGCCATATTAGCAATTACCATGGGCACGAAAAATGGTGTTACACGTTTTGCGCCTTTTTTATCCATTACCCGTACTTGGTCTTGTAAGGTAGTCATCCCGCCAATCCCACTACCGACAATCACACCTAAACGAGTCGGGTCAATCGTTGCTTCTGTTAAACCACTCATTTCCCACGCTTCTAAAGCAGCGACCAAGCCATATTGAGAAAATAAGTCCATTCTTTTTTGCTCTTTGCGTTCTAAAACAGCACTTGGGTCAAACTCTTTCACTTCACCAGCCAAAGCCACCCCAGTATCTTCAGAATCAAATTTAGTAATTTTGCCAATTCCTAGCTTGCCATCCACTAGATTATGCCAAAATTCTTTTACGGTATTGCCTAATGGTGTTACGGCACCCATGCCGGTTATGACCACTCTTTTCATACTGTACCTCCGAGTTTATTTTGATTATCAAACTATTATTTCATGCGGTTTCCAGCACTTTTTCTCAAAAAATAAGAAAAATAGTTTGACTTTCAAAGTATTTTGGTTAATAATTCAGACATCAGGAAAAATGTCTGTTTTTTTCAAGATTAGAAAATTGAGAAGATTTTGTTATCATTCTCACACAGATAATACCAGTTGAAATTTTATTCGTCAACTCAATAAATGTAACTTTTACATTTTGATGAAGAAAAGCCTATTCTATCAACAAAAATTTTTTATTAAAGGAGATTTTATATGTTTTTACAAAATAAGAATGTCGTCGTAATGGGTGTTGCCAACAAAAAAAGTATTGCTTGGGGCTGTGCTAAAGCATTAAAAGATCAAGGGGCCAATGTTATTTATACGTATCAAAACGAACGCATGAAAAAGCAAGTGGTTAAATTAGCAGATGAAAATGATTTGTTGGTGGAGTGCGATGTTGCTTCTGATGCGTCCATTCAAGCAGCCTTTGAAACAATTAAAAATGAAGTGGGCACGATCGATGGACTAGTCCATGCGATTGCTTTTGCCAAAAAAGAAGAATTGTCTGGAAACGTTAGTGACATCACTCGTGATGGTTTCCTATTAGCACAAGATATTAGTAGCTACTCTCTTTTAGCAGTCACTCATTATGCGAAACCTTTGTTAAATCCTGGTTCAGGAATTGTCACATTGACGTATTTAGGTTCCGAACGTGCGATTCCTAACTATAATATGATGGGGATTGCTAAAGCATCTTTAGAAACTGCCGTGAAATATCTAGCTTTTGAATTAGCTGCAGATAAAATTCGTGTCAACGGAATCTCCGCAGGAGCGATTAAAACATTGGCTGTGACTGGTGTAAAAGACTACGATCAATTGATTAGTATTTCTAATGAGCGGACACCAGATAAAACAGGTGTAACCATTGAAGAAGTCGGAAACACTTGTGCCTTTTTAGTCAGTGAGCTAGCTAGTGGTGTGGTCGGTGACATCATTTATGTCGATAAAGGCGTTCACTTAACTTAATCATTTTTTGTCTTTATTTCTATTTATACATTAAAAAACAGAAATTGGACAATCTCTTTCACTCATTGATTGTCCAATTTCTGTTCTATTTTTTACTTTATTCTATAATAAAATTGACAGTTTCAATTCCAAAAACAGTTGTTAGGATTTGATTAACTTGTTCAAAAAGTTTTGATAAATCTTCCAGTTTATTTTTAGATTGGATTTTTTCAGAACCGTTATCGTAGCTTAAATGATTGTACGCTTCTTTAAAGGTTACTGCTGTGTCTTCTTTTCGATAAAGGATATATTCGTCATCTAGCATATCCATTTGTAGCTCCTGTTTAAATCCATTTCTGGCAACAACAGCAGAAACTAGATGAGCAACTGTCAAGCCATCTAACGGAATGTCCACTCCATTCATTGCTAATGTGTAGACGGTATCTTCCACTAAACCACAGGCGTTACAACCACCACTGGTTAAATCTACTGTACTTGTTATAATTGCCTCTTGCATCGTTTCTTCCCCCATATTGTTTTTTAAAGTTATTCTTTCATTTGTTATTTACGAACGTAATTCACATCATAATCGTCAACTTCAATATAGATATAGATTTTTTTATCAGGCATTTTACTACGAATATCTCGTTCAATCGCATTCACAACATCAGGTGCATCTTCTTCCATTGGTTCTACCACATCAATTTTTGCCGCTACTAAAATTTCAGTTGGGCCTAAATGAACGGTTTTTACATCAATTAGTTTTTCAACATCCGCCCGATCAAATGCGGTTTTAATTTTTGCTAAATCTGTAGCGGTCACACTTTCGCCTATAATCAAACTATAAAATTCTTTCGCTAAGAAAATGGCTGCACACATTAATAGCAAACCAATCAGTAAACCACTGATAGCATCAAATGCAGCAATCCCAGTTACCATTGTTAAAAGGGTTCCCACCAAAGCTAAACACAAACCAATAACCGCACAAAAGTCTTCCGTAAAAATAATTAAAATTTCACTGTGACGACTTTCTCGCAAAAATTTTAAGAGCGATAACTTCTCTGTATTCAATTCTTTGATTTCTTTCATCGCTACACGCAAAGAGCTACCTTCCACAAGCAAACCAAAAATTAAAATACCAATGACAATAGCCACATTTTCTACTTCATGAGAGGGATGCAGTAACTTCTGAATAGCCTCCATTACGCCTAACGCGCCCCCACCAAAAAAGAGCATCGTTGCAACAATTGTACTAAAAAAGTATTTTGCACGGCCTTCTCCAAATTGATGTAACGCACTTTGCCCACGAGAAGCGCGCTTATTCCCAAAAAGTAATAACACCTGATTACTACAGTCCACGACACTGTGGATACTTTCATTCATCATAGCGGTACTACCACTTAAAGCAAAACCAACAAATTTACTAATCGCTACTAAAATATTCGCAATCAGTGCGGCAATAACTGCAAACATGCCACTCGATTTTTTTGTCTCCATAATTACCTCCTATATGTAACGTAAAACTAAGATAAACCACCCGTTTATTCATCCATCATTTTACCACTTCTGAGGTATTTGTAAAAAAGAGTTCTCTTAAAATTCAAAAAGAAATGTACTGACTGTTTTAGTTGGCCCTCATTTATCGGTGTCCATCCCACTCTTGATAAAATTCCTCCAGATAAAGTTCCATAAATTGATGACGCTTTTCCGCCAATAAGCGACCATAATTTGTATTCATTTGTTCCTTTAACTTTAAAAGTTTCTCGTAAAAATGCATAATAGCAGTATCTTCCCCATTCCGGTATTCTTCTTGGGTTAACTGTTCACGAGGTTGTTTGTGAGGATCGTGAATTAAACGGCCTTTATTTCCCGAATAAGCCATCACCCGTGCAATTCCAATCGCACCGATGGCATCTAATCGATCCGCATCCTGGACCACTTTTCCTTCTAATGTAGTGACTGTTTTCCCAGTATTTCCTCCTTTAAAGGACATATTAGCAATAATGGAAAGGATGTGATTCGTTTGCTCTGTTGATACGTTATTTGCTTCCAACCATTGTTGCACCTTTAGTAAGCCAGCCTCTTCACTTTCGTTAAATTTTTCATCGCCAATATCATGTAACAATGCTGTTAATATACATAAAAATAAATTTGCTTGTTCTTTCTCTGCAATTGTTTTTGCTAATTGTGTCACCCGATAAATATGCCACCAGTCATGGCCACTTGCTTCGTTGGCTAATTCTTGTTGAACATAACGCTCTGCTGCTTGAATAATTGTTTGTTCTTCAAAACTAAGAGATTCATTTTCAAACATCCTAACACTCCTTTATTCTGGATTTAAAATTTCCACCTGGATAATCCCGCTAGCTTTCAGAAACATATTGGTGACAATCGGACCTACAAAAGAAAATCCTCTTTTTTTTAAGTCTTTTGCTACGTTATCTGACAAAAGCTGTGTGCGTGGGACTTGGTATGCTTCTTCATAAATAGATAAAACGGGGACGTTTTTTACAAATTGCCATAGATAATTGGCAAAACTGCCAAATTCTTCTTGTACTTTTAAAATTGCTTGCGCATTTTTAATGGTTGCTTCAATTTTGCGCCGATTGCGAATCATATCTGGATCAGCTACTATTCGATCGACTTCGTCAGGCAACAGCGCGGCAACTTTTTCCGGCTTCATTTGGCAAAAATTTTTCATGAATGCTACTTTTTTCCCTGCTGCTGCTTTCCAACTTAAACCAACTTGAAAAACACCCACCGTCAACAATAAAAACAGCAAATCATCCTCTCTTGTAGGTTTTCCCCATTGTTCTGTATACCATTGATAGTTGTTCATCGCCGCCTCCTTTTAAGACTGTTCAAATGTTAATAATGCTTGTTTCATTGCTAAACCACCACGGTAACCGGTTAATTGTCCCTTGCTGCCGATGACTCGATGGCAAGGAATGACCATTAATAAAGGATTTTTCCCAATCGCTGTGCCAACTGCTCGAACCGCACGTGGACGCCCAATTTTTTCTGAAATTTCTTGATAGGTTATTGTCTCACCATAAGGTATTTCTTGCAACGCCTGCCAAACTTCTTTTTGAAAGGGCGTTCCTTCGATGTCTATGGGGCAAGCAAACGTTGTCGAATGTTGGTTAAGATAACTTATTAGTGCTTCTTTATAAGGCGCAGTTTTCTTTTCAGAAGCTTCTAATTGTGCTTGAGGATACCAGTTTTTCAGTTCTTCTATCGATTGATTGGCTGAACCTACAAAAGCTAGTCCAGCGTCTGTCACACCAAGATAATAGTGATCGTTCTGCCATTCTTGTTGCGCATAATAAATCTTTTTTGCCATATTTCTACACTTCTTTCTCGTGTTTTTCTTATCTTCATTATAATTCTTTTGGCTTTCAAAATCTTGCGCTCCTATCACTTTTTACTTGTTTTTATTAGGGATTCTTTTACAATGAAGAAAACGGGAGGTGTGCTTACAATGAAAACAACGTATCGACTTACTCAGAAACGTTGGGAAGCCATTCAAAATAATAATACGCAATTTGATGGTGATTTTTTTTATGGTGTGACCACAACTAAAATTTTTTGTCGTCCTTCGTGCCCTTCCCGTGTGCCCAACAAGAACCACGTTCTGATCTTCAAAACGGCTCAGGAAGCTTTAACACTTGGTTTTCGTCCATGTAAAAGATGTCAACCAACCGGGCAAGTCGTTCCTAACGAGGAATGGGTTGCTCAAATTAAGCAATTTATTGATCTGCATTCAGCGGAACCTTTAAGTTTAGACTATTTAGCGCAAGCCTGCCACGGTAGTCCCTTTCATTTGCAGCGAACCTTTAAGGAACAGACAAAACAAACCCCATTAGCTTATTTAACAAGTATCCGAATTAGGCAAGCCCAAGAATTGCTTCTCCATTCACCCCTTACGATTCAACAAATCGCGAAAAAAGTTGGCTTCCAAACCGCAGCATATTTTGCCACCACTTTTAAAAAAGAATCAGGCGTAACCCCCTCTGTTTATCGCAGTAAAAATGAGCCGAAAAAATAACATTTCGGCTCATCGGATTATTTATTGGGGCGTAATTGTAGCCACGCTACAATCAATTGACTGATTTCTATTTGCTGTTGCTCGTTAGAAATTGTCGCTTTGTTGTCTCCTTTTTGGACACCGTAATTACCAAACCCTGCATGGTTACCACCTTTGATAGATACATACTGCGTATCTTTCGGCAAGAACTGTTTGGCTTTTTGATAGCTAGTCCAATTTAAAACACCATCGTTTGTAGCTGTTATTGACAGAACCGGCAGATCTTGCTTGTTTAGTGCACCTTTTTCGTCAGGATAGCTGGCTAAATAAATCATGCCTTTGATTCGTTGCTCATTTTCCGCTACAAAACGACTAGCCATCACACCACCCAGAGAATGTCCAGCCAAAACGAAGTTTTGTTGTGGATGATCCTTTATAATTTGTTCTGCAGCATTTGGTGCAAGAACCGCTAAATTCAAAGGAAAATGAACAATATAGACATCATAACCTTTCGTAGCAACTTCTTGCGCCCATTCACTATAACTAGCGGGCGCAACCAATGCACCTGGATAAAAAATCAGTGCTGTATCATTTTTTTGCCCGTTTGTGTAATAATCATAGTTTTTTTCTTGCGTGGCACTTTGACTTATTTTTAAGGCCGAATCGGTTGCTTGATACGTACTATTTTTAATAAAAATAGTCAAACCGATGACTAAGATTACTAAAAAAAGCCCAAGTCCTAGGACAATTTTTTTCCAACGTGATTTTGTTCTATTTTTCATCTCATTTCCTCCCAATGAAAAAATTCTTCTTTCTGATTCTACCTTTAATAAAAAAAGAACACAACAATAGGAGTTGGTAAAGCAACCCTTTTCTTGCTCCACCAACTCCTAACTAGACCGTTTCTCGATGACTTAGATTATTTTGATTCTTTTTCGCCTGCTTCTAAGTAGCTGATAATAACCGTCTCAAATCATCATTTATTTTTCCTACACTTCCCTTATTAAAATAACAATGAAGCTGAAAGCAGAAATATCAACACCGAACAGATCAATAAAGCCCTGTTATTTGATAAAGTATAGTCTAAATAGATATACTCGCCAATGAAAAATACTATCAGAGCTAACGAAGCCCTTAATAAACCAACATTTTCAAAAATATATTCTTTGAAAATAAAGGAAAGGACTCCCAAAATAAGGAATGATAGTAACATTGACTTAACAATAAACCATTGCTTCCTCGCCATTCTAACACTTCTCTCTAAGGAATATTAATTGTATAGTTCCAATTCCAGCCACCGATATATTTCCCTAAACTTATTCTTCTAATTCCGTTTTCTACTGCCCATTTTGCTGTTGCAGCTGCTCCAGCTGTTATAACTGCTGCTACACCTGCACCGACTGGTCCTGCTGCTGCAAATTGCTTGGCATACCAGCCCACATATCCACCTACAAATGCGCCAGCTGCCCATGCATTCATTTTTCTTACTTTTGGTCCTAAATTAATATATACACCTACAAATCTGGATAATTGTGGTGTATTTAAATCAATTTCATTTGTAGCATCAATCATCAATTGCGCATCCGAAACTGAAATATTTAAATCCGAAGCTAAAGTCTCAACATCTGTGTTAATTACAAGAACACCATTAACAGTATCGAAATAGCCTTCTAATTTTTCACTAGCCTGCAACATTTCCTTATCTAAAGTTCCATATTCATTTTCAATATCCGTAATTGTTTCATTAATTTTATCTACTGAAACAACTCCAAAATCCAAAATACTTGTTGAGTCGGTTGCTAAAGCTCTCATAGGAATTATAGTCATTCCTAAAATGCCTAAGACAGCTACAGAAATTAAAAATTTATTTTTCATAATTTAAAGCTCCTCCTTTTACTTTGATATCCGATTTTTTAATACCTAACAACTGTTAATTTTTGCTGATCAACAAACATACTATGGTACTTTCTTCATCAATTCCCTCCCTTTCATAAATTTGTCTGTTGTAAAAAATAGTAGCATACACTATTTTAAATAGACATAGCTATTATTCTATTTTATAGGGACACATTACTAATATAAGCAAACATAGTAACAGCCTTATACAATTTAGATAATAAATAACAACCTATTTCATTAACTAAAACAACAATAGTCATAAAAAGGACTGGTTTTTAACAGATACATGTCACAATGTTTTCATTCTATTTATTTAATAGTTGATTCACTAATTAAAAAAATAATTTCTAATTTTCACTTAATATAAATGTAAAAATACCCCATCAGAACATGCTTTTATTCAGTTAGTAAAAAAACGGTCCAAAATCTAGTCAGCATAGTTATGCGATAAATCATTTTTGAGCTCGAACCACTTCTATTTAAAAATGTGATGAGGTAAGCCTTCACTTTTAATAAAAAAACAACAGGAGTTGGTGAAGCAACCCTTCTGTTGCTCCACCAACTCCTAAATAGACTGTTTCTCGATGCCTTAGATCATTTTGATTCTTTTTCGCCTGCTTCTAAGTAGCTGACATCATTGACTTTATCCAAAGTATACTCGCCATTTTTGTAATGAATTGTTGTGACACTAGCATTCTTCAAACCGCCTTCTGGGACTTTAAAATCATCAAATAAAGTTGCTAACAACGCTGAAATACTCAAGCCATGAGAGACCACTAAAACATTGCCATTCCCGGGATTGGCTGATTCTGTGGCAACAATTTTATCTAAGCCTTTTTTCAAACGTTTGGTAATTGTAGCATAGTCTTCTGCAGGCCAGTTATTCTTGCTTTCCTCGCGCTGTTGATCCAGTTTAGCTACGCTGTTGGCAAAGGATTCAGGAGTCATGTTTTTCATAAATTCTTCTAAGGAAACACCTTGATCATCAGCAATATCCTGCCACATTGTCTTGTTTAAATCCCCTTCATAGCTACCAAAATTAAATTCACGTAAATCTGGGTCACGCACGACTTCAAGGTCTTTGCCTGCTTTATTTTGATCTAAAATAAGTTGAGCAGTTTGCAAGGCGCGGCCACTATCACTACTATATGCATTTTGAAAGGCAACATCTTTCAGGCCAATCCCAGTTGCTGTCACAACTTTTTCACCTTCTGGTGTTAAGACCGCATCTGACCATCCTTGTACGCGGTCCGTCGTATTTAACATGGTTTTTCCATGGCGCACAATGTAAAGAGTTAGTTCTTCAGGTTTTGTCTCTTTTTCTTTTGTCGTTGCTTGCTGATTTTTACCACAACCAACCATTACTAAAATGGCCAGAAAAAGCATCCCCACAATCGTCAATCGTTTTTTCATTTTTTATTTCCCCTCATTTTCTACTCAGTTGTTAAGTTTTCACCATTACTAGCGATAACTTGTTTGTACCAATTAAATGATTTTTTCTTAGTTCGTTTCAAGGTTCCCTGACCTTGGTCATCCATGTCTACATAGATAAAGCCGTAACGTTTTTTCATTTCGCCAGTCCCTGCTGAAACTAAGTCAATACAACCCCATGGCGTATAACCAATTAAGTTAACCCCGTCTTCTTCTACTGCGGTTCTCATGGCTTCAATATGTTGTTTAAAATAATCAATGCGGTAATCGTCGACAATCGAGCCATCCTCTTGCAATGTATCCACCGCACCAAACCCGTTTTCAACCACAAACAATGGCATATTGTAACGATCTGACAACTGACACAATGAAATTCTTAACCCTAAAGGATCGACAGCCCAGCCCCATTCAGATTCTTGCAAATAAGGATTTTTAACCGCAGGCATTTGGTTGCCTCCGACATATTTTACTTCTTCGGGATAAGCAGTCGAAACGGTCGACATATAATAACTAAACCCGATATAATCAACTGTTCCTTTTTGAATAATCGCTAAATCCTCTGACTCCATTTGAATTGTCATTCCTTCACGCTCAAATTCTTTGAGCTTATGCGCTGGATAATAGCCCTTAGCCTGGACATCCATATAAAATTCTTGCTCTCGGTTAAATTGAACAGCTGCCATCACGTCCTCAGGTTTGCAGGACAAAGGATAACTTGGAATATAAGCCACCATCATACCAATTTGGAAATCTGGATTGATGGAATGTCCTAATTCAACTGCTTTCGCACTTGCTACAAATAGATGATGCACTGCTTGATATTTACTTTGTTTATCATTATTGTGAATCCCAATTTGCGTCCAACTTCTTAAAAAATTAATTTCATTAAAAGTCATCCAATACTTCACTTTATCCTGGTAACGTGTAAAAATGGTTTCGCAAAAGAAAACAAAGAAATCAATCACTTCACGATTTTTCCAACCATCATATTCATCGGCCAAATACATCGGAATATCAAAATGGTTAATCGTCACAACGGGCTCAATTCCATGGCGCAGCAAAGTATCAAAAACTTTATCATAAAAGGCTAAGCCTTCTTCATTAATCTCTTTTGTTCCATTTGGGCAAATCCGGCTCCAGGCGATAGACAGCCGAAAACATTTGAAACCCATTTCTGCAAATAAGGCGATATCTTCTTCGTAATGATGGTAAAAGTCCGTCGCTACATGACTAGGGTAGTATAACTCTTCATCGATATAACCAATCGCTCCTTCGGGTAATGCTTGATCGCGCGTACACGAAGCTTTTTGGCCCTCTTTAGTTAAATACGTAATCCGTCGCGGTTCTGTTTGACTACCACCAGTAATTGCATCTAATGTACTCAGACCTTTGCCTCCTGAAAGGTAGCCACCTTCATATTGGTTAGCAGCTGTTGCACCGCCCCATAAAAAATTTTCTGGAAATCCCATAAAATCCCTCTTTCCCTCTGTTTTTAGGCATAACAAAGAAACCATCAAGGGAATTGACGCTGGCAGAAGAGTCCTTGTTTTTTCTGCCAACGTCAAACGCCCTTTAATAGTTGCTAATTTTATTAATTACTTAAATCTTCACCATTTGTTGCGATTACTTTTTTGTACCAATCAAACGATTTCTTCTTGCTTCGTTTTAACGTACCATTTCCTTCGTTATCGCGATCCACATAGATAAAGCCATAGCGTTTTTTCATTTCACCTGTTCCAGCTGATACTAAATCAATACAGCCCCAAGTCGTATAGCCTAACAAGTCGACACCATCTTGTTCAACGGCATCTTTCATCGCTTGAATATGCGCCGCCAAATAATCGATACGATAATCATCGACTACATAACCATTTTCGTCTGGTGTATCTACCGCTCCTAAGCCATTTTCAACAATGAATAGTGGTTTTTGATAACGATCATATAAGTCATTCATCGTAATTCTCAAACCAAGTGGATCAATTTGCCAACCCCATTCACTAGCTTTTAAATAAGGATTTTTCACAGAGGCAAAGATGTTACCAGCTGTTTGCTCATTAATTTCTGGATCTGTTGATGTGACACGAGAAGAATAATAAGAGAACGAAATGAAGTCCACCGTATGTTCTTTTAAAAGTTCTTCGTCGCCTTCTTCCATTTCAATTTGAATACCTTTACGGGCCATTTCTTTTAAAGCATACGCAGGGTATTCCCCACGTGATTGGACATCAATAAAGAAATAATTTTCACGATCTGCTTGTCGAGCAGCGAAAACATCTTCTGGTTTACAAGTATAAGCGTAGTTGGAACCAGCCGCTAACATACAACCTATTTGGTTTTCAGGATCTACCTCATGAGCAATTTTTGTCGCAATTGCACTTGCTAGTAGTTCATGATGGGCCGCTTGGTATTTCACTTGTTCTTTGTTTTCGCCTTCTTCAAAGTATAGACCTGCTCCCATAAATGGTGCATGTAAAATCATATTAATTTCGTTAAATGTTAACCAATATTTGACTAATCCTTTATATCGGTTGAAAATTACACGGCAAAGATTTTCATAGAAACCTACTAACTTACGACTACGCCAAGCGCCATATTCTTCCACTAAGTGCATTGGGCAGTCAAAGTGTGTAATCGTTACTAGTGGCTCAATCCCATATTTATGACATTCTTTGAATAAGTCTTCATAGAACTTCAAGCCTTCTTCATTCGGCTCTGTTTCATCTCCCATTGGAAAAATTCGACTCCAAGCAATGGATAAACGGTATGTTTTAAAACCCATTTCACCAAATAAGGCGATATCTTCTTTATAGCGATGATACATATCAATCGCCTCTTGTGCAGGATAGAAATGTTCCTCATCAAAGTTAAACATTTTCTTTTCACCAGTGATTACTGGAAAACGATCTGGACCCGTTGGCGCTAAATCGACGTTTGCCAAACCGCGTCCGCCTTCGTTATAGCCACCTTCACATTGATTGGCTGCTGTTGCGCCACCCCATAAAAAGTCTTTTCTAAATGCCATAAATTCTCTTCCTCCACATCTTTTTATATTAAAGCGGTCAGCAAATCATCGCTTGTTGAAACTTCATTACTGCCGACTTCCAAAATATCTAAATAATCCGCTGTATTCGTCACAACGATTGGAATTTGTGTACTAAACCCAGCTTTTTTAATTCCTTCTAAATCAAAGGTTACTAATGTTTGACCTTTTTTCACGCGGTCACCTTGTTTTACAAAAGCTTCAAAGCCTTCGCCTTCTAATTGAACTGTATCAATCCCAATATGAATCAATAATTCTGTGCCGTTATCTGAAATCAAACCTAATGCATGTTTTGTTGGGAATAGTGTGACAATCGTTCCATCAAAGGGTGCAACCACTTTGCCTTCCGTTGGTTCAATCACGACCCCATTTCCTAATGCTCCATTTGCAAAAGCAGGATCCTCTGCATTTTTTAAAGATAACACTCGTCCTTTGACTGGACTTGTAATATTTTCTTTTTTAATCGTTGTTTTATCAATAATCACTTCTTCTTCCTCAACTGTATCGTCTTTCCAGAAGAAGAATGTTAGACCAAAACCAACGACCGCTGCAATGGCAATTGCAATAAAGGACTGAATCATCCCACTTGCATCATCACCATTGATAAAGTTTAGCACACCGAAAATTCCTAAACCACCCATTGTATAAGCTGTCACATTGTTGATCATCAAATATAAACCACCGACAGCGCCACCAATCATTGAATAAATAAATGGCCATTTTTTTGGTAAAGTGATTCCATAAATTGCTGGCTCTGTTACACCAAAAATACCAGAGATAATTGCTGGCGGACACAAAGCTTTTAACTTTTTATCTTTCAATTTGAAGAACATCGCTAAAACAACCGCTGTTTGCGCAAAACTAGCTGCAAATGATCCCGTTAATACTTGGCTTGAACCTTCTTGTGTCACTTGCATAATAGCTAATGGCACAACGCTCCAATGTAAACCAAAAATAACTAAGACTTGCCAGAAGAAACCAAGAATCAAACCATACAAAGCTGGTGAGAAACTCATTAATGCTGTAAAGCCAGCGCTTAATAAATCTGTTAGCATGCTAACGATTGGCCCAATTACTAAGAAACCAATTGGTAAGGCAATCAACAAGACGAAAAACGGTACTAAGAACGTTTGAACAACTTCTGGAATAATACGTTTAAACACTTTTTGAACTTGTGCCGCAAAAGCAATAATGAAGATGATTGGTACGACACTACTTGTATAGTTCGCACCGACCCAAGGGATCCCCATAAATGTATTATAGGCAGGTAAGCCGAATAAATTATACGGTGCTGCGGCTCCGGCACCCGCTGTTGTTTCAAAGGCCGTTTGTAATGCACTTCCTTGAATCGTTGGGTAACATAAAGCTGCACCAATCACGATCCCTACCATTGGATGCAACCGGAATTTTTTAGCTGCTGTATAACCTAAAATAACTGGCATAAAGTAGAAAATTGCATCGCCAATCCCATTTAACATGGTATAAGTCCCTGACGTAGCCGTATAGAGCTTTAAGAAAACCAATAAGGCATTTAACCCTTTAACCATCCCAGCCGCTGCTAACGCCCCTAAAAAGGGTTGGAAACAACCACTTAAAATATCTATTAAGCGATCAAATAAATTTCCACTGGAAGCTTCTTCTTCACGTTCTCCTGACAAGCCTGCAATACTAACTACTTCTTCGTAAACGGCTGGAACATGGTTCCCAATAACGACTTGGTATTGTCCACCGCTTTTCATAACAGTTACCACACCGTCCATATTTTTTAAGACATCATCATTCGCTTGACTCTCATCTTTTAATTTGAAGCGAAGACGTGTGATACAATGTGTCAAACTATTAATATTCTCTTGCCCACCGACATTTTTTACAATTTTTTCTGCTAGTTCATGATATTTTCCCATCTTTTTTTCCTCCAAAAATTTATTTTCATTTGAAGGTTTAGCCAACTGAATGTCACTATCCAAAGTGGTGCGTTTATTGTTCCGTTGTTTGTACAATTCGTGCAATGTGAATCGTTAGGTACAAGCGTTCTTCATTTGAAACTTGATAGTCATAGTTCTCATTTAAATACAAGCTGATCTTTTCCACGCAACGATAGGCGTTGAGATATTTCTTTTTAATTACCGCATACAGTTCTTCATCATCATTTTCGACAACTTCACGTTGGTGTAATAAGCGATAACAGAAAAATTTTAAATGTGTGCTAAATCGATAAAAGTAGACAGAGTCTTCATCAAAACTTACCTTAAAATAGTATTTGACGATATTTGTAATCTCTTGCATCAACTTTGTCAATTCGTAAATATTACCGACTTCTTCCTCCATCTCCGCATTTACCAAGTGCAATGCGATAAAACCTGCCTCATCCGTTGACAATTCCATTCCTACGCGCTTTTGTACCATTTTTAAAGCATTTACTCCTACTTCGTACTCTTCAGGAAAAAAACGTTTAATATCCCATAATAATAAATTCTTAATTGCAATTCCTTGTTTTTTTCTTTCTAAAGCTGTGTACAAATGATCCGTCAGAGAAATATAAATGGTATCATTCAAACTCTTTTTCAACGTTGATTTTGCATAAACAATAATGTCATCCGAGAGTTTCATCATCTCTAAAGGAATATTTCCTAACAATTCTTGAAACTTAAGTGATGTTTCTTGATTGGCTAAATAAAAAACTTGATCGATACTTTCATCAGGAACCCAATCCCCAATGCGTTTCTTAAAAGCAATTCCTTTGCCCATAACAATTTGCTCTCGTTTATCATCATCTAATGTAATAACCACATTATTGTTTAAAATTTTGTGAATAATCAATGCCCCACCTCCTTTGTGTTTCGTTGAAAAAAGAAAAACCCAATTTCTTCAAAAAGAACGACACATATGTCGCTTCATGAAAAAATTAGGTTTAGCTTGTCTTTAAACAATCACTATCCATCTATTTACTTATCCCTACATCCAAAGAATAACATATTTACAACAAATGTCAACGCTTTCAACGACATTTTTTTGTAATAAAAATAAAAAAAGCATACAAACACTGTTTGTATGCTTCACTATGACCCGTACGGGACTCGAACCCGTGTTACCGCCGTGAAAGGGCGGTGTCTTAACCGCTTGACCAACGGGCCATTAAAAAGAAAAAACGGAGAAGGAGGGATTTGAACCCTCGCGCCGGTTTCCCGACCTACACCCTTAGCAGGGGCGCCTCTTCAGCCACTTGAGTACTTCCCCAAGAAATAAATGGGCCTAAATGGACTCGAACCATCGACCTCACGCTTATCAGGCGTGCGCTCTAACCAGCTGAGCTATAGGCCCCAAATAAGAAAAAAGCGGGTGACGAGAATCGAACTCGCGACAACAGCTTGGAAGGCTGTGGTTTTACCACTAAACTACACCCGCAAATTTTTCTTGGATGGCGCGGGACAGAATCGAACTGCCGACACATGGAGCTTCAATCCATTGCTCTACCAACTGAGCTACCGAGCCAAAAACGGTCTGGACGGGACTCGAACCCGCGACCTCCTGCGTGACAGGCAGGCATTCTAACCAGCTGAACTACCAAACCATACTTTTCTTTTTATGTGCTTTTGAAATCAAAAGCAATTGCGGGGGCAGGATTTGAACCTACGACCTTCGGGTTATGAGCCCGACGAGCTACCTGACTGCTCCACCCCGCGATAATTAGACCAAGGAAACTTAATTCCTAAGAAAGGAGGATAAGGGATTCGAACCCTTGCACGGTTTTACCCGCCTGACGGTTTTCAAGACCGTTCCCTTCAGCCGGACTTGGGTAATCCTCCGTAACAAAACTATGACCCGTACGGGACTCGAACCCGTGTTACCGCCGTGAAAGGGCGGTGTCTTAACCGCTTGACCAACGGGCCATTTTATAAAATTATGGGCCTAAATGGACTCGAACCATCGACCTCACGCTTATCAGGCGTGCGCTCTAACCAGCTGAGCTATAGGCCCAAAAAGAAAAGCGGGTGACGAGAATCGAACTCGCGACAACAGCTTGGAAGGCTGTGGTTTTACCACTAAACTACACCCGCATGGCGGTCTGGACGGGACTCGAACCCGCGACCTCCTGCGTGACAGGCAGGCATTCTAACCAGCTGAACTACCAAACCATACTTTTCTTTTTATGTGCTTTTGAAATCAAAAGCAATTGCGGGGGCAGGATTTGAACCTACGACCTTCGGGTTATGAGCCCGACGAGCTACCTGACTGCTCCACCCCGCGATAATTAGACCAAGGAAATTTAATTCCTAAGAAAGGAGGATAAGGGATTCGAACCCTTGCACGGTTTTACCCGCCTGACGGTTTTCAAGACCGTTCCCTTCAGCCGGACTTGGGTAATCCTCCATGATAAAAATAAAACTATAAACAACGTCACAATGGACCTTGTAGGACTCGAACCTACGACCGGACGGTTATGAGCCGTCTGCTCTAACCAACTGAGCTAAAGGTCCAGGCTCTTCCAAATGTATAATCGCGGCGGAGGGGATCGAACCCCCGACCTCCCGGGTATGAACCGGACGCTCTAGCCAGCTGAGCTACACCGCGAAACTCTTATATTAAAATAAGAATGGAGCCTAGCGGGATCGAACCGCTGACCTCCTGCGTGCAAAGCAGGCGCTCTCCCAGCTGAGCTAAGGCCCCATAAAAATTATTATCGGGAAGACAGGATTCGAACCTGCGACCCCTTGGTCCCAAACCAAGTGCTCTACCAAGCTGAGCTACTTCCCGTATATAACTAATGCACCCAAAGGGAGTCGAACCCCTAACCTTTTGATTCGTAGTCAAACACTCTATCCAGTTGAGCTATGGGTGCTAAATATAAAACAATGCCGAGGACCGGAATCGAACCGGTACGGTGATCACTCACCGCAGGATTTTAAGTCCTGTGCGTCTGCCAGTTCCGCCACCCCGGCGTAATGAATTGGCTAAGCGGAAAACGGGGTTCGAACCCGCGACCCCCACCTTGGCAAGGTGGTGCTCTACCACTGAGCTATTTCCGCAAAATGGTGCCGGCTAAAGGACTTGAACCCTCGACCCTCTGATTACAAATCAGATGCTCTACCAACTGAGCTAAGCCGGCTAAATATGCGGGTGAAGGGACTTGAACCCCCACGCCTTGCGGCGCTAGATCCTAAATCTAGTGCGTCTGCCAATTCCGCCACACCCGCAAATGAAATATGAATATGAGCCGTACAGGGCTCGAACCTGTGACCCTCTGATTAAAAGTCAGATGCTCTACCAACTGAGCTAACGGCTCAAAAAATGGAGGTTAACGGGATCGAACCGCTGACCCCCTGCTTGTAAGGCAGGTGCTCTCCCAGCTGAGCTAAACCTCCAAAAACAACAATTCGCGTGGCGACGTCCTACTCTCACAAAGGGAAACCCTTCACTACAATCGGCGCTAAGAAGCTTAACTTCTGTGTTCGGCATGGGAACAGGTGTATCCTTCTCGCTATCGCCACCACACTGGGTGTTGTTTCTTATTGAGTTGAATCTTCATTCACTCAAAACTGGATTGAAGTTTGAATCAAAATAACCAAGTTGCTTTTACTTATCCATTCTTTGGTTAAGTCCTCGACCGATTAGTATTGGTCCGCTCCAACTATCACTAGCCTTCCACTTCCAACCTATCTACCTGATCATCTCTCAGGGGTCTTACTTTCTTAAAGAAATGGGAAATCTCATCTTGAGGTGGGCTTCACACTTAGATGCTTTCAGCGTTTATCCCTTCCCTACATAGCTACCCAGCAATGCCCTTGGCAGAACAACTGGTACACCAGCGGTAAGTCCATCCCGGTCCTCTCGTACTAAGGACAGCTCCTCTCAAATTTCCAACGCCCGCGACGGATAGGGACCGAACTGTCTCACGACGTTCTGAACCCAGCTCGCGTGCCGCTTTAATGGGCGAACAGCCCAACCCTTGGGACCGACTACAGCCCCAGGATGCGACGAGCCGACATCGAGGTGCCAAACCTCCCCGTCGATGTGGACTCTTGGGGGAGATAAGCCTGTTATCCCCAGGGTAGCTTTTATCCGTTGAGCGATGGCCCTTCCATGCGGAACCACCGGATCACTAAGCCCGACTTTCGTCCCTGCTCGACTTGTAGGTCTCGCAGTCAAGCTCCCTTCTGCCTTTACACTCTTCGAATGATTTCCAACCATTCTGAGGGAACCTTTGGGCGCCTCCGTTACCTTTTAGGAGGCGACCGCCCCAGTCAAACTGCCCATCTGACACTGTCTCCCACCACGATTAGTGGTGCGGGTTAGAGGGTTCATAACACAAGGGTAGTATCCCACCAGCGCCTCCTCCGAAACTAGCGTTCCGGTCTCATCGGCTCCTACCTATCCTGTACATGTGGTACAAACACTCAATATCAAACTACAGTAAAGCTCCATGGGGTCTTTCCGTCCTGTCGCGGGTAACCTGCATCTTCACAGGTACTAAAATTTCACCGAGTCTCTCGTTGAGACAGTGCCCAAATCGTTACGCCTTTCGTGCGGGTCGGAACTTACCCGACAAGGAATTTCGCTACCTTAGGACCGTTATAGTTACGGCCGCCGTTTACTGGGGCTTCAATTCTGAGCTTCGCCGAAGCTAACCCATCCTCTTAACCTTCCAGCACCGGGCAGGCGTCAGCCCCTATACTTCATCTTACGATTTTGCAGAGACCTGTGTTTTTGATAAACAGTCGCTTGGGCCTATTCACTGCGGCTGACCGAAGTCAGCACCCCTTCTCCCGAAGTTACGGGGTCATTTTGCCGAGTTCCTTAACGAGAGTTCGCTCGCTCACCTTAGGATACTCTCCTCGACTACCTGTGTCGGTTTACGGTACGGGCAGTTGTTTTCTCACTAGAAGCTTTTCTTGGCAGTGTGACATCAGGAACTTCGCTACTATTATTTCGCTCCCCGTCACAACTTGTCCTTAAAGAGTAAAGCATTTAACTCTACTCAAGACTCATTGCTTGGACATGCACTTCCAATCGCATGCATTCCTTAGCCTACTGCGTCCCTCCATTGCTCAAACAAAAACAACTGGTACAGGAATATCAACCTGTTGTCCATCGCCTACGCCTATCGGCCTCGGCTTAGGTCCCGACTAACCCTGGGCGGACGAGCCTTCCCCAGGAAACCTTAGTCATACGGTGGACAGGATTCTCACCTGTCTTTCGCTACTCATACCGGCATTCTCACTTCTAAGCGCTCCAGCCGTCCTCACGATCGACCTTCAACGCCCTTAGAACGCTCTCCTACCACTACACCTAATGGTGTAGTCCACAGCTTCGGTAATATGTTTAGCCCCGGTACATTTTCGGCGCAGGGTCACTCGACTAGTGAGCTATTACGCACTCTTTAAATGGTGGCTGCTTCTAAGCCAACATCCTAGTTGTCTGTGCAACCCCACATCCTTTTCCACTTAACATATATTTTGGGACCTTAGCTGGTGGTCTGGGCTGTTTCCCTTTCGACTACGGATCTTATCACTCGCAGTCTGACTCCCGGATATAAATGAATGGCATTCGGAGTTTATCTGAATTCGGTAACCCGAGATGGGCCCCTAGTCCAAACAGTGCTCTACCTCCATCATTCTCAATTCCGAGGCTAGCCCTAAAGCTATTTCGGAGAGAACCAGCTATCTCCAAGTTCGTTTGGAATTTCTCCGCTACCCACACCTCATCCCCGCACTTTTCAACGTACGTGGGTTCGGTCCTCCAGTGCGTTTTACCGCACCTTCAACCTGGACATGGGTAGATCACATGGTTTCGGGTCTACGACTACATACTCATTCGCCCTATTCAGACTCGCTTTCGCTGCGGCTCCGTCTCTTCGACTTAACCTCGCATGCAATCGTAACTCGCCGGTTCATTCTACAAAAGGCACGCCATCACTCATTAACGAGCTTTGACTTGTTGTAGGCACACGGTTTCAGGATCTATTTCACTCCCCTTCCGGGGTGCTTTTCACCTTTCCCTCACGGTACTGGTTCACTATCGGTCACTAGGGAGTATTTAGCCTTGCGGGATGGTCCCCGCGGATTCCGACGGAATTTCTCGTGTTCCGCCGTACTCAGGATCCTCCTAGGTGTTGTCAGCATTTCGTCTACGGGGCTTTCACCCTCTTTAGCGGAATTTTCCAAATCCTTCAACTATACTAACAGACTACCATATTGAAGTCCTACAACCCCAACAAGCAAGCTTGTTGGTTTGGGCTCTTCCCGTTTCGCTCGCCGCTACTCAGGGAATCGAATTTTCTTTCTCTTCCTGCAGGTACTAAGATGTTTCAGTTCTCTGCGTCTACCTCTAATCAGCTATGTATTCACTGAAAAGTAATATCCTATAAAAGATATTGGGTTCCCCCATTCGGAAATCTCTGGATCATAGCTTACTTACAGCTCCCCAAAGCATATCGGTGTTAGTCCCGTCCTTCATCGGCTCCTAGTGCCAAGGCATCCACCGTGCGCCCTTATTCACTTAACCTTATCAACCTTACGGTTGGGTCTTGATCACTTCTTCTAGCGATAGAAGGTTAATCAATAAATAAGCAATTGAACTTATTAAAAAACTCATTCAACGCGGTGTTCTCGGTTTGTTTTGATTCTTTTTACTTCAATATCCAGTTTTCAATGAACGAATGTTTTGAGAGTAGACCTCTCAAAACTGAACAAAGTAAAGACGAAATGTGTATTTCCGTAATATTCCTTAGAAAGGAGGTGATCCAGCCGCACCTTCCGATACGGCTACCTTGTTACGACTTCACCCCAATCATCTATCCCACCTTAGGCGGCTGGCTCCAAAAAGGTTACCTCACCGACTTCGGGTGTTACAAACTCTCGTGGTGTGACGGGCGGTGTGTACAAGGCCCGGGAACGTATTCACCGCGGCGTGCTGATCCGCGATTACTAGCGATTCCGGCTTCATGCAGGCGAGTTGCAGCCTGCAATCCGAACTGAGAGAAGCTTTAAGAGATTTGCATGACCTCGCGGTCTAGCGACTCGTTGTACTTCCCATTGTAGCACGTGTGTAGCCCAGGTCATAAGGGGCATGATGATTTGACGTCATCCCCACCTTCCTCCGGTTTGTCACCGGCAGTCTCGCTAGAGTGCCCAACTAAATGATGGCAACTAACAATAAGGGTTGCGCTCGTTGCGGGACTTAACCCAACATCTCACGACACGAGCTGACGACAACCATGCACCACCTGTCACTTTGTCCCCGAAGGGAAAGCTCTATCTCTAGAGTGATCAAAGGATGTCAAGACCTGGTAAGGTTCTTCGCGTTGCTTCGAATTAAACCACATGCTCCACCGCTTGTGCGGGCCCCCGTCAATTCCTTTGAGTTTCAACCTTGCGGTCGTACTCCCCAGGCGGAGTGCTTAATGCGTTTGCTGCAGCACTGAAGGGCGGAAACCCTCCAACACTTAGCACTCATCGTTTACGGCGTGGACTACCAGGGTATCTAATCCTGTTTGCTCCCCACGCTTTCGAGCCTCAGCGTCAGTTACAGACCAGAGAGCCGCCTTCGCCACTGGTGTTCCTCCATATATCTACGCATTTCACCGCTACACATGGAATTCCACTCTCCTCTTCTGCACTCAAGTCTCCCAGTTTCCAATGACCCTCCCCGGTTGAGCCGGGGGCTTTCACATCAGACTTAAGAAACCGCCTGCGCTCGCTTTACGCCCAATAAATCCGGACAACGCTTGCCACCTACGTATTACCGCGGCTGCTGGCACGTAGTTAGCCGTGGCTTTCTGGTTAGATACCGTCAGGGGACGTTCAGTTACTAACGTCCTTGTTCTTCTCTAACAACAGAGTTTTACGATCCGAAAACCTTCTTCACTCACGCGGCGTTGCTCGGTCAGACTTTCGTCCATTGCCGAAGATTCCCTACTGCTGCCTCCCGTAGGAGTCTGGGCCGTGTCTCAGTCCCAGTGTGGCCGATCACCCTCTCAGGTCGGCTATGCATCGTGGCCTTGGTGAGCCGTTACCTCACCAACTAGCTAATGCACCGCGGGTCCATCCATCAGCGACACCCGAAAGCGCCTTTCACTCTTATGCCATGCGGCATAAACTGTTATGCGGTATTAGCACCTGTTTCCAAGTGTTATCCCCCTCTGATGGGTAGGTTACCCACGTGTTACTCACCCGTCCGCCACTCCTCTTTCCAATTGAGTGCAAGCACTCGGGAGGAAAGAAGCGTTCGACTTGCATGTATTAGGCACGCCGCCAGCGTTCGTCCTGAGCCAGGATCAAACTCTCATAATAAAAGTTAGAACAATCTTACGATTGTTAAGCTCAATTTGTTTGCTAGCATATTGCTTGCTTGTTAAAAATGTTTGTTGTCTTGAATTGAATCAAGACGCCCTACACATTTGGTTCGTCTATTCTTTGTTCAGTTTTCAAAGGTCTACGTTACCTCGCAGCAACTTTTACATCATAACAAACTTCTGTTTGAATGTCAAGAACTTTTTTTTAAAAAAGTTTTTTTAAGTTGTTTTGCTCGGTTGTTGTTGTCTGTTGTGACAACTTCTATATCTTATCATCTCGTTTGTTATTTGTCAACAACTTTTTTGTTGTTTTTTCAAACTTTTTTCGAGAGATTTGAAATCAAGAATTGTTATTTAATTATTGATTTCTGAATCGCTCAGCTGTGTGACTCGCCTTGCGACATGTAATAATATACCAAGATTTCAAGCATTGGTCAATCATTATTTTCACTTTTTTTAAACTTTTTTTCAATACCGATTATTCTTTCTTATCCGATTAGATAAAGTTCGTTTTTTTATCAGATTACCCATTCTTTTTATTACCCATCTTCGATTTTTTTAGAAAAATAGAATTGGTTTCAATTGTTTTTCTATTCTTTTTTTATTTAATTTTTTGCGAATACAAAAAAAAGATGCCCTTAAGGCATCTTTTTTTATCTCATTGTTGGGAATAGCAAGACATCACGAATTGATTGTGCATCGGTTAATAACATAACTAGTCGATCAATCCCAATACCTAATCCTCCGGTTGGTGGCAAGCCATATTCTAAGGCTTCGATGAAATCTTCATCTACTCCGTGTGCTTCATCATTTCCTTGTTCCCGTTCTTTTTCTTGTTCTTCAAAACGTTCACGTTGGTCAATTGGATCATTTAATTCTGTAAATGCATTAGCAAACTCTTTTCCGATAATAAATAGTTCAAAGCGGTCAGTGAAACGACCATCTTCTGGATTTTTCTTCGCTAATGGTGAAACAGCTACTGGGTGACCATAAATAAATGTTGGTTGTTGCAACGTATCTTCTACAAATGTTTCGAAAAATTCATTAATGATATGACCGACTGTCATGGCATCTGTAATTTCAACATTATGTTCTTTAGCTAACGCACGGGCTTCTTCTATCGTCATCTCTTGCCAAAAATCTACGCCCGTTTGTTCTTTGACCGCATCTACCATGTGTAGACGTTTGAAAGGACTGCCTAAGTCAACAGCTTGACCATCGTACGTGATATCAGTAGTTCCTAAGACTTTTTCCGCAGCATTACGAATAATTCCCTCTGTTAAATCCATCACATCTTGATAATCAGTATAAGCAGTATAAGCTTCTAGCATTGTAAATTCTGGGTTATGAGTGGTATCGATGCCTTCATTACGGAAGACACGACCAATTTCATAGACTTTTTCCATGCCACCGACAATTAAACGTTTTAAATGTAACTCTAGGGCAATGCGTAAGTATAAGTCCATATCTAACGCATTATGGTGTGTGATAAATGGACGAGCAGCAGCTCCTCCTGCTTCGTTATGCAAGACAGGCGTTTCTACTTCGACATAGCCATTGCCATCTAGATAACGACGGATTTCGCTAATAATTTGACTGCGTTTCATGAAACGATCAAAGCTTTCTTTGTTACTGATTAAATCCAAATAGCGTTGACGATAGCGTTGTTCCACATTCGTTAATCCATGGTATTTATCTGGCAATGGACGCAAAGCTTTAGTTAATAACGTAATTGTTTGAGCTTTAACAGTAACTTCCCCCGTATTGGTTTTCATTACTTGACCTGTCACACCAAAGAAGTCGCCTAAGTCAGCATGTTTAAATAGTTCATAGGCTTCGTCTCCAACTTGGTCCTTCCGAACATAAATTTGAATTTGGCCTTCACGGTCTTGCAAATGGGCGAAACCAGCTTTTCCTTTACCACGTTTTGTCATCATACGTCCAGCAACGCTGACTTCTGTATTCATTTCACTAAGTTCTTCTTTTGTATGATTATCATATTGTTCATGAAGTTCTGCTGAATTATGAGTGCGATCGAAACGTTTACCGAAAGGATCAATCCCTTCTTCACGTAAAGCTTCCATTTTTTCGCGGCGCACGAGCATTTGATCATTTAAATCCTCTAAATGCGCTTGTTGTTCTTCTGCCACTGTTGTTCCTCCATTCTTGATTTTAACCTATCCTAATAATGCCACAGTAATTCGAAAAAAAGCAAGCCGAATTTTACTTTCGGCTTGAATTTTTTATTCTTCTATAGTAGTTACAGCAACTTTGGAAATCTTCTCTACAAAGGCATCAAGTAAATCGACAACTGCTTGTTGTGTTTCGACTTGGTTAATCGCAACTTTCACTTTAGCTGCTCGCGAGATTCCTTTTAGATAGTAAGAAGCATGTTGGCGAAACTCACGGACCGCAATTTTTTCGCCTTTTAAATCCACTAATCGTTGTAAATGAACTTTTGCAATATTGATTTTTTCAGCTGGTGAAGGCTCAGGCATCAATTCGCCCGTTTCCAAGTATTCTTTCGTCCGTTGAATCATCCAAGGATTGCCCAAAGCAGCTCGACCAATCATCACACCATCCGCCCCAACATATTCTAACATGCGTTTAGCATCTTCAGGCGTTTTGACATCGCCATTTCCCATAAAAGGAATGGTTAAATGCTTTTTCACTTCCTTTAAAACGTCCCAGTTGGCTGTCCCTTCATACATTTGGACACGTGTCCGACCATGCATAGCAATGGCCGAAGCCCCTGCTTGTTCGGCAGCCAAAGCGTTGTCTACAGCATATAGATGATCTTCATCCCAGCCTGTTCGCATTTTTACAGTGACAGGCAAAGAAACTGCCGAAGAGACTGCGTGAACCATCTCATGCACTTTATTCGGATCCAGCAACCATTTCGCACCAGCTTCAGCTTTAATTATTTTATTGACAGGGCAACCCATGTTAATATCAATAATCGCCGCTTGCGTATTTTCTTCCACAAACTTAGCAGCTTCCACTAATGTTTCTTTATCTCCACCAAAAATTTGTACACTTAAAGGATATTCTCGCTCATCAATATATAGCATTTCTAAGGTTTTTTTGTTTCTTAATTTAATTCCTTTATCACTAATCATTTCACAAACGACTAATCCTGCGCCAAATTCTTTTACAGTCACACGAAAAGCGGCGTTACTAATACCCGCCATCGGAGCTACGACAACACGGTTGGGGATTTCAACGTCTCCAATTTTCCACATAGTCTTTCCTCCTACTTTTGTTTCGTATTGCGAATCGCTTCATCGCGAAGTTCAATTAATTCTTCTTCACTATAGTGATATTTATTGTTACAGAATTGACAAACTGCTTCTGCTCCATGATCTTCATCAATCATCGCATTTAATTCATCGATCCCAACGGCAATCAAAGCGGTCGCAAATTTTTCTTTGGAACAGTCACATTTAAATTGTACAGGCATTTTTTCTAAAATTTCTACTTCGTCTTCTCCCAATAAGCGATACAAGACTTGTTCAGGTGTTTCTCCATTTTCTAGTAATTGTGAAATTGGTGGCACTTCCGCTAGACGCTGTTCAATAAAATCAATGGTACTTTCATCGGCACCTGGCATTACTTGAATCATAAAACCACCGGCTGCTTTCACCGATTCATCCGTGTCCACCAATACACCTAAACCGATAGCTGAAGGAACTTGTTCAGAGACCGCCATAAAATATGTAAAGTCTTCACCGATTTCACCAGAAACAATAGGTGTTTGTCCAGAAAAGGTTTCTTTTAATCCTAAATCTTTAATGACTGTGAAAATTCCTTCGTTACCGACAGCGCCACGTACATCAATTTTACCTGTTGCATTCAACTTTAAGCTGACATGTGGATTTTTAATGTAGCCTTTTGTTTCTCCACGGCCATTACTATCGACAATAATAGCGCCAGCTGGGCCATTTCCTTGTACTTTTACAGTTAATTTATCGTCACCTTTTAAAGTCGCTCCTAGTAAAAGGGCTCCAATCAATGTGCGTCCTAACGCTGCGGTAGAAGAACTCCATGTATCATGTCTTCTTTGCGCTTCGCTAACAGTTTCAGTGGCACTGATGGCATATGCTCGTATTGAACCTTTATAACAAAGGGCTTTTACTAAATAATCTTCCATTCTTTTTCCTCTTCTCTTGGTGCTTTTTTGTCCATTAGTCAGATAATACTAGGAATCAGGTGTTTTTTCAACCAAATAATCTTCCTTCTATAGAATATCTTAATATTATAGAAGGTGCAGTATTCGTCAACTCGACAAATACTGCACCTTCTACTAATTGGTTATTTATAACGATCTTCGTAGTTATTGCGATCATATTCAGAATTGGAATCTGAATCTTTTTTCTCTTCAGATTGGACTTCTTTTTCTGTTTGTTCGCTTTCTACTTTGACTTCTTCTGCTTCATCATGTAATTCTTTTTTCGCTTCTTCAAAGTCTTGCTTTTCTTCAACTTGTTTTTGCGCTTCTTTTTCTTCTAAAGCACGTTTTGCTTCTTCGAATGTTTGCGCTTCTTTTTCACTAGGATAGTCGCTGTCAGCACCTTCAGGCATTTTACCTGTTTCAAATAATGATTTGATTGCTTTTGCATCTAATGTTTCATATTCTAATAGTTTTTCAGCGATTAGTTTATGTTGTTCACGGTGCGCTTCGATAATTTCATGCGCTTTCGTATGAGCATCCATTAAGATACGACGAACTTCCTGATCGATTTCAAACGCCACTTGTTCTGAGTAAGCTTTTGTTTGACCATAATCACGACCGACAAAGACTTGATGGTTTCCTTCATATTGAACAGGTCCTAATTTGTCGCTCATTCCATATTCAGTTACCATGCTACGGGCAATCCCTGTTGCTTGTTCAAAGTCATTTGAAGCCCCTGTTGATTGAACGCCAAAGATAATTTCTTCTGCTGTACGTCCACCAAGTAAGCCAACGATTTGTTCAAACATATCTTCTTTAGTCATTAAGAATTGATCTTCTTTTGGTAAAGCAATCATATAACCGCCTGCGCGACCACGAGGGATAATTGTTACTTTATGGACAACACGGGCACGGCTTAAGACTAAACCAACGATTGTGTGTCCCGCTTCATGGTAAGCCACCATTTCGCGTTCTTTTTTATTAATCACGCGATCTTTTTTAGCTGGACCAGCAATTACGCGGTCTTCAGCTTCATCCACATCAGAAGCATCAATTTTTTTCTTGTTACGACGAGCAGCAACTAAGGCTGCTTCGTTTAAGACATTTTCTAAATCAGCACCAGCAAAACCTGGTGTTTGTTGTGCAACAACTTTCAAATCAACGTCATCAGCTAACGGTTTGTTTTTCGCATGAACACGTAAAATCGCTTCACGACCTTTGACATCTGGACGTCCTACCAAAATTTGGCGGTCAAAACGACCTGGACGTAACAACGCTGGGTCTAACACGTCTGAACGGTTCGTTGCAGCAATTACGATAACTCCTTCATTGCCATCAAAACCATCCATCTCAACTAATAATTGGTTAAGGGTTTGTTCACGTTCGTCGTGTCCGCCACCCATACCAGCACCACGTTGACGACCAACTGCATCGATTTCATCGATAAAGATAATTGCAGGCGCGTTTTTCTTCGCTGTTTCAAATAAATCCCGGACACGGCTAGCACCGACCCCGACAAACATTTCAACGAAATCTGAACCTGAGATTGAGTAAAATGGCACACCTGCTTCACCTGCTACGGCTTTAGCAAGTAACGTTTTACCAGTCCCTGGAGGTCCTTCTAATAGTACGCCCGCAGGAATCCGTGCGCCTAATTCAGCGAAACGACGTGGATCTTTTAAGAATTCCACTACTTCAACTAATTCTTGTTTTTCTTCTTCCGCACCAGCTACATCTGAGAAGCGGACACGGTTAGCTTTTTTATCGGCTTCTTTGGCTTTTGATTTACCGAAGTTCATCACACGGCCACCGCCGCCACCGCCACCGCCTTGTTGGCTCATCATCATATAGAAGAAGAAGAAAATAATCACTAATGGTAAGAAACTAAACAACAGTGACAACCAAGCTCCACTTGTTGATTGTTCTTTGACAACTAGCTTCACCTTGTTATTTTGTGCCGCATCTTGAATGCCAGCTAAGGTTGTATCACTAGGTAAAACGGTTGTTGTGAAGCCTTTTGACGACGCTTGCGTTGAGCCCCACAATGACAGACCACCTGTGTCTTTCACTTCTTGTTTTTCTTTATACTGACCTTCAATCCGGTAAACCCCATTGGTTGGTTGAATGGTCATGTCTTTGACTTTTCCGTCTTCCAATTGTTGTTGGAAGGTTGAGTAATCGATGTCTGGCGATTGTTGGTTGTTATTTCCAAAAATGAAATAGACAACCATGACCATGGCAAGTACTACTAAGACGTAGTATAAACCATTTTTCATGCCATTATTCTTTTTGTTCATGCCTGTCCTCCTTATGCTCATCATTACAATTCATGTTATTCTTTTATCAATCCTGACCTTTACATTGTAACACAATTAATTCCTTGATAGATATTAATTTGATTCGTAAACTTCAGGTTTTAAAACGCCAATATAAGGCAAGTTGCGGTACGTTTCTGCATAGTCTAATCCGTAACCGACCACAAACTCATTGGGCACATCAAACCCTACGTAGTCAGCTTTAATGTCTACTACACGGCCTTCTGGTTTATCTAATAAGGTAACAATTTTCACAGATGCAGCTTTACGGTATCTAAACAAATCTACTAAATACGCTAATGTACGACCACTATCGATGATATCTTCTACGATTAAAATATGTCTACCTTCGACATTTGTGTCTAAGTCTTTGACAATTTTTACTTCGCCTGAAGAAACTGTCGCGTTGCCGTAGCTAGATACATCCATAAAGTCCAATTCTAAATAAGTATTGATTTCACGAGTCAAATCAGCCATAAATGGTACTGCACCTTTTAAAATACCGACCACTAAAGGATTTTTCCCTTGATATTCTTCTGTCAGTTGCTTGCCAAGCTCTGCAGACTTCGCAAGAATTTCTTCTTTGGAGATTAGGACTTTCTCAATATCTTTTTCTATCATAGTGCGCTCCTTTCAGCATTACTCCTTTGTCTTAAAAAGGAGTCTGTAGTGTATTTTATCAGTTTCTAAAGGAATACTCAAATAGGAATTTGCAAATTTTGGTACCCAAATGATTTCCTCTTGCTCATCCGTAATGACCCAAGCACTCTCTCTCGCTTCATTTGGCACTTTTTGATCAATAAAAACTCTGCTTAATTTTTTCGTAAACCCTGGTTTTAATGTAATCCGATCACCACTTTGGCGATGACGAACGGTCAAAGGTGTGGCTGTGGTCAACGGGATCGCTAACAACTGACCCGTCCACTGATTAATCTCTTCAGGAAGAGGAAACGGTTTGTCTGTCGCAATTAATCCTAGCCACTCGGTTTCCGATAAATAAATCCCCGCGCCAGGTACTAATAAATGTGTAACTTCTTCTCGCAGTGCAACCTGTTTTTGTTCTAAGCACAGCCAATCATAACTTTTAGCTAGTTGCCATTGCTGTTCTAACATAACCGAGCCTTGCGGTTGGCGTTCATCATTCAAAACTTTTAAAATTTGTGTCATCTGGCGTTGGTTTAACGAAACCCCTAACGGCACTAATGTTTTTTGGAAAAACGCGGTTAAAAAGAAGTGCTGGTACGCAGGCGTTTCTTTTAATAATCTCTTCAAAGGAATGCGCCATCCTTGTTTGGTCGGTTCTACGGCTTCAGATAATTGAGGCTCAATTTGTTCTTGAATAAATTCTTGGGCAAAACGTTGTTCATTACTAAAAGAAGCAATCTGATCTAAGAATTGCGGATTTTCCTGCTTTAATAGCGGCAAAACCTGATTACGGAGCCGATTTCTCAAATATTCATTGGTTTGGTTCGTTTCGTCCTCAAAATAAACGAATGCTTGGCGCTGTGCAAATTGATACAATTCTTCTTTTGGATAAATAAGTAACGGACGAATCAATTCCCCTGTCGCAAAAGGACGTCTCTCTTTAATGCCTGCGGAATGGGAAAAATTAGTTCCTCGAATCAGTTTCATTAAAATCGTTTCCGCTTGATCGTCTAGATGATGTGCCGTCATTAAGACCGCCGCACCTTCAATTTCCATGACTTCTTTAAAAAATTCATAACGAAATGTGCGCGCTTTTGCTTCTAAATTCCGTTGCTTTTCAGGGTCTTCCCAACGCGTTTCATAATACGTCAGCTCTCGCTGCTGACAATAGGTAGCGAGATATTGCGCTTCCTGTGCCGACGCTTCTCGCAATTGATGATTGACGTGTGCAATAACCAATTGTAATTGTTCTTTTTCTGCCACCTGTTCCATTAACGTCAAAAGGGCCATGGAGTCTACACCACCAGAAACGGCGACCACGATTGTTTGATGCGGTTGCCAAAATCCTTGTTCTTTTCCTCGTTTATAAAACTGCCAAAACATTGTTCGCCCTTCTTTCTTCCTTAGAATAAAAGAGGAACCGAGAAATAACCCATTCGTTATCCCCAGTCCCCCTATTTGTTTGTGCTTAGCCGCGACGTCCGCCACGTCCGCCACGTTTGCCTTCAGTATTACGTTTTAATGAAGATAAACGGTCATCACTATCTTTCAAGAAAGAGCTCATCAATGAGTCAAAATCTTGTTTATTGTTATTGTTATTTGCTTGTGGTTTATTGAAAGGCTTTTTGCCCCCTGCGCGTGGATTACGGTCACGATTCTCATAATTGTTTTCACGACGTTGAAATTCACGTTTTGGTTGTTGCCCTTCTGCTGGCTCTTGTGCTTTACGGATCGATAAGCCAATTTTGCCGTCGTCACCAACTGAGGTTACTTTCACTGTTACTTCGTCACCTACTGTTAATACATCATGAATATCTTTAACGAATCCATTAGACACTTCACTGATGTGTACTAACCCAGTTTTTCCTTCTCCTAAATCAATAAATGCACCAAAGTTAGTAATCCCTGACACTTTTCCTGGCAATTTAGCTCCTACTTCGATTGACATAAAAAAATTGTTCCTCCTATTTTTTCCCTAATTATAATTGCAGTTTATTCAGCTGAAGACTTAGTTGTTTCAGTTGAAGACTGTGATTGACTATTTTTTTCTGAACTGCTCTTGCTTTCTTCCGCTCCAGAAGTCTGTGTTTTTTTCATTTGTTCTGGTGTGGGATAAATCTGTTCGCCTTCTTTTGAGAGAAGGAAACGGCTACGTGCTAATTTTGCCACATAATCATCATCTTTTAACAAAGCAACGTCTTTTTTTAGATCCTTGACCTTCTTATCAACTGCTACGGATTCAGCAATTGCATCTGCTCGTTCTTGTTTGAAAGCACCTAAGCGATGATAATCTTTCATCAATTGGATGCCAGAAAAGGCAAAAATAATGAAGGCCACGAGAAAAATCGCTGCCAAGCGTCTGCGTCTAAAAATCAATTGTTTCTGTTGTTTTTGGAATTCGACATACTGTTCTTTCGTGTAGTCATTTTCCAATGCCGCAACTTTCTTCGAGTTTTTTTCATTCTTTCCCATCGTCTCGCTCCACTCGCTTTGGATTGTCCGTTTTATTATACCAACATCTAAGAACCTTGTCTAATGTTAATTTCAGAGAAGTTAAAGAAAATCAAGCTTTTTTCTAAAATATTCTTTGCTTTTGAAATAACAGTGGTTGATTTATTAATTTTTTTCAAAAGCGGCGCGTCTGTTTCATTAAAACGCTGAAAGGATGAAGCGCTTGGAATATTCATCTTTTCAATGAACTTGCCAAGCGCTCCATCCTCACCTGCTTATTCTTCAGAGACACGTGTTTCTGATTTTATTTCATACATTTTTGTGGCATCTTCTTTTTTCGTAGAGTCATTCAGTTGCAGGACTTCTACTTCTAAAATTCTGTTCCCAAATTGAATTTTGACAAGGTCACCAATCTTCACAGTACTAGAAGATTTGGCTAAGACTCCGTTGATTTGAATCCGACCTTTATCAGCGACTTCTTTGGCAACTGTTCTTCTTTTAATAATGCGAGAAACTTTTAAAAATTTATCTAACCGCATCACATTCACCTCTTTTATTTTTTTTGTCTCATCCGTAAAATTTTTGCGCCATACGGTAAACTTAACCATTCACGTATCGTAAATAATTCTAACTTAATGATGGTGCTAATAAAAACTGTACCACCCACTGCAACACCTAAAACTGTAACGAAAAACGCTTGACTTCGGTGATGCACACCTTGGAACAAGATGGAGATAATTCCTTGATAGACCAGTAATGACAGCATCATGATTGCTAAACTAAGCAACAGTTTTTTCAAAAAGTTTCGTTCTCGAACAAAACAATTAATCGCTGCATCCGATTGTCGGACTAAAACGAATAGCGTCGCTAGTAACCCAAGAATAGTAGACCAACTAGCACCTAATGTTCCCCAACGAATGGTGAAAAAGCCCGTTGTCAGTAATTTCACTAATAAGCCCACACCAGCTGCCACTAAAGGACCTTTAAAACGATTGCGACTTTGTTCAATACTTTGGTAGGCCTGAATAATGGCCATAAAAGCGATGGATAAAACATACACCCCTAAAACATCGTTGCCTTTATAATCTTTAAAAAGTGTAAAGTTCATGTACGGCAATAACATCATTAGACCAATCGAAGCTGCCGATGCCAAGGTTGTGGTAAGACGCAAAAAGATTTTTGCAACTTGTAAAAATTGTTGACGGTCTTTTTTCATAAAATATTTTGTCAAACCTGGTAAAAAGGTCGAGCTTAAAGCTAAAGCAATTACCAATCCTAATTGAACTAGTGGTTGTCCTCTATCATAGACCCCTTTGTCCACTTTCGCAGCTAAATCAGAGAGCCCGAAAAGCATGAGGGCATTTTTTACTTTAAAGGAATCAATTAATTGAAATAGAATCAGAAAAGCACTATATAAAGAGACCAAACCACCCTCAATCATTAAACGTTTAAATAGTCCTGTGGTTTGAGGCATAATCTTCCATTGATGCAAGTATTCCGTACTTCCACTAAGAATTTTTCGATTGTAGTACCATAAGACAAGTACCGCTAAGACACCGCCAGCCAACGCACCACTCATAGCCACCGTCCCCGTTTGGTAAATGGAGCCACCAAAGTAATGATAGGACAACGCAGCTACTAGAATAACCCCGACACGCACAAACTGTTCCATCACCTGTGAAATACCACTAGGCACCATCAACAAATGACCTTGAAAATTTCCACGATAGAAGGAAAGAATTGGAACGAGTAAAAAGGTAAAGGAAACAACTTCCATTAATGGTTGGAGTGCAGCATCCCCCATACTAATAGCAATTTCTTGACTACCAAAGAAAAAGAAGGCCCAACAAGCAATCGCTAACCATAACACATAGGGATATAGTTGGCGCAACACTTGTTTTTGACTCCGAATATCTGGTTGTTCAGCAACAATTTTGGAAATAAATTGCGGTAAGCCTGACAATGCTAATGTCATCGCAATCCCATAGATTGGATAAACTTGCTGATACACGTAAAATCCTTCATCCCCTACAAAGTTCTGAAAAGGAACGCGATAAAACGCACTCAACACTTTTGCAATGAAGGAAGCAATGGTTAACACAACGGCACCTTGCATCATTCGTTGCATTTCTTTTTGTGCCATCTTCTAGGCCTCCTTTTAAAGGGAATCCGTTCCTTGCGAATGTTTGTATTTTTCTTGTCGCAATGCGGTTGTAAAAGCAGCAATTTCTTGAATCCAAACAGCTTCTTTACAATCTTTCGGCAACTTCAAGGAAATAGTCATTTGTTCTTTCTCAACTGCTAGATCCGCTTTTAAGCTGGTTGCCGATAACGCTTCAAACAACTGCTCCACAGAGTATGTTTTTGTGCCAATTTTACTTAACACAAACTTGACTTTTTGATCGCGTTTACGAATACTTTCTAACAAGGCACGGTCGCCATCCATTTTGATACGGCCAGTGGTTAATAAATGCGCCACTTCGTCAGGATACTCTCCAAAGCGGTCTAACAAGTCCGCTTCTAATTCTTCGTACATATCCATATTTTCTAATTGACGAATCCGTTTATAAATTTCAATTTTTTGTCGTTCGTCTGTAATGTACGTTCCTGGAATATAAGCATCAATGCCCAAATCAATTTCAACAGACGTTTTTTGGTCTTGGATATTTTTTCCTTGTTTACGAGCAACTGCCTCAGATAACATCTGTGAGTACATATCAAACCCAACCGAATCAATGAAGCCATGTTGTTGGGCACCAAGAAGGTTTCCGGCCCCTCGAATGGAAAGGTCACGCATCGCAATTTTGAACCCAGAACCTAATTCCGTAAAGTCTTTAATTGCTTCTAAACGTTTCTCACTAACTTCGTTTAGGATTTTTTGCTGTTCGTACATAAAATAAGCATAGGCCACTCGATTGCTACGCCCCACACGACCACGTAATTGATACAACGTAGATAAGCCCATGTAGTCCGCATTTTCTACAAACAAGGTATTAGCATTAGGAATATCTACTCCTGTTTCAATAATCGTTGTAGTGACTAATATATCATATTGTCCTTCAATAAAATCAAACAAAGTATTCTCCAGTTGTACTTCTGTCATTTGCCCATGTGCATACGCAATTCGTGCGTCTGGAACTAGTGCTTGTAACTCTTCAACTTTTCGTTCAATCGTATCTACTCGATTGTATAAATAAAAGACTTGACCATCTCGGGCCATTTCTCGCTCAATCGCTTCCCGAATCGCCCCAGGATTATTTTCCATGACATACGTTTGAATCGGATAACGATTCTCTGGTGGGGTTTCGATGACAGATAAATCACGGACACCTAACATTGACATATGAAGGGTCCTTGGGATTGGCGTTGCTGTTAACGTCAAGACATCCACTTGTGAACGCAATTGTTTTAGTCGTTCTTTATGTTTCACTCCAAACCGTTGTTCCTCATCAATAATCAACAAGCCTAAATCACTAAAATTAATATCTTGCGACAATAAACGATGGGTACCAATCACAATATCTACTTGTCCATGTTTAATTTTTTCTATTGTTTCATTTTGCTGTTTTTTCGTGCGGAAACGACTTAATAAACCAATTTCTACAGGAAAGCCCTCAAACCGCTCTTGAATCGTTTCGTAATGTTGTTGCGCTAAAATAGTTGTTGGCACTAAAAAGGCGACCTGTTTATTGTTGCTAACAGCTTTGAAGGCCGCTCGTAAAGCCACTTCTGTTTTACCAAACCCTACATCGCCAACTAACAAACGATCCATTGGTCGAGATTTTTCCATGTCGTGTTTAATTTCGGCAGCACTACGTAATTGATCATCTGTTTCAGAATACGGAAAAGCCTCTTCAAATTCTTTTTGATACGCATCATCTGGCGGAAAAGCATAGCCTTTTTCCGATTCTCTTGTCGCATAAAGTAAGATTAAATCATCCGCGATATCTTCAATTTTCGAAGCAACTTTTCGTTTGGTTTTCGTCCATTCACTGCCGCCCAGCTTGTTAATTTTCGGCGTTTTAGACTCGGAAGCAACGAACTTTTGAATCAAGTTCAATTGTGTTACTGGAATAAATAACTTGTCATCATTTTGGTACAAGATAGTCATGTAATCTTGATGGACCCCATCAACTTCTAAGGTTTCCATACCAATATATTTACCAATCCCGTGATTCGCATGAACGACATAATCGCCCGTTTTTAAGTCGCTATAACTTTTCAAACGTTCCGCATTAGAGATTGTTTGACGACGTGCCCGTTTTTTGGTCGTTGTATGAAAAATTTCTTTTTCCGTAATCGCCACGAGCTTGTTTTTAGGTAATTCAAACCCTGTTTGTAATGCCCCTTGGACAATTTGGACATGCCCATCTAACAACTGATCCCAATTGCTTACTACGCTAGGTATGTCAAAGTCCTGAAATAGCTCTTCGACTTTTTGAATCCGTTCTTTCGTAGGAACAAAAACAACAACCGTTTGGTTTTGCTTTTGCCAACGGTCCACTTCCGCTTTTAGCAACGGCATTTGACCGAAGAATTGTTGCATTGAACGATATTGGAAATTATGGACTTCTTGGAAACGAAGATTCCCCATTCCTTTTTGAAAAAGTGAAAAGAAGGTCGTATTTCGTGCAGTTTTTCGCAATTGATCATGAAAGTCTACGCCAAAAGTTTGTTCAGAAAACACGCGCATTTCTTCAATTTTCAGGGTTTGCCATTCCGCTTCCTCTCTAGCGATTTCTCGCTCTGTTTCCATCATACGAGAATAATCATCCACAAAAAGCAAACTATTTTCTGGTAAATAATCTAACAGCGTAGTTTTTTGTTGGTACAGAAAATCTGTATAATAGTGAGCATTTTCTGTAGGAATCCCTTGTTCCCAAGAAGACAGCAACTGACCAAAATATTCTTCTAAAAAATCGGTCTCCGTTTGATCTTTAGCTGTCGCTAAACGTTTTTCTAGAGCATCTTGTAACCTCGTCATGCCATGATTCATATCTGCCTTTGAGAATACTAAATCAGTCATTGGTGAAATCGTTACTTCTTCAAGATTTTCTAATGAGCGTTGAGTATCCGCTTCAAAATAACGGATTGAGTCAATTTCAACATCAAACAGTTCCACCCGAACAGGGTATTCGGCATTTAGCGGATAGACATCAACAATGCTTCCGCGAATACTAAATTCGCCAGGCTTTCCGACCATCGATTGGCGTTCATAGCCCATTAACACTAAGCGTTGCGCGAGGATTTCAGGTTCTACTTCCGTCCCGATTTCCCAATGAAGTTGCGCATTTTGCCACGTTTCTTTCGTTGGCAAATACTTTCGTAGTCCAGCTACTGGTACGACCACGATTCCTGCATTCGCTGTCATCAGGAAATTTAACGCACTCACTCGATCTGCGCGCGCTTCTGGTGAAGAAAAGGCCATTTCGGCGGATAACACTTCATCTACTGGAAATAGATGAACTTGTTCTGAAGGTAAAATATTTAAAAAATCATCTACTAATTGATTGGCATAGTATAGGTTTGGGACCGCAATAACAATTTTTTGATGCGTCTTTTGTAAAGCGCCTGCCATCAGTAATGTTTTAGCAGAGCCTGATAACCCAGTAATTAGTTGGCGCGTTCCTGTTGTCATTAGTTGACTGCGCCATGATTTAGCAATTTCTGTTTGGCTAATTCGTTCGATAATATTCAAACAAGGGCCCTCCTTTCTGCTATTTTCCATTAAATTGATTCATTGTTTCAACAAACGTATGTCCTTCGCATGCATATAAAGCGGCATCGGCTGCTTTTTTTACAGCAAGTAACATCTCTTCGTGTGTTTCTTTGGGAAAAGTACTTAGTACATGGTGGATAACTGTATCATTTTTTGAGGGCCGACCAATGCCAATTTTAATTCTAGGAAAGACATTTGTTCCTAAATGGGCAATCAGACTTTTTATCCCATTGTGGCCGCCAGCACTACCTTTTTGCCGTAAACGAATTTTACCGACCTCTAAGTCTAAGTCATCATAAATAACAATCAAGTCTTCCTCATCTACCCCAAAGTAGGTCAACAACGGACCAACAGAGCGACCTGATTCATTCATAAATGTTAATGGTTTCACTAACAATACTTTCTCAGTCCCTATAAAAAACTCTGCAATATCTGCTTCAAAATTACTATTATTAAACGAAACATTTTGCCGATACGCAATTTCATCTAGCGTAATAAAGCCAATGTTGTGTTTTGTTTCTTTGTATTTACTACCGGGATTTCCCAGTCCTACGATTACTTTCATCTTTCATTCTCCTTGGATTATAAGCTTGCCAACACAAAATGGCTGGGAAGCGTATGCGCTACCCAGTTTTATTCATTATACCATAGAAATAAAAAAACTCGCAGTCTTTGAAGATTAAGAAAGATGTAAAAAATTTTTTTAGAAATTTAAATATGCTTAAGATAGTGAAATTACGCACATGTAAGAGCTACCATTTTGAAACAGGTCTGAAAACTGTATCATTTTTACAATCAAAGTTCGTGACATTTTTTACAAACCATGTTACTATCACTTTAGCAACAGGAAATAAAAACTCGTTGCTCACGAAAAAGAATGTAGAGGAAGGAATGGTACACATGACTGCAGCCGCAGGGAATAAAGATCACCAAAAAGTAATTTTAGTCGGGGACGGTGCCGTAGGTTCTAGCTATGCCTTTGCTTTAGTAACTCAGAATATTGCTCAAGAAGTTGGGATTATTGATATTAATGTACCAAAAACTGAAGGAGACGCGTTGGACTTATCTCACGCATTAGCATTTACTTCTCCTAAAAAAATCTATGCTGCTACTTATGACGATTGCCATGATGCAGACTTAGTTGTCTTAACAGCTGGTGCGCCTCAAAAACCAGGCGAAACTCGTTTAGACTTAGTTCATAAAAACTTGAAAATTAATAAAGAAATCGTTACAACAATTGTTGATTCTGGTTTCAACGGTATCTTCTTAGTTGCCGCAAACCCAGTCGACATTTTGACTTATTCAACTTGGAAATTCTCTGGCTTCCCGAAAGAACGAGTAATCGGTTCAGGAACTTCACTAGATTCTGCTCGTTTCCGTCAAGCAATTGCCGAATTAGTTGATGTTGATGCACGAAATGTCCATGCCTACATCTTAGGGGAACACGGAGATACAGAATTCCCAGTTTGGTCACATGCGAATGTCGCTGGCTTACAAATTTACGAATGGGTGAAAAATAATCCTGACGTCGATGAAGAAGCAATGGTTAATTTATTCTTCAACGTACGCGACGCTGCTTACACAATCATCGAGAAAAAAGGAGCTACTTTCTATGGAATCGCGGTTGCACTAGCGCGTATCACTAAAGCTATCCTAAACGATGAAAACTCTGTGTTACCATTATCTGTTTATTTAGAAGGTGAATATGGTCAAAACGATATTTATATCGGTGCACCAGCGATCATCAACCGCCAAGGCGTTAAACAAGTCATTGAAATTCCATTAACAGATGCTGAACAAGAAAAAATGGAAGCTTCTGCTTCTGCATTAAAAGAAGTTATTGAAACAGCTTTTGCTAAATTTGAAGCAGAAGAAGCAAAATAACTCCTTCTATAATAGTCGAAAATTTAAAACAACCAAGAGTGGCCACTATTGTTACTCCGCTTTAAAGCCTGGTACAAAAATCCAAAGTGATTTTTGCACCAGGCTTTACTTTTAATCTGTTTTACTTTACTCATCACTCAACTTTTTCAAAAAATTATTGTTTTGTTTAGCTCGAAAATAACAATAGCCAAAAATAAGTTTGTTATCTAAAATTCACTACACTACTTAATACAGTCCGTCTGCTTCTTCTTTTGTCACAATGTAAATATTTTTCATTTGCGTATAAGCATCTAGCATTGATTTATGCGTTTCTCGACCAATTCCTGATTTTTTATAACCGCCAAATGGCGCGCCCGCAGGCAATTGATTGTATGTGTTGACCCACATCCGACCTGTCCGTACACCACGAGCAACCCGTAATGCCACATTGATATCTTGAGAAAAGACCGCACCACCTAGACCATATTCAGAATCATTAGCTAAACGAATGACTTCTTCTTCCGTTTCAAATTTAATCACTGTTGCAACAGGACCAAAGATTTCTTCTTGGGCCACACACATTGTATTCGTACCATTCGCTAATAACGTAGGTGCTAAAAACGCCCCCTTGTCTAGCCCATTTTCTGTTAAACGTTGCCCACCAGTAATCAGCGTAGCTCCTTCCTTCACACCAATTTCGACATATTTTAAAATTTCTTCCAATTGATGCTCATTGATCTGAGCGCCCATTTCAACATCTTTTTCCCACGGGAAACCAACGTTCACTTGTTCAAACTTTTCCTTTAAAGCTTCTACAAATTGATCATAAATACCTGACTGAACGAACACACGAGACCCAGCACAACAAACTTGCCCTTGATTGAATAAAATCCCTAACTGCACGCCTTCTAATGCACGTTCCCAATTGGCATCTTCAAAAATAATGTTGGCTGATTTTCCGCCAAGTTCTAAAGTGGCTGGAATTAGGCGGTCGGCCGCCGCTTTAGCGACAGTGTACCCCACCTCTGTTGAGCCTGTAAAAGCTAGCTTATCAAACCCTGGATGTGCCAACATATAATTTCCTGAATCAGAACCACGACCGGTGATTAAATTCACTACTCCTTTCGGCAAGACTTGATCAAAAATTTTAAACAATTCCAACAGACTTAATGATGTGCTCGAGGACGGATGAATCACAACCGTGTTACCTGCTGCCAACGCTGGTGCTAATTTCCAAGCACCCATTAATAAGGGGAAATTCCACGGAATAATTTGACCCACAACACCGATGGGTTCTTTCACAACAATGGATAACGTATCCTTATCAAATTCTTTGACAGATCCTTCTTCTCCACGAATCACACTAGCAAAATACCGAAAATGGTCTGCACTGGCAGGAACATCAATCGATTGCGTTTCCCGAAGCGGTTTTCCATTATCTAAAGTCTCCACCATAGCCAAATGTTCTTGATTTTCTTCAATCAAATCAGCAATTTTCAACAAAAGATTGCTTCTTGTTACAACGTCAACATCTTTCCATGTCTGAAACGCTTCTTGAGCTGCTTCTACAGCTCGATCCACATCTGCATTTGTGGCATCAACAAATTCTGCTAATTTTTCGCCATTACTAGGATTGTAACTAGCAATCATTTTGTTACCACTACCTGTTGTCCACTCTCCATTAATATACAATTGATAGCTACTGGCAACTACTTGATTTATTTCTTTTTTACTCATTTACCCACCTCTTTTTTTATTTTTGTATCCGCTTACAATTATAAGACATCTTCCACCTAAAAGTAAATGATTCTACCTAAAAAAAATATAGCTCTCAGCGACTGTTGCTAACTCATCCCGACCTGAAGCCTCCTGGCAATATCTGAATGTATTAAACTTTATTGGAGAGAACTTTTGCCACAAAAAAAGCTAGCACTGAAGAATTAAAATTGCTTCTTCAGTGCTAGCTTTGATTTTTCCAACTCATTTGTTCTTATTGACAAAGAGCTGATTTTTTTATTTATCTTTTGGAACGATATAGTTCATTAAATGTGTTTCATCGGCTGAGATTGTACGTGTCGAAACAACGTTTAATCCCTTCACGTTCATTTCAGAAATTAAGATGCTACCGTCTTTAAAGACTTTTTCCACAAATGCGACATGACCATAAGTATTGTCTGCGCCTAAAACGCCAGCTGGGAAGGAAACCGCTGCGCCTGCTTTTGGTGTACGACTTACTTTGTACCCGCGTGCACGACCTGTTTCGCCCCAATCTTGACCATTCCCCATTGTTAAGTCCACACGTTTACCTAATTGCGTAATACGGTTGTAGACATATTGTGTACAGTTGCCCCAAGCATAACTATTAAAGGTGTCATAGTTTTTGCCATTATAGGCTGGGAAATTTGATTCCATTGGTTCAACGGTTGCTTTTTCTTTATCATAATAAGTTAAATCGTATGTTTTAATTAACGCATTTAATTTCTTATGGTAATCTTTGTCCGTTGCGTATTTTCCTGTTAGGAAACGTGTCGCTTCTTTGTATGATTTGGCTTCCGTTTTCCAGACACCATGATAGAAATCTTTATTGGAATCTAAACCATTTTTCAATAATTTCGCATAATCTTCCATTGATTCTTTATACGTTGGATATTGACGGAATTTTGCTTCTACTGTGTATAGGTTACCGAAACCATTGTCTTCATAGGTAATAAAAGAAACAGATTGACCTTTGTAATCGCCTTTAATACCAAACAGATTGTAGTTTGGTTTCTGGCTTAATTTACTATTGCCGCTGCCACTTTCTAAAATTGCTTGAGCAATCATCACACTAGCATATAAGTTTTTGTCCTTGGCCACTTTCCGAGCAGATTCCCCGATTTCTTGAATAAACTCTTCTGTCTTCTTCGTTTTGCTGACCGTAAACGTCTCATCGTCTTCCACTAACCCAACCGTTTCATTTGTAACTGGTGGGACTATTTCGGGCTGCGGTGTTGACGCTGCTGGTTGTTCTACTGGCTTTTCAGCTGGCGCTGTTGGTGTCACTGGTTTCGCCGGCTGTTTTGATTCAGAAGTACTCGTGCCAGGTTTTGGCTGTTCTTTAGAAGAACTTGGTGTGGTCGTCGGCGTGGTACTTGATTCAGTTGTACTTGTTGACGTAGAATCTGTGGTTGACTCTGTTGTACTCGTTGAGGTGGAGTCAGTAGTCGATTCTGTCGTACTTGTGGATGTTGAATCCGTTGTGGAATCTGTCGTTTCGGTTCCTGACGTTTCCGTGGACTCCGTGGTTGCAGATTCACTTGATTCGGTTGAACTTTCTGTTTCAGTTGTTGTTTCTTCTGTCGCTTCTGTTGTTTCACTAGTCGCTGTCGTTTCAGTGTCTTCAGCAGTTGTTGCTTCTGCGGTTGTTTCTGCAACAGAACTATTTTCAGCTACCAAGTTATTACCTTCTGCAAATGCACCTACTGGCATTGATGAACCTAAAAGTAATAAGGTAGAGAACAGGGCAAATTGTTTTTTCATACTCATTCTCCTTTTTTATTTTTCTCCATTTATTTTTATGTACCAACATAATAATTGACATAGTTATTGTTTAAATGGCTCCTTTTTTAATAGTATACTGTTTCATAAAAAATTTCTAGCAAAAAGTTAAAAAAATAGAAGAAAATTCACAAATTCTTCTATCTTTTTTTGGTAATTTTCTAAGAAAAAAAAGAAAGGGCTTGAATAAACATCAATGTCCTCTCTTTTTCTCGTTATCCTTCAAACAAAATACTTTTTTTTCGAAGCGCCTCTTTGATTTCTTGGAAAGTTTCTTCGTCTGCACAGCGAATAGTATGCAGATGGACGCCTCCTGTTAAAACTGATAGTAATGTAGCATGCTCTTTTTGATACTTGTCCATAAATTTATCAATATCTTTCTCTGATTGAATGCGCAAACTGCCGATTAATTCCCCATAAAGCGGATGTGCAATACTCACATCTACCACTTCTCCACCTTTGGCAACAATGACTGACAATTCTTCTCTCGTTTGTTCAGGTGTATGTTGACAAGCAATTTTCCGTTCAATTCCTTCTAAAGGTTGTTCCAACATATACCCTCGAGCTGTTGCGACAATTTCGACCCCTGTCGCCCGTAATAGAGCGACATCTCCTACAATAATTTGTCTGCTGACATCAAAAGCTTTTGCAAAACGAGTGGCACTAATTGGCTTTTCGGTCTCTCTTAATCTTTTAACAATCTCTCTTCTTCTGATTTCTCCATCCACGACCTTCGCCTCACTCTCCTAAATGTTTTTCTTGGAAACGTTTAGAGGCGTCCATAATTCCCTGGAAAGTCTCAGATAATGTTTCTTCATACTCGGCATTTTCAACATGATTCAGAATAGTTTCTAATACTTGTTGTTCTCTTTCAGAATCAAAAACCGCATGACCTGCTTTCTTTTTCACTGCAGCAATCTCTGCGACGACGTCCATCCGCTGTTCTAATAAACGGACCAGTTCCTTATCGATTTGGTTAATCTTTGCTCGTTGTTGTTCTAAAGAAGTTGTTGGGGCGTCATCTTCAGTCAATTCTTTAATTATCCGTGCTGGATTACCTGCGATCACACAGTTTTCTGGAAACGATTTGGTCACAACAGCACCTGCTGCCACCACTACATTATCGCCTAATGTTACGCCAGGAAGGACAATCGCTCCACCGCCAATCCAAACATTGTTGCCAATGATAATTCGTTTCCCTGATTCCATTCCGCTATTACGCTTGGCCGCTTGTAATGGATGCTCGGCTGTATAAAGTTGCACATTGGGTCCAAACATACAGTTATCGCCAATTTCGATTGGACAAACATCTAAAAAAACGTTATTAAAATTGGCATAGAAATTTTTTCCCACAGAAATGTTGTAGCCATAATCAAATTGAATCATCGGTTCGATGTACGTCCCGACACCCACTTTTCCAAACGTTTCTTCTATTAATTGACGACGAATATAAGTGTCTGGTTGTTGGTTAATTAACGCCATTTGTTCACGGGCTTTTTTGCGATCAGCCACTAATTCAGGATCTGAGGCAAAATATAGTGCACCTGCGATCATTTTTTCTTTTTCTGATTTAAATTCTTCCATTCCGTTACTCCTTTATCGTTAATTCTGCAAATATCGTTTCGGCTTTCGCTTCTAAAAAATAATAAGGTTGTTGTAAAAATAGCGGCGTTTGATTAATGGCTAAAATAGTTGCCGTTGGTTGTTTATAATGAATCAAATCACAAAATGGATGCACTTGAAAACTCGTGCCGACAATCACGATTAAGTCGGCAGAAGCAACGGCCTGAATGGCTTTTTCAATTGCCTCTTCGGATAGTCCTTCTTCATACAAAGTAATAGCTGGACGGATTTGTCCATGACAATCAGCGTGCCGATCACTAAGCAAATAGTCTTGCCAAGGAACCGTTGCACCACAAGTTTGGCAATAACATTCATATAAATTACCATGAAAGTCCACCACTTCTTGGCTACCTGCTTTTCGATGAAGCCCATCAATATTTTGTGAAACAATTTTTCCCCGTTTCATTTGCTCTAATTGGGCCATTTTCTGGTGAATGATATTAGGTTGTGCGTCTGGATGATAGAGCGTTTTAACGAATTGATAAAACTTTTCTGGCTCTGTTTTTAAGCAAGTCCGGCTCAATAAGTATTCCGGTTGCTGGATTCCTTGATAGACACCTTTTAAGGAACGATAATCTGGCACACCTGAGGCTGTCGAGATACCCGCACCTGTTAAAAATGTGATTTTTTGTTGGGTTGCCAACCAATGAATTGCCTCAGCTTGCGTGATATCTTGCATATCGATTCAGCTCCTAATCTTCTATATTATAACGTATTTTAACATTAGCACCAAAAGTTTTTCCACTTTTTGAAAACTTCTTACCTATATATTGATTTATCTTGAAAGAGTTTGTGACAAATTTCTCAACTCGTGGTAAAATATGCATGAGTAAAAGTGAGGTGAAACAACAATGGTCGCATTTATTATTTATTGGGCTGCAATTATTGCCTGCATCGCTTGGGGCGTTTTAAGCATTTGGTTCTCTGTTTTTTATCTTTCTCGTAAAGAAAACGGAAATCTTTGGGCTTTTGCGTTCTTCAACGTTATCGCTATTATCGCCTTAGCAATTGTTTTATTAGTTTACAAAACTTGGGATTTCGGTATCTTAACTTACTCAAGTCTAATTTATACAATTTTAGCTTCTTTAGGTGTATTGACTGTTCTTCAAGCTATTTTAGGTCGTGAACCAAAAGCTGTCAAAGCTTAAGTAAAAAGCAACTGTTCCTTTAGGAATGGTTGCTTTTTTCGTATTAGTTTCTATTTCGTAGGGAAAATGTTACGCTAATTTCATGGTGTTTGTGTCCTCTTGATAAATTCCTTTGCTGGAACATATTGACTTTCTTCTGGATTTATCCTAAAATTAATAACTGAATTTAATAACTGAATAGTGCCTCAAAAAAGAGGTAGAGGTCGCGGTTTTTATTACGCTTGTGGAGTGAGAGGACACTGGGAAGCAAGTTTAGGATCAATCGCCGAAATGCATAACGGAGCCTCTTCTGTTGTGTGTTGGGACGTAAGTTAAGAGCTTGCGGACTGTCTTAGTAGTGATGCTAAGTTGTGCTATGTTTCGTTGAGGAATTTTTTTCGACATTACCTAGCAACCTTACATCTGTTTGGTTGTTTTTTTGTATTCAAAAATAGGTTGTGACAGAAGTATTCTCCTTTAAAAAGACAGAATCGCTTTTGCTCAGCTGATTATCAAAGCTTGTTGATTGAAAAAAGACAAAACGATCAATCAGACAAGAAATTTAAAGGAGAGAAAAAGATGAACAAAAAAGTTTTTTCATTCAGTCTACTACTTGTCACGCTATTTTCGTTACTTGGCATGACAACCAACGCTTCGGCGGAGGAAAATGGTGAATTTCGTGTCGGCATGGAAGCTGGCTACGCCCCTTTTAACTGGTCACAGAAAAATGACGCACATGGCGCAGTGCCTATTCAAGGCAACTCTTATGCAGGCGGCTATGATGTTCAAATTTCTAAAAAAATTGCCGATGGTTTAGGTCGTAAATTAGTAATCGTCCAAACCAAATGGGATGGCTTGGCGCCCGCCTTACAATCTGGAAAAATTGATGCCATTATCGCCGGAATGAGCCCAACCGCTGAACGAAAAAAAGAAATTGCTTTTACAAACCCTTATTATGAATCACAATTTGTCGTAATTGTAAAAAAAGATGGCAAATACGCTAATGCAAAAAGCTTGAAAGATTTAGCTGATGCTAAAATTACGGCTCAACTAAATACATTCCACTACGGATTAATTGATCAAATTCCAAATGTCAATAAACAGCAAGCAATGGATAACTTTTCGGCTATGCGAACAGCACTTGCTTCTGGCATGATTGATGGGTATGTTAGTGAACGCCCTGAAGGCATAACAGCAACTAGTGTCAATAAAGAATTAAAAATGTTAGAATTTCCAAAAGAAAATGGCTTTGATGCTAGCGCTGAAGACTCACAAGTAGCAGTCGGCATGCGTAAAGGCGATCCTGACATTGAAAAAGTAAACAAAATTTTAGCAGGTATTTCTCAAGATGAACGGACAAAAATTATGGACCAAGCAATCAAGGATCAACCTGCAGCAACAGATAGTGATGAACAAAAAACAGGACTTATTAACGATTTCAAAAATATTTGGAATCAATATGGCGACATGTTTTTACGTGGTGCTGGTTTAACGCTATTTATCGCGTTAATTGGGACAGTTGTCGGAACAACCCTTGGTTTACTAATTGGTGTCTTCCGTACAATTCCAGATTCTGAAAACCCAGTCGCTCGTTTCTTCCAAAAATTAGGAAATTTAATTCTTTCTATTTATATTGAAGTTTTCCGTGGTACACCAATGATGGTTCAAGCAATGGTTATTTTCTATGGTTTAGCTCTAGCTTTTGGCATCTCTTTAGACCGAACAGTGGCCGCATTATTTATCGTTTCTGTGAATACTGGTGCCTATATGTCTGAAATTGTTCGCGGAGGTATTTTCGCAGTAGATAAAGGACAATTCGAGGCAGCACAAGCGATCGGGATGACCCATGGACAAACAATGCGTAAAGTCGTTATTCCCCAAGTATTACGTAATATTTTACCTGCAACAGGGAATGAATTTGTCATTAATATCAAAGATACGGCCGTGTTAAGTGTTATCGGTGTTGCAGATTTATTCTTCCAAGGGAATGCTGCTTCTGGCGCAAACTTCCAGTTCTTCCAAACCTTTACAATTGTCGGCATCATGTACTTGGTAATGACTTTTGTGATCACACGAATCTTACGTGTTGTGGAACGTAAAATGGATGGCCCTTCTGCTTACGTTAAAGTAGAAGAATTAACTGAAGAAGGAAAAGAAAGCTAGGAGGCAAACAGATGAGTGCAATTATTGAAATTGAACATTTACGAAAAAGCTTTGGCGAAAACGAAGTATTAAAAGATATCAATATGAACGTCAATAAAGGAGAAGTTGTCACCATTATCGGTTCTTCTGGTTCTGGTAAATCAACGTTATTACGTTGTATTAATTTGTTAGAAAAACCAACAGATGGTAAAATCATCTATAATGGTAAAAATGTTTTAGAACGTGGTTATAGTTTGCCCAAATATCGGACCCATTTAGGCATGGTTTTCCAATCATTCAATTTATTTAATAACATGAATGTCTTAGAAAACTGTACTTCTGGTCAGATGACTGTCCTAAAAAGAAACAAAGAAGAAGCCAAAAAAATTGCCTTAGAAAATTTAGAAAAAGTTGGCATGGCTCGTTTTATTGATGCCAAACCTGCTCAATTATCTGGTGGACAAAAGCAACGGGTAGCCATTGCTCGAGCATTATCAATGGATCCAGATGTTTTACTTTTCGATGAACCAACTTCTGCATTGGATCCTGAAATGGTTGGCGAAGTGCTAAAAACGATGAAAAATCTTGCCCATACAGGGCTAACAATGGTGATTGTAACACATGAAATGGAATTTGCGCGGGACGTATCCGATCGTGTTATTTTCATGGATAAAGGTGTCATTGCCGAAGAAGGGACCGCTGAAGATATTTTTGTCCATCCAAAAGAAGCTCGGACAAAAGAGTTCTTACATCGGATTTTAACGAAAAACTAGTAAAAAAGAGGCAGTCATTCTGATTAGAGTGACTGCCTCTTTTGTTATTTTTTGTATTGACGAATCATTGGCGGTTCATAGGAATCAATAAATGCACCAATTTCTTCTAAGGAATCTGAAATGAAAATTTTAGCTCGATCCGCCGCTGTTAAGAAATTAGTTTCTACCATTTTATCAAAAAAAGCAGCTAATAAATCATAGTAACCATTCACGTTGTATAAAATACAAGGGTTCATATGTTCACCGACTCGGCCCCAAGAGATCACCTCGCTAATTTCTTCTAGCGTGCCGGGACCACCGGGTAAAGCTAAATACACATCTGCCAATTCAATCATCTTTTTCTTACGCGCATGCATATCACTGACTGTATGCATCTTTGTAATGCCATTATGTGCAATCTCTCGTTCCATTAAAAAAGTGGGCATGACACCAATTACCTCTCCACCTTCTGCTAAAAGCGTGTCAGCCACCGTACCCATTAGACCAACATTGCCACCGCCATAAACTAGATCATAGTGATTTTCTTTCATCCAAGCGGCTAACGCTACTGCAGCTTGCTGATAGATTGGCTCATTCCCCAGACTGGCGCCACAATATACTGCCATTTTTTTCACAAACATACCCTCCATTTAGATAGATTCTTTTTTACCATCTATCCTCTGGTAGCTATGGTAGCATATTTTGATTTTCTCGAAAAGGTGCAGCCATTTTTCTTTTCGTTTTAAAAGTATTTGAATTTTCAGACAATAAATGCTATAGTCTTTTTATATTTTAAAATTTCAGAAAAAGGAGCCCTATTATCTTGTCTACCTCACTCACTATTCGCTTAGTTGCCGAAGCCGATTGGCCCGCATTACATGCCTTGGATCAAATCATTTGGACAAAAAAGAATACCCCTGCCGAGATACAACCACTCTCGCTTGCGGCATATCAGGAAAAAATGAAGGATGAAACGATTTTCGTTGCCATCAGCGGACAACAACTTGCTGGATTTATTGAAGTCCATCCGCCCACTTCGTTAGCAGCTCATCAAAAGCAATGGCTACTAAGTATTGGCGTTTCGCCAGATTTCCAAGGTCAAGGGATTGGTGGTTCTTTGTTGTCGTATATCAAAGATATGGCTGAGATAAGCGGGATTCATAAGCTGAGTTTGCGAGTAATGGCTACCAATCAAGAAGCCATTCGATTCTATGAAAAACATGGTTTTGTGCAGGAAGCACATTTTAAAGAAGAATTTTATATAAATGGACACTATTGTGATGATTATCAGTATGCTTATTTCATAGAAAAATAAGAAAACCAATGTTTTCTATAAAAACTGGTTGCTCTCTGTTTCTTCTTCTGTTATTTTAAATAATAAGACAATATTAAGGAGTGTGAATCTATGCAAAAAAAGTTAGTTTGGCGTGATTATCTATACGTTGGTTCAATGTTATTCGGTTTGTTTTTCGGTGCTGGAAATTTAATTTTCCCTGTACATATGGGACAAGAAGCGGGGGCTTCCGTCTTTTTAGCAAACTTGGGCTTCTTAGCCACTGGAATTGGCTTACCTTTTCTTGGTGTCATTGCTATGGGTGTTTCTAAAAGTTCAGGTGTTTTTGACTTAGCTTCTCGGATTAATCGTCGTTATGCTCTTATTTTTACCTTACTATTATATTTAACGATTGGTCCTTTCTTTGCTTTACCAAGGTTAGCAACTACTTCTTTTGAGATTGGTCTTGCACCATTTGTTCCTAAAGACTTGCAATGGCTGGTTCTTGCTGGCTTTTCCGCATTATTTTTCTTAGCCGTTTGGCTCTTCTCTAGAAAGCCAAGTAAAATCTTAGATTATGTGGGTAAATTTTTAAATCCGTTATTTTTAGCATTGCTAGGAATTTTGATTGTTTTAGCCTTTGTAAAACCATTAGGTCATGTGGCCAGTGCCGCTGTTGGTGAAAATTATATTTCAAGTCCTTTCTTTAAAGGATTTACAGAAGGTTATAATACGTTGGATGCTTTAGCTTCATTAGCTTTTGGGATTGTTGTCGTTTCCACTTTACGAAATATGGGCGTCGAAAAACCAGGAGATATCGCTAAAGGAATGATTAAATCAGGTGCTTTCAGTGTTGTATTGATGGGGATTATCTATACCTTACTTGCTTATATGGGAACAATGAGTATCGGGGCTTTTCCAATCAGTGAAAACGGCGGGATTGCCTTAGCCCAAATTGCTAATTACTATTTAGGCCTACCAGGGAGTATTTTACTGGCTTTTATCGTAGTTCTTGCTTGTTTAAAAACCGGTATCGGCTTAAGCACAGCCTTTTCTGAGACTTTTGAAGAAATGTTTCCGAAAGTTTCCTATCAAAAATTCTTGGCAATTGTTGTTATTTTACCAGCTATTTTTGCAAATGTCGGCTTAACCAACATCATTCAATTTGCTGTTCCAGTCTTGATGTTCCTTTATCCATTGGCGATTACTTTAATGCTTTTGGTAATCATCAGTCCTATTTTCAAACATCGACGGGAAGTCTATCAAGCAACGACCTATATCACATTGATTGCTGCTGTTTTAGATGCATTAAATAGCGCGCCTGCCTTTATCAAAGATACGGCGTTTGTAACAACGCTTTTAGAAAAAGCCGGCCAATACTTACCATTGTTCACTATTGGCATGGGCTGGGTCGTTCCAGCAACGGTTGCTTTTCTAATTAGTTGGGTTTGGGTCATGATTTCTAAAAAAGATCCTATTCTTGATTAATTCTTACCAAAACGACACTAGAAAAAATGCGGAAGCGCATCTTTTCTAGTGTCGTTTTTATGTATATTCGTTGTACCAAACTCTTGACTATGGTAAATTGAAGTTACCAACAAGTACTGGAGGAAATTGCCCATGTTAGTTACAACAACCGAGAGAATTAGCGGTCAAGAATATGAAATTATTGGAGAAGTTTTCGGGTTAACCACACGTTCTAAAAATATGTTTAAAGATTTAGGTGCTGGACTAAAAAGCGTAGTTGGCGGTGAAATCAAAGGTTACACTGATATGCAACGAGAAGCACGCGACCAAGCAATCGAACGTTTAAAAGCAGAAGCCTCTAAATTAGGTGCAGATGCCGTTGTGATGATGCGTTTTGATTCTGGCACAATTGGCACAGACATGCAATCTGTCGTGGCTTACGGAACAGCTGTTAAATACATCTGAATTTTGCAACTAAAAAGACGCAGACCTTTTCTTGTAAGGTCTGCGTCTTTTTAGTTTTCATATTTCACTTCTGCTAAATACAATCCTTCTGGATGAGCAGTCGGACCTGCTAAATTTCGATCTTTGGCTGCGATAATTGCTGGAATCGCGGTTGGTTCCAGCCGCCCATTGCCGATTTTCAATAGCGTACCAACTAAAATCCGAATCATTTTGTACAAGAAACCATCGCCCCGAAAAGTGAATGTTAATTCATTCCCCGTTTCATTGACATGAACACTGGCTTCATGAATGGTTCGGACTTTATCTTCTACTGAACTTCCTGAGGCACAGAAAGAGGTAAAATCATGGGTACCTAATAAATCAGGCAAAGCTTGTTGGATTTTTTCGAGATCAATGGGATACGGAAAATAACTAGCATAAAAACGTCGAAATGGACTTCGCGGTTTGCCAATATCCACTTTAAATTGATAGGTTTTTTCGATCACGTGATAACGTGCATGAAAGTCTTCCGAAACACGTTCCACGCTGCGCACAGCAATGTCTTCTGGTGTTTGTGTGTCTAACGCAAAGCGCATTTTTTCCAACGGACGTTCCTGCGGATAATCAAAGTGAATCACTTGGCCCATTGCATGAACCCCTGCATCTGTTCGTCCTGAACCAAAAACCGTCACGGAGTGTCCGTTATTCATGCGTGCTAACGTTTTTTCTATTTCTTCTTGAACGGTACGCTCATTAGGCTGCTTTTGAAAGCCATGAAAATGAGTGCCATCATAGGCAATGATTGCTTTATAGCGGGGCATAATTTTTCTTCACCTTTTCTAAGTTCTTAATACAAATAAGCCAATGGTTAACAAGACAAAGCCAAACATTACTATTGTATCTCGTAGGTGCCAATGAAGAATGCGGTATTTTGTCCGTCCTTCACCACCTTGATAACCTCTTGCTTCCATGGCAGTCGCTAAGTCTTCCGCACGATTAAAACTACTTACGAAAAGCGGAATCAAAAGTGGAACAATAGCTTTCATTTTTTGAAGTAAGTTTCCTTCACCAAAATCAACACCACGGGCACGTTGAGCATTCATAATCTTTTCCGTTTCATCCATTAATGTTGGGACAAAACGTAAGGCAATTGATAACATCAATGAAACTTCATGAACTGGAAATTTCACTACATGAAGTGGGCGTAGCAAATATTCAATCGCATCTGATAACTCTAATGGTGCCGTCGTTAAAGTTAATAACGTTGACATGAAAATAATTAAAACAAAACGACAGAAAATAAATAGCCCATTCGTCACACCAAACTGGGTTATGGAAATAATTCCCCACTGAAAGTACACTTCCCCCCCTTGTGTAAACAAGGTTTGAAGAGCCACAGTAAACAGAATTAGCCATAATAATGGCCGAACACCGCGGATAAAGAAGCGGGCGCTGATTTTTGATAATGAAATAGCAAAAGCAGTAAAGGCTGCTATTAAAACATAACTCTGCCAATTATTTGCTAAAAAGATAATTCCAATAAAATAAAAACTAGCTAATAATTTTGCACGCGGATCTAAACGATGGATAAAAGAATCACCTGGAATATAACGCCCAAAAATCAATTTATTCATCATTTTGCCTCACCTGCTTCCTGCATTTTTTTCAGAAGCTGATCGGCTAATTGATCGGCCGTTAATGGTAATTGCTCAAAAGAAAAGCCTTTTGCCACTAATTTTTCAGCAAATTCGGCTGCAGTTGGCACGCCTAATTGTTTTTCTTTCAGCCATTGTGTCTCTTGAAACACTTCTTGTGGTGCTCCCGCTCGGACGATTTGTCCTTTTTCTAAAACAATCACGTGATCTGCGTAATTAGCCACGTCATCCATCAAATGTGTCACTAAAACGATGGTCATATTATGTTCCTTATGCAGACGACTAAACATCTCCATCATTTCTTTACGACCCTTAGGATCCAAACCAGCAGTCGGTTCGTCTAATACTAAGACTTCTGGTTCCATCGCTAGCACACCAGCAATTGCGACACGGCGCATTTGACCACCTGATAACTCAAACGGAGAATGTTGTAAGTATTTTTCATCTAAGCCGACTAAATCAAGCATTTTCTTAGCTAATTTTTTCGCTTCTTCGTCTGAAACACCAAAGTTTTTCGGTCCGAAAGCGATGTCTCGCTCCACTGTTTCTTCAAACAATTGTGCTTCTGGAAATTGAAAAACGATCCCAACTTTTTTACGAATTGGTTTTAAATTCTTATTATCAGTTTCTGGCGTAATTACACGCTCTCCAATTGTTACTTGGCCTTTAGTTGGTTTCACCAAAGCATTTAAATGTTGTAATAGCGTTGATTTGCCACTGCCAGTATGTCCGACAATCGCTGTATAAGAGCCGTCTTGAATCGTTAAATTAATATCGAATAATGCCCGTTGCTCAAAAGGAGTATTGGGTTGGTAAGTAAAATCTACTTGTTTAAAACGGATGTCCATAACCAATCCACCATCCCTTCTTCTGTTAAATAATTCGTTGGCACAACAACGCCACGCTCTTTCAAAGCTACTTTTAATTTTTCAGGAAACGGTAAATCCAAGCCCATTTCAACAAGCGCTTCTCCTGCAGAAAAAATCTTTTCTGGTGTTCCTTCGTTTGTCAATTGTCCTTGGCGCATCACTAAAATACGATTCGCATTAGCCGCTTCATCAATATCGTGGGTAATAGAAATAACTGTTAAATTACTTTCTTCTTTAATCTTTTGAATGGTAGCAATTACTTCTGCACGACCTTCTGGATCTAACATACTTGTCGCTTCGTCTAAAATAATAATATCTGGTCGCAAAGCAACCACACCAGCGATAGCTACTCGTTGTTTTTGGCCGCCAGATAGCCGAGCAGGTTCTCGCTTGGCAAAATCTAACATACGAACCCGTTCTAATGCATCGTGAACACGTTCGACCATTTCATCACGCGGAATACCTTGATTTTCTAAACCAAAAGCCACATCGTCTTCGACTGTTGAACCGACAAATTGGTTATCTGGATTCTGAAAAACCATTCCTACCATACGCCGGATATCCCAGACGTTTGCTTCATTTAATTCTTTGCCGCCAACTTTGATAGTCCCAGCAGCTGGCAGTAACAGCCCATTGATCGTTTTGGCTAACGTTGATTTACCAGAACCATTATGGCCAATAATAGCGACCCATTCGCCTTGTTGAATGGAAAAAGACACATCTTTTAAAGCGGGAGAAGCATCTTCTGGTTGATAATTAAATTGGATATTATTTAGTTCAATGATTGGTTGCATCGCATACTCCCTCAATCTATTTATTCTTTCTAACACTACCAAAAAAGTAGCGTTTTTTCAATCATCTGTTCTGATTCTTCACACTATTTTTTATTATACCAAAAGAACGGTCATTATGGGAGCTCTTATCTGTCTTGACAGGTCTATTTTTCATAAAAATAACTTCTTGTTCTCATAAAACAAGAAGTTACTGATTTTCTTTTAAAAATGTGTCTTCAAATATTCAAACGCATATTGGGCATATAACTCAGCACCCATTGCCATCGCATCTTCATCAATATTAAAACGACCATGGTGATGTGCCCACTCCGTATCTTTCTCTGGATTACCACTTCCCACTAAGGCAAAACAACCAGAAGCATGTTCAGTATAATAACTGAAGTCTTCGCCACCAGTTGTCGGCTCTTCTTGTCTTAAGGCCGCTTCACCAAAATTTTCCTTAATTAGTGTTTGGGCAAACAAGGCATCCTGCTCATCATTAATCACTGGCAACGTCCCATATTGATAATCTAACGAAGCCGTCCCACCGTAAATAGCGGCTGTTTGTTCCGCATAGCGTTGTAGCGCCTGTTCTACTCGATTACGCGTTGCTACACTAAAGCAACGAACCGTTCCTTCTAAACGTGCATTCTCAGCAATCACATTAAAACGGGTCCCCACATCCATCCGTCCAATCGTGACAACTACTGGATCTAAAGGATCTGTCTCCCGAGAAACAATCGTTTGCAGATTCATCACGAAAGAAGAAGCTATGACTGCCGCATCAATACAAGCGTTTGGCATGGCACCATGGCCACCACGGCCTTTAAAATCAACAGAAAAAATATCTGCGGATGCGAAACTTGAGCCCACTCGACACGAAGCGGTTCCTACAGGCATTTGTGACCAGATATGTAAGCCAAATACATCATCAACACCGGTCATTGCGCCTTGCGCAACCATTGCTTTAGCACCTTGCGCATTTTCTTCAGATGGTTGAAAAATTAATCTTACTGTTCCCTGAAGTTCTTCCTGGATTTCTTTTAATACTTTAGCCGCTGTTACTAACATCGCGGTATGGGAATCATGCCCACATGCATGCATCTTGCCAGCTTCTAAAGATTTATAAGCTAAATCTTCATTTAATTCCTGTACAGGTAAGGCATCCATATCAGCCCGCAGCGCAACCACTCGGCCTGGTTTGCCGCCCACAATTTCAGCAATTAAACCCGTCGGTTCTGTTTTGCGATAAGTAATTCCTAATTGATCAAGAACTGCCGCGACTTTTTCTGTCGTTCGAAATTCTTCAAATTGTAATTCTGGATGTTGGTGTAAATCCCGTCGAAAAGCAATCATTTCTTGTGAATGCTGCTTGACTAGTGCTTTGATTTTTTTCATACTTACGCCCCGTTTCTACAAACTTAATAAAATACTTGAAAAAATACCCGCTAAAATAACCGAAACAATGGTGACTGTTACGAAACCTGCCACTAACATCGGTGGCATTAAATGGCTCGTTAAAGCCGCCTGTTCTTGTTCATCTTCTGTCAATGATTGAATCACTTCATTCGTAATAATATAATCGGCTGGAAAGCCATATAAAGCTGTCAATGAAACTGCGAATGCCATCTCTTTACTCACACCTAATACACGACCAACAATTGCTGAAAAGATGTACATCCCGATAACACCAATCACAATAATCCCAATCATTGGTAAAAATAAATCCATCAACATTTCAGGTGTGGCTTGTTTTAAGCCATCAAAGACAAAAAGCATTAACCCTAAAATCGCAAAACCAAAGCTATTTGCTTTCTGCAATGGTTGCTTTTCTAAAAAGCCTAAAGACGTTGCAATCACGCCAAAACATAAACACAGCACAAAAGGACTAATCGTCACAAACGGTGCCGTCCACACAGAAACATAATAAGCAAGTGTGGCAACTAAGGCTAAACGTAAAATTCGTGAATAATCTGTATGATATCGTTTGGGTACTTTTTCAAATAGTTTAGGCACATCTGGTTCTGCTCCTGTTTCTTGCCCCTCTTGTTCATGAACCGGCTGCCATGTCCCTGCTCGATATTCTTGAAGCTTCCGCTTTCCTTCTTTTTTTAGAACAATTGAAGTTAAGGGATAACCAGCAAACCCTTGAATGACATAAATTAAAATTGCCAAAACTGAAAGTGAGGCTAAACCAGCTGATTGAGCCGCTTCTGACATTACTAATGAAGAAACTAAACCTCCTACTAACGGCGGGATTGCAACTAAAACTGTTTTTAAGTCAAAAACAAAAGTCCCCACAGCTAACAACAAGGCAATAATGCCCAGAATACCTGACAAAGCAATCACAATCGTTTTCCATTGATTAACCAATTCTTTAACAGAGAGCAGAGTGCCCATATTAGTAATCAACAGATACATTAATAAAGTGGCAACCACTGTAGGAATCCCTGCCACTTCCACAATATTTTGTGGAAAAATAGTCCAATAACCAAGAATAAATAAAACACCACAAACAAAAACAGATGGAATCCAAGCTTTTGTTTTGATAGAAACTACATCACCAATGTATAAAATAACCATCAGCAACGAAAAAGCAAACATTTGCGACATATAATTCCCCCTTCTACTAACTCAGATGCTTAATTATCTGAAAATTCCAATTAATAACCAGTATAACAAACCGCAAAAGCTTCCGCAATGCTTTTATGAAACAAAAAAGCTTTGAGAAAACAGCGTTTTCCCAAAGCAAAAAAAAATCACCTTTATATGATGAGTGCTCCCCTGCTAAAGCCATCTTTAGCAGGGAAAGCAGAGCTAGACTCGGAGTCGCCTCCAACATCATAACACTCTAAAAGAAACATCTATAAAGTGATCGGTTTATTAATTATTTAACAAATTCGATAACTACCATTGGTGCTGCATCGCCGCGTCTTGGTTCTGTCTTCAAGATACGAGTGTAACCACCTTGGCGTTCCGCGAAACGAGGTCCTAAATCGTTAAATAGCTTTTGTAAAGCTGATTCAACAACGATAGACTCATCTTCTTCACGAACACTAGCAACTTCATTACGAACGAAAGTAGCTGCTTGACGACGTGCATGAAGATCTCCACGTTTACCTAAAGTAATCATTTTTTCTACAGTTGAACGTACTTCTTTCGCACGAGCTTCAGTAGTTACGATGCGTTCGTTGATGATTAAATCAGTTGTAATATCACGTAGCATAGCTTTACGTTGGCTTGATGTGCGTCCTAATTTACGGTAACTCACGTTGGGTTCCCTCCTTCGTTTCTGTTCTCACGAGCCACTGCTGTTAAGCAGGACTGGAAACTTCGTAAAAGTCTTAATCGTCCTTACGTAATCCTAATCCTAGATCATGCAATTTAAGTTTTACTTCTTCAAGAGATTTACGACCTAAATTACGTACTTTGATCATTTCTGGTTCAGATTTGTTTGTAAGTTCTTGTACAGTATTAATACCTGCACGTTTTAAACAGTTATATGAACGAACTGATAAATCAAGTTCTTCAATCGTCATTTCTAGCATTTTCTCTTTTTGAGTTTCTTCTTTTTCCACCATGATTTCAGCGTTTTTCGCTTCGTCAGTAAGGTTTACAAAGATATCTAAATGCTCAGTCATGATTTTCGCAGCTAAACTTAGTGCTTCTTGAGGAATGATTGAACCATCTGTCCATATTTCCATTGTTAATTTGTCGAAATCATCACGACGACCAACACGTGTATTTTCTACTTGGTAGTTAACACGACGAACGGGTGTGTAGATGGAATCAACTGGAAGTACACCGATTGGCATATCTTCTTTTTTGTTTTCGTCTGCTTGAACATAGCCACGACCAGGTTTCACTGTTAAGCGAGCATGGAAAGTAGCTCCTTCAGCAACACTACAGATAACTAAATCTTTATTTAGGATCTCAACATCACTGTCCACGATAATATCGCCGGCAGTCACGGTAGCGGGTCCTGTAATATCGATCTCAAGGGTTTTCTCTTCTTCAGCATATAATTTCAATGCTAAGCCTTTAATATTCAAAATAATTTGTGTTACGTCTTCTCGTACACCTGGAATGGTTGAGAATTCGTGTAAAACACCATCGATTTGAATATTCGTAATTGCAGCTCCTGGTAAAGAAGACAATAAAATACGACGTAGAGAGTTACCTAAAGTAGTTCCGTAACCGCGTTCTAATGGTTCAACGACGAACTTACCATAATCTCTATTTTCATCAATTTTTTCGATTCTTGGTTTTTCAAATTCAATCATTCTTATCTATACCCCTTTCAAAACGAAAAGTGTCTTGTTCAATGACGTTCCTAATTCAAACTCAGAATGAGTGGCGCTCATTAAACACGACGGCGTTTTGGAGGGCGGCATCCATTATGAGGAACTGGAGTCACGTCACGAATTGCAGTCACTTCTAAACCTGTTGCTTGTAATGAACGAATTGCTGCTTCACGTCCAGAACCAGGTCCTTTAACTGTTACGTCTACAGTTTTAAGTCCATGTTCCATTGCCACTTTAGTTGCGGCTTCTGCAGCCATTTGAGCGGCAAAAGGAGTTGATTTTTTGCTTCCTTTAAAGCCTAATGATCCTGCTGATGACCATGCTAATGCATTACCATGTGTATCAGTAATCATTACGATTGTATTGTTGAATGTAGAATGGATATGTGCTACACCTGATTCTATATTCTTTTTGACACGGCGTTTACGACTAACTTTTTTTGCTGCCATGAAGTTCTAACCTCCTTCACTTAGGAATTATTTTTTCTTGCCTGCTACTGTTTTAGTAGGGCCTTTACGAGTACGTGCATTATTTTTCGTGTTTTGTCCACGAGTTGGTAATCCACGACGGTGACGGATTCCACGGTATGAACCGATTTCCATCAAGCGTTTGATGTTTAAGTTCACTTCACGACGAAGATCCCCTTCAACTTTTAACTTATCAATTTCCGCACGAATCGCATCTGTTTGTTCGTTTGTTAAATCACGTACACGAACATCTTCAGATACGCCAACGTTTGCTAAAACTTTTTTAGCTGTAGTGTTACCAATACCATAAATGTAAGTAAGAGAAACTACTACACGTTTGTCACGAGGGATGTCTACTCCTGCAATACGAGCCATTATTCGTTACACCTCCTAATTATCCTTGACGTTGTTTATGTTTTGGATTTGCTGGGCAAATAACCATAACACGTCCTTTACGGCGAATTACTTTACAATGTTCACACATTGGTTTTACTGATGGTCTTACTTTCATGATAATACCTCCTGTGGTTTTACGGAGTACAATTATTTAAAGCGATAAGTAATACGGCCACGCGTTAAATCATACGGTGATAATTCAACTGTTACTTTGTCACCAGGTAAGATACGGATGTAGTGCATACGGATTTTACCTGAAACAGTAGCAAGAACTTGGTGTCCATTTTCTAGTTCGACTTTAAACATTGCATTCGGCAAAGTTTCGACGACTGTACCTTCGACTTCAATCATATCTTCTTTTGCCACGCACAGTACCTCCTTGTACTTGTTTCGCGTTTTCACACGATAAAACGGCGGAAACTCCAGCTCCCACCTAGAAATTCTCAACTAACTTCGTTATTCATTTTGATGTCACAAAACTGTAGAAGTCGGACTGATATATTCTACCATATTTAGTTATGTTTTGGCAAGAGAAACTGAATACAACAACAGGGTTAAACTGCGGGCAATTGGAAATTAGTTTTCGTCAATGATTTTTTTCACATCAGAAAAAACAGTATCGATTTCGCGATTGCCATCGATTGTATGCATCAAGCCTTGTTCTTTATAGAAAGCTAAGATTGGTGCGCTACTTTCAATGTTGACTGCCAAACGATTTTTAACCGTTTCGGGCTTATCATCTTCTCTTTGGTAGAATTCATGTCCGCCACAGCGATCACAAGTGCCTTCAACTTTTGGCGGGTTGAATAATTTATGATACGTTGCGCCACATGTGCGACAGATGAATCGTCCAGCTAAACGCTCGATTAATACATCTTCTTCTACATGGATGTCAATGACAGCATCAATTTTTTTGTTTAATTCTTTAAGCATTGTATCTAATGCTTTTGCTTGATCCAGTGTACGTGGGAAACCATCTAATAGGAATCCTTTGTCTGTGTCTGGTTCAGCAAGGCGTTCTTTAACAATTCCGTTTGTTACTTCGTCAGGAACCAGTTCACCTTTATCGATATAAGATTTCGCTTCTAGGCCCAAGGCAGTTTCATTTTTCATTGCTGCACGGAACATATCTCCAGTAGAAATATGTGGAATGCCATACGTATCAATGATTTTTTCTGCTTGGGTGCCTTTACCTGCTCCAGGTAATCCCATTAAAATGAGGTTCATATATTCTCCTCCTAATTTTAAAGACCGGCTTATGAAGCTAGCCATATGTGAGAATGGTGCTGAGGTAAAACCTCAACACTCGATTCTTACTTATTGATAAAGCCGACATATTGACGTTTCATCATTAATCCTTCTAATTGTTTCGTTGTTTCTAATGCAACCCCGATAACGATTAGTAAACTTGTTCCACCTAAACCGATTGATTGAGGTAAGTTCCAAACCATTTGCGCAATGATTGGAAGTAAAGCAACAAGTCCTAGGAAAATTGAGCCGACAACACTTAATCTCATTAACACGCCAGATACATATTCTTCTGTACCTTTACCTGGTCGCACGCTTGGAATGTAGCTTCCTTGTTTTTGTAAGTTTTCCGCTAATTTCTCAGGGTTTACTTGAACAAATGCATAGAAGAACGTAAACGCAACGATTAGGACAGTATAGATGATTGCCCCTGGAACTGTGTTATAACTGAAGATTTTTGTCATAATGTCATACCAATTTTCACCAGCGAATTTTGATGAGAAAGCTTGTAAAATGGCATTTGGTGTTGCAATTAACGAGCTGGCAAAGATAACTGGAATAACCCCAGCAGCATTTACTTTTAACGGTAAATAACTACTTGTTGGTGCACCAGAAACACGTTTTGTATATTGGATTGGAATCTTACGTTCTGCTTGTTGGAAGAACGTTACGACTGTAACGATCACCAAAATAGCAATAACTAAGATTGCAATGAAAATAACAGATTGCCAAATACGAGAAGACTCGATATTGACGAAGTAATCTTCATAGATTTCTTTGACTGCTCCTGGCAAACGAGAAATAATCCCGGCAAAGATAATCATTGAAACACCATTTCCGATTCCTTTTTCTGTAATTTGTTCACCCATCCAAGTCACAAACATCGTCCCAGCAGTTAAAATAACTGCAATCATCACAAAGGTACCTAAGGTTGGATTGTTTACAATCCCAGTTTGACTTAAGCTATTAAAACCAGCAGTGATCCCCATTGACTGAGCCACACCCAAGACAATCGTTAGATATCTTGTTGCTTGATTTAATTTCTTACGCCCAACTTCCCCTTGTTTTGACCATTCTACAAATCTAGGTACAATATCCATTTGCAATAGTTGAATAATAATAGAGGCTGTAATGTATGGCGAAACCCCCATCGAGAAGATAGAGAAGTTTTGCATGGCACTACCACTCACCATATTCAACATATTCAAAAAGGGTAAGCTACTTAAATCAGACAATCCCTTTGCATTCACCCCGGGCACAGTAATGTGCGCACCTAGGCGAAATACAAACAAGATTAAAACTGTAAATAAGATTTTTGATCTAATGTCTTTGACTTTAAAGGCGTTCTTTAATAGCTTGAACAATTAGATCACCTCGATTGAACCACCAGCAGCTTCGATAGCTTCTTGTGCTGATTTCGAGAATTTAGCTGCTTTCACAGTTAATTTTTTCGTTAACTCACCATCTGCAAGAACTTTGATTCCCGCTTTTTCGTTTTTAACGATTCCTGCTTCTTTTAGGACAACAGGAGTTACTTCTGTTCCATCTTCAAAACGGTTTAAAGTATCTAAGTTCACAACAGCGTAATCTTTACGATTAATGTTTGTAAACCCACGTTTTGGTAAACGACGGAATAATGGAGTTTGACCCCCTTCAAATCCTAAACGAACACCACCGCCTGAACGGGCTTTTTGCCCTTTTTGTCCACGGCCAGCTGTTTTACCATTACCAGATGAAGTACCACGTCCAACACGGTTACGTACTTGGCGTGAGCCCTCAGCAGGTTTTAATTCATGAAGTTTCATAGGTTTGGCACCTCCTTAAGCAATCTTCTATTACAAATCTATAAATCTTAAACTTCTTCTACGTCCACTAAATGTGAAATAGTGTTAACCATACCTTTGATTGCTTCATTGGCAGGTTTTGTAACAGTACTATTCACTTTACCTAAACCTAACGCTTTAACTGTAGCACGTTGGTTTTGAGGACGTCCGATAACACTGCGTTTTAAAGTAATTTTTAATTCAGCCATTATTTTTGTCCTCCTTAACCGATAATTTCTTCTACAGATTTACCGCGAAGTGCTGCCACTTCTTCGGCACGTTTTAATTGTTTTAGACCTTCAACAGTTGCGCGAACAACGTTAATAGGTGTGTTTGAACCTAGTGATTTAGATGTAATATCTGCTACACCAGCTAATTCCAATACGGCACGAACTGGTCCACCAGCAGCTACCCCAGAACCTTCTACTGCAGGTTTCATAAGGATACGGCCGCCACCGAATACGCCAATTACTTCGTGCGGGATAGTAGAACCAACCATAGGCACTTCAACTAAGTTTTTCTTCGCGTCTTCGATTGCTTTACGGATAGCTTCAGGTACTTCTTGTGCTTTACCAGTACCGAAACCAACGTGTCCGTTTTTGTCACCGACAACAACTAAAGCTGCGAAACGTAAACGACGTCCACCTTTAACAACTTTTGTTACACGGTTGATCGCTACAACGCGGTCTTCTAATTCCAAATGTTTTGGATCAATATAAACCATGAATGGTGTTCCTCCTTCTCCTAAAATTCTAGTCCATTTTCACGAGCAGCTTCAGCTAAAGCTTGCACGCGGCCATGGTAAAGGTATCCACCACGGTCGAAGACTACTTTTTTGATGCCTTTTTCAGCGGCACGTTCAGCAACTAGTTTACCAACAGCTGCAGCTGTTTCTGTTTTTGTTCCACCTGAAATTTCTTTATCCAAGGCAGAGGCACTTGCTAGCGTCACACCCGCTACGTCATCAATGACTTGCGCGTAGATGTTTTTGTTAGAACGGAAAATGTTCAAGCGTGGGCACTCAGCAGTACCAGAGATTTTGTTACGTACACGACGATGTCTCTTTTGACGTGTTTTGTTTTTATCTGGTTTTGTAATCACAATTTTCACCTCTTTGATTTAATGTTTACTACTAATATTTCAAGCAGTCAGCAGATTACGGAAAAGAGAAGCTGGCAGACAAGACAAAAGCATTTTATTGGAAAAATCCCATAAAATGACAGTTGCTTGTTGTTGACTTCTGTTTTCTACACAGCTGTTATTATTTACCAGTTTTACCTTCTTTACGGCGTACAAATTCACCAACATAGCGAATCCCTTTGCCTTTATAAGGTTCTGGAGGACGAACGCCACGGATGTTAGCAGCTAATTCACCAACAACTTCTTTGTTGATGCCTTTAACGATAACTTGTGTGTTCGCAGGTACTTCAAATGTTACGCCTTCTGGTGCTGTCATTTCGACAGGATGAGAATAACCAACGTTTAAAGTTAATTTGTTGCCTTGTACTTGGGCACGGTATCCGACCCCGATAAGTTCAAGTGCTTTTTGGAAACCTTCAGAAACACCAACAACCATGTTGTTGAAGTTTGCACGAGTTGTTCCGTGGATTGTTTTCATTTCTTTTGAATCGTTTGGACGAGTGAATGTCACTTCGTTTCCTTCGATGTTCATTTTGATATCAGAAGAAAATTCGCGTGTTAATTCACCTTTAGGTCCTTTAACTGTAATGTTGTTTCCGTCTTGCTTGATTTCAACACCAGCAGGAAGAACAACAACTTTATTACCAATACGGCTCACTTAGAGACACCTCCTTGTGTATTTTTTAGAATTACCATACGTAGGCGATTACTTCGCCGCCGATATTTTTCGCTCTAGCTTCTTTGTCAGTAATTACACCCTCTGATGTAGAGATGATTGCAATTCCTAGACCGTTTAATACTTTTGGTACTTCGTCAGCTTTTACGTATGCACGTAAACCTGGTTTAGAAATACGTTTTAAGTTTGTGATAACACGTTCTTCGTTTTTACCATATTTTAGGAAAACACGGATTACGCCTTGTTTGTCATCTTCGATGTATTCTACGTCGCGGATAAATCCTTCACGTTTCAGGATTTCTGCGATATCACGTTTGATTTTTGAAGCAGGTACTTCTAAAGTTTCATGTTTAACCATGTTCGCATTACGAATGCGAGTTAGAAAATCTGCAATTGGATCTGTCATGACCATTGAACTATTTACCTCCTTTATGCGAGTTTACTTGTTTACCAGCTAGCTTTCTTCACGCCGGGAATTTGACCTTTATAGGCAAGTTCGCGGAAGCAAATACGGCAAAGATGAAATTTACGATAAACTGAATGTGGACGTCCACAACGTTCACAACGAGTATAAGCTTGTGTTGAATGTTTAGCAGGACGTTTGTTTTTAGCAATCATTGATTTTTTAGCCACGTAGTTCGCCTCCTTATATTATTTTTGGAATGGCATACCTAATTGTGCCAACAATTCGCGAGACTCTTCGTCAGTGTTCGCTGTTGTAACAATTACGATGTCCATACCGCGTACTTTATCTACTAAATCATAATCAACTTCTGGGAAGATTAATTGTTCTTTAATACCTAAAGTATAGTTACCACGACCATCGAAAGCTTTTTTGCTGACACCGTGGAAGTCACGTACACGAGGTAAAGAAACTGTTACTAATTTATCTAAAAATTCGTACATTCTTTCGCCGCGTAGCGTTACTTTCGCACCGATTGGCATTCCTTCACGTAAACGGAATCCAGCGATAGATTTTTTAGCTTTTGTGATAAGTGGTTTTTGACCAGTGATTAATGCTAATTCTTCAACAGCTTTGTCTAAGTTTTTAGCATTTGATACTGCATCACCCACACCCATGTTGATAACGATTTTATCAACTTTAGGTGTTTGCATAACTGAGCTGTAATTAAATTTTTCCACCAATGATGGTGTTACTTCTTTAATATATTTTTCTTTCAGGCGGTTCATTCAGTAAGCCCTCCTTCCGCAATTTTTATTTATCTAAAACTTCACCTGTTTTTTTAGAAACGCGGACTTTTTTGCCGTCGACTTCTTTAAACGCAACTTTAGTAGCTTCTCCGTTTGAAGGATCAATCACCATTACATTAGAAACATGAATTGGCGCTTCCACTTCAAGGATTCCACCTTGTGGGGCTGCTTGGTTTGGTTTTTGGTGTTTTTTAACGACGTTGACACCTTCAACGATAACTTTATCTTGTTTAGGAAACGCTGCTAAGACAACGCCTTCTTTGTTTTTATCTTTACCAGTGATAACTTTTACTTTATCGCCTTTTTTAACAAACATTACTGTTTCGCACCTCCTTTAACGTGGGCTCGAGATTATAATACTTCTGGTGCTAGAGAAACGATCTTCATGAAGTTGTTTTCACGTAATTCACGTGCAACTGGTCCGAAGATACGTGTTCCGCGTGGGCTTTTATCGTCACGGATAATTACCGCAGCATTTTCATCAAATTTGATGTAAGAACCGTCAGCACGACGAGCGCCAGATTTTGTACGAACGATAACGGCTTTAACTACTTCACCTTTTTTAACAACCCCACCTGGCGTTGCTTGTTTGACAGTAGCAACAATAACGTCACCGATGTTAGCAGTTTTACGACCAGATCCGCCTAGGACTTTGATCGTTAAAATTTCACGTGCGCCAGAATTGTCAGCGACTCTTAAACGACTTTCTTGTTGGATCACGATGTGTATCCCCCTTTCAGATTTTGTGCTTCAATCTATTAGGAAATTCTCGTTTTATTAGATAATAACTGCTTCTTCGACTACCTCTAGTAAACGGAAACGTTTTGTAGCTGATAATGGACGAGTTTCCATGATTTTTACGATGTCTCCAACTTTCGCTGTGTTGTTTTCATCATGCGCTTTATATTTTTTAGAATATTTCATACGTTTGCCATAGATAGGGTGGTTTTTCTTTGTTTCAACGACAACTGTGATTGTTTTATCCATTTTGTCTGATACCACACGACCTTGGTAAACTTTACGTTGATTTCTTTCTTCAGTCATACGCGTTTGGCCTCCTTCCACTATTAGTTAGCTTGTTCACGCAATACTGTTTTGATGCGTGCAATCGATTGACGTACTTCTTTAATACGTGCAGTGTTTTCTAATTGACCTGTTGCTAATTGGAATCTTAAGTTGAACAATTCTTCTTTTAATTGTTTTTCTTTATCTAGCATTTCGGCAGTGGTTAATTCTCTGATTTCTTTAACCTTCATTCGATTCACCACCCATTTCCTCACGTTTTACGATCTTAGTTTTTACCGGCAATTTGTGAGATGCAAGACGAAGAGCTTCACGAGCTACTTCTTCAGGAACGCCTGCGATTTCAAACATGATTTTACCACGTTTAACTGGTGATACCCAGCCTTCTGGTGCCCCTTTACCTTTACCCATACGTACGCCGATAGCTTTACTTGTGTAAGACTTGTGAGGGAAAATTTTAATCCATACTTTCCCGCCACGTTTCATGTAACGAGTCATTGCAATACGGGCTGCTTCGATTTGACGGTTAGTAATCCAGTGAGATTCAGTTGCTTGTAAACCCCATTCACCAAATGCTACTTCTTTTCCGCCTTTAGCTTCACCGCGCATTTTTCCGCGGAATTCACGACGGTGTTTTACACGTTTAGGTACTAACATGATTATTTCCCTCCTTTCTCAGTGTTTTTTTTCGTTGGAAGAATTTCTCCACGATAGATCCACACTTTAACTCCTAGTTTTCCGTAAGTAGTGTCCGCTTCTTCCCATGCGTAATCAATGTCCGCACGTAATGTGTGAAGTGGTACAGTTCCTTCAGAGTATCCTTCTGAACGAGCGATATCCGCACCGTTTAGACGACCTGATACTTGAGTTTTGATTCCTTTAGCGCCAGCACGCATTGCGCGTTGGATGGCTTGTTTTTGAGCACGACGGAAAGCAACACGGTTTTCTAATTGACGTGCAATTCCTTCGCCTACTAATTTTGCATCTAAATCTGGTTTTTTGATTTCAACGATGTTGATGTGAACTCGTTTGCCAGTTAATTTGTTTAATTCTTTTCTTAGGTTTTCGACTTCAGATCCGCCTTTACCGATAACCATACCTGGTTTAGCTGTGTGAATTGAAATGTTAACACGGTTTGCAGCGCGTTCGATTTCAATTGTAGATACAGCAGCATCAGCAAGTTTTGTTGCGATAAATTTACGGATTCTTAAATCTTCGTGTAAGAATTCAGCATACTCTTTTTCAGCATACCATTTCGCATCCCAGTCGCGGATGATGCCTACACGCATTCCAATTGGATGTACTTTTTGACCCACTGATTGTCCCTCCTCTTAAATGTTTAAGCTCTGTTTTCATAAAGAAAACAGCCTATTTCATGAGACTTATTTCTCTGTTACAACTACTGTGATGTGACTAGTACGTTTGTTGATTGGTGAAGCTGAACCTTTTGCACGAGGACGGAAACGTTTCATTGTTGGTCCTTCGTTAACAAATGCTTCAGATACGACTAAGCTTTCAACGTCCAAGTCAAAGTTGTTTTCTGCGTTAGCAACTGCTGACATTAAAACTTTTTCAATGATTCCAGCAGACTTGTTCGGTGTGAATTTCAAGATTGAAATTGCATCCGCAACGCTTTTCCCTCTGATAAGATCGATTACTAAACGTGCTTTACGAGGTGAAGTGCGAACTGTTTTTGCAGTTGCTTTAGCTGATGTAATTTGTTCTGACATTTGCATATCCTCCCCTCAAAATTAGCGTTTAGTTTTTTTATCGTCAGCAACGTGGCCACGATAAGTTCTAGTTGGTGCAAATTCACCTAATTTATGTCCTACCATGTCTTCTTGAATGTAAACAGGGACATGTTTCCGTCCATCATATACAGCGATTGTGAAACCTACGAATGATGGAAAAATTGTAGAGCGGCGAGACCAAGTTTTAATTACTTTTTTCTTTTCGGCACCTTGTTGTGCTTCGACCTTTTTCATCAAATGATCATCGACGAAAGGTCCTTTTTTTAAACTACGACCCATGGTGAACCTCCTCTCAAAATGTACGACACATGGTCAAAAAAATTATTTAGTACGACGACGAACGATAAGTTTGTCTGATTTAGCTTTTTTATTACGTGTTTTGTATCCAATTGCTGGTTGACCCCATGGAGATACTGGCGCTTTACGTCCAATTGGTGTTTTACCTTCACCACCACCGTGTGGGTGATCGTTAGGGTTCATTACGCTACCACGAACAGTTGGGCGTTTACGCATCCAACGAGAGCGGCCAGCTTTACCAATGTTGATTAATTCGTGTTGTTCGTTACCAACTGAACCGATTGTTGCACGGCAAGTTGCTAAGATCATACGAACTTCGCCAGAGTTTAAGCGGATTAATACGTATTTGCCTTCTTTACCAAGTACTTGCGCGCTTGTTCCAGCTGAACGGATTAATTGTCCACCTTTACCAGGTTTCATTTCAATGTTGTGGATAACTGTACCAACTGGAATGTTTTCCAATGGTAATGCGTTACCTACTTTAATATCTGCTTCTGGACCAGATACTAGGCGCATGCCTACTTCTAATCCTTTTGGTGCTAAGATGTATGCCTTAACCCCGTCTTCGTAATGAACTAACGCGATGTTAGCAGAACGGTTTGGATCGTACTCGATCGTTTTAACAACCGCTGCGACGTTATCTTTATTACGTTTGAAGTCAATCACACGGTATTGACGTTTGTGACCGCCACCTTGGTGACGAACCGTAATGCGACCGTTGTTGTTACGACCGGCATTGTTTTTTAATGGCTGTAACAATGATTTTTCTGGTGTTGAAGTTGTGATTTCAGCGAAATCAGAACTTGTCATGTTACGACGGCCATTTGTGGTAGGTTTGTACTTTTTAATCGCCACGTCTTATTTCCCTCCTACGTTGATATTGTTCAGGACTGCTTATTCAGCAGCTTCGAATAATTGAATTTCTTTTGAATCTTCAGTTAATGTAACGATCGCTTTGCGACGTTTTTTTGTATAACCTGCATATTTACCCATGCGTTTGAATTTTGGACGCACGTTTAAGATGTTTACGTTTGCTACTTTAACATCGAATGCTGATTCAACAGCTTGTTTTACTAAAGTTTTGTTTGCGCGAGTGTCCACTTCGAAAGTATATTTCTTTTCGTCCATAGCTAACATGGATTTTTCAGTGATCACTGGGCGTTTGATTACGTCTAGTAATTCCATTATGCAAGCACCTCCTCAATTTGAGTAAGAGCTGTTTGTGTTGCCAAGACTTTGTTAGCTGACACAACATCTAACACACTAACGTTATCAGAAGTTACTACAGAAACGTTTGGTAAGTTACGAGCTGATAAAGCTGCAAAGTCGTTACCATTTTCTAAAACAACTAATACTTTAGTATCGATAGACAAGTTAGCAAGAACTTGTTTGAATTCTTTTGTTTTTGGTGCATCGAAGCTTAAACCTTCTACTGCTACCAAGTTATTTTCAGCAACTTTGTCTGATAATACAGATTTCATTGCTAAGCGACGAACTTTTTTAGGAAGTTTGTAGCTGTATGAACGCGGTGTTGGTCCAAAGACTACGCCACCTCCACGCCATTGTGGTGAACGGATTGAACCTTGACGAGCACGACCAGTTCCTTTTTGACGCCATGGTTTGCGGCCACCGCCACGAACAGCGCTACGGTTTTTAACTGCGTGTGTTCCTTGTCTTAATGAAGCACGTTGCATGATGATTGCATCATAGACAACACTTTCATTAGGTTCGATTCCGAAGATTTCTTCATTTAAAGTGATTTCACCGTTTTGAGTTCCATCTTGTTTGAATAATGCTACATTCGGCATTCCTTAGTTCCTCCTTTCCCTACACTTATTTAGCTTTCACAGCTGATTTGATTGTGATTAAAGATTTTTTCGCTCCAGGAATGTTTCCTTTGATTAAGATAACATTTCTTTCTACGTCCACTTTAACAACTTCAAGATTTTGAATTGTTACGCGGTCGCCACCCATACGGCCGGCTAGTCGTTTATTTTTAAATACACGGTTAGGCGCTACTGGACCCATTGACCCAGGACGACGGTGATAACGAGAACCATGAGACATAGGTCCGCGGCTTTGGCCGTGACGTTTGATTGCCCCTTGGAATCCTTTACCTTTCGTAGTACCTGTAACATCAACAACGTCTCCTGCTTGGAAAACATCTACTTTGATTTCTTTACCTACTTCATATTCTCCTAGCTCAACATTCTTGAATTCTTTAATGAAGCGCTTAGGAGCCGTGTTTGCTTTTGCAACATGACCTTTCGCAGGTTTGTTTGATAAAACTTCACGTTTGTCTTGGTAACCAACTTGGATAGCTTCGTATCCGTCAGTTTCAACAGTTTTTACTTGTAAAACTACGTTTGGCGTAGCTTCAACTACTGTTACTGGAATTAATTCACCAGACTCAGTAAAGATTTGTGTCATTCCCACTTTTTTCCCTAAGATTCCTTTGGTCATGAGTACACCTCCATCTTAATTTTATAGTTTGATTTCAATATTAACACCAGACGGTAAGTCAAGCTTCATTAGAGCATCAACTGTTTTTGGTGTTGGGTTCACAATGTCAATTAGACGTTTGTGAGTACGCATTTCGAATTGTTCGCGAGAATCTTTGTATTTATGAGTCGCACGAATAACTGTGTAAAGTGAGCGTTCTGTTGGTAATGGAATCGGACCTGATACGTCAGCTCCAGTTCTTTTTGCTGTTTCCACAATTTTATCCGCTGATTGATCTAAAATACGGTGTTCATACGCTTTTAAACGGATACGAATTTTTTGTTTTGCCATCTTGTTCCCTCCTTCGCCTATTTTAAAAGTAGACATAGCTCCACGAAAATTTATCCGGCATGCTCGTTCATGGCAAAGCGTCCGAGCGTGTCGCAACCTCTCGCTTCACAGCCGGCAAATCAAATCGTTGATCTACCAATGCTTTTTACACTCCTGTAAACAGCACCTTTTTGATTATACTATGAAAGGATAGTGTTAGCAAGGATTTTCTGCGTTTTTTTGAAAGAATTTTTTCTTGTTTTGAAAAGCATTTGTTTTGTTTTTCAATTCTTTTCATTCTATTTTTATAAAAAAAGAATTTGGGATTCCTTTTTTACCAGAATCTCAAATTCTTTCTTTTTTATTCTATTAACCAATCCGGCGCATTGGAATATCATTGTTATCTGGATGAACCAATAAATATTGAATAACATCAACATTACTTGCTTGGAATGAGGCTGCACATGCTTGCAAATATAAGTCCCACATTCGATAGAAGCGCTCGCCTTTTTCGTCAACAATTTCTGTTTCTATATTATGGAAGTTTTTTGTCCAATGTTCCAACGTCAATTGATAATCTCTGCGCAAACTTTCCAAGTCAATCACTTGCAAGTCGTTTTCTGTCATATGGCCGACTAGCTCAGTGACACCAGGAATATAGCCACCCGGGAAAATATAACGATTAATCCAAGCATTTTTAGCCCCACCTTGTTGGCGACTGATCCCATGAATCAACGCCGTACCTTTAGGCGCTAAATTTCGTTGAACGACGTCAAAATATTCATGTAGATTTTCTGCACCGACATGTTCAAACATCCCAACACTCGTAATATGGTCAAAAGACTCTCCTTTTAAATCACGATAATCCATCAATTTGACAGTCATTCGATCTTGTAGACCTTCTTTTTCTATAATATGGCGAATATGATGAAATTGCTCTTCACTTAATGTAATCCCAGTTGCTTTGGCTCCATATTCTTTCACCGCAGTTAAAATTAACGTGCCCCAGCCGCAGCCAATATCCAGTAAAGTGTCGCCCTCTTTGATAAACAATTTATCTAAAATATGATGAACTTTATTCACTTGCGCTTGTTCTAATGTATCTTCAGGCGTTTTAAAATAAGCACATGAATACGTCATTGTTTGGTCAAGCCATTTTTTGTAAAAATCATTTCCTAGATCGTAATGGCTGTGAATATCCTCTTGCGAACGTTTTTTTGAATGACTTTCTTTAGGAAGCCATTTAATAAATTTAGCATTGTGTAAAAAGCTATCCTTTTGGTTATACACATCATAAATCAGCGCTTGGATATCGCCTTCGATTTCAATTTTGCGATCCATGTAGGCTTCCCCTAAAGTTAACGAAGCGTTATTCAGTAAATCCTTCACAGGAATTTTTTCATTGAATACAATTTTAAAAACCGGATCCCCCGACCCTTGCCCATACTCTTTGACGGTACCATCCCAGTATGTGACTTGTGTCTTTTTTGAAAAAGACCATTTAAACAGTTGACTGTACGTTTCTTTTTCTAACATTGCATTCCCTCCATTAAATACCATTTGAAGCCAAAACAAAAAGAAGTCGCTTTCCGGTAGTTCGTCAAAACAAACACCACAGTCCGTTCTAAACTGAAGCACAGAAAAGTTATCACCCCTTCTATGTTCCGCTTCTTTTTTTGCAATTACAGTTCTATTCTACTCCTCTTTTAAAAATTTGAACATTCTTTTAACGTAATACCTACTATTGTTATTCTTTATCACAAAAAAACTAGAGCCAGTCCTTGACAGACTCCTCTAGTTCTAAATATTATGCTTTCTTACGCATCCGTTGTTCCGCATGAGTGTAAGCGCCATGCCATACGTGCCCCACATAAGGATTAACTTGAATACCGTGTTTAATCGCCGCTGCTACAAATTTTTTCGCTAAAGTTACTGCTTCTAACACCGAATAACCTTTCGCCAAGCCAGCTGTGATCGCCGCTGAAAAAGTACAACCTGCACCATGATTATAATCAGTAGGATATAATTCATTTTCCAAAAGATGCGCGGTGTGACCATCGTAAAACAAGTCCAGTGCTTTTTCACCAGCTAAGCGATGTCCCCCTTTAACCACGACATGCTTGGCTCCCATTTGTACAATTCGTTTTGCCGCTTCTTCCATCTCCGCCACGGAAGAAATTTCGCCTAAACCAGATAAGATGCCCGCTTCAATTAAATTAGGCGTGGCCACTAATGCTAATGGCAGTAAATCGTTTTTTAGGCCTTCCACACTTTTGGGTTGCAGAATTTGTGCCGTTCCCTTACAAGCAATGACTGGGTCAATCACGACTTTTTGAATTTTTTCTTGTTTAATGTACTTACTAGCCATTTTAATATTTTGTTCATTACCCATCATCCCTGTTTTCAAAGCCGCTACTGGACCGCCTGCAAAAACCGAAATCAATTGTTTTTCTAAGAGCATTTCTGGCAATTCAGTTACTTCATGTGACCAGCCTGTCGTAGGATCCATCGTCACAATCGAGGTTAAACTTGAAAATCCAAAAACTCCATACTCTTCAAATGTTTTTAAATCTGCTTGAATTCCTGCCCCTCCAGTTGAATCGGAGCCTGCAATCGTCAATACTTTTTCCATTAAATCACCTAACCTTTTTCTCCAAGTATACGGAAGAAACAAGTCTGCTAAAACAGCCAATTGGCTTATTTTTTAGCCAGCCAATTTCTAAACAAAAAAAGACCAGAGAATAAATTCTCTGGTCTTACGTCCGAATACCCCAGTTTTTTACGCTGGTTAAAACTATAGTTAAAAAGTTAATTATTTAACGATTTCAGTAACAACGCCTGAACCTACAGTACGTCCGCCTTCACGAATAGAGAAACGAGTTCCGTCTTCGATAGCGATTGGGTGAATTAATTCAACGTCCATAGCAACGTTATCACCAGGCATTACCATTTCAGTACCTTCTGGCAATTCTACAACACCAGTAACGTCTGTTGTACGGAAGTAGAATTGAGGACGGTAGTTAGTGAAGAATGGAGTGTGACGTCCGCCTTCTTCTTTTGATAATACGTATACTTCAGCTTTGAATTTTGTGTGTGGAGTGATTGTAGCTGGTTTAGCTAATACTTGTCCACGTTCGATATCTTCACGTGCTACACCACGTAATAAAGCACCGATGTTGTCGCCTGCTTCAGCGTAGTCTAATAATTTACGGAACATTTCAACACCTGTAACAGTTGTTTTAGATGTTTCGTCTTTAATACCAACGATTTCAACTTCGTCACCAACGCGAACTTCACCACGTTCAACACGGCCTGTAGCAACAGTACCACGTCCAGTGATTGAGAATACGTCTTCGACTGGCATCATGAATGGTTTGTCAGTATCACGTTCTGGAGTTGGGATATATTCGTCAACTGCAGCCATTAATTCTAAGATTTTTTCTTCATAAGACTCGTCGCCTTCTAAAGCTTTCAAAGCAGAACCTGCGATAACTGGAACATCATCGCCTGGGAAATCGTATTCTGATAATAAGTCACGAACTTCCATTTCTACTAATTCTAATAATTCTTCGTCATCAACCATATCCATTTTGTTTAAGAATACAACGATGTATGGTACACCAACGTTACGTGATAATAAGATATGTTCACGTGTTTGAGGCATAGGACCATCAGCAGCAGAAACTACTAAGATAGCTCCGTCCATTTGAGCAGCACCAGTGATCATGTTTTTAACGTAGTCCGCGTGTCCTGGGCAGTCAACGTGTGCATAGTGACGAGTTTCAGTTTCATATTCGATATGAGAAGTGTTGATTGTGATTCCACGTTCTTTTTCTTCTGGAGCGTTATCGATAGAATCGTAGCTTTGTGCTTCCCCGCCACCGTGTTTTGATAATACAGTAGCAATTGCAGCTGTTAATGTAGTTTTACCATGGTCAACGTGTCCGATAGTACCAATGTTAACATGGGATTTAGAACGGTCAAATTTTTCTTTTGCCATTTTGAATGTTCCTCCTAAAAATATAAATTTTATTGTTTGTTTTATATGTGATAGACGTTACTAAAAATCGTCTGATCATCATAAGCTATTTTACACGAAATCTTGAAAAAAGGATAGTTCTAAAAACAAACCTTTTATTCTCAAGGAAAATTATGCGTTGCCGCCGTTTTTCTTGATGATTTCTTCTTGAACAGACTTAGGTACGTCTTCATAGTGGTCAAATACCATCATAAATGTACCGCGTCCTTGTGTTGCTGAACGTAATGTTGTAGCATAACCAAACATTTCAGCTAAAGGTACCATCGCATTAACGATTTGAGAGTTACCGTGTGCTTCCATACCTTCAACACGTCCACGACGACTTGTTACGTGTCCCATGATATCACCTAAGTAATCTTCAGGAACAGTAATTGTAACTTTCATCATTGGTTCTAAAATAACTGGGTTTGCATTTTTAGCCGCAGCTTTCAATGCCATAGAAGCAGCTACACGGAAGGCCGTTTCATTTGAATCGACATCGTGGTATGAACCATCGTAAAGTTTTGCTTTGATATCAACTAATGGATAACCAGCAAGAACACCGTTGTTCATAGAGTCTTCTAACCCTTTTTCAACTGCTGGGATGTATTCACGAGGAACCACACCACCGACAATTGCGTTTTCAAACTCGAAGCCTTTACCTTCTTCATTTGGTGTAAATTCAACCCATACGTGACCGTATTGTCCTTTACCACCAGACTGACGAACGAATTTACCTTCTGCTTTAGTCGCAGCACGGAATGTTTCGCGGTAAGATACTTGAGGAGCACCTACGTTAGCTTCAACTTTGAATTCACGTTTCATACGGTCTACTAAAACGTCTAAGTGCAATTCACCCATACCAGAGATAACTGTTTCACCAGTTTCAACGTTTGTTTCAACGCGGAATGATGGATCTTCTTCAGCAAGTTTTTGTAGAGCCACGCCCATTTTATCTTGGTCAGCTTTTGATTTAGGTTCAACAGCGACTTGGATAACTGGGTCAGGGAATTCAATAGATTCAAGAATAACTGGTGCATCTAATGCACATAATGTATCACCAGTTGTTGTGTCTTTTAGACCAACAGCAGCAGCGATATCACCAGAGTACACTTTGTCAATTTCTTGACGAGTGTTGGCGTGCATTTGTAGGATACGACCGATACGTTCTTTTTTGCCTTTTGAAGCGTTCAATACGTATGAACCACTTTCAAGGACACCAGAATAAACACGGAAGAAAGTTAAACGACCTACGAATGGGTCAGTCATAACTTTAAATGCTAATGAAGCGAAAGGTGCTTCGTCATCAGCTGGACGAGTTGTTTCTTCGTCTGTTTTAGTATCGATCCCTTTGATAGCATCGATATCTAATGGAGATGGTAAGTAATCAAGAACAGCGTCCAACATTAATTGAACCCCTTTATTCTTGAATGCTGAACCAGCTAATACAGGGAAGAACTCAACGTTGATTGTTGCTTGACGGATACCAGCGACTAATTCTTCTTCAGTGATTTCTTCACCTTCAAGATATTTCATCATTAAGTCTTCGTCAGTTTCAGCAACAGCTTCAACTAATTTTTCGCGCCATTCTTGCGCTTTTTCTAAATAATCTTCAGGAATATCAGTTTCTTGAATATCTGTTCCCAAATCATTTGTGTAGATTTCAGCTTTCATTTTAATCAAGTCAATGATTCCAGTGAAGTCTTCTTCAGCTCCGATTGGAATTTGAATTGGATGAGCGTTTGCTTGTAAACGATCATGTAATGATTCTACTGAATAGAAGAAGTCCGCACCGATTTTATCCATTTTGTTACAGAATACAATACGAGGAACTTTATATTCAGTCGCTTGACGCCAAACAGTTTCTGTTTGAGGTTCTACACCTGATTGAGAGTCAAGAACTGTTACCGCACCATCTAATACGCGTAGAGAACGTTGTACTTCAATTGTGAAGTCCACGTGTCCTGGAGTATCGATGATATTTACACGGTAGCCTTTCCACTGTGCAGTTGTCGCAGCGGATGTAATCGTGATACCACGTTCTTGTTCTTGTTCCATCCAGTCCATTTGTGAAGCACCTTCATGGGTTTCACCGATTTTATGGATTTTACCAGTGTAGTACAAGATACGCTCAGTTGTTGTTGTTTTACCAGCATCAACGTGGGCCATGATACCAATGTTACGAGTTTTTTCAAGTGAAAATTCTCTTGCCATTTTGTATGTTTACTCCTCTCTTTATTTAAATCGATTGTAAATTGACTTTCTGCTGCCACTTTACGCGACAGACAGAGAGGATCTTACCAACGATAATGAGCAAATGCGCGGTTTGCGTCTGCCATTTTGTGTGTGTCTTCGCGTTTTTTAACAGAAGCGCCAGTGTTGTTAGCAGCATCCATGATTTCTTTCGCTAGACGTTCTTCCATTGTGTGTTCACCACGTAGACGCGCGTAGTTAACTACCCAACGTAAACCTAAAGTTGTACGACGTTCTGGACGAACTTCAACTGGTACTTGGTAGTTAGAACCCCCAACACGACGTGCTTTAACTTCAAGAACAGGCATAACGTTTTTCATTGCTTGTTCAAAAACTTCCAATGGATCGTTACCTGTAGATTCTTTGATGATATCAAATGAATTATAGATAATGTTAGCAGCAATCCCGCGTTTACCGTCAACCATTACACGGTTGATTAAGCGAGTTACTAATTTTGAGTTATAAATTGGATCTGGTAAAACATCACGTTTTGCAACAGGACCTTTACGAGGCATCCGTAACTCCTCCTTCCGAAATATGATTTTTCAAGTTGTTATTGTCTTATTATAATTAAGCTTTAGGACGTTTTGTACCGTATTTAGAGCGGCTTTGTTTACGGTCGTTAACACCGGCAGTATCAAGCGCACCACGAACGATATGGTAACGTACCCCTGGTAAGTCTTTTACACGTCCACCACGTAATAATACCACGCTGTGTTCTTGTAAGTTGTGACCGATACCTGGGATATAAGCTGTAACTTCGATTAAGTTTGACAAACGAACACGGGCATATTTACGTAAAGCTGAGTTCGGTTTTTTAGGTGTCATCGTACCCACACGTGTACAAACTCCACGTTTTTGCGGAGAGTTAACGTTTGTTTGAGTTTTCTTAAAACTGTTATATCCTTTGTTTAAGGCTGGTGAATCAGATTTTTCTACTTTAGATTTACGAGGTTTACGTACTAATTGGTTAATTGTAGGCATTCCTTGTTCTCCTCCTTCCTTACTTCGCTTCTAGTTCCACACATCCAGGTGGTTCTTTTTTCGCGATAAAAAATAATGCAATCTCTGCACTCTTTATCAAATATGCTTTGATAGACAGTCAGCACGTCCCTATAAGGAACCTGTAGATAAAGCACCTTTGTTAGGATACCACGATAAGCATCAGCTGTCAACCCTCTTCTTTCGCCTTTCGAAAAAAAGCTTTTCCTTCTATTTAAACGTACTTTTCCTTTAAAAATTTTTATGACTTTTTCAAAAACTTTCTATCTTTTTTAGTTAAATAACGGTACAATATCTTTGACTATTGAAGGGGGCGGAAAACAGCGATGAATCTGAAACAAATGGTAGGAATCGAAGCTGCAAAATATGTAGAAGACGGCATGATTGTCGGTTTGGGTACTGGCTCAACAGCAAAATTTATGGTAGACGAAATTGGTCGTCGCGTAAAAGAAGAAGGATTGTCAATCGTAGGGGTTACTACTTCAAAAGAAACAGAGAAACAAGCCTTGGCCTTGGGCATTCCTTTAAAAAGTATTGATGAGGTTCCGTATGTGGATCTTACGATTGATGGCGCCGATGAAATCAGCGCTGATTTTCAAGGAATCAAAGGCGGTGGCGCTGCCTTACTTTTTGAAAAAATTGTGGCCACTTATTCAAAGAAATGTATTTGGATTGTGGATAAATCAAAAATGGTGGACGATTTAGGAGCTTTCCCACTTCCCGTTGAGGTTGTTCCTTATGGCAGCCGCCAACTAGTGCATTTATTTGAAGAAAAAGGCTATCACCCAACACTTCGTTTAAACGCTGCTGGCGAAACATTAATAACAGATGGAGGCCACCATATCATCGATTTGCATTTAGAAAAAATTACAGATCCAGAAGCTTTAGGTTCTTATTTAGACAACTTGGTTGGCGTCGTTGAACACGGCTTATTTTTAAATATGGTTTCTATGGTAATCGTCGGTTATGAAGATGGACCGAAAACCTTACATGTTCCCGCACGTTAAGAATGTGTGAAAAAAGATTATTTATATAGGAAGGATAATATATGAAACGAATTGGTTATGCGCGCACAACTATTATTGAAGACGATTTAAAAAATCAACTAACCACTCTCCAATCGTTTGGTTGTGATGATATTTTCCAAGAGACATTTGATCCTCAAGCGGAGATCAGTGTCTTAGACGAAGTCGAAAAACTTCTTTCTGCTGGGGATACACTTATTGTTTGTAAATTGCACCATTTAGGTAAAACAACCCGCCAATTAACAGACTTTATGAAAATGCTAAAGGAAAAACAAGTTGATTTTGTCAGCATTTCAGAAGGAATTGATACTCACCTTCCAACAGGTGAAGCCTATTTCCAATTAATGGAGAGCTTATCTGCGATGGAATGTGCACTAATTAAAGAACGAACACTCGTTGGGCTCCACAAAGCTCGTGAAAACGGAAAAGTAGGTGGACGTCCAAAAATCGATGGACGCACCGTCCGCAAAATCCGTGCATTATATTACGAAAACAAAGAAACAATCCAATTTATTTCTAATAAATGCGGCGTTTCGGTGGGCACTTGTTATAAGTACATCAATTTACCTGAGACAGATGTCGAGCGGCTGTATTCCTAAGAATAAAAAAGAAGTCCTTCAGATGGGGCTTCTTTTTTGATTCGATTTCACTCTAATTTTTCAGCAACTTTCACGTTTTTTTACTATTTTCCATTGGAAATCTTGCGCAAAACGGTGTACAATAAACGTGGAAATCTTATTTTCAGAAAACTAAACTCAAAGGAGAGCTTATACATGCCAAAATTAGTTTTTTCTCGTCATGGACTTAGCGAATGGAATGCCTTAAACCAATTTACTGGATGGGCTGACGTAGATTTAGCACCTGAAGGTGTTGAAGAAGCAAAAGAAGGCGGCCGTAAAATTAAAGAAGCAGGCATCGAATTCGACGTTGCTTATACTTCTGTTTTAACTCGTGCCATCAAAACTTGTAACTATTTACTAGAATACTCAGATCAATTATGGGTACCTCAAATCAAATCTTGGCGCTTAAACGAACGTCACTATGGTAAATTACAAGGACTAAACAAAAAAGAAACTGCTGAAAAATACGGAGACGAACAAGTCCACATCTGGCGTCGTTCTTACGATACTCTTCCTCCATTAATGGAAGCAACAGATGAAGGTTCTGCAGCAAACGACCGTCGTTATGCAATGTTAGACCAACGCGATATTCCTGGTGGCGAAAACTTGAAAGTTACTTTGGAACGTGCATTACCATTCTGGCAAGATGAAATTGCGCCAGCTTTAAAAGACAACAAAACTGTCTTAGTAGCGGCTCATGGTAATTCATTACGTGCTTTAGCTAAACACATCGAAGGCATTTCTGATGAAGATATTATGGATCTTGAAATCCCAACAGGTAAACCATTAGTTTATGAATTAAACGATGATTTAACTGTGAAAGAAAAATACTACTTATAAGAACTTGTTTCTTATTAACAAAAGCGGTTTGCCAAGGCAAACCGCTTTTTTATGGATTAAATAAATTGACTTTCGGTTAAACAATCTTTATAAATCGCTACTATATCCGCTGCATCCAATGGTACATAAGCCTTTTCGGCAATTGCACTATGGGCCACAGCTTGTTGTGCCATTTCTTCAAATTTATCTGCTTCGATGCCAACTTCTGGTAATGTCATTGGAATGCCACAAGCCACAAAGTAATCATACAATGCTTGAATACCTTTTTTCGCTGCTACTTCTTCTTCTTGTTCGACTATTCCCCAAACATTTCGAGCAAACTGTGCAAACTTGCCTACGGTTTGTTCAGACAAAACGTAATTCATCCAACGAGGCGTTAAAATTGCTAAGCCAATCCCATGCGTAATGTCATAAAACGCACTTAATTCATGTTCCATTGGGTGACAAGACCAAACACCTTGTTTGCCGCGCCCTGTTAAGCCATTTAAGGCTAAACTACTTGCCCACATTAAATTAGCACGTGCATCATAATCTTCTGGATTTTCTAAAGCAATAGGACAATTTTTGATAACCGTTCGCATTAAGCCTTCTGACACAAAATCTTGGACGTCCGTGCCTGTCGAAATACTAAAATAGTTTTCAATCAAATGACTGAAAATATCCGCTGAGCCAGCTGCTGTTTGATTTTGAGGAACCGTAAAAGTATTCGTTGGATCCAAGAACGAAACTTTTGGAATCATATTCGGACCACCAAAGCCTAATTTTTGATTGGTTTCTAAGTTAGAAATGACAGCACCTGCGTTCATTTCACTACCTGTCGCTGCTAAAGTCAAGATGGTCACGATTGGTAAAGCAGGACCAGTATACCCTTTTCTGGCTGCAATAACTGTCCAGATATCTTCTTCCGAATAAAAGCCCGCAGCAATTGCTTTGGAACAATCAATGGTCGAACCACCGCCAACTGCTAAAATAACATCGACTTGGTTTTCTTTACACAACTCAATTCCTTTTCTAACGGTTTCAATGCGCGGGTTTGGTTCGACACCGCTCAACTCAATCAGTGTATGCCCGTTTTTTTGGGCCAAATCAGTAATTTGTTGGTACAAGCCATTACGTTTGATACTACCGCCACCATAAACAAGTAAGACATTTTTGCCAAATTGATCTAACACAGCAGGTAATTCGTCTAAACGATCTTTCCCAAAACGGATGTCTGTTGGTACATAAAAATTAAAGTTTTCCATTCTTTCATCCTCCATTCAATGCTCTTACGCATTTATCATACTATTTTTTCAAAAATCCGCCAATCAAAAAGCCGAGCAAATGACAGTTGCTTTCACAACGATCGCTTGACCCAGCTTTTGATTCTTTTTTATAACGAATCGCTTGTTTTGATTAACAAATAAAGAAAATAAGGCGCACCGATGATCGCAACAATAATCCCTGCAGGCATTTCTCCATTGCCAGGCAATAGCCGACCAATCGTATCACTAACCAATAAAAGCAAACTCCCAAACAACGCCGCCAATGGCAATACCTGTTTTTGTTGCGTAAAACCACATTTGCGAGCAATATGTGGCGCAAGTAAACCTAAAAAATTAATTCCCCCTGTAACGGAAATCGCTGAAGCCGCCAACATCACCGCTAACAGCAACGAAACGATTCGTTCTTTTTTCACAGCAATACCTACAGAAATAGCTGTTTCGTCCCCCAATTGTAAAATATCCAACAGACGATGACGCTTCATCGCAAAAAAGAACCCGATGACTAGCCAAGGCAACAAAGCGCCCACAAAGAACCAATTACTGCCCCAGATACTGCCTGCTTGCCACATTGTAACAAAACGGTACTTTTCAGTGTCAATTTTTGATGTAATTAATAAGGTGAGTGCTGAAATACCCGTACTCAAAATGACACCCGCTAAGACCATTCGAACTGGCGTCAATCCTAAACGATGATGATACGCAATTACCAAAATCCCAACAGCCGCTAGCAAGCCGCCAACTAAGGCCACGAGTGGAAGTGCAAACGTTGTGATACTTGTCGTCTCAACAAAACTAATAAACAAAATCACTGCCAAACCCGCACCCGCATTAATGCCTAAAATCCCAGTATCTGCTAACGGATTCCGAGTAATCCCTTGAAGAATAGCGCCGCTTAAGCCTAAAGCTGCGCCCGCTAGGACCGCAAGCACAATCCGTGGTAACCGAAAATCCCAAACTAACAGTTGTTTGGCCTGACTTCCCTGTCCCAAAAGAAGGGCTTTTAAATCCATGAAGGAAACAGATAATTCCCCTTGCGTTAAACTGATACAAGCAGTTAGGATAATCCCAACTATTAAGATAGCCACCCAACGGGACACTTTTTTCTGTGTCATCCTAGTTGCCCTCCTTTACGAAATAAATAAAGAAAGAATGGGATGCCAATTAAGGCCGTGATAATCCCAAATGGTGTTTCAAAAGGCGGATTCACCATTCGAGCGATTAAATCTGCCACCAAAACGAGGAGCGCACCGCCTAACGCCGAGAACGGAATCAAGCGCCGGTAATTTTCTCCAGAAACTGTTCGCATCACATGAGGCACCACCAAACCAACAAAACTGACCGAGCCAACCAGCGCCACAGACAATCCTGATAAAAGCAAAATCGTTATACTGGCAAACAACCGAATACGCTGCGGATTTCGCCCCAAACCAATTGTTGCATCATCGCCAAACCGTAAAATAGTCACCGACGGACTAATCAGAACTGCTAATGCAAATGCGCCCAGAAAGATAGGAACGACTATTTTTAATTGTGCCCAAGAAATAACGCTGACACCGCCAAGAAACCAAAACGTTAACTCTTGACTCAAATTGAACTGAATGGCTAAGAATTGACTAAATGATAAAAAAAGGGCACTAATACCAGCTCCCACTAAGGTCAGACGCATGGGGCTTGCTCCTCGAATTGAATGATTAGAAAGATAATAAATCAGTGCCACACTCACGCCGGCACCAAGAAAAGAAACAACTAAAAGCCACCAATAACTTGCCTGAGGGAGGAAAGCAAAAACAAGCGCTAAGCCCAAGCCAGCCCCAGCATTGATACCCAGCAAGCCAGAATCTGCCAATGGGTTTTGCGTAATCCCTTGCGCTAACGCCCCACTCACTGCTAAACTTGCCCCCACAAAAGCGGCCCCTAAAATCCGCGGCAACCGAACCGTTTGGATGACTTGATGCGCTTGATTGGTCGCATCGAAGTGCGTAAATGATTCAATAATCGTTTGAATCGAAACCGACGTCGCACCAAACATCAATGACAGAAGCATTGTCCCAATTAGCAAAAAAAGACAGACAAGTAACACTTGCCATTGGTGTCTATAAAATCCGCTTATGCCTTTCATCCATCCAGCTCCATTTCCATCAACTCATAAGAAAGCACTAGTGGCCGCTGTGTCTGACTATGATAACTAATTTCTGCTTGAATAGCGAAAACATCTGCTAAGCCAGTAACAGTAATCACTTCTTGCGGTGTTCCCTCATTGATAATCTTTCCCTCTTTCATCGCAATCACGCGATCAGAAAAACGAGAAGCTAAATTAATATCATGAATCGTCATCACGATAGTTTTCTGATGTTCTTGATTAATTCGTTTTAACACATTTAAAATTTCTAGCTGATGCGCTGGATCCAAATAGGTGGTCGGTTCATCTAAAATTAAAATATCTGTATCCTGTACTAGCGCCATAGCAATCCAAACCCGTTGACGTTGTCCACCTGACAAAATTGCCACAGACTCTCTAGCTAACTCAGTTAAGCCTGTTAATTCTAATGCCCATTGTATGTACTCTTGATCTTCTGCGGTGACACTTTTCCAGCCCGATTGATATGGATACCGCCCAAAAGAGACGAGGTCAAAAACAGATAAATCGATTGTATTTTCTGGCGTTTGTGATAAGATCGCTAGTTCTTGCGCCACTTCTTTTGAAGAAAAATGTTGAAGTTCTTGGTTCTTAATGAACACCTTGCCTTTCTCGGCTGGCAAAATACGCGCAAGTGTTTTTAACAAGGTCGATTTGCCACAACCATTTGGTCCAATAATACTTGTAATAGTTCCCGCTTCAAATGAACAGTTCAGCGCTTCACTAATCACTTGACGACCATATCCTGTAGTTAAGTCCTCTGCCTCTAAATAATTCATAACCATTCCTCTTTAATTTTTCTGTCGTTATTTTACATTTATTGAGAATCGTTCTCACTCATTGTTCCTTGATTATAAAAGACCCTTCCTTAAAAAGCAATGTTTCTTCCAATCAAAAAAACGAATTATCTAAAAAATGCAACTTATTTGCTCAAAAAAGCAAGCGATGATTGACAAACGGTCGTTTTTAACTGATAATGAGAATCGTTATCAACTAAAAATAAAGGAGTTACACAATGAAACTTTTAAAAAAGACGGTCCTAATTGGTACAACCCTTCTTCTTGGTTCATTCTTACTCGCAGCTTGTGGTAATACGAATAAAGAAGCCAACAACGCTGACAAAACACATGAAGTAACAGATACCTTAGGCAATAAAGTAACCGTCCCCGCGAAACCCAAACGGATTATTGCGAGTTATTTAGAAGATTATCTAGTTGCATTAGGAGAAAAACCAGTGGCACAATGGACAGTTGGACAAGGCAGTATTCAAGATTATTTAGCGAAAGAATTGAAAGATGTCCCCACTATTTCCTATGACTTGCCATATGAAGCGGTTCTAAAATTTGAACCTGACTTATTATTAATCAGTTCATCTGCTCTAGTTGAAGGCGGTAAATACAAAGAATACAGTAAAATTGCGCCAACTTATGTAGTCAAAAACGGCGAAAATGTCACCTGGCGTGATCAATTGGAAGATATTGCCACTGTTTTAGATAAAAAAGAACAAGCGAAAAAAGTGTTAGAAGATTATGATACCTTAACCAAAGGCGTCCAAGAAGACCTTGGCAAAAAAGATGCTGGCAAATCTGCGGCAGTCTTATGGGTAACCAACAACCAAGTCTTTATGGTTAGCGATAATCGCTCAAGCGGAACCGTGCTCTATCAGGACTTAGGCCTCCAAGTTCCAAAATTAGTGGAAGAAATTTCTAAAAACGCTACTGCGGATTGGAATCAAGTTTCTTTAGAAAAATTAGCTGAGCTTGACGCAGACCACATTTTCCTTGTAAACAGCGATGAATCAGCACCTCTTTTCCAAGAAGCAATTTGGAAGAACTTACCTGCTGTGAAAAATAACCAAGTTCATACCTATGATAAAAAAAGTAGTTGGTTATACAACGGACCTATTGCGAATACTCAAATTGTTGAAGATGTAAAAAAAGCGCTCTTAAATTAAAAAAATGCTTGGATGAAAATAATCATCCAAGCATTTTTTTAATTAGCAATTGCCGTTTCTAAACCAACTTCAATCATTTCATTAAACGTCGTTTGGCGTTCTTCTGCCGTTGTTTCTTCGCCTGTCACCAAGCTATCACTCACCGTCATAATCGCCAATGCTTCTACATCAAATTTTGCTGCTAAATAATATAACATTGCCGCTTCCATTTCAATCGCTAATACCCCGTATCGACCTAAACGAAAGACATCATCTAAGCTATCTTTGTAAAAAACATCATCTGACAATACGTTACCAACATGGGTAGTAAAGCCTTTTGCTTTAGCAATTTCGTAAGATTTGAGTAAAAGGTCGAAGCTCGCAATTTGTGGAAAATCATATTTAGGAAAATCATTGCGAATCGCGGAAGAAGGCGTCGCTGCTGCTTGTGCGATAACTAATTCACGAACGTTGACTTTTTCTGAAATAGAACCACACGTACCAACACGAATCAACTTCTTCACATCATAAGAGTTAATTAACTCATGGGCATAAATACCTGCTGAAGGCATCCCCATCCCTGTTCCTTGGACCGAAACACGCTGTCCCTTATATGTTCCTGTGTAACCTAACATCCCACGAACTTGATTATAGCAGACAGGATTCTCCAAAAAAGTTTCCGCAATATATTTTGCTCGGAGGGGATCCCCTGGTAGTAAAATTTTATCGGCAATTTCACCTGGTTTTGCTTCGATATGCACACTCATTCTGGTTTACTCCTTTTTTATAAAGCTGCTAGTGTTGCTTTCACTAACTCTTTGAATTGTCCTTTAACGCGTTCAGTTGTTTCAACTACTTCTGCATGATTTAAGCTACTTTGCATACCAGCTGCTAAATTCGTAATACAAGAGATGCCTAGTACTTTCATGCCACTATGCACAGCTACAATGACCTCCGAAACAGTTGACATGCCAACTGCATCCGCACCCATCGTCCGTGACATCCGAATTTCTGCTGGCGTTTCATATGTCGGGCCAGAAAAGCCCATATACACGCCTTCTTTTAAGTCAATATTTTGTTCCGCAGCCACTTTTTTTGCCACTTCCCGATATTCTTGCGTGTAAGCATGACTCATATCTGGAAAACGCGGCCCGATTTCTTCATCATTTTCACCAATTAACGGATTATCGCCTGTAAAATTAATGTGGTCATTGATTAACATCAAATTCCCCGGTGTATATGTTTCATTTACGCCACCAGCTGCGTTGGTTACAATCATTGAATGAATGCCTAAAGCAGCCATCACACGAACGGGATAAGTGACCGTTTGCATCGAATGTCCTTCATAATAATGAAAACGTCCTTGCATCGCCAAAACTTTTTTTCCAGAAAGCGTTCCGTAAACTAATTGTCCAGCATGTCCAACGACTGTTGAAACAGAAAAATGGGGAATTTCAGAGAAAGGAATAGCAATCGCATCGGTTATTTCATTAGCTAATTCACCTAACCCAGAACCTAAGATTAGACCGAAGTCTGCTTGTTGCACCCCTTTTTCTTTCAAAAACTCAGTTGTTTCGTTTAAATGGTTCGTTAACGTTGTCATGTGTTGCCTCCTCGAATTATTGTAATTGATTTAAAAAGCTTTGACCGTTTTCCGTTGCAGGAACTTCAAAGTTTTCAGCAATCGTTGCTGAAATATCTGAATAAAATCCTTGTGGCAAGCTGCCTTGTTTTGTCATTTTTTTACTATAAGCCAATAAAGGCACATATTCACGGGTATGGTCTGTTCCTGGGAAAGTTGGGTCATTCCCGTGATCTGCTGTAATTAAAAGCAAATCATCTTCGGCCATAGCTGCCATAATCTCTGGCAAACGACCATCAAAATCTTCGATGGCTTTTGCATAGCCCTTCACATCACGACGGTGGCCATACAGCGCATCGAAATCCACTAAGTTAGTAAAACTTAAACCTGTGAAATCTTTATTCATGACCGTTAATAATTGATCCACCCCATCCATATTGCTCTTCGTGCGGATAGCTTCAGTAATTCCTTGTCCATTAAAGATGTCGTTAATTTTCCCAACAGCGATCACATCATTGCCGTTTTCTTTCAACGAATCTAAAACAGTATGGCCAAAAGGATCTAGAGCATAGTCATGACGGTTACTGGTTCGAGTGAAATTACCTGGTTCACCAACATACGGGCGAGCGATAATCCGACCAATCATATAAGGTTCGTCTTTCGTAATGTCACGAACATATTGACAAATTTTATACAATTCTTCTAATGGAATAATGTCTTCATGCGCCGCAATTTGTAAAACAGGGTCTGCTGAAGTATAAACGATTAGATCCCCAGTTTTCATTTGATGTTCGCCGTAATCATCAATGACTGCTGTCCCGCTATATGGTTTGTTACAAACAACTTTTCGCCCAGAAAAATCTTCAATTTGTTTCAGTAATTCTTCAGGAAAGCCGTTTGGGAATACTCGAAAAGGTTTTTTGATGTTCAAGCCCATAATTTCCCAGTGACCGGTCATAGTATCTTTTCCAACAGAAATTTCTTCTAATTTGGTGGCATAGCCATCGTGGTCTGCCACTGCTTTGACACCTGTTAAAGGAGCAATAGTTCCCAATCCAAGTTTTTCTAAATGAGGAATGGTTAGTCCCGCTTCTTTGGCAATATGCCCCAGTGTATCACTGCCGACATCTCCAAATTTTTCAGCATCTGGTGCTTCACCAATACCGACTGAATCTAGTACGATTAAATGAACACGTTTAAACACACTTGCTTCCTCCTCTAAGGTCGTAAATACGTCAAGAATGACAATTATTTTACGCTAGCCTTTTAAATAGTCTCGAGAATCAAACAGAATAATCTATTTATTCTCAGCTCTTCAATTATACCATGAATCCGCTATTATTGCCTGAAAGAGCATTAAAATTTTCACTGATTCCTTCGATTTTAGCAGGGCTTAAAAACTGAAAGAAAAAAAGTCTCCCACCGTAATTAGGAAACTTTTTTATTGTTTTTTTCGAATAGCCTGCTCCTTAAAAAGAACACTACTCTTTATGCCATCGAAACTTTTAACACTCCAAGCGGTCTCCCTCTTTTGGCACATTTAAATACCAGATAACCGCTTCTGATAAAATCACACCAATGCCAATGGGCGGATAAAAATAAATGCCGATATATCCGATTGCGAAAAGACAAAGATGAATGATTTTTGTTGCCTTACTATAAGATTTCGATCTTCTTAACTTAGCTGCACCTTGTGGATCTTTCACTGCATTGTCTTCATAAATGATCCTTGTTAACAAGAAGTAGGCAAAATCCCAAATCGTATACACAACAAGATAAAAATAAACGGGTGCCCGCATCCACCAAAATTCACTCACCCAAGCAGTTGCTACCGGAATGAAGGCCATGGAGAATAACCAAAAATTATTTGCCCAAAACGCTTTTTTAGAAAACCAATGAGTTACGGACATTATGTAATGATGATTGTACCAAGCGATACAGATAAAAATAAAACTGACAATAAACGATAAAAAATAGGGGATATTTTCTATCAAACCTGCCAAAACACCCACTTGAGGAGTCTTAATTTCTAAAATCATGATGGTCATGATGATGGCAATAACTGCATCACTAAATGCTTCTACACGTGTTTTATTCATTGAACGTCCTCCACTTTTCCTATGCTTACTACAAACAAAAGTATAGCAGAAAAACCAACGATTTTTGAAAAAAAGCTGCTAGAGCTGTTTGGTTTTTTTCAAAATTTCGACACTTCCTTCGAATTGTAAAAAACAGCCAAAGGAAAAAAGTTAAGTCTCCTTTATCAACTCGCTTTTTTGCAGTGAAGCAGTGCCTAATGTCGCTTGTGTTCAACTGATTATCCTAAGAAAAGAAATGGCCCCCCGTCGCTTTGACGGAGGGCCTATTTCTTTTCTTATTTCGTTTTGACGTAATTTTTCCCGTTCGCTTTTGGTCCCGATGATTTTCCGAAGAACACAACTAGGACTAAAATGGTCAATACGTATGGTGCTGCTTGTAGATAAACTTTTGGAATTTCTGAAATAATTGGTAAGTTTTCCCCAGCAATACTCAAGTTTTGTGCAAAACCAAAGAATAAGGCTGCGCCCATTGCCCCAAGTGGATTCCATTTACCAAAGATCATTGCGGCCATTGAAATAAACCCTTGTCCTGCAATTGTGGTAATCCCAAAACGACCCGCAATACTTTGAGCAAAGACAGCTCCGCCCATACCGCCTAAGAAGCCGGATAGCAAGACGCCAGAATAACGCATTAAATAGACATTGATTCCCAATGTATCTGCCGCTTGTGGATGTTCTCCCACAGAACGTAACCGTAAGCCAAAACGTGTTTTATAAATGACAAACCAAGCTAAAATCGCAATCAAAATTGCTACGAAAGCTGGCAAAGAGGTTTTTGCAAAGAATAGTTCACCAATCACTGGAATTTTTGACAATCCTGGGAAAGAAAAATAGCCAAATGATTGTGTAATCATATCTGTTTGTCCTTTTTGATAAATAACTTTTACTAGGAAAACCCCTAGCGCCGGTGCCATCAAGTTAATGACAGTACCACTGATAATATGATCTGCTCGTAAGTTAATAGTTGCAACGGCATGTAAGAGAGAAAAGACAATCCCGACAACGCCTCCTACTAAACAAGCAATCCATGGTGTCGCCGCGCCAAATGTATCAGCAAACGTCAAGTTAAAAACGACCGAACTGAAAGCGCCCATTACCATAATACCTTCCAAACCAACGTTAACCACACCACTTCGTTCTGAGAACGTTCCGCCTAATGCTGTCAAGATGAGCGGAGTTGCATACACTAATGTTTGCGTGATGATTGAGGAAATTGTTGCTAAATCCATTAGATGTCTCCCCCCTCTTGATTGTTTTTGTCTGGCGCCGCTTCAATTGTTTCTACAATCGCTACTTCTTTTTTACTACCAGACGCTTTTGCTAACAAGAAACGAATTAAATAACTAATTCCCACAAAGAAAATAATTGCTGCAATAACAACATCAACTAATTCGGTTGGTACACCAGCTATCAACGGCATTCCTTGTCCACCAAGTTTTAACATTCCAAACAGTAATGCGGAAAGTAAAATCCCGATTGAGCTACCTGCTCCTAATAGAGACACGGCCATACCATCGAACCCAATGCTCAACGATGTGTTTTGAATAAAGAAGTTTTGGAAAGTCCCCAATCCTTGGACCGCACCACCTAAACCAGCCAGCGTTCCTGAAATCATCATAGATAAAATAATTGTTCGCTTGCTGCTCATTCCAGCATATTCAGAAGCAAATGGGTTTAACCCCACCGACCGAATTTCAAAACCAAGCGTTGTTTTTTTCATCAAGAACCACACAAGAATAAGGAAAATGAAGGCCAAGAAAATGCCGATGTTCAAACGAGAGCCATCACTGATACTTGTTAAAAACGGTGAGCGTAATGATGCATTCGCACCAATCATTTTGGTGATCCCTTTGTTCGCCATAATACTTGGTTTCATGACATTATTAGCAATATGATTTCCTGTGTACAATAAAATATAATTCAACATAATCGTAACAATAACTTCACTCGTCCCAAAATAGGCACGCAAGAAACCTGGAATGGCTGCTGCTAAAGCTCCTGCAACTGCGCCAACAATAATCGCCACCGGCAACGCAATCATCCGGGGTGCATCAGGCATGGATAAAGCGACCCAAATACTAGCCACCCAACCACATAAGGCTTGTCCTGAAAGCCCGATATTAAAGAATCCAGCCGAATTTGCCACCGAGAATCCTAAAGCGGTAAAAATCAACGGAGCTGCGGTGACAAAAATCTCACCAATACTTTTCTTTCCTTGGAAAGCTGTTTCAAACATCGCTTGATACCCAGCCACTGGGTCATAGCCAAAGATAACCATAATAATTGCCCCTAAGAGGAAACCCATAATAACAGATAACACAGGGACTAAAATATTTCTTATTTTTTCAGAACGATTATTCAACAGTTTCACCTGCCTCTACTTTTGATAACTCAGCACGGGCTTCTTCCAATGAGTAGCCAGCCATTAACAAGCCCAATTCATTTTCTGTCGTTTCTTTCGGATCAACAATTCCGACAATTTCCCCCGCATGAATAACAGCGATACGATCAGAAACATTTAAAATTTCGTCTAATTCAAAACTTACTAATAAAACAGCTTTATTTTTATCTCTTTGTTCAATTAGTCGACGATGAATGTATTCAATAGCTCCGACATCTAAACCGCGTGTTGGTTGAGAAACAATCAACAAATCTGGATCGCGGTCAACTTCTCGGGCAATAATTGCTTTTTGCTGATTCCCACCTGAAAGCGCCCGAGCTGGTACTAGTTCATTAGGAGTCCGTACATCATATTCTTCAATTAATTCACGGGCGTGTTTGTTAATCATTCGATAGTTTAAAATACCTGTTGAACTGTATGGTTTTTGGTAATACGTTTGTAGGCCAATATTTTCAGCCAATGTCATCTCTAATACCAAGCCATATTTATGTCGGTCTTCAGGAACGTGGGCGACACCCATTTCCGTAATTTCCCGAGGTTTGCGATTAGTAATCTCTTTTTCATTCAAATGAATGGACCCGTTTTCGACTTTGGTTAATCCTGCTAAGGCTTGGATTAATTCTGTTTGTCCATTGCCATCAATCCCCGCAATTCCAACAACTTCCCCTGCTCGGACATCTAAGCTAAGATTTTTCACTGCATCTAAGCCGCGGCTTTCTTTCACTACTAAATCTTTAATTGATAAAATTGTTTCTTTCGGTTGCGCTGGTTTTTTCTCTGTTTTGAAAGAAACAGAACGGCCCACCATCATATCGGCTAACTGTTGCGAAGAAACGTCTTTCACATTGACGGTGCCAATACTTTGCCCCCGGCGAATGACCGTACAACGGTCCGCCACTTTTTTAATTTCATCTAACTTATGTGTAATTAAAATGATCGATTTGCCTTCATCGGTTAGTTCTTTCAAAATAATCATTAATTCATCAATTTCTTGTGGCGTTAATACTGCGGTTGGTTCGTCAAAAATTAAAACGTTCGCACCACGATATAAGGTCTTTAAAATTTCAACCCGTTGTTGCATACCTACAGAAATATCGCGAATATAGGCATTGGGATTTACATCCAACCCGTATTGCTTAGACACTTCTTCAATCTCTTTTTTCGCTTTTTTCCGGTCTAAAATACCGCCATGGGTAGGTTCACTACCTAAGATAATATTTTCAGTCACAGTAAAGGCTTCAACTAACATAAAATGCTGATGGACCATTCCGATTCCTAAACGATTGGCTGCAGTAGGACTTGTAATGTTGACTTTTTCGCCATTCATATAAATCTCACCTGAGGTCGGTTCCAATAGCCCTGATAAGATATTCATCAAGGTCGACTTGCCTGCACCATTTTCACCTAGCAGTGCGTGGATTTCACCAGGTTTTACTTGTAAATCAATTTGGTCGTTGGCTTTGAACGTCCCAAATTCTTTGGTGATTTTACGCATCTCAATTACGTTTTCTTCTTGAGACAAGGTCTATTCACTTCCTAACAAAATTATATTGGCAATACTTTAGAGGGTAATTTTGACCCTTAACTAAGTAGTTGAAGAACCTCAACTATTTAGTTAAAAATCCAAACATCATAAAGGGTTTCCTTGGCAGCCGTCGCTGCCAAGGACCACTTTATTTTTAGAAGGAACAATAATGAGCCCTTCTTTTTTTATTTAGGAGCTTAAATTATTCTGGTTTTTCTGGGACTTTTACGTCACCTGAGATTACTTTATCTTTTGCTGTTTTAACAGCTTCTTTTGTTTTGTCGTTTAAATAGCCGTCTGTTAAGTCAACGCCACCATCTTTTAATCCATAAACTAAATGTTCGCCACCAGGGAATTTGTCTTCTAACGCACGGTTGGCAATATCTTGAACCGCTGTGCCGACACCTTTAAGTGTTGAAGTTAACGTGAAGTTGTCTTCTTTGCCGTCTTTTGTTTTGTACTTGCCATCAGCATCTTGATCACGGTCAACACCGATTACCCAAACTTTGTCGCCAGAACCTGATTCATTCAAGTCTTTTGCTTCTTGGAAGACCCCTTGTCCAGTCGCACCAGAAGCATGGAAGATGATATCAACGCCGTTTTGGTACATTGCAGCAGCTAAAGCTTTCCCTTTGGCAGGATCAGCAAATGAAGCCGCATATTTTGTATCAACAGTAATTTCTTTACCTAATTCTTTCGCAGCATCAGCCACACCTTTTTCAAAACCAGCTTGGAAACGGTCAATTACGACCCCTTCTTCACCACCAACAAAACCGACTTTGTTCGTTTTTGTTTCGTTTGCAGCAGCAACACCGGCTAAGTAAGCTGCTTCATTATCTCTAAATGTTGCAGAAACGACATTCTTTTTGCCATCGATTTGATCATCGATTAAAACAAAGTTTGTATCAGGGTTGGCATCTGCTGCAGAAGAAATTGCATCTTTTAGCAAGTAGCCAATACCAAAGATTGTGTTGAATTTACTTGATACCGCTTGGTCAATATTTGTTGTATAGTCAGCTGCATCATTCGATTGAATATATGCATACCCTTTTGAACCTTCTGGTAAATCATGTTCTTTACCCCAAGCTTGCAATCCTTCCCAAGAAGATTGGTTGAACGACTTGTCATCCACGCCGCCTGTATCTGTAATGATTACAGCACTATGCGCTGCATCCCCTTTGCCACCGCCGCTTTCAGCGGTTTTTCCTTTGCCACCACCACATGCTGCAAGTGAAACTGATAAACCTAATGCAATCAAACTAAAACCGAATAATTTTGCTTTTTTCATTTCTGTAAAGCCTCCTAAAAATAGTTTAATGTATTTAAACAACTAAGTTGTTTCTAAGGTTGGTCTGGGACTTTTACGTCACCAGAGATGATTTGTTCTTTGGCTTCTTTAACTGCCGTTTTGGCTTGATCGCTTAGGGCTTCTGTTGTTAAATCAACACCGCCATCTTTCAATCCATAAGTTAAATGTTCGCCGCCAGGGAATTTATCTTCTAATGCAAGATCAGACATTTTTTTCACAGCAATATTTACACCTTTAATGGTTGAAGCTAACGTTAAGTTATCATCCTTGCCATCTTTGGTTGTATATTTACCGTCTTCGTTTTGGTCACGGTCAACACCAATCACCCAAACTTTATCTTTTGAACCTGTTTCATTTAGCGCTTTGGCTTCTTGGAAGATTCCTTGTCCTGTAGTCGCCGCTGCGTGATAAATAATGTCGGCACCTGCTTGATACATAGAAGAAGCTAAGGCCCGTCCTTTTGAAGCGTCTGCAAATGTCCCTGCATAAGTAGACGTAATTTGAATATCTTTGCCTAATTTTTTGCCAGCGTCTGCTACACCTTTTTCAAAACCAGCTTGGAAACGGCCAATAACAGGTCCTTCAACCCCGCCGATAAATCCTACTTTGTTGGTTTTCGTAGTGTTAGCTGCTGCCACACCTGCTAAATACGCAGATTCATTATCTCTAAATGTTGCAGAAGCGACGTTGTTTTTCCCATTAACTGTATCATCGATTAGAACGAAATTCGTTTCTGGGTTGGCGTCCGCTGCATCTACTACTGCATTTTTTAGTAAATAGCCAATGCCAAAAATCGTTTTAAATTGACTTGAAATGGCTTGGTCAATGTTTGATGTATAATCAGATGCTTCATTTGATTGAATATACGCATACCCTTGAGGTCCTTCTGGAAGTTTGTGCTCTTTGCCCCACTCTTGCATTCCTTCCCACGCAGATTGGTTAAAAGATTTGTCATCAATGCCGGCTGTATCTGTGACCATTACGACACTATGTTGTGGATCACCTTTTGTGTTGGCATTCTTTTTGCTATTGCCGCCACATGCAGCTAACCCAATGGTTAAGGCAACTGCTGCCAATCCTAGACCTAAAAATTTTGCTTGTTTCACTTTCCGAAAAGCCCCCTACTATTTTATCTATTATTTCATTCGCATTTATGCTATTGAAATCTACTTTGAGCCCAACGAAACCTTATGTCCTTTTTTTAAAAATCTTTATCTGTAAATGAATAGGGCAATAATGCCTCAACTGTCATTGTTTTAGTCGCGCCATCTTTACCAACTAGCGTGACCGGCATTTGTGGATCAAAGAATTCAGCCATTACTTGACGACAAGCGCCACATGGAGAAATGGGTGCCTCTGTATTACCTGCTACAACTAAATGTTGGAAGGTCCGTTCATCTTCTGAAATGGCTTTAAAAATCGCCGTTCTTTCTGCACAATTTGTTAAACCAAAGGAGGCATTTTCAATGTTGACTCCTTGATACATTTTCCCGTCTGCAGTCACTAAGCAAGCGCCCACAGGAAAATTAGAATACGGTACATAGGCGTGTGCCAATGCTTCTACGGCACAATCAAGCCATTCTTGTTTTACTGTCATCTTTTTCGCCACACCTTCGTTTAATTTGAAATACGAATTAATACCCTTCGCCAGTTGCGCCAGAAACAATTGCTACACCCGTACTTGCACCGATGCGTGTTGCCCCCGCTTCAATCATTGCTAACGCTTCTTCTGCATTATGCACGCCACCAGAAGCCTTAACGCCCATGTCAGGACCAACTGTCTCACGCATTAAACGAATATCTGCTACTTTAGCGCCGCCTGTTGAGAAGCCAGTAGATGTTTTAACGAAATCGGCACCTGCTTCTTTGGCTAATTCACAAGCTTTAACTTTTTCTTCGTCTGTTAATAATGCTGTTTCAATAATCACTTTGACTAACGCTTTTCCTTTGGCTGCATCTACTACGCCTTGAATGTCTTGACGTACGTAATCGTATTGTTGTGATTTTAATGCACCAATATTAATCACCATATCCACTTCATTCGCACCATTTTTAATTGCATCAGCTGCTTCGTATGCTTTAACTTCTGGTGTATTTGCCCCCAAAGGAAAGCCAATAACGGTACACACAGCGACGTCGGTATCTGCTAATTGCTCGCTAGCAAAAGCGACCCAACAAGGATTGATACATACAGAGAAAAAGTTGTACTCCTTAGCTTCGTCAATAATTTTTTGGACAGCGGCTTCTGTCGCTTCTGGTTTCAAAATAGTGTGGTCAATCATGCGGTTTAATTCCATGATGAGAATTCCTCTTTTCTTTTTGTTTTATTCCGTAATGATATCGTGAATCAAAATAGGCTCTTCGCCAGTTGGTCCAATTTCAATGTTTTTATAAAGCAATTGTTCGACTTCTGTCACGTCTTCACGATTGGCATAAATGGTTAATAATGATTCGCCTTTTTCAACTGGGCTCCCTACTTTTTTGTGAAGTTTCAAGCCAACTGCAAAATCAATCGTATCTTCTTTCGTAGCCCGACCAGCGCCCAGCAACATTGCGGCAACGCCAATTTCATTGGCAACGATTTTTTGTACCACGCCTGTTTCTTTGGCAGGTAAATCAAATTGATAAGTTGCGGTTAATAATTTTTCTGGCTGGTCAACAACGGAACTGTCGCCGCCTTGATTTTCAATCATTTCTTTAAATTTCGCGAGCGCTCGACCGCTTGTTAATGCTTCTTCCAATAAAGCCCGTGCTTCGTCTAACGTCTCGGCTTTTTTAGCTAAAACGACCATCTGACTTCCTAAGACATAGCACATCTCCACTAAATCTTCTGGTCCATTTCCTTGCAAGGTCTCGATTGCTTCAACGATTTCTAAACTGTTTCCGATGGCCTCCCCTAAAGGTTGTGACATGTCTGAAATTACTGCCATCGTTTGGCGATTTGCCAGTTTCCCAATGCGAACCATTGTTTCCGCTAATCGACGAGCACTTGCTAGGTCTTTCATAAAGGCCCCTTCACCAGTAGTCACGTCTAAGACAATCGCATCTGCCCCTGCGGCAATTTTTTTACTCATAATGGAACTTGCAATTAATGGAATTGAGTCAACAGTGGCGGTCACATCGCGTAACGCATAAAGTTTTTTGTCTGCTGGTGCTAGATCACCTGACTGACCAATCACTGCCACTTTTGTATCGTTCACCAATTGAATAAAACGTTCTTCTGTCAATTCAACTTTAAAACCAGGAATCGCTTCTAATTTATCCAACGTACCGCCCGTGTAGCCTAAGCCACGACCAGACATTTTTGCTACATTGACCCCGACACTAGCAACTAACGGCGCTAAAATAAGCGTCGTAGTGTCGCCTACGCCACCTGTAGAATGCTTGTCGACTTTGATTCCTTCTATAGAAGAAAGATCCACAATTTCGCCTGAATGGACCATTGCTAACGTCATTTGTGTAATTTCTTCGTCTGTCATATCTTGGTAAAAAACAGCCATTAAAAAGGCACTTACCTGATAATCTGGAATTGAACCATCTGTGTATCCGTTGATAATAAATTGAATTTCTTCGCTTGTTAGTTGATGCCCGTCACGTTTCTTTTCAATAATGTCTACCATTCTCATGAATTCGTTCCCTCCGATTTCCCGATAATGTATTATACAACAAAATCGTTCAGCTTTAAACCATTTAGTAAACCAGTTTACTATTATTTTTTTCTTGTGAAAACGCAAACAACACGAACGTTCTATTTCTAATCTGTTTTTTAAATCGGTTTTGTGCTTTTTCTAGCAATAAACGTCGCATCAAAAACTTTATTTGGAACTTTCCCTGTTGGATCTGCAATAGCTTCCACCAAAAATTTTGCTGCATAATAGCCAATATCAAAACTCGGCTGATAGACGGTTGTTAAACTCGGCACCAAATATTCGGAAATTTCCAAGCCATCAAAACCAACCACCGAAATATCGTCAGGAATTTTCTTGCCCGCTTCTTCAATGGCTTGATAAGCTCCCATTGCCATTTCATCATTGCCACAAAAAATTGCTGTGATTTCTTCATTTTTCAAAACTTCTTTCGCCGCAGCATAGCCGCCATGCAAGTTCAATTCCCCAGCACAAACATAATGCGGACGAAAAGGTAAATTGTTGTCCTGTAACGCATGCTGATACGCCGTCACTCGTTCCGTTAAACGATAATAGCCGGCACTTTCACGCAACATGCCAATATGCTGATGCCCTTGTTGAATCAAATGATGGACCGCTTGATAAGCACCTTCGTACTCTTTAACGATTAATCGTCCACTATCTCGTGGATTAATCCCACGATCGACAAGAATGACAGGAATCGGATGTTCTCGTCGGTCTTTTAAAATATGATTTTCTGGCAAAACATTCGGCGTGGCAAAAATAATGCCATCCACCGACCGATGAATCAACTCGCTAACATATTGCATCGCTTGCTCGGAATCATGCTTTGAATTGCATAACAAAATCATGTAGCCTAACGAATTTAAATATGTTTCTACACCTTCAATCACTTTTGAGAAAAAGAAATCCGTCACATCTGGCACAATCATACCAATGGTTTTGGAATGACGGTTGATTACATTCGAAGCAAAGTAATCTGGTTTGTAATGATTTTCAGCGACTACCGCCAACACCTTGTTGCGGGTTTTTTCACTGAAACGACTCCCTTTATTATTCAGAATTTGTGAGACGGTTGTGACAGAAACACCAGCCATATCAGCAATTTCTTTAATCGTTAGTTTCATCGCGCCCCTCCCAACGTCTCCTTTTGCATTGACAGACATTTGTAGACGTGTTACAGTCTTCAAAATACTTATCGAATCTTTTACATTTTAACAAAAAAAAGACAAAAGAAATAGACTAAAAAGATTAAAAAACAAAAGAAAATGGAGGCTATTTTTTTCATGGAAGAATCCCGTGTCCGTCAATTACCAAAAATCGAGCTGCACTGTCACTTAGATGGGTCGATTCGACCAACCACTTTACGCACCATTGCTGAAAAACAAAACATTCCATTACCCCAAGACGAACAAGCCTTGAAAGAGTTAGTGGTTGCCCCTGAAAAATGCACCGATTTGAATGATTATTTAACTCGGTTCGACTTCGTGCTAACCTGTCTACAAACGGCCGAAGCTTTGCAAGCAGCGGCGTATGACGTGATTAGCCAAGCCGCCGAAGATGGCGTGGCTTACATAGAGGTGCGTTTTGCGCCTTCCCAACATACAGAAAAAGGCTTACGGTTACCTGAAATCGTGACTGCTGTTTTAACTGGCTTAAAACAAGGCGAAGAAGATTTTGGTGTAAAAAGCAATGCACTGTTATGCGGCATGCGGCATGACCAACAACAAGCCATAGAAAAAATCGTTCACTTAGCGCATGATTTCAGAGAGACAGGCGTTGTCGGCTTTGATTTAGCTGGCAATGAAGTCGATTTCCCTCCATACACATTTGAAGACGTATTAGCTTTAGCCAACCAATTGTCAATTCCATTAACACTCCACGCTGGGGAATGCGGCTGTGGCAAAAACGTCGCTGATGCTGTCACTTTAGGTGCTACTCGGATTGGTCACGGTATTGCTTTGAAAGATACACCCGAATACTTGGCGCTCTTAAAAGAAAAAAAGGTTCTTTTAGAAATGTGTCCAACTAGCAACTTCCAAACAGGCACCGTCAAAACATTGGCTGAATACCCTTTTCAACAATTTATAGAGGCTGGCTTAGCCGTCTGCATCAATACCGATAATCGCACTGTTTCAGATACTACGTTAACGAAGGAATTCATGAAATTGGCCACTTGGTATCAATTAAGTTATGACGAAATGAAGCAACTCACTAAAAATGCGCTTGCAGGTGCTTTTTTATCGCCAGACGAAAAAAAACTGTTGAACCAAAAAATTGATCAAGCATATCTATTCTAAAAAAGAACCTCCACTAAAGTGGAGGTTCTTTTTTACTCTGCTTCTTTAACACTTCGTAAAATATAATAGCCTTTGTCTTTTGTCACAATTTCAACATTGCCAAATACTTCAGCCATTTTCTTTTCTGCACTAGGTGCACCTTGTTTCTTTTGAATAACTACCGTTAGTGTGCCACCAACTTTCAACAACGGAAAAGCCCCTGTTAAAATGCCATGGACAACTTTTTTGCCTGCACGAATGGGCGGGTTGCTAACAATCGCCGCGTAGGTCGTTTCGTTTAAGGTTTCATACACATTGGAAGAATGAATATCCACAGTAGTAATTTGGTTACGTTGGGCGTTCATTTGAGCTAGCCCAACTGCCCGTTGGTTGACATCCACCATTTCCACCAGTCGACCAGTCGCCGCTGCTAAGGACAACCCAATTGGTCCATAGCCACAACCAACATCTAACAAACGGCCTGCTGGTAAATTTTCCCATTCAAAGGCATCAATCAACACACGAGAACCATAATCCACTGTTCCTCTTGAGAAGACCCCGCTATCGGTCGTAAACTGAAAGGTCCGACCACGTAATGGAAAAGACCAGCTTTCTAAATCATGTGCTAATTCTGGATTTTCTGTATAATAATGATTCGCCATTTTGTTCTTCCTATCTATGCTTGTTTTGGTTTTAGTCTACCTTTTATTTCTCGAACAATCAAGGCACCTAATAATTCATAGCCCACTTGTGAAAAATGCAAACCATCCGCTTGTAAAAATTCATCCGTTCCAGGATAAACAGTCATCGCTTTATACAAATCAATAACTGGCAAGTTATGTGCCGCTCCGACTTCTTGTGCAACCTTGACCAATTCCTTGATACGCGTCTGTGGACGTTCTGGACGTCTGCCACTATCCGCATATGGTGGCGTAATTAAAATCACCTTTTCTGAACCAATTTCGTGAATCATTGTTTCAAGGTTTTCTCTAAACGTGGCTACTGTTATATTTCGATCCAGTGACGCATCATTGGCGCCAAAGAAAATCACCACCTCATCAGGTTTCTCAATTAGTACTTCTTTATTTAATCGTTTTAAACCATCCTCTGTTGTATCGCCAGGCATTCCAGCATTAATAACAGCCACTTCTTCTAGACCCATCGCAGCAATATCCCGTTTCACTAAGTCAACAAGAACAGGTGAGACGGCTTCGTCTAAATAACCAGCAGTAATGCTATCACCAAATAATACAATTTTTCTCATGGCTTTTCCCCTCTTTTCTAACAGTTTTCTCTTTTCATGATACCATTTTCATCATAAATTGGCGAAGAAGGGAATTCTTTTGTAAAATCCTGTGTTTCCCTTGTGAAATTATGGTAAAATGTACAAAGATTGAACAGGGTTTGGTGGAGGAACAATGGACGATAAAATGAATTACTACCCAATTTCCAGAGAAGAATGGCATGGGTTTTATCATGACGGCAAAGCACCGTTAACCGAAGCAGAATTGGATAACATTAAAAGTGTGAACGACCAAATTTCACTAAAAGATGTACAAGAAATTTATGTACCCTTAACGCATCTTATTCATTTATACATGAAAGAATTTGAATCGCTAACACTTAGCAAAGGATTATTCCTACATGAATATGTCTCTGTACCACCATTCATCATTGGAATTGCCGGCAGTGTCGCCGTTGGTAAAAGCACCACCGCTCGTCTTTTGCAAAGAATTCTGGCCCGAACGTTTAAACGAAGAAACGTTCAACTCATTACAACGGATGGATTTTTGTATCCCAATAAAGTGTTAGAAGAACAGGGAATTATGGACCGAAAAGGGTTTCCTGAAAGTTATGACATGGAGAAGCTAATTAATTTCTTAAACGAAGTCAAAAGCGGCAAAGACGAAATTAAAGCACCTGTCTATTCTCACAGTGTCTACGATGTTATCGAAGGCGAATATGAGTTGATACAACAACCAGATATTCTGATTGTTGAAGGCATTAACACATTACAGTTACCCGCCAATCAACAAATTTATGTGAGTGATTTTTTTGATTTTTCTATTTTTGTAGATGCCGATCCAGCCTTAATTGAAAAATGGTACCTAGAACGTTTTGGGGCCTTATTAGATACGGCTTTCTTAGATCCTAATAATTATTATTACCAATATGCAATTGGCAAACGAGAAGATGCTTTCGCCATGGCACGGAATGTTTGGAAAACCGTGAACTTACCGAACTTGGAGGAATATATCTTGCCAACGCGCGGACGTGCGGACATTATTTTGCATAAAACGGAAAATCATTTGATTGACCAAATCTATCTACGTAAATATTAAGGGTTGACGAGCTAAGAAATATCCTGTATCTTTTGTAGAAATATCCTTGAAAATTTTCAGCAGAATGCATGACTTTCAAGGAGTAAAATGTTTTAATAAGTATAGCTAGACAAAGAAGAGTACGGAACAAAAGTGAACCACTTTTTAACCGCCTGATTCTCGGCTGTTTAAAAGTAGCCCCTGCGGAATTAAGCCAAAATTTTCTAAAAATCGTAAAACAATTTTTGAAAATCCTTTCTTAATTCTTGGTGCTGACCACTTTTTAACCGCCTTTTCTTTAGATAAATTTAAATGGATAAGGGGTAATAGACGTGACTAACGTTGCCGATTTGACATCTGTCGAAAAAATTATTGTTTTAGACTTTGGTAGTCAGTTTAACCAATTGATTACTCGTCGTATTCGTGAATTTGGCGTATTCTCTGAGTTATTAAGCCACCGAACTACGGCAGAAGAAATTCGCAAAATCGCGCCTAAAGGAATCATCTTCTCAGGTGGACCAAACAGCGTGTATGACAAAGATGCTTTTAGCATTGATCCAGAAATTTATGAGTTAGGAATTCCCATTCTTGGCATCTGCTACGGTATGCAATTAATGACTCATAACTTAGGCGGAAAAGTAGAACCTGCCGCAAACCGTGAATACGGAAAAGCAGAATTAGAAATCCTTGGTGATGCGACCTTATTCCAAGGAACACCTGCGAAACAAACCGTTTGGATGAGCCACGGTGATTTAGTAACAGAAATCGCTCCTGGATTCGAAAAAGTTGGGACAAGCAACGATTGTCCAATCGCTTCTATCGAAGATGCCAACCGCAAATTCTACGGCGTACAATTTCACCCAGAAGTTCGTCATTCAGAATATGGTAACGACTTATTACGTCACTTTGCTTTTGATGTGTGTGGCTGTACTGGTGACTGGAGCATGGAAAACTTCATCGATATGGAAGTCGCTAAAATCCGTGAACAAGTAGGCGATAAAAAAGTCTTACTTGGTTTATCAGGTGGCGTTGACTCAAGTGTTGTCGGCGTGCTTTTACAAAAAGCCATTGGCGACCAATTAACTTGTATCTTCGTTGACCATGGATTATTACGTAAAGGTGAAGCAGAACAAGTAATGGAAAGTTTAGGCGGTAAATTTGGCTTAAACATTATTAAAGTAGATGCGAAAGAACGCTTCTTAAGTAAATTAGCAGGCGTTTCTGACCCTGAACAAAAACGTAAAATCATCGGTAACGAATTTGTGTATGTTTTTGATGACGAAGCAACTAAACTTGCTGGGGAAGAAGGCGTTTCATTCCTAGCACAAGGAACTCTTTACACAGACGTCATCGAATCTGGTACAGAAACTGCGCAAACAATTAAATCACATCACAATGTTGGTGGTCTTCCTGAAGACATGCAATTTGAATTAATTGAACCTTTAAATACATTATTCAAAGACGAAGTTCGTGCCTTAGGAACTGAACTTGGCATGCCTGATGCAATCGTTTGGCGCCAACCATTCCCAGGACCAGGATTAGGTATTCGTGTGCTTGGTGAAATTACAGAAGATAAGTTACAAATCGTTCGTGATTCAGATGCTATCCTACGTGAAGAAATCGCAGCAGCTGGCTTAGATCGTGACATTTGGCAGTACTTTACTGTCTTACCTGGCATCCGCTCAGTAGGCGTTATGGGCGATGGCCGTACCTACGATTACACAGTCGGTATCCGTGCTGTGACTTCTATCGATGGCATGACCGCTGACTTTGCCCGTATCCCTTGGGATGTTTTACAAAAAATCTCTGTGCGCATCGTGAACGAAGTTGCACATGTAAACCGTATCGTGTACGATATTACTTCAAAACCACCTGCAACTGTGGAGTGGGAATAAATAATGAAACCGTGAAACCTTTGATATTAGAGGGTTTCACGGTTATTTTTTATTTTGTGCAACCAATACATTCTAGGTAAATTACTTTTTCCCTTCACATTGCTTTACTAATAAAATACTGCAGAAAAAAGACTTATTCAAATTGTAAATCTAATTAAAATAAGTCTTTGTTATTATATATTAATTTTTCAATTACTCGTTTTCTTCATTGTCAAAATTATCTTCTAAATCATCATCAAAATTAAAAATGAACTTTCTAGATTCACTATCATAAGACATTTTATTCGAACGGTCATCTTTATCCCAAAGTTCCATTTGCTTATAATCTTTTAGTTCAGATTCGGTTAATTTGTTTAATAAATACATTTTATAAAATTCTTCTTTACTTCTGTCATGATTTCCGCCATGGTTTATCATATTGATATATTTTATTAATTTTTTTCGTTCTATATCTTCAATAGTAGAGTTGTATAAATTGTCTATATGATTCTTTTCCTTTTTAAATAAATATCCATCATCAGAAATTCCAAATTCATACTCATTATTTTCTATACTTTTTTTCAGTAGTTTAATTCGTTCTTCCTCTATCTGATCATGAGGAATTTTCACTCTATACATTTTTTCGGAAGACTTTTTCAACTTACTCATCTCTACATCACTTAAGTCATTCACTAACTGGACAAATCTCAAATTATTTAAAATATGAAGTTCTTTATTGGATTCCATGTATAATTCATTCATTAAATGGATATTAGGTCCAACTGTAAAATCATCAACTTTGTACAACAAATCTCTTTTCTGTTTAGCTTTACCGTCATTTGTAATAAAAACAACTTTTTTTCCCATTTTCGTATATTCTTTTGAATACTCAATAATATCTTTCCATATTATAAGATCACCATATTTCCTACAATATTTTATATCACCATACATTCTAAGTGAATCGATTTCGTCTTCTTTTGAAGAGTCATTAAACCCAGGGGGAATATTTTGCTTGTATCTCTCCTCTCCCTCCTTCTCTATTTCATCTATCCACTCTTGACTATATTTATTACCTACTTTATTTTCAATTACAGAAATAAGTCTTTCATATAATTCGTTTTCTTCCTCCGTAATCATCGAAGATACCTTACTATCTATTACTTTTTTTAATTCAGCTAAGTAATCTTCTGTCATTGTTAGTAGCTCATTAGTAAAAATTTCTTTTTCCTCTTTATCTACTAAATCAATTTCATTGATTTTTTTATTTATATTTACAACTGATTGCTCTATCTCATTTTTATACTTTCTAATCTTTTTAATTTTTCCTTTTTTCAAACTACTCTTTTTAAAATTGAACTCCAGAGCCACTAAATAAGGTATATAAATATTTTCTTTTACTTTTTCCAACGCTTCTATGTATTTCTTTGAAACAGTTGTAGGTAATTGAATTATATCTAAAAGATAATTTGTATCTAGTACTAATAAATTCTCACTTTCACTGCTCAAATCTTTCATATCTAATTTAGATTGATAAAACTCTGGAAAAAGCTCTTTCAAATTTGCCATTAATTATCCCTCTTATTAACAATAATTTTATATCTTGAATATTCTTTATACAATAATATTGTAACATATTTATTAATATAAAATAGAATACAATAGCTTTAACATGGTTATTCTAACTTAAAAAATTTGCAACCAATAGAGTTGGCTTAAAAAGGTAAATCATCATCACTAAAACTTATTTTTACTACATCTACTGCTCCTAACCTAGTTCTTAAGTTTTCTAATATTATTTTTTTCTTTTGCTTACTACTGTATTAGGAAAAAGACCTAACATAATATAGATGAATACCGCTTACAAACCTACACTTTTTAACTTATGAAATGCTTGGTTCTCATAAAAAATGATATGGTTCCCTAGTATTTTCCTACCGAAAAAATCCTTGTCTGACTAATGCTTGACAAGGATTTTTTTGCAATTCTCCTTATAATTCGTCTGTAAAAAATATATCTTAAGATTTAAACTGCTAGTTAAAATAATCAATCCATTCCAAAATGTCGTATATCACATAGTTGATCTTGATAATCGAAAAAACCATTTGAAATTATTGTAGCTGGACACTCCCGAAAACACATTTCTGTAAAAAAACAGCCTTCACATTTTTTTATGAATTTTGTTGAAACATCAATCAAGCTAAATAAATCAACATATTTCTCTGATTGCATAATATCAGTTAGTAGATCAACGTTCACATTTCCTAAACTAAATACTTTTTCTGTTTCAAATTTTTGGCAAAGAAATACTTCGCCGGTATAACTAATTCGAATCTCTAGAGTAGGAGTATAATTATTTTCAAAATATAACGGACACCTACTGTTGGAAACATATGGTGGTTTGATCTCAAAATTGTCATCTTGCAATTCTTCCATGAGAAGCAAAAGCTCTTTCACTATACTTCTAAAAAATTCTCCCGAAACAGGTTTCTCTCCCTTGGACCTTCCGATATTGATTATTTCTTTAAAAGATATCACTGAAACATTTTTAGATTTAAGTGCACTTAAAAAAGGAGCTAGCTTACTCGTATTTTTCCCAGTTATCACAAAATTTACGACTGTTTTAATTTTATATTTTTCGAATAGTTCAATTGCGTAGATAGCTTTTTGAAAAGTACCTTTTCCCCTTACAGCATCGTTTTCTTCTGGCGTTGTTCCGTCAATACTAATCTGAACATAATCTACGACATTACTCAACCTCTGGGCAAGGTAATCATCTACCATAGTTCCATTCGTTACTAACCCAATGCATAAACCATATTTTTGCTTTCCTATTCTTAGCAAGTTTATTAAATTTTTATAAAGTAACGGCTCTCCTCCAGAGATAATTACATTTTGACATTTCAATTTCGATATTTCTTTAAATATTGATAGAATCTGATCTTCGCTAAAACGATACATTCCACTACCAGATTTGTTGTAGCAATGCTTACATTTTAGATTGCATAACGACCCCACTTCTAAGTATACACTCCTTAGTTCAAAAGAATTCAAGTTCAAATACCTCCAAAATTAAATTGGTACTCATCAACATTTTGACTTCTAACTTCTTTTTTATATGAATTAATATGTCGAAATTTCAAATTTTTAATATTACTAATCAGACTTTGACTTTCTAAATTATTTTGTATACAGAACACTTTGTATGTTAACGACCTCTGTTTTAGTAGCTTTGTAGTCAAAGCAATCCCATTTTTTAAAATTTTTTCATCGAATACTTCAATATTTTTATTTCTGCAATAATATTGAAGTATTACATTGTTTTTATTCTGAATATTCCAAATCATGAACCCACAATTTGTCTTCCTCAAGTTATCTATTATCATTAAAACAATAGTAGATTTATTTAGTTCAAAATCACGATTTAGAATCAAACTATTTACAAACAAATCATCATAAAATGGATTTTTAAATATTCTCAAACAATCCCCCTTTTCTTGTAAAATAAGTTTTAACAATGATGAATAGCAAGCACTTATATCATAGGATATCGACAATTCATTTGATAAATGTATGCTTTCCTTCACAAAAAAAGGATTATCTTTAAGTTTTAAACCACCACATATTGATAACTTTTCAATAGTTTTAATTACGTCTTTTTCAATTAAAGACTTAGGGGCTCCTATATATTTTGCCATTATTTTATCTATAATATTTTCAACACTATTCACTCCATCACACATTGTTAAAATATAATAGTAAGTAGAGTTTACTAACTCAGTCTTCTGAGAATTGACAATAGTTTTAATCGTTACATACCCACCATGTTCAAACCGATAATAGATAAGATAATTTTCAATCAAACAAGGTTTAAACTCTAAAAATCTTTTTTGTATTAACATTTTACCACCCTATTCTTTACTTAGTTTAATATATCAAACTCGGTTGAACGGTTACTTTGTGTATTATTACTTGGTGTAGTCATCTGTTTTACTGATGTAAGTTTTGAAACCATAGATATAATATGTTCTGAACCCCATATTTGATTTAGCCCCCCAATCCAGTATTCTGACAGAGTGTGCTTTCTCAAATTTCCAAAAGTCTTTGGTAAATATATAGATGGCGTAATTGACCCATCCGATAATATACAAATAGTATCCGTATATGACGAATTAGAAAAACTCTCCGTAAATACTAACAAGTGATCGATTGGATCACCCCAAGCAACATTAACATTAGTTTTCCCGTTTAAATTTTCCAATATTTTTTTATTGTATTCTTTTTTTAACTGTCTATACTCTTTTTCAGAAGGTAAAATGTGTAAATTTTTTTCAGCTCTACCGACTGGCATTAAATCTTGTAGCCTAACTTCATGCACTCCCAACTCTTCTGCAAGAGAAAAGACACTATCAAACTCAGATATATTCCACTTAGTAGGAGAAAAAGCAATACCAGAAATAATATTATATTTACTTAATAACTTTAACCCTCTAATCGCTCCATCATATGCATTTTTATTATTACGCAAATTATTATGTGCCCATTTTTTTCCATCAAGACTAATTTGTATATTATTTATCCCCTTTTTCTTTAATGACTTAGCCAACTCTTCTGTTAACAATATTCCATTTGTTACCATGCCACAACTAATATTAGCTTTGGTCAGTTTTTCTAAGACTTTCAAAACTAACCTTTTCCTAATTAAAGTTTCACCACCACAAATACATACATTGTAGGGCTTCATCTCTATGATTTGATCAACAATATTTAACACCTCATTATCGGAAAGTTCAAAAGAGAAATCTCTTTCCCCACTACTATTGTAGCAATGTAGGCAATTTAAATTACATCTATTCGTAATATCAAAATTAATATTTATCGGCCCTCTGACTATATTATTCATATAACTACTCCTTCCATCCCTATTTATAAATTAGTCAAAGCAATAATTCATACGTAAATAACCTACTTTCTTTGGCTAACGTACATTTATTGAATCCCACAGCTAAAATACGATTTTCCCACACTTTAAAAAATTCAGTATTTGAGTCTAAATCAATAACTAACTTATTTACTTCTTTTACTAAAAATGATACCATTTCATTTTTTATATAATTTATCATTTCCTGTAATTTCATTTGAGAGTCATTTTTCAAAAAAATAAAATTTATACTAGCTGAATTCCTATAATTATTCTCAACAAATAATCCTATAAAGTTCTCTTTTGATTCATCATAAATAACTTCTTGCTCTTTTTTATACAAATAATACCGAGCTAAGCTGATACTGTTAACCTGCATTTTCATAATATTTGTGTTATCAAAGAAAGATGAACCACCCTCTTCGGAAAGCGTTTTCAAAAAAAGCATCAAATCTCCTGTATCGCCTTCATTAACATGTTTATACACAATAGTCACTCCTTCCAAATTAAAATAGAAAAAGTAAAACAATTTTTTGCTTTACTTTTTCTGAAACTGAGTGCTACGCAATATTACCATAGCACTTGCATGGCTTGAACGAGTTTACAACCCAGTAAGCTGCGACAACTGTAAATACCATTACAATACCAAAAACTGTTGAACTTGTCGGTTGGATTTCAGAACCATAAAAATTTTGTGAACTGGGACTCTGATATTTTTTTTGTTCTTCTGAAAAATTTTGCTCATTCATATTCTCTCCTCCTTTCCAATACTAATCTATATAACCCATAGTCAACGCCATTTACACATTCCTCTTGACAATGGTCATATTTCTAAAGCTATGTGCTAAGTATACCATAACTCCTCTTGTATAAAAAATTTTTTTTATCAATAACAAATAATTTGGTGCTTTTGATTTAAAATATGGTACAATGAGCTAAAAGGAGAAAATCATGTTATTATTTCTAAGCAACTACTTTAAACAGGCAAAAAAAAAGATTCTAATTTTTAGCATATTAAATATGTTAATCGCTTTCATATCAGCTGTTGTTCCGCTTATTTCGGGCAATTTCATAGATTCATTAGTTTCTTCGCATGATTATCAAATTATAATAAAATTTATCATAATACTATGTTTATTTGTATTTGCACAATTGTCACTTGGATATGTTGTCCAAGTTCAAGAAGCCGTTTTACAAGCTCACTTGACTTATAACATACAAAAAGACATTCTAAATCAACTTCAGAAAACTCAAATTTATTTAATTTCCCAATACGATTTAGCTAACTTAAGTCAAAGAATATCAAGTGATTCTTCTTCAATATCATCATTTATGATATCTTCGGGAAGTTCGTTATTAGTTTGTTGCCTTAATTTCTTCTTCTCAACAATTCTTTTATTTATCGTAAAATGGGAGATTGCATTATTTATTTTAGTATTCTTAGTATTGTATATACTATACTTTTACAAATTACAAAATAATTTAACAGTGAAACAGAAGGATGTTAAAAATGATTTTAGCTATTATTTCTCACAAATCTTTTCTCAGCTCAAAAATTTAAAAAATTTAAAAATTTTTTCTTTGTATAATTATTATGGAATCAGCTTATTTGACTCCTATAACAAATATATATATTCTTTAAAAAAATTTAAAATCTTTTCTTTTAGGCTCACTTCAGGTGATACCTTGTTAGCATTCTTTGCTCAAATAGTAATTTTCATCTTTGGGGGAGTATCAGTAATAAATGGAAATATGACAATTGGTATATTCTCAGTTTTACTATCATATTTCAATATGATGCTCAACTCAATAAAATATATTCCATCATTAACATCGTCCTACGCCGAAATGTTTGCCTCATATTCTAGGATTACTGAATTAATTAATTTAGAAAAAGATAATACTGGAAAATTAAAATATTCAGATAATAATTTTCTTGAAATAAAAAATTTAACCTATAAATATCCAGGCTCCAACACTTATTTATTTTCAAAATTTAATTATTCTTTCCAAAAAGGCAATATTTATTGTTTAAAGGGTAGGAATGGTAGCGGAAAAACAACCCTACTGGATATTATTTCTAAGCTAAAATTTTCGTATAATGGTTCCATAGAATTAAATCAGCGAAATATCGAATTATTCGATACAAAATATTATCGTGACGTATGTCTATCATACATGACTCAAGATGCTTTTGTTATTAAAGCTGGCTTAAAGGATAACATATTATCGCAAAATCTCTCTGAAAAGTTAAGTACTTTAATACAAGAACTCGGCTTGGAAAAGTATATTGATTCTAACTATAACATAAATACAAAAATTTCTGGTGGAGAAAAACAGAAAATCTCTTTCTTAAGAAGCATCACAAAACCATTTAATATTCTCTTGCTAGATGAACCAACAAATCACTTGGATTTTATAAGTAAGGAAATACTTATGAAGTATTTAAATAATATAAAGAATGATGCTATTATTATTATCTCGAGTCACGATAATTTTGTGTTGGAACGAGTAGACACCATCATAGATTTAAATAAATCCTAACATGGAAAGAAGGTAAAAGTTAATGTTAATTATTAACATGATAAAATCAACTTATGTAAACCAAATACCTATATTGATATTTATAATTGGATTGATTGTATTTGCCCTGTCAACCAAAACCCCGCACGGAGGAATTGCATACAGAGGATTAGCATATTACATATACGGAAAACGAGTCTGGTACTTTTCTAATAAATTAGTAGGTACTTTTCTAATGGTTGTATCAATAATAACCCTTCTATGCTTTAACGTTTTATCAATGTCCGAAAACACAAAAATAATAATTATTATCCTATCATGTTTCATATGCCTAATTGTTTCAGATATCGTAACAATTCTATCTATAAAGAAAGGAAGACTATAATAAGTTCATTCTTAACTTTCTTTACTATTGATAGCCTATCCACTATATAATAAGCATTTTTATTTTAATATTTCCCAACTTTGTTTAACCAGTACAAATTAGTTAAAGCCTCTAACTTTTCTTAAGTAATGTAACCAGTTCTTACTCGATTTTAAAACTTTAAATTGTTAAATATAGGAGGAATAAATGATGAACAAGATTCTTAAAATTTTATTAATTATTTTTGTTATTTTAATAGTAGTCATTTTTCTGCCTACTATTATATTTTTCATAATTAAATAGAAAGGAGGAATTTGAAATGAATTGGTTAAATTTTAGTGAACCTTCACTGCGTGGCAATTGTTCAGGTTTAACTTGCGGAATTAAAACTTGTATCTCAGTTTCTTGTCCAAATAATGGGGGTTGCGCATGGAGATGGTGTTGGAATAAATCTTGTTATATCAATCTTTAAACAATAGGAAAGGAGCATATGAATATGAATTGGTTAAAAGACTATAACGAAATTAAACCTAGAGGTGCATGTGTCATAAGAGTTTGTACTCAGTATAATGGTTGTAACCCTCTGTACTGGTGTTGGAGATTAGAAGGTAACTAACTGAAAGAGAGGTGTTTTGTTAATGATTTGGCTTTCGCAAAAATCAATAGAACCTAGATGGTGTTTCTTCCGTACCGCATGTCCTAGAAAACAAAATGATACTTGTATAATTCATATAACTTAAATGGGAATTGTGTTGTTCATAGTTTGAATAGTAACAATATGTTTTTAATCACAAACCCTTAATACAAGTCCGAATGAAAAGTTTCTTTATAATCAACTAATTTTTGGTGATAAAATTAAGTTTCTACGAAATAATTATTATGTAATTATTGGAAAAGCCCTATTACCAAAATCATTACTGATGTTGAAATATTTTATTTTATAAAACCTAAATATCTAAAGACTTATTTAACCTTAGTTGATAATATTCTAAATGAACATGCCTATTTTAAATTACTTTACATCTGCATAAATATCACCTCTCCTATTACCAAAGTTGTTGGCTTTTGGGAGGGAATAACAATCAACCCGCTAGAAAACCTATAAATTAGGTTTTCTAGCGGGTTTTCTTTTGTGTTATCACACTTTCCTCCCACCATTCTCCGTTTTTCCTTTGCTCCACCGCCCTCAAAGTCCTATAATTTAATCATAAGAATAATGGCTATTAATAAAATTTATCAATAAAAAGGAAGCGATTTCAACATGTCAAAAGAAACTTTTCTTAAGTATGGTTTTGTTGTCCTCTTCATAGGAATTTTTTTACTTCGTGCCCAAAAATTTATTTCTGAGCCCCTTTCGTACCTTTTTTCGGGTATTCTTTTGCTTATTGTTGCGTATTTAATACTCGTGAAAAAAATGAACTTTTTCTCAAGTTTGCTCACAATTACCGACCAGCCTTCTTCTACCCAACAACGATTAGGTCAACTTTCTGGTCTTGTCAGTTTATTGATTGGTTTACTTCTGGTAATTCTTAGCTTCATTTTCTTTCTCCAACTTTGATTCCCCCTTGACTCTCCCTTCACTCTTGGCTATGATTACCTTAGCAAGTACAATGGTGTACTGTGAACAGTCGAGCAACGGCGCTCAAAAAGATTGGCTTTCGTGCATTCTTTTTGAGGGCTTTTTATTTTTAGAAAGTAGGGAAATTGAATGGAAAAAATGTACCGCAGTCCGTATGAAGCGTACCCGTATCTATCTTCTAAACCAGAAGATTTACGATGTGATTTTGAATTAATGACTGATGAATTGGCCTCGATGACAGGTCTTCTACGAGGATATGTGCAACAATTAGACGTCCCTGAACAGCCTGCACTAACAGAAGAACTAGCCAAAATTTGCGAGTTAATCTACCATGTCAATCCAACGACCCGAACAAAATTAACAGTCACAGAGGACGAAATAGCCTGGCTTTTGGAACGTGTCAATGCTATGAATGAACTGACATACGAAGAAAATCGTCCTTTTGTTTTACCGATGGGCACAATCTGTTCCTCTTATGCACACATTTTAAGAGCCAAAGCCAAAGATATTGTTCGTTTACTTTATCGCATGGACTATGGTGGTAAAAAAATTGATCCGCAGCTGTATGATGTAGTCAACTTACTCTCAGGTTACTTTTTCATGTTAGCTTTGTATCTAAATCAGCTCGAAAATGGTGAAGAAGTTCCCTTTGTTTCTCGCAACTATTCTATTTAATTTGGAGGAAGATGATGAATTCATTGCCAATACTTGAAAAAGCAGTGGGCACGATTACCCTGCTTTCCGAAGAAAAACAAAATGCCGAATATGAAGGCTTTTTATGCCAAGTTAATGAATCGCAACAACTTATCCGCAGTCGCTTAGCCAAAAAAACGCCGAAAAAAGAAGGCTATTTTGTAGCCTTCTGGGAAAAAAATCAACAAAATCAGAACGAAGCCTTTGATGCAACGGAAGCCCCTGAAATGTTAGCAATTGTCATTGCTGATCAAGAAAAGCAAGGTCTCTTTCTTCTGCCAAAAGAATGTTTAATCCAACAAAAAATTCTCAAAACGCATCAACAAAAAGGCAAAATGGCGGCCCGTTTTTATCCTTCTTGGTGCCAAAACCTTAATCAAACCGCGAAAAAAACACAAAAATGGCAACTAACTTACTTTACTGATTTATCTAAATACTAAAAACGTCAGCTGGCTTCAGAAGCCAGCTGACGTTTGTTTATTTTACTGTTTAGCCAATTGGTGGCGTACCTTCTGCGTTCCCAGCAATCGCTTCGATTTGAATCTGGGCACCTTTTGGTAAATCCGTCACACCAATCACTCTTCTGGCAGGCGTGCCTTCAGGAAAGTACGTTTGGTAGACGTCATCCACTGCCGCCAGCTCTTCAATCTCTTTCACAAAAATATTCACTTTCACCAGATCAGCTAAGCTGTGATCCACACTTTCAATAATCGCTTTGATGTTTTCTAAACATTGCGTCGTTTGTTCCTTGATTCCGCCAGCGACTAACGCATTTGTTTTAGGGTCCAATGGTAGCTGAGCTGATAGATGGTTGTAATGAGAAAAAGCAACAGTTTGTGTCGAAAATGGACACTTCGGTGCGTGATCTGTATTATTTGCTTCAATAATTAATCCATGTCGATCTTCAATCGCTTGTGGTGGCGTACCATCCCCATGAGAAACCACCGCTTCTACTTGAACCGCCGCGCCCATTGGTAAATCAGCAACAGCAATCACTGTTCGTGCTGGCATGTAATTGACCGTACGCGCAATTCCTGAATCTGGGAAAAAAGCGGCATATACTTGATTGACAGCTTCCAGCTTAGATAAATCTTTTAAATAAATGTTGACCTTCACAATATCATCAAAAGGCACATCAATACTGGTTAAAATGGCTTTTATGTTTTTCAAACATTGTTTTGTTTGCGTTTTAACACAGCCAGCCACAACTCTGCCCGTTTGAGGATCTATAGGCAATTGTGCAGACAGATTGTTATAATGAGAAAACGCGACCGTTTGACTGGCTAGAGCATCAATTGGTGCCTGAACAGTCTGATTTGTTAATTTAATTAAATCCCCAGCTTGAGGTGCATTAGGGATAGTTCCTTCCCCATTTGAAACAAGTGCCTCCATTTGAACAGAAGCGCCTAACGGCAAATCTGCGACGGCAACCACTGTTTTAGCTGGATAATAATGGGTAAAAAAGGCCGCATAGACCTCCTCAACTGCGGTAACATCCCGCATATCTTTGACAAAAATGGTCATTCTGACAATGTCACTCATCACATGGTTGATACTTTCAACAACCGCTTGGATATTTTTCAAACATTGTGTCGCTTGGGCCCGAATGCCACCTTCTACCAATTGTCCAGAGGTTGGCTCAATAGGTAACTGTGCCGACAAATGATTATAGTGGGAAAATGCGACTGTTTGGGCTGCGAGAGGATGCTTTGGTGCACGTTCTGTATTTCTTGCTAAGACGATATTTTCATTACTCATAACTCTACTCCCTTTTTTAGCATTCCAACAAAAATGATTCCGCTTACATTTTCAAGCATTAAACTTCCAACAAGATCCTTTTTATTTTCTTGCTTTTCTATTAATGGTGATAGCTTTCCACCACCACTTCTTTCAGTCTACAATAAGAACAGGAACATTTCAATAAGGCATTCCTAAATTGATTGTTGGCCCTCAAACAAATCTTCTTCCGTTAAAGAAGGCTGAGGTCGGGAAAGAACCGTTTAGCTCCGAGAAATAAGAAGAAATTTCCGAAAATTGCTCTTTAATTTTTGGAGAATTTCGGCTTATTTCCGAAGGAGTTGGTTCTGTTCCCGCCGTTTATCAGGTTTTGATCCTGGGACAAAAATCCAAAGTGATTTTTGTCCCAGGATCAGTCTTTATAGATAACTCGTTAGCTTTAACTAGTTTTATTTAACCACCATATACTCACGATAATTTTCCGAGAACGTATCCATTAGCGTATAAATTCGTTCAAAATCATAGTCACGACGAGGGTCATCATACCAAACACATTGAATACTTCCAATAATTGTAAGATTTGGGCTACCTGCTGGCACATCTGTAAATGCTTTTTTCGACATATTTGCTAAAGCATCATCATATTGATAAATGCCAGAATCAACATTGCCAGCTACCCAATACCACGCATCATTGGTATTAAAAATTTTGTGTCCTTTTTGAACAAAGTACTCAGGTTTGGCTACGTCATACCCACTCCAACCGGCTGTCCAATAAGAAATAATAATCTCTGGGTCAAATGTACCGAAAGAATCGTCGCTGTTGTAATAAATGCCATCATTGAAGCTCATTGGCTGCATGCCCGCATCTTTAATTATTTTAGCTAAATCATTCGCATAAGCGACAAAATCCTTGTAGCGCCCAGAAGATTGCAGTTTCGCCCAACCGCCCGTGTCGACATCATTTGCATACTCATCGCCGCCAAAATTGAAAATTTCACTATGCGTGGAAAAATAAGCCACGTACTTACTGATAATCGCCTTTGTGAAATTCACTGCCTTTTGGTTCCCTAAATCTACTGTTCGTTTTGAGCCATCAAAAGCGGGATTTTTAATCGCTAGTTTTTCCATGGCCACTAACAAGGCATCCATATGTCCTGGACTGTTAATCACGGGAATGATGTTGATGTTGCGCGCTTTCGCAAAAGCCAACAACCGATCCATTTCTTTTTGTGTTAACGCGTTGCCATTAGGGTCATTGTAATACGCGTTGTTGCCTCGTTGGATTGCTTTTGAAACCCGGTTGTGGTTGTATTTTTTACCATTCACATTGACCGACATATCATCCAAGATAAACCGTAAGCCATCATTTCCTAAAATTAATTGGACATCTGTGTACCCATTTTGACTGGCTTTGGCCACTAATTCTTCCAGTTGTTCCACGGAAAAATATTTTCTTCCCGCATCAATGGAAAAGACACTTTTTAAAGGTTGTGTTTGTTTCTCTTTTAAATTATCCAAAGCTGTTTGGACCTCCGTTTGCCAAGTAGTCACTTGCGCGGATGTATACGTTTTTCCCGCAAGTTCTGTTGCGACTGTCTCTTTTGTTGTTTGTAGTGCTTGAATCGTTTCTGGTGTATAGCTTTCTGCCTTTTCAATGGCTGTAACTGCTTGATCCAACGCACGATATAAAGTGGTTAAGTCAATGGCTAACAGGCCTTTTTCTAATTCAGCATCATAGATGTTTGAAATCCCTTGGCCATAATCGCCACCTAAAATAGCTTTATTCACATCATAAAGCGTTGTTGCTTGTGTCACTGCTTCTGCGGCTTTATTTTGTGCTTCAAGGTCTGTGTTGGCGTAGCTAATTCGTTTTAAATAGTGTTGCGCAGCCGCTTTCATCTCTGCAAGAGAAACGCCTTTACTCTCTGCAATGGCCGTTTTTGTCCAAAGCAAATTAGAAGGTTTTATCTGATTTAAATCGTCTTCATTATAGGTGCGACCATCGCGATCTAAGGCATAGAGGAACATGCCCCCTAAATTATTTTCATAAGAATAACGAGCTACTTTATACATGTTACTTTCCATATACGGCTCTTTTGTGTCATACCAGCGGTTGCGATCTTGCTCTTCTGGGAAAGTTAATCCTGGAACAAATCGTTCCCCATTGAGAACCGGACTTAAATTATTTAATGCTCGTTGCGTGCGTTGGTCATCGCTGCCATACTGTTGATACGCGAGAAAATCGAAACAGTCACTGACATCTTGTAAAGGTGGTAAATATTCTGCATTGGTATCATACAAAAATGGACGATCCGTTCCCGACTTCGGTCCAATGTATTTTGATAATGCACGAATGACACCATTAGATAGAACAATATCTTTTTCACTTGGACGAGTTTCCATGTCAATATCTAACCCATCAATTCCTAAATCATCGACAAATTTGGTTAACAACTCTTTCGCATAAGCATCAAATTCTGCTTCTGTAGGCGTTGTTCCTGCGTAAGGAACTTTTAATAGCTCGCTGTAATCAATCCCACGAACTAAACGAACACCTCGTGCATGCAGTGCTGGCGCATACTCATTTTTTAACGTATCATAAAATGGCTGTGCAAGTGCTTCTTGTCCTTTTGGCACATAACTAAAGACATTCACAATGTCAATACCATAAGGAATATCGTGCATCGTTAGCCAATTTTCATCTGGCAATGTTGTATTAACTCCTTGCATCGTTTTGTCACGCCAAGCCCGATAATAAACCATAAAATGTTTCTCTTGGGTCGGCTCATTGGCTTGGCTGATCATTGGTTGATGAAACAGACTAAATAAGATAAACGCCAAGCCAACCAATAACGAAAGACCCAGCCAACTGACAATTGTTTCTCTGTTTTCTCCTTTTCTTGTCGATAAATTGTTCCCCACTTTGAACACCATTCCTTTCTGCACTCCGTTCATTTTTGTGTATCCACCTAAAAGAAAGCGCATACACAACCATCAATAGAATAACAAAAAATAACGAATTTGCAAAATAGAAACTGGAAAAATGAGGATTTTCTATAAAAATCTTTTCCCGCCTAAAATCACTTTTGTTAGACGGCGTTTAAATGGTAAACTTTGAGACTTGCAAGAAAAATAGGCCTGTTTTTCTTGCAAGTCTCCTTTACTTAGTCGTGATCAACATCGGCGATTTTCACAACAATTTTCCCTTGCGCTCGTCCTGTCAGTGAATAGTCCACCGCTTCTTGAATTTGGCTAAAAGGAACGACTCGGTCAATTATCGGCTGTAATTTTCCCTGTTCAATAAACTCAGTGAGTAAAGCTAATTGCTCGCCATCTGGACGCATAAACAAAAAATGATAACTAACATCTGTGGCTTGCTCCAATCGATGAATCTTGCGAGTAGCTATTTTAAAGGCCCATTGTTTCCAAAGCGGCAAGCCATACTCTTTAGCAAAACGTTCGTTGGGAATGCCTGACAATGTAACAACTTTTCCCTGAGGTTTAACCACTGAAAAAGCTTTTTCTAAGATTGTCCCCCCCATTGTATCAAACACATAATCGTAGTCGGATAAAACTTCTTCAAAATTTTGTGTCCGATAGTCAATCACTTCATCTGCTCCCAACGCTTGAACCCATTCTTTATTTTTACTACTCGTTGTGGTGGCAACGTAAGCGCCCGCTAGTTTTGCTAATTGAATCGCAATGGTTCCAATCCCTCCTGAACCTGCTTGAATCAGGACTTTCTGGCCTGGCTGTACATTCATAATATCATGTAGCGCTTGATAACTTGTCAAACCGACTAACGGAATGGCCGCAGCTTCTTCAAACGTTAAATTTTTCGGCTTCATAGCTACAGCCGCTTGATCCACTGCAATATATTCAGCAAAAGTTCCCACGCGATTTTTGGGTACTCGTCCGTAAACTGCATCGCCCATCCTAAAATTTTGAACATTTTTTCCAACAGAAACAACAATCCCAGCAAAATCACTGCCTAAAATCAGTGGCATTTGATAATTTAAAAGCATCTTTACTTTGCCATCTTTTGTTTTTAAATCAATCGGGTTGATACTGGCAGCGATAATTTTGACCAAAACATCATTGTCATGAATGGTGGGTAAGGGCACCTCCTCGATTGATAATTCTTTTTGTCCGTATTTATGAATTAAAGCGGCTTTCATCATTGAATCTTTCCTCTCTTTCTATCCCTTTTATTGGTTTAAAAGTTTAAACCTTTAATCAATTAGTATCTTAACGAAAAATGGGATCCACGTCAAGTTTCAGCCCTCAGCGTATTTTATTGACAAAAAACACGAAAAATGGTTTAATCGTTTAAAAATACGAACCAAAGAGGCGAAAGAATATGAAAGAATTAGAAGGAATTCAAACAGAATTTACTGCGCTTAGTGATTTTTTAATCGCATTGGGTGATGAAAAACGCCAAGCAATTATTATTGCACTGTTAGAAGACCAGGCCTGTGTTGGCCGTCGTGTCACTGAGTTAACAGAGGCGACACAACTCTCACGTCCCGCTGTTTCTCACCACTTAAAAATTTTGAAACAAGCCAAATTAATTGATTGTCGCAGTGAAGGAACTAAAAATTATTACTCACTTTCTCACGATACCACCAAAATTGAGCAACTCCAACAACTATTGACCCACATTACGTCGATTATGCCAGGGAGGAAGCAAGCATGAAAAAAATTCTCGTGGTCCTCACAAACGTCTCCCGTTATCACGGCACCGAAGAACCAACGGGCCTCTGGCTAGGTGAAGCCACGGAGTTCGTGGAAGAAGTAACCAAAGCAGGATTTTCAGTTGACTATGTTAGTCCCCAAGGAGGCTATGTCCCTTTGGATCCCCGGAGTATGAAATATGTAGATTCATCCATTATGGCGGTTTATGAAAGTGCCGATTTTCAAGAACGAGCGCTAGCGCATTCCCTCTCTCTTGAAGAAATTGATCCAGATGAATACGCAGCGATTTACTTTACAGGAGGCCATGGCGTTATGTGGGACTTTCCTGATAATCCTCAGTTGCAAGCAATCACTCGTAGCCTTTACGAACAGGGCGAATACCTAACTTCTGTTTGTCACGGAATTGCTGGTCTTTTAAATGTCAAAGATGCGTCAGGAAATTATTTGATTGCAGATAAAACCATTACTGGCTTCACTACTGCAGAAGAAATTTTAGCCATGAAAAAAGCAATTGTTCCTTTCTTAAACGAAACAATTGCCAAAGAACATGGTGCTACTTTTGCGAAGAAACGCCCCTATAAAGAATTTGCGTATCAAGATGGCCGTATAATCACTGGGCAAAATCCTTTTTCTGTCCGCGCTGTCGCAAAATTGTTAATTCAACAATTATCAAAATGAAACAACAGCGACTACCTAAAAGTAGTCGCTGTTGTTTCATTGCTTCTTCTTTTTTCCGAAAGCCGAAGCCCTAACATAAAAAATTTTTGATTAGCTAAAGAGTAACATCGCGCCAATTAAGATAATTAGGTTAATTAAGCCTAAGACAATCATTGGTTTGGCCATGAATTTTGTCCAAGTGGCATATTGAACTTTGGAAATTTCCAAACCACCCATTACGACACCAGATGTTGGCGTGATCAAATTAATCAAGCCACAACCTGAAGCAAAAATCATAACCATCACTTCTGGACTTAAACCAATGTTTTTAGCTAACGCACCCATTACAGGAATAGAAACGTACGCTAAACCAGAAGTTGAAGGAATTAGGAAAGATAAACCTAAGTATAAAACAAAGGCACCGATGACAAATAAGACTGGGGAGAGTCCTTGTAATAAGCCTGCCGCTTTATCAAGGATAAATGAATCTAAATACGTTTTAGACATCAAAACAGATGCCCCGCGAGCAACTACGATAATTAAAACAACGGATAACATATCTTTGGCACCGTCGATAAATGCTTCAATGGTTTCTTTTTCAGTAAAGCGACCAATCAAGGCAGCAATGATACCTAAAAGGAAGAACCACATCGCTAAATCGCCAAAGTACCAGTCACCGAAACTGTTGCCTGTTAAAACAGACGTCCAGCCTTTGAAAATCGTCACTCCAAAGTCGTTCCATGGAATTAAGGAAACAATCATAATGACAAAACAGAAAGCGAATACCATTAAGATTTTTTTATGACGATTCGTAAATGGCATTTCTTTCGACGCTGCTTGTCCATACGTTTTTTCCATATCCTCTTGTTCTTGTAAAGATAAAATTGTTGAACCTTTGTCAGCCTTCACTTTTTTCGCATAACGCATCACAATGAAAATAGAATAGCTAGTAGAGGCCGCCCACAAAATAGCACCGACAATTAAAATAATTCCTGTATTCGGCTGAATGCCAATACCTCGCAACGCATCCATCGCTACCCCTGTGGAGAAAGGGTTAACCGTTGAACCGATAACACCTGATCCTGCACCCAATAGCACAGTACCCACTGCGACAAACGTATCAAAACCAGCGGCGACCATGGTGGCACTCAATAAACCATAAAAAGGAATTGTTTCTTCTGCCATTCCATAAGTCGAACCACCAATAGAAAATAAAATCATTAAAATCGGAATGATTTTCAATTCGTTCCCTTTTAACTTTTTAACGACTGATTGAATCCCTGCTTCAAGAGCCCCAGTTTGCGTCACAATATTTAAAAAGCCACCGAGTACTAAAATAAAAATATTAATTTCAATGGCATCTTTAAACCCATTGAATGGAGCCATGATAATATCCGATAATTTGGCCCCTACCACGTGGTCAACCATTTTGCCATCAATTTCTCTTGGGGTAAATGGCTGGCCATTTAGCAAGACCGTTACGATACCTAAAACAATTAAAATAATAAATAAAATACTAAAAGACGAAAGCTGTTTTTTGTTTTTCTTCTTTTTTTCTGCCATATCCTTTTATACAGGAACCTACTTTCCTGTATCTCCCTTCTCTATGATTAATTACTCAATCGATCAATAAAGAATGGCGTATCTAGAAAAGTTAAGAATTTATGACTGTAGCTAATACGGTTCATTTGGACTAATTTTTTCATAACACTGCTTGCTGTTTCCCGCGTAGTTCCACTCATTCGTGCAATGTCATTAATGGTAATTGGACAAGTAATTGCAACGCGTTCTCTGTTGTCAATTCGTTCTCCTAAATCATTTAATAACATCGCCAGTGATGTCACAATCCGTTCACATGCATCATTGGTTGTTCCTTTTTGGATTTTGATCATACTTTCTTTTAAAAGGACCGATTGTTCTTGAATCCAATGAATCAATTGCTGGGGATTATTTTGGAGAAAACGCTCAAACAGTTTAACTGGCACAAACACAACCTCAATATCCGTATAGGCAATCGCGGAGTCGTAATGAACCTCATCTTGAAACAGTCCGATTCTCGGAAAAAGAGCCTGCTTTTTCATAAAATGCAGATAGGAAAAATTACCACTGCGATCATTTTTTTCAATTTTAATGACACCTGAAACCAATAAAATTAAATGATTTCTCGGATCACCTGGATAAAAAAGGACTTGGCCTTTTTTATAGGAGCGAACGAAACTCTCGTTACGCAATTCTGTTAGTTCTGATTCAGAAAAGTATTGAAAATCTTGATTATTTTTAGTGATTATTTTCTCTATCATCATCTTAATTCTCCTAAATACTATACTTTATTTTGTCACAACCGTTCCTACGATTTCATCGCCGCTCATACTTCCTAAGTTTTCCAAAGAAGTGATAATTGCTTGTTTATTGGGTTGGCTTTCTACAAACTGAATGGCGGCTTCAATTTTCGGTAACATACTACCTGGTGCAAAATGACCCGCTTGTTTGTATTCTTCCAACTCTGCTACAGTGACATTGGTTAATTGTTTTTCATCTGGTTTGCCATAATTAATGCACACATAATCCACGCCAGTTAAAATAACTAGTGCATCCGCATCCACTAATTCTGCTAGTTTTTCAGAAGCAAAATCTTTATCGATTACTGCTTCGACACCTTTTAATTCTTGTCCTACGACAGGGATGCCACCACCACCACATGAAATGGTAATTATATCATTTTTTATTAAGGTATTAATAGTCTCAGCCTCGTGGATGTCAATTGGCTTAGGACTTGGAACGACTTTGCGCCAGCCACGTCCTGCATCTTCTTTAAAAATAGCACCTGCTTGCATTGCTTCTTTGGCTTCAGCTTCTTTTAAAAATGGACCGATCGGTTTTGTTGGATTTTTGAATGCCTCATCTGCTGGATCTACGACCACCTGTGTTAAAACAGTAGCCACTTGTTTCTTGATTCCTGCTTTGTTTAATTCTTGATTAAGCGCATTGGACAACCAGTAGCCGATACTTCCTTGTGTCATAGCAACACACGTATCTAGCGGCATCGCTGGATTTTTTTCAGAATCAGCTGCTTGTTGTTGCAATAATAGATTTCCGACTTGTGGACCATTGCCATGTGAAACAATCAACCGATGCCCTTGTTTAATTAAATGAACTAAATAGGCAGATGTTTGAACTAATGCTTGCTGTTGTGCTTGTGCGCTAGCATCATTTGAAAGGATGGCATTTCCGCCTAGTGCAACGACCATTTTTTTCCCCATTACAAATCCTTCTTTCCTATCATAATAAAGAATAGGCCGCCCTTCAAAAGAATCTCTTAAAGGGCGAAACGACTATTCTTTTTTCAATGTTTTTTCAGTTGCTTCCTACACACGAGGAATGAATAAGTTGCCTAAAGTAGCTGCCATGATCGCTTTAATAGAATGCATTCTGTTTTCTGCTTCTTCAAATTGACGACCATATTTACTGCGGAAGACTTCATCCGTGATTTCCATTTCAGTAATGCCGAATTTTTCAGCAACCATTTCTCCGTATTGTGTTTTCGTATCATGAAAGGCTGGCAAACAGTGTAATACGATTAAATCGCCATCCATGTTTTCGGTTTTTTCTAACATAGCCATATTAATTTGATAAGGTTTCAACAGATTGACACGTTCTTCAAATTTATCTTCTTCACCCATGGACACCCAAACGTCTGTATATAACACGTTGGCTCCTTTAACACCTTTAGCAACGTCGTCTGTAATCATTAATTCTGCACCAGATTCTTTCGCAAATTCTTTTGCGTAATTAACGACTTCATCAGAAGGGAACAATTCTTTTGGTGCACAAATGCGAACATTTACGCCTAAAATAGCACCTGTCACTAACAAGCTGTTTGCCATGTTGTTACGGCCATCGCCGACATATACTAAAGTGATTCCTTCTAAACGACCAAAGTTTTCTTTCACTGTCATAAAGTCCGCAATCATTTGTGTTGGATGCCATTGATCCGTTAAACCATTCCAAACAGGAACACCAGAATATTTCGCTAAATCTTCCACTACTTCTTGACTAAACCCACGGAACTCAATCCCGTCAAACATACTACCTAAAACAATCGCTGTATCTTCAACAGATTCTTTTTTACCTAATTGAATATCGTTGGCGCCTAAATACTCAGGATGTGCCCCTAAATCAATCGCTGCTGTAGTAAATGCAGAGCGTGTCCGTGTCGAAGTTTTTTCAAATAAAAGAGCGATATTTTTTCCTTCTAAATAGTGATGTGGAATCCCTTTTTTCTTCAATTCTTTTAAGTGAATACTGAAGTCTACCAAATACTCTAATTCTGCTCTTGAAAAATCTTTTTCTGCTAATAAACTACGTCCTTGAAATACTGAATTCATGATGATTCCTCCTATTTTTGGGTGTTTTTTTAAAGATCTTCACGGTAAAGTGGCATACTCATACAACGAGGGCCACCACGGCCACGTACTAGTTCACTTCCTGGAATGTAATTCAATTTCACGCCTGCTTCTTCTAGCGCTTTATTCGTAATCGTATTCCGATCGTAAACAACAACTTCCCCAGGGGCAATTGCTAATGTATTTGAACCGTCGTTCCATTGTTCACGGGCTGCTGCTGTTAAATTTCCAGCGCCGCAACGGATTAGTTGAACATTGTCTAAATGCAAGTATTTGCATAAAATGTTATCTAATGTATCTTTTTCTTTTGTAATTTGGATGTCTCCATCTGCTTTTTCAGTGATCGAGTAAACAACCAAGCCGCCTTCGATTTCTGGATGAATCGTAAATTTATCATAGTCAATCATGGTAAAAACGGTATCTAAATGCATGAATTTACGATGTTCACCGATATCAAAAGCCAAGATATTTTTGAATCCTAATTTTTGTTCAAAAATATTTCTCGCAATTTTTTCAATTGACGCGGCATCCGTTCTTTGAGAAATCCCAATGGCCACTACTTCTTTTGAAAGAATTAATTCATCGCCACCTTCAATTCTGGTTGATTCTGAACGATCATAGACTCTAGGAACCTCTTTTCCAGCAAAACGAGGATGATAATCAAAAATGTATTGCCCAAAAATGGTTTCCCGTTGTCGAGTTACTGAATACATATGATTTAAAGAAATCCCGTGCCCCATTGTCGCAAAGTTATCACGCGTGAAGTATAAGTTAGGCATTGGATCAATAATGAATGGATAATCCGCTTCAACCATATCTGTTAAAAATTCTTGCTCATATTTAGGTAATTCTTGTTTTTGAATGCCAGCAATCGCTTTTTGAATCAGTTCTTCGTTGTCGTCAATTTCTAACATTAACTCTCTAACTTTTTCTTTTGCTGATTCACTGCGAATATTGGCTTCTTCTAAGAATTGGTCAATAAATTGTCGGCGGACCTCTTCATTAATCAACGCTTCAGCAGCTAAGTCCTCTAAATAGACCACTTCGATATCTTTTGATCGTAACAACTCTGCAAATGCATCATGTTCTGCTTGTGCTTTTTCTAAAAACGGAATATCATCAAACAACAGTCTCTCCAGATAATCTGGCATTAAATTTTCTAATTCCTTACCTGGACGATGTAACATCACTGTTTTCAATTTCCCGATTTCAGAAAATACATTAATTGGATGACTCATGTGAAATAACCTCCTCAACTTAATTACAAACACAGAATAACAGACCTGATTAACCTAGGACGTGAGCCATTTGCCAAACAAAATACCAAATATACAACGGTATTCTTTCTTATGCATATTTATAGCCTAAAAGAATGCGCTTTCATAGATATTCTAAAAAAATAATGCATAATTAAATAAAAAAAAATGCATTTATTCAAAAAAAATTATTTCTCCACACACTTCATAAAGTTATAATCTTATAGAGGTAAAAGGAAGGGAGCCAGAAGTCAAAACGACTTCTGGCTCCCTTCCTTTTATGCGTTACTTTTTGACAAAGGTGTTGGCTGAATAAATTGTTGAAAATACTGCTCTAGTTCTTGTGCTTTTTCCTCGGATGATGAAACAATAATAACAGTGTCGAAGCCAGCGACAGAACATTTCTTTTCACACAAAGACACTTCATCAAGTACAGCTGAAAACAATGTTGCGTTGTCTGGTAATGTATGAACCACTAGTAAAAAGGCGACACGTTCAACTTTGGTCACTACCTCACGAATTGCTTGTATCAACTGTTCTTTTTTTCGTTCTTCTAAAGAAGTGAATTGTTCAAAAATCGTTAACCGCATCTCGCCAGACTCATCTAATGCTTTGACGACTTTTAATTCCCATAAATCCCGTGAAATCGTTGCTTGTGCGACATTTATCTCGCGCTTTTTTAATTCTCTTAACAACTCATTTTGACTATGAATTACGGTTGTTTGAATGATTTCTTTAATCAAACTTTGGCGTGTTTGCTTATTCACAAATAACACCCTTCCCCCAGACATTTACAAAGCAATACTAGCAGAATCTCTCTAATTAGAATAGAAAAAGGGTCGTTTAGCCAAAAGATTCTCATTGATTTTGTCGGATATTTCGCATTTAAAAAAGTGAGACTTGCACAATTTAGTAAAACGTTGTACAGTGATTTTAGGGAATTACTGGCACCGTTTTAAATAACAGCAATGATGTTTTTTTGCATGATTAACTGAACTGGAGGAAAGTAATGAACCGATTAAAACGCCAAACGATGATTAAGCGATTGGTCACAGAAAATGAAATCCATACACAAAGTGAATTACTAGCATTATTGGAAAAAGAAAATATTCACACCACGCAAGCAACTATTTCTCGTGACATTCGTGAGCTGAATTTAAACAAAGTAGACAATGGTCAAGGAGAAGCCTATTATCGTATCTTGAATAATTCTGCCCTTCGTCCAAAATATAAAACAGATGAAGAACGTCTTGTTGACATTATTATTGAAACTGGTGTTTCTTTAACACAAATAGAGTTCACAAATCTTTTAACCGTCTTACCTGGCAACGGGCAAGCCATTGGGGTTTTAATTGATCGCATACGTATCCACAACCCTCATATCTTGGGCTGCATCGCTGGGGATGATACCATCTTAATTCTTTCAAAAAATAAAGAAGATGCCCTTGAAGTTAACAACTATTTCCAGCAGTATTTGTACCACCCATAATTCATCACTTAGTAAAATCGACTATTCTTTGACATCATTGCTATTTTTATTAAAGATAAATAAAAAAAGGCGTCTCAGTGAAAGCTGAGGCGTTTTCTCATGAGTTTTTCTTTTGAACACCGTCTTTTTTTTGTATAATAATCAAAAAGCAAAGAAAGGGTTTCTTATGACTGAACAATTCATACTCACTTCAAACGATCAACAAACTCAGCTCAATGTACGTCATTGGCCCTGTCCTTCACCCAAAGCCGTAGTTCAATTGATTCACGGCATGGCAGAGCATATCCAACGTTATGATGAATTTGCTCGTTTTTTAAATCAATTAGGGTTTGCCGTAATTGGTCATGATCATCTAGGTCATGGCGAATCTGTACAACCAAGCGCACCAATCTATGGTTTTTTTGGAGAACAAGGGCCTGAAAATGTCGTTACAGATATTCATCAAGTGAAACAATGGGCTGTGAATCGCTATCCACAATTGCCCTATTTTATGATGGGTCACAGCATGGGGTCTTTCGCCTTGCGCAACTATCTGCAAGACTATCCTGTGACTGTGCAAGGAGTCATTTTCATGGGCACTGGAACAAGTCCGTTACCTTTAACCGCAGCATTGCCTTTTATTAAAAAAATGGCCGAGAAACAGCCGAAAAAACCAGCTCCGTTCATTGATAAGCTGGCATTTGGTTCTTTTAGTAAAAAATTTCCTGAAGCAAGTTCCTTTAATTGGCTTTCTAAAAATCAAGCCAATGTCGCTGACTATGAAAATGACCCATTAATGGGCTTCGTATTTACCAATAATGGTTTTGCTACCCTTTTTTCGCTTGTTAAACGAGCCAATCAAAGGAATTGGTACCAAGCGATCCCAAAAGAATTGCCTATTTTAATCATTAGTGGCGCTGAAGACCCAGTTGGTGATTTCAGCAAGGGGCCAGCGAAAATTCAAAAGCAATTAAAGCATGCAGGTTTTCAGCACGTGACGTTACGACTATTTCCCACATTGCGTCATGAAATTTTATTAGAAACGGAAAAAGCTACAGTTTTTCAAGAAATTGGGCATTGGTTAACGGATTTAACGAATAAAAAAAGAAGGTTGATGTTGTGACATCAACCTTCTTTTTTAATCTATTTTCGTTAAACCGCCCATATAAGGACGTAGAACTTCTGGAATCGTTACGGTGCCATCTTCATTTTGATAATTTTCCAAAATGGCAGCCACTGTTCGACCAACAGCAAGTCCTGACCCATTAAGAGTGTGGGCATATTGAACATGACCCGTTTTATCACGATAACGAATCAACGCCCGACGTGCTTGGAAGTCTTCACAGTTTGAACAAGAACTAATTTCTCGATACGTTTTCTGTGCCGGAATCCAAACTTCTAAATCATAGGTTTTCGCTGCCGAGAAGCCCATGTCACCTGTCGAAAGAGTAATCACTCGATAAGGGAGGCCCAATTTTTCTAAAATGTCTCCAGCATTGTTGGTCATTTTTTCTAATTCTTCATAGGAGTGTTCTGCATCACTAAATTTAACCATTTCTACTTTATGGAACTGGTGTAAACGAATTAATCCTCGGGTATCACGGCCTGCACTACCCGCTTCCGAGCGAAAAGAAGGACTTAAAGCAGTAAAATAAATCGGTAACTCTTGCGCATCTAAAATTTCATTATTATAGTAGTTAGTTAACGGGACTTCCGCTGTGGGGATCAGCGTCAAATCACTTTCTGCAACTTGGAAGACATCTTCTTTGAACTTAGGAAACTGACCAGTGCCAAACATTGCTTTGCTATTGACCAAATAAGGAGGAATCACCTCGGTATAACCATGTTCATTAACATGTTGATCTAACATAAAATTATAGACCGCTCGTTCTAAACGAGCCCCTAAGCCTTTGTAATAAAGAAAACGGCTACCAGATACTTTCGCGCCTCTTTCAAAATCTAAAATTCCTAAGGCTTCACCGATTTCCCAATGTGGTTTCGGTTCAAATGAAAAAGTTTTCGGCGTACTCCACCGCCGAACTTCTACGTTGGCGGCTTCGTCTGCGCCAACAGGCACGCTCTCATGAGGTAAGTTAGGCAGACGTTCTGCAATTGCTGTGCATTGTTCTTGCAAATGAACAACTTCTTGGTCTAAAACTTTAATTTGCTCGCTAACTTCTTGCATATTTAGCAACTGTTGTGAAGCATCTTTTTGTGCACGCTTTAATTGTGCAATTTCTCCTGATACCTGATTACGGTGTTTTTTCAGTTCTTCAACTTTAACAAGTAACGCTCTTCGTTCTTCATCTAAAGCCAAAAAGCGTAATAAAACTTCCTCGTCCACACCACGTGTTTTTAACTTTTTCTGCACTACTTCTACATTTTGGCGAATTTTTTTCATATCCAGCATCTTATTTCCCTCTTCATGATTAAATTTTAAACAATGGTGAATTTTACTTTTTCAAAAATTTCATTCTTCATTCGTTGGCCAGTCGCTGTGCCAGCTAAGCCACCTAAACCCGTTTCTCTCAATTCTCGTGGTAATTGACGGCCAACTTTATTCATGGCTTCCACCACTTCATCTGCTGGTATTTTATTTACAATTCCAGCTAAAGCCATATCCGCAGCGATTAACGCATTGCCTGCACCTACTGTATTTCGTTTGACACAAGGAATTTCGACTAACCCAGCCACTGGGTCACAAACTAAACCTAATAAATTCCCTAAAGCCATAGCAAAAGCTTCAGAAGATTGGCGTGGTGTTCCGCCAGCCGCTTCAACAGCTGCAGCGGCGGCCATCGCTGAAGCACTGCCTACTTCGGCTTGACATCCACCAACAGCACCAGCAATCATCGCATTGTTGGCTGTGACCATTCCAAATAAAGAACTGGTAAATAAGAAACGAATTTGTTGATCACGCGTTAAATTCAAGGTATTTTTAATCGCTGTTAAAACCCCTGGTAAGGTGCCACTTGCACCAGCAGTTGGCGTTGCGCAAACAACGCCCATTGCTGCATTGACTTCATTCGTACCTAGTGCGGCTTGAACTGCAGACATCATTAAATCACCTGATAACGTTTTGCCAGCTGCGCGGTATTTTTTTAAACGCGCCGCATCACCGCCCGTTAACCCAGTAGGAGAAAAAACGCCTGCTCCTTCTTGCGAGCGTTTGACAGCAGCATCCATGACATCCAAATTTTGACCCATCTGTGTCCAAATTTCTTCATAGCTTTTTTGGCTACGCTCCATTTCTTGCTCAATCATCAAATCAGAGATTTTTTTTCCTGTTTTTTCAGCTTTATCGATAAATTCTTCAATCGAAAGGTACATATGTCAAACTCCTATCATAATAAGATTATTTTCGATGTGTCATCTAGTGAAAACAGTTGTTCTTTCACCGAGGAAATGGGTGCCGAATCTAAGTCAAAGATGAATAAAATTTGATTCCCTTCCACATAACGAGACACCGCATTCACTTGAATATTATTTTTTTGTAACGTATCTTTAAAAGCTTGCATCGCCTGCTCTTCTTGATTAATGACTAACAAAATAGGTAAAGGACCATGTAGTTGGACATTGAAACCGTCTAATTCAATGTATTTCACCTCGATAGTGCCGCCACCTACAGAAATTCCTGTTAAATGAATTTCGTGCGTTGCATCACTGAGTGTCACACATGCTGTATTAGCATGCTTCACTGGACTTTCTTCACTCATTTCTAAAAATTGAATCTCAATTCCTTGTTCTTCCGCAAGTTCAATGGATTGTGTTACGTTGGCATCATCTGCTGCTAGTCCAAGAATTCCGCCAATAATTGCAAAATCAGTTCCATGTCCTTTATGCGTGTCTGCAAAAGATTCATAGTATTTAATCACAATTTTTTCTGGCGTTCCGCCGAATAACTTTCTTGCCGCTAAGCCAATTGCTAAGGCCCCAGCTGTATGCGAACTAGAAGGACCAATCATAATAGGACCGATAATGTCAAAACAACTTTTGTAGTTCATTACTTTGTTCACTTTTTTAGGTTTATTGATGGCCATAGCTGTGTTCATACGTAACTCCTCCTTTGGTTTTTACTGCTTCTTTTTCTTTTTCACTGGTTACTTCCGTCGTTCCTTCAAATTCTGGTGTATTATCCACCGCTTCAATTCTGTAACGTTTAAAGACCAGCGCACCTAAAAATCCAAACATCAGACTGACCACTGTGATAATCGCTACTGCTAGTAAAGTCGTTTGAATGGCATTGTTACCTAATGTCACAAGTAAACCAGCCCACGGTGTTGCCATTCCTGTCACAGGTACTTTTAAGCCAAAGAAAGTCACTACAATACCACTAACCATTCCTGAAAATAAATTCGTTGCGTAAATAGGTATTGGATTGGAGCTGATGATATCGACTTGTGTTAATGGCTCAATTGCCACAGCTAACGGAGTTGAAGCTGTGCCTAGTTTTAACTTTTTAAATAGCGCCGCATTGACAATGGAACTGCCGTAACAAGTCAACGCACCGACAGCCATTGGTACACCAGTCAAACCAATCAAGGCAGTTAAAACCATTGAACTTAACGGTGTCATACCAACAATCGGGATAATAGCACCTAAAATTGCGCCCATCACATATGGATTGCCATCTACTGCACTTAAAATCGTGCCCCCAATAACTTCTAGGACACCTAATACAACGGGTTGAATAAAACCAGCAACTAACGAAGCAGCGACTGGAATGACTAAAATAACGACTAATAAGTCAATCCCTTCTGGAATACGTTTTTGCATCTGCTCAACAACAAAAGATAAAAGATATGCGGTAATAAAGGCTGGTAACAAGCTGACTTTAATCAATGACAGACCTAAAATAATTGAAAAAACTGGACTAATCCCGAAAGCGAGCGGCACAAGAGCTCCAGCTGCTAAACCACCTAGACTACCCATTGTTTCACCAATTTGCGACACATAATCTAAATGAAAAACGCCGCCTACTGCATACCGCAAAAATGCCTCTGGTAGAAAGGTGGCACAAGCTGCACCAGACAAAGCACTTAAAGATTTTTTCCCTCGCGGTGCTTTAAAAGAGAATAGGGACATGCCACATAAAACTAAGACTAACATCAAGATTCCTGATAACGTTTTCATTTCTTTGCCTCCAACTATATTTTTTTATAACGGATGGTACTCCTGAATAAAATTTTTATTGCTCAACAAGTGAAAGAATGAGCGAGCATTCCGATGAACTAAAGTACAATGAGTAACAAAAATTTCATTCCACATTCAGAGTATACGACTAAACAAAAGTTTAGTCAATGTATTTTTTTAACGTAAAGAATCTTATTGCTTTTCCATTAAAAAAGTATTACACTAAAATTAATTTCAGTGTAGGGGAGGATATCACTTGGAGTCATATTTACGTTTAAGTGAAGTAGATAAACAAATCTTACATTCACATGCCTTAATGCTTGATGGATTAGGGAACTTCTTTGGTAGTACCCATGAAGTCATTCTTCATAGTTTAGAAAATTTGGAAAGTTCAGCTATCAAAGTCATCAATGGCCATTTCAGTAACCGCAAGGAAGGTGCCCCCATTACTGATATGGCGTTAAAAATGTTAAGTCAAGTAGAGTCGGAACATGATTACGCTGTGAAACCCTACTACAATAAAAATCAAAAAGGGGTTATTTTAAAATCTTCCACTATTCCAGTTATCGGTGAAAATGATCGTATTATTGGATTAATCTGTATCAATATGCATTTAGAAATGCCATTAATTGATTACTTGCAAGACTTATTACCTTCAGGACAACAAAATGATATGTCCCAAGAGCTTAAAAATTCTGAACATTTTTCTGACAATATTGACGAATTAATCACTACTTCACTGACAAAAGTAAAACAAGCAGTAGAAAGCGATCCAAATGTATCACATTTGAATCAAAATAAAGAAATTGTTATTCGTTTATATGATCAAGGAATTTTTAATCTCAAAGATTCTGTCATAAAGATTGCCGATCGATTAGGTATTTCAAAAAATACCATCTATTTACATATCCGCAATCATAAAAAAGAAGAAGCTTAAACCATCAAAGCCACCAACGCTAACTAGCGTTGGTGGCTTTGATCACTTCTCTTCTATTTTAATTTGGTAAATCAAACAAGTAAGGTGCCCCTATTTCTCCATTTAACGTAACGTCTAAGCGATTTTTTGTGCCGGGAACTAAATTACTGGCTGTGAAATTCCCTTGGGCATCCGCAGTAAAACTTGCTAGAATCACCCGCGCATCATCTGCACGTGACACTAAAATAGTTGCATTCGGTGCTGTTTTACCAGAAATTGTCCCTTGTTTCGGATCAATCGTAATATTGCTAAAAGAAAGCGCTGCTTCTTGTCCTGAACTTGGAATATCAATTTGGACAGGTGCACTATTCCGTTGATCAACGGTTGCGATTAATTGAGTAGTCGCTCCCGCTCTGGGACTAATTACTGTAAAATTGCCATTGGCATCCGCATAAAAAACACCTGCTTGTGCAGAAGCATCACCGACTACCGTTGCTGTAATGGTTGCATTAGGTAATGTAGTACCATTAATTTCATTTCTTTCAGGATTGAAAACAACATTGGTAATTGTAATGTTTGTATCAGGTGCTTGGTTTTGAGGGACTTCATTCGTTTCATCAGTTCCTGCAGAAGGCTGCGTGGCATTTTCTGACGGATTTTCCCCTGTCACATTAGAATTTTGACCCGTGACAGACGAATGACTACTTTTCATTTCTTGTTGGCTAGAGGATTTCTGCGTGGCTTTCTTTGTTTCTTGCTTTGGCTTAGAATCATTTGTGCTTGCTGTTTTTTTGTTTCCACATCCTGCTAGACTTAAAGACAATACACTGAACGTTAACATACTGAACAAAGCAATTTTTTTCATTTTTCGTTACCTCCAGAAATCTTTTTGTAACATTAATGTAACATTGTTTTAAAAATCTAGCAATAATTTTTCAACCGTTTTCCTTTTTGTTTAAAAAGAAAAAACCTGCACAAAGGCATTTAGCCTTTGTGTAGGTTTTTATCTGCTAAATGGATTTAATGTTTGCGATAGCTTAAATAGTAAAAGCCAGAAACAAAAATGGCACCACCAATGATATTACCTAAATAAACAAAAATAAAATTACGGAAAAAGTCTCCCCACTGAACGCCGCCTTCAAAAATTGCGGCTGGAATGATGAATGCATTCGCCACACTATGCTGAAAGCCAATTGCAACAAAAATCATTACTGGAAACCAGATGCCTAATAGTTTCCCCGCTGCATCTTTCGCACCATAACAAAGCCATAAGGCCAGACCTACGAACCAGTTACAGCCAATACCTGAAATAATTGCTTGAAGCCAAGTTGCTGCAACTTTATGTTCTGCAAGAGAAAGAACCTGATTTAAATAGGCGCCGCTACTGGTTAAACCTAAATAATGGCCAAAAAAATAGGCAACAAATAGGGCGCCAACCATATTTGCCAATGTAATTGTGACCCAGTTCACGAGTAATTCTCTGAAAGAGACCTTTTTAGCAAACCAAGCCGTACTCACCGCCATCATATTTCCTGTGATTAACTCACCACCAGCCATTAAAATAACAATTAGACCAATTGGGAAAACCGCAGCTCCCACTAAAGCTTGAACACTGGCTAAATCTGCTGGAATAGAGGCGGAAACACGCACATAAGCCAAATAGCCGAGGGAAATCATGGCACCGCCGATAAATCCTAAAATGAGTTTTGCTACCAAAGGCTTTTGAATTTTTTTCTGACCATTTTCAATACTAATACTTAAAATTTCATCTGGTGTATACAAACATTTCACTTCCTTTGTTTTTTGTCCTCCTTTACTTTACCCTTATATCACAGAAATTCAAGTACTTTTGTGTATTTTTTCACTAAAAACTGTAGTTCTTTTAATTTTATATGAAAACATCCTGAAACAAGTCCTATTTCTTGTTTCAGGATGCTTACTTATCCGTTTTTAAAGAGTTATCTTTTCACTTTAAAACAATAGGTTGCTATGGCTAACGATAAAAAGATTAGGCCTAGGAAGCTCACAACTGCTGAAGATTGTTCCTCTGTTTTGGGGAATTTTTTCTTGGCAATTTTGGTCGTATTATCCGCTTTTTTGACTGTTCCTGACGATTCTTGATTTGTCTGTATCTGTTTAGTTGCTTGGTTTTCTGCTACTGATTCCTTTGTTTGACTAGCCTTGGCAGAGGGCTTTGAATTACTTTGAGCGTCATTAGGATCTTGATTAGACTCTACCGCGTAAATGACAGAATTCTGGCCTTTGTTTTGACTGCTTTCGTTTACAGTGCTTGGGGTGCTACTCTCACTTGTACTGTTGGTTGCGCTGGTCGTACTTGAAGCACTACTTTCGCTGGTACTACTTGTTTTACTGGTTGTACTTGGTGTGTTGCTTTCATTTGTATTGCTTGTTTCACTTGCGGTACTACTTTCGCTGGTACTACTGGTTTCGCTGGTTGTGCTTTGCGTGTTGCTTTCACTCGTACTACTGCTCTCACTTGTCGTGCTTGGCGTGCTGCTTTCACTCGTACTACTGCTCTCACTTGTCGTGCTTGGCGTGCTGCTTTCACTCGTACTACTACTCTCACTTGTCGTGCTTGGCGTGCTGCTTTCGCTGGTACTACTGCTTTCACTTGTCGTACTTGAAGCACTACTTTCGCTGGTACTACTTGTTTTACTGGTTGTACTTGGTGTGTTGCTTTCATTTGTATTGCTTGTTTCACTTGTCGTACTTGAGGTACTACTTTCGCTGGTACTACTGGTTTCGCTGGTTGTACTTGGCGTGTTGCTTTCACTGGTACTACTGCTCTCACTTGTCGTGCTTGGCGTGCTGCTTTCGCTGGTATTACTGGTTTCACTGGTTGTGCTTGAAGTGCTGCTTTCGCTTGTGTTACTAGTTGTCTCTGTTGATTTTTCAACTAACAGAAGTAACGCCGTTTTTATGGTTTGTGTTAATTGGTTAATACGCTTTTGTGCATCTGCAGGCGTTTTAAAGCCACCAAGTGTTGGCTCTAATAATTCTTCATCTGACCAAGCAAGCAGTTGTTGTAACTGCTTAGAGCTTCCTTCGCCAGTTGTTGTATCTATTAAGGCTTCTTGCATGGCTTGCCAAGAGTCTTTGGTATATACAGATTCGTCTAATTTATGAACGCTTGCAAGTTCATTTTCTGCTTCTGTACGCTCTAGCGTGATATCGGCTTTTTTGACTAATACTTTCATTGCAGATTGCAAATTACTTGTTAACTGATCCACTTGCTCTTGGGTTTTGTCCTGACTCTCCTGACCTTCTGCTAACAATTGTGTCGCCTGCTGATAATAGGAAGGAACAATCGTTTTAGGCCCAATGGCAGTGAATAGCTGCCAAGAGTAAACCGTATATTGGTTTGCTTCACCAATCGAAGCATAAACGGTTTGTAGTCGGGACAAATCAAGTTTTTTTGCAGGGGCCTCTACCGTCACCGGTACGTTCACTGTTACCAATGACCCTGTTTCATAAGTTAATTGAACAGTCACTTTTTGTTGGCCGATTTCATTTAAGACCTCTGGATTGACGATTTTAGCGGCTGGGACTGCTTCATCCGCGTCATTTGTATTAGCAACCAGTTGCTGCGGATCGATTGATTGTCCTTGCACAATCGTTGTAGCCACAGGGGTTGCTAAAGTATTTCTAACCGGAATTGGCGTATTTTTATATTGCTCATAAAGCGTTGGTGAAATTAATGATTCCCATGTTGCTGGCATTAAGCGATAGTCCGCCTCTGTCCAATTTTCTACCAATAATTGGCCGTTTTTAAGGCCATCATCTCGAGTATTGTCTTTCACAAAACTCGTTTCTGGTCGGAAACCACCGCCACTAGCGATTAACAATTCCCGACGTCGGTTTTGCGGAATATTATGGTAGTTAACAAACTGATTGTTGATAAATACGCCATTGAACACATTGTTATTTCCTGTATGTCGATTGTATTCCATTCCAATTGCATATTGATTATCCCAGTATTTCCAATCAAAAATGTTATTAGCCACTAACCAGTTAGAGAGTTCTGAAATAGCACCCTCTGCTTGCGTTTCTGCTAAACCAATCTCTGGTGTTCCATACATAATGAGACCTGTATTTCGCAAATAATTATTCATAATCGTAATATTACGGCCTGATTTAAACTTAAATCCGCCAGCTGGACCATTTTGTAGTCCGCGTAAATGATTCCCTACCACCGTGATGTTTTGGGCGCCACGGAAATAAATTGCATGATCTCCCACCAGACCATTCAAGTCTTCATTATCATAAGGTGAATAGAAAAAATTATGTTGGACAGTTACATCCTTCAACATATTAAAAGAATTAACCCCGGTGGATAGATAATTTTGTTCATTAGGTACTGAAATAGCACCTACTTCAATGGCTGTTTGTAAACGTGTAATAGTTGCTGCTAAGTCTGAACGACTGGTGCTTTTAATCGCATCTAATTCCGTCACTTTTAACCCAAATAAATTGTCTACGATGTCTACATCTGACATATACTGGAAGCGACTTGGTGTTGAATAACCACCAATGTAAATCGCTCGGTTAAAATCAATCCCTGGCTGCATATGTGCTGTGTCTCGCATGAAAATATTACCTGAAATTTTAACGCCAATATCTGCATTTAAATTGACCACGAATCCTTTTAATGGATTATAAAAGATATTGTTTGCTAGCGTTAATTGATTCGTCAATTTTAAGGTCACATTGATGCCGTCAAAAGCAATATTTTGAAGTCGTACATTGGTTTTCGTCTCGTACGTTGTGTCTGTTAGTTGAATCGGTGTACCTGTAGCATTATGTAAAATAGTGGCTCCTGTTGTATCGCCAATTAATTGATAATTTGAAGAAATCGCAATATCTTTTGACAGAGCATAACTTCCCTGTGGTAAAAATAATGCCCGTCTTTCCTTTGCTGTCTGACTCAGTAATGTCTGTAACTTATCTGTTTGATCCTCTGTGCTATTAGGTACCATCGCTTGCGCACCAAAAATTGTTGCATCTGTTGCATCAACTGGTTCAGCCGCTTCAGTCACCATTGGTAGACCAACCACCGTCAATAAACCAAATAGAAGAATAAGTATTGTTTTCTTCATGTGTTTTCCTCTTTTCATTCCGTTACTTCCAACGGCTTATTTTGTAAAAGTTGATACAGCGTAATAACACGACTGTCTTCGTATGCATAAATTTTTTTGAATTTTGGATTCATATGTAAGATACTTGTTACCTTTAACAAGTTTTGATTTGTGACTTCTAATTCTAAGGCCTCAACCAATTCCTTTAATCGAACACCGGCACTATTTTCTTCACAACTTAAGATTTCTTCAATTTGTTCCATCCGTTTTTTCATTCTATCCCGCCTTCCTTCCCTTGCTCTTTCTATTATATAGAAAAATTCTTGTGAGAACCCTCAATATTTTTTAACTGACTGTTAAAAAAAGTAGTAGTTCCTTTACTATCAATAGCTAATCATCTATTATTTACGATAAAAAAAGCAAAAAAAGTACCTTTTTGACATAATTTTCAGAAGAATTGACGCAGTATTTATTAAAAAACAACGAGAAAACGTCAATAAGTAGGTGTTGATTACCTACTTATTGACGTTTTCTTCTTGTCTTTTTTTACTTTTTAGAAAAATTTTTTTACAATTTATCGGACATATACCTCAAAAAAGCCCATTTTTTTGATTTTTTATTAAAGTGACGTGGTTCTTTTCTCGTTAATTTTTACTATTTTTTGGTTCAAACGATTATATTGCTCAAACGTTAACTCACTTGAAAGTAAAAAGATCTCTGGATGGCCCGTTTCTACATCTGCCAAAGAAGTCACTAATAGTAAATCAATATTTTGCCATTCTTCTTTGCTTGCTTCACTGTATCGTAAGACTTCCAATGCATAAAACCGACGAAAATTATTTTCAATCGAAAGTTTCACCCGTTCTTCTTCCAGTACTGGCAAGCCTGATTTTAACCCTAAAACAATTTTTTGTTCACGATGAATTAAATCATTAGAAAGCGCCAAAACACTAGAATAACGCAAAGCCAAAAATTCTTTATTTGTAAATAATTCATTGCCTGTTTGTTCGTAAAGTTGATTTAAGCCTTGGCTTAATTCTTCTAAAAGAACTGGATATTTTTCTTTGACTTTATTCCAAAAGACATTATACATTTTCACATTTTGGACATAGTAAAGTTCGGCAAATAAATGTGTAGCAAACAAATAATAAAAAATTTGCGGACGAATTTTCTCCAATTGCGGCGTCATGTGTATTTCTTCTAATAAGAAATGTTGGACTAAATGAGTCAACATGTAAACAGGTGCTTCAGTCTCATCAAAATGCGCTAAAATTGCTTGTGCAGTGGCTTCATCTTGATAAAATTGGTCATTGGCTAACAAGAAAAAGTACACAAAAGTTAAATCGTTTTTGTTAAGGAAAAGGGTTGTAGCTGTCATCTCTTCTATAAAGGCTTGGTAATGTTTATTACCTTCTAAATAAGTTTCTTGCTCGGCTGAAGGTCGATATTCGGCGCCTTGCGCACTCCGGACTTTTGAGATAGCGACCATATATTTAACTCGGCGTGTCACCGTTTCCGCAACTTCTACGTTGAAAAAAGCCATCATTTTTTGGACGGTTTGTGCGACTTCCGTTTCTTGTATATAGTCAAAAGGCCAAGTATCACGGATTAAGTCCATAAAAATAGTGTAAGCAAAATGGCGCAAATACGCTTCATTGCCTTCAATTTTCCAGGTGCTTTTATTAATCACTAACCCCAATGGTGCTAAAATTTCTGTAAACCCTTTGAGCAAGCGCCGAATCGTGGCATCACTGGTATGATATTTTGTTGTCGCTGGCACAATCCCATTAAATCGACCCCAGAATAAATCTTCCATTACTTGATAAGTTAAACTATCCCGAAAAATTGCTGTATAAAGTTTCTGGAACGCTTGGCTAGACGCCAAGTTCAAGCGATAGCCATGCCCCTTTTCAAAAGCCAAAGAAGCATCATTATCCACAGCATAATACGTAATGTCATCTTTTAGAAGTTCTACGTATTTTTTGACTGATTTTTTGTTTAATTGTAATTCTTCTGCTAACTCATTGATGTCAATCCAGCCTTCATTAATTGGCAAGTTTCTTAAAATAATAATTTTAGAAACGACATCTGTATCGAATATATCAACATATTCATCCCATTTCACTGTTCACTCAACTGCCTCTCTTCTGTTCTATTGTACACAAAATGAGAAATCTATTCCACGAAAAAATAACAGTTGTTTCTTTTATTCTTTCGTAGATGTGGACGTTTCAGGAACAAACACGTTGAGTCCCCCAGCTTCCACCGTTACTTTAATCGGTAAATCATCGGTAGGGTCGCCATCTGTTCGTGTTTGGACTTTCTTGTCTTTTTCGCCACTAATTTTAAATTGACTCCCAGAGAAATACACGACACCAGGAATTTCATTTAATTGTCCTCTGATAATTTTAGGTAAATAATAGACAAACTTGTAAAAAACTAGCTTAGGTAAAATGATAATGTGCACTTCGCCGTCATCTGGCGTGGCATTGGCATCGAAATTGGTAAAGCCGCCAGCAGAATTCGTCATGGTCATCGTTAATAATTGGGCTTTGCCATGCCAACGTCTTTCATCGCCATCAATTTTTAGTTTGTATTTTTTCTTTTTCATTAATAAGCGGAAAAATTGCTTTGTAAAGGCTAAAGGACCATATTTTTGTTTCTCCTGTTGGGTCACATTTGCTGCTGTGTCCGCTAATAGTCCAATCGTTAAGGTCGAAATCATCACATCTTGATTTACCATCCCAAAATCAACTGGCGTGGTCTGTCCTGCCAAAATGGTCTCAAAGGCGTCTTCTTCTTTCAAAGGAATACTTAACACACGCGCAAAATTATTGACTGTTCCACCTGGAATAATCCCTATTTGATAGTCACGAATGGTGTCTTTAAAATTTTGAACGGCATGATGAATGGTCCCGTCACCACCAATGACGACCAAGACACCCACTTGATTTTCTTTGGCATTTTTCCGCATTTCTTCAGGATCAATGTCTGGATTGGAAGGTTGCAAAATAACCGCTTCCCCTTTCGCTTCTGCAGCTTTTTTAAAGCGTTCTGCAATCTCTTTACTTTCACTACTTCCTGAAGTTTCGTTGTATAAAACCATCATCTTTTCCATCATTCTATCCTCATATCTCTAACTAAATTTCTTGCACATGTAAAGTGTACAATATTTTAGCCAAAATACCTAAAGATAGCATCGAAAAACAAAGGCTGAGGCACAAGCGGTTATCTCCAAGAACCCCGTAAGTTCTGTTCAAAGACTAAACTGCGATGAAGGCTTACCTGAGAATGTCAATAAGAAGGAGCTGCTTTTGTTCAGTTGATTAGCTTAAGATGAAAAAAGAGGTCGGTACAGAACCGTTTAGCTCCGAGAAATAAGAAGAAATTTCCGAAAATTGCTCTTTAATTTTTGGAGAATTTCGGCTTATTTCCGAAGGAGTTGGTTCTGTTACCGCCGTTTATAAGGTTTTGAGCCTGGAACAAAAATCCAAAGTGATTTTTGTTCCAGGCTCTTTCTGTTTTTTTATAGCTTTTGCTTATTTCTTGCTCTTTTTATAGAAGAGCCAACTTGCCAAACTGACCAACAGGAGGCCGATAAAGACAAAGAAGTAATTGACTTGTGTGTTGGTTTTCGGTAAACCAAGCCAACCTGTCTCTCTAGCTGCTTGTTTCGTTGTTGGCTGATTTGGTTTTGTTTTTTTGGATAAAGGTTGTTTCTCGTTAACAAACGTGCCCGCATCCACGAGTTCAGGTTTGTCTTTCGCTGTTGCTGCAATAGTGAATGCGACAGCTTGCTTAGACAGTTGGTAACCATCCGGTGCTTTTGTTTCCACAAAGGTATATTTTCCTGGTTGTAAGTGGTTCACTTGAACTAACCCTTGGTTATCAGAACGTAATGAACGAGCGACAGTTTTACCTGTCTCTGCATCTGTCACTTTAAATTCAGCACCTGCTAAGGCATTCTTTTGCTGATCAATTTTCACCAGCTTGGCAGCACCTTGGTAATTAATAAAAGGTGATTTAAGTCCCACAGTGGCTGGTTTGCCTTGGTTGTCTTTGGCAATCGTAAAGCTTGCGCTTGGCGTTTCATTAAGAAGATAGCCAGTTGGCGCTTGTGTCTCCACAAAACGATACGTTCCCGGTGCTAAGTTTTTCGCAATGACTTTACCTTGCTTGTCAGACATCAGATTGGTTTGTCCAGCCACGGTTTGCCCTGTTTCATCAATGACCTTAAACACCGCACCTGCCAATGCTTCACCTGTTTCGTTTTCTTTGGTTAATTGAGCAGTTCCTTGATAATTGATAAGATCCCCTAAAGCAATTGGCTGCTCTTTTCCTAATTGGGCGGTTACATCAAATGGATGTGGCGTTGTGTCTAACAGATAGCCTGTTGGTGCTTTCGTTTCCACTAAAACGTAATGCCCTTCATTTAGCCCTTTAGCGTAAATTTCGCCAGTCTTATCCGTTGTTATTTCAGAAACTTTTTCTCCTGCACGATTCAAGAATGTTATCGGTGAACCTTGGGGCTGATTCTGCTTATCGGCATTGTAAATTGCAAAAACTGCACCCGCTAAGGTTTGACCTTGCTCATTGACTTTACGTCCCGTTACTTCCGCTTGATAATTTACAAATTCTAACTCATCTAGTGGTTGTTTATCATTTGAATTCTTTTTCACTACAAAATAAATGGGTTGTTTATTGACGATATAGCCATCCGTTGCATCCAGTTCATCTAATTCATAACTACCAGCGCCTAAATCCTCCATAGCCAATGAACCATCTTTTTCAGCAGTTACTTCTCTTTCAAAGATTTTTTCCCCGTTTTCGATTCGATACAATTTAAAAATCGTTCCTGGAAGTGGGTTCGCATTGGCATCAATTTTCTTAAAGCCGGCACGTCCTTTGAAATTGGCGAAGGCCCCTAATTGGAAGATCTCCGGATCACCTTTGAAATCACCACGAATTTCTACTTTTACTAATTCAGGATAAATAATATAATCTGCGCCATCTGGTAATTTTGGTGCTTTGATTTCTTTGTAATAATAGGTACCTGGCGCCAAGTCTCTAAAGATAATTTTGCCATCTTTGCCACTCGTTGCTGTAATCCCTAATGATTGTTTATTGTGATCATATAGTTCAAAAACAGCACCTGCTAATGGTTGGTCTGCGCTATTCGTTTTCACGATTTGGAAAGCCCCTTTGTAATTCACAAAGTTGTCACTAGCAACAACGACCGCTGGTTTACCAGCATTTTTCTCAGCAATTTCAAATGGGACTGGCGTGGTATTTAATAAATAGCCTGTTGGCGCTTTGGTTTCTACAAAGCGATATTTACCTGGGGCTAAGTGCTCTGCAATAATTTCCCCTTGACTATTTGTCGTCAAGCCTGTTTGAATCGTTTGTCCCTTCGCATCAAGCACTTTAAATGTCGCACCACTTAATAAGTATCCATTCACATCTTTTTTGATTAATTTAGCTGCGCCTTGATAGTTAACAAAGTTAGCCGTTGCTATAACTGTTGCTGGTTTGCCCCGATCGCTTGCTGCAATCGTGAAAGCACTTGGTTCAGTGTTTAAAAGGTACCCTGCTGGCGCTTTGGTTTCCACAAATTGATATTTGCCTGGGGCTAAATCCGTCACTGTGACTTTTCCGTTTGCATCCGAAACTAAGTGTTCTCGAACCGCTTGTCCTGTGGTATCAAGGACTGAAAATTCAGCACCTGCTAATGGATTGCCTGCTTGGTCTTTTTTAATTAGTTCAGCAGAACCTTGGTAATTAAGCATTTTAACATGAACATCATGAATTTGTCCGCTCGTGTTTTGTGTCACAATGAACCGTTTGGGTGTCGTGTCTAAAAGATAGCCTGTCGGTGCTTCGATTTCTGTAAACTGATAAAGACCTGGTTTTAAACTATCCACCTCTAACTGGCCATTCGCGTTGGTTCGATCCGGCGCAAGGGGAACTTCTTCCCAATGAGTAAACGGCGTGGTTACAGCATGCTCTAATTTAAAGCGAGCATTGACTAACTTTTTACCCTTCTCATCCATTTTTTCTAAAAATACTTTATTGACATCGTTTTTAATAATAGTTGGTTGTGCTCCTTCGGCTGAAGTTTCTTCATCAATAGTAATGACTCGGCCTTTAGCTAATTCGTCCGAAACTGTATAGCCTTCTGGTGCTTTTGTCTCCACCAAAATGCATTGCCCTTGCGGCAACCCACCAAATGTGATAACCCCAGTGGCATCCACTGTACCTTCACGTAGGACTTGTGTTTTGGCTTGGTCCCAAATTTGGAAATGGGCGCCTGCTAAAATAGTCGTCCCATCCATGGCTGTTTTCTTCAGCTGAATTTTGCCTTTAGTCCCTGTGGCATGCCCGCCACTGTGATCAATGTCAACGACCACATCGCCATTGTCATCCCCATGAACGACTTCTGAACCATTTCCAGTAATTGACACTTGGTTGGATACCGTGTCTGTACTCCCCGCCGCTGAAGAAGTCACTAAACTACGATATTCCATATAATAAGGTGCTTCAATATGGGCCATTTTAACGACAATTTTTTGTTGTCCTGTTTCATTATCGGTGGTAACTTCCAGTGTGTAATCTTTTCCTTCTTCTAAAATAACAGATTTATCTGGCGTAATAGTTCCGTCTTCTGTTACGTTGGTACCGTAAATCACCAATGACTCGGGATCTAACACTTGGTTTGGTGAGGGTGTATCAGTAATAACCACATCGTCTAAAACCGATTGGGCGCCATTGATCATTACATGCCAGTACACATGGTCTGGATCATCTTTGTGGTATTCGCCACCTTTTTTCACTGATTCGCCACCATGTTGAATGGAAACTTTTCCTGTCACATCACGTGAAGAACCTTGGTTTGTATAAGATGCGGTATTGTCATAGCTAGCCGAACCTTCGATAACTTTTTCATCAACAGACGTCTTAAATTCAATCACATACGTACGACTATCATTAGGAAAATCAACACGCCAAGTATTTTGGTTTTTCTCGCTTGGTTCTTCCATTGTGATATCCGTCAACGGTTGCGTTGGCTTCACTTTTTCAACCGAACCATCTGGTTTTGTATTGCCTTCATAGACTTTCAAGCTCCCAGCCAAATAGGTTTGATTGGCTAAAATTGGATCCGTCAAAAAGGCGTCGACTAAACGATTATTACTTAAATTAACCGCAATCGTCCAAGTGATTTCTTTGGTGACGGCATTGTAAACACCGCTTTTTTGCGCATTTAAATCAAAAGCAGGTAAAGGTTTAAACGGTTTACTATCTTCTGAATGATGATTGTTTCCTGCTTCATCCGTCCAATCAATGGCAGCGGTATTTCGGTAATGGTCCAACGCAGGATTGTTAGCGTCTAACTCGGTAACATCGAAAAAGGTAGTATAAGTTATGTGGAAGGCATCACTTGTTTTGGCATACGCCCCTATAAAACTTACCTTAAAGCCTGTTTCACCATCTGCATTACGAGTTATTTCTACCATGAAATCCTTGCCTAACGTCAACTGAGCACCAGTGGTTGTATCTTTGACAACCAACGAATTGGGTACCATAGTTAAGCCAGGAACTGGTTCGTACGTATCCGTAATCACGGCATTTTCCATCAAATAATTATTTTGATTCACAGCTAACGTCCAACCAATCGTTGAATTTTGATAATCAACTGCGCCAGTGTTTTTAATAATATTTTGTTGACTGGCTGTGCCATCACCTTCTGAATGCTGACCAGTGCCAACATCCACACGATTATTCACGGCAACATCGCCTTCGACAATTCCATCAACTTTGGTTTTATAATCAATCTTGACTGCGCCAGTCACATCATGTAAAAAGTCAATTGCAAAGGAACCGTCTCCGTTGATTACCACTTTGTAATCTTTTCCTTCCACAAGTTCTGCTCCAACGACTTCATTTCCTTTGTCATCAAATGTCACTGAATATAAATGTAAAGAATCTGGTTCAAACGTTAAATTATCGCCCATTGTGTCTGTAATGACTGCTTGGTCTTTTGGAATGGTTTGTTCACCATAGTTGTAGTTAATTTCCCAAGTGAATTCTTGATTGGCTTCGTCGTAATCTATATTGCGCTTGTCTAACATTTTGCCATATGTGGCGGTAACAGTTGCTTCAGCATCTAACCCATTTGGATTATTATCACTTGTTAACGTCGCGTGATTTTTAAAAGGCACATCGCCGCCGCCATCTGGAATAACCGCCTCGTCAATCGTCGTTTGGTACTCAAGACGATACGCTTTGTTGGTGTCACCTTTAATCGTCACATTGCCATTTTTATCAACGGTATATTCATCTGGACTAAGTTCGCGACCCACTTCTTTAATTGTTCCATCAAGATTCATCACTAACTCATAGACTTTCACGGACTTAAAGGTATTCCCTGTTGGCCATGTTTCCGTCACAGTTGGATTTGTTTGATCTTTCATCGCTTGATTGATATCTACCGTCCAAGTAATCGCACTAGGATTGGGCGTTCGATCAAAATGGCCTTGTTTATCAATTTGTTGTTCGGTATCTGGGACAATTGGAATCACTACAGGCGGCAAATCTTCTTGTGTAGGAATATCAATCACCCAATCTCCTGGGCCCCGCCCATCTGAATCATTCAAATGAGTATCTAAAGAAAAGTCCCCGTGAATGTCACTTTCAGACGTGATTCGCTCATTAAAGGTAAAACGAACCGTACCATCTTCACTAATTGTGTAGGTTCCATAGACATTGCCTTCTGCATCAACTAAATCACCTGAACCTGGTTTATTAGGTTTCAAATTGCCAGGTAATTGAAACTCGAAGTAATCGCCTGCTTTCATTTGTTCTCGCACATCTTCTGGAATCGACCAGTTAAAGTTCCAATGAATGGTCACATCTTCTTTATACGGCGGTGTTGCTGGTGTGCCATCAGGATTTAAATAAATCGGATCTTCAAAATTATCGATAATCGTTGTTTCATCACCTGTAAAATAATCACTGATATCTGTTGGTCCTGCTACGCGCGGTTTGACAGTCGTCGATTCAGTTGTTTTACTTTCTACCGCCTTCGTCGTGCTGGCGACAGTTTCTTCGGACGAACGAGGAACAGAGGAGTTTGTAGATGCTTCTTCTGTTGAACCTTCATTCGCTGATGCGGCTGGCGAACTCGTGATTGCCGTTGATTCTGTCGGATCAGTACCAGTATTTAACGTCAACGCTCGTTGCTGTTGTCCATAAGAAAACGTCACATCTTCTGTAGCTGTAGGGTTCAACGTTAAGACTAACGTATCTGCTAACGCTTGCTGATTCAATTCAATTTGAATCTGTTTCTTCTGGTCATCCACTTGAATCTTGCGCGTATTATTGGGCGCTGCCCAATGTGCAGCTTTGATTGACACATTGGCACTGTAATGCACTACAACCTCTTGTGTTACTGGTTGTGCTTTTCCTTGAAGCGCTAAGGTCATTTCTTGTTGGCTGGTTTGCTTCACTTCTCCTAACGTTAACTGACCATCGCTGTTAACATCTTCCGCCAAAGCCATGAGTGGTGTGCCATAATTTAGAACAAGTAACAAACACATCAACCCGTAGAGCCAACGGTTTACCATTGGACCATTCTTTCTCATTTCTTTCATCCTTCCTCTACTAACGACACATAGAAGAGAACGTTCACTTCGTACCAATTTTTTATTTTAAACCAAATAAGTGAGTGCTCTTCTGTTGTCTTTCTTCCTTGCTAAAACAGACAGCCAACACACCTTTTCTTTTTATCTCCTCAAAACGCACTCTTACTTCGAATGCGGATTCATTTTCTGCTTTTTCCTATAGACTCTTCTATAAGAATAAGAAGAGTATAACGGGATTTTTCAGCGAAAATTATCAACAACTTCTCCTCCAAATAGAAAAAGTTGATGAAATCCCAGAAACCCTTTTCATCTTTATGAAGACACGCCCTTATCCTTTCTTATTTTTACTATTCCTCCTTCCACTATACCGTTTTTTTAAATTTTTTTCATAAGAACTAACCAGACAAAAAAGCCTATTTGTATGAGCTATTTAAGCTAAAAAATCAACAGACTCAAATTATCATTTTTGTTATTTAAATGTTTTATATAAACTGGTTGTTTTTCTTAATAATTTTTTGCTCTATCATTTTTTGTCCATGTTTTCTTCCATTTGACACATTCAGTTCTTCTTGATTTTTAAGAATAGATACAGTAGCATAAGAACAACTAGTTCTTTCACTGGCAATTGTCAAATGTCATTTAGAAAAGAATGCCCTATCTGTATTATCTGAAAAATCAAACAATCGTAACCAATTAGAAAGGTGGTTATTATGTATAACTTATTAACCAAACAGGAAATTCAGTTGCTTTCCCTAATTGAATACTTGTATGACAGTAAAGAAAAAGTCCCCATGCAAGTACTTCGGCGAAAATATGAATTTTCCCATTACAATATCAACAATTTATTGAATCAATTGACTTTATTAATTTCTCGAGTCAATACACATGAAAATGTACATATTCGCATTATTAATAATCAACAGTCCATAGAATTAGTCGCCGATGAAAATATCCCGATTGAGTTAATGAAAGAAGCCGTAGTTCGCGGGTCATTAACCTATATGTTAGCCTTAGATTTACTTTTAAAACGCTACACTTCAGCCAAAGATTTTTGTGAAGAGCACTTTATTAACTTTTCTATTTTTAAACAAGTCAGTGACCGTTTAAATAATCATCTAGCTAGATTTAATTGTTATTTAAACTTAAAAAGACGAGAAAAAATTTGTGGTAACGAGAAAGATTTTCGCAGTTTCTTTTATTCCTTATTCTTCATTTCAGGAACTTCTCTAGTACCATTTCTATCTAAGACTAATCAAGCACAATTGCAGAACTTCATTGAAATCATCAAAAACCGTTACCCTTACTTTACATATACTGATTTACGCAAATTAAAATTAATTATGTCCATAGGTTTACTCCGTTATCAATCCGGTTTTACAATCACCAATTATCCAGAAGTTGCTGCTATTAATTTGGCCTTTCCTTATTCAGAATTCCAACTATTAGTGAATGATTGTTTTATTGATGAACAAAAAGAGCCTGACACTTGGCAAGCTGAGATTCATTTTTATTATGATTTCTTCAGCACATTAACGATGTACTCTCTGGTCCAAATGGAAACCATCAACTTTGCCAACTTAGCGATCATGGGAATGGATAACAGTCCACACGCTACTTGGATTTTTGAAAAATGTACGCAATTACAGTTGGATTTAAGCGCAATAGAAGTGGTCTTTTTGTTGGTTAATTTATCCAATGCCAGTGAACGACTGATTCATTTCCCTGTGGAAGAGGAATTGAGCTATGAGGTTGCTAATGTCTCTTTGTATGAAAAACAATACCCAAATGTTTCACGAACAACCAACTATTTCTTAAAGCGTTTGCCTTTTGACAAACAACATCCACTAGATGCGTTATTTAAAGAAACCATTTTTTTAATTATTCGGAGTGTTTTATTAAATAAACAAATTCCTGTTAAAATTTTACTTCATTCATCTATTAATCAGATACAAGAAAATTGGTTAGCGAAGGAAATCAATAATTATTGCGATGTTCCTTTGAAATTTGTTAATCATATTCAAGAAGTGCCTGACTTAGTCATTACTGACAAAAATAATCCGCTTTTTCACGCCAGTAAAACTTTTTATTGGCATCCCGTTCCTTATTTAGATGAATACTATAACCTAAAACAAGTAGTTCGCAAAATTTATTTTGCCAAATTGCGTGGGGAAAACAGTTTGGAGGGAATCGGATGTTAACAGGGTTACTTGATGTACCTTATCGTAAAAGTTTTGCTCTTTTAGAAGAGTTACTCGAACGTCGTGAAGCAGAAGAACAAACATTGGCGATTTCTACTTTAGCGACTCAATTAAAAATGCAACAAAATACCATTCTACAATCTGTAGCTTTGCTCCAAACAGAAATTGAAAAAAACGGCTGGGAGAACTTATTTTCTTTATCAGCAAATGCCAAAGAAATCACATTTTGGTTTGCACCCTATTTCCAACTGTCGTTTTTGATGCCCTACTTTGTAAAAAAAAGTTTCGCGTATCAAGTACTGACCTATGCCTTTAACCATAATGCAATTGATAGCAAACATTTTGAAAAAGTCCTAGAGATTTCTTCATCAACCTTTACACGAAAAATTGGACAATTAAACCAATGGCTCCAAAAATATCAGATTGAAATCAATTTAAAACGTACCAATGTGTTGGTGGGCAAAGAAAAAGATATTCGGATTTTCTTTATGATGCTTTTTTGGAACAATTACTCTGAAGGGGATTGGCCGTTACACACGATTACTAAAAAAGAAGTCCACAGTCTCTTTCGACGTTTAAAACACTCTGTTTCTTTCAATACAACACAAGATTTTACAAAAGACTTGATTTTTTCTGCGGTGATTTTAGCGCGTTGGAAAGAGGGCTTTTTTATCAAAGAAACTTTCGTGGAGGAAGAAGCGATTGTTAATCCCTTTGTTAATCTGAGTGAATTTGAATTGTTTTTTAAAGAAGAAGCCTTACACCAAGTTCCAACAAAATTTATACAAAAAGAAGGCCTTTTTGCCTTTTTCTTATTGACGATTAGTGTCAGCTACGCCACACAAGATGTCTTGGAAATTCCTGCAGCACGGATGCATATGGTCCAGCTATTAGGCTCACCCATTAAAGAGATCATTTATCAACTAACGTCTTTTTATCAAATTAAATTGACATTTCACGAGTATCTTTATCTATATACTTCTATCCAAAATTTAAGTGTCTTTTTTAAGACCTTTGTCACGATTGCCAATCCATTTGTGCAAGAAAGCTTTTTAAAAGAAGCACTTCAAAAAAATCCAAGTCTCTACAAAGATGTGAAGCGCCTTACAATTGAAATGCTTCCGACATTGATTGGCAATGAAAAATTGTTAGTTGACTGCTTGTTTATTCTTTTTTGTACATTGAAAACGAAATCTTTACCACCGATTCGTGTCTTAGTAAGGACCAATCAAAGTAATTTAATTTTAGATACCCTTTATGAAAAGCTAAGTAAAGCCGTGGATAAAAAATTAATTTTTGTCACTTCACCAGAAAAGCCTTTCGATGTAATTATTACAGATATCTTTTCAGAAGTTAGTGTCAAATCAACGGTTCCCACTTATTATGTTGATTTTTCCGCTAGCATTGGTGAACTAGCGCAAAGCTTAGAAAATTTAAATACACAAATTGTCACCAAACAAAGTCCACGCCACTTTTAAAAGTTTTCACGTGAAACATTTTAAGTGATAAAAATTACAAAAAACGCCAAAAGGTAGCAGAAAAACTGCTACCTTTTGACGTTTTTTACGAAAATTTTCAATGTTCCACTCTAGTGATACCGAAACGTAGAACATTCATTTACTAACTACTCATTTTACATGACGTTGTTATTTTCTGTCACCAATTCTAGCTCTTGCAAGTAATGATCCAAAGTCGCGTGATGTTGATCGACATCGGCTAACTCTGTTTCAATTTTAGCTAAACGCGTGTTCATGCGTTGAATTTCCGTTAGTGTTTGTTGTAAAACGTTTAAAATCCGTTCATCGTTAGGCATTGAAATCACTCCTTGTCCATTTATAGTTCTGAGCCGTGTTCAATCTCTTCAATCGTTTCAAGAGACAAATCTTTGGCATCATTTTTAGCTTTGTGGAAGACCATATATAAAATAGTACAAACGATTGGGATACAGCCTGCTAAGAAGTACATTTGTTGGAATGACATAAAGTTACGTAATTCACCTAAAACGTACGGACCAACCCCTAATCCAAGGTCTAAACCGATGAAATAAGTCGATAAAGCAATCCCGATACGGTGAGGACTTGGGCTTTCTTGAAGACAAACCGCTTGGCCATTTGACATGAAAGTACCATAACCTAAGCCAATTAACCCACCTGAAACTAATAACATCCAACCAGACGTAGTCATACTTAATAAGAATAAGCCTAGTGTTAAGAAAATGTAGCTCGGATACATGACGTAGCGTTCACCTTTGACATCGAAAATCCGACCTGTCGATGGACGTGTTAAGGTAATCACGACCGCATAGACGATAAAGAAGAAGGTGCTGACGTCAACTAAATCGATTACTTTGACATAAGAAGATAAGAAAGATAAGACACTTGAATAAGCAAGCCCCATTAAAAAGGCGATAAATGTAATAAATAAAACTTTCTTTTCAACAAAACTATCAAAATTCCATTTAGATAAAGCTTCACGATGTTCAGGTGTTAACTCAATATTTTTCACTGGGAAAATGAAGCAAGCAATGGTTGTTAACAAAATTAAAATAATTGAAAAGTTAATAATGACATGGAAGTTGGAAACATTTAACAATAACATCCCAATAAATGGCCCAATGCCGGCTGCTAAACTAGTACTCAACCCATAATAATTGATCCCTTCCCCTTTTTTGTTTTTAGGGATATAGGCGGTGACAATCGCGTTGGTCGCTGTCGAAACGGTTCCGTAACCAAACCCATTTAAAAAACGGACCAGATAAAGAATGCCCATACTTGGCATATACATATACGCAACAGTCGTTAAAAGATAAAACAAAGCCCCATAACGTAAGACTTGTTTGCGCCCAATCAGTTCAAGGAGTTTCCCCATGAAAAGTCGTGCAAGCAATGTCCCGATGATGTAAATTCCTGAGGCCAAACCCGCTTGACCTAAAGTAGCGTGTAAGCTATCTTGCGCAATCACCGCAATAATAACCATTAATAAATAATAAACAAGATAGACAATGAAATTAATCACTGTAATACTGATAAAGCCTTTATTCAAAAGCTTTGTTGGTGTTTGTTCTGTCATAATTCTTTGAATTCCTCTCTCTTTTGTTCTGTTTATTTTGTGTTGCTATTTTTCAATAAAAGACCGCTATCCCCTCACTTTGATGACTTATCAAAAAATTTTCTGAAATTCATTTGCAGTTATTACTATACGAGATATCCGTTACAAAAAAATGTAAATTTGTGAATGATAAACGTTATCTACAAATAACTTCAACAAATGTTGTTGATTTTTGTTGAAAAGCCAAAATGACTAATGATTTTAATTAAAATAAGCTCTTGGCTAATTGCTCAAAATTTACTTTTCATACGAAACTTCCTCATACATAGAAAAAGAAAAATAGGGCATAAGCCGAAACGACTTATGCCCTATTTTTTTAAACTTTCTCTATTTTCGTCCTAAAATCCATGAAACGATGGCAACTAAAATCACTGCCCCGATAATCGATGGCACAATAGCCATCCCAGCTAAGCTTGGTCCCCATGTGCCTAAAATGGCTTGACCAATTGTTGAACCAACTAACCCTGCAATGATATTGGCAATAATGCCCATCGATGATCCTTTTTTAGTAATTGCTCCAGCGATTGCCCCAATGACACCACCGACAATTAATGCCCAAATAAAGCCCATGATTGTTTCCTCCTTTTAACCGTTTATTCTACACGTGGTTCCATGTTTTCTTTGACTTGTTCTGTTCCTTTATTCACAGCTTTTTTTGCTTTTTCTGTTTGTTCAGAAGCAAATTCACCGGTACTTTTGGCAGCGCCTGTGACTTTATCTTGAACCGTTTCGCTATCTTCTTCGTATTCTTCTTTTGATTTGATATCAACTACGTTAACATTCACTTCAATCACATCTAAGTGGGTCATTTTTTTCACTTCACGGCTGATTAATTCTTTCATTTTTTCGTAAATGTCTTGAATATCTTTGCCGTATTCTACTACGATATCCATATCAACAGCGACTTGTTTTTTACCAACTTCGGTATCAATACCAGCTGTGACGTTATCTGTGTTTACTAATTTTTCAGCAATATTTGAGAAAAAGCCGCCATCGACTGTTAATAGACCATCGACATTTTCTAAGGCTAAACCGATAATTTTTTGAACGACTTTATCTTCAAATGTTAATTCACCTTTGATTGCATGATCTTCTGGTGTGTGTGGTCCGTTTCCTGCTGGTTTTGGTACATTATTGAATTTTTCGTTACTCATGGTTCATTCCTCCTAGTTTCTTCTATTATTGCTTTATTTTTAATAAAATAATAACCAATTATTGAACACGAGGTGCCGTGTTTTCTTTGACTTTTGTCTTGCCTTTAGTTACCGCATGTTTGGCTTTGTTGGTTTGTTTTGACATAAAACTACCTGTCGCTTCAGCGGCGTTGCCAAGTTTATCTTGGACCGTTTCACTTTCTTCTTGGTACTCTGCTTGTGTTTTGATATCTACTACGTTGACATTGACTTCGATTACTTCCAAGTGAGTCATTTGTTGGACTTCGCGAGTAATAACCTCTTTCATTTGATCATAAATGGTCTCGATATCTTTCCCGTATTCGGCTACAATGTCCATATCCACTGCGACTTGTTTTTTGCCGACCTCGGTGTGAATGCCTGTTGTAACATCTTCACTGTTAATCATTTTATCTCGTAAATTCGAGAAAAAACCACCGTCCACAGTTAACAAACCGTCGACTTCTTCCAAAGCAATGCCAATAATTTTTTGGATTACTTTATCCTCAAACGTCAACTCACCTTTAACAATCGATACATTTGCATTTTCCATAGCCAAAACCTCCTATTTATGATGAAAATAATTTTTGACAATGCCTGTCTGTTCCAAATACAAACCTAGCCAAATACCTAGTCCTGTCAGGAGTACTACTAACAATGTTTTAAAGAAGCCGATTGACAGAAACAAGATTGCAAAAACCAAGCCGACTAGGCCACCAATTAACGGAACGGCATATTGTTTTATCCATTCAACCATTGTACATCCCTCCTACTCCACACGTGCTTGTGTTTGCTGTTGTTGTGGTCGTTTCATTGATTGAATATCTTCAAAATGAACATCAATCGTAATCTTGTGACCAGTTCCCACCAAACGAGCAAGCCGTTCTTCCATTGTTTTTGACCAAGCTTCTGTTTGTCCAATTAAATCTGCCGTTCGTTTCAGTGTGCCTTTAACATTGACCTTAATGCGCCGTTTTGTCGCCTTTACACGAATGGTTGGTGCTTCCAGAAAGTCACTGTCTTGCAAGCTAGAGCGTACAAATCCTTCGATGGCTTTACGGTGTAACACTAACTTTCCTTGCTCTTCTTTTAATTCAAACGTGCCTTTTCTTCTTGGGAATAAAAGAATGAATAAAAAGAGAAAGAGCATAATTCCTAGTAAAACCAGCGCTACCCAAAAGATTGCTTGACGTGCGTACTCGTTGTCTTGCAAGAACCATTGGACATTATCTGGTGGTTGCCAAGCTGTATCGGCTGACCAAGTGGTGATGGCCACCGCGCCAAATAATGCCATTAAAATCAGTGAACCTAGAAGCAAAAGTATTTTAACAACTTTATTCACGGAACATCCCTCCTAAAGATTAATTGCTTCTCCACCAGTTACGCCATAAACTTGAGCCGTAACATAACTTGCATCATTGGACGCCAAGAAAACATAAACAGGGGCTAATTCAGCAGGCTGACCCGCACGTTCCAGTAAAGAATGTTGCCCAAATTCTGGCAACTCTTCAATTGGTTGTCCATGATCTAACTGTAACGGTGTCCAGATTGGTCCTGGAGCCACGCCATTTACCCGAATGCCTTTTGGTGCCAGTTGTTTTGCTAAACCAACGGTAAAGTTGGCAATTGATGCCTTCGTTGCTGCATAATCCAACAAATGCTCACTGGGATTAAAGGCTTGGACGGAAGTCGTTGTCACAATACTACTTCCGGCAGGCAAGTGAGGCACTGCTGCTTTGACAATGCCAAACATCGCAATAATATTGACATGGAAAGTGTCTATCACTTGTTCCATTGGTAATTCTTCAATAGCGGCACAGGAAATTTGTTGGGCTGCATTTAAAACGAGGGTATCCAAGCCGCCTAATGCTTCATGAGCTTGTGCAACCAATTCTTCAGGTGCCTGTTTATCTCTTAAATCTGCTGGCAAAAGAACGACTTTTCGGCCAGCTTCTCGTATATAGTGCGCCACTTCTTCGGCGTCTTTTTCTTCACCTGGGAAAAAATGTAAGGCGATATCTGCGCCTTCACGAGCAAAAGCAATCGCCGCAGCTCGTCCAATCCCAGAATCACCGCCTGTAATTAATACCCGACGATTTTCTAATTTGTGATTTCCGACATAGCTGTCTTCCCCACAATCTGGTTTAGGGACCATTTTGTCCTGTAATACGGGAGTTTCTTGATCTTGTTGCGGAAATCCATCACTATAAAATAACTTTCTTGGGTCTTTTAAGTTTGGTTCTGTCATTAAATCTCCTCCCTTTCTACTATTACCTTAATACAATTTTTTCTTTTTGAAAAATATTTGAGCACATAAAATAAAAAAAATATTTTTAATACTCATTAAGCGAAATTTTTGGCAAAATTATCTAAAAGCTGATTTTATTTTTCAAAATAGCGTTTAATTGACCTTTTTTATCAACATTTGTTATTGACATATGATGTCCAATTCGCTTAAATAAGAAAGAAGCCCAACAGGCAAAAACAAAAATATTTAGAGATAATTGAGGAGTTACCGCCAATGAGAAATGTTTTACAAGACTACTTAGATGAACATTCCTTTCGAGTCGTTGTAAAAAAGAAGAAAAATTATTTAACTTATGAAGGACTGCAAGATCGTTATGCCTATATTTTAAAAAGTGGCATCATCAAAACTAGCGTTATTTCCAAAGACGGTCGTGAATTTAATTTACGTTATATCAACAATTTGGAAATTGTTTCATTGCTACGTGATGAATATTCAGAATTTATTGATGCACCTTTTAATATTCGCATCGAATCTCCACAAGCAGAACTTTACCAAATCGACCGTGTTCAATTTTGGCGGGATATCAATAATAGTAAAGACTTGCAAATGTATGTCAAAGAATACTATCGGGACCGTTTAATGCATTCCATGAAAAAGATGCAGCAAATGTTGATGAATGGCAAATTTGGGGCCGTTTGTACACAAATCTATGAAATGTACGATTCATTTGGCGTAGAAACAGAGGAAGGTATTTTAATTGATTTCGTGGTGACCAATGAAGAAATTGCGCATTTTTGCGGGATAACTTCTGCTAGTAGCGTTAACCGGATGATGCAGCAACTAAAAGAGTTAGGGGCAATTGAACTACGTAACCGCAAAATTTTGATTAAAGATTTAGATATGATTAGAGATAACATTATTGTTTAACATCAGCACCCCCCGCAAGTTTGACCTTGCGGGGGTGTTTTTTATTTTTCAGTGACAATATTCACAGGAAATTGTCCATAATCTAAATTAAATGTCCGCCCAGCCGTCAGCTGAAGCATTTCTTTTTTCATGCCTTCCGCCAAACGTACATCGCCAAAACTTTCAATCATATCAATAACGGAGATCACTTCTTTATAGTATCTCATTTTGCCAGTGTACAGATAATACGTAAGGTTTTTTAAGTAACGTAAGTTAAAATGAATATAGTAAATTTCAGCAGGAATCGTGGTAACACTCATTAGCGCTAAATACTCCCGGGCTTTCGCATAATTTTTCTTATAAAGTTGCGCTGTAATGATATTTAGATAAAAACCATAGGCGACATTTAATGTTTGGGTATCACGTAATTCAGCATCTTTGACAGGAAACATCTGCTCAAGAATCTGAAGGACTTCGTTTTCAGAAAATAACGCTCCTGTATTAGTCACCATTTGATAATCGTAATATGTATAGTAGCTTTTGCTAGAGATAAGTGCGAGAATTGCCATTCGATCAGGTTCGTCAAATTCTGGAATTTCCTCCCAATCATTACTGAAAGTTAGCTTAATATCTGTATAAATAGACATCTCCACTGCGTTTTTGTGGGGATTGCGCTCTAATTGATAAAAGTAATGAATCAGGTTCTTTTTTTCACTTGTATTGTTCACTCCCATTTGACAACATTCAATTTGATGCATAATTTTAGATGAAGCCGTACTTCTTGTTTCAGAGACCATATGAAAAAATTCATTAAAGGTAATCCCCAGTGACTGTAATGCTGTCATTAAATCCTCGTAACTTAGCTTGGCTTCACCAATTTCGATTCTTCGATAGGTTTGTTTCCCTTTTTTTGGTAAAACATCTTTCTGAGCAATTTTTTTCTTTTTTCTAAAATACTTTAATGCCTCTAACACATCCATAATATGCTCCTTTCTATTAATAAGTTAATATTAAGTATTATTTTTTTATTAACTAAAATATAACATTTTATAAAAAATTATTTTTAAAAACTTTAATATTACCAAACAATCAAATAATATATTTGTTTAAATTATTTTTTTGCGCGTTATAATTGTTAGGCGTCAACAAATTTAAAAAAACTTTTCTAATTCGTTCTTGAAGAAACTAAGATATCTGTCTTATAATGAAATTCAATATAACTTAGAGTAGGAGGTGTCGCAATGTTTGGTTTCAATATTAGTTTATTTCTTATTACTCGGTTCCGTTAAACCCACTCTTCATTAACCATTGTACAATCAATTCCATTTAATATCTATTTCATTTTTATTAAATAACATTTTTAATAAAAGTACATACAGTTTATTTTTAGATATTTTATTTAATTATTTGAAATATATTTATTTAAACAAATAAATTACATTTAATTAAATCAGAGGGAAATAGATTGTAGCAAGTGAAGAAAAAAACAGCTCTTGAGAGATATTTTCTCAAGAGCTGTTTTTCTATTTTATCTCAAAAGCGGTTTGCGTTGTGGGGTTATTACTTAATAAGGTATTTTTATACAGTAAATAGTACGCTGCCGCTGACCAACTAAAGTTTTTCGTACTTAGGCCCTTCCCTGTCAGTGGATCATAATTTTCATGAATAGGTCCTTCTCCCATCAATCCTTCGGCATGTAAGAAGAGTTTTTGTGTCATTTCTTTCGCTTCTTTTGTATAGTCATAGTTTTGAAGAGCTTCTACACCAAACAAGGCTTGATCAAGCCAAACTGGTCCCCGCCAATATTTCGTTGCAGCAAATTTTTCATTGTCTTTGGATGCCGTTGGGAATGGCATAAAGGTATTAAACATTTCTTGATTCATCATGTTTTTCTTAACTGCCGCCGCCTGTTCTTTGGTCGCTACTTTTGCCCAAAGCGGCAACCAGCCTTCTGTTCCTTTGCCACGATTGACTAACAATTTTGTTTTCGAGCCGTCTTCATTTATTTGTAAGTCATAGAAGAAGCCCGTTTTTTCATCAAACATATTTTCTTGAATATATTTTTTTAGTTTCTTCGCTTCTTTTTGATAGTTCTTATAGTCCTCTTTTTTGCCTAGTTCTTCTGCTATCGAAGCTAAATAGCCCTTTTCAGCGTAGAGATACGCATTCAAATCCACTGATTCTTGATTAATCGAATACCCCACTACTTTTCCTTTATTTTTGTTTTCAAAAACTTTAACTCCAACGTCGCCTTTGCCCACACCTTCTTTGTCAAACCGTGTAGCGTTATCCATGCCACTTTCCCATGCGGCTGCTTCAATAACAGCATCATCGTCCACTTTAGGTTGGCCATTTTTATCTTTAATGATTTGATCCTTGTCGTCTTTTTGCCAGTGAGCATCACTGACCATGCTTCCATATTCTGCTATCCCATTTTTATTGTGGTCTCTGTTGGTATACCACCAATTATGATAAGCCACAAGTTTGGGATACATTTCTTTTAAAAATTCCTTATCTTTTGTTTCTTGATAAATATGCCAAACTGCCCATGCAGCCAATGGTGGTTTAGAATTTCGTTCATTCCAGTTGCCACCTTCACCACCACGCGCACTGTCTTGATTGTAAAAGACAGCATCAATGATCGCTCCTGCATCTTGTGGACGTACGGTATCATCTTTTTGAATTTGATAATCAAACAAGGCCCGCATATTATTTTTAGCTAACTCGGGATTAAAATCAGCCGTTGCTACATCCGCTTTCCACGAATCCCAAGCCCACATACCAATAAACCATTTATAAGACATGGACGGAACAATCCCGTCATGCTTAAAGGCACCTGCCGCACTTCGCCAATTGGTATTAATCGTTTCAATCGATTTGACTAGCGCATTTTGATATTCAGGAAATTCTGCTGTTTTCTTTTGATCAAACGTTTTATCTAGATATCCTTGCCATCTTTGCTTGTTCTCTTTGAAATAGCGCGCCGCATTTTTGGTGTATTCGGGTGCTTGTTGTTGTTCCTTTGCCTCTTCTTCTTTTGTAAAAGTATAGCTTTCTGTCGTATAGGTGTTGTACGTTTGTTTAGGCTTCAATTCAATTGGTTCAGCGGTTGCTGTATAATTCCGATTATCAATTTTTGTTGAAACTTTATCCGCATGATGAATCGTATATTTTGTGTCTTTCGTAGCAAAATAATTCCACGTTTCTCTGACTTCACCAAAATTCACTTGAATGTCATTGTCTTTAGCAGTTAAACGAGTGCCAATATCTAAGGTTTCCGTTCCCTCTTGAATTTTGTCAAAGACCGCACCTGTCCAGCTTGCTTCAAGTGACAAGGGCTCTTCACCAGTGTTTTCAAGTGTCGTTTGGATAAGCGCCGTTCGATTGCTGACAAAAATTAAAGCTAAATGAATCATTAGATCGTCTAATTCATAGGTTTGCTCTAGGCGCCCAGGATAATAAGACAGGTCCATGCGGTTGCTTTGGCTTAAATCATAGGTTTCTCCCGTTTTTTTATTTTTGACCGTTAATTTGTTTAAACTTGCCGCCAAGTTTACTGGATATTCTTCCGCAATAATCAATGGCCCCGCAAAACCACCCAGTAGCTCTTTATTGCTTTTTTCAGGTAAATAGTAGCCATGCCATGCACCTAAATCAGAAAAATTATTAAAATAATTGGTATCGTATACGCCATTCGTCCGTTCGGTTGGTGATGCACTCACATCTAAAACATTTGCAAATTCATCAACTTTTGTTCTTTCAACACTTGCTTGCACTTCCCCGCTTAACGCAAAACAGCTGACTACGGTGATTCCTAACGCTAACCAAGTAGACACCCGTTTCTTTTTTGATAAACCCTTCATAAAACCCCTCCTATAAAAATGATAGCGCTTTATACACTGATTTATTATCAGCAAGGACTATGCCAAACGGAGTGTATCCCTTTTTATTATTGAAAGATTCAACTTTCTCTAGAAAAAAAGCGACCGTATCGAAGTGTATTGATCAAAAAATAACGAGTGTATCGATAGTGTATTTAGTTTATGCTTGATTCTGTTTTATTTTCGTAGCTTCCACAAATTTTTCAGTAATTTTTTGCGGTCGTGTAATAACAGATCCCACCACCACGCTATAAGCACCTAGCTCCAGGACACGTTGGACTTTTGCTGGCGTATCAATCATTCCTTCTGCAATGATTGGTGTAGTAAAATGCTTCTTTGCTTCTCTTAACAGTTCAAAATCATTTTGTTCAATCCGCTGATTTTCACTTTGCGGCGTATAGCCGACTAACGTTGTGCCAATATAATCAAAACCTAACTCCGCCGCTTCAATCATCTCTTCCAGTGTGGAACAATCCGCCATCCATTCTTGGTTAGGATACTTTTCTTTTATTCTTTTGAAAAATGTGGCTAACGTTTCGCCATTTGGTCGTTTCGAATGGGTTGCATCGAGAGCGATAATTTCTGGCTGAACAGCCATTAATTCATCTACCTCACGCATAGTTGCAGTAATATATACTTCTGCATCAGGATAATCTCGTTTAATAATCCCAATGATTGGTAAATCAACCTCTTTCCGGATTGCTCGAATGTCTACCACAGAATTTGCTCGAATACCTTTAGCCCCTCCTTGTTTAGCGGCCAAAGCCATCTTGGACATGATAAAAGAACTATGCAACGGTTCGTCTGCCAACGCTTGGCAAGAAACAATTAATGCCCCTTTGATTTCTTTATTCAACATTGATCCCTCCAATTTAAAAGCGATTACAAACACAGTATAACTACAACAGCTGAAATATGCCACTCTTCTAAATAAGAACAAACGTTTCACGTGAAACAAAAGAAAGCAAGCGGTTAAGGCTTGCTTTCTTTTGACTTATTTTTAATTTTTACGACCCTCTAAATAATCATACCCAAAATGTGCATACGCAAATGGCGTTGCAATTCGTCCTCGCGGTGTTCGTTTAATGAAACCTTTTTGAATAAGATAGGGTTCATACATATCTTCCACCGTTTCGGTTTCTTCACCGATGTTTACAGACAAGGTACTTAAACCAACCGGACCGCCACCGTATAAATCAATCATTGTTTTCAACAATTTTTGATCGACATAATCCAAGCCTTGATGGTCCACTTGCAGTAAGGTTAACGCTTTGTCTGCAATCGCTCGGTCGATTTTGCCATCTGATTGGACTTGGGCAAAATCACGGACACGTTTTAACAAACGGTTAGCAATTCGGGGGGTTCCTCTTGAGCGGCGCGCAATTTCAAAGGCACCTTCCTCAAAAATCTCCGTTTGAAAAATATCCGCGGAACGAAGAACGATTTCTTTTAAATCCTGCTCTTGATAATACTCCATGTGAGAAATAATCCCAAAACGATCTCGTAATGGCGCTGAAAGCATCCCTGCCCGTGTGGTAGCGCCCACTAAAGTAAAAGGCGGTAATGGAAAATGAACGGGATGTGCCGTGGTTCCTTGACCGACCATGATATCAATGTAAAAATCTTCCATTGCGGAATACAGCATTTCTTCCACAACTCGCGGCAAACGATGAATTTCATCGATAAATAACACATCACCAGGCTCTAATTCGTTCAAAATAGCGACTAAATCTCCCGCCCGTTCGATGGCTGGTCCACTTGTGGTACGAATGTTCACATTCATTTCATTGGCGATGACCATCGCCATTGTCGTTTTCCCTAAACCTGGCGGACCATAAAGAAGGGTATGATCCAACGCTTCATTCCGATTTTTCGCCGCTTCAATATAAATCGTTAGTTCTTGTTTTACTTTGTCTTGACCAATATATTGTGCTAAAAATTGTGGACGTAACGATTTTTCAATTGAAGCTTCTGCTTCTTGACTTGCAGCTGAAAGCAACCGTTCTTCTTCTGTCATCGTTATTCCTCCTTAGCGTTTCATCATGAATTTTAACGCATTGCTCAAATAAACATCTGTCGTTGTCTCACCTAACGCTTCCAATTGCTTAGTGATACGCTTAATCTCTCGGTCACTGTAGCCTAGGGCACTTAATGCTTCTAACGCTTCTGCCAATGCTTGATTGCTTGTTGTCACCGCTTCGGTTGCGGTCATGGCAGCCACCGCTGCTTCGGAAGACTCTAATTCGCCTAGTTTTCCTTTTAAATCTAAAATCATTTGTTGGGCTGTTTTCTTGCCAACACCTGGGAACTTCGTTAAATATGTAACATCTTCCCCTTCAATTGCATTGATTAAACCACCATGATCAGCCACAGAAGCCATGATAGCTAAACCACTTTTAGGGCCAATTCCAGAGACACTGATTAATTTTAAGAACAATTGTTTTTCTTCTAAACTGCCAAAACCAAATAAAAGTTGTGCATCTTCCCGCACGACTTGGTGAAGATATAGTTTAATGTCCGTATCCATTTTTCCTGAATAGCGATACGGGTTATCGACTGAAATCTGATAGCCAATGCCATTTGTTTCAACGACAATATAGTATGGGCTAACAAACGTTACTTTTCCAATAATATATTCGTACATGTTGTCACCTTTCCAATTGCTGATTGCGTACATATGTTCCATTTTAACACAAAGCATCAAAAAGCCATAGCGGAGAATTTTTTATCATCGACCTTGGCTACATCTATTTGTTACTTTTCGCTCACTAGGGAATTAAAAAGTGCGTACTGTTTTTTTTGACATGCTTGCGTAATAATAGCGGTAGCTTCAAAAAAATAACCAAAAAGGAGACTACATACATGAAATTAAGTATCTTAGATCAATTAACGGTTCCTAAAAATCAATCAGCAAGCGACACATTACAAGAAGCCAAAGAGCTCGCTCAATTAGCGGAAAAACTTGGTTACACAAGAATTTGGTATGCCGAACATCACGGTTCAGACGCCTTTGCCAGTGCAACGCCAGAAATTTTAGTTGCACATATTGCTAGTGCCACCGAAAAAATTCGTGTTGGCGCGGGTGGCATCATGACCATGCATTATGCGCCATTTAAAGTCGCAGAAACGTTTAAAACATTAGCAGCTTTATATCCTGATCGAATCGATTTAGGCATGGGCCGCTCGCCTGGCGGCAGCCCTTTGACTACGTTAGCGTTAAATAATGGTCAGCCACCACAGCTAGACCAATTTGATAAATTACCTGAAATTTTACTCTTTTTAAGAGAGGAATTTCCTGAAGATCATTTATATTCTAAAATTTCAGCTGTTCCGCGGGAAGTTCTATTACCACAACCCTGGTTACTAGGTGCTAGCAAAGAAAGCGCACGTTCAGCTGGTGAATATGGCATTAATTTTTCCTTTGCGCAGTTTATTCATGGACATTTGCCCAAAGAAGTATTGTCAGCATATTACAAGCATTTCCGACCAGTAACTGAACAACAAGAGCCGCAAGTGAGCGCTGCGTATTTCACTTTTGCCGCCGACACGAAAGAAGAAGCAGAATACCATGCGGCTAGTTTCGAGCATTATATCTTTGCCACCGAACATGGGCTTCCAAATAAATTTTTATCGTCAGAAGAAGCCCTAGCTTTCCCTTACAGTGAAATGGACAAACTGGTTTTAGAACAAAATAAACAACGCTTTGTCATTGGCAGTAGCCAAGAAGTTGCGGAGTTTTTCCACCAACAAGAAGAACTAGGGTTGACAGAAGCAATGCTAATCACCCCAGGTTATGACAAACAAACGCGCTTTCAATCATTTGAACGCCTAGCAAAAGAATTATTATAGAAAGGAAATGAGAAATGTTAGAGGTTTTAAAAAGAATTAATACGCTTGCACAAAAAGAGCGTGAACAAGGCTTAACATCTGAAGAACAAGCTCTTCGTGTCGATTTGCGACAAGAATATTTGCGGACCATTCGTGAACAATTCAATAAAACATTAATGGGCGTCACTATTTATGATCCTACTGGTGAAGATGTGACCCCAGAAAAATTAAAAGAAGAACAGCAGAAATATTTTGATTAAAAGAGACACAGAACAGTCGATTTGACTATTCTGTGTCTCTTTTTAACTACTCTTCTGTTATATATGTCCACTTATAATCATATTGTGCGCCAGCACCATGGGCAACGACGCCTTTCACTTCTTTACTGCGTAGATGGGCAGTCGCCTTTTGATAAAGTGGTGCTAAAGCGGTCTCTTCACCAATCAATAACTTCTCAGCCTTAACCATGTCTTCCCAACGTTTTTCAGGATCTGAAGCATCTCTTGTAGCTGAAGCCTCGATCAACTCATCGTAGGCTTTACTTGAAAAACGCCCGCGATTATAGTTATTACCAGTAACAAAAAGGTCTAAGAAACTACTTGGATCTGCGTAATCCGCAGCCCAACCACCTAAGATTGTCTCAAAATCGCCGCGACTACCTCGATCAATTCGAACTGAAAACGGCACTGGGCTCACTGTTACATCAATGCCCTCTAAAGTATCCTTTAACGTACCTTGAATATATTCCGCTAACTTTTTCGTAGAATCGACATCATCGGCAACAATATCCATTTTGAGTGTTGTTATGCCCAATTCTTTCTTCGCTTTTGCCCAATATTCTTTTGCTTTTTCTGGGCTATATTCAACAATTTTTTTATTTTCATCAGCAAAATCTGTGTCATCTGTCGGCGAATACGACATCCCTTCTGGAATTAAGCCGGTAGCGACTACTGAGCCGTCGCCTAAAATTTTATCTACTAATGCGTTGCGATCAATCGCTGCTGAAATTGCTTTGCGTAAATTCACATTATTATACGGTGAATTTTTATCTCGCTGATTAAATTCCAAATAGCTGGTTCGTGCTTCTTTTTCGATAACCAATTCTGGATCCTTCGCCATTTGCTGGGCCAATTCGCCGCTTAAAATAACATCGTCTGCCTGGCCATCTTGGAATAAGTTCAAGGCGGTTGGCGCCTCCTTGACAACATCAAAATTGATTTTATCTAATTTGACATTGTCTTTATCCCAATAGTTTTCATTTTTTTCCAAAGTCCAATTGGTATCTGAGCCAGCCCCTTCAAAGTTAGCTAAGACAAACGGACCATTATAGACTGCTTTTTCACTGGAAGCAGCGTAATCTTTGCCATATTTCTCTACGGTTGCTTGATGTTGCGGGAAAAATAGTGGAAAGGCCAGTAAATAATCAAAATATGGTGTTGGTTTTGCCAGTTTAATTTCTAGCTCGTAATCTCCGTTTGCTTTAATGCCTAATTCAGAGACTGGTTTCTTACCAGCTACAATGTCTGCACCGTTTTCAATCATTTCTAGAAAATAAGCATACTCAGCGCCAGTCTGAGGATCTGCTGTACGTTGCCAACTAAAAACATAATCGGCAGCTGTGACAGGATCACCATTGGACCATTTTGCTTCTTCTCTTAGTTTCACTGTGTACGTCAGACCATCATCACTGACTTGCACTTTTTCTTTAGCCCCTGCTGGTTGCGGCTTGCTTTTATCATCTAAACGATAAATTCCTTCATACGCATTATTCAGTGCCGTAAAACTAATTGTATCTGTTCCTAAAGATAAATCTGCAGAAGGCATTTCTTGTTGAACTACTACTTTAAATTCTTGTTTAGCGGCAGTTTTCTCTGATCCGCCTTTTGCTTTTTCGGCGCCAGCTCCCCCATCACCACCACAAGCAGCTAAAACTAATAGCGTTGTTAAACTTAACCCGATAAGTCCTTTTATACGTTTACTTTTCATGCCTTTCTCCCTTCACAGAAAAAACTCTTCATTTTTTAATTTTTAGAATATTCTTATAATACTAAAATTAAAAACAAATGGCAAGCATTAAAATAAAAAAAGAACCAATCCCGAAGGACGGTTCTTAAAAAATGACTAACTAGCTTTGTTACGTCGTTTATAAATATACCAGCCAGAAGAAGAAAGTCCAACGAACAGTAAACCATATAATGCAAGCGTTTCTGTTTCTGTACCCGTTTTAGGTAAAAAGCCGCCATACTTTTTCTTCTCTGTTACGGATGGATTGCTCTGTCTTGCTCCCGCTTGGTTTTGTTTATTGGTTGCTACTGGTGTTTCTGGTGTTGGTTTCGGGTCTGATTTTGGATCTGATGTTGGGTCTGGTTTCGGGTCTGGTTTCGGGTCTGGATCTGGTTTTGGATCTGGTTTTGGATCTGGTTTTGGATCTGGTTTTGGATCTGGTTTTGGATCTGGTTTTGGCGTCTCTCCTCCACCGATTAACTCTTTGTAAGCTTCTTCCGAAATAGAAACAATTCGTTCGCCTGGGAATGGTTCTTTATATTGTGCTAAATCAATCGTCGTTGCTGCACGATACAACCGCAAGCTGGTTGCACTTTTCAAGTATTCAATTAAGACAGAATCTAGTGAAATCCCTTCTTCTCGTTCACCACCTAGCATATCGTAACCATCACCACCAGCAGCTAAGAAATCATTGGTAGCCATCCGGTATTGTTTCTTCTCATCCAATGGTTCAAACTTTTGTGTTTGCCGATTTTTAATTTCTATTCCTAATACGCGACTACCGACAATCGTTTGTCCTGTTTCATTGCCTTCGTCACTAGCCAAGCGAGTACCTGGTTTTGTGGAATCATAGTGGATACGAATGGAGCTTGAAACATGTAGGAAACCACCATTTGCGCCAAGTTTTGGTTGGCCAGCATCATCTAGTAAAATTGTGCCATTCTCATCTTTTTGTGGAATCGAACGAACAGACATTTCAAACATTTCTTTAACTTGAGCGCCGGTTACTTGAATTTGCGCAATGCTATTGCCAAAAGGTAACACAGCAATGACATCCCCAACTTTAATTGGCCCTTGTTTAATATCAGCGCGAATGCCGCCACCATTGGTTACTGCAAAATCAGCAGGTTGACTAAACGCGTCTTGCCCATATGACATAATCGCATCACCAATCAAATTCCCTAAGTTGGTCTCTCGTGTGCGCACATTTTCTCGTTGTCCATCCAATGTGAATGGAATATAATCGACAATTACTTTTTCATTTTCAGCGTTAAAATTCGTACGTGCTTCATCAACGATGGCTTTAACTGCCGGGTTTTCTGGCAATTCTAACAACTCTGCTGCTGAAATCAATTTTGCTGTTTTCTTAGTTGGTTCACTCTCTGGTGCTGTGACGATCCCAACATTATTTAAATAATTACCTGTTTGAGCATAGATCACTTTGCCATAACGTTTGCCGCTTTCGACGGCTGTATGCGAATGTCCATCAATCACATTAATATCTAACTCAGGATATGTTTGACTAAGGGTTTCTGCTAGCGTATCACCACGCCAGATATGCGGCGTCGTTTCATCTACGCCTAAATGCCCAGTAACTACGAAAGCTTGAATATCCGCGTACTTCTCTTTAATTTCATTAATCACTGCTTCTACTTCTGGAATCGGGTCTTTAAATGTCACCTTCTCCACGTTTTTCGGGTGTGTTTTCGTTGCTGTTTCTGGGGTCGTCACACCTACAATGGCAAACTTTTTCCCGGCTTTTTCTACGATTGTATACGGATCAAAAACCCGTCCACTGCCATCTTTGTAATACGTATTACTAGATAAAATCGGAAAATTCAGTTGGTCTTTATAACCTAGTGCAATCTCTAAACCAAAATCAAACTCGTGATTTCCCACCGCCATGGCATCATAACCAACTTCATTCATTGCTTTGGCCATATCCGCGCCTTTGGAGAAATTGGAGATTGGTAATCCTTGGAAAACATCCCCTGCATCCACCATCAAGGTTGGGTTTTCTTGGTCTTTAAAGGTTTTTAGACGCGCCATACCCAATTCGCCTTTCCCTGCTTCTAATCGTCCATGAACGTCATTTGTGTGCATAATGGTATATGCATTATCTAAATCAAAACCCGCATTACGGACATCTTGTTTCGTAATAGCGGCGGCGTTTGGTGTACGTCCATCAGGAGAAGTCGGAATTTGAAGAGTGCCGTCATTCACTAATTCGATTGCTTTGGCACGCCATTTTTCATCAAAATTTGTCCCAATAATTGACCAATTTCGTTCGATTTCTTGTTCTGGATCAAGCGTTCCTTTTTTCTTAATATAATCAACAATCATTCCTCGTAAGGTTTCTGGATCAGAATTTTTAATAGGTTCTCCTACTTGAATCCCTTGGCTAGCTAAACCGCCGTAACGATAATTATTCATAGCAATCGTATATTCTTTGGCAGGATCCAGCGGTTGGCCGTCAATTTTCGCATCTACAATTCGTTCACCCACTGGTTTTGAAATGTCAATCTTGTAGTCCACTCCAGAAATCATGTCATAGTTATATACACGAATGTTTGGATTAAAACTAACGGTCAAATCATCTGGCTGCGTTTGGTTATAGTACGCCCCTTGTTTTTCTAAATACTTCAGTAAGTTTTCACCGTTAATGGGAACACTCACTAAGGTATTTGGGTATTTGTAGATATCAAAAATCGTAGCATAGGAAATCTTCCCCGCAGCTAATTTACTGTCGTATTTAAACAGCGCTGCCGCACTTAATTGTGCGCCTGTTACTTCTTTTTGAACGTTATTAATTAAAGAAATCATCGCTGTTGGTTGTAATTGTGCTTCGGGAATTCCTTTAATTTCTTGTTTTGGTAAAAAATCAGCTGTTGCTGTGCCGATCTCCTCCTGAATAAACGCTCGCGTTTTTTCATGGTATTCTTTTGTCGCTGCCTTAACTGCTTCATCTGCTGGAACATTCGTTGTTGGTACAATCGTTGCTGTACCTTCTTGCACTTCCCACTTATCGGCATTTTTAGCAACTGAAAGATCAATCTTAACAACTTCTGTCCCCGTATCTTTCGGTCCCCCTACCGGTACAGTTTTTCCATTCGGCGCTGCTCCTTGCTTGGTAAAAGAAAGGTGGTCATGACCTAGAATATACGCATCAATCCCCGCGACATTTTCAATTACTTGGTCGGCACTGGCAGCCGGATCACTATTTTGTTGTCCCGCATGAATCGAAGCAACAATAATGTCAGCCTGATCGTTAGTTTTCAACTCAGTAACTGCTTTTTCTGCTTCTTCTTTCAAAGGTAAAAAATTAAGCGAAGTAACACGAGGGCCATCCCACAAAGGAATGTGCGGGATTGTTAAGCCGATAATCCCAACTTTTAAATCTGGCTGCCCATCTTGATTAAGATCAAGTTCCTTCGTGGTAGTCCCTTCAACAAAACGACTACCATCCTTATTGTAGGTATTCGCAGACAAGATTGGAAAAGTGGCTTCTTTTTGAATTTTTTGGATTAACGGTAAACCAAAATTAAACTCATGATTTCCCAAAACCATTGCATCATACTTCATCACATTCATGGCGGTAATCATTGGATGGGTCTTTTCATTCACTAAAGGCGCTTTATTATACAAGTCATCTGTTAAAATAGTGCCTTGAATATTGTCGCCATTATCAATTAAAACGGTGCCTGCTGGGTTTTGTGCCCGGACTTGGTTGACGACTGTACTTACTTGGGACAAACCAACTGGTAGTTCTTTATCATCTTCATAAGACCAATTCCATAATTGACCATGAACATCTGACGTACCTAAAATTGTTATTTTTTGCGGCGTGCTCGTTTCTTCTTTTTCAGCGGTTGACGTTTCTAAATTCGTCGTCTCTGTTGGTGCTGTGGTTTCTTGTGACTGCTTGACACTGTCACTCGTAGCCTGATTTGGTGCTTCTTGCTTGATGTCTGTTGTTTCCTGTGTGATGATTGGTTCTTGTTTTCTACTTGAATCGGTGGTACTTGTTACTGCTTCTGAACTTTGTTGACTCGTTGTTTCTACTGCATATGCCGTACTAGTAACGCTTGGCGCTATCAACGCAACAGCCATTAAAAAATGCATGCCCCACTTCACTTTTTTAAAGCTCAACTTTTTCACAAATTTCCTCCTTGTGTTTCAACCCATTTGCAACAAACAATTGTCAAAGTAACAAACAACAAAAAGAGCCTTCCCCCATCACGCTGCTCTTCTTTTCCTATCATAATATATCCGTTAAATAAAAAACAGTAAATTCCGTTAAAATAAGATGTTTTTCCTGTAAATTGTTTTTATTTTTGGACAATATAGCGGATTTGTTTGTGAAAAAAATAGTAATTTTGACTAAAACACGAACTTTATAAAAAAGAAAGTCTTTTTATATTGGAAAAGCGGAACAAAAACTATTTTTTTGAAAAAAATAACTAAAAATACCGAATAAACAGCATTGGTCTAGTCCTTGGACGTCTCTAAACAAATACTAGCAGCAATTGGTCTAGTCTTTAAGGAGGAAAAAGAACGCTCTTTTGCTTAAGCAAAAGAGCGTTCTTTTTTATTTGAGTTTAATCCTTCATATAAGGTAACTTTTTAGCATAGCCTTCTTTATTCACTTGACGTGCCCGGGCAATCGCCAAATCTTCTGAAGGGACATCTTCTGTGATGGTTGAACCAGCAGCAGTCACCGCATGATCACCAATCGTGACTGGTGCAACAATGTTCGTTGCAGAGCCAATAAACGCGTGATCACCCACGATTGTTTGGTGTTTATTTTTGCCATCATAATTAACAAAAACAACGCCGCAACCGACATTAATATCTTTGCCTAATGTTGCATCACCAACGTATGTTAAATGGCCCACTTTTGTTCCTTCATCGATTGTTGCATTTTTTACTTCCACGAAGTTACCAATGTGTACGTTTGCCCCCACATCTGCTTTAGGACGTAAATGTGCATACGGACCCACATCGGCCCCCTCGCGAACCACACTTTCTTCAATCACAGACTGTTTAACAACCACTTGATTGCCGATATGACTATCAACGATTTCTGAATGTGCGCCAATCAAGCAATCTTCGCCAATCACTGTTTTTCCTTTGATAGTGACTCCCGCTTCAATGACTGTGTCTGAACCAATTACCACGCCTTCATCAATATACGTTGTGTCTGGATCAATAAATGTAACACCATTTCGCATATGCATTTCATTTAAACGACGATGCATAATTTTATTAGCAGTGGATAAAGCAACACGATCATTTACACCCATTGCTTCGTCAAAGTCTGCCATTTGGTAAGCAGCGACAGCTTTGCCTTCTTTTTTCAAAATTTCAATGATATCTGTTAAATAGTATTCCCCTTGTGTATTGTTTGTATCTGTTTTCGCTAACGCTTCAAACAATGATTCATTATCAAAACAGAAGGTTCCTGTATTAATTTCTTGAACACGTGCTTCTTCTTCACTGGCATCTTTTTGTTCCACGATTCGTTCAACAATGCCCACATGATCACGAATAATTCGACCATAGCCTGTTGGGTCTTCTGCATGCGCTGTTAAAATAGTCGCACTTGCATTCTTACCTTGATGGTAATCGAATAAATTTTTCAAGGTTTCCGCAGTTAATAACGGCGTATCCCCTGTAATAACTAATGTTGTTCCTTGTTTACCACCTAATAACTCTTGTGCTTGCATGACTGCATGCCCAGTTCCCAATTGTTCAGCTTGTAAGGCATATTGACTACGTTCGCCTAAATGGCTTTTAATCATTTCCGCCCCATGTCCAACGATTGTCACGATTTCTGTTGGTTCTGTTTGTTCTACTTGATCTAAAATATGTTCGACCATTGGTTTACCAGCAACTGGATGCAATACTTTATAAAGTTTAGATTTCATGCGTGTTCCTTTACCAGCTGCTAAAATAATTGCGTATCTATTTTCCACGTTTGCCACCTCAAATTAACTAAATTGTTTGATTTTCTTCTAAATCGTCCTCATTATACCTTTTCTAGTTTATCTTACTCTTTTGTCTTTTTCAACAAAATAAGGCATTTAAAAGGTAGACCAATTTATTTTCTCATCTTTTTTTAAAGGAATAAAACAGAAAAAAAGAACCTGAAAATGGAATGGACCACTTTCAGGTTCTTTTTCAAATTATTTCTCTGTGAAATAGTTTCCTGGGACTACGCTAATCGTTTTTGTTTGTGTATCCACATCTTCCACGTACAATAGCGAAGTATAGTCATCGATTGCACGACGGCCATTGAATTTTGACTCAGCAAAAACGGTAATGCCCACAAGTTCTGCTTCAAATTCTTCAATCATACTCTTCATACCATTGACGGTGCCGCCGCCTTTCATGAAGTCATCCACGACTAAAACTTTTGATCCGCGTTTTAAACTGCGTTTTGAAAGTTCCATTTTTTCGATACGTTCTGAAGACCCTGATACATAGTTCACGCTCACCGTTGAACCTTCAGTAATCTTAGAATCGCGACGAACAATCACAAACGGAACATTTAAGTAATAAGACACAGCTTGCGCAATTGGCACTCCTTTAGTCGCAACGGTCATTACCGCATCAATTTGTTTGCCTAAATATTTAGAAGCAATAATCCGGCCCACTTGTCTTAATAAATTCGGTTCCCCAAGTAAATCTGAAAGATAAACATAGCCCCCAGGTAATAAGCGATCTTGTTCTGACAAACGATCACATAAATCCATAATCAACTGCTCCGCTTCCTCATAAGGAATTTCAGGGATAAAGCGGACACCGCCTGCAGCGCCTGGAATCGTTTCTAAAATACCTGTTCCACGTTCTTTAAATGTTTTTTTAACAATTGCTAAATCTTCACTAATGGAAGACTTGGCAGATTGGTATCGGTCAGCAAAATATGTCAAAGAAACCAATGTATGGGGATGATCTAAAAGATATTGGGTCATATCGATTAATCGTTCACTTCTCCGAATTTTCAAATTCGTCACTCCTTTTCATTCTATCGTTCCTTATTATAAGGGGTTTAACCGAAAAATTCGAGGATTTTTTTCAAATAACTGAAAATAGTTCGCCATTTCTTTTAAAAAAAAGAAATAAAGGAGAAAAACTTTCGTTTTTCTCCTTAGTTTCTTTGCATTTTTTGTTTTCGTTGGACCATGACAACCACTCGGCGATAAATATTGACTAATAAGAATAAACCAATAAAAATTAGGGTAATACTTGCACTCGGTGGTGTTTCCAAATAATACGAGCTAGTCAACCCTGTTAGCATGCCAATCAAGCCCATAAACACACTGATAATAATCACCGTGTTAAAGCCTTTACCAATTCGCATACCTATTGCAGCTGGTAAGACCATAATTGCTGAAATTAACAAGGCTCCCGCGATCGGAATCATCACAGCAATCGCCACACCAGTAATTACATTAAAAAGCATCGACATCCAATGAATAGGTAGCCCATCAACATGAGCAGTATCTTCATCAAATGTTAAAACATACATTGGACGTTTAAATAACATAAACAATAGAACTAAAACTACGAATAAAATTGCCAACATAACCACTTGATCCCACGTAATCGTGACGATGGAACCAAATAAATACGATTGAATACTAGCAGCTGAATTGCCTCCTGTTAAATTCATCAAAACTAACGCCAAAGCCAAACCGCCTGACATTAAAATAGCAATCGAAATTTCTGAATAGGTGCTATAAATCATTCGTAAATATTCTAGAATGATTGCAGCCACAATCACGACAATTAAGGTCATTAAATTAGGATTCCAATTAAAAAAGAAGCCTAGAGCCACACCGGCTAATGACACATGTGAAAGGGTATCTGCCATTAAAGATTGTCGGCGAATAACTAGAAAGACGCCGAGCATTGGAGCAATCACTGAGATAAACAGTGCTGCTAAAAAGGCCTTTTGCATAAATGCATAAGAAAGCATTTCTGCCATACGATTCACTCCTTACCGCTAAAATGAACACTACCATTGTAGCGACGTTTAAGCGAATTATTTTTTTAATTCCTGCTTATTTTTTAAATTTTTCCCACATTTCTTTAAGCCGTTCCTAGGCTTTCGTTATTATCGAGCCAGATAACGTTTTATTGGAAAATTTACGTATACGATTCTTCACTCATATGGAAACAACGCCATTTCGAATCTTCTTTGCGGACAAGACGAATTTGACGATCCACATAGGTTTTGATATCTTCATGATCATGCGTAATCATCAAAATAGCTTTTCCATGTTCATGCGCACTGTGTTGCAACAATTGATAAAATTCGTTTCGCGATTGTTCATCCATACCTGTTGTTGGCTCATCTAAAATAAATAAATCTGGATCGGTCGCAAACACTCGTGCTAAACTAATTCGTTGCTTTTGCCCTCCAGAAAGCTCGCCAATTCGTTTGTGGCGCATTTCCCACATGTCCACTGATTTCAAAGCTTTTTCCACATGAAGATGATCTTTTTTCGTCAACGGTTTGAACCAACGATTTCTGGGAAAGCGACCTGAACGCACTAATTCAATGACGGTGCTAGGAAAGCCCGCATTGAAAGAAGCGACTTGTTGTGGAATGTAGCCAATGCTGATTTTTTCACCAGCACTATTTTTTTTAGCGACCGTAATTTTGCCACTTGTTGGTTTTAATAACCCTAAGGTACTTTTGATCAGCGTTGACTTGGCAGCGCCATTTTCTCCTGTTAAAATAACGAATTCCCCTGGATCAACATAATAAGAAACATCTTCTAAAACAGGTTCATCATCATAATAGAAGGTTAAATTTTCGACTTCAATATAATGCATAAGTTGGCTCCTTTCTGTTGCCAGATTAATGAATGCTTTTTTGTAAAGCAGCGAGGTTTTCTTTCATGACAGACACGTAGTTCTCGCCTGCTTCTTGTTCTTTTTGAGTTAAACTCTCTAAAGGATTCAATACGGCTAATTCGACGCCTGTCTCGTCTGCCAATGTTTTGGCTACTTTTGTAGAAGCCGATGCTTCAAAATAGATCACAGAAACATTGTTTGTTTTAATATATTTTTTTAATTCGGCTAAACGACTTGGCGAAGGTTCTTGGTCTGGAGAAATCCCCGCAATCGGTTCTTGGGTCAAACCATATTGTTTTGCCAAATAGCCAAATGCAGCATGTTGCGTCACAAAGGTCCGATTTTTAGCGCCTGCAAATGCAGCTTGGTATTCCTTATCTAGCGCAGTCAATTTTTCCAAATAAGCAGCGGTATTTTTTTCAAATACGGCTTTTTTCTCAGGATATTTTTTGATAAGCGCATCCCGAATCGCTGTTACTTCTTTTTGCGCTAACACGGGATCTAACCAGACATGCGGATCCAGTTCGTGGGAATGGTTATGGCCTTCATGACCTTCTTCGCCAGATTCTTCCTCTTCTGTTCCTTGCATCAATTGAATGGATTGACTGGCTTCCACGATTGAAACTTTTTTCGTGTCCAAGTTTTCAATAACATTCGGAACCCAAGTTTCTAGCTCTTTACTATTATAAACAAAGACATCCGCATCAGTAATTTTCGCTAAGTCTTTTGCGCTTGGTTCATAATCGTGTGGTTCCGTTCCAGCTGGAATCAACAGCTCAACCTCTCCCTCATCACCAACGACTTGTTTTGTGAAGTCGTACATCGGATAAAAAGTAGTCATTACCGTGAGCTCTTTCTTCTCTTTTGGCGATTGTGTGGTTTGCCCACAGCTAGCTAAAAGAAAAGCACTGATTGCTAAAGTAACGCCGATTATCAAACGGCGGTAGATTTTCGTCATGTTCTGTCCTCTTTTCGATTTACCTATTATAAACCGTAATATTTACGATTTGCCAGGAATAATGTACCAAATGGATCACGGGACGTCAAGGAATAAATTTAAAAAAACAACAGAGCGTGGGACAAAAATCACTTTGGGTTTTTGCTCCACGCTCTGTTGTTTTTATTTATTTCAATGTCCGAACCAAATAAACTTCTTCGCAAAAGCCTTTAAGTCCATTATAAATCCGTTGTGCTCGTGTTTTCTTTTCACATAAAGCAAAGACTGTCGGTCCACTGCCGCTCATCAACGCTGCATCAGCGCCGTACTTCAGCATGCGATCCTTGATTTGTTGCACGATCGGATGTCTGGCAATCGTGACACTTTCCAACGCATTGCCGACCGTTTGGGTCATCCCAGTATAATCACCATTTTCGATGGCTATTCTTAGTCCAGCAATATCTGGATGGTGCAATTCATCTACCGCTAAATCATTAAAAACGGTACTAGTGGATACACTAATTCTTGGTTTTACTAACACAATCCAACATTGAGGCATGGTCGGTAATGTTTCAATTTTCTCCCCACGTCCGTTTGCAAAGGCTGTTCCGCCCCTTAAACAATAAGGAACATCCATACCAATTTGGCTGCCAATTTCACAGAGTTCGTCCATCGTCAACCCCAGATTCCACAGTTTGTTCAAGCCTCGTAATGCTGCGGCACAGTCACTGCTACCCCCTGCTAAACCAGCTGCCACGGGGATACGTTTTTCAATATATATTTTAATTCCTTTATGAATATTATAGGTACGCTTTAATAAGTCAACTGCTTGATAGACATGATTCCGTCGATCCACGGGTAAAAAAGAGCTGTCCGTTTCAATACGAATGATGTCTTCTTCTAGATTTTCAAAAGTTAAATGATCGGCTAAATCTACACTTGCAAAAATAGATTCAACTTCATGATAGCCATCCACACGTTTATGCAGAACATCTAACCCAAGATTAATTTTCGCAGGAGCTCGTTCGATTATTTCCATCGGTTCCCTGATTCACCTTCCTTAATCTTTTGTCTACCAACATTTTAATCTTTTAGATTCTATCATATGTCCATGAAGAAGTACACCGAAGATTGCTCTTTCTCTGACAACAGATGGGTGAAATTAAAAAGAGCTTAGGAACGAAGGGCTCTTCCTTCACTCCTAAGCGGACTTTCTAAATTATACGGCTTGACCGATGAATTCGATTTCAACGGTGCGTGTTAAAACATCTGAATAGCTATAAGATACACGTTCAAATGAGTTCTCGTCTGGATCCAAGTCAACAACAAAAACAGATGGATAAGTCTCCGTTAAGATTCCTTTACGTTCTGTTTGGCGCTTTCTTCCAGTCTGAGCAACTAACATAATTTCACTGCCGATACGGCCTTCCAAATCTTTCTTAATTGACGATAACGTTGTTGGCATTGCATTCACCTCGAGAAACATTATATCACTTTTTTTAAAAAATTTCAAGTTTATCATACTAGAAGTCTGTTTGCAACTACTTTTGCTCGACAAACCGGCTGTTTTGTCGAATTTTTATTCATTTTCTAATGTATATTTCATTTTTGCTTTGGCACGATCATAGGCACTTCGGACAGCTGAAAAAGTTCCCCCACGTACTTTAGCGATTTCTTCTAACGTGTAGCCTTTTAAGTATGCGTTTAAAATTTGTTGTTCCAACGAGGAAAGACGTGTCGGAAAAGCTGCCAATTTTTCTTGAATCATTAATTGACCTAATGGGTCGGTAGCCGCTGTCCCTAAATAGTCCACTAACTCTTCACCAGCGCTTTCTAATCGTTGTTCCAGAGAAATAGACAAGGTATCTGTTCGCCGCTTATAGGCGCATTGATGGCGAATTAAGCTATGTACGTGATTTTCAAAATTTCGTTTAAAAAACTTTCCTAATGATGCTTGTTTTTCTGAATCAAATCGTTCTAACGTCCGAAAGAAGACAATTCGTCCTTCTTGAAGCCAGTCCTCAGTATCATAATCTTTTAAATAGTATTTTTTCATGCACTTATAAATCACTGGCTGATATTGCCCATATAAGGCTTGAAATTGTTCTTGGTCTCCTGCTAATGCTTGTTGAATCTGTTCTAACATAAAAAGCCCTCCTTTTCGATAAACGTATCGAATGATTTAGGAGAGCATAGCATGTTAGAAATTTATGACTTAAGCGAACATTTGTTTAATCTTTTTTTTGAGACAATTCTTCTAGCTTCTCAGAAAGTTTTGATAACTGCTCCACGTTCCATGGAGAATTTCGACGAAATTGCTGGAAATGGATATCCGTTGCATGAATGGCAATCGTCTTTTCTGTTTTCTGGACAGCTTTGTAAAGTTCATTGGCCGAAGTCCGCAATGCACCTTGTGAAAAGACCACCCATTGTTCAGCCAAATCACTCGTTGCGACTGTTACTTGCGTTAAACGATCATTTTTTTCACCAGCTAGACGTTCAATATAACTATCTGCTGTTTCATCTTCTTTGGTGAAAACCACGGTCAAAAGGTACTTTTTGTACGTTTGCTGAATACCTGGGACTAATTGGGCATCAAAGACCACAATGATTTCCAACCCTTCATATTTGGCATAATTGGACAGACGACTAAGAAGCAGTTCACGCGCATCCTCTAAACGCTCTTGCTTTTTCAACTGGACCAATTCTGGCCAAGCACCAATCATATTATAGCCATCAACGATTAACAATTGTTTTTTCATACAATCGCCTTCTTCTATAATGGGTTGCGGCCACGATAGACTTCATACATTAGCAAGCCTGCAGCCACACCAGCGTTTAAGCTTTGAACGTGTCCAGTCATTGGAATCGTTAATAATTCATCCACTTCTTTATGAAGACCTTGACTCATGCCACGACCTTCATTTCCGATGATTAAGGCAATTGCGCCTTGTGTATTCCAGCGACGATAATCCGTCCCAGACATATCTGTACCAAAAATCCAAAATTGATTCTCTTTTAGCGTTGCAATACTTTGCGCTAGATTCGTTACACGAGCCACTGGAATATGTTCCACGGCCCCTGTTGACGCTTTGGTTACGGTTGGTGTAATTCCCACTGCACGATGTTTCGGAATGATAATACCGTCCACGCCTGTCGCATCAGCTGTTCGCAAAATTGAGCCAAAGTTATGTGGGTCCTCTAGACTGTCTAAAATTAGGAAAAATGGTGTTGCTGTCTTTTCTTTTGTTTGTTCCAATAATTCTTCTAAAGTTAAATATTGATACGCCGTGATTGCTAAAACCATGCCTTGATGCACGCCGTGATCACTCATCGTATCTAACTTTGCTTTAGGCACCCATTTAACTGGAACAGCCTGTTCTTTCGCTGCTTGTTTTAATTGCTCAATTTTCTCGCCACGAGCATCTTCTTGTAAAAACAATTTATTCCCGCGTCCTTGCTGCAACGCCTCAACAGTGGCATGGAAACCAAAGACAAAGTTATCTGCTAGCTCTTCTGAGGTTCCATCAGCACCTGCTGTCGCTGGTCGTGGGTTCCGTTCTTTTGAACGCTTATCTGAACGTTCTGGACGTTTCTTACCTTTTTTAAAAGGACGAGATTTTTCATTTTTCATTGGTTTCACCTACTTTCTTGATACACCAGTTAATTAATTCTTCTAAACGTTCTTTTTGTTGTGTTAAATGTAAATAACCCATCAAGGATTCGAAACCGGTCGCTACCCGATAGGTCGTCACATCAGCATTTTTGGCAAAGGTGTGACTTTTAGCATTCCGACCGCGTTTGTACATCACTTCTTCTTCCTCCGTTAGCATTTCTCCCGCTAACATCGCTTGCATTAAGCTTGCTTGGGCTTTTGCTGACACGTAATGTGTCGCCATGCGATGCAAAACATTCGGTTTCGTTTGTCCCAAGGAAACTAAATAATCACGAATGTAAATTTCATAAATCGCATCGCCAACATAGGCCAAAGCTAAACCGTTTAATTGTTTGTAATCTCTCATTCACTTCTTCTCCATCTCGTTCCTTGCGGAGTATCTTCTAAAACAATGCCTTGTTCTTTTAATAAATCGCGGATTTCATCACTTCGGGCAAAATCACGGTCTTTCCGTGCTTGGTTCCGTTCTTCAATTAACGCATCGACTTGTGCGTCCACTAATTCTTCGTTTTTAAAGAATAAACCAAAAATAGCTAACCAGCCACTGAAAAGCTTATCCATTGCCACTAGAACTGGTTCCGAAACTGTCGCTTGTTCACTGTACTGATTCATCATCTTCGCTAATTCATAAACGACCGTAATCCCGTTAGCTGCATTGAAATCATCGTCCATTTCCGTAATAAAACGTTGTTCTAATTCGTTTAATTGAGCCAAATAGTGTTCATCCTCTGGCAAACTTGCGACCGCATCTGCTTGTCTAAAACGTAAATTTTCAAACGCATTTTTCAATTTTTGATAATTGGCTGCTGCCTCTTTTAGAGTGCTTTCGCTATAACGAATCGGGCGACGGTACTGGGTGGTGGACATAAAGAAACGTAAAATTTGCGGATCCACTTTTTGAATCATTTCATGAACAGTAATGAAGTTACCTAGGGATTTGCTCATTTTTTCATCGTCTTCACCAATTGTGACATAGCCGTTATGCATCCAGTAATTGGCAAAGGTATGGCCTGTTTTGGCTTCGCTCTGTGCAATTTCATTCTCATGATGTGGAAATTCTAAATCTTGTCCACCGCCATGAATATCAATCGTCTCTCCCAAGTGTTTTGTCGCCATGACAGAGCATTCAATATGCCAGCCGGGACGTCCTTTACCCCAAGGAGAATCCCAAGAAATTTCATCTTCTTTGGCACTTTTCCAAAGAGCAAAATCCAATGGGTCTTCTTTTAATTGTTGTTCAACGCCAGTTCGTTGACTTGCCCCCACTTCTAATTCATCAATCGATTGATGGCTTAATTTACCATAATTAGGGAATTTACGGGTGCGATAATACACATCACCTGCGACCTCATAAGCAAAACCTTTTTCAATTAAAACTTCGATGAAAGCTAAGATATCAGGCATGTGGTCCATCACCCGAGGATGTAACGTTGCTGGTTGGACATTCAATGCTTGCGTGTCTTCTTCAAAGGCTTTGATAAAACGCTCCGCCACTTCCGGCGCAGTAATTTTCAATTCTTTAGCTGCCTTGATAATTTTATCATCGACATCTGTAAAGTTCGAGACATAATTCACTTCATACCCACGATATTCAAAATAACGACGAATCGTATCAAAGGCGATCGCACTGCGCGCATTACCGATATGGATATAGTTATACACGGTTGGTCCGCAGACATACATCCGAACTTTATGCGCCTCAATTGGCGTAAATACTTCTTTTTCTCTGGTCAATGTATTATAAATTTTAATCATGCCCTTTTTCCACCTTTCTTCCATTTAGACGAACGACTTTCGCAGGAACACCCACAGCTGTGGCATCTGCTGGGATGTCTGAAATAACAACAGCACCCGCACCAATTTTTGAACGTTCACCAATCACAACTGGCCCTAAAATTTGAGCTCGTGCCGAAATCATCGCTCCTTTTTTCACTGTTGGATGGCGTTTACCCGTATCACGACCGGTCCCACCTAACGTCACTCCGTGAAACAAAACAACATCTTCTTCTATTTCCGCGGTTTCCCCAATCACAATGCCCATGCCGTGATCGATAAAAACTCCCGCTCCAATTGTGGCTCCGGGATGAATTTCTACGCCCGTTATGAAACGCCAAAATTGTGCATGAATCTTCGCCAACAAAAACAACTGATGCCTATATAAGAAATGAGACAAGCGATGCCAAAACAGGGCGTGCAAGCCAGGATACGTTAAAAGAACTTCTAGTGTGGTCCGCGCTGCAGGATCGTTTCTTTTAACAGCTGCGACGCTACGTTTCAACCAACTCATAGGGTGAACTCCTTTCTACTATACAAAAATAAAAAACGTCTTTTAAGCAACAAAAAAACGTTGCTTAAAAGACGCCCATGCGTGGTTCCACTTTTCTTCACAAGAACTAGCTCTTGCCTCGATACAGTTAACGCCTGCCGACGTCTTCGGTTACTTTTTTCACCAAAGCCACTCATAGATGCATTTCGACAAAAGATGCTCGCTGTTCTCACCACCCACAGCGTCTCTGAAATCCATCTGATTGTCTACTTCTTCTATTCTTTGTGTTTTTATAACACTTTATTTAAATGATCTAATGCTTTTTCTTTGCCTAATAACTCGATGGTTTCACCTAATTCAGGGCCATGCATTTGTCCAGAAACAGCAATTCGAATTGGCATAAACAAGTTTTTGCCTTTAACGCCGGTTTCTTTTTGGACGGCTTTAATCGCTGCTTTAATACTTGGCACATCGAAAACGTCCAAGGCTTCTAATTGTTCTTTAAACGCATGTAACACAGTTGGCACTGTTTCTCCTTGCAAGAATTCTTTCGCAGCATCATCTAAAACTGGATGTTCATTAAAGAACAAGTTTGATAGTTCCACAATTTCAGCTGCATAACTCATTTGTGGTTGATACAAGCTAACTAATTGTTTTAACCATTCGATTTTTTCAGGAGATGGATTTTCTTCAACACGACCGTCAGCGACTAAATAAGGAAGACACATATCTGTTAGTTCACTTAAGTCCATTTGTTTCATGTATTGATTGTTAATCCATTCTAATTTTTTCGCATCAAAGGCCGCTGGTGACTTGCTTAAGCGTTGTTCATCAAACAATTTAATCAAGTCTTCTTGTGAGAAGATTTCTTCTTCGCCAACAGGAGACCATCCTAGTAAAGCAATAAAGTTGAACATGGCTTCTGGTAAGTAACCTAATTCACGGTATTGTTCAATAAATTGTAAAATTGTTTCATCACGTTTGCTCAATTTTTTGCCAGTTTCTGAATTAATGATTAAGGTCATATGGCCAAAGACAGGTGGTGTCCATTCAAACGCTTCGTAAATCATTAATTGTTTTGGTGTGTTCGCAATGTGATCATCGCCACGTAAAACATGAGAAATTTTCATTAAGTGATCATCTACTGCAACGGCAAAGTTATACGTTGGCATCCCATCGCGTTTTTGGATGACAAAATCGCCACCAATGTTATCTGACTCAAAAGTAATTTCACCTTTCACGATGTCATCAAATTTGTATTCTGTATTACGTGGCACACGGAAACGAATCACTGGTTCTAGACCAGCCGCTTCTTTGGCTGCTTGTTCAGAAGGTGTTAAATTCGCACAAGTGCCTGCGTAGTGAGGCATTTCCCCACGAGCTTGTTGTGCTTCACGTTCTGCTTCTAATTCTTCTGGCGTACAATAACACTTATACGCACGATTGCTACTTAATAATTGATCAATCAATGGTTGGTAAATTTCTTTACGTTCTGATTGACGATATGGACCATATTCTCCCGGATGAGCAGGTGATTCATCCCATTCCATCCCTAACCATGCTAAGTTTTCCAACTGACTTTTCTCGCCGTCTTCGATGTTCCGTTTTTGATCGGTATCCTCGATACGAATGATAAATTCTCCGTCATTGTGGCGGGCAAATAAGTAGTTAAATAATGCTGTTCTTGCATTCCCAATGTGCAAGTGTCCAGTTGGACTTGGTGCGTAACGCACACGAACTTTCGTCATGTTCATTCCTCTTTCCATTTTTTAAAAACAGACGGTTTAACGTCGTTTTCAGTTATTTTTCCAATAAAGCAACGGCAATTGCGCCGATTCCTTCTTTTTTACCAACAAAGCCCATCGTTTCCATGGTCGTTGCCTTAATGTTCACTTGTGTGACCGCTAAGTGGCAACTCGCGGCTAGATTCTTTTTCATCTCTGCCAAGTATGGGCTCATCTTTGGCTCTTCCGCTAAAATTGTACAATCAATATTGCCAATAGTAAAGCCCGACCGCCCAACTTTTTCATTTACTTTTTTTAATAAGTTTACAGAATTCGCATTTTTGAACTGTGGATCGGTTTCGGGAAACAGTTGTCCAATATCACCCAGACCAGCGGCACCAAGGATTGCATCAATAATTGCATGTGTTAAAACATCGGCATCTGAGTGACCTAACAGACCTTTTTCATAAGGAAGAGTAACCCCACCAATAATTAAAGGTCGTTGCGGAACTAATTGATGAACATCAAAACCTTGACCGATTCGAATCATACTAAGTCCTCACTTTGCTTAATTTTTATCGTTTTTAGGATGGTTATCCTTGCGATCATTAATCCCGCGACCCGCGTGCGCCGGTTTGGCAAAAATCATACGCCCAGCTGCGGTTTGTAAAGCACTTGTGACGACCACTTCGATTTGCTCATTCATGTAATGCTGGCCATCTTCTACCACAACCATTGTGCCATCATCTAAGTAAGCGACCCCTTGTTGACGCTCTGTTCCGGCTTTTACAACCATCACATTCATCGTTTCACCTGGAATCACCACTGGTTTCACAGCATTAGCTAAGGCATTAATGTTTAAAACAGGCACATTTTGAAATTCAGAGACTTTGTTTAAGTTGTAGTCATTGGTCACAACCACGCCATCTAATAATTTTGCTAATTTGATTAATTTACTGTCTACTTCAGAGATATCCTCGAAATCTCCGTCATACATCTCAACGGAGATACCTTCTTCTTTTTGTAAAGCATTTAAAATATCTAAGCCACGACGACCTCTCACCCGTTTTAAACTGTCTCCAGAATCAGCAATGTATTGTAATTCATATAAAACAAAGTTAGGGATGAGCAAAACACCTTCTAAAAAGCCCGTTTTAGCGATATCGTAGATTCTGCCATCAATGATGACACTGGTGTCTAAAATTTTGTATTTATGGAAGTTGTCTTCCACTTTACGTTCCAACATTTGTCCTTCGGTGTCTTCCGTATTTGCTTTCTTTTGGCGAGGTGTAAAAACTTTTTTCCACTCCTCAATCCGTGTTGTTCCCATTCGGAAACCTAAGTAACCCAGAATAATCATAACTAGAATTGGCAGTAAACTATTCACGACAGGAATTTGTAAGTTGTACATTGGAATGGAGATAATGACGCCAATTGTTAAACCAATGATGGCACCAATACTTCCAAATAATAAATAGGTTAAACTCATTTCATTTAAAGCTGCTTCGATTTTTTTGACAGCGGAAACAATATACTTTGCTAACCCTAAAGATAAAATAAAGAAAATAATTGCACCGATTAATCCGTTCGTAAAGTTATTGTTTAACCAACTGTTATTGCCTTGCTTAGCCATTTCCCAAGCCATTGGGAAAAGAGAAATTCCTAAACTTGCACCAGCAATGATCATCAGCAACGTGATGATTCGTTTTTGCATATAGCCATCCTCCTCGTTTATTTAATAAAGACGTCTAGTGTTGTGGGGCGTACAAAAATCATACGCACCAAAAACCTAAACGGATTATTTCTACTTTCATTATTTAAAAACTTTTCTTAACGTTTCACCAATTGTTGAAACGCCAATAATTTCAATACCTTCAGGCGCTTCCCAGCCACCAAGGTTATTTTTAGGGACATAGACTTTTGTAAAGCCTAGTTTTTGCGCTTCACGCACTCGTTGTTCAATACTATTCACGCGGCGGATTTCACCAGTTAAACCAATCTCACCAATGAAACATTCCGAAGATGAGGTTCCTTTTTCTTTATAGCTAGAAGCAATACTGATTGCTAACGCTAAATCAATAGCTGGTTCATTAATTTTGACTCCACCAGCCGCTTTTAGATACGCATCCTGGTTTTGTAATAAAAGGCCTGCCCGTTTTTCTAAAACCGCCATGATTAAAGAAACGCGATTAAAGTCCAACCCGGTGGTCGTTCGCTTGGCATTGCCAAACATCGTTGGGGTAACTAACGCTTGGATTTCCACCAAAATAGGGCGTGAACCTTCCATTGCTACCACAATTGAAGATCCGGTGGCTCCTTCTAAACGTTCTTCTAAAAAGACCTGAGAAGGATTCATAACTTCAACCAATCCATGTGTCTGCATTTCAAAAATACCAATCTCATTCGTTGAGCCAAACCGATTTTTGACAGCCCGTAAAATTCTAAAGGTGTGATGCTTATCTCCTTCAAAATAAAGAACCGTATCTACCATATGTTCCAACATCCGTGGCCCTGCGATAGACCCTTCCTTCGTTACGTGTCCGACAATAAAAATGGCAATCCCATTCGTTTTTGCCAGTTTCAATAATTCGGCAGTTGTTTCTCGGACTTGACTGACACTACCAGCAACGCTGGTAACATCTGGCTGCGTCATTGTTTGAATCGAGTCAATAATGACATAGTCTGGTTCTAATTTTTCAATGGCTCGTGATATTTCGTGCATATCTGTTTCTGCGTATAAGTAAAATGTCTCGTTGACGGTGCCTAGACGCTCCGCTCGTAATTTAATTTGCTCAGCACTTTCTTCACCAGAAACATATAAAACCGTGCCACCTGTGGCTGCTAATTGTTGCGATACTTGTAAGAGCAATGTTGACTTACCTATTCCGGGATCGCCACCGATTAAAACTAACGAACCTGGAACAACGCCACCACCTAAAACCCGATTCAGCTCCACTAATTCAGTTTTTACACGAGGCTCTTTTTTAGGTATGACTTCAGATAGCCGTTGTGGTTGTGTCTTTTTACCAGTCAAACTTACTCTAGCACGACGATCAGAAGTATCTTGAATAACCTCTTCCACCATCGAATTCCATTGTCCGCAATTAGGACAGCGGCCGAGATATTTTGGAGACACATACCCACAGCTTTGACATTCAAATTGAACTTTTGCTTTTTTTGCCATGTAGAATCTCCTTATCTGTTGTTTATTTTAACATTTATTAAATGGTTTGAATAACGTTGCCTACTGAAAAAATGGGCTTTATTTTTGTCCAGACGAACCAAAACCGCCCGTTCTTTCTGCCTCGACTTGGTCATCATCCGCTAATAAAAACGGCTTAAAAATCCCTTGGCCAATTCGTTCACCTTTCTCAATGACAACATCTTCATATCCAAAGTTTAAAAATTGGAACATGATATGTCCTTCGTTATTCTCGTTATTATAATAATCACTGTCAATGACTCCGACACCATTCGCTAAAAGTAGGAATCGTTTTAGCGGGTTCGAAGAACGACTTACCAATTCTAAATATTCAGAATCAGGCATATACGCCTTAATTCCTGTTTTAACTAAAATTGGTTTGGGATTTTCTCCAGCTTGTTGTAACTTCCAAAGACTTGGTACAACGACCGTTTCGGCTGCTTGAAAATCATACCCCGCGGCACCTTTTGTTGCTCGTTGTGGGACACTCAAGCCCTCTTCTTGATACTTAGAAATAATCTCAAAACCACGTTGTTTCATATTCATTCTCCCCTACTGTCTAAACTACTCCTATTTTACCATAATCTCTGATACTCTGGTTGTTTTTAGTAAGTTTCTCATTTCTAAAAGCCCAGTTAATCTAGACTACGCAAAAAAGAGGAGAATTTTTGTTTATTTTCCTTCTTTTAGTCTATCATCTTCTCTTAAAATAAACAGACCAAATCCCAAAAAGTCCCAAGATTCCCTCAAAAAGTTCACACTTTCATTAAACTTTCTTTACTATTCATTATTTAGCACTTTCTAGTAGCCGCTGATTTTGTTATAATGAGTGTCAAATTTTACTGTAAAAAGAAACGAGGCACTTATGAGAAACAAACTCCAACAGGCCAAACGAATTGTGATCAAAGTCGGAACCAGTTCTCTGATTTATCCCAATGGCAATATTAACTTAAAAGCAATTGATCAATTAGCCTTTACTTTGAGTGATTTAAGCAACCAAGGCAAAGAAATTATTTTAGTTTCTTCTGGCGCAATTGGTGTCGGACTGAATAAATTAAATCTATCTGTACGCCCAACGACAATTCCCGAACAACAGGCAGTCGCTGCAGTCGGCCAAGCAGAATTAATGAACATTTATAATCAGCGGTTTTCAACCTATAGCCAACAAATGGCACAAGTTTTATTAACTCGTGATGTTATTGAATATCCTGAAAGTCGCAATAATGTTACCAATACTTTTGAACAACTGTTAAAAATGAATATTATTCCTATCGTCAATGAAAATGATACTGTCGCAATTGAAGAATTGGATCACTTAACCAAGTTCGGGGATAACGATCAATTGTCAGCCATTGTCTGCCAAATTGTTCAAGCTGACTTGTTAGTTATGTTATCAGATATTGATGGTTTCTTTTCAGATAACCCTACTGTCAACAAAGAAGCCACGTTATTTTCTGAAATCAATGAAATTAATGAAGACTTGTTCCAATTAGCCGGTGGTAAGGGGAGCCGCTTTGGCACTGGTGGGATGTCTAGTAAATTAAAAGCTGCTGAACGTGTGTTAGCTAATCAACAGGCGATGATTTTAGCAAACGGAAAGCAGCCAAAAATCATCTTTGAAATTTTAGAAGGAAAAGATATCGGTACGTTATTTATTAAAGGAGGGCATGAAAGTGACTGATTTAAAGCAACTAGGGCAACAAGCTAAAGAAGCCTCTTATACGCTAGGCTTGATGGATACTCGTCAAAAAAATACTTTGTTAAACAAAATGGCCGCAGCCATTGAAGCCAATGCACCCCGCATTTTACAAGCAAATGCATTAGATTTAGAGCAAGCCGCTACCCACGGAATTTCTGAAACAATGCAAGACCGCTTACGTTTAACAGAAGAACGGATCACAGCGATGGCCGAGGGCATACGCCAAGTCGCTACTTTACCCGATCCAATTGGGGAAGTAGATAAAATGTGGCGCAATGAAGCGGGGCTGTTAATTGGGCAACAACGCGTGCCTTTAGGTGTTATTGGAATCATTTATGAATCGCGGCCAAACGTGACAACAGATGCCGCTAGCCTTTGTTTCAAATCAGGAAATGCTGTTATTCTTCGAGGCGGAAAAGAAGCGTTTCACTCCAATCAGATATTGGTGACAATTTTACAAGAAGCGCTAATACAACAAGCCGTTTCTCCCCATCTCATTCAATTTGTTGATGATACTTCTAGAGAAACAGCCCAACAACTTATGCGCTTAAATGACTACTTGGATGTCCTCATTCCGCGTGGCGGCGCCAACTTAATCAAAACTGTTTTGACAACAGCCACTGTTCCTGTTATTGAAACGGGCACAGGCAATTGTCATATTTACGTGGACAAAGACGCCCAGTTAACAATGGCAACTGAAATTATTGTCAATGCTAAATGTCAACGTCCTTCTGTCTGTAACGCCGCCGAAACGTTATTAATTCATCAAGAGGTGGCTGAAGCCTTTTTACCAACAATTGAAAAAGCCTTGAAGGAGTTTCACGTGGAACTTCGGGCAGATGAACGTGCGTTAGCAATTTTTGAAGAAGCCATTCCAGCGACTGAACAAGATTGGGAAACGGAATTTCTCGACTTTATCTTAGCAGTGAAAGTCGTTGATTCTTTAGACGAAGCCATCCAGCATATTAATCGCTACAATACAAAACATTCTGAAAGTATTATTAGTGATAATTACTTTGCCACACAACAATTTTTACAACAAGTGGATGCAGCCGCTGTTTATGCGAATGCTTCAACTCGTTTCACGGACGGTTTTGAATTTGGATTTGGCGCCGAAATCGGCATTAGTACGCAAAAATTACATGCCCGTGGACCTATGGGCTTAGCAGAGCTTACTTCGACAAAATATGTTATTTATGGAAATGGGCAAGCACGTTCTCAGAAAGAAAAACCCTTGATTTAAAAATCAAGGGTTTTTCTTTCTCTTCTCCAATGTGCATTTTTACACATGAGATTGTTCACAGTTCCACAATCTATTCTTGATATTTTTTTTGAATCCTCATTATACTTTCTACATATGCTTGTTTCACTTGGACTGGCTCTAAAATTGTCACTTCTTCACCAAAGCCCATAAAATAGTTGGCTAAAAATTGTGTTTCTGTTGGATGAATCTGTCCAACCAAAAAACACTGCGTGGGCGTTTCTTCCAACTGAATATTGTCAAAGCGATGTTTATAAAAAAATTCTTTGCCTTTTTCTGTAATGATTGCTTTAAATGGAATCGTACGTGCTGTCGTTTGTTGATGGCGATACGATTCTTTCAGTTCTTCAGTCGTAAAATCCAGTGTTTGGTTTAACTGCTGAATAGCCTCCATAAAATCACAGCGGTAAGTACGCCAAGCCTTTTTAGTCACATCATAGCCTGAACAATACCAATACCCTTCTAAAATAGTTAACCGGGTTGGTAAGATTTTTTTCGTTGTTGCTTCATATCTGGTATAGTTAAACTGAATTACTTGTTGCGCCAAAATACAATGAAACAGCTGCTCTAAATTGCCTGGTGCTTCTACTTGTTCAATTCCTTCGTAATAGACGACCTTACTCATTTGACTGATTTTAAATTGGGTTGGTTCATCTAAAGAATGCAATAATTTTTGCTGAATTTGCTGATAGGAATGACCAAACGGTGACTCTGCGACTAATTTCAGTAATTGTAACGAAAAAAAGATCGCTAACACTTCATTTTCGTTAAAATAAATCGGCGGCAACAACGGTTTGTTTAAAACTCGATAGCCACCATAACGACCATTCTCCACATATAGCGGCACGCCTAAATTTTCCAAAGCTTCAATATCCCGCAAAGCTGTGCTTTTAGAAATCCCAAAAGTTTTCATTAACTGATTTAAATTAAACTGAGGATGGGTTCTCAAGAAAAAAAGTTCCTGATTTAAACGTTCTGATTTTTTCATTTTCCCCTCCATCGGTGTCACTTTTTGACACCTTTTATTGTTATGCTTATCTTATCAATCTTAGGAGGTTCAAACAATGAAAAACACACAATTTGCCCTTTTTATGGTCTTAAACGGACGAGCAACGGAAGCCTTGACGTTTTACCAAGAAGCCTTTGCTGGTGATATTCTTTTTAAAATTACTAATCAAGAATTTAAAGAGCGTTTAAATCCTTCTTTGACAATTCCCGCTGGCGAAGAACACTGGCTTTCTCACTCGATTTTACAAATGGACACTTTTCAATTACAACTAGCTGATAATCCTTTGTTTGCAGGAATGAATACCACGCCCACAGAACAATTGACCCTCAGCTTAACCGTCGAGAGCCGTCACTCTGCCAAAACAATTTTTGAAAAACTCACGCGCCATCCCGAATCCTGTATTATCCAAGAACCAATTGAAAATGAATTTGCAACATTTTATGCGATTGTGAAAGATCCTTTTGGTTTAGTCACTCAAATTACTCATGAAAAACAAGCAGATCCTACCAAGAAAGGACGTTAGCCGAAGAATGCGAACCTATGAATCAAAAGAAGCCTTGATTGAGGCCATTCAAATAGCTTCACAAAAATATTTAGCTGAATTTGCAGAAATTCCTGAAACACTTAAAGATCACCGAATTGAAACAGTAGCTAAAACACCTTCAGAGAACTTAGCCTATCAATTAGGCTGGCTCAACTTGCTGCTTTCTTGGGAAGAACAAGAACAACGTGGCCTGACCGTTCAAACGCCAGCTGAAGGTTATAAATGGAATCAACTGGGTGCTCTCTATCAATCATTTTATCAAACCTATGGACAAATGAGTTTAGAAAGTCAGCTGATTGCGTTGCAAGACACCTTAGAAAAATTACTTCATTGGATTGACTCGCTTTCCGAAGACGAATTATTTTTACCTCAACAACGGGCTTGGGCGACTACCAAAGCACAATGGCCTCTTTGGAAATGGATTCACATTAATAGCGTTGCCCCTTTTACTAGTTTCCGAACGCAAATTCGCAAATGGAAAAAAGCGTGTCTTTAAAAAGTTATCCACATTTTTTCAAAAAAAGCTTGACAAGCATTTTTAAATTCTCCACAGAAAACTTTGTGGATGAAATTTCTTATTTTTTCCAAAAAACTTTTCCACAATGCTTATTTGTTCGACATTAAATCTTTGTAAATTCTAGAAAAAAGAAGATGAAAACGTTGTTTTAATAACGTTTTCATCTTCTTTCAACTTTAGGGATTCCTTTATTTTTAGCAAGCAGGCCTTCTGAACTTGCGTCTATTTTTTTTAGCAACTCGAAAACTTATCCTTGTGGATAAACCGAGATAAAAAGCTTTTTTGTGGTTTCCAACAGAGTTATGCACAAAGTTATCCACAGGGCGTTTTCAGCAATTTTTCGGAGAATATTCGTTGTTTAATCTGGTGATTTAGCATTTGAATGTCAATCCCTTACTCCTAATTCTTCTTCACTCCACCCTTAGGATCCTAATAAAATTTTAAAGTTTTTCTTCTATTGGTACATCAAATAAAGAGTATGATAAACTATAGGTACTTTCGAAAAATCAGGTGAGGTTATTTATGAAAAATAAAAGTAGGCAGTTTTTAAAAAACAACTGGCCTTATATGTTAGCCAGTTTCTTCATTCCATTTTTAATTATGGCAATTATCTATTTGAGTATTGGGATTTATCCAGGAAGTAGTCGCAGTGTTTTAGCCAGCGATGCCTTTTCTCAATTTTCAAATTTTCACGCAAGCTTTAACAATGTTCTTCATGGAAAACAAAGTCTTTTCTATACGTGGAATGCTTCTTTGGGACTAAACTACTTGTCCTTAATTTCCTATTATCTTGGTGGCTTATTTACGCCGCTCGTCTTTTTCTTTAACAATCAAAACATGCCTGATGCGCTCTATTTCCTAACGTTGTTGAAAATTGGGAGTGCTGGCTTGAGTTTTTGGTTCTTGGCAAAACAAACCTTTAAGATTCCTAAATGGTCCCATGTGACTTTAAGTGTGTCTTATGCGCTAATGTCCTTCATTGTGGCCCATTCAGAATTAATTATGTGGCTGGATGCCTTTATTTATCTGCCACTCGTAATTTTAGGAATTCATCGTTTAATGGACCAACGAAAACCGACATTATTGTTTGTCAGTTATTTCTTGCTTTTCATTACAAATTATTATTTTGGCTTTATGATTGGGTTGTTTTCCTTCCTGTACTATTTTGCACGAACGTTTACAGACTGGCAACGATATAAATCTCGAATCGTTGCGTATTTTACTACTTCTCTTTTAGCTGGTGGAGCATCCATGATTATGGTCTTACCTGCTGTCTTAGATTTACGAACCAATGGTGAAACTCTTTCTGAAATTACAACCTTTAAAACAGAAGCGACTGCCTTTTTAGATATTATTATGAAAAATATGATTGGCGTTTACGATACAACCAAATATGGGTCCATTCCTTTTATTTACATTGGGTTGTTGCCTTTGATTTTTTGTCTCTTCTATTTCGTTACGAAAGAAGTTCCATTGAAAAACAAACTACTTTTTGGCAGTTTGTTTGTCCTATTGATTGCTAGCTTTTACATCACGCCCTTAAATTTATTCTGGCACGGCATGCATGCGCCGAACATGTTTCTTTTTCGCTATAGTTTCCTCTTTTCATTCCTAGTTATTTTGCTTGCTGGTTATGGTTGGGAGAAATTTGAAAAGGATGATCTCGGCGTCTTAAGCGGCTTGATTTTGATTCTTTTAGCAATTTTTGCTCTTGCAATGGGCACAAAAGGTGCTACTAGTTATACGTTTGTGACTTTAACCTCTTTCGTATTAACGGCAACTTTTTTACTATTATACTTTTTCGGGATTGCTTTTTATCAATTGAAAAAAGCGCCTATGCAATACTTAGTGATTTTGTTGTTGCTGCTCGTTTCTGGTGAAGCAATCATTAATACACGAGCGATGGTCACTGGTATTTTAGATGATTGGAACTACGCATCACGCAGCTTGTATTCTGAGCCTTATCCTGACTTAAAAAATCTAGTCGATCAAACAAAAAAAGAAAATGATACCTTTTACCGCTTGGAAAATTTAAATGGTGTTTCGGCCAATGACGGCATTAACTATGGCTACAGTGGCATTAGCATGTTTTCTTCCGTACGGAACCGACATTCTTCAACGTACCTAAACGCCTTAGGTTTCCGCTCGCGAGGCACGAATTTAAATATTCGTTACCAAAATAATACCTTGTTAATGGATGCTTTGATGGGCATTAAATACAATATTGCTGAAAACAATCCAATGAAATTCGGCTTTGAGCGACAAGCAGCTGCTGGTAAATATCAGCTTTATCGTAACGAAAATGCTTTGCCATTAGGATTTTTAGCAGACAAAGAGATTTACAATGTCCGGCAACCTCTCAATGATAATTTAGGTAGTCAAACAAATTTACTAAATGCTTTAGCCAATACCAATGAACGGTATTTTACCTTTTATCAACCAACGATGACGCTTCAAAATAACGTGACAATTACGCAAAATACAGCTGGCGTAACTTTTACGGAGAAACAACATAACGTAGCCAAAGAGATTTCTTATACAGTCAATGTGCCCGCCAATACGCAAGCTTATTTGAGTTTATTCCCAACGGATTTTGCTCAATTGGAAAGTTCCACTGCGACGGTCACCGTGAACGGCTCGAGTCAGCAATCACAAATTGGCATTACTGGCCAATATTATAATTTAGGCTACTATCCAAAAGATACAACTGTTAACTTCAAAGTAAGTTTTTATGGAACCAAAGCAGTAAGTTTTGTTCAGCCGCAAGTAGTTGGCTTAAATACCAATGCATTTGAAAAAGCCATTTCCGCCGTGCAAGAAAAAGGCGTTGATTTAACCACTGGCAAACGCTCTGCTTCAGGTACCTTTACCGCCGACAAAGATCAAGTACTCGTCACTACAATTCCTTATGACAAAGGTTGGCGTGTCAAAATTGATGGCAAAAAAGTTACCCCAAAAGCCTTTAAAGATGCCTTTCTAAGCGTTCCTGTCAGCGCTGGAACCCATACTATTCAGTTCTCTTATTTACCAGAAGGATTGATTCCTGGCATCGTGTTATTCGTTCTATGTACTGGTGGTTTCGTTGCCTACGTAACCTTGATTCCTGCTAGACGAAACCGTAAAAAAGAAGACAAATAAAAAATCTTTCACAAAAAACTAAGGGTTATTATTAAAATGACTCTTTATCAATAAGGTCTGATGAGTTGTGAAAAACAAAATCTGAGACAGAATGGGATTCATTCTGTCTCAGATTTTTTTGTTATAAATGATTTAGGCAGTTAAAATAGATATTCGTTTATTCTATGAAATATCTATGCTTCCTCAACCTTTTAATTTCAAATTGCTAATTTTATCCAACAAGACAAACATTAATTTGATTTTTTTATGTAATTCCTATGATTTCCATTTAAACTACTAATGACACTATATTAAATAAAAGCAACCATAATTTGCCAAAAAACAACAATTTAGTTGCTTTTACATCTTTGGTATTACTGTAAAATAGCAATAAAAAGATTATCACTTCAATAGAAGAAGTACTAATTGATAACGGTAATCTATCAATTGTTACTATTTCAGATATAAAAAGAACAAGAAGATTAACTACGCTTACTGACAATAGCAGACTTATAAATATATCTTGATTATAATTTTTTTTAAACCCAAAAATAAGTAAAACAATTTTCAAAATTATGAACGTAACAAAAAAGATACACAAATTAGCGATTATAACAATAACTATCATAAAAAAATTAAATTCTCCGTTTGAAATATTTAATAGTTTTGACGACTCTTCAATCATTTTTAATAGCTTATTATCTTTTTCTGTAAGAGTAAAAAATAAAAAAATATTTGAAACAAGGTACGGTATAAAAAATGCAAGTATCGACCAGTTCCACTTCTTCGTATTCAATTGGCTCACCTACCTCATCTAAGTTTATAGCAAAATAGTTATATTCTGATTCGTTATGTAAAACTAAAATAATTAAATGCACCTACTGCTTCCAATCGCATTCCTAGTGAGGCATTTTCTACCAAAATGGCTAATTATTTATCATCATTGTAAAACATCTTGATTAATTCTAATTTTGATTTAGTTAACCCTAGTCCATGAATTTGAATAAAACAGCTCGACATTTTTACATTACAGGCCATTCTGATAGTGTTCTAAACAATATTCAATTACATACTTAGCCAAATTATTCACTTGAATACTTAACTTCTGGTCTTATAAAATTATGTTCTTTCTGTTTATCGGCCTTACTAATCTCAAAATTTTACGTTAAATATCGACATAACGAGATTCCATATTAAAAGATAAACAACTGTCATTCTAATTAAATTCTAATAATACGCAAACTTAATGTCAACCATTCTTTAATAAAAAAATATATTCTTTGATTAATAATTTGTGATAAATAAAAAAGTTAGACCAAAGTCTAACTTTTTTATTTATATTAGAGTTAAATTTCAGTCATTGCTTCTTCCACAAGCGAAACACTTTGATGTCTTCCTTTCGTAATCAACAAGGAAAGTTGCACAAAAGCAAAGAGTACACTGGTCCGCTTAGGATAAGCAAAATAACGTGGTTGCCAACTAGTGACATATTGTTCTTTGCGCTTGCGTGTATCTTGAAACGCATAAATTTGATAACTATACTTGTAAAAAATATTAACAAAGCGTTCTTTTAAGAAAGAGTACTTGCTCTCCCCTACGTTAGCCAACGGCGCCATCCCAATATCAATTAATTGATAGCCCTGCTGTTGATAGGTTTCAATAAAATGAGTGAACAAATATTCTCTAGTAAAAGCGGGTGCTTCTGAACGAATACGTAACAAATCATACGAAATACTTTTGCCTTTTTCCATTTCTTTTCCAGTAATGAAACCGATGACCGTTTGTTTCTGTCTCACCAAGCCCACGCTACTGCATTTCAAGTACTCGGGATCCAACCGTCCACCAATAAAGTAGCGCTCTTTTTGATTCCGTGACCAGTCCGCAGAAACTCGTTCTAACTCTTGATATAAGGCATCACTAATCGTTTCGGGATAAAATTCAAACTGAAAATCCGCTGCTTCTGCTGCTATTTTTTCAGTCACTGTTTCCGTCCAGGCTGTTTGATTCACTGTTGACGGCTCATCAAATTGAATCAAGCCTTCTTCCCCAACTTTCATAAATTCAAAGCCGCAATCGTGAAGATTCATAACATATTCTTCCGAAATACGATAAAAAACTAATTGATAGCCTAACAAATCAGCTTGATCCATAAACGCCAGTGTCGCCGCTGTCCATTTCTCTCGTTGCCCAATCGGATCCGCCAAGACAAAGCATTTATTAAACTTCATTTGAAACCCAAAAAGTACTTGATCTTCGCCTTCTTCTTGGTAATAAAAATGACCATAATCCTTTAAATACAAAAATTGACTGCCTTCGTTGCCACCAAATTTTTCCAAAAAGCGTGTCAACCGCGCTTCCTCAAACCCCTCACCTAAAGTAACAGTTGTTTCGGCTAAATATTGATACAAAAAGAATAAACCAATCAAGGAAATACTTAAACCAATCAATCCGTTAAACCAAACATCATCTGACGGAAACAACAAAAAGTGATTGATAACTTGATTGCCACCAGCTGGTCGTGCGGCGTAATAGCCAGCAACCGCATAACCGATAAACAAGCAGCCAAACAAAATACTATCTACCGTTAAAGCGCCCCATGAATAAACAAACTTTTCACGATAAAATTCTTTACGAGCCAAAATAACCGCCAATAAAATAACAGCATAAACAGCAATCAACTGCCACGAAGTCGTTCGTGCCACCGTATTTACAATACAAAATCCTAGTAAAATAATTGTAGGCCAATAAGCTTTTTTCACTTTCATAGAAATGCCTCGAGCTAAACCTAATAACAAGAATCCTACAAATAAATTCAATGTTTGATCTAAAAAATTAAAAGAAAAGGGAAGTAACACTTGGAATAAACGACTGACATTCGACAAATTCGTCACAGTCGACAATAGAACCATCATAATCCCTGCAAAATATAACGCCGCCACCAAAATAAAATGCGCCACTTTTTGTGAAAATAACCGAGGTAAATTATCAAAAAATTGATTGACTTTCATGCCTGCTTGTTGCAAGAACAAAATAACTCCTGTCATAAAAGGCGTCACATAATAAAACAAACGATAATACAACAACCAGACGACCGCTTGTGATCGATCAATCCCTAATTGTGACAAGCCCAAAATCATTAAGACATCAAACGTTCCCATACCACCAGGAACCATGGTTAACATCCCGATTAACGTAGCGATAACAAACATTGGGTAAACAGAAACCATCAAAACTGGCACCTGCATCAAGCGACCTATCATTAAGAAAGCAAACATCCCACCTAGCCATTGGCCTAATGAAGCGCCGAATAAAAGGAGCACCGCTTTTGGAAAAAATGTTTTAAACAATGTTCGCCGTTTTAAATACGTGAAAAACCAGAGCGCTGGCGCAATCAGGCTGCCCAGTAATAACCAAACCCAATATTCACGAAAAACATTTTGGGTTCGAATAAAAAATAAATCAACAAACGCCACAAAAGATAAAATAGATAACCCTGAAATCAAGAACAGAGCAACTTTTGAGACCGTTGCTACAACCTTGCCCCGTGGTACATCTTTTCCGTAAAAATTAATCCGTAGCGTTGCCCCAACCACGCCGCCAAAACCCGCTAAGTTATTAATGGTATTAGTGACCCAAGCCGAAGTTAACCAATCCATTCGTTTCATTGGTGGCTTACCTTCTTTTTCCAATAATTTAACGACTACATAGTCATAAAGGAGCATCGGAATAACCCCAAATAGTCCTGCCAAGACCATACCAATTAAACGCCCCGTACTTTGTTGTTCCATCGTGGAAAAAATATCCGCCCAGGTCATGCCTTGAGCGATATGTGTCACTTGGTTAGCCACGAAAACTAATACAGAACCAAGAAAAATTAGTTTCAATAATAAACTGTGTTCTTTCAACCACTGCGTTAGTTGGCTAATATTTTTTTTCATCTTATAGCCTCTTTCATATCTCTTTTCTATTCATTTAACTTTCGTTTTATCGATTTTCTTCCATGGTAGCCTATTTGCTGAAAATTTTCCAGCACGGCTAGACATTTTGGCTGAATCGTATTGTTTTATTGAAAAAAAGAGTGAGAAAAAAATCTAAGACGATTTTTTTCTCACTCTTTTAACTGTATTTTTACGCCACTACTTCTGCGATAATCTCAATCTCCACCAACACATCCATCGGTAATTTAGAGATTTCAATCGTTGTGCGTGCAGGATATTCCGCACTAAAATACTCAGCATAGACTTCATTGAATGCCGTGAAATCCGCCATATTTTGTAAATAGCATGTCGTTTTGACTACATGAGCAAAATCACTACCAGCTTCTGTTAAAATCCCTTGAATATTTTTCAGTACTTGATTGGTTTGTTCTTTAATCGTTGTCCCAACCACCTTGCCTGTTTCAGGATCCAGTGGAATCTGACCAGAAGTAATCAATAAACCATTCACAATTTTTGCTTGTGAATATGGCCCAATTGCTTGTGGTGCTTGCTTTGTTTTAATTGTTTTCATTTCTTTTCCCCCAGTAAATGACAAGTTGTTACTTTTTGTTATTTTATTTGTTTCTATTTTTCCATTGTACTGCAACCATTTTCGGAATGCTATCTTTTCTCAATTATTCCCAAGCGCTGATGCTGTGCCATCCTTTTGTAAAACAGCTTCAAAACCTTGGCGCATCCTTTCAAGTCCCTCGTGTAGTTTTGCTTGCGAACAGCCAATATTTAACCGTAAAAATCGTTGTCCATTACCGCCATAAATCGAGCCGTCCATAATGGCGACTTTCCCCACAGAAACTAAAGCCTCTTGTAAGCGGGCCACATCTGGAACTGCCGCTGATACATCCAACCACATTAAGTAAGTTGCCTCCAGCTCCGTCACTTTAATTTTTGGCAAATATGTCTGTAAAAAATCTTTCACGTAACGTTGGTTCTCCGCTAAATAATCATTCAACTCGTCAACCCAAGTACCACATTTTTGATAGGCCGTCATGGTTGCTAGCATTCCCAAAATACTTGTTGATGATAAACCATCGGCGTTTTTTAATTTGAGCTGAAAAGCGTCACGTAATTCGTTATCTGGAATTAAGGCGTAAGCAAAAATCAGCCCTGGAAAATTAAAGGTTTTCGTGCCACTGGTAATAATGGCAGATTTTTTATAATTAAATTGCGTAATTGGTCGATGAACATGGCCTTTATTAACGATATCCATATGAATTTCATCAGAAAGTAAAAACACATCATACTGTTGGCACAATGAAACTATTCGCTCTAATTCCCATTGCTCCCAAACACGTCCTGTTGGATTATGCGGGGAACATAAAAGCAAACAGCGATTTTCTGGTTGCGCTAGTTTTTTTTCTAAATCAATAAAATCAATGCTGTAGCGCTTCTCTTGATAAAGCAGTTCATTCGCCACTACTTGCCGCTTATTTTCCTGAATAACTTTAAAAAATGCATCATAGGCAGGTGTTTGTAAAATAATGCCCTCCCCTTCGTTAGTCAATAATTGAATCAAAGCAGAAATACCATAGATAACGGTCGGGGTATACATAATCCAGTGTTCTTCAATCTTCGTCTGGAATCTTGTCTGGTACCACGTTTGAATTGCTTCTTTTAATTGCGGATGGTTCCACCTCGTATAGCCAAATACTGGATGGTTCAAACGCTCCTGTAATGTTGCCAGAACTGCCTCTGGCACAGCAAAATCCGTATCGGAAATAGTGAAGGGAAGCAAGTCCGCTTCCCCAAATCGGTCTTCTACAAAATCCCACTGTGTACAATACGTTCCTCGTCGATCAATTGCTTTATCAAACGACACACTCTTCACCTTCTGTCTTTTTTCTAACCTAAAATCATCTCTAATTGATTACGGACCGTTGTCACTTTGGTTCCGATAATCACTTGTACATTCTGCGCATCTAAATGTACAACGCCTAAAGCCCCTAATTGCTTTAATTTGTCATCATCTACTTTATTAGCATCTGCTAACACTAAACGTAAACGCGTAATGCAATTATCAATAGCTTGAATATTCTCTTGCCCACCCAAAGCCGCTAAAATCCCAGGCGCATCATAGCCACCCGTTTTCTTATATTGAACTTCTTGATCGGTATATTCAGTCTCATCTAAGACCTTGTCTCGTCCAGGTGTTTTTAAATCAAAGGTTACAATGACTGTTTTAAAGACGAAATAATAAACAACAAACCAGATAGCGCCGACAATGAGAACCCACCACCATTTTGTATAAGTTCCTTGTAACAAGCCAAAAATAACAAAGTCCAGTAGCCCGCCATCAGTGTTCCCAATCACAACACCTAATAAAGCCATTACCATGAAACCTAGACCAGTCATAATGACATGAAACAGCCATAATAATGGACTAATAAATAAGAATAAAAATTCAATTGGTTCTGTAATGCCAGTGATAGCCGTAGCAATTACACCCGAAAGGAGTAAGCCTTTAATCTTATGTCGATTCGCCGGAGCTGCAGTATGATACATCGCAAGCGCCGCCGCTGGTAAGCCAAAAATAAAGGTCGGCATTTTCCCTTGTGACAAGAAAGCTGTTGCGCTTGGTGAAATCGGTAAATTATTTTGCAATTCTGCATAGAAAATATTTAACGCACCAAACACTTCTTTGCCAGCCACCACCGCTGAACCCCCTGCTTCAGTAAAACGAATCATGGAAACCAAAATATGATGCAACCCAAACGGTAACAGGAGACGTTCCCCTGAACCAAACAGAAAAGGCCCAAAAATACCAGAACGTTGGATAAGTTGGCCAATCGCCATAATCATTAGCGCGAAAAGTGGCCAAACTAACGGAATTACTAAGCCCACGAATGCCATCACTAATGAAGTAATAATTGGTACAAACCGTGCGCCAGAAAAAAAGGCAAAACTATCTGGTAGTTGCACCGTATAAAATCGATTATGCAACTTATAGACAATAAGCCCAGCGATAATTCCACCAAGAACACCCATTTCAATCGTTTGAATCCCAAAAACCATTCCTTGGCCGGCTTCCCGCAACTGCTCAGGATCCACGAGGCGATTCGTCTGCACTAAATAGAAATTAATCGCTAAATTCATCACCGTATAGCCTACGAAACCTGAAAACGCAGCAATTCCTTTTTCTTTCCGAACTAACCCCAACGGAATGGCCATTGCAAACATGACAGGTAAATAGGCAAACGCAAAACCACCAATTGTCGACATAAATTGGAAAATAATTTTTACTGCGGGCTTTCCTAAAAACGGGATCGTTTCAATCATGGATTCACTGGAAAAAGAACTTCCTAATCCCAACAAAATCCCCATAAAAGCTAATAAAGCCACTGGCAACATAAACGTTTTACCTAATCCTTGGAAAAACTCCCAGAAAGTCGCTTTCTTTTTCTTTACTGCCATTTCTTAACTCCTCCATTCATTCTTTACAAAACTAAAAATGATTGCGTTTACATTCATTGCCCTCATTATAACTAGCCCAAAACAAAGAAAAAAGAGGCTACACTCTTTCTGTATCCCCTTACATCATTTAGTATGGTGTTGCATAAAATTACCGCGGCTGCTTTGCCTCTGCATACATTAATAAAACCGTATCGAACAAACAAATGACAGCAATTCTTGAACTTAAATCCACGCGCTGATGATAACGTGTCGTCCCTTTGGCAAATAACGTCGTCGTCGACAATTTTTCCAAGGTGCTTCCTTTAGTCGAAATCAAACTAATCATCGGCACTTGCTGTTCCTGCGCTACACGTGCATACGCTAAAATCCCCTTAGTTTCTCCTGTATAACTGACAAAAATGGCTAAATCCTGTCCATCCAGATTCTTAACTGCTGCCGCTTGTTCATCCCAATCAGATCGTGCATAGGCTTTTTTTCCTAAAAATGTTAGCTTTCGTGCAAAATCAGTACAAATAGGAAAACTGCCACCAACACCGAACACTTCAATCGTATTCGCACGCTCAATCATTTTAAGCATTTCCGCGACTTTGGCTTCATCCATTTGTTGAAAACTGTCTTGCACATTGGCGATCAACTGTTGTGTAATGGCTTGAAAACTACGACTATCGCTTTCTGTGCTCTCGCTCTGCACCGATTGGACGATCGCGTATTTTAATTCTTGGAAGCCTCGATAACCTAAGTGTTTTGCTGTTCGAGAAATAGTGGCTGTTGAGACAAACAACGCCTGCGCCACCTCATAAATGGTTTGTGAACTAATTTCCGTCATATGCGTCAAAATATAATCCAGTACTTGATTTTCAATTTTACTTAAATGATTTCGTTTCTTTTCTAACAAAGCGATTAATCCCTCAGTCGACATCCAATCCCTCACTTTAAATCCTTTTTTATAATTATACACCAGAATATTCTGATTATTTCAATAAGAAAGTCCAAAATAACCAACAGCGGCTCCATCATTCGCCAGAGAAAAAAATCAGCCTTCCGATGGAGGTGCTTGTTGCGCTTTCTTGCTATACTCTGTATATAGAAAACAGGAAAAATTTGGAGGTAGTACGTATGAATAATCAACGACCAATGTTTATAAATATTCTTTTAGTGGTCCTTTTATTTTTAGTTGTCGGTTCACTCTTTAGTGCCGTTGTCGGTATCGTGGGAAGCTTATTGTGGCTAGCAGTAAAAATTTTAGTTCCCGTAGCGATTATCGTGTGGCTTGTTCGAACAATTTCGGGAAATAATGGCAACTGCCGCCGTCGTTATTAAAAAAAACAGGTTTTCCTTTTCGGAAAACCTGTTTTTTTACTTCTTTTATCTAAAAGCATATACAATATTGCTAATACCAAACATCATAAAGTAGAAGCCAACTAAGAAGCTTAGAGTTAATGCTGAAGACAATGGATTAAATAATAACATTACACCTAAGATAATCCCTAAAACGTCAACAATTAATGTGAACCAGAAGTAACCTGTGCTTACTCGTTTAGCAAAATCTAAAGTAAATAAGCCGAAAATTGAGTCGAATAAAAACCAAATTGCAAAAACAAATGGTAACACAGCGACACCAATATTTAAGTTAAACAATAAGTAAACACCAATTAGGATATCAATAATCCCTAAGATGATTGGTGCATAAGCTTTGTAGCCTAGCAATTCTTTCATACGATTACGTACAAAAATTTCGAAAATCCCTTTAATAATAGCAAAAATCGCAAAAACCATCACAATGGCAATTAAATTACCGGCAGGATTTTGGAAAGAAATTAATGCAGTCAGAACAAATAGAATTCCTAATACTAATGAACCCCAGTCCATTCCATGATGTTGTCGTTGTTCCATGACACTCACTCCTCTATAAAATAATTTATTACACTTATTATGTTACTACTATTTTACAAGGTGTCAAATATTTTCATCGTGCTTTCTGAAAACCATTTCAATGATAACTCCATTAAAAACAACGTATCACTTGATTGTCTCTTTTTTGGTGCACAATTGTGCCTTTTTTGTATAAATAAGTCCCTCGTTTTCCCACAAAAAAACCGCTACTTTTTCATCTAGTTTATAAAAAAGTAACAGTTATAAATTATTTTTTCTTTTTCCCAATCGAGAGAATCCCTCTTTTTATGACATCAAAGAAACTCAAAGATTGGACCATATGATCTGGGTCAACATATTCACGAATAGCTCGTAACACTCGCTTCGGCTCTTTTGAAGCAAACGTATACGTCCCATTTTTCTTGGTTTGAATCGCATAACGAGGAATCCATTTTCCTTTGAACATTACTGAAGCCAACACGTAATCGACTTCTTCCCACGGAATTTGGATAAACTTACGTGGATCTTTGGCATGGTAAAATTCAAACCCGCGGTCACCTATCATAATTTGTCCATAATCTGTTAATCCTGTAAATGCCGTCGCATCTATAACTAAATCAACTTTTGTGTTTAATGATTGTACCATGTTATCTGCTCCATTTCATTCGACTAATTCCTCTTTATTATACGTTTCTTTCCTGATCGAAACAAACAAAATTACATCTTTGTTTAAAAAAGCGGAAGAAAAGTTTCTCGACTTCTCTTCCGCTTTTTTTGATTAGAAGTAATAAACTTACCTCGTCATTCTTATAATAAGCCGATTAAGTGGCCGACAACGCCGACTACGAATAAACCAAGAATGATAACGATTGGGCTAACTTTTTTCTTCAATAACCACATACATAAGAATGTAAGTAGTAGTGGTGCTAGACCTGGAATCAATTGATCTAGGTTATCTTGTAAAGTAGTAACTTTCGTTGGTGAAAGCGCCAAGCCTTGGTTCACTTGTTCAAAGGCTTTATGCATTCCTTCACCGCCAGCAGGAAGTTTATCCCACTCGATATAAGCACCTTTGTCTAACTTAACTTGTGAGACAATTGGTAAGAACTTAATCGATACCCAACGTTGAACTAATGCGGCCAGTACGAACATCCCTAAAATAGAAGCACCTTTTGTAATATCTTGTAGTAAACCACCTGAAAGGTCATCAGTAATTTTAGAACCTGCTTTGTAACCAAACTCTTGTGTATACCACATGAATGACCAACGAATTAAGTTCCAAGCAACGAAGAATAAGATTGGGCCTAAGATGTTACCACCCATTGCTAAGGAAGCACCTAAAGCGCCTAACATTGGACGAACAGTAAACCAGAAAACTGGGTCACCGACACCGGCTAAAGGACCCATCATCCCAACTTTAACCCCTTGAATCGCTACGTCATCAACTGGTGCGCCATTGGCACGTTCTTCTTCCAAAGCTAATGTTACACCAAGGATTGGTGAGGCAATGTATGGGTGTGTATTAAAGAATTCTAAGTGACGTTTTAACGCCGCTGAACGTTCTTCTTTCGTTTTATATAATTTTTTGATTGCTGGAATCATTGAGAATGCCCAGCCGCCGTTTTGCATACGTTCATAGTTCCAAGAACCTTGGATAAATGTTGAACGCCAAGCTACAGCTAAACGATCTTTTTTAGTTAATTGAATTTTTTCTGCCATTTTCTTTGCTCCTCCTTCAGAATTAGTAGTCGTTTAAAATATCGCCTAATGGGTCGCCAGAGTTGCCTCCGCCATTTGAGTTAGAAGAACCGCCCATTTTAGATAAGTTCAAGTAAATAAGAGCTAAAGCGACACCTAAAGCACCTAATGCGATTAATGTTAATTGAGAAATCGCTGCGACTACGAAACCGATAATGAAGAATGGCCATACTTCTTTTGTTGCCATCATGTTGATTACTAATGCATAACCTACGGCAACGACCATACCACCACCGATAGCCATACCATCAGTTAACCAAGCTGGCATTGATTCTAAGAAATTACGAACAGTGTCAGCAGGAATGAATAGTAACGCACCTGCTGGAATCGCAATACGAATACCTTGTAAACATACAGCGAAAATGTGTAACATTTCAACTTGTTTAATGTTGCCTTTTTCAGCAGCCGCATCCATCATGTGAACGATTGGAACCGCAACTGTCCGAACGATCATTGTTAAGAACAAACCTGCAACCGCTAAAGGAACTGCGATGGCAATCGCTGAAGGAACACCTTTAACACCTTGGCCACCTAAAACTAAAATAATTGCTGAGGCAACAGATGCTAAAGCGGCATCCGGTGCAACGGCAGCCCCGATGTTCGCCCAACCTAACGCGATCATTTGTAAAGTACCACCTAAAACAATTCCGGCTTCTAAATTACCAGTAACTAATCCGATTAATGTACATGCTACTAACGGTTGGTGGAATTGGAACTCATCCAAAATCCCTTCCATACCAGCTAGAAAGGCAACGAGTAAAACTAAAATAATTGATATAACAGACATGATAAGCCTCCTATTTTGATTTGTATTTGGCGAGTTACGCGTTTGCTAACTCATTTTTTGCTTTTTTCAAAATTTCGTCCATATTCGCTTTTGAATCATTTGGCACTTTACGCACATCAAATTTGATGCCTTTGGCTTTTAATTCATCAAACGTATCAACGTCTTCTTGACCCATTGATAATACTTTGCTTACAACGACTTTTCCAACAGAGTGAGCCATTGAACCAACGTTTACTTCTGGGATTTCTACGCCGCCTTCAACCACTTTTAAGACGTCTTCAGGATTTTCAAATAATAATAATGCTTTTGTATTGCCAAAACGTGGATCTTTCGCTACTTCAATCATTTTACTGATTGGAATAACATTGGCTTTTACTCCTGGAGGAGCTGCTTGTTCGATTAATTTCTTACGTAAGTCATCTTTTGCAACGGCATCAGAAACAACAATAATTCTGTTTGGTTGTGTTGCTTTTGTCCAAGCTGTTGCTACTTGACCATGTAATAAACGTGAATCAATACGTGCTAGCACAAATTTAATTTTGCCATCGCCAACAACTGTACCTGGTGGTAACGAACCTTTTGGCTGTGCATCTTCTGTCGCAGCAGCTTTTGGTGCTTCTGCTGGTTGTAACTCTTCTGGTTTAACTTTGACACCATCTTTTGCTGTTTCAAGAATATGTGTCGCAATTTCTTGTGCTGATTCCATAGAGAAACGAGAAGCATATGCTTCAATAACCATTGGTAAATTCATACCTGCAACGATTGCCCATTTGTCTTTATGATCTTCTAACAATGAGTTCGCTTGGTTAAATGGTGTTCCTCCCCATAGGTCAACTAAAAATAGTACTTCGTCTTGATTGTCAAACGATGCAATGGCTTCTTGCATTTTTGCTTTTACATCATCGGGACCTTCGCTAGGCATTAACGTAACTGCTTTTACATTTTCTTGTTCGCCAAAGATCATTGCACCAGATTGCAAGATCCCTTCAGCAAATTCACCGTGACTTGCTAGGATAATTCCTACCATTTTTATACCTCCTGTATAATTGATGTTTTTTTTCATGGTTGTACTGCTAAACGCTTTCACTTTTTGAAAAAAATCAGATAAATCAGATTCTGACAAAAATAAATGAAAAAATTTCAATAGTTCTTGATTTTTTTCAACATCAGCACTTGCCTTTATCAATACAGTTCATGAAGCAATGATGTTGGTCCTAGGCCACCACATCCTTTCAATGTCTTTCGTCTGTAAAAATTAACGTCAGCTGGCGTTATTTTCTTTGCTACGCTCTTTTTTCAGTAAATCCATCAAATTCACTTGGCTGTCTGCTGCGACTTTTCGAATTTCCAATTCAATACCTTGTTCATTTAAAAACAGAAATGCTTTTAAATCGTTGGCATCCACTGCGACTGCATTCGTAATCATTCGCTTGCCTGTGCTGAAACTCATTCCGCCAATATTCACAGAAGTTAGTTGTACACCGCCTTCGACCACTCGTTTCACGTCCAAAGGATTAGTGAATAACAACATGGCTCGAAACGAATCAAAACGAGGATCAGGGTAAACATCAATCATTTTTTGAACAGTGATGACATTTACTTTGACACCAGGTGGAGCAGCTTGAACCAACAAGGCTTTTCTCAAATTGTCATGAGCAACGGAATCACTAACCACTAAAATGCGATTAATGTTCGTCAATTTTGCCCAAACAGTTGCTACTTGGCCATGAATTAATCGATCATCAATTCGAGCTAAACGAATATCCATTACCATCGGGAATGCTCCTTTAAATTCATTTTTAAAGGTTAGGACCTTTGTCTTTTTACTTAAAAATTTTAGGTAAAAAGGGACACCTTATTATAAGCAAGTTTCGTGCCAACTTTAGTGTATCGGTTCGAAACCTAGAAAATTATAGGTTTTTTTAAGAAAATAAAAAAAACGATACACTAATAAATAGTGTATCGTTTTTTCTGTATTAATCTAGTGTATCAATTTCGGTGATTTTATCTTCGATACACTGAGCATTTTTGACTAACTGTGCGATAAAATAAACTTCTTCTGCTGGAACATCCATATTAAGAGCTTCTTCCATAGTCTCAATTGAGGCCACAATCACTGGATAAATTGGTTCTTGAACCAATCGACCAAGTTCCTTTTCTGAAACCGTCAGTGTATCATTCCGTAAAATACGCTCCAACATGCCCGATGTGTGCATAATCAAATTGATGTAAAATGTGTACTCTTCTGGCATCGCTAATTGGGTTTGGATATTTTTAGCGAATGACCACAACAGATCAATGATTTTTTTTCCATTAATGAAAGTGAAACTTTGCTCCATATATTTTAGACAAATTTCTTTTGCTGCCGCTTCGTCCAACGGCTTATTCATTACTTCTTCTTTCCGCTCTGCTAGTAATTGCTGAATAATTTTTTCTGCTTCACCGGAAAAGAAATTTTCCATGGAAATATAAGGAACTCCAATTTTGGGATTGGTAATCCCAGTTGTCGCAATAATTTCATAGTCTTCTTGAATTTTAGGCAAGACTTCTTTCATATTTACAATGGACAAAGGAATCACTTCTAAATGCCAGTCTATTTGTGGCAAGACAGCTTCCTCAATAAGCTCTTTCATTCGGCGCGCAGTTCCTTCTCCAGAAGCGCAGATAGCAATAATTGCTCTTGTTTTCCAATTTTCAATGATTTGTTTCGTTTCACTTTGGCGAATATCGGCATAGCCATGAAAGTTTTTTAAAGACTCGTGAAGTGTTTCCAATTGCGTATCAATTAATGCGGTTTTGCGGGCCGCTTCAAGAACAATTGGCGTGGTCACCATGTCTACTGTCCGCACATCAATGCCTGTCTGGCGTACAATTTCTTCTGAAAACGTACTTAATGAACCCATATCCACCAATAATAGTACGCCATTCTCTTCATTCACTTCACCAACTGCTTCAACGATTTTACGCAAAGCTTCTTTCGGTGGCATATCTAAAGGCATATCCACAGCCTTCAAATTATCAACATTTAACAATTGAGAAACCACTTGTACCATACTGCTAGCGGTACTATTTCCGTGCGCAGCCACGACAATGCCAATCCGGCCAGCCTCAGGATTTTCTCTTAAAGAAATGAGCAAAACAGCTAAATAGTAACTTTCAGATTCAGGAATCTCCATCTGATAACTACTTTCAATAATATTTTTAATTTCTTTTGCTGTTTCAAACTCTGTTGGATAATCTAAAACCATATTTCGAATACTTTCATTTAAAGGATGCTTAGGATCTTTACCTAATTGGATGCGTTTCAAGAAAGAACTAATGTGTAAACTCATTGCATAAATAAAATTGGGTTGAAACGAATACGATAACCGCTTCGCTGCAAAATTATAAATTTTCTTAGTGACATCAATAATTCGTTGGTCAACAATTTCAGCCAATTTATTTTCTGTATCAAAGGTGAATCCATAATCTTTGTAGAAAGATTTTAAATGAACATTGATATCCGTTGTAATAAAATTATTAATTAGTTCTTGGTCCAAGCCGTCTGCTTTTAAGAGAGCCGCTTTATCTCCAATAATCTCATATAGATTGTAAGGCAATTCATAGGCATCTGACTGAATAGCTACTAAAGATTCATTTGGTGATACCACTAATTGCGGTTCCAGATATTTCGATAACTCCGACAACACTTCTCGATTACTGGCAAGTTGCATAATGCCTTCTTTGATATTGTCCGTTAATTCGTCCATCGTAATCATTAATTCCTCTTGTTCCATCTGATTAAGGAACCCTCGCGCAGTCACAAGTTGCACATTCGATTTTAGCTGACCGACATTTCCATAAGAAACACTTCCAATTAACGCTTTGACCACATCTTCTGACAAAGAGATTCGCCGTTGAATCCGCGCTGCTTCCATTGAAACCATCACTTTTAGGAGGTCAATTTTTTCTTTCGCAGGACGGTCACTAAAGTTCGGTAATTGAATGATAATCGGAATGCGTCGCACAAAAGTATTCAATAAAGAAGAAGTAGGATTCTCCGTCGTAGCACAAATAATCCGAACATCCGCATGATGTGATTTCACTGTTTCACCTAAACGCGCGTACACGCCGTGATCCATAAAATAAAAAATCATTTCTTGTCCTTCGGGTGGTAACCGATGTACTTCATCTAAAAACAGAATGCTGCCATCTGCTTCATCAATAATCCCTTCTTTCGCTTTCGTAGCGCCTGTGAAGGCCCCTTCTACATACCCAAATAAATGCGACATCAAAAGTTCTGGATTATGCGCATAGTCTGCACAGTTAAACACCACAAACTCTTTTTCTTTGGCCACAATTTGGTTCAGCTTCGCAAATTGAAACATGGCATGAGCAAAATAAGTTTTCCCAGAACCTGTTGGTCCAGTAATTAAACAATTCAAGCCTTTTGGCGGATATAAAATCGCTGCTTTGGCTTGTTCCACCGGCGTTTTCATGCTTCCAGCTGAACCGATAATTTTTTTGAAAATATCTTCAACTTCTGGGGTTTTACTTGTCGTGACTACTGGTTCAACCAATGGTTCGATAAAAGTTTTTGTGGAGTGATCCATTGATTTTTCCCGATAACTTTTAACTGGCTTGGTTAATGGTCGATGCTGAAACGCCACCTGCGCGACATATTTTACTGGTCGACCAGATAATTTTTTCAAGCGCCCTTCACGAACCAGTTGATTCAAATCTTTACTAGCATTGGTCCGCTGAATGTTTAAACGTTCTGAAATTTCTTGTGTCGTGACTCCCGCATCACTTGTTAAGGTCATTGGCGTTAAATTCTTCGTTTGCTCTTTAACATATTGATAGATTTTTTCAATCCGCTTCATTTTTGATGGCTCCTTTAATCGATACACTAATTAATTTACATGATACAGTGTATCATTAAAAAAATACACTAAAAACCCTTTCATGAAAAAAATTTCTGTTTCACATGAAACATTTTAAAAAAGCGCCTTTTTTCTATAAAAAACCCACCTTTTTATTCGTTTCTGTAAAAAGATTGAAACTCCTTGAAAAAAGGTTCTGTAGCCGATATAATGCAGAGAGGTTCAAGAATATATTAAAAGCGAGGAAAACAATTGATTACTGTTAATGATGTAAGTTTACAATTTCCAGATCGTAAACTTTTTGAAGAAGTGAATATTAAATTTACTCCTGGCAACTGTTACGGCTTAATCGGCGCAAACGGTGCAGGAAAATCAACGTTTCTTAAAATTTTATCAGGTGAGATTCAACCGACAACTGGCGTAGTTTCAATGGGTCCTAATGAGCGACTAGCAACGCTGAAACAAAATCACTTTGACTACGAAGACTACACTGTTTTAGAAACTGTAATTATGGGACATAAACGTCTTTACGAAGTAATGAAAGAAAAAGATGCTATCTATATGAAAGAAGATTTTTCAGATGAAGATGGGATTCGTGCCGCAGAACTAGAAGGCGAATTTGCTGAACTTGACGGTTGGGAAGCAGAACCTGAAGCAGCTGTTTTACTCCAAGGGCTAAACATTCCAGAAGAATTACATGATCAAAAAATGAGCGAATTAACAGCTGGTCAAAAAGTCAAAGTATTATTAGCTCAATCTCTTTTTGGTAAACCAGATGTCTTACTATTAGACGAGCCGACAAATGGTTTAGACACCCGCTCAATCAATTGGTTAGAAGAATTTTTAATCAACTTTGAAAATACCGTTATCGTGGTTTCCCATGACCGTCATTTCCTAAACAAAGTCTGCACTCACATGGCAGATTTAGACTTTAGTAAAATCAAACTTTACGTTGGTAACTATGATTTCTGGTTGGAATCAAGCCAACTAGCGACAAAATTGCAAGCACAATCTAATGCCAAAAAAGAAGAACAAATCAAAGAATTACAAGACTTTATCGCTCGTTTTAGCGCCAATGCCTCAAAATCAAAACAAGCAACGTCTCGTAAAAAAATGTTAGATAAAATTACCTTAGATGACATTCAACCTTCCTCTCGTCGTTATCCATTCGTTGGCTTTACACCAGAACGTGAAATCGGCAATGACTTATTACAAGTTGAAAATGTCTCTGTAACGATTGATGGCAAAAAAATCTTAGATAATATCTCGTTCAACTTAACAAAAGATGATAAAGTGGCATTCATCGCTGACTCAGATATTACAACGACTACGTTATTCAAAGTGATTATGGGCGAAATTACTCCCGATACAGGTTCTGTTCGTTGGGGCGTTACAACTAGCCAAGCTTATTTACCAAAAGACAACAGCAAAGACTTTGAAGAGCCATTAACCATTTTAGATTGGTTACGTCAATTTGCTGGTAAAGAAGAAGATGACAATACGTTCTTACGTAGTTTCTTAGGTCGGATGTTATTCTCTGGTGAAGAGGTACTAAAACCAGTCAATGTTCTTTCCGGAGGCGAAAAAGTGCGTGTCATGCTTTCAAAATTAATGCTTTCCAAAGCCAATGTCTTAGTTTTAGATGATCCAACGAACCACTTAGACTTAGAATCAATCACTGCGTTAAATGATGGGTTGATGGCTTTCACTGGTTCAATTCTTTTTGCTTCACATGACCACCAATTTATCCAAACATTAGCGAACCGAATTATTGCTGTTTCTGATAAAGGGGTCATTGATCGAGCAGAAACAACCTATGACGAATTCTTGGAAAACCCAGAAATTCAAAAACAAATGGACGTTTTATTCAGTTCAGATTATTAAAAAAATAGAGAAGTCATTAAAAAATGACTTCTCTATTTTTTATTTTCTTTTTTCACCAAAAGAAAACACAGCAATACAACCTATTCCGGTATGACTAGTAATGGTGGGTCCTAGAGGATAAATCAGTATCTCATTAACTTCTATTTCTTTTTCAATTAATTCTTTGACTTTTTCCGCGTCATCTTTCGTTCCCGCATATGCAATCAACAGTGTTTGTTTCATTGGCTCTACAATGCCTTGAATCGTTTCTTGCGCAATCTTTTGCAAGGACTTGTTTCGTCCACGAGTTTTACCAACGGATGCTAGTTTGCCTGCCGCATCCACGCGAATAATTGGTTTAATGTTCATTAAGCCACCAAGTGCTGCCGCTGTTTTAGAAATCCGTCCGCCACGTTCTAAATGTTTTAAATCATCTACCGTTACCCACGAGTGAAGTTTCATTTTTTGCTCTTCAAGATAGGCAACAACTTCTCCTAATGAATGACCATCTGTTTGTAATCGAATGGCTTCTCGGACTAACATCCCTTGACCTAAGCTAGCTGCTTTTGTGTCAATAATATGAATTTCTACATTATCGTACTCTTCTTTTAACATCTCTACTGATTGCAACGCACTTTGATAAGAGCCACTTAACCCAGATGAAAAAGCTAAATAAATCACCGGTAACCCTTGCTCCACAAAAGGACGGAAAAATTCATTGTAGCGTCCTACATTAACTTGAGAGGTAGTGGGCATACTTCCATTTTTAATGGCCGTTAAGAAGTTCTGATAATCAAACGTTTCGCCTAAATCATCGCGATATTCTTTCCCGTCAATTTGAATATTCATGCTAATAAAAGGTACTTGGTTTTCTTTTAAGTATGTATACGGCAAGTCACAACAAGAATCTGTCACTAATTGATAATTCACGGACAATTGCCCCCTTCATGTTTTCTTTTATTTTACCATAGTTTTTCATTTTTATATAAAATTAAAAAAGAACGTAAAGGCTGAACTGGCATAAGCCATCCTTTACGTTCCCTTAAAAATCTGCTTAAATTTGTGCCCAAACGCTTTCTAAAACGTTCGTTTGGTTACGGTCTGGACCTACAGAGAATGTTGAAATGCGCACACCAACTAATTCTGAAATCCGATGCACATAGTTACGAGCATTAGCTGGTAAATCAGCTAAAGTTTTGCAACCAGTGATATCTTCAGACCAACCTGGTAATTCTTCATAAACTGGTTTACAGCGGCTTAATTCTTTCAAGCTTGCTGGATAATGATAAATTAATTCACCATCAAGTTCATAAGCTGTACAAATTTTCACCGTTTCTAAACCACTTAACACGTCAATCGAGTTTAATGACAAGTTCGTAATCCCTGATACACGTTTTGAATGACGCATAACTACTGAATCAAACCAGCCGACACGACGCGGACGTCCTGTTGTTGTTCCGTATTCTTTACCGACACGACGAATGGTTTCTCCTGTTTCATCAAATAATTCTGTTGGGAATGGGCCGTCCCCGACACGTGAAGTGTACGCTTTGCAGACACCAACCACTTTATTAATTTTTGATGGACCAACGCCACTACCGATAGTTACGCCACCAGCTACTGGATTAGAGGAAGTAACAAATGGATAGGTTCCTTGATCGATATCCAACATGACACCTTGTGCCCCTTCAAATAAAACCCGTTTTCCAGCATCTAATGCATCGTTTAAAATAACCGAAGTATCTGTAACATATTGTTTAATTTGTTGTCCGTATTCATAGTATTCTTCAAAAATATCATCAAATTCAATGGCTTCGCTATCAAACATTTTAACGAATTGACGATTTTTTTCTTCTAAGTTGATTTGCAAACGTTCCGCAAAAATTTCTTTATCCAATAAATCAGCGATACGGATTCCCACCCGTGCTGCTTTATCCATGTAGGCTGGGCCAATTCCTTTAATCGTTGTCCCAATCTTGTTTTCACCTTTCGCATCTTCTTGCAATTGATCCAATTTAATATGATACGGCAAAATGACATGGGCACGATCTGAAATACGTAAATTATCAGTGGCAACATTATTTTCTTTTAAATAAGCTAATTCTTTTACTAAAGATTTTGGATTCACAACTACGCCGTTACCAATTACACTAATTTTTTCTTTATAGAAAATCCCTGAAGGAATTAAATGTAATTTATACGTTACGCCGTCGAATTTAATGGTATGTCCGGCGTTATCTCCGCCTTGGTAACGAGCGATCACTTCTGCGTTTTCACTTAGAAAGTCTGTAATTTTTCCTTTACCTTCGTCGCCCCATTGCGTTCCAACAACTACTACTGATGACATTCGAACACCTCGTTCATAATTTTTTTGTCCTGAATCATTGTACCAGTAAAACCAGTCCCTTTCAAGGGTAAAAATCGAATATTCTTTCACAATCAAAAGCGTTTCTGTCAAAAATACGAACATTTTTAGTTATGTTTTTGTAAAATAATAAAATATACGAATATTGTTCGTGTTTTACTCTCTGATTTTAATCCCTTAATAAGCAAAAAAACGAACTCAAAAAATGAGTTCGTTTTTTTAAAATTCTGTCCTCGGCGAAAGCGAAGAAAATTTATTATATTCTTTAATGAAAAGTAATTCGACCGTTCCACGCGCACCACTACGGTTTTTCTCAATGATGACCTCTACAACATTATCAACTTCTGGTGGCTCATGATCGCCGTCTTCTCCTTCACCACGATCATAGTAATCATCACGATAAAGAAAGGCAACGATATCGGCATCTTGCTCAATGGAACCTGACTCACGAATATCACTTAACACAGGACGTTTATCTTGACGTTGTTCCACGCCACGAGAAAGCTGTGACAAAGCAATAACTGGGACTTTTAATTCTTTCGCTAATTTTTTTAATTGACGTGAAATATCAGAAACCTCCTGTTGGCGGTTCTCTTTTCCAGTTCCTTCAATCAATTGTAGGTAGTCGATCAAAATTAGACCTAGGTTGCCTTTTTCTTGTGCTAATTTACGACATTTCGCACGAATTTCGGTAATTTTAATCCCTGGTGTGTCATCAATATAGATATTCGCACGGGACAAACTGCCCATCGCAATAATTAAGTTTTGCCATTCTTCTTCAGATAATTGTCCTGTTCTTAAATGGCTGGCCTCAATGGATCCTTCTGCACAAAGCATCCGGTTCACTAATGATTCTGCCCCCATTTCTAAACTAAAAATAGCGACAGCTTTATCTGTTTTGGTGCCGACATTTTGGGCAATATTTAATGCAAAAGCGGTTTTCCCTACCGCTGGACGGGCCGCTAAAATAATTAGCTCTTCCGCTTGCAAGCCGGCAGTCATTTTATCCAATGCTTGATAGCCTGTAGGTAAACCAGTAATCTCTTCATCATTTTGGTATAATTGGTCAATATTCGCAATAGTTGTATTTAGAACATCTGAAATTGATAAAAAGCCACTACGATTCCGCTTTTCGGAGACTTCTAAAATGCTTCGTTCTGCATCATCCAAAATAGATTCAACATCTTCACCTTGCTCAAAGCCTTTAGTTACAATCTCTGTAGCGGTTTGGATTAAGTTGCGCAGCAACGATTTTTGTTCAACAATTTTTGCATAATAAATGACATTGGCAGCTGTCGGTACAGCTAAAGCTAAATCTGACAGATAACTTAGTCCGCCAACATCTTCTAACAAATTCTCTTGTTCTAGGCGATCTTTGATTGTTACCACATCAATCGCTTCATTTCGGTCGCTTAAGGTCATCATCGTTTGGAAAATCAACTGATGACTACGACGATAGAAATCTTTAGGTTCCACATATTCCATCGCTTCTATTAGCACATCTGCATCTAAGAAAATAGAACCTAAAACGGCTTGTTCCGCTTCAATATTTTGTGGCGGTACCCTATCTTGCAATAATTCATTCATTTTGTTCTCTCCCACGATGTCTTACTTTCTGGTTCATTTAGTCTATCCATTTTAACACAATTTCATTAAAAAAAGTACATTTTTTCTCTGCTGATTTCTCTATTTTTAGTTCACTTTCCAATTTTAAAAAATACACAACTAATAAAAATATAATACTTCCGTTAATTTAAAGTGTTATTCATTTTATTTTAAAAAAACAATAAAAATAAACCTGGTAATTTATTTGGCATAAAAAAGAAGCCGGAGAAATCGGCTTCTTTTTTATCGATTGTATCATTCCGCTACGACATGAACCTTAATTTTCGCTGTAACTTCATGATGTAGTTTGACTGGTACGTTAGTGTAACCTAGAGAACGAATTGGGTTGGCTAATTCGATTTTGCGTTTATCCAATTTTACATTGTATTGTTTGTTTAAGGCTTCTGCAATTTGTTTTGAAGGAATTGAGCCAAATAAACGGCTGTCTTCTCCAGCTTTTGCCTTGATCTCTACAACAGTCTTTTCATCTTCTAAAAAGGCTTGCATTTCTTTTGCTTGTGCTAAAACTTCTGCTTCATGTTTTTCTTGGGCTTTCTTTTGACCCGCTAACGCACTCATGCTCCCTTTATTGGCTTCTTTCGCATAACCATTTTTAATTAAAAAGTTTTGGGCGTAACCAGTTGGCACTTCTTTTACGTCCCCTTTTTTTCCTTTTCCTTTAACGTCTTGTAAAAAAATGACTTTCATTTCCTTCACTCCTGTTCATACATTTCATTAATATTTTGACGAATTACATCAAGTAGTTGCTCTTTTACTTCTGCTACTGTTACGTTTGATAATTGTACTGCCGCATTAGTAAAGTGACCGCCACCACCTAAATTTTCCATAATAATTTGGACATTAATTGAACCATTACTCCGAGCACTAATGCCAATCTGTTGATCCGTCCGCTTGGTAATGACAAATGCTGCATTAATCCCTGCCATAGAAAGTAATGTGTCCGCTGTTTTGGCAGCTGTGACACTATCATATTCTTTGTCTTCACTCCCGGCAACAACGACGGTATCTTTTGTGACATATTCGCTTTTAGAGATTAAGTTGTTCATTTCCAGATAGCTTGTAAGATCAGAACTTAATAGATATTGTACTAAAGATGAGTCTGCTCCACAAGTTCGTAAATAACTAGCCACATCAAATGTTCGCGCCGTCGTTCGTGTATTGAAACTTTTCGTATCAACCACAATTCCCGCCAACATCATGGTTGCTTCAAAGGCCTGCAGTTTATTTGCGCTATTACTTTGGTATTCGATCAATTCTGTGACTAATTCTGAAGCAGAAGAGGCAGAAGATTCAATATAAGAAAGCAAGGGTTTTGCTGGAAATTCGTCTCCTCGTCGATGGTGATCAATGATTACTACTTTATCAAAACGCTCATAGAGCTCTTGTGAGATCGATAGAGACGGTTTATGGTAATCTACCATAACTAATAAGCTACTTTCTTTCTTGCGCTTCATGGCCTCTTTAGGACTAATAATGCGCTCTTCTAATTCTGGGTACTCTTTAATCGCCTCTAACACTCTTTTGACATCGGGAATGATTTCATTTTCATCTAAAACAATCCACGCTTTTCGATTATTAAACGAGGCTAAACGAGCAACACCAAATGCTGAACCTAACGCATCCATATCTGGATAACGATGGCCCATAATATAGATGTCAGCTGATTCCGCAATAATTCCCTTAATTGCCATGCTCATTGCGCGAGAACGTACTTGGGAACGTTTCGTCGTTACTGCCGTTTTTCCACCAAAAAATAACGGCTTCGCTTCATCTTTGGCTTCTTTTACAACCACTTGATCGCCGCCACGTACTAAAGCTGTATCTAGGTTCGTTTGAGCCGTGGTCCCGGTTTGATCTAAGGTTGGCCCCCCATAAGCAATCCCCATGCTTAACGTAATGGCTACTTCATGGTTAGCTGATTCCTTACGGATCGTATCCAAAATAGAAAATTTTTCGTCCATCATTTTTTGAATATCTTCCCATTGGGCAATGAAAAAATAACGTTCTGCGTTGATTCGCTTATAAAAAACTTTGTATTGGTCCATCCAATCAGAAACCATCGTCGTAATGAAACTATTCAAATAAGAAATTTCTTTCTCATCCATTGTATCGGTGACATCATCATAATTATCGACAGACACAATGCCAATAGCCGTTTGCATTTCGACTTTTTCTTGATACAAATTACTTTCTTTAGTGATATCTTCAAAAGTAATTGTATGTTGTTCTTTATTGACGCTAAAGCGATAGGTATTTTCGTCAATCGTAAAAATATCTTGGTTTCGTTCTGCTAATTCTAAATAAGACGTCACTTGGCTAGCGGTTAACGTTAGCTGATTGTCTTTATTAAAAATAGAAGCAGCATAAGGATTAAGCCATTCTACCGCGCGTGTTTCCCCGTTATACGTAATAATTCCCACAGGTACTTCATTTACAACATAATCCAACGATTGTTCAGCAATGGAACTTGCTTCTTGAATCTTTTCTACGTTCGTAATTTCTACATCTCTAATCAACAGCCGAATAACCACTAAGAGAAAGATATCTAATGCGATAATTACCGCCAATAGCAGCCATTTATTTGTTAGTAAGAAATAGAGGAGAAATTCTACTAAGAGAAGACCCACAACAATTAAGAAACCGTTTTTTTGAATTCTCTTCTTTTGCATTTTTTTGCCTCCAATCTTTCTGCAGACCTTTGAGGCGACTTGTTCCAACGAGCATATTGCTCTGGTGATTCACTAGTTATTTCATCCCTTATTTTATCACAAAACACTTCATTCTGCGAACCTTGTTATGTTTCACGTGAAACACTAGTCAAGATAAAAAAGAACCAAAGAGCAAGCTCTTTGGTTCTGGAAATTGTCATAAAATTATTGTTCGTCACTAACGAATGGTAATAATCCCATGATACGTGCGCGTTTAATAGCAATCGTTAATTTACGTTGGTTTTTAGCGCCAGTACCTGTAACACGACGTGGTAAAATTTTGCCACGTTCTGAAATGAATCGTTTTAACAATTCAGTATCTTTATAGTCGATGTATTCGATGTGGTTTGCTGCGATGTAGTCGACTTTCCGACGTTTACGTCCGCCTCTTCTTTGTTGTGCCATTCTTGTTCCCTCCTATCAAATTCGTTTAGAATGGTAAATCATCATCTGAAATGTCGATAGATGAACCTGAGCCACCAAATGGATCAGAATCTTTATCGAAATCAGGCATACCGTTATTGTTTTGCGACTGAGAAGATGATGGATTGAAACTATTGTTGTTGTTATTAAATCCAGAACCGGCATTGTTATTACCAAAGCTACGATTTTGTGATTGATAACCATTTTCGTTGTTATTAAAGCTACCGCCGCCAGTTCCTCTTTGTTCTGAAGCAGAACGAGATTCTAACAATTGGAAGTTTTCACAAACCACTTCAGTTACGTAGACACGTTGACCTTGTTGGTTCTCGTAGTTACGAGTTTGAATTCTTCCGACAACACCTAATAATGTACCTTTACGGGCATAATTAGCCATTGTTTCTGCGGGTTTACGCCAAATCACACAGTTGATAAAGTCTGCTTCACGGTCACCATTTTGATTCGTAAAGTTACGGTTTACAGCAAGTGTAAAGGTCGCAACAGCTGAACCACTAGCGGTGTAACGTAAGTCAGGATCTTTTGTCAATCTTCCGACTAATACAACGTTATTAATCATTCAAAACATCTCCTTTCGTCAATAAATGTTTCATGTGAAACAAATTATGCTTCTACCTTCACGATCATATGACGGATAATATCGTCATTGATTTTTGCTAAACGATCAAACTCGTTGATTGCGCCAGCTGTTGATGGAGAAGTAACATTAACGATATGATAGATGCCTTCACGGAATCCGTTCATTTCATATGCTAAGCGGCGTTTTTCCCAATCTTTAGATTCGATAACTTCTGCTCCGTTATCTTTTAAGATTGTGTCGAAACGTTCTACTAAAGCAGTTTTTGCTTCTTCATCAATGTTCGGACGAATAATGTACATGATTTCGTACTTCGTATCTTGACTCATTGATTTTCACCTCCCTATGGACTTCAAGGCTCTTAGTTGGCTAAGAGCAAGGAGAACATACCTAAAAAGGTAGTTCACAATCTCTAATTATATGCTAATTGATGGACAAAAGCAAGAAATAGTTTTGAAAAGCCCCAATAAAAAAGTTTCGCCAACTGGCGAAACTTTTTTATGTTATTCTTCTGTTTCTGATGTTGTTTCGTTTTCTGTTGTTTCTACAACTTCAACGATTTCTTCTTCCACTTCTTCTGGTTCTACAACAGCCATTGTTACCACTTTGGCACCATCTTCCATTCTCATTAAACGAACCCCTAATGTTGCGCGTCCTGTTTGAGAAACAGAATCAACGTTAAAGCGGATAATGACGCCTTTGTTCGTAATCAATAAGATATCTTCATCCCCATTGACCGTGGTTAAACCAGCTAATGGACCATTTTTCTCAGTGATATTTGCTGTCTTAATCCCTTTACCGCCACGTCCTTTAACTGGATATTCAGAAGCTTTTGTACGCTTACCATAACCATTTTCAGTAATGACTAGGACTTCTTTATTTTCATCCAGAATCGCTGCGCCGACCACATAATCATTTTCGCGGAGACGGATTCCCCGAACGCCTGATGCTGTCCGGCCCATATCACGTACAGTATTTTCATCAAATGTGACAGAGTATCCTGCATGTGTTCCGATAATCATCTTCTGATTGCCATTAGTCGTTACCACGTTAACTAACTCATCATCTTCTTTTAAGCTAATGGCGATTAATCCATTACTACGGATATTAGAAAAGGCTGTTACGGCTGTCCGTTTGACGGTTCCTTTTAAGGTTGTGAAGAACAAGTATTTACCTGCTTCCGCTTTGCCCTCAACAGAAATAATCGCTTGAATTTTTTCTGCAGAATCAATTCCCAGTAAGTTAATCACTGGAATTCCTTTTGCTGTTCTACCGTATTCAGGGATTTCGTAACCTTTTGCTCGGTAAACTTTCCCAGTGTTCGTAAAGAATAATAACGTGTCATGTGTTGAACAAGAAACTAGGTTTTTCACGAAATCATCATCATGAACGCCCATGCCTTGGACACCACGTCCGCCGCGGCGTTGCGCCCGGAATTCGGAGTTTGCCATCCGCTTAATGTAGCCGTTATTGGTTAATGTAATCACGACTTCTTCTTCTTCGATTAAATCTTCATCTTCAAGACTTAAGACTTCACCTACTAATAATTCTGTGCGTCGTGCATCACCAAATTTTGTGCGAACGTCATTTAACTCTGTTTTAATGATTTCAATGACGCGTTCTGGGCGGGCTAAAATGTCCTCTAAGTCCGCAATGAATTTCAATAGCTCTTGATATTCATTTTCAATTTTGTCGCGTTCTAAGCCTGTTAAACGGCGTAAACGCATATCTAAAATCGCTTGCGCTTGACGATCTGAAAATTCAAAGCGTTCAATTAACGTTGCTTTTGCTTCGTCATCTGATTGTGATCCACGGATAATGGCAATGATTTCATCGATATGATCTAAGGCAATTCGTAGACCTTCTAAAATATGCGCCCGTGCTTCTGCTTTGTTTTTGTCAAAAATCGTCCGGCGAGTAATGACTTCTTTTTGGTGCTCGACGTAGTTTTCTAAAATACGTTTCAAGCTTAAAATTTTCGGTACGCCTTTTTCAATGGCTAACATGTTAAAACCAAAAGATGTTTGTAAGGCAGTCATTTTGTACAAGTTGTTTAACACAACAGAGGCACTCACATCTCGACGAACATCGATGACGATCCGCATGCCTTCACGAGAAGATTCATCCCGCAAATCAGTAATTCCTTCAATTCGTTTATCTCTGTGTAATTCAGAAATTCGTTCGATTAATTTGGCTTTATTCACCATATAAGGCAATTCAGTTACTAAAATCCGTTCTTTTCCATTCGGCATTTCAGTCAATTCAACTTTTGCACGAACAGTAATCGAACCTTTCCCTGTTTCATATGCTCGGCGAATCCCTGATTTCCCCATCACTAAACCGCCTGTTGGAAAATCTGGTCCAGGTAACACTTCCATCAATTCATTCGTCGTTACATCAGGATTGTCCATCAATAAACTTGTTGCATCAATCACTTCACTTAAATTATGTGGTGGAATATTTGTTGCCATCCCCACCGCAATCCCCGTTGTTCCGTTAACTAGTAAGTTTGGAAAACGAGCAGGTAAAACTACTGGTTCTTGTTCTGAATCATCATAGTTTCCTTGGAAATCGACTGTATTTTTGTTAATATCTCGTAGCATTTCTAAAGCAATTTTACTCATACGTGCTTCGGTATAACGCATAGCGGCAGCGCCGTCACCATCGACAGAACCGAAGTTTCCGTGGCCGTCAACTAACATAGCCCGATAACTAAAAGGTTGTGCCATCCGCACCATTGATTCGTAAATCGCACTGTCCCCATGGGGATGATATTTACCCATAACATCCCCAACAATCCGGGCTGATTTTTTGTGTGGTTTATCAGGGGTTACCCCTAATTCGTTCATTCCATATAAGATTCGGCGATGAACAGGTTTTAAACCGTCACGAACGTCAGGTAACGCGCGGGCTACGATAACACTCATTGCGTAGTCAATGAAAGATTCTTTCATTTCGCTGGTCAGATTGACGTCTTGAATGTTTTCTTTAATTTCTTCACTCATGAATTTTTTCCCCTCTAAATATATGTTCTAGCGTCTCTTACAACGTTGCGACACATTAAATATCCAAGTTTTTCACGTAATGGGCATTTTCTTCGATAAACGCACGACGTGGTTCCACACGATCGCCCATTAGCATTTCAAAAATTTGGTCAGCTTCAATGGCATCATCGACACTCACTCGCGCCATTAATCGTTTTTCTGGGTCCATTGTTGTTTCCCAAAGTTGGTGATCATCCATTTCACCCAACCCTTTGTAACGTTGAACACTTGGTTTTGGTGAAGCAGGTAATTCTTCTAACACTTTTGCTAGTTCCTCTTCAGCATGTTTGCCTGGTTGAACGTAGGTGATGTTTTTCCCTTGTTTCACACCATATAGTGGTGGTTGGGCAATATACACATAACCAGCTTCAACAATTGGCCGCATGAAGCGATAGAACAAGGTTAATAACAACGTTCGAATATGCGCACCATCGACATCGGCATCGGTCATAATCACTAGTTTGTGATAACGTGCTTTAGAAACATCGAAATCTTCGCCGAAGCCTGTTCCCATAGCTGTAAATAATGACCGAATTTCTTCATTGGCTAAAATTTTATCCATGCTGGCTTTCTCAACATTCAAGATTTTCCCACGAATTGGTAAAATGGCTTGGAATTCACGGCTACGGCCTTGTTTTGCTGAACCGCCGGCCGAGTCTCCTTCGACGATAAATAATTCGCATTTTTCCGGATCTTTACTTGAGCAATCAGCCAACTTCCCTGGCAAGTTGCTAATTTCTAACGCGCCTTTACGACGGGTGACTTCACGGGCTCTTTTAGCGGCTAAACGAGCTTTTGAGGCCAACATACCTTTTTCGACAATTTGTTTGCCGACTGTTGGATTTTCCATTAAGAATTTTGTAAAGTATTCTGAGAATAAACGATCCGTAACGGTCCGTACTTCTGAGTTCCCTAATTTCGTTTTCGTTTGTCCTTCAAATTGAGGATCTGGATGTTTGATGGAAACCACTGCGGTTAAACCTTCACGAACATCTTCCCCAGTTAATTTTTCATCGTTTTCTTTCATCAATTTTTGTTTACGTGCATAGTCATTAATCACACGTGTTAAAGAAGTTTTAAAACCAGATTCATGCGTTCCGCCTTCATAAGTATGAATATTGTTGGCAAAACTTAAAATATTTGAGTGGTAGCCATCTGTATACTGCATTGACACTTCCACTGTAATATCTTGTTGCTCTCCTTCAATGAAGATTGGCTCTGGGAAAATAACGTCTTTATTGGCATTTAAATGCTCAACATAACTCTTAATCCCGCCTTCATAGTGATACTCTTTTTTATCTTCTTGTCCTTCACGACGGTCTTCAATTGAAATGTGTAAGCCTCGATTTAAAAAGGCTAATTCACGAACCCGTGTTGCTAATTTATCAAAATCATAAACGGTTGTTTCTGTAAAAATTTCAGGATCTGGAATAAAGTGAACAGTAGTTCCGTGACGATCCGTTTCTTCGATAACTTTTAGGTCATCAACAACCGCACCACGACGATATTCTTGGTAATACACTTTGCCATCTTTATAAACACGAACATCTAAACTGGTCGATAAAGCATTAACAACAGAGGAACCAACACCGTGCAAGCCACCTGATACTTTATAGCCGCCACCGCCAAATTTCCCGCCGGCATGTAGCACTGTAAACACTGTTTCCACAGCTGGGCGACCTGTTTTGGCTTGAATCCCGACTGGAATTCCACGACCATCATCGATAACAGTAATACTATCGTCTGGTTCGATAATTACTTGAATTGATTTAGCAAATCCTGCTAAGGCTTCGTCGATAGAGTTGTCAACGATTTCCCATACTAAGTGGTGTAACCCTTCGCCACTAGTAGAACCTATGTACATACCAGGACGTTTCCGGACAGCTTCTAAGCCCTCCAAAACTTGAATCTGACTAGCGTCATATTCTTGCGCACGTTCTCTCATGTTTTTTTCTTCTTCTGTCATGTCGCTGAATTCCTTTCTATCTTGCCTTGTTGAACATAAAAAATATCTGGTTCAACTGTTAGCTTGTCTTTTATGTGATCTAAACTAGTTGTCGTTAAGAACGTTTGAACTTTGCCTTCAATCGTTTCTAACAAGTGAATTTGACGTTCATTATCTAATTCACTCATGACATCATCTAGTAATAACACAGGATATTCTCCTGTTTCTGAATGCATCAAATCAATCTCTGCCAATTTAATACTTAAAGCTGTCGTCCGCTGTTGGCCTTGTGAGCCATACGTTTGAACATTTTGACCATTGACAATAAATAGCAAATCGTCACGATGAGGGCCTAAAAAAGTATTCGCTTTAAACAATTCACGCTTACGATTGTTCATTAATTGTTGGAGCAATTGATTTTGAAGTGCTTCTAAGGAAAGATCCGTGTTGTCAATTGGGATGCTTGATGCGTAGTCAATGGTGAGCGTTTCGCGTCCATGACTAATTTTTTGATGGAGTAAGTTTGCCCAGTGTTCTAATTTTTTAAGAAAACCTAACCGAGCGTATAGAACTTTCCCGCCAAATTCAGCTAGCTGCTCTGTCAAAATATCCAGATAAACAGTATCTGTTTGTTTCTTTTCAGCTAGTTGTTTTAGGTATTGGTTCCGTTGCTTTAAAACAGACTGATATTGGACAAGATCATAAAGATAAATAGGACTCACTTGTCCGAGTTCCATGTCAATAAATTTCCGGCGGACTTGAGGTGAGCCTTTCACCAAAGATAAATCTTCTGGGGCAAATAAAATAACATTCAATTGCCCAATGTACGCACTGAGCCTTTTTTGCTCAATGTGGTTAACCTTGGTTTTACGTCCTTTGTTGGAAATTAAAATTTCCAACGGCACGGTGCCTGTCTTTTTTTCAACCACACCGCTAATTTTAGCTGCTGCTTGTTCCCAGCCAATTAATTCTTTTTCATTGCTGGTTCGATGACTTCGTGTCATTGCTAGAACATAAATGCTTTCTAACAAGTTGGTTTTTCCTTGGGCGTTTTCGCCTAAAAAAAGATTTAACGTTTTTGGAAAATCTAAGCTGACTGTTTCATAATTACGATAATGCTGAAGTGTCAGCTCATTCAGCCGCATCGTCGGACTCGTTTCCGTTTTTCACCATAAAAAAAGTACCTTCTTCAGGTATCTCAATCATCATGCCCGCATAAAGTTTCCGTCCGCGACGATTTTCCAACTCGCCATCAACAAACACGCTATTGTCTGCCAAATACCATTTGGCTTGGCCGCCACTACCAATGACGTTGATTTCTTTAAGAAACTGACCAAGCGTTATATACTCAGTTGCTAAAACAAACGTTTTTTTCAATGTGCATCCCTCTTTTTTCTAATACGTTCTCATATATATTATACCCTTTTTCATAAGAGAAAACAAATTTATCTGTCTAATTTTCATTCTAAGCAATTTTAATTCTAAATGACCGAAAATATTATTAGGATAAAAAAACTCTTAAAAAGCATTTTAAAACGGAAATTGATATTTTCTTGAGAAAAAAGGGGCCTGATTTGGCAGAAATGACGAGTAGCGTTTAACTAAAAAACAATTAGGGGTAACTCAAAGACAAACGAAGAGGGCGCGCAATGAAGAAAAGTAGCTTGTAGAGGTCTGAGCGTCGTTTTAAGCAACGTAAACTTCTTTCACTAGGAAATATTCATAAAAAATGAACAGCCCTTAAACGAAAAATTAAAGGGCTTTTTTCTTTATCCATGAAAAAAAAGGCAGAATTTATTCGTCAAACGATAGTTCAAACATTCACAATTATATTAGCGTAAAAGCTATTCTAGTTATAAAAAGCTTATCTAGCAGCGTTTATCGTCTTTAAACAGACGACAAAAAAGAACCTTCGGCGATCATAGTGATTTTCCGAAGGTCTTTTTTAAACATGATTAATTTGTACGAACCGGTGTAATTAGTTGAATGAAATCTAGTTCTGTTTCGGTTGGCTCCAATGTAAACGGACGAATTGGAGAAAGGAATTTCACGGTAATATTCATATCGCCAAACGCTCGCAACGCATCTTTCATATAATCTGGGTTGAAAGAAATATCCAACGCTTCACCAGAAACATTTTCATAGTTTAAAGCTTCTTCGACTTTTCCAATTTCAGGTGAATTTCCATATAAAACAACAGAGTCTGGTGAAATTGAAAGGCGAACAATATTGTTACGTCCTTCATGAGAAAGTAAAGAGGCACGTTCGATTGCTGAAAGCAATTCTGGTACATAAAATTCAATTTGCGTGTTATGGCTAGTTGGAATTAAACGGTTGGTATCAGGATAATTTCCTTCTAACAAACGAGAATAGAAGTACATTGTTTCTGTTTTAAATAGCACTTGGTTTTCCATAATGCTGATTTCAACCATTTCTTCTTCATTGGTTAATGAACGAGAAAGTTCAGTTAAACTTTTTCCTGGAATTACAATGTTAAAGTCTTCTACTGCTTGTTCTGTCGGGATCACACGTTGACTTAAACGATGTGAATCTGTCGCAACGGCAAGTAATTTTTGATTTTCTAAAATAAAGTGAACCCCAGTTAAAATTGGACGACTTTCGTGCATCGATACAGCAAAACCTGTTTCACTAATAATTTTTGTCAATAAATGAACAGGTAATTTCATTTGGTTTTGAGTATCAATTACTGGTAAGTGCGGATAATTATCAGCATCTAATCCATTAACCGTAAAATCAGCTTTTCCTGAAGTAATTGCAACTTGATTGTTATCTAGAACTTCCATTGTGAACATATCTTCTGGTAATTTACGAATAATTTCGCCAAAGAAACGAGATTGTAAAACGATGCTACCTGTGCGTTCAATGGTCATTTGAGCTTTTTCATCGTCTTTACTTAAAAAACTTTCAATTGAAATATCCGCGTTACTCCCAGTAAGTGATAAGCCATCTTCTGATAACACAATTTTAACACCTGTTAAGATTGGAATCGTTGTTTTAGAAGAAATTGCTCGTTGAACAGTTTGTAATTCTTGTAAAAAGACACTTCGTTTGACCGTTAATTTCATAATGTAAACTCCTTTTTAAGTATTTTCAATACGTTCTAATTTTGTACGCCACTGTTTTGTATATTATATATAAATAAATAATAAAAGTAATAGGGCATGTTGATTCTGTGGAAAAGTCAAAAAAGCATTGATTTTACTAAGTTATCCACTTGTGTATAAGTTGTGGATAACTTTGTTCTTTTTTGTTTAGTTTTCCACATCCTAAGAGTTCAATAAATTTTTAATTTCACTGACTTCTTTTTGAATCGCTGGATCTTTTTCCAATAATTGCTGAATCTTTTCGTGCGCATGAATCACCGTTGTATGATCTTTGCCGCCAAATTCGGCACCAATTTTTGGCAAGGAATTGTCGGTCATTTCTCTAGCAAGATACATTGAGATTTGACGAGGAACCACAATTGTTTTCACCCGTTTTTTCCCTTTTAAATCTTTAAGAGGCACATGATAATATTTGGATACTTCTTCTTGAATTTGTAAAATGGACAATTGATTTTTACTACCAACTGATTTTAGAGATTTCAAGGCGTCCGCCGCTAAACTAGTGGTAATATCTTCTCCATTAATAGTTGCAAAGGCTTGAACACGGACCAAAGCACCCTCTAATTCACGGATGTTGGAATCAATTTGACCAGCGATATAACTTAGTGTATCATCCGGAATTTCTAAACGCTCGGCATCTGCTTTTTTGCGCAAAATTGCAATCCGTGTTTCTAAATCAGGCGGGGTGATATCGACAGACAAACCCCAAGCAAAGCGAGAAACTAATCGTTCAGGTAATTTTGGAATATCATTCGGCGGGCGATCACTTGTTAAAACAATTTGTTTATTTTCATTGTAAAGATCGTTGAAGGTATGGAAAAATTCTTCCAATGTTGCTTCTTTTTCCGCCAAAAATTGAATATCATCGACTAATAATAAGTCAACATTGCGATATTCTTTCCGAAATTGTTCGGATGTCTTTGTTTGAATTGAGTTGATAAATTCATTCGTAAACGTTTCGCTACTAACATATTTGACTTTGGCATCTGGTTGATTCACTAACATTTGATGACCAATAGCATGCATCAAATGGGTTTTCCCTAACCCTACACCACCATAGAAGAAAAGGGGATTGTAAATCGAACCTGGATCCTCGGCAACAACAAGCGCTGCAGCATGAGCCATTTGGTTTCCTTTACCAATAACGAAGGTGTCGAAAGTGTACTTAGGATTAAGCATCGCTTTTTTACTTTGTTCACTAAAAACAACTTCTTCTTCGGCAGGTTCTTCGAGTTCTTGTGCCAGTGCTGCGTCTTTTTCATCGGCAACAACAAAATGGGGCATCACTTCTGCACCGGTCAATTTAAATCCAGTTTCGACAATTTTTGCCGAAAGATTTTTTTCCCAGTAATCACGATGAACTGCAGAAGGGACTTCTAGCCACAATTGATTGTTGTCTAATTTCAAAGGGCGTGTGGTTTTAATCCAAGCATCAAAACTTGGCGCCGACAAAATCGCTTGATAGGCTTCTTCAAGGCTATGCCAAAAACTTTCCACGTCGGGCAT